>JAIUNJ010000004.1 GCA_020161855.1 Pseudomonadota bacterium
GCCGACAGCCGAAGATTGAGTTGTCGTATACTCCGCAAAAACAAATACATTCTCATATATGAACAGGTCATCGAAATCCGATTTCTGACCTTCGAAAATAAACTCCTTGTCGGAAAGGAAGCCAACTGACCTGCCACTGAAGTTTCATCCGGCAGCTTTTAGAGTCTCCGGCAGTTGTATGCCCGATTGGGCGGGT
The DNA here is from genome assembly GCA_020161855.1 of Pseudomonadota bacterium. Classification (GTDB taxonomy): domain Bacteria; phylum Pseudomonadota; class Alphaproteobacteria; order Rhizobiales; family Aestuariivirgaceae; genus Aestuariivirga. Next base: position 197 of record JAIUNJ010000004.1, read on the forward strand.
TGAGCAACAGGGCGGAACGCGGAACCATCCGAGAGTGCAGCGTGTAGCCCTGTTGCGTTGAGCTTGGCAGCGAAGGCTGCCGGTGTTTGGTAAGCCAATGCCGAGTGAGGGCGGCTGGTATTGTAGTCCTCCACCCATTCAGCGATGACTGTCCTTGCGTGGTCGAGGCTGAAGAACAGCGTCTCGTTCAAGAGTTCGTCGCGCATCTTGCCGTTGAAGCTTTCGACGTAACCGTTCTGCATCGGCTTGCCGGGGGCGATGTAATGCCAGTTGATCTTGTGGTCTCTGCACCAGGCGAAGATGGCATGCGAGGTGAGTTCTGTTCCATTGTCACTGACTATCATGCCGGGTTTGCCTCTGCGTTCGATGATGGTGGTGAGTTCCCGCGCCACCCGGTGGCCCGAGATCGATGTGTCAGGGATTGCGCCGAGGCATTCGTGGGTGATGTCGTCCGTGATGTTCAGGACCCTGAACCTTCGGCCATTGGCCATCTGGTCATGCACGAAGTCCAAGGACCATCTTGCGTTGGGCCTGGCCTCTACGAGAATTGGTGCGCGTATGCCAACTGCCCGTTTGCGGCCTTTGCGCTTGCGAACGCCAAGACCTTCCTCGCGATACAGCCGGTAGATGCGATTGATACCCGATGGCTCTCCCTCGCGTCTCAGCATGATGAACAGTCTCCTGTAGCCGAACCTGCGGCGCTCATTGGCAAGAGATCGCAGCCGCTCACGCAGCTTCGTCTCTGGTGGGCGTCTGCAGCGATAGCGGACCATCTTGCGGTCAGCACCGATGACGGAACAGGCCCGCCGCTCGCTCATCTGGAACTGTTCTATCAGACAAGCGACAGCTTCCCGCTTGGCGGCGGGCCTCACCATTTTTTTGCAAGAAGTTCACGAAGTGCAGAAGCGTCAAGCATGGCATCCGCCAGCAACCGCTTCAGTTTGCCGTTCTCGTCCTCAAGTGACTTCAGGCGCTTGGCATCCGAAACATCCATGCCGCCATACTTGGCCTTCCAGTTGTACAGCGTGGCTTCCGAGATGCCATGCTTGCGGGCCAGATCACCCGTCTTCATCCCGGCCTCATGCTCCTTCAGAACAGCAATGATCTGCTCTTCCGTAAATCGCTTCCTCTTCATTGTCCGTCTCCCTCAGTGGGCCGGACTCTAAATCCTTTTGGAGGAAAACTTCAGTGGCAGGTCACTGGTGCCATCCTCTCTCGATTCTTTTGTATTAGGGCTGGCTTGATCTGCTTCGTCGTCAATCAAAAGAGCGGTGAGGCCTTTAATATTTCCCTTACTTAGATTCTGAATGAGTTTATCTAATATATTTCCATTTTTTGTAACTACAGTAACGGAATTCATCGAGCGAATTCTCGACAGATATGAGGCGCTATCTCTCAGATCCGCCTTACTCAGAATTTCGAGCCCTGGAAATGCTTCTCGCGCGCGATCTAGAGTTTGATCGTATAGTGCGTCGTTATCAGACGTAAAGATAATCGTTGATTTATAGCCTTCATCGGCGGCCAGTGCTGCGCAAGCCGTCAGGACCCCGGTCTTGCCACTTTGGACCAAGCCATAGACCAAGCCGTTAGTTTCTCGGTCTCCGCTACCTAGCGGCGGAACCCACTTTTGGGACACTTCCCTCGCCGAGCTAATGATGTCTGAAACTTCATTATGGTTACCAATCTGCTGCCTAAGCAGAGACACAACTTGATCAAAATGCTTCATCATTTGCCTGTGAACTCTCTAGGATTCGTATCCATGCCAGTCGAGATATTTTATTGCGAAGCGTGCCAGATGGTCCATTAATCTGATAGTATTGATCGTGCTTTCTATAGCAGCCAATTCTAGTTGTCTTGTTTCGATTTTTTACCAGCCATGACAACTGATCAAGAGATAACGAAACAATTCCATCTGATCCGCAAATAAGTCCCACAAAGTGTCTAAATTTTCCATTCTTGTGATTGAGCTCTGAAAGTTCAGTCGTCGTAAACGAAAAATTCCATGGACTGTCTTTTGATGTGCTGTACTTCAGAAGTATCGCTACTTGATCGTTTATGATAAAGAACGGCGGCGCATGTGTAACTCTTTCGACGAGATTTGTTTTGAGCAGCTGAAAAATTGCCGCTCCTTCATAGAAATCCTGCCGGCGAATCGCCATCTCTGTGGTCCGAATTGACTGAGTATAGATTGATTTATTTTGAAGGGCTGGTCAATCATGGGAAGAGTGTCAAAACCAGCGCAACTCAAGAGAGCGGATGCCGGAGTCTCTAGTTAGAAGGCCAATTGGGTAGTGGGGGATGGGTGGAGCGGAGTGCAATCAGTCTTGCTCGCAAAGAAGGAAGCGCAGGGCGATCTCGCATGATGCGTGCTGTGAAGTCATCAGATACCGAGCCGGAAAGAAGGGTAGCGGTGTGGCTTGAAAAGGCTCGCTTCAAGGTGGAGCGTAACTTCAAAGTTTTGCCAGGGTCGCCTGACTTTGTTCTCAGGCGCCGGAGATTGGTCATATTCATACATGGTTGCTTTTGGCATTCGCACAGTTGCTCTCGTGGTATGCGTAAGCCCAAGACCAACAAGAGATTCTGGCGATTGAAACTCGACAGCAATCGCAAGCGTGATAGGCGTAACGTTGCGGCGCTTAAGAAGCTTGGCTGGCAAGTTATAACGATATGGGCGTGCGATTTGGGCAAGCCTTCGACCAGAACGAGGCTTATTGATCAGATCAGAAAGGCGGCTCGTTGACTCGAGCTCTGCCAAAGTTAAATGTAATACACCTTACCAAGGGCATGGATTTCTGATCCATCCTTCCAATACGATTGCGGAAACCCGGCCTCCGCGCCGGGTTTTCTTTTTGCTGCCATCACATGGTGAAGGCCCGGGAAGATTCCCGGGCCTTTTGTGCCAGATGGCTGTGTGAACGTCAGGCGGTCAGTGCGTTGTTGCCGAAATACAGGAACTCGCGGTCCATCTTGGCCACGTCGGCGGCGGCCAGATTGAGCGTGGCGCTGTCGAGGGCCTTGTAGCTCTTCTGCGCCTTCACCCAGTCGTCGGCGGGCTGCAGGGTCGAGAGCGTGTAGGTCGTCGTCTCGTTCAGATAGTGCGTGGGGATGACGATCTTCGGCTTGAGCTTCTCGACAATGGCATTGCCCTGATCGAAGGACAGGATGTGCTGCGAGCCATCGACGGGCAGCGTGAGCACATCGACCTGGCCGATCGACTCCCAGAAGCCATCGGCGGGATCATGCCGGTTGTCGCCCCAGATGAGGGTGCGGATGCCGCCCGTCTCGATGAGATAGGTGACCATGTCCATGTGGCCGACATTGTTGGGCGGGCAGGCCTGGGCGCCGAATTCCTTGAGCGCGTTGGTCCACTTGTACCAGCCCGGCGCCACGCAGGCGTGCTTGTCGGCAAAGCCGGTGATCTTGAGATCGGCAAAGCCGAACTGCCCCACCAGCCTGTCGAGCACCATGGTCGACTGCGGCCTGTCGATGGCGTCATGGTCGAAATGCGTGTGCGTGGACATGGTGATGTCGACGAGTGTTTCCGGGAACTTCTGCTTGAACCACAGGCCCCAGGCGCCCGACGGATCGTCGCGCCAGGGATCGAAGAGCACCGATGCGCCGCCGGGCGAGGTGATCTTCAGGGCGCAATGGCCGAAATAGTCGAAGCGCACCTGTCCTTCGGGGAAGGAGCTTGCCTGCTGCAGGCCGATCACGTGATCATTGTTGCCCGGCTGCAGCCAGTCGGTTGACTGGGCCTGCGCCTTGCCCGGAAGAAGGGCCGAGGAGACGACACCAAGCCCGGCCGCACCTGCAGCGGCAAACAGGCTGCGGCGCGAGAGCCCGGCACTTGATTCATCCTTCCGTCCGTCAAAGACGACGGGCTTGAGTTCTTCACTGTCCATGGTGACTACCTCTTGAAGATTGCTGGCTGGCCGCCCTTCCGGAATCCCGGCGGGCGGCAGCAAGCGATATCAAGAGCGTCCGAGGCGGCCCATATGGGGAGTCTCAGGGGACGCCATGGGGGAAATCCCCATAGTCTGGCTCGAGGTGAGATAGGCCCGCAGATTGAGATGGCGGTCCTCGATGCCGAGCTTCTTGCGGATGTTGTTGCGGTGGAAATCGACCGTGCTCGTGGCCCGCGAAATGGCGCGCGCGATCTCCTTGGTGTTGAGTCCCTGCATGACAAGGAGCGCGATCTCCACTTCCGCAGCCGTGAGCTCCGCGAACTTGGTCGAGAGCGTTCTTGCATATTGCGAGGTGATCTGGCGGATGCTCTGTTCGATGAGGCCGGCGCAGGCTTTCAGGTCCGGCGTGGTGGCCAGCCGCTTCAGCTTGTCGAGCTGCGGCAAGACAAGCTCGCTGAGATTGAAAGCGACCTGCTCTTCGGTTTCGCGGCGCGAATCCTCGACCTGGTTGAGAAGCACGCGCAGCGCCGTGTTGGTTTCGCTGAGCTCGTGGGTGCGAGCGGCCACCTTCGCCTCAAGCTCGGCGTGGCTCCGGCGCAATTCCTCGGTGAGCCGCTGGCGCTCGGCACTCTCGACCAGCAGGGCAAGATCACGTTCCATGACATGGCGGAACTCATCAAGAAGTGCCCGATAGGCCGTGGCCCGTTCATTGTCGCGGGAGTCGAGTACACAGACTGTTCCGAAGATGCTGCCATCCGGCCAGCACAGCGGAAAGCCCAGATAATAGGACATGCTGTGTTCAAGATCGGGATTAGATGACCACGCGGGGTCGACCAGGGCATCGCGCACGAGCAGTTCGCAGCGCTCATCCATCACCTTGTCGCAATAGAGGCCCGTGTTGAGCACGAAACTCTGTCGCGGCACATAGGGGTTGCCGACGCTGGCACTGGAGACGAGGACAACGTGATGCGGCGGTTCCGCGCGCATCACGAGTCCGGCAGGCACCGTCATCACGGTGGCGAGGATATCTACGATCTTCTGCCATCGCTCCATCAGTTCGGCAGGAATAAGCGGTTTCTCCGACTGCACGGCGTGCCTCCGTCTGGCTCCGCGCATGGCAAGGGCCACTCCCCGTGAATGGCGCAGCGCGAGTCCGATGACCTGCTAGGTTACGGCAAGCGCATCGACGCGCAAGTATCTGCGGGCGCTGAAACGCGCGCAAATCCTGCACGAAAACTAGACAATGGCCTTAGAATTTCTCAGTCCCGCGTGGGGCTGTTCCGTATGGCAGCCCAATGGCCGTTCAACGGTTGCGCGGATAGAGCTCGCCATGGCCGACGCCGATGTCCTTGAGCAGATGGCTGTCGAGATGGGCAATGGCCTTCTCGGTGGCACGGCGGCGGCGATAGAAAATCCAGGCCCGGGTCAGATCGTTGAAGCGGGCGGCGAACGTGGTCATTCTTGGTATCCTTCGATGTGCCTTGTGATGACGGCGCTTCTAGCGGGCCCGGCATGGAGCCACAGTGAACACGGCATTCATCACGGGTTCATGGCAGGGCCATGAACGGCAGGAATCAACCGGCGCGGCGCAGGCGCGTGACCTTGCCCCCATCCTTCGGCCGGATGTCATCAATGAAATCGGCGACGAAATCGGTTGCCGGCGCACGCAGGATCTCGGCCGGTGTCCCGATCTGCTCGATATGGCCATTGTTGAGAATGGCAATGCGGTCAGCGAGTTCGAAGGCTTCTTCCTGGTCGTGGGTGACGAAGAGCGTAGTGTGGCGGGTCTTGTCATGCAACTGGCGGAGCCAGCGGCGCAGATCCTTGCGCACCTTGGCATCAAGCGCACCAAAGGGCTCATCGAGCAGAAGCACGCGCGGATCGATGGCGAGAGCCCGTGCGAGGGCCACACGCTGCCTCTGGCCGCCGGAAAGCTGCGAGGGGTAGCGGGCTTCCAGCCCATCGAGCTGCACAAGCGACAGCAATTCCAGGACGCGGGCTTTGATCTGCGTTTCAGAAGGGCGCGTCTTGCGCGGGCGGGCGCGGAGACCGAAGGCGATATTGTCCATCACAGTCATGTGGCGGAACAGGGCATAGTGCTGGAAGACGAAGCCGATGCGGCGCTCGCGCAGCGTCAGTTGCGCTGCATCAGTATCGCCGAAGAACACGCTGCCCGAGTCCGGAAACTCCAGGCCTGCAACGCTGCGCAGCAGCGTGGTCTTGCCGGAGCCCGAGGGACCCAGCAGGGCCACAAGCTCGCCTTCGGCGACATCAAGCGAAACGCCTTGAAGCGCCGGAAAGGCGCTGAAGGCCTTCTTGAGATTCTTGATCGTAACGGAAACGGACATGACCGGATGATCCTTAGTGGCGGCGTGAGGCGGCAAGCTCGGAGGCGTAGCGCCATTCGAGCAGCGACTTGATAACGAGGGTGACGAGGGCGAGCCCCGCAAGCAGGCTTGCGACGGCGAAGGCGGCGGTGAAATTGTATTCGTTGTAGAGGATCTCGATCTGCAGCGGCATGGTATTGGTCAAGCCGCGGATATGGCCCGAGACCACCGACACGGCGCCGAACTCGCCCATGGCGCGGGCGTTGCAGAGCAGTACGCCATAGAGCAGGGCCCAGCGGATGTTGGGCAAAGTTACGTAGAAGAACGTGTACCAGCCCGATGCGCCCAGCGTCAGGGCCGCTTCTTCCTCGGTCGTGCCTTGCGACTGCATGAGCGGAATGAGTTCGCGCGCCACGAAGGGGAAGGTGACGAAGACGGTCGCCAGCACGATGCCAGGGGTGGCGAAAATGATCTCGACATTGTTGGCTTTGAGCCAGGGCCCGAACCAGCCATGGGCGCTGAAGAGAAGAATGAAGACGAGGCCCGAAATCACCGGCGAGATCGAGAAAGGAAGGTCGATCAGCGTGAGGAGGAGGTTCTTACCCTTAAAGTTGAATTTGGCGATGGCCCAACTCGCGGCAAGGCCGAAGACGATGTTGAACGGCACCGCAATCGCCGCCACCAGCAGCGTAAGCCTTACAGCGGAGAGCGTGTCCGGGTCGGAGAAGGCCGCAAAGAAGTTCTCGGCCCCCTTGCGGAAGCCCTCCATGAACACGACCACAAGAGGCAGCAGCAGAACGGCCGCGAGAAAGGCCACGGCAATCGCGATCAGCACCAGCTTGACGGCGAAGCTTTCGCCGATCTCGCTGCCGGTCTTCGATGGAAACTGAATGGTGGCGTCAGACATTACCCAGCCTCTTTCGCTGCCAAGCCTGCACGCCGTTCATCACGAAGAGCATGGCGAAGGCTAGCGCGAGCATGACGCTGGCGATGACCGTGGCGCCCGAGTAGTCGAATTCCTCGAGTTTGATGACGATAAGCAATGGCGCAATTTCCGAGACCATGGGGATGTTCCCGGCGATGAAGATAACGGAGCCATACTCCCCGACAGCGCGTGCGAAGGCGAGCGCGAAGCCCGTGAGTACGGCGGGATAGATGTGCGGCAGAATCACCTGGAAAATTGTGCGCAGGCGCGAGGCGCCGAGGAGCGCCGCGGCCTCTTCGATGTCGCGCTCGATTTCTTCCAAGACTGGCTGAACGGTGCGGACGACGAAGGGCAGGCCGATGAAGATGAGCGCCAGCACCACGCCAAGCGGCGTGAAGGCAACCTTGAAGCCAAAGAGTCCGGCAAGCTCGCCCACTGGCCCGTTGGGCGCATAGATGCCGGCGAGTGCGATGCCGGCAACGGCGGTCGGAAGCGCAAAGGGCAGGTCCACGATAGCGTCGAGAAGGCGCCGCCCGGGAAACTGGTAGCGCACCAGGACCCAGGCCACCAGCACGCCGAAGACGACATTTACGGCGGCGGCAATGAGGGCCGCGCCAAAGGACAGCTTCAGTGCCGCCAGGACACGTGCGTCCGTGGCGATGCGGATGAACTCGGCCGGGCCGATGCTGAGCGCGCGCAGCACCAGTGCGGCGAGCGGGATGAGAACCACAAGGCTGAGGGCCGAAACGGCGAAACCAAGTGCCAGCCCGAAGCCCGGGATGACACTTGGTTCGCGAAAGGCCCCAGCGTGGCTGTGAGAGGAGGATGCCACGCCGCCTGCCTTAGTTCGTTGGCTTGTAGATCTCGTCGAAGACACCGCCGTCGGCGAAATGCTTCTTCTGGGTTTCGGCCCAGCCGCCGAAGTCGGCGTCGATGGAGACAAGTTCAAGCTTGGGGAAGCGAGCAAGGTCTTCGGCATCCGCTGCGGACTCGTCGCTCGGACGGTAGAAGTTCTTCGCAATCACCTTTTGGGCGGCTGGCGTGTAGAGATATTCAAGATAGGCCTTGGCCAGGTCTTCGTTGCCCTTGGCCTTGGCATTGGCGTCGACCACCGTCACCGGCGGTTCGGCCCTGATCGAGAGTGAAGGAATCACGATGTCGAATTTGTCGGCACCGAACTCCTGCTGGACGAGGAATGCCTCATTTTCCCACGAAAGCAGGACATCGCCAACGCCACGCTGGGCAAAGGTCGTGGTCGAGCCGCGCGCACCGGTGTCGAGCACCGGCACATGCTGGAAGAGATCGGCAATATACTGCTTGGTCTTGGCTTCATCGCCGCCAAGGTTCTTCTGGGCCCAGGCCCAAGCTGCCAGATAGTTCCAGCGAGCGCCGCCCGAGGTCTTCGGGTTGGGGGTGATGACCTGCACACCTTCCTTGACCAGGTCGCCCCAGTCCTTGATGCCCTTGGGGTTGCCCTTGTGCACGAGGAACACGATGGTCGAGGTGTAGGGCGAGGAATTGTGTGGCAGGCGCTTGGCCCAATCCTCGGGGAACTTCTTGGTTGCCTTGGCGATCTGGTCGATATCACCGCCCAGCGCCAGCGTCACGACGTCGGCATCGAGGCCGTCGATCACTGCGCGGGCCTGCTTGCCCGAACCGCCATGCGACTGCTGGATGGTGACGGTCTCACCCGTCTTTTCCTTCCAGTAGGTAGCGAACAGTTCGTTGTAGGCTTTGTAGAGCTCGCGCGTCGGGTCATAGGAGACGTTGAGCAGTGTACGGTCGGCAAGGGCGGGGGTGATGCCGACGCTGGCGGCGACGGCAAGGGACGCGATGCCCAAGGTCAGCCTGCGGCGCAGAAGGGAAAATGTCATGGGTCAGTTCCTCTGTTGAATGACATTTTCGATACTACACTGAATTGATAGGGTATCAAGAGATTTGTTCGGAAAAACGAACAGTCCGCTCGAAGCGTGTTTTTAGTTTTGCTCAACAATTAAAACGTCAGGGGACCTCTTCGCTGACCAGTTCGGCAGGCAGGCCGCGGGCATCGGAGGCCCGCATCAGCTGCGCCAGCGTCGTGTTTTCAAGGGCAGCGAGATAGTCGGCATAGGGTTTGTCGAAGGCAATCCGCAGCTCGCACAGCGCTTCGCTGCGGCAGTCATCGCATTTGCGATAGGCCGTGCGCGAGAGACAGCTGAGCGGCGCGATCGGCCCATCCGCCAGGCGCAGCAGCGGCCCGACATGGATCAGGTCTGCGGGTTTCAGAAGCTCATAGCCGCCGTCGCGGCCCCGGCGGCTGGAGATGTAGCCGGCGGCCTTCAGGGCCAGCAGAATCTGCTCGATGAACTTGCGTGGCAGCTTTTCCTGCTCGCAAAGCTGGCGGATCTGCAGGCCCCGGCCGGGCTCAGCCTTGGCGAGGGCTACCATGGCCTTGAAGGCGTAACGGGCACGCTGGGAAATCATACTGAATCTATAGGGATTACCCTATCGGCTTGCAAGGCTTGCCCGGCGTTGACACCTCTCTGTCTGCGATGCCAGCATGAAACTCCCGTCACAACAACCATCCGGATTCTCTCATGCGCCGCTTTTCCTGGACAATGGCTCTCTTGTCCTCGCTTGCCCTTGCCCCTGTTCCAGCGCTGGCCGACGATGTGATGTCCTTCCGCATGGAGAACGGTAGCATCGTTGCGACAGGCGCCTTCGCCCTCGATACGGCGGACAGCTTCCGCGCCTTCTTGGCGGCCAATGGCCATGCTGAGGGGGCCTGGAATACGGCACTTTTCATCAATTCGCCGGGCGGCAACCTCGTGGCCGCGCTCGACATGGGCCGCACCATCCGCGAGCGCGGCATCTCGGTCGTGGCTGTCGATCTCTGTGCCTCCGCCTGCACTTACATGCTCATGGGCGGTGTCAACCGCGTCGTCACCAAGGACACGCGCTATGCCGTGCACCAGTTTGCCAATGGCGAGGCGCTGCTGAACCCGGAGCAGCCCTTCTATTCGGCCAAGGACATGGAGGTTTTCCAGGCGCTGCTGGCCGACCTGCATGACTACGCCCTGACCATGGGCATCGACACGCAGGTTGTGGCGATTGCCTCGCGCACACCACCCGACAAGGTGACGGTGCTCACGCGCGCCGAGCTGTTGAGCTACAATGTCGACAACGTGCCCACAGCCAATCCGGAAGGGCAGCCGCGTGAGGATGTGAGCATTCCCGGCGTCATCGGTGACAGCAATGTCGCGACCATTCTGCCGCCGCTTCCCGTCCAGCCGATCAAGTTCAACGGGCTTGCGGCCACTGTCGCCGAAGCCATGGCGCGGCGCATCGTCATGGCCGAGACGCTCGATGGCCCCGGCATGGAGGCAAGCCTCGCCAATACCTATGCCATCAACGTGAACTTCAACGGCCAGGCCCGCAGCGCCGACGACATCATGGCCGAGAAGCGCCGCATGGTCGCCGACTGGGGCGTGCGCCGCCGGGCGATCGAGGATGGTTCACTCGAGGTCCACTGCTCGATGAACAGCATCTTCTGCAATGTCAGCGGCGTCTATGTCTATGAACTGGGCGTCTCCGAGGATGGCTTCATCTCGAAGAACCGCTGGCGCTTCAGCTATGAAATCATCCTGCCGTTGGATATGCCGCGCGTGACCGCCGAGACACTGGCGCTCGCGCAGTAAGTCGCTCAGTGCGAGGCTTGGCGGATCAGCCAGGCCGCCGCGGCTTCGCCGGAACGGACAGCGCCCTCAAACCATCCGGCCTGTTCCGGCGCGTAGTCGGATGAGGCAAAGGCGACGCGTCCCTGCGGCTGCCAGGCTGCGTGTTCGAAGGCTTCCATCATGTCGGCGCGGGCTGCAACCCAGGTGCCCCGTGCAAAGGGATCGCGGATCCAGTCGTGCCAGTCATAGCCGAGGAATGCGGCGTTTGGCGCGAGGCGGCTGAACTGGGCCTTCACCCAGGCCGGATCCTCGGGCGCGGCATCATTGAGCTGCAACCCGAAACAGACGATGAGCGTGGCGCCGTCTGCATCGTTCCTCTCGGCAAACATTAGTTCGATGCCGCTGCTGTCGCCGGTGATGACGGTGCCCACGGGGATGCCGCGCGCCCTGATCCAGAGCTTGAAGGCCTTGCCGCCGTGGCCGCGCGCCACGGCTTGTGCGGCGAGCGCTGGTAATGTTGGCGAGAGTTGCACCGCCGCCAGCTGGTTGATGCCGAGGGCGAGCAGCACGTGACCTGCCTGCAACGTCTCGCCTGCCGCGGTGATGACCGAGACTGCGCTTGCCGATTGCGTGACCGAGGCAATCGGAGAAGACAGTTTCAGCGTGGCGCCGGATGCCGCGATCATGCGTTCCGCCAGAACGCCCATTCCGGGCTCAACGGTGTCGCTCCAGACATCGATCATGTTTTCAGCGAGCCCGCCGCCATAGGCGCAGCTCGACAGGAACTCCGTGGCGGCGATCTCGTCATGGGCGCCGTTGCCCGAGGTGGTCCACCAGGCATCGAACATGTGCCGCGTGGCGGCGGGTGGCGCCAGCCGGTCGAAATAGGCCTTGTAGGTGATGCCGGCGAGTGGCCGGCCCTGTTCGTCACTGGCGAGGCCCTTCTTGGTGAAGGCGGCATCCATGGCGACACGCGCCAGGGCGCGTTCATGGGCCTCGCGTTCGGCGGGCGAATCGAAACGGGGATGCCCCACTTCGCCATCACGCAAGGCAAGGCGCTGTTTCACTGCGGCACGCGGGCGGATCGTCAGACCCAGATCGGCCGCATGGACGCGGATGCGGTCATGATAGGGCGTGATCCATGAGCCGCCGTATTCCAGCCGCCTGTCGTCCTTGGCTCCGGCGAAGGGCCGTGAATAGGCGCGCCCGCCGATGCGCTCCCGGGCTTCAAGGATCAGGGGCGTGATGCCGGCCTTTGAAAGAGAGAGTGCCGCAGTAGCACCCGCAAGGCCCGCACCAATGATGATCACCTGTTCCACGCAATGCCCTTCCTCAAGCCGAACTGTCATCCAGCCATACACCAAGCACGGCCCTGGGCGACATTGTCTTGCATTTGAATGATCTCTTTCAGGATCTGGCAACGACGGCGATTAACGCGAAATTCTTCGCGTCATGCTACCCAAGGGTGGACGGCAGCCGCAAAATATCCCCGGCTGGTGCATGATGCTCTTCGTCCGCCCTCGTGGCCTGCTTCGCGCTTTCCCTTTTCATACGGCAGATACAATCATGGCTCAGAACGATATCCGCAACATGGTCTTCTCAATGTTTTCATCCGGGGAGCAGGATCCGTCAGAGCCCTCCGAGATCGAATCCCTGCGGATCGACAATGCCCTGATGCGCGCCGTCATCAACAATTTTCCGGGTGGCATCGCCCTCTATGACAGCAATCTGCGGCTGGTGCTGTGCAACGACACGCTGAAGACCATGCTCGACTATCCCGAGCAGCTCTTTGCCTTCGGCCGTCCGACGATGGAACAGATTTTCCGCTTCAACGCCAATCGCGGCGAATATGGCAAGGGTGACATCGAGAAGATGGTAGCCCAGCGGCTTGAACTCGCGCGCCTCAAGAAGGCCCATGTCTATGAGCGCAAGCGGCCCAATGGCATGATCGTGGAAGTGCGCGGTGTTCCGATCGATGGCGGTGGATTCATCACTACCTATCTCGATGTATCTGAACGCAAGCTCAACCCGCACACAGATGGCAGCGAGCCGGCCATTGCCGCAGAGCCCGTTCCCGAGATGGTTTCCCTGCCCGAGATGAAGCGGCGCATCGACGATACCATTCGCAACCTGCCGCCCAACGGCAGCTCCTGCGTTCACTTCCTCGATCTCGACGATTTCCGCATGCTGCGCCACATGCATGGTGATGCTGTTGCCGAGAACATCATCAAGGAAGCTTCGGCTCGGCTGCGGCGGCAGATCCGCCAGGGCGATATCGTCGCCAGCGCGGGCAATGACAAGTTCGTCATCCTGCAGAACAATCTGGCGCGGCCGTCGGATGTGACACGGCTCGCAAGCCGCGTGATCGATGCCATCCGCCAGCCGGTGACAGAGAATGGCAAGATCATCTTCGTCAGCTGCAGCATCGGCTTTGCGCTGATCCCGCGCGACGGCCGCGATGCCGAAGCACTGCTCAGCAAGGCCCAGGCCAGCCTGCAATCATCGCGCCGTCCCCACAACTCGGCGGCCTAGCCCTTGTAGGCAGCCTCGATCTTTGCGAGGTCGAACTTTGTCATCTGCATCATCGCGGCGAAGACGCGGCCCTTTGCGGCACCGTCACCGGTGGCGATGATCTCGACGAAGCGGCGCGGCACGATCTGCCAGGAAAAGCCCCAGCGGTCCTTCAGCCAGCCGCACATCGATGTCGACCCGCCTTGCGAGAGATGTTCCCAGAGCCGGTCCACTTCGGCCTGATCATCACAGGAGACCGCAAAGGACACGGCCTCCGTCGGCTTGAACATGGGGCCGCCATTCAATGCAGTAAAGGACTGGCCCGCGAGCTCAAAGGCCACGGTCATGACACTGCCCTCCGGCGCAGGCGCACCTTTGGGATAGCGTTCGATGGTGGTGATGCGCGCATCCGGAAAGGCCGCGACATAGTGGCGGGCGGCCTCTTCCGCTTCGCTGTCGTACCAGAGGAAGGGCGATATCTTCTGAATTTTCATGAAAGATCTCCGTGTGTTTGGCTACGCGAGCGGGCCGTCGAGAGTCTCAGAGCTTGAGGCTGAAGATTGAGAAGTGAACACCGAGCGGATCAGCGCCATCCGCCGCCCAGCCGCCCGGAACTTCCATGGGATCCGACATGCTGCCACCCTTGGCCTTCGTCCGCGCAATCCCTGCCGCGATGGACTCGACCGCAAAATAATAGTTCCAGCGTGGTGGCCCATTGTCCTGCGGCCGCCTGGTCATCATGCCGCCGATGTCGCGCCCATCAACGGAGAAGAGCTGGTAGGTGCCCATCGGCCCCATATCCATGGCCTGCGACTTCTTCCAGCCGAAAAGCGATGAATAGAAGGTCCAGTCTTTGTGCCAGTCTGCGGACTGCAGATCGCGCCATGCGACATGCCCAGGCGTTCCTTCGGCAACTGGCGCCGGCTGCTCGCTGCTGTTGGGCTTGAACACGATAAAGGCCGCAGCACTCGTGTCACCGAGCACGGCAAAGCGGCCAATGCCCGGAATATCGGCAGCTGGCTGGAAGACTTTTCCGCCGAGTGACAGGGCCTTGCTCACAGCCTGATCCACGTCGGGCACATAGATGTGCCCCATCCACGGCCGTGTCTTCGCCGATTGCATCATCTCCGGCGGCGCCTGCATGAGCCCGCCAATCTGCACGTTGCCCGCCCGAAGAATATGATAGGCCACGCCGGGCATGCCGCTGTCCTCCGCGCGCCAGCCGATGACATGCGCATAGAAGGCTTCGGACGCCGTGAGATCCGGCGTCATCAGATCGTACCAGATGAACTTGGACATGTGATTCCTCCCAAATTGAATGATCAGCCCTGTGGAATGGCGGCAGGATCCATCCAGAAGGGTTCCCAGCGATGGCCATCGGGATCGCTGATGGTGCGCGTGTACATGAAGCCCATGTCCATGGCGGGCCGCGGCTCGCCGCCGCCTGCTGCCACTGCTGTCTTGGCCATCTGGTCGACCTCGGCCTTGCCTGCGAGAGCGATGGCGATCATCAGGCCGGTGCTGCTGCGGGCATCGGGAATGGGCGCGCCACTGAAGCCCTGGAATTTTTCATGGGTCAACAGCATGACGTAGTTGTCGTCGCTGATGACGAGGCAGGCGGCTGTTTCATCGCTGAAGTGCGGATTGAAGCTGAAGCCCAGCGCCCTGTAGAAAGCCATCGATGCGGGAAGGTCCCTCACCGGAAGGTTGACGAAGATCTTGGTTCCCATGTTTCAGTCCTCCTTGGCGTAGTGAAACAGAAGTTCGATGTAGCGGCGCAGGTGCAGGATCGACTCTCGCGCCAGATTGAGGTCATTCTTGGCCTTGGCGAGAACGAAAGCGCCCTGGAGCACGGCCTGGGTGTGAAGGGCGAGGCCTTCGGCGCTCCAACTCGCCTGTGGCGCATGACGCGCCTTGGCGGCGCGAATGATCTCCTCGATGGTGCGGGCATGGCCCGCAATGCCGGCGAAGCAGGCCTCGCGGATCACGGGATGACTTCCATAAGTCTCCTGCACCATGGTGCCGAGGTAGCAGGTGGCCTCCGGGATCGAACGGCCATCGAGAAGTGCTGCCCGGAAGTCGATGTAGGCGACGAGCTGGTCGAGAGGATCGTCGAGCAGGTGATAGGGCGCATTGGCGAAGAGCGCAGACGTGACCGCATTCCAGTGTTCGGCGGCCGCCACCGCAAGCGCTTCCTTGCTGGCAAAATGATGGAAGAAGGCGCCCTTGCTGACCCCCGCCGCCGCACAAAGCTCATCGACGGTGGTGGCTTCGTAGCCTTGCTCACGGACAATGCCGAGGGCGGCATTGAGCAGCCGGGTGCGGGTTGGGGTTGCATCTGTGTTCATTCTTAAGTTGCGTACCAACTGGTTGGTATTTCGTCAAGCTTGTCTTGCGAAGCAGGGAACCGGGCCATAAGCCTCGCGCCATGTACACACAGACTCATGTGCTTTTAGGGGCGGCACTGCTGGGGGGCCGATTGCCCCGCAAAGCCTGGATTGCAGCTTTGGGCGGCTTGGTGCCGGATATTCCGGAACTGATCGCCTATGCCGTGGCCAAGGCTGTGGCATTGCCGGGGGCCGTGATGATGGGCCTCCTCTACACACAGCAGTGGTGGCGGATAACTGAAGCGGTCGCCCATAATTTCTGGGCCTGGGGCGGGCTCCTGCTCATCGCCACTGCGCTGCGCGAGCGCCTGTCGGCGACGGTCCGCGCCATTGATGCCTGGTCGCTTGTGGCCGTGTTCGCCGGCGCCGGGCTGCTGCACAGCGTGATCGACTTCCTCTGCCAGCGTGAGGACGCGCATATGAGCCTCTGGCCCGTCAGCAACTGGACCCATACCTCGCCAGTCTCCTATTGGGACCCGGCACATTATGGCCGGATCTTCTCGGTGCTGGAGATTGTCCTCGGGCTTGCGCTTGCGGCACTGCTCTGGCGCCGCTTCACCGGGACCTGGCTGCGCCTTGCCTTGATATGTGCTGTCGCCCTCTATGCCTTGCGCGCGTCATCGTTGCTGACCTGACATCCTGTTAAGGGAGCGACGGTTTTTTGGCCGTATTCCGTCCTTATGGGCTAACGTGAGGCGACATGAACCAGCATATCCTGCCAAAGCCCGCTGACATCGAAGCCGCGCTCGGCCTTGGACGCAAGGCGCGCGCCCGCCGCTGGCTGCGGCGGATCGTGACTCTGGCCATTCTCGCGGTCATCATTGCCGCGGCCTACTATGCCTATGATACGCGGCAGCAGGCGGCCTCCGCCTATAACTATGAGACGGTTTCGCCTGAGACGCGTGATATCATCGTGACAGTCTCGGCGACGGGCACGGTGCAGCCACTGACCAGCGTCGATGTGGCAACGGAAATGACCGGTGTCGTGCGCGAGGTGCTTGTGCGCGAGAATGACGTGGTCAAGACCGGTGATGTGCTGGCGCGGCTGGATACCGAGCGTCTCAATGCGCAGCGTGGCCGTGTGCTGGCCCAGCTGGAATCGGCCCGGGCCCAGGTTGACTCTGCCCGCGCCTCGCTCGAGGACGTGAAAGCCGATCTCGTGCGCCAGCTCGCATTGCACAAGCGCGATTTCGCATCCGCCGACAAGCTGGAGTCAGCGCAGGTCGCTGTCACCAAGGCGGAGGCCACGCTCGCCGTCGAAGAGGCCGATGTGAGACTCTATGAGGCCGATCTCAAGGTGATCGATACCGACCTCGCGCGTGGCACGGTCGTCTCCCCGATCAATGGTGTTGTCCTGTTCCGCAAGGCGGAACCGGGCCAGACGGTTGTTTCCACCTCGGCGGTGTCGACGTTGTTCACGATCGCCGAGGACCTTACCGGCATCCAGGTGAAGGTGAATGTCGACGAAGCCGACATCGGTCAGGTGAAGGAGGGGCAGGAAGCAACCTTCTCGGTCGATGCCTATCGCGGCGAGAGTTTCCCCGCAAAGATCGACAGACTGTCCTTCGCCTCCGACAAAACCGACGGTGTGGTGACCTATGCCGCGGTGCTCTCGGCCTCCAACCAGGAGCTCAGGCTACGGCCTGGCATGACGGCGACGGCACGCATTGTTGTCGACCGTTTCGACCAGACGCTGACCATTGCCAATTCCGCCTTCCGCTTCCAGCCGCCGCGCGAAGACAGCAAGAGCCGGAGCCTTTCGATCTCCAGCCTGTTCCTGCCGCGCATGCCGCCGCCTGACCGGGGCCGCCGCACCATCGGGCCTGACGGACTGCGCAGCATCTATGTGCTGGTTGATGGCAAGCCGGTGGAACGGCGGGTGAAGACGGGCGCCACCGACGGGCGCTTCACGGTGATCACCGGAACAAATCTGACGCCTGAGGATCAGGTGGTGATCTCGGCCCGCGCGGCATCGAACTGATGCTCGACGCCCTGCCATCGCGCGCCCTCATCAGCTTTCGCGGCGTCCGCAAGATCTACGGCGTCGGCGAAGCAACCGTTCATGCCCTGGGCGGCGTGGATCTCGACATCGAGGCCGGCTCCTTCGTCGCCATCATGGGGGCTTCCGGTTCCGGCAAGTCAACGGCCATGAACATCATCGGTTGCCTCGACCGGCCTTCACAGGGGCGCTTCGCCTTCAATGGTGTTGATGTAACGCACATCGAGAATGACGCCCGCGCCCTGTTGCGCCGGAACTACCTCGGTTTTGTCTTTCAGGGTTTCAACCTGCTCTCGCGGACGACGGCCGCCGAGAATGTGGAAATGCCGCTCATCTATCGTGGCGCGAAGCGGGCGGAGCGCCGTGCCCTGGCCGAGCAGGCTCTAAATGCGGTAGGGCTTCTCGGCCGCGAGAACCATGTGCCGTCGGAACTCTCCGGCGGCCAGCAGCAGCGTGTTGCCATCGCCCGCGCCATCGTCACCGATCCGCTGGTGCTGCTGGCAGACGAACCGACCGGCAATCTTGATTCACAGCGCAGCCACGACATCATGAAGCTGCTGCGTGAACTCAACCGGGAACGCGGCATCACCGTCATCATGGTGACTCACGAGGAAGACATGGCGGCCTATGCCACGCGGCGCATCGTCTTTGCCGATGGCATGATCGCCAAGGACACGGTGGGGGCGCGCTGATGCTGTGGGAGTCGGTCAAGCTTGCCCTCCGCACCGTGCAGCGCAACGTCTTGCGCTCCATCCTGACGCTGCTCGGCATCGTGATCGGCGTGGCTTCGGTGATTGCACTGGTGACCATCGGGCAGGGCGCAACCGACAAGGTGACAAGCGACCTCAGCAAGCTTGGCAGCAACATCCTTCTGGTGCGGCCGGGCGGCGGTGCACTGGGACCGCCGGGCGGCAATGACTCGCGCAGCTTCACCGAACGCGACGTCAACGACCTGCGCGATATTCCGGGGATACGCGCCATGTCGGGCAGCGCCCGCTCGACAAAGACCGTGATCTTCGAGGGTTCCGGCCAATCCGTCGAGGTGACAGGCGCCGAGCCCGGCTATTTCGAGACGCTGGACTGGGCCTTCACCGCGGGCGGCCCGTTCAGCGACAGCGACAACCGTGGCGGCGAAACCCATTGTGTGGTGGGCCAGACGGTCGTCAACAATATCATCCGCCGCGATCCGGCGGTGGGCGAGACCATCCGCGTCGATGGCGTGCCATGCGAGGTGGTCGGCGTGCTTGCCGTCAAGGGCAACTCCGCCTTCGGGCAGGACCAGGACCTGACGGTGATCATGCCGCTCCGCACCTTCCAGCGCCGCGTTGCCGGCAACACGCGGATCAGTGTCATCACCATCTCGGTTGCAACACCGCAGGATATTCAGGACGTGCAGGCGGCCGTGGCGGATTCTTTGCGTGACACCCGCAAGCTGCCGCCCAATGTGCCCGACGATTTCACCGTGCGCGACATGACGGAGATGGCGCAGGCGCTGTCGTCGACGACGGCGGTGATGACAGGATTGCTCGGCGCCGTTGCCGCCGTGAGCCTGCTCGTCGGTGGCATCGGCATCATGAACATCATGCTGGTTTCGGTTGCTGAGCGCACCCGCGAAATCGGCATCAGGCTGGCGATCGGTGCGCTTGGCGGGCAGGTGCTGACACAGTTTCTCGTGGAAGCGATCGTGCTGTGCCTGATCGGCGGCTTGATCGGTGCGACGCTGGGTGCTGCAATCGCCTTCGCGGGCTCCACCGCACTTGGCATACCCTTCAGCTTCGACGCCGGCGTGGCCGTTCTTGCCGTGGCCTTCTCGGGCCTGATTGGCGTGGTCTTCGGCTATTTCCCGGCGCGCCGCGCGGCGAGCCTCGATCCCATCGAGGCCCTGCGGCACGAATAGGGTTTACTTGCCGGGATCGAGAAGCCGGTGCAGGTGCACGATGAAATAGCGCATCTGGGCATTGTCGATGGTGTCGCGCGCCTTGCTCAACCAGGCCCGCTGCGCTTCCGCATAGTTGGGATAGAAGCCGACCACATCGAGCTTGCCCAGGTCCTTGAAGGTGACGTCGCTCACGTCCTCGAGTTCACCGCCAAAGACGAGATGGATCAACTGTTCGCCCGCAGCAGCCTTCTTCTTGGCCGCCTTCTTCGCCACTTTCTTCGCGCTCATGATCCCCTCGCTGCCTCGCGTACAGCGGCGTGGACGGCCGGGTCCGTTGCCGCAACAAGACCGGGTTGCCATGGCTGGGGCTGGTTGTAAATAATCGCAGTGCCATCGAGCCGCGTCACGCTGCCGCCTGCCTCAGAAACGAGCAGTTGCCCGGCGGCGATGTCCCAGTCGTTCTTGTCGCCGGTAGAGACGGCAGCCGCATAGTCGCCCTCGGCCACAGCGGCGAGCCGCAGGAGCAGGGGGAGCGATGAATGGGATTCGGGTGCGAGGCCTGCAGCCTTGAGCGCCGTCCCGAAGCGGCGTGGTGCGATCACCCGGCGTGAACCCGGCTTCGTCACGATCGGTGCACCGTTGAGAAAGGCGCCTTTGCCCAACGCGGCATGATAGAGCCGCCCGTCAGCCGGACAGAAGACGGCAGCACAGAGAACGCCGCGCGCGTTGGTCAATGCCATGCCGATGCCCCATGGCCCGTCGCCGTGAAGGAAGCCGCGCGTGCCATCAATCGGATCAGCGATCCAGAGCCGGGATTTTGCAAGCCGCTGTGGATTGTCAGGCGTTTCCTCGGACAGCCAGCCGTCATCGGGGCGGGCGGAGGTGATTTGAGTCTTCAGGAGCGCATCGACGGCGAAGTCCACATCGGTGACGAAAGTCCCGTCGGCCTTCTGCTTGTGACCGAAACCCCTGGCCCGCATGGCAAGCGCCAGCGCGCCTGCCTCCCGGATGGTCGTCAGGAGCAGATCGAGATCATCGCCCGGCAAGGGTCATTTCTCCGAGGAAGCAGGACGGCGCGTTGACCGAGCTGCGGAAGATCAGGTCTGTGGCCGGTTCCAGATTGGCGAACATGTCGCGCAGGTTTCCGGCCACGGTGACTTCACTGACGGGGAAGGCAATCTCGCCGTTCTCGAACCAGAAGCCCGAAGCCCCCCGGCTGTAGTCACCAGTGACCATGTTGATGGACGAGCCGATGAATTCGGTCACGAGGAAGCCCTTGCCCGCCGCCTTCATGATTTCTTCCGGCGTACGCGAACCCGGTTCCATATGAACATTGGATGTCGATGGTGAAGGGTTCGAGGCAAGGCCGCGGGCGGCCTGGCCGGTTGGCTCAAGCTTCAGCTGGCGGGCTGCATGGAGATCTAGAATCCAGTTGGTGAGGACGCCCTTGTCGATGAGCGCGCGGCGCGAGACGGGCAAGCCTTCGCCATCGACACTGCGCGAGGCGAGGCCGCGAGGCCGCAATGGATCGTCGATGATCGTGACCTGGGGGCCGAACAGCGCCTTGCCGAGATCATGTTTGAGAAAGCTTGTGCCACGGGCAATGGCGGCACCATTGATGCCACCGATCAGGTGGCCGATAAGGCTGGTCGCAGCCCGGCGGTCAAAGATCACCGGCACTTTCTGCGAGGCCAGCTTGCGCGGGTTCAGCCGCTTGATGGCGCGTTCACCGGCTGTCCGCCCGATCTTTTCGGAGGGTTCAACATCGCTGTAGTAGACGGCACCATGGCCATCATAGTCCCGCTCCATGGCAGTGCCTTCGCCGGCAATGACGGAAGCGCTGACGCCGAAGCTCGTACGCCTTGACGTGCGCTGGAAGCCGTTCGAGGCAACCAGAGCCGATCGGCCCACATAGGATGACGCACCGGCACCGTTGCTGCGCGTGACGCCCGGCACGGCCAATGCGGCTTCTTCCGCGGCAAGGGCACGGGCCCGCAGTTCCTCCGGCGGGATGTCCTCATCGGAGGCGAGATCGAGCTTGGGATAGGTTTTGGCGAGTTGGGAAGGATCGGCCAGTCCGGAGAACGGATCGGGCGGCGCGAGGCGTGCCATGTCGAGCGCGCGTTCCACGAGCCTGTCGAGGGCTTCCTTGTTCAGCACGCTGCCCGACATGATGGCCGAGGACTGCCCGACGAAGACCCGCACGCCGACTTCTCTGGCCTCAGCCTGTTCCAGCTTCTCGATGACGCCATGGCGGAGTGAGATCGATGTATCCCGGCCATCGGCGGCCATCACATCTGCGGAAGTTGCGCCCGTCTTCAGGGCCGTGGCCAGCACGTCGCCGGCAAGCGTCAGGAGATCGTTGTCTGTCAAAGGAAACCGTCCAGGAGCAATCCAAAGAGTATCAGAAGGCCAAATGTGCGGTTGGCCTTGAAGAGTTTCAAGCACAGCGCACTGTCGTTGCCGTCGAAGGCCCGGCATTGCCAGATGGCATGGCAGGCGGCGAATGCCACTCCGGCGTAGGCGGCAGCACCGCCGCCAGCCAGCGCAACAGCGGCTGCAAGGGCGGCAAGGGCGAGGGAAAAGAAAGCAATGAGCCAGAGACGCGTGCTTTCGCCGAACATCAGGGCGGTCGACTTGACGCCGATCAGGATGTCGTCGTCCTTGTCCTGATGGGCGTAGATCGTGTCATAGGCGAGCGTCCAGAATATGCCGCCCAGGTAGAGGGCGATTGGTGCTGCAGCCAGACTCCCCGTCACCGCCGTCCAGCCGACAAGGGCTCCCCAGTTGAAGGCAAGGCCCAGCACCGCCTGCGGCCAGTGGGTGATGCGCTTCATGAAGGGATAGATGGCAACAATGGCGGTCGAGAGAAGGCCAGTCACAATCGTGTAGGCGTTGAACTGCAGCAGCACAGCCAGCCCGAGCAGCAGCAGGATGCCAAGGAAGACGAGGGCGTTGCGGACCGAGACGCGTCCGGAGGGCAGGGGGCGGTTGCGGGTGCGTTCCACCTGCGCATCGAAATTGCGGTCCGCGAGATCGTTGATGACGCAGCCAGCGCCGCGCATGAAGATGGCGCCTGCAAGGAACAAGAGTCCATACCAGAGATGGATGCGGGCCGGGCCGTTGCTGATCATGGCCAGCGCCAATCCCCACCAGCAGGGCAGGAGCAGCAGCCACCAGCCGATCGGCCGGTCGAGGCGCATGAGCTGGGCATAGGGCAGCAGCGCGGCTGGCAACCATGCCTCGACCCAGTTGCGTGGGCGGGCGTCGGCAATATGGGTGTCAGGGCTGCTGGCGCTCATCTCGGGGGGCGTGTACACGAGCGCCATGGCAAAGACCACTCCCCGGCTGCATCTCGGGCTGCCCCTCGACACGGGGCGGGACATCCCGTTGCCGCGGGAACAGGCGCATTATCTGCTGCATGTGCTGCGGCTTTCCGGCGGGGATGTGCTGCGCGTCTTCAATGCCAGTGATGGCGAGTGGCTGGCCTATCTCACGGACGTCAGCAAGAAGGATGCCGCCATCCGTCTGGAGCGGCCGACCAGTGCCGTCACCCTGCCGCCCGATATCGACTATCTCTTTGCGCCCCTCAAGCATGCGCGCCTCGACTACATGATCCAGAAGGCGACGGAACTCGGTGCCCGCCGCCTCCGCCCCGTGATCACTGCCCGCACCATCGCCGAGCGCGTCAATCTGGAACGCATGCGCGCCAATGCCATCGAGGCGGCGGAACAGTGCAATCTTGTCTTCGTGCCGGAGGTGCTGGACCCCTTGCCGCTCGCCAAGGTCATCGCGGCCTGGACGGACACGCGCAAGCTCATCTTCTGCGACGAAACGGCCGGCACTCAGAACCCGCTCGATCGTTTACGGGGCGTGTCTCCACCCGCCGCCGTTCTGGTCGGACCGGAGGGCGGCTTCACTGATGAAGAACGCGCGCTGCTGAAGGCTCAGGCCTTCGTTGTGCCGATCTCGCTCGGACCCCGGATTCTGCGGGCCGACACGGTGGCCATCGCGGCGCTGGCGGTCGTCCAGGCGGCAATCGGGGACTGGGGAACCGGTCATAAAACGTAATGCCCAGTATCACCTTTTGTGACTTGCCCGGCCTGCCGCGGCTGCCTAGATGGCGGTCATAAAAAACCGGGGGGATTGCTTGAGCGGACCAACACCAGAAACGGCTGAAGGCAAAACGACTATCGAATCGAAGGCACAGCTTGTCGCCTATTTCGAGAAGGGTCTGAAGCCGAAGTCCGATTGGCGGATCGGCACCGAGCACGAGAAGTTCGCCTTCCTCACCGATACGCTGGGTCCCGTCCCCTATGCTGGCGGGCGCTCGATCAAGGCCCTGCTTGACGGGCTGAAAGACCGCTTTGGCTGGGATGGCGTCTATGAAGGCGAGAACATCATCGCCCTGGCCGACCCCAAGGGCATGGCCAATATTTCCCTTGAGCCCGGTGGCCAGTTCGAATTGTCCGGTGCGCCGCTGGAAAGCGTCCACGACACCTGCGCCGAAGTGAACGAACATCTCCAGCAGGTGCGCGAAGTGGGTGACAGGCTGGGCATCGGCTTCCTCGGCCTGGGCGCAAGCCCCGTGTGGACGCGGGCCCAGACACCGGTCATGCCCAAGGGCCGCTATGGCATCATGGCGCCCTACATGGACAAGGTCGGCAGCATGGGCCGGGACATGATGTTCCGCACCTGCACGGTGCAGGTGAACCTGGATTTTGCCAGCGAGGCGGACATGGTGCAGAAGCTCCGCGTCTCGGTCGCCCTGCAACCCATCGCCACGGCGCTTTTCGCCAACTCGCCCTTCCTTGAGGGCAAGCCCAATGGCTTCCTCTCCTTCCGCTCCCATGTCTGGACCGACACCGACAATGCCCGGGCCGGCATGCTGCCCTTCGCCTTCGAGAGCGGCATGGGCTTTGAGCGCTATGTGGACTACGCCCTCGACGTGCCCATGTATTTCGTCATTCGCGATGGCAGCTTCGTGAATGTCGCGGGCGAAAGCTTCCGCAAATTCCTTGACGGCAAGCTGCCACAGTTGCCGGGCGAGAAGCCCACGATGCGCGACTGGGCCGACCACCTGACGACGATCTTCCCGGAGGTTCGCCTCAAGCGCTACATGGAAATGCGTGGTGCTGATTCCGGGCCGTGGCGCAGGCTTTGCGCGCTGCCGGCCTTCTGGGCGGGGCTGCTCTATGACCAGACGTCGCTGGATGCGGCCTGGGATCTCGTCAAAGGCTGGAGCGCAGAGGAACGCCAGGTACTGCGCGATGCAGTTCCGCGCGAGGGTTTGCGCGCGATGATCCGTGGACGGACGGTTCGTGACGTAGCCGGAGACGTTCTGAAGCTTGCACGAGCGGGCCTCGAAGCGCGCGACCGCCATGGCTGCAAGGGCAAGACCGAGACGCAGTTCCTCGAGGTGCTGGATGAGACGGTGAGCAGCGGCAAGACCGCTGCCGACCAGCTTCTGGAACTCTACAACGGCACCTGGAAGGGCGACATTTCCCGCGTCTTCCGCGATTTCGCCTATTGATCCAGCGCTCCGGTCTCACTCCGCCGCGATGGCGAAGCGTGATGAGCCGAGGCCTTCCTTGATGTGGCGGGCCAAAGCCTCCGTCGCCGGGCTGGCGCGGCCCGGTTTGCGAATGAGCCCGATCTCGAAAGCGCCGAGTTTCGGAAAGCCATCCTGTTCGCCCAGCACGCGCATGCCCGGCCTGATGCAGATTTCCGGCATGGCGCCGATGGCAAGTCCCTGCTGGACGGCGGCATTGATGGTGGCGGAGTTGGGACTGGAATAGGCAATCCGGTATTTCCGTTGAACGGAATCGAGTGCCGCCGTGGCGATGCGCCGCCAGGAGCAGGTGGCATGCGACACGGCCAGCGGCAGTGTCTCCAGCAGATGAGTCGAGTGGCGGGCCGAGGCCACCCAGAGCAGCTCCTCGCGGCGGACCGCCTCACCAACAATATGCGGTCCGCAGAAGGTGGCGATGGCCAGGTCGAATTCGCCACGTTTCACCCGATGCGCCAGCGGCTCGCTGTTGGCACATTCGACATCGACCGTGACTTGCGGATGGGTGCGCGAAAAACGCGCCAGGATTTCCGGCAGGAACACATCGGCATAGTCGTCCGGCGTGCCGAACCGCACGGTGCCCGTGATGTCGGGCTTGGCGAAGGTCGAAACCGCTTCGTCACTCAGGGCCACAATGCGGCGGGCATAGTCGATCAATCTCTCGCCATCGTGGGTGAAGCGCATGCCACGCCCGTCCTTGGCGAAGAGCGGCCGGCCCAGCTGCTCCTCAAGGCGTTTCATCTGCATGGAAACGGCCGACTGGGTCTTGTGCACATCTTCGGCGGCACGCGTGAAGCTGCCGGCGTCGACGATGGCGAGGAAGGTCTTGAGCTGGTCGACATCGAGGGGGTGGATCATGATCAATCACCTTTCGTGATCGAATTATAAAATACATTCGTTGGATTGATCAATCGCTTTCTGCGACAAACATGGAGACCAAGGCCGCAGACGCTCTCGCCTGCAGGCCACCGATCAAGGAGACGACCATGCGTTCCTATGCCCAATTCGAAGCTTCCGCCCATGATGCCGGCTGGGGCGGCGGACTGCTCGTCCGCTGGGTCCGCAACTGGCGAGCCCACCGTGCTGTTGTCAGGCTCGGTGACATGGACGACCGCATGCTGCGCGATATCGGCGTCAGCCGTGATGACCTGCAATGGGCCAGGGCCCTGCCGCTCAGCGTCAACGCCGTGCTGGCGCTGGAGGAGCGGGGCCGCCTGCGCCGCCAGGGCGCGTTCAGGAAGGACTGATCAGCGGCGGCGCAGGGCCTTGTCCACCGAGTTCAGCAGGTCATCGGCGACATTGCCGCTGGACGTGCCGCCGCCCAGCATATCGTCAAGCGTCTTGCGCCCGCGGTCAGCACCGGCACGCCGGTTCTCGGGCGATGCGCCGCCACCGAAGATGTCCTTGAGGATGTCGCCCATCTGATCGGCGGGCACCTGTTTGGTCACGACCTTTCCGCCCTGGCCGCCACTGAGGATGTCGCTCAGGATATCTTCAAGCGGGTTGGCAGCTCCGCCGGAAGAGGGAGCCGATCTCCGCGGTGCAGGCGCGCGGCCACCGCCACCGCCGAGAATGTCGCCCAGGATATCGCCCAGCCCGCCACCACCGCCGGGCGCCTTCTTTGCTCCGCCGCCGAGAATGTCACCGAGGATGTCGCCGAGACCGCCGCCGCCTCCGGAAGCCGGACGTGTGCCGCCACCCAGGACTTCACCGAGAATATCGCCCAGCCCACCACCACCCGAGCCGCCACCAGCGCCCATGCGCTTGGCCATCTGGGCCACGACGATGGAAGCCACGATCGGCAGGAGTTTCTTGAGCACGGCTGCGCCAATGCCGGATGAAGCAGAGAGTTGCTGCGCCATCTCACGGCTGACGTCCTTCGATCCAAAGATCTGGCCCAGGATTTCATCGCCCTGCGGCTTGGCTTGGTCAAAGCTCACGGTATCCGGATCATCCAGGCCGCCGCCGCCGAGGCCGCTCCTGAGCACGGATTTCATAATGTCCTGCAGGCCGTCCGGCGACTGGGCACTGCGGCGCATGCCGGCGGCCACCACCGGCACCAGCGCGTCCAGTGCGGCGCGCGTCTGCTGATCGTTGAGGCCGAATTGCTGGCCGATTGCTGAAATATCCATGGGTCTATCTCCTCCCGGTGAGAATGTCTTTGAAGATGTCGTCGAGGCCAGGGCGCTTTGTCCGGCGTTTGGTCGTCCGCCGCCGGCGCGTCGAATAGGTATAGCGGCGGCGTCTGCGCTTGGGTGCGAGTTGGCGTTGCACGCCTTGCAGCAGACCCTTGAGCAGGGCCGCGATGATGATGGAGATGAGCCCGCCGCCGGAACTGCCTGTTTCCGCCGCTTTGACCGCACCGCCTGCG
This sequence comes from Pseudomonadota bacterium, assembly GCA_020161855.1. GTDB lineage: Bacteria > Pseudomonadota > Alphaproteobacteria > Rhizobiales > Aestuariivirgaceae > Aestuariivirga. The sequence continues at coordinate 27,726 of JAIUNJ010000004.1, forward strand.
AAGCTCTGGGCATTGCTGGCGGCGAGCACGGCCAACACGCTGACGGCGCTGATCGCCGCTGCCTTTGTCTCGCCATCGCTGCTGGCACCCAGCGACTTCGCAGCACCGCCTTTCGAGCCATAGAGATCGCTGAGGACGGCAGCGCCGTCACCCAGGGCTTCGGTGCCGGTCATCGCATCGACATCGTCCAGATCGGACGTGTCGCCGCCGTCCTCAAGAAGATCGAGCAGGCTGTCGAAAGCCTCGGGGTCCGCTGCCGCCTTCTCTTTCAGTCTGGTGGCGATCCTGGGCGCATAGGCGCTAATCAGCTTGCCAGTCTCCGCTTCGGACAGGCCGGTGGCGCGCGCCGCGTTCGCAAAGAACTGCCCTCCCTGTGCCGCAGAGAGAATGTCTGTGATCGCCATCTATCAGGACGCCCCGGTTTCAAGTTCGCGGACGATCCTAGTGGCCATGGCCACCGATGCAACGCCAAATGCAATGGAGCCGATGCCGACCATGGCCATCAGGCCTTCCACCCCTGCAAGGGCTGCGCCCATCATGGCAAAGGGAATGGTGCCGATCGTGGCCTTGCCCCAGTTGAACCACGTCGAAAGCGCGGGGCGGCCGAGATTGTTGAAAGCCGCGTTGGCGACGAACTGCGCTCCGGCAAAGGCCCAGGTGACACCGATCCATGTGCAGAAGAAATCAACGATTTCGCGCGTACGTCCAGACGCCAGGAAGGCTTCCGAAATATGGTGGCGGAAGATGTAAAGCAGGGCCGAGGTGAGAAGCGTATAGGCGAGGGCGAATTTCAGGCCATCCCACAGGGTCTGACGCACACGGGGAAAGTTCCGCGCGCCGAAGTTCTGCCCGATGATCGGGCCCACTGCGCCGGACAGGGCGAAGATGATGCCATAGGCCACCGGCACGATCCGCCCGATGATGGCCGAGGCGGCGACGGCTTCTTCTCCGAAGGGGGCCACGGCATAGGTGGTGTAGGCCACCGTGAACGGCGTGGCCAGTTGTGTGAGGATGGCCGGAAGAGCGATGGCCCAGATCGGGCGGAAATCACGGCGCAGGCCCGCAAACGACAACCGCCTCAGGAAGTGATGCCTGCGGACGAGGCCATGAAGGCCGAAGAACAGCGCGGTGCTATTGGCAATCACATGCGCCACCGCGGCACCGTGAATGCCCCAGCCGAGGCCAAAGATCATGATGGGATCCATGATGAAGGTGGCCACTGCCGAGCCCAGCGTCACAAACATGGCGCGGCTTGGGTCGCCGATGCCGCGCAGGCAGAAGGAGCAGCAGACCGCGACGGCCAGCATGATGAAGCCCGGCGAGAGGATGCGGATATAGTCGGTGGCAAGCGCCAGGGCGCGGCCGGAAGCACCGAGAAAACCGAGGATCTGTGGCGCAAAGACCGCAACGGCGATGGTGTAGAGGCTGGAGACGATCAGGGTGAAGGTGACGGTGCTGGTGGCGAAATCGCGCGCCCGCTCCGCGTCACCCGCGCCCATGCTGCGGGAGACCAATGCCGCCGCCGCGATGCCGATGCCGAGGCTGGCCGAGAGATTGGTGAAAGCCAGTGTTCCGGCAAAGCCGATGGCCGCCGTGATGCTCGTGTCACCGAGGAGGCTGAGGAAAAAGAGATCGGCCAGATCGGCGGCAAACATCATCATCAGGCCGACCGCGCCGGTGAGCGTCATCACCACCACATGGCGCATGATCGAGCCCTGCAGGAAGACCGCGTGGCGCGGGTTTGCTGCGGTGCTCACAGCGAGAAACCGAGGCTGCGACCCTCGGCAATGAGAAGGGCCGGATTGCGGTAGTGATGGCCGACGAGCCCTGCAAGCCTTGCCCCCTCCACATTCGATTTCTTGTCATCGATGAACCAGCAGCGCGACGGGGTCTTGCCGAGGGATTCAACAAGGCGGGAGAAGCTGCGCGGATCCGGCTTCTTGGTGCCGAACTCATAGGAGCAGAAGCGCTGCTGGAAGATCAGGGCGGCCTCCGGCAGAAGTGACTCGAGGTTGTTCTTCACGATGGGACCGTTGTTCGTATAGATCGCGATCTCGGCCTGGGCCTTGAGCAGGGCCGCGACCACCAGCACCTCGGTATTGGGCGCCATGGCATGACGACGCGCTTCGACCCATTCCCGTTCGCTGATCGGATAGCCGAGGCGGCGGCCGAACTCCCGGAGATATTCTGACGGATCGGGAAAATCGCCAGAGTCCGCCGCTTCCTCGAAGCCGGAATCCCACAACGCAGCCCGCACGTCGCGCGCCGTCGTTCCCGCCAGGGCCGCCAGATAGCGCAGGCGGCTTCCCACGGTGTAGTGACACAGCACATCATCCATGTCGAAGATGACAAGCTCGGGCCGGGATGCCGACACTCAGGCCGCCGTGCCGCCGACGGTCAGGCCATTGATGCGGAGCGTGGGCTGGCCGACGCCGACGGGAACGCCCTGGCCGTTCTTGCCGCAGGTGCCGATCCCCTTGTCGAGCGCAAGGTCGTTTCCGACCATGGCGATCTTCTTCAGGGCTTCGGCGCCCGCACCGATCAGGATCGCTCCTTTCACCGGGCGGGTGAGCTTACCGTTCTCGATCACATAGGCTTCCGTCACGGTGAAGACGAATTTGCCGGAGGTGATGTCCACCTGCCCACCGCCGAAGGACTTGGCGAAAAGGCCGGTCTTCATCGAGGCGAGGATTTCATCAGGCGTGTGTTTGCCGTTGAGCATGTAGGTGTTGGTCATGCGTGGCATGGGAGCGTGAGCATAGGATTGCCGCCGGCCGTTGCCAGTGGGGGCAACACCCATGAGGCGCGCATTCATGCGGTCCTGCATGTAGCCCACGAGCACGCCGTTCTCGATCAATGTCGTGCAGTTCGATGCCGTTCCTTCGTCATCGATACTGATGGAGCCGCGCCGGTCGGGCAGGGTACCGTCGTCGACAACCGTCACTGAATCAGAGGCGATGCGCTGGCCCATGAGGCCGGCGAAGGCACTGGTGCCCTTGCGGTTGAAGTCGCCTTCGAGGCCGTGGCCAATCGCTTCATGCAACAGAATGCCGGGCCAGCCCGGCCCCAGCAGGACATCCATTTCGCCTGCGGGGGCCGCTCCGGCCTCCAGCGCTACGAGGGCCTGGCGCAAGGCTTCCTGCGCCGCGCCCTGCCAGCGTTCCTCCGTCAGGTACGTGAGCGGCAGGCCGCGGCCGCCGAAGCCATCGCCACCCTGTCCCTGCAGCTTGCCATTGTCAGTGGTGACCGAGACATTGAAACGCACCAGCGGGCGCACATCGCGATAGACGCCGCCACCGGGACGGATGATCGTCACGTCCTGGAAGTCGCTGGCCAGCGACACCGACACCTGCCGCACCCGCTCGTCAAGGCCGCGGGCATAGCTGTCGACCTTCTGCAGCAGGGCCACCTTTTCGGCAAAGTCCATGGCGTTGGCGGGATTGAAGTCACCATAGAGCTTGCGGTTGGTGCGTTGCGGCTCGGCGCTGACATTGCGTGTCTGGCCGTGGCGGATCACCGTTTCGCAGGTTGCTGCCGCGCGCTTGAGGGCGTGGAGGGAAAGTTCCGAGGCGTGGGCATAGGCTGCCGTTTCGCCTGTCACGGCGCGCAGGCCGAAGCCCTGCGATTCATCGCTCGCCGCCGACTTGAGCTTGCCGTCGTCATAGACAAGGCCATCGGTCTGGCGGCGCTCGATGAACAATTCGCCGTCATCGGCCTGAGCCAAGGCCTTCTGTACGAAGGATTGCAGATCGGATGTCTGCAGGTCGTCAAACTGGGGCAGGGCGAGTTCGCTCATGGCTGAAGGCCTTTCAACTGAGCAGATAGATAATGATAAAGGCCCGGACCTTCCAGCCCGGGCCTGAACGTCCGGTCAAGATGCCGGGATCAGAAACCGTCAAGGGCCTTAAGGCCGGCAGCAAAGCCTTCCAGTGAGATCTTGAGGGGGAAACCGTTGCCGGGCCGGTCATAGATATAGAAGGTTGCCTGGCTGCCCTTGCGGAACTTGTCGAGCGACTCGGCAGAGGCTTCACCTGCGGCTTCGCAGATCGGCGGAACACAGCGGTTGAAGATCATCGGCTTGGGAAGGGCCGCACCGTCGATTTCGATCGGGATGCCGGTGGGCAGGAAAACACCCATCGGGGCCATGACCTGCATGAACACCGCCGACTTATCGCCCTGTGAAATCTTGCGGACGATCACCGAGACGGCAACCTTTTCGTTCTTCTCGCTGTGGCTCTGCTGAACCATGCCGCAGGACTTGGCAGGCTTGCCGTCAGGTCCCTTGCCTTCGGTGCACTGGATCGCCCAGGCCCCATGTGTTGCGACAGTCTCGGCCTGGGGGCGCTGCCCGCCACCCTGCTGTGCGGGCTGGCCCTTGTTGGCGCGGGGCCCAAAGGTCTGCGCGCCTGTCGGCGGTGCCTGCGGGTCGCCCTTCTCGTCCTGGGCGAAGGCAGGTGTGGACAGAGAGAGCCCCGCCAGCGTGGCGAGGACAACAATGTAGCGCGTGATTCTCACGATCCTTGCGTCCTTGTAGGTTTGCCCGCTCTTAGCCCTGGGATTCCGGCCTTGCAAGCAGCTTGGGAGAGAGGCGTTTTGCCGTCAAATGCGGCGGAAATCCGGCTTCCGATCAACGCCTTGACTGAACGACGTTTTGCCGCGCCCCGTTGTGTTGCAGGGTGTGGCGGAATGTGGTTCACCATGCCAGATTTCTGTGCGCAGGGCTGCCAGGGTGGTATGCGCACTCGTTGCAGAGGGACAACATAGCAATGATGACCAAATCTTGGGGCCGTGCACTGGTTGCGATGCTCGCCATGATGCTGGCGCCGGTCTCTGCCCTCGCGGCTGCGGGCATCGCCGTCGATGGCCAGATCGGCTTTCAGGACGCGGTGACGCCCGTCGCCGAGTATATTCACTGGTTCCACAACATCCTGCTCGTCATCATCACCGTCATTGTCGTGTTCGTGCTGGGCCTGTTGCTCTATGTGATGTGGCGCTTCAACGCCAAGGCGAACCCGGTTCCGTCAAAGACTACACATCACGCCCTCCTTGAAGTGGCGTGGACGGTCATCCCGATCATCATCCTTGTGGTCATTGCCATTCCCTCGCTCCGTCTTCTCTATCTGCAGCGCGACATTCCGGTCGCAGACATGACGATCAAGGCCATCGGCAACCCCGGCTGGAACTGGACCTACCAGTATCCTGATCTCGGCATCGAGAATGACGAGCCCAAGGTGTCCTTCATCCAGAACCTGCTGCCCGAGGATCAGGCCAAGGCCAAGAATGTTCCTTATCTGCTGGCGGCTGACGTCCCGATGGTGGTTCCTGTAAATAAGACCGTGAAGATGATCATTACGTCCGATCCGGCGGGCATCATTCACGCCTGGACCATTCCATCCTTCGGCATGAAAATCGACGCCGTTCCGGGCCGCCTCAACGAAGACTGGTTCAAGGCCACGCGCGAAGGCGTCTACTATGGCCAGTGCTCAGAGCTTTGCGGCAAGAACCATGCCTTCATGCCGATCGAGGTGTGGGTCGTCGATGACGCCAAGTTCAAGGCCTGGTCCGACTTCGTGCTGACCGGCCCCGATGACGCCGCCCTTCAGGACTTCCTCAAGACCATCATGCCGGCCCAGCCGATGATGGCCTCCAACTGATATTCGCGAGGCTAGAACACCATGGCTACCGCTCACGCCGCCCACGACGATCATCACCACGGTGAACCCACCGGCTGGCGCCGTTACGTCTATTCCACCAACCACAAGGACATCGGCACGATGTATCTGTGGTTCTCCATCATGGCAGGCGTCATTGGCGGTTTCCTTTCCGTCATGATGCGCATGGAGCTGCAGGAGCCGGGCATCCAGATTTTCCACGGCCTGGCGCAGATGGTCTACGGCGTATCGCCCGAAAATGCCGTCGACAACGGCAAGCACATGTTCAACGCCTTTGTGTCGGCCCATGGCCTCATCATGGTGTTCTTCATGATCATGCCGGCTGTCATCGGCGGCTTCGGCAACTGGTTCGTGCCGCTCATGATCGGTGCTCCCGACATGGCCTTCCCGCGCATGAACAACATCTCCTTCTGGCTGCTCATCCCGGCCTTCGGCCTGTTGCTCATCTCCATGTTCGTCGGCGGACCCGCCGGCATGCATGGTGCAGGCACGGGCTGGACGGTCTACGCGCCGCTCTCGACCACCGGACATCCGGGCCCTGCCGTGGACTTCGCGATCCTCTCGCTTCACATCGCGGGTGCGTCCTCGATTCTCGGCGCCATCAATTTCATCACCACGATCTTCAACATGCGCGCGCCCGGCATGACGCTGCACAAGATGCCGCTGTTCGTCTGGTCCGTGCTGGTGACGGTGTTCCTGTTGCTGTTGTCGCTGCCGGTGCTTGCGGGCGCCATCACCATGCTGCTCACCGACCGCAACTTCGGCACGTCGTTCTTCGAAGCTTCGCAGGGTGGTGACCCGATCCTCTTCCAGCACCTGTTCTGGTTCTTCGGCCACCCGGAGGTCTACATCCTTGTTCTTCCCGGCTTTGGCATCATCAGCCATATCGTCTCGACCTTCTCGAAGAAGCCGGTCTTCGGCTATCTCGGCATGGCCTATGCCATGGTCGCGATCGGCGTCGTTGGCTTCATCGTCTGGGCCCATCACATGTATACGGTGGGTATGGACGCTGACACGCAGGCCTATTTCGTGGCTGCGACCATGATCATCGCCGTGCCGACGGGCGTGAAGATCTTCTCGTGGATTGCCACTATGTGGGGCGGTTCCATTGAGTTCCGCGCGCCCATGGTCTGGGCCATCGGCTTCATCTTCCTGTTCACCGTTGGCGGCGTGACCGGCGTGGTGCTGGCCAATGCCGGCATCGACCGTTCGCTGCATGACACTTATTATGTCGTGGCACACTTCCACTACACCATGTCGCTGGGGGCAACCTTCGCCATCTTCGCGGGCTGGTACTACTGGTTCCCGAAGATTTTCGGTTACATGTACTCCGAAACCATCGCCAAGCTGCACTTCTGGGTCACCTTCATCGGTGTGAACCTCGTGTTCTTCCCGCAGCACTTCCTTGGTCTTGCCGGCATGCCGCGCCGCTACATCGACTATCCGGAGGTCTATGCGCAGTGGAACTATGTGTCGTCGATCGGCTCCTACATCTCCGCTTTCGGCGTTCTGATCTTCCTCTTTGGTGTGATCTCTGCCTTCAGCAAGAAGGTGAAGGCCGCCGACAATCCCTGGGGTGAAGGCGCCACGACCCTGGAATGGACGCTCTCATCGCCGCCTCCGTTCCATCAGTTCAGCACCCTGCCGGTGATCAAGTAAGGAATGGCCGGAAGCCAGAACCATAACAGCGCGACGTTGGCCACCCCTGCGGGTGGCCAAGGTTCAGTTGGTGACTATCTTGCGCTGCTCAAGCCCAAGGTGATGTCGCTGGTGATCTTCACGGCGGTGGTGGGGCTTCTCGCTGCGCCGGGACAGATTCATCCCTGGCTTGGCTTCATGACTATCCTCTGCATTGCCCTGGGCGCGGGTGCTTCGGGCGCTCTCAACATGTGGTACGATGCCGACATCGATGCTGTCATGCAGCGCACCGCCAAGCGGCCTGTACCTGCAGGTGTCATCCTGCCGGAAGAAGCTTTCGGGTTCGGCCTCGCCCTTGCCGTGGCTTCGGTTCTCCTGCTTGGGCTTACGGTCAGCATTCCTGCTGCAGCGCTTCTCGCCTTCACTATCTTCTTCTACGTGGTGATCTATTCGATGTGGCTGAAGCGGCGCACACCGCAGAACATTGTGATCGGCGGTGCTGCCGGTGCGTTTCCGCCGATGGTCGCCTGGACCGCTGTCACCGGCACAGTTGATGCCGGATCGATCGCACTTTTCCTGCTCATCTTCATGTGGACGCCTCCGCATTTCTGGGCCCTGGCCCTGTTCCGCGAAGGCGACTACGCCAAGGCAGGCGTTCCCATGCTGCCGAATGTTGCGGGCCGCGCCGAGACCAAGAAGCAGATTCTGATCTACACGCTGCTGCTCATCCCAACGGTGCTGGCGCCGGTCGCTACGGGCACGGGCGGTACGCTCTATGCTACCGCCGCAGCTTTGCTGACGGCGAAGTTTCTGGCTGACGCCGTGGCGCTCTATCGGGCCGGTGATGTGGCGGCTGAGAACGCTGCCGCCAAGCGCCTCTTCGGTTTTTCCGTGCTGTGGCTCTTTGCCCTTTTCGCGGCCATCCTTGTGGAGCGGCTTGCCGGGTTGCCAGTCCTTGGAGCCTGGTTCTGATGACCCGCCCGCTTGAACCCTTTTCGCCCGAAGACATGGCCCGCCGCCGCCGCCGCAACATCGCGCTTGCGGTCGTGCTGCTGGGCCTCGTCGGCTTGTTCTTCATCACGACGATCGTGCGCCTCGGTGGCAATGTTGCAGGTGGAGGCGCTCCATGAGCGTTAATCCCGATCCGCGCGCCAACCGCCGCGTGGCCCTCATTTCCTCGGGCGTGGCGCTCGGCATGCTCGGCCTCGCCTTTGCGTCCGTCCCGCTCTATCGCATTTTCTGCCAGGTGACAGGCTTTGGCGGCACCACGCAGCGCGCCGAAACGGCGCCAGCGCAGGTGACCGACAAGATCATCAAGGTGCGCTTTGACGCCAATGTCTCAAGCGAAATGGGATGGGTTTTCCGCCCGGCCGTGACGTCGATGGAAGTCAAGCTGGGCGAGATTTCCATGGCGCACTACGTGGCCCAGAACATGACGCAGCAGGAGGTGACGGGGTCGGCGGTTTTCAACGTGACACCGACCGAGGCCGGAATCTACTTCAACAAGATCGCCTGCTTCTGCTTCACCCAGCAAACCCTGAAACCGGGTGAGCGCGTCGAAATGCCGGTGCAGTTCTTCGTTGATCCCGCTTTGCTCGACGATGCCGACACCAAACACATCAGCGAGATCACGCTGTCCTATTCCTTCTACCCCGTGAAATCCAAAGCTGCCGGTGAACAGGCCGCTGTACAGACAAATTGAGGAGCAACCCGATGGCTGACGCACATGCCAAGAACCACGACTATCATCTGGTCGACCCGTCGCCGTGGCCCTTCGTCGGTTCCATGGCAGCCTTCATCATGGCCATCGGCGTTATCATGTGGATGCATGGCGGTACTTCGATCGTTGCCATCCTCGGCCTCCTCGGCGTGCTCTACACCATGTTCATGTGGTGGCGCGATGTGATCGCTGAAAGCCACAAGGGCGACCACACGCCGGTGGTTCAGCTTCACCTGCGCTACGGCATGCTGATGTTCATCGCCTCGGAAGTGATGTTCTTCGTTGCCTGGTTCTGGGCCTTCTTCGACGCCAGCCTCTTTGCTGCCGAGCCGATCCAGGCGGCGCGCGTTGCGGCCACGGGCGGCATCTGGCCCCCTTCGGGCACTGAAATCTTCGATCCGTGGCATCTGCCGCTGATCAACACGCTGATCCTGCTCACCTCTGGCACGACCATCACCTGGGCCCATCACGCCCTACTCAACAATGATCGCAAGGGTCTGATCTGGGGGCTGACACTCACCATCATTCTCGGCCTGATCTTCACCTCGCTGCAGGCCTATGAATATGCCGAGGCGCCCTTTGCGTTCAATCGTGCCAACAGCGGCAACATCTATGGCTCAACCTTCTTCATGGCCACCGGCTTCCATGGTTTCCATGTGATCGTCGGTACCATCTTCCTGATCGTTTGCCTCATCCGCGCGCTCAAGGGTGATTTCACACCCCAGAAGCACTTCGGCTTCGAGGCCGCTGCCTGGTACTGGCATTTCGTCGACGTTGTGTGGCTTTTCCTCTTCGCCTGCATCTATATCTGGGGCGGTTCCGGTGGCGTCATCCACAATGGGTAAGCCCCACTGAAAATGCGAAAGTGGCCGGGGCGACCCGGCCATTTTCATTTGGGAGCACAGCATGAACGAGAACTACTACCCGGACTTCTCACCCTTCCAGACCGGCATGCGCGGGAAGTGCCCGCGCTGTGGCCGGGGGCCGCTGTTCTCCGGTTTCCTGCGCGTGGCAAAGTCCTGCTCCGCCTGCGGTCTTGATTTTTCTTTCGCCGATGCAGGAGATGGAGCGACCTGGTTCGTCATGCTCTTTGCCTGCGTTTTCGGCGTGGGCTCCATCCTGGGTGTCGAGATCGCCTATGCGCCAACTTGGTGGGTGCATGTTCTGATCGCCGTGCCGGTGCTCATCGTTCTTCCTGTCGTCCTGCTGCGTCCGGTGAAGGGACTCTTGCTCGCCCAGCAGTGGAAAACAGGGGCCCGCGAGGGCCGTATCGCCAAGTGACGGAGCGGCGTCTCTGGCCGCTGCTGCTGGGCGCAGGGCTCTCGTTCATCCTGCTGCTGTCGCTTGGCATCTGGCAGGTGGAACGGCTGCAATGGAAGACGCAGGTGCTGGCCGCCATCGATGCCCGTCTGGCCCTGCCGCCTGTGGCGCTGGCCGAAGCCACGGGCGTTCCCGAGCCCGACGGCACCATCGCCAAGGTAACGGCCAAGGGGCATTTCCTGCCGCTGCCCTTGCGCAAGATCTCCGTGCTCAATGGCGGACCGGGCTGGGAGATTCTGCAAGGCTTTGAAACACCGGAGGGCCGCAAGTTGCTGGTGGCCCGTGGCGTGGCCGCTGAGGGGCAGGCGACACCGACGCCTGAGGGCGAAGTTGAGCTTGTCGGCCTTCTCCGCCGTCACGAGACGCGCAAGGGCATCTTCGACCCGGACAATGATCCGGCTGGTAATCACTGGTATTCCTGGGATGTGCCGGCCATGGCGAAGGCCGCCTTCGCAGAGGCGCCGCCCGAGGCACCGGATGTGTTGCATCTCCTGCCGGGCAGCCCCGGCAGCGAGGGCCTGCATGTGGAGCCTCCCAAGGCAGATCTTCGCAACAACCATCTCGGCTACGCCATTACCTGGTTTGGGCTTGCGGCGACGTTGCTGGTGATGACGGGCCTGTTTGTCTGGCAGAGGCGCAAGCAAAGCTGACGCTTGTCGCCCAGGTACCGGGGCTCTATGGCGTGCCCCACAAATGCCGCTTCTGTGGCCACAGGGATCCTCCATGAACTACGTTTCGACCCGCGGCACTGCTCCCGTCCTCGATTTCGAGGGCGCCATGATTTCAGGGCTGGCGCGCGATGGCGGGCTCTATGTGCCGGACGCGATTCCGGCCTTTGCTCCGGATGAACTCAAGGCCTTGCGTGGCCGTTCATTTGCCGAGGTGGCTTTCGCCATCGCCCAGCGTTTCGCCCAGGGGGCTGTTCCAGATACCGAACTGCGCCGCATGGTGCAGGAGGCCTATGGTACCTTCTCCCACAAGGCGGTGACGCCTTTGAAGCAGCTCGACGCCAATCATTTCCTGCTTGAGCTTTTCCATGGCCCGACCATCGCTTTCAAGGATGTGGCCATGCAGCTTTTGGCCCGCCTGATGGATTGGTCCCTGGCCCGCTCCGGCTCACGGGCCACCATTGTCGGTGCGACCTCGGGTGACACGGGCGGCGCCGCCATCGAAGCTTTCCGGCATTCCACGCATGCCGCGATCTATATTCTCCATCCCCATGGCCGGGTCTCGGACGTGCAGCGCCGTCAGATGACCACGGTCCACGCCTACCATGTCCACAACATCGCGCTGGAGGGCACTTTCGACGATTGCCAGGCCATCGTGAAGGCGCTGTTCAACGACCACAAGTTCCGTGATGACGTGCGTCTTGCAGGTGTCAATTCCATCAACTGGGTCCGGGTCATGGCCCAGATCTCGTATTACATCTATGCGGGTCTGGCCCTGGGGGCACCGGACCGCGTCATCTCCTTCACCGTGCCGACCGGCAATTTCGGCAATGTCTTCGCCGGCCTCATGGCCAAGCGCATGGGTCTCCCGGTGGACCGTTTCGTCGTGGCGACCAATGCCAACGACATCCTCCACCGCACCATCTCGACCGGTCGCTACGAAGTAAAGGGCGTCCATGCCACGACTAGCCCCTCCATGGACATCCAGGTGTCCAGCAATTTCGAGCGGTTGGTCTATCTGGCCCAGAAGCGGGACACGGCGGCCGTCATCCGGGCCATGGACGGGCTGAGGCAGTCCGGGGCCTTCACCCTGCCGGCCGAGGCGCTTGCGGCGATCCGCAGTGAGTTTGACTCCGGCGCGACCGGCAACGACGAAGCCGCCGCTACCATCCGTGCCATTCTGGCCGAAACCGGGGAATTGCTGGATCCGCATACCGCCGTGGGTGTAACGGTTGCCCGCAAGAACCTGGGCGCCAGCCCCATGGTGACCCTGGCGACGGCCCATCCGGCCAAGTTCCCCGACGCGGTGGCGGAGGCTTCCGGCATAAGACCCAGTTTACCACCCCGACTTGAACACTTGATGACAGCGCCGGAAAGTTTCAAAGTGCTTCCAAACAGCGCCGAGGCCGTCAAGGCTCATATCCTCCAGACGTCTCGGCCCTGAGGGGGAGGGTCTATGTCTGTAGAAGTGTCGCGGCTCGACAACGGCCTGCACGTTGTTACCCATGCGATGCCTCATCTCGAAACGACGGCACTGGGCATCTGGGTCAAGGCCGGTGCGCGCGATGAGCTGCCTGAAGAGAACGGTATTGCCCATTTCCTTGAACACATGGCCTTCAAGGGGACCAAGCGGCGCAACGCCCAGGCCATCGCCGAAGAGATCGAGAGCGCTGGCGGCGAGATCAACGCCGCGACCGGCATGGAGACGACAACCTATTACGCCCGTGTCCTGAAAAACGACTGGAAGCTTGCCCTCGACATTCTCTCGGACATCTTTCTTCATTCAACTCTCGACGAAGACGAGCTTGAGCGCGAGCGCGACGTGATCCTGCAGGAGATCGCTGCGGCCAAGGACCAGCCGGACGATCTGGTTTTCGACCTCGCCCAGGCCGCAAGCTATGGCGATCATCCGCTGGGCCGTTCCATCCTGGGGCCTGCCCGTCTTGTTGAAACCATGACCCGCAGCCAGATCGTGGCCTGGCGTGATCGCAACTACTGGGCTTCGCGCATCGTCGTGTGTGCCGCGGGCAACATCAGCCACGGAGCATTGCGCACCGAGACGGAGAAGCTTTTCGGGCATCTTCACCAGGGCCATGCGCCGCAGCGCCATTCGCCGGTCTTCGCGGCCGAGTCTCACACTGAACAGAAGCCGCTCGACCAGACCCATATCGTGCTGGGCTTTCCCGCCCCCAACTATCGCGACCCGCGCATCTACCAGCTGCAGGTGCTTTCCAGCATTCTGGGTGGAGGCATGTCTTCGCGGCTCTTCCAGGAAGTGCGCGAGAAGCGCGGCCTCTGCTATAGCGTTTTCTCCTTCGGAACCTCCTATGAGGATGTGGGCCAGCTCGGCATCTATGCCGCCACCTCACCTGACAACACGCCGGAACTGATCGATGTTTCATCCTCCGTGATGATGTCCATGGGAGATCAGGTCACCGGCAAGGAAGTGGATCGCGCCAAGGCGCAGCTCAAGGCGAGCCTTGTCATGAATCTGGAAAGCGCATCCTCGCGCGCCGACCAGATCGCCCGTCAGTTCCTCGCCTTTGGCAAGATCCCGGACATGTCGACCTTGATGGAGCGGATCAGCGCCGTGACACCTGACGACGTCAAGGCGTTGGCTCACGATATCTTCTCCGATCACAAGCCTTCGATGAGCGCGGTAGGGCAACTCGGGCTGCTTGACAGTCATGCGGCCATTGCCGCGCGCTTCGTCAAGGGCTGACAGGTGCGGGAATGGGATTCTTTGATCCCTTCCGCCGGACAGTCCTTCCACCACCCGTTCCGGGTGATGGCGTCACGCTTCGCTTTCCGGCGATGGAGGATTTCCCCGCCTGGGCAGCACTGCGCGAGAAGAGCAGGGCCTTTCTAGAGCCCTGGGAGCCGCTCTGGCCGCAGGATGATCTGTCGGCGGCAGCTTTCCGCTATCGTGTCCGGCGCTATCGGGAATTGATGAGCGACGATCTTTGCTACCCCTATTTCATCTTCGACAGGGCTGACGCATTGCTTGGTGCCGCGACCCTCAGCAACGTGCGCCGTGGCGTGGCCCAGATGGCGACGCTGGGCTACTGGATCGGCGAGCCCTTTGCCCGGCATGGCCACATGACACGGGCGCTCAATGCCCTCGTGCCCTTTGCCTTTGCACAGCTCGGGTTGCATCGCGTGGAGGCGGCCTGCCTGCCGCGCAATGCGGCCTCCATCGCCTTGCTGCAGAAGACGGGTTTCGAGCGGGAAGGCTACGCGCGCAACTACCTGAAGATTGCGGGGCAGTGGGAAGACCATCTGCTCTTTGCCCGCATGCAGGCATAAGCGCGTTCCTGTTGGCGGCCATCGCCGCTACGATGGCGCTTTGATTCGAAAGGCGGTGAAAGTGGCCTTGGTCCGCGGCGTGATCGTTGTGATGCTGGCGCTTCTCGGAAGCATCGCATTCGCACGCGCCGAGGGCATCGTCGAGATTCCTGCAAGGCTCACCATTCTGGACCTTTCGGCGGCGGCAACGCCGGTTGTCACCACGCGCCAGAATGCCACGATCCAGATTCCGGGCGGTAGTGGCGATGCCCCGGCTGTGTTGCAGCTCAATGCCAAGGGCAGGGGGCCGGAATACAAGTGGACGGTCTTTACCGTTCGCAATTCCGCGCCATCGCAGCGCAAGCTCGTGCTGCTGATCGAAGAACAGCGTTTCGTCGGCTCCGGCATCCTTGTGATCAAACCCTATGGGGTCAGGCCGCGGGCCCTCTCCTTCAGCGCCGGTCAGGACCAGCTTGAGGCGGAACCAGCGCAGGGCGGGGCGGCCGTCAATTTCGTCATCGGCCCCAACGCCACGGTCAGCTTCGGCGTGGAAGCGCCGATCACGATGCGCACAGCGAAGATCTATTCCCAGGCGGCCTTTGCTGCGCGCGAGTCCTCGTTCTCCTTCATGCGTGGTGCGGTGCTTACGCTGGCCGGTTTTCTCGTCTTTGCCAGTCTTGCGCTCTACGGCATCCGCGCGCATACGGCCTTCATCGCAGGTGCATTCTTCGCGCTCACGGCGATGGGCTTCATGGCCCTCGATGCCGGCTACCTCGCGGGCATGGCGGGGAGGCTGGCCCAAAGCGGTTTCCCGCCCGATACAGTGCGTGCGGCTGCCGAAAGCCTGTTGCTGCTTGGACTTGCTGTTTGCGGCTCGGCTTTTCTGGCGCTCCGCCAGCGCGGCATTTTCGTGTCACTGCTGGTCCTGCTGCTGCTCGGCGCCTGCCTGGCAAACCTGGTTTATGCCTATGTGGAGCCTATCCGGGCGACACAGATTGCCCGCATCGGCTTTGCCGGGCTCAGTGCCCTGATCTTCATCCTCGCCTACCTCGTGCGCAACTCGGTCTATGGCGTGGTGCGCGGTGCCACGTTCTTCTGGGCCATGCTGGTCATCTGGACCTTCTATGCGGCCGTGGCGGCGCTGCAGGAGCAACCCGTCTTTGCCTATCAGGCAGCCTTGCTGGGTGGCCTTGCCTTCCTGCTGATCATCATGACCTGGACGCTGGTGCGCTTTGCCTTTGCCCAGGGATTTCTTGCCAAGCCCTTCCTCACCGACGCCAATCGACGCAGCCTTGCACTTTCCGGCGCGCAACATTTCATCTGGGACTGGTATCCACTTGAGGGCCGTCTCGACATTGGGGCCGAACTCGCATCCAGCCTCGGCTACAAGACGGCGGAGTGGATCGGCAATCCGGAGCAGGCCTTTCTTTCCATCCTCCATCCGGATGACGAGCCTTCCTATCGCGCGCTGATGGATACGCGCAGTCTGAAGGCCAACACTTTCAACGAGCAGGAACTGCGGTTGCGCGATGCCCGCAACACCTACCGCTGGTTCAACCTGCGCATGCGGGCGCTGCCGGGTGTCAATAACAGGCCAGCGCGGTGCATCGGCACACTCACGGAAGTGACGCGTCACAAGGCGGTTGAAGACCGGCTGATGAGCGATGCCGTGCATGATCCCGTCACCGGGCTGCCGAGCCGCGCCATCTTTGCTGACCGCCTGACGCGCGAGATCAACAAGCCACTCGCCTTGCCGGTGCAGGTGCTTTTCGTTGGGCTTGAGCGCTTCAAGACATTGAATGACGGCTTGGGTCACGATCTCGGCGACCAGCTTCTGCTCATCGCCGGTCGCCGCATCTCTGATTGCCTGGCGCCTGTTGAATCCGTCGCTCGGCTGTCCGGCAGCCAGTTTGCCGTGATGTTCGTGGAATCGATCGACAGCCGGGGCGTGAAGATCCTTGCCGAGCAGATCAAGCGGGCCTTGGCCGAGCCCGTGGTACTCGGCAACCAGGAGATATACCTGTCGCCATCCATCGGCATCTCGCTTTCAAGTGGCGATGGCTATAGCGCCGAGAGCCTTCTCGACCAGGCGGCGGCTGCCTTGCAGCAGGCGCAGAAGCAACAGGGCCGCCAGGCCATCCATGTTTATCAGCATACGGATGAAGCTGCCAAACGTTCCAATGTCACGCTGGAATCGGAACTTCGCCGTGCCGTCGACCGCAACGAGATCGAGGTCCTCTATCAGCCGATCGTCGAACTGGAGCAGCGAACGATTGTGGGGCTCGAGGCGCTGGCGCGCTGGCGCCATCCGCAGGAGGGTCTGTTGCAACCGTCGCGCTTCTTGGCCATGGCGGAACAGGCGGGCATGATGCCCGAGATTACCCAGATCGTGCTGTCAGAAGCCTCGCGGCAGATGGGCATCTGGCAGCGCACGGTGATCCGCAACAGGCCGGTCTATGTCGCCGTCAACATCCCGGCTGACCAACTCACCGACACCGGGTTTGTCGAGCGCCTGCGCAGCATCATGAACCGGGAAGGACTGCTGCCGCATTCTCTCAAGATTGAGATCACGGAATCGGTCGCCATGCGCCATCTTGACCGGGCCAGGCAGTTCATAAGCAGGCTGCGGGCGCTTGGCATCGGTGTTGCCTGCGATGATTTCGGTACGGGCTTTTCGAGCCTCGCAAGCCTCAGGGATCTGCCTTTCGACACATTGAAGATCGACCGTAGTTTTCTCCTGCCTGAGGCAATCGAAGGGCGTGGCGGCGTGATACTCGATACGGTTGTGACGCTTGCGCACAACCTGTCCATGACCGTCGTGGCTGAAGGGATCGAGAGCGAGGCCCAGGCCGAACGGGTGCAGGTTCTTGGCTGCGATCTCGGTCAAGGCTTCTACTTCGCCGAGCCCCTTGCTGCTGCACAGGTCCGCGAACTGCTTCTGGTGCTGCCTGACGTGCCTGTGCCCCCGCCGCCGCCAGCACCGGTCGATGAACCTCCACCCGGCGCGGCCCCCATGGCACCCCGCGCCGTGCGCCGCCGCGAAGATGATATTTTCGAAGAACGCGCGGAGCCTCCGCCGCCTTTGGCCGATGATCTCGACGAACTGATCGAGGCAGCGCCGGTGTTTGTGCCGGTAGCCCCCATTCCCTTTCCCGAGAAGCCGAAGGTGGCGCCTGCCGCGCGGCCGGCCGCCAAGCAGCCCGCGCCACCGCCCAAGTCCGTTGCCAAGTCTAAGCCTGCCGCCGGACCACCTGCGGCCGTGGTGCCTGAAGCACCCCAGCCTGCAGCCAAGCCGAAACGCCGCAAGAAGGGCCGGCCTTCCTACAAGAACATCTACTGAAACGCCGCCTCAGGCGTGACCGGACTCGGCTGAAAGCATTGAAGGGTCAACACCGAGCTTGCGCATGGCAAGGGCGTATTTCCGGTCGAGATCTTCGTCAAAGACGAGGGCCACATCGGCATCGCAGTGGAGCCAGCCGTTGTGCTGGATCTCATCTTCGAGCTGGCCCGGTGCCCAGCCCGCATAGCCGAGTGTGATCAGGCGGCGTTCGGGCCCCTGACCGAGTGCGATGTCGCGCAGGACATCGACGGTCGCCGAGACGGCGTAGCCGCCGGGAATGCGCAGCGATGAATCATCGGACTTGTATTCCGTCGAATGCAGCACGAAACCACGGAAGGTCTCGACGGGGCCGCCGAGCCTGATCGGCATCGATAACACGTCCGGTGGAATGCTATCCTCGCTTGCCTGCAGGTTGGTCTTCTCGAGGAGATCGGAAAACACCGTCAGCGGGGCAGGCTTATTGATGACGAAACCCATGGCGCCCTGTTCCGAATGAGCACAGAGGAAAACCACCGAGCGTTCGAAATTGGCATCGCGGATCGTCGGCATGGCAAGCAGCAGCTTGCCTTCGAGGCTCGTTTGCAGCGGCATGAAGCAAGCCTAGCCCGGAAATTTGACCGCGAAAAGACAGTGACATCATGGTGAGTGGCATGTGATGCGGGAGCGGTCTATTTCATCTTCAACATGATTCAACTGAACCGCCGTCAAGTTGTGCTGTTGCCCCTGGCGCTCGGGGCACGGGGCGCCCATGCCTCGGCCCAGCCGTGGCAGATCCGTTTCCTGTCTGCCGGATTTTCAGGCGATGCCTATGAAGGCGGGCTGCTGGTCAGGATGGAGCCCGGCTGGAAAACCTATTGGCGTATTCCAGGTGCTGGCGGAATACCGCCGGAGATCAAGGCAGAGGGTGAAAATCTGGCTGATTTCTCTTTCGATTGCCCCGTGCCTGCACGATTTGCCGGTGAAGATGGCGAGACCATTGGTTACGAAAATGAAGTGGTCTTTCCCTTCCGGGCCAGGCCACGTGATCCTGCGAAGGCTTTGGAACTTGCGCTTTCAGCCTTTGTTGGCGTCTGCGAGCAGATCTGTATTCCGGTCCAGAGCAAGGACAGGCTCGTCTTCTCCCCGCAAGGTGCGCCATCGCCCGATCTGGCTCTGCTATCTGCCTGGAAAGCGCGCGTGCCCCGGCCTGTAAGTGACGCCATACGTTCAGCAACCGTTGCCGAGCATGAAGGCAAACCGGCGCTCCAGCTGGCTCTCGCACGGCAGGCCGATGACCTTTTCGTTGAGGGTTCGCCTATGCATTTCTATGGCGCGCCGCTCTGGCGCGTGCCGGGTCTGGAGGCCGTTCTTTCGGTCAGCGGCCTCAAGAGCGCCGACGCCCTTAAAGGTGAGCCCCTGCGCATCACGCTGGCCATTCCTTCTGAACCCGTGGAACAGCAGATCAGCCTCTCCTGATCGCCTGGCGAGCCTCCTTCTTCCCGGCGGTGACTTGCGCTATGCAGCAGTTCCATTCTGTGAGAGGAAGATCATGATCAAGGTTGGAGACAAGCTGCCAAAGGTGGAGTTCAACTCAAAGACGGCGGACGGGGACCAGAAGCTGTCCACTGACGTTGTCTTTGCCGGACGCAAGGTTGTACTGTTCGCAGTCCCGGGAGCCTTCACCCCGACCTGTTCCATGAACCACCTGCCGGGCTATCTCGCGCACTTCGACGAGATCAAGGCAAAGGGTGTTGATACCATCGCCTGCACGGCGGTGAACGATGCCCATGTCATGGCTGCCTGGGGCAAGCATTCTGGCGCGGATGGCAAGATTGTGATGCTGGCCGACGGCAATGGCGCCTTCGCCAAGGCCTGTGGTCTCGACAAGGATTTGTCTGCAGCGGGGATGGGCCTTCGTTCCGCGCGCTATTCGATGATCGTCGATGACGGTGTGGTAAAGGCACTCAATGTCGAGACGGAGCGCGGTGTCAACGTTTCTGGCGCCGAGACCATTCTGGAACAGCTTTGAGCAACACCTGGCACCGCGGCCTCGGCGCAAAGAATCTTGCGGCCCTCGCCGTTGAAAAGGGGGGCGAACAGAACCGCCCGCTCTTCGAATGCGACGATGGCCGTGAGTTTACGTTCCGGGAGTTCTGGGACATGGCCGGGCGCTTTGCGGCGGCCTTTGCCAAGGCTGGTGCGGTGCGTGGTGACCGCATTGCGGCGCAGGTCGACAAGTCGGTGGAAGCACTGGCCGCCTTCTGGGCTTGTGCCCGCGGTGGCTTCGTTTTCCTGCCGCTCAACACGGCTTACACGCCTGCCGAAGTCTCGTATTTTCTGAATGACGCTGCGCCCCATGTTTTTCTGGTTTCGCCAGCGAAGCGCGCGGAACTGGAAGGCGTTGCGCGTGCCGCCAACTGCTTGCATCTGCTGACCCTTGATGACCGCGGCGGCGGCACACTCATAGAGCAGTCGCAGAAGCTTGATCCCTTTGAGCACCAAGGCACTGGCTGGGACGATCTCGTTGCGATCCTTTATACATCGGGCACGACGGGGCGCTCCAAAGGCGCCATGCTGAGCCATGGCAACCTGGCTTCCAACGCCCTGGCCCTGGTCGAGACCTGGGAGTTCACGCCGGACGATTGCCTGATCCATGCCTTGCCGGTCTATCACACGCATGGGCTCTTCACGGCCACCAACACGCTGCTCCTCTCGGGCGGCCGCATGCTCTTCCGCCGCAAGTTCGACGCCGATGATGTGATGCGTCTCCTGCCTCGGGCAACCTGCCTCATGGGGGTGCCGACGTTCTATACGCGACTCTTGCAACATCCAGCGCTCACCCGTGCCGCCACGGCGCATATCCGGCTCTTTGTGTCCGGCTCGGCGCCCCTTCTCGCTGAAACCCATCGTGCATTCTCGGAGCGCACTGGCCAGGCCATTCTCGAGCGCTACGGCATGACCGAAACCAGCATGAACGCGTCCAACCCCTACAGCGGCGACCGCCGCCCGGGGTCGGTCGGACTGCCGCTTCCCCACATCTCGGTCCGTGTCGCTGATCCGGTAACCCATGTTGCACTACCCGTCGAGACTGATGGCATGATCGAAGTCAGCGGTCCCAACGTCTTCAAAGGCTACTGGCGCAATCCGGAAAAGACGGCTGAAGATTTTACGCAGGATGGCTGGTTCGTCACCGGCGATCTCGGCCGCATCTCGGAGGATGGCTATGTGACAATTTCCGGCAGGGCCAAGGACCTGGTCATTACCGGCGGCTTCAATGTCTATCCCAAGGAAGTCGAGGAACTGATCGATGCCTTGCCGGGTGTGGCTGAGTCAGCCGTGATCGGCCTTCCCCACGGTGACTTTGGCGAGGCTGTTACGGTCGTGGTGGTGCCCGAACAGGGGGCGGTGCTTGATGAAGCCGCAATCCTTGCCGCCATCAGGCCAAAGCTGGCGGGTTTCAAGCTGCCCAAGCGCGTGTTCGTGGTCGACGCATTGCCGCGCAATGCCATGGGCAAGGTCCAGAAGGCGGAGCTTCGGCGCAGCTACGCCAGTACCTATCAGTGAGTGGCGCGCAGCAAGGTGCCGAGATGGATGCACGCCAGAAGGGCGACGGCCATGGCAATAATGATCACGGTCTGGGGGGCCACGCGGGGCGGGGTCAGTGTCTGGCGAGGCTTGCGCGCCTTGAAGTTCATCACGGCAGCGGTGCCTGCTGAAGCCGCAAAAACGCCAAATGTTGTGAGAAATTGGGGAGTTAACAAGTGGAGAGCCATGGCCCCGAAACCTTCCTGGAACGTGTTGACAGGCTTATACCCGATCACTAAGAACGCGCCAGATTTAGTATTTGAGGTGAAGTTTTTCACCTTTTGAGAGCGAAAACCATGAAAGTCCGTAATTCACTCAAGGGCCTGATGAAGCGCCACCGCGACAACAAGCTGATCCGTCGCAAGGGCCGCATCTACATCATCAACAAGACGAACCCTCGCTTCAAGGCGCGCCAGGGCTAAGCCCACCTGTCTTTCAACCAGATTTGACCGCGCCCGGGCGACCAGGCGCGGTTCTTGTTTTTGTTTGGCCGCAATTCGGTGCATAGTTGCCCGCATGAAACGGTTCTGCGCGAGCCTCGCTGTATCATTGGCCATGCTGGCTCTGCCGGCTGCGGCCCAGGTCACCGGAGTGGATCCATCCCAGACGCCGGTTGCACCAGCGGAAAAGGCAAAGTCGCCTGCCCAGTTGCGAGCCGCCGAGCTCGACAGGCTGTTCGGCCAGCTTCACGCGCAGAATGCCGAGGCCAGCGCTGCTACTATTGAAAGCAAGATCTGGGCAAACTGGTCACGCTCCGACAGCGCCACGGCAGAGCTGCTGCTCGGTCAGGCGGGCAAGGCCATGGCTGCCGATGAATATGATGCAGCCCAGTCGATTCTCGATCAGATTGTGAAGTCCTATCCGGACTTCGCCGAAGGCTGGAACCGGCGTGCCACGCTTTATTTCAAGATGCGGCGCTACCAGCAGTCGCTGTCAGACATCGAGCGCGTGCTGGAGCTTGAGCCCCGGCATTTCGGGGCGCTCACCGGCCGCGGCATGATTCTGATGCAGATGGGAAAACCTGATGAGGCCCTTGCGGCCTATCGCGAAGCCCTGTCGATGAACCCCTATTTGCAGGGCGTGGCCGATACCGTGAAGCAGATTGAAAAGGAACGGCCGGACATCTGACCGCTGCTGCCTTTGCCCACGCCGCTAGACGGCCCGGCCATCCTTGCCGACGGTTGCCACACGCAACAGGTTGGTCGTTCCGGGGGTGCCGATGGGAATACCGGCTGAGATCAGGATGCGGTCTCCGGCCTTGGCAAAGCCTTCGCGACAGGCAATCTCGCCAGCGCGGCTGAACATCTCTTCAATCGACTGGGCATCGGGCACCAGCACACAGTGAATGCCCCAGGCAAGCGCAAGCCGCCGTGCTGTGGCGGGAATTGGCGTAAGGGCAAGCACAGGATTGCTGGGCCGCTCACGTGCAATGCGCAAGCCCGTCGGTCCTGAGCCCGTGTAGCAGACAATGGCCGGCACTTTCAGTGTCTCGGCAATGGTGCGTGCCGCCGCCGAAATGGCATCGGCCACGGTGGGCTCGGGCTCGGTCCGCTGGGCATGGATGATGTTGGTGTAGTGGATGTCGCGTTCGACGTTCTGCGCCACGCGGTCCATGGTCTGCACGGCTTTTTCCGGCCACTTGCCGGTCGCACTTTCCGCCGAGAGCATGACGGCATCGGCACCCTCATAGACGGCCGTTGCCACGTCGGAGACTTCGGCGCGCGTTGGCACCGGCTCTTCCACCATCGACTCGAGCATCTGCGTGGCGACAACCACCGGGCGGCCAAAACGGCGCGCTGCGCGCGTGATCTGCTTCTGCCGTGCAGGCACGGATTCGATCGGTAGCTCCACGCCGAGATCACCGCGGGCCACCATAATGCCATCGGCATAGGTCATGATCTGTTCGAGGCAGGTAAGCGCTGACGGCTTTTCGATTTTGGCCATGACCCAGGCGCGGCCCGCCACCAGCTTGCGGGCTTCGGCCACGTCTTCAGGGCGCTGCACGAAGGAGAGTGCGATCCAGTCAGCACCGACATTGGCCGCGGCCTCGAGGTCCGAGCGATCCTTCTCCGTCAATGCCGGAATCGGGATAACTGTATCTGGAAGATTGACACCCTTGCGATCCGAAAGGACGCCGCCAAAGATAACCTTGGTCGTAAGCTTGTCGGGCTGGGCGTCGGTGATTTCAACGCGCAACCGCCCGTCATTGAGCAGCAGGCTGTCACCGGTCTTGGCCGCCGCGAAGATTTCCGGGTGAGGCAGATAAACGCGCTTGACGTCGCCCGGCGTTTTGTCCGCGTCGAAGGCGAATGTGTCGCCCGCCGCAATGCGAACTTCCTTGTCGGCGAATGTGCCGATGCGGATCTTGGGGCCTTGCAAATCGCAGAGCACGCCAATGGGGCGCCCCACCTTGGCTTCGACATGGCGGATATGGCCATAGAGCGTTGCAAGAAGCTGATGCGAGGTGTGGCTCATGTTGATGCGGAACACATCAACACCGGCCATGAACAGTTTCTCGATCATCTCCGGTGACGAGGAAGCGGGGCCCAGCGTCGCCAGGATCTTGACTTTACGATTGCGATGCACGGGGCTTACTGGCCTTGATCGGTCTTTTCGCCGGACAGCGAGATTGTCCAGTCCGCTTCTTCGTTGGTATCAACCTCGAAGAAACCGACTTGCTGGAACCCGCGTTCCTTGCAGTTGTCAAAGCCGCGGATTGTGAAGATCTTGTCTCGGATACACATCAGGGCCTTGCCGCCCCAGGAACCGCCCTTGTCGTAGTCGACGGCATAAACATAGTAGTAGCGGGCGATGAGCGAGCCCTTGAGGAGGGTGAGGCACTTCTGCGGCTCGGCCGTCCACCAGCCTTCCGATGCCCAGCCTTCCTTGTCCTTGTAGCCGATGGCAACACCGACCCGGCTTGCTGTGTTGTTGCATAGCTTAAGGTCGGCCATCGCGGGGGTGGCTGAGAATGCCGTAATCAGCAACACAGCCCCGCCGAGTGCTGTGACGATGCGTTTCATGACCCGTCCTCCCGGCCCAACTGCCGAATCAGCGATACATTTCATGCGGACCTGCTAACCGTCAACACTTAGCCTATATTTCCTTCAAGCTAAATGCTTGATTGATAAGAATTTGCTGGGGCGCGCCCGCCTTCGGAACAGGTTGAAGCGGCCAAAGCTGGCGGCAACATGGCACGGCAAAATTGTCCGCAGCTTGCCGTCAATTGTGTGGAAGGCGGCGATTCCGGATTTGAGCTTGGGGACCGGCCTGCCTATCTAGGGGCCATGGATCCCAAAACCCGGACAGAGCTTGAGGCGGCGGCCTTCCGCCGGTTGGTCGAGCACCTGCGCCAGCGCAGCGACGTGCAGAACATTGACCTGATGAACCTTGCGGGCTTCTGCCGCAACTGCCTGTCGAACTGGATGGAGGACGCGGCCAAGGCGCAAGGCGTTCCCCTGACGCGTGCTGATGCGCGAACCCATGTCTATGGCATGCCCTATGACGAGTGGAAGGCCCTGCACCAGAAGGATGCTTCTTCGGCACAGCAGGCCGCCTTCGACAAGAACCGATCACACTGACATCATTCAATCCGGAAAGCCCCATGGCAGAGAAAACCAAAACGACATTCGCGCAAGGCCAGCTGCGTGCCCTGGTAGAACGCATCGAGCGCCTTGAGGAAGAGAAGAAGTCGATCGCAGGCGACATCAAGGAGGTCTATGCCGAGGCCAAGGCCAACGGCTTCGATACTAAGATCCTGCGCAAGGTGATCTCGCTGCGCAAGAAGGACGCCTCAGAGCGCCAGGAGGAAGAAGCCCTTCTCGACGTCTATCTCGCTGCACTTGGCATGCCGGAAAGCCGTGAAGCCGCCGAATAGGCAATAATTTCAGACCAAAATGAAAAGGCCGCGCTGTTGAAGCGCGGCCTTTCTGATTCCATGAACTGAGGATTTAGTTGAGCTGGCTCAGGTCGGTCGGTGCCGGCAGGCGGAGGGCGGTCGCATCGAGATTGCCCTTGCCATTGCGGTTCACGATCTGCGAGTCGCCCTTGCCTTCGGTGGAGACCTGCTGGCCCTCCGTGGTGATGACCCCTGAGCCATCCTCCATGCCGAGGATCGCCTGTGCCGGCATCACGCCAGGCATGTTCACATCCAGCACCTGCTGGCCACGCAGCATCTCTTCGTTGCTCATGAACAGGCTGGCGAGCCAGCCTGGTGTTTTCGCAACATTGCTGGTGCCGCCATCAAGCGAAGCCATCACAGGGCCGCTCAGCGGGATTTCCTCGATGCCTTCGTCGTGGATCGTGGCGGCAAAATTGGTCTTGCCTTCCATGTTCGATACGGGCTCTTCCGGATTCTCCGACCCGTCATAAAGCGGGTTCATCGGCTCGTTTTCTTCAAGTGCCGCAAGTGTATCAGCAACGGGTGAGGGGCCCTTCTTGAAAACCTGCGATTCAGGCGGCGCAGAAGCCGGTTCGATATTCACGTTATCGGCGAGGCCAGCTTCGGCAAGCTGCATCACCATCTTCGGCTTCAGGCGTGGCTTGATAATGCCATTGCTCTTGGTACCGGGCTTTTGTGTTGCCAGTTCTTCGACGGCAGCAGTCTGGGCCATGTTGGCGAGCCCACCGGCATCGGCGTCGCCTGTGCCAGCGTCATCATCGCCTTCATCGTCATAAACCTGCGAGACGCCCTCATCGAGATTGCCCTTCTTGGCAGTCCGTGAGGCATCCTGCGTCATCGCGGCAAGCTGGCCATCGAGAGCATATGCGTTTTCGAGCTGGTCAACCGGCTCGTCCACAACCTGCACATTGCCGCCGGTCAGCCAACCAACGAGACTGCTCTTCTTTTTGCCACCCGAAGGGGCGCTTCCAGCATCGGCTACCGCGATCATGTCGCTGGTCGGACGCTTGCCACCTTTGAAGCGGGCGCCAACGGTCTTGGGACCCTCACGCATGATGGAGGCCATCTGGGAATTGCTGATCGCCGGGCCCCAGTGACGCACGTTACCCGAGTCGACATGCAGGAAGCCCGTCGGGCCACCGGAAGAACGATAGTAGCCGACACCACCCACTTTGCGCGGCAGCGCGCTGTTGCGGATGTTGACGGTCTTCACGTCAGGGAAGAAGAAGTCGATGGCCCGGCCCTTCATGTGCTGGCTCTTCTTCGCCACGTTGCGGCCGATGCGCTTCAGGAAGGCATTGGTTGCCGGCGAACGATAGCCGCTCACCACATTGATCGGGGCCTTGGAGCCGAGATCGGCGTGGAGTTCCCACACCAGATCAATCGTCCTTGGGTCGATGGTGATGACTTCGTTGCGGCGCCAGTCGCGCAGGAAGTAGTTCAGTTTCTTGATCGCCGAAGGAACATAGCGGCCGTCCTTCATGTAAGTGACGGTGATGCTCTCTTTGGTGTGGATGTGATACATCGAGATGGTGCGCGTTTCACCGCCGGCAACCGTCTCTGTCGGGGCAAACGACCACGCACCGAGGGCAACAGTACCCACGATGGCAAACGATGCCAGTGCCTTTGCAAACCGTTTCGTCAATTGATGAATCTGTCCGACGTCCGCAGCCCTACTCACCATACACCACTCACCCCGGGCAACAGCCCAAATCCTAGAGACCCATTAGCCGACTGAGGCGAGCAGTCCCACCCACTCTAGTCCCTCAGCCCAGTTCGGACAAGATTAAGGCTACCATGAGGCGCCTTCATCTGAGGATTTGAACAATGGATCATTATGATTAACGCGGGGTTTAACGGCCCCGCGTTTGCTGCATCACTGAGCGGCGGTGCCGGAAGCCTCGACGACCTTCACGCCTTCATTGGGCGTAAAGGCCTTTGCGACCACGTCAAAGGCCCGGTCCAGGGTCTCGTCCCGGCCGTAAGCATCTGCATAATAATGGATTTTTCCATCATCGCCAGGCCAGGCTGTGAAGTAGGTCAGATGTACCGGGATGTGCTGTGAGATCGGCACGGTAAAGCTGTTACCGGTTGCAATCTTGGCATCCACCTCGGCGCGGGTCAGGCCGAGCAGCATCGCGGCAAAGTCACGCGGGTTCTGCACACGTACGCAGCCGTGGCTGAAGTTCCGCCGCGACTCGCTGAAAAGCTCGCGGTTTGGCGTGTCATGCATGTAAATCGCATGCGAATTGGGGAAATTAAACTTCAGGTAGCCGAGTGCATTGCTATCGCCGGGAGGTTGCTGAACGCCGATGCCGGAACGGGCGCTGACCGCATGCCAGTTGACCGAACGTGACGACACGCGCTTGCCCTGGGAATTGGTCACCCGGTAGCCGATCTTGTCGAAATAGCCGGGATCACGCCGCAGCTTGCCCAGATACTCATTGATCAGAATCGATTGCGGCATGCCCCAAGGCGGGTTGAAGACCACATTCTCCATGACGTCAGAGAAGGCGACGGTCTGGGTCAGTGGCTTGCCGACGATGACTTTGCTCTCCCAGACTTTGTTCTGGCCGTCGAAGACATCCACTTCATAGGCAGCCTGGTTCACGAACACATGCTTGGAGCCCATGTCCTTGGGCAGCCAGCGCGCGCGTTCCATGTTGATCTGCAATTTGCGGATATTGCCAGCAGGCGTGTTGCCATTGAAGGCCTTGACGGTCGCCGGATCAAGCGCGCTGGTCTGGGCAATGCCGCGCTCGGCCTGGAAGGCCTTCAGTGCCCGGCCCACATGCTTGTCGAGCACTTCCGGATCGGCATCTTCGGCTATCGGTGTTGCATCATCCAGGAAGCCAAGGCGGACGAGCCGTCCGCGCAGCTCGGGGATACGCGAGTCCTTCTGGCCGATTCTGATGCGCTTTCCATCCGGGAATGGCGTTTCGTTGAGGGGCGTTGCCCTGAGCTTCGCCAACTCGGCCTTCATGGCCAGATAAGACGGGTGCTTCGGCGCCAGGCCATCGAGATAGGCCTTTGGAAATGGCGAGAAGGCTAGAACCTTCAGCGCCACCTCGGGCTTCAAGGCTTCCGTCTTGATGTCGTGATACTTTGAAAGCTTGTTGGGCTCGAAGGCGCCGCCGGTGAGATCGTTTGCGTAGGTGAGCGCGGCAACGGTCAGGCCGACATCGATCTGGGCGGCGCTGATGCTGGAGCCTTCGATCTGCTGGTCTATGGAATCGAAGCCTGAGAGGCTGCGGGGCAGATAGCGGAAGGGCACAAGCCCTTCATCGCCCGAGGCGGCCAGCACTTTCACCAGTTCCTGGCCGCGTGCCGTCAGCTTGCCGTCAGCGGTCCACAAAGGCTTGAATCCGGTCGCCTTGTAGTGCTCCGTCACGGTCTTGGTAATATCGGCAGATGCGCGGATTGGCGTATCGGCATCGGCCATGACGAGGCGAACGGACTCAGCCTCCGTCGAAGCCGCCGTCATTTGCGCCGCCGACTTGTCGAGCACAGGCTGAAGCTTGGGCAGCACATAGGGGATATTGCCCATGCCGAAGCCCGGCAGCGGTTCGGGGTCAACGTCAGCGGCAAGCTCGCGCTGCACAGCGCGCTTGAGCTTGACATCGTCTTCGCCCCTGGCGTCGTCAAGCCACCACTGGAAAAGCACCGACTTCTTGCGCTTGCTGCGCTCGCCCGTCACCATGCCTTTGGCCTTGCGTTCGGCCTGTTTCCGGTGAAACGGCGAGGCAAATTCATTGCCTGCCAGTGAAGATGCCGGAGCAGCAACTGCGGCAAGCAAAGTGACGACCAAAACGCGATACAAAGACTTTTTCATGGGGGCTCCGGAAGCATTAACCCCATAAGGCAAAGGCTGCGATTTGGCAACGCGTGGCAGATTACCGATCTGTCACGCTTTTGTGTTACCCAACGTTTTCCTCAAGGCCGAGATCGCGCATTTTGCGATAGAGCGTCGAACGCCCGATGCCCAGCTTCCGGGCGACTTCCGACATCTGTCCGCGATAGCGGTGCAGCGCCAGGCGAATCATGTCGGCTTCGACGTCTTCCAGCTTGCGGATATGACCGCCTTCAGTGACGATCGGTATGCCAAGCGCGGTGCCGTCACTCACTTCGGAGGCGCCGCGTGCGGGCAGTGCGCGCGCCGCAGGCACTGCGGCCGGTGGTGCCGGTATTTTGACGTCATAGCCGTCAACGAGTGAGGCAATCTGCGGGAAATCCTCGATCCCGAGCAGGTCGGATTCGCACAGGACCAGCGCCCGGAACACGGTGTTCTCAAGCTGCCGGACGTTCCCCGGCCAGCCATAGGCGAGCAGCATGTCGAGTGCTTCCGGCCTGATGCCACGAACCTTGCGGCCTTCCTCTGCGGCAAGGCGCGTGATGAAATGATTGACCAGGGCCGGGATGTCGTCTTTCCGGTCGCGCAGCGGCGGCACCATGATGGGGAAGACATTGAGCCGGTAGTAAAGATCCTCACGGAACTGCCCGGCCTTGACCATCTCGATCATGTTGCGGTTGGTGGCCGAGATAAGGCGGATATTGACCTTCACCGGCTTGCGCGAACCGACCGGATCGATCTCGCCTTCCTGGATGGCGCGCAGCAGCTTGACCTGCATGTCGAGCGGCAGTTCGGCTACTTCATCAAGAAACAGCGTACCGCCGTCGGCTTCCTGGAATTTGCCCAGATGCCGCGCGGTGGCGCCAGTGAAAGAGCCCTTCTCGTGGCCGAAAAGGGTCGACTCCACGAGGTTCTCGGGGATGGCGCCGCAATTGACGGCCACGAAGGGCTTGCCCGCCCGGTCGCTCTCGCCCTGAATGGCGCGGGCGATCATTTCCTTGCCGACGCCCGATTCGCCTTCGATCAGGATCGGGATGTTGGATGACGCACCACGCTTGCCGAGGCGTGTGACGTTGGCCATGCCCGGCGAACTGGCAATAAGGTCGGCGAAGGTCAGCGTGCCGCCCACCTTCTTGTTCAGGCGCTTCACCTCTTCGGTGAGGGCGTTGACCTTCAGGAGATTCTGGATGGAAATCTTGAGGCGTTCAGGAGAGACCGGCTTGACCGCAAAGTCATCGGCGCCGGCCCGCATCGCCTTGATCACGGTTTCGATCGACCCCTGCGAAGTCTGGACGATCACCGGTACGTCGCCGCGGATACCCTGCAGCTTCTCGAGAAATTCCAGCCCGTCCATTTCGGGCATGACGAGATCGAGGATGACGAGCTCGACCGTACCGCCCTGCGAACCGCGCATGTAGTCAAGGCCGCGCAGGCCACTTTCCGCCGTTGCGGCCTCGAAGCCAAAACGTTTGACCATCTCTTCCAGAATGCGGCGCTGTGCGGGCTCGTCTTCGATGATCAGAACGCGGGAAGCCATGCCGAAATCACAATCTCACTGACTGAATGGTTTTTGTTTTTGCGCCCCACACTGGGACATAGGCGGGATTTGTCGCAGGGAAGGGTAAAGACCCGCTTAATGCGCCAGCCCATTTGGAGACAGGGCCGCAAATGGGGCGGGCCGGACCACGTTCATTGTGTTGCTGCAACCGCTGCCCCATATGGAGGGCCACACCAAGGGAATCATCATGATCGCTGCCGAAACGCTCCCCGAATGGAATCTCACTGATCTCTATCCCGCCCCGGATTCTCAACAATTTGCCAATGATCTCAAAACGGCAGCCACCGCTGCGGATGAATTTGCATCGCGTTATCGCGGCAAGCTTGCGCAGCTCTCGCCTGTGGAACTGGCTGCGGCCATTTCTGCCTATGACCAGCTTGCCGACCTGCTTGGCCGTGTCGGGTCTTACGCAAAGTTGTATTATGTTGGCGATACAACCGATGCGGGCCGCGCCAAATTTTATGGCGACGTGAGTGCGAAGCTCACCGAGATTTCAACGGCATTGCTGTTCTTTGAACTCGAACTGAATCGCATCGACGATGCGGCCCTCGCCATTGCCATGCGGGAACCGGCGCTGGCGCACTACAAGCCATGGATCGACAACCTGCGCATGGAGAAGCCCTATCAGCTTGAGGACAAGCTGGAACAGCTCTTCCTCGAAAAATCGCAGACGGCATCGGCGGCCTTCAATCGTCTCTTCGACGAAACCATGGCCGATCTCCGTTTTGAGGTGAATGGCGAGAAGCTGACGCTTGAGCCCACGCTCAATCTCATGCAGTCGCCGGACGAGACAAAACGCAAGGCCGGCGCCATGGCGCTCGCCAAGACCTTCGGTGAGAACCTGCGCCTCTTCACGCTCATCACCAACACGCTCGCCAAGGACAAGGATATCTCCGACAAGTGGCGCGGCTTCAAGGACATCGCCGATGCCCGGCACCTGTCGAACCGCGTCGAGCCGGAAGTGGTTGCGGCGCTCGTTGAAGCGGTGCGCGCCGCTTATCCGAAACTGTCTCACCGCTACTATCGGATGAAGGCCCGCTGGCTCGGCAAGGACAAGCTGATGCACTGGGACCGCAACGCGCCGCTTCCACAGGAGGACTCAGGCGACATTCCCTGGTCGCAGGCCAGGGCCACTGTTCTTGACGCCTACCGCGAATTCTCACCCGACATGGCGGGCATCGCGCAAACGTTCTTCGACAAGCGCTGGATCGACGCACCGACGCGGCCCGGAAAGTCGCCCGGTGCCTTTGCCCATCCAACCGTGCCTTCAGCGCACCCTTACGTGCTGCTCAATTACATGGGCAAGCCGCGCGATGTGATGACGCTGGCCCACGAACTGGGCCATGGCGTTCATCAGGTGCTGGCAGCGCCACAGGGCGCCCTCATGTCATCCACGCCGCTGACACTCGCCGAGACGGCCAGCGTCTTTGGCGAGATGCTCACCTTCCAGCGCCTGCTCAGGAACACAACCGACCCGAAGAAGCGCAAGGCCATGCTCGCCTCCAAGGTGGAGGACATGATCAACACGGTTGTGCGCCAGATCGCCTTCTACAGTTTCGAACGCAAGGTTCACGCGGCCCGCAAGGATGGCGAACTGACGCCGGATCAGCTGAACGGTTTCTGGCTCGACGTGCAGCGCGAGAGTCTGGGCGACGCCATCGAGTTCGGTCCGGGCTACGAGTCCTTCTGGACCTATATCCCGCATTTCATCCATTCGCCCTTCTACGTTTATGCCTATGCCTTCGGCGATTGCCTCGTGAATTCGCTCTATGCCCGCTATCAGGAGAGTGCGGCAGGGTTCCAGGACAAGTACTTCGCGATGCTCAAGGCGGGCGGCACCAAGCACCACAGCGAACTACTCAAGCCGTTTGGTCTTGATGCTTCCGATCCTGCCTTCTGGCAGAAGGGCCTTTCAATCATTTCGGGCATGATCGACGAACTCGAAGCCATGGAATAGGGCGATGGTGCGACAGAAGAGCCGGTGCGCGTTCTGATCTTCCTCATGCACCGCAGCTTCTTCGCTTCCAGCGCCTCGGTCCTATTGATTTCGAGGCAGTGGCGCAGGCGCATGTCGATCTCGTGCTGCATGGCATCCTCGTGAAGCCGGGCTGATCCGTCTGCTGGATTAACCATGCCGTCATCGCAGTTGGCCTGGAGACCATGCTGGGCTTCAGGCAGCCACAGTTCCGCGCCTATCATTCACGGATCGCATCGAGGAGACTCTCCCATGACCGATACCGTGAAAGAGCGGCCCATCGACTTTCGCATCTTCAAGGATCTCGATTTTCCGCAGGTGACCATTGCCGCCGGTGAAACCATACTGGCGCCGGGCGAAGACGGTGCTGTCATGTGCATGGTACGCAGTGGCGAGGTGCAGGTTCTCGTCGATGGCATGCCCGTCGAGGATATTGGCCCCGGCGGCATCTTCGGCGAGATGTCACTGATCGAGGGCGGGCCACGCAGCGCCCGTGTTGTCGCCAAGACCGTCGTCGAATTGGTGCCGCTCGACGAGCGCCAATTCATAACACTGGTGGCCCGGGTCCCGCACTTCTCCTTGCTCGTCATGCGGGCCATGGCGCGCCGTATCCGCCGCATGAACCAACGCCTGTCCGACGTCGCCTGAGTTTTACGTCACGCCACTTTCACGCGCTCGTGCGCGGGTGTGATATGCTGGCGGACATGTGCTGGTGTATGGTTCCTGCCTGAAAGGATCTTCACATGCGCCACCTTGTCCTTCTGGTCTCCCTGTTTCTCGCTTTGCCCACCGTTGCGCGCGCCGAAACCGCGGTCTTTGCCGGTGGCTGCTTCTGGTGCGTCGAGAGCGACATGGATCACATCAAGGGCGTGACATCGACAATCTCAGGCTATGCCGGTGGCACCGAGCCGAACCCGACCTACCGCTACCATGTTGGCTATGTAGAGGCTGTCCGCGTCGAGTTTGATCCCAAGATCGTAAGCTACGACGAGCTTGTGGCCCGCTTCCTGCGCAGCATCGATGTAACGGATGGCGCCGGCCAATTCTGCGACCGCGGCCCGTCCTATACGCCTGCCATCTTCACGACGACACCGGAACAAGCCAGTTCCGCAGCCGCCGCCGTGGCAAAGGCCACGCAGACGCTGGGCAAGAAGCTCTTTGTGCCTGTGGAAGCCTATACGACCTTCACCGATGCTGAGGATTATCACCAGAATTACTATCTGGGCGAGAACCGCGTGCTCACCCGTTTCGGCTGGATCAAGCAATCGGAAGCCTACGAATACTACCGCGAGGCCTGCGGCCGCGAACAGCGGGTTCGGCAGATCTGGGGCGACGAAGCCTATACCGCCGGCAAGGGCGGCGCCTCCTGACGGTCAGATGATCTCGTCTTCGTCCGGCAGGGCCGCCAGCGGCGCGCGAGTCTTCCCCTCAATCCGCGCAATGTGAAACAGCGCATCGCCGCGATTGACGATCGGCAGGTTGGTATGGCCGATCACGATGCCATCATCTTCGGCGAACACCGGTGCTGAATAGGTGCCGAGCGGATCGGAGATGACCCCAATGGGCTCGCGCCGTCCTACCCGGTCGCCTGCATGCTTGCGTGAATGCAGGATGCCACCTTCCGGCGCACGCGCCCAGGTACTGGACGTCGAATGTACCGTTGGTTCGGTTGGGCTGCCCACTGCGTGTTTCACCACCATGCCCAGCGCGTGCATCACACGCAGCACGCCCTTGGTGCCGGTATCAATTGCCTCTTCGTCAAAGCGCAGTGCCTCACCGCCTTCGTATAGCAACACCTTCACGCCTGCTTCAGCAGCAAACTGCCGGAGTGAGCCGTCGCGCAGTTTCGAGGTCAGCACCACGGGCGGGGCAAAGGCATTGGCCAGGCGCAGCAGTTCCTTGTCGTTGGGCGAGATTCGGATCTGTGGAAGGTTGAAGCGGTGCAGGGCGGCCGTATGCAGGTCGATGCCGTAATTTGAGCGCTTCACCACCTCGCGAAAGAAGAGATCGGCCAGAAGGCTCGCAAGCGAACCGTGATCGGAACCCGGGAAGGAGCGATTGAGATCGCGCCGGTCCGGCATGTAGCGGGAATGTGTGAGAAAGCCGTAGCCGTTGACGATGGGAATGGCGAGCAGGGTGCCGGCCATGGTCGTCAGTGACTTGTGGGCAAGCACGCGCCGCACGATCTCGAGCCCGAGGATCTCATCGCCGTGAACCACGGCAGAGAGGAACAGAACCGGGCCCTTCTCCTTGCCATGAACCACATGCACCGGCAGGCTCATCGGTGTTGCGTTGGCCATGGTTGAGACCTGGAGCTGAACGGTTTCCCGCGTGCCGCTCTCGATCTTGCGGTCGCCGATCTCGAAGGGCTTCATGGCCGGTTCAACCTGTGCCCCTGGTATGGGTCCGGCCAGGCTTGGCATTGCGCTCGAGGAATTCGATGATGCTCTTGGCCACGTTCTTGCCGGTCGCCTGCTCGATACCTTCCAGCCCCGGGGAGGAGTTGACCTCCATCACCAATGGCCCGCGCTTGGAGCGCAGCATGTCGACACCGGCGACATTGAGCCCCATGGACCGGGCCGCACGCAGCGCCGCGGTGCGCTCGGCGGAGGTCAGATCGGTCTTTTCGGCGCTGCCGCCGCGATGCAGATTGGA
This sequence comes from Pseudomonadota bacterium, assembly GCA_020161855.1. Lineage (GTDB taxonomy): Bacteria > Pseudomonadota > Alphaproteobacteria > Rhizobiales > Aestuariivirgaceae > Aestuariivirga. The sequence goes on from JAIUNJ010000004.1 coordinate 62,872, forward strand.
GCGGAACTCGCCTTCGGGCCCTGCGCGCTCCATGGTGGCTACGATCTTGCGCCCCACCACGAAGGCGCGGATGTCGTGGCCTTCCGATTCCTTGATGAACTCCTGCACCAAAATGTTGATGTCGGCGCCATGGAAGGCTTCGATCACCGACTTGGCTGACTTGTGGGTTTCGCCCAGCACCACGCCGATCCCCTGCGTGCCCTCGAGAAGCTTGATCACCACTGGCGCGCCGCCCACCATCTCGATGATATCGTCGCTGCGGCCGGTATTGTTGGCAAAGGCCGTGACGGGAAGGCCAACGCCATCTCGGGCAAGAAGTTGCAGCGAGCGCAGCTTGTCACGGCTGCGGCCGATCGCCACCGATTCATTGAGTGGATAGACGCCCATCATCTCGAATTGCCGCAGCACGGCCATGCCATAGAAGGTGTGCGAGGCGGCGATGCGCGGGATGACCGCATCAAAGCCCTGCAGCTTCTCGCCCATGTAGCGAATCTCGGGCTTGCGCGAGGTGATGTTCATGTAGCAGCGCAGATAGTCGATGGGCACAATCTCATGCCCGCGGGCGATGGCCACCTCCATGATGCGCTGGTGCGAGTAGAGCTTCGGGTTGCGGGTGAGGAGGGCAATTCTCATGTCAGGGCTTTGGTCTTGCGGCTGAGGACGAAGGTGCGCGCCGGATTGACGAGGAAATGGTCCTTAATTGTGTTCCTGCCGAGCAGCATCGCCACCCCCATGTCCTTGCGGTCGGTGAGGGTGATTTCGGCCCGGATCGGTTTCCCGCCGATCAGGATGACAGCCTCGATGACAGGCCGCTCCTCGCTCTGGCCATTCGAGCTCTTCACGCGCTTGAGGGACAGAAGCGGTGCCTTGTGGCGGATGGCCTTGCCATGGCTGCGCACTGCGAAACTCACGGACTTGCCTGAGACCTTGATATTGTCGGCATGAAGGGCCGCCGAGCGCGCTCCGGTGTCGATCTTGGCCACGATCGGGCCGATACCGAAGCGCGGCAGCATAACATACTCCTTCCAGCCGACCTGCGGCGTGAAGAAGGATGTCGGGCGTCTGGCAATGGGCATGGCTGCAGCAATACAACAGGGGCGGGCTTGCGCCAAACCTCTCAGAAACGCGTCACCACAGCAATCCCCGCGCCCTTGAAGCTGTTCATGTCGGCGAGGAGGGCCGGCACGGCATCGAGTGTCGTTTCCTGCCCGATCAGCTTCTGTGGCTGAAGCTGCCCGCGCGCGATCATCCGCATCATCTCGCCATAGCGGTGGGCCTGCATGCCGTGGCTGCCGAGGATTTCCAGTTCAAAGGCAATGATGCGGTCCATGGGCAGCGGCGCCCTTGCATGGTCCCCGAGCATCAGGCCGATCTGCACATGCCGTCCGCGCCGCCGCAGGCAGCGCACCGAATTCATTGCCGTCACCGGACTACCCAGCGCATCGATGGAGAGATGGGCTCCGCCATCGCTGATATCGCGGATCGCCTGCACCACCTTGCTGCCGCCTGAGGCATTGACGGTCGCTGCAGCACCGAAAGCGCGTGCCAGTACCAGTTTCTCTTCCGTCATGTCGACGGCGATCACCTGTGCCCCCATGGCTGAAGCGATCATGATGGCGGAAAGCCCCACGCCGCCGCAGCCATGCACGGCCACCCATTCACCGGGACTGGCCCGCCCCTGATCAACGACGGCCCGGAAGGATGTGACGAAGCGGCATCCGAGGCTTGCCGCTGTCGCGAAATCCATGGCCTCCGGCAGGCGCACCAGATTGCCATCGGCAAAATCAAGCGCCACATACTCGGCGAAGGAGCCCCAGGCAGTGAAACCGGGCTGGAATTGCCGCTCGCAGACCTGCTGGTTGCCGGTCTGGCATTCATGGCAATGCCCGCAACCGGAGACGAAAGGAACGGTCACGCGCTCCCCCACCCTGAAATTCCGGATGTCGTGGCCCACAGCCACGATGGTGCCGGCCAGTTCGTGGCCGGGAACATGCGGCAGCTTGATATCCGGATCATGTCCCATCCACCCATGCCAGTCGCTGCGGCACAGTCCGGTGGCCTCGACCTTTACGACCACGCCACCAGGCGAGGGCGTGGGATCGGGCAGCGCCGTCACCACTGGCATCTGCTGGAACTGTTCGTAGTAGACGGCGCGCATCGTTTCAGATCTCCAGCTCGATGAGGAAGGGCCCGTCCCGCCGGAAGGACTGCTGCATCAGGGCGCCGCAATCCTCCAGTGTGGAGGCCTTGGCCGCCTCCACGCCCATGCCGTTGGCGAGCTTCACCCAGTCGAGATCGGGGTTGCCGAGGTCGAGCATGTTCATCGCCGTCGGCCCCGGATTTGCGCCCACGCTGGCATATTCACCGATGAGGATCTGGTATTTGCGGTTGGAGAGAATGACGGTGGTCACCGGCAGGCGCTCGCGCGCCTGCGTCCACAGCGCCTGCAGTGTGTACATGGCGGATCCGTCGGCCTGCGGGTTGATCACGCGCCGCCCCGCTCCCGCAACGGCAGCGCCGGTGGCGCAAGGCGGGCCATAGCCAATGGCGCCGCCCGTGACCATCAGCCAGTCATGCGGGGGTGCCGTATGGCTCTGCTGGTAGAAGAGGCCGCCGAAGGTGATCGATTCATCGGCGATGATCGCGCCTTCGGGCATGATCGCAGCAAGAAGCTGTCCGAAAGCCTCTGAGTTCGGAATACCCTTCGGCATGTCCGGGCGTGGGCCACCTTTGATTGCCGCCTGTGCGGGTGCGCCGAGTTCATCGGCGAGCAGGCGCAAGGCTTCTTCGGCATCTTGTCCCGGCAGGCTGATGGTGGTCACGCCGGCATTATCCGGTGCGTGGAAGCTCGGAACACCTGGATAGGCGAAGAAGCCGGTGGGTTTGCGCGATCCGGCGCAGATGAAATGTTCCACATCCTTCAGCATGTCGATGGCCAGCGGCGCGGGGTAGGGCACACGCAGGATGGGCAGCCGCCCAGCGCCACGCTGATGCAGGCCGTTGATCGATTCCGCCATCACGCGGCAGTTTGTCTTCTCCTGGATGCGTGCCACTTGCTGCTGCGGCTCATGCCGCAGGGCATTGTCGCCGAGAAGGATCAGCACATTGCTCTTTGTACGGAGGATATCTGCAGCTTTGCGGATCGTATCCGTATCGATGGGCGCTGGCCCCTCCACCGGAAGGCGTGCTGCCACCGTGCCGCCTCCATCCCATGAGGCATTGGAGGGCAGAATGAGCGTCGCCACCTGGCCGGGCTCCGTGCGTGCGGCGCGTACCGCTTCCGCTCCATCCCGGCCCACATCCGCCGCCTTGCTGCTGGTTCTGACCCAATGGGAGACGGTTTCCGCCGCCTTCACCGTGTCCATCGCAAGCGGCGGGCTGAAGGGCGCGTGATAGGTGGCCTGGTCACCGACGATATTGACGATGGGCGAGCGCGCCTTCTTTGCATTGTGAAGGTTGGCAAGACCATTGGCCAGGCCGGGACCGCAATGCAGCAGTGTGACGGCGGGATCGCGCGCGATGCGGCCGTAGCCATCGGCCATGCCGGTCACTACATTTTCCTGCATGCCCGGAATGCAGCGCAGGCCCGGGATGCGATCGAGGGCGGCAACGAAATGCATTTCGCTTGTGCCGGGATTGGCGAAGCAGACCTTGAGGCCGTTGCCGATCAGGGTTTGGACGAGGCTTTCAGCCCCATTCAGTTCTGGTTTGGATGAAGACGATGAAGACATGGCGCCGGTTTGGTCGGTCTCGCCGCGAATGACAAGAGCCAGCCGGATGGTCTTTCGGAAGCCACGGCACAGGCCGAAACGGCGGCGCTGCCTTCAGATATACCCGCTTCACGCCCCGATGCCGTGCGCCTTCATGGCTTCGGCGATCTCGCCAAGTATGGCAGGATCGTCAATCGTTGCCGGCATCTTGAAATCCTCCTTGTCGGCCATCTTGCGCATGGTGCCGCGCAGAATCTTGCCCGAGCGCGTCTTGGGCAGGCGCTTGATCGTGATCACCGTCTTGAGGGCAGCCACGGCGCCGATCTTTTCGCGCACAAGCTTCACGCATTCCTTCTCGACATCGGAAGGGAGTTTGCTGACGCCAGCCTTGAGCACGATGAAGCCGAGCGGCAGTTGCCCTTTCACCTCGTCGGCAATGCCGAGTACAGCACATTCCGCGACACTCTGGTGCGCCGCGAGGATTTCCTCCATGGCGCCGGTGGAAAGGCGATGCCCGGCGACGTTGATGATGTCGTCGGTGCGCGACATGATGTAGAGATAGCCGTCGTCATCGATGTAGCCCGCATCCGCCGTTTCATAGTAGCCGGGGAAGTGCGAGAGATAGGACTGACGGAAGCGCTCATCCGCATTCCAAAGCGTCGGCAGGCAGGACGGCGGCAGCGGTAGTTTCACGCAGATCGCCCCCAATATACCCGGCCTTACCTCATGCCCGCCCTCGTCGAGCACATGGATTTCATAGCCCGGCATCGCCACAGTCGGGGAGCCATGCTTCACCGGCAATTTGCCGAGCCCGAGCGGATTGGCAGCAATCGACCAGCCCGTCTCGGTCTGCCACCAGTGATCGATCACCGGCACATGCAGATGATTTTCTGCCCACTTCACCGTATCCGGATCGGCGCGCTCGCCCGCCAGGAAAAGTGCCTTGAAGGCGGACAAGTCATACTTGCCGATCAACTGTCCTTCCGGGTCTTCCTTCTTGATGGCGCGGAACGCCGTCGGCGCGGTGAAAAGCGCCTTCACCTTGTAGTCGCTGATCACTCGCCAGAAAGCCCCGGCATCAGGCGTGCCCACGGGTTTGCCCTCGAACATCACGGTCGTGGCCCCCGTCAGCAGCGGCGCATAGACGATATAGGAGTGGCCCACGACCCAACCCACATCCGATGCCGACCAGAACACGTCACCGGGGCCGATGTCGTAGATTGCCTCCATGGACCAGCGCAGCGCCACCATGTGTCCGCCATTGTCACGGACGACGCCCTTGGGCTGTCCGGTGGTGCCTGAGGTATAGAGGATGTAGAGGGGATCGGTGGCTGCCACGGCCACGCAGTCGGCCCTGCGCCTCTGCGCCGTCACCGCGCTGTCCCAGTCAACATCGCTACCACCAAGCGCGGCCGTGACTTCCGGGCGCTGGAACAGCAACACCTTGTCCGGCTTGTGCGGCGAAAGCTCAATGGCCTCATCGACCAGCGGCTTGTAGGCGATGGTACGTCCCGGCTCGAGGCCGCAGGAGGCGGTGAGGATGAGCCTGGGTTTGGCGTCACTGATGCGGGTGGCCAGTTCGGCCGGCGCGAAGCCGCCGAAGACCACGGAATGAATGGCACCAATACGCGCACAGGCCAGCATGGCGAACAGCGCCTGCGGGATCATCGGCATGTAGATGATGATGCGGTCGCCCTTAACCGCTCCAAGATCCTGCAGGACGGCGCCAAGCCGCGCTACCTCATCCTGAAGGGCGGCGTAGGTGAAGCGGGCCTTGGTTCCCGTCATGGCGCTGTCGAAGATAAGTGCGGTGCGCTCGCCCTGGCCCGCCGCCACATGCCGGTCGATGGCGTTCCAGCAGGTGTTGCAGGTGGCCCCCACGAACCAGCGGTCGAGCCCGTCCACCTTGGCCTGCACACTGTCCCAGGGGCTGATCCAGTCGATCTGGCCCGCGGCGGTGGCCCAGAAGCCATGCGGGTCGGCCTTCCAGCGGGCATAGGTCTCGGCATAGCGGCTCATGGCGCATCCTCCCGTTTCTTGGCCGCCATTTCGCGCTTTGACCGGGCCCGATCAAGGGCCGGAGGCCTAGGCTTTGGTTGAATGCGATTGAAAGCCGCGTGCATGTGCCGTGGCAACGAGGGTCTTGCTGCCGCGCAACAGGTGATGGAATAAGATGCTCTCCGAAAGGCCCTTACATGTCAGCCTATGATCAAGACCTCGACAAGAATCCCGCCAACTACCAGCCCTTGACGCCGCTCTCCTTCCTGTTGCGCTCAGCCGAGGTCTATCCTGCGCAGACCGCGATCATTCACGGCAAGAGCCGCGTCTCCTACCGGGATTTCTATGCCCGCTGCCGCAAGCTGGGCTCAGCTCTGGCAAAGCGTGGCATCGGCAAGGGCGACACTGTTTCCGTGCTGCTGGCCAACACGCCGGCCATGCTGGAGTGTCACTACGGCGTGCCCATGACCAAGGGCGTTCTCAATACGCTGAATACCAGGCTCGATGCTGCAACCATCGCCTTTTCGCTTGACCATGCAGAAGCGAAAATTTTCATCGTGGACAAGGAGTTTTCGAAACTGGCCCGCGAGGCACTGGCGCTCTGCACCGTGAAGCCGCTGGTCATCGACTATGTTGATCCGGAATTTGAGGTCGAAGGATCGAAGGTCGGCACTCAGGACTACGAAACCGTTCTGCAGTCGGGCGATCCTGCCTACACATGGCACTGGCCTGACGATGAATGGGATGCGATCTCGCTCAACTATACTTCAGGCACCACCGGCAATCCCAAGGGCGTTGTCTATCACCACCGCGGCGCCGCCCTGCTGGCCCAGGGCAATGTGCTCACTGCCTCAGTGCCGAAACATGCCGTCTATCTCTGGACCTTGCCGATGTTTCACTGCAACGGCTGGTGCTTCCCCTGGTCCATGTCGGTCATCGGCGGCACCCATGTGACCCTGCGCTGGGTACGTTCCAAGGCAATCTGGGCGGCGCTGCACGAGCACAAGGTCACGCATCTCTGCGGTGCGCCCATCGTCATGTCCACGATCCTCAATGCCCCGGCGGAGGAAAAACGCCCGCTTACGCAAACCGTGGAGTTCTTCACTGCGGCTGCCCCGCCACCCGAGGCCGTGCTGGCGGCCATGGCTGACGCCGGCTTCAACGTCACCCATCTCTATGGCCTCACGGAAACCTATGGCCCCGCTGTCGTCAATGACTGGAAGGCTGAATGGGACAAGCTCGACGGCCCGGCGCGTGCTGCGAAGAAGGCGCGGCAGGGTGTCCGCTATCATGCCCTTGAGGATCTGACCGTCATGGATCCGGAAACCATGGAGCGTGTTCCGGCCGACGGCGAGACCATGGGTGAAGTCATGTTCCGCGGCAATGTGGTCATGAAAGGTTATCTCAAGAATCCGAAGGCGTCTGCCGAAGCCTTCAGGGGCGGCTGGTTCCATTCGGGCGACCTCGGCGTACTGCATGCGGACGGCTACATCCAGCTCAAGGACCGCTCCAAGGACATCATCATCTCGGGCGGCGAGAACATTTCATCGATTGAGGTGGAGGACGCCCTTTACAAGCATCCGGCCGTGCAGGCGGCAGGTGTGGTGGCAAAGCCCGATGAGAAATGGGGTGAGACGCCCTGCGCCTTCATCGAACTGAAGCCGGGCAAGACCGCAACCATGGAGGAGATCATCGCCTGGTGCCGCACCAAGCTCGCGCACTACAAGGTGCCGCACCATGTGATCTTCACTGAGATTCCGAAAACCAGCACCGGCAAGATCCAGAAGTTCAAACTCCGCGATCTGGCGAAGAAATAGCCTCAGCCCCTCGCTTCAGCCACGCCCATCCGCGCCAGTTCGTCGGCCCGTTCATTGTCGGGGTTGCCGTCATGGCCCTTGACCCAATGCCATGAAATCTCGTGGCGCTTGATGGCCTCGTCGAGAGCCTGCCACAGTTCGGCATTCTTCACCGGCTTCTTGTCGGCGGTTTTCCAGCCGTTCCGCTTCCAGCCGTGAATCCACTTGGTGATGCCGTCCTTCACATATTGCGAGTCGACATGCATCTCGACACTACAGGGCCGCTTCAGTGCGTTGAGCGCCTCGATGGCGGCCCGCAGCTCCATGCGGTTGTTGGTGCTGGCCGCCTCGCCGCCATGCAGTTCCTTGCGCGTGCCGTTGTAGTCGAGGATGGCGCCCCAGCCGCCGGGGCCGGGATTGCCGGAACAGGCCCCGTCCGTATGAATCACAACCTTGCCGCCGCTCATGCCGCAGGTTTGCTTTCGCGCAGTTCGCGCGGCAGCTTGAAGGAGACATTCTCCTCGCGCAGCGTCACCTTCTCGACGGTCACATCGTAGTGGCTGCGGAAGGCATCGATGATCTCGTTGACCAGCACTTCGGGAGCCGAAGCGCCTGCCGTCAATCCGACGGTCTTGAGGTCCTGCAACTCCTGCCAGTGGAGATCGCTGGCGCGCTGCACGAGAAGTCCCCGCGGGCAGCCGTTCTTTTCGCCCACTTCCACGAGACGCTTGGAGTTTGACGAGTTGGGGGCGCCCACCACCAGCAGCAGATCGAGATCCCGGGCGATGGACTTTACCGCTTCCTGACGGTTGGTTGTAGCATAGCAGATGTCTTCCTTCACCGGCCCACGGATCAGCGGGAAACGGCGGCGCAGCACGGCGATGACGTCCGACGTGTCATCGACTGACAGTGTTGTCTGCGTGATATAGGCCAGCCGGGCGGGGTCGCGCACGGCAAGCCGCTCTGCGTCCCCGGCAGTCTCGATCAGGACGACGGCCCCCTGCGGCAGTTGCCCCATGGTGCCGATCACTTCCGGATGGCCGGCATGGCCGATCAGGATGATCTCCAGTCCCTCGTCGAAATGCCGCTGCGCTTCCAGATGAACCTTGGTGACAAGCGGGCAGGTGGCATCAAGCTGGAAGAGCTTGCGGCGCTGCGCTTCGCCCGGAACAGCCTTGGGCACGCCATGGGCCGAGAAGATCACCGGATGGTCGCCCTGTGGAATTTCGTCCAGTTCCTTGACGAAGATGGCACCCTTCGCCTTCAAGCCGTCCACGACATATTTGTTGTGCACGATTTCATGGCGCACATAAACGGGCGCTCCGTAAACCTCGAGGGCGCGCTCCACGATGTCGATGGCCCGCACCACACCGGCGCAAAAGCCGCGGGGGGCGGCCAGCAGAATCTTGAGCGGCGGCTTCTGGGGTGTCATGGCGCATGAGATGGCCGCATGGGGCCTTGCTGTCAAGTTTCAGCCCGGTTGTCACATCGCTGTCACTTCTGGCATGGACGGGAACATATCTGCCCGGGAAACAGCCATGAAGATCACCAAGCTCGAAACATTCCACAACGAATTCGTGGGCTTTGTCCGCGCCACGGCCGAGGGCGGCGCCCAGGGCTGGGGGCAGGTCTCGACCTATAATGCCGATATCACTTGCGAGGTCTTCCACCGCCAGGTGGCGCGCCACGCGCTTGGCACCAATGCACTCGATTTTGCCGACACGCTGAACCTGATCAGCGAGAGGGAACACAAGTTTCCGGGCTCCTATCTGCGCCGCGCCATGACTGGCCTGGATACGGCCCTTCTCGACCTGCGTGGCAAGCTGGAGGGCAAGCCCGTGGTCGAGCTTCTGGGCGGCAAGCCGGGCAAGCTGCGCGCCTATGCCTCCTCAATGAAGCGCGACATCACGCCTGAAGACGAAGCAAAGCGCTTTCTCGCCCTGCGTGACAAATTCGGCTTCACAGCTTTCAAATGGCGTGTCGGGGCCGAGTGCGGCCGCGACCGTGACGAGTGGCCAGAGCGCACCGAGGCGGTCATTCCGACCGTGTCCAAGGCGCTGGGTGACGGCATCGACAAACTCGTCGATGGCAATTCCTGCTATTCGCCGAAGCGCGCCATCGAAGTCGGGCGCATGCTGGAGCAGAATGGCATCGGCCATTTCGAAGAGCCCTGTCCCTATTGGGAACTGGAGCAGACCAAGGAAGTGACCGACACGCTCAGCATCGATGTCACCGGAGGAGAACAGGATTGCGAGTTCCCCGTCTGGAAGGCCATGATCGGCATGCGGGCGGTGGACATCATCCAGCCCGATGTCATGTACATGGGTGGCATGCTGCGCACCATGGAAGTGGCGCGTATGGGTGAGAAGGCGGGCCTGCCCTGCACACCCCATGCCGCCAACCGTTCGCTCGTCACGCTCTGCACCATGCATCTGCTCAAGGCCATTCCGAACCCGGGCAAGTATCTGGAACTGTCCATCGAAGGCACTGACTACTATCCTTGGGAACCGGGGCTTTTCACCAGCGATCCCTATCAGGTAGTCGATGGCGATGTGACGGTATCGTCCGAACCCGGCTGGGGCGTTGCCGTCAGCCCGCAATGGCTGGAAAAGTCCCACTACAAGGTTTCGGAACTATCCTGAGCAGCTCTTTGCCGCGCCAGAACGCGGAAGGGCATCAGCAGGATCTTCCACAGCGACACGTCATCAGGACGCCGGAATTGCGAAAGTCCCAGCGTTACGCCTATCTGGCCTTTGGCCGGTTCGCGCAGCATTGTGCCGCAGAAGCGGTCCCAGACGGAAAGGCAGAAACCGAAATTTGAATCGGTCTCGCATGGAATGACGGAATGATGCACGCGATGCATGTCGGGCGTGCAGAAGACATAGCGCAAGCGGCGGTCCAGCCACTCCGGCAGATGAATATTGCCGTGCGTGAAAACGGAGAAGCCGTTCAGCACCGCTTCGAAGATGATTACCACCCAGGGATCGATGCCGAGAGCCGCAACAATCGCGGCCTTGTAGAGCATGGATATGATGATCTCGAGCGGATGGAAGCGGACACCTGTCGTCAGGTCCACGTCGAGATCGGCGTGATGCACCTGATGCAGCCGCCAGAAGGCGGGCAGGGCATGCGAGAGCACGTGCTGAAGGTAAATCGCAAAATCAAGAATGAGGAAGCCGAGCAGCGCTTCGATCCAGAACGGCCAGTCCAGCAGGTTGAACAGACCCCAGCCATGGTTCTGGGCATAGATTGCCGTTGCAAAGGCAGCGGCCCCGACAGTCAGCCGCTGGGCCACGACATCGATCACCAGGATGCCGAGATTGATTCCCCAGCGTCGCCTCCAGTCCGCTGTCTTCGGGCGGCGTGGCAGCAGGATTTCAAGGGCGGCAACTGCCACAAAGACTGAAACGAAAATGCCGAGGCGTAGCGCTGCTTCCAACGGGACTCTCCTTCGCCCGGAATTGCGGACTCAGTCTTTCCCAAACACATTCAGGCGGGCGTGGCGATTCACATCCTTGTAAAGCAAATAGCGGAAGCGGCCCGGTCCTCCGGCATAGCAGGCCTGCGGGCAGAAGGCGCGAAGCCACATGAAGTCCCCGGCCTCGACCTCCACCCAGTCGCCGTTGAGGCGGTAGACAGCCTTGCCTTCCAGCACATAGAGGCCGTGTTCCATGACATGCGTTTCGGCAAAGGGAATGACGCCCCCCGGCTCGAAATTCACAATGGTCACGTGCATGTCGTGGCGCAGGTCTGCCGGGTCGACAAAGCGCGTGGTGCTCCACACGCCCTTCGTGTCTGGCATCGTGACAGGGGCGACATCCTGTTCGCGCACGACAAAGGCTTCAGGCACGGCAAGGCCGGGCGCGGGCTCGTAGCGCTTGCGGATCCAGTGGAAACGGGCGGTTTCGGGTCCGCTGTTGGACAGGCTCCAGGAAAGTCCCGGCGGTATGAAGGCGTAGGAACCGGGCGCCATGGCATGTTCCGCCGCGCCCAGCTTCAGCGTGAAGCGGCCTTCCACGGCGAAGAGCACGGCTTCGGCCTGCGCGTCGGGTTCGGGTGATGTGCTTCCGCCGCCGGCAGAGACTTCCATGATGTATTGCGAAAAGGTTTCGGCGAAACCGGACATGGGGCGGGCGATGATCCAGCAGCGGGTCTTGTCCCAACCAGGCAGGGCACTGGTGACGATGTCGCGCATCACGCCCTTCGGGATGACGGCATAGGCGGTAGTGAAGATAGCACGCCCTGTCAGAAGGTCTGTCTGCGGCGGCAGGCCGCCGTGCGGCGCGTAGTAACTGGGCGTCTTTGTCATGCGGCTAGGGTACCGGGCGGCCCCATGATTTGCAAATCAGCCGACGACTTCGATCTGCAGGGTCTCCGGCAGTTGCACTTCTTCCAGGTTATTGCCTGAGCCCTTGCGGTCGAACACCAGGAAGCGGCTTCCCTCATCAAAGACGAGCAAGGGATGATGCCAGATGTTGCGGGCATAGTTGATGCCCTGCTGGCCCGTGGCAGCGAAAAGCTGATAGGTCTCCGGCTTCAGCGGATTGTCGCAGACAAGCACGAGCCATGGCCTGTCCTGCAAGGGCACAAAAATCTGTGAGCCCATCGGATGCCGCTCCATCAGTTTCACGGCAATTGGCATGGGCCTTGGGTTGGCCGTGAACAGGGCCACATTGACCGAACCGAACTCCGGTGCCACGTCGACATAAGCGAGATCATCGAAGCGCTGTGCGAAGCCCTGGTTGACGTTCTTGGGCGTGACGCCGGACGTATCGATGACGTTGCCATAGGGGCGGAATATGGCCTTGTTGAGTGGCTTTGGCGTAAGGCGGATCATCTCAGCTGTCCCAGCGTCCTGTCATCCAGCCTGATACCATACGTCCCCGCCGCGTGCCGATAGCGGAAATTGTCGCCATGTCCGCTTCGCTGAGCGCAAAGCTCAGGATATTGAGATTGGAGGCCGCGTTGGCACGCTTGGTCGTCATTGGAATTGAAATGACGCCCTGTTGCATGATCCAGCGCAGGACAATTTCGGAAGCAGGTCTCGCCAAACGGGCCGCGATTTCGCTGATGGCCGGATGCTGCAATGCCTTGCCCCGGCCGATCGGGCTGTAAGCCACCAGCGGAAAGCCAAGCTCATCGGCGGTTGCCTTGACAAGTGTCTGGTCGAGGAGCGGATGGAACTCGACCTGATTGCAGGAAATGATCGGACCCAGGCGCTTGACCGCCTGCCGCATCATGCGCGGTGTGAAATTCGATATGCCGATGCGCCGGGCCATGCCGCGATCAAGCTCTGCCTTGAGGCGATCCAGTGTTGCATCAATCTCGGCATCGGGCGGTGGCCAGTGAATGAGGAGCAGGTCGGCAGGCCCGCCGAGATCGTCCATTGATCGCTGCACCGAGCCGGCGAAGCGCGCAGCGCCGAGATTGGACGGATCAACCTTTGTCGTCACGAAGAGCGCGTCGCGCTTGATGCCACTGCCTGCAATTGCGCGCCCGACATCGCGCTCGTTGCCATACATCTGCGCCGTATCGATGTGGCGATAGCCAAGCTCGAGCGCCATCAGCACGCTGTCGGTGCAGTTCTGTCCCTGCAAGGGATAGGTTCCAAGCCCGATGGCCGGGATGCCGTTGAATTTCGGCATGGATGGTGCCGACAAGACTCTTGCCTCCGTGCGGTTTGTCAGACACTATCCCACAAGTAACCATTTGGTTCAATCCTGCGGGAGTTTGGGATGCCGGATGTGAAGGCAGAATACGACTATATCATCGTGGGCGGCGGAACGGCGGGCTGCGTCCTGGCCAACAGGCTTTCGGCGGATGCGAAGACCCGCGTGCTGCTGGTCGAGGCCGGCGGTGACGACCGGAACTTTCTCTTTCATTGGCCCGCGGGCTTTGCCCGCATGACCAAGGGCATTGCCTCCTGGGGCTGGTCCACAGTGCCGCAGAAGCACATGCAGGACCGCGTGTTCTGGTACACGCAGGCCAAAGTGATCGGTGGCGGTTCCTCGATCAATGCGCAGGTCTATACTCGCGGCCACAGGCTGGATTTCGACACCTGGGCCCAAGCCGGTTGCACCGGCTGGGGCTATGACGACATCGTCAAATACTTCAAGCTGCACGAAGACAACGACACATTCGAGAATGATGTGCATGGCAAGGGCGGCCCCATCGGCGTTTCACAGCCCCGGGCGCTGTTGCCGATTGTCGAGGCTTTCATTGAAGCCGCAGAACAGGCGGGCATTCCGCGTTGCAACGATCTGTCGGGCGCAACGCCCGAAGGCATGGGTGTCTATCAGGTCACGCAGCGCAACGGGCGGCGCTCCTCGGCCGTCACCGGCTATCTCAAGCCGGCGCTGTCGCGTCCCAACCTCACTGTGGTGATGAAGGCGCTCACCAAGCGCGTGGTCGTGGAGCAGGGGCGTGCCATCGGCGTCGAGATCATCGAGAATGGCCGCCCGCGTGCCATCAGGGCCACAGCGGAGGTGATCGTCTCGTCGGGCGCCATTGGCTCGCCACGCCTGCTCTTGCTCTCCGGCATCGGGCCTGCTGCCCATCTGAAATCTGTAGGTGTCATGCCGGTGCATGATCTTCCGGGTGTCGGTTCAAACCTGCAGGATCATCTCGACATTTGTGCGCTTGCGGAATGCACCGGCGATCACTCCTTCGACAAGTATGGAAAAAGCTGGTGGGCCGCGCTGGCAGGGCTGCAATATCTCTTCACCCGTGATGGTCCTGCGGCATCCTCGCTCTTCAACAGTGGCGGTTTCTGGTACGCCGACAAGGCGGCTGCCCATCCGGATGTGCAGTTCCACTTCGGTCTCGGCAGCGGAATCGAAGCAGGCATTGCCAAGCTTGGCAACCCGGGCGTCACGCTAAATGCGGCCGTGATGCGTCCGCGGTCACGTGGCACCGTGCGCTTGCGGTCTGCCGACATCATGGATCATCCGCTGATCGATCCCAATTTCTGGGCCGATCCCATTGACCGCGATCTGAACTTCAAGGCGCTCGAATGGTCTCGCGCGATCCTGCGCCAGCCGGCCCTGAAGCCCTTCATCCTCGCCGAGCGCCTGCCGGGGGAAGGTGTGAACGGCAAGAACGATCTTTTCGACTATGCCTGTCGCATGGCCAAGACGGATCATCACCCTTCGTCGGCCTGTGCCATGGGCGTGGGCTCCATGAGCGTGGTTTCACCGGAGCTGAAAGTCCATGGCATCGAGGGCCTGCGTGTTGCCGATACCTCGATTCAGCCGACCGTCATTTCGTCGAATACCAATGCCACGGCAATGATGATCGCCGAGAAATGCGCCGCAATGGTGCTGGGCAAGGACAAAATCTCCAGCCCGGTCACCACCGCGTAAGTTTTGGTTTTGTCAGCGCGTTCCGAAGGCGCGCGCCAGCTGATCGAGCTGGTTCATCACCGGGTTCTCATCGGCGACGGCATTCTGCCGCGAGATCATCAGGTCGAGTGTCTTGATACGGTCGAGCAGGCGCAGTGACCGTTCGACGAGATTCCTGAGGCCGTCGGGCAGATGTTCGGCACCGGGCAGATCGCTGCCCTTGCCGATTTCCGACAGATTGATGCGGTTCTTTTCCTTGCGTGCCTCGTCGGTGCCGAGTTCGCCAGCGGCAATCGCGCGCTGCAGAAGAAGCCATGATGCGAGCTGCATCAGCCGTGTGGTCAGGCGCATGGATTCGGTTGCGTAGGCAATGGCTCCAACACGATCGAGCAGGCGGCTGTCGGTGCGGCCGGGGCCATCGAGATAGTTGGCCGTCTCTTCGACGAGGCCCATGCCTTCCTTGAAGACCTTCTCGAACTGCTCCGAACCGGTGAACCTGGCGAGAAAATCGACGGTGCTCGTGCCTGCCCCTGCGGCCATGACTTACAATTCCTTACTCAAACGCTTCAAATTCTTGGCACCCGCGTCAGCATACTGGGGCCGTTTGACCGGTCAATATGGCGCAGGACGCTGTTGACGGAAGCGGAAGGAGCAAGTTCGAGGCCAGCGGGGCCCGTTCTCCACAAACAAAAAAAAGCCGCGGAAACCGCGGCTTGAGTTCTAACAGGGAGGCGTCAAACAGAGTGGACAGAACCACTCAGAGAGACCCGGAAAGCTCCGGGCTGATTGTTAAGGTAAACGATAGAACTTTCCGAATGGTTAACGAATGGCGCAGGCTCCGACTCATTTCCGGATTCCGCCCTTCAGCTCTTGAAGAAGGCATCAGCCGCTGCCTTGGAGGCTTGCTTCTTGCTGATTTCGCTGCGGATTCGTCCGATCTCTTCCTCAAGCGCCGCGATCCGGGCCTTGAGCTCCTCAAGGGAAATCGCATCCAGCGGCTCGCCGATGGTGAGTGTGGGCTTGGGGCGGGGCAGATCTTCAAGGTCCATGCTAAGCTCCTCCTGAAGACGAGTCTCATGCAAACGCAAGCTTCGCGCAAGGTTCAAGAACACCCATGACCCAGGCACCCGACCGGCCAGACAGTATGATGGCGATTGCCATAAGCACACCCGGTGCCCCCGATGTGCTCGTGCCGGTGCATATCCCTGTGCCGAGTCCCGGAGCGGGACAGGTGCTGGTACGCGTCGCCGCTGCCGGTGTGAACCGGCCCGATGTGTTGCAACGGCAGGGCGGCTATCCGCCGCCGCCCGGCGCGCCCGCGACACCCGGCCTTGAGATTGCGGGTGAGGTGGTGGCCCTCGGTGATGGCGTGAAGCGCTATCGCACGGGTGATGCAGTCTGTGCTCTTGTGCCCGGCGGAGGCTATGCCGAATACGCCGTCGTTGCCGAAGACAATGCGCTGCCCGTGCCCAGGGGCCTGAACCTGATCGAAGCTGCGGGAATACCGGAGACCTACTTCACGGTGTGGACGAATGTATTTGACCGAGGTCAGTTGAAGCCCGGCGAGACGTTTCTCGTTCATGGCGGTTCGAGCGGCATCGGCTCGACGGCGATCATGCTGGCCAAGGCTTTCGGCGCTACGGTTGTTGCGACAGCGGGAAGTGCTGCGAAGTGCGAGGCCTGCCGCCAGTTGGGAGCCGATCTTGCCATCAACTACCGGCAGGAGGATTTCGCGGCCGTGCTGAAGGACAAGGGCATGGCTGCCGATGTCATCCTCGACATGGTGGGTGGCGACTATCTCGCCCGCAACCTGAAGGTCGCGGCACTGAACGGGCGCATCGTGCAGATCGCCTTTCAGCAAGGATCGAAAATCGAGGCCGACTTCATGCCCCTCATGCTCAAACGGCTCACTTTCACTGGTTCCACCTTGCGCCCGCGCAGCGTGGCCGAGAAGGCCGTGATTGCCCGCGCCCTCGAGGAGAAGGTCTGGCCCTTGCTTGCGGCCGGGAAGTGCCGGCCGGTCGTTCACGCAACATTTCCGCTGGCCGAGGCGGCACGCGCCCACGCGCTCATGGAAAGCTCCACCCACGTCGGCAAAATCATTCTTGTGACATGAGTGAAACTGGCTTGCGGATCGCGTCGGCTGAAACGGCCTCAGATCTTGCCGATATCAAAGCGTTGTTCCGCGCCTATGCGGCGTCACTCTCAGTCGATCTGGCCTATCAGGATTTTGAAGCAGAGCTGGCCACACTTCCGGGGAAATATGCGCCTCCCGGAGGAAGCTTGCTGCTTGCCCGCGATGGGCAGGGCCGTGCCATTGGTTGCGTCGCCCTGCGGCCACTTGATGCGGCTGCGGCCGAGATGAAGAGGCTTTATGTGGCGCCCGGGGCGCGTGGCCTCGGCCTGGGGCAGGCGCTGGTCCATGCCGTCTGCGCGGCAGCGCGCAAAGCGGGCTATAACGAAATCCGCCTGGATACATTGCCTGAAATGAGGAGCGCTCAGAAACTCTACCACGTCCTCGGTTTCGGGCCCGTCCCGGCCTATTATGAAACGCCCGTGGCAGGCACGGTCTTCCTCGGAAAACGCCTGCTGAATGATCGTTGATTTGGCGGCGCCTTTCCCCTATATGGCGGCCATTCCCGACAATTCACTGTCAAATCACTTGGAGCCCCTGGAAAGGCTCTGAAAGCGAGAGATCATATGTCACGCGCACCTCTTATGGCCAAGGCCACCGCCGTTTGGCTCGTTGAAAACACCACGCTGAGCTTCAAGCAGATTGCCGAGTTCTGCCATCTTCACGAACTTGAGGTGAAGGGCATCGCCGATGGCGATGTCGCCGCTGGCGTTCGCGGCCTTGATCCCATCACGGGCGGCCAGCTTACTCGCGAGGAGATCGCTGCCAGCGAGACGGACACGGACCGTCCTCTCAAGATTCTGGAGTCGAAGGTCGATATCCAGGTGAAGAAGTCGACGGGTGGCCCGCGTTATACGCCGGTGTCGCGCCGCGGCGATCGTCCCGATGCGATCCAGTGGCTGCTGCGCTATCATCCGGAACTGCCGGATGCAGCCATCATGAAGCTGGTCGGTACCACCAAGCACACGATCAATGCGGTGCGCGAGCGCTCGCACTGGAATGCCCAGAACATCAAGCCGGTCGATCCTGTGTCGCTTGGCCTTTGCTCGCAGCTCGATCTCGATTTTGCCGTGCAGAAGGCAGCCAGCCGCCGCAAGACCGTCGGTGATGGTGCGGCACCGCGCACCCTGATCCCCGCTTCGGAGGTTGAGGGCACGACGGCGCATCGCATCGCCATGGAAGAGCGTGAAGCTGAAGCAGCCCAGGCTGCCGAGGTATCATCTTCCCGCAGGGAAGAGAGCATTGATGCCGACTCGGTCTTTGCCAAGCTCAAGGGCCTCAAGACTGACGAGAGCGATAGCGAGTAAGCCATGCGCGTTCTTCTGATCGGGGCAAGCGGCGCTGTCGGACAGGCGGCAACCCTTGGCCTCAAGCACCACGACATCGTCACCGCGGGCCGCAACTCCGGCGACCTGCGCGTTGATCTCATGGACGAGGCTTCGGTCCGTGCCATGTTCGACAAGGCAGGAGCCCTGGACGCCGTGGTCTGCACCTCCGGCCACACGCATTTCGGGCCGCTGGCTGAAATGACACCTGCACTGTTCCGCAAAGGGCTTGATGACAAGCTGATGGGACAGGTCAATGTTGTTCTGGTGGCCCAGCACAAGGTCAAGGATGGGGGCTCCATCACCCTGACCAGCGGCATTCTGGATCGCGATCCGGTGCGCAAGGGAGTTAATGCGTCAGCCGTCAACGGTGCGCTCAATCTCTTTGTGACGGCCGCCGCGCTGGAAATGCCGCGCGGCATCCGCATCAATGTGGTGAGCCCGGGCCTGCTCGATGCATCGGTGAAGAAGTATGATGGTTTCTTCCCGGGTCATCCCCCCGTGTCTTCGGCGCGCGTGGGCCTCGCCTTCACCAAGGCTGTCGATGGCGCGCTGACCGGCAAGGTCATTGCTGTCGACTGAGCTGCTTGCGGAAATAGGTGTCACCTGCGTCCTCGGCCACGGCTTCCCAGCCCCGCCGCAGGTAGAAGGCGGCAGCCCTGGAATCGCTCGCACTGTCGAGATGTGCCTGAACCCAGCCTTGCTGCACGAGCCAGTCCTCGCAGGCGACAAGCAAGGCGGCGCCAAGCCCCCGGCCCTCAAAGCCCGGCTCTGTGAACAGCGCAAAGATCTGGCCGCGCCGCCTGTCAGCCATGGCGAAGGCAACGACACGCCCCTCGGCCTCGCCGACCCATGCGCCAAGATGACCGGCAGCGATGTCGGCCCAGATGCTGTCTTCCGTGATGCCGCGCTCTGCGAGCTGCTCCACGGAGAGATGGTTTTCAATGACGGACGTGCGTACCGCGGTGATGCGCGCCAGATCGGATTGGCGGGCCGGTCTGATCACTCCTTCACCGGCACGGTGTAGTTCAGCGGCATGCGGGCGCCGTCGGCATAGATCACCTGCCCCGAAACATAGCTTGCGTCTTCGCTGGCAAGGAAGGCGGCGAGGCTTGCGATTTCGGACGGCTCGCCCACACGGCCCAGAGGCGTGCGCGACAGGGCGCGGTGCATGGCGGCCTTGTCGGCCAATGTTCCCTTGAGCATGTCGGTGCGGATGGAACCCGGGCCGATGGCGTTGACACGGATGCCATGCGGGGCAAGCGACAGGGCTGCCACATGGGTAAGCTGGCGCACGCCGCCCTTGGAGATCGTGTAGGGCACGATCGACGGGATCGCCAGGGTATCGTTGACGGACGACATGTTGACGATGGCCCCGGGCGCGCGGCCCGCCTTGACCTGCTTTACCATCTCGCGGGCGCAGGCTTGCAGCATCAGAAACGAGCCCTTGAGGTTCACCGCCAGAACGCGGTCATACTCTTCCTCGGTGATGTCAAGCAGGTCACCGACGACAGAGATGCCGGCATTGTTGACGAGGATGTCGACGGCACCATGCTTCGAGACGGCTGCTGCGACTGTGGCCTTGATGTCGGCCGACTTCGAGACATCGCAGTGAGCATAAGTAGCCTTGAGGCGCTTGGCCTCGGCGGCCCCGGCTTCGTCCAGTACGTCGGCCATGACAACCTGCGCACCCTCGGCGGCAAAGCGTTCGGCAATGGCAAGCCCGATGCCGCGGGAGGCGCCGGTGATGATGGCGACACGGTCTTTCAGTTTCAATTTCAGCTCCATTCAAAGATCGGCCCGGCGCCGGATTCGCGCAGGGACAGGGTTGGGATTTGCGTCAATGGCCGTGGAAGTTACTCGTCGCCGTCTCCAGCAACACCTGCATAAAATGCACATGCCGTGCGCGCGACAGCGACCCGAGTATGGCTCCCACCACATCCTTGTTGGTGAGCCAGCTCATGGCGTCGCGGTGCGTATCCCAGGCCTTGCTGTCGAGCGGGGAGATATCCTCGATGTTGGGCGGGTAGATGGCGGTCACGCGAACGCCCGTGCCGCGCAGTTCCTGGCGCAGGCCGTCGGTCAGTCCGGTCTGGCCATGCTTCGAGGCGAGATAGGCCACCGAAGCTCCCTGCATGGGCACATTCTCCATGCCGCTGATCGAGACCATGTTGACGATGTCGGCGGCGGGAGAATTCTTGAGCAGGGGCAGAAGCCCGCGCGTGAGGAGGAGTGTGCCGGTCACATTGGCCGTGATCGTCTGCGTGATCGAGAAGGCATCATGGGAGTCCATGGGGCCTGAAAGCCAGCTCGCGCCGTTGTTTACCAGGATGTCGAGCGGCTGCTTCTCGTCGCGCCACTTCTTGGCGAAGAGCGTCACCTGCGAGATATCGGCGAGGTCGAGTGCGTGATATTCGGGGGCCGTTCCCGTGCGCGCCTTGATTGATTGGGCAAGGGCCGAAAGCGGTTCCACGCTGCGCGCCGTGAGCACCACATTGGCCCCGAGGTCGGCAAGGACCACGGCCAGTGCCGCACCAAGCCCGCGCCCCGCACCCGTGATAAAAACGCGCTTGCCCCTGATGTGATCCATGCTCCGCCTCAGTACGTGTCAGCGGCCTTCACCATGCGCGCATAGAACCCGATGATCAAGGCAGCGGCGACGGTCACGAAGAGGGCCACCTGCAGGCTGGTGAAGTCACCGAGAATGCCGATCAGCGGCGGTCCGGCGAGGAAGCCGGAATAACCCATTGAGGTGACGGCAGCGATGCCACGTCCCGGAGCGTCGGGCTCAAGGCGCCCGCCACCCGCAAAGAGCACCGGCGCGATATTGCCGATACCCAGCCCGCCGATCGTGAAGGCAGCAAGCGAGAGCCAGACCGATGGCACAAGCAGGGCAGCGGCCGTGCCGCCTGCGGCAAGGGCTGCACTGATGGCCACAAGCCGGACAGCGCCGAACCTCAGGCGCAGCCAGTCGCCGGTGAAGCGGGCGACAGCCATGCCGGCCTGGTAGAAGCCGAAGGCCATGGCCGCCGTTGCTGCTTCCACGACGAAGCGCTCCTTGAGCATCAGTGCACCCCAGTCGGCGACGGAGCCTTCGATCATCAGGGCGAGGAAGGCGAGGGCACCAAGGCCCAGTGTCGCCTTGGTCGGCCAGGCAAAATGCTCGCCCGAAAGGCCCTGGTCCAGGCTCGTGGGCAGAAGGAAGCGCGAGGCGACGAGGACAGTGAGAAAGGCGCCACCGCTGAACAGCGCAAGCTGGATGGGTGAGCCGTAGTGGCCGAGAATCCAGGCACCGGCGATCGTTCCGATGGCGGCACCAATGCTGAAACCGCCGTGGAAGCCGGACATCACAGGCTTCTTCAGGGCCCGCTCGACCACCAGCCCATGGGCATTCATGCCGACATCCATGCTGCCGATGGCAGCACCGAGCAGCGCGCCAAAAAACATGAATGACAAAAGGTCCGGCGCCAGGGCCGGGCCGAGGATGCCGATGCTGAAGAGCAGGCCAGTAACGACACTGAGGCGGGCACTGCCATACTTGTTCACCATGGCGCCCGCGATCGGCATGGCGATGACCGCGCCACCGGCAACGCAGAGAAGGGCAAGGCCGAAAGTCGTCAGGCTGACATCAAGCCGGAGCTTGGCGAGGGGAATCTGTGTGGCCCAGGCCCCGAACAGGAAACCGTGGGCGACGAACAGGGCAAGGACGGCGTAGCGGGCGGCAACAGGCGATGTCATGGAGAATCCGGGCTGGAGGGAAGGCCTGAATAGGGTGTGGTGCGAGCCTTGCCAACCCTCAAGTGTCGCCACAGCTCTGTCGCCTGCTGTCAGTTGCAAGTGGCGCATAACTCGGCTCAAAGGCGGGCCATGACAGCCTCTCCCGCCAGCAAACATGCCGTCACATTCGTGCTCATCACCGTGTTTCTCGACATGGTGGGTTTCGGCATAATCATGCCGGTGCTTCCCAGGCTCATCGAGACCGTGGGGCATGTGTCGATCGCCGATGCGGCCATCATAGGCGGCTGGATGTTTTTCACGTTCTCGATCACGCAGTTTCTGTCCGGCCCGGCCATGGGTAATCTCTCGGATGCCTATGGGCGGCGGCCGCTGCTGCTGCTTGCCGTCTTTGGCCTGTTCGTCGATTATCTTCTGATGGCGCTGGCGCCCAATCTGCTCTGGCTCTTTATCGGCCGCGCCATCGCCGGGCTGTGCGGAGCCTCCTACGTGATCGCCAATGCCTATATCGCCGATGTCACCGCACCGGAGAACCGTGCCAAGGCCTTCGGCATGATTGGCGCCGCCTTCGGCCTTGGTTTCGTCATCGGCCCGGCCCTCGGCGGCTTGCTGGGCGAGTATGGTGCGCGCGTCCCCTTTTATGCAGCCTCCGCCATTTCCGCACTCAACCTGCTCTATGGCTACTTCGTGCTGCCGGAAACGTTGACCCGGGAGAACCGCAGGCCCTTTCAGTGGACACGTGCCAATCCGCTCGGCACTTTCCGCGTCTTCCGCACCTATCAGGGCATCCTGCCACTCTGTGTCGTGCTGTTCGTCTATTTCTTCACGACGTCGGTCTATCCGGCGGTATGGGCCTTCTGGGGCATCGCGAAATACGGCTGGACGGAAGCGCTGGTTGGCGTGTCGCTGGCGGCCTTCGGCATCATCGCAGCTGTTGTGCAGGGCGGATTGACCGGCCCCGCAGTGAAGCTCTTCGGCGAGCAAAGGCTGGCCCTCATCGGCATGTGCGCGGCGGTGATTGCAATGGTGGGCTTCGCTCTTGCGCCAAGCCTGCCCCTGGTCATTCTGGTACTGCTTGTTCACGCCCCCGAGGGCTTCGTGCACCCGATGTTCGCGGCGATCACCTCCAAGGCGGTGCCGGAGGATGCACAGGGAGAACTGCAGGGTGGCCTTGCGTCTATCATGAGCATTGCGATGCTCCTCGGAACGGTCTTCTTTGCGCAGATCTTCGGCTATTTCATGCAGCCCACCGCACCGTTCGTATCGCCCGATGTCGCCTATTACACCTCGGCTGTCCTGATGGTCTTCACCGTCCTGCTGTTCCTGCTGGTGCGGAAGCCCGGACAGCATCCGGCCTGAGCAAAACAAAAACCCGGCTGCGTGGCAGCCGGGCCCTGTCGCCGTCACTAAAGACGATTTACTTCTTGAGGAACGAGAACTTCTGATTGAAGCGCGACACGCGGCCGCCACGGTCAACCAGGCCCTGCTGGCCACCGGTCCATGCCGGGTGCGACTTCGGATCGATGTCGAGGTTCAGCGTGTCGCCCGGCTTGCCATAGGTGGAGCGGGTCACAAACTTGGTGCCGTCGGTCATGACGACCGTGATCGGATGATAATCGGGATGAATGCCGGATTTCATGAACTTAACTCTATCAAAAAAAGCGCGGCATCTTGTGCAGATACCGCCGGATGACTCTCGGATGGCCGGTCCTATATAGGAGGAGCACCGGGCCTGCAAGGCCCTCGCCACAGGCCGAGGAAGATGACTGTCGACTATGCTATAGAGGCCAAAAGACGGCCCAGATCCAATGACTTGCGCCCGTTGGCGCGTTTGCTTCCGTTCCTTTCGCAATATCGCCTCCAGGTGGTGATCGCACTGCTTGCCCTTCTGGTGGCGGCTGCAGCGACGCTGGTGGTGCCGATTGCCGTCCGCCGGGTGCTGGATCACGGTTTCTCTGCTGCCGACTCCGAGCTGGTCAATCAGTACTTCGGCATGATGCTGGCTGTGGTTGCCATGCTGGCCCTGGGATCGGCCGTGCGCTTCTATTTCGTCATGTGGATCGGCGAGCGCGTGGTGGCCGACGTGCGCGATCACCTGTTCCGCCACCTGACGCTGCTGTCGCCGTCCTTCTACGAGCAGCAGCGCACCGGCGAAGTGATTTCGCGCCTTACCGCTGATACGACCCAGATCAAGGCCGCCTTTTCCTCGACCGCCTCGATTGCGTTGCGCAATCTTGTGATGCTGACCGGCGCGTTGATCATGATGGTCTATACGAGTCCGCAGCTTTCTGGCCTTGCCGCCCTGGCCATTCCGGGGATTGTGCTGCCGCTTGTGATCTTTGGTCGCCGCGTGCGCTCGCTTTCGCGCCGGGCGCAGGACACGCTGGCCAACAGCGCGGCCTTCGCCCAGGAGCGCCTGTCGGCCATCGCCACGGTGCAGGCCAATGTCCAGGAGCAGAACACCGTCAGCGCCTTTTCCGCCGCGACGACCTCGGCCTTCCGGGCTGCGGCCAAGCGAGGTCTCGCCCGTGCGCTTCTGACCTTCTGCATCATCTTCCTGGCGACCGGCTCCATTGTCGGGCTGCTCTGGTATGGCGCGCAGGGCGTGATCGCAGGCACGATTTCCGGCGGCACGCTCAGCCAGTTTATCTTGTATGCGGTGTTCGCCGCGTCCTCGCTGGGGCAGTTGTCGGAAGTGTGGGGCGAAGTGCAGCTTGCGGCCGGTGCCTCGGAACGCATTGCCGAATTGCTTGAGCAGAAGCCGAGCATCGAGGATCCGGCAGCCCCATGGCCGCTGCCAAAACCCGCCAAGGGCCAGGTGAGTTTCAGCAAGGTGAGTTTTCACTATCCATCACGGCCAGACATCGAGGTCCTGCACAAGGTGAGCTTCGAGGCTCGGCCGGGAGAGGTTGTTGCCGTGGTGGGGCCATCGGGAGCCGGTAAGTCGACGCTCTTCGGCCTGCTGCAACGCTTCTATGAACCCCAGGACGGCAGCGTGACCCTTGATGGTGTCGAGGTCCGTTCGCTTGCGCTCAAGGACCTGCGCGGCGCCATTGCCATCGTCCCGCAGGATCCGGTGATCTTCTCGGGCAGCATCGCCGACAACATCCGCTTCGGAAAACCCGATGCCAGCGACGCCGAGGTGAAAGAGGCCGCCCGCGCCGCCCGTGTCGATCATTTCGTGCGCGACCTGCCCAAGGGCTATGAGACGGCGCTCGGCGAACGCGGTGTTACGCTTTCCGGTGGCCAGCGCCAGCGCGTGGCCATCGCCCGTGCCATCCTACGCGATGCGCCCGTGCTGTTGCTCGACGAGGCGACGAGTGCGCTCGATGCCGAAAGCGAGGCGATGGTGCAGGAGGCTCTTGAGCATGTGAGCAAGGGGCGCACCACGATTGTCATCGCCCATCGCCTGGCAACGGTGCGCAACGCGGACCGCATCGTCGTTCTCGACAAGGGCCGGCGCGTGGCCGAAGGCACGCACGCGGAACTCATCAAGAAGAGCCCGCTCTACGCCAAGCTGGCGAAGCTGCAATTCTCGATCGCGGCCTGAGGCTCAACGCTCGGTAAGCTTGAGCTCGATGCGGCGGTTCTCGGATTTTGCCTCTTCCGTGTCGCCTTCGACCAGCGGCTGGAACTCGCCGAAGCCTGCGGCCACCAGATGCCGCGCCGTGACGCCTTGCGAGACGAGATACTTCACGACCGATATGGCGCGGGCCGATGACAGCTCCCAGTTGGACTGGAACTGCGGCGACTGAATCGGATCGCTGTCGGTGTGGCCGTCGACACGCAGCACCCAGGCGATGTCGGCCGGAATCTCGCGCTCAAGCTGCTTCAGCGCATCGGCGAGCTTCAGCATCTCCTGCTGGCCCGCAGCATTCAGGTCGGCACTGCCTTTCGGGAAAAGCACTTCCGCCTGAAAGACGAAGCGGTCACCGACCACGAGGATGTCAGAGCGCTGCGAGAGGATCTGGCGCAGGCGGCCAAAGAATTCGGAGCGATATCGAGAGAGTTCCTGGACCTTCTGGGCCAGCGCCGCGTTCAGGCGCTTGCCGAGATCGGCCACCTGCGCATCCGACTGGCGGTTGCGCTCTTCGGCGGCATCGAGCAGCGAGTTGATCTGGGCCAGCTGGCGGCGCATGGCGGCGATCTGCTGGTTGAGAAGCTCGACCTTGGCCAAAGCCTCGGACGAAATCTTGCGCTCGCTATCAAGCTGCGTCTGCAATCCGGACAGTGCTGAGCCGCCCGACGCCACCTTGGCATTTTCTGCCTGCAACTGGGCAAGAAGGCTGGTCGCCTTGTTCTTCTCGGCGTTGAGATCATCGGTGACGGCGAGAAGCTGGCCTTCAAGGTCGGCCTTGGCGGATTGCTCCAGCGCAAGAAGCTCGGTCAGTTCGGCAATCTGCGAGCGCAGCTGGCCGAGCACTGAATCCTGCCCGCTGATCTCGCGCGCCATCAGGAACTGCACCACGATGAAAACCGAGAGCAGGAAGGTTATGACCAGCAGGAGCTGCGCCATGGCATCGACGAAACCCGGCCAGTAGGGCGATTCCTCCTGACGGCCGCGGCGCGAAAGGGCTCTGCTCATGGCCTACTCCTTCGACCGGCCGCCGGCCTGGCGGATGAGCAGGCGCTGGATCTCGCTTTGCTGGACTTGTTGCGTCTGGATCCAGTTGCGCACCATCTTCTGCTCGTCGCGCATCTGGGCGACGAGGCTGGCCACGGCATCGGCAAGCTGCTCGAGACTCTCACCACCACCGGCGCCACCTCCACCGCCGCCCGAGATGCTGCCCTGTTCGAACTGCTGGCCGAGACGCTCGATGGCGCGTTGCAGGCTCTGGATTTCGAGGCGCAGGATGGCGGGGACTGAAGGCGCCTGGGCCACGGTGCCGTCGCCGGTATCGGCCTGCAGATCAGTGATGGTCGAAAGCCAGTCTTCCAGCTCGTGGTAGAAGCGGTTCTGCGCCTGCGAGGCCTTGAGATCGAGGAAGCCGAGGATGAGCGATCCGGCCAGACCGAAGAGTGAGGACGAGAAGGACAGGCCCATGCCGGCGAGCGGGCGTTGCAGTCCGGTCTTGAGTTCCTCGAAGACGGCATTTGATTGCGTAGCCGTGACATCAAGATTGCGGATGGCGTCGCCGACCGAGGTTACGGTTTCGAGGAGACCCCAGAACGTGCCGAGCAGGCCGAGGAAGATGAGCAGCGCCACGAGGTAGCGCATCAGGTCGCGTGACTCGTCGAGCCGCGAGGCAAGGCCATCGAGCAGCGAGCGCATGGAGGCGGGCGACAGGATCGTCCGGCGCGTCGGATCGCCCAGCATGGTCGCCATGGGAGCCAGCAGGGAGGGCGTGGACTGCGAGGCGCTTTCGCCGATCTGGAAATTGTTGACCCAGTTCACTTCGGGGATCAGCCGGAAGACCATGCGGTAGGCATAGAGGACGCCGAGCACGCCGACGGCGATGATCAGGCCGTTCAGGGCCGTATTGGCCATGAAGGCATTCTTGATGTTGGGAAACAGAATCGTGGCGACAACCGCAACGACCAGCGTGAACACCGCCATGTGGACAAGATGGATCCGGGGCTGTTCGAGGGGAGTCAGTTCCGGCGTCATGTGGTCTTGGCCTCTCAGGTTCTTCCGCTGCGGAATCGAACCTAGACCAATCACTGACGAATGGGAAAGGGGAAGCTCGCTGCCGTGTGCAAAGCCTCGCCCTAAGTGGTGGCGCGCGGACGAAGGCCAAACACCGCGGCGAGCGGCACAAGCGTTACCGCAAGGCAGACGAACAGGCCCGCCAGCATGTTGAAGCCGCCGAAGGTGACGAAGGCGGGCACAACAATCGGCCCGATGGCCATGCCCGTGTCACCGGCGGTGCGCACGAGGCCCATGAGGCGGCCCATGGTCTGCGGTGCCGCACCGGTGAGTGCCAGTGTCGTTGCCGCCGGGATCATCACGCCGGTTGCGAGCAGCACGACGGCCGTTGCGATCCACAACATGGCGACCGAGGGCAACAGGTAGAGGGCGAGCACGGCCACGGCATTGACGGTGGCGGAGAGCAGGAAGGTGGGCCTCGCACCCCAGTCGTCGATGAGCCGCGGCAGCACGGGCATGGCGGCAAGGTTGAGGGCCGTGCCCGCGCCGATGATCCAGCCGAGCGTTGACGGGTCCATGGCGAAGGTCGAGAGCGCCACCACCGGCACGATGTTCCAGGCGACGGCGATGCGCGAGAAGAAGGCGGCGAAGGCGCCAAGCGAACCGGCAAGCAGGGCGATGGTCCAGAGATTGACCCCGGGGGCCGTTGCGGCGGCAGCCTGCGGCCGGGCCCCGGCTGTCTGCGGCATGAGGCGGACGGCAAAGAGGGCGGCGGCAGCGAGGACGCCCTGGACGAGGAAGGGGACATGCGAGCCGAAGAGGCTGACGGCCTGGCCGCCGATGACGGGGCCGACCGAGAAGCTGAGGAGGATCGCCGTCTGGAACCAGGTCATGGCCCGGCCGCGATGCTGAGGACCGGCCTTGAGCACCAGGGCCGTCATGGCGGCGGTGGCGAAGAGGGAGGAGCCCGCGCCCTGCGCGGCAATCGAGAGAACAAGAGGCGCAAAGCTTTTGGCGAAGAAACCCGCAAAGCTTGCCAGCGCCAGCACAACGAGGCCTGCCATGGCGGTCCGGGCCGCGCCGATACGGTCGGTCATGAGGCCCGAGGGACTGGCCAGCAACAGGCGCGCAACGCCGAAGCTGCCGATCATCAATCCGGCGGCCGTCACATCGGAGCCGGTCTCCCGGGCGATGATCGGCATGGCGGGCGCCAGCATGCCGAGGCCGATCAGCGAGGCGAAAGTTGCCGCGGCGATGGGGAGTGCTGTGGCGCGAAAATCATCAGCCGGCGCAGTGGCCGGCATGCTAGAGGTGGACATCCCAGAATCCCTGATTTATAATACTAGACTGTATAGTTTGATAAAATGAATACGTCAACAGCAAAACGTGGCCGCCCCGTCAGCCTGGAGAAGCGCGAAGCCATCCTGAAGGCCGCCTCGCGTCTTTTCAGCGAGAAGGGCTACGCCATCAGCATGGACGAGATCGCCAGCGAAGCGGGCGTCTCGAAGCAGACGCTCTATGGCCACTTCTCCAACAAGGAGACGCTGTTCCGCGCCTATGCCGCAAGCTGGAAGAGCTTCTACCTCGAAGGCATCGAGCCGTCGCATGATCCCTGGATGACGCTGGAGGTGCTGGCGCAGCGGGTGTTGCGGAAGCTGCTCTCGGAGAAAGGCGTGATGGCGCACAGGCTGCTCATCCAGCAGTCGCCGCAGTTTCCTGATCTGGCCAAACTCCATGACGAGGTGGGGCCATGCCATTCGCTGGCGCTGGTGGCGGCGCATCTGCGCCAGATGATGGACAGGAAGCTGCTGCGCGAGGCCGACACCATGCAGGCAGCCGAGGATTTCTTCGGCCTCGTGATGGGGCAGGTGCGCGTCCGCCGGCTCTTTGGCGGCATCGGTGAACTGCCGGAAGAATTCTATGGCAAGCGCGCCCATCACGCCGTCGATGTTTTCAGGCGGGCCTATGGCGTCTGAGAAAATCCGGGCCTGACAAGGACTTCCAATAATTTTCCTGTTTTATGAATTTAGTGCTTGACAGGCGCGCGGTGTTTCACTAGATTTGTGGACAATCCAGAAATGGGTTCAGAGATGAGGCAGAGTGGCGGAAATCGCCCCTCTGCCTTTTTCATGCCGCCAACAACAGTCCTGCAAGCCGACTGAGGACGACGTGGGTGGGGTGGGACTGATCCAGGTTTGGAGAGGTGTGTTCGGAAGTGAAGCGGGGTTCCAGCTTGCGCTGGAATGACGATCTTGCGCTGGAATGACGATCTTACTCGCGACGACGGCCTTGCGCTGGAATGACGAGGCGCTGAGTGAGGCCACGAGTCGTCGCTGCAATGACGACCTTACGCTGGAATGACGGCGTAGACGCTGCAATGACGGCGCCTAGTCCTCGGCCCACATGCGGGTGAGCGAGTTCCTGACCTTGAACACCTTGTCGCTGATGGCACGCGGCGTTTCCGTCTGGCGCAGGGCGGTGATGGTCTGGTCCAGCTCGAAGAGCAGTTCGCGCTGCTCGGGCGAGCGGATGTAACTCCGGACCCATCCGACAATGGCGATGCGCTCGCCGCGCGTCACCTCGGTGACGTGATGCAGGCTTGTGGTCTGGTAGAGCACGAGATGACCCGCCGGCAGCTTGATGCTGCTGTCGCCGTCGTTCTCCTCGATCACCAGTTCACCGCCGTCATAGGCCGACGGATCGGAGAGGAAGAGCGTGAAGGACATGTCGGTGCGGCGGCCGTTCATCAGCGCATCGTCGACATGGCTGCCATAGGCCATGCCCGGCTTGTAGCGCGAGACCAGGAGCTTGACGAATTCCTTGGGCCGCGCTGCCGACTTGAAGACGGCGTGGCCGAGCAGGGCCTTCTGCGCCGCCTCAACCGCAGCGGCGGCGGCAGGGCCTGCCGCTTGATCGTTGTGCTTGATGTCTTTCACATACCAGCCGGCGGTGGCCTTGCCGGATGAAAAGGCCTGTGGCTCGGCCGCGAGGCTGGCGTGAATGTCGGCCACCTGTTGGGCGGAAAGGAGATCGGCGATCTGCAAAATCATGATGATCCTGATTACAATAATCGGGATTGCAATCCCGGGAAAGTTGATTTATCCCGACGACATTACTCGGAATAAGGGGAGTGCCAATGGCAAAAACTTTGAAGACCTGGGCGACGCTCGGCGTCGCGATCCTGGGCAGCGCGGGCGTGGCCGCAGCGGCTCCGGTGTTGCAGCAGTCGCATTCCAATCCGCTGTTCCATCTGACCGACGGCGAGGGTGGTGAAGGTGCTGCTCCGGCCGAAGGCGGCGAGGGTGGTGAAGGCGGCGAAGGTGGAGAGGGCGGCGAAGGCGGCGGCTCCACGGTCGAAACCTACAAGCTCGAATCCTCCGATGCCAATGCCTTTGCCTATGATGCGAAGGCGCAGGTCGAAGCCTATGCCAAGCATGTCTATGAGTCCTACGAAGCGGCGGAAGATGGCGCCAAGGCCCTGAAGGCCGCTGTTGCAGCGCTGCTCGACAAGCCGGACGCCGATACGCTGAAGGCTGCACGCGCCGCCTGGGTGAAGGCGCGGCCTGCCTATCTCAAGACCGAGACCTTCCGTTTCTATGACGGCCCGATCGAGGATGTCGAAGGCGAGATCAATGCCTGGCCGATGAACGAGGCCTATATCGATTACGTCCAGGGTGACGACAAGGCGGGCCTGATCAACAACAGCAAGGAGCCGATCACCGCGGAATCGCTGACGGCGGCCAACCAGAAATCCGATGAGGCCGATGTCACCACCGGCTGGCATGCCATCGAGTTCCTGCTCTGGGGCCAGGATCTTTCGGCCACCGGACCGGGCGACCGCCCGGCAACGGATTTTGTTGCCGGCCAGGGCAACAACGACCGCCGCCGTGAATTCCTCTCCGTCGTGACCGACAAGCTGGTCGACGACCTCGAAGGCCTCGAGCAGGCCTGGGCCCCGGACAAGGCCGACAATTACCGCGCCAAGTTCGTGGCGCTCGACCAGCGCGAAGCGCTTGGCCGCATCATCAACGGCATGGCCGTTCTGGCAGGCTTCGAATTCATGTCGGAGCGCCTGGCTGTGGCCCTCGACTCCGGTGACCAGGAAGATGAACACTCCTGCTTCTCGGATACGACCAAGCAGGACTTCGTCTACGATCTTGAAGGCATCAGGGAAGTCTGGGCGAAGACCGGGCTTTCACAGCTCGTGGCCTCGCGCGACGAGGCAACCGCCAAAAAGGTGACGGCACTTCTCCTCGATGCAGAGGTGAAGATCGCCAAGCTGGGCGATCCATGGGATCAGGTTCTCGCTGCTGCGAAGGACTCGCAGCCCCGCAAGGACGCCGAAGCCGTCGTGGCCTCACTGCAGGCTCTGGCCGATGGCATCAAGGAAGCTGGCAACAAGCTTGGCGTGCTGGTGCTGATCCCGTCCGGCTAATGCGGCGGTTCCCTATCATTGCATCAGCATTGCTGCTGGGAGCAAGCCTCGCTGTTCTGAACAGCGAGGCTTCTTCGCAAAACTGGCGGCAGTTGCTGTTGCATGAGGCGGTGTCGCCGCAACTGGGGGGCGGCACGACACGGCCCCTGGTGGCCAACAATGCCTTCACCTTTCTCGCACCCAACGCACCGCGCGAGCATCAGCGGCCCTTCTCCTTCGGCAACCGCATCTTCAATACCAATTGGGTGATGGCGCCGGGCTCGGTGCAGGCCTTTGACGGCCTGGGGCCGATGTTCAACCGCGTGAGCTGTTCCGGCTGCCACACCAAGGACGGGCGCGGCGCGCCCAATGCCGACGGCATGGGGCCGATGGATTCGATGCTGTTGCGCATCAGCGTGCCCGGCCAAGGCGCCCATGGCGGGCCAAATCCCGTGCCCGGCTATGGTGACCAGCTGAGCGAGCGGGCCCTGCCCGGAATAGCACCGGAAGGAACGCTCGAGATCACCTACGAGGAATTGCCCGGCACCTATGGTGACGGTGCGGCCTATTCGCTGCGCAAGCCGAGCTATACGGTGCGTGACCCGGGATATGGCCTGATGCCTGCCGATATGATGATGTCGCCGCGCGTGGCACCGCATGTGATCGGGCTCGGCCTTCTCGAGGCGGTGCCGGAAGACATCCTGCTGGCGCTGGCAGATCCTGACGATGCCGACGGCGACGGCATCTCCGGCCGCGTCAATCGTGTTTGGAACACAGCCACAAATGCACCCGCCATCGGCCGCTTCGGCTGGAAGGCGGGACAGCCCGATCTCCTGAACCAGAACACTGGCGCTGCGGTGGGCGACATCGGCCTCACCACCACGGTGCACCCTGACGAGAATTGTGCGCAGGGGCAGGTCCTGTGCGTGGCGGCGAAGACCGGCGGCAGCCCCGAGATAAAGCCCGATTTCATCGAGAAGCTGACGCTCTATACCCAGACGCTGGCGGTGCCCGCGCAGCGGGGGGCGGGGAAGCCGGAGGTGAAGCGCGGGGCTGAGGTGTTCCGCGCGGCAGGCTGCGCCGCCTGCCACATGCCGACGCTCAAGACGGCGGCGGCTGCGCTGCCCGAGCTCAGCAACCAGACATTCCATCCGTATACGGACCTTCTCCTGCACGACATGGGCGAAGGCCTGGCCGACAACAGGCCGGAGTTCCTGGCGACGGGCAACGAGTGGCGCACACCGCCGCTCTGGGGCCTTGGCCTTGTGCCCATGGTCAACGGCCACGACACGCTGCTGCATGATGGCCGGGCCCGCGGCTTCGCCGAGGCCATTCTCTGGCACGGCGGCGA
This sequence comes from Pseudomonadota bacterium, assembly GCA_020161855.1. Classification (GTDB taxonomy): domain Bacteria; phylum Pseudomonadota; class Alphaproteobacteria; order Rhizobiales; family Aestuariivirgaceae; genus Aestuariivirga. The sequence goes on from JAIUNJ010000004.1 coordinate 96,262, forward strand.
AGGGGAGAAGGCGAAGGAAGCCTTCCGCACCGCGCCCAAGGCCGACCGGGACGCGCTGGTGGCGTTCCTGAATTCGCTTTAGGCCTGTCCTCCGGCATCAAGGCTGCAGCCTGTGCGCCGGTCTTGCTCCCAAATTGGGACCATGCTACATGGAGCCCAATGCGGATCATTGCCCGCCGGATACTGCTTGATTTTGCCGAGAGCCGCAGGCGCTCCGCCGATCATGCCGCCGTCAAGGCAGCCATCAGCGCCTGGTATGCGGAAGCCGCCAAGGCGCGATGGACCAGCATGGCCGATATCAAGGCGGCTTATGCGACGGCAAGTGTGGTGACGGCTGACCGGGTGGTGTTCAATATAAAGGGCAACGATTACCGCCTCGTCGCCGCCGTGGATTTTGCGCACGCCATCGTGTTCATAAAGTGGATCGGTGCGCACAAAGACTATGACAAGATCGATGTCAGGAAGGTGAGCTATCATGGTTGAGATCAGACCCATCCGTTCCGAGGCCGACCATGAGCGCGCGCTCTTGGAGGTTGAAAAACTGTGGGGAGCTGAACCGGGAAGCCCCAAGGGCGACAGGCTTGATGTGCTGGCAACGCTGATTGATGCCTACGAGAACGCGCATTTTCCGATTGAAGCGCCAGACCCGCTGACGGCCATCAAGTTTCGCATGGAGCAGATGGGCATGACCCGCAAGGACCTGGAAGGCATCATCGGCTCGCGCGGGCGCGTGGCTGAAATTCTCTCGGGCAAGCGCAGCCTGTCACTGTCCATGATCCGCCGCTTGTCGCGCGACCTGAAGATTCCGGCCGATGTGTTGATCGGCCAGGCGGACTGACCCCGGCGCGGGTCCCGCTGCTTCGCGGAGAGCGCCCTCTAAGGGTCGAGTGCCCACTCCAGCCCGTCAGGCAAGCCAGCATCGCAGTAGTCCACATGGAGCACCCGGCGATGCAGAGGTTGCTCCGACGGCGATGATGCGTGGACTGTGAGCGCTTTCATGGCAACAATCTCGCCAATTCCGGCTTCACAGAACACCGAAGGCTTCGTTGCTGCCAGATTGCGGACCTCGGCATCGCGGAGTTTTCCGAGGCGGAATGAGCCACAGATGGCCCTCAGCGCACCATTGCTCCTGCCGCATTCATCAAGGTGGAGTCGCAATGAAAGCAGCCGGTTCAGTGTTTCGAGCGGGGCTTCGACATGGGGCCTTCCGTTCTTGACGGTCCAGTTGCTGAATCCATCTGCATCTTGCCGGGCTTTGACGGCAATGACGCGGTCCTGGTGCCAGCCAAGATTCCAGTTGCTCTGTGGCGTCTTGTCGAAGGCGAGGACACGCACTGGAAAATGTTTGCCGAGCCCAAGAGCCGCCAGAGCCTGACCGAAACAGCCTGACGGCGCGATCAGGCGGCGCACGCTGGCCGTAAGCGCGAAGGGACGCGCGCCCGCCTTGAACTCGAGTTGAGAAAACTCACTTCGAAGCGTCTCGATATCCGCGTTGGAAACCGACGACGGTAGAATTGCCACGCCATCCTGCTCAAAATCGAGCAAATGACTCACCCGAGCGACTTGTTGATCTCTTCCGTCATCTTCTTGGCGTCGCCGAAGAGCATCAGCGTGTTGTCGCGCCAGAACAGGCCGTTGTCGATGCCGGCATAGCCGGACGACATGCCGCGCTTGATGAACATCACGGTCTTGGCCTTCCACACTTCCAGGACCGGCATGCCATAGATGGGCGAGGCCGGGTCTTCCTTGGCGGCGGGGTTGGTGACGTCATTGGCGCCGATCACGAAGGCGATGTCGGCCTGGGCGAATTCGCTGTTGATGTCCTCGAGTTCGAAGACCTCGTCATAAGGCACATTGGCTTCGGCGAGCAGCACGTTCATGTGGCCGGGCATGCGGCCCGCCACCGGATGAATGGCGTATTTCACGGTGACGCCCGATTTCTTGAGATGATCGGCCATCTCGCGCAGCGCATGCTGGGCCTGGGCCACGGCCATGCCATAGCCCGGGACGATGATCACCGTCTCGGCGTTCTTCATCATGAAGGCGGCATCGTCGGCCGAGCCCTGCTTCACGGGCTTCGTCTCGCCCTTGGCGGCAGGCCCCGCACTTTCACCGCCGAAGCCACCCATGATGACCGACAGGAAGGAGCGGTTCATGCCCTTGCACATGATGTAGGACAGGATGGCGCCGGAGGAGCCGACCAGCGCGCCCGTGATGATGAGGGCCGTGTTGGCCAGCGTGAAGCCGATGCCGGCGGCAGCCCAGCCGGAATAGGAGTTCAGCATCGAGACCACGACCGGCATGTCGGCGCCGCCGATGGGCACTATGAGGAGCAGGCCGAGCGCCAGGCTGATGGCGACGATGAGCCAGAAATCGATGGGGCTCTGGCTGTCGAAGAAGCCATAGATGAAGAACAGGAGCGCCAGGCCAAGCACGATGTTGATGGCGTGGCGGGCCGGCAGGAGGATGGGCGCGCCCGACATGCGGCCATCGAGCTTGAGGAAGGCGATGACCGAGCCCGTGAAGGTGACGGCACCGATGGCGGCCCCCAGCGCCATTTCGATGCGGCTCTGGCTGTGGATGATGCCGTTGCTGGCGATGCCGAAGGCATCCGGGGCATAGAAGGCGGCAGCGGCCACGAAGACGGCCGCGAGGCCGACCAGCGAATGGAAGGCGGCCACGAGCTGCGGCATCGCCGTCATGGGGATGCGCTTTGCCGTGATGCCGCCGATGACGGCACCGATGGCCAGGCCGCCGATGATGAGGGCCCAGGGCAGGAGGCCCACAGGCCGCGCCAGCGCCAGCGTGGTGAGCACGGCGATGGCCATGCCGGTCATGCCGAAGAGATTGCCCTGGCGCGAGGTGGCGGGCGAAGACAGCCCGCGCAGCGCCATGATGAAAAGCGCGCCGGAGACGAGATAGAGAACGGCAGCGAGGTTGGCGCTCATCTCACTTGCCCTTCTTCTTGTACATGGCGAGCATGCGCGATGTGACCATGAAGCCGCCGAAGATGTTGATGGCGGCCAGCACAAGGGCGAGGAAGCCGAAGATCATGGCGATGGTGGAGCCCGAGGCGATGGCGCCCGCGCCGACCGCCAGCAGGGCACCGACGATGATGACCGAGGAAATGGCATTGGTGACCGACATGAGCGGCGTGTGCAGCGCCGGCGTCACGTTCCACACCACATAGTAGCCGACGAAGACCGCCAGCACGAAAATGCCGAGCAGCGAGATGAAGGGGTCGATGGAATGGGCGAGCTGTTCCATTACTTGGCTCCCTCGTAGATTTTATGGACGAGCTTGCCGCCCTTGGCGATCAGCGTGCCCGAGATGCATTCGTCGGCCTCGTCGATCTTCAGCGTGCCGTCCTTCTGGATCATCAGGTCCAGGAAGTTGGCGATGTTCTTGGCGAACAATGGTGCTGCATTGCCCGCGAGCCTTCCGGCGAGATTGAGCGTGCCGACAATCCTGACGCCCTTGTGCTCGACGATCTCGTCGGGCTTCGACAGGGGGCAGTTGCCGCCGCGTTCCACCGCCAGATCGACGATGACCGAGCCGGGTTTCATGCTCTCCACCATCTCCTTGGTGATGAGCGTGGGGGCGGGGCGGCCCGGGATGAGTGCTGTGGTGATGACGATATCCTGCGCTTTGATATGCGAGGCGACGAGTTCCGCCTGCTTGGCCTTTTCCTCGGCCGTCAGCTCGCGGGCATAGCCGGCGGAGGTTGCTGCCTCGGCGAGGTCCACATAGACGAACTTGGCGCCGAGGCTCTTCACCTGTTCTTCCGTCGCCTTGCGCACGTCAGTCGCCGAGACGATGGCGCCGAGGCGGCGCGCCGTGGCGATGGCCTGAAGGCCCGCTACGCCCACACCCATGATGAAGGCCTTGGCCGCAGGCACTGTGCCTGCCGCTGTCATCATCATCGGGAAGGCCCGGCCATAGATGGCGGCGGCTTCGATCACAGCCTTGTAGCCCGCGAGATTGGCCTGCGAGGAGAGAATGTCCATGGCCTGGGCGCGGGTGATGCGCGGCATGAGTTCGAGTGCAAAGGCCGTGACCCCGGAGGCGGCGAAAGCCTCCAGCGCCTTGCGCTCGCCATAGGGTTCAAGCCCGCCTGCGACGATGGCGCCCGGCTTCAGCGACTTGATGAGGGTGTCCGCCGGCCTGCGGATGGTGAGGACGAGATCGGCATCCTTGACGACGCCCGGTCCCTTGACGATCTCGGCACCGGCCGCCTGGAAGGCCTCGTCGGAAATATTGGCGCCAAGGCCCGCACCTGCCTGCACGGCAACCTGCACGCCCTTTTTGACATAGGCCTTGACCGTGTCCGGCGAGGCCGCAACACGCGCCTCCCCGGGATGGCTTTCGGCGGGGACAGCGATTTTCATGAGCGCATCAGCTCAGAGGTTGATGGCAACGAAAAGCCCGAAGAGCACGAGCAGGCCTCCGGAGAGGTACCAGCGGCCACCGGCGCGCACATCGATCAGCGTGGCGATGACGCCGACGATGAGGCCGGCAAAGCCGGTCAGCACGTTGAGGTAGTCCATGAAGGCGAAGGCCACCAGCGCCACGAGCACATAGCCGCAGATGATGCCGAGGGCGATCGATCCGGTGAGGAAGCCTTCATAGGTTTCCTTGTGGTCCTCAAAGCCGCGCGGCTCGTGGGAAGGTGCGTGATTGGCCATGGAAAATCCCCTCGATGGAGCATGAATCTGCGTCTCATTGGCTTTAGCCAAGGGCGCGGGGCCGGGCAAGGCTGGCGTTTTGGCGCATGGGAGGCACTGAAGCGGCTAGAAAAACGTTTGCCCCGCTACCCAGGACCTCAAACCTGCGGACTAAGGCGGATGTCGCCGACGGCAATGCCCCTGATCCAACCATTCTGAACCGCCCCCAGCGGGGCATTGAGTTCGACGATGCTGTGCTTGTCCGGCAGGAGCTTGGCCGCAAAGGCCAGTTCCATCACCCCCCGGTCGGTGAAGCTCAGGCTGTGGGCGACTCTCTCTCCATTGACCTGAACGGCGAGGGCGGAGCGCGCTTCCTGCGACATGCCGTGAATATCGACGGAGAAGTTGACCGGCTTTGTGGAGCTGTAGGGGATCAGGATCTTCGGCCGGGGATTGTGCAGCGACCAGCGGAACTTTGTGCCTGGCGCGAGGGGAGCCCAGTCGATTGCCCGTGGCCCGTCGTCCTGCGCGATCATTTTCTCCGACACCAGTTCCATGAGCCCGGGCAGCCGCAAGCCCCGATTTTCCGCATTGCGGTGGAAGAGTTCTCCGGGTTCATTTTTTGAGAAGTCCGGAAGGGTCATGATCATAAAGCGTTTGGCCGCTTTCGCGCTGCTGATCAGTCCCTCACGCCACTGCGGCGTATTCCCGTGCTGCAGGAAGGAAAGCATTTCCTCTTGTTCGTCAGACGACTGCTTGAGATATGACAGGTACCGGTGCCCAGCCGCGAACTTGTGAACGGTAATCTGCCCGGTAGACCGGAAATTCAGGCCTTCAGAAATGCCTCGCAAGCAGTAGTCCGCATCGACGGGTGCTCTAACCGACTCAGGCATCTGCCATTTGCCAATTCGCTCGGCAGCGCGCCGCGTAAGCGCAAACGAACTGGGTGGAAAAAAGTGGGTCTCAACCTCTTTAGAGGCACTGAAAAGGCCTGTGACGGTATGAAAATTTCCTCCGGGCGGGCCATGGAAAACGCAACCGCTTACTGCGATGTCTGCTCCAGCCTCAAAGGTTTTCATCAACAGATCGAGATGATCGGGCGACCAGATATCGTCATGCCCCAGGAATGCGATGTAATGCCCCTTCGCCAGTTCAAGACCCTTGTTGTTAGGAGCTGACTGGGAACCGGAATTCTTTGGCAGATTATGCCATCGTACCCTTTCGGAAATATACGGCTGCAATACCTGTTCGGTGTCATCCGTGCATCCGTCTCCAACAACAATGATCTCGAAGTTCTGATGCGATTGCCGCAGGGCAGAGGTCAAGGTTGGAATGAGATGCTGCCCGCGATTCAGCGTTGCCGTGATGATGCTGATGCTGGGGCTGTGCATGGCTAGAAGCTATAGGGAATCAGAGATGAATCGGGCGGCAGGCGATGCTTGTCCGGGTTGGCCGGATCATAAACACGCGTCGGCATATTGACGAAGCTCGCAGCATCAGTTCCCTCATTCTTGACGCCGTGAACGACATAGGCAGGGATGCGCAAGGTCACGCGCAGCTTCTCGCCGAATTGAAAGACATTCAGCATTCCCTTGGTCGGGCTGTCCTCGCGTATATCAAAGAGCACGACGCGAAACGCCCCTGTCGTGAAGGCAAGCCGGTCATCCTGTTGCTTGTGATAGACCCAACCCCGGAGGGAGCCAGGCTCGGCAAATACCTGGTAGACATGCACAATGGGGTCGATCGGACCGTCCCGCTCGGTCAGGAGTTCATTGAGCTGGCCACGGCCATCCTTGCCGACTGAAAGAGCCGTGACGGTTACGCCATGAATCAGTGGGCCAAGATCAGGGCTGGCGGGTTTTGCGATCAGTGAGGCTGTAGGGGCGCCTGCTATGAAATCAGCGATCCTGGCGGTCATCTTTAGCTCCACTTATTGCAGGACTATTGAGCTTTCATGCCCAAGACACAATGGCGCATCGCGTGGGGTGCGTCGCGCCGGCTGAGCGAGTTATCATCGTATCAGTTCAGTCCGGCAAGCCGCCGCAGTTCGACAATGGTTTCCACTATGTGCGTGCCTTCAACGGCAGAGCTCATCGGGCGGGGGCCGCCCTGCAGGTAGGCGAGGAAGCATCGGAGCTCTTCAAGAAGGGGCATGGTGTCTGCAATCGGCAGCAGCTCTTCCCTGGCATCGCGCGCACCGGGGCTGCCCATGCGGAACTTGAGACTCCTGGCATAGGAGTCACCCAGTTCTGCCGTTGCCTTCTCTCCGACCAGTACGATTTTCCGCTCATATGTCGGACGCAAGGATGAGACATCGATATGAATGCCTTCGCCGTTCTGACCTGTCAGGAAGGCCGACAGCTCGGCACCTCGCTGCGAGAGCACGCGGCCATGCGCACTGACCGGCTTGGGGAAAGCGCCGAGAACATGATAGACGATCGCCAGATCATGCGGCAGCAGCAACCAGATTGAATCAAGCTCAGCGTGGTTCATCGACCAACTTGCCCGCAAGCTGTGCAGTGCGTGGATTTTGCCAAAGCTGCCAGCTGAAACTAACCTTCTCAGTTCCTCGACGCCGGCGTGGTAGCGCCATTTGTCCATGACAAAAACGCGGTCACCAGCCGCGGCCACAATGCGATGAGCGGCCACGGGATCGTGTGTCAGCGCCTTCTCAACGAAGATGGGCTTGCCACGGGGGATGAGAGCCTCGACCGCTGGTGCATGCTGATCTGTCGTGGTGACGACGACATAACCATCCAGCGCTGAGTCAAGCTCACCGATGCTGCTGACAATCTTGTCAGCTGACTGAGCTTTTGCCCTGCTCTTGCTGAGATCGCTTCTTGCGACAACGCTCACATGAGCGCCCAGCGCCTTGAGGTCTCTCAGAACCAACTCGCCCCATTGGCCGCAGCCAACCTGTCCAATTCTCAGAGTCATGGCCGGGTCCTTGCTGATCCAAGCTTCGCTTTCAGTTCGTTCAAGCTTATCGCTGACGCGTCGCGCGATGAAAGTACAGGATCACTCACCGGCCAGTTCAAGCCCAGTTCGGGGTCGTTCCAGCGGCAGCCCAGATCATCTTCAGGCGTCCAGCATTGCGTTAGGCCATAGACGTAGGTGGTAGCCTCGGTGAAGCAGAAGCCATGCATGACACCCCGGGGTACGAAGGCCGCCTGCAGGCGCTGGGCGGTCAATGTGATCAGCTGCGATTTCCCGAACGTCTTGCTGTCTGGCCGCACGTCGTGCAGACCAAGGTGCATCGCGCCGGAAAGAACGATGAGATAGTCGTCATGATTGAAGTGCACATGTACGCCGCGCAAGGTGTTTGCACGTGTGCTCACGAGATTCCACTGAAGCGGTATCTCGCTGAGTTCCCAGTCGGCGCGGAATAACTCGTGGAGCGTTCCACGTTCGTCAGCGCGGGGGGTGAGCATGTGGCGCCAAGCACCATCCACTTGCAGTTGTTCTGTGAGCATATGCCGTCTTGCTGCCAAGAGTTTGCCGACAATATCGACAAGGCTGCTTGTTGCAGCCACCATCGCGCCTGGCAAGACTGCAATTTCATCTGACCCAGCGGATTCGTCGTGCTTGACCAGCGATTTCCAAACGGGGTGATTGCGGTCGTGCCGCTGAGCCGGTCGCCTGTCGCCATACACCGCGAGAAATTGAATGGCTTTTGATCTTTCCATCGGAAGTCAGGATGTTTTAGTAATTGCTGGGCAAGGAGGGCATGATGAGTGCTGGTTGTGCGAGAGTGGCATTTGGCTTCGTGACGGCATGCGCTGCGACAGCGCTGGCGCAGGCCCAGGAGCCTGCTGCCCTTTCGCCCGGGCAGAAGGCCGCCATCTGCAACAGGCAGGTTGAGGTGACTCACGTGCGCGATGTGCCGGGCACCCAGCATTTCAAGGTCGTGGCACAGGTCAGGAATGGCACCGCGGTGTCGGTGATCGATGTGCTGACCAACGCCAGCGGCGCCCGCTACGCCTTCGTCGAGCTCTTTGACCAGCAAGGACAGTCAACGGGCCGCGGCTTCGTCCAGGAAAACGTCCTCGTGTCGCCGTTCTGTCCGTCACAGTTCATGCCGGACGCAGCGCAGGCGGAGGCTGAACCTGCCCCGCCTCCGTCTCCGCCACCGGCCAGGCGCAACCGGGACCAGGCCTGGCTTTCCATCGGCCCGATACTGCTCAGCCCGCCGCCAGCCAAGCCCGGCTGGAAAGTTTCCATCGATGAACAGACGGCAGAGGCGCGCGTCGACTATCGCGACGCAAGCGCCAAGGCACCCCTTCAACTGAGCTATGCCTGCGGAACAAACGCCGATGAACAGGCCCTGGTCCTGCGCATGAAGGCAAGCCTTGCCACAAAACTCTTTGGCGAGGCCGAGAATGTCTGGGTGGTGATGACCGAGGATCGCGGCGGCGAAGCGGTGCGGTCCGATGGCACGGTCGAGAAATTTACCAGTTCGACTCTGGTCTCGGAGTGGTTTGTTGTGCGCGATCCGGCAGATGACAAGTCGGTGTTGCTCGTGTCCTACGATGACGAACGGGCCAGGCCAGACAGGACAAACTCTGATCTTTTCGCCAGGGCGCACAAGCAGACCATCGTCAAGCTGGTCGACGGTTCGATGAAGGATATTGAAGCGCTGAAAGCCAAGCCGCTGCTGACCCAGGTCTTCCCGGCCAAAGGCTCGACGCAGGCCTTCGCGCGGGCCTATGAATATTGCGGCCTGGATTTCACAACCAAATGATCCTCTATTCCACACTCGGCGTTTCCGACTTTGACCGCAGCATCCGCTTCTATGATGCAGTGCTGGCCACCTTGGGCATGGACCGCGCACCGGACTGGACGGACGGCTTCATGGGCTGGGGCAAGCCCTATGGCCAAGGCTACAGCCTTTGGATCTGCAAGCCCTTCGATGGCAAGGCACCGGCCCCCGGCAACGGCCCGATGCTGGCCTTCGCGGCCTCGAGTGCCGCACAGGTGCGGGCGTTCCATGCCGCCGCCCTTGCCAATGGCGGCAGCGACGATGGCGCACCTGGCACGCGCAGCTACTACGAGCCCAGCTTCTATGTCTGCTATGTGCGCGATCCCGATGGCAACAAGCTGGCCTGCGTGCATCACCGCTATACCGGCGCGTAAGGCGAACTGGCTGCGGATCTTCCGGGCCCTCGCATGGGCTCCGGGCGTTCGGAACTCAAATCAGATTTGCTAGAAGCTCTTCCGACCGGGGCCCCGCTGCTGCGCAGCTCCCCGGCGTTCGTTGAGCGGCGAAGTGCCACTGGCACTTCGCAGAGTGCGCTCAACTCACCCCTTGACCGCGCCCATGGTGAGGCCGCGCGACAGGTGGTTCTGGATGAGGATCACCAGCAGCAGCGCCGGGAAGAAGGCCAGGAAGCCCACCAGTGCGATGGCGTTGTAGATGATGCCATCCGAGCCGCCGGAGAAATTGGCCAGCGCCACCGAGAGGGGATAGGCATTCTTGCTGGCGATGATGAGCGTGAAGAGATACTCGTTCATGGCAAAGATCGCAGCGATGACCCCGGCGGTGATGATGCCCGGCAGGCACATGGGAATGATGATTTCCCACAGGATGCGCAGATCCGAGGCGCCGTCGGTGCGGGCCGCATCCTCGATCTCGTGGGGAATGTCGAGCATGTAGGAGCGGATGATCCAGACCACGATCGAGAGGTTCATCGCCGCGTAGACGAGCATCAATGCCCAGACCGTATCCAGCATCTTGAGCTGGCCGAAGAGCACGAAGATGGGGATGGCCACGGCGGCCGGCGCCATCATCTTCGTGGAGAGAATATAGAAGCCCAGATCCTCGCGGCCCTTGAAGCGGTAGCGCGCCAGCGCATAGGCCGCCGGAATGCCGAGCAGCAGGCAGAGGAAGACGCTTCCCGTGACGGCGATGACCGAATTCATGAAATAGGTGCCGATGGGCCATTCCGCCCAGATCTTCGCCCAGGTCTCGGTCGAGATGGTGGGGAAATAGATGGGCTTGGGCGCAATGATCTCGTTGCGCGGACGCAGCGCGATCGAGGCAAAGAAGAGAATGGGCAGCAGGCAGAGCAGGGCCCAGCCGGCGAGGACGATGGTGGCGGCAATGGAACGTGGATGGCGTTTGGCCATGGTTGTTACTCCGTTGCCGACCTGAAGAAGCGGCGCACCAGTGTTTGTGCGAGAATGACCGTCGTGATCAGGAGGAGCACCGAGGCAGCCGAAGCATAGCCCTGGTCGAAGCTCTTGAAGGCGGTCCGGTAGATGAAATAGCTCAGCGTTTCGGTGTGGCCCGCCGGCGTGCCCTGGGTGATGACGTGTACGGGCGTGAACATCGTGATGATGTCGATGCCACGCAGGACAAGTGCGATGGCAATCACCGGCCGCATCATCGGCAGCGATATGTTGAAGAAGATCGAGCCCCACGAGGCGCCATCGAGCCGTGCTGCCTCCTCGATCTCCTTGTCCTGGCCCTGAAGGGCGGCGACGAAGATGATGAAGAGGAAGGGCGTCCACTGCCAGACATCGGTGACGATGAGAACAAGACGGGCCAGCGCCGTCGAACTCATGAAATCGATGGTGCCGAAATCGAAGCCGAGGCGGGAAATGACATCGCTGATGACGCGCCCGTCGTTGAAGAGAAGCTTCCACAGGAAGGAAACGGCCGACGGCATGAACAGCATCGGCAGGAGGAAGATGATGCGCCAGCTCTTCACCCAGGGATCGCGATAGACGAGGGCTGCAAGCCCCATGGCGATGAGGAATTCGAGCGCCAGCGTGATCGAACCGAGGACGAGCGTGTTCCACAGGCTGGTCCAGAACACGTTGTCTGAGTAGAGCGTGACGTAATTGTCGAAGCCCACCCAGTCGAGCTTGAACTTGCCGGTGTAGAGCGAGCGGCGGATGGCATAGATGCCGGGCCAGAGCGTGATCGAGAGCAGATAGATGACGGCCGGCGCCAGCAGCAGATAAGGGAAGGCCTTGCGCAGGGCGGGGCTGCGGCGGCGAAGGGGGACAGATGCTGCGGTCATGGCCAAGCCTATCAAGTCATCACACCGGCGGCAGCCGGAAAGTTCCGGGAAGAGAGACCGGCTTCTACAGGGCCGGAGAGAAAATGAGGCCGGGATTTCTCCCGGCCCCAAGTCTGGAGGGAGTTCTCAGAACGGCGCTGTCTTGCCCTTGCCCTGCCAGAAGCCGGGTTCGGTTGCGGCGTAGTTCATCGGGTCCTTGCCGGCGTAGAAGCCGTTCTTGGTCATGATGTCCTTGACCTTGGCTGCGGCCTCGTCGAGGGCGGCCTTCGGCTGCATTTCGCCGACCACCACCTTGTTGATGAGGAAGCCGATCTCCTGGTCGATCTGGAAACCAGACGGCAGGCGCGGCGCGCACCAGGCGTAGTCCAGCGCTTCCGACCAGACCTTGGCCGGCTGCGAGACAGCGCGCAGCTTCTCGTTGGTGAGCACCGACCTGTAGCCCGGCGCCACGCCATTGGCGTTGGCCTCGTTCATCGCCATGATCGACGCTGTGGTGAGATAGGCGAGCATGAGGAAGGCCGCTTCCGGCTCCGGCGAGGTGACGGCCACGCATGACGTCGAACCGGCAATGTTCGGCGGTGCATAGGTGCCACCGGCCACGCGCGGCTCATAGATCGTGAGCACGTCATCGCCGATCTTCGACTGGTCAGGCCGCGTTGCCTGCGTGCCCGAGTCCTGCCACGAGATGTTGCAGGCCACCTGGCCACCGAGCCATGCGGCGCGGTTGGTCGGCCAGTCGGCAGCGGCAACGCCTTCGATGGCGTGCTTCGACAGCGCCACGATGGTCTCGAGGCCCCTCACGCCGGCATCGCCGTTGAAGGTCGGCTCCCAGTTCTCGTTGAAGAGCTGCAGGCCATACTGGGCGGCGATGTGCTGCCAGGTGTAGGTGGCCCAGAAGCCGCGGCCGCACATCATGCCGATGGCGTTCACGCCCTTCTCCGCCTTGTTCAGCTCCGGCGCGAGACGGATCATGTCGTCATAGGTCGGGATCGACTTCACGCGGTCTGCATCGATGCCGATCTTCTTGAAGATCGACGGACGGATGTGGACCTGCTGGATGTCGCAGTCGAAGGGAATGCCGAGAACGCCCTTGTCGGCCCAGTGGCCGTAATTGCGCTGGTAGGTTTCGTAGAAATCGTCGAAGGGCAGGGCCCATTTGGCGATGTATTCGTCCAGCGGCTTGAGGAAGCCCTGGGCGCCGAAGTCACCGAGCCAGGGCGAGAAGAACTGGATGGCGTCGAAGCCGGCGTTGCCCGAGAGGAACTCGGCCACCACCTTGTCGTACATCGAGTCATCCGGGATGGCGACGAGGTCGATCTTGATGCCCGAGAGATCGGCGAAGGGCTGCGTCTGCTCCTGGGCGGATTCACGGTCGGCAGCACCGATGGCAAAGCGCACCGTCTTGCCTGCGTGTTCCTTGCGGACGGCTTCCCAATCAACGGTGCGGATCCAGTCCTTCTTCGGATCCCAGAGCTCGTCGTTGTCGCCGAGCTTGTACTGCTCGCGGTATTCCTTCTTGACCATGTTGCCGACGTTGATCTTGGCGAGAACGTCTGCCGGGTTCGGCATGTCGGCAAAGGCGCGGTTGATGTTGAACAAGGGCAGGCCTGCGGTAAGTGCCGCGCCGGTTGCCGCTGTGGATTTCAGCAGCGAGCGGCGGGTCACAAGCCCCGACTTTGTCAGTTTCATGGGTTTCCTCCGTTGAATTGGCCTGTCCAAGATCCTCCGCGCACCATGGCAGGCCTGTCATGGCGTTGGTCTTTCACTGCCGGGAGAGAAGGGAGACTCTCGCGGCAAGAAACTGAGGGAATGTCATGGGGGAGGGTGGCGCAATTGGGATGCGGCACCACGCAGGGACAATCAGCCAAGATGCCAAACTGCGGCATCGCACGTCCTCCCATTAGGCGGGGCTGGTTGATCCGGCCCTCTTTCCTGTGACAATTACAATACTAAATGTATTCGTTGGATGCAAATGTTTCGTTTTGATGGGGCTGAGATCAGCTGAAATGCCCGTTGCTGCAGCACACAGGGCCGCCGAGTACCCCTTTCGTTACAATTGTGTGACTCTCCAGCACATTGTATCTATAGGCATCCATCAATCGGCTAGTGCGAGGCGACCCCAGCGTGACAGACGGAGCAAGCTCTTTCAATTCCCAGCCTGAGCGCAGTGCGGGCCGCGTGGCCCGCAACCGCATGCGCATCGCCTGGATGTATTATGTGGAAGGGCTGACCCAGAATGAAATCGCAGACCGCCTCGGCATCGGGCGCGTCACCGTGGTGCGCAACATCAACGAGGCGCTGCGCCACCGCGAGGTGAAGATCTGGATTGATGGCGCCGTCGCCGAATGCTTCGAACTCGAGGCCAGGCTCAAGCAGGCCTTCAAGCTCGTCGATGCCGTTGTCGTGCCGGAGCCATCCGAGACGGCCCATATCGGCAAGGCCATCGGTGTTGCTGCCGGCATGTATGTCACTGATCAGCTCACGGATAATTTTTGCCTCGGTGTGGGTTGGGGCGCGACACTCTATGAATCCCTGCAAACACTGGCGCCCAAGGACCTCAAGAATGTCGAGATCGTCTCGATGCTCGGCGGCATCGTGCAGGCCCGCCGCTTCAATCCGGCTGAGTTTGCCTGGCAATTCGCCAATACGGTGGGTGCTGACTGCTACCTGCTGACGGCGCCGGCCGTGGTCGATTCCGCAGCGACCAAGCAGGCCTTGATCGAGCGCTGCGGCCTCGACCAGGTGCTGGATCGCGTCGAGAAGATGGACATGGCGCTTCTCAGCGTTGGCACCATGTCACCGCAGTCGACATCGTTCCGCTTCGGCTTCTTCTCGGAGGAAGAGCGCCAGTCGCTCATCGCCGCCCGGGCGGTGGGCGATCTCCTCTATAACTTCTACGATGCGTCCGGCGCCATCGTGCCGCACGCCATCAATGAGCGCGTGATGTCGATGCCGGTGGAGCGGCTGCGGCGCGTGCCGCGCCGGGTGATGATCTCCGGCGGCAATGACAAGGTCGATGCGCTGATCGGCGGCCTCAGGCTCTCGGCCGCCAATGTGCTGATCACCAATGAGCGCACTGCCGAGGAACTCCTCCGCCGCCACGAGGCCGGGGCTGCGTGAAGCTTGCGGGAACGGCCGCGCGCCACTGGTCAAGCGGCAAGAACAGGCGTATTGATTCCATGACGGCGTGATGTCGGGAGGAAACGCGCCGGGTTTGACGTACGCGTGACGAACGACAGACTCTGCGAGGGAACGCCCAATGCCACCCGAATACGCTGCGGCACAGGTGCCGCCACGACTGGCCGACCGCACTGACATCGAAACCGAATACCTGGCTGAATTCCCGGGATTGGGCACAGGTCCGCGCGACCATGTGCTGGTGCAGCGCCGCGAGACGTCAGGTCGGCTCATCCTCGACGAGGATGTTCTGGTGCCTGACGTGGCGATCTACGCTGCGAGATAAGACGGCCAGCCTTTAGCCCAGCAGGCCCCGTCCGGCGAGGTTGCGCATGAAATCGGAAAGGCCAAAGCTCCACGGCGGGCACTGGTCGGTTGAGCGCACCGTGTTGATCAGAACCCCCAGCTTCGGATTGGCCACGCTCACCACATCGCCGTGGTGATGGGTGAAGCCTGAACCCTTGGTGCCGCGGTCCTGCGTGGGCGCAAAGACCGTGCCGCAGAAGAGCACGAAACCATCCGGGTACTGATGATGCTTGCCGATGCTGGCCTCCACCAGCTTGAGCGGCGGGCGGCTGATCTTGCTCATGACGCTGCCGCCGCGCAGCTCGAAGCCATCTGGGCCATCGACCTCCAGGGAGACCTCCATGCGGTTGACATCCTCCAGCCCGTAGCTGCCATCGAACAGGCGGATGAAAGGGCCGAGCGCGCAGGAGGCGTTGTTGTCCTTGGCCTTGCCGAGAAGCAGGGCGGAGCGGCCCTCGACATCGCGCAGATTGACGTCGTTGCCCAGCGTGGCGCCGATGATGGCGCCCTTGCTGTTGACCACCAGCACCGCCTCGGGCTCCGGGTTATTCCATTTCGACACCGGATGGATGCCGATGTCGGCGCCGAAGCCGACACCCGCCAGCACTGGTGCCTTGGTGAAGATTTCCGCATCCGGGCCGATGCCGACCTCGAGATATTGCGACCAGGCCTTCTTCTCGATCAGCGCCTGCTTGAGGGCCATGGCCTCGTCCGAACCGGGCACCAGCTTCGAGAGATCATCACCGATGAGCCGGGTGATGTCGGTGCGGATGCTCTCGGCCAGCGAGGCATCGCCACGCGCCTTTTCCTCAATCACCCGTTCCAGCATGCTGACGGCAAAGGTGACGCCCGCCGCCTTGATCACCTGAAGGTCGATCGGTGCAAGCAGGCGGACGGCGCCGGCTGCACCGGCAAAGCTCGCCGCAAGGATATCGCCAAGCCCGCCGATGTCTTCGCCTGCGGCTTCCGCGACGCGCCTGGCCGGACTGCTGGATTCGCAGATGTCGCGCACGGTTGCCGAGCCGCGGGCCGTGATGTCGATCACCCGCCCGCCGCGCAGCGTGATCACGACGGGCCCCACGCCATCGCGCCAGGCGCGCCCCACAAACACACCGTCCGCTGCCGCAGATTCAGTCAGTCGCACCGCATCGGCCCGCTTCATGCTCAATCCTTCATCCCATTTCTGTTGTGCGTTGCGACACTGGCGCTGGCCAAACGGCGCTGTCAACCACTTCGCGTCATTGCGGCCTGAAATACCCTTTACGCCCCGAAAGAAATGCGCAATGACTTGCGCACATCAAAGACCAGCGAAAAGCCTGCACATCACAGAACGGGCTGCGCTGAGCTCAGAAATTCGATGAGATTGCAGATGCAGTTTCGCGGATACTTGAAATGGGAGGACTACCAATGAAGAAGCTGCTAGTCGGCGCGCTTGCCGCCACGACCGCCCTGTGCGGTTCCGTGGGTCTTGCCTCTGCCGGTGAATATGATGGTGTGACCATCAACATCCTGACGCGTCCCGGCCCGGTCATCGCTGGCCGCATCAAGGACCGTGGCGCGGAATTCGAAAAGGCGACGGGCGCCAAGATCGTCGTCAACGAAGTGCCGTTCGCCGAAATCTTCCAGAAGATCCAGACAGACTGGACAACCGGCACCAACTCCATTGACGTCGGCGTCTTTGCCGCCGGCTGGGGCGTTGAACTCGACGCCGCAGGCCTGCTCGAGGACATGGATCCTTATATTGCCAAGGACACCAAGCTCGATCCGGCAGACATCGCGCCTTATTTCCGCGAGTTCGGCCAGAAGATCGGCGGCAAGACCAAGATGCTGATGCTCGATGGCGACTTCCAGATGGTTTACTACCGGACGGACATCCTGGCGAAGAACAACCTGCAACCGCCCAAGACCTGGGAAGACTATGTTGCCGTGGCTGCGGCCATCAACGGCCAGGACATGAACGGCGACGGCCAGGCGGACTACGGCTCCTGCATCTTCAAGAAGCGCAATGCCCAGTCCTACTTCGCCATCCAGACCGTGGCTGCTTCTTTCGTGCAGACCAAGGGCACGGCCCAGGGCTTCCACTTCGACAACGCGACGATGAACCCCATCGTCAACAACGAAGCCTGGAAGAAGGCTTTCGAGCTCTACAAGGAAACCGGCAAGTACGGCCCGCCTGAAGAGCTGAACCACGACATCGGCGACACCCGCGCGGTGGTCAAGGCCGGCCGTTGCGGTCTGACAATCGACTGGGGTGATCCCGGCCCGCTGCAGATCGAGGCTGATGCCGGCGCCATCAAGGGCAAGCTCTACGCCCTCGCCGCTGTCGGTACCAAGGAAGTGCTCGACCGTGCCACCGGCAAGCTTGTGCCTGTGAGCGCTGAAACGGCTCCGTACGCGATCGACGGCGTGAACTATGCGCCATTCGCAGCTTTCGGTGGCTGGGCTGGCGCGATCAACGCCAAGGCTGATGCCAAGAAGAAGCAGGCGTCCTACGACTTCCTGTCCTACATGAACCAGGCCGCCCAATCGAATGTGGACGTGACCCTGGGCTGGACCGGCTACAACGCCTACCGCCTCTCGCAGCTCACCAATCTTGAGCCGTGGGAAAAGGCAGGCTTCCCGAAGGAACTCGCCGAGAACTATCTGGGAGCCATCAACGGTGCCTTGAACAACCCGAACATGGCTTCGGACTTCAAGATTCCGGGTGCCCAGTCTTACTCCGGCATTGTTCTGGACCGCGAACTGGCCCGTTATCTCGCGGGTGAAATCACGGTGGACGAGGCCCTCAAGAACATTGAGGACGGCTGGAACGAAATCACGGACGACTTTGGCCGTGACAACCAGATCGCCGCTCAGGGTCTTGCCCTCGGCGCCAGCCAGTAAGCGTTACTTACGGCAGTGGCTAAGAACACATATAATAACCAGCCGGGGAAATCCCCGGCTGGACTGCCTCCGGGGGAAACATGGGGTGAGTGGTTCGACCGCCACGCGCGCACGTTTTTCATTGCGCCGGCCGTTGTCCTCATCCTGATCTTCGCGATCTTCCCGACCTTCTATTCGATCGTTTTCGCGCTCAGCCGCGTCAAGTTCACACCGAACGGACTGCAGTTCCGTTTCGTCTGGTTCCAGAACTTCCAGAAACAGTTCACCGGCGCCGAGCAGGTGCATTTCCTTGGCAAGCTGGATGGCATGGGCGCCTTCGGCTGGATTTTCTTTCTCGCCACCACGGCGCTTGCCATCTGGTGGTTTGCCCGCTCCTTCGGCAGGACCTCCTGGGTCGGCCTTGTGGGCCGCTTCATCTCGATGGCCGGCTTCATCGGCGTTTCGCTGCTGCTCAGCGCCACGCTGCTTTCCGGCAGTTCCTGGGGCACGTTGCTCACCACCCTTTTCTATGTGGTCATCGGCTGCCTGTTGCAGTTCGTGATCGGCACCGGCCTCGCCTTCCTCTGCTCGCAACCCATTTCGGGCAAGAACTTCTTCCGCGTGGTGTTCTTCATCCCGCTGATGATCACACCGCTTGGCGTTGGCTACGCCTTCAAGATGATCCTCGATGTCACCAAGGGACCGTTTCAGCCCTTCCTCGAGTGGGTAGGCCTCGGCAGCTGGGCCTGGTCGGCGGATGTCTGGGCGGCGCGCTGGTTTGTCGTCGGTGGCGACTCCTGGCAGTGGATCCCCTTCATTTTCATCGTCATGCTCGCGGCCCTCGAAAATGTGCCCAAGGATCATGTCGAGGCGGCTCAGGTCGATGGCGCTTCAAGCGTGCAGATTTTCCGGGAGATCATCTGGCCGCAGGTGGTTCCCGTGGCGGCGACTGTCATTCTCATCCGCATGATCGAGGCCTTCAAGATTGTCGATCTGCCAAACATCATGACGGGTGGCGGGCCTGGCATCGCCACAGAGTCAATCTCCCTGCAATCCATGTTCCTGTGGCGCGCCAATGACTACGGCCAGTCGGCAGCCGTTGCCTATCTGTTGCTGCTCCTGACTGTGGTGCTCTGCGCCTCCTTCTTCAACTACGTCGTGCTCAGGCAACTCCGGAAGGTCCACGCATGAGTGAAGCCTCCTACAAGCTCGAGAAGGCCAATCGCAGCCTGATGGAACGGCTCTTCGAGCCTCCGGCAGTGGGCAAGATGTCGCCAGCGGCGAACATCGTCGCCTATGCCATCCTCTTCTTCTGGTCGCTCTTTGTGCTGTTTCCGATCTACTGGGTGGTGATCACGGCCTTCAAGCTGCCGCAGGACGTGAACTTCGCGCCGCATTATCTGCCCTTCATCGACTTCCAGCCGTCGCTTCATGCCTGGCGTTCGATCTTCACCGAGGATCCATTCTGCGACGCCTATGCAGTGGGGCGGCAGTTCGTGCTGCTGGCCTACAACTCGGTAGCCTTCGTGCTTTCGCCCATCGTCTCGATCAAGCCGATGGAACCCCAGATCTGCAAGGTCTTCCTTGCCTATACCAATTCCTTCGTCATCAGCATCGTGGCGACGGCGCTCTGCATGGTGATCGGCAGCATGGCCGCCTATGCGCTGGCGCGCATCCAGTACAAGCCGAAGTTCGGCAATATCATGGTCTTTGTGGCCCTGACCCTGCTGGCCATCGTTGCCACCAGCTATGCCGGTGTGCACTGGTTCTTTGCTGCCGCCGTGGCGCTGGCGCTGTTCTTCCTGCTGGTGCGGGCCATCGGCAAGCATTTCAAGGCGCGTCTTGGCAACGGCGACATTCTCTTCTGGATCATCTCGCAGCGCATCCTGCCGCCGGTGGTGGTGGTGCTGCCCGTCTACATGATGTTCCAGGCTGTCGGCCTCATCGACACGCATCTGGCGCTCATCCTCGTCTATGCCGTGGCCAACCTGCCCATCGTCGTCTGGCTCATGCACGACTTCTTCGCCAACCTGCCGATCGAGCTTGAGGAGTCAGCACAGCTCGATGGCGCCACGCGCTTTGCCATCTTCTGGGATATCGTGCTGCCGCTGACGCGGCCCGGCCTTGCCGCCACGACGCTTCTCGCCATCATCCTCAACTGGAATGAGTATCTCTTCGCCGTCTTCCTCTCCACCGCCCGCGCCCAGACCATTCCGATCATGGTGGCGGCCAAGAACGCCGGCGAGAAGGGCATTCTCTGGTGGGAGATGTGCGCCATCATCGTCATCATGATCATCCCGGTGATCATCATGGCGATTATCCTGCAACGCTTCATCGCCAAGGGTGTTCTCCTTGGTGCAGTCAAAGGTTAGCGAGTGACGTCCATGGCTAGTGGAAATCCCGGGGTTCCCGTCTCTTTCGACAAGGTGCAGAAGTCCTTCGGCGATGTGCAGGTGCTGCAGGAATTCGATCTCGACATCAAGCCGGGGGAGTTCCTCGTGCTGCTCGGCGCTTCCGGATCAGGCAAGACCACGGCGCTGCGCATTCTGTCAGGCCTTGAGACGGCGACGGCGGGCCGCGTGAAGATCGGCAGCCGTGACGTCACCGACGTGCTGCCGAAGTATCGTGACATCTCCATGGTGTTCCAGTCCTATGCGCTCTATCCGCACAAGACCGTGGCCGAGAACATCGGCTTTCCGCTGAAGGTGCGGAAGGTCAACAAGGCGGAGATGGACGTGGCCATCCGCGAGGCAGCAAGCCAGGTTCAGCTCGATACGCTGCTCAACCGCTATCCGCGCCAGCTTTCGGGCGGCCAGCGCCAGCGTGTTGCGCTGGCCCGTGCCATCATTCGCAGGCCCTCCGTCTTCCTCATGGACGAGCCGCTCTCCAACCTCGATGCCAAGCTGCGCGGCCACATGCGCGCCGAGCTGAAGCACATGCAGGAGTCGCTCGGCATCACCACGATCTATGTCACCCACGACCAGATCGAGGCCATGACGCTGGCCCATCGCGTGGCCATCCTTGAAAAAGGCGTTCTGCAGCAGCTCGCAACGCCGGCCGAGATCTACAACAATCCGGCCAATCTCTTTGTTGCCCAGTTCATCGGCTCGCCGCCCATGAACATCGTTCAGGGCGCGCTGGCGGGCGATACGTTCATGGCCTCGGGTGCCAAGATCAAGTCACCGGTGAAGGGCAAGATTGCAAACGCCGTGCTGGGTGTGAGGCCGGAAGATTGCTCGGTGACGACGGTTGCCAAGGGCAGCATCGCCGGCGAGATCTTCACCAACGAGCTGATCGGCGACCACACGCTCGTGACCGTGCGGACCGACAAGGACATGCTGACGGTGAAGGCCCCCAAGGACTATCGCGGCAAGACCGGGGACAAGATCGGCGTGGCCTTCGAGAAATCCGGCCTCTACGTATTCGACGGTGAAAGCGGCGCCCGCGTGCGCTGAGCCGCTCAGGCGCCCCAGGTTTTCTCGAGCACGCGCAGCCAGTTTTTGCTGCACAGCTTTTCGATCAGGGTCTCGCCGTAGCCCGCCTTGCGCATGGCTTCCACCAGGTTGGGGAGTCCTGCCACGTCCTTGATAAAGCCCGGAATGCGCGCGCCGTCATAGTCCGAGCCGAGGCCCACGCAGTCCTCGCCGGCGATGCTGATCATGTGATCGAGATGCCGGATCATCACCTCGGGTTCCGTGGCGCTGGTCCATTGCCCGTCATCGCGTAGGAAACCCGATGCGAAGTTGAGGCCCACCATGCCACCTGAGCGGCCGATAGCCTGCAACTGAACGTCAGTGAGGTTCCGCGAAGACGTGCAGAGCGAATGGGCATTCGAATGGGTGGCGACAAGCGGCGCGTTGCTGAGCTTGGCCACGTCCCAGAAGCCCTTCTGGTTCAGGTGCGACAGGTCGATCAGAATGCGCAGGCGGTTGCAGGCGGCAACGAGATTCTTGCCCGCGTCCGTAAGGCCATTGCCGGTGTCGGGTGTCGAGGGAAAGCGGAAGGGCACGCCTTCGCCGAAAATGTTCTTGCGCGACCAGACAGGCCCCAGCGAGCGCAGGCCATCGGCATGGAGTTCCTCGAGGCCCTGAAGGTCTTCGCCGATCGCCTCGGCGCCTTCGATGTGGAAAATCATGCCGAGGCGCCCAGTGGCAATGCAGTCCCGGAGTTCGGCAGCGCTCAGGCAGATCCTGGCGCGGCCAGCACTTTGTGCTTCGATGGCCTTGAGGATCGCCGCCATCTCCAGCGTCGGCTGCAAGGCGCTCTTGCGTGACAGTTCCGGATCATAGGGCGGGTTCAGGTCTTCGTCGTCCGGCGTCTTGGTCGCAATGCTGGGTGCGAAGATGGCGAAGAAGCCTGCTGCGAAGCCACCCTGCCTGGTGCGCGGAAAATCAATGTGGCCCTCGCCGTCACCGTCGAGGAATTCCTTTGCGGGATTGGCTGACTTCTTCATCCACAGACGCAAAAGAACGTCGTTGTGGCCATCGAAAATGGGAGTGAGAGACAAGGCTGTTCCAGAATGGTGTTCCCTCCCGGGGAGGGAATCGTAAGGCGCGGGCTTCGTACAGGACCGGTCACACCCGCTGGACCGGAGAAGCCCGCTCCCCCGCCGCAGCAGGGGAGCGGTGTTTTCGTCTCTGCCTCAGGCCTTGGCGTAGAGCTCGGCCACGTGGTCCCAGTTGATGAGATTGTCGACGAAGGCTTCGAGATACTTGGGGCGCAGGTTGCGGTAGTCGATGTAGTAGCTGTGCTCCCACACATCTACGCCGAGGATCGGCGTTGCGCCATGCATCAGCGGGTTCTCGCCGTTCGGCGTCTTGGAAATGGCAAGCTTGCCATCCTTCACCGAGAGCCAGGCCCAGCCGGAACCGAACTGGGTGACGCCGGCCTGCACGAAATCGGTGCGGAACTTGTCGTAGCCGCCGAGATCGCTCTCGATGGCCTTTTCGAGCTTGCCGGGGATCTTCTTGCCGCCGCCGTTTGGCTTCATCCAGTTCCAGAAGTGGATGTGATTGTAGTGCTGGCCGACGTTGTTCACGAGGCCGGCGTTCTTCTCCGCATAGGCAATCTTGCAGATTTCCTCGATCGACTTGGAAGCCAGCGGGCTGTCCTTGAGCAGGTTGTTGCCGTTGGTCACATAGGCCTGGTGATGCTTGTCGTGGTGGAACTCCAGCGTTTCCTTGGACATGTAGGGGCCGAGCGCGTCATAGGCGTAGGGCAGGGCGGGCAGTTCGAGGGCCATCGTCAGTCTCCTTAGGCTTGAAGGCCCTATGTAGGCGTGAAGGATGGCGCTCGCAACGCTCAAAAAACTCAGGCGCGCAGGAGCGGAATGCCCATCTGCGCCTGGACAAAGGCCACAATTGTGAGGGCTAAAACGGCCCCGGCCATGCCGTAGATGAGGCCACGGCGGCCGGTGAGGGCTGCCAGCGGCACGAGTTGCATGGCGTGAAGGCCGATGAAATGCGCCACCCGCAGATCGCCCCCGGTGGTGGACCAGAAGAACAGCGGAAGGCCCGTTGCATCGGTCTGGTCTCCGCCGATCCAGTGGCTGGTGCCGGAGCCGAGGGCAAGGCCGGTGACGGTGCCGAGCACGGCCCCAAGCATGAGGCCGAGGCCCGCGGCTTCGCACCAGACATCACTGCCGCGCCGCCACCAAAGGACAAAGCCGATCAGGCCCGTTGCGATCGTCAGGCTCAGGGAGCCAAGTCCCATCAGCGAATAGAGCACCTGATTGAAGGCGGAGTCGGTGTTGAAATGCGAGGCTTCGGCCCGCGCTGCCCGCAGCGTGATATAGGCCATCTCCAGCCAGGCCGCCGTGATGAACACAGCCGTGGACCAGCGAATGAGCGGCGCGTTGCGCTCCTGCCTCGGGATGAGCGACAGCGCCCAGGCAAGGGTCGCCATATGGACAGAGAGCGAGAGGAAGAACTTTGCCGGCTTGTGCCAGACATTGATGCCGTTGAAGAGCCGGTCGTCCACCAGCGGCAAGGCCAGACAGATGAGGAATCCCGCCGCCATGGCAAGGGCGTGGCGGGTGAGCAGCGGCGAGCCCTCAGCCATGTCGCGCAGCATTCGCGCCAGGCGGGCTTGGCGCAATGAGGGCAGGGCGGGCGCAAGGATATCGGTCATGTGCGTATCTCAGTTTGATGAAGCGGTTGAGCGGCTCAGCGCGAGCCGCGTGGCATGCCAGGCGAGGAAACCTGCAGGCCCGAAAAGGAAGGTGAGCGGCAGCAGCGGCATGAGGATGAGCCGGGGCAGGCCCTGCGCCAGCACTTGGCGCGCGATCCAGGCGCCGATGAAGAGATCAAATGCGAGGTAGTGCACCCAGCCTGCAAGTGCCGCCCAGTCCGAGGAGAAGAGCAGTTTCACGTTGGCCAGGCTGTCAAAGCCGCCCGGCGCATCGGCAAAGAAGAAGATGATCAGTGCGCTGTAGAGGACCGAGAGGGCGATGGGCCAGGCGAGACCGGCCAGGACGTGATGCAGCAGCGGCCGGCGCAGGATGATTCCGAGGGCGAGAACGAGCCAGCCTGAGAGGGCGGTGAGATTGGCGATGGAAAAGACGGTTTCAGCCGACACGGCGGGCGCTCTTTATATTGACAGTGAAAACATCTATTCTCTGATATTTTCGCTGTCAAGATATATTTCCATTGTAAAGATTATGCGACTCAGATTAGGCAACGATCATGCTGCAAGCCGAGAAGCGGCCCTATCATCACGGCGACCTGCGCGAGGCCCTGATCCTGGCGGGTGAGCAGGCTCTGTCCGATTTGCCGCTTGATGAGGTTTCCCTGCGTGAGATTGCCCGGCGTGCGGGTGTCTCCCATGCCGCGCCCAAGCATCATTTCGGCTCCCTTGGCGTGTTGTTCGCGGAGATCGCTGCCCGGGGCTTTGAACATTTCGTTGCGGCCCTCGATGCCGCTGCCGATCACAATCCGGACCAGTCGGCCCCGGCCCGCATGACGGCTATGGCGCGCGCCTATGTGCGTTTTGCCGTCGAGAACCCCGCCGTCTATGGCCTGATGTTCGGGAAGCGCGACACGCTTGACCCGACCCCGCATCTGACCACCGCCATGTTCGCGGCCTGGGAGCAGCTGGAGCGGCAGGTGACGGCAGTGATCGGCCCGCAGAACGCGAGATACGGGGCCATGCTGGTCTGGTCCGCAGTGCACGGCATGGCCATGCTGCGCCTCGACCGCAAGATGCCGCCGCATGTCGAGCCCGATGCCGCCATCTCCCAGATGATCCGCATGGTGATTGCGGGGCTTGAAGCCGAAGCCTGACATTCGGCCCTCGCCTTGCCCTTTGCGCGCCAGGCCCGCTATGCTCGGGCCATGAGCACATCTTCCATCATCCGCATCGACCACAAGGCCACACTGGAACGCTGGCCCGATTATGCCGAAAGCGACATCGCCTCGGGCACTCGGGTCAATCACGGCAAGATCTTCTATGAAGACAAGGCCGTTGGCCTTTCCACCGGTGTCTGGGAACAGGATGTCAACGAGAGCCACTGGATGGTCTATCCGGTGCACGAGTTCATGCTTGTGCTCGAAGGCGCGGTGACGATCCGGGAGGAAGACCGGGAGACCACCATCAGCGCGGGCGAGAGTTTTGTCATCCCCAAGGGCCTGAAGCTCAAGTGGATCCAGAAAGTCCGTATGCGGAAGGTTTTTGTGATCCTTGATGACCCGGGCGATGGCCCGAAGGGCCTTCACACCATCAAGCTCGATCATCAGGCGAAGCTTGAGCCGTCCACCCCGCCGGCGCCTCCTGTCCTGCTGTCATCTCCGCCGCCCTCGCAGCATACGAAGGACTACTACGAAGCCGTTGCGGGCCGCTTCACCGTCGGCGTCTGGGATACGACACCTTACACCCGCAAGCTCATCGAGTTTCCGCGCTGGGAACTCATGCATTTGCTGGAAGGCCGCGTGACCCTGACCGATGGCGCAGGTGGTAGCGAGGATTTCGTGGCAGGCGAAACCTTCTTCGTACCGCACAAGGCGCCCAATGCCTGGCAGTCCCATGGCTATCTGCGCAAGCTCTTCGCTATCCTGATGCCCGCTGCCTGATCATGGATCTTGACCTGTGGGTCTATGGCGTCCTCGCGCTGGTGGGGTTGCTCGCTGGCCTGATCGACTCCATTGCCGGTGGCGGCGCGCTGCTGTCGTTGCCGACACTCTTGATCATCGGCCTTGATCCCATTTCAGCGCTGTCGACCAACAAGCTGCAGGGCAGTTTCGGCACGGCCTCGGCAACCTTTGCCTTCTGGAAGCGCGGCCTCCTGAGGCCGCAGGAGCATCTTGCGACCATCGCCTGCGTGCTTGTGGGTTCGGCGCTGGGCGTGTTGCTCGTGTCCTATGCGCCCCGCAACACGCTTTCGATCATCATGCCCGTGCTGCTGGTCGGTGTTGCCATCTATTTCGCACTGGCACCGCGGCTGTCCGATGAGGCCCGTGCCGCCCGGCTGCCGCTCGCCGCCTTCACCTTCGGCATTGCGCCGGTGATCGGGTTCTATGACGGCTTCTTCGGCCCCGGCACCGGTTCGTTCTTCATGCTGGCGCAGGTCTCGCTCTTCGGCCTCGGCCTTCTCGAGGCAACGGCGCGCACCAAGCTCTTCAATTTCACCTCGAACATCATAGCCCTCATCATCTTCATCATTGGCGGGCATGTGATCTGGGCGGTTGGCCTTGTGATGGGCGTGGCGCAGTTCATCGGCGCGCAGATCGGCTCCCATCTTGCCATCAGGAATGGCGCGGCCATCATCAGGCCGCTGCTCGTGCTGGTCTGTCTGGTGATGGCCGCCAAGCTGTTCTGGGAAAATCTCGGCGCCTATCTCTGAACGGCGGCCTTACGCCTACATGAAAGCCTGGATGCCTGTTTGCGCCCGGCCGAGGATCAGCGCATGCACATCATGCGTGCCCTCATAGGTGTTCACCGTCTCGAGGTTCACCATGTGGCGGATCACATGATACTCATCCGAGATGCCATTGCCGCCGTGCATGTCGCGGGCGGCCCGGGCCACGTCCAGTGCCTTGCCGCAGTTGTTGCGCTTCATGAGAGAAATGGCGGGCGGTGCGATCGTGCCGCGCTCAAGGCCGCGCCCCAGCGAGAGGCAGCTGTGCAGGCCCAGCGCGATTTCGGTCTGCATGTCGGCGAGCTTCTTCTGCACAAGCTGGTTGGCGGCCAGCGGCCGGCCGAACTGTTTGCGGTCGAGCGTATATTGCCGGGCCCTGTGCCAGCAGTCTTCCGCTGCACCCATGACACCCCAGGCGATGCCGAAGCGCGCTTTATTGAGGCAGGAGAAGGGACCGCCAAGCCCCTTGGCCTTGGGCAGCATGGCATCCTCACCCACTTCCACATTGTCGAGAACGATCTCGCCGGTGATCGACGCGCGCAGGCTGACCTTGCCCTTGATCTCGGGTGTCGAGAATCCCTTTGCGCCGCGTTCCACGATGAAGCCGCGGATATCGCCCGCCTCGTCCTTCGCCCAGACGACTGCAATGTCGGAGATCGGCGAATTGGTGATCCACATCTTGGCGCCGTTCAGCACATAGCCACCGCTCATCTTCTTCGCCCGGGTCTTCATGCCGCCGGGATCGGAGCCAGCTTCGGGCTCCGTCAGGCCGAAGCAGCCGACGATCTCGCCCGTGGCAAGGCGCGGCAGATACTTCTTCTTCTGCGCTTCCGAGCCGAATTCCTCGATCGGGTGCATCACCAGCGAGTTCTGCACGCTCATGGCCGAACGGTATCCGGAATCCACGCGCTCCACTTCGCGCGCCACAAGACCATAGGCCACATAGCCGAGGCCCGAGCCGCCATAGGCATCCGAGGTCATCACGCCCAGGAAACCCATCTCGCCCAGCTCATTCATGATCTCGCGGTCGAAGCGCTCTTCACGGAAAGCGCTCTTCACCCGTGGCATGAGCTTGTCGGCGGCAAAGGCGCGCGCCGAGTCGCGGATCATGCGCTCGTCTTCGCTGAGCAGGCTTTCGAGGTCGAGAGGGTCTTCCCAGTTGAAGTCGGCGAGCTTGGCCATGATGAACCTTGTCTGTTGTCTTGCCGCCTTTTCGCAGGCGCGCACCGGCAGAGTCAAATCGCCAAAGGGCGCACTTCAGAAGGCCAGATGCTGCTATCGGATGAGGGCCGAGAGCGCCTTGAACTGCGGGGTTCCGGCCTGGCCAAGAAGCTCGAAGAGCGCCATCTCGGTGTTCACCGTTTCGATTCCGGCGTGGCGCAGGCGCTTGAAGGCAAGATCGGCGGAGGCCGTCTTGCGCGAGGACATGGCATCGGTCACGGCAAAGACGCCGAAGCCGGCATTGGAAAGATCAATGCAGGTCTGCAGTACGCAGACATGGGCCTCGATCCCGGCCACGATGATAAGCGGCCTGCCCTTTTCATGCAGATTGATGAAATGCGATTTCATCGGCTTGTCGCGCCAGCAGGAGAAGGTGAGCTTCTCAAGGGTCGCCGCGTCATTGGCGGCGAGTTCCGGCACGGTGCGGCCAAGCCCCTTTGGATATTGCTCGGAGATCGTGACCGGCAGGCCAAGCTCCCGCGCCGCTGCGAGCAGGATTTTCGACTTGGCCACCACCTGTTCCGGTTCCGCCATGGCGGGCAGCAGCCGTTCCTGGATGTCGACCAGAAGCAGGGACGATTTGTTGGCCTCAAGCAGCATCAAGCTTCCCCGTCACCTTAAGCCCGAAGGCATAGACCTCCGCCACTTCCTTGAGCCGGTCGAAGCGGCCCGAGGCACCACCATGTCCAGCCCCCATGTTGATCTTGAGCAGAAGCAGATTCTGCGACGTGTTCATGGCGCGGAGCTTGGCGATCCACTTGGCGGGCTCCCAATAGGTCACGCGCGGATCAGTCAGGCCGCCCAGCGCGAAGATATGGGGATAAGCCCTGGCCGCAACATTTTCATAGGGCGCATAGGCGGCGATTGCCTCATAGGCGGCCTTGTCTTCGATGGGATTGCCCCATTCGGGCCATTCCGGTGGCGTCAGCGGCAGCGTGTCATCGAGCATGGTGGTGAGCGCATCGACAAAGGGAACTTCTGATACAAAGCCACGGAAGAGATCAGGTGCCATGTTGGCGACGGCACCCATGAGCAGGCCTCCGGCACTGCCGCCATGCGCCACGATATTGCCGCGCGTGGTGAAGCCCTGCGCGACAAGAAATGCGCCGCAGGAGATGAAGTCGCGGAAGCTGTTCATCTTCTTGTCGAGCTTCCCGGTCTTGTACCAGCGCCGGCCCTTCTCCTGCCCGCCGCGGATATGGGCGGTGGCATAGATGAAGCCGCGATTCACCAGTGACAGGATGTTGGTGTTGAAGCCCGCGGACATGGAGATGCCGTAGGAGCCGTAGCCATAGAGCCAGAGCGGTGCCGTGCCGTCGAGCGGCGTATCCTTGCGGTAGAGCAGCGTTACCGGAATCTCTTCGCCGTCATGGGCCGGGGCCAGCAGGCGCCGCGCCATGTAGAGCGATGGATCATGGCCGGAAGGCACTTCCTGCGTCTTGCGCAGAACCCGCTCGCGCGTCCGCATGTTGTAGTCGAAGACCTGGGCCGGCGTCGTTGGCGAGGAATAGGAGAAGCGCAGCGTGTCGGTGTCGAATTCGCGCATGTCGCCGAGGCCGAGCGAATAGGCCTCCTCGTCGAAGGCAATGCGATGCTCCGCGCCATCTGTCATGTTGCGGACGACAATGCGGGGCAGGGCATTCTCACGCTCGAGGATCACCAGCCAGTCCTTGAAGATGGCGAAACCAACGATGAAGATGCCGGGCCGGTGCGGCACGAGATCAACCCAGTTTGCGGGCGATGGATCGGAGACGGGTGCTGTCACCAGCTTGTAGTCTTCCGCACCGCCGATATTGGTCTTGATGATGAAGCGGTCGCCGTGATGCTCCATGTCATATTCAATGCCGGGCACGCGCGGCGCCACGAGGCGCGGCGGCTCTTCCGGCCTGTCGGCTTCGATGAGCCAGCATTCCGATGTGTCGTGATCATGGACGCTGATGATGATGAAACGGTCCGACTGCGTGGTGCCGATGCCGGTGAACATGCCGGTATCCTTCTCGTCGAAGACGAGAACGTCATCCTTCTGCGCCGTGCCGAGGCGGTGGCGGAAGGTTTTCAGTGGTCGGTGGTTGTCGTCCTGCAGGGTATAGAAGATGTGTTTGCCATCGGCTGACCAGCAGGCCCCGCCCGATGTGTTTTCCAGAAGGTCGGCGTGGTCGGTGCCCGTGTCGAGGTCGCGTATCTTCAGCGTGTAGAATTCGCTGCCCTTGTCGTCATAGGTCCAGGCGGCAAGCCTGTGGTCCATGGAACGGGCCACATCGCCCAGCGAGAAATAGTCTTTGCCTGCGGCCAGTGCGTTGCAGTCGAACAGGACCTGTTCGCTGCCGCCATTGCGCAGCCTGCGCTTCAGAAGTGGGTATTGACCGCCGATAACGAAGGACGAGTAGTATTCATAAGGTCCATCCGGCGCGGGCACGGACTGATCGTCTTCCTTGATGCGGCCCTTGAGCTCCTGGAACAGCGTTTCGCGCAGCGCCTCGGTGTCCGCCATGGTGGCCTTGGTATAGGCGTTCTCGGCTTCGAGATAGGCGCGGATGTCGGCCGGCAACAGGCTCGGGTCATGCATCACCGCCTGCCAGTTGTCGGCCTTCAGCCACTTGTAGTCGTCGGTCTTGGTGTAGCCGTGCCACGTTTCCGTGACACGGCGCTTCTCCGCCTGGGGCGGGGCAGTCAAGATGTCAGTCATCAGGTCTCATCAGGCTTGAAGGTCAGGGCCGCACCATTGATGCAATAGCGCAATCCGCTGGGGCGCGGTCCATCGGGAAAGACATGGCCGAGATGCGCATTGCAGTCGGCGCAATGCACTTCGGTGCGCCGCATGAAGAGGGAGCGGTCCTCGGTTTCGCCGACGGAGTCTTCCGCCAGCGGCTTGAAGAAGCTCGGCCAGCCCGTGCCGGAATCAAACTTGGCGTCAGAGCCAAAGAGCTCCTTGCCGCAGCATATGCAGGCGAACATGCCCTTCCGCTTTTCGTTGTTCAGGGGGCTGGTGAAAGCCCGTTCGGTGGCATGCTGGCGGGTGATGCAGAAGGACTCGGGCGACAGCTGCTTCTGCCATTCGGCATCAGATTTTTCGATCTTGCTCATGGGGGATCCTTTTTGCTTGGCCCAATGTGGGGCCCTTGGGCGCCGAACGCCAGTGGCCATGACGGGGAATTTACCGGCTGTTTACCATGAGCCCAATCATTAACCACACGACTCCCCTGAATTGCCCCTGATTTAGCAAGTTTGAAGAACTCCGCGCCAAGGATCATCACCGGAGTAAAGGATTTCCGGTTCGTATGTCCGATTTGGCGGGTCAGTCTGGCTTTGACGGCGGCGTTGTGGCGCCCGTGCTGGCTCCTGCTACGGCAAGCCCGCCCAGAAAGGCCATTGGCGCCGATCGCTTCCGTGCCCTGACCGAAAGGCTGAAGAAGCCCGTTGAACCCGTGGCCGTGGCACCGGCCATGCCTGCCGCACCTGCGCCCATCGTGGCGGCACCTGCCCCTGTTATCACTGAAGAGCCGCTGCCGCCGCGTGTTGCCGAAGCGGTTGTTGCCGAGGCGGTTGTCGTCGAGCCTGTACTGGACGTGCCCCCGCCGGAGGAACCGGTGGCTGAGGCCGTTGTGCAGCCTGCACCCGCAGAGCCTGAGATTGATGTGCCGGCCGCGCCGGTTGTTGTGGCCGAAATGCCGCAACTGGATGCCGAACCGGCAGCCCCCGTTGAGGAGGCGCCGGTTCAGGCGGTGCTGCCCGAACCACCGGTACCTGCCCAGCCGGCACCGACGATTTTTGGCTCGTCGCCCTTTGCCAAGATGGAAAAGGAAGCGGTGGAGGGGCTCGACTCCCTGCAGCGCCGCCTCTCAGGCCTGTTCAGCAGCACGCCCGCCGTGAGCGCCCCGGCGTCTGCCTTGCAGTTTCCGGAAATTCTGCCGCCGCCCCCACCGCCGCCGCCGCCCGAACCGGTGCAGGAGTTGGATCCCGGCATCGTCGCGCCGTCCATGGAGGAAGTGCAGCAGCGCCTCCGCGAGGATGCAACCGCACGGCTCGAACAACTCGACCTTGAGAATGTGTGGCGCCAGGTTCTTTCGCTGCCCACCGTTGAGGAGCGGGCGCAGTACCTGAAGGAGGCGGAGGAGTTTGCCGCGCTCCAGGGCATTGCCGTCGACAGGGCCGTCGAAATTCCCGTCGAGCACGACCTGTCGCGCATCGAGCCCGAGCCACCAGCCGAAGTGGCGGAAGAGCCGGCGCAACTGCCGGAAGGCAAGATCTACACACCTCAACTGCCCGCCATGTCCTCCGAGGAGGCCGAGACGGCGGAGGTGGCGCGCTCGCTACTCGACATGATGTCTTCCGGCAGCAGCGCTGGCCTGCCTCAGGAGCGCGCGCTGGCCGCCGATACGCTGCTGCGCCTCGTACCCAAGCTGGCGCTGAAGCCCCTGATCATGCTGGCCGAACGGCTGTCGATCATGGAGAACCCGCCGCATTTGATCGTCGGCAAGTTGCTGCGCGATCCGCGCCCGGAAGTCTCGGGGCCGTTGCTTGAGAACTGCATGCACATCAGTGAGAATGATCTCATCATGGTGGCGCAGGAGGAAAATCCCGGCAAGCGCCGCATGCTGGCACGCCGCCGCAAGCTTTCGCCCGCTGTGAGCGGTGCATTGATCGCAACACATGATCCTTCCGTGATCCTGACCCTTGTCCGCAACGCCCAGGCGGAGATTTCACATGATGGCTTTGCCGCTCTGATTGATCTCGCGGGCGACATGCCCGACGTGCTTGCACCGCTCAGCACGCGCGCCGATCTCGCAGCACCCTATGCCTTTGAGCTGTTCTGGAAAGCGCCGTCGCAGCTGCGCCGCTTCCTGCTCAACCGCTTCCTCACCGATTCCGAGACCCTGACGAAGATCCTCAAGATTACACTTTCGACACAAGGCGAGGACAATTCCGGCGACAGGCTTTCGCTTGGTGAAATGGTCGAGACCCTGAGCAACGCCTGCAAGGGCAAGGTCGACTCCGCCGCCGCGAAATTTGCCGAAGCATTACAGGTCGGCAAGGAATGCGTGCTGCGCATTCTTTCGGACCGGGCCGGCGAAGCGATTGTCGTCATGCTCAAGGTTGCAGGTTTCTCGCGTGGCAACCTGGGAGACTTGCTCAAGGCTCTAAAGCGCGGCGATCTGCCACTTCTCGATCAGGACAGGGACATTGACGAATTGCAGGTGATGTTCGACACGCTGTCCTCGAACAAGGCCCGCATTCTTCTCACATACTGGGACTGGGCCGTGAAGAAGTCCGGGCCTTACGCGCCCGTGCACTAAACCCCGCGTTTTTGCTCAACACGCTCGCGATATTGTATCTTGCCATGATCTGAACTTGGTTTAATGGGAAGTCTTCTGGGGACAGCAACTTCTTACTGACAGGAACCATGGAAAAATCATCCAATACGATTGAACTCACCGCTCAAATCGTCTCCGCCTATGTTACGCGCGCCGATGTACCCCGTGCCGACCTTGCGCAGCTGATCGCGGAAGTGAATGGCGCGCTGATTGCAGCGGCCGACGGAAAACTTCCTGCAGGTGTCGGTGCCATCACGCCGATGAAGTCGACCATCCGCAAGTCGATTTTTCCCGACTACATCATCTGTCTTGAGGACGGTAAGCGCTTCAAGTCTCTGAAGCGTCATCTGCGTGTGAAGTACAATCTCACACCCGAGCAGTATCGCGCCAAGTGGGGCCTGCCGCCGGACTATCCGATGGTTGCGCCGAAATATGCCGAGAAGCGTTCCAAGCTCGCCAAGAGCATCGGCCTCGGACGGAAGCCGAAAAAGAAGGCAAAATAATTGCCCCGTGCAACTGCCTGACTCTTGCGCCGAGTCCGCCGCCGATTCATAACAACTTAAGAATCAGGCGGCGGCGCTGATTTGGGACAAAGGGCGGCAAGCGTGGGACAGGACGGTCGAGCGTTCCGGGCACAATTGGCAGTGCCGGAGCAGCGTCAGCTTTATGACTACTGGGTAGCGCAGGCGCGCGGCGAATCCATGCCGGCCCGCAGCGACATCAACCCCATTGATATTCCACGCATGCTGCCGGGCATCAGCCTCGTTGAAGTGGCAAGCGATATCTCGTTGAGCCGTGTGCGCCTGGCGGGCACGCGGCTGCGCGATATCTTCGAGCGCGAGATCACCGGCCTCACGCTGCGCGATCTCGATTGGGCCGACAAGCATGCCTACTGGATGGCGGCGTTCCAGCGCACCATCGGCAAGGGTGTGCCGACGCAGGGCATCGTCAAGGGGCCGCGCGTGCAGAAGGAACACCTCGTTCAATACTGGCTGCGCCTGCCACTGCGCACCAGCGGCAAGGGCGTGGGCATGGTGCTCTGCTACGATCACTTCCTCACGGCAAGCGACCGGCTGGATGACGGGTTGGCCCATATCGCCTAAACCTTCTCTTGATTCCTAGTTTCGGAATGAGTATATGAATTCTCTAAACAGGAGAATAAACATATGCGCATTCACCCGGACATCACTGAAAACGCCAAGCCTGCCAGCCACTTCGGCGACTGCCCGAAGCGGGCGGCCGCCTTCCTCGATTCGCTCCTGCGCAGTGGTGGTGCGCTTCTCTGGCGTGAGAATGCCTGGCACGTTCTGACCGGCGCGGCACAGAGGTCCTCGCCCGTTTCCCGCTACAAGACGCGCATGATCGCGGGCCTCGCCGCGCGCGGGCTCCTCACTGCCGGCGACGATGGCCTGCTGCGGCCGCAGAGCCAGCGGGCAGCCCCGGTGACCAACATGTCTGAAAGCCCGTTGTCGCGGCTTTCGCTTGTAAAGCGTGAAGATGGCAGGCCGTTCTTTGACGATGCCCAGATCAGGGGTGGCGAGCGCCTGCGCCGGGACTATGAGCGGGCGCAGCTTTCACAGCGCGTGACCGTCAACTATGCGGCCGCGGAAGGTGGCAGTGGCCAGCACTGGCGGATGAGCGACAACGCCGTCGAGAAGCTGAGTGCTGCGGCATTGTCGGCGCGCCAGCAAGTGCATGCGGCCCTCTCGGCGGTGGGGCCTGAGCTTTCAGGAATCCTGCTCCACGTCTGCTGCCTCGTGGCGGGTCTTGAGGAAGCAGAGCGGCAACTGGCGCTGCCACGCCGTTCCGGCAAGGCCATCCTCGCACTCGCACTCACGCGCCTGGCGCGCCATTATGGGCTGAAGCCTGCGCTCAGGCATGGCGGCCCGCAGCGGATCGGCCATTGGGCCGTACCCGGCTCCAGGCCGGAGATCAGGCCTTCAGCGCCGCCGCGGCATCTGCCTTGATGCGCGCTACCATGGAGGCGAGCCCGTTCGAGCGTTGTGGTGTGAGATGCTCGCTCAGGCCCAGTTCGCGAAAGATGGCGACGGCATCGGTGGCGACAATCTCCTGCACGGTGAGAGGCGCGAAGATGGCAAAGGCTACGGCGATCAGCCCCTTGACGATCAGGGCATCGCTGTCGCCTGTGAGCGCCAGCAGGGTTCCTTTCGGGCCAGGCACGGCGCGCGAGAAGATCCACACCTGGCTGGCACAACCGCTCACTTTCGTGGCGGGTGTCTTCAGGGCTTCTTCCATGTGCGGCAGGGCCTTGCCGAGTTCGATCACATGGCGGTAGCGGTCTTCCCAGTCGTCGAGGATGGCGAAGTCCGACTTCAGGTCGTCGAGCGTGAAGTGCTGTGCAGCTTGGTCCATGGGGGACGAGATAGGATGGCGCGCGGATGAACTCAACAGCCACGCCGCCATCCCTCTCCCCGGTTTTACAGGAACAAGCCGCCCGAAGCTTCGATGCGCTGGCCGTTCACCCAGCGGAAATCATCGGACAGCATGGCCGCCGCCAGCGCGCCGATGTCGTCAGCCTCGCCGACGCGGCCAAGGGCTGTCTGCTCGGAAAGCTGTGAGCGGAAAGCAGCATTGTCACGCACGGCACCGCCGCCGAAATCAGTAGCGATTGCACCCGGCGCCAACGTGTTGGCTGAGATGCGGCGCGGACCCAGCTCCTTGGCGAGGTAACGGGTGAAAACCTCAATGCCGCCCTTCATCATCGCGTAGGGCGCATAGGCGGGATAGGAAAAGCGCGCGAGGCCGGAGGACACATTGATGATGCGTCCGCCATCGGTCATCAGCGGCAGGAGCTTCTGTGTGAGGAAGAACGGCGCCTTGAGATGGATGGTCATCAGCTGGTCGAAGGTTTCCTCGCTGGCAGAGGCAATGGGCCCCGGCGCGCCGATACCGGCATTGTTGACGAGATGGTCGAACGTGTCGCGCTTCCAGGTCTGGGCCAATGCCGCCTTCACCTGCGCGGCGAAGGCATCGAAGCTTTCGGGCTTCGACACATCGAGCTGCAGGGCCACAGCCTTGCGGCCCCTGGCAACAATCTCTTTGACCACCGCGTCGGCGTCGGCCTTCCTGCTGTTGTAGGTGATGATCGAATCCTGGCCTTGTTCGGCGAGGTTGAGGGCCATCGATTTGCCGAGGCCGCGGCTGCCGCCTGTGATGATGTTGATTTTCATGTTGTGCTTCTCCTGTGAAGAAGCCCTAAGTAATTTTGCCCTTGCCAGCCGCAAGACGGCACCCAAAATATCCGTAGCCACGAAAAGGTGAGACAGTCACCGAAAGGAAACCGTGATGGATCAGGAAACGCAGGCGGGTTTGCCCTCGGCCGCCAACGCCGATGACTGGGGCTGCGACGTGCCCCCCTTCACGGAGAGTGTCGATCGCATGTCACGCGAACTGATCGGCTATATCGCGGACCGATGGACGCTGCTGGTCTTCGAGGAACTGGCACAGGGCAGGCCAAAACGTTTCGGAGAATTGCGAAAGGCGCTTCCCGGCATCAGCCAGAAGATGCTCACACAGACCCTGCGCCAGATGGAAAGCATTGGCCTGGTGACACGGACCATTCACCCGGTCATTCCGCCAAAGGTGGAGTATCGCCGCACGGAACTGGGCCGTTCGCTCGGGCCTGTGATCTGCCAGCTGTGGACATGGGTTGAAGAAAACGCGGCGGCCATGGAACAGGCACGGGCGGCTTTCGCCGAAGCCGGCGCAAAGACCTGAGCGGTCAGCCCTGCGGGGCCTGCCACTCGGGAATGAGATCTTCCAGCGTCAGGGTCGATTGCGATTCCGCCAGCTTGGTCTGCGGCGACGAGCCCGTGGCGAGTGCGTCAATCCCTGCCAGATCGGAGGGCAGCGGCGGTATTTCGCTGGCCGAGGCGCCAGTTGCCTCGTTGGCCCATTCATAGATCAGCTTGGCACTGTATTTGGCCTTGCCTTCGACCGTGACGGCGAAATTATTTGCGGTGACGCAGACGCCGGGATTGCGCAGGCAGAAGCCGCGCACATCGGCGAAGGTGTCGGCCGCCGCCGTGACATAGGCGAAGACATTGGCCGCCGCCATCGGTGGCGCAGCCGGAGTCTTCCCGTCATCTGGCGGCGAAGGCATGGCGGCGATCAGGGCCACCAGCACGATTGTCTTTTTCAGCATCCCCATCCTTGCACCTGTATCCGGTGATTGTTGGATGCCTTTCCAATAGCAGCGGCCACTTGCCATGGCTTTTCCGCGCGGCCCTGCTTTCGACTCAACTTGTTAGGAAGCTGTTTACGAATGGGGCCGCGACAGCTTCGGGAAAGGACGTGTTAACCAGAGCTTGGCAAAGTGCCGGTCGAGTCGAAGGTGAGTTGAGTATGGCGCGCGCCAGGAAGAAAACGCCGGATGTTTATGAAGATGAGCGGCGGGGCCTTCGGCCCGGCTCGGCGTTGCTGCTGCTCGTGGCCCTTGGCTTTGGCAGTGCCATTGTCTGGAATGCCTTCAACGGTTCGCACCAGCCGCGCAGCCTGGAGAATCTCCTGGCGGAAATCCCGGAAGGGGCAACGACCAGCATTGTCGTGCCCGCACCCCAGCATGCGGTGCCCAAGACCATCACCATCAAGTATGATCCTGCCGTTGAGGACATTCAGCGCGAGCTGATGGCGACCGGGCAGTATCGCGGGCTTGTCGATGGCGTCATGGGCGCCCAGACGATGCTCGCCATCAAGCAGTTCCAGGAGGAGAACGGCCTCGTTGTCGATGGCCGGGCCAGCCCCGAACTGCTGGAGAAGATCCGCTTCACCCGCAAAGTGCAGCAGGCCGCGAACCAGACAGGGAGCGTCGATCCCGCTGTGACAGTTCCTGCCGTGGCAAAGCCTGTGAAGGTGGTGGCGAAGCCGGTGAAGGCTGCGGCCAAGCAGCCCGCCCAGGACGACAGGCGCCTGCGTATTCTCGATGTGCAGATGCGGCTTGCGCGCCTCGGTTATGATCCGGGCGAGAGCAACGGGCTTGTCGGCGAGGGTACGAAATCTGCCATTCTTCAGTTCGAACTGGAGAACGGCCTGTCCATGGACGGCGAAATCAACGCCGCCTTCATGACAGCCCTCAAGGCTGTCGAATCGGGCCAGTCCGTCGCGGCGCAATAACCATGACGGATGTTCCGCGTCTCAAGACGGAACTCTGGGTGCAGGCTTTTCTCAGGGCCTGCGAGACACGCGGACAATATGGTGCGGTGGTACACAAGGGCGCTGCCGAAGCCGGTGCCTTGCATGTGGCGGTCAATCATCTCGATGGCAGCTATGACCTGCTGTCACCGGCGCCGGGCCCTGCCTTCGACGACAAGGGCGAGCGCCGCTTCAGCAATGGTTTCGGGCGGCGCGTGAGCTGGCCGGAGATTGCCGAGCGCATGCAGCGGGCGCGGCGCATCGATTCCGATCTCTGGCTTGTCGAGGTTGAGGACCGCACCGGCCTTGCAGGTCTGCAACAGTTGGATGATTGAAGTCTTCCCCTGCATCTGATTAGGTGTTTGTTAACTATCAATACCCAAAAACCGCTTCATGGACGAAGGGTTGCAAGCCCTTCATGAAATCAGAGGCAAGAGTTCATGGCGTTGGTCGTTGAATTCCAGTTGCGTGAAAGACAGCCCCGCAAGAAGAGCGAGGCAGAGGGTGTTGCGGAGATCATTATCTTCCCGGGCGTGCGGTTTGAGCGCCTCGACAGCGTGCCCGAAGTGCCGGAGCCCAATACGCCGGACAAGCGCGTGCGCGCCGGCAAGCACTGAGCTATTGCTTCCTTCCCGAGCCTTCTGACTTCACTTTCCGCGGCGGGGCGAGCCGTGATGCTGCGCAATGCGCCAGCTGCCCCCGCGCTTCACCAGCACCCAGGTCATGCGATAGGGCACCGGCGTATCGCCATCGGCAAAATCCACATGCCCGGCGGTGACGGCGATGTCGGGTGACAGCATCGTCACGCGCGGCATGGGATAGACCCTCACCTTCACATCGGGTGCGCGCCCCTTGAAATACTCGCGGATGGCAGCGCGGCCGACTTGCAATTCATCGACGGCGCCGAAAAGCGTGGCATCCTCGAGATAGAGCGCCATGTGCGCATCGAGGTCGTGGGCGTTGAAGGCGGCGATCCATTGCGCAAGGAATGTTTCGATGCCTGATGTGTCATTGGCCATGATGATCCTCCCCGCTGCGCCCGTGTTCGGGCTGCAGGCGCCAGTCCAACCGAAAGCGAGAGGATTGTCCAGCGCGGAAGAGGAGGATCAGCCGCCGCTGACCTGCGCGGACTTTGGTCCGCAGCGGCTCGTCTTGAGGCGCGCCTCGGCCGCCGTCCTGAAAACATGATCAGCGAGCGGCACCCAGACGACGGCAAGCCCCTTCTTGTCCGAGACGCTGATGCGCCAGCCTTCATTGCTGATCGCTTCCTGTTCGGCCTGCGTGGCATCGACGGCGCTGAGAAACTTCTTGATGATGTCGGGGTTCTCGGTGAGCTCGACGGCGAAGGAGTCGCCGACCTGCGATTGCGTCAGTGCATAGGCCTGGGTGCCGGTCTCGGTATAGACCGAGAGCGTCCAGAAGCCCTTGGGCGGTGTTGTCTGCAATACGACCGGCCCCTTGCTGAGATCGAAGCGGCAGAGGCCGACGATGTCGCTGGGCCCGCTGGCAGGCACGAGCTGCTGTGCCTGGTCGCTGCTGAGGATGAGGAATCGGTTGCTGCTGTCAGGGCCCACGGTCTGCACCAGCTTGTCGTCGAAGGTCCGGCCCGGCACGAAGAGCACGTAAGCTGCATGCGAGGCGATGGCCGTGAGCAGGAAGAGCGTGAACCAGTAGAACCTGAACATCTCAGCAGCTCACCTTCTTGACCGTCGGCAGGACCACGGGGATGTCCACATCCTGCGGTTCATGCACGACATAGGTGAGCGTGAGCGTGCTGCCCGGTGGCGAAAGAATGCGGCTGCCGGGCACCGGATAGGGCGCGATAAAGAGGCGAAGGCTGCCATCGCCCTCGAGAATCACGTCGGCGGCGCCGATGGCGTTGAAGCGGCCCTGGGCATTGCCGAGCGCCATGGTCCACCAGCGCGCCTCGAGCGGAACGCCGCCCACCACATAGACGCATTCACCGCGGATCAGGCTGCCGTCATCATCGGTGGTGCGCACGAAGAAGCGGGCGCTGGCCGGCGGCGGAACCCGGCCCTGTTCGATGAAATAGCCGGTGGAATAGGGCGAGAAGGGCTCGCCGGGGCCGGCGCGGCGCTCCTGCCAGTGGGGATTGCCGGCCACGGCCATCAGACCGAAGTTCTCGATCATGCCAATGGCGCTAATCCCTCCGACCGCCGTTCCGACGATCATGGCCAGCAGGATATGGAGAAAGCCACGCATTCAGTTCCGATCAGCCCCGATTGCCCAGAAGGAGCCCCAGGCACTCCCGCACCACTTCCCGGCTCAAAAATCAAGCCCGCTGTTTTTCTTCTTCTTCTGGTTCTTGTCGGCGGGCTTCTTTTTACCGAACAAGGTGTCGATCAGGTTCTTGCGCCCAGGCTTGCTGGTGCTGGTTGTGTTGGTTTTCGGCAGTTCCAGCGTGGCGGGAACCGCGGGCTCGATGGTGAGGACGGCGGTATTGGCGGGCTTCGCCGTTTCCACCTTGCGCTTGCCGATGGGCTTTGCATCCTTCTCGAAGAGCTGGAACATGCCGTTCAGCACATCCTCCACTTCGCCCTTGGGCGCGGCCGAGGATTCCTCCGAAAGATCGGGTTTTTCATCGACGGCGAGCGGCGCATCCGGATCATCGGCAGCATGGGCCTCGGCCACCTGGATGAAGGAGGCATCGAGCGGAATGCCGGCGAGTGCCGTTGGCCGGGCATCGCGGTCAGCCACCTGGGTCACGCGCTTCCAGATGGGGGCCGGGATGAGGCCGCCGGTGATGTCCTTCATCGGCGAGAAGTCATCGTTGCCGACCCATACGCCGGTGACGGAATGGGCCGTGAAGCCGATGTACCAGGCATCACGATAGGACTGGTTGGTGCCGGTCTTGCCGGCCTGCGGTGTTGTCTTGAGGTCAGCCTTGGTGCCGGTGCCGTGCTTCACGACTTCCGCCATCATGTGATTGAGCTCGCCCACCTTCTCGGCCGGGGCCACCTGCGGTGCCGGTACGCTTGAGCGGGCCCGGCTGTAGAGAATGTCACCCGTCGGCCTGAGGATTTCCAGGACGGTATAGGGCCGCGCCAGCTTGCCGCTTTGCGCGAAGGTGGCATAGCCGGTGGTGAGGTCCATCAGCGTCAGTGCACTGGTGCCCAGCACCATGGGCGGCCAGGTTTCAAGCTCGCCCTTGATGCCCATGTCATGCGCTGTCTTGATGATGGCCGGACGGCCGATCGCCACCGAAAGCTTGACCGGGATGGAGTTGTAGGATTTCGCGAGCGCCGTCGTCAGCGTGGTCTTGCCGCCGTAGCGGCCCATGTAGTTCTTGGGCGACCAGCCGCCGACGGCCACGGGGCCATCGACCATCACGTCATCGGGCTTGTATCCCTCGAGGAGGGCCGCGAGATAGACGAAGGGCTTGAAGGCCGAACCGGACTGGCGCTTGGCGTCGGTGGCCCGGTTGAACTGGCTCTCGCCATAGTCCTTGCCGCCGATGATGGCGCGGATGGCGCCGTCAGGAGACATGGTGACGCTCGCCGCCTGCTCGAAGTTGCCCGCGGGCCCTTCCAGCGCGATGAACTCGTTGATCACCTTCTGGCTCTCTTCCTGCAGGCGGATGTCGATCGCCGTTTTCACCTCGATCACGTATTCGCCGGTGATGCGGTACTGTTGCAGAAGATCGAGCGTTTCGCGATAGGCAAAGTCGAGATACCAGTCGGGAGCGGCACCGCGGCGGCGGGCCACGATGGTCGGCTGCTCACGCCGCGCCTTCAGCATTTCGCCCTGAGTGATGAAGCCCGCATCGAGCATGCGGTAGAGCACCACATTGGCGCGGGCGCGGGCGGCCTCGGGATTGGCATGCGGGGCATAGCCTGTCGGCGCCTTGAAGAGGCCCGCGAGGATTGCTGACTCCGGCAGGGTCACGTCGCGCACCGACTTGCCGAAATAGAACTGCGAGGCCGCCTCGACGCCATATGTGCCGCCGCCCATGTAGGAACGGTCGAGATAGAGTTTCAGGATTTCTTCCTTGGAGAGCCGGGCTTCGATCCACAGCGACAGGAAGGCCTCGTGCACTTTTCGGCGGATGGTGCGCTCAGGCGAGAGGAAGATGTTTTTCGCGACCTGCTGCGTGATCGTCGAACCACCCTGGCGCACGCCCTCGGCGCGGGTGTTCTGCACGATGGCGCGCAGCGTGCCGTAGATGTCAACGCCGAAGTGGTCGAAGAAGCGCGCGTCTTCGGTGGCCAGCACGGCCTTGATCAGGTACGGCGGGATCTCGTCGAGCGGGATGGCATCGTCCTGCCTGATGCCGCGCATGCCGATCACCTCGCCATTGGGATCGGTGAAGGTCACCGCATATTCGCGGCCGCGGTTCCACCAGTCTCCGGTGCCAGAGAAGGGCGGCAGGGCATAAGCGATGAGCAGGAAGGCGAAGGCCGTGCCGAAGGTCGCCATGTCGTCGGCGATATCGACGATCCAGCGCATCGGGCCGGTGATCTTGAAGTAGCGGTAGAGGAAGGAGGAATAGGCCGAGCCGGCGCGCTTCAAGCCGTCCCAGATCTCGAACATGCTGCTCGAGAACACGGCATCGCCCGACCAGAGCGAGCGGAACAGGAAGTTGCGTGTCGGGAGCTTGGCCACTGATCACCTTGGGAAGAGCCTGTGTTAGCGGCTTTCACCGACTCTTGGAACCCGCAACACTGCCCATAAGCATGAGAATGCTTTGGCCGAAGCTGGCGGCGAAATCATGGCTGTCCGCGCCGCTCGCAGAGGTCGCATGCGCATGCTTCCTGCATCATTTATTATTTATATATCAATATCTTGAGATTCCTTGTTGAATCATTGTCTGAGGATGGAATCAACCCAGAGCTTCGCCGGGTTTCCCGGCCGCGTTGACAGATTCCACTGCGCAGGCGCATGCAAACTCAATGTCCGAGCCGTTCTGGAAAACCAAAGCCCTTGCAGAGATGACGCGCGCCGAGTGGGAAAGCCTATGCGATGGCTGCGGGCGCTGCTGTCTCAACAAGCTCGAGGACGAGGATACGGGCGAGTTTCTCTACACGCGCGCGGCCTGCAAACTGCTCGATCTCAAGACCTGTCAATGCACCGACTACCCCAACCGGGCGAAGCGCGTGCCCGACTGCGTGACGCTGACGCCGAAGAACGTCGGCAGTCTTGGCTGGCTGCCCGCGACCTGCGCCTACCGGCTGCTCGATGAAGGCAAGAAGCTGCCCTGGTGGCATCCGCTTGTCTCGGGCCGCAAGGAAACGGTGAGCGAAGCGGGCATCAGCGTCGAGGGGCAAGTCTATCCGGAAACCGGCATCACCGTCGACGAGCTCTGGCTCCATATCTGGAAGCTGCCGCGCGCCAAGCGGCGCGGATATTGAGCACCGTGCAAGGGAGTGCCGCACGGAAGCTCCTGGGTGACCTGGGGCATCACCCGTTCAACCATCTGGTTCGCCCGCCGCGCTGTTTCTGGCCGCTGTCTGGCTCCTGGTGTTCAAGCGGCGGGCAGCCATCACCGCGGCCTTTGCCGGATCTGGAGCAGGGAAGATGCCAGCGCCGGACAAGGCCATCTGAAATAATTCAACCAAACGGTTGACAATTATTCCGGCCCCGCATACATTCAACCACATGGTTGAATTACAGACAACACAGCTCGACTCGGTCTTTCACGCCCTGGGAGACGCCACCCGCCGGCATATTCTGAATGAACTGGCCAAGGGTGAGCGCACCGTCAGCGAGCTTGCCGCACCCTTCGACATGTCGCTCGCCGCTGCTTCCAAGCACATCAAGGTGCTGGAGGCATCGGGCCTTATCCGCCGCGAGGTGCGCGGGCGCACCCATGTCTGCAGCCTGGAGGCGGGGCCGCTCTCGAGCG
The DNA here is from genome assembly GCA_020161855.1 of Pseudomonadota bacterium. GTDB lineage: Bacteria > Pseudomonadota > Alphaproteobacteria > Rhizobiales > Aestuariivirgaceae > Aestuariivirga. The sequence goes on from JAIUNJ010000004.1 coordinate 140,694, forward strand.
CCCATGAATGGCTGAGCTTCTACACGCGCTTCTGGACGCAACGCCTCGATGCCCTCGAGCACCTCCTGCGCGCGGACGACAAGAAAGCTGCAACTCTTCGCAAGAAAGGAAAACTGCAATGACCGACGCTGCCACGCTGGACGCCTATGGCGTTCTCACCGAACCGACGACCCTGCGCATTGAGCGCCTCTTGCCCGGCCCTGTCGAGCGCATCTGGTCTTACCTGACGGACAGCGATCTCCGACGCAAATGGCTCGCATCGGGTGTCATGGAGCCCAAAGCCGGTTCCTCCTTCGAGTTCGTCTGGCGCAATGATGAACTCGGCATCGCAGCCGGAAAGCGGCCGGAAGGCATGCCCGAGGAGAACCGCATGAAGTGCCTCATCCTGGCCTTCGAGGCGCCGCGCAAACTGGTCTTCACCTTTGGCGAGAAGGCCGAAGTGACATGGGATCTCACGCCGCGGGGGCGGGATGTGCTCTTCACCATCACGCACCGCCGCATCACCGACCGCAATGTGCTGCTCAGCGTGAGTGCCGGCTGGCATGCCCATGTCGACGTGCTCGTGGCCATCACGGAAGGAAAGTCAGCGCAACCCTTCTGGGACAGCTGGAGCGGCCTGCGCAAGGAATACGACCAGCGCCTGACGGCCTGATCAGATCAACTCCGCTTCGACGATGTAGCGTTCGTTGCCGCGTGTCACGGCATCGAAGGGATAGCAGGTCGAAAGCACGAGGTTGAAGCCGGGGGCGTGGCGGTCGATGCCGCTGCGGTTCCAGTCCGCAACGCGCATGCCTGTCACCTTGTAGGTGAAGGTGAGGCCGTCGCTGCGTGTGACCGAGATCACGTCGCCCACCACGACATCGCGCAGATATGCGAAATGGGTGTCACGGTGGGCGGCGATTACAGATGTGCCGCGCTCGCCGGGCCTGGCGGTCTCGTTGAGGAGCGCCGGCCCGAAGGCCAGCGCTTCACCGGATGCGCCCTGCAACACGATCGAGCGGGTGCCAAGCCGGGCGATGCGGATCTCCGCTACCGGCCAGGTATCAGCCCAGCCCCAGGCCTTCACCGCCTCGCCGCTTGCCAGCGATTTGGTGAAGGCCCTGTCGAGCAGCACCTGCGCCACTTCGGCCTTGAGCATGATCCAGCTGGATTTGCCCATCATGACGACGGCTCCTGCGAGGCAGAGAAGGGCGAGGAGATTTAGGATGGCCCGGCGGCGGGGGTTCGCCGGGCCATCCAGGTGTGAAGTGAGACACGCAGTCACGTTCACACTCCAACGGGTTTGCTACGGACCGCCAGGAAGCGGAGCACGGCGGCCACCAGCGAGAGCAGCAGGCCCATGATGCCGAGCAGCAGCGAGGGCGTTGCCGTCTGCGGCAGGTTCACCTGCTGCGGAGCGCTGGCCGAGGTCACCGGCTTTTCCAGCACGGCAAGCTGGGTGAAGCCCTCAAGCGCAGCGTCACGTTCCTTCGGCGACTGCGGCGAAGGCGCGGGCTGGTCCTTGCCGAACACCTTCTCGAAGTTCCAGCCGGCAGGCAGGTTGAGCGGGATGTCGGCACGCGTCAGCTTCTCGCCGGCCGGACGCTTCGGCGTCTTGTCGACGGCGATCAGGCTGGTCTGGCTCGAGACGATCTGGTGGGTGAGGGCGACGGCCAGGACGAGCTTGTTGGACTCATCCGGTGCCAGCTGGCCGAGCGTTGCCGCCGTCTCGATCTCGGTGATCTTGCGATGCGCCCAGAGCTTCGAGATGCCGTTGCCATTGGCGGCGCGGGCGAGCGGCAGCGTGACACTCCATGGCGTCTCGCCGATCATGCCCGAGACCTTGAGGTCACCGGCAAGTGACGGGGCTTCCGCCATCATCAGCACCGGTTCGCCGCGATAGAGATCAGGCAGGACCGAAGGCGAAAGTACGGCGTTCGAACCCGGAAGTTCGGCCACCAGACCGGTCACCACTGGCTGGCCGATCTTGGTGAAGAGCTCGTCCATGCGATCCTTCACCTGGGCCACGTCACCGATGAAGGTGAAGGTACCACGGCCCATCTCGGCGGCGCGCGTCATCAGGTAGCTGTTGGGTGCCGAGCCGATGCCGACCATGAAGATGGTGGAGCGGCCGCGGTTCTGGCCGATGGTGGCGAAGAGCTCCTGCTCGTTGCCCACCGCACCGTCGGTCATGAACACCACCTGGCGCAGATGCGTGCGGTCATTGGGGTTGCTGTCGACAAGGGCTGCCTTCAGCGGTGCGATCATTTCCGTGCCGCCATTGGCGTTGAGCGACTTCACGAAGATGCGGGCCTGGTCGAGGTGCTCCTTGTCAGCCGGAACGGCATCGCGGAACAGCACATCGAAAGTGTCGTCGAAGCGGATGACGTTGAAGCGGTCTGCAGGGGTCAGCTTGTCGAGGCCGAGCAACACGGCTTCACGGGCCTGCACCATCGAGGGGCCGTCCATGGAGCCGGAATTGTCGACGACGAAGATCGTCTCGCGCGGTTTGACCGGGCCCACGGGGGCAACCGACGGCGGCGTCACCGTGGCGAGGAGATAGTCCTTGCCGTTCACGGTTTCCTTGAAGAGGCCCACCTGCGGGGCAGCACCCTTGGCAGTCCAGGTCAGCACGAAGTCCTTGTCGGCCGGCACTTCCGCTGCATCGAGCGTGATGCTGCGGGCCATGTCGCCGTCATTGACGATCTTCACCGGATGATAGGCGCTCTTGACCTCATCCAGCGAGAAGCCGGCATTGAGCTTGACCGAGATCGACACGGGGTTGACCGGGTCGTGCTTGGCGGGATCGAGCACCGGCGGCGTGATGCGGTCACGGTCGGGCACCGGGTCGCTGACCGAGACGCCATAGCCATTGCCGCTGGCATCGAAATCGACGGTCTGGATCACCGGAGCCGGATTGTAGCGCGGCGCCACGACCAGCGGCAGGCGCAGGTCATAGGTGCCGTTCGACTGGTGGATGGCCTCCTGATACTCGATCTGCACCACGACGGTTTCATGCGGGCCGATGTTGGCCACCGAGTTGGTGAAGATGTTGGGCCGTTCCTGTTCGAGGAGGGCGGCGGTCTGGCCGGCTTCCTTGGCCTTCTCGTAGATGACTTTGGCTTCCTGCTTTTCCTTCACCTCGCCAACGATGATGCGTTCGCCGGCCACAATCTTGAGCGTGTCGACGGCGGCGTTCTCGGAAAGCGGGAAGACATAGACGCCTTCGACCCAGCCATCGGCGGGGTTGGAGAAGCGCTGGGTGAGAATAGTCCGGGCCGTGGGGCCGGAGATGCTGACGGTATAGTCAGAGCCGAGGCGCGGCGCCTCGATATAGCCGCCATCCTTGCGCTTGAGCAGCAGGCTGCCGGAGGTCATGTCTCCGGGGCGGACGGCGCTTGCCGTCTGGGTGGCGCCCGCAGCCCCCGCAACGGCGGCCAGGGCCATGACGGCCAGGATGATCCAGGCCATGAGCGTATCGAGTGTGGATTTGAGCTGGCTGTTTGGGCCACCAGCAGGCCGCGTGCGTGTCATTGAGTTCCTCCGGGTTAGCCCCCGGGGTGATCAATTAAGCCAGTGCGATCCGTCGCTTAAACGTGAACTCCGTCTTTCTTCGGTCGAAATCCACCAGCGGCGTGTTGCCCTGTCCGGCCCTGTGTGGGAATGTGCGGAAGCGTGCGGGGCAGTACGGACAGGGTGAACGGGACGGATGACGGATGAACTTCTCTCGGCCGATGAGAACCGGTCGATCAGCGCGGCGATTCGCGAGGAACTGGCCAAGCTGCGGCTGACGCGGCAGCATCTTGCCGACAAGGCCAAGATCAGCCTGTCGACGCTGGAAAAGGGCCTCGCCGGACAGCGCCCCTTCACGCTGGCCACGGTTGTGCGGCTGGAAGAGGCCTTGGGCCACAGCCTGCGCAAGCCACGCATGAGCTTTCACCAGGACATGGCCGTCGCCCCCGACGCGCTCGGCAACTATGCCCGCCCCGCCGTGAAATGGCTGGAAGGCCGCTACGTGACGATCCGGGCCTCTTTCAGCAATCCGGCCTCGCTCTATACATATATGACGGAGATCCATTGGGATTCGACGCTGTCGCATCTGGCCTATCGTGAGTCCGAGCGCATCGATGCCGATTTCAAGCATGATGGCGCCGTGTCGGTGCCGCACCAGTCGGGCTACATCTATCTCGTCACCAACCGCCACGGGCAATACCGCCTCGCCATCCTCTCGCGCCCGACCATCGCGGGCGAGATGTATGGGCTGCTGACCACGCTGCAGCTTGGCCGTGGCTCGCAACTGACCCCGGTTTCGACACCCATCGTTCTGGTGCCGATCCAGGCCCTGGGCGAGGATGTGGCTTTCGGGCGGATCGATGCCTCGATGGCGGCCCATGCCCGCTATCTGGCGCTCCTCCGCCGGGCTGTCGACGATCCCTTCGTGCTCATGGTGCAGGCGGAGGTTTAGCCGGGCCGGGGCTTTGCGCCGTTGCGCAGCCGTCGCATTTCGTGGTGAGATTTGCCGTGAGGAGAACCGCCATGACCCGTACCGTCCTTGCCACCCTTGCCGCGCTCGCCCTTTCATCCACCAGCGCCTTCGCCACCGAACTGACCGTGATGAGCTTCAACATCTGGGGCGGCGGCGGCAACGAGCAGAAGCCCGTTGATGAGACCGTGGCGGTGATCAAGGCCGTGGGCGCCGATATCATCGGCGTTCAGGAGACAAAGCTGGAAGGCGAGGACTGCACCGCCGAATCCTGCCCGCCGCAGGGCGAGAGCGTTGCTGGCAAGATCGCCGCCGCCCTCGGCTTTCACTACTATGAGCAGACGGCCACCAATGACGCGCTCTGGTCCAACGCCATCCTGAGCCGCTATCCGATCACCGCCAAGGGCCTGCCGAATGACACGGGCGTGACCCTCGATGTCGACGGCCGCAAGGTCAATGTCTTCAACATCCACCTCGATGATGCGCCCTACCAGCCTTATCAGCTGCTCAACATCGAATATGGCCCCTATCCCTTCCTGAAGACGGCCGACGAGGCCATCAAGTCGGCTGCCGATACGCGCGGGCCCGGCCTGAAGCTGCTCTTTGCCGACATGGAGACGGCAGGCGCGGCGGACGCCTCATTTGTTTTCGGTGACTTCAACGAACCATCGCACCGCGACTGGACCCAGGCGGCCGTTGACGCCAAGCACCAGCCGCTGGTCGTGGCCTGGCCCACGGTGAAGGCCATCGAGGAAAAGGGCTTTGTCGATACCTATCGCGCCATCTTCCCCGATGCCGGTGCCAAGCCGGGCTTCACCTGGACGCCCACCTCGGAACCGACCGTGACCGACGACCACCATGACCGCATCGACTATGCGCTGGCCAAGGCAGAGAAGCTTGAAGTGCTGAAGGCCGGGATCGTCGGCGAGAAGGCGCCCTTGGCCGATCTCATCGTGACGCCATGGCCGAGCGACCACCGCGCCACCTATGCGCGGGTGAAGTTCTGAGGGCCAGCGTCAGGCGGCCTCGGCCGGGCGCCTCACCTTGCTGGCGGCTTTCTTGACGATATCGCTCAGGCCTTCACCGCCCTGATCGAGCAAGGCGAAGAAACTGCGCCGCATGCGTGGCTCCCAGTAGGCATTCATGTGGTTGGAGATTTCCTTGACCGCTTCGGCCTCGCCATAACCTTTGAAGTAGTCGCCAATCTGGTTGGCCATGCGCACCATGTCGCCGGTTTCCATCCTATTCTCCTTCAAAGATCATGACGCCCTGCTTCGACAGGGCGGCGAGTTGCAGGCCGGCCTCGCGGGCCAGCCGCCAGGCCAGCGCTGTGGGGGCCGATACGGTGGCCAGCGCGGCGATGCCGGCGATGGCGCATTTCTGCACCAGTTCGAAAGAACAGCGCGACGACATGACGACAAAGCCGTCGCGCGGATCAGATCCCGCCCGCGCCATGGCGCCGATGAGCTTGTCGAGGGCGTTGTGGCGGCCCACGTCCTCGCGCGCAAAGCGGATGCGGCCCTCGGGCGATACCCAGGCGGCAGCATGGACCGTGTGGTTGACAGCATTCATCGGCTGGAAGCGCGGCAGTTCGGCAAAGGCGCGGGCGATGGCATCCGGCGTCAGCGCCGCCATGCCAAGGCGTCCTTCCGGCATGCGGATGGCGTCGGCCATCTCGGAAACGCCGCATAGCCCGCAACCGACCCGGCCTTCAAGCGTCCGTGAAACCATCCGTTCACGGATCAATTTCCCCTCAGCAACGGCAATATCGGCAGTGAAGCCCTCGCCGGAAGGAAAGGCCAGAACATTGGCAATGTCGCCCACGCGCTTCACAAGGCCTTCCGACAGGGCGAAGCCCATGGCGAAATCCTCGAGATCAGCAGGCGTCGCCATCATCACGGCATAGGGCGCGCTGTTGAGCAGCAGGGCCACCGGCACCTCTTCGGGAAGCGCCCATGTGGCGGGCCTGCCAGACAGCGAGCCGGTGACGCTCAGCGAATGCGTGTTGCCCGCAGCCTGCGGGCCCTCGTCCCCCTCCGTCAGGAAAGGGCGGGAACTCGCAAGATTGCCTTTCACTCGGCCGCCACGCGCTTGTTCTCGCGCTCACGCTCTTCCCATTCATCCTGCCAGTCGGACTGGCGGTTGGAGAGGGTGACCTGCACGGCCGTCACCTTATATTCCGGGCAGTTCGTGGCCCAGTCCGAGAACTCGGTGGTGATCACGTTGGCGCCGCTCACCGGATGATGGAAGGTCGTGTAGACCACGCCCTGCGGCATCCGGTCGGTGAGGGTGGCGCGGAGCGATGTGGCGCCCATGCGGCTGGCAATCGATACGAGCTGGCCCTCATGGATGCCGCGCACCTCGGCGTCATGCGGGTGAATCTCGAGCACATCCTCCGGATGCCAGGTCACGTTCTCCGTGCGCCGCGTCTGGGCGCCGACATTGTATTGCGAGAGAATGCGGCCTGTTGTGAGGATGAGCGGGAACTCGCGGTTGGTGCGTTCCGGTGTCGGCACATACTCGGTGATCATGAAGCGGCCCTTGCCGCGCACAAAACCACCGACATGCATGATCGGCGTGCCGTCCGGTGCCTTGTCGTTCACGGGCCACTGCAGCGAACCCAACTGGTCGAGGCGCTTGAAGGAGACACCCTTGAAGGTCGGCGTCACGGCGGCGATCTCGTCCATGATCTCGGACGGATCACTGTAGTGCATGTCGTAGCCCATGGCGCGGGCCAGTTCGCACACGGCCTCCCACTCGTGCTTGCCGGTGAGCGGCTTCTTGACCATGCGGACGCGGTTGATGCGGCGTTCGGCATTGGTGAAGGTGCCGTCCTTCTCGAGGAAGGACGTGCCCGGCAGGAAAACATGGGCGAAGGCTGCGGTTTCGTTCAGGAAGAGATCCTGAACCACCACGCATTCCATGTTCTCGAGGGCTTCCGTCACATGCTTGGTGTTGGGGTCGGACTGGGCAATGTCTTCGCCCTGCACGAAGATGCCCTTGAAGGTGCCCTCCACGGCGGCATTGAGCATGTTGGGGATGCGCAGGCCCGGCTCGGCATCAAGTGTCGTTTCCCAGACGCTTTCGAACATCTGGCGCACCGTGTCGTCGCTGACATGGCGGTAACCGGGGAATTCATGCGGGAAGGAACCCATGTCGCATGAGCCCTGCACATTGTTCTGGCCGCGCAGCGGGTTCACGCCGACGCCGCGCCGGCCGATATTGCCGGTGAGCATGGCGAGATTAGCCATGCCCATGACCATGGTCGACCCCTGGCTGTGCTCGGTTACACCGAGGCCATAATAGATCGCGGCATTGCCGCCGGTGGCATAGAGGCGCGCCGCGCCCCGGATCGCTTCCGGATCGACTCCGGCGATGGGGCCGAGCACCTCCGGCGAATTGCTCCGGTCACGGATGAATGAAACCCAGCGGCCAAACTCCTCCGTGTCGCAGCGCTCGGCGATGAAGGCCTTGTTCTCGATGCCTTCGGTGACGATCGTATGCGCCATGGCATTGACGATGGCGACATTGGTGCCCGGCATCAGCGGCAGATGATAATCCGCCTTCACATGCGGGCTCTTGACCGAATCCGTGCGGCGCGGATCGACCACAATGAGGCGGGCGCCGGCGCGGATGCGCTTCTTCATGCGGCTGGCAAAGACCGGGTGGCCGTCGGTTGGGTTGGCGCCGATCACCATGATGACATCCGCTTCCTCGACAGAGCGGAAATCCTGCGTGCCGGCCGAGGTGCCGAAGGTCTTGGACAGGCCATAGCCGGTGGGCGAATGGCAGACGCGGGCGCAGGTGTCGGTGTTGTTGTTGCGGAAGGCGGCGCGGATCATCTTCTGCACCACATAGACTTCCTCGTTGGTGCAGCGGGACGAGGTGATGCCGCCGATCGAGGTGCGGCCATATTTATCCTGAATGGCCTTGAAGCGGGTGGCGGCATGGGTGATCGCTTCATCCCAACTCACTTCGCGCCAGGGATCGGTGATCTTCTCGCGCACCATCGGCTTGGTGACGCGGTCCTTGTGGGTGGCATAGCCCCAGGCGAAGCGGCCCTTGACGCAGGAGTGACCCTCATTGGCGCCGCCGTCCTTGTAGGGAACCATGCGCACCACATCGTCGCCCTTCATCTCGGCCTTGAAGGAACAGCCCACGCCGCAATAGGCGCAGGTCGTGACCACGGAATGTTCGGGCTGGCCCTTGGCGATCACCGATTTCTCGCTGAGCGTGGCGGTGGGGCAGGCCTGGACGCAGGCACCGCAGGAAACGCATTCCGAGTTCAGGAAGCCCTCATCCATGCCGGCAGACACATGCGAGGCGAAGCCGCGGCCATCGATGGTCAGCGCGAAGGTGCCTTGCACCTCCTCGCAGGCGCGGACGCAGCGTGAGCAGACAATGCACTTGGCCGGATCGAAGGTGAAATAGGGATTGGATTCATCCTTCGCCTTGAAGCGGAAATTCTCTTCGCCGCCTTCGCGCGACTTGAACACGTGGTTGTCGCCGGCATAGCCGTAGCGGACATCGCGCAGGCCGACGGCACCCGCCATGTCTTGCAACTCGCAATCGCCATTGGCGGCGCAGGTGAGGCAATCGAGCGGGTGATCGGAGATGTAGAGTTCCATGACGCCGCGGCGCAGGCCGGCGAGGCGATCCGTCTGTGTACGGACTTTCATGCCGGGAGCCACGGGCGTGGTGCAGGAGGCGGGCGTGCCCTTGCGGCCCTCGATCTCGACGAGGCAGAGGCGGCAGGAACCGAAGGAGTTGAGCGAGTCCGTGGCGCAGAGCTTGGGGATCTTGGTGCCAAGCTCCATGGCGGCGCGCATGATGGAGGTGCCTTCCGGCACGCTCACTTCGAGGCCGTCGATCTCCAGCGTGACAAGCGCCTCGCTCTTGGACTTCGGGGTGCCGTAGTCGGTTTCCTTGATCAGAGTCATGTGCGTGGCTCCTTCGATCCGTCATATGCCGTGGCCGCAGAACATGCGGGCAAAAGATGCGATGATTGTGACATGGTCATTCCGCCGCCATCTTCATTCTGGGTTTCTTCGCCCCGAAATCCTCGGGGAAGTGCTTCAGCGCGCTCATGACCGGCATGGGCGTGAGGCCGCCCATGGCGCAGAGCGAGCCGTCGGTCATGGTCTGGCAGAGGTCTTCGAGCAGCGTGAGATTGGCCTCGCGCTCCTCGTTTGCGGTGATGCGGTCGATCACTTCCATGCCGCGCGTCGAACCGATGCGGCAGGGCGTGCACTTGCCGCAGGACTCAATGGCGCAGAATTCCATGGCGAAGCGGGCCTGGGCTGCCATGTCGACATTGCTGTCGAAGACGACGATGCCACCATGGCCCACCATTGCGCCATTGGCGGCGAACGTCTCGTAGTCCATGGGCATGCCAAGCTGGGCCGCCGGCACATAGGCGCCGAGCGGGCCACCGATCTGCATGGCGCGAACCTTCTTGCCTGATGCCGTACCGCCGCCGAAATCATTGACCAGTTCGCCGAGCGTGACGCCAAAGGCCTTCTCGACGAGGCCGCCGCGCTTGATGTTTCCGGCGAGCTGGAAGGGCAGCGTGCCATGCGAACGGCCCATGCCATAATTCTTGTAGGTGGCGGCCCCCTTGGCGAGGATGAAGGGCACGGCAGCAAAGGACAGCACATTGTTGATGACCGTGGGCTTGCCGAAGAGGCCCTGCAGCGCCGGGATCGGCGGCTTGGCGCGCACCATGCCACGCTTGCCTTCGAGGCTTTCCAGCATGGCCGTCTCTTCGCCACAGATATAGGCGCCGGCCCCGCGGCGGACCTCGAGCCTGAACGATCTGTCCGTACCCTGAATATTCTGGCCAAGGAAACCCGCCGCTTCGGCAATGATGATTGCCTGTTTCATGGTGGCGATGGCTGCAGGATATTCCGAGCGGATATAGACGAAGCCCTTGGTGGCTCCCGATGCCAGCGCGGCGATGGTCATGCCTTCGATGAGCATGAAGGGGTCACCTTCCATCACCATGCGGTCGGCGAAGGTGCCGCTGTCGCCTTCATCGGCGTTGCAGCAGACATATTTCTGGTCGGCCCTGGCGTCGTGCACCGTCTTCCACTTGAGGCCGGTGGGGAAGCCCGCACCGCCGCGGCCGCGGAGGCCTGAATCCGTGACTTCCGTGACGATGGCGGAACCCGCCAATGTGAGCGCCTTTGCCAAGCCTTCATAGCCGCCATGGGCGCGGTAATCGTCGATCGAGAGCGGGTCGGTGAGACCAGCGCGGGCGAAGGTCAGGCGCTCCTGGTTCTTCAGATAGGGCAACTCCTCCACAAGGCCGACCGACAGCTTGTGCGGCTTGCCTTCGTGGAAGCGGGCCTTGAACAGGGCCTTCACATCCTTCTCGCTGACCGGGCCATAGCCGACGCGGCCTTGCGGCGTCTCGACCTCGACAAACGGCTCAAGCCAGAACATGCCGCGCGACGAGTTGCGGATGATCTGTACACTGAGTTTCTGCGCGGCGGCTTCCTGCGCAATGGCCCTGGCCACCTCATCGGCGCCGACGGCGGTTGCGGCGGAATCGCGCGGAATGAAAATCTTCATGCTCATTTCAGCCCCGCAACGATGGCCTTGAAGGTCTTGGCATCGACGCGCGCCACCGGACGCTCATCCACCATGATGGCGGGCGAGGAGGCGCAGAGGCCGAGGCAATAGGTTGCTTCCAGCGTGATCTGGCGGTCGGCGGTCGTCTCGCCCAGTTTCACCTTGAGGAATTTTTCCGCCATGGCCTGCAATTCGCGGGCGCCCATGGACTGACAGGCCTCGGCCCGGCAGATCTTGATCACATGCGCGGCCTTCGGCTTGAAATGGAAATCGTGATAGAAGGTGGCGACGCCATAGACCTCGGCGCGCGACAGGTTCAGCGCCTTGGCGATGACCGGCAGCGAGGCCTCGGGCACATGGCCCTGTTCGTGCTGCAGGTCATGCAGGATTTCCAGGAGGGCATCAGACCTGTTGCCGTGCTTCTGGCAGATGGCAAGCGCGGGGTCCGCCGTCTTGCCGGTGAAATCGAGAAGGGTCGCTTTTCCTGACATGGTGCATTATCGCGCGCAGAGCGGGAAAACGCCAATCGACGCCACCGATGGACCTATAGGCCGATCAAATATGATTCCGAGTAATCCATTCGGATTTTTGAGCCTTAATAGAGCGAACTCGACACATCTTCGACCGGTTCCGCCATGGCCTTCAGTTTGACTCCCGCGGCGGCAGTTTTCCGGGCCGCGCGAACCGCAGGCTTGCCGGCTGCTGGTTGCGGTGCACCGTTGCCCCAGCCTTCGGCAGCCCAGGGATCAGTGACATTGGCGGCCGCAGTATTCAGCGATCCGGAAAGGCCCATGCGCGCCAGTTGCAGTTCCATCTGCAGGCGCTGAATCTCAAGTTCGTAGATGCGTGTGCAATCGACCCGGGGCGGACGGTAGCCGAGCGGCACGACGACCCGGCCATAGGCCGCCGCTGATCCTTGCATGTCGGTGTTCTCCGGAGAGCCGATCACGCCAAGATCGAGAAATGTGCCGTCGCCGCCAACTGCCGAACGGCAGGAGGTGCCATCTGCGGCGCGCACCTCATCCTGGCCTGAAGGCATCGTGGGTGTGGGCAGGCTCATGCCGAACTGCGAATAGTTCTGGAAGTAGTTGTTGTCGGCCCAGGCTGCCTCACCGGCGAGGCATGACAGCGCTAGGGCGCAGAGACATGCTGCGCAAGAAAGCGTCCGCATACCTGTGTCCTTATTGTTGTTGTGGCCGATGTGTCCGAGAAGGCTTCCGCACACAGCCTGATCTTGCGCTGGGATTGTCCATCGAAGGCAATGCGCGCCGTCACCTGGCGCGTGTCATTGGGGAAGAGCCTCAGAACCGGGGGAAAGATGACGCCCGGCACCGGCTGAAAATTCTCGTCGTAGAGACGGATAAGGAAAGCCTTCGGTGTGTCATAGGGATTTCCGACGGTGACGCGCAGTGCGAACTGATCGGCGAAACCCCGGACCACGCCGCGCATCGGCGTAACAGACTGGGCTGCTGCCGAGACGGACAGGCCGAGAAGCATTGCCGCCGCGATGGACCACCTATTCACAGCGCACCGTCACGATTGCGCTATAGGCACCGGCCGAGAAATTGCCGGAAGACTTCTGGGCATCAAGGCCGACCGAGACCGTTGTCGTGCCGAGATTGAGGGTCGTCTGGGTGGCACCGGCAACGCCGCTCGCGGTTGTGACACCGTTGAGGTTATAGTCGGCAGAAAACGTAACGCTGGTGCTGTCACCGGTAACAAAGGACGAGGGCGCCAGAGCCGAGATCTTGAAGCCTGTGCCCGTGGTCAGCGCGACCACCGTGCTGCGTGCGCCGCCTGCATTGGTGGAAGCGAGGTCGTTAAAGCTGGAGTTGTTGGTCAGAACGCCTGCCGTGCCCGCCGTCAGAACGCAGGTACTCAGGACGAGGCCGGCGAAAGTGGCCGGCATATCCCCGGCAGACGCGCCCCCGGACAACAGGCCGGCGGCCAGCAGGCATGAAACAAGACGCATCCTCATCGCAAACACCCCACACAATGGTGCGTATCAACAGTTTGTTCACCATAAAGTTGAGTTATTGAGAAAGAATTAAATATCTGTGGTTGCAATGGATTGCTAGATGACGTGATTCGCCCGCGGCGCGTCTAGGTGCCGAGCGCCTCGGATACGCTTTTGAGCAGGGCGGAGACGAGCGGCGACAGGGGCTCGCGATCCACCGCCACCAGCCCTACCTTGTGGCTGACCACAGGTTCGCTCAGTGGAATGGCGATGACCCCTTCGAGCGCGCCCAGCGCATTGCGGAGATAATCCGGCATGATCGAGCACAGGCCCATGCTGCGCACCGAGGCGAGCAGGTTCATGATCGAGTTGGTTTCCAGCCGCGCCGTGGGCCTGACCTTGGCGGCAGCGAAGGCGCGGTCGATGATGCGGCGGTTCTGCATGTTGGGGGTGAGGAGGCAGAGCGGCTGCTGGGCCGCCTCGAACCAGGTGACGCTTGGCCGCCCCGCAAGCTCGTGGCCCTCGGCGACGAAGAGGCTGTAGCTCTCCCGGTAAAGCTCGGCCTGCATGAGGCCTTCGACCGGTTCGTTGTCGAGATAGGTGATGCCGGCATCAATCGAGAAATCATTCAGTGCACGGATGATTTCCTCGGAAGAGTGCGACAGGATGGTGAAGTCCACCGACGGGTGGGCGGCATTCATGGCGCGGGTGAGAAGCGAGGCCTTGGGCAGGGCCGAGGGAATGACGCCGAGAACGAGGCGGCCGACGAGTTCGCCCTTCTTGCCCTTGATCTGCTGCAACTCGCTTTGCAGCGACTGCCAGTCATCGAGGATACGGTGGGCCCACTTCAGCACGCGCTCGCCTTCCGAGGTGAGGCCGACGAAGCGCTGGCTGCGCTCGAGCAGGGGAACGCCCAGTTCCTGCTCAAGCTGCCTGATCCGGCCTGAGAGCGTGGGCTGGGTGATGTTGCAGGCCGCCGCCGCGCGCGTGAAATGCTTTTCGCGGGCCAGCGCCGCCAGGTACTGCAACTGCCGAATGTCCATGCAATCACAATAACTTGTGGCAGGGTGCGGGGCACGGTGAAAAATAATACTCACAAGGCATGAATTTAGCGATTGAGGGTTGTAACCCATGAGGTGCCGGCGCGGCGGGACTCCTGCCGCCCGGCCCTGACCCCAAGGAGAGGGCCAGCCAGATCAAGCACTTATAAAATAAATCCTGTGAACGGAATTTAGTGTTTGACAGGCGCGCGGTGTTTCACTAGATTTGTGGACAATCCAGAAATGGGTTCAAACGCAAGAACAGGGCCTTTGCCCTCGGGTTCCGGACGAGTGGAACCAGAGGGCAAGGGCCTTTCCATTTGACTGCCACGCCGCGCCACAGGGCAGCGGCCGCAGGCAGGACCACAACACACAACACAGGAAGACGACCATGACGACAGTGGCCACGCCACCGCCGGATGATCCGGCATGGGCAGGGATCCGCGCCCGCTATGAGAAGGGCGAGGAGAAGGTGAAGGATATCGCCGCCGGCATCGGCCTCCCGGGCATCGGGCTTTCCAGCCTGGCCAAGAGGCTGGGCTGGCTGATGCGCGGCCTGCCGCGGGTGAAGCGCACAGCCGCTCCCAAGGCCAAGGCGAAGCCCGAGACCACGCGCGCCACCATCCTGCGGCTCAAGGAGATGCTGCAGACACGGGTGAAGCAGGTGGAAGCCGAACTGAAGGATATCGGCACCGAGCTCGACGCGGTGAAGAATGAACGCGGCATCAAGAACATCGGCATCCTGGTGCGCACCATCGAAAAAGTTCTGGATCTCGAACGCAATGACACGCTCAAGCGCCGCAAGGCCATCCGTGAGTTCAAGTATTTTGATGACGAGCAGCGTCGTCAGCTTGCGGCAAAAATTGACCGGCTCGAAGCAGAGAGGGACCGGGACCTCGTTGTCGCGGGACCTGACGCTGGAGGAGGTGGTGGATCTGAACAACCAGTGGCTCTACTGGGTGAGGCCGGGCCAGCAACTGCCGCCGATGATTGACTGCCGCAACTGGCTGGTGCTCGGCGGGCGCGGCGCGGGCAAGACCCGGGCCGGGGCCGAATGGGTGAAATTCCTGGCAATTGGCCATCTCGACCCGGTGGTGCGGCGCTGCCAGCGCATCGCCATCGTGGCGCCGACCTTTGACGAGGCCCGCATGGTGATGATCGAGGGCAGTTCCGGGCTCATGGCGGTTCATCACGACCGGGAGCGGCCGCGCTTCGAGCCGTCGAAGCGCACCATCACCTGGGAGAATGGCACGGTTGCCCAGATCTTTTCGGCGGAGGAGCCGGATGGCCTGCGCGGCCCGCAATTCGATGCCGCCTGGTGCGACGAGATGGCGAAATGGAAGCAGGGCGAGAAGGCCTGGATGAATGTGCAGATGGCCTTGCGGCTGGGGGAGGTTCCCCATGCCGTGATCACCACAACACCGCGCCCGACGAAACTCGTCCGTGAGCTGATCAATGATGCGGCAACCGTGATCAGCCGGTCGCGGACTGCCGACAACCACGCCAACCTCTCGCCCGCTTTCCTCCGGGATGTGGTGGCGCGCTACGCCGGGAGCAACCTCGGCCGCCAGGAACTGGATGGCGAGGTGCTGGCGCAGGATGAGGAGGCGCTGTGGACGCGCGACCTGATCGAACGCTTCAGGGTGCGCAGCCTGCCCGAACTGAAACGCATCGTCGTGGCAGTCGATCCGCCGGCAACGGCGGGCGAAAGGGCCAATGCCTGCGGCATCATCTGCGCCGGCCTGGGCACGGATGACCGGGCCTATGTGCTCGATGACGCCAGCTGCCGCCGCCTGCGCCCGCTGCAATGGGCGAAACGTGTGGCCGATCTCTATCACACGCGCGGCGCCGACAAGGTTGTAGCCGAGGTGAACCAGGGCGGCGACATGGTGCGGAGTGTGCTGGCGCAGGCCGACGGCACGGTGCCGGTGAAGCCGGTGCATGCGGCGCGTGGCAAGCAGGCGCGGGCCGAACCGGTGGCGGCACTCTACGAACAGGGCCGCGTCTCGCATCTCGGTGCGTTCCGGGAACTGGAAGACGAGATGTGTTCACGGATCGGCGAGGGCGGCAGCCCGGACCGGCTCGATGCGCTGGTCTGGGCGCTGAGCGAGTTGCTGCTGCGCAAGAAGATGGAACCCCGGGTGCGAGGGTTGTGATCCACGAAATGAGCCTTCCCCCGTCGCGCCAGCGATGGGGGAGGGTGCCCGAAGGGCGGGAGAGGGACTGGTTTCGAGCCACGCCCTCTCCCCCGCGTTCCGCGGACCCTCTCCCATGTCCTTCACGGACACGGGAGAGGGCAGCTGCGGCCACAGGAGAATGAAATGCTGAACTATCTGAAACCCTTCTTCACCCAGGCGGCGCGCGTGAAAATCTATCCTCCCCCCTTTGCGGGGGAGGTGCCGCGAAGCGGCGGAGGGGGCTGTTGCAAGGCTTCCTCTATGCGCAAGACGACACCATCAAGTGCGTGATTGATGTCGATGTTCCAGAAACGGAGCACGCGGAAACCCTGCGCGGTGAAGTGCCGGTCGCGTATTTGATCTGAAGCGAAGCGCGGACCTTCAGCGTGCTGTGATCCATCGACTTCGATGATGATGCGATGACCGAACTCGGCGAAGTCAAGAATATAGCCATCAAGCGGCACCTGCCTCCGGAAGTGAAAGCCGCGTCGGTTGAACGACCGAAGGCAGACCCAGAGCCTGACCTCTTCCCGAGTCATCGACTTCCGAAGTGCGCGCGCTCTTCCGACAAGTCTTGAACGAACCACCGGCCCCCTCCGCCGCTGCTGTGCAGCGGCACCTCCCCCGTGACAGGGGGAGGATAGACACAATTGAACAACTGGCAAAGGAACGACCGATGCTGAACTATCTGAAACCCTTCTTCACCAAGGCGTCGAAGGCGGGGGCGCTGATCGCGCTGCATGGCGCAGGGCGGCCGCAATGGACGCCGCGCAACCTCGCGGCACTGGCGCGCGAAGGCTTTGCCGGAAATGTCATCGGCTACCGCTGCGTGCGCATGATCGCCGAGGCCGGCGCCTCCGTGCCGCTGCTGACCTATGTGGACGGCAAGGAGGTGGAGCAGCACAGGCTCGCCAGCCTGCTGGCACGGCCCAACCCGTCGCAAAGCGGCCGCGACCTGATCGAGACGCTGCTGGCCCAGCTCATGGTGGCGGGCAATGCCTATGCCGAACTCGTGTCGCTCGATGGTGAGCCGCGCGAGATCTTTGCCTTGCGGCCCGACCGCATGGCCGTTGTGCCGTCACGCTCCGGCTTCCCGGAGGCCTATGACTATGCCGTCAACGGATCGGCCCTGCGGCTGCCGCGCGAGGCGGTGCTGCATCTGAAGCTGTTTCATCCGCTTGACGATTTCTATGGCCTCGCACCACTGGAGGCGGCGCGGCGGGCGATCGACACGCACAATGCCGCCAGTGCCTGGAACAAGGCCATGCTCGACAATGCGGCGCGGCCTTCCGGCGCGCTGGTCTTCGCCGCGGGCGACGGCCAGCTCACCGGCGAACAGTTCGACCGGCTCAAGGCGGAACTGGAAGCGACCTATCAGGGCGCGGCCAATGCCGGGCGGCCCATGATCCTCGAAGGCGGGCTCGACTGGAAGGAAATGGGCTTCAGCCCCAAGGACATGGAATTCAACGAAGCCAAGAACATGGCGGCCCGCGAGGTGGCGCTGGCCTTCGGCGTGCCGCCCATGCTGCTCGGCATTCCGGGCGACAACACCTACGCGAATTATGCCGAGGCCAACCGCGTGTTCTGGCGGCAGACGGTGGTGCCGCTGCTGGCCCGCACCTGCGAGGCGCTGGCGCTGTGGCTTGAGCCCCATGCCGACGGCAGGCTTTCGGTCCGGCCCGACCTCGATCAGGTCGAGGCCCTGGCGCCCGACCGCGACGCGCTGTGGAAGCGGGTGAACGAGGCGGTCTTTCTCACTGTCCCCGAGAAGCGGGCGGCGGTGGGCTACGGGGCATAGCGGGGCGCATCCCGCACCCATCTAAAACGATCTGTATACTGAGGAAATGTCATGAACCAGCGTTTGCTGAAACGCGGGGACGGAAAGCCATTGTCTGTGCTCTCCGGCTCCGGCGTCTTCCAGGGCTATGCCAGCCTTTTCCATCACCGTGACCCGTCGGGCGACATCGTCATGCCCGGCGCCTTTGCCGACAGCCTGAAGCGGCGGCGGCCCGCCGACATCCGCATGCTCTTCCAGCATGACCCGGCAGAGCCCGTCGGCACCTGGATCGACATGACGGAAACGCCGCGCGGGCTTTTCGTGCGCGGGCGGCTTGACCGCAACGTGCAGCGCGGGCGCGAGCTGATCTCGCTGCTCGAGACGGGCGGCCTCGACGGCCTTTCCATCGGCTTCCGCACCACGCTGGCCCGCCACGACCGGGTGAACAAGGCGCGGCGGCTCATTGCCGTCGACCTTCTGGAAATTTCGCTCGTCACCTTCCCGATGCTGGACGGTGCGCGCGTGACAAGGACGAAAGCCGCTCTCTGGGCCCTGGCGCAGTCCTTCTTCGGCAAGGGGCCCAACACCATCCAACACGGAGCAAACTGAACATGGACTATGCAACAACACTTGAAACAAAGGTGGCAGGCAGCACCACGCAGGACGATGTGCTCATCGCCTTCGAAGCCTTCAAGGCGGCCAATGACGAAAGGCTTGCCGAGATCGAAAAGCGTATGAGCGCCGATGTGCTGACCGGCGAAAAGGTGGAGCGCATCAGCCGCGCCATCGACGAGCTGACGCTGAAGGCAAAACGCCCGCAGCTTGCCGCCGAAACGAAGGAGGAGCCGAGCGAGCACAGGCGCGCCTTCGACTCCTATGTGCGCAAGGGCGAGGCGCAGGGGCTTTTCGCACTGGAGCTGAAGGCCATGTCGGTCGGCTCCAATGCCGACGGCGGCTATCTGGTGCCGCAGGAGACCGAGGCCGAGATCGGCAGGCTTCTGAGCCGGGCATCGCCGCTGCGGGCGATTGCCGATGTGCGCCAGGTATCCTCCGCCATCTATAAGAAGCCCTTCGCCACGGCGGGCGCTGCCGCAGGCTGGGTGGGCGAGACGGGCGCGCGCAGCCAGACCAACACGGCGACCATCGCCGAGCTGCAGTTTCCGGCCATGGAACTCTACGCCATGCCGGCGGCAACGCAGGCGCTGCTCGACGACAGCGCCGTGAACCTCGACCAGTGGATCGCCCAGGAGATCGAGACGGTCTTTGCCGAGCAGGAGTCGGAGGCCTTCGTCACCGGCAACGGCAGCAACAAGCCCAAGGGCTTCATGGACTATACCAAGGTGGCGCAGGGCTCGTGGAGCTGGGGCAACACCGGCTACATCGCCACGGGCGTGGACGGCGCCTTTGCCGCCTCTAACCCGAGCGACAAGCTGGTGGACCTGATCTACGCGCTGAAGGCGGGCTTCCGCCAGAACGGCAGCTGGATCATGAACCGGGCCACGCAGGCGGCGATCCGCAAGTTCAAGGACACGGCGGGGCATTATCTCTGGCAGCCGGCGGCCAGTGCTGAAGGCCGCGCCACGCTGATGAACTTTCCGATCGTGGAAAGCGAACACATGCCTGACATCGGCAGCGACGCCCATGCGCTGGCCTTCGGCGATTTCCGCCGCGGTTACCTGATCGTCGACCGGGTGGGCGTGCGCCTGCTGCGCGATCCCTATTCGGCCAAGCCCTATGTGCTCTTCTACACCACCAAACGCGTGGGCGGCGGCATCCAGGATTTCGACGCCATCAAGACGCTGAAGTTCGGCACCGCCTGAGAGCGGCCGGACAGTTCCTCCCCCGCTTGCGGGGGAGGAAGCCCATTGGAGATTCAAGACATGCCCCTGATCCAAACCGCTCCACCGGAGACGGAACCCATCACCGTGGCCGAAGCCAAGACGCATCTGCGCGTGACCCATGACAGCGATGACGTCTATATCGGCAAGCTCATCGCAGCGGCGCGGCGCGCCTGCGAGCAGCGCCTCAACCTCCGCCTCATCACGCAGAACTGGTCGCTCTATGTGGACCGCTGGCCCGGCATCGGCGCGCTGATGCTGTGCCTGGCGCCGGTGAGCGCCATCGATGACGTGGTGATCTATGGCGAGGATGGAACGCCAGCCTTGCTCGATCCGGCGCATTATGTGCTCGATCATGTGTCGAGGCCCGCCCGCCTTGCGCTGCGCGCCGACCGGCCGCGGCCACAACCGGGCCGCATGCTCAACGGCATCGAGGTGAAGATGACGGTGGGCTTCGGACCGACGGCCGAGGATGTGCCGCAGGAGATCCGCCAGGCCATCCTCGTGACCGTGTCGCACTGGTATGACCGGCGCGGCGAGGGCGAGGGTGCGAGCCTGCCCCTGGCCGCCCTCGAACTGCTGACACCGCACCGCCCGGCGAGGGTGGCATGAACGCTGCCCTGAGTGTGCAGACGGCCATGCGCGCGCTGCTGCTGGCCGATGCGCCGCTGCTGGCGCTGCTCGGCGGCGGCCATGTCTTCGACGAGGTGCCGCGCGGTGCCAAGCCGCCCTTGGTGGAGTTCACCGCCATCGAGACCCGCGACTGGAGTGTCATGGACCAGAAGGCCCATGAGCACATGCTGCAGCTCGCCGTCGCCACGGCAGAACGCAGCCGCGCTGCCGCACAGGCGATCTGCGAGCGCATCGAAACGGTGCTCGACAATGCTGCGTTGACGCTGGAGGGCCACAGGCTGGTGAACCTGCGGCTTGTCTTCTGGAGCGTGGCGCGAAGCCGCGACCAGAGCTTCGGCGCGACCCTGCGTTTCCGCGCCGCCACCGAACCCGACATATGAGGACATCATCATGACTGCCCAGAAAGGCCGGGACCTTCTGCTGAAGGTCGACGCTACCGGCGACACTTCCTTCCAGACCGTGGCGGGACTGCGCGCCACGACACTTTCCTTCAATGCCGAAAGCGTCGATGCCACGGCGCAGGATTCACCCGGCGCCTGGCGCGAATTGCTGGCGGGTGCGGGCCTCAAGCAGGCAAGCTTGCGCGGCAACGGCATTTTCAAGGATGCCGCGAGCGATGCCACCGTGCGCGGTCTCTTCTTCAACGGCACGATCCGCAACTGGCAGGCCATCATCCCCGATTTCGGCATGATCGAAGGGCCCTTCCAGATCACGGCGCTGGAATTCTCCGGCCGCCATGATGGGGAAGTGACCTTCGAACTGGCGCTGGCTTCGGCGGGCGCGCTGAGCTTCGAGGTGCTGTGATGGCCAATCGTCACCGTGGCGAGATCGAGGCGCAACTGTCGGGCCAGAGCTACACCCTGTGCCTGACGCTGGGGGCACTGGCCGAAATCGAGGATGCCTATGGCGGCGAGGATCTCCTCGCCATCGCCGAGCGCTTCGAGACCGGCCGCATCCGCGCCAGCGACGCCATCCGCGTGATCGGGGCAGGGCTTCGCGGCGCCGGCCACGACATCACCGATGGCACCGTTGCCAATCTCAGGGCCGAAGGTGGCGCCGCCGGCTACCTCCGCATCGTGGCGGAGCTGCTGCGCGCCACATTCGCGGTCGAGGAGGGCGCGCCGCCGGGAAAAGCCCAGGCGCTGCCGGAGCCCGCTTCCCCTGGCAGCGCCTGATCATCTGGGCCGTGCGCGAACTGAAACTGGCGCCCGAGGCCTTCTGGAAAAGCACCCTGCGCGAACTCCTGCCGCTGCATGCGGGAGGGCCTGCGGCGGCCGAGTTGCGGGCCCGCCTCGCGGCCATGGCGCAGCGCTGGCCCGACATGAGGATAACAAAACATGACTGAACGGACAGGCACCGCCCTTTCACTCCGGGCGCAGGAATTGCGGCAGGAGATGGAGGGCCTCAACACACTGGCCGACTCCTTCGGGCAGAAGCTGGTGACATCGCTCGCCGGCGCCGTGATCCATGGCCGCAAGCTCTCCGATGTCTTTCGCGGGCTGGCACTGTCGATGGCGAACCAGGCGCTTGGACAGGCGCTGCGCCCGCTCGGCAACCTGCTGGGCGGTGCGCTTGCCGGCAGGGCTACGCCCTTCGCGGCGGGCGGCATCGTCAACAGCCCGGTGCTCTTCCCGCTGGCGCAGGGTGCGGGACTGATGGGCGAAGCGGGCCCCGAGGCCATCATGCCGCTGGCACGCGGCAGCGACGGCAAGCTCGGCGTGCGGGGTGGCGGCGGACGGGCTGTGCAGGTGACCATCAACATCGCGACGCCCGATGTGGCCTCCTTCCGGCAGGCCCAGGGGCAGATCGCGGCGCAACTCGCCCGCGCCGTCACACGCGGAGAAAGGAACAGCTGACATGGGCTTCGACAATGCGAGATTTCCAACCGGCATCGCCCGCGGCAGCAGCGGCGGGCCGGAGCGGCGCACCGAGGTCGTGACCACGGCCTCGGGACGCGAGGAACGCAACAGCCGCTGGGCCCATTCGCGGCGCAGCTACAATGTGGGGCTCGGCGTGAAGACGCTCGATGACCTGCATGCGGTGATCGCCTTCTTCGAGGAGCGGCGCGGACGGCTGCATGCCTTTCGCTTCAAGGATCATGCCGATTTCAAATCCTGCCCGCCGCAAGGCGAGATCACGCCCTTCGACCAGGTGATCGGCGAAGGCGATGGCATCACGGCCGGTTTCCAGCTCAGCAAGCTCTATGGCGAAGGACTGCGGAGCTACCGGCGCGACATCAGCGCGCCCGTTGCGGGCACGGTGCGTGTGGCCGTCGATGCGGTCGAAAGCAGCGATTTCATCGTGGACGAAACAACCGGCATCGTGAGCTTTGCGGAAGGACACGTGCCAGCCGCTGGTGCTGTGGTGCAGGCGGGCTTCGCCTTCGACGTGCCGGTGCGCTTCGACACCGACCGCATCGCCATCAACCTGGCGCATTTCGAGGCCGGAGAAATTCCCGACATTCCGCTGCTGGAGGTGCGGCCATGAGGACCTTGCCGGAGGGCCTGCAGGCCCATCTCGACAGCGGCACCACAGGCCTGTGCCACTGCTGGAAGCTGATGCTGGCCTCCGGCGAGACGCTGGGCTTCACCGATCACGACCGGACCCTGAGCTTCGCCGGAACCAGCTTCGAGGCAGCGGCGGGTTTCAGCGGCAGCGAGATCGAATCCTCGCTCGGCCTCTCCGTCGACAATCTTGAGGCCAGCGGCGCGCTGCAATCAGGCCTGCTCGATGAGGCGCGCCTGCGGGCCGGTGACTTCGACCATGCGGCAATCGAGATCTGGCGGGTGAACTGGCAGGAGGTGAGCCAGCGCGTGCTGCTGCGCAAGGGCCATCTCGGCGAGGTGACCTATGGCGGCACGGCCTTCACGGCCGAGGTGCGCGGCCTCGCCCATCTCATGAACCAGCCCAAGGGCCGGCTCTACCAGCATGGCTGCGACGCCATGCTGGGCGACAGCCGCTGCAAGGTGAACGCCGCCGCCTTCTCCGAGACAGGGACGATCCTTGCCGCCGCGGGCGCGAGCCTGACGGCCGCCGAAATTGCAGGCGCCGATGAGCGCTACTCGCGCGGCACCATCAGCTTCCTGTCGGGGGCCGGAATGGGACGTACACTGACGATCCGCCGACATCGCAAGGTGGAGGGACAGGCCAAACTCGAGCTTCAGGCCACGCCCGCCTTCGCGGTGCTGGCGGGCGACACGGTCAAGCTGGTCGCCGGTTGCGACAAGCAGCTCGCCACCTGCCGCGCAAAATTCGCCAATGCCGCGAACTATCGCGGCTTCCCGCATATGCCGGGCACGGATTTCGTGGCGGCCTTCCCGCGCACCGGCGATCCGGCGCTGGATGGCGGCCGGCGCGGCTGACCTCTTCACTCCAGAATTTCAGAAAGCCTCCTTCATGAGCAAACGGCACGACATCGTGGCGGCCGCCCGCGGCTGGCGCGGCACGCCCTATCGCCATCAGGCAAGCCTGCGCGGCGCTGGCTGCGACTGCCTCGGACTTGTGCGCGGCGTCTGGCGCGAGGTTTGCGGCCCCGAGCCGGAAGCCCCGCCCGCCTATTCCCCCGACTGGGCCGAGAGCGGCGGCTGCGAGGCACTGGCACAGGCGGGGTTCCGCCATCTGCGGCCAGCGCCCGCTCTCAGCTTCGCGGCAGGCGACGTGCTGCTCTTCCGCTGGCGGGCGCATCTGCCTGCGAAACATGCGGGCATCGCCACAAGCCCGGCGGCGATGATCCATGCCCAGGACGGGCACGGTGTTGCTGAAGTGCCCCTGTCGCCCTGGTGGCTGCGGCGGCTCGCCTTTGTGTTCCAGTTTCCGGGAGTGACCTGAACCATGGCCACCGTTGTTCTATCCTATGCTGGTGCTGCCCTCGGCAGCATGATCGGCGGGCCGCTGGGCGGTGTCATCGGGCGGGCCGCAGGCGGCATTGCCGGAAACATCATCGATCAGGGATTGTTCGGTGCCAAGCGCCGCCGCATCGAGGGGCCGCGCCTGCAGGATCTGCGCGTCATGGCCTCGGAGGAAGGGGCCGCCATTCCCGTGGTCTGGGGCCGCATGCGGATCGCCGGGCAGGTGATCTGGGCCACCAACATCCTCGAGGTGAAGGAAACCTCGACCGAGCGCGAGTCCTCGAAGGCGGCGGCAGGCCCCAGCAGCAAGGTGACGCGCTACAGCTATTTCGCCAGTTTCGCGATCGGCCTCTGCGAAGGCGAGATCGATGGCATTGGCCGCGTCTGGGCCGATGGCCGCGAGATCGATGCCAGCGGTTTCACGCTGCGGGTCTATCGCGGCACGGAAACGCAGGCGCCCGACAGCCTGATCGTGGCGGTGGAAGGCACAGGGAAGGCGCCCGCCTATCGCGGGCTGGCCTATGTGGTGTTCGAGCAGCTGCCGCTTGCCGACTTCGGCAACCGCATTCCGCAACTCTCCTTCGAGGTTCTGCGGCGCGGCAATGACACGGCGGAGCGCGTGCGTGGCATGTGCCTGATCCCGGGATCGACAGAGTTCGGCTACGACACACGGCGCGTGGCCCGCAAGCTGGGTGACGGCGAAGTGGCGAGCGAGAATGCCCATGCCTCGACCCAGCGCAGCGACTGGAGCGTGTCGCTCGACCAGTTGCAGGAGACCTGCCGCAATCTCGATGCGGTGTCGCTGGTGGTGGCCTGGTTCGGCACGGACCTGCGCTGCAACCATTGCCAGGTGAGGCCGGGTGTCGATCAATCCGTGAAGGCGACGAAAGGCGACACGTGGAAAGTGGCGGGCCTGTCGCGCGGGGCCGCGCATGAGGTGAGCCGCGTGGCGGGCCTGCCTGCCTTTGGCGGAACACCTTCCGACGGCAGCGTGAAGCGGGCCATCGCCGATCTCAAGGCGCGCGGGCTGAAGGTCGTCTTCTATCCCTTCATCCTCATGGACGTGGCCGCGGGCAACAGCCTGCCCGATCCCTACGGCGGCACGGGGCAGGCGGTCTATCCTTGGCGTGGCCGCATCACCGCCAGCATCGCGCCGGGCCGGCCGGGCACACCCGACAAGACGGCAACGGCGGCGGCACAGGTGGCGAGTTTTACGGGTAGTGCTGCCGCAGGTGACTTCAGCATTTCCGGTGGCGAGGTCATCTATGATGGCCCGGCGGAATGGTCGTTCCGGCGCATGATCCTGCACTATGCCAAGCTCTGCGCCGCGGCGGGTGGTGTCGATGCCTTCCTGATCGGCAGCGAATTGCGCGGGCTGACGACGCTGCGATCCTCCGCCTCGGGCTATCCCTTCGTGAGCGCGCTGGTGGCTCTGGCGGCGGAGGTGAAGGCGATCCTGCCGGGCGCCAAGGTCTCCTATGCCGCCGACTGGTCGGAGTATTTCGGCCACCAGCCGCCGGACGGAACGGGCGATGTGCATTTTCATCTCGATCCGCTCTGGGCTTCGGCGCACACGGATTTCATCGGCATCGACAACTACATGCCGCTCTCCGACTGGCGTGACGGCGGCGGCCATCTCGACGCGCAGGCCGGCGTGCCTTCGCTCCATGATCTTGCCGCGCTGAAAGCAAACATCGCAGGCGGCGAGGGATTCGACTGGTACTATGCCTCCGATGCCGACAGGGAGGCGCAATTGCGCAGCCCGGTCAGCGACGGCGCCTATGGCAAGCCCTGGGTCTACCGCTACAAGGATCTGAAGGGCTGGTGGAGCAACCCGCATGTCAACAGGCCGGGCGGCATCGAAAGCGCCTCGTCCACCGCCTGGGTGCCGCAATCCAAGCCCATCTGGTTCACGGAAGCGGGCTGCCCTGCCATCGACAAGGGAACGAACCAGCCCAATGTGTTTTTCGATGCCAAGTCTTCCGAAAGTGCCGTTCCATATTTTTCGAGTGGCGACCGCGATGACCTGATCCAGAACCGCTATGTGCGGGCGGTGCAGGACTATTGGGCGGCGGCAGGCGGGCATAATCCTCCGTCTACGGAATATATGGGCCGCATGGTGGATGCCACCCGCATCTTCTACTGGGCCTGGGACGCAAGGCCATTCCCGCAGTTTCCTGCCCTGACCGGCGTCTGGTCCGACGGCGTCAACTTCTCCCGCGGCCATTGGCTCAACGGCAGGCTGGGGGCGGTTGATCTCGGGGAACTGGTGGAAGCAGTGGCGGCGCGCTTCGGGCTTGAATCCGTGGGCGCTGGCAGGATTGCAGCACAGGTCGATGGTTTCGTGATCGACCGGCCCATGTCGGGCCGCGAGGCGCTGGAGAGCCTGCTCAATGTCTTTGCCGTCGATGCCGTGGAATCGGGTGGCGCCCTGCATTTCGTGCCGCGCGAACAGCTGCGCGCCACGGTGCTGGCCGACGATGCCCTGGCCGAGATCAAGGCCGATGCGCCCCTGCTGCAGGAGACACGCGCCCAGGAGGCGGACGTGCCGCAGGCCTTGCGCCTTGGCTATGTGGAGGCGGGGCTCGACTATCGCTCCGGCGCGGTGTGGCAACGCAACAGCAGCGGGGCGAGCCAGCGCGAGCTGATCCTGAACCTGCCTGCCGCTGTCTCGCAGGCGCTGGCCCAGGCGCGGGCCGATGTGCTGCTGGCCGACGCCTGGCAGCAGCGCACCACGGCGCGCTTTGCCCTGACGCCGCGCAGCCTGGCGCTTGAGCCCGGCGATGTGGTTCGCCTGCGCGGACAGGATTGGCGCATCGGCAGCATCGTCGATGGTACGGCGCGGCAGGTGGAAGCCGCGGCCCATGACGCCTCGGTGTTCCGCAGCTTCCCTGCACCCGGACGCGTGCCCGTCCTCACGCCAGAGCCGCATTATGCCGAACCGGATGTGGAGATGATGGATCTCGCCACGGGCGAGAGGGCAGCACCATGGATCGCCGCGCAGGCCTTGCCCTGGCCGCGCCACCTGGCCCTGTTCCGCCAGCGCGACGACGGCAGCTTCGACTTCAGCCGTCTTGTCTCGGCACCCGCCACCATGGGGCGCACGCGCGATGCCCTACCGGCGGGGCTGGTGGACCGCCTCGATCATGCGCATGTGTTCGAGGTCGAACTTTCCAGCGGAGCGCTGTCATCGGTTTCGCTCCTGCAGATGCTGGCGGGCGCCAATCGCGCCGCCATCGGCACGGCGGAGGACGGCTTCGAGATCATCCAGTTTCTCAGCGCCGAACTGACCGGCCCCAGGACCTACAGGCTTTCCGGCCTGCTCCGGGCCCGCGGCGGATCGGCTGCGGAAATGCAGGACCTGCGCGCGGCGGGGCAGCGCTTCGTGCTACTCAATGCCGCCGTGGTGCAGCCCGAAACGACACTCGCCGAAGCGGCAAGGCCATCGCAGTGGCGCATCGGCCCGCAGCTCTACGATCACGGCCATGAAAGCTATGCCGAAATTTCCCTGCCGCCCGTCCTGAAGGCGCTGCGGCCGCTGGCGCCGGTGCATCTGCGCGGCGACCGCACCGCAGAGGGCACGGCCCTGTCATGGATCCGCTGCACCCGCAATGACGGCGACGGCTGGGAACTGGCCGATGTGCCGCTGGGCGAGGCCAACGAGTTTTACCGTGTCACCATCCTTGATGGCGGCACGCAGAAGCGCAGCGCCGATGTTCCGGCACCATACTATCTCTACGGAACCTCCGAGATGGCCGCCGACTTCGGCGCTGTGCCCGCTTCATTCACCGCCCGCGTGCAGCAGGTGAGCACCACCTTCGGCCCGGGCATCGCCATCGAAAGGATCATCCATGTCTGAGACCACACATCTGGGCCTGCCCTATCTGGCGGCGGCCCAGGCGCAGAAACACGTCACCCACAACGAAGCCCTCGCCATGCTCGACGGGCTGGTGCAGCTCAGCGTCATCTCGCGCGGGCTGACGGCGCCGCCCGCCACGCCCGACGAAGGGGACCGCTATCTCATTGCGAGTGCCGCCAGCGATGGCTGGGCCGGTCGTGACGGCATGATTGCCCTGTGGCTGGCCGGCCTCTGGCGCTTCCTTGCGCCGCGCGAGGGCTGGACGCTCTGGGTCGATGACGAGGATGTGCTTCTGAGCTTCGATGGCAGTGGCTGGAATCCGACCAGTGGTGTTGTTGCAGCCTATGCGGCGATGAGCGACGGCAGCAGCACGGCGCATGCCACACTCAGCGACACATTCAACTTCCGCGCCGCGCCAGGCCTCAGCGCCAGCATCGGCAGCGACGACCCGAGCCATGGCGACAACCTGCTGATCGCCCCCGACCTGCCGGGACTTCCGGCGCTCACGGCACCGGCAGGCGATGACGAGCTTCTCGTGCATGATGCCAGCGGCGCGGCCCATGCCCGGCTCACGCTCGCTGCGGCGCTGAAGGTCGCGGGCCTGCTCAATGACGTGGCGGACCCCGAGGTGTCGGCGGATACGCTGCTGCTCTTCGATCACTCGGCGGGAGATGCCGGCAAGATCACGCCCGCCGTGCTCGACTTCGCCCGGTCGCAGGCGCGCGGGCGCCTGGGCTTTGAATTCTTCACCGACTTCATCCAGGACACGTCGAGCACCGCCTCCGACAACAGCCTGGTGGAGGTGAACAGCGGCATTGGCGCTGCGTCATCGCCTGTCGCCCTCACCGGCAGTGCCCAGGTGGGCGTGGTGCAGAGCACGACGGGCACCACATCAACAGGCCGGGCCGCGCTGGCAAGCGGCACGTCGGTGCTGCGCTTTGGTGCTGCGGTATGGCTGTTCGAGGCATCCCTGCAGGTGCCAACACTTTCAACCTCGGGCGAGCGCTTCGCACTGCTCATCGGTTTCATCGACACGCATACGGCGGTGAACCAGGCCGATGCTGCCTATTTTCTCTACGATGAAGGCGGCGTGGCGCTGGGGTCCACCGCCTCCGGTAACTGGCAATGCGTGACCGCGAACAATGCAACACGCAGCGTGAGCGCCACGGCCACGGCGGTGAGCACAGGCTTCGTGCGCCTGGGGATCGCCGTCAACGCGGCTGGCACGTCGGTCGATTTTCTCATCGACGGCAGCGTGGTGGCAACACACACCGCCAATGTCCCGACGGGATCGGGCCGCGACACCGGCTTCGGCGGCCTCATCATCAAGAGCATCGGCACGACGGCCCGCGCCGTGAACTACGACTACATGCTGGCGACAGCGAAATTCCAGACGCCGCGCTGAGACGCCGGCTGGATGAATGGAGATTGCAATGCCCCTTCTGGAACGTGAGATCGGAAATCTCGAGGCGCGCATGGAAACCGTCGAGGCTGAGCTTCAGGCCATCCGCCAGGACGTGCGCGAAATCCGCGATGCGCTGGTGAAGGCGCGCGGCGGATGGATGGCGCTGACCCTGATGCTGGCCTGTGCCGCCTCGGCGGGAGCCTGGGCTTCAAAGCTTCTGCCCGCGCTGCTGCAGGCGCCGCTGCGCTAGATCCAGCCGCCGTCGACGGTGAATTGCTGGCCCGAGCATCGGGCGCTGTCATCGGCGGCGAGGAACAGCACGAGTGCGGCCACATCATCCGGCATGATGCGATCGGCAAGCGCCTGATTGCGTTCCAAGAGGGCGATGCCCGCCTCATCGAGATTGAGGGTCAGCTGGCGCTCGGTCATGATCCAGCCGGGGACAACGGTGTTGAGACGCACAGCGCATTTGCCTGCCTCAGTGAGGAAAGAGCGGGTGAGGCCGTGCACCGCCGCCTTGGCGGTGGTGTAGGCCGGCATGGCGCCGAATTTCGCCGTCCACGAGATCGAACCGAAATTGATGATGGAGCCACGGCGGCGCTGCATCATGCCGGGCAGGACCGCCTGGCAGGCGAAGAACATGGGCCGGAGATTGATCGCCATGACCCGGTCCCACTGTTCGGGCGTGACCTCGCGCCAGTCATGGCGGGTGTCGTTGGCGGCATTGTTGACGAGGACATCGACAGCGCCGTTGCGCGCCTCGATCCCGGCGAGCGTGTCCCGCAGCCGGTCGCAGTCGGTGACATCAACATGATGAAAGCTGACATCATGCCCGGCCGCCGCCAGCGCCTCGGCATGGCGGGCTCCGGCGTCGGCAGCGATATCGCAGAAGTGCACGCGCGTGCCCTGCCGCGCGAGGGCCGCCACAATGGCTTCACCGATGCCGGTGGCGCCGCCGGTGACGAAAGCGGTCCGCCCGCCGAGGCTCGGATAGCGGGCGCTGTTGCCTGAAGTCATGACTGATCAATCCATTCTTGTCCGGGCGGCAAACTAGCCTGCCGGGACGGGCAACAAAAGCGGCGTTGCGCGCCGCCCCGAAAATCATTCAAAGAGGAGAAACAAATGCAGATGACGGAAGAGGGCTATGCCCTGATCAGGGCGCAGGAGGGCTTCCGCGGCGAAGCCTATCGCGATCCCGCGGGCGTGTGGACCATTGGCTTCGGGCACACATCCGCAGCAGGCCCGCCGGAGGTGCGCCCCGGATTGCGTGTGAGCCGCGCGGAGGGCGAAGCCATCTTCCTGCGCGACGTCGATCAGGTGGCGCGGCGCGTGCAGCGGCTGGTCACCACACACCTCAGCGACCGGCAGTTTTCGGCCCTTGTGTCCTTCGCCTACAATGTGGGGACAGGGGCCTTTGCCAGTTCGAGCGTGCTGCAGGTGGTCAATGCCGGTGATCTTGCCCGCGTGCCTGAACGCCTGACGCTGTGGAACAAGGCCGGTGGCCGCGTCCTTCCCGGGCTGGTGAAGCGCCGGGCCGCCGAGGCAGCACTGTTCATGATGGATGCCGCTCCGGCGCCTGGCACCGTGCCGGAGGGATTCCTTGCCAGCCTCTGGCAGGCACTGATCTCGCTCTTTGCCACCGGCAGGGGAGGCAAGTGATGCCCCTTGCCCTGATCGTGAAGTTTGTGACCGCCCTCATGGCCGGCCCCTTCGGCAAGCTGATCGAGGCCCATGTCAAGGATGCCGAATTGCGCCGCAAGATCGAGGCGGAGCTGCAGGTGCAGATGCTGGCCGAACTCGGCAAGGAAGCGGCACTGGGCCAGGCCGTGGTGCTGGCGGAGGTGCAATCCGAGCACTGGCTCACGCGGAGCTGGCGGCCGCTCCTGATGATGACGCTGCTCGGTTTTCTCGTGCTGGTGGGGCTCGTGCTGCCCGTGGCGGACCTGATTGCAGGATATCCTGTGCCTTTCAATCCGCGGTGGAGTGCATTGCCGGAAGGTTTCTGGCAGTTTCTCAGCGTCGGTGTGGGGGGCTATATCGGCGGCCGTTCGGTGGAGAAGATCATCCAGAAGGCACCCCTTCCGGGGCCCCGGCGCAAGGCTTGAACTGACCCTGGTTCACACTACGTAAACCATGGCAAAGCCTTGAAATTCGCTGTTTTTCCGGGGATGGAGATGTTCATCCAGCGTTCAGGTTGGAATCGCTAGAAATGTAACCGTTAGCCGGGGAGTGGACTGACGTGAGAATGACGGTTGCAAAGACTGGTTTTGTACTGCTGAGCCTGATGCTGGCGACGGCCTCCCTGGCGCGTGCCGACTCGCTCCAGTCCAGCTTCGGTCTTGTGGCCCAGCAGGCTCCCTTCATCCAGATGGCCCAGGACAACAATCTGCCGATCAGCGAGCGTGAGGCAGCCAACATCGCCCAGGGCATGGTGCCCGGCGCCCGCGTGCTCAAAGTGAAGCTCTTGCCCTCGGGCACTTATGCTGTCACCCTGCGCGGAGATGGCAAGCTGACTCGCGTCATGGTCGATGGCCAGACAGGCGCCGCCAACTGACGTTGGTCTGTTTGCCTCGCCGGAACAGCCGGACGTCACATGGATCATGTGGCGGCATGGACTGCCCGGAAATCAATTGTAGTGGCGCAACCCTCCACGCTCAGATCGTTCCGGTTTGATTGTTCGTTGCGTCTGCCGGAGACCTGACCTGCCATGCGGCTTCTCGTTGTTGAGGATGATGCTGATCTCAATCGCCAGCTTGTGACGGCGCTGACCGATGCGGGCTATGTGGTCGACAAGGCGCTCGACGGCGAGGAAGGTCATTATCTCGGTGAGTCCTCGCCCTATGATGCCGTGATCCTCGACCTCGGCCTGCCGGTTCTCGACGGCGTCAGCGTGCTGGAAAAATGGCGCCGTGCCGGGCGCAAGATGCCGGTGCTGATCCTCACCGCCCGTGACCGCTGGAGCGACAAGGTGGCGGGCTTCGATGCCGGCGCCGACGACTATGTGACCAAGCCATTCCATATGGAAGAAGTGATGGCCCGGGTGCGCGCCCTCGTGCGGCGCAGCGCGGGGCATGCCTCGACCGAACTCACCTGCGGGCCGGTGGTGCTCGACACCAAGGGCGCCAAGGTGATGGTGAACGGCATGCCGATCAAGCTCACTTCGCTTGAGTACCGGCTGCTGGAATATCTCATGATGCACGGCGGCAAGGTGGTCTCGCGCACGGAACTGGTGGAACATCTCTACGACCAGGATTTCGACCGCGATTCCAATACCGTGGAAGTCTTTGTGGGCCGCCTGCGCAAGAAGCTCGGCGTTGACGTGCTGCATACGATCCGCGGCATGGGCTATTGCGTCCAGCCGCCCAGCGATGCCGACTAACTCACTTGCCTTCCGCCTGATGCTGTCGTCCGCGGCTGTCGCGGTCGTCCTGCTTTTGGCAACGGGCCTCCTCCTCAATTCACTGTTCCAGGCGGCCCTGCAGCGAAGTTTCGACGCCAGGCTGCGCTCGGTGATGGACAGCCTGCAGGCCAATCTCGAACTGAAGCCCGACGGCATGCCTGCCGTGATCGGGCAGTTGGGCGATACGCGCTTCAGCAACCCGGCGTCGGGCTGGTACTGGCAAGTGCGCCGAGTCGAGCCGGGAGCGGCACCCCTCTTGTCAGATTCGCTGCTCAAGACCGAGCTCCAGCCACCGGAGGAGGCGCTTGCCACGCGCGATGCCGATGGCTTCGCCGTCTTTCTGATGAGCGACTACGAAGGCAAGGAGCTGCGGGCCGTGGAGCAGCGCCTGAAGCCCTTTGGTGCGGTTGACGACTATTCCTTCCTCGTCACCGGCAATTACGCCGAGCTGCAGGACGAAGTGGAGTCCTTCCGGCGCGCACTCTACATTTCTCTGGGCCTGCTCGGGGCGGGGCTCATTGCCGCCACGCTGTTCCAGATCCTCTTCGGCCTCAGGCCGATGAAGGAGATGCAGCGCAAGCTCAACGACATCCGCAGCGGCAAGGTCGAGATGCTCGACGGCAATTTCCCTTCCGAGATGCAGCCTGTCGCCGACGAGCTGAACCTGCTGATCCAGTCCAACTTCGAGATCATCGACCGGGCGCGCATGCAGGTGGGCAATCTGGCGCATGCCCTGAAGACGCCGATCAGTGTGCTCACCAATGAGGCGCGCGATCCCAAGGATCCGCTGGCGCAGAAAGTGCGCGAGCAGATCTATGTGATGCGTGACCAGGTCAATCTCTATCTCGACCGGGCCAGGCGCGCAGCGCGCGCCCAGACCATCGGTGCCGCAACCGATGTTGATCCGGTGCTGCAATCGCTTGCCCGCACGCTGCAGCGAATCAATCGCGACAGGGGCATCGAGGTGACGGTGGAGCCGGTACCCGAGCGTCTCAAGTTCCGCGGCGAGCGCCAGGACCTCGAGGAAATGGTAGGCAACCTGATGGACAATGCCTGCAAGTGGGCGAAGTCCAAGGTGGCGGTGCGCGCCAAGCTGCAAACCCAGGCCGGCGACGATGGCCGTCCATGGATGCTGATCGAGGTTGATGACGACGGGCCGGGCCTCAAGCCTGAGCAGCGGGCAACCGCGATGATGCGTGGACAGCGCCTTGATGAGACGAAACCAGGGTCGGGATTGGGCCTTAACATCGTTTCAGAAACTGCGGCAATGCACGGTGGCAAAGCCGAGTTGGGCAATGCGGATCTTGGTGGCCTGCGGGCCATCTTGCGGCTTCCGGCACTGCTTTGACCTGTCGAGGATACCCCTCGGCCAGGGCGAGTTCGTCGTTCTGTCGGGTTCAAAATCCATCTCAGGTGGAAAATATTGCACTGCTTTGCAGCCAGGGGTAGCTTTGCTGCATTGCGATGTCACAAAACTGCCCCAGCTTTCTGGCGATTTGGACCCTTGCGAGTGGTTCCACTTGCAGGCGAGTATCAGTGGGGCTAAGGCTGCAGCTCCCGTTTGAAACGTTTAAACCGATGCCGGCGAAGTTTTATTTCGCCGCTGACGTTGAATGTGGCTCAGCGTCGTTCCGTTTGCTGCCCCCGGTCGCGGGACGAACGCACGAGAGGGGGGCGGACTTCACGTCCGCTCCCCAACTCCACTCGATCATGAATTTGAGCGAATGACCGGCTTACATCGCCGCGGCCTGAGCCGTGGGGATGCCACGCTCGCGATAGGGCGTGCGGCCATAGTGAGCCCGATAGCATTTCGAGAAATGCGACGGTGAAGAGAAGCCGCAGGCGAGCGCCACGTTGATCACCGACATGTCGGTCTGCAGCAGCAGCGAGCGCGCCTTCTTGAGCCGCAGTTCGAGATAATAGCGCTTCGGCGAGCGGTCGAGGTAGCGCCGGAACAGGCGTTCGAGCTGGCGCGTCGAGAGGCCTGCCTGCTTTGCGAGCACGCTGGGCGACAGCGGCTCTTCCAGGCTCTCCTCCATCTTCTCGATGATCGACACGAGCTTGGGATGGCGCGCACCGATGCGGGCCGGAAGCGACATGCGCTGGTGTTCGCTGTGATGGCGGATAGGAGAGTGCAGGATGGTTTCCGCAACCTGCGAGGCGAGATCGGGTCCGTGCTGCGAGGCGATCATCGTCAGCATCATGTCGAGGCCGGTCGTGCCGCCGGCACTGGTGAAGCGGTCCTCGTCGATCTCGAAGAGGCCGCCGGTGGCATCGATGTCGGGATAGGCTTCCGAGAAGCCCGGCAGGTTTTCCCAGTGAATGGTACAGCGGTAGCCATCGAGCTGGCCTGCTTCCGCCAGCACATGGGCGCCGGTGCAGACCGCACCGATATCGACACCACGGCGCGACACCTTGCGCAGCCAGCTCACCAGGCGCTTGTCGGTGTTCTTCTGTACGTTGAGGCCGCCACAGATGATGATGGTCGCTTCCGGCGGTACGGATTCGAGATCGCCATTGACCATGGCGAGGATGTGGTTGGAGGCGGCGACCGGCTGGCCATCCACCGAATGCATCGTCCACTTGTAGAGCTGCTTTTCGGCAACCCGGTTCGCGAGGCGCAGGGGCTCGATCGCGGAGGTGACCGGCATCATCGTGAATTCTGGCATGAGCACGAAGGCGAAGTGCTGGGGCAGGGCTTTGGGCTTGTCACCAAACATGGCTTTTCGGTTCCTGAAGGCGTTTCCGGTGCTGTTCTTTTTGCGACCTCATGCGCCAAAAACGGCATGTTGTCCATATGCGTCATCGGCTTGTCCATAAGCGACGGATACTCTTGGGAAAAGTCGCTGACAGGCAAGGCGTGTCGCAAAAGTGGCAGCCGTTTTCGGCCCATCTGGCAGATTTGCGACATCACCCTGATCGAGACGAGGATGCCTATGGACGCCAGTTCAAAGTTCCCTGCCGCTGTTTCCGCGACCATGGCCAATCCCCTTGGTGCCTTCCTGGCCAAGGCTTCGATCGAAGTGACCGGCAAGCAGATCGAGAAGTTTCCGCTGCTCTCGGATAATCTGGCGCCGGGTACGAAGGTGTTCATCGCGCTGATCGAGGTGCAGGACCTCGAGGCACAGATTGCCGCCGCCATCGATCTGCGCGCCCGTGGCTTCGAACCCATCCCGCATGTGCCGGCCCGTTTCGTTTCCGATGAGGAAGATCTCAAGCGCCGCATCGGGGCCTTCACCGAGAAGGCCAAGGTCAACACCATTCTCGCGCTTGGCGGCGGCGCGCCGCAGCCCGTTGGCAAATATGACGCCGCGATCCAGCTGATGGAAACCGGCGTGTTCCAGAAGGCCGGCATCACGCGCGTCGGCATTGCGGGCCATCCCGAAGGCAATCCCGACATCAGCAAGGCGCGCGGCGAAGCAGCCCTTCTGCAAGCCCTCAAGGACAAGAGCGCCTGGCTCGCAGCCAACAAGGTCGAAGGCTTCCTCGCCACCCAGTTTCTCTTCGAGGCTGGCCCATTGGCGCTGTGGGCCTCGCAGCTGCGCGAGGCGGGCATCAACCTGCCGATCTCCGTTGGCGTGCCGGGACCGGCCACCATCAAGACGCTGGTGAAATATGCCGCCATGTGCGGTGTCGGCAATTCCGCCCGGTTCATCCGCAAGCAGGCCCTCAACATCACCAAGCTGCTCACTGTTTCGGAACCGACCGAATTCGTTGACCAGCTGGCGACACTTCATTTCGACCGGCCGGAACTCAACATCGCGTCTCCGCATCTCTATCCTTTCGGCGGCTTCGACAAATTGCTCGGCTGGTACAAGGCACAACTGCAGGCCGGTTGACGTCCCAGGACCGCTCGGGCAGCTTTTGCCCGCCGGGGATTGGGAGCGAAATCATGAACGGATGGAAGGCCAGCCTGCTTTGCGGGCTCTCGGCATTTGTGCTCGGCGGCAATCTCGCATGGGCCGACCCGGCGGCGGATGCCAGGGCCTGTGACGTGCTGGCGGCAAGTCCGCACGACAGCACGCGGCCTGCCGATGTGGCCGGAGTCGCGGCTGACGATGTTGCAGGCCCTGCTGCTGTTGCAGCCTGCGAGAAGGCGCTGGCCAGCAATCCTGACTCTGCACGGATCACCTTCCAGCTTGCCCGCGCCCTAGCGCTGACCGGGCAACAGCCGCAGCGCGTCTTCGATCTGGACAGCAAGGCCAGCGCGGCGGGTCATCTGATGGCGACGTTCAACCTTGCGGCCTCCTATGCGGATGGCATTGTGGTGCCCGCCGACCCCGCCAAGGCCGCGGAACTGCGCTGCAAGGTGGCGGAATCCGGTATCGTGCTCGCCATGTCTCTCTGCGGGCGCGCCTATCTTGGCGGCGAAGGCATTGCGGCCGATGGCGCGAAGGCGGTGTTCTGGCTGCAGAAGGCCGTCGATGGCGGCGACGTGACTGCGGCAGCACTGCTCGGCCGCGTCTATGATGAAGGCAAGCTGGCGCCTGCCGATCCGGTCAAGGCTGTGGCCCTCATGGAGAAGGCGGGGCGTGCCGAAGATCATCTCTGGCTGGCGCACGCCTATGAAGACGGCAAGAAGCTGCCGCGCGACCCTGCAAAGGCGATTGCCCACTACGAGGCGGCGATCAGGCAGGGCAGCAGCAATGCCGCCAACGACCTGGGTTATGCCTATGTCGAAGGCCTGCTCGGCCCGCAGAAGCTTGAAGAGGGCGTGGCGCTGCTGAAGCGGGCGGCTGAGAAGAACAACATGTATGCCCTGCACAATCTTGGCCGCCTGAGCGACGACGGCAAGGGCATGCCCAAGGATGCAAAGGCCGCCGCGGATTTTCATGAGCGCGCCGCCTATGCCGGCCATATCGACTCGCAGCTGGTGGTGGCGAAGCTTTATGAAGCGGGCCTCTATCGCACCAAAAACCTTGGAACGGCGGCCTACTGGTATGTGCGGAGCGGTGAAAAGACGCCCGAAATCAAGGCGCGGCTGATCGAACTCTACAAGGCAGGCGCCACCATCCCGGCTACGGCGCCCACCTACCGCTTCCGCTTGGCGGAGACGGCGGCCTATGCGGGCATCCCGGCGGCGCAGAAGGAAGTGGCGGCGCTCTACTTCGATGGCGTTGGTGTCGAGAAGAACGCAGAGAAGGCGATTGCCTGGTATGAGCGCGCGGTGGAGTCAGGCTCGACCGATGCCATGGTCGATCTCGCCTATCTGCTCGAGAACGGCAACGGCATTGCCAAGGACCTGAACCGCGCGGTGCTCCTGCTGGAAGCGGCCGCGGCGAAGGACAATCACTATGCCCTGCGCAACCTGGCGCGCTTCTACCAGGAGGGCCTGACCGTGCCGCCGGATGAAAGAAGGGCTTTCGACCTGCTTCAGCGGGCCGTCGACAAAGGCAACGTTACGGCACTCGCCGAGCTCGGCTATTTCTTCCATGTCGGCAAGACCGTGCCCGCTGATCCCGCCGCAGCCATGAAGCTCTATCTCCGGGGCGCAGAACTTGGCGATCCCATGGCCATGAACAATCTCGGCTACTCGCTGGCGGTGGGCGAGGGTGTGCCCGCCAATCTGAACGAGGGGCTTTACTGGCTCTACAAGGGCACCATGCTGGGCGGTGACTGGGCACCGCAAAGCCTGGGCGAGATCTATGACGCCGGAAAAGCCGTGCCGTTTGATGGCGCCAAGGCGGCCGAATTCTACCTCATGGCCCTGAAGCGCAAGAACACGGTTGCCCGCGGCATACTTGTCGACAAGGCGGGGGCAGGACTGAAGCCTGAAACGCTCGACGCCATTCAGGCGCGCCTGCTGAAGGAAGGCTACAGTTTTACCCCTGCGAAGGGCAGCCTGCCGCCGGAGGCTGTGCAAGCGCTCGGAGGATATGCGGGTTAGGCTGAAATCGCCTTGCTGCCGGCGGCCGGTTCTTTTTCCTTGTTATCCGGGGGCGGGGTACCCACGTAGGTTTTAACCCACGGCACGACATGTGCTTGCCAAGGCGTTCCGTAACGACGAAAGGATTTTCCTATGCCCCGTCGCCCCAGCCTCAAAGACGAACTCGAAACCCTCCGCGAAGAACTCGCAACGCTGCGCGCCAGCGCGGGCGAGAAGCTTGCTGACGCCAAATCGGCCGCGCGCGATGCCAAGGATCGCATTGCCGATGCCGTCGATGAACACAGCGAGGAACTGAACAAGGCCGTTGGCGGCTTCTTCAAGGACGCCGAGGATCTGGTGGCCGATCACCCGCTGGCAACAGTGGCAGGCGCACTCGTCGTCGGCATCCTGATCGGGCGCCTGACATCGCGGTGAGGTGAGAGATGAGCATGCAATCGCTTGTGCGCAACGCGCGGCTTGCCGTCCGGGCTGAAGTTCTCGCGGCCGAGATCAAGCTGCGCGTCTACATGCGCAAGGCCGTGCTGCTGCTCCTGGCGCTCGCCGTCGGGCTGATTGCCGTGGTGCTCGTCAACATCGCGGTCTATCAGTATCTCGTGCTGCAATGGGGACCGGTGGCCACACCGCTGGCCCTGGCGGCCGTTGATGTTGTGCTCGCCGCACTTGCTCTCATCTGCGCCATGACCGCAAAGGCAGGCCCCGAGCTTGAGATTGCCGAAAGCCTGCGACGCACCTCTGCGGCCGCCGTCGAGGATGACCTCAAGGGCTTTTCCTCAGGGCAGGGGCTTTTCGGCCTCGTGTCCGGGTCTTCAGCGGAGCATCGTTCGCTGTCGCTGATCTTGCCGCTGATCAGCACATTCCTTGCCGTGCTGCGCAAGAAGAAGTCCACGCGCTAGGCGAAAAGATTATTCCGTCTTCTGCGGTTTCGGCTCTGTCTGGATTAGCAGGATGGCGGCAAAGACCAGCGCCGCACCCATCCAGCCGATGAGACTCAGGCGCTCGCCGAGCAGGAGGAAGCCTGCCGCTGCCGCAAAGAGTGTTTCCGTGGAGAGCAGGATCGAGGCCCGCGCCGCCGGAATATGCTGCACCGACACCGAGAGCAGCGCGAAGGTGAGCGCACTTGAAAGAATGCCGACATAGAGCATGGGCACGGCAGCATCAGCAAGCGACTGGAAGCTTGGCTGCTCGGTGAGCAGCGAGACAGGAAGGCAGATGAGCGCTACCGTGGCAAAGCTGTAGCAGGTGTATTGCAGGGGCCGCGCCGCCTTGGATGAGGCACTGGTGGCGACCATGTACAGCGCCCAGAAGATGGCGCAGGCGGCGACGAGCCAGTCGCCCCTTGAGAAGCCATCCAGGGTGCCGCCACCCAGGGCCCAGATGCCGAAGAAGGCGACGATCGCCGCGATCCACACGCGCAGCCCCGGGCGCTCGCTGCGGATGAGCCAGAGCAGGAAGGGCGTCAGCACCACATAGAGCGCCGTGAGGAAGCTGGTGTTGGTGACGGTTGCGGTGGTGATGCCCGCCTGCTGCAGCACGCCGGCGGCGGTGAAGGCGAGACCACCGAAGATCGCAATCGGAAAGAGCGACAGAGGCTCGGCGGGGCCGTTGCGGCGCTCGCGCAGCGCAAAGGGCGCCAGAACGAGGGCCGCGATGACGGCGCGGCTGCCGGTGAACAGGAATGGCCCGACATGATCCATGGCCACCTTCTGGAAATAGAAGGCCACGCCCCAGATCAGGGCGGCGGCCAGCACCAGAAGATCGGCCTTAAAGCGGTTCAAGCAGCGCCCTTGGCTTCAGGCGCAAGCAGCGCCACTTCGCTGCCCTTGCGCGCTGCCTTGATCAGGAACTCCCAGGCGTAGTCGGCATAGGAGCGGAACACATAGATCTCGATGACGGCGTCTTCGAGGATCGAGAGCAGGGCGGCAATTTCGGCAAAGCGCATGCGGCGCACCGTACCCGGCACGTAGCTGCCGTCAAAGAGATCGAGGGTTGAACCCTTCATGACGACTTCGCGCGCCCGCTCGCCCTCCAGGCGGATGACGGCGCGCATATCCGAGACATTGACGGCGAGCGAATGGATGCCCTGCAGCGCAGCCGTCAGCTCCTGCGTGAGTGCCTCGGCGCGGTGGCGCGGGCAGGTGACAAGCCACTGGTCGGTGGACAGCCAGAGCACGCGGATATCGCCCCAGGTGGCGGAGGTGCGTGGCGCCTTGGGCAGGTCGACCGCGAGGATATCCTTGACGGCAGCCATGAATTTCTTGTCGCCTGGCTGGCCGCGCAGGTCGATCATACCGCGCTCACTCACTTCGCGGATATCGACATAGGTTTCCGCCGCGGACTGGCGATGAGCCAGCGGGCTCTCGAATTTGCTCTCAAGCACTGATGCGCCCTCCGTCCTTGTCGTAGAACACGGTGTCGGTGATCTTGGCCTTCACCACCTTTCCGCCTTCCAGCGGGAAGGAGATGACCTCGCCCATGCGGGCCTTGCCATTCTCGATCAATGCCATGGCGATGGAGCGGCCAAGGGTGGGGGACATATAGGTCGATGTCACCTGGCCGATCATCTCCATCGGCGGCTTGTCCTTCACCTCGCGCACGGCATAGGCGCCATCGGGCAGGACTTCCTGCGGGTCTTCCGTGAGAAGGCCCACGAGCTGCTTGCGGTTCGGCCCCTTGAGATAGGATTGCTCGAGCGAGCGCTTGCCGATGAAATCGGCCTTCTTCTTCGACACCAGCCCGTCAAGGCCGACATCAAAGGGCGTGACCGTACCATCGGTTTCGTCGCCGATGACGATGTAGCCCTTCTCGGCACGCAACACATGAAGGGCCTCGGTGCCATAGGGCTCGATGCCATACTCGCGCCCCGCATCCAGGATCGCATCCCACAGGCCGCGGCCCAGATTGGCCGGCGTGGCCACTTCATAGGACTGCTCGCCCGAGAAGGAGA
This sequence comes from Pseudomonadota bacterium, assembly GCA_020161855.1. Lineage (GTDB taxonomy): Bacteria > Pseudomonadota > Alphaproteobacteria > Rhizobiales > Aestuariivirgaceae > Aestuariivirga. Next base: position 182,494 of record JAIUNJ010000004.1, read on the forward strand.
TGCGGAAGATGCGGACCGGATAGGCGCCAAGCCGCCCGGTCTTGAAGGACATGTGCGGGAAGCCTTCGTTCGAAACATCAAAATCGGATTCGAGCTTCTGCAGCACTTCGCGGGCGCGCGGGCCGGCGATGGCAAACTGCGCCCATTGCTCGGTCACAGGTGTCACGAAGACCTTGTAGTGCGTCCACTCCGTCTGCAACCATTCCTCAAGCCAGGCTGAAATGCGGTCGGCCCCACCCGATGTCGTGTGCATCAGATAATGGTCATCAGCGAGGCGCACCGTGACACCGTCGTCGGTGAGAAAGCCCAGCTCGTTCATCATCAGGCCGTAGCGGCACTTGCCGACCTTCAGTGTACTGAAGGTATTGGTGTACATGCGGTCGAGGAACTCGGCGGCATCGGGACCCTTGATCTCGATCTTGCCGAGCGTGGAGGCGTCGAGCAGGCCGACCTTGTTACGCACCCCGAGAATCTCGCGGTTGATCGCGGCATGCTTGTCTTCGCCAGCGCCGGGGTAGGTATAGGCGCGGCGCCACTGGCCAACGGGCTCAAAGACAGCACCACGCTCCGTATGCCACTGGAAGATGGGCGTGCGGCGCACGGGTAGGAAAAGCTTGCCGGTAAGGGCGCCCGCGATGGAGCCGAAGGAATAGGGCGTGTAGGGCGGGCGGTAGGTGGTGATGCCGATTTCCGGGATCGATTTGCCGGTCGCTTCCGAGAGCACGCCGAGGCCGTTGATGTTCGAGGTCTTGCCCTGGTCGGTGGCCATGCCGAAGGTGGTGTAGCGCTTGGTGTGCTCGACCGATTCATAGCCTTCGCGCTGGGCGAGTTCGAGATCGGCGGCCGTCACATCATTCTGGAAGTCGATGAAGTGCTTGTTGCCTTCGTTGTAGCCGCCGGTGGCGGGCGCAAACCACAGGGGTTCGAGCGCGCCGCGCTGCGGTTCATCGATGGCGGGCAGCTTGATCTTGCTGGCCTTGGCCTTGCCGTTCACGGCCCGGGCCGCCGCTTCGCCCGCTGCCACCGCTTCGTTCATGGTTTCGGCAAGATTCATGGTGCCGTTGGCGGCACCGATGGCGGCAATGGCGTCACCATGGGTGTTGGGACGGAAGCTGGCGATCGCGTCGTCGAACTTGATCTTGCCACCGTTGTGGCACCAGAGATGAAGGGCGGGATTCCAGCCTCCCGACATGGCGACGAAATCGCAATCGACGCGCGTCTCGGTGATCACCCGGCCCTGGCCCTTGCGGTAGGCGGCGATCTTGACGGCCTTGACGCCGTGCGAACCTTCAACGGCCGAGATCACCGATGCGGCATTGACCTCGATACCGGCGGCACGGGCCTGCTGCACCAGCGCACCATCGGGCCGGGCGCGGCTGTCAGCGACGCGAACGCCAACACCAGCCTGCTTCAGCACCAGCGCGGTGAGATAGGCATCGTCATTGTTGGTGAAGACGACACCATTCTTGCCGGGGGCAACGCCATAGCGCTCGACCAGCGCACGCACGGCGGAGGCAAGCATGATGCCCGGCCTGTCGTTGTTGGCAAAGGCGAGGGGCCGTTCCAGCGCACCGGAAGCGAGGATGACCTGGCCTGCGCGGATCTTCCACAAGCGGTGACGCGGCGCTCCGGCCGCCAGCAGCGCCGGATCATGATCGCCGACACGCTCGAAGGCCATGAGGTAGTTGTGGTGAAAGTGCCCGACGACGGTGGTGCGTGTCAGGATGTGGACATTGCTGAGGCCGCGCAGACGTGCTTCGGCCGAGGCTGCATAGGCAGCCGGCGTGGTGTCGCCGATCTTGCCCGCCGAGAGATCGGCAATGCCGCCCAGCACGGGATTCTCGTCGACGAGAAGGACTTTGACACCGGATGCGGCCGCAGCTTCAGCCGCCGTGAGACCGGCTATGCCGCCGCCCACGATGAGCACATCGGCGTGGATGTGCATGTGTTCGTAGGAATCCGGATCACGCTCCTCCGGCGCTTTGCCGAGGCCCGCCGCACGGCGGATGAAGGGTTCATAGACATGCTTCCAGAAGCTCTTCGGCCACATGAAGGTCTTGTAGTAGAAGCCGCCGGGGAAGAAGCGCGAGAGCTTGTTGTTGACCGAACCGATGTCAAAGGACAGCGACGGCCAGCGGTTCTGCGAGACAGCGGCAAGGCCGTTGTAGAGCTCGACCTGCGTGGCCCGCAGGTTGGGCTCGTGGCGGGCGCCGACACCGACACCGACCAGCGCATTCATCTCCTCGGAGCCGAGACCCACGACACCGCGCGGGCGATGATATTTGAAGGAGCGGCCGAAAAGGCGCTGGCCTGATGCCAGCACGGCGGAGGCGACTGTGTCGCCGGCAAAGCCCTGCAGCGACTTGCCGTCGAATGAAAACGAGATGCTCTTCGCGCGGTCGATGCAGCTGCCACCGGCAGGCAGGCGATAGGGTTTTCCGGACATGGTTTAAGCCTTCGCTCGCGATTTGAAATAGTCAGCCCACGGACCTTTGGCCTGCGCCTGCAATTCTTCGGGCGGCAGTTCGCTGATGCCATAGAACGCCTTGAACTCCATGCTCACGGTATCGCGCGCAGCATGGAACCATTTTCCGCAGCCGCGATCACAGCGCCAGCGTTCGAAATGCAGGCCCTTGGGATTGTGGCGGATGAAGAGATAGTCGCGCTGCTCCTCGTCCGAGATGTTGGCGGGATCATGCGTGGCGGGGCGGCGCACATGGGCCTGGCCGCCATAGTGGAAATCCGTTTCATCGCCTTCGGCGCCGCAGACGGGGCAGGTTACGACGAGCATCTTGTCTTCTCCGTCAGTGTGCCACAGCCGCAGCGACGCTTTCGTCGATGAGCCGGCCTTCGAGGAAGCGGTTGAGTGAGAAGGGTTCCGCGATGGGATGCGGACGGTCATTGGCGATGGTGTCGGCAAAGACCCAGCCGGACCCGGGAATGGCCTTGAAACCGCCGGTGCCCCAGCCGCAGTTGACATAAAGGCCCTGCACATCCGTCTTCGACAGGATTGGCGAGCGGTCGCCGGTCATGTCGACGATGCCGCCCCACTGGCGCAGCATGCGCAGCCGCGAGATGATGGGGAAGGTTTCGACGAGTGCCGTGACCGTATGTTCAAGGGCCGTGAAGGATCCGCGCTGCGAATAGTTATTGTAGGGGTCGGTGCCGCCGCCGACCACCAGTTCGCCCTTGTCGGACTGGCTGATGTAGCCATGTACGGTGTTGGCCATGACGACGCAGTCGATGACGGGCTTGATCGGTTCCGAGACAAGCGCCTGCAGGCACATGCTCTCGATCGGCATGCGCACGCCCGCCATGTCCATGATGGTGGAGACATGGCCCGCTGTGACGACGCCGATCTTCTTCGTGCGGATCGTGCCGCGCGTGGTGTCGAGGCCGGCCACCTGGCCACCCTCGCGGCGGATGCCGGTCACTTCGCAGTTCTGGATGATGTCGACGCCCATGGCGTCGGCTCCGCGGGCATAGCCCCAGGCCACGGCGTCATGACGGCCGGTGCCGCCGCGCGGCTGATAATAGGCACCGAGCACCGGATAGCGGCAGGCCGGATCGTCGTTGATGATCGGCACGATTTCCTTGACCTCGGCCGGCGTGATCATCCGGCAGTCGAGGCCGGCAAGGCGGTTGGCGTGCGAGGTGCGCTTCATGGCGCGGAATTCATGTTCGGTCTGGCAGAGCATCATCAGGCCGCGCGGGCTGAACATGGTGTTGAAGTTCAGGTCCTGCGACAGGCCTTCATAGAGCGAGCGCGCCAGCTCATAGATGGCGATCGAGGAATCCTGCAGATAGTTGGAGCGGATGATGGTGGTGTTGCGGCCCGTGTTGCCGCCGCCGAGCCAGCCCTTTTCGACCACGGCGATGTTGGTCATCTTGTGGTTCTTGGCGAGATAATAGGCCGTGGCAAGGCCGTGGCCGCCAGCCCCGACAATGACGGCATCATATTCGGCCTTGGGATCGGGCGAACGCCACGCCTTTTCCCAATCCTTGTGGTAGTTCATCGCGTTGCGCGCGAGCGAGAAGATGGAATAGCGGGTCTTCATGCGGCAAATCCGGTTGTGGCGCCCTCTTAACAAAGCCTGCCCGGCGACTCCACGCATTTCCGACACGCGCAAAAAGCTCTGCGACAATCGGGCATGGCCATTTGCGCCCCTGCGCCTCTATCTAGGGACCGACATGAACAGGCTTGCTATCACATGCTGATCTGGCTCGTGGCTGCGGCCCTGGGCGGGTTAACCGTATTGCTGCTGGCGGGCGGTTCGACACGCCTTGCGCAGCGCGTGGGCCGCCCTGGCCGCGAGACGCATCTGGCCGTCTACAAGCAGCAGCTTGCGGAGATTGAGCGCGATGTGGCGCGCGGCGTTCTCGGGGCAACAGAGGCCGCACAGCAGAAGACCGAAGTGTCGCGACGCCTGCTGGCCGCCGCCCGCGATCCCGAGACCGGCACGGCCGCCCGCAGCCCCTTGCTGGCCTGGCTGTCGGCGCTGCTGGTGCCTGCCGTGGCCCTTCTGCTTTATGCCCATTATGGCTCGCCGCGCCTGCCCGACCTGCCGCAGGCCGAGCGCCTCGCCACCGCTGAGGCGACCGGCGATCTCGATGCACTTGTCTACAAGGTGGAGCGCCATCTCGCCGTCAATCCGGATGACGCCACGGGCTGGGATATTCTGCTGCCCGTCTATCAGTCGCTCAACCGTTATGACGGGCTTGCCAATGCCTATGAAAACCTGATCCGCATCAAGGGGTCGAGTGCGCCCCTGCAGGCGGGCCTCGCCGAGGCGCTGACACTGGGCAACGGCGGCGTGATGACGCCGGCGGGCGCTGCCGCGGCGCGCGCCGCCGTGGCGCTCGATCCCATGAACCCGCAGGCCCGCTACTTCAATGCGCTGGGCCTGGCCCAGGAAGGTAAGGCCACGGAAGCGCTCGCCGCATATCGCGCCTTGCTGGCGGACTCAGCCGCCGATGCGCCGTGGCGCACTGCCGTGCACCAGCGCATCAGCGATCTCGAGGCGCAGAAGGGCACCGTGCCGATGCCGGGGCAGGAGCAAGCTGGCAGCGTGCTGAACCAGTCGCCTTCCGATCAGCAGGCCATGATCCGCGGCATGGTGGACGGGCTTGCCGCGCGGCTTGAGAGCAATCCCGATGATCTTGACGGCTGGTCGCGCCTGATCCGGGCGCGCAGCGTGTTGCAGGAACTTGATGTGGCTCAAGGCGCGCTCGACAAGGCGCGGCAAACATTCGCCGGCAATCCGCCCGCCTTGGATTCGCTCAATTCGCTCGCCACGGAACTCAAGCTGAAATGACCCGCAAGCAGACCCGCACCGCCTTCATCCTGGCGTCGCTCGCCATCCTCGGGCTGGCAGCGGGCCTGATCCTCTACGCCATCCGCGACACCATCGTGTTTTTCTACACCCCGAGCGAGGTGACAGAGAAAATGGTGCAGCCCGGAACGCGCCTGCGGCTTGGCGGGCTGGTGGAAAAGGGAAGCTTCAAACCGGCCGAAGGCACCATCTATTCTTTCCGCATCACCGACACGGCAAAGGCCCTGCCTGTGACCTACAAGGGGCAATTGCCTGACCTGTTCCGCGAAGGGCAGGGCGTGGTGGCGGAAGGCGTGCTGCAGGCCGATGGCAGTTTCACCGCCGATACGGTGCTTGCCAAACATGACGAAAACTACATGCCCAAGGATGTTGCCGACCGGCTAAAGGAAAAGGGTCTCTGGCAACACATGGAACAGCAGGGGGGCCAGCCGCAGTGATCGCCGAGCTCGGCCATTTCGTCCTGATCCTGGCGCTCGCCGTTGCGGCCTACCAGACGATTGTGCCGCTCTATGGCGCGGCCCGGGGCGATGGCCGCCTGATGGCGGCGGGCACCGTGGCATCACTGGCGCAATTCGCGCTCGTCATGGCGGCCTTCATGGCGCTGATGCAGGCCTATCTGTCATCCGATTTCTCGGTGCTCAACGTTGCGGAGAATTCTCACTCCGACAAGCCGCTGATCTACAAGATTTCCGGCGTGTGGGGGAACCACGAGGGCTCGATGCTGCTGTGGGTTCTCATCCTCTCGATTTTCGGAGCTGCCGTCGCCCTCTTTGGCAACAACCTGCCGCAAAGCCTGAAGGCCCGGATACTGTCCGTACAAGGATCAATCGGCTTTGCCTTCCTGCTTTTCATCGTCGTGGCCTCCAATCCCTTCCAGCGCCTCAATCCGGCACCGGTTGAAGGCAATGGCCTCAACCCGATCCTGCAGGACCCGGCGCTCGCCTTTCATCCGCCATTTCTCTACGCCGGCTATGTCGGTCTCTCGATTGCGTTTTCTTTTGCCGTCGCGGCCCTCATCGAGGGCCGTGTCGACGCGGCCTGGGCCCGCTGGGTGAGGCCATGGACGCTGGTGTCCTGGGCCTTCCTGACGCTTGGCATCGGCATGGGCTCCTGGTGGGCCTATTACGAACTGGGCTGGGGCGGCTTCTGGTTCTGGGACCCGGTCGAGAATGCCAGCTTCATGCCCTGGCTCATCGCCACCGCGCTCCTGCATTCGGCCGTGGTTGTGGAAAAGCGCGGGGCGCTCAAGATCTGGACAATCCTGCTCTCCATTCTTGCCTTCTCCCTGTCGCTGGTCGGCACCTTCCTGGTGCGCTCGGGGGTCCTCACCTCTGTGCATGCCTTTGCTGTTGATCCATCGCGCGGATTCTTCATCCTCATGATCCTCGCATTCTTCGTGGGCGGCAGCCTGACGCTCTTTGCCCTGCGTGCACCGTCACTCAAGACCGGCGGGCTTTTCGCGCCGCTGAGCCGCGAGGGCGGCCTGGTGCTCAACAATCTGCTGCTCTGTGCTGCCTGTGCCGCCGTCTTCATCGGCACGCTCTATCCGCTTGGCCTTGAAACACTGACCGGCGAGAAAATCTCCGTGGGCCCGCCCTTCTTCAATCTCACCTTCGGCCCGATCATCCTGCCGTTGCTGCTGCTGGTGCCTGCCGGTCCGATGCTCACCTGGAAGCGGGCGGAAGCCTGGCCCGTGGTGCAGCGCCTGTGGTGGGCTGCTGCGGCTGCAATATGCCTGTCGCTGCTGGTGCTGGTAATCACCCAGCGCGGCCCCTGGCTGGCCATCGCGGGCATTGCGCTCGGGGCCTGGCTGGTGCTGGGTGCTGCCGCTGATCTTGTGCTGCGTGCCAATTTCGGTAGGGTGCCGATCAGCGTCGCCTGGGCGCGGCTCTCCGGCCTGCCGCGTAGTGCCTTCGGAACTGCGCTGGCCCATGGCGGGGCCGGCATCCTCGTGATCGGTGTCATTCTTCTCTCGCTGTGGCGCGAGGAGCACATCGTTGCGCTGAAGCCCGGCGAGTCCGTTGCGGTGGCGGGCTATACGGTGACATTCGACGGCGAAGCGCCCTTGCGTGGTCCCAATTATGGTGGCCGTCTCGGCCGTTTCAGCATCACCCGCGATGGCGCGCGGATTGCCGATGTGGTCTCCGAAAAGCGCATCTTCGAGCCAAGCAACATGCCGACAACGGAAGTGGGCCTGGTGCAGGGCTTCTGGGGCGATATCTATGTTGTGCTGGGTGACATGGAAACGAATGGCGCCCGCGTCGTACGCGCCACCTATCAGCCCATGGCGAGCTGGATCTGGATCGGGGCGACCGTCATGTTCCTCGGCGGCCTGCTTTCGCTGACCGACCGCAGGCTGCGCATCGGCGTGCCGAAGCGCGCCGCCGCGCCGCTTCCCGTACCAGCGGTTGAGTAGGGCGATGAAGCTGTTCCCTGCGGCCCTCGGCCTGCTGGCCTCGCTGGTTCTTTCAGCCACAGCACTGGCCGTGCAGCCGGACGAAATCCTGAAGGACGCAACGCTTGAGGCGCGGGCCCGCAGCATCTCGGCAGGCCTCCGCTGCCTTGTCTGCCAGAACCAGTCGATTGACGATTCCGATGCGCCGGTGGCGCGCGACCTGCGCATCCTGATCCGCGAACAGCTCACCCAGAACAAGAGCGATGCCGAAGTCGTGGACTTCGTCGTTGCCCGCTATGGTGACTTCGTGCTGCTGAAGCCGCCGCTGCGGCTGGATACCCTGTTGCTTTGGGGTGGGCCCTTCCTGATCCTTGCCGTCGGCGGCCTGTTCCTGTGGCGCCGCCGCGCGCCGTCGGCCGCCGTGGAGCAACTGACGGCCGACGAGCAGGCCGAACTCGACAGGCTCTTGAAGCAGTAGCGCATCCGTGATCGCCCGGCCTGTGGATTGCCTCAATTCACAGCGAATCTGCGCCCGTTCCGCAGCTTCCGCCGTAATTGCCGCAAGGGCGCCATGTTGGTTACCGAGAATTCATGACAAGGAAAGGCGCAAGTAATCCGGCGCCTCCTATCTTCGTTTTCAAGTTCAATGCTTTCGGAGTTGAAACCATGTCAGCCGCAAACCTCACCACCACAAGAAAGACAATCTACGGATTGCTGGGCGCTGCCCTTCTCGGCACGTCCGTGCTCACGGCAAGCGCGCTGGCGCCCCTGCCGGTCCGCGCCGACACGGCGGTTGCCGTCATCGATCCGACCCGGAGCTTCGCGCCGCTCGTCGAGAAGGTCATGCCTTCGGTCGTCAGCGTTGAGGTAAAGCTCCGCGCCGTCAGCAACGAAGGCGGCCCTGACATGCAGCGCATGCCTGATGAATTCCGCCAGTTCTTCGACCAGTTCCCGCAGTTTCGTGACCGGTTGCCCAACCGTCCGCAGCAGCGCGGTGGCGGCATGGCCGAGGGTTCAGGCTTTGTGATCACGCCCGACGGCTATGTGGTGACGAACAACCATGTGGTGGACAATGCCTCGCAGGTGTCGCTCCGCTTCCAGAACGGCGACCTCTATGACGCCGATGTGGTCGGCACCGACCCCAAGACCGACCTGGCGCTGCTGAAGATCAAGAACAGCGACAAGAGCTTCCCCTTCGTGAAGTTCGCAAGCGCTGAGGCCAAGGTCGGCGACTGGGTGATGGCCGTGGGCAATCCCTTCGGCCTCGGTGGCACGGTGACGGCCGGCATCGTCTCGGCCCGTGGCCGCGATATCGGCTCCGGCCCCTACGACGACTTCCTGCAGATCGATGCCTCCATCAACCGCGGCAATTCAGGCGGCCCCGCCTTCAATCTTGACGGTCAGGTCGTCGGCATCAACACCGCAATCTTCTCCCCCTCGGGAGGCTCGGTCGGCATTGGCTTCGCCATCCCGGCGTCCACAGCCAACGACGTGATCGAGAGCCTCAAGGCCAATGGTGCGGTGACGCGCGGCTGGCTGGGCGTTCGCATCCAGGGCATTACCCCTGATCTCGCCGAAGGCCTCGGACTGAAGGAAGCCAAGGGCGCCATCATCTCGGACGTGACCGAGGATTCGCCTGCACTCAAGGCTGGCCTGAAGCAGGGCGACACGATCCTCAGGGCCAATGGCCAGGCCATCGCGGATGCCCGCGACCTGTCCAGGACCATTGCCAAGGTGAAGCCCGGTTCTGAAATCCCGGTGGATATCATCCGCAACGGCAAGGCCGAGACCATCAACGTGAAGATCGGCGTGATGCCGAACGACACGCCGCGGATGGCCTCCAAGCAGGACAAGCAGGACGACAAGCTCGACCTGTCGGCCCTGGGCCTCAACGTGACACCGGCCGATGACGGCGCCGGGGTGACGATCACAGCCATCGATCCGGACTCGCCTGCCGCCGAACGCGGACTTCAGCCCGGTGACGTGATCCTTGAAGTGGCCGGCACGCAGGTGACCAACCCGTCTGAAATCCAGAAGATCCTCAAGGGTGAGAAGGGCAAGAGCGTGGTCATGCTGGTGCGCTCCGGCGACAACCAGCGTTACATCGCACTTCCTCGTGAAAAGAGTTGAAATCCATGAGGGGCAATTCCCACCTATGTAACCAATAGGGCGAAACCTCGCTTCCCCGCTCAGCGACCGCCCTAAGGCGCGGAGACAGTAATCCCCCGACGTTCCCCTGAACTGTCTCCGCGCCGCCCTTTCTTCCTAGAGCCTTTTCAAAAGAGACAAGCCATGCAAGTACCCGCTTCCGAGACGGCCACCCAGAAGAACCTGCGGGCCAAGGGACAGGCAATGCGCATTCTTGTGATCGAGGACGACCGGGAGGCCGCAAGCTGGCTTCTCAAGGGGCTCGAGGAATCCGGCCATGTGGCCGATCTGGCCGCCGACGGCGAGGATGGCCTCGCCATGGCCCGCGAAGCTGTTCACGACGTTCTGATCGTCGACCGCATGCTGCCCAAGCTCGACGGGCTTTCCATCATCAGGACACTCCGGGCTGAAAGTGTCGTGACACCTGTTCTGATCCTGAGCGCGCTGTCCGACGTGGACGAGCGCGTGAAGGGCCTGCGTGCCGGTGGTGATGACTATCTCGCAAAACCTTATGCCTTTTCGGAATTGCTGGCCCGCGTTGAAGGACTGGCGCGCCGCCAGGGCGACAGCGGCCAGGACACCCGGCTGAAGGCCTGCGACCTTGAGATGGACCTGCTCTCGCGCACCGTGACCCGCGCCGGAAAGCCGATCCTACTCCAGCCCCGCGAGTTCAAGCTTCTCGAATTCCTGGTCCGCAACGCGGGCCATATCGTCACCCGCACCATGCTGCTCGAAAACGTCTGGGATTATCATTTCGATCCCCAGACCAACGTCATCGACGTGCATGTCTCGCGCCTCCGCTCCAAGATCGACAAGGGCTTCGACGAGCCCTTGTTGCAGACGGTGAGAGGTGCTGGATATATGGTGCGTGACGCCTAACAGCAAAATCTTCCGATCCTCGACCTTCCGGCTTGTTGCCGTCTATCTGGTCTTTTTCGCCGTCTCGGTCGGGGCGATCCTCGCTTATGTGTTCTGGAACACGGCGGGCCTCATCGAGCGCCAGACGGACGAGACGATCCGTGCTGAGGTGCAGGGCCTCTCCGACCAGTACCGCATCCTCGGGCTGGCGGGTGTTGCTGACGTCATCAACCGGCGCGTGGAGGAGGGAGCGGGCACCCTCTACATGATGGTGAGTCCGGCGGGCGAGCGCATTGCCGGCAATCTCGACAGCCTGCCGACCAATGCCCAGGGCGAGCCGGCCTGGATCGATTTCCCCATCACCGTTGGCAAGGGTGCCACCCGGCATACGGGCCGCGCCTACTATGCCACGCTGTCAGGTGGCTTCACCCTGCTCGTCGGCCGTGACGTGCAGGAACAGCGGCAGTTTCGCGACACCATCCAGCGGGCCGTGCTCTGGTCGCTGCTGCTTGCGGTTATCCTCGGCTTCGGCGGCGGCCTTCTCGTCAGCCGCAACTTCCTGCGCCGCATCGATGGCATTACCGGCGCCTCGCGCACCATCATGGAGGGTGACCTCACCCAACGCATGCCCGTCTCCGGATCGGGCGACGAGCTTGACCGGCTCGCCACCTCGCTCAACGAAATGCTCTCGCAGATCGAGCGGCTGATGGCTGGCATGAAGGAGGTTTCGAGCAACGTTGCCCATGACCTCAAGACACCGCTGACCCGCATGCGGGCAAGGGTCGAGTCGGCGCTGCGGGCCGACGATCCGAAAGAACAGCGCGCCGCGCTCGAGAAGACCATCGAGGAGAGCGACCACCTGCTGCAGACCTTCAATGCGCTGCTGTCGATTGCCCGTGCCGAAGCGGGCAACACCCGCGAGGGCCTGATGCCGGCCGACGCCGCAGACATCGTGCGCGACGTGGCGGAGCTCTACGAGCCTATCGTCGAGGAGGCAGGCGGCAGCCTGCAGGCCGAGGTCAACGGCACGCTGCCCGTGCGGGCCGACCGGCAATTGCTGGCGCAGGCGCTCAGCAATCTCATCGACAACGCCCTCAAATATGGCCAGAGCCTCGCCACCGACGAGGCCAAGCTTGTCGTCAAGGCCCACGCAGAGCAGGGCAAGGCTGTGATCTCGGTTTCCGATACGGGCGTCGGAATTCCCGCCGATCAGCGGTCGCGCGTGCTCGAGCGTTTCGTGCGCCTTGATGAAAGCCGCAGCAAGCCGGGCAATGGCCTTGGCCTGTCGCTGGTTTCTTCTGTCATCAAGCTGCATGGTGGCACGCTGACGCTCGGCGATGCGGGCCCCGGCCTTGTGGCGACGCTTGAACTGCCGCTTCTGCCTGAAGGGCGCTAGGGCGGCGGGGTGTTTCCCCTATGGCGCCCGATGCGCTAACTGCGAGGCATGATGTCCAATCTCGCATCGCAGCTCCAGGGACCCTGGTTCAACGGCCTGCACACCGAAGCCATCGCATTATTCTGGTCCGAGTGCGATGCCACTGCGGCTGTGCGGCTGAAGCCGCATGCGCCGTTGATTGAGGCCATGGTCTCGTCAGCCCCATATTTGCGGCAGTTGCTGCGCGATCATGCGGGCTTTGCGGCTCTCTGCCTTGAGTCGAGCCCGCAGGAAATTCATGCGAGTCTTTGCGCCCGCTGCGCAGCGGCAGCCTTTCTGGATGACCTCGACCAGACAGCCGCCGAACTGCGCAAGGCCAAGGCGCAGATGGCGCTGTTGCTGGCGCTCGCCGATATCGGGCACGCCTGGGACGTCGACCAGGTCACCAGGGCCCTGACCGAATTTGCCGATGCGGCAGTGAAGGCCGCGGTCAATGCGTTGCTTCTGGAGGCCCATGGCGCTGGAAAGCTGATGCTGGCTGACCCCAAGCGGCCTTCCAGCTCTTGCGGCTATGTCGTGCTCGCCATGGGCAAGCATGGCGCCTTCGAGCTCAACTACTCGAGCGACATCGATCTCATTGTTCTCTTCGATCCCGAGACGGCACCGGTGGCGCCTGGCGAAGAAGCCGCGAATATTTTCATCCGCATGACCAAGAAGCTGGTGAACCTGCTGCAGGATGTGACCGTCGACGGCTACATCTTCCGCACCGACCTGCGTCTGCGACCGGACCCGCGGGCCACGCAGGTGGCGATCGCTGTCGAAGCGGCGGCCCACTACTACGAGAATCTCGGCCAGAACTGGGAACGCGCCGCCTATATCAAGGCGCGTGCCGCGGCGGGCGACATTGCCTTGGGCGAGGCGTTTCTGGCGCGGCTTCGTCCCTATGTCTGGCGCAAGTATCTGGACTTTGCCTCCATTGCCGACGTGCAGTCACTCATCCGGCAGATCCATGCGGTGAAGGGTCATGGCGAAGTCGCCGTCGAAGGACACAACCTGAAGCTCGGCCGAGGGGGCATTCGCGAGATCGAGTTCTTCGTGCAGACGCAGCAGCTGATCGCAGGAGGGCGCCATCAGGAACTGCGGGGCCGCTCCACCATCGCCATGCTCGCGGCACTGGCCGATGCGGGATGGATCACCCACGCGACGGCAAGCGACATGCAGGACTGCTATCGTTTCCTGCGCATGCTTGAACACCGCGCCCAGATGGTGGACGACCAGCAGACGCATCAGGTACCCGCCGAACATCAGGCCTTCGAGAACTACGCCCGCTTCAGCGGCTTTGCCGACGGTACCGCTCTGGCTGAGCGCCTGCGAGCCACGCTGGAACTGGTAAAGGCCCACTCGTCCAAGCTGTTTGCTGAATCCGGTGCGCTCGGCGGCGAGCAGGGGAGCCTTGTCTTCACCGGCGGCGAAGATGATCCCGAGACACTGGAAACCCTGAAGCGCATGGGTTTCGTACAGGCCTCCGAGGTGTCGGCCATCATTCGCGGCTGGCACTTCGGCCGCTATCCGGCGACGCGCACCCGCGCCGCACGCGAAAGACTGACCGAACTGATGCCCGCCCTGTTGAAGGCACTGGCCAACAGCGGCGATGCCGACCGCACCTTCATCGACTTCGATGGCTTCCTCGCCGGGCTTCCGGCGGGCGTCCAGCTTTTCTCCATGCTCAAGGCCAATGAGGGCCTGCTGAACCTGATCACCCGCATCCTCGGGACCGCACCACGCCTTGCGGAAGGCATGAGCCGACGTCCGCGCGTGCTGGAGGCCGTGCTCGAACCCGGTTTCTTTGGACCGTTGCCGCCGCTTCGTGTGATCCGGGAGACAGCGGATGAGTTGATCCCCGCAAAGCTTCCATTCGAAGAGGCGATGGACCGGGCCCGTGTGCTCGGACGTGAGCAGCAGTTCCGTGTCGGGGTGCGTGTCCTGACCGATACGCTGACGGCGGAAGAGGCCGGCTCCGGTTTTGCCAATGTGGCCGATGTGTTGATCGGAAAGATGCTGGATGCCGCGCTTGCCGACATGGAGGCCCGGCATGGGCGCTTCGCCAGCGGGCGCGTTGCCGTGATCGCCATGGGCAAGCTGGGCGGCCGCGAGATGACGGCGAATTCCGATCTCGATCTGGTGTTCGTCTATGATGAACCGGCGGAGGGTGCTCAGTCCGATGGCGCACGGCCGCTGTCGCCGCAGAACTATTATACCCGCCTGACGCAACGCTTCATTTCAGCCCTGACCGTGCCGACGGCCGAGGGCTCGCTCTATGAGGTCGACATGCGGCTGCGCCCTTCCGGCAGCAAGGGACCGGTGGCCGTGAGTTTTTCAAGCTTCAAGACCTATCAGGCCGAAAGTGCCTGGACCTGGGAGAAGCTGGCATTGACACGGGCCCGGCCCATCGCCGGGGACGTCGGCCTCATGGCGGAATTGAGGACCGACATCGCGGCTTCACTCGGCACGGCGCGGGATGAGTCGACCGCCCGCAAGGATGTCGTCGACATGCGCCGCTTGATGCTGCGTGAACACAAGCCGGCCAGCCTGTGGGATATCAAGCGGGTGCGCGGCGGCCTCGTCGAACTGGAGTTCATTGCCCAGTTTCTGCAGATCATCCATGCCAACCGGACCCCCGGTATTCTCCACAGCAACACGGCCGAGGCCTTGGTGGCGCTGCGCGACCATCATCTGCTGGAACCGGGTGCAGCGACGGAACTTCTTGAGGCATTCCAGCTCTTTCACCGCCTGACCCAGGTGCTGCGGCTGTGTCTGGAGGGCCTTTACAGCCCGGAGAAGGCCCTTCCCGGTTTGAACCGGTCGGTGATGACGGCGGCAGGTGTCCCCTCGATCGCAGCGGCGGAAGACCTGCTGCGACAGCATCAAGCGAAGGTTTCCGGGCACTTTGACCGCCTTGTCGGTTCACCCGAATAATTTGCGAAATCTCCGCGACGGGTTTTGCGGCTCTGTGCGTCTTTTGTTCCGGAAACCGGTTTCCAGACCCAAAAAAGGAAGGAAACACTATGAAGACGCACACATATATCCTGGCGGCGGGCGCCAGCCTCCTGCTGCTGGCTGGTGCCACGATGGCCCATGCCAACGAACCCTATCTGCCGCGCGGGCAGAAACTGTTCGACCGTGTTGATGCCAACAAGGATGGCGCTGTCGCTCTGCCGGAGTTCAAGCCTCTTGCGGAAAAGCGCCTGGCCGCCGCCGATGCAAATGGCGACGGGGTTGTGACGGCGGCAGAACTGGATGCCTTGTTCAAGGCCCGCGCGGAGAAGCGGAGAATCCGCATCATGCAGCTCCTCGATACGAACCGTGACGGCAACATCACGACAGCCGAACTCGACAAGGTGGTTGAAGACATGTTCAATGATGCCGATGCAGACAGGAATGGCGGCCTGAGCATGGGCGAGATCCAGGGGTTCAAGCGGGCGCAGTGGCGCCGGGCCTTCGTGGAACATATCGATACAGGACAGAGCCGAAACTGACGGGCGGGCATGCTCCAGAGCGTTGCGACGGGAGGACAATCAGGGGGTTCGCATCCGCACACGGATGCGGATCTCCTTGCTGCGTCGGTGCGCAAGGATCAACGGGCCTTCGCGTTGCTGGTCGAGCGTCACTTCGCGCTCGTCTATCGTGTCGTCTGGCGGCAGATGAACGGGCATGCCGATGCCGAGGATGTGGCGCAAGAGGCTTTCCTGCGGCTGTGGAAGAACCCCGGCCAGGTGCGCGAGGCCGGTGCCTTGAAAGGCTGGTTGCTGCGCGTGGCCAGCAATCTCGTCACGGACCGGTTCCGCAAGGCGCCTGCCGAGACATTGGGAGATGATGACGTGTTTGTTGACGGGCGCGACAATGCCGAAGAGGCGCTGGGGCGCCGTCAGGTGGCAACCGCCATTGACGATGCCATTGCGCAGTTGCCGGAGCGGCAGAGGCTGGCGCTGACGCTGGTTCATTTTGAACAGCTCAGCAATGCCGCGGCCGCTGCCGTGCTTGAAGTGAGTGTCGATGCGCTGGAGTCCCTGCTTGCCAGGGCCCGGCGCACATTGAAGGAAAAGCTGAATCCACAGAAGCAATTGCTTCTGGCCGGATTGGCAGCGGAAGGACGTTGAACCATGACAGGGCCACAGATGAGCGATGACGAACTGGACCGGCTGCTTTCCGCGGCGACCCGGCCTGTGGTGCCTGACGGTGCTCTGGCGCGTCTTAACGCCCGCATCGCCCGTGAAGGCGGAGCGGACAATGTGGTGGCCCTGCAACGGTCTGTGAAAGAGCCCCCGCGGCAATCTTCGCGGCTCGGCTGGCTCGCAGGCCTGCCGCTCGCGGCCTCGCTGGTTCTGGGCATCTATCTTGGAAGCTCGGGCGCCGGGCCGGGCTTCCTGCCGGACACGGCCTATGAACTTCTCTCCGGCGTCAACCTTGAGGATTCCATGAGCGGCATCGACGATGTGCTGAGCGTGGCTGAGGAAAGCAGCACATGACAAGCCAAGACATCAACCCGCCTGATGGCGGCTCTGCGCCGGAGATGGCAGCGGTGCGGAACTGGCTGCCACAGCTCAAGTCGCGCTGGTGGACCCTGCTGCTGGGGGTTTCCCTCATGGTCAACCTTCTGGTCGGCGGTCTCGCCATCGGCTTCCGCATTGGCGATGGCCCGGTCGAAAGGCTGGCAGGCATCAGCTACGTGCAGCTGATACCGCGAAATTTCCTCTCGCAGCTGCCGCGCGAACGGCGCCAGGAGATCATGGAGATCGTGAAGGCGCGC
Source organism: Pseudomonadota bacterium (assembly GCA_020161855.1). GTDB lineage: Bacteria > Pseudomonadota > Alphaproteobacteria > Rhizobiales > Aestuariivirgaceae > Aestuariivirga. Next base: position 199,410 of record JAIUNJ010000004.1, read on the forward strand.
GGTGCGGAGTTGCGCAGCCTGCGCACGGAGTTCCGGATGGCGCCGCGCAAGCTTGCCGACGCGCTGGATGCTGATACCTATGATCCGGCAGCTGTTCAGGCTGCAGTCGATGGCTTCATGACCGCGTCCGAGAACCTTGTCGGCAGCGGCAGCACCATCGTCATGGAAATCGTGAGCAAGCTCACACCGGGCGAACGCAAGCTGCTGGCGCAATCCATCCGTGAGCGTGCGGAGCGGGGCGGCCGCCGCAAACGTGATGGACAGGAAACTGGACCTTAGGGACGGCAGCCTGTAGGGACGCTGGCATGCGCCCCGATGCCCACGTCGCCATCCACCTCAGGGACTATGCGCCACCCGCGCATGTCATCACCCATGCCGCGCTGCTTGTCTCGCTTCACCCAACCGCGACACAGGTGCGCGCGACGCTCTCCATCACGCCAAAGGCTGCGGCCGTTGCACCTTTGCTGCTGGACGGTGAGGGCCTTGAACTTGTCGCCATCAGCATTGATGGCAGCCCGCTTGCCGCAACGGCCTACACCTATGCCGACCGCAAGCTGACGATCCTTTCGCCACCGCAACAGCCCTACACCCTTGTCATCGAACAGGTGTGCAATCCGCAGGCCAACACCGCGCTTTCCGGTCTTTATCTTTCCAACGGTGTCTATTGCACGCAGATGGAGGCGGAAGGCTTTCGCCGTTTCGCATTCTTTCAGGATCGCCCTGATGTGATGGCGACGTTCGATGTGAGGATCGAAGGGCCGGCATCACTGCCCGTTCTGCTCTGCAATGGCAATCCCGGACGGAGCGGCATCATCTCAGGCACGGACCGGCACTATGCCGAATGGCAGGACCCGCATCCCAAGCCTTCCTATCTCTTTGCGCTTGTCGCCGGCGACCTTGCCAGCGTGCACGATGCCTATGTCACCCAGTCCGGGCGCAAGGTGTCGCTCGGCATTTACGTGGAGAAGGGCAAGGGGGACCGCTGCGCCTGGGCCATGGAGAGCCTGAAGGCTTCCATGCGCTGGGACGAGACGGCTTTCGGGCGCGAATATGATCTCGATGTCTTCAACATCGTTGCCGTCTCGGACTTCAACATGGGCGCCATGGAGAACAAGGGGCTCAATGTCTTCAACGACAAGTATATTCTGGCGCGGCCTGATACGGCGACAGACCTCGACTTCGAGCGCATCGAAGCGATCATCGCGCATGAGTATTTCCATAACTGGACCGGCAACCGCATCACCTGCCGCGACTGGTTCCAGCTCTGCCTGAAAGAGGGCCTCACCGTTTTTCGTGATCAGGAATTCACCTCTGATCTCCGTTCGCGTGCGGTGAAGCGCATTCAGGATGTACGCACGCTGCGGGCACGGCAGTTTCCCGAGGACCAGGGGCCGCTGGCCCATCCGGTGCGGCCCGAGAGTTACATCGAGATCAATAATTTTTACACGCCGACCGTCTATGAGAAGGGGGCCGAGCTTTGCCGCATGATGAAGACGCTCATCGGCGAAAAGGCCTTCCGCAAGGCGATGGATCTCTATTTTGAACGCCATGATGGCGAGGCGGCGACAGTCGAGGATTTCGTGCGCTGCATGGCGGATGCTTCGGGCCGCGATTTTAGCCACTTTTTCCAATGGTACCGACAGTCCGGCACGCCCGTCGTGACTGTGAAGACCCGCCACGATGCGGCCGCCCGGACATTCGATGTCGAACTCACGCAGGAGACGCCACCGACGCCGGGCCAGGCCGAGAAGGCACCGCTTCTCGTTCCGCTTGGCATTGGCCTTGTTGACGCGCGGGGCCGCGACATGCCGTTGCATCTAGATGGCAAGGGCGCGCTCAATACGCCACTGATCGAGCTGCGCGAGCAACGCCAGGTCTTCCGCTTCGTCGATGTTGCCGAGCGCCCGCGCCTGTCGCTCAACCGTGGCTTCACGGCCCCCGTGATCCTCAAGGGCGATGCCGGGGAAGACGATCTTGCCTTCCTCATCGGCCATGACAGCGACAGCTTCAATCGTTGGGAAGCAGCACAGACGATGAGCCGTGGCCTTCTGCTGAAGGCCGTGGCCAGTGGCGGGGCGGCACCCGATGTCTCCGCCTATGCGGCTGCCGTCGCAAACGTGTTGCGTGACGAGAGCCTCGACGATGCTTTCAAGGCGCTGATGCTGGCGCTGCCGCCGGAGGCGGAGATCGCCGCCACGATCGGGCATGATGTCAACGCCGACCATGTGGTGGCGGGCCGCGAGGCGGTGCGCAAGGCGCTTGCCGTGTATCTCATGGCCGATCTCGTGAAGGCTCACGCGCGCACCTCCGAGACTGGCGCCTACAAGCCCGACACGGAAGGAACTGCGCGCCGGTCCCTGCATTTCTCCGCCCTGTCTCTGATCGCCGCCGGCGATCCGGAGCGGGGCGCTGGTCTGGTGACAGCTGCGTTCGACCAGGCGCAGAACATGACGGCGGAGATGGGTGCGCTGGGCGCCGGGCTTGGCCTTGCCTGCATCGCCAGCCTGTTGGAGCGCTTCATTGCGCGTCATGGTGACGACCATCTGCTTGTCGATAAATGGCTGATGATGGTGGCCCAGGTGCCACGCCCCGGCGCTGCGGCGCGTGTCGAGGCTATGACCATCCATCCTCATTTCAAGTGGACCACGCCCAACCGGGTCTACGCGTTGATTGGCGGTCTTGGTGGCAATTTCGCTGGTTTTCATGCAGGTGATGGCGAGGGCTATCGCGTGCTGGCCGATGCCGTGATCAGGCTCAATGGCATCAATCCGCAGGTTGCGGCCCGCATGGCAACCTGCTTCCGCAGCTGGCGGCAGTTTGACCAGGCGCGCCTTGAGCATGCCGAGGCGCAGATGCGCCGGATTCTTGCCACGCAGAGCCTCTCGCCAGACGTTTTCGAGATCGTCAGCAAGACTGTGTCAGGCTGACCTGTTCTTGTTCCGGACTCTTGGCAAATCAGACCTGTGGCCTGTATTCCTGTGATTCGAATGGCTGCCAGAGCGTGATCCGCCAAGGCCGGAAGATACCGGCCCCGGACCGCGCCAGCGTGACGTCAGTTGCTTTGCGTCGCCCGCGTGCGCTTCACAGTGGACAGAGATTATTTTGCAGCGAACCCTGATCAAGGAATTGTTCTTCCGTGAGAAGTCATTTCGCCTGCAGCTGCCGGGCATGGCCACCATCCAGGTGTCCGAGCGGGGCCTGCGCCGCCTGATCACAGTCCTGACGGCGCTGTTCCTGGTTTCACTGGCAACGGCGCTCGCCAACAAGCTCTTCGATGACCGCAGCGGCTATCTCAGCGACCATACGGAACTGACGCTGCTGCAGGCGGACCGCACCGCTCAGGCCATCCAGCTTGCGGCCAGGACACAAGCGGCCCAGGGCAACACATTCCCTGTTCTCGATCAGGACATGCTGGATGAGAACCTCGGCGCAAATGCACTGGATGAAAGCCGCCAGTATCTTCTGGTGGACGGCACGGGTCTTGTGGTTGGGGCCCGCCCGGCGGATTCGCCTTTCAAGGGCAAGCTGCTGACACAGGTGATGTCGCCGGAATTCTTCACCGGCGTTCCCATCAACGGCGCCAGCATGGCACGGACCAGTCAGGCCGATGGTGTGGAGGTTTTTGCAACATCGCGTGACCTTGGCGACATGCCGGGCAGCCTCGTCGTCATGCAGACGCCCGACAGTCTCTTCCAGGACTGGCACTCGAATACCAACCAGTTGATCCTGCTCTTTGCCGTGACACTCGTGGTGTTGACCATGCTGGCCGCTGCCTTTCACTGGCAGGCGGCGCGCGCCACCGATGCCGACGAGATGCTTGCCGCCGCCGCCACGCGCCTCGACAAGGCGCTTGATGGTGGCCAATGCGGCTTGTGGGACTGGGACCTGCGCGACGATTGTATTTTCTGGTCCGGCTCCATGTTCGAGATCCTCGGCCTGCAGCCGCAGGCCGAACGGCTTTCCTCAGGGCATGTGGCAGAGCTCATGCACCCGGACGATGCACCGCTTGATGGTTTCGTTCAGGACCTTCTCGAACATCGCACGGAAGTTTTTGACCACGAGTTCCGCATGCGCCATGCCGAGGGTCACTGGGTGTGGCTGCGGGCCCGCGCTGCAGTGGCACCGGGCCTGCCGACCCGCGATCGCAGCACCGGCAGCCTGCATCTCGTTGGCATCGTCTTCGATATCTCGCGCCAGAAGCTGCTCGACAAGCTGAACCGCGATGCCGAGGTTCGCCTCAAGGACGCAATCGAGAACATCTCGGAGGCCTTCGTGCTCTGGGATACGGAGAGCAGGCTGGTGCTCTGCAACAGCAAGTATCAGCAGTTCCATTCCTTGCCGGCTTCGGCCTGCATGCCGGGCACGCCATACAATATTGTCGCGACCTCCTCGAAAGAACCGGTGATCAAGAAATATCTGCCGGGCCAGATCAACGACCGGAAGGGCACGCGCTCCGTCGAAGTGCAGCTCGGTGATGGCCGCTGGCTGCAGATCAACGAGCGTCGCACCAAGGACGGTGGCTTCGTCTCGGTCGGTACAGACATCACAGCGCTGAAGCAGCATGAGGACAGCCTGGTGAAATCGGAGCGCACGCTGATGCTGGCCGTGCGCGATCTCCAGAAGGAGCGCGCCCAGGCCGATGCACAGTCGCAACGCCTTGCCGATCTCGTGGAGAAGTATAACCGCGAGAAGGAACGCGCCGAGGAGGCGAACCGTTCCAAGACCGAATTCCTCGCCAATATGAGTCATGAGTTGCGCACGCCGCTCAACGCCATCATCGGCTTCAGCGAAGTGATGAACAACGAGCTCTTTGGCGGGCTCGGCCACAGCAAGTATGTCGAGTATGCGCAGGATATCCGCAAGAGCGGCCAGTTCCTCCTCGACGTGATCAATGACATTCTCGACATGGCGAAGATCGAGGCCGGGAAAATCGACCTTGAGCTTGAGTCCGTGACGATCCCGCCGGTGCTGGAAGAGGTGATGCGGCTGGTGGGCCCAAGGGCCGCTGACAGCAAGGTGACGATCCACAGCCATGTGGCGACTGACAAGGCCTTTCAGGCTGATCGCCGGGCTCTCAAGCAGATCATCATCAATCTCATGTCCAATGCCATCAAGTTTACGCCTGAGGGTGGCACAGTGACGGTCAGCGCCAGACCGGAGAAGCATATGATTTCGCTGCAGATCATCGACACCGGTATCGGTATTCCGCCGCGCGATATCGAAAAGCTGGGCCGCCCCTTCGAGCAGGTCGAGAACCAGATGACGAAATCAAAGGGCGGTTCGGGCCTTGGCCTTGCCATCTCGCGCTCGCTGGTCGAGTTGCATGGCGGAAAGCTCACCATCACCAGCGTCGTCGGCAAGGGCACGACGGTAACGGTGAATCTGCCGCTTGAGCAATCCGCAAGGGCGGTGGCCGCGTCCTGATGCCGGATGCTGGTGGGGCAATGCGTCTTGTCGGACAGCGCCTGCTTCGCTTTCTCAATGCGCGCCTGACATTCTGGGCTCTGCTGGCCCTGCCGGCCATTTTCATGATGGCGCATGTTGCATCTGGCCGCCTCGGCTACGTCATCCAGGATTCAGGAACCTGGGCGGCGCGGTTCTTCGTCGTGACGATGTCGCTCACGCCTTTGATGATGCTTTTTCCGAAGTCGCGCGTCATGCGCTGGCTGGTGAAACGCAGGAGGCCACTCGGCGTGGCCGTATTTCTCTATGCGCTGCTGCATTTCATTTCGTACCTGATCCGCGAACCAAACCTCACCATCGTGGCCATCGACTTCTGGCGGATCGAGATATTCCTGGCCTGGATGGCCTTTGTGCTGCTTGCCGTTCTTGCCATCACCAGCAATGAGTGGTCATTGCGCCGCCTGGGGCCGCGCTGGAAGAGCCTGCAGCGCTTGTCCTACCTCGCAGGTGGCCTGGCTCTGGCGCATTGGCTGCTGACCAAGCTCGACGACAAGATTGTCTGGCTGCAGGTGGCGCCACTGATTGCCCTGCAGGTCTATCGCATTGCCCGTGGCTTGCGCCGTCGCAGGGCCGGAGCCAGCTCGCCACCGGCACGCCTCGGTGGCGCTAGAAGCGATCGACCCGATAGGGTGTCATGTCCGTGTTGGGTGTGCCGCCCGACATCAGTTCGGCAATGAGCCTGCCGGTCGATGGTCCCCAGGTGAGGCCCATGTGGCCATGGCCGAAGCCGTAGAAAACATTGCGCATGGTCTTCGATGCCCCGATGACTGGCAGGGAATCCGGGGTGCCCGGTCTGCGGCCCATCCAGCGCGTGGCCTTTCCGTCGGGAGGACGCAGGCCCGGCAGGATGCGCTTGAAGACGTGATAGAGGGCATCTGAGCGCGCATAGTTTGGTGGCGCGTCGAGGCCGGCGAACTCATCGGTGCCAGCGAGGCGCAATCCCATTTCCATAGGGGTGGCAGCACCGGGGGTTCGGGCATAGGTGAGGGAGCGCGAAAGTGAGACGCCCGGATCGGGCAGAACAATGTGATAGCCGCGCTCTGCCTCCAGAAGCACGCGTTCTCCCAGCTGCTGCGCCAGCAGATGTGAATAGGCACCGGCACAGATTACCAGCTTGTCCATGGACAGCAGTCCGTTGGCGCGGGTCGTCAAGCCGGTGACCCGGCCGTCGGCCTTTTCAATGGAAAGCACTTCATCCTGAAGAATCCTGCCACCGTTGGCGACAAAGCGGGCCGCAATGGCCTTCACCACGCCTTCCGGATTGAGCACGAAATACCAGCCGCCATGGCTTGCCGCCTTGACGATGTTCTTGCCCAATGCGGGCTCCATCTCGCGGGCCTCGTCGCCGGAATAGGCCTGCACCGGAAAGCCGTGCCTCGCCTTCGTGTCGCGCTCGCTCTGTTCCGCATCGAACTGCGACATCTCATCGAAAACCCGGAGAGTCTCGCGATAGACAAGGAGGTCGTGGCGTCCTGCGTCCTTGAGCAGCGTCTCGAAGTCGCTGACGACGCGCAGGCCCAGAGCGGCCCGCGCCGCTGTGATCGCTTCGATCCGTGACGGCGTGGTGTTGCGGGCCGCTGCCAGGAACCACGGCAGCGCCTTCGGCAGGTGGGACCAGCGGATGGTGAGGGGGCCGAGCGGATCCATGAGCCAGCCCGGAATCTTCCGGAATATCTTCGGATGGATCGTCGGCATGATCTCGGCAAAGGCAAGGCCGCCGGCATTACCGAAGGAACAGCCCTCGCCCGGACCGACACGATCGATGACGGTGACTTGATGGCCGGCACGTTGCAGGAAGGCGGCGGCCGAGATGCCGATGATGCCGGCGCCGATCACGATCACTTGCGATGTCACTGAGCTATTCTCCGAAGGTCCTGAACTCCTTGACACAGAATTCCTCGAATGTGGAGGCAAGCCGCGTCATGCGTGTGGATTTCAGGCTTGCAATGGACACAATGCCGGGCTCCACCCGGTCCGAGATGGGGCGGACCGCGAGCTTCTGCCCGTCATAGGCATGGTCGCCAAAGGGACGCGTGATGAGCAGCGAATAGCCAAGGCCTTGGCCGACGAGCCCCCGCACCAGTTCCATGGACGGTGAGGTGTGAACAACGTCAGGCGCAAGGCCCGCTTGCCGCAGCACGCGAAGAAAATAGGTCCGGCTGGGCTGGATATCGAGGAGGATGAGCTTCTCTTGCGCCAGGGCGCGGAGCGGCACGCTTTTCCGCGCTGCCAGGGGATGCCGTGCCGGCAGGAGCACATGGGGGGCCATGACCTTCACATCGATGGCGCGGAAATCCTCTGGCAGGTCGACCCGATAGAGGAGTGCCAGGTCGAAGCGGCCTTCGCGCAACCCACCCAGAAGTTGTTCCTGCGCGCCTTCTGCAAGCCTGATGCGGGCATCTGGATATTGCGTCTGGAAGCGGCTGATCAGCCGTGGTGCATAGGTCGGCGCGATGGTGAGGAAGCTGCCGACATGCAGTTCACCTGACACGGCGTGGCCTTCGGCTTCGGCTGAGCGCTGCAGGTCACCGGCCTGTGCCAGAAGGTTCCGGGCCTCGGCGAGGAAGCGAGTCCCTTGTGGTGTCGGCACAACGCCGAGCGCATGGTGGCGAATGAAGATATGCAGCCCGAGCTGGTCTTCGAGCTTCTTGATGGCTGAAGAGACCGACGGCTGGGTGAGCCCGAGTTTCAGGCCCGCAGCGGCGACCGATCCGAGTTCGGCCGCCGCGACGGCGCATTCGACCTGACGCAGGGAATACCTCAACATAGAGAAAATCTTTTCACTTGCCCGAAAACATCTATTTTATCTTTCTCGCATCACGGCGCAAGCTCAAGGGCGTAAGGATGAAGCAATGAACGCATGGAACAATCTCGAGCCAAAGGCGCCGCCCGTGACGCCCGATGATTTCGTTCGCGCCATGGGTGCTGCCGCGACGAGCGTCAGCGTGGTCACGACTGCGGGCCTGGGTGGTCGCTTTGGCCTGACGGTAAGTGCTCTTTCTTCCGTTTCGGCAGAGCCGCCGCTCCTTCTGGTCTGCGTCAATCGCAAGAACCCGTCTGTTTCCGCCATCACCCAGAACGGGCGCTTCGCCGTCAACATCCTGGCCACCCACCAGCAGGACGTGGCGCGGGTGTTCTCGGGCCGGCCTCTCGATGGCCAGCCCTATGATTTCGCCCGCCACAGCTGGATCGACAGTGAGAATGGCCTACCGCTTCTCCAGGGCGCAGCCGCAAACTTTGAATGCGAGACCGAGACGATCCATGATGCAGGCACGCACCGCATCTTCATCGGCAGGGTTTTCACGGCGATCCGCAGTGAATCGGCGCCGCTGATCTACTCCAACCGCAATTTCGGCCGCATGGCTGACCTCGACGGAGGCAAGTGATGATCCGCACCGGCGATCAATACCGCGAGTCCCTGCGCGACGGCCGTGAGGTCTGGATCAATGGCGAGCGCGTGAAGGACGTCACGCGTCATCCCCAGTTCAAGCCCTGCATCGACATCCGCGCCCGCATCTATGACATGCAGCACGACAAGGCCACGCAGGATGTCATGACCTATGTGGAGAACGGCGAGCGGCATGCCATCGGCAGCCAGTTGCCCTTTACCCAGGAAGACTGGAAGGCCAAGCGCAAGGCCGTCGATAAGGTGATGTTTGATATCGGCGGTGTCGTCACCCGGGTCGGCGATGAAACCGTTGGCGAGATGTGGTCGCTGTGGGACGGCAAGGACATTCTCAACGAAATAGATTCGCGCTTTGCGGTGAATATCGAGAACCACATCCGGCAGGTCATCGCCTCCGATCCCTTCCATGTCTCGGCCAATACCGATCCCAAGGGTGACCGCTCCAAGCGCCCGCAGGATCAGGACCCGGACATGCTGGTGCATGTCGTCAAGGAGACGGATCAGGGCATCATCATCCGGGGTGCGAAGTACGAGACGGCAGCGGCCTATTCCAATCAGGCCTTTCTCAAGCCGACCATCGCCAACTGGGGCGACTCGAAGATGTCGGAATATGCGGTGGGCTGCATCGTGAAGATGAATGCCCCCGGCGTGAAGCATATCAGCCGCACAGGCTTTGCAGGCCGGGCGCCGGAACGGGACTATCCGCTCTCGAACCGCTTCGACGAGGTCGATACCCTGATGGTGCTCGACAATGTGCTGATCCCCTGGGAGGATGTGCTGTTCTATCAGCATACCCGCGCGGCGGCCTTCATCCGCCAGACGCTGCACCGCTATTCGGCCTTCCCCTATGTGCAGCGCACCTTGTCACTTGCCGATCTCATGATCGGCGCTGCGCTGTGGAACGCAAGGCAGACCGGCCTCGACAAGCAGCAGGCTGTACAGGAGAAGCTGGCTGATCTCGCCATCTGGCGCGAGGGCATCAACGCGCATCTGACCGCGGCGATTGCCATGGGCGAAAAGTCACCGAACGGGCTGCTCATGCCCAACCAGTCCCTGCTTTTCACCGGCCGCTGCCACGCCCTCAACAACCTGCCGCGCATGATGCACATCGCCCGGGAGCTCTGCGGTGGGCAGATCTGCGTGACGCCGGATGCTGCGATGTTTGATCATCCCGAGACGCGGCCGTGGATGGAGAAGTACTATACCATCAACGACGAGTGGCTGGCCGAAGACCGCCGCAAGCTGCTGGCACTGGCCCGCGACCTGCTGAACTCGGACTATGCCGGCCATCGCCTGACCTTCCAGCTCTTTGCGCAGGCGCCGCCCTTCGCGCAGTCTGCTGCTGTCTACCGCACCTTCGACTGGGATCAGACCTTGCGCTTTGCCCAGAAGGCGGGTGGCATGTCAGACCGCATCTGGGGTGTTCCCCGCAAAGCTGCCGAATAGGAGAGACCATGACCGCCCACAAGCGTATCCGCCCCTTCAACACCAAACAGACCTACCCCGAGCAGAAGCTGGATAATGATCTGTGCCAGGCCGTCGTGGCGCGGGGCACGATGGTCTTCCTGCGCGGCCAGGTGAGCCAGGATCTCGACTCGCGCGAGTCCCTGCATGTGGGCGATGTCACGCAGCAGACGCGCAAGACCATGGAGAACATCAAGCTGCTGATGGAGGAGTCCGGCGGCAACCTCGATCACATCTGCCGCATCGTCGTCTATCTCACCGACATCCGCTACCGGCAGGAGGTCTATCAGGAGATGGGCCGCTGGCTGAAGGGCGTGTTTCCGTGTTCGACGGGGCTTGTCATCTCGGCGCTGGCCCGCCCGGAATGGGTTGTCGAGATCGAGGCCACTGCCGTCATTCCGGATTGATCACATGACCTTTTCAATCGCCGGGCGCTGCGCAAAGTCGGGCGCCTTTGGCGTCACCATCACCACATCATCAATCGCTGTCGGCGCGCGCTGTCCCTATGCGCGCGCGCATGTGGGGGCCGTGGCAACGCAGAACATCACCGATCCAAATCTCGGTCCGCTGCTGCTTGACCTGATGAGTGAAGGTCTGAGTGCAAGTGATTCAATCCAAAGGATAATCAAAGACAGGCCCAACATCGAATATCGCCAGCTCACGGCTGTTGACCGGCATGGAAACAGCGCGAGCTTCTCCGGTCAGCATATCCTGGGCACGCATGGCGTATCCGAACAGAAGGACTGTGTCGCAGCGGGCAACCTGTTACGCGATGCCGGCCTGCCTGCAGCCATGACGGCAGCCTTTGCGCTCAATGCGGGAGAGCATCTGGCCGAGCGCCTGTTGCGTGCGCTGGAGGCGGGTGTTGCTGCTGGCGGCGAGGAGGGGCCTGTCCATTCCGCTGCGCTCATCGTGCATCACACGGAGGCTTTCCCGCTGGTGTCGCTCCGCGTCGACTGGGACGACGAGAATCCGATCGCGAAGCTGCGCCGCCTGTGGGAAGACTACAAGCCGCAGATGGGAGCCTACCTGCAACGCGCCATCGACCCCACGCAGGCGCCAAGCTATGGTGTGCCGGGCGATCCCTGAAACCGGCACATGAGAACGACGCTTTTCAAGAATGCCCTGGTGCTGGCCACCATGGACGACACCCGGCGTGAACTGCCGGGCGGTTCTGTGCTTGTGCGCGGCAATCGCGTGGCGAGCATCCATGCCGCCGGGGAGAATCTGCCTGCGGCTGATGAAACCATCGACTGCTCGCGGCACGTGTTGATGCCGGGCCTGATCAACACGCACCACCACATGTACCAGTCGCTGACGAGGGCCGTGCCCGCCGCACAGGACGTAGATCTCTTCGCCTGGCTCAAGGCGCTCTATCCCATATGGGCACGGCTGACGCCCGAGATGATCACGATCTCGACGCAGACGGCGATGGCAGAATTGATCCTGTCCGGCTGCACGACATCAAGCGATCACCTCTATATCTACCCTGACGGCTGCAGGCTCGACGACGCGATTGCAGCTGCCCATGAGATCGGCATGCGCTTTCATGCGGCCCGGGGGGCCATGAGCGTCGGCGAAAGCAAGGGTGGCCTGCCGCCGGACCGCGTGGTCGAGGACGAGAGTGTGATCCTGAAGGACATGCAGCGCCTTGTTGAGGCCTATCATGATCCTTCGGAATGCAGCATGTGCCGCATGGTGCTGGCGCCCTGTTCGCCGTTTTCGGTGAGCACGGATCTCATGCGGGAAAGCGCCGTGATGGCACGGCACTATGGTGTTTCGCTGCACACGCATCTCGCAGAGAATGATGATGATGTGGCCTATAGCCTTGCGAAGTTTGGGGCGACACCAGCGCAATATGCCGAGAATCTGGGATGGACGGGCCATGATGTCTGGCATGCCCATTGTGTGAAACTCGATGATGATGGCATTTTCCGTTTCGCCCGTACCGGCACAGGCGTTGCCCATTGCCCCTGTTCAAACATGCGCCTTGCCTCCGGGATTGCGCCTGTCGGGAAGATGCGGGCGGCAGGCGTCTCCGTTGGCCTTGGCGTGGATGGCTCGGCCTCCAATGATGGCGCACACATGCTGGGAGAGGCGCGGCAGGCCCTGCTGCTGCAGCGTGTGGGCTTTGGCCCGGCGGCGATGACGGCGCGGCAGGCACTGGAACTGGCGACGCGCGGCGGCGCCAAGGTGTTGAACCGCAGCGACATTGGCCATCTGGCGCCCGGCATGGCCGCGGACCTCGTGGCCTTTGATGTCTCTGGAATCGCTCATGCTGGCGCGTTGCATGATCCGCTCGCAGCACTTGCCTTCGCCGCTCCGGTGGCGGCTGCGCATGTGATGATCAACGGCAGGCTGGTGGTGCGTGAGGGCGCGCTTCTGACGCTTAACCTGCACAGCCTTGTCCGCCGGCACAACGAGCTCTCCACAATACTCGTGAACGGCTGAGATCAGGTTGCTGAGGCAAGACGCTTGCGCGCCGCGGCGAGTGTTTCATGCATCGGCCGCTTCCACCAGTTCCTGGCGGAGAAGATCTCGACCTCCACCAGGCCCTTATAACCTGCGGTCTCGACGGCCTCACGCAGGCCTCTCACGTCGATCACACCGTCGCCCATCATGCCACGGTCGTTGAGAACATCTTCGGTTGGCACCAGCCAGTCACAGACGTGAAAATTGAAGATCCGGCGCGATTTCCCGGCACGGGCGATGTCACGCATCACGTTCGGATCCCACCACACATGGTAGACGTCGATGCAGCAGCCAAGCTGGGGTGACGTGGTCACGCCTTCAATCTCGTCGCACCAGTCGAGCGCCTCTGACAACAATGTCAGGCAACTGCGCTCGGCGGCGTAGACGGGATGCAGCGGCTCAAGAGCCAGTTTAACGCCCAGCTTCCGCGCCGTGATCAGAAGCTCGGCCGTGGCGTCCTTCACTTGCCGTCGCGCCGCGCCCATGTCGCGAGAATCCTGAGGCAGGCCGCCAACCACCATCACGAATGTTTTGGCGCCAAGCGTGGCTGCATCCCGCAGCGCGGTGAGGTTCGCGTCGATATTCTGACGGACCGCATCGGCTGTGACGGCCGGAATATAAGTGCTGCGGCAATATCCAGTCACAGCAAGGCCAGCATCCCTGATCTGCCGTGCGATGGTTTTGACGTCACCGCCCTCCACCTCGCGACGCCAGGGGGCGATCCCGCCGAAACCGGCGCGCGCCACCGCGTTTATGGCTTCGCTGATCGGGGCCTGAAAGCCCAACGTTGCCGTGTTGATTGCGCTGGCCCTGGGAGATTGGCCGAGATCACGCACCATAAAGCGCCAGCAACTGCTTCATACGCTTGATCGCGAGACCCGGCTTGGCCAGCAGGCCGGCCTTGTCCGCGAGTTTGAAGGCTTCGACAAAATAGGGCAGGGGCCGCGCCGATTGCGCGCCGCCGACCATGACAAAATGATCCTGATGACCATTGAGCCAGGCCAGAAAGACAACGCCTGTCTTGTAGAACTGTGTGGGAGACCGGAAGATGAGACGCGAGAGCGGCACAGTCGCGTTCATGATGCTGCTGTAACGCCCTGTGTCGCCCTTGGCGAGAGCTTCCAGTCCCGCCGCTGCCGCCGGGGCGATGGCATCGAAAATCCCGAGAAGCGCATGCGAGTAGCCTTGCGCATCGCCCTTGATCAACGCCGGATAGTTGAAGTCGTCGCCGGTATACATCTTGACCATGCGTGGCAGCCGCCGCCGCATGACGACTTCCTTCTGATCATCGAGCAGCGAAATCTTGATGCCGTCCACCTGCCGCTCGTTGTCATTGATGGCGGCGAGGCAGGTTTCCATTGTCTGGCTGAAGGCGCTTCCGCCCCAGTAGCCCTTGAGCGCCGGGTCAAACATCTCTCCGAGCCAGTGCAGGATGACGGGCGCATCGGCCTCGCTCAGAACGCGGGAATAGACTTTCACATAGTCATCAGGCGAACGCGCCACCTTCACGAGGGCGCGGCTTGCCATCATGATCACCCGGCCACCAAGCTTCTGCACGGCATGCAGTTGGTCGAGATAGGCCTTGATTACATCATCGAGGTCACGTGCATCTGCAGGGTTGAGATGATCCGTGCCGACACCGGAGGCGATCAGTTTGGCTTTCTTGCCAGCTGATTTGAGCGAGCGCTGGATGAGTTCATGGGCTGAGAGCCAGTCAAGCCCCATGCCGCGCTGCGATGTATCCATCGCCTCGGCAATGCCGAAGCCCTGATCCAGCAGATAGTGCCGGTAGGCCAGCGTTTTCTGCCAATCAATGGCCGGCCGGCCGGCGGGATCAGAAGCGGAGAAGGGATAAGCGACCACATGGGCAGCGGCGAAGGCAATGCGGTTGAAGGTTGCTTTCGGCGCGCGCGGGCGGAAAGGCTTGCCCTTCAGCGTGTAGGGCGAAAGCCGCCCCTTCTCATTCGGCAATGCAATTTTCATCTCAGTATCTCACCGTCATCAATCCACCGTCAGCGAGGATCACCTGCCCACTGGTATAGGGCAGGCGGCCTTCCGCCAGCGTCACAGCAATCTTCGCCACATCCTCCGGCTTGCCCCAGCGCCTGATCACCGTGATGCCGCTTTCAATCAACGCGTCATAGCGGGCCTTGGCCGGCGCCGTCATTTCCGTTTCGATGAAGCCGGGTTGTATCTCATAGACACCGATCCCTTCATCTGAGAGGCGGCTGGCGAAGAGCTTGCTCATCATCGAGGAGCCGGCTTTCGAGATGCAATACTCACCGCGCGCGATGGAGGGCGCCTGGGCGTTGGTGGAGGTGATGGTGATGATGGAACGATGCGCCTGCGCTGCCGTCTCACGCAGGCGCCGCGCAAAGGCCTGGGTGAGAAAGAAGGTCCCTCGCGTATTGACGTCGATGCAGCGGTCGAAGCTCTCCGGCGTTACGTCCAGCAGGTCACCGCGAGAAAGGACGGAGACGCCGGCATTGTTCACCAGCGTGGTCAGGGGACCGATGGCCTTGCTGGCCTCGTCGAGCAGCTTCGCGTGCGAAGCGATGTGGGCGATGTCGGCAACAAGGGCCGCCGACTTCACGCCGCGTGAGGCCACCTCGGTCGCCACACGATCCAGTTCATCCGAGGCCATGACATCGGCCACCGCGACATCAAGCCCTTCATCGGCCAGGGCGAGCGCAATGGCCTTGCCGATGCCGCGCCTCGCGCCTGTCACCAAAGCTTTGCCCATGCTGCTATTCTCCAATCCGCTTCAGTGTGTCGGGCGTGCAGACGAGCCGCAGGATGGTGCTGACATTGAAGGCCAGCCGGGCCTTCCTCGCCTCCGGCGTCATCAGCGGCCGGCCGTAGACGATCTCGCCGGTAAACTGGTTGGTGAGATAGTGATAATTCACGCCTGCCATCGTGATCAGCACTTGCACCGCATCGAGGCCCTTGCGGAAGAGCCCCTCGGCAACGCCGCGATCAAGCAGCGACTGCATGCGGGCGATAAAAGGCTTGTTGAGCTTGTCCATGGCGTCGGAGGTCTTGAGATGCCGCGCCTTGTGCAGGTTCTCGCTGTTCACCAGCGGAATAAGCTCAGGATTATCGACATAGTAGTTCCAGGTGAAGGCGACGAGCCGCTTGATGGCTGTGACAGGATCGTCCTTCTCGATCATCAGGGCGGCCTCGGCCACGCGAAACTGCCCGTAGGCATCCTCAAGCGTGCGGCGGAACAGATCCTCCTTGTTGCCGAAGTAGTGATAAAGCATCCGCTTGTTGCTCTTGGCGCGGCTGGCGATGCGGTCCACGCGGGCTCCACCCAGGCCATACTTGGCAAATTCATGCCGGGCGGCGGCGAGAATGCGCTTCTTCGTCGCCTCCGGATCGCGCACCTGCCTGTCCCGCTTTGCCGCCACGCCGTACCCTTGAAATAACCAACTGGTTATTTATAAGTCGAGTGGAGATTTTGCGCAAGCAGGTGTCGGAAGGCGGCTCAATGGCGGCTGAAGGCTATGACTATGTGATCGTGGGCGCCGGCTCGGCAGGCTGCGTGCTGGCCACGCGGCTGAGCGAGGACCCGGCCTGCCGTGTGCTTGTCGTTGAGGCCGGGCCCACGGACAGCGACCCCTTCATCCACATGCCGGTTGGCTTTTTCAAGATGACCGGTGGCCCGTTGACCTGGGGCTACAAGACCAAGCCGCTCATTCACGCCAATAATCGCACGGCTGTCTACCCGCAGGCGCGGGTGCTTGGCGGCGGCTCATCGATCAATGCCGAGATCTATACGCGCGGTGCGCCGGAAGACTATGACGGCTGGGAACGCGATCTGGGCTGCGCCGGTTGGGGCTGGAAGGAATTGAAGCCCTATTTTGTGAAGGCCGAGGGCAATACGAGGCTGGGTGGCAGCGAGCATGGCGTTGATGGCCCGCTCGCCGTCTCGGACCTGACAACCTACAATCGTGTCTCACGGGCCTATGTTCAGGGCTGCATGGATTTTGGCATGCCCTACAATCCGGATTTCAATTCCGGCCGGCAGGAAGGGACGGGTCTCTATCAGACCACCACGCGCGATGGCCGGCGCTGCAGCGCCGTCACCGGCTATCTGCGCCCGGCCTTGCAGCGGCCCAACCTCGCGCTGCGCACCGATGTCTTCGTCCACCGTATCCTGCTTGAGGGAAGCCGGGCGGTTGGCATCGAGGTGGCCGACAAGGGGCAACTCCGCCGCATCACGGCAGCGCAGGAGGTCGTGATTGCCTCCGGGGCGATCGGTTCACCCAAGCTCATGATGCTGTCCGGCATTGGCCCAGCGGACCATCTTCGTGCCGTTGGCGTTCCAACGCTTCATGAGCTTCCCGGTGTCGGCCAGAACTTCCATGATCATTTTTCCACGGACGTGACCTGGGTGCTCAACGGCCCGCACTCCTATGACAAGTACAAGCACAAGCACTGGCAACTCGTGGCGGGGCTTCAATATCTGCTCTTCAAGTCAGGGCCCGTTGCCTCAAACATCGTGGAGGCCGGTGCATTCTGGTGGGGCGATCGGAAAGAGAAAACCCCCGATCTGCAGTTTCACTTTCTCGCAGGTGCAGGTGTGGAGGAAGGCGTGGGCACAGTCCCCGGCGGCAACGGTGCCACCTGTAACTCCTACCATACCCGGCCACGCTCCCGGGGTGCGGTAATGCTCGCCTCCAGCAACCCTCTTGATGCGCCGCTGATTGACCCCAACTCCTTTGCCGAACCCTATGATCTCGACCGCCATATCGATGGCATCAAGGTCACCCAGGAGGTCGGCCGCACCCGTTCCATGCGGAAATTCGTCGAGCGTGAGCATTTCCCGGGGCCTGATGTGAAGACGAAGCAGGACTACATCGCGCTGGCCCGCGCCAATGCCCGCTCGTCCTATCATCCGGTCGGCACCTGCAAGATGGGCACGGACGCCATGGCGGTGGTCGATCCGCAATGCCGTGTGCACGGCATCGAGGCGCTGCGCATCTGCGACAGCTCCATCATGCCGGCGGTGCCATCCTCCAATACCAACGCTCCAACCATCGCCATAGCAGAGAAGGCCGCTGACATGATCCGCGGCAACAGGTGAAGAATGTCAAAGGTCAGGTCCATTGCCGATGCCGTGAAGCTCATCCCTGATGACGCCATCGTGGCCATCAACTCCTCATCCGGCCTCTTGTGCCCGGATGCCGTGTTGAAGGGCCTCGGCGAGCGCTTCGAGCGTGAGGGCCATCCGCGCAACATCACCAGCATTCATCCCATCGCCGCGGGCGACATGTTCGGCATCAAGGGTGTCGACCATATCGCGCGCAAAGGATTGCTGGCCCGCATCATTGCCGGTTCCTATCCTTCGGGCCCTTCCACCTCCGAGCCTCCCCGCATCTGGCAATTGCTGCTTGCTAACGAAATCCCGGCCTACAATGTGCCCTCGGGCATTATGCTCGACATGCTGCGCGAAGCGGCCGCAAAGCGTCCCGGCGTCATCACCAAGGTCGGCCTCGACACATTTGTGGACCCCGCACAACAGGGCTGCGCCATGAATGCGCTGGCTGCAGCTGCGCCCATCGTTCGCCGGATCGACTTCGAGAATGAGGAATGGTTGTATTTTCCAGCCATCACGCCAGCGATCGGCATTATCCGTGGCAGCGTGGCAGATGAGAAGGGCAACATCACCTTCGATCAGGAAGGCGCATACATCGGCGCCATGGAAGTGGCGCTCGCCGTGCACAACAATGGCGGCAAGGTCATCGCCCAGGTTCGCCGCATTGCAAAGCCCGGCGAACTGCGGCCGCATCAGGTGCGCGTTCCGTCGACGCTGGTCGATGTGGTCGTTGAGGCACCTGACCAGTGGCAGACAACACAGACGCCTTATGATCCAGCCATCTCGGGCGAGGAGTTCAAGCCGCTCGAATCCTTCTCGCTGATGGAGTTCGGCACAGGCAAGGTCATCGCCCGCCGTGTGGCGCAGGAATTGCGGGCCGGATGGAATGTCAATCTTGGCTTTGGCGTTTCAGCCAATGTGCCGCGCATCTTCATCGAGGAAGGCCAGCATGGAAAGGCCACATGGGTGATTGAGCAGGGCGCCGTCGGCGGCGTTCCGCTGCTGGAGTTCCAGTTCGGTTGTGCCGCCAATGCCGAGGCCTTCGTGCCCTCTGCCTATCAGTTCACCTATTTCCAGGCGGCCGGCTTTGATTGCTCGCTTCTCTCCTTCCTGCAGATTGATCCGGACGGCAGCGTCAACGTGTCATGGCTGGGCGCGCGACCTCATGTGACGGCCGGTGCAGGCGGTTTCGTTGACATCACCGCCCGCGGCCGCCGCATTGTCTATTCCGGTTTCTTCAATGCCGGGGCGAAGATGGATGTCCGCGACGGGAAGCTCGTCATTGAGAAAGAGGGCAAGGTCAGGAAGCTTGTGAAGAAGATGGATCACATCACCTTCTCGGGCCGTCGCGGCAAGGCACAAGGACAGGACATAACCTACGTCACCGAGCGCTGCGTGTTGAAGAACAGCAATGAAGGGCTGGTGGTCACCGAGATTGCGCCGGGTGTTGACCTGCAGGCGAACATCCTCGACCAGTCGGAGTTCCCCCTGATCGTTTCCCCCAATTTGAAGGAAATGGATGCGAGGCTCTTCCAGCCCGGCAAGATGGGATTGGTGCTGTGATGCCGGATACCCGTCTCAGCCTGGTGCGGGAGGGCGCCACCGCTATCATCACTTTGCAAAGGCCCGAGAAGCTGAACGCGCTTGATGCGGGCATGGTCGCGGCACTGGAGCAACTGGCCCATGAGGTTGATGCCGATGCGGCAATCCGCGCCTGCATTATCACAGGCGCGGGCGAGAAATCATTCTGCGCCGGGGGTGATATCGAGGCCTGGTCGCGGGAAACGCCGCATGAGTTCGGCATGTCCTGGGTGAAGCAGGGGCATCGGGCCTTCGATGCGCTCGCACGCATGCGCCAGCCGCTCATTGCAGCCCTCAATGGCCACACCTTGGGGGGAGGTCTTGAAGTGGCCGCTTGCGCCGATTTCCGCATTGCCGAGGCGCATGTGAAGCTGGGTCAGCCCGAGACCGGCATCGGGGTCATCCCCGGCTGGTCCGGCACGCAGAGGGCGGTGCGCCGCTTCGGATCGCAGGTCGTCCGCCGCATGGCAATCGCTGGCGAAGTGTTCGACGCTACTCAGGCGCTGGCACTGGGTCTTGTCGATCAGGTGGTGCCGAAGGGCGAGTCGCTGTCGGCGGCAAGGGAACTGGCAAATCGCATTGCCCAGCGCGGCTCGTTCGCCTCATCGGCTGCGAAGCTGCTGATCAATGCCGCCGAGAACGAGGATCATGAGGCGGCACTCGAGGCGATGGCGGGGATCGCCGCGGCCTCACACGACGAGTTGAAGGCGAAAGTCGCGGCCTTCATGAACCGGAAGAAGGGCTGACCGGAACGAGGGCACCACGCCGGGCGACAACCTGCGCTGCAATCTGCGCCGCGAACTGCGCAGCCTTCACGGCACTGTCACCCTGAACATAGCGCGCGAGGAAGCTCGCGCAGAAACTGTCGCCGGCGGCCGTGGTATCAACCACCTCCGGCGGAGCAACCGCCGGGACATGCACTTTGGTTTCGCCCTCGAAGACAGTTGCCCCGCGCGCACCGTCCTTGACCACGATCACCTTTGCACCGGCCTCGAGGTATCGCTTGCCGATCATCGTCGCATCGCAGGGGCCAAAGACGGCGGTCTCGTCATCGAAACCCGGCAACACCACCTGCGCCGCCGCCGCTGCTTGCAGCATCAGGGCTTGCGTGTCGGTCCGGCCTTTCCAGAGGCGTGGGCGATAGTTTGTATCGAAGGCCACAAGCGCCCCGGCCTTGCCGGCCTCCTGCGCGGCGGCAATCAGTTGCTGCGCGTCATCGGGGGGCAGGATGGCAAGCGTGATACCAGACAGAAAGACGACATTGGCTGAGGCAAGGGCTTGCCGGAGGTGCTGCCGGTCGGTCGCAAGGCGCTTCGCGGCGGATGTGTCGCGCCAATAGGAGAAGCTGCGCTCGCCATTCTTGAGCGAGATCATGTAGAGGCCTGGCGCTGCTCCTTCGATCCTTTGCACAAGTCCCGTATCGATTCCTTCACTGGCCATAAAGCCTAGCATCTCGGCGGAGAGCGCATCGTCGCCGACAGCGGTCAGATAGGAGACCTGCCAGTCATCGGCCAGCAGCCTTCGCGCATACCAGGCCGTGTTGAAGGTGTCGCCCGCGAAGCCACGGCGCAGCAGGCCGTTGCCCTGGTCGGACAGTTCCACCATGCACTCACCGATCGAAACAAAATGCTTCATGGCTGAACAGGCGTGTCCGCTTTGTGGCGCCAGAGCTCATAGCGCAGGCGCGCCGTGCGGTAGGCGTCGATGACGCTCACACCATAGATGAACACGCCGCCGATGTGACGGCCGATGAAGGTAGCATCGGCAGGCATTAACTTGGCGCTGACCCAGCCAAGCACGGCCGTGAAGAACAGGAACATCAATCCGCGCTGAGCGAGCCCCAACCAAACATGGCCAGCGCCGGGAACGAGCAGCGCGGCAGCCAGGATCTTGTAGGGATGGGTGGGAATGTCAGCCGGTTCCATGTGAAGAAGCCAGTTCCTTGTCCATTGCGAGGAGCGTGTTCATGATTGTGGCCGCCACAGCGCCGTCGATATGGGCCGAATCGAACCGTGCCTCGCGGAAGACGCCATAGCGCGCCCGGTCAGCTTCGGCGAGTTGGATGACAATGCGCAGGCCCTTCGGCGAAATCAGTATCTCCTTGCCCTGTCGCGTGAGCAGCAGCTGCAGGGCAGGCCGCAGGGCCTCCAGTGGTAATGCGGCATCTGCGGCATCGCTGCGGATGATGGCCTCTGGCGGAAATTCTGGGGGCGTCCGCAGTGTATGCGGGAGGAAGTCGAAACGCGAAAAGGTGGAATGCGCGGCCGGGCGCATCATCACATCCCATGTCGCCGTCACAGGCTGAGGCTTGGGAAGCGTTACCAGAAGCCAGAGGCTCGGCAATTTGCGCACCGCTAGCGTATCGACCACCGTCGTGAACTGGAAAATCTCGCCTGCATATCGGCCGCTCAGTTTCCAGCTTCCAGCCGAGTCCCCGGGCTTGCGTTCAACATTTTCGAGCAGTGGCTCGAGATCGGCGAACATGGCGCCCGCCGCTGTCGCAGCAAGGGCCTCCTTGAGCTTCACCTGGCGCCAGAGCAGGAACACCAGTGCGGCGGCCGCCAAGAAGCCAACGAGGTATTGAGAGTTGTCCATCTCCATGAGTATGGCCCGTCAGGTCATGACGGGCCACCACAAGTTTCGAAAGGATCAGTAACCGCGCGGCTTCGGCCACGGCATGGTGAACTGCTCGCCGCGCCGCACGTAGCGGTACCTGTAGAAATGGAACCACAGCGACATGACGATGTAGAACACCACCATGGCCGTGAGCTGCGCTCCATAGCCAAGGAAGATGGCGAAGAACGTCACCACACAGAGAATGAACAGCACGATGGCCGGCAGCGGGTGGAACGGATGGGTATATCCACGGCGGATCGACCCAAGCGGCCACTTGTTCCGGAACATCACGATGTTCACGCTCATGAAGGTGTAGTGCAGCACGCCCGACAGGATCGAGAAGGTGATGGCCTGCCCCAGGTTGGCGATGAAGGCGAAAGCCAGCGCAATCGGCACCAGGAACAGGATCGACCGGTAAGGTGTGCGGTATTTCGGATGCACCGCCGAGAACCATGTCGGCAGGTAGCGGTCACGGCCAAGCGAGAACCAGGCGCGTGCCGCATCGTTGATGCAACCATTGGCTGATGCCAGTGCCGCCAGGATGGTGGCAATGAACATCATGTACTCAAGTGTCTTGCTGCCGGTCAGCTTGCCTGCGTCGAGCAGCGGGTAGTAAGTGTAGCCGAGATACTGCCATGGCATCAGCGAAGCGCAGACATACCAGGTGAGCGAGGCACCAACGAGCAGTGTGATCATCCCGGCCATCGTGCCATAGGGCAGCGAACGCGCAGGTGAACGCACTTCTTCGGCAGCCTGGGTCGTGCCCTCGATGCCGAGATAGTACCAGATGCCCCAGTGAAAGCCGGCGATGACGCCGATCCAGCCGTAGGGCAGGGCATTGTCGGGCGTCACCATCTCACCGAGGCGCAGCACCGTTCCCTGGCTCCACGGCTGCACCGAGAAGAAGAGAACGATAATGGCCAGATAGGCCACTGCCGTGATGACGAAGTTGACATTGAGCGTCATCAGCACGCCACGGTAGTTCAGCGCTGCAAGCGTGACGATGACGCCCGCAATGATGCCTTCGTAGTGCCATGACTCGAAGCCTTCGCCGGCGTAGGACTTGATCGTGTCGGCGATGAGGATGGCGTTGGAAACCTCCAGCATCGTGTAGGCAAAGACCAGATAAAGCGCCACGTTGAATGCCATGAGCGGCCCGACGATGTGCTTGGCCTGGGCATATTGCCCGCCTGCGGCGGCCACTGTCGACGTCACTTCCGAGTCGATCATGGCCACGGACGTGTAGAGCAGGCCGATCGTCCAGCAGATGATCAGCGCTGCAAGGGTGCCGCCCTTGTCGGCGGCGAAATTCCAGCCCGTGTATTCGCCCACAAGAACGATGCCCACGCCCAGGGCCCAGACATGGGCCGGGCCGAGTACGCGCGAGAGCGAGACTTTCTGGGGTGCCGAAGCGGCAGAAGCAGTGTTTGCCATTTTGGCCTCCTCAGATCTTGTGCTTCTCGGAAACGGCCTCGATCTCGCCTTCACGCGAGGATGTCAGCACGTCTTCGGAATAGGTGGAGTCGGTTCTGAACCAGTCGTAGAGCATCCACAGCAGGAGCACTGCGGAGATGGCCCAGCCGGCATTCGCAAGTGTGGTCCACATGTCTGCCTCCTCACTTGCCGTTGAACTTCTCGTCGATCACTTCGCGGTACTCCTTGTCGGAGGCTTTGAAGAGAAAGACGAAGTAGCCGATGATCACGACCGCCATGATGACGAGCTGCGTCCAGTCGATGCTGTAGTCGAACTTGTTCTGGATGATGTCATGGGCCGCAGCGGCATCAGCGAAGCCGAGTTTCACCCATTGTTCGACCTGTGCCGGCGTCTGTCCGAGTGCCTCCCATGTCGGGTTATCGATCTTCTGGATGGCGCGTGAGACGCCGGCCCAGCCAGCTTGCAGTGGCAGCCACAGGGCGAGGAAGATGGCCGCCACCACGAAGATGATGTCGATCCATTGCAGGGCCCGTGATTGTTCCGGGGGATTGTATTTTGCCATGTTTGCCCCCTCAGCTCTTCCGCGACCTGGCCTGGTCGAGCATCTTGATGTCGAGGCCGTAGATGAAGTCCTTGTCGGCCGCATAGTTGCGGACCATGGCCCTGATCGATGCCGTGTTGAACGTGAGGACGGCCGCAGCGGCCAGCACGACAACGGTGCGCACCGTGTTGTCGGGAATATGCGGCCAGGCCATGATGAGAACGAAGAGGACGACGATCC
Organism: Pseudomonadota bacterium; assembly: GCA_020161855.1. Taxonomy (GTDB): domain Bacteria; phylum Pseudomonadota; class Alphaproteobacteria; order Rhizobiales; family Aestuariivirgaceae; genus Aestuariivirga. Next base: position 223,729 of record JAIUNJ010000004.1, read on the forward strand.
ACAGGACCGCCACAAAGGTCCACGCCCCGCGCACATCGGCACGGTACATGGCCTCAATCCTCTGATTGAGGTCAGACATTATGATTTCCTCCCGCAGACCCGCCTGTTGTTCCCCGCAGCGAGCGAATCCGCCCCATTGTTGTTTGCTGTGGGGCAACTTTGTTTTCTTGCAGGAAACATGTAGCGGAATGGCTTGTCAAGGATGATGAAGTTTTGATCACAGGCTATAATCCATATAATAAGAAAATATACCATGTTTGCGACTGAAAGTCAAGCGTCTAAAGCTGGCCGGATGCTGAAGGACACCAAAAGGAAACCCGCGGAGAGCTTCCAGAATCCCCACATGGCGCCCACCGGTGCGCGCCATCTGGAGGAAGCCATCGGCAGGGAAGTGAAGCGTCACCGTGAGAAAATGGGGCTCACCATCTCCGAACTGGCAAGCGCGTCCGGCATGTCGGCGGGCATGTTGTCGAAGATCGAGAACGGGGCAACCTCGCCGTCGCTGTCCACCTTGCAGGCCCTCAGCCATGCCCTGCAGATGCCGTTCACGTCACTGTTCAAGGGTTATGAGGAGTTTCGTGACGCGACCTTTGTGAAGGCGGGGCAGGGACTCACCATCGAGCGCCGTGGCACCCGCGCAGGCCACCAGTATCAGCTTCTGGGGCACAGCCCTCACGGGCCGGTCATGGTAGAGCCCTATCTGATCACGCTTACCCGCGAGACAGATGTGTTCCCGACGTTCCAGCATGCCGGTGCGGAGTTCATCTATATGCTCGAAGGCAATGTTGTGTATCGTCATGGCGACAAGACCTATGACATGCACCCGGGTGATGCCCTGTTCTTCGATGCCGAGGCACCGCACGGACCGGAGGAATTGCGCAAGCTTCCAGCCCGCTATATCTCCGTGATCAGCTACCGGCGCGACGAATAGCCAGCATATTTGCTGATTGAAAGAAGCCCATGAATCCCCGCAAGAGCGTGTTCGCAGTCCTGTTGATGGTGTTGGCCTTGCCTGCTTCGGCACAGGTGCCGGAGCAGGGAACCTTTGTTGCCGCGAAGTCATGTCCGGCGGTTGTCTCGATCAAGAAGGGCAGCAATCCCGGCAATGCCAGTGTCCGGCCTGGCCAGTCCTATGCGCTTGTAGGCAAGAACAAGGATGAGGCCTCACATTATTGGATCGAAGTGCCCGGCGCCGAGCCTTCCCGCCGCTGGGTCGCTGTGGATTGCGGTGGCATCAATGGCGAAGCGCCACAGGAGCAGCAGGCCGGATCGCCGCCAGCGGTGCCGGCGCCGTCCACTGATGCCTTCTACATTCTGGCCATCACCTGGCAGCCCGCCTTCTGCGAGCAGCATCCGGGCAAGGCGGAATGCCGTTCGCAGACCAGTGACCGCTACGATGCCTCGCATTTCACGCTGCATGGCCTGTGGCCGCAGCCGCGCGACAACGTCTTCTGCGATGTGTCCGCAGCCGACCAGGCTGCGTCCGAGGGCGGGAACTGGAAAGCCATCGCGCCGCTTCCCCTGACCGCAGCCACGCACGCCGAGCTCGAAAAGGTGATGCCGGGCGCTCAGTCCGGCCTCGAACGGCATGAATGGATCAAGCATGGCAGTTGCTATCCGGGCAGGACGCCGGAGCGCTATTTTGCCGATGCGCTGCGCCTGATGAATGAAATCAACAGTTCTGCTGCAGCGCGCCTCATGGCCGCAAATCCTGGCAAAACGGTCACATCGAAGGCGCTCCGTGCCGCCTTTGACGAGAGCTTTGGCGCAGGGGCCGGCGACCGGATCCGTGTGGCCTGCAAGGACGATGGCAAGCGCCGCCTGATTGTCGAGCTGACCCTCGGCTTGCGCGGAGATATTCCTGCCGGAACCTCCTTGTCCGACTTGTTAATGGCGTCGCGCCCGACCGATCCCGGCTGCCCGTCCGGCGTCGTGGACAGGGTGGGTCTGCAATAAACGCGCATTCCTTATGTGAAAAAATAGTTCCCGACAGTTGACGGGAACCGTTGCGCTGTTAAGGTTCAGTGGCGCGGAACTTGCTGAAAGGACCAGATCATGTGCGGCATCGTCGGCCTCTATCTTAAAAATCCCAAGCTGAAACCGAAGCTTGGCAAGATGTTCAAGCCGATGATCATCGAGATGACCAATCGCGGGCCGGATTCTGCGGGCGTGGCCGTCTACCGCAATCCCGTGAAGAAAAATGAGACGAAATTCTCGCTGGCCCACAATGACCCGGCCTTTGATTGGAAGAAGATCGATACCGGACTTGAGAAGGCGCTGAAGTGTGATTGCAAGGTGGCGAAGATCGGCAATCATTGCATCCTCGTCACCACGGCAAAGGAAAAGCCGGTCGTGGAGTGGCTGGCGAAGCATTATCCCGATGTGCGCGTTGTGGGCTCAGGTCACACGATCGAGATCTTCAAGGAAACGGGCCTGCCTGCGAACGTCTATGACAAGTTCAATCTCGATGAGGCGCAGGGCACGCACATCATCGGGCACACGCGCATGGCAACGGAGTCGGCTGTGACGACCGCGGGTTCGCATCCGTTTGCCACGGGTGCCGATCTCTGCCTTGTGCACAATGGTTCGCTCTCGAACCACAACCGGCTGCGCGAAAATCTGCGCCGCGAAGGCATGGAGTTCCAGACCGAGAACGACACGGAAGTGGCGGCTGCCTACATGACATGGAAGCTGCGCTCTGGCGCCTCCCTGCGCGAGACGCTTGAAGACAGCCTGCGTGACCTCGATGGCTTCTACACCTTCCTGGTCGGCACGCATGATGGCTTTGCCGTGGTGCGCGATCCCATCGCCTGCAAGCATGCGGTGATTGCCGAAACCGATGACTACGTGGCCATGGCGACCGAGTATCGCGCCATCGCCCATCTCCCTGGCGCCGATGATGCAAAGATCTGGGAGCCTGAACCGACAAAGATCTACACCTGGGGCGGCAACGCATGAGCACACAAGGACTGAGCGAACTCGACCTGCAGAAGGCCGGTGTCCGCGGCATCAACCAGACCCTTCAGGGCCTGGCGAAGAATACCAACCAGCGCCACTGGCTGGTGCGCAATCCCATGGGTCAGCATGCCATCGCGGTTGGCCTTGATGCGCCGCTGCATGTGGAGGTTCACGGGCATGTCGGCTTCTATTGTGGCGGCATGAACAAGGAGAGCGAGATCATCATCCATGGCCATGCCGGTGTCGGCGTGGCGGAAAACATGATGTCCGGCCTTGTCTGGGTGAAGGGCAATGCATCCGAGTCGGCCGGTGCTACGGGCAATGGCGGACTTCTCGTCATCGACGGTGACGCATCCTCGCGTTGTGGCATCTCGATGAAGGGCATTGATATCGTGGTCGGTGGCTCTGTCGGCCACATGTCGGCCTTCATGGCCCAGCGCGGCAATCTTGTCGTCTGCGGTGATGCAGGCGAAGCCCTCGGTGACTCAATCTATGAAGCGCGGCTCTATGTGAAGGGCAAGGCGCATGGCCTTGGTGCTGATTGCATTGAGAAAGAGATGCGCGCCGAGCACCTCGAGGATCTGGCAAAGCTGCTGGAACGCGCCAAACGCAAGGAGCGCCCTCAGGATTTTCGCCGCTACGGCTCTGCCCGCAAGCTCTACAACTTCGACGTCGACCACGCCGACGCTTACTGAGACGGATCATGGACAGCAACATTCCCCACACGCTTCCGCGCAAGTCGGCCACGTTTGATGACTACACGCTTTCGGAAATCCGCCGCGCCGCGCAGACCGGCATCTATGATATCCGGGGCGCCGGCGCGAAACGGAAACTGCCGCATTTTGATGACCTGCTGTTCCTCGGCGCGTCGATGTCGCGCTATCCGCTTGAGGGATACCGCGAGAAATGCGGTACCAATGTCGTGCTGGGCACGCGCTTCGCGAAGAAGCCAATCGAGCTGAAGATTCCGATCACGATTGCAGGCATGAGCTTCGGCTCGCTTTCTGCAAACGCCAAGGAAGCTCTTGGCCGCGGTGCTTCGGCCGCAGGCACGTCAACCACCACTGGCGACGGCGGCATGACGCCCGAAGAACGGGGTCAGTCCAAGCATCTCGTCTATCAGTATCTGCCATCGCGCTACGGCATGAACCCGGACGATCTTCGCAAGGCCGATGCCATTGAGGTTGTCATCGGGCAGGGAGCCAAGCCGGGTGGCGGCGGCATGCTGCTCGGCCAGAAAATCTCTGATCGTGTTGCCGCCATGCGTTGCCTTCCGAAAGGCATCGATCAACGTTCCGCCTGCCGCCATCCTGACTGGACTGGCCCGGACGACCTTGAGATCAAGATCCAGGAGCTGCGCGAGATCACCAACTGGGAAAAGCCGATCTACATCAAGGTCGGCGGCGCGCGCCCCTACTATGACGTGGCGCTGGCGGTGAAGGCCGGTGCTGATGTCGTTGTTGTTGACGGCATGCAGGGTGGCACGGCCGCCACGCAGGAAGTTTTCATCGAGCACGTCGGCCAGCCGACGCTGGCGTGCATCCGGCCTGCCGTGAAGGCGCTGCAGGAACTCGGCATGCATCGCAAGGTGCAGCTCATCGTCTCGGGCGGCATCCGCAATGGCGCAGATGTGGCGAAGGCTCTTGCCCTCGGAGCTGACGCCGTTGCGATCGGCACTGCGGCTCTCGTGGCGCTAGGCGACAATGATCCGGCCTACGAAGAAGAATATCGCGCCCTTGGCACCACTGCCGGTGCGTATGACGATTGGCATGAGGGCAAGGACCCAGCCGGCATCACCACACAGGATCCGGCCCTGATGCAGCGTCTGGACCCGGTCAAGGCCGGGCGCAGGCTGTACAACTACCTCAAGGTGATGACGCTTGAGGCCCAGACCATCGCGCGCGCCAACGGCAAGTCGCACGTGCATAACCTGGAGCCGGAGGATCTGGTGGCGCTCACCATCGAGGCGGCAGCCATGGCGCAGGTGCCCCTGGCCGGGACAAGCTGGATTCCGGGCAAGCAACCGTTCTAGGCTCGGGAGGCAGGAGAACAGGTCATGGAACTTTCGGCGCTTGGTCTTTTCGCGGTGGCGCTGTTCGTGGCTGCTGGTTCGCCGGGCCCAAGCATTGCCGCGCTGGTGGCGCGCGTCATCACGAAAGGTCTCGGCAGTGTTCTGCCGTTTCTGCTGGCCCTCTGGATTGGTGAAGTCCTGTGGCTGGTTGCCGCCGTGACCGGGCTTGGTGTGGTCGCGGAGAAGTTTCACTATGTCTTTCTCACGATCAAATATCTCGGCATCGCCTATCTGGTCTGGCTGGCGTGGAAGATGTGGCACGCCCCTGTCGCGCTGAATGCCGACGAGATGCCGCAATCGGAATCGCCGTGGAAGCTCTTTGCGACCGGAATGGCGCTGACCCTGGGCAACCCGAAGATCATGGTGTTCTATCTGGCGCTCCTGCCATCGCTCATCGATGTCCGGCATGTTTCAACGGTTGGGCTCCTTGAACTGGTGCTTGTGGCATTCAGCGTGGTGATGATCGTTGATCTCAGTTGGGCTTATGCCGCCTCGTGGGCGCGGCGCTGGCTGAAGAGCCCGTGGGCCGTGCGCCTTGCCAACCGCTCAAGTGCCGTTGCCATGGGAGGTGCGGCCGCCGCACTCGCCACGAAATGAATCACAAAACAAAACTCACAGGGAGAAAACAGAATGGCAGGGGACTTGGCGGACTACGCCCGCAAGAACAAGATTAACTACTTTCTCTTCAACTTCACTGACCTTTTCGGCACGCAGCGCGCCAAACTCGTGCCTGCGGAAGCCGTCGGCAAGATGCAGAAGGCGGGAGCCGGCTTTGCTGGTTTCGCGACATGGCTGGACCAGACACCGGCCCATCCTGACCTGCTGGTGATGCCTGATCCGAATTCGGTGACCCCGCTTCCGTGGAAGCCGGGTGTTGCGTGGGTTGCCGGCGATCCATGGATGAATGGCAAGCCGCTGGAACAGGCGCCGCGATATGCACTGAAAAAACTCGCCGAGAAGTACGCCAAGAACAATCTCAGACTGATGGCAGGCGTTGAGCCCGAGTTCCACCTCATCAACACTGATGGCAGCGCGCCCTCCGATTCGCGCGATACGCAGGAAAAGCCCTGTTACGATCAGGCCGCCATCATGCGGCGGCTCGATGTCATCACCGACATCTGCTCCACGATGACCAGCCTCGGCTGGGGGCCGTATCAGAACGACCATGAAGACGCCAACGGCCAGTTTGAAATCAACTGGAACTTCAATGACGCGCTGACCACGGCCGACCAGCTGGCGTTCTTCAAGTTCATGGTGAAGCAGATCGCCGAGAAGCATGGCCTGCGCGCCACCTTCATGCCGAAGCCCTTCATCAATCTCACGGGCAATGGTTGCCATGTCCATCTTTCGGTGTGGGACAAGGCCGGCAAGAAGAATCTGTTCGAAGATGCAAAAGACAAGGAAGGCATGGGTCTTTCCGGGCTCGCCTATAATTTCATCGGCGGCCTGATCAACCATGCGGATTCGCTGGTGGCGATCACGAACCCGACGGTGAACTCCTACAAGCGCATCAACGCACCGCGGACGATCTCCGGCGCAACATGGTCACCAAACACGGTGACCTTCGGTGGCAACAACCGGACGCATATGGTGCGTATCCCGGATGCGGGCCGCTGCGAGTTCCGCCTGCCGGATCCTGCCGCCAATCCTTATTTGCTCATGGCGGGCATTCTGGCCGCCGGCATGGATGGTGTTGAAAAGAAGACCTCGCCGGGCAAGCGCCTCGACATCGACATGTATGCCGAGGGTCACACCGTTAAGGATGCGAAAAAATTGCCGCTGAACCTCCTTGATGCGCTGCGTAACTTGGAGAAGAACAGCTTCCTGCGTGGAGCGATCGGCGAGGAAGTGACCAGTGCCTTTCTCAAGCTCAGATACGCTGAGTGGAACCAGTATTGCCGCCATCTCACGCAATGGGAGCGCGACACGACGCTGGATTGCTGATCCACCTGGTTCCATCTGCCCAGAAGGGTGGGGCCGGAAGGATGGCAGGAGTGGGGTTGAGTTTCCCTAAGACAAAGCCCCACTTCTGTCCCGCTCGGTGGGGAGTTTCCTAGCAACACACGCAAGAAATGAAATACTCCGTCTTTTCACTTTTTCGTCATTCACTCTCCGGTCACAAAAACTGGGAGCCGGCCTGGCGCGAGCCGGCGCCGAAGGCGGAATATGACATTGTCATCGTGGGCGGTGGCGGCCATGGCCTGGCCACCGCCTACTATCTCGCCAAGGAATTCGGCCTGCGCAATGTGGCCGTGCTTGAGAAGGGCTGGCTCGGGTCAGGCAATATTGGCCGCAACACCACCATCATCCGCTCGAACTATATGCTGCCGGGCAACAACCCGTTCTATGAGCTGTCGATGAAGCTCTGGGAGAGCCTTGAGCAGGATTTCAACTTCAATGCCATGGTCTCGCAGCGTGGCGTTCTCAATCTCTGCCACTCGGATCCGCAGCGCGACGCCTTCGCCCGCCGTGGCAATGCCATGCGGATTGACGGGGTCGATGCCGAACTGCTCGATGCCCACGCCGTCCGCGAGATGTATCCGTTCTTCGATTTCGACAATCCGCGCTTTCCGATCAAGGGCGGCCTGCTGCAACGGCGCGGCGGCACGGTTCGCCACGATGCGGTGGCCTGGGGCTACGCCCGGGGTGCCGACCAGCACGGCGTGGACATCATCCAGCATTGTGAGGTGAAGGGAATCAAGATCGAGAAGGGCAAGGCGGTCGGTGTGGAAACCAGCCGTGGCTTTATCCGCTGCAAGAAGCTGGCGCTCGCCACTGCTGGCAATTCATCCGAAACGGCAGCCATGGCCGGTCTCAAGCTGCCGGTCGAAAGCCATGTGTTGCAGGCCTTCGTGTCCGAGGGGCTCAAGCCGTTCATCGATGGCGTGGTCACCTTCGGCGCAGGCCACTTCTATGTGTCGCAGTCCGACAAGGGTGGTCTTGTCTTTGGCGGCGATATCGATGGCTACAACTCCTACGCACGCCGGGGAAACCTGCCGATGATCGAGCATGTGATCGAGGCCGGTGTCGCCATGATTCCGGCTCTTGCGCGCGTCCGCGTGCTCAGGTCCTGGGGCGGCATCATGGACATGTCGATGGATGGCTCGCCCATCATCGACAAGACCCCCGTGGGCGGGCTCTATCTCAACACCGGCTGGTGTTACGGCGGCTTCAAGGCAACCCCGGCCTCCGGCTACTGCTTCGCCCATCTCATCGCCCGCGACGAACCGAAGGATGTCGCCAGCCATTATCGTCTTGACCGCTTCCGCCGCGGCTACCTGATTGATGAAAAGGGGCAGGGCGCAACGCCGAACCTGCATTGATGATGCCATGCTGATCAAATGCCCCCATTGCGGAACCCGCCCTGTCGAGGAATTCACCTTCCTCGGCGACGCCAGGCCCCGCCGCCCTGCTTCCAATGATCCGGCCTCGATGGAGCAGTGGTTCGACTATGTTTATCTGCGCGACAATCCACGCGGGCGCATGGATGAATATGCCCATCACGCAGGCGGTTGCCGCAGCTGGCTGGTCGTCAGCCGCAGCACCGAAACCCATGAGGTGTTCGCCACGGTGACGGCGCGCGACTATGCGGCCAGCCGCCGGAAGGGACGGGCCTCATGAGCGGTTTCCGTCTCGGCAAGGGCGGTCTCATTGACCGTGACAGGCCGCTGAACTTCACCTTTGATGGCACGCCGCAGCAGGGCTTTGCCGGAGATACGCTTGCCTCCGCACTGATCGCGAGCGGAACCCACCTGATGGGGCGGTCCTTCAAGTATCATCGTCCCCGTGGGGCCATCACGGCTGGTGCAGCCGAACCCAACGCGCTGGTGGAACTGCGCGAAGGTGGGCGCAAGGAAGCCAACACCCGCGCCACCATGATCGAACTCTACGATGGCCTGGTGGCAAAGAGCCAGAACCGCTGGCCCTCGCTCAACTTCGATATCGGCGCGCTGAACTCCCTCGCAGCATCGATCTTTGTTGCCGGTTTCTACTACAAGACCTTCATGTGGCCGAAGAGCTTCTGGGAGAAGATCTATGAGCCGCTGATCAGGCGTGCGGCCGGCCTGGGCACTGCCGCGAAGGAAGCCGATCCGGACCGCTATGAGAAATCATACGCGCATTGTGAGCTGCTGGTGATCGGCTCCGGTCCTGCAGGCCTGATGGCTGCGCTCGCAGGCGCAAGGTCCGGTGGTCGCGTGATTTTTGCAGATGAGGGCGCCGCCCTTGGTGGCTCGCTGCTGTTCGAGCAGGAAGAGATTGGTGGACAATCGGGGCTCGCCTGGGCGCGCGGGGTGATTGCCGAGCTCGCCGCCATGCCCAATGTCACGCTGCTGCCACGCACCACAATCTTCGGCTGGTTTGATGGCAATGTGTTTGGCGCAGTCGAGCGCGTGGCAGATCATGTGGCGGCGCCGGATCACTCCGTGCCACGGCAGCGCTACTGGCGAATCTTTGCCGGCAAGGCCGTGCTCGCGACAGGGGCTGAAGAGCGCCCCATCGTGTTTGGCGGCAACGACGTGCCAGGCGTCATGACGGCCTCGGCCATGCGCCACTATGCCAATCGCTACGCGGCTGCGGCAGGGAGCTCCATTGCTGTCTTTGCCAACAATTCATCCGCCATGCGGACGGTGCGCGATATGCAGGCGCATGGCGTCAACATCGCAGCGGTCATCGACGCCCGCGAAGGTGAGCGTATCGTCAATGTGAAGGGCGGCAAGCGCGTTACTGGCATTGAGCTTGCCGATCATGGCAGCATTCCCTGTGATGCTGTCGCCATGTCAGGTGGCTGGAGCCCTGTCGTCAACTTGATGTGCCACCGCGGCGCAAGGCCTGTCTGGGACGAGGCGCTGGCCGCCTTTTTGCCGCCCAATGTCGGCGAAGGTTTTGTTGCCGCCGGAGCGGCAGCCGGAAAGATGCTGCTCTCGCAGTGCCTTGCCGATGGTGCTGCCAAAGGTACGCTCAAGGGCCGGGTTCCCGCTGTGCCCAAATGCCGGGACGAGGCCTATCAGATATCGCCGCTGTGGTGGGTGAAGGAATCGGTGGGCAAGGCCTTTGTCGACTACCAGAATGATGTGACCGTGAAGGACCTGCCGCTTGCAGCCCATGAGGGCTACAGTCATATCGAGCTCGCCAAACGCTATACGACGGCAGGCATGGCTACCGACCAAGGCAAGCTTGGCAACGTCAACGCCATTGGCATTCTCGCCGAGGCAACCGGCAAGTCTATCCCGGAGATCGGCACGACGACCTTCCGGCCTTTCTATACGCCTGTCGCCTTCGGTGCCCTTGCCGGTCCCTTCACCGGCCAGCATTTCCAGCCAGTGCGCAAGACGCCGCTGCACGGCTGGGCCGAGGAACTGGGCGCTGTCTTTGTCGAGACGGGCCTGTGGATGCGCTCATCCTGGTTTCCGAAGGCAGGTGAAGACTGGCTTGCCGCCGCGTCCCGCGAGGTTCTGGCAACGCGCAGTGGCGTTGGCCTTTGCGATGTTTCGACCCTCGGCAAGATCGACGTGCAGGGCAAGGATGCGGGCAGGCTGCTGGATATTCTCTACTGCAACACCTTCTCGACGCTGGCCACAGGCAAGGCGCGCTACGGCCTCATGCTGCGCGAGGATGGCATTGTCTTCGACGACGGCACGACCTCCCGCCTTGCCGATGATCATTTTGTGATGACCACGACGACGGCCAACGCGGCCCGCGTGATGTCGCACATGGAGTTTGTGCATCAGGCGCTGTTCCCCGAACTGGATGTGACCTACACCTCGGTGACGGAGCAATGGGCGCAGATGGCGATTGCCGGACCGCGCGCGCGCGACACCTTGAACAAGATCATTGATGGCGTGGCGCTCGACGACAACAACACGCCTTACCTTGCCGCCCGCGAGATCAGAATTCTCGGTGGCATGCCGGCGCGGCTCTTCCGCATCTCCTTCTCGGGCGAGCATGCTTATGAGCTCGCGGTGCCCGCTGACTATGGCAATGCCGTTGCGCGCGCGCTGATGCAGGCAGGCGCTGCCTTTGGCATCGTGCCCTATGGTGTAGAGGCCTTGTCCATGATGCGTGTGGAGAAGGGCCATGTTGCCGGTGGCGAGCTGAACGGCACGACCACCGCTGCTGATCTCGGCCTCGGCAAGATGGTGTCGACGAAGAAGGATTACATCGGCCGCATGATGGCGCAACGTGAGGGCCTGGTGGATGCCGGCCGTCAATGCGTCGTCGGCATCAGGCCGGTCGACAAGAGCGACAGGCTTCGCGCCGGCTCCCATCTCCTCAAACAGTCGGATGCAGCCTCCATGGGCAATGACCAGGGCTATATCAGCTCGGTGGCCTGGTCGCCGATGCTGAATGAATGGCTGGGGTTGGCGCTGCTCGCGAACGGCCGCGCACGCCATGGTGAAGTGGTCCGGGTGTTTGACGGGCTGCGGGACAATTACATGCTCGCGGAAATCTGTGACCCGATGCATTTTGACCGTGAGAGCCGGAGGCTCCATGACTAAGGCCGCTGCTGTGTTCACGCGCCCTTCGCCGCTGGCAGCAGTGGCGCGCGCTGGGCGCTTTGGTGCCGATCGCGGTGCGCCGGGCGTGTTGCTGTCCGTCGTTCACCCGCTGTCCCTGGTCACTGTCATTGCCCGTTCCGGCAAGTCGAAGGCCACGAGTGAGGTCCTTGCCGGATTGCGCAATGCCACGGCGATGTGGTCGGGACCGGATCAGTACTATGTGAAGAGCAGTTCCCATGGCGAGGGCGCCCTTTTTGCTGAATTGCGGAAGAAGCTCGCTGGTATTGCCTCGGTCATCGACCAGAGCCATGGTCGCGTTACCATCAGGATCAGCGGTGAAAAGGCCGTTGCCGTGCTGGCCAAGGGAACGCCGGTTGATCTTCATCCGGTTCACTTTGCGATCGGCAAGTCGGCGCTCACGCAGATGGCCCATGTCGGCATTCACCTGACCCGCACGGGCGAAGACAGCTTTGAGCTCTCGGTGTTCAGGGGCTTTGCCGAAAGCTTCTGGGAATGGCTCTGTGAAATGTCGCTGGAGTTCGGCTATCAGGTGGCATGACCCGCCCCAAGATTCTCCTCGATCCGCATCCCCGCCCACTTGCCTCGATCTTTAATGCCGCCACACGTAAGCGCCTTGACGCCTTGGGCGACTTCATCACACACGAAGGCAGCCGCATGCCGGACGCCATGGTCGACGCCCATATCGCGGACGTCGATCTGGTGATCGGCCAGACCCGCCTTCATGCTGACCGTCTTGTGAAGGCAAAGAAGCTGCGAGCCATTATCGATGTGGAGACGAACTTCACCGATGCCATCGACTATGACTATTGCTTCCGCAACGGCATCCATGTGCTGACGCCGGGCGCGGCCTTTGCCGATGCCGTTGCCGAGTCAGCCCTTGGCATGGCCATCGATCTTGCCCGCGGCATCACCGCAGCTGACCGCAAGATGCGCCACGGCAGCGAGAGCTATGGACTGGACGGCAATGTGGATTCCTTCCACCTGATGGGCAGTGCGGTCGGCCTTGTCGGTTATGGAGATCTTGCGCGCTCGCTGCACCGGCTGATTGCGCCGTTCAACTGCCCCATCAAGGCCTATGATCCCTGGGTGCCGGACTATCTCATGCAGCGAAATGGCGTTGCGCCGGCAAGTCTTGATGAGGTCTTGTCGACGTCGAAGGTAATCTTCGTCTTCGCCGGTGTCACCGCTGAGAATCAGGGTTTTCTTGGGCGTCGCGAGTTCGGGTTGATCAGGCCCGGCAGCGCCTTCCTGCTGATGAGCCGGGCCGCTGTTGTTGATTTCCCGGTGTTCCTGGAGTTCGTCGGCAAGGGCCGCTTCCGGGCAGCGACCGACGTCTTCCCCGTCGAGCCGGTGCCGCAAGGCGATCCGGTGCGCAGCATCGAAGGACTGTTGTTGTCGGCCCATCGCACCGGCGGCATGCCCGAAGCCCTGTTTGACATCGGCCGCCAGACCGTGGCGGATGCGGAGCTGATCCTGAAGGGCCTGCCGCCCGTCGTGTGCCGCAAGGCCCAGCGTGAGACGGTATCGCGCCTCCGGTCCAAGCCCATCGACAAGACGTAAACGGAAGATCAGACCTTGTGGCGTCGGCGCACCTGTGCCGGGCGTCCTGAGATCGAAAGGCTGGCATCGCCGCGCGGGCTTCGCGAAATCACCTTGCCCTTGGCGATGACTGCCAGCCGGGCAGGGCGGAGGCGCAGCGCCTCAACTGTGTCCCCGGCATCGAGGATGACGAGCGAGGCCTTGCAGCCGGGCTTGAGGCCATAGTCTTCCAGTCCGAGAATCCTGGCATTCTCCGCTGTCACCATGTCGAAGCAGCGGCGCATCTCTGCCGGATGGGTCATTTGCGCCACATGCAAGCCCATGAAGGCGACATCGAGCATGTCGCCGGTGCCGAGCGAGTACCAGGGATCGCGCACACAGTCCTGCCCCCAGCCTACGGTGATGCCATGGGCCTGCATCTCTTTCACGCGCGTGAGGCCCCGGCGCTTGGGAAACGTGTCATGCCGCCCCTGCAGCGTGATGTTGATGAGTGGATTGGGAATGGCAGCAAGCCCGGCTTCCGCCATCAGCGGCAGAAGCTTCGAGACATAGTAGTTGTCCATTGAATGCATCGAGGTGAGATGGCTTCCGGCCGCGCGGCCCTGGAGGCCGAGACGCTGCACCTCATAGGCCAGCGTTTCCACGTGGCGGCTCAGCGGGTCGTCGGTCTCGTCGCAATGCAGGTCGACGCGCAAGCCGCGCTTCTCCGCAATCTCGCAGACATCGCGTACGGAAAGGCGGCCGTCGTCCATGGTACGTTCGAAGTGCGGAATGCCGCCGACAACATCGACACCCATGTCGAGCGCCCGGATGAGATTTTCGCGCCCTGTCTTGCTGCGATACAGGCCATCCTGCGGAAAGGCGACGAGTTGCAGGTCGATATAGGGGGCGACTTTCTTCTTCACCTCCAGCATGGCTTCAACCGTGCGCAGGTGGTCCGGCGTCGTATCGACATGGCTGCGGATGTGCAGAAGCCCGAGCGAGGCGGCCCAGTCGCAATAGGAGATCGCGCGCTCCACCATCTCCGCGACGGTCGTCATGTCGCGAAGTTCGCCCCAGAGGGAAATACCCTCGAGAAGCGTGCCGCTGGCATTCACGCGCGGCAGGCCATAGCTGAGCACGGCGTCCATGTGGAAATGCGGGTCGACGAAGGGTGGGCTTACGAGATCTCCGGAAGCCTGGATCGTTTCCCGGGCCTGTGCTGCTCCCAGTTGCCCGACGTCGGCGATCCTGTCACCCTTGATGCCGATATCAGCCACGCTTCCGTCCGGCAGGGTGCCGCCGGTGATCAAAATATCAAACATCTGCCATTTCCTTGGGCATCGCGGCCCATTGCACAAAAATTGTGGATCGCGCAAAGTTTGACCATGTCATCCGGAAAAGCAACGGGTGTACTGTAACCATAAGGGGAAAGCCGTCCCCACAGGGAGAAAGTCCAATGAGCTCAAACATTTTCCGTTTCACGCGCCGCGATGCGTTGAAGCTGTCCGTCGCTGCTGCCGCGCTGCCTGTGCTGGGCGGCGGGCTGGCGCGCGCTGCCGGTCCGATCAAGACGGCTGCGATCTACACAGTGCCGGTCGAGCAGCAGTGGGTGAGCCGCATCCACAAGGCGGCGACCATCGCCAAGGATCGCGGTGACATTGAGTATGTGTTCTCGGAGAAGGTGTCGAACACCGACTACGAGCGCGTCATGCGCGAATACTGCGAGGCTGGCCATCAGCTCATTGTCGGCGAGGCCTTCGCTGTCGAGGATGCGGCGCGCGCCGTTGCCAAGGACTATCCCGATCGCGCCTTCCTGATCGGCTCCAGCTTCAAGCCGGATGCCGCCGCAAACCCGAACTTTGCTGTCTTCGACAACTACATCCAGGATGCCTCCTACCTCACCGGCATCATTGCAGGCGCCCTCACCAAATCGGGCAGCATCGGCCTGGTCGGTGGCTATCCGATCCCAGAGGTCAACCGGTTGATGAATGCTTTCATGGCGGGTGTGAAGGAATCGCGCGCCGACGCGAAGTTCCAGGTGGCCTTCATCGGATCGTGGTTCGATCCGCCCAAGGCCAAGGAAACGGCGCTTGCGCAGATCGACGCAGGCGCTGACCTGCTTTACGCCGAGCGCTTCGGCGTCTCCGACGCAGCCAAGGAGAAGGGCATCCTCGCTGTCGGCAATGTCATCGATACGCAGGCTGACTATCCGGAAACCGTTGCGGCCTCGGCGCTGTGGCATTTCGAGCCCACGCTCGACGCTGCCATTGCAGCCGTGAAGGCTGGCAGCTTCAAGGCCGATGACTATGGCCAGTATTCCTTCATGAAGGCAGGTGGCTGCTCGATTGCGCCCTACGGCACCTTCGATGCAAAGATTCCGGCCGATGTGAAAGCCAAGGTCGCCGAGAAGGAAGCTGCGATCAAGGCCGGAACCTTCACGGTCGCTATCGACGACAACGAGCCCAAGTCGTCGTAAGCGCATGTCCCGGGAAAATGCCGGTGAGGCGGAGATTGTTCTCCGGCTTGCCGGCATCACCAAGCGCTTCGGCCCACTTGTTGCCAACGACAATGTCTCGCTGACGCTTCGGCGCGGCGAGATTGTTGGCCTTCTGGGTGAGAACGGCGCAGGCAAAACTACTCTCATGAATATCCTTTTCGGCCATTATGTCGCCGATGAAGGGTCGATCGAGGTGGATGGTACGCCTCTGCCTGCGGGATCACCGGGTGCCGCGCTGGCGGCCGGCATCGGCATGGTGCACCAGCATTTCACGCTGGCGGACAATCTCACGGTGCTGGACAACATCATTCTCGGCACCGAGCCGCTGTTGCGCCTGTCATCGCGCCGCAATGCCGCGAAGGCGCGGGTGCGGGAGCTGGCGGAAGCGTTCGGGCTGGCGGTCGATCCGGATGCAACAGTCTCGGCGCTTTCGGTAGGTGAGCGTCAGCGCGTCGAAATCCTCAAGGCGCTTTATCGCGAGGCGCGTGTGCTCATTCTTGATGAACCGACAGCAGTGCTGACGCCGCAGGAAAGCACGTCGCTTTTCGAAACACTGAAGAAATTCGCAGACCGCGGCCTCTCCATCATTTTCATCTCGCACAAGCTGGGCGAGGTTCTGGCAGCCTGTCACCGCGTGGCTGTGCTCCGGGGCGGCAAGCTCGTGGCGGAGCGGCCCGTTGCCGGTGCCACTCGCGCTGATCTCGCGGAACTCATGGTCGGCCGCACGATTGCACCGCCCAAGGCGGAACCTCAACCCGCAGGTCCAGCCATTCTGGAATTGTCCGGCATCGCGGCGCGGCGTGGCGCACAAAAGCTGGAGAGCTTGTCTCTCGCGCTTCATGGCGGCGAAGTGCTGGGGATTGCGGGCGTGTCAGGCAACGGGCAAAGCCTGCTGGCTGATCTCATCTCCGGCCTGGTGACCCCCGCCACTGGCACAATGACATTGAAGGGCAAGGTGCTGGCCTCGCCATCTCCGCGCCAGATGGTTGCGCAAGGTGTGGCGCGCATCCCCGAGGATCGCCACGCCGAGGGCCTGGTCGGTGACATGAGCGTATCGGAGAATGTCGTCTCGGAGGCTTATCTGACACCGGCATTTTCCCACCACGGCTTCATCGACTGGAAGAAGGCGCGCGAATTCGCCCTGAAGATCATCAAGGACTATGACGTCAAGTGCCCCGGGCCCGAGGCGCGGGTGCGGCTTCTCTCGGGCGGCAACATGCAGAAGCTGATTCTTGGTCGCGTCATGGCCAATGATCCCGTGATCGTGCTTGCGAACCAGCCCACGCGCGGGCTCGACGTGGGCGCTGTCACCTATGTTCATGAACAACTTCTGGCGGCCCGCAAGCGGGGTGCGGCTGTTCTCCTGATCTCCGAAGATCTAGATGAGTTGCTCTCGCTCTCCGACAAGGTGGCCGTGATCTATCGTGGGCAGCTGTCACCGGTTATCAGGCGCGCGGATGTGACGATTGCTGATCTCGGCCTGCGGATGGCGGGCCAGGGCTTTGAGCATGGTGGGGAATCCCATGCGGCTTGAACCCCGGGAACAGCGTTCGCTGGCGGTGATCTTGGGCTATCCGCTGGTTGCGCTCGCCGTTGCGGCGGCCTTTTGCGCCATCCTCGTCATGTTCTCAGGTGCCAATCCGCTCTCCGTGTTCGGTCTGATGGTCAAGGGCGCGCTCGGAACGCAGTTTGCGTTCCTGGAAACCTTGACGCGGGCTACGCCTCTGATCTTCACCGGCCTTGCTGCGGCCGTGGCTTTCCGCGCCAAGCTCTGGAACATCGGTGGCGAGGCGCAGCTCTATGCCGGTGCGGTGATGACTGTGGTCTTCGGCACAGGCTTGCTGCCCTTGCCCTGGCCCGTGCTCATTCCCGTGCTGATGGTCGCGGCCATGCTCGGCGGCGCCATCATGCTGTCGATCCCCACCTTCCTCAAGACGCGCTTTGGCGTCGATGAGGTGGTGACGACCCTGCTGATCAATTTCATCGCCATCCTCTTTGTCAGCATGCTGCTCGAAGGTGTCTTGAAGGATCCGATGGGCCTTGGCTGGCCGCAATCGAAGAAGGTGATTGCCGATGCGCAACTGGGCAAGCTTGTGCAAGGCAAACGCCTGCATTTCGGCTTCGTCATTGCCCTGCTTGCAGCCCTCGCCATCTGGGTCATCGACCGGCGCTCGGCACTTGGTTATGAAATGCGCGCCGTCGGCCACAACCCCAAGGCCGCAGCCTTTGCGGGCATTCCGGTGAATCGCGTGCTGGCCAAGACAGCACTTCTCTCGGGAGGACTTGCCGGACTTGCCGGATATTCGGAAGTCGCGGGGCTCAAAGGCAACCTCACGCTCGATCTGTCGCCGGGCTTTGGCTACACGGGCATCGTCGTTGCCATGCTGGCCATGCTGCATCCCCTCGGTGTCGTGGCGGCTGCAATCTTCGTGGCGGCGGTCTTTGTCGGCGCTGATGCCATGAGCCGGACAGCGGGCGTTCCGAGTTATATCGCCCATGTGATGGTTGCCGCATCGCTGCTGTGCATGGTCACCGCCGTGATGCTCACCCGCTACCGCCTGCGTTGGAGGTGAGGGATGGACGCCGTTGAAATCCTTTTCACTGCATCGCTCTGGGCGGCCGCCATCCGCATCGCCTCGCCGCTGATCTTCGCAACGCTTGGCGAATTGATCTGTGAGCGGGCAGGGGTGCTCAATCTCGGCATAGAGGGCATCATGACGGTGGGGGCCTTTTCGGGCTGGCTCACCGTCTATATGGGCGGCAGCCTGTGGCTCGGCATCCTCGCCGCAGCAGTCGCAGGCTCCGCCTTCGGCCTGTTGCACGCGCTTCTGGTGGTGCCCCTGGGGCTTTCGCAACATGTGACCGGAATCGGCATCACGCTGCTGGCCTCGTCGCTGAGTTACTACGTGTACCGGCTCGTTTTCCCGGAAGTCACATCGCCGCCAAAAATCGAGCCTTTCCAGCCCTGGAATGTTCCTGTGCTGTCAGACATACCGGTCATCGGCGAAGCCCTGTTCCGGCAAACACCGCTGACCTATCTGGCATTTGCCGCCGTTCTGCTGGTCAGCTGGTTTCTGTACCGGACACCCATGGGGCTTGCCGTCCGCACCGTGGGCGAGAATCCGTCGGCAGTGGAGGCACAGGGTATTGACGTCACATGGGTTCGCATCGCAGCCGTCATGGCCGGAAGTGCGCTTATGGGAATCGGCGGCAGTTTCCTGACGCTCTCGGCCTTCAATTCCTTCTTCTTCGACATGGTGAATGGCCGCGGCTGGATTTGCATCGCACTTGTCGTCTTCGGATCATGGCGGCCCGGCAAGGCCTTGCTCGGTGCCTTGCTCTTCGGCCTCTTCGACGCCTACCAGCTGCGCCTTCAGCAGCTTGCCGGTGGCTATGTGCCCTATCAGGTCTTCCTGATGCTGCCCTTCGTGCTGTCGATCATTGCGCTCATCGTGATGTCGCGCCGGGCCGCTTACCCGCGCGCCCTGATGGTGCCCTACCGCAAGGGCGAGAGGTAAGTGGCCGGGCCGCAGCTTTCGGCGGTCACCTTTCTGGTGCGTGATTACGATGAAGCCATTGCCTGGTTCACGCAGGCGCTCGGCTTCCTGCTTCTGGAGGACTCCAAGCTTGGCGAGAACAAGCGCTGGGTCAGGCTTGCAGCATCAGAAGGAGGCACATGCCTGCTGCTTGCCAAGGCTGAAGGTTCCGCGCAGCAGGATGCAATCGGACATGCCGCGGGCGGGCGCGTTGCCTATTTCCTCTCGACCAGTGATTTTCACGAAAGCTATGCGCGCATGCAGAAGGCGCAAGTTCGCTTCCGGGAGGAGCCGCGCCATGAACCCTACGGCACGGTGGCCGTTTTTGAAGACCTCTATGGCAACGCCTGGGATCTCATCCAGCCAGCGACCGTGCGCTAGGCTGGCGCCACCCCTATCTCACGAAAAAAGCAATCACGCTTCAGCCCGCAGGCTGAATCCGAAGACCCGGCAAACCTGAGCCCTGCTCAGGCGGCGAGATGCGTCTCGCGCTTGAGGGCCTCGATCTCGTCCTTCAGTTTCAGCTTCTTGCGCTTGATTGCCGCAATCTCGGAGTCAGACGATGCCGGATGCGCCATGGCTTCGGCCAATTCGGCCTCAAGCGCATGGTGTTGCGCAAGCAGATCACTGAGGGAAGAAGATGGGTTCATGAAGGCCTCCTCTCGAAGAAAGCTTAACCCGCACAGCCGTGCAGGCTGTGACTGGATCATGACACAGATTTGGGGACTTGTCGAATGCCCGGCAAGGGGACTAGGGATGCCGGAACAGCTTTTTTCGCGGTTAACTTAATGGACGCTTTGGAGCAGGTGCAGTTGCGTACCCAGTTGCGGATTCTGCAACAGGAGCACCGTGACCTCGACGATGCCATCGCCGCGCTCGAAACCGCCGGAAATGTTGACCAACTGCAACTTCGACGCTTGAAAAAAAAGAAGCTGGCGCTCAAGGACCAGATGATCATCGTTGAGAACAAGCTGATCCCGGACATCATCGCCTGAAGAGCCGCCATTGACCGCCCCCGTCGCCATAATCATGGGAAGCCAGTCCGACTGGGACACCATGAAACACGCCGCCGCTGCCCTTGATTCCCTGGGCGTGGCCTATGACAAACGCATCGTCTCTGCGCATCGCACGCCTGAACGGCTCTATGAATTTGCCAGGGGTGCCAAGGCCAAGGGCTACAAGGTCATTATCGCGGGTGCTGGTGGTGCCGCGCATCTGCCAGGCATGGCGGCATCATTGACGCCGCTGCCGGTGCTTGGCGTGCCCGTGCAGTCGAAGGCCCTCTCCGGGCAAGACTCACTCCTCTCGATCGTGCAGATGCCGGCCGGGATTCCGGTGGGCACTCTTGCCATTGGTCAGGCGGGTGCCACCAACGCCGCGCTTCTGGCTGCCGCGATTCTCGCGCTCGGCGATGCAGCTCTTGCGATCCGTCTGGACGACTATCGCCGGAAGCAGACCAGCGCTGTCGCCGATGTCCCCAAGGACGACGCCTGATGTCGGCTGGCGCACTTCCGCCGGGCTCGGTGATCGGAGTTCTGGGTGGCGGGCAACTGGGCCGCATGCTGGCGCTTGCTGCGGGGCAGCTCGGCCTCAAGTGTCATGTCTTTTCTCCGGCGGGTGACAATCCGGCTTTTCAGGTGAGTGACGCACACACCATCGCAGACTATGGCGACGAGCAGGCCCTGCTGCGCTTTGCCCAAGCCGTTGATGCCGTAACCTATGAGTTCGAGAATGTGCCGGTCGAGGCTGTGCATCTCCTGGAAAAGCACGTGCCGGTGCGCCCCGGATCGAAGGCCCTGGCGGTGGCGCAGGACCGTCTCAACGAAAAGCGCATGGCCCGCGATCTCGGAGCCATGACGGCCGAGTTCGCAGCAGTGAACAGTGAGAGCGAACTGAAGGCGGCCGTTGCACAGATCGGCCTTCCAGCGATTCTCAAGACCACGCGCATGGGCTACGACGGCAAAGGCCAGTTCAAGCTCACGCAGGAGGCCGATGTCGCCGCCGCATGGGCCGCCATGAAGGGCGCTCCGTCCATCCTCGAGTCGTTCATCAGCTTTGAGCGGGAGATTTCCGTCATTGCCGCCCGCGGGCTTGATGGCCGCATGGCGGCTTTCGATGTCACGGAAAACGTCCACCGCCACCACATCCTGCACACCTCGACAGTGCCTGCCGCCGTCTCCGGCGAGCTGTCTGCGGAGGCTGTCTTCCTCGCCCAGCGCATCCTTGAGACGCTGGACTATGTGGGGGTGATCGGCGTCGAGTTCTTTGCCGGGGAGGATGTGCTCTACGTCAATGAGATCGCCCCCCGCGTCCACAACTCCGGGCACTGGACCCAGGATGCCTGCACCGTGTCGCAGTTCGAACAGCATATCCGGGCCGTGGCAGGCTGGCCGTTGGGAGTCACCCGGCGCCATTCCGACGTGGTCATGACCAACCTTCTGGGTGATGAAATCGGCCAGTGGCAGGCCCTTGCCGCCACCCCCGGGGTGGCCGTCCATGTCTATGGCAAGGCCGAGGCCCGCCCGGGCCGCAAGATGGGCCATTTCAACAGGGTCACCCCTCGACAGGGGGGGTGAGCTATGCTATTGGCGCCCCACATTCCGGGCCCTTGAGGCCCGTTTTTCTCATCTGACTTTGAAACAAACACTGAATTCGAGGTATCCGCTTGCAAGTCGTCGTTCGTGACAACAATGTTGATCAGGCCCTTAAAGTTCTGAAGAAGAAGATGCAGCGCGAAGGCATCTTCCGTGAAATGAAGCTCCGTGGCCATTTCGAGAAGCCGTCGGAGAAGAAGGCCCGCGAACAGGCAGAAGCCGTGCGCCGTGCGCGCAAGCTGGCCCGCAAGAAGCTGCAGCGCGAAGGCCTGCTGCCGGCCCCGAAGAAGATCGAGCGTCCGCGCCGTCCGGGCATGGGTGGTGGCGCGAGCCGGCCCCCCGCTCCAGCCGTCTAAGCATCAGCTCACCTGAAGTTTCTAAGGCCGTGAAGGGCAACCTTCGCGGCCTTTTTGATTCCCGGCCTGGTCAGGCGCAAAAGCCCTGAAGCGTGTCGAGCAGGGCGCTGTCGATGGGGAGCCCCTCCTTGCGCAGGCGCTTCTGGCTGGCCAGGCGCCGGTCATTGGGCATGCGTGCGTCCGGCTGCGAGATGATCGACCTGACGAGCGCCTTGATGCGCTTGTGGAAGAGGCCACCAGAGAAGGTGGCCGGGTTCAGGGCGATGAAGAATTGGCCGCAGTTGATCGGCTTTCCATTGTCCATGAATGAACCCATGTCCGGGCCGAGGGCAGAACCTGTGAGCGCCGCGCACATCACCTCGACAATGAGGCCCTGACCGAAGCCCTTGTAACCGCCCGCGGGCGCCATCGAGCCTGCAAGGCCCTGATCGGGATCCGTTGTCGGCTGTCCACGCGCATCAAGCGCCCAGCCCAGCGGAATGCTGCGGCCCTCGTCGCTGGCGCGCTTCACGGCCGTCCAGGCGACGGCAGAGGATGACTGGTCGATCAGGAAGGCGATCCTGCCCTTGCTGCCGGGCACGGCAAAGGACAGGGGATTGGTCCCGAGCACCGGCGTGGTGCCGCCCACGGGGGCGATGACCGGCATGGAGTTGGTGAAACCAAATGCCAGCAGACCCGCCTTGGCGAGTGTTCCTGTGTGATAGCCGAGGGTGGCGGCATTGTAGGAATTGTGGACACCCAGGGCGGCGATACCGAATTTGCGCGCCGCCGGAATCAGGCGGGAGAATCCGGCCTCGATGGCGGGATGGGCAAAGCCGCGATTGGCCTCGGCCAGAAAGGACACGGGCGAAAGCGCCTTCACCTTCGGCCTGGCCTTGCCGTCGACCTTCCCCGACTGCACATGGGCGCAATAATACTGGAGCCAGTAGAAGCCATGGCCTTCAAGGCCGGAGAGCTCGGTGTCGAGAATGGCCTCGGTGAAGTAGCGGGCGTTGGCGGCGGAGGTTCCGGCCCCGGTCAATGCGCTTAAGATCAGTTTGCGGGCCTTGGCTGGCGTGAGGCGTATCGTGGTCATGTCCGGAAGCGAAACATGGCACCCGCTTCCCGTCAACGGCAGGTGTGAATTGCGTCGCACCTGCTGGCGCGCGGCCTTACAGGCGGGCTAGTGTTGCTGGCTCAAACCCGGAAGGCCTTGATGACCAGCAACGATCCGCTCCTGCAGCCCTACAAGCTCAAGCATCTGACGCTGCGCAACCGGATCATGACCACCTCCCACGAACCGGCCTATCCGGAAGACGGAATGCCGAAGGACCGCTACCGCGCCTATCACGCGGAGCGCTGCAAGGGCGGCATTGCCCTGACGATGACGGCGGGTTCGGCCACGGTGTCCCGCGACTCGCCGCCCGCCTTCAACAACATCCTCGCCTACAAGGACGAAGTCGTTGGCTGGATGAAGAAGCTCGCCGACGAATGCCACGGCCATGGCGCGGCCGTGATGATCCAACTCACCCACCTGGGCCGGCGCACCGGCTGGCACAAGGGCGACTGGCTTCCGGTCGTGGCGCCATCGCATAACCGCGAACCGGCGCATCGGGCCTTTCCCAAGAAGATCGAGGATTGGGATATCGAGCGCATCCTCAAGGACTATGCCGACGCCGCCGAGCGCATGAAGGCAGCGGGCCTCGATGGCATCGAGATCGAATGCTACGGGCATCTGCCGGACCAGTTCATCTCGCCGCTGACCAATACGCTGGAACCGCCCTTTGGCGGCACTTTCGACGAGCGGCTGAAATTCACCTTCGACTGCCTGAAGGCGATCCGGGCGCGGGTCGGCAGCGAGTTCATCATCGGCATGCGTTACACGGCCGATGAAGTGACCGAAGGCGGCATCAGCAGGGCCGAGGGTCTCGAGATGTCGCGGCGCTTCAAGGCGTCGGGGCTTGTCGATTTCCTCAACATCATTCGCGGCCGCATCGACACGGATGCGGCCCTCACCGATGTGATACCGGTGCAGGGCATGAAGTCATCGCCCCATCTCGACTTCGCTGGCGAGATTCGCGAGCATGCGCGCTTTCCAACATTCCACGCGGCACGCATTCCGGATGTGGCGACAGCGCGCCATGCCATTGCATCGGGCAAGCTCGACATGGTTGGCATGACCCGCGCCCACATGACCGACCCCCATATCGTGCGCAAGATCATGGAAGGCCGCGAGGATCAGATCCGCCCCTGTGTCGGGGCAACCTATTGCCTTGATCGCATCTATCAGGGCGGCGAGGCCTATTGCATCCACAACCCGGCGACAGGCCGCGAAGTGACCATGCCGCACATCATCCCCAAGGCGGAGCGGCAGCGCCGCGTCATCGTCGTTGGGGCAGGACCTGCGGGGCTTGAGGCCGCTCGCGTGGCGGGCGAGCGTGGCCATCAGGTGACGGTCTTCGAGGCGGCCAATGAGCCGGGCGGCCAGATCCGCCTGACGGCACGTTCAAAGCGGCGCAGCGAGATGATCGGCATCGTCGACTGGCGCAAGAGCCAGTGCGACCGGCTCGGTGTTGCGTTCCATTTCAACACCTATGCCGAGCGGGCCCATGTCGACGAGGCCCTGGCAGGTGGTGACGGTACCGTGATCATTGCCACGGGTGGCTTTCCGCACAAGAATGTCCTGAAGACCGGTGATGACCTCACCGTCACGGCCTGGGATATTCTTTCCGGTGATGTGAAGCCGGGCAGCAATGTCCTGCTCTATGACGATGCCGGTGATCACACCGCTTTGCAGGCCGCCGAGGTGATCGCGAAGTCGGGTGCAAAGCTTGAGATCATGACGCCGGACCGTTCCTTCTCGCCGGATGTCATGGGCATGAATCTCGTGCCCTACATGCGCGAGCTGCAGAAGCTCGATACGACCTTCACCGTCACCTTCCGGCTAGAGGATGTGGTGCGCGAAGGAAACCAGCTTCGTGCTATCATCGGCAGCGACTATGGCGGCGTGCGCAAGGAAAGGCTCTTTGACCAGGTGGTGGTCAATCACGGCACCCGCCCGCTCGACGATCTCTATTTCGAACTCAAGCCTCTGTCCCGCAATCTGGGTGCCGTTGACTATGACGCGCTCATCAATGGCAGGCCGCAGGCCATGGCAAAGAATCCGGAGGGGCGTTTCGATCTCTATCGCATCGGCGATGCAGTATCGGCGCGGAACACCCATGCCGCGATCTATGATGCACTGCGGTTGATGAAGGACATCTGAGGCCTTGCGCGGCGACATGTGTCCGTTGCATCGTTGCCGCAGGGAGGACTTCAATGCTCAAGAAACTTGATCCGCTGCTCAATGCGGATGTGCTCTATGTGCTGCGTGCCATGGGCCATGGCGACGACATCGTCATTTGCGACACGAATTTCCCGGCCGACTCGGTGGCCAAGCAGACGGCCCATGGCAAGCTGCTGCGGATCGATGCGGACGCACCGCGCACAGCGCGTGCCATTCTCTCGCTGTATCCGCTCGACAGTTTTGTCGATGATGCCGCCCTCCGCATGGAGGTCGTGGGCAAGCCCAAGGAAGTGCCTGTCGTGCAGCAGGAGGTGCAGGCCGAGATCGACAAGGCCGAAGGCAAGTCCTGGCCACTGGGCGCGATTGAACGTTTCGCCTTTTATGAGCGGGCCAAGAAGGCCTATGCCGTCGTGCAAAGCCAGGAGCGCCGTTTCTACGGATGCTTCATCCTCAAGAAGGGCGTGATCCCGCCTGACGCGCAGCTGGGCTGAGCATCATGGCGAAGGCTGGCGTTTGCATCCTCGGCATCTATGTGGCGGACCTGGCATTCCGGGCCGACCGCCAACCCATCATGGGCGAAACGATCATGGGCACGTCCTTCGCCATGGGGCCGGGGGGGAAGGGCTCCAACCAGACCGTGGCGGCGGCGCGCGCGGGGGCGAAGGTCACCTTCATCAGCAAGCTCGGCAAGGATGACTTTGGCGACGCGGCACTCGCCATGTATGCCCGAGAAGGTGTTGCGGTGCGGGCGGAGCAGGTGAGCGACAACTCGACCGGGGCCGCCTACATCTTCGTGCAGAACAACACAGGTGCCAACGCCATCATTGTCGTGCCGGGTGCTGCGGGCACGATCAACGTGGCGGATGTCGAACGCAATGCCGATGCCATCCGCGATGCTTCGGTTTTCATGACCCAGCTCGAACAGCCGATCCCTTCCGCCGTACGCGGGCTTGAGATTGCCAAGGCTGCGGGCACGACAACCATTCTCAACACAGCGCCTGCCGCACCGCTCGATGATTCCATCTTCAGGCTCTGCGATTACGTGACGCCCAACGAGAGCGAGGCGAGCGCCATCACCGGCGTCGAGGTGACGGATGTCGATTCTGCCCGCAAGGCCGCCGATGTGCTGTTGAGAAAGGGTGTCGGCACCGTGCTGGTGACGTTGGGCGGGCAGGGATCGCTGCTGCACACGGCAGAGAAATCCGTCCATGTTCCGATCTTCTCTGCCGGAAAGGTCGTCGATACGACAGGCGCCGGCGATGCCTTCAATGGCGGCTTCGCGGCGGCACTGGCCAGGGGTGAAACGCCGGAGGCCGCGGCCCGCTTCGGCAGCGCCGTGGCTGGTCTTTCTGTCACGAAGCCGGGGACGGCGGGATCAATGCCGACACTGGCAGACGTGAAAGCCTTGCTGGCGAAATCCTAGCCGGCGGCACTGACATCGCCGACCACAAGGCCGCGCCAGTTCTTGAGCGTGACGTGGGCGTGCTTGGCGAGAACATCGCGCTCTTCGGGCGACCAGACATCAAGCTGCAGCAGGGTCTGGGAAATGGCTGCCTCGGCGGCACGGAAGGAGCCATCCTCGCATTTGAGGGCAAAGCCCAGCCCGGCATGGGGAATGCAGCCGCAGAAAACGCCTTCGGCTCCCACCTTGATGAAGAGCCGGGGCAACTCCTGCATGATGATTGTATCGAAGCGGTTGCTGCCCGCGATCATGAAGGGGTGCTTGCGCGCGGCACGGATGATCCATTGCCCGGCCTTGTGTTCGGGAGCGGCAAGGCGGGCAAAGCCCAGCGCCATGTTGCGCAAGGGATAGGCCCAGGTCGGAACCGAACAGCCGTCGATGCCGACGGGGGCGGTGGAGAGATCGACGTCGCAGATGCGGGCCATGGCCTCTGCGACGGCCCGCTGCACCGGATGCCCGAGCTTCACATAGCCATCGGAGTCAGCGCCAAGCTGTCTGGCAAGTGCGAGCATGCCAGCATGCTTGCCGGAACAGTTGTTGTGGATGGCGCGCGGCTCCTGCCCCGACTGGGCCAGTGAGATGACGTCCTGGCGTTCATGCGGCCAGTGCGCGCCGCACTCATACTGCGCCTCGGCATTGCCGGCCTTCTTCAGGATCGAAGCGGCGACTCGCAGGTGCTCCGGCTCGCCGTTGTGCGAGGAGCAGCACAGGGCGATCTCCTCGTCGTTGAGGCTAAAGCGTTCGGCAGCACCGCTCTCAATGAGCGGCAGGCACTGGAAAGCCTTGATCGCCGAGCGCGGATAGACCGCTGCCGCAATGTCGCCTGACGAGAGGACAATGCGGCCCGCCGCGTCGCTCACCGCACAGGCGCCGCGATGCTGGCTCTCGACGATACCGCCGCGGCTGACCGTGGCAATGATGGGATTGGGAGTCATCAGGTTTCTTTCCGGGGCCAGAGGTACCACAACAGGGCGAGAATTTGCAGAGCCAGAAAAAGACCGAACGCCCAGACATAGGCGTGCGGATCATAGCCCGTGGCGGTGGGCGCGAAGAGGCCGATCACCAGGCCCACGCCATATTGCGCGGCAAAGGCCGTGACGAACATGGCGAAGTTGATGGTGGAGTTGGCGCGGCCTGACAGATGCTCGCCAACGCGCGCTGCAAACCAGGGAAAGGCGAGCACCGCTGACTGGCCGACGGCCGCCAGCATCAGCCAGGCCGGGAGCGCAAGCGCCTTGACCTGAAAGACGATGATGGCCTGTGACAGCAGATGCAGGGCGTAGAGCCCGAGGAAAGTCTGCATGGGGCCAATGCCACGGCGCTGCAGGCGGTCGGCGATCACGCCGATGAGGAAGATGCCGACGGTGAAGGACACCGCCATCCAGAACAGCTCGCGAGCGGCCTCATGCGGTGCAAAGCCCATCACATCGCGGAACCAGGGACCGGCCCAGAGTGTCTGGTAGGCGATGGGCACACCGGCAGCGAGGCCGAGGAGGGGCGCCAGCCGCCAGAACAGCGGCAGCTTCAGAATGCCGACCAGTTCCTTTGCCTGTTGCGGGAAGCCGGCGGCACTGCTGGCCCCTTGCTTCTCGGGGACCGCCAGGAAGACAAAGACCGCAGACAGGGCAACCAGGGCCGACAGCACAAGGAAGACGTTCCGCCAGCCGATGGCATCGGACAGCATCGCCGTGGGTTCGGTCGCGATGACGAGGCCGATGGCACCCATCGACATGATCGAGGTATTGGCCAGCGAACGGCGCTCCATCGGAACCCAGAGCGAGCTCGACTTGTAGCTTGCCATGAGCCCGGCGGAGAAGCCGAAGCCGATCACTGCGCGCGCGGCGAAAAGGCTGAGGAAGTTGGGCGCAAGGGCGAAGCCGACGCAGCCAAGGGCGGCGATGAGGAGGAGGGTGGTCTGCACCCGGCGCGGCCCATAGCGGTCGAGCAGGACACCAAGCGGCAGCTGGAAGGCCGAGAAGGCCAGCAGATAGGCCGCCGTGAGGAGGCCCAGTTCGGCGGGGCCGATGCCGAACTCGCGGACAAGATCGGGGGCCACCACGGCATTCACGGCGCGCAGGAGATAGGAGAGCAGGTAGCCGCAGGCGAAGGGAAAGAGCGCCAGGAAGAGGGTGAAGGGCCGGACAGTCATGTGATCTTAACGTCTAGCCCTCAGAGCGAAGCTGCGGCAATCGAATCATTGCATTCCGTCATGCCGCTCCTATATGGCGCCTTTCCTTTTTTGAGGATCGAACGGCAATGCTCAAGCGAGCCCTGGTTTTTCAACACATGGATGATGAACCGGCCGGACTGTTTGGCCAGTTCCTTGAAGCGCGCGGTGCGAGCCTCGACGTCGTTATGCTGCATCGCGGCCAGGCCATTCCCTCGCTCGCCCCTTACGACTTCCTGCTGGTGATGGGCGGAGCCATGGATGTGTGGGAGGAAGACGCCCACCCCTGGCTCAAGGCCGAGAAGCAGGCCATCCGCGAATGGGCCTTCGACTACAACCGCCCCTATTTCGGCGTCTGCCTCGGGCTGCAGCTTCTGGCGGAGGCCGCGGGCGGCAAGGTCGGCCTGGCGCAGGCGGCGGAAGTGGGGATCGGCGCGATCGATCTGAAGGGCCGCCATGCCCTGACGGCGGGCCTGCCCAAGTCCTTCCGGATGATGCAGTGGCATCATGCCGAGGTGAGCGAATTGCCGGCCGGGGCCACGGTGCTTGCATCATCGGCGGTGTCGCCGGTGCAGGTCATGGCGCTGGGCGATTGCATGGTGGGCACGCAATTCCATGGCGAGCTGACGCCAGCCCTTGTCGATCGCTGGGCCCACCTGCCGCAATACATCACGTGGCTGGAGCAGGCGCTTGGGGCTGATGCCTATGCCCGGGTGCGGGCCGAGGCCCTGCCGCTCATGCCGCATATGCGCCGGGTGAGCGAGCGCATGTTCACCAACCTGGTGGATGGCAAGGCGCTCAGGGTTGCCGCCTAAGCCACTGCTGACAAAGCAGAAACGAATAAAATTCCCATAAACTGAATTTAGTGCTTGACAGGCGCGCGGTGTTTCACTAGTTTTGTGGACAATCCAGAAATGGGTTCAGAGACAAGGCAGAGCGGCGGCAACGCCCCTCTGCCTTTTTCATTCCACCAACAACAGTCCTGCAAGCCGAGTGAGGACGACGTGGGTGGGGTAGGGCTGATCCAGGTTTGGAGAATTGTGATGCAGCCTAAGACGAAGCTGGGTTCCAGCTTGCGCTGGAATGACGAGGTGGTGCTGGAGCAGGCCGAGGGGCCTAGTTCGCGTTCAGTGTCTGGCGGTATTTCTCGGCGTCCCAGTTGAGAAGCTGATCGATCTCCGCCGCGCTCAGGGCCTTGAGCCGGGCCGAGGGATCGAGACGGCGGAACACGTCACCGGCGCAACGCAGCATCGGCTCAACGGACGACTTGGCGCTTTTGTGGACAAGTACGCCTGCACCCGGCACGGAGATGGCGGGCTGGCCGGAAGTGGCATCTTGCGGAATGCTGGTGCCGAGAAAGACCACATGGTCGGGATAGTAGACGTTCTGGCAGCCATGCTGGCAGGACCAGCCATCGAGTGCAATGTCGTGGCAGGCGGGATCTTCCGGCAGGCGATAACCGGTGCCCTCAGCCTTCGCCTTGAGGGCAGCGAGGTCGGGCGTGCCGAGGCTGCGGACCGGGCGTTGCACCGCTGCGACAACACGGGAAAGCAGGGCCTCGGCCTCCTTGACTGTGTCTGCCGCGACGGCAAGCCCGTGATTGCCAAGCACCAGCACGTCGACGCCCGGCCTGATGGCGCCCTTGATGGCGCGGGAGAGCATCAGGCCCGGGCGCGCATAGGGCACCCAGGCCCAATGGAAGTCCTTGAGGCGCTCACCGATGAGGGCCTTGCCGTTCTCCTGGACGGCAAAGGCGATGGTGTTCACACAATGCACATGGACGACGACCTTCTGGGGCATCAATCCGTGTACGGAGGTTTCGATGGAGGGACGGAGGCCCGACGGGTTCAACTCCTGCCGGACGAAATCGGTGCAGGACTCGCAGGCCGGATCGTCGGCGGCCAGTGCCGCAGTGAGGCGCGGCATGTCGAGCGGCACGAAGATATCCTTGGCCCCGGCGTCGCGTAGCCAGGTGCCCGAGGCCTTGATCCACATGACGCCATCCTTCTTCAGCGAGGTGTTGCCGCCGGCAGCCTGCACCAGAAGCGGGTCGCTGCCGACCTTGGCCGACAGGGTTCGCAGGGCCTTCATTTCATCCGACATGGTCTTCCTTTCATCAGGCCAGCAGTTTTCTGACGGCATCCTGCCAGCCGGCATATTTGGCCTCCCGGAGGGCAGGCTTCATCTTCGGGGTGAAGCGCTTCTGGCGCTTCCAGGCCCTGGCGAAAACCTCGGGCTCCGGCAGCAGGCCGGACTGGAGCCCGGCGAGATAGGCGGCTCCCAGCGCCGTGGTTTCCAGGATCTTCGGGCGGTCAACGGGGGCATCGAGGATGTCGGCGAGGCATTGCATGGTCCAGTCCGAGGCGGTCATGCCGCCATCGACGCGAAGCACCGTGTCGCCGGAGCTGCCCCAGTCCTTGCGCATGGCCTCGAGCAGGTCCCGTGTCTGGTAGCAAACGGACTCAAGGGCGGCCCGGGCCAGTTCCCTGTTGGTCGTGCCGCGGGTCAGGCCGAAGAGCGCGCCGCGCGCCTCGGCGTTCCAGTAGGGCGCGCCAAGGCCGACAAAGGCAGGCACCAGATAGACCTGCTGCGTGGTGTCAGCCGCCTTGGCAAGCGATCCCGTCTCGCCGGCTGAATCGATCACCTTCAGGCCATCGCGCAGCCATTGCACGGCGGCACCGGCAATGAAGATCGCCCCTTCCAGGGCATAGGTACGCTTGCCCTTGAACTGATAGGCGATTGTGGTGAGCAGCCTGTTGCGTGAGGTGACGGCCTTTGCGCCGGTGTTGAGAAGGGCAAAGCAGCCCGTGCCATAGGTCGATTTCACCATGCCGGGCGTGAAACAGGCCTGGCCGATGGTGGCAGCCTGCTGGTCTCCGGCAACACCGCCAATGGGAATGGCGGCACCGAGGATGCGCGCGTCGGTGACACCGAAGTCATCGGCGCAATTCCTGACATCTGGCAGAAGGCTGCGCGGAATCGTCAGGATACGGAGCAAATCCTCATCCCACGCGCCCTCGTGAATGTTATAGAGAAGGGTGCGCGAGGCATTGGTGGCGTCCGTGGCATGGACCTTGCCGCCGGTCAGCCGCCAGATGAGGAAGCAATCAATGGTGCCGAAAAGAAGCTCGCCGCGCTCGGCGGCGGCGCGCGCACCCTTGACGTTGTCGAGCAGCCACTTGAGCTTGGTGCCGGAGAAATAGGGATCGAGCAGCAGGCCGGTCCTTGCGGTGAACAGGGCCTCATGGCCCGCTTCGCGCAGCGACTTGCAGAGATCCGCGGTGCGCCGGTCCTGCCAGACGATGGCACGGTGGATCGGCTTGCCGGTCTTGCGGTTCCAGACGACGACGGTCTCGCGCTGGTTGGTGATGCCGATGGCGCGGATGGCGGAGGCGCGAAGCTTCGCCTTGCGCAGCGCCATCTTGCAGGTGGCAACGACACTTTTCCAGATTTCCTCGGCATCATGCTCGACCCAGCCCGAGGCCGGAAAGAACTGGCGGAACTCCTGCTGGCCGGAGGCCTTCGCCACAAGCTTGCGGGTGAAGACGATGGCGCGGGAGGAGGTCGTTCCCTGGTCGATCGCGAGGATATGGTCGGCCATCAGCGCGTATCCCTCAGGCCGCGGCCCTGTCTTCACCGAGATAGGCGCGCAGGGCTTCCTGCTCGTCGGCCTTCATGTGCAGGCCAAGCTTGGAGCGGCGCCAGAGAATGTCGTCGGCGCTGCGGGCCCATTCCTTGGACTTGAGATGCTCGATCTCGCGCTCGCTGATCGGCCCGAAGAACTGCCCCAGATCGGCAGCAAAGCGGGCACCGGAAAGCATGCCCTCCACCTCCGTGCCATAGGCGCGGAAGAGGCGGCGCACGATCTGCGGCTTGAGGAAGGAATAGCTCCGCTGCAACTCGTCGATGCGCTTCTCGACTTCGTCATAGGAAATGTCGCCGCCGGGAAGTGTGGACGATGCCGTCCAGGCCGGTTTCATCTGCGGGAAGAAGGGCTTCAGTTCGAGCAGCACGGATTCTGCCAGCTTGCGCGCCGTGGTGATCTTGCCGCCAAAGACCGAGAGCACCGGCGGCTGGCCTTCCGGCCTGTCGAGCTTGAGCACGTAGTCGCGGGTGGCTTCCTGGGCCTTGCTTGCGCCATCGTCATAGAGCGGGCGGATGCCGGCATAGGACCAGCGGATCTGCTCGCGCGTAACGGGCTTGCGGAAATATTCGCTGACCGCCTTGAGCAGGTAGTCGGTCTCGGCTTCGGAAATCTGCGGCTTGCCGGGATCGCCCTTGTGGTCCTGATCGGTGGTGCCGATCAGCGTGTAGTTCTGCTCATAGGGAATGGCAAAGCAGATGCGGCCATCGGCATTCTGGAAAATGTAGCAGCGGTCGTGGTCGTAGAGCTTCTCGACGACGAGATGGCTGCCCTTGACCATGCGGATGCGGTCCGGATCATTGCGGCCAACCACTTCGCCCAGCACCTGGCTGACCCAGGGGCCTGCCGAATTGACCAGTGCCGTTGCCGTGACGGTTTCCTTCTGACCGTTGGAGTCGATCTCGACGGTCCACTTGCCGTTTTCGCGGCGGGCCGAGGTGACGCGCGTGCGCGTACGGATCGTGGCACCGCGGGCCGCTGCATCGCGGGCGCTGAGCGCAACGAGGCGGGCGTCCTCCACCCAGCAGTCGGAGTATTCATAGCCGCGCGTGAACTCGGGCTTCAGCGCCGCGCCGACCGGGTTGGTGGTGAGATCGAGGCTCGCTGTCGGTGGCAGGATCTTGCGGCCGCCAAGGTGATCATAGAGGAAGAGGCCGGTGCGGATGAGCCAGCGCGGCCGCAGCCCATCATGATGCGGAAGCACGAAGCGCAGCGGCCAGATGATATGCGGCGCCGACTTGAGCAGAACCTCGCGTTCGATCAGCGCTTCGCGGACAAGGCGGAATTCATAGTGCTCGAGATAGCGCAAGCCGCCATGGATGAGCTTGGTGGAGGCCGACGACGTGCCGGAGGCAAGATCGTTCTGCTCGGCGAGGAACACCGAAAGGCCGCGGCCCGCGGCGTCGCGGGCAATGCCGCAACCATTGATACCGCCGCCGATGACAAAGAGATCGTAGTTCATTATGCAACAGTTCCGTTCATGTCGTGAGTGTCGGTGAGGCGCAGGTCGACGCCGTTATGCTTGCAGAGTTCGGCAATGGCTTCCGGGGGCATGCGATCGGTGACGAAGGTGCTGACCTGCGACATATGCGCGATGCGGACCGGCGCCGAGCGCGAGAACTTCATGGCATCGGCCACCAGCATCACATGGCGCGAGTTGCCCATGATGGCCTTGGCGGCGCGGACCTCTCGCACGTCGAAATCGAGAAGGGCGCCATCGCCATCAATGGCCGAAACACCCATGACGGCATGATCGACCTTGAACTGGCTGATCATGTCCACAGCACTCTCGCCGACGATGCCGCCGTCGCTGCTGCGCAGCGTGCCCCCGACGACGATCACGTCGATGCGCGGGCAGGGCATGAGGATGCCGGCTACATGAATGTTGTTGGTGATGACGAGAAGGCCCTGATGATGAATGAGGGCGCGCGCCACCTCTTCGGTGGTGGTGCCGATATTGATGAAGAGCGAGCAGTTGTCCGGGATCAGCGAGGCGGCGAGCTGGCCGATGCGGCGCTTCTCGGCGGCAGCGAGATTGCGCCGCGCCTCATAGGCCATGTTCTCGACACCGGAGGAGAGCATGGCGCCGCCATGGGTGCGCGCCAGGATGCGGCCGTCACAGAGTTCGTTCAGATCCTTGCGGATGGTCTGCGGGCTGACACTGAAGCGGCCGGCCAGTTCATCGACGGCGACACTGCCGGTCTGGCGGGCGAGCACAAGGATCTGTTGCTGTCGGGGGCTGAGAGCCAGCATGGGGTTCCTGCGATTCCGTGCGCGTCTTTTTTCATTTTTTTTCGCTTTCGGCAAGAATGGTTCGAATCTGAAAGTCAAAAAGTATTGCTGCGAAATGGCTGGTTTTCGGATTGTGCGTTGCAGCATTCAGATCGATGCCGGACCTGCCTTGCGCCCGGCGATGGCCGCGGCCGCGAGCTATGCGCCATCAATATTCTGATACATATTGACCCTTGCCAGCAAAAACGTACATAAGGCGCCAAATCCTCAAGACAGTGTGGTGCCATGGCAGCCAAAAGCGCGACCAAATCCGTTGAACAGGGGCGCAATCTCCGTCCGTTCTATGCAAATCACACGCCCGAGCAGCTGAAGGAAGCGCTGCGCCGCATGTGGCTGGTCCGGCGCTTCGAGGAGATGGCGGAAGAATCATACATCCGCGGCCTGACCCACGGCACCATGCATCTGTCGATCGGCCAGGAGGCTTCAGCCGTCGGCATCTGCCTTGAGCTGACCGACAAGGACTACATTACCTCAACCCATCGCGGCCACGGCCACTGCATCGGCAAGGGCGCTGAGGTGAAATACATGTTCGCCGAGTTCTTCGGCAAGGAAGAGGGCTATTGCCGGGGCCGCGGCGGCTCCATGCACATCGCCGATCCGGCGACGGGCAACCTGGGCGCCAACGGCATCGTCGGCGGCGGCTTGCCGCTGGCCACGGGTGCGGCACTCGCCATCAAGAAGCGCGGCAGCAAGGATGTGGCCGTGTGCTTCTTCGGCGACGGCGCCAACAATGAAGGCGCCTTCCACGAGTCGCTCAACATCGCCGCGGTTTGGAAGCTGCCGGTGATCTATGTCTGCGAGAACAACCAGTATGGCATGTCGGTCTCGACCGAGCGTTCCACCGCCGTCAAGGACGTGGCCACGCGCGCTGCCGCCTACAACATGCCGGGCGTCATCGTCGACGGCAACAGCATCGCCGACGTGAACGAGGCCATGACGGCCGCGATGGAACGGGCCCGCAACGGCGAAGGCCCGACGCTGATCGAATGCAAGACCTACCGGACGCGCGGCCATTCGCGCTCGGACCGCAACCGCTATCGCAGCAAGGAAGAGATCGAGAGCTGGAAGGGCAAGGACCCGATCCCGGCCTTCGAGGACGAATTGATGGCCTTGGGCATTCTCACCCAGGCCGATGTCGAAGGCGTTCGCGCCGGCGTGGAGAAGGACATCCAGGACGGCTTTGACTTCGCCACCAAGGGCACCAATCCAGAACCTTCATCGCTGCTGCGCGGTGTCTATACGACGGGAGACGCCGCATGAGCGAGAATGTCCGTGAACTGAGCTTCTCCGGTGCCGTGCAGGAAGCCCTGGCCGTGGCCATGGAAAACGATCCGCGCGTCTTCCTAATGGGTGAAGACATTGGCGTCTATGGCGGCGCCTTCCAGGTGACCGGTGATCTGGTGCATCGCTTCGGCGAGGACCGCGTGATGGACACGCCGATCTCTGAGCTCGGCGGTGCCGGCGTGGCCGTGGGTGCGGCAGTGGCCGGTGCGCGACCTGTCTACGAGTTCCAGTTCTCCGACTTCGCCTCGCTTGCCATGGAGCAGATCGTCAACCAGGCCGCCAAGATGCGCTTCATGCTCGGCGGCAAGGTGTCGGTGCCTGTCGTCTTCCGCATGCCTTGCGGCTCCGGCACGGGTGCAGCGGCGCAGCATTCACAGTCGCTGGAAGCCTGGTTCGGCCATGTGCCGGGACTGAAGGTTGTCGAGGCGGCAACGCCGGAAGATGCCAAGGGCCTGCTTCTCGCCGCGATCGAGGATCCCGATCCGGTGCTCGTGTTCGAACACAAGCTTCTCTACAAGATCAAGGGCCATGTGCCCGAGGGCCACTACACGACGCCGATCGGCAAGGCCCTTGTCCGCCGCCAGGGCAAGGATGCCACGGTGGTGGCTGCGGCCATCATGGTGCACAAGGCGCTGGAAGCGGCTGAAGTGCTCGCCGGTGAAGGCATCGACATCGAAGTGATCGACCTGCGCACCATCCGCCCCATCGATACGGCAACGATCATCGAAAGCGTCAAGAAGACGACGCGGCTCGCCTGTGTCTATGAAGGCGTCAAGACGCTGGGCATCGGCGCGGAGATTTCCGCGCTCATCGCCGAAAGCGAAGCCTTCGACTATCTCGACGCGCCGATCATGCGCCTGGGCGGGGCCGAAAGCCCGATCCCCTATAGCCCCATCCTCGAGAAGGCCGCCGTGCCTCAAACCGACGACATCGTGGCGGGCCTGCGCAACCTCGTGAAGGGCCGGATCTAAGACCATGGCGACAGAAGTCATCCTGCCCAAAGTCGACATGGACATGACCACGGGCACCATCAGCAAGTGGCTCGTGAAAGACGGCGATACGGTCAAGAAGGGCGCTGTGCTCTTCGAGATCGAGACCGACAAGGCGGCGATGGAAATCGAGTCGCCGGCCGATGGCGTGATCAAGATCGGCGATGCGCCCGAAAAGGCCGTGCTGCCGATCGGCGCTGTCGTGGGATTGATCTTCGGTGCCGGTGAAACGCCGGTTGCCCCGGGCAAGGGCGCTGCTGCAGCGCCTGCCGCCGCCGCACCGGCCGCGGCTGCTGCCGCAGCACCAGCGGCTGCCGTTACCGCGGCACCCGCCGCTGCATCGCTCCCCGGTTCGGGCCGCCGCGCCACGCCGCTCGCCCGCAGGCTGGCTCGCCAGAAGGGCCTTTCACTCGATGCAATTGCAGGCTCGGGCCCCCATGGCCGCATCGTTGCGGCCGATGTCGAGGCTGCCAAGACAACAAAACCCGCAGCCGGTACGGCACCTGCTCTCGCCGCGCCGCTTGAAGATGTGCGCGGCTTCTACCAGCCCGGCAGCTACGACGTGGTGCCGCTCGACGGCATGCGCCGGACCATTGCCCAGCGCCTGACGCAATCGAAGCAGACGGTTCCGCATTTCTATCTGTCGACCAGCTGCGTGCTCGACGAGCTTCTGTCGGTGCGCGAGCGCCTGAACGGCCATGCGCCGAAGAATGCCGACAAGACGCCGGCCTGGAAGCTTTCGGTCAATGACTTCATCATCAAGGCGCTGGCATTGGCCCTGCAGAAGGTGCCTGCCGCCAATGTGACCTTCGCCAATGACTCGATCCTGCAGCACAAGACGAGCGATGTGGGCGTAGCCGTTGCCATCGAAGGCGGCCTCTTCACCCCGATCATCCGCGCCGCGGAAAGCAAGACCCTGTCGCAGATCTCAATCGAGATGAAGGATCTCGCCACCCGCGCCCGCAGCCGCAAGCTGCAGCCCTCCGAATACCAGGGTGGCACGACGGCGGTCTCCAACCTCGGCATGTTCGGTGTCGAACAGTTCAACGCCATCATCAATCCGCCGCAGGCCACGATCCTGGCCGTTGGCGCAGGCGCTGAAACATTCGTGGCCGTGAACAAGCAGCCGGTGCTGAAGACGGTGATGAAGGTGACGCTCTCCTGCGATCACCGCGCCGTTGACGGGGCCGTCGGCGCAGAGCTTCTCGCCGCCTTCAAGTCGCTTATCGAAGAACCGGCTCTGATGCTGGCATAGGATCGGCGGCGACTTTCGCCGCTGCCTTGCTCTTGCGCGAGTCCGCCCAGGTGAAATAGCCGACACCGGCGAGTACCATGCCTGAGCCAATGGCGTCGGCCAGGGTGAAAGGCTCACCAAGGATCGAGACGGCAAGCCCGATCGTGACCAGCGGCGAGATGGTGGAAATCATGGCCACCACCTGCGCATTGGTGCGCGCCATGCCCGCATTGATGAGGAACGACGGTATCACCGTGGCAAAGATGGCCGTGCCGAAGGACATCCAGATGAACCACGAGGTGGCGGTGAAATCACCGCCGCTGACAATGGCCTGATGCAGAACGCAGGCCACGCCTGATGCCGTGAGCGCCACCGAGGTGAAGAGGACGCTGCCCATCACTGTGATGAACTGCTTGGCCAGCAGTTGGTAGATGGCAAAGAGCAGGGCGCAGATGAGCACCAGCACGGTGCCGATGATGACATTCGAGCCCCCTTCCGGCAGGTCCATGCCGAAGACGATGGCAAGGCCGAGATAGCTGATGAAGGCACCGAGCAGACCATGCGATGTGAGCTTCTGTTTCCAGACAGCCGCACCGATGAGCATGACGAAGATCGGATAGGTGAAGAGCACCAGGCGCTCCAGTTGCGCGCTGATATACTCGAGGCCTTTGAAGTCGGTGTAGGACGACAGGTAATAGCCGATGCAGCCGGTGCCGATGGCCTTGAGGAGAGTCATGCGGTCAGGCAGGGGTTCGCCGCGCAGCTGCTTCTGGCGCCAGGCCCAGAGCCCGGCCACCACGAAGAACGGGATCGCAAAGATCATGCGATAGGCCAGCATCAGGGCGGCGTTGACGTCGTCCTGATAGGCAAGCTTGATGAAAATGGCCTTGGTGGAAAAGAGCGCGGCGCCTGCGGCCACGAACCAATAGCCAAGCTGGCGTCCCTGGAACATGGGCGGCGGCATACACGGAAGCCGGACGAAGGCACAGAAACGTCGCTGCCGTGGCCCCATGACGGCAGGGTATGGCTCAGCGGCAGTTGGCCTTGCCCCAGGCGGCGAGATCGACAGCACCATGATCCCGCACATGCCTGACCTGATCCTCCGCCAGATGGCCCATGAGCAGCACCGTGTTCGACGCGGGCCAACGGGCGCTCGGCACGACGAGCGCATCGAAGCCGAGAAAATGCGCTGCCTCGGCAAGCTTCTGGCTTGCGGCATATTCCGCGTTGCGCCGGGCATAGGCCGCCGTACCGAAGCCGTGCGGATCGATGCCGAAGGGTTGCAAGGCATCGAGGGAGGTGAAGACCAGCGCCTTGTGCAGGGCCGCGTGGATTTCGTGAAGATGAAACTTCGCCTGCGAGGGGAAGACAGGCTGCAGGCGTGACAGGTGATAGTGAACCTCGGCCTTGGCGCCATCAGCGGCATTGGCCGTGTAGAGGACATCGAAACTGCCATCGTCCCAGCGCCCGCCGGGGCCGGATGGCATCAGCGGGTCGCGGCCGCTGCGCACAATCCGCCAAAGCTGGAAATCTCCGGCCTGTGCTTCACAGGCGGCCAGACGATCCAGCAAGCCGGGATCGCGGATGATCCGCTGGGCCATGGGCTAGAGAAACGCGCTTGCGTCCAGCCGGTCCAGTACGGCGACGACATCTTCGGTGCGGCCCGACGCAATCAGGTCGATGGCGCGGGCACCATCCAGCTGCGGATGCCGGGCAAAGAGCCAGATGCGGACCTCGGCTGCCGTATAATAGTCCCGGAGCCGCGTCACCACATAATGCAGGTCGGAGAGCAGCAGCTGGGTTCTGGGATGCGGCAGGGCGCTGCCCTTGATCCAGCGTGACACCGTTGCCTCGGAGACATCGGCAATATTTGCCATGTCGACGCCCTTGAGGCCGCCGGTTTCCCGAAGGCCCTCAAGGTAATGCGCAATGGCTGACTGGGTCTGAAGCATGGGCTACATTTTCCTTTCACAGATATAGTCTCGTGAAAGGAAAATGTAAAGACGGCTAACGCCTTGTCAGGCCACCCAAAATTCCGCGCACCAGGGCGCTGCCAATGGAGCGGGCGACGGAACCAGCCATGTTCTTGACGAAACGGTCGGTGGCCGTCTCGCGGGTGCGGGTGGCGCGCGGCGGTGAGGACCTTTCGGCCTTTGCCGCTGCCTTGGCCTGCCTGGCTTCGGCCTCCGCGGCGGCGCGCTCCCTGGCTTTCGCGGCAAGCTTCTCGTAGGCGGACTCGCGATCCACGGCCTCATCATACTGACCGGCGAGCGGGGAGTTCCTCACGAGCTTCGCGCGTTCCTCAGGTGTGATCGGCCCGAGCCGCGATGACGGCGGACGGATGAGCGTGCGCTCCACCATGGTCGGAATCCCCTTGGGATCGAGCACCGAGACAAGCGCCTCGCCCTTGCCCAGCTCCGTGATCGCCGTCTCGGTCTTGAACCTGGGGTTGGGCCGGAAGGTCGAGGCGGCGGTGGCTACCGCCTTCTGTTCGCGCGGCGTGTAGGCGCGCAGGGCGTGCTGCACGCGATTACCCATCTGGGCCAGCACCGCCTCCGGCACATCGAGCGGGTTCTGCGTGACGAAATAGATGCCGACGCCCTTGGAGCGGATCAGCTTCACCGTCTGCTCGATCTTCTGGATCAGGCCGGGAGGCGCATCATCGAACAGGAGATGGGCTTCATCGAAGAAGAACACGAGCTTCGGCTTCTCCACATCGCCGACTTCCGGAAGCTCCTCGAACAGTTCCGACATGAGCCAGAGCAGGAAGGTGGCATAGAGCTGCGGGGAGTTGATGAGCCTGTCCGCGGCGAGCACGTTCATGTAGCCGCGGCCATCGCGGGTGGTGCGCATCAGATCCTTGATGTCGAGGGCAGGCTCGCCAAAGAACTTGTCTCCGCCCTGTTCATCAATGACCACAAGGCGGCGCTGGATGGCACCGATGGTCTGGTCATTGATGTTGCCGTAGTCGGTGGTGATCTCCTTGCCACGGCCGGCGAGATCCTTGAGCAGGGCGCGCAGGTCCTTGAGATCGAGGAGGGCCAAGCCTTCCTCATCGGCAATCTTGAAGGCGATGTTGAGAGCGCCTTCCTGCGCATCGCTCAGGCCCATGAGGCGCGACAGCATGAGCGGACCCATTTCAGAGATGGTGGTGCGGATCGGATGACCCTGCGTGCCAAAGAGATCCCAGAAGATCGTCGGCGTGGCCGCGAAGTCATAGTCGTCGAAGCCGATCTTCCTGGCGCGCTCCACGAGAAAATCCTGCGGCTTGCCTTCCATGGCGATGCCCGCAAGATCACCCTTCACATCGGCGGCGAGAACCGGAACGCCTGCGGCACAGAAACCTTCCGCCATGATCTGCAGCGTCACCGTCTTGCCAGTACCGGTGGCACCTGTCACGAGCCCGTGGCGATTGGCCATGGCGAGGAAAAGCTCTTCGCGCTTTTCGCTCTTGCCCAGAAAGATGGAATCACCGGCCATGTCTTGATCCTCTTTGAAAAAAATCAGCTTCGGCCTATCTGCTCTAAATCATGAGTCAAGGCAAACAGGCGGCGGCGCGCATGGATGAACTTATCGGCACGATTGTGACGCAGACCGGGCTGACGCCGGCGCGCGTCGAGGAGGCTTTGGGCATCCTGCTCAATCTCGTGAAGACGCAGGGACACCCCGCCAAGGCCGCCGAACTTCTGGCGAAGCTCGATGGTGCCGAAGCGCTGGTGTCAAGGCATGCACCGCGCCTGACGGGCATGCTGGCCGGCGGCATGATGGGCGGGCCGCTGGCGGCGCTGACCAAGCTGCAAGCCATCGGTGTTTCCATGGAGCAGACGAAAACCATCGCCAAGGTGCTGCTCGATCATGCCCGCGCCAAGGCCGGGGACGATCTGGTGCGGGCAGCGGCGGCCAATATTCCCGGGCTGAGCGGTTTTCTGTGACGGTGCCAGCACTCGACTTTTGGCTGTTTGCAGCGCAATCTTCCTGACGCTAGAGCAGGCCCCATGACGACATTTCCGCCCGCCTCCGAACAGGAATGGCTGACCCGCATCGCCAAGGTTCTGAAGGGCGAGGATTTCGAGAAGAAGCTGGTGTCGGAGATCGATGGTATCCGCATCGATCCGCTTTATGGGCGCATTGCAGCGCCCTCCGCAGGCCGCGCCAGGGTGGCGCCCTGGAAGATCCTGCAACGGGTTGACCATCCCAAGGCAGAACGGGCCAATGAACTTGCCGCCGAGGATGTGGCCGGTGGCGCAGATGGCCTGGTGCTCGTCGGCAAGGAAGAGGGGGCCGGGCAAAACATCGGCCTCGCCCCGGCAGATGTGGGGCGGGCGCTTCAAGGCATTGCCTTGCATCAGACAGAATTGCGCGTCGATGGCGGCGAGGCGCTGGGTAAGGCGCTGGCGGCCCATGTGGCGAGCCAGCCCGTTGATCCGGCGCGCCTCAAGATCAGCTTCGACTGTGATGATGCAGCGGCGGCGAAGGCACTTCACGGGCAGGGCTTTCAGGGGCCTTTCATGACGGCCGATGGCCGCATGTTTCATGGTGAGGGTGAGACAGACGCGGCTGAACTTGGCGCCAGCCTCGCCTGGCTGCTGCAGTCCTTGCGCAAGCTAGATTTTCTTTCCGACACCGAATTGCCAAGGGCCGTGAGCGTGACGCTGGCGGCAAGCCAGGACATGTTCCTCACACTCGCCAAGTTCCGCGCCATGCATCTGCTCTGGGCACGGCTGCTCGAAACCTGCCACCTGCCCATCACGCCGCTGGCGCTGCACGGCGAGACCTCGCGCATCATGATGGCGGCCAAGGATCCGCACAGCAATCTGTTGCGCGCCGTTGCCGCGACCTTCGCTGCAGGCCTCGGCGGCACCGAGAGCTTCACCGTGCTGCCGCTGTCGGCCGCCCAGGGCCTGCCCAACAGCTTCGCGCGGCGCATGGCCCGCAACACGCAGATCATCCTGCAGCAAGAGTCCAGCCTGTGGCGGGCCCATGATCCGGGTTCAGGCGCAGGCTACATCGAGCACCTCACCCAGGCCCTGTGCGAGCGGGGCTGGGACATCTTCAGGAGTTGCGAGAAGGGCGATTGGCCGGCGAGCGAGGCGCAGAACCTGCGCGTCTGGCCCGTGATCGGTGTCACGTCCTATCAGCTTGCCGAGGAACCGGCCGCGGAAGTGGAGAGCGCATCATGAGCCGCTTTCCATCGCTCGCCGGCACCCCATGGCAGGCGCCCGCAAGTTTCCAGGGCTTCAAGATCGGTGAAAGCTGGAAGACGCCGGAGGGCATCTTCATTCCACCGCAGACCGACAAAACCCGCGCGCCCGATGTGACCGGACACTATCCGGGCATCGCCCCCTTCCTGCGCGGGCCCTATCCCGCGATGTATGTGACGCAGCCCTGGACGATCCGACAATATGCGGGGTTCTCCACGGCGGAAGAATCCAACGCCTTCTATCGCCGCAACCTGGCGGCAGGGCAGATGGGGCTCTCCATCGCTTTCGATCTCGCCACGCACCGCGGCTACGACTCCGATCATCCGCGCGTGGCGGGCGATGTCGGCATGGCCGGTGTGGCGGTCGACTCGATCTACGATATGCGCACGCTCTTCGATGGCATTCCGCTCGACAAGATGACCGTGTCGATGACCATGAACGGCGCCGTTCTGCCCATAATGGCGCTCTATATTGTGGCGGGCGAGGAGCAGGGCGTTCCGCCCGAGAAACTCGCGGGCACCATCCAGAACGACATCCTCAAAGAGTTCATGGTGCGCAACACCTACATTTATCCGCCCGGCGAGAGCATGCGGATCGTGTCGGACATCTTCAAATACACCTCGGCCAAGATGCCGAAGTTCAATTCCATCTCGATCTCCGGCTACCACATGCAGGAAGCCGGCGCTTCCGCCGATCTTGAACTCGCCTATACGCTGGCCGACGGCTTTGAGTATGCGAAGGCGGGCGTTGCGGCGGGCCTCGATATCGATGCCTTTGCGCCACGTCTGTCGTTCTTCTTCGGCATCGGCATGAACTTCTTCATGGAAGTGGCCAAGCTGCGGGCGGCGCGCGTGCTCTGGGCGGAGATGATGCAATCGCTCGGTGCCAAGGATGAGAAGTCACTCATGCTGCGCACCCACTGCCAGACCAGCGGCTGGAGCCTCGCCGCGCAGGATGTGTTCAACAACGTGACGCGCACCTGCATCGAGGCCATGGCGGCCACGCAGGGCGGCACACAATCGCTGCACACCAATTCACTCGACGAGGCCCTGGCGCTGCCGACCGACTTCTCGGCGCGCATCGCCCGCAACACCCAGCTCTTCCTGCAGCAGGAGGCAGGAACCTGCCGAGCCATCGACCCTTGGGGCGGTTCGTACTTCATCGAGCGGCTCACCGCCGACCTGATCGCCAGAACCCGCGTTCACCTGGCCGAGGT
The DNA here is from genome assembly GCA_020161855.1 of Pseudomonadota bacterium. Lineage (GTDB taxonomy): Bacteria > Pseudomonadota > Alphaproteobacteria > Rhizobiales > Aestuariivirgaceae > Aestuariivirga. Next base: position 268,533 of record JAIUNJ010000004.1, read on the forward strand.
TGATCAGTCAGGCGGCATGTCGAAGGCCATCGAGGCGGGCATCCCGAAGCAGCGCATCGAAGAGGCGGCGGCACGCACCCAGGCCCGCATCGACTCCGGTGAACAGGTGCTGGTCGGCGTCAACCGCTACAGGACGCAGGACGAGAACCCCATCGACATCCTCAAGGTCGATAACTCCGCCGTGCGCGCAACGCAGATCGACAAGCTCACCCGCCTCAAGGCGGAGCGCGATCAGGTGAAGACCGACGTCATGCTGGCAGCACTCGCCGAGGTGGCGCGGAGCGGCGAGGGCAACCTGCTGGAGGCTTCCGTGAATGCCGCTCGCGCCAAGGCGACGGTCGGTGAAATCTCGGCAACGCTAGAGGCCGCCTGGGGACGGCATCAGGCCTCGCCGAAGCTGGTCAAGGGCGTCTATGCCGCCACGTCGAAGGATCTGGAAAAGGTCGATGCCGCCAAGGCAGCCGTGACCGCTTTCGCCGAGGCTGATGGCCGGGCACCTGCGATCCTCGTCGCCAAGATCGGTCAGGATGGCCATGACCGTGGCCAGAAGGTGATCGCCTCCGCCTTCAGCGATATCGGCTTCAACGTCTCGCTGGGACCACTGTTTGCGACGGCCGAGGAAGTGGCCAAGCTCGCCGTCGAACAGAACGTTCACATGGTGGGCGTGTCATCGCTGGCGGCGGGGCATCTCACCCATGTGCCGGAACTGAAGGCAGCACTCGCCAGGCTCGGGCGCGACGATATCCTGATCGTGGCGGGTGGCGTGATCCCGCCGGAGGATGTTCAGAAACTGATCGGCATGGGGGCAGCGGCGGTGTTTCCACCCGGCACCTCCATACCGGATGCGGCGCAGGCGTTGCTCGACCAGCTCGGTTCCCACATGGGCTATGCCCAGCGGCGGCCACAATAGGAGCAATCTGCCGGGGCTTGCCTCCAACTTGCAGCCACCCTATGCAGCGGCATTCTTTCTGACGCGGATTCATCGTGCCTGATTTCATTGCCGAAATTTTCACCCAGCAGGGCCTGATCGCCCTGGGCCAGGTCATCATGATCGATCTGGTACTGGCTGGCGACAACGCCATTGTCATTGGTCTCGCCGCTGCCGGACTGCCCAAGGACCAGCGCAACAAGGCCATTCTGGTTGGTATCATCGCGGCCACCGTGCTGCGTATCGTCTTTGCCGGACTGACCACGCAGCTTCTGCAGATTCTCGGCCTCCTGCTCGTCGGCGGCATTCTGCTGCTCTGGGTGTCGTGGAAGATGTGGCGCGAATTGCGCGATGGCGGCCATCAGGAGGAAGCCATCGAGGCAGTCACCGGCGAGGACGTCAACGCCGATGGCAGCATCGCCCGAAAGGCGCCACGCAAGACATTCAGTCAGGCGGCCTGGCAGATTGTCGTGGCCGACATCTCCATGTCGCTGGACAACGTGCTGGCCGTGGCCGGTGCGGCGCGCGAGCATCCGTCGGTTCTTGTGATCGGCCTCGTGCTCTCGATTGCACTCATGGGGCTTGCCGCATCCTTCATCGCCAAGCTGCTGCACCGCTACCGCTGGATCGCCTATGTTGGCCTGGTGATCATCCTCTATGTGGCGCTCGACATGATCTATCGTGGTGCGCTGGAAATCTGGCCGAACTTGCTGGGCTAGTTTTTGGCCAGAAGGTTTGCGCCGGCAAAGGCCCGGCGCAGCCATGGCACATCGGGCGCATCCCAGTTGGGCGGGTTGCCGCAGACGAGATCGAAGAAGGCAACGGCTGCCGCCGGATTTTCCGCGACGTTCTCCCTGAAGGAGGCCCAGAACTTCGGGTCATTCGATTGCGGCGTTGCCTCGGGTTCGGCGAGGCCCATGTCATGGAGAATGGCTCCCGCTACCGAAAGACAGAAGCTCGTGTAGGCATAGCCTTCCGGCCAGCTGTTGAGCGGGTGCAGGGCAAGCTTGCCGTCGAGCCTAGAGGGGGCATCCTCGCGGGGCGCCGTTTGCAGCGGGTGAGCGGCCAGCAGTTCCTTCAACATCAGTCCCGCCGCATAAATCACGAAATCCTGCCGGTTGATGTCCGCCAGATGCTTGGTGGCATCGAAACGCTCGCGCCAGTTGGCAAAAGCGGTGGCCAGTGCCGCATGGTCGACATGGGCAGCCAGAGGCGAGTCGCGGAACAGCAAGTCCAGGTTGCGCTCGAAGGACCTCAGGATCGTGCGAAAGCGCCGCGCCTCGTGCGCGAGGTCAGGCAGCGTCGCGATTTCGTCTTTGAGGGGCGTTAACATTCTGCGTCGCAGTATCGCTTGACGCTGCCACCCCGGCAAGGTTCAAATTGGCCCATGACGATAGCGCTTCGCACTGCTGGTTCGATGACAGATCATGCCGTCTGCATGGCGGCCGGCGTGCGCGACGGGCTGCGCACGGCGCAATATTACGTGCGCGACATGTCTCACGCCGACGCGACCGAAACGGCGCAGCCCACCGTGTTGTCGCGTGGCGTCGGCTGGGCCGCACGGCTGGCCGACTGGTTGCTGTCGCGGGCGGCGGACCTTTCCATCCGCATCTTCCTGCCATCGTGGCGGAACCTGCCTTCACCCTTCGCTCCGCACATGATGGAGGAGGTGACGCGCGCCATTGGCGAAAACCGCCTCGCCATGACGTCGCTTTTCACGGCCTATTTCTTCAGGGCCACGCGGCACATTCTCGACCGTTGTGCCGAGCCGCCTTTCCTTGTGCTTGAGCATCGCATTGATGCGGCGCGGCGCCTGCTGGCCGAGCGCAACATTGAATCGCCGTCGCGCGTGACGGTTCTTGGAGAAGTGCTTCTGGCTCTGGCCGAGACGCGTGCCATTGCCCGCATCGGCAAGGCGAAGACCGGCTATGCCTTCCTCGATGGCACCGATCCCAACATTGCCGTGATGGCCACGGCCTGCCTCGCGCTGTTGCTGGCCGAAGAAGGCAAGCCGATCGAGACGCTGGATGAAGATGAGTTCTTCGCCATCGCGGGCGCATTGATCGCACCGCGCCTGCCGGCCATGGGGCAGGCCATCAAGCAGCGCGATGCTGCGGCGCTCGCAAGCGAGCTTGCCCAGGTGCGCGAGCTCTACTGACGTCGCTGAAATGCCAAAACATCAGGCAAACTGGCCTGTGTCTTGCCGTGTTTTGACGACTTGCCCAATTCTGAATCACTCGATAAGGTTCTTGAGAAATATCAGAAAAAGAAGACGACGCAGGGAGCTGGAGTGTGTGGGGAAACAAAGCCGCGAGTGCGGCTCAGGATAACTGTTACTTCTTTGTAACGAACCCGCTGATGCCATCATCATGATCAAGGCACTGCGGAGCTATGTCAGGGTTGTTGACAGGTTGTCCGACTGGGTTGGCATTGTTGCGATGTCGCTCATTGTCGTGATGATTGCAGTGCTGCTGCTTGATGCAGTGACACGTAACGTCATCCGCATGCCGCTGCATTGGTGCGTCGAGGTGGCCCAGTTTACACTCGCGGCCTACTATTTCTTGGGCGGTGCGATGACGCTCAAGAACAACGACCACGTGCGCATGGACCTGTTCTATGACCGGCTTTCGGAACGCGGAAAGGCGGGTCTCGATTTCGTGACCATGGCCTGCTTGTTGTTCTATCTCGGGGTGTTGCTCGTCGGCAGCATCTCAAGCCTCGAGTATGCCATTGCAACTGGCGAGCGGCGTTTCTCCATCTGGAACCCGTCGATGATCCCGATCAAAGCCCTGATGTCGGCATGCCTGGTCCTGATGATACTGCAGACTGTTTCCCTCGCGATCAAATATGCAGCGAAATGGCGCGGGGTGCAGATTCCATGAGTTATGAGCTGATTGCCCTCTCGATGTTTGGGGCGATGATGGTGATGCTGCTTACGGGGCAGCGCGTCTTCGCCGCCATCGGCTTCGTCGCTTCCGCTGCCGCTTTGCTGCTCTACGGCAACGGCGCTATCGAGATGCCGTATAGTCAGGTTTTCAAGGCCTTTAACTGGTTCCCGCTCCTGACCGTGCCTCTCTTCATCTACATGGGCTACATCCTATCAGAATCAGGAATCGCCGAAGACCTGTACAAGATGTTGCATGTCTGGTTTGGCAGGCTGCGCGGCGGCCTTGCCATCGGCACCATCCTGCTCATGGTCATCATCTCGGCGATGAACGGCCTGTCAGTCGCCGGCATGGCCATCGGAGCGACGATCGCACTGCCGGAGATGCTGCGCCGTGGCTATGACAAGATCATGATCTCGGGCGTTGTTCAGGGCGGTTCTTCGCTCGGAATCCTGATTCCGCCGAGCGTCGTGCTGGTGCTTTATGGCATGATCGCGCGCCAGCCGGTGGGACAGTTGTGGCTCGCCGGCGTGTTTCCGGGCCTCATCATGGCGGCGATTTTCGTGATCTACATCGTTGTCCGCTGCAAACTCAACCCGGCGCTGGCACCGACAGTTGCGGATGAAGACCTGAACATGCCCTGGAGCGAAAAACTGCGGCTGCTCCGTGCCGGCATTCTGCCTTTTCTCATCTTCTTCTTCATGACCGGCCTTTTCGTGTTCGGCTACACGAGCCTCGTTGAAAGCTCTGCTGTCGGCGCGACCTGCGCTACGCTGGCGGCGTTGTACAAGAGACGCCTGAACTGGAAGGTGTTGAAGGACACCGCAAGGAACACCCTGGCGATCTCCGCGATGTTCATGTGGCTCATCCTGGCCGCCCTGGCCTTCGGCGCAATCTTTGACGGTCTTGGCGCGGCGCGCGCACTCGAGAATTTCGTGATCGGTCAACTCGGGCTAGAGCCCTGGATGGTGCTCGGTATAATGATGGCGAGCTTCATCATTCTTGGCGTGTTCCTCGATGACACGGCGATGCTCGTGATCGTTGCACCACTCTATATCCCGCTGGTGAAAGCGCTGGGATATGATCTGGTCTGGTTTGGCGTTCTCTATACGATCACCTGCCAGATCGCCTACATCACGCCTCCGTTCGGCTATAATCTCTTCCTGATGCGCGCGCTGGCGCCGAAAGAGATTACCTTGGTGGATATCTACAAATCCATTTGGCCATTCGTGGCAATGATGATCGTGACGATCATCCTGCTCATGATTTTTCCGCAGCTCGCGCTTTGGCTGCCCAACACGGTCTACGGAAAATAGGGGAAGAAGGGAAACGATGCCAGGAGCTCCGGCTTCCGGGGCTCCCCAATGCAAGGGAGAAAGACCAATGACTGAGAAGAAACCGCCAACCTTCGACGGCCCAACGGAGAAGATCCTTTCCGCCCGGCGCTCGATGCTCAAGAACCTCGGCGTGGGCAGTGCGGCGATTGCAGCCTCAACGCTCGCGGCGCCGGCCATCGTCCGCGCGCAAAGCCCCATCAAGTGGCGCCTGCAGACCTATTCCGGCGCACCGCTCGGCGCGCATGTGATCAAGCCGCAGATCGATGCCTTCAACATTGCGGCCAACGGCGAGATGGAGATCGAACTCTATTACGCCGACCAGCTCGTGCCGACGGGCGAGCTGTTCCGCGCCATGCAGAACGGCACCATCGATGCCGTGCAGTCGGATGAAGCCACCATGGCATCGCCAGTCGATATTGCAGTGTTCGGCGGCTATTTCCCCTTCGCCACGCGCTACAGCCTCGATGTGCCGGCGCTGTTCCGCTACTACGGGCTGAAGGAAATCTGGGAAGACGCCTACAAGGATGTCGAGAACGTCACCTGGCTTTCGGCCGGTGCCTGGGATCCGCTGCACATCTTCACCAAGGAACCGATCCGCAGCCTTGCCGACATGAACGGCAAGCGCGTGTTCGGCGTGCCGACGGCGGGCAAGTTCCTGTCGAAGTACGGTCTCGTGCCTGTGACTGTTCCGTGGGACAACGTGGAAGTGGCGATCCAGACCGGCGAACTCGACGGTGTGGCATGGTGCGGCTTCACCGAAGCCTATGAAGTCGGCTGGGCCGACGTCTGCAAGTATGCGCTGACCAACAGCGTCACGGGCGCCTGGTTCGGCAGCTACTTCGCCAACACCGCGTCGTGGAACAAGGTCCCGCCGCATCTGCAGGAGCTCTTCAAGATCACCATCGACCAGTCGCACTACTATCGCGCCGTCTGGTACTGGGGTGGCGAGGCCAAGCTCCGCACCGAAGGCAAGAAGATGGAGCTGACCTCGCTTCCGCCCGAGGAGTGGCAGCAGGTCGTCAACGACGCCAAGGGCTTCTGGGACGAAACAGCCGCAGCAAGCCCGCGCGCGGCCCAGGTCGTGGCAGCACTCAAGGCCTATTCCGATACCATGGAAAAGGCCGGCTATCCCTATCGTTGATCGCAACGCACGGAAACAAGAGAGGGCGGCCTGCAAGGCCGCCCTTTTCATTGAAGACCGCTGTTGGCGATATCAGCTGACGCTGTCCGGCAGCACTTCCTTGCGCTTGGCCATGAAGGCCTGCAGCGCCTCGTCTATGCCCGGATCGAGGGCTGGCGCCTCATAGTCCCGCAGCATCTGCTTCCACTTGGCATTGGCGCGCTGCACGATGTCTTTCTCGCCATCGTCGCGCCATTGCTCAAAGGAGTTGTTGTCGGCGAGCGATGAGCGCCAGAAGGCCGTCTCGAAATTGGCCTGGGTATGTGCCGAGCCCAGATAATGCGAGCCGGGGCCGACCTCGCGGATGGCATCCATGGCCTGGCCATTTTCCGAGAAATCCACACCCTCGGCGAATTTCTGAAACATGGTGAGCTGGTCGGCATCCATGATCAGTTTTTCATAGCCGGATGCGAGGCCACCTTCGAGCCAGCCCGCGGCATGGAGACAGAAATTGACGCCGGACATCAGCGTCGGCCACAGCGTGTTGGCGCTTTCATAGGCGGCCTGCGCATCTGCAACCTTGGAGCCGCAGAGACCGCCACCCGAACGGAAGGGCACGCCCATGCGGCGCGCCAGCTGGGCTGCGCCGAAGGTGACATGGGCCGGTTCCGGCGTGCCAAAGGTTGGTGCGCCGGATTGCATCGACATGGAGGCTGCGAAGGTGCCGAACACGACCGGCGCGCCGGGACGGCACAGCTGCGTGAAGGCGATACCGACAGAAGCTTCGGCCAGGATCTGCGTGAGCGTGCCGACCGTCGTCGTCGGCGACATGGCGCCCGCCACGATGAAGGGCGAGATGACCGTGGCCTGGTTGGCGCGGGCATAGGCCTTCAGGGCGCCGAGCATCACGCCATCCCACACCATCGGCGAGTTGGCATTGATGAGCGAGGTCATCACGCAGTTCTGGTCGACAAACTCCTTGCCGAAGACAAGCTCCGCCATGGCCACACTGTCTTCGGCGCGTTCACCCGCCGTGACCGAGCCCATGAAGGGTTTGTCGTTGTACTTGATGTGCGTGTAGACCATGTCGAGATGGCGCTTGGCCACCGGAATGTCCACCGGTTCGCAGAGCGTGCCGCCCGCATGATGCAGGCTGGGCGACATGTAGACGAGCTTGGCGAAATTACGGAAGTCCTCGATCGTGGCATAGCGGCGGCCTTCATCGAGATTGCGGATGAAGGGCGGGCCATAGACCGGCGCAAAGACCGTGTTGTTGCCGCCGATGACGACATTGTTGGCGGGGTTGCGCGCATGCTGCACATATTCGCGCGGCGCAGTCTTGACCAGCGAACGCACGAGGCCCTTGGGAAAGCGAACGCGGAAGCGCTTCGGGTCGATTTCCGAGGCCCTGACATCAGCACCTGCATCCTTCCACATGCCGGCCGCTTCCGGATCCTCGTAGAAGTCGATGCCGACTTCCTGCAGCACGGTCTCGGCATTGTGCTCGATCAGTTCGAGCTGTTCGTCGGTCAGTGGCTCATAGAGCTTGACCTTGCGGCGGATGTAACCCGCCTGGCGGACAGTGGTGGCGGTGCGGGCAGCACGGCGCGCATCCGCGCCGCCGCGGGCGCGGCGGCCTGAAGGGGCGGGTTGGGCGTCGGTCATGGGGGCCTCTGGACTGGACGGGGTGAGATTTTGTCACCGCAGGTTTAAGCTGTTCAACGCCTGGCCACAGGCCCGCAAGCGTCAGGGCAATGGCGGGAAACGACTGCCCCCTCTTTCCCGGCACGGGGCAAAATCCCCTTTTGGCTGCAGATGTTACCGGATGAAAACCAAGACGCGCTGTTGTGGAAAGTTTTAGCGTTATTCCTTCGCTTCTCTTAGGGGGCTTGCTGCCATAGCCTGCCGAGTCGGCAAGCGGAGTGCGGTCATGCCTTTGGGCGCGTGGAGCGACCAACAGATTCTGAACCAGCTTGTATCCGGTTCCAAATGGTCCGGATCGACGATTACCTATGCCTTTGCGGCATCGAGCGCCTCGATCTACACCGGCAACGGGCAGGGCGGCTTTTCAGCACTTTCAGAAGCGGCACAGCTTCAGGCCGAGCGGGCCCTGTCGCTCTGGGACGACCTCATTGCCCCCGACATGGCGAAGGTGGCGCCGGGCGGCAGCTATCTGAGCAGCAACATCGAATTCGGCATGGGGACGAGCAACATCGGCTACGCCCATGCCTATTTTCCGGGCGGCGGCAGCGTCTGGTTCAATTCCAGCTATGGCAGCGGCACGAACAATCTTGTCGCTCCTGTGATCGGCCAGCACGGCTTTGTGACCTACATCCACGAGATCGGGCATGCGCTCGGCCTCGAGCACATGGGCGACTACAACGGCTCGGACAGTGAAGGCCCTTCGAGCTATCAGGACAGCACCGTCTATTCGGTCATGTCCTATTATGGGCCGAGCTGGGGCAGCGGCTCTGACGCAGGGCAGGGCCAGGTGGCCTGGGCCGACTGGGTCGGCGCCGACGGCAAGCTTTACAGCCCGCAGACGCCGATGCTCAACGACATCATGGCGATCCAGGCCATCTATGGCGTCGAGACGACGACACGCACCGGCGACACCACCTATGGCTTCAACAGCACGGTGACGGGATCGGCATCCGCCGTCTTCAATTTCAGCAGCAACAAGAACCCGATCCTCTGCATCTTCGATTCCGACGGCATCGACACGCTGGACTTGAGCGGCTGGAGCACATCCAGTGCCATCAACCTGGCGCCGGGCAGCTTCTCGTCCGGCAACAGCATGACCTACAATATCTCGATCGCCTATAGCTGCTGGATCGAGAATGCGACGGGCGGTGCCGGCGCCGATACGATCACCGGCAATGTCCTCTCCAACATCCTCATCGGCCTCGGCGGCGCCGACACGCTCGATGGCCTCGACGGCGATGATCACATCTATGGTGGCCTCGGCAACGACACGATCAATGGTGGCGGTGGCACCGACACCGTCTATTTCGACGCGTTGTGGGAGAACCTGCTCTATCTTTTCGATTCCGCCACCCAGACCTTCACCTTCTACAACGGCTTTGAAGTCGACAAGGTGACGGGCGTTGAATACTTCGTCGATGCCAACAGCGTCATCATCGCCGCGGCCGATCTTGCTGAGATGTCGACGGGCATGTTGTCCGTTTCGGCTGTCACCCCATCGGTGAGCGAAGGCAATTCCGGCGTGAAGGCCATGACCTTCAAGGCGGCGTTGAGTGCCCCCGTGGACGAGGACGTGACCTTCAACTGGACCCTGCAATTCGGCACTGGCGCGAGCGCGGCATCGGCATCCGATTTTGCCGGCGCCACCTCGGGCACGGTCACTATTCTCGCGGGCCAAAGTGAAGCGCTGATCACGCTCAATGTGAATGGCGACACGGCCTATGAACTGAACGAGAGTTTCACGCTTCAGATCTCCAATGCAAGCGGTGGCACGATCATCACCCAGGCGACGGCCAGCGGAACCATTCTCAACGATGATGTTGCCCCTGTGACAGTGACCGGCAACAAATACGCCAACAATCTCGGCGCCAAGAATGGCGACGACAAGGTCTACGGCCTCGGCGGCAATGACAAGCTCTATGGCTATGGCGGCAATGACCTGCTCGATGGCGGCGCCGGAAATGACACGATGTATGGCGGCACCGGCAATGACACCTATATCGTCAACAGCAGCCGTGACGTGGTGGTCGAGGGCGCCAATGCCGGTACCGACACGGTGCGCACCTCCCTTGCCGCCTATACGCTGGGTGCCAATGTCGAGAACCTCGTCTTCACCGGCTCAAGCGCTTTCCGCGGCACAGGCAACGGCCTCGCCAACACCATCAAGGGCGGCGCCAACGCGGACACGCTGAACGGCCTCGGCGGCGCCGATGTGTTGTGGGGTGGGGCTGGCAAGGACAGCTTTAACTTCACCACGGCGCTGTCTGACAGCAACGTCGACCGCATCATGGATTTCAATACAGCGCAGGACACGATCCGCCTGGAGAACGCCATCTTCACGGCCCTAACACGCACCGGCGCACTGGCCACGGGTGCGTTCAACCTCGGCAGCAGCGCCAGCGAGGCCGACGACCGCATCCTCTTCGACCAGGCCACTGGTCATCTCTACTATGACGCCGACGGCTTTGGCGGCACGGACGCCGTGAAGTTCGCCACCATCAACGTCGCGGGCCTCACGGGCACGCTGACGGCAGCGGATTTCTTCGTTATCTGATCGTATAATCTTCCCCGGTGGATGCTTGAGCATGCCACGGAGAGACCCCAGAAACTACCGCGCCTCGAATGTCAGTGCCGGCAGGCAGCTAGCGGAGGCTAGTGCCCGCGGGCGATGCAGAAATCCACCGCTTCCAGCAGCGACTCCTTCCATTCGCTGTCGGCGAAGATGGCGAGTGCATCCTTGGCCATGTCGCCGTAGTGGCGGGCCCGGTCGATGGTGTCCGCAAGCGAGCCGTGACGCTCCATCAGCTTCTGGGCGTAGACGAGATCGCTCTCGGTCTGGTCGCCCTGTTCCAGCGTGCGCTTCCAGAAGCTGCGCTCCTCGGGGCTGCCGCGGCGGAAGGCGAGCACCACGGGCAACGTGATCTTGCGCTCGCGGAAGTCATCGCCCACGCTCTTGCCCATGGCGGCGCGGCTGCCGGCATAGTCCAGCGCGTCGTCGACAAGCTGGAAGGCGATGCCGAGATTGCGGCCATAAGACTCTAGCGCTTCCTGCTCGGCGCGGGGCCGGGCCGAGATCACCCCGCCGACGCGGGCCGCGGCAGAGAACAGGGCCGCTGTCTTGGCACCCACCACCCGGAGATATGAATCCTCTGTCGTCGAGGTGTCCTGCGAGACGGAGAGCTGCAACACCTCGCCCTCGGCGATGACGCAGGCGGCATCCGAGAGGATGCGAAGGCATTCGATGTTGCCTGTCTCCACCATCATCTTGAAGGCCTGGCCGAGAAGATAGTCACCCACCAGCACGCTGGCCTGGTTGCCCCAGATGACGCGGGCGGCTTCCTTGCCGCGGCGCATGTCACTTTCGTCCACCACGTCATCGTGGAGGAGCGTCGCCGTGTGCATGAACTCCACCGACATGGCGAGCTTGATGTGATGCAGGCCCTGGTAGCCGCACATGCGGGCGGCCGCCACCGTGAGCATCGGGCGGATGCGCTTGCCGCCGGAATTGATCAGATGCCCTGCGATCTCCGGAATCAGCTCAACATGGCTCTGCGCTTTCTCGAGGATGAGATCGTTGATGAGGCCCATGTCCTGCGCCGTCAGCTTGACCAGCCTGTCGAGGCTGGGCTGTGGCCGGTCTTGTGCTCCATCGAAGGGGATGACAACGCCCATGTATTCTCCGAAACTTGCCTGCAGGAAACCCTGCGATTGCGCTCCCGGGCAGGCAAGAGTGACCCATTGACGCTGCCTAAGCCCCGGGAACAAATTATGATTTTAGACAGTAACGAAGCATTCACCAAGCCTCATTAACGATTGCCGCCGATATGCAGCTTGCAGCCGATGCCCCTGTCGCCGTCACGCCCCCGCAGGGCGGTGTGCCGACCTCGCTCACGGAAGACGCCTTCCTGGGCGGGCGCCTGCGCATTCTCCAGCCGGAAAAGGGCTATCGCGCCGGTATCGATGCCGTGTTTCTGGCCGCTTCCATTCCAGTCCTCGCTGGCGAGACCGTCTTCGAAGCGGGCATCGGGGCTGGCGTTGCCGCCCTCTGCCTGATTGCCCGCAACCCGGCCATTCACGTCACCGGCATCGAGGTTGCCACCCGATATGCCGTGCTTTGCGAAGAGAATGGCAGGCGCAACGGTTTCAGCCAGCTCCTGCGCGTCATCCACGGCGATGTGAAAGAGGCCCTGCGCAAGGATCTGGCGCACATGCCGCAGCATGGCTCCTTTGCCCATGCCTATGCCAACCCGCCCTATTTCGAGGACGGCAAGGTCACCCCGTCCCCCAGCCTGCTCAAGGCCCAGGCCCATGCCTTTGGCGCCGATGACCTCGAGCTCTGGATCAAGGTCATGCATCTGATGGTGGCCAACCGTGGCACCGTTACCCTCGTGCACAAGGCCGAGTCGCTGGGCAAGATCCTCCTCGCCATGGAAGAGAAGTTCGGCGACATCCGCATTGCCCCCCTCTATGCCCGCGAAGGCACGGCCGCGAGCCGCGTCATCGTGCAGGGCGTCAAGGGTTCCAAGGCGCCGATGCAGCTTCTTCCCGGCCTCGTGCTTCATGGCGCGGGCAGCCAGTTCACCGCCGATGCCGAGGCGGTGCTGCGTGAAGGCATGGCCTGGCGGCTGCGCTAGGCCGCCCGTCTCTCGTCCGGAAATCCAGGTTCCTGCTGTGTGGGGCACTGCCCCCTGATCGCCCCCTCCATCGGGCATTCCACCCGTTTTCCCTAGTATTGTGCAGTTGCAGCAATTCCGGACACTTGACTCTACTTTGTGTCAGGCGTCGAAGTGATGCATTGGGGAAATCAGGAGGGAACCATGACCATTACCTTCAACTATTCGGCCGGCCAACCGAACCATGACTGGCTGCTGGCCCTGTTTGACGCCGCCAAGAACGGCACCTTTGCAGCGGCGACGGGTGGCGGTACGGCAATCGTCATCTCTCACAATGGCTTTGAGGTCCACCTCGCAGGCACAGGTCTCGACAAGAGCGGCACCGAAGGCAATCAACTGGCTTCCGGCAACGTCACGGGCCTGTCGATCTACGACGGGAGCGACCTGGTGCTCGCCATCACCGGGCTCACGACCGGCGCTGAAGGAATCAATGAACTTATCGACCATGCCCAGACGCTCAGTGCTAACCCGGAGGACGAGGGCCAGTATAGCCTGCTCGACTATATCTATGGGTTGGGCCTGTTCGACGAAGCGATCTCGGCAACCGGCAGCAATGACGGCGAGGAAATCTACGGCAGCAGTTACGCTGATACGCTCAATGGCGGAGACGGCGACGACTACATCGAAACCCAGGGCAACGCCGACGACCCGGGCAATCCGGACGTTGTCAATGGCGGCGATGGCATCGACTTCCTCAACCTCAAGCCCGGACAGAACAGCGGCGTCACTGTCAACTGGATCGATGGCGAGGTGCGTGACAGCAACACCAGCGACCTTCTCGTGCAGTTCAGCAATATCGAGCAGATACAGCTCACCGGCCATAACGACATTTTCAATGGCGCTGGCGGCAACGATGTCGTGCGTGCCCGCGAAGGTGACGATCAGCTGAATGGCGGCGACGGCGATGACTATCTGGAGCCTGGCGCGGGCACCGACACGATTGACGGCGGCGATGGCTGGGACAAGATCGGCTATGCCTTCAACGGCAACAACGGTGGCGACGGAATCACGGTAACCTTCACCGGCGGCGGTAACGGGTGGGTTATCGATACCTTCGAGGACACCGACACCTTCTCGGGCATCGAAGCTGTGAAGGGCAGCCAGTATAACGACGTATTCAACGGCGACGAGGACAACAACTATTTCGAGGGCATGGCGGGCGACGATACCTTCTATGGCAATGGTGGCCTCGATACCGTCAGCTACGAATGGGAGCACGAAAGGGGCGGCAGCCAGGGCATCCTTGTCGATCTTGCGCTCGGCGGAGCCTGGGACACCTTCGGCGACGACGATGTTCTAGTTGGCATCAAGAGCATTCGTGGATCGATCTATGGCGACCTCATAAGTGGCGATGATGATCACAATGAACTCTTCGGACTTGATGGCGACGATACTGTTGAGGGCCGCGGCGGCGATGACTTCATTACCCTGGGGGGCGGCACGGACCACGCTGATGGCGGCACAGGCTGGGACAAGCTGAGCTATGTCGATGACACGGGCAGCAATGGCATCATCGTCGATGTCGGCGATGGCACGGTGACCGACACCGAAGGCAACACGGACACCTTCAACGACATCGAAGCCTTCCAGGGCAGCCAGAATGACGACATCTTCAACGGCGATGTCTTCGACAACTGGTTCGAAGGCATGGATGGCAGCGACACCTATTTTGGCGGCGGCGGCCGCGACGCGGTCAGCTATGAATGGGAACATGTGGTCGGCGGTACCAGCGGTGTCGTGATCGACCTGTCCAGCGTCGATGACAATGGCTTCGCCACCGGCACGGACACCTACGGAAACACCGATTATTTCAAGGCCATCAGCGACATCATTGGTTCTGTTTACGGAGACACCATCACCGGCAATGGCTCCAGCAATCTTATTCGCGGCTTCGGTGGCGAAGACACAATCCATGGCGGTGGCGGCCACGATGAAGTGCGTGGCGATGATGGCGATGATTATGTCTATGGCGACGACGGCAACGACAAGGTGCGCGGCGGCACCGGCAACGATCACGTCTATGGCGGCGAGGGCAACGACAACATCAGCGGCGGCTTGGGCGACGACGTAGTGGATGCCGGCGCAGGCCATGACTGGATCAATGGCGAAGGTGGCACGGACACCCTGGATGGCGGATCGGGCTATGACGTCCTGAACTATGAGAAGGATTTCGATCCCGAGTTTTCTGCAAATTATGACGGCGATGGAGTTACGGTGACGCTCACCGATACCGGCCTTGGAAGCGGTACGGTGACAGGCTTCTACGAGACCGAAATCAATGGTGATCCCGCCTCGGTCAATACCACCTTCGAGAACCTCGAGCAGATCATCGGCACCTGGCGCGACGATGTCTTCAACGCGACCATTGGCGGCTTCGAAAACACCGACGACGCCCAGCGCAGCTTCGGATCCTATGGCGTTTTTGCCTTTGTGGGCGGCGACGGGGCCGACACCTTCAACATCCACATCGACCTTGTGCTGATCGACTACAGTGAAGAGGTCTGGCGCCATCAGGGTTTCGACGGCAGCCACCAGTGGGGCGAGGCTGACAACGAGAATGGTGTCGTCGTCAATCTTTCCGGCACGATGCAAGAGGGCGTGGCCGACGGTCATGCGCGCGACACCTTCGGCAATCTTGACGTGCTCAACATCACGGGCGCGATCTCGTTCCGTCTTACTGATGCTGACGACATCGTCTGGGCGGGCGGCACTGACACCTATGCCGAAGGCATGTTCGGCAATGATATCTTCCATGGCGGTTCCGGCAATGACCTCTTCGAGGGCTCCGAAGGCAATGACACCATGTATGGTGGCAATGGCGACGACGAGTTCAACGGCGGCGATGACAACGACACATTCCATGGCGGCAATGGCAATGACACCGCCTATGGCGAAAGCGGCAACGACGTCCTGAACGGAGACACCGGCAACGACGATCTCCGCGGCGATGATGGCGACGACGAGATTCACGGCGGTGCCGGGCGCGACCGCATCGACGGCGGCGCCGACAACGACACGCTCTATGGCGACGCCGGCAATGACCGGCTGCGGGGCGGCGACGGCAACGACATCGCCTATGGCGGTGAAGATGACGACACGGTCGAAGGCCATGATGGAAATGACAACATCTTCGGTGGCAATGGCACGGACGACCTGCGCGGCAACAACGACAATGACCGGATCAGCGGTGGCCAGGGCTCCGACAAGATCGACGGCGGTGATGGCGATGATGTCCTGTCGGGTGACGACACGCTCAATCTGAATGAAATCATCGACTATGTGAACGACGCGGGTGCCGGGGATGATGCTGCCTATGCCCGTTTCGAAGCGCTGTGGGATGGTATCGATTCTGTTGGTGCCGGGGCTGATCTGATCTTTGGCGGCATCGGCAATGACATTATCTTTGGTGGCCAGGGCGCCGACGAAATCTATGGTGAAGACGGTGCGGACAGGTTGTTTGGCGGCCTCGGGGACGATCAGGTCTTTGGTGGCAACAATGATGATTTTATCAGCGGCTCCGGCGGCAATGACCGTCTCTTCGGTGAGGGCGGAACTGATACGCTGAATGCCGGGAGCGGGGATGACTTTGCCGATGGTGGCGAAGGCAACGACACGATCATCGGACGCTCGGGCAATGACTGGCTCGACGGCGGCAACGGCAACGACACGCTCTACGGCGATGACCCCAATGATCTGTCAGCGTCTGGCAATGACACGCTGAACGGTGGTGCCGGGGCAGACAGGCTGGAGGGTGGCTTCGGGAAGGACAAACTCTACGGCGGCCTTGATGACGACGTCTATGTCTGGAAGGCGGCCTATAATGATGGCAACGAGGATACCATTTCCGATAGCGGAGGCATTGATACCCTGGAGACCGATATCAGCGGCATCAACCTGCTGACGAACACCCGGATCTCTGCTGTCGAAAACATCACCCTTGTGAACAACGCTGCGAATGCGACGGGCAACAACAACAACAATGTGTTGACGGGCAACAACGCGGCCAACACATTGACCGGCCTGGCAGGCAACGACACGCTGATTGGTGGTGCTGGTACTGACACGCTTAACGGCGGTCAAGGCAAGGATACGCTGAACGGCGGCGCCAACAGCGATCGCTTTGTGTTTGCTGTGGGTGACTCCGCCTTCAACAACTTCGACGTCATCACCGGCTATACGAAAGGTGCCGTTAATACGGTGGGCGACAAGTTCGACTTCGGAGCAACGGCGCTGGTGCGCGGCGGCACGGCCGCAGCAGCAACCGCCTCCCAGGCGTCGATCAATCAGACCTCCGGCGTCGCGACTTTCGCCTCGGGCTCCGGCACGACCATGACTGATTGCGTCAACGACATCGCCGCGCGCATCAATGCGGGAGGCACCAAGGCCGGTGAATTCGCCTTCTTCAAGATCAACAAGGCCGGTTCCTACTACCTGTTCATCTCTGATGGCGTGAACGGCGCCAGCGCCAATGATGTGGTCATACAGCTTTCCGGTGTGACGGCGATCAGTACGCTCAACCTGACAGGTGGCGACCTCACCATCCTGACGTAACGGGAGCAGTTCCTCTGCATTTGCCCGCTCCGGCCCGGCGCCGGGGCGGGTTATTCTTTCAGAGCCGTTGCGTCACCATGGCCACCAGGAACTGCTGACAAGATCGCGGGCGATCCGGAAGCCCTTGTCGTCGTTGGTGTTGTTCGGCCCCTTGGCGCGCGCGGCGGGCCGCACCATGGATTCAGGCCAGAACCAGGCGCCGCCGCGATGGACATGATCGCAGCCGGTCTTGCCGGTGACGGCAGAACCGTCAATCGGTGCGCCGACATAGCTCGCCACATAGCAGTCCTGCACCCACTCGGCCACGTTGCCTAGCATGTCGTGGAGGCCAAAGCCATTGGCTGGGAAGGAACCGACGGGTGCGGTGTAGCCGAAGCCATCGTCGCAGGGGTGGTAGGGCGAATTGTAGCGCGCATAGTTTGCGGCGAGGGCAGGAACCCGGGAGGCGCTGAGATCACCGAGGTTCATCCTGGCGCAGACTGTTGAGCTGACGTTGGTCAATGAACCCTCGTCATTGCTGCCACCGCGCGCGGCATATTCCCACTCGCTTTCGCTGAGGAGCCGGTAGCGCTCGCCCGTCTTCTGTGAGAGCCATTTGACATAGGCACTGGCCGCATTCCAAGACACGCAAACGGCAGGATGGCTGTCGTCCTGAGCGAAACCCGGATCCTTCCAGGTCTTGCCGCGCGCCTTGCCAAAGCCCTCGATATCGATGGTCACGCAGTCTCGCCAGTACTGCGTGTCGTCGAAGCCGCTCTCCTTTTCGAAGGCGGCATACTGCCCGCGCGTGATCTCGAATTTACCCACGGCAAAGGGCGAGGCGAAGGTCACTTCGTGGGATGGTGCCTCATTGACGGTCGCCTGGATAACAACCGATGATCCAATGAAATCCCGGCCCGCGGGGACGACAATCATCTCTGGGCAATCGGGACAATCCTTGAAAGCGTCGCCGGGTTTGAGGCAGGCCGAGGCACCAGCCACGTTGGTGGCAATCACCGCGCAGGCCTGTGCCAGCGCCGGTGTACATAGCAGCCAGGTGAGGGCCATAAAGAGTCGGAGTTTCATCAGAATATCCTCATCTCTCGCCCCGGGCGCAAAACTAACGCAGTTTTCATCTGGCGCAAATGGCTGATGTAAGCTTGAGAAGAGAGGCGGCAGTGCCTACATAACAAGACATGCTCAAATCGCTTCTGCGCCTCGTGCCCGCCCGCTGGCGGATATCAACACCGATCATCCATGTCATCCGCCTCGAAGGCCCGATCATGGCCGAACGTGGCTTCCGCCCGGCACTGAATGGCAAGGCCCTGGCGCCAGTGCTGCGCAAGGCCTTTCGCAAGGGCATTGCCGGGGTGGCGCTCGCCATCAATTGCCCCGGCGGCTCGCCGGTGCAATCGGCCATCATCGCCAGCCGTATCCGTGCGCTGGCCGCCGAGCACAAGCTTCCTGTCTACGCCTTCTGTGAGGATGTTGCGGCTTCCGGCGGCTACTGGCTCGCCTGTGCGGCGGATGAGATCTATGCCGACGAGAATTCGATCGTGGGCTCGATCGGCGTCATTTCCATGAGCTTCGGCTTCCCCGAGGCCATCGCCAAGCTCGGCATCGAACGGCGTGTGCATACCGCCGGTGAAGCCAAGAGCCAGAACGACCCGTTCCAGCCCGAGAAGCCGGAAGACGTGGCTCGGCTGGAGGCCATTCTTGACGAGATGCACCAGAGCTTCAAGGCGCTGGTGCGCGACCGGCGCGCGGGCAGGCTCAAGGGCGATGAGGCCACATTGTTCTCCGGGGCTTACTGGACCGGCCGCAAGGGGGTGGAACTCGGCCTTGTCGATGGCCTGGCCCATCTGCATGATGTGATGAAGCGCAAGTTCGGCGAAAAGGTTGAACTGCGCGTCATTTCGGCCCCGCAGGGCTGGGGTCTGCGACGGATCGGGCTTGCTTCTGCGTCTGATCTTCCGGAGGCCGCGCTGGAAGCGCTGGAAAGACGTGCATGGTGGTCACGATTTGGCCTATAATGCAGGCCATATGCTTGGAGGGAGCAGCAGGACGATGAGCTTTATCAGGACCATCTTTGCAGCCGGGGCAACGGCTATTGCCGCCTTCGCCATTAAAAGGATGGTGGGCGCACTGGAGCGGCAGGCGGAAGCCGTGCGCGTGCGCCGTGAGGAGTCCCGCGATCCCAACGAATTCAAGCGCCTCAAGCAGGATCCCGTGACCGGCGTCTACTACGCCGAAGACTGAGACGGCCTTGGGTTCCGCCGACACCGACCAGTGGCTGGAGAAGGTCTACCACGCGGGAAGCCGCGAAGACCTGCTGAAGCTTTATGAGCGCTGGGCTGATACTTATGACGCCGATCTGCAGCATGTGGGCTATCTGCACGCGCCGGTGATCACCGGGCTCGTGGCCCGCTTTGTGCCCGACCGGACGTCGGCGATCCTTGATGCAGGCGTCGGCACCGGTGCCATCGGCCACATTCTCTCGATCATCGGCTATGGCAATCTGTCGGGTATCGACATGTCCGAGGCCATGCTGGCGAAGGCCGGTGCGCGTGGCTGCTATGGCGATCTGCGCCGTGCCGTTCTGGGTGAGACGCTGGATTTCGCTGACGGCCGCTTCGATGCCATCATCTCCACCGGCACCTTCACCAACGGCCATGCACCGGCCAGCGCCTTTGACGAGTTGGCCCGGATACTCAAGCCCGGCGGATATCTGATGTTCACCGTCGGCACGGTGATCTGGGAAGAACAGGGTTTCCGCCAGAAGCTCGGGGCGCTCGAGGCCCACAAGCAGCTGCTGCCGGTGGAGACCTCGGCCATTTATGCGCCCATGCCCTATTCCCCGCTCGAAAGCGGTTTCACGACGCGGGCACATATCTACAGGCGCGGCTGAGGCGCCGCGCCCGCTCTTTGCAGTCTTTCCGCTTATGCCTCGCGGTAAGTGCCCGCCTTCTTGGCCGCACAGGTGGCCAGATAATCCATCAGGCCCGGATTGAGACTGTCATAGGGTTCGAGCCCGAGTGACTTGAGCCGGGCGCGGATGGCGGGCATCTTGGCCGGCGGTGTTCCGCTTTCGATGACGGATGACACGAAGGCAGCAAAGCCGGGCGGCGACCAGCCCTTCTGCGATGACAGTTCCGTGTGGATGAAGGACAAGCCCTCAAACGGATGTCCGGACTTCTTCACTGGACCGTACAAGTGCGCGCCGCATCCCGTGCAGGCATGGCGGAGAATGACGGCATTCTCGTCCACGATCTTCAGCTTGTGGCCGTTGGCCGTCACCTTCACCTTGTCGCTCGGCACCACCGAGACGATCGAGAAGATGGCGCCTTCCGGCTTCCAGCACTTGGTGCAGCCGCAGGCATGATTGTGCGCCGACTGAGATGAGATCTCCACCGTCACCGGATTGCTTGAACATTTGCAGGTCAATGTGCCGCCAGCGAAGTTCTTCGCTGCCGCCTTTGCGAAACCTTTGTCAATCGACGGATGGAGCGCGATGAGCGGTCCTCGCGCCTTCTTCGCCTTTGTCCGGCTTGCGGCCTTCTTGGCCGGTTTCTTTGCCTTCTTCGCTTTCTTCGCCATGCTGGTCCTCCCGCTTTGCTAGAAAATCACGAAACTGCGAATGAGTTGTCAGGCATCAGGCCACGGCCCTGTTCTGCAGGGGCAGCCTGTGTTCGAGGACGAGGCAAGTTCCAAGGGATTGCGCGCCCCAGGGGCCGCAGCGGCACGCGATCTCATGGCGTACACCTCCCAGAATTGCCTGCTGGCTTCGGCTTGCCGGAAGACGGTCAAACCCGCCGCTTTGCGCTATTCCAATCTGACGATAACGGCAAAGCGGCGGTTCTGGCAATGGCCATTCGGGGCTATGGGAGGGCTTATCCCTTCTTTCCCGGCTGCCAATCGAACTCCGGCTTGTAGCCGAGGACGCGCTTGGCCTTATCGATCGAGATCAGTGACTCATTGGGTTGCAGGGGCCGCTTACGCGGCGTGCCCGGAAACACCTCGTCAAGCAGTTCGTCGTTCGGCCGCACCATGAGCGAGTTGTTGTTGGCAATGCCGAAGACATGGGCGCCGGTGAGCTTGGCGTCGAGCGAGAGGCGGATGGCCTGCGCTGCATCGCGCGCATCGATATAGGTCCAGAGATTGAAGTGCCGGAGCCGCGCATCCTTGTTGTAGGCCTCGAAATTGGCGTAGTCCTGCGGCTCCTGCACGTTGGAGAAGCGCAGGCCGATGATTTTCGTCGCCGGGTCCCAGCGCGCGAACTGTTCGGCCATTTTCTCGCCGAGCATCTTGGTCATCGAATAGGTCCAGTAGGGATCCTCGATCTCTTCATCGACCGGCACATATTTCGGACCCTTCACATAGGGGACGCCATAGACAGTTTCGCTTGAGGCCCAGACCACGTTCTTGATGCCCAGGCGCCGCGCGGCCTCGAAGACATTGTAGGTTGAGGTCATGTTGACCTCGAAGATCTCGTGATCCGGTGCTTCCCCAGGGGAGGCAATGGCACCGAGGTGGACAATGCCAGTCACGGGAGATTCAACACGGCTGTTGATGCCGGTGAAGGCTGCCATCACCTGCCCGAAGTCCGTGATGTCGGCACGCGTGAAGTTCACGTCGGTGGGCTTCGGCGGATTGGAAAGGCCGGCGGGCCTGACGGCATCGATCGAGGCAATCTTGTAGCCGCGCTCCATCAGGTCCTTGACCGCAGCACGCCCGACTTTTCCGCTGCCACCGGTAACAATAATCATGACTGTAGAATCCTCTCTGTTGTCCCGTTGAGGCTAGCCAGTTTTATGCAAGCCCTCAACATATCGCTATTGTTTTGAGCGCATTACGCCCCTGCGCGGATCAATCGAGCACATAGCCTTTGGGCTCGCGCTGCGGTGGAATTTCTGTTTCACCCAGCGTCTCAAGAATACCGATTTCGATCGTTCTCGAGATTGCACTGAGCGGCATGCAATTGTCTTCCGTGCCGAACGGCGCGGCCAACTGGTCACCCAGGGCATCAAGGCCGAAGAACGTGTAGGCGACGATGCCGGCGAGCACTGGTGTCCAAAGCCCGGCCGTGTCGATGAGGCCGAAGGGCAGCAGCAGGCAGAAGAGATAGGCGGTGCGGTGCAGGAGCAGCGAATAGGCGAAGGGCAGGGGCGTCAGCTTGATGCGTTCAGCCGCCGCCAGCACGCTGGACATGGCGATCAGCCGCTCCTCCATGACCTGCAGGAGCTGGGGGGCAAGCTTGGTCTCGCGCGCCAGTCGAGCAAGTTCAACGCCCATCTCTGTCAGAAGCCGGTCGGGAAGATTGCTGC
Source organism: Pseudomonadota bacterium (assembly GCA_020161855.1). Lineage (GTDB taxonomy): Bacteria > Pseudomonadota > Alphaproteobacteria > Rhizobiales > Aestuariivirgaceae > Aestuariivirga. The sequence goes on from JAIUNJ010000004.1 coordinate 291,034, forward strand.
TGGTGGCTGGCAGCTTGTAGTTCGCGCGCTCGGCCTGGCGGAGGCCATCAGGCCCCATGGCCTCGCCGCGCAGATGGCTGCGGAAAGCTTCAACAAACACCAGCATGAGACGGAGCAGGCGGGCACCCTTCCGCAGGCCGCAATAGGCGGCAACCTGGCGCGACAGGCTGCGCATCTCGACGATGTGCTGGCCCAGCACCTTGCGGGCCTCCCACCAGCGTTCGTAGCTGGCTGAATTGCGGAAGCCGGAGAAGATCGACAGCGCAATGCCGATCAGGGAAAAGGCGAGCGGCGAAATCGCCTGCCAATACAGGATGCCGCGCATTTCTGCCCAGGTGATGAAGGAGGCAATGGCGATGACGGCCAGGAGCTGCGGCCAGATCGCAGGGATGATCGAGCCACGCAGGATAAAGAGCAGCTCCCAGGGCTTGGGGGCTTCGCGAATGACCACGTGAGGCTTCCGGCTGAGGTTTTCCGGCCTATAGGCGAAATCCACGCCCTGGCCAAGGAGCGATGCGAGCGTTCAGGTCAGGCAGATGTCAGAGCGGGTGAGGAAGCGCTTCTCGCGGCCATTGTCGAGCGAGAACATGCCGCCGCGCCCCTTTACGACATCGATCGTCAGGTTTGTGTGCTTCCAGGCCTCATATTGTGAACCGCTGATGTAGAACGGCATGCCGCCGATTTCCCCCAGCTTGACGTCACGGTCACCGAGCAGAAACTCGCCTTGAGCGTAACACATCGGAGAGGAGCCATCGCAACAGCCACCTGATTGATGGAACAGCACGGGACCATGATCGCGAACGATCTCGGCCAGAAGCGAAAGCGCTGCGGGTGTGGCCGTCACTTTGTCGAGCGGCGGTGCTGCAGCGGCGGAATCCTGTGCCATTGGTCGTCTCCGGATTTGGGCCGCCCATTGTCATGACAGGCGGCCCGGCTGCGCATACCAGACAGATCAGGCGACCTGCGGGAGGAAAACTGCGCCGTATTGTTGCGCTCGGAAGGAGCAGGCGGCGGCCAAGTGCCAGCACATGACCGCCGCCTTTGCCTGACGATCAGAAGAAGCCAAGCGCCTTCGGGCTGTAGCTCACCAGCATGTTCTTCGTCTGCTGGTAGTGATCGAGCATCATCTTGTGGGTCTCACGGCCGATGCCCGACTGCTTGTATCCACCAAAGGCCGCATGCGCCGGATAGGCATGATAGCAGTTGGTCCATACGCGGCCAGCCTGGATGGCGCGGCCGAAACGGTAGCAGGTATTGCCGTTGCGGCTCCAGACACCTGCGCCGAGGCCATAGAGCGTGTCGTTGGCAATCGACAGGGCTTCCGCTTCGTCCTTGAAGGTTGTGACAGAGACGACCGGGCCGAAGATCTCCTCCTGGAAGATGCGCATCTTGTTGTTGCCCTGGAACACCGTCGGCTTGACGTAGTAGCCGCCGGCGAGTTCGCCCGGGAGCATGTTGCGCTCGCCACCAGCGAGAACCTTGGCACCTTCCTTCTTGCCGATGTCGATGTAGGACAGGATCTTCTCAAGCTGTTCGCTCGAGGCCTGCGCACCGAGCATCGTGCTGCCATCAAGCGGGCTGCCCTGTTTGATTGCGGCGACGCGCTTCAATGCACGCTCCATGAACTTGTCATAGATCTTTTCGTGGATGATGGCGCGGCTCGGACAGGTGCAGACTTCGCCCTGGTTAAGGGCGAACATGACGAAGCCCTCGATGGCCTTGTCGAAGAAATCGTCGTCTTCGTCGCAGACATCCTTGAAGAAGATGTTGGGCGACTTGCCGCCGAGCTCCAGTGTCACGGGAATGAGATTCTGCGAGGCATACTGCATGATCAGCCTGCCCGTCGTGGTCTCTCCGGTGAAGGCGATCTTGGCAATGCGGTTCGACGAGGCAAGCGGCTTGCCCGCTTCGAGGCCGAAGCCATTGACGATGTTCAGTACGCCCTTGGGCAACAGGTCACCCACAATCTCAATCCAGACCATGATCGATGCGGGTGTCTGCTCGGCTGGTTTGAGGACCACGCAGTTGCCGGCAGCAAGTGCAGGCGCGAGCTTCCAGCAGGCCATCAGAATCGGGAAGTTCCACGGAATGATCTGGCCGACGACGCCCAGCGGCTCGTGGAAATGATAGGCGACGGTGTCGTGATCTACTTCCGAGATAGATCCTTCCTGGCCGCGGATACAGCTTGCAAAGTAGCGGAAATGATCAATGGCAAGCGGGATGTCGGCGGCCCGTGTCTCGCGGATCGGCTTGCCGTTGTCCCAGGTTTCGGCAAGGGCCAGCTTCTCAAGATTGGCCTCCATGCGATCGGCAATCTTGTTGAGGATCAGCGATCGCTCGGCCGGGCTGGTGCGGCCCCAGGCATCCTTGGCGGCATGCGCTGCGTCCAGTGCGGCGTCGATGTCAGCCGCATTGGAGCGGGCGACTTTGCAGACTTCCTTGCCGGTGATCGGCGAGATGTTATCAAAGTATGTGCCGGACGCGGGCTTGCGCCAGCCGCCGTTGATGTAGTTGTCGTAGGATTTGGCGAAGGGGCTCGCTGTGAAGTCAGAGCTTTTCGGCTGTGCGGTCATTGTCATTCTCCCATTCAGGGCCCGTCTGTTTTGTGACGTGGCGCTGCGCACAGGATTTCATGACGTTAGAGGCGCAAAACAGTGGCTGGTCACGAAACAGATGCGCGATCTGTCTCACAGATGAGACATTTCCGAGACGCTAAACACCATTGTGCGGTGCGTCACTGCTCAGTGATGATCACCTAGGCCATGCTGGGCAAGTTTTCTGTAGAGTGTGGCGCGTGACATCTTCAGGGCCTTGGCGGTTTTTGAGATGTTGTGCCCGTGACGCTCCAGCATGCGCAGCAGCACGCCGCGCTCCGCGTTCTTGAAGGTGTCGCCGGACCCCTCGTCGTGGGGCAGCAGTTCAGGCGCGGGAACCTGCAACTTGCCCGCTTGACGCGGGAGATTGAGGGATTTGCGTGCGGCGAAGGACGCGCCGATCACCATGTCGTGGCGGTCAATGGCGAGAAGTGCCGGGCCCAGCCTTTCCTGATCCGGCAGAAGAACGATGCGGCAGCCGTCGAAGGCCAGATTGAAGTTTTGTGTTTCGATGCGGTGCGCGGCATCCACGGCCAGAGAGCAAATCACACGTGACATCTCTTCCGACAGGTCCTGATGGCAGGACGATACATCGATGACTCCGGCTAGGAGCCCGCATTCATCGTGGACCGGCGCAGTCATGCAACTGAGCGAGATGTTGCGCGAGAGGAAATGCTGATCCTTGTAGATCACCACCGGACGGTCCTCGACCAGTGAAGTCCCGATGGCGTTCGTGCCCTGGCTGCGCTCACTCCAGATGGCTCCGGTCCAGAGCCCCGAGCGTGCAAAGGAGAGGTCATCAGCAGGCTTGCCGCGACGCTCCAGAACCACCCCGTCGCGGTTGGCCATGACGACGGTGCAACCGGCATGGCCGACAAGAGCAAAGACATGGTCGAGCGACGATCGCGCCACCCCGAGCAGCCGGCCGAGCGACTCCCGTTCACGCCTGAGCGCGGCCTCGTCGATGCGTTCCGGCAGGACATCCCGTTCGGGAGACAGGCGATAAAGCTGCGATGAGCGGGTCCATGACGCAACAACGGGTGATCGTGCCGCCGCGCCGGCACCGACCGCCCTGACCACTTCTTCCACATGGTTCCGGTCCAGAAGGTTCATGACAAAGACCTCTGCCAGGAGCCGCCTTTGGGCCTGGATGCGTTATTCCCGTTCGGGTATTACACTACAGTTTGAGCTTCAGGGGAAGCCTGTAATTGATGGTGTGGGCGCCGTGAGCGGCGAACTCAAGGGCGAGGCCATGAGACTTTCGACGCGTTCCCGGGCGTGGGCACCCCCGGTTGCGTTTGGGGCCGGATTGTGCACCCGCAAAAGTCATTCAACTTTCGAAAAACATGCTCTACACGGGCGCCCATGGCACTGAGACCGAAAGAATCATTCCAGGACCTGATCCTGACGCTCCACAACTATTGGGCGGAGCAGGGCTGCGTCATCCTGCAACCCTATGACATGGAAGTGGGCGCCGGTACCTTCCACCCGGCCACGACGCTGCGCTCGGTGGGGCCACGGCATTGGTCAGCGGCCTATGTGCAGCCCTCGCGCCGCCCCAAGGACGGCCGCTATGGCGAGAATCCCAACCGGCTGCAGCACTACTATCAGTACCAGGTGATCATGAAGCCCTCGCCACCTAACCTGCAGGAGCTTTATCTGGGATCGCTGAATGCGATCGGCATCGACCCGCATCTGCATGATCTGCGCTTTGTCGAGGATGATTGGGAAAGCCCGACGCTGGGTGCCTGGGGTCTGGGCTGGGAAGTCTGGTGCGATGGCATGGAAGTGTCGCAGTTCACCTATTTCCAGCAGGTGGGCGGCCTCGACTGCGCCCCGGTTTCGGGCGAACTCACCTACGGGCTCGAGCGACTGGCGATGTATGTGCAGGACGTGGACAATGTCTACGACCTCAACTTCAACGGCCGCGCCAAGGGCGACGGCCGCATCAGCTATGGCGATGTCTTCCTGCAAGCGGAGCAGGAGTACTCGCGCTTCAATTTCGAGTATGCCGACACGGCGATCCTGCACCAGCATTTCATCGACGCCGAGAAGGAGTGCAAGTCGCTCCTGACGGCAGGCGAGAAGGATGGCAGCCACGAGCTATGCCTGCCGGCCTATGACCAGTGCATCAAGGCCTCGCATACTTTCAACCTGCTCGATGCCCGTGGCGTCATCTCGGTGACGGAACGCGCCAACTACATCGCCCGGGTACGCGACCTCGCCAAGGCCTGTTGCGAAGCCTGGAGCAAGACGGCGGGAGGGCGCGCCTGATGGCCGAGCTTCTTCTCGAACTCTTCTCCGAGGAAATCCCCGCCCGCATGCAGTCGAGGGCAGCGGAGGATCTGCGCGCCCTCATCACCAACGGATTGGTAGAGGCCGGTCTCACCTACGAAGGGGCACAGGCCCATGCCACGCCGCGCCGCCTGGTGCTTTCTGTGGAGGGCCTCAACGCCCGCGCCGCCGACACGCGCGAGGAGCGCAAGGGCCCGCGCGTCGATGCCCCGCAACCGGCAATCGATGGCTTTCTCAAGTCAACCGGCCTCAGCCTCGACCAACTCACGGTGCAGGAAGACAAGAAGGGCAGCTTTTATCTCGCGGTGATCAAGAAGGATGGCCGCGACGCCACAGGCATCATCGCTGATCTCGTGCCGCAGGTGATCCGCAGTTTCCCCTGGCCCAAATCCATGCGCTGGGGTTCAGGAAGCTTGCGCTGGGTGCGGCCGCTTCACTCCATCATCTGCACCTTCGATGGCGAGGTTGTGCCGCTGGATGTCGAAGGCATCGCCAGCAGCAACACCACGCGCGGCCACCGCTTCCTCTCGGATGGCGCGATCGCGGTGCGCCGCTTTGAGGATTATGCCCAGAAGCTGTTCAAGGCCAATGTGATCGTCGATGCGCAGGCGCGCGCCGAGACGATCCGGACCGAGGCCAAGAATCTTGCCTTCGCGCAGGGGCTGGAAGTGGTCGAGGATGAGGGCCTGCTGAAGGAAGTGGCCGGTCTTGTCGAGTGGCCGGTGGTTCTGATGGGCGCTTTTGACGAAGCCTATCTTGATGTGCCGCCGGAAGTGATCATCACGACGATCAAGAACAATCAGAAGTGCTTCTGCCTGCGCAATGGCAAGACGGGCCTGCTCAGCAACCGCTATCTGCTCGTTTCCAACATGCTGGCACGTGACGGTGGCAAGGAGATCATCCGCGGCAATAACAAGGTGATTGCCGCGCGCCTTTCGGATGCGAAGTTTTTCTGGGACCAGGACCGCAAGGTGAAGCTGACGGACAACCTCGCCAAGCTTGATGCGATCACCTTCCATGCCAAGCTGGGTACGGAAGCGCAGCGCGTGCGCCGCATCGAGGCGCTGGCCGCCGAGATCGCCAAGACCATCGGTGCCGACATTGAAAAGGCAAAGCTTGCGGCTCGCCTTGCCAAGGCCGATCTCGTGACCGGCATGGTAGGCGAGTTCCCGGAGCTTCAGGGGCTCATGGGCCGCTACTATGCCCTTGATCAGGATGTGGATGCCGAGGTGGCCGACGCCATCCGCGATCACTACAAGCCGCAAGGCCCCTCGGATTCCATTCCGGAATCGAAAATCGGACAGGCCGTGGCGCTGGCCGACAAACTCGATACGTTGGTGGGCTTCTGGTCCATCGACGAGAAGCCAACGGGTTCCAAGGATCCATACGCACTGCGCCGCGCGGCGCTCGGTGTGATCCGCATCATCCTTGGCAAGGAACTCCGTGTGCGGATGAACAAGATCGAGCCCGATCTTCTCTCATTCTTCGCGGATCGCCTGAAAGTCTATCTCAAGGATCAGGGCGCCCGCCATGACCTGATCGATGCCGTGTTCGCACTGCCCGGCCAAGATGATCTGCTGATGGTGGTGAAGCGTGTTGAGGCACTGGGCAAGCTGCTCGAGACCGATGATGGCCGGAACCTGCTGGCCGGCGTGAAGCGCGCCGCCAATATTCTGAAGATCGAAGAGAAGAAGGACAACCAGCGCTACGCGGGCGATGTGAATTCGGCGCAGCTCATCAAGGGCGAGGAAAAGGCCCTGCATTCCGCCATCACCGTGCAGTCGGCGCAGGCGCGCAAGGCCATCGAGAATGAAGATTTTGAGGCTGCCATGCGGGCCATCGCCAAGCTGCGCGCGCCCGTCGATGCCTTCTTCGAGCATGTGACGGTCAATGACAAGGACCAGACCTTCCGCGTCAACCGCCTGCGTCTGCTGAACCGCATCCGCGAAGCCTGCTCGGAAGTGGCGGATTTCTCCAGGATCGAGGGCTAGCCGAGGAACTGACCTGCTTGCGGATTTGAGGACCTGCCTGTATAAGATTTCATGATGGTGCTGTGGTTGGCTACAACTGCCGCGGCTGAAAAGGGAACACGGTGCGGAAGACCCCAGAGGGACCAAAGCCGTGGCTGCCCACGCAACTGTAAGCGGTGAGGAGTCCTGCAGATGCCACTGGCCATTTGGCCGGGAAGGCGCAGGAGACCAGAGACCCGCGAAGTCAGGAGACCTGCCATCAGCAACAGGCGCTGCTTCGCGCCGGTCAACTTACATCTGCACGATGGGTGCAGGGAGGAATAGACATGCATATCGAACCCGGCGTCGTCGACGGCGCCAAGATTGTTCTCAGTTACGCTACCGCCGCAGCCTCATTTGGGGTGACCGGCAAGCTGGCATTGGACGCAATCCGGAAGGACGGCGTTGGCGCCCTGGCTTTGCGAGCGGCGATTGCCACGGCGCTCGTCTTTAGCTTCTTCGAAATCCTGCCGCACCATCCGGTGGGCGTGTCCGAAGTCCACCTTATCCTCGGATCGACTCTCTTCTTGTTGTTTGGTGCAGGCCCGGCCGCCATCGGTCTTGCGCTTGGCCTTCTCATTCAGGGCGTGTTCTTTGCGCCCTTCGACCTCCCGCAATATGGTATGAACGTCACGATCCTGCTGGTGCCGCTCTTCGCGCTCAACCTTCTGGCCAAGCGCGTCATCCCTGAAAAGACGGCCTATGTAGACCTCAAGTACAGCCAGGCGCTGGCGCTGTCAGTGAGCTATCAGGGCGGCATTGTTGCTTGGGTTGCCTTCTGGGCGCTTTACGGGCACGGCTTTGGTGCGGAGAACCTTTCCAATATTGCTTCCTTCGGTCTGGCCTACATGAGCGTTATCCTGCTCGAACCGCTGGTCGATCTCGGTGTGCTCGCCGGCGCCAAGGCAGTTAGGCAATTGCAGCGGACCGCAATCGTCCAACCACGTGTTTACCAGTCAGCCTGAGTCACCTCGGCGTCTGTAGGAGTTCAGAAGGCGCTCCATCAAGGTGGGGCGCCTTTTCCTTTGGTTGCGACATTGGCGGCGCAGCGCTTTTCTAGCGCTCTGGTACTACGCGGCGTCATGTGCCGGTGTTAGAGCGCGGACATGCACCACGCGCCCGACTCCTCCTATTCCTGGTTCCGGATGGCGATTTCGCTGGCCCTGGCCATGATCGGCGGCATCGCCAAGCTGCGCGCACCCGTCGATGCCTTCTTCGAGCATGTGACGGTCAACGACAAGGACCAGACCTTCCGCGTCAACCGCCTGCGTCTGCTGAACCGCATCCGCGAAGCCTGCTCGGAAGTGGCGGATTTCTCCAGAATCGAGGGCTAGAACGCCACCTGCCTCTATTCCGCGATGAGTCTGGTTGCTCTCTTCGCGGCGTTCTGTCCAAAGCTCTGACGCGTTTTCGTTCCGCTTGAGCAAACGCGTTGCGCGATGCGGAATTTCATCTGCTGCAATGTAACGTATCGATTCAATCGGAACAGAGTGGCAGAAAGATTGTTGCGTTACTGAAGACCTGTCGCGATCCAGTTTATACTTCGACAGGATTTGCAGAAGAAAATCATCCCATGATGATTGACTTACGCGCCGAAGCAGCCGGGATGCAGTCTCAAGAGCAGCAGTGCTCCCGCTTGATGCAGGCCAGTGCGGCCCTCTCTGCATCCCCCGCAGCGCTTTGGAGCGCCGCATGGACTTCGCTCCGCCGCCACTTGCCGCAGCGGAAATTCATGCAGCTTCTGATGAAATCCGATGGTGCAGCGGCCGTCGAGTTTGCAATCGTCGCACCGGTCTTCATATTACTCGTCTTCGGCATGATCGCATATGCGATCTATTTTGGCGCGGCGCATTCCGTTCAGCAGTTGGCTGGCGATGCCGCCAGGGCTGCTGTCGCGGGTCTGGACAGCAGCGAACGCCAGAATCTTGTGAAGCAGTTCATCAGCAAGAACGGCGCTTCCTACTCGTTCATAGACGTTTCGAAACTGCAATATTCGGTCGGAAACGCCGCAGCTGACCCGACGCAGCTCGCGGTCGTGTTGTCCTATGATGCCAGGGAACTGCCGATCTGGGGACTATTGCCCTCGGGCCTGCTTCCGGACGAGACCGTGACTCGCCGGGTGAGTATCCGCATCGGGGGAGTCTAGATGCAGACTGCCTTGCTTGCATTGATTGCGAGATTTGCCCGTGACGGGCGGGGCAACATAGCCTTGATGAGCTCGCTGCTGTTCTCCGTGCTGGTCATGTGCGCCGCTTTCGGTGTCGACGAGGGAGCCTTGTACTACGATCGCAGGCAACTTCAGGGCGCGGCCGATGTGGCGGCAATCGTGGCGGCGGGCAATATTGGAAACGCGGATCGCGCCGCCCGCGCGGCGCTCTTGGACAACGGTTACTTGCCCAAGGATATTGATGGTCTCGGGATTGTGCAGCCAATGGGGCAATACCGGGATGTTTCAGCAATCGAGGTGCAAACCGGATCCTACCGGCCGGCGAGATCGACTGCACCGGATCAGCGATTCACACCGGGCGGCAGCAATCCGAATGCTGTGCGAGTCTCTGTGAGAAGCCCAGGCGCGCTCTATTTCGCGTCCATGTTTGCCGAGCCGCCGACTTTGTCGGCGGAAGCCATCGCCAGCACGGAAGCCATTGCTGCATTCTCGATTGGTTCAAGGCTTCTGAGCCTGAATGACGGGATTCTGAACGCCCTGTTATCCGGTCTTCTGGACACCACCATATCACTCGATGTCATGGACTACACGGCCCTTGCCAACGCCAATCTCAGCTTGCCTGATTTTCTCGATGAGCTGGCAAAGGAAGTGGGGTTGAAGGCCGGCACTTATGACGCCTTGCTTGCAGAGAAGGTTACTTACCGGCAACTCACGACGGCTCTGTCGAAAGCACTTGCAAAAGATGCATCTGCAAACAGGGCGATGAGCCGCTTCAGCAAACAGGCAGCCTTTTCCCGGAGTGAGATCCCTCTTTCGGAGCTTTTCAATCTTCGGGATGCAGGCGGCATGACCATCGGCGAGCCCGGGTCGCGTCTGGAGCTGACGGTCAACGCCCTTGAAGTCGTAGGTGCCAGTGCGGCTTTGGGAGGCGAGAACCAGATTGCGCTCGACCTGTCGACGGCAATCCCGGGCGTGGCTTCCAGCTCGGTTTATCTGACTCTTGGAGAACGTCCGCAGGGTACATCATGGTTTAACGTTGGCGGCCGTGGGAGCACGGTGCAGACGGCTCAGACCCGCCTCCGTCTCGTTCTCCAGGTTGGCGGCACTGGCCTGCTTGCAGGGACTACCCTGCGGATTCCGGTCTATCTTGATCTCGCCTTTGCCGAGGCGACGCTTGAGAACATCTATTGCCCGGCCAAGTCTGGCAAGGACAGGGCCGTACGCATCGCCGCAAAGCCTGGCGTAGCTGATCTCTGGATCGGCGATGTCACGACTGCGCAAATGAAGGATCTGGCAAATCCGGCGAATGTCAAAGTCGCGACTTTTGCGAAGGTGCCATTGATCACGGTGACCGGCAGCGCTCACGTGAATATCGGCAACATGAAGGCCCGGCCTCTTGATTTCTCAATAGCCGACATTGAAAGCCATTCCGCAAAGAGCGTCTCCACCACGGATGTTGCGGCTCCTCTCTTTGCTTCGTTGCTGGGTGACCTCAAATTGACGGTGAAAGTTGCCGGCCTCGGGCTGAATGCGGATGCGATTGGAACCTCGGTTTCCGATGTGTTGAAGCCACTGGCTCCGGCCGTTGATTCATCGATCCGCAGCCTTTTGGGCCTCTTGGGCATCAAGGTCGGTGAGGCAGATGTCTGGGCCAATGGTGTACAATGTGGCCGGGCAGTTCTGGTTCAGTGATAAGCTGCCAGCGGCGGCAATGACCTGAGGTCATTCTAGTGCCCGGCCTCAAGATGCTTTCGGCAATCCGCTCTGCGTTTCCGGAGCGGCGAAGTAGTTCATTGATGGGTTGATGGAATGCTGGGCTGAGAAGCTAAGTAGAGTTTCCTGTACGTGGTTGCGCAGGGCCTCTTCAGCCTTCAAGGGCAGCGTGCATCCGACAACGAGCAAGGAATTCTCGCGCCAGTCCATGACGGGTACTGCAATGGTCTGCAGGCGCGGATCCGTTTCTCCATGCACCAGAGCGTATCGTCTCTCTCGAACCTCCTTGATAATGTTCTGCATCGAGGCAACGCCATCCGCACTCTCGCCCTGCATTTCCGACTCGCGACTGATCAAGGCGCTTGTTTGTGCTGGAGACAGATATGCCGCGAAAACGCGGCCGGCCGCGGTTCGCGTGACGGGCATAACGTGCCCAGGCAGTGTGTTCACGCCGATGGGGTTGTCTGCATAGGTCCAACGAACAATCACAGGCCCCGCCGACGTCCAGATGGAGAGAAAAACATGGCAGCCTGTTTCACGGGCAAGTTCTTGCAGGTTGTTTTCAACCAGTGCGAACAGATCAATCTGCCTCATGGCTGCCAGACCCAGATGAATGCAGTTCCTGCCGAGCGCATATTGGCCGTGCCTGTGACTCTGCACGGCGAAATTTCTCTTCACAAATGTTGTAAGATAGCGATGAACCTTGCTGGGTGCTTCATGGCAAGCGTGGCTGAGTTCGCTCAACGATAGCGGTTGTGTTGCCTTTCCGAGCGCTTCAAGAATGCTCAAAGCGGTATCGAGCGATTTGATCCCCGCCGGATCGTGTCCGTATTCATGATCCATCGTCACTCCTTCGCGCCAATACTACGACCTCGTCTCCAGAGCCGCCGGGCGCGCAATTGCGGATATTATAGATCGTGCCATCTTTCACGAGGCTGTAACGGAGCCTCAATTGGAGAGGTGTGTTTCATGCTTGTGAATAGCAAGCCACGGCGCAGATTAATCTTGTAGTGGCCGATACGTTCCGGCGGCGCACGTCCAATATGTATCTTATGTGTCCGGTCTTGTTACGCAGTTTCGCGCTTGGCGATATGAGGGTTGCAGCAAGAAAGACTCAGTTCCGCATGGTGAAACGCAGAGCGCTTTAAATTAATCCGTTTACTGACATTTATACACGTGCCGATCATCTGTTTCTAAGCGCCGGCACATACATTGCTCGTCCATGAGCTGTTGATGGCTCGCAGGAGATCGCAGTGTTGGCGGAATACCTCATTGCCGGAATTCAGACGCTACCGTGTTCAACTTCGAATGAGAGCAAGATTGTTGCACCGCGCAACAATCCTGCATCGTTCGGGACGGCAGATATCGTCCCGGCAACCAACAATGCGCAACTGGCCGATGTTCACGCAAAACGCAGCGGCCGCCGGTTCACCGCGAAGATATGGGAGAAGGTATTATGCAGTTGAGAAAATGCACAGAAGCTCTGGCCATTGCGGCCCTCGCCGCTTTCATCTGGGCCGGTCAGGGCACTGCTGCGGGTTTGGTTGACCGCGTTGGTGGCGTTGTTGGCAAAGTGACCAAAGACGTCAGCAAGTCGGTAGGCAGCACTGTTGGAAAGACGACATCAGGGCTTTCCAGCGCCACTTCCAGCCTCGGCAAGGCCGCAGGTGGTCTTGCAAGCAGCAGCAGCTCGGGCGGCACGAACACCACGACACTCGGCTCCAAGACTGGAACATCGGCGAAAGTGACAAGCGGCAATGGTACCATTGAAGCTGCTGTTCAGGACCGGCTCAACAGTATGAGCCGCAAGCAGCTTGCCGCAGTCTGCAACTCTGTCGGCGGCAACGGCTGCAGTACCGCCACGCGGCAACAACTGCTGGGAATCATTGACGTGCGGATGGAGACGATGGGGCCCCGTCGGCTGGCGAGTCTTTGCGTCTCAATCAATGGTGGCTGCGGCGGCACCCGCATCCGCCCAAGGCCGCCGGGAACTGTCGATCCCGATGGGAAGCCTGGGCCGATCAAGGCCTGGCGTTCTGGCAGCAAGGTTGACCAGGATGTCATTCTGACCTGCCGGAAGATTCTTGCTTCGCCGAAAAAATACGACCCTGGCATGGTCAAGCTGTGCCGGGCAGTGAAACTCTGATCGGCCGTCTTTTACGGCCAGACACCTTGATCTGATATCCAACTGAAGCTTCACCGACACCCGGTGGCGTGCGGGGACGAAATCCTTGTGCGTCACCGGAGCCTGGCGGCCTCTCGCCTTGCTTCCGGGCCACAATTGCTGAGTCTGGCACTACGCCACCGCCGCCCGGGGTGATAGAGCGCGGCAATGCAATACGCGCCCGACTCCTCTTATTCATGGTTTCGCATGGCCATCTCGCTGGCCCTGGCCATGATCGGCGGCATCGGAATCTGGGCCGCCGTGGTGACCCTGCCAGTCATCCAGCAGGAATTCGGCATTGACCGCTCCGGCGCTTCGTTGCCCTACACGCTGACCATGATTGGCTTTGCCCTGGGCGGCGTGCTCGCCGGGCGCATGGCGGACCGCTTCGGCATCTGGGTGCCCTTGGTGCTTGGCACCGTGTTTCTCGGCTCCGGCTTCATTCTCAGTGGCTTTGCCACCGGCTACTGGATGTTCGTTGCGGCACAGACCGTGCTGGTCGGAATCCTCGGAATCGCAGTCACCTTCGGCCCGCTTATCGCGGATGTTTCGCTCTGGTTCCAGAAGCGGCGGGGCATTGCTGTGGCCGTTGTTGCTAGCGGCAACTATCTCGCCGGCACGATCTGGCCGCCCATCCTGACGGCAGCGATCGAGACCTGGGGTTGGCGCAATGCCTACATCGCAATCGGCATCATTGTGATCATACTGATGTTGCCGCTGGCGCTGCTGCTCAAGCCGCGCGCTTCGCTGGAGGAGCGGCCTTCGCCCACCTCGATGAACCGCGAGATCAACGGGACGCCGGTGCTGCAGGCGCTGATTGTTCTGGCGGGCCTCGCCTGTTGCGTCGCCATGTCAATGCCACAGGTTCACATCATCGCCTATTGTGTCGATCTCGGCTATGGCGTGGTGCGCGGCTCCGAGATGCTGTCCCTGATGCTTGGCTTCGGTGTCGCCAGCCGTCTCATATCGGGTTTCCTGGCCGACAGGATCGGCGGCGTGGGCACGCTCATCATCGGTTCCACGCTGCAATGCCTGGCATTGATCCTCTACATTCCCTTTGACGGGTTGATGCCGCTCTATGTGGTGTCATCGCTCTTCGGTCTGGCTCAGGGCGGCATCGTGCCGAGCTATGCCCTGATCATCCGCGACAACTTCCCGGCGCGCGAGGCAGGTTTCCGGATTTCGCTGGTATTGACGGCAACGGTGCTGGGCATGGCGCTGGGCGGCTGGCTCTCGGGCGAGATCTATGATGTCACCGGTTCCTATACCGGCGCGTTCATCCACGGCATTGCCTGGAACCTGCTCAACATGGCGATTGCCGCCTGGCTTATCTTCCGGGGCCGCAAGCCGGCGCGGGCACGCATGGCTGCGGCGTGAACCGTTAACCTCTCAAGGCGCCAGTCATCTTGACCGGCGCGGCACAAAGGGCTTTGCTGCGGCGCAGCATTGCGAGACCATGAAGGCCACCGCCGACCAGCCATTGACGCATGTGCTCGACCCGTCTCTGGCGGGCCGTGAGCTGGCCTTTGGCCAGAAGGCTGCACAGCTGGCCCAGCTCGCCGATCTTGCATTGCCAGTGCCCGATGGCTTCGCAATTTCGGCCGCCGCCCTGCGCAACATGACGGAGCAGATCGCCGAACCGCTGGTGCTGGCGATCTTTGGAGAGGTTGCCGCGCTCGCCGGCCGGCTGAAGCGCGGTTTCGGTGCGGCCGAGAATCCGCTCTTGCTGGCGATCCGCACCAGCGCTCCACCCGGCGTGCCCAATTCCATCGAGGCTGTGCTGAATGTCGGTCTCAATGATGCAACCGTTGAGGCACTTGCGGCAGAGACCGGTGATATCAACTTCGCCTATGAGAGCTACCGGCGCTTCATACAAAACTTCGCGCATGTGGTGCTCGGCGACGATCCTGCTGCCTTTGAAGACGTGCTGTCGCTCTACAAGGAAGAACGCGGCTACGTCTCGGAGAGTGAACTGCGTGGCTCCGATGCGAGGGAATTGGCCGGGCGCTTCAAGGCCCAGTTCGCCAGCAACAACGGCGAGGAATTTCCGCAGGACGTGAATACCCAGCTTGCTGCCTGCGTGCTGGCGTTGATGCGGGCCTGGAATGCGCCGCGGGCGCGGACGCAGCGCAAGCTGCAGGCCGCCCGCGAAGACGCAAGCCTTGCCATCATCGTGCAGGAGATGGTCTTCGGTAACCTCGGTGATGACAGCGGCGTGGGCCGCGCCTTCTCGCGCAATAGCCAGACCGGCATCGCACGTCTCTCCGGCGAATATTTGCCTCGGGCCCAGGGGCCCGATCTCGTGAACCGGCTGCGGCAGGTGCTGCCGTTGCAGAACGGTGACGGCACTTCCCTGGCGCAGGAGGCGCCCGCTGTTTTCTCCCTGCTCCAGAATGGCATCGGCTGCATCGAGGCGCAGCTTCGCGATGCGATCGAGGCTGAATTCGTCATCCAGCAGGGCAAGCTCAGTTTTCTTTCCGCAAAGCCGTCGAAGAGATCCACGGCGGCCTCGCTGCAGATCGTCATTGATTTCGTCAATGCCGGATTGTTGACGCGCGAGGAAGCGCTGCTCCGCATTGACCCGCTCTCGCTTGATCAGCTCCTGCACTCTACCATCGATCCGGACGTGAAGCGCACCGTCATTGCCTCTGGCCTGCCGGCCTCTCCCGGAGCCGTGTCCGGCGCCATTATCTTTGACGCCGAGGAGGCGCGCCGCCTTGCCGCCGATGAACAATCGGTGATCCTTGTGCGCCCCGAAACGCTGCCGGAGGATGTCCGTGGTCTTCATGCCGCGGCAGGCGTGCTGACCACCCGTGGCGGCATGACTTCGCATGCGGCGGTGATCGCGCGCGGCATGGGCAAGCCGTGCGTCTCGGGTGCCTCATCGCTGCGCATCGACGCTGCCGCCGGCACCCTGACAGCGCCGGGCATGACATTGAAGAAGGGCGATATCATCACGCTTGATGGCGGCACCGGGCAGGTGCTGAAGGGCGAGGTGGAAACGCGCAAGCCCGAGCTTTCCGGCAATTTCGCAACACTTCTGGCCTGGGCTGACGAGTACCGCCGCATGACCGTGCGCGCCAATGCGGAGACCGTGCAGGACGCGCGCATGGCCCGCGATCTTGGCGCGGAGGGCATCGGCCTTTGCCGCACCGAGCATATGTTTTTCGAGGGCGACCGCATTGTTGCCATCCGCGAGATGATCCTCGCCGACCGCGAGCGCGACCGCCGCGCAGCTCTCGCCAAGACCCTGCCGATGCTGCGGGCGGATTTCGTGGAGCTGTTCGAAATCATGGCGGGGCTACCTGTCACGCTGCGCCTGCTTGATCCGCCGCTGCATGAGTTCCTGCCGGAGGGCAAGGTGGAGATCGAGGCCCTGGCCCGGGCGCTGGGCGCTGATCTTGCCGCCCTGAACCGCCGCATCCAGGATTTGCGTGAACAAAACCCGATGCTGGGTCATCGCGGTGTGCGCCTGCTGTTGAGCTATCCCGAGATCGTCGACATGCAGGCCCGTGCTGTCTTTGAAGCGGTTGTCGAAGCTGCACGTTCCACCGGCAGGCCGCCGATCCCCGAGATCATGGTGCCGCTGGTGGCTTCGCGCGCCGAACTGGACCTTGTGCGCAAGCGCATCGATGCCGTAGCCGAGGAAGTCCAGAAAGAGTCAGGCCTCAACTTCACCTATCGCGTGGGCACCATGATCGAGCTGCCGCGCGCCGCACTCAGGGCGGGCGACATCGCCCAATCTGCCGAGTTCTTCTCTTTCGGGACCAACGACCTGACCCAGACGACTTTCGGCATCAGCCGCGACGACAGCGCCCGCTTCATCGGTGAATATACCTCCAAGGGCATCTTCCAGCAGGATCCCTTTGTCACGCTCGACGTGGAAGGGGTGGGTGAGCTGGTGCATTTCGCCGCCGAACGGGGCAGGGCGGCGCGGCCGGGCCTGCACCTGGGCATCTGTGGCGAGCACGGCGGTGATCCCGCCTCCATTAACTTCTGTGAGTCTTTGGGGCTGGACTATGTCTCATGTTCGCCTTACCGCGTCCCCATTGCGCGTTTGGCCGCAGCCCAGGCGCGCCTCCGGAATTTGAGATAAATTTGAGCAAATTCATGCTGTTAACCATTGTGGCAAAGAGGCAGGAAAACGGCGCAAAAGTGGTCATTTCGGGTTGCCGGTCATGGTTAACCTATGATAAACAGCATGTGAGCTATGTAACGAGATCGCGGGTTCAGGGCCGGTCCAATCGGTGTCTGGGGTTCGCATAGTGAGGAAACGGGTCATTGGACGCACCACGTTATCGCAATAGTCGCCAGCGCTTCGCATCCGACGAAGACGACTATCTCGCGCCGCTTGAACCGCCGCGCAGCGCTTTCCGTGAATATGCACCGGTCGTTTTTGGCGGCATCATGCTCGTCGTGGCTTTTGCTTTTGCAGGCCACCAGATCGGCCGCAACGCCTCCGCCCACACATCCGCAAGCCTCGCGGCTTCTTCCTTCCAGCTTCCTGAACTGCCGCAGACCTCTTCTCTGACCAGCAAGGGATCGCTCCTGCCTGATGGCGAGTCCATGGCCGCCGTCAACAGCAACACCAACCTGCGCCGAATGACCGTTTTGTCGGACGGCAAGGGTGACCTGCTGATCTATGATCCCGGTGTGAGCCAGCAGCTTTTCGCCGGCACGGTGATTGGCAAGAGCAAGGGCTCGTCCTTCGCCAAGACCACGAGCGAGAAGGATACCCGCATCAAGATTCAGCCGGCCTCCTTCAGCGCCGATGACCAGAAGCTGGAAGACGCTGCCAAGATCGCCAAGAAGCTGGCGCTGGCGCCCAAGCCCGCAAATATCGACAAGTCCCTCAAGCTCGACAAGCAGCAGAAGCAGGCCGCGCTGAAGCAGCGCCGCTTCCTCGCCGCTGAAGAAAACTGCCTCGCCCGTGCGGTTTACTTCGAGGCACGTTCGGAAACCGAAATGGGTCAGATCGCGGTGGCCAAGGTCATCATGAACCGTGTCAAGGACCCGAACTATCCAAAGACGGTCTGCGGCGTGGTTTATCAGGGTTCGCAGCGCCGCAACTCCTGCCAGTTCTCCTTCGCCTGCGATGGCCTGCCGGACGACGTGAAGAACCCGGCTGCCTGGTCGCGCTCCAAGAAGATCGCCCAGAAGGTCATGAGCGGCGACTACAAGATGGTCGACGCCATGAGCAAGGCGACCAACTATCATGCCGACTATGTGAAGCCCCGCTGGGCCCGCAGCATGAAGAAGATCGTGAAGATCGGTACCCACATTTTCTACGACGAGAACGGTTAAGCGGGGAGCGCAGTGACGCGGGAAAGGGGCATCCGGAAGGGTGCCCCTTTCGCTTTTATCGGACGGACAACGTGAAAGGTCTTCCCTCAAATGCATCTGAACCGCGCCCGATGCGTTCGACGGCGCGGAGCATCCGACCCTTGCGGCCCAGCAGGGCATCAGCCTGCGAGACGATCAGGCGATTGGGCGTTGCCGAGGGCGAAGCATCGCGCAGTTCCAGCGCGAGAGCGTTCTCATCCTCGCGCGGCCTGTTCATGCAGAGCGTCACAAAGGCCGCTGCTGTCGAGCGGCTGATACCGGCCCAGCAGTGAATGAGCATCGGCGATTGCTTCTGCCAGCCATCAATGAAGGCAACGAGCCGCTCCGCATCCCGCGCGCTGGGCGCAAAAAGCCCGGCATCAGTGGTGATCACATCATGGAAGGTGAGGCGGAGGTGATCTTCCGGCTGCAGCGCCGTGAATACCGGATGCGGCGTTTCCGGCGACAGGATACTGATCGCCCGGCGCGCGCCATGGGCTTCGAGCTGGTTGTGGGCCTCGCGCAGCGAGGTGACGATGATCATGTCTCTGCCAGTTGGTTGAACATCGCAAGATATTGCGCCGTTGCCGCCTTCGCGGACAGGGCTTCGATCGCATGGCTGAATTCCGGCGAAAGCCCGGTCAATCCCTTCGGCGCACCGAAGAACTTGCGGGCCTCCTCAACGCGGAAACCGGCAAGCTGCGTCGCCTCGAGATAGGCGGCAATGCGATCCGCTGCCTTGATGTCCTCAATGACACGTGGAACTGCAGCCGCAGGCAGCCCGAAACGCAGATGGATGGCGGCCAGCAGGCGCAGTTCAAAGGCCTTGTAGTCCATGCCGATTGCCGCCTTGAAAGGCGAGATCATGTCGCCGATCACATATTCCGGCGCATCGTGCAGCAGCGCATGAAGGCGCTCGGCCCGAGTTGCCGCTGGGTTGACATGCGCAAAAACCGCTTCGACCAGAACGCAGTGCTGCGCCACGGAGAAGGCGTGGTCACCCTTGGTCTGGCCATTCCAGCGCGCCACACGCGCCAGACCATGGGCGATGTCCTCGATCTCGATGTCGAGCGGCGATGGGTCGAGCAGGTCGAGCCTGCGGCCTGAGAGCATGCGCTGCCAGGCGCGCGGTGTCGGCTCCTGCGTGGCCATCACCGGGCGAGCTTCTTCACCGCCTTGTAGCGATGGCAATCGACCATGTGATCGTTGACGAGCCCGCAGGCCTGCATGAAGGCATAGACGATGGTGGGGCCGACAAAGGTGAACCCGCGCTTCTTGAGATCCTTGGAGATGGCTTCGGCAACGGCTGTCTTGGCAGGCACGTCGTGGCCGCTGGCGAATTTGTTCTGCACCGGCTTGCCGTCGATGAACCCCCAGAGATGGGAGGAGAAATCAGCAATCTCGAGATAGGCGCGGGCGCTGTTGACCGAACCTTCGATCTTTGCGCGGTTCCGCACGATGCCCGCATCCTGCATCAGGGCTTCAATCTTGCGGTGATCGTAACGCGCCATGACCTCCGGCTTGAAACCGTCGAATGCCTTGCGGAAATTTTCGCGCTTGCGGAGGATGGTGATCCACGAGAGGCCAGCCTGGAAGCCATCGAGAATGAGCTTCTCGAACAAGGCGCGGGAATCATATTCGGGCACGCCCCAATCTGTGTCGTGATAATGCACATAGAGCGGATCGGTGCCGCACCAGCCACAGCGGCAGATGCCATCTTCGTGCTTCACTGCGCTCATGCCGCCACCTCCGGAATGCTGACATCAATCTTCATCCAGCCGGGTTTATGCACGTGAATGCTGACATCTGCTGACAGCAGTGGCGCCTTGACCTCCGCCAGCCGGTCGAGGCGGATCACCGCCATGGCGCGATGGTCCTGCGACGACAGGAGTGTACCGACGAGCGTTTCGCCTGATGTGATGGCCGTACCCTTTGGTGGTGCTGGACCGCCGCAGGAAACTGGCAACAGGCGCGAACGCGCCGTGCCGCGGTGCTGCATGCGCGACACCACTTCCTGGCCGACATAACAGCCCTTGCGGAAGTTGACGCCGTTCAGCAGGTCCAGATTGGCCTCGTGCGGAAAGAACTCGTTCTGGCCGATATCAAGCGCCCCGTCGCCAATGCCGAGCGCGAGGCCGAAGGCGCGATAGCTGCCATCATCCGGTTCCCCGGCATGTGCTGTGAGAAGGCGCGCACCGAGGCCGTCATGGCGTGGATCAGCGGCGATGCCGTCCACCGGTCTTTCCGGGTCTGCAACAACCGATAGCCCCTCTGCGGGCTCGATACTGATCTTTGCACGCAGGCGATACATCATGAGCTTGCGCAGCAACTCGTCGCGCTGCCCTGCCACACAATCGATGAAAACCGCATCGCCCTGATTGTGGACAAAGAGCTCATGCTGGATCTTGCCCTGCGGCGAGAGCAGGGCGCCATAGGCGAGGTGGCCGGGCGCCAGATGGTCCACATCCATGGTCAGCAGATTGTGCAGGAAATGCAGTACATTTTCGCCCGCAAGCCTGATCACGGCCCGGGAGCGGAGAGGCTGGCGTCGGAAAGGCGGTGTCATGGTGCTTGCTTCGCTTCTGCCTCCCATTTACGAAGCACGGCCATGACATTCAAGGTTGGCCAGCAGGCATCCCGGCAAGTTGATCTCATCCTCAGGGGCGGCATTGTTGCGCTGCCTGACGGCATCGCTGCCAGGGACATTGCCGTTTCTGCCGGTCGTATCGTGGCGATCGGCGATCTGGCCGGCTTCTCGGCCGCCGAGGTGCTGGATTGCCGCAATCTCCATGTGCTGCCCGGCGTGATCGACAGCCAGGTGCATTTCCGCGAGCCCGGCGCCGAGCATAAGGAAGACCTGGAGACTGGCAGCCGCGCCGCCGTGATGGGCGGCGTCACCGTCGTTTTCGAGATGCCCAACACCAAGCCGCTCACCACGTCGGCTGCGGCGCTTGCCGACAAGGTGGGCCGTGCCCGCAACCGCATGTTCTGCGACTTCGCTTTCTATGTGGGTGGCACGCGCGACAATGTCGAAGGCATCCCGGATTTTGAGAGGCTCGAAGGCTCGGCTGGCATGAAGGTCTTCATCGGATCGTCCACCGGTGATCTTCTCGTCGATGACGATGCCGGGCTCGACCGCATCATCTCGCGGCTGTCGCGCCGCGCGGCCTTTCACAGCGAGGATGAGTTCCGCCTCAAGGCCCGCACCTCCTTCCAGGTGCCCGGCGATGCGGCAAGTCATCCGGTATGGCGCGATGCCGAGGCGGCGCGGCTTTGCACCGAGCGCCTGCTGCGCATCGCCCGCCGCCATGGCAAGCGTGTGCATGTGCTGCATGTTTCGACGCAGGATGAATTGCCGCTGCTCGCCGCCCATCGCGACTGCGCCACAGTCGAGGTGACGCCACATCATCTCACCCTGTCGGCGGATGACTATGCCCGCCTTGGCACGAAGTTACAGATGAACCCGCCGGTGCGCAGCGCCGAGCATCGCGAGGCGCTCTGGCAAGCCATCTCTTCGGGCCTTGTCGATGTGCTGGGGTCCGATCATGCCCCGCACACGCTGGAGGAAAAGGCCAAACCCTATCCGGCCTCGCCTTCGGGCATGCCCGGTGTTCAGACGCTGGTGCCCATGATGCTCGATCATGTGAACAAGGGCCGGCTGACCCTGGAGCGTTTTGTCGATCTCACGGCGCACGGGCCGCAGCGCATTTTCGGCCTGGCCAACAAGGGCCGCATTGCCGAGGGCTATGACGCGGATTTCACATTGGTGGACTTGAAGCGGCGCGAAGTGATCCGCAATGACTGGATCGAAAGCCGCTGTGGCTGGACGCCATATGACGGCGTGGCCGTGACGGGCTGGCCGGTCGGCACCATGATCCGCGGGCGCACGGTGATGTGGCAGGGCGAAATCCCGGGTCCGGCGCAGGGTGCCCCGGCCCGGTTTGTCGAGGCCTTGCAGCCGGAAAGGATGTGAGATGGAGAGCTTTCGTGCATTGTTGGTGAGCAAGACCGATGACGGCCAGAAGGCTGAATTCGTGCGTCTCACCGAGGCAGACCTTATGGAAGGCGATGTGATGATTGACGTCGCGCATTCGAGCGTCAACTACAAGGATGGCCTTGCCGTCACCGGCAAGGGGCCGATCATCCGCAGGTTTCCGCTCATACCCGGCATCGATCTTGCGGGCACGGTGAAAAGCTCCAGCAATCCCGACTGGAAGGTTGGCGACAAGGTTGTGCTTGGCGGCTGGGGTGTCGGCGAAGGTCACTATGGCGGTTTTGCCGAAGTGGCGCGGGTGAAGGGCGAGTGGCTGGTGCCGCTGCCCAAGGGCTTCTCGACGGCGGATGCCATGGCCGTAGGTGTGGCGGGCTATACCGCCATGCTCTGTGTGATGGCGCTGGAGGAGCAGGGCGTGAAGCCTGCACAAGGCGAGGTGCTGGTGACGGGTGCCGCCGGCGGCGTCGGCTCTGTGGCGGTCGCCATCCTTTCCACGCTGGGCTTCAACGTCGTTGCCGCCACGGGCCGACCCGAGGAGGAAGCTTATCTGAAGAATCTTGGCGCCGCTTCGATCATTGACCGCAAGGAGTTTGCGGGCCCGGTCAAGCCGCTCGCAAAGGCGCGCTGGGCCGGTGTTGTCGATACGGTGGGTTCGACCATGCTCGCCAATGCCATTTCGCAGGTTCTGCCGGAAGGCAGCGTCGCCGCCACCGGCCTCGCCGGTGGCATGGACCTGCCGACGACGGTCGCACCCTTCATCCTGAGAGGTGTTCGCCTCATCGGCGTGAATTCCGTGACCACACCGCAGGCCCGGCGACTGGCCTGCTGGCAGCGGCTCGCCAAGGATCTGGACATGGCCAAGCTCCGGGCCATGACAAGCCATGTGACGCTCGATGATGTGCCGCGCGTGGCGGCGGAGATCGTCGCGGGCAAGGTGCGTGGCCGGGTGGTGGTCGATATCCGCTGACATTTGACATTGTCCCAAATTTGAGATTTTATCTCTTATATGGGATTTGACGAGATTGGACCAAAGCTGGCCGAGCGCCTGCGGGACCTGCGCCTACAGGCAGGGTTTTCGCTTGAGGTGCTGGCGGACAAGAGCGGCGTGAGCCGCGCCACGCTTTCGCGTCTGGAAAATGTCGAGGTCAGCCCCACGGCGGAAGTGCTCGGGCGCATTTGCTCTGCCTATGGCCTGTCGATTTCCCGGCTTCTTTATCTGGCCGAGCAGTCCTTCACGGCCCTTGTGCCGCTGGCACAGCAGGCCCGCTGGCAGGACCAGAAGACAGGTTTTCAGCGCCGTTCCGTGTCGCCGCCGAGCCAGGATCTCGCGGGCGAAGTCATTGGCGGGGAACTCCCGGCGGGCGCGCGCATTGCCTATGACAGGCCACACCGGCCGGGTGCCGAGCACCATCTCGTTCTCACCAAAGGCAGGCTCACCTTGACGAGCGATGGCAGGAGCCATGTGCTGAAGCCCGGAGATTGCCTGCGCTACAAGGAATATGGCGCCACCATCTTCGAAACACCGGCTGATGCAGGTGCCAGCTATTTCATCTTTCTTGTTGCCTGAAAGGATGCCGTGATGCCGCTTGAGATCAGGGATGGAGGCCTCGACGATCCGCAGGTCATCGCAATGCTGAAATTCCACTACGATACCAGTGTGGCGGTGACACCGCTATGCAGCGCCCATGTCTTTGACCTGACGCGGCTGAAGGCCGGCGATATGTCCTTCTGGTCGGCCTGGGATGGCACGACGCTTAGGGGCACGGGTGCACTGAAGCGCATGGATGCGGAGCAGGGCGAGGTGAAGTCCATGCACACGCTGCAGGCGGCCCGTCGCAGCGGCGTGGGCAGGGCCATGCTCACCCATATCATGGCACGGGCGCGCGCCATGGGGCTGAAGCGGCTTAATCTCGAAACCGGATCATTTGAGTTTTTCGCGCCCGCCAGGGCCCTCTATGCGAGGCATGGCTTCGTGGAGTGTCCACCTTTCAGCGGCTACAAGCCTGACCCGCATTCAACCTTCATGACGCGCGAAATCTGAGCGCGGCCGGGGCGCTTACTGCTTGGTCTTGCTGACGGTGAATTCGCCGTTGCGGATGCGCTCCGGCAGACGCGCGCACATCATGGCCACGGGTTCCTCGCCATAGGTCGCGATCATGTCCGACAGGGCGGCGAATATGGCGGCGGAGGCGATGCAATCCGGATCAAGACCGTCATAGACCGCCTCTTCCCACGCTTCGAGAATATAGCGGAGTGCGACCTGCTTGGCCTCTTGTTGCGGCAGCGCTGCAGGCTGCTTGTTTTGGTTATGCTTCAACATCATGCGTGTCAGGTCAAACTCGGTGTCCCGCAACCAACATAGCAGTTAAGGGTGTATCCGCGAGTCATGGCTTAATTGAAGGTTAACGCGAAAGGCGGCTTTTTCCTCAAAGCCTTAGCATTTGGCGGGCTGTCTTGATGGCGGTGAGAACATTGGGTGCCAGCGGCAGGCCCGCTGCGTCCTCCGGCGTCACCCAGGCGACGCTGCGCGCGTCGCTCGCGGCTCGTGCCTCACCCGGGGCGGCGAAACCAGTGAAACAATGGATGTCAAAGCCGTGCGGTACCAGCCGGATCGGAAAGATGCCCACAAGAAGTTGGAGCTCTGCGGATAACCCGGTCTCCTCCCGCAATTCACGGAGTGCCGCCTGGAGCGGTTCCTCTCCCGGTTCAAGCTTGCCGCCGGGGAGGCTCCAGGCACCGGCGCCCGGCGGCCTGCCACGTTCGACCAGCAGAACGCGGCCATCGCGCCAGACGCAGGCCGATGCCGCCTTGATGATCGTGCCCGCGCTGCTAGACTCTGACGTCATGTGTGGACTCTACAGTTTCCGCAGCAGTCCGGAAGAGGTGCGGACGCTGTTCAATTACATGGAACGGCCGGATTTCCCGCCGCGGCCGATCGTGGCGCCCGGGGGCCCGATAGCGATCGTACGAGAGGGCAATGATGGGAGGCACTTCGCCCTGGTGCGCTGGGGCTTTGTGCCGGGCTGGGCCAAGGAAGTGGCACCGGGCAAGCCGCTCATCAATGCCCGCAGCGATACGATTTTCGAGAAGCCCAGCTTCCGCAATGCCATCCGCCGCCGCCGTTGCCTCGTTCCGGCGGATGGCTTCTTCGAATGGCAGGGCGATGTGCCGGGCAAGAAGACGCCCTGGTTCATCCACAGGCCTGACAATGGCCTGATGGCCTTTGCCGGAATCTGGGAGCACTGGATGGGGGCTGATGGCTCTGAGCTTGAAACAGCGGCCATCATCACCACCGATGCAAATGCCCTGATCGGTACAATCTATCACCGCAGTCCGGTGATCATTGATCCCCGGGATTTCGACACTTGGCTCGATCACGGAAATGACAATACCGATGCCATCGCGCCACTGCTGCGCCCGGCGCCTGACGACTACTTTGCCATGGAGCCGGCTGTGATCCCGCGCGGTGCACCAACTGCCAAGGCGAAGTCCGAGTCGCCGCCGGATCGCGGGCAGATGGACCTGTTCTAGAGGAGTGGTGGCCGCCTCAATCCGGCAGGACCTTGCCGGGGTTCATGATGTTCTTTGGATCGAGCATCTTCTTCACGGCGCGCAGCATCTCAAGCTCCACCACTGACTTGATATGGCGCATGTCATCGCGCTTCAGCCGTCCGATGCCGTGTTCCGCGCTGATCGAGCCGCCATGCTTCAGCACAACGTCATGAACAATGCTGCTCATCTCGTGCCAGCGCGACAGATAATGCGCCTTGTCCATACCGACGGGCTGCGAGACATTGAAGTGGAGATTGCCGTCGCCGATATGACCGAAACAGAGAAAGCGGCAGCCGGGCATGAAGGCCTCGACTCCGGCCATGGCCTCACTGATGAAATGGGGGATGCGCGACACGGGCACTGAGACATCGTGCTTGATCGATCCGCCCTCGAACTTCTGCGAGTCCGACATCTTCTCGCGCAGCGCCCAGAAGGCGGCACGCTGCGCCTCATTCTGCGCAATCGCCGCGTCGCTGATGAGGTCCTGCGTCATCGCTTCCTCAAGCGCAGCTGTGAGGGCGTCTGGCGGCGCATCGGCAAATTCCGTCAGCACATACCACGGTGAGCTGGGCAGCGGAGACGTTACTCCCATGTGCCTGGTCACAAAAGTAATGCCGATTTCCGGAATGATTTCAAAGGCTACTACCGATTGATTCGCGTGGGCCTTGAGAAGTGCCAGAAGCAGCACTGCAGCCTGCGGCGTGGGCACGGCGATGAAGGCCGTCTCGCGGCGGCGGGGCTTGGGAAAGAGCTTGAGAACGGCCGCTGTGATGATCCCGAGCGTGCCTTCGGCACCGATGAAAAGGTTCTTCAGATCGTAGCCGGTGTTGTCCTTGCGCAGTGAGCGCAGCAGATTGAGGACGCGGCCATCCGGCAGCACCACCTCAAGTCCAAGGCAGAGATCGCGCGCATTGCCATAGGCGAGCACATTCAGGCCACCGGCATTGGTCGAGAGATTGCCGCCGATCCGGCATGAACCTTCGGAGGCGAGCGAGAGTGGAAAGAGCCGGTCCTCCGCATCGGCCGCCGCCTGGACAGCCGCAAGCGGAACACCGGCCTCGACCGTGATCGCATAGTCGACGGGGTCGACGGCGATGACCCGGGTCATGCGGTCGAGCGACAGCAGCAGCTGCGTGCCGGAGGGATCGGGGATCTGCCCGCCAACCAGTCCCGTGTTGCCGGACTGCGGCACGACCGGAGTCGCGGTCTCATATGCAAGCGCCATGATGCGCGAAACCTGCTCGGTCGTTGTAGGGCGCAGCACCATTGGCGTCTTGCCGTGCCAGAGGTCGCGCCACTCATGGAGATAGGGTTCCTGGTCAGCGCCTTCGTGGATGACGCCTTTCGCGCCGGTGATTGCGGCAAAGCGGGCAAGAAGTTCGGGTGAAAGTGCCGCTGTCATCATGACGCCTGCGGGCGCGCGGCGGCGGCGCGGCGCAGCCGGTCGTTGATGGCCTCTCCCAGGCCGTCATCGGGAATGGGGGCAACGGCGATCCGCTCGGCACCCGCCGCATCGATCTCGTGCAGCAGCCGGAAGAGGTTGGCGGCGGCCTGTTGCAGGTTGCCCTCCGGCGACAGTGAATAGGGCCCATGGTGATGGGGCCCGAAGCCAACATAGACTTCATTCGAGTCGGGTGTGGTCACGCCGAGGCGCAGCGCGGCGCGTGGCGCATAGTGGCTTTCAAGCTGGCCGGGCGCATGCAGTGGGCCAGCCTCGGCCGCAGCAAGCTTGGCGCCGATGATCGCCTCGATCTGCTGGCGAGACACACCGCCGGGCCGCAGCAGGCGTGGCTGGTCATCAAGGAAACTCACCACGGTCGATTCCACGCCCACTTGCGTGCGCCCGCCATCGAGGATCATTGCCACACCCTGGCCGATGGAATGGCGCACGTGGTCTGCCGTTGTCGGGCTTATGCGGCCGGAGCGGTTTGCGCTGGGCGCAACGACGGGCCTGCCGAAGGCCCGCAGAAGGTCCTGCGCCACAGGGTGCGAGGGCACGCGAAGGGCGATGGAGGGCAGCCCGGCAGAGGCCAGCAACGAAACCGGGCAGGACGGCAGGCGGTTGACGACGATGGTGAGTGGCCCCGGCCAGAATGCCGCCGCCAGATCGCGGGCGGCCTGGGGAAAATCCCCGAGCCTCTCGGCCGCGGCCTGGTCTGGCACATGGGCAATGAGCGGATTGAACTGCGGCCGGCCCTTGGCCGCATAGATGCTGGCCACAGCCTCATCCTGTGTTGCATCGGCCCCAAGGCCATAGACGGTCTCGGTCGGAAAGGCCACGAGGCCGCCCTGCCGCAGCACCTCTGACGCCCGCGCAATGTCCTGACCGCTGATCATGGCAGGCCTATAGCAGCGCTCCGGCAAACGGGCTACAGCAGCGCCATGACCACGCTTGTCCTCTCGCATGCATCATCTCTCGCCCACGAGACGCCGCCCGGGCACCCGGAGCGGATCGACCGCATCAAGGCGGTGAATGCCGTGCTCAATGCCCCGGCCTTCCGCAGCGTGCTGCGCAAGGATGCGCCGCTCGGCACCGACGCGCATGTCCTGCTCGCCCATTCCCTGGAGCATGTGCAGCGTATTCGCGGCGTGGCCCCGGAACAGGGCTTTGAATATATCGACACCGATACGGTGATGTCGCTGCACTCGCTGGAGGCGGCCCTGCGCGCCGTAGGCGCTGCCACGGCGGCAGTCGATGCCGTGTTCCGTGGCGAGGCTGACAATGCCTTCTGCGCGCTGCGCCCGCCCGGCCATCATGCCGAACACAACCGCGCCATGGGCTTCTGCTTCTTCAACCAGGCAGCCATCGCCGCCCTCTATGCCCGCGACCGCTACGATGCGGAGCGTGTCGCCGTTGTCGATTTCGATGTGCATCACGGCAACGGTACGCAGGACATCTTCTGGTCCGATGCCAACAGCTTCTATGGATCGACACACCAGATGCCACTTTATCCCGGCACGGGCTCGCGCAGCGAAACCGGCGTGGGCAACATCTTCAATGCACCGCTCCGCGCGGGCGATGGCGGAGAGGCGTTTCGCGCCGCATTCGATGGTGTAATCCTTCCGGCGCTATCGGCCTTTGGGCCTGATCTGGTGGTGATCTCGGCCGGGTTTGATGCCCATGTTCGCGATCCGCTGGGCAGCCTTGAACTGACCGAGGAGGACTTCGCCTGGGCCACGCTCAAACTGATGGATATCGCCGATCTGCATGCCTCAGGCCGCGTTGTTTCGGTCCTTGAGGGCGGATATGATCTGCAGGGACTGGCAGGGTCCGTCGGCGTTCATCTGCATGCACTGCTGCATGGCGAGACGCTGGCCATGGGCCCGGCCAATGATAACGATGATGATGACGACGAGGACGACTGATCCATGAGCAAGACCGAAGACGCGGAGATTGCCGGCCTCTCCTTCGAGAAGGCGCTTGCCCTGCTGGAAGAGATCGTGGCGAAGCTCGAGGGCGGCAAGGTCGAACTGGAGGAGTCGATCCGCATCTATGAGCGCGGCGAGGCGCTGCGCAAGCATTGCGAGAAGAAGCTTGCCGAGGCCGAGGCTCGAATCGAGAAACTGACGCTTGATCCTTCCGGCAAGCCGACCGGCAAGCAGCCGCTGGATGTGGAGTGACGGCGGAACGGCCATCCCGCCGCCTCGATGAAGAACTGGTGGCGCGCGGCCTCGTGCCATCGCGGGCCCGTGCCAAGGAAGCAATCGAAAACGGCCAGGTGATGGTCAATGGAGCGACTGCGCGCAAGCCGTCACAGGCCGTTGTGCCTGCTGCGGACATCGCCATTGATGACCTTGCCACGCGCTATGTTTCGCGTGCCGCCTGGAAGCTGGTGCACGGGCTGGATCATTTCGGAATCGATGTGAAGGGCAGGCACTGCCTTGATCTCGGAGCTTCGACCGGCGGCTTCACGCAGGTGCTTCTTGAACGCGCGGCCGCGCATGTGACCGCCATCGACGTGGGTCATGGCCAGATGGACCGGGCGCTTGCCGGAGATGCGCGTGTCACCCTGCGGGAAGGGATCAATGCCCGTCATCTCACGCCCGGCGACATGCCGGACGATGTTTCGCTCATCGTTTGCGATGTGAGTTTCATTTCATTGAAGCTTGCGCTGCCGCCGGTTCTTGGGCTCGCCCACCCCGGCACACGATTGCTGGCGCTCATCAAGCCACAGTTCGAGGTGGGCAAGGACGCCCTGGGCAAGGGCGGCATTGTGCGCGATCCCGCACTTCAGAACAGGGTCTGTCTGGATATCTCCGATTTCATCTTGCAGTCAGGCTGGTGGGTTCTGGGCTTCACCCCGTCGCCCATTTCCGGCGGTGACGGCAATCAGGAATTCCTGATCGCGGCAGGGAGGACGTGAACATGGCCGGAAGCCGGATCATCTTGCTGAATGGCGTTGGCAGTGTCGGCAAGACATCGACCGCACGAGCGCTGCAGGAGATTGCCTCCCTGCCGCTGCTGCATGTGCAGATGGATACCTTCCTTGATATGCTGCCGGAGCGGCTGCAGGAACACGCAGATGGCTTTTCCTATGAAGCCCTCTCGGTATCGGGAACCACCGAAACATCAATCACGGCCGGCCCCGTTGGTGTGAAACTGCTGCGCGGCATGCGCCGCGCCATTGCGGCCATGGCCGATGCCGGCAACAATCTGATTGTTGACGATGTCCTGCTGGGTGACGCCTATGGCGATTATGTGGAGCTTCTCGCCCGGCATGACCTGTTCGTTGTTGGCCTGCATGCCGCGCTGGATGTGCTGGAGCGGCGGGAGCGTGAGCGCGGCGATCGCAGTATCGGCCTTGCGCGATGGCAGTTTTCGCGGGTCCACGCCGGCATAGGATACGATCTTGAGATCGATACGGACCAGAATGATCCGCGTGCCTGCGCCGCACTGATCAAGGCTGGCCTTGACCTCTAGCCTAACCCACCTGGCCGCGATGGCGCAGGAACTGATCGGCCAGCACGATGGCCATCATGGCTTCGCCGACCGGCACCGCGCGGATGCCGACGCAGGGGTCGTGGCGGCCTTTGGTGATGATGTCGGAGTCTTCGCCTGATTTTGTCACCGTCTGGCGCGGGGTCAGGATGGAGGATGTGGGTTTCACGGCGAAGCGCACCACAATGTCCTGCCCCGAGGAGATGCCACCGAGGATGCCGCCCGCGTGGTTCGAGGTGAATTCCGGCTTGCCATGCCGCATGCGGATCTGGTCGGCGTTTTCTTCACCCGAAAGGGCCGCCGAAGCGAAGCCATCGCCGACTTCGACGCCCTTCACCGCATTGATGCTCATCATCGCCGAGGCCAGTTCTGCATCAAGCTTGCCATAGATGGGCGCACCCCATCCGGCTGGCACGCCCGAGGCCGTGACTTCGATGACGGCACCGCAGGAAGAGCCTGCCTTGCGCACGCTGTCGAGATAGCCTTCCCAAAGCTGTGCCGCTTTGGCGTCAGGGCAGAAGAACGGGTTGTTGTCGACTTCCGCCCAGTCCCAGTTTTTACGATCGATCCTGTGTGGGCCTATCTGAACCAGGGCGCCGCGGACCGACACGCCTGAGATCACCTTGCGTGCAACGGCGCCGCCGGCAACGCGGCTTGCCGTCTCGCGCGCCGAAGAGCGCCCGCCGCCGCGATAGTCGCGGATGCCATACTTGGCGTCATAGGTGTAGTCGGCATGGCCGGGCCGGTACTTGTCGCGGATATCGCTGTAATCCTTGGAGCGTTGATCCACGTTCTCGATCATGAGCATGATCGGCGTGCCTGTGGTGCGCTGGCCACCGCTGCGTTCATCCTCGAAGACACCCGACATGATCTTCACTTCATCCGGTTCGCGGCGCTGCGTGGTGAAACGCGACTGGCCGGGCTTGCGCTTGTCGAGAAAGCCCTGGATGTCGGCGGCGGTCAGCGCCAAGCCGGGGGGGCAGCCATCGACCACGCAGCCGATGGCCGGTCCGTGGCTCTCGCCAAAGGTGGTGACGCGGAAGAGGTGGCCGAAGGTGTTGTGGGACATGCGCCCTGATTAAGCGCGTGGGCCGTTGGCGTCAAACCAGGCGATGCGGCCCTCGCTCAGGTCGCAGTAGCAGCCCTGCGGGGTCGGCAGGTTGACGATCTCGCGTGGCCCCAGTCCAGCGACGAAGCCCATCAGGCAGCGGCCCACCGCGCCGTGCGCGACAATGAGGGTCGGGCGCTCCAGTTCCGCATGGAAATGCTTCACCCGGGCAATGCCGTCCTCATAGCTTTCGCCGCCTTCGGGGCGCCAGAAGAAGCGTCCTTCGGGGTCGGCAGGATAGATGGGCGAGGCCTTGAGCTCCCAGAAGGGCTTGCCTTCCCATGCGCCAAAGCCGAGTTCGCGCACGCGTACATCTACGGCATGGCCGTTCCGGCCCAGCGCACCGATGATGTAGCCTGCCGTCTGCATGGCCCGGTGCTGCGGGCTGACGATGATGTCGAAGCCGGCAAGGCGGTCTGGCCTTGCGGCGAGAAGCTGGGCAACGGAGCGGGCCTGTTCGTGGCCCTTCGGGTTGAGGTCGGTGTCGATCGAGCCCTGGATGAGGCCCTGAACGTTCCAGTCAGTCTCGCCGTGGCGGACGAAGAGAAGCGGCGTCACGCCGTCACTCCTCCTTCTTGTCCACCGTCATATCGGGCGCGTCGGGGTTCTTCATGCCGACGACATGATAACCCGAGTCAACATGGTGGATTTCGCCGGTCACGCCGCGCGACAGGTCGGAGAGGAAATACATGGCGGAATCGCCCACTTCCTCGATGGTGACGACCCGGCGGAGCGGCGAATTGTGCTCGTTCCAGCGCAGGATGTAGCGGAAGTCGGAAACGCCCGAGGCGGCAAGCGTCTTGATCGGCCCGGCCGAGATGGCATTGACGCGGATGTTTTGAATGCCAAGGTCAGCCGCCATGTAGCGCACCGAGGCCTCAAGTGCCGCCTTGGCAACGCCCATGACGTTGTAGTGTGGCATCCATTTCTCGGCGCCGTAATAGGTGAGGGTGAGAAGCGAGCCGCCGTTCGTCATCAGCTTTTCGGCGCGCTGGGCCACGGCCGTGAAGCTGTAGCAGGAGATGAACATGGACTTGCTGAAGTTGTCCGGGCTGGTGTCGACATAGCGCCCCTCCAGCTCGTTCTTGTCGGCGAAGGCGATGGCGTGGACCACGAAATCAAGGCCACCCCATTCCTTTTTCAGGGTTTCGAAGGTGGCGTCGATCGAGGCCATGTCGGTGACATCGCAGGGCACCACGATCCGGGAACCGAGCTCGGCGGCCAGAGGCTCCACCCGCTTCTTCAGGGCGTCGCCCTGATAAGTGAAGGCCAGTTCGGCCCCCTGGCTTGCGCAGGCCTTGGCGATCCCCCAGGCGATCGAGCGGTTGTTGGCAACGCCCATGATCAGGCCACGTTTGCCAGCCATGACGCCTTTGTTATTGCTCATGATTTTCCCGTCGTTAGGTGACGTTTCGGTGACGCCCCCATGTTTTGGGGCTGCTCATTGACACAGTTATCTAAAACTTTCCACTGGCTTGCCGAGTGGATTGGGCAGATTTTTGAGGGATGGCGCTTCCGATGGCCGGACAGTCGGCCTATCTAGCGGGCATGAGCCTTTCCGACATTGCAACCCTGACGGCATCCCTGGGCTTCGCGGAGCGCACCGACCCCTTCGGCCTGTTCGCGGAGTGGTTGGAGGATGCCAGGAAATCCGAACCGAACGATCCCAACGCCATGGCCCTGGCCACCGTCAATGACGACGGATTGCCCAATGTGCGCATGGTCCTGCTCAAGGATTTCGACCAGAAGGGCTTTGTCTTCTATACAAATTTCGAAAGCCAGAAGGGCCAGGAGATCCTCGCCACGGGGAAGGCTGCGCTGGTCTTCCATTGGAAATCGCTGCGCAGGCAGGTGCGGGTGCGTGGCCTGACCGAAACGGTGAGCGAGGCCGAGGCGGATGCCTATTTCAAGTCGCGCCCGCGCGACTCCAAGATCGGCGCCTGGGCCTCGCAGCAGTCGCGGCCGCTGAGCGCGCGCTTCGAGCTGGAAACGGCGGTGGCCATGCAGACGGCGCGCTTCGGCTTTGCCGATGTGCCGCGCCCGCCGCACTGGTCCGGGTTCCGCATCCAGCCGCTTTCCATCGAGTTCTGGCATGACCGGCCCTTCCGCCTGCATGACCGCGTGGTGTTCAGCCGGGAGAAGCCGGAGGGCAGCTGGAACAAGGCCCGCTTGTTCCCATAAGTACATTGTATTGACATTGTAGCTTATATGACTAGATTCGGCGGATGAAGCCGAACCTGCGCTGGGACAAGGCCAAGAACGACCAGCTTCTCAGGGATCGTGGACTCTATTTCGAACTGGTCGTTGAGGCGTTTGAAATCGGGGCAGTGATCATGGACATGCAAAGTCCACAAAAGGGCCGCGAGCATCAACGCATGCTGCTCATCAGGGCGCATGGATATGTTTGCGCTGTTCCCTATGTTCAGGACGGCAACACGAAATTTCTGAAGACCATGTATTTCAGCCGCAAATTCGATGCTCTCTATGGAGAAAAGCATGGATAAGAAAATCACCGAGAAGCGCTCGCCGAGCGTCTGGTCGCCCTATGTCAATCAGGTGCTGGACGCAGAAGAACAGGCGATTGAAGACGGCCTCGCCGAGGGCTTGTATGTCGAAACGCCCGGCCAGGACGCGAAGATGCAGGAGTGGAAAGAGGCGGTAGAGAATTACAAGAAGAAGAAATCCGTGACCGTTCGTATCTATGAACAGACACTTGAGAAGTTGAGGGCCAAGGCATTGGAGGAAGGGCTGCCGTATCAAACCCTGCTGTCGTCCATCCTCCACAAATATGTGAATGGCCGTTTGGTGGAACGTGACTGATACCCGCAAAATGCTGATCCTCACCGGTGCCTCGCGCGGCATCGGTCATGCTACCGTGAAGCGCTTCTCGACGGCGGGCTGGCGTGTCATCACCTGTTCGCGTCATCCCTTCCCGGACGACTGCCCCTGGGACGCAGGGCCTGAAGATCATATCGTCGTTGATCTCGCGTCTTCCGAAGACACCCACAAGGCCATCGCCCTGATGCGCGAGAAGCTGAAAGCCCATGGTTCCAAGCTCGACGCGCTGGTGAACAATGCCGCCATCAGCCCCAAGCTGGAACATGGCGCCCGTATGAATTCCATCGACACGAGCGAGGACGACTGGAAGGCCGTTTTCCAGATCAACTTCTTCGCCTCGATCATGCTGGCCCGTGGCCTCATTGACGAACTGAAAAATGCCAAGGGTGCCGTGGTGAACGTCACATCGATTGCAGGCTCGCGCGTCCACCCCTTTGCCGGAGCTGCCTACTCAACGTCGAAGGCGGCCCTCGCGGCGCTGACCCGCGAGATGGCCCACGACTTCGGGCCGCTTGGTGTGCGCGTCAATGCCATCTCGCCAGGAGAGATCGAAACCTCGATCCTTTCACCGGGTACGGAGAAGATCATCCCGCAGATTCCCCTGCGACGCCTCGGGCAGCCGGAAGAGGTGGCCAAGGCCATCTATTTCCTGTGCACCGATCCTTCCAACTACATCAGCGGCGCTGAACTGCATATCAATGGTGGCCAGCATGTCTAACGATGGCCTGCGGCCGGAAACCATTGCCGCGCATGCCCTGAAAGCGATCGATCCCGCCACCGGAGCAGTGGTTCCACCGGTCTATCTTGCGACGACTTATGCGCGAAACGAGAACTACGAGCCGCTGCTCCCCGAGAATTACCAGCGCGGCGGCAACCCAACGCTCTGGCAGGCCGAGGCTGCGATTGCGGCGCTTGAGAATGGTACCGAATGCTTGCTCTTTCCTTCCGGCATGCAGGGGATCGCGACGATCGTCGACACTGTTCCGCAGGGCGGGCACGTGGTGGCACCCGACACGATGTACTACGGCACGCGCGAATGGCTGCAGCATCTGGCAGAGAAGGGCCGCATCGCCCTGACGCTGTTCAACGCCAGCGACCGCGATGGCGTTGCGAAATCTGTCATTGCGGGAAAGACGGATCTCGTCTGGATCGAAACACCGCTCAATCCCACATGGGACTTGGTTGATATCGCGGCGGCCGCCGAAGCTGCCCATGGGGCGGGCGCCATTCTCGCTGTCGATGCCACGGCAACGGCTGCCGTCACAACGCGGCCGCTCGACCTCGGGGCCGACATCGTTTTTCATTCGGTGACGAAATATCTGAATGGCCACTCTGATGTCCTGGCCGGTGCGCTGGTCACCCGTACCGTCAATGCGCGCTGGCAGGAAGCCAAGGCGCTGCGCACGAAAGTGGGCGCGCCACTGGCGCCTTTCGAATGCTGGCTTCTGATGCGCGGGCTACGCACGCTCTTTGTGCGTTACCGGCAGGCCTGCGCCAACGCCCTGGCCATTGCGCGCCATTTCTCGAACCATCCCCGGATCGAACGCGTGCTTTATCCGGGCCTGCAGACCCATCCCGGGCACGACATCGCCAAGCGCCAGATGAGTGATGGCTACGGCGGAATGATGTCGCTGCTGGTGAAGGGCGGCTTCGACAATGCCACGCGCTTCTGCACCAATCTGAAAGTCGCCGTGCCCGCGACATCACTGGGTGGCACCGAGACTCTTGCCGAGCATCGCAAGCGTGTTGAGGGTCCACAGAGTCCCATCGCCGATAATCTCGTGCGCATCTCCGTGGGGATCGAGAACGTTAACGACCTGATTGCCGATTTCGAGCAGGCGCTGGCGCGGCTTCCGGGCTGACCCGGCAAAATTCTCTGCTGCCTGCGACGGAACAGGCGGGCACTTGCGTCTTATGGTCAGTTCAACACTGGAGAACACCATGAAGACCATTTCAAAGCTTGCCCTGTTTTCGGCGCTTTCGCTCTCCCTCGCATCGGGCGTTCTGATGGCGCAACAGGCGCCCGTAAATGAACCGCCGGCACCGCAGGGCCAGATGGACAATCCGCCGCCTCCGCCGCCGGGCGGCCCCATGGCCGAGCGTGGCGACGATGATGGCCGCGGATGGGGCTGGCGCAAGCATCATCACCGCTGGAATGGCGAAGACCGCAATGGCCGCGGTGGCCCGGACCGCTTCGGCCGCCATGAGCGTGATGGCCGCGATGGCCCAGGGCGGGGCTTCGGGCCGCGCATGATGCTCGTTGATGTCAACGGCGATGGCGTGATCAGCGATGATGAAGCCTCGATCCTCGCGGATCGTGCCTTCATGCGCCTTGACCGTGACCGCGACGGCTCACTCAGCGAAGAGGAATTCACCAGCAGGCCGGGCCCGCGCGGGCGCATGGGCTGGATGGGCTGGGGCGGCAAGGAAGAAGCCGAGGCGGTTCTGAAGGTGCGCAAGGACAAGTTCGCGGCACTGGATGCCGACAAGAACGGCAGCCTGACAAAGCTTGAGTTCTTCGCCGAAGCCAAAACGAGGCTCGCGGAAGCCGATGCCGACAAGGACGGCAAGGTGACACCCTGGGAGTTCCGCGCCGCACTCCGTCCCTGATCCCCGCGGGCGTTGAGCTTCCGTCATCTTGCAGGGCTCTCCGGCGCTTCCCATATCGGGGGCCGGAGAGCCTTTCATGTTTGACGAACACATTCTTCCGCCCGGCGAGGCCGCGGCGGCACCAGATGAATCATCCCTGCATGATGCCTATTCAAGCGCCGTGATGGGAGCCATCGGCCGGGCAGGCCCCGCCGTGGTCCATATCAGTGTGACGAAGGGCGGGCAGGGCGCTGGCAGCGGCTCTGGCCTCGTCCTCGCATCCGACGGCCTGATCATGACCAACAGCCATGTGGTTGCAGGTGCCACTGCCGTGTCTGTGGCGATGGCTGATGGCCAACGTGCCGTGGCCCGCGTTCTGGGCGATGATCCGCATACGGATATTGCCGTGCTGCGTACCGACGATCACCTCGGCGCGCCGGCGCTGAACTTTGTCGATTCCCAGCTGATCCGGCAGGGGCAGATCGCCATCGCCATTGGCAATCCGCTGGGCTTTGACCAGACGGTGACAACCGGCATCGTGAGCGCCACAGGGCGTTCACTGCGCGCCGTGACGGGCAGGCTCATCGACGACGTGATCCAGACCGATGCAGCCCTCAATCCCGGCAACTCCGGCGGACCGCTTGTGGATGCGCAGGGCCGCGTGATGGGGATCAACACCGCCGTCATCCGCGGCGCACAGGGCATCTGCTTTTCCGTTGCAAGCAACACCGCGCGCGATGTGCTGACCCAGATCATCCGCTATGGCCGCGTGCGCCGGGCAAGCCTCGGCATCGAGGGCGCCAACACGCTCGTGCCGCGGCATGTGGCACGGGCTTCGGGCGTTGAGCAAGAGTCAGGCGTGCGTGTGATGTCGGTGTTGAAGGATGGCCCCGCCGAGAAGGCGGAGGTGCGGCCCGGTGACCTGATCGTGGCGCTGGATGACGAGCCGGTGCGTGGCATCGACGACATGCTGCGCCTGCTCAACCATGAAAAGGTGCGCGCCGAAGTGAAAGTGACACTGCTGCGCCGGGGCGAGAAGCGCGAACGGCGTATCTTCGCCCTCGAGCGCAGCTGAGCTCAGTACATTTCGGTGCGATAGTTCGTTTCCACGTCCTTATCGAGAACCTTGGCATTGTCCTCGTCGACACCTGATGCGCAGGTCTGCTCGAGGATGATGCGGGCGATGGACGGCATCTGGGCGCGATCCTGCTTGTAGTCGCCCTGCCAGAGCTTCGAGCGGCGCAGCGCCTTGGCGCAGTGCAGGAACACTTCCTCGATCTCGACCACGATGCCGGTCTTGGGTGTCTTGCCCTGCACTACGCATTGGCCGAGTGCCGCTGCATCATCGGTGATGTAGGCGCGGCCCGCGACCCGCAGCGTGTCGTCGAAACCCGGAATGAAAAACAGGCAGGCGACATTGGGGTTTGAAACGATGTTGCTGATCGTGTCGAGACGGTTGTTGCCGGGCCGGTCCGGAATGACGAAGTGTTTGTCATCGACGACATGGACAAAGCCCGGCGGATCGCCGCGCGGGCTTACATCGGCCTTGCCTTCGGTGTTCTGCGTGGAGATCACCAGGAAGGGCGACAGGCTGATGAAGTGCCGTGAATGCTTGTCGAGCGTGGGCCGTGACTTGGCGACGGCAAGGCCTTCAGCATAGCCGTAGGCGCTGCGGAGTTCATGTTCCGAGAGTGCTTTCATGCGTCTCGCAGCCCTTCCTTGCGCACATGGGTTTCCATCTGATCGAGGCCCTTCTCAACGATGTCGAACATCGCGTGGATTTCCTCGGTCGTGATGATCAATGGCGGGCAGAAGGCAATCGTATCCTGGACGTTGCGGACGATGAGGCCAAGGTCCTGCATCACATTGAGCGCCTGCGGGCCGACGGCCTTCTTGAAATCGAAGCTGCGCTTCGTCTTCTTGTCAGCCACAAGCTCGATGGCACCGATCAGGCCAACGCCGCGGGCTTCACCGACCAGCGCATGATTGCCGAGGGCCTTGAGGCGGGTCTGGAAGACGTTGGACACCTTCTTTACGTGGTCCATGATCTTCTCGCGCTCATAGATATCGATGGTCTTGAGCGCGATGGCGCAGCCCACGGGATGGGCTGTGTAGGTATAGCCGTGACCGAAGGTGCCGAGCTTGCGGCTCTCGTCGAGCATCGCCTGATAAAGATCTTCCTCGATGGTCAGAGCACTCATCGGGAAATAGGCCGAGGTGATGGCCTTGGCCATGGAGATGGAGTGTGCCTTGATCTTGTAGGTCTGGGTGCCGAACCAGTTGCCGGTGCGGCCGAAGCCACAGATCACTTCATCGATAATGAGGCGCACGTCATATTTGTTCAGTACACTGACGATCTTGTCGAAGTAGATTTCAGGCGGAACGATGACACCGCCCGCGCCCATGACCGGCTCTGCGATGAAGGCGGCAATCGTATCCGGGCCCTCGCGGAGGATGAGTTCCTCCAGCTCCGCCGCCATGCGCGTGGCAAAATCCTGCTCGCTCTCGCCCTCGGTGCCGAAGCGATAGTGATGGGGGCAGGATGTGTGCACGACGTTCTTGATGGGCAGGTCGAAATCATTGTGCACCCAGGGCAGGCCGGTGAGCGATGCCGAGGCAATGGTGACGCCGTGATAGCCACGGATGCGGCTGATGATCTTCTTCTTCTGCGGACGGCCCCTGGCGTTGTTGTAGTACCAGGTGAGCTTGATCTGCATGTCGTTGGCTTCCGAGCCCGACGTGCCGAAGAGAATCTTGGACGTGGGGACCGGAGAAATCTCCTTGAGCTTTTCGGAAAGCTCGATCACGCCGTCATGGGACTTGCCGGAGAAGGCATGGGTGAAGGAGACCTTGCGCAGTGCTTCCGCGCCGGCCTCGGCGATTTCCTGATTGCCGTAGCCCAGCGCCGTGCACCAGAGCCCGGCCATGCCTTCGATGTAGCGCTTGCCCTTGTCGTCGTAGAGATAGATGCCGCGGCCCTCGTTGAGGATGAGAGGGCCGGTTTCACGGTGGCGTGCCAGGTTGGTGTAGGGGTGGATGACCGTCTCGATATCGCGCACGGCCATGTTGGAAAGCTGGGTCATGAAGGGTCCTTCGGCTTGAAGGCTGACCATAGCGATTCTTTTGCGCCGCAACAGGGACCAGATAGCGATAAAGAAAATTCATATATGAGGAAAGTAGTGCTTGACAGGCGCGCGGTGTTTCACTAGATTTGTGGACAATCCAGAAATGGGTTCAGTGATGAGGCAGAGTGGCGGAAATCGCCTCTCTGCCTTTTTCGTTCCACCAGCAATAGTCCTGCAAGCCGACTGAGGACGACGTGGTGGCGTGGGGGCTGAGCCTGATTTGGAGAGGTGTGGCACAACCTGAGGCGAAGCTGGGTTCCAGCTTTCGTTGGAATGACGACCTTTCGCTGCAGTGTTGACAGAGCGAGAGCCGCAACAAAACAAAAAGGGCGCCGCGGGGGCGCCCTTCGCATATGTCCTGAGGCTGACGATATCAGCCCTTGTTGGCCATGGCATTCTTGATGAGAGCTGCAA
The DNA here is from genome assembly GCA_020161855.1 of Pseudomonadota bacterium. Lineage (GTDB taxonomy): Bacteria > Pseudomonadota > Alphaproteobacteria > Rhizobiales > Aestuariivirgaceae > Aestuariivirga. The sequence continues at coordinate 331,857 of JAIUNJ010000004.1, forward strand.
CGACGGTGAGGATGATGCCGCCCACGCCGCCGCCTGCGATGTTGTTGAGGTCAAGGCCATTGCTGGCTGCTGCCTGGCCCGCGCCAAGCAGGGCACCGAGGATGTTGGCACCGCCAACGCCGCCGATGGCACCGGCAATGCTGTTCCCCAGCGTGCCGAGGCTCTTTTCCTTCAAGGCAGCGCCGCCAATGTTGCCGCCAATCGCACCGACCACCAGCTGGATGATCAGAGGAAGAAGTTGTTCCATAGTAAGCTCCCATTTGAGCCCGCCCCCGTGGCGGGTTAACAAATGGTTAGCACATCTGAAATCCAACTATAAGCTGTATCTTGGGGCTGTTTGCAGGCGCTCACGACCTGAGGCAGCGGCGTTTTCAATAAGCGTTCTGGCTTTTCAGAAGTGCGAGTGGCGTCTTCGCGAGGATGTAGAGATCGAGGCCGAGCGACCAGCGGTCGATGTACTCGAGATCATGCTTCACGCGCTGCTCAAGCTTCTCGCGCGTATCGGTCTCGCCGCGCCAGCCGTTGATCTGGGCCCAGCCGGTGATGCCCGGGCGCACCTTGTGGCGGGCGAAGTAGCCATCGACCACCTCGTCATAGAGCGTGCCGGCAGCCTTGGCCTGGGTGGCGTGCGGGCGCGGACCCACGAGCGACAATGTGCCGGTGAGCACGTTGAAGAGTTGCGGCAGTTCATCGAGCGATGTCTTGCGGATGATGCGGCCGACGCGGGTGACGCGCGGGTCGTCCTTGGTCACAAGCTTTGCGGCCTGGGCATCCGTCATGTCGGTGTACATGGAGCGGAACTTGAAGACCTCGACGAGCTCATTGTTGAACCCGAAGCGCTTCTGCCGGAAGATGACGGGGCCCTTGCTCTCTAGCTTCACGGCCAGCGCCACGGCCAGCATGACCGGTGACAGGAGGATGATCGCGGCTATGGCGATGATCTTGTCCATCACCGACTTGAGGAAACTGTCCCAGCCGGAAAGCGGGCGTTCGAAGACGCTGAGCAGCGGCAGGTCGCCCAGATAGGTGTAGGCGCGCGGCGACAGCTTGAGTTCGGTGGCGGCGGCGCTGATGCGGATATCGACGGGGAGTTCCCACAGGCGCTTGAGGATCTGCAGCAGGCGCTGCTCGGCCGTCATGGGAATGGCGACGATCACCAGGTCGATGCGGTTCTTGCGGGCATAGCCGGCAAGATCGCCGATGCGGCCAAGCTTGTGATACTTGCGGACCGATTCAGGGCTGCGATTGTCGAAGCGATCGTCAAAGAGGCCAACGATGTCGGCATCGACATCAGCCGATGCTTCCAGCAGGTTGATCGCATCTTCCGCAGCCTTGCCGCCGCCGACAATGGCGATGCGCTTGCGCAGCGCGCCGGACCTCGCCAGCGGCCGCGTCCAGGCCCATGAACCGATGCGGGTGAGAAGGAAATACACAGCGCAGCTTGTGAGCCAGGCCAGCGGCCAGTGCGGGGCGAGGTTGAGACCCACAAAGCCGGAGAGAAAATAGGCGACAATCCCGATGGAGGCGGAGGCAGCGAGGGCCTGCACAGCAGTCCTCAAGCCCTGGTTCCACAGCGGCGCGGCATAGAGCTTGAGGCCGCGCATGGCGAGCAGCGAACTGAAGGCAATGAGCAGGGCGAAGAAGCCCGCCGCATAGACCTCGTCCGGATGGGAGATGTTGCTGAGCGTGATGAAAATGGCAGCGCTGGTCAGCACCAAGAGGTCTGACATCTTCGAAAGGCGCTGGATCACTTCCGGATCGATCGCACGTGTCGTCATGTTCTGGGGTCCCATCCCTGTCTTGTGTCAGATTTGCAGGTGCCGGATGAGGAATTGCTAACGTTTCGCAGGCTTTCGCGGCGATGGTGAAGACGGCGGAAATGCCATTGGTGAATCAATCCTGACATGCACCCTCCGGAGGGCTGCAGGGCTTCTCATGCGGGACCGGGGCGGATAGCTTGCCGCGCAAACAACACGGGAGGATTCAAGGTGGCAGTCAGAGTTGGGTTGATCGGAGCAGGCATCATGGGCAGCGACCATGCGCGCATCCTGGCACAGGACGTGCCCGGGGCCGAGCTGCGCTATGTGTGCGATGCCGACCAGACGCGGGCAAAAGCCGTGGCCGACAGCTTCGGCGCGGCCCATGTGGCGTCAGACCCGGAGAAGGTGATTGCCGCGGCGGATGTGGATGCCGTGCTGATCGCAAGCCCGGACGCCACGCATGCGCCCCTGACGCTTGCAGCCCTTGCGGCCCGCAAGCCCGTGTTGTGCGAAAAGCCGCTGGCGCCCACCTCTGCTGACTGCCGCACCGTGCTGGCGGCCGAGGCCAAGCTGGGGCGCAAGCTTGTGCATACCGGGTTCATGCGCCGCTTCGATCCTGCCTATGTCGACATGAAGCAGGCGTTCGCGGCAGGGGCCGTCGGCAAGGCGCTGATGTTCCATTGCTTCCATCGCAATGTTTCGGCGCCCGACTGGTTTACCCCCGAGATGGCCATCACCAATTCAGCACCGCATGAGTTCGACATCGCCCGCTGGCTTCTGGGCGAGGAGCCGGTGTCGATCGCCGCCTTCCAGCCGCGTGCGGTCGATCCGGCACGGCCGGGAGCGCCTGTGCTCATGGTGCTGGAGACGGAGGGCGGCAAGCTTGTCAACATCGAGGTCAATGTGAACGCTGCCTATGGCTACGACGTGCGTGGCGAACTGGTGGGCGAGACGGGCAGCATCTCGCTGCGCCAGCCCGCAACAACCGACGTCAACAGCGGCCTGCAGCAGCAGGTGGCCTATCCGAAAGACTGGCGGCCACGCTTCGCGGAGGCCTATCGCCGCCAGGACCAGGCCTGGATTGCATCCATTGCCAGCGGCAGGTTTGCCGGCGCCGATGCCTGGGACGGCTATGCCGCGACCCGCATCGCCGAAGCCGGAGTCCTGGCGCTCAAGTCCGGGCGGCCCATGGCGATCTCGCCGGGGGAGAGGCCTTAGTTGCGGCACATGCCGCCCTTTGGGTTATCCCCTTTTTGAGAATCCAGGACACATGTGGTTTTAAGTACTAATATCATGTAATTGACATGACATATACGGTGAGTTATCCCTTATTTGCAAATAAGGGATAACTGGTGCGGCCGGCTGAACAAAAGATCGATCTTGCCTACGTGACGGTGGCAGCTGAATTGCTCCAGCGCAGTCTTGATGCGCAATTTGACAACGATTTCGATGAGGCGGGCCGTTTCAAGAAGAAGAGGGTCAAGGACAGGGAGTATTGGTACTATGCGGCACCCGCTGGCACGCAAACTCAAACGCATGAGAAGTACGTAGGGCCTGTTGCCGATCCGGAAATCACGCACCGCGTCGAAGATTTCAAGACACTCAAGGATGACTATTCAGCCCGCCGGAAACTGGTTTCCACCCTGACACGGGAAGCGCGCCTCTATGCTCCGCTACCCGCCATCGGGAACATCCTGGAAGCCCTGTGGAAGGCTGGCGTTTTCCGGCTGCGCGCCTGCCTCGTCGGAACCATCGCATACCAGAATTACGGGTCCGTCCTCGGTTACCGGCTCAATGACTTTGTGCAGACCGGTGACATCGACATCGCGCAGTTTCACGCAGTCTCTGTTTCGGTCGAAGACAGTATTCCACCGCTGCTCGACGTTCTCAGGCAAGTCGATCCCAAGTTTCGCAGCATGCCCAATCTGAATGACCACGAGGGGACGACCAAATTCGCAACGCGGGAACTGAGGGTTGAGTTTCTGACACCCCATCAGGGCAGCGATGACCGCGCCGGCCATCCCATACCATTGCCGGCACTCGGCGGCGCTGCAGGCGAGCCATTGCGCTTCATGGAGTTTCTCATCCATAGGCCCATCCGGGCCGTCGTGCTTCACAAGGGAGGCATTCCGGTTCTGCTGCCCCAACCTGCGCGATATGCCGTTCACAAGCTTATCGTTGCGGCGCGTCGCCCGGCAGGCGAGGGCAAGGATATGAAAGATCTTCGCCAGGCACACTGGCTGGCGCGGGCGCTGCGGGAGACCGGCAGAGGCCATGATTTCGCCGAGGCCTATGAAGATGCCGTCGGCTCGGGTCCAAGCTGGCGCGAGGCCCTCAAGCAATCCCGGCAGCGTATGGAGGCACTGGGCATGACAGAGGTCGAGAAGACGCTGGCAGCCGGTGGCAGATGAAGCCTGTTCCTTTCAGCGCGCTCTGATATAAGGGTGATACCCCGGACGAGACGCGCCGTACCCGGTCAAGACAAGACGACGCCTTTGATGAAACAAGAGGAGTTGTCATGACCGCCTGGATTTACCTTGTCATCGCAGGAGTGCTGGAAGTGTGCTGGGCCATCGGGCTCAAATACACCGAAGGCTTCACGCGTTTCTGGCCCAGTGCCTTCACACTGGTGACACTGGCCGGCAGCATTTACCTGCTGGCCAAGGCCGCCGAAACATTGCCCATCGGCACGGCCTATGCCGTGTGGGTCGGGATCGGTGCGCTGGGGGCCGCCATCCTCGGCGTGGTGCTGTTCCAGGAACAGCTGTCGCCGCTGCGGGTGGCCTTCCTTGCCATGTTGCTGGTGTCGATCCTGGGGCTGAAGCTCACCAGCGCGGCCTAGACCAGCCTGTCGCCCTTCTCGTCGAGAAGCAGACAGTCGGCCGGATTGATGGTGATGCCCACGGCCTCGCCCTCACGCCAGACGCGCTCGTCGATGGTGGCATTGGATTGCAGCCTGATGCCACCGCTTTCGACAAAATAGGCCGCCGTGCCGCCGAGATAGGATGCCGAAATGACTTTGCCGGGCATGGCCTTGCTGCCTGCGCCGATGGTGACTTTCTGCGCGCGCACGACGACAGTGACGGCTGCACCTGCGCGGGCCGAGGCCGGGGCCGCGGCAATGATCTCCGGGCCGCCGTCGAGTTGCACGCGGGCCTGGCCATCGGCAATCGCCGTGATCCGCCCGGGCAGGAGATTGGATTGGCCGAGGAAGCTCGCGACAAAGCGCGTCTCCGGGCGGCGATAGACATCTTCCGGCGTGCCGAGCTGTTCGATCTCGCCCTTGTTCATGACCACGATGCGGTCCGACATGGCGAGCGCTTCTTCCTGATCATGGGTGACGAAGATCGTTGTAATGCCGACCTCGCGCTGGATGATCTTGAGCTCGGTGCGCATTTCCTCGCGCAGGTTGGCATCGAGCGCCGACAGCGGCTCATCGAGCAGAAGCACATCCGGCTCGATGACGATGGCGCGGGCCAGCGCGATGCGCTGCTGCTGGCCACCCGACATCTCGGACGGCAGCTTTTTCTCGACGCCGGGCAGGCGCACCATGTCGAGGGCGCGCTTCACCTTGCGGGCAATCTCGGCCTTCTCGACCTTGCGATACTTCAGGCCGAAGGCGATGTTGTCGAATATGCTCTTGTGGGGAAAGAGCGCATAGTTCTGGAACACCAGCCCGATGTTGCGCTTGTGAATCGGCACATTGTCGATGCGGCGGCCCGCCACCGAAATCTCGCCGCCCGTCGGCTGCACGAGGCCTGCGATCGAACGCAGGATGGTGGTCTTGCCGCAGCCCGAGGGGCCGAGGAGCGTTACGAACTCGCCCTTGCGAATGGACAGGCTCACATCCTTCACGGCAACGAAGGTGTGATAGGCGAGCGTCACATTGCGAAGCTCTACGGCGGGGGCAGTCGTCATGGAGGGACCGGTCATTTGAGAGGCTCTCCCCACCCCGAGGCGGGATGGGGAGACATTGTATGGACGATTGGCGATCAGCCGCCCTTGGAGATGCGATCCCACTGCTTGGTCCAGGCGTCCAGGTTGGACGACCAGTAGCCGGGATCGGCGAAGGTGAGGGCCTTCATCTCGCCGGTTGGATCGAAGGCGGGCAGCGCCTTGATCTTGTCGGTGAGCTGCACCTTGGTCGGATCCAGGGACGGCGGGTAGTTCTGCCCCTCGGCCACGGCGATGGCCGTGGCGGGATCGAGCATGAAGTTCACCAGTTCTTCGCACTCCTGCATCGGTGCGCCCTTGAGGATCAGCATGTCCTCCATCCAGGCATAGGACTTCGGCGGATCGATGTAGCCGACCGGCGCGCCCTGCTGCTTGAGGGCAGCGATGCGGCCCGACCAGGCATCGGTCACCACGATCTCTTCCTTGGCGAGAAGATCCATGAGCTCGGCGCCCGACGACCAGTACTTCTTCACGATATCGCGCTGCTCGCGGATCTTGGCCCACACAGCTTCGATATCAGTGACGTTGTTCGGGTCCTGGCCGGTCTGGAGCGCGGCGTACCAGACGCGCGTGACCATGTCGCTGTAGCCACCGATCTTGCCCGAGTACTTGGGATCGACCAGGAGCAGGGCGCCCTTTTCCTTGGCCTCTTCCTCGGAAATGACCTTGGTGTTGTAGGCGATGCCTGTGGTGCCGTAGTCGTAGGGCACGCAGGAGAGATCCGGCGCGATCTTGCGGAACGGCTCGATCATCGCTGGCATGACATTCGCCATGTTCGGGATGTTGGCTTCATTGATCTTGGTGAGCAGGCCGCCGTCGGCATAGCGCTTGTAGTATTCGACGCCGGAAGAGTGGATCACCTGGAATTCGCCGGGAGCGGCTGTCTTCACCTTGGTGAGGATTTCGCTTTCGTCGCCGAAGGTGCCCTGCGTGACCTTGATGCCGGTCTTGGCCGTGTAGGGCTGGAGCGCATACTTGTCTATCGCCTCCTGCACCACACCGCCCCAGCCGTCGAAGCGGACTTCGCTTACCGCGGCGAGGGCCTGCGGGGCCCAGCGCAAGCCGATTCCGGCCGAGGCCGCTGCTGCGGCCGCAAGACCGAGGAAGCTGCGGCGGCTGACGCCGCCGTTCTGGTAGCGGTCAGTCAGCCGCTCCAGTCGCTTTGTCGTGGTCATTTTCATGGTTGGTCGTCCTCCTTTTGTGATTAGCGCCCGCTGCGCGCCAGATAGCGGGCAAGCCCGCCACCGATGAGCGGCAGCCCGACGGTTACGATGATCATCAGCGTGCCGAGGGCATTGATCTCGGGGCTGATGGACACTTTCAGCATCGACAGGATCTGCGTGGGCATGGTCTCGACGCCGGACGGGCGCCAGAACATGCTGGCCGTGATGTTGTCGAAGGAAATGGTGAAGACCAGCAGCAGACTGGCCACGACCGCCGGCATGAGCAGCGGCAGGGTGATTTCGCGGAAGGTCTGGATGCGGTTGGCCCCGAGCGACAGGGCCGCCTCTTCATACACGCGCTTGATGCCGATGAGCCGCGCTTGCACGACGAGCACCACATAGGGCAGCGCCAGCATGATGTGGCCAAGCACCAGAAGCCAGAGCGTGCGCGGCTGTTCGGCCCAGCGCATCAGCAACAAGAGGCCGACGCCCAGCACGGTTTCGGGCACGAGGGCGGGCGCGATGAGGATCGTGTTGATCCACTCCTTGCCGGGAAATTCATAGCGCACGAGCGCCAGCGCGCCGAGAACGCCGAGGGCGGAACAGATGACGGCCGTGATCAGCGCCACGATGATCGAAGTCTGGAAAGCGCGCAGCACCGCATCGTTTTCCATCAGCTTTGCGTACCAGCGGAAGCTGATGCCGGTCATCGGGAAGCCGCCGAACTGCGAGTCGTTGAACGACAGGATCACCACGACCATGATCGGCGCGAACATGAAGACATAGACCAGCACGGTGAAAACCTGCACCAGCCGCCAGCCGAGCCCGCGGCTTTCAGCAACCGCATTCATGCGCCCAACCCCTTGAACACGCGCGACAACCCCATAAAGCGGCTGTAGATCACTGCGACGATGCCGAGCAGCACCAGCAGCACGATCGACAGCGCCGAACCCATGGGCCAGTTGAGCTGCCCCATGATCGTGTCGAAGATCACGTTGCCGAACAGGGAGTCACGGGTCGAACCGAGGATATCGGGCGTGACGTAGCTGCCTGCGGCCAGCACGAAACAAAGCAGCAGTCCAGCCATGAGGCCGGGCAGCGAGAGTGGCAGCACCACCTCATAAAAGGCCTGCCAGGCGGTGCAGCCCAGGGTGCGCGCTGCCGAGATGAGATTGCGGTCTATGCCTTCGATGCTGACATAGATGTTCAGGATCATGTAGGGCAGGAGGAAGTGGATCATGCCCATGATCACAGCACCTTCGGTGTAGAGGAGGCGCAAGGGCTCAGAGATCAGCCCCGTCTTCATCAGCAGCACATTGATGACGCCCTGTTCCCCGAGAATATGAATCCACGAGAAGGTACGGATGGTGAAGCTGATCCAGAACGGTACGATGAGCAGCAGCAGGAGCAGCCACTTGTGCTTGTACTGCGTCATGGCGATGAAATAGGCGGGGGGATAGCCGAGAAGCGCGCAAAGAATGGCGGTGATGGCGGCAACGCGCGCCGTCTTCCACAGGAACATGTGGTAGTAGCTGTCGGAGAAAAACTCGCGCCAGTTGGCCGTGGTATAGACGTGTTTCTCGACCCCGGCGGTGACGAACTCGTAGAACGAGTAGACGAACATGATGCAGATGGGGAGGATCATCAACAGCACGAGTGTGATCAGCGAGGGCGCCAGCAGCAGCCAGGGGGCGCGCCGCTCGGCCGCCGTTTGCGGGTTCGCCGCCATCAGCGCCGGCCTCTGATGAATACCCCGCCCGCCCGGGCGATGGCGCGGGACAATGTGAAGGTTTCGTCAGTCAGAAACATTTGGCCACATGCTGATTTCTTTCGGGCAGAGTGTCAACATCTGCGGCCGGGCGGCAAGCCCTCCGGCACAACCCACTCATGCCATTCTTTGGATTGACACGGGAGGGTTCTTTCCATCACCTGAAGCACATGCCTCTCACCGATTTCTTCAGGTCAACCGCCCCGCACGGGCTGGCGGGACGCCGCCCCTTCATCAAGATGCACGGCCTGCGCAATCATTTTGTCTTCCTCGACCTGCGCGATGCAGACAAGCGGTTGAGCAGCGAAGATGTGGTGCGCATCTGCGATGTGGAAGTCGGCATCGGCGCCGAGCAGGTCATCACCATCGAAACGCCATCGCCCGGCGCTGCAGCGCAGGGCGCCTATGCGAAGATGCGCATTCTCAATACCGACGGCCGGGAGGCGCAGGCCTGCGGCAACGCCACGCGCTGCCTGGCGCTGCTGCTCTCCGATGAAACCGGCCGCGACGACATCCTGCTGGAGACGTTGGGCGGCCTGCTGGCCTGCCGCAGGCGCGACGGCAGCGATGTCAGCGTGACGCTGGGACCGATCTCCATGGACTGGCAGAAGATCCCGCTGTCGTCGGCGGCGGATACCGCCCACCTGCCGCTGCAGAGCGGGCCGCTACGCGATGGCATGGCGCTGAACATTGGCAATCCACATGCGGTGTTCTTTGTCGACGATTTTGACAGCATCGACATTCCGGCGGTGGCGCCTGCCATCCAGAAACATCCGCTGTTTCCCGAAGGCGTCAATGTCGGCGTGGCACAGGTCGTCGATGACCGCACCTTGCGCCTCGCAGTGTGGGAGCGGCCTGGCATGCTGACCAAGGCCTGCGGCACGGGCGCCTGTGTTGCTTCCTTCGCGGGAAGGCAGCGCGGCCTGCTCAAAGGCGACGACATCCGCGTGGAGCTTCCCGGCGGGCCGCTGCAGATCAGGCTGATTGACGGCAACCGCGCGATCATGACCGGGCCGGTGGAGATCTGCGGCTTTGGCTATGTGTGACGGTTGATCGTCGGCGAATCGCGTTCTGGCAATCGAGAATGTAGGCCCACTGAGCAAACTGAGAGTTGATGGCACCAGGCGGTACCAAGCGCTTCGGGAACTCTCAAAGCAGGCTGGCGGGATCCTCATAAGGGAAACCGGCCGTGGTACAAATGGGCCAACGGGTCATGTGTAAACTCAGACGAAGACATTGAAAGGAATGGTGGGCGATACTGGACTCGAACCAGTGACCCCTGCGATGTGAACACAGTGCTCTACCAACTGAGCTAATCGCCCGATTTGGCGCCGAGGGGCGCCGGGGTGGGGACGCTATAGGAGGGCCGGGCCCTCAAAGTCAATAACGGCCCGGCTGCCCGCTCAAAGATAGGTTTCGACGATGGGCCAGGCCTCGTCGTAGTGGTCGATCATGTGGGTCGGGGCGAAATTGCTCACGTGCTTCGCCGTATAGCCGAAGGTGACGGCAACCACCGGCACGCCGGCGTTCTTCGCGGTCAGGATATCGGTCTCGCTGTCACCGAACATCATGGTGCGGGCCGGATCGACGCCAAGGCGGCGCGCCACCTCCAGATAGGGGGCGGGATCAGGCTTCATGACGGGCAGGGTGTCGCCGCCGACGATCACCGGGAAGCGCCTGCCCTGGCCCAATTCCTGGAGCAGCTTGACGGAGAGATGCTCCACCTTGTTGGTGCAGACACCGAACTTGAGGCCGCGGGCCTCGGCCTGCGCCAGCATCCGGTCCAGGCCGTCGAAGAACACGCTGGAGACGGCGATGTTGTCACCATAATATTCGAGGAAGTGCTTGTGCAGGCGCTTGAGCGTCGCCTGGTCCTGCGGTTCACCGGTGGCATTGATGCCGCGCTCGATCAGGTTCATGGCGCCATGGCCCACGAAGGCCCGCAATTGCGCCATGCTGAGCGCCGGGCGGCCGATCTCGGCCAGAACATGATTGGTGGCGAGAAGCAGGTCCGGCGCCGTATCGACCAGCGTTCCGTCCAGGTCGAAGATCAGGGCCTCAACTGGCATGGCATTCCTTGCGTTGTGGATGGTTTGTGTGACCGCCCCCGGCATGCTAAGCCGCCCCCAAAATTGGAGGCTGTCATGGACATTCGCAAGACGCAGGCCCTGCGCGACATATTGAAAGACAAGAGTCTTCTCAAGGAGAAATCCTACATCAATGGCCAGTGGGTCGGTGGTTCGTCGTCGATCGACGTGACCAATCCGGTGGATGAGAGCGTCATCGGCTCGGTGCCGAAGCTCGGCCAGAAGGAAACCCGCACTGCCATCGAGGGCGCGGAAGCGGCCCAGAAGCTCTGGGCCAAGAAGACGGCCCGTGAACGCGCCGCCGTATTGCGCAAGTGGTTCAACCTGATGATGGAGAACCAGGAGGACCTGGCCCAGATCCTGACGGCCGAGCAGGGCAAGCCCCTGGCCGAAGCGCGCGGCGAGATCGTCTATGGCGCATCCTTCATCGACTTCTTCGCCGAGGAAGCCCGCCGCGTCTATGGCGAGACGGTTCCTTCGCCCTGGCCCAATGGCCGCATCATCGTGATCAAGCAGCCAGTGGGCGTCATCGCCGCCATCACGCCGTGGAACTTCCCCAACGCCATGATCACCCGCAAGGCCGGCGCCGCTCTGGCCGCCGGCTGCACCATGGTGTGCAAGCCCGCCAGCGAAACGCCGTTCTCGGCGCTGGCCATGGCCGAACTGGGCGAGCGCGCCGGCATTCCGGCCGGCGTGTTCTCGGTCATCACCGGTTCGGCCCGTGAGATCGGTGCCGAGATGTGCGCCAATCCGATTGTCCGTGGGCTGACCTTCACCGGCTCGACCGAGATCGGCCGCCTGCTGATGCAGCAGTGCGCACCCACCATCAAGAAGATGGGCCTCGAACTGGGTGGCAATGCACCCTTCATCGTTTTCGATGATGCCGACCTTGATGCCGCCGTGACCGGCGCCATGGCCTCGAAGTACCGCAATGCCGGCCAGACCTGCGTCTGCGCCAACCGCCTCTATGTGCAGGAAGGCGTCTATGATGCTTTCGCCGAGAAGCTGGCCGCCGCCGTGAAGAAGCTGAAGGTGGGCAATGGCACCGAAGACGGCATCACCACGGGTCCGCTGATCAATGCGGCCGCCGTGAAGAAGGTCGAGGAGCATGTGGCCGACGCCTTGTCCAAGGGCGGCAAGCTTGCCACCGGTGGCAAGGCGCTGGGTGGCAACTTCTTCGAGCCCACCATCATCACCGGCGTGACGAATGACATGGCCGTGGCCCGCGAAGAAACGTTTGGTCCGGTCGCCCCGCTCTTCAGGTTCAAGACCGAGGAAGAAGTGATCGCGCTGGCCAACAACACCGAGTTCGGCCTGGCCTGCTATTTCTACACCCGCGACATCGGCCGCGTCTGGCGCGTTGGCGAGGCGCTGGAATATGGCATGGTCGGCATCAATGAAGGCCTCATCTCGACCGCCGAAGCGCCCTTCGGTGGCGTCAAGGAGTCGGGCCTTGGCCGCGAGGGCTCGGTGCACGGCCTCGAGGAATATCTGGAAATCAAGTATATGATGATGGGGGGACTGGGTAAGTGACAGTCAAGACAAAGGTGACAGACAAGATCCTGCTCACCACCGACGACAAGAAGAAGGCCGCCGCAGAGGCGGCGATCGACAAGTATGTCCAGTCCGGCATGAAGATCGGCCTTGGCCATGGCTCGACGGCGCATCATTTCGTCCGCTCCCTTGGCAAGAAGTTCAAGGGCGACAAGTCGCTCGTTTGCGTGCCGACCTCCAAGGCCACCGCCGAGATTGCCAAGGAAGTGGGCCTCAATGTCTCGAACCTCAACGAGAATCCCTATCTCGACTTCACCTTCGATGGCACAGACGAGATCGACCCGGATTTCCGCCTGATCAAGGGCGGTGGCGGGGCGCTTCTCTATGAGAAGATCGTAGCTACGTCGTCGAAGTTCGTGTTGATCATCGCCGATGAATCGAAACTCGTGCCGAAGCTCGGAAAATTCCCGCTGCCGGTCGAAGTCATTCCCTTCGGCGTGCGTGCCACGGCATGGAAGCTTGAGCGCGTATTCCAAGCCAACAACATGCAGCCGAAAATGGCCGTGCGCGGCAAGGACGGGAAACCTTTCGTCACTGACGCGGGCAATTTCATCATTGATTGCGAGTGCGGCGAGATCAACGATCCCGGCCGGCTTGAGCTGATGATCAACAACCTTGTTGGCGTCGTGCACTGCGGCCTCTTCATCAATGTCTCGGGCATTGCGCTGATCGGCACCACCAACGGGGTGGAAGAACTGCGCCGCGGATGACGACGTACGACTACGATCTCTTTGTGATCGGCGCGGGTTCCGGTGGCGTCCGCGCAGGCCGGATTGCAGCGAAGCATGGCGCGCGGGTGGCTGTCGCGGAGGAATACCGCGTCGGCGGTACCTGTGTGATCCGCGGCTGCGTGCCCAAGAAGCTCTTCGTCTATGCCTCCAAGTTTTCGGAGGAATTCGAGGATGCTGTTGGCTTCGGCTGGACGACGGAGAAAGTGTCCTTCGACTGGTCAACGCTGATCGAGAACAAGGACAAGGAGATCGACCGGCTCAACAAGGCCTATATCCGGAACCTTGAAGGTGCGGGCGCGGAATTGATCCTCGAGCGTGCCACCATTGTCGATCCGCACACGGTGGAGCTGGCATCGGGCCGCAGGGTGACAGCGCGCTACATTCTGGTGGCGACCGGCGCTACGCCGCTGGTGCCGCAGCACCTGCCGGGCCGCGAACTTGCCATCACTTCGAACGAGGCGTTCCATCTGGAACGGCTGCCACGCCGCATCGTTATCGTGGGTGGCGGCTACATCGCAGTGGAGTTCGCCGGTATCTTCAGCGGCCTCGGCGTCGAGACGATCCTTCTCTATCGCGGCGAGCAGATCCTGCGCGGCTTCGACGATGACCTGCGAAATCACCTCGCCGCGGAGATGAAGAAGAAGGGTATCGATATCCGCACCCGCAGCGACGTGACGGAAATCCAGCGCTCGGGCGACGGTGTGCGCCTCACCATCAACGACGGCTCGTTGATCGGCGCGGGCCAGGTGATGTTTGCCACAGGCCGGATGCCGAACACGGCGGGGCTGGGGCTCGAGAACGTCGGACTGCATGGCACGCCGCATGGCGCCATCGATGTTGACGCGCACTCGAAGACAAAGGTGGATTCGATCTACGCGGTGGGCGACGTCACCAACCGCGTGAACCTCACGCCGGTTGCGATCCGCGAGGGTCACGCCTTTGCCGATACGGTGTTTGGCAACAGGCCGACGACGGTCAATCACAGCCTGATTCCGACAGCGGTTTTCTCGCAACCCGAATTGGGTACGGTTGGCCTGACGGAAGCGCAGGCCCGCGAAGGCCACGCCAAGGTCGACATCTACAAGACGAGCTTCCGGCCCATGAAGCACACGCTATCGGGCCGCGACGAGCGCATGCTGATGAAGCTTGTGGTCGACGGCGAAACCGACCGGGTTCTGGGCTGCCACATCGCGGGACCAGATGCCGGCGAGATGGCGCAGCTACTTGGCATCGCCATCACCTGCGGCGCCACCAAGGCGCAGTTCGACGCCACGATGGCGGTGCATCCCACAGCCGCCGAAGAGCTTGTGACGATGCGGGAAAAGTGGAAAGCCTAGCCCGGCAGCGGTTCTAGGCGCTCACTTCGTAATGCGCTTCGGTGGTGATGCCGTTGTTGATCGGCAGCATGTCCTGCGGGCAGGCGGAAAAGGCCACAATGCAATCCATCTCGGCGCGAAAGACGACATTGTCGCCGGGTTTGCACAGGCAGTTGCCCCATTCCAGCGAGCCATCCTGACGCCAGGGAATATTCATGAAGAGATTGAGCGAGTCCGGTGTGTAGGGAACGGTGATGCCGAGGGCCGCAAGGCCTGCATGCATGTTGTCGCGGCAATTGTCGTGATAGTGGGTGCAACCGAGGAGCCCGTAGCGCTCGTTGTCACATGGTGCGATCAGCGTGTCGTGACGGCCGGGTGAATTGTCTTCCAGTAGCGTGAGGATCGGGCGGCGGCGATTGGTGATCATCTTGTCGCCGGCGATGGGAAAGAGCCGCGTCCAGAAGGCGCGGCAATGCTCCATGCCCATGTATTCGCGGAAGTCATTGGCGTTGAAGGCCCAGAAATCGACGATCTGGTTGCCATGTGTGTTGATGACCTTGACGGTCTGGCCTTTGGAAAGACGGTGCGCCTTACCGGCGCGGGCGGGAATCGTGTGACGGTCGCTCATGCCGCCGACAATGCACCCATCCGGTTCCAGGCGTCCAGACCCGCGATCTTGTAGGCCTCGGCAAGGGTTGGATAGTTGAAGGTGTTGTGGACGAAGAAGTCTACCGTGCCGCCGAGATTGATTACCGCCTGGCCGATGTGGATCAGTTCCGTGGCACCTTCACCGACAATGTGTGCGCCAAGCAGGCGGCGGGACTCGAGCGCGAAGACAAGCTTCAGGAAGCCGGAATTGACGCCCATGATATGGCCACGCGAGGTTTCGCGGAAGCGCGCGACCCCGCATTCATAGGCAATGCCGGAATTGCGCACCTGTTCCTCGGACTGGCCGACGGTGGAGATCTCCGGCACCGCGTAAATGCCATAGGGGAAGGATTCGGGGGCCGGGGGCAGCGCCATATTGAAGGCATGGCAGGCGGCAATGCGGCCTTGTTCCATGGACGTGGAGGCGAGGCTGGGAAAGCCCACGACGTCGCCGGCCGCATAGATGCCCGGCACGTCCGTCTGGAAGCTGACGGGATCGACCTTGATGCGGCCACGGCCGTCATAGGTAACGCCGATGCGCTCCAGGCCGATGCTGTGGACCGCGCCCTGGCGGCCCGCCGCATAGAGCAGGGCATCGGATTTCACCACGCGGCCGTCGGCAAGGCTGACCTCGACACCGTGCGGCAGGTTGCGCACCTCTTTCACTTCGCAGCCGAGGCGCATGGTCATGCCACGATCGCGGAGCTGGTGGACGAATTCATCGACGAGTTCGGCGTCGACAAAGTCGAGAATGGTGTTGCGGCCGTCGATCAGGGTGACGGGGACATCGAGCGCGGAGAAGATGGTGGCATACTCAGTGCCGATGACACCGCCGCCGATCACCGTAAGCGAACGCGGCAGTTCCTGGATTTCCACGATCTGGTCGCTGTCGAGGATGCGCTTGTTGTCGAAGGGAATGTTATGCGGGCGATGCGGCTTTGTGCCCACGGCGATGAGCGCCCGCTTGAAACTCACCTCGCGGACATCGCCGTCACCCATGGTGAGGAGGGCCCGGTCGCGGGCCGAGAACTCGGCATCGGCCCGAAGATGCTTGATGCCGTTGCGGTTGAACTGGTGCTGCAGCACCTCGACTTCGTGATCGAGGGTCTTGTGCAGGCGGGAGGTGAGATCGGCAGCACAGATATCCTGCTTCACCCGGTAGGCGAGGCCATAGAAGCCGCGTTCGCGCCAGCCCGTGAGGTTCAGCACCGTTTCCCGCAGGGTCTTGGAAGGGATTGTGCCGGTATGGACGGACACGCCACCCACCCTGCGGCCCCGGTCCACGACCAGGACGGACTTGCCCAGTTTGGCTGATTGAACGGCAGCCCGGCGCCCGGCCGGACCGCTGCCAATCACCAGCATGTCGAATTCATTCATTGTTGCCGCCCCCGCGCCGGAAATTCCCCGGATTCCCTTCTTATCATGCCCTTTATTCCACGCGAACCACCTGTTAGAAGCCCGCGCCATGAACGAGCAAAGCGCCAAGAAAACAGACCGGTACCGTGACACGGTTTTCCTGCCCAAATCTGACTTTCCGATGAAGGCCGGCCTGCCGGAACGGGAGCCTCAAATTCTCAAGCGCTGGCAGGACATGAAGCTGTTCGAGCGCCTGCGCGAGCAGTCAAAGGGCCGGGAGAAATTCGTGCTCCATGACGGCCCGCCCTACGCCAACGGCAACATCCATATCGGCCATGCCCTGAACAAGGTGCTCAAGGATCTGGTGAGCCGCTCGGCCCAGATGTCGGGCTATGATTCCCACTATGTGCCGGGCTGGGACTGCCACGGCCTGCCGATCGAGTGGAAGATCGAGGAACAGTACCGCGCCAAGGGCAAGAACAAGGATGCGGTGCCCATCAACGAGTTCCGCAAGGAATGCCGGGAATTCGCCCAGCACTGGATCAATGTGCAGCGTGAGGAATTCAAGCGCCTCGGCGTCGAGGGCAACTGGGACAACCCGTACACCACGATGGCTTTCCGCAGCGAAGCGATCATCGCCCGTGAGTTGATGAAGTTCGCCGATACGGGCCAGCTTTACCGTGGCTCCAAGCCGGTGATGTGGAGCGTTGTCGAAAAGACGGCGCTGGCCGAAGCCGAGGTCGAGTACCACGACTACACCAGCGACGCGATCTACGTGAAGTTTCCGGTGAGGCGCCACGACGAAGCGCATACGAAGTCGCGGATCGAGAAGCTTCTGGACCTCGTTTCGCTGATAGGCAGCGAAACACATCCCGGCCAGAAGATCGACCAGGCCGAGTTCGGGCGCGATCAGGCCATCGATGATGCGTCGGTCGTGATCTGGACGACCACGCCATGGACGATCCCCGGCAACCGCGCGATCAGCTTTTCGTCGCGGATCGAGTATAGCCTGATCAAGGTCACCGACGCGCCGGACGGAAACTGGCTGAAGGCCGGTGACAAGCTCATCATTGCCAGCAAGCTCGTCGAGCCCCTTATGAAGGCGGCGAAAGTGGCCGGCTGGCGCGACCTTCGCACTGTCGATGAGAAGGAGCTTGGCTCGCTCGTCTGTGCGCATCCGCTGGCCGGCTTGGGCTACGGCTTCGATGTGCCGCTGCTCGATGGCGATCACGTCACCGATGACGCGGGCACAGGCTTTGTGCACACGGCACCGGGACATGGTGCGGACGACTACATCATCTGGACTGCCAACCAGCGCGCCCTGCGAGAGCGCGGCATCGATACGCACATCCCCGAGACGGTCGATGCGGATGGCTTCTTCACCAAGGATGCGCCGGGTTTCGAGGGCAAGCGCGTGATCACCGACAAGGGTGAGAAGGGTGATGCCAACGAGACCGTGATCGCCGCGTTGCGGGATGCAGGCATGCTAGTGGCGCGCGAGCGCCTAAAGCATCAGTATCCGCATTCATGGCGTTCGAAGAAGCCGATCATCTTCCGCAACACGCCGCAGTGGTTCATCTCCATGGGCGATGGCCAGAAGAACGGCCTGCGCGAGAAGGCGCTGGCCGCCATCGACGTGACTGAATTTTTCCCGCCCGCCGGCAAGAACCGCTTGCGCGGCATGATCGAGCAGCGACCGGACTGGGTGATCTCGCGGCAGCGCGCCTGGGGTGTTCCGATCACCGTTTTCGTGGACAAGGCGACGGGCAAAATCCTCAATGATAACAAAGTCAACGAGCGTATCTTTGACTCGTTTATTGAGGAAGGTGCTGATGCCTGGTTTGCCGAGGGTGCGAAGGCCCGCTACCTGGCGAATGACTACAGCGCCGATGACTATGAGCAGGTGCGGGACATCCTCGATGTCTGGTTCGACTCGGGGTCGACGCATGCCTTCACGCTGGAAGGAAATCCGGAACTCAAGTGGCCGGCGGATGTCTATCTCGAAGGTTCGGACCAGCATCGCGGCTGGTTCCATTCCTCGCTGCTCGAGAGCTGCGGCACACGCGGGCGCGCGCCCTACAATCAGGTGATCACGCACGGCTTCACCATGGCCGAGGACGGCCGCAAGATGTCGAAGTCGCTCGGCAACACGGTGGTGCCGCAAGAGGTGATCAAGCAGTCTGGTGCTGACATCCTGCGCCTGTGGGTGGCGACGGTGGACTATGCCGACGACCAGCGCATCGGCCCGGAGATCATCAAGAACACCGTCGAAGCCTATCGCAAGCTGCGCAACACGTTCCGCTACCTGCTCGGCGCCCTCGACGGGCTGCATGACTGGGAAGAACTGCGCAACATCAAGGCCGCCGACATGCCTGAGCTGGAGCGCTATGTGCTGCACCGGCTCTGGGAGGTGGACCAGGCCGTGCGCGAGGCCTATCGCACCTATGACTACAAGCGCATCAGCGCGGTGCTGATGCACTTCATGACGAGCGACCTCTCGGCCTTCTACTTCGATATCCGCAAGGACGCGCTTTACTGCGATCCGTGGTCGAGCCTGAAGCGCCGCTCCTGCCGGGCCGTCATGGACCAGCTGTTCCATTGCCTTGTCACATGGTGGGCGCCGGTCCTCGTCTTCACCATGGATGAGGTGTGGGTGTCGCGCTTCGGCGGCGAGGGCTCAACGGTGCATGTGATGCCCTTTGCCGAGGC
>JAIUNJ010000012.1 GCA_020161855.1 Pseudomonadota bacterium
TAACGCTTTAAGCATTCCGCCTGGGGAGTACGGTCGCAAGATTAAAACTCAAAGGAATTGACGGGGGCCCGCACAAGCGGTGGAGCATGTGGTTTAATTCGAAGCAACGCGCAGAACCTTACCAGCTTTTGACATGTCCGGTTTGATCGGCAGAGATGCCTTTCTTCAGTTCGGCTGGCCGGAACACAGGTGCTGCATGGCTGTCGTCAGCTCGTGTCGTGAGATGTTGGGTTAAGTCCCGCAACGAGCGCAACCCTCGCCCCTAGTTGCCATCATTCAGTTGGGAACTCTAGGGGGACTGCCGGTGATAAGCCGCGAGGAAGGTGGGGATGACGTCAAGTCCTCATGGCCCTTACAGGCTGGGCTACACACGTGCTACAATGGCGGTGACAATGGGCAGCGAAAGGGTGACCTCGAGCTAATCCCAAAAAGCCGTCTCAGTTCAGATTGCACTCTGCAACTCGAGTGCATGAAGGTGGAATCGCTAGTAATCGTGGATCAGCATGCCACGGTGAATACGTTCCCGGGCCTTGTACACACCGCCCGTCACACCATGGGAGTTGGGTTTACCCGAAGGCGTCGCGCTAACCGCAAGGAGGCAGGCGACCACGGTAGGCTCAGCGACTGGGGTGAAGTCGTAACAAGGTAGCCGTAGGGGAACCTGCGGCTGGATCACCTCCTTTCTAAGGTAGAGGACTTCACGAAGCTTAGCTATCGTATCGACCTCTCTTCAGAACAAAAGAAGCCAGTCAGGCTTCGACATGCGGAACTTCGCCGTCTTCGTTTCTCTTTCTCTTTCCGGGCGAATGCGCTGGATGGACGAGCATAGGGCTTGTCTCCGTCGCATTCTGGGCCAAGCCAGGCTTTGGCCGGCCGATCTGTGATCGGTCTTGCCTTGGGCCTGTAGCTCAGTTGGTTAGAGCGCGCGCTTGATAAGCGTGAGGTCGGAGGTTCAAATCCTCCCAGGCCCACCAGTCATCGAGCGCCGACCTGTCCGACGAGCTGTGGTTCTTCGAGCTCTTGGGCTCGCAAGGCCGACCGGCCGCCGCGCCAAATGGCGCGTCACTTTACCCAAAAGGGGCCATAGCTCAGTTGGGAGAGCGGTAGCTTTGCAAGCTTCAGGTCGTCGGTTCGATCCCGTCTGGCTCCACCAAATCCGGAAAGTATTCAAGTTCGTATCATCGGAAACGATGGTTACGCTGCTGTTTGTCATTGTGAAGAGGGAATGTATTCGAGAGCTGCTCATCCTGCAGCATGCGGAGTGTCCGACACCATCGGCTTCCGTTAAATCGGGTACATTCGGCAAGCATAATGGTCTTTCTGATCAAATGCTCTGCGTTTCGTTCCCCAGGGAATGTTCGCGGACATCGATCATGAGAACGATCAAGTGCCTTAAGAGCATTCGGTGGATGCCTTGGCGCTGAGAGGCGATGAAGGACGTGATACGCTGCGATAAGCCGTGGGGAGCTGCGAATGAGCTTTGATCCGCGGATTTCCGAATGGGGAAACCCACCTTCGATCTCTGTTATTCCAAGGACAGGTTACGGCCTGTGCTTGGGCCTGTCTTCGGACTAACAGAGATCACAAGAAGGTATTGAACTCTGAATACATAGGGGTTCAAAGCTAACCCAGGGAACTGAAACATCTAAGTACCTGGAGGAAAGGACATCAACGAGACTCCGTTAGTAGTGGCGAGCGAACGCGGACCAGGCCAGTGCCTGACTGTAAGTTACCGGAAGTGGTTGGGAAACCACGCAATAATGGGTGATAGCCCCGTACGGATCTGCGAACAGTTGGGACATGAGTAAGGCGGGACACGTGAAATCCTGTCTGAACGTGGGGGGACCACCCTCCAAGCCTAAGTACTCCTCAGCGACCGATAGTGAACAAGTACCGTGAGGGAAAGGTGAAAAGCACCCCGACGAGGGGAGTGAAACAGCACCTGAAACCGAATGCTTACAAACAGTGGGAGCTCAAGGTTCGTCCTGGGTGACCGCGTACCTTTTGTATAATGGGTCAGCGACTTAATCTGACGAGCAAGCTTAAGCCGGTAGGTGTAGGCGCAGCGAAAGCGAGTCTGAACAGGGCGTTCAGTTCGTCGGATTAGACCCGAAACCGGGTGATCTAGCCATGAGCAGGTTGAAGGTAAGGTAACACTTACTGGAGGACCGAACCGGTGCCTGTTGAAAAAGTCTCGGATGACTTGTGGCTAGGGGTGAAAGGCCAATCAAACTCGGAAATAGCTGGTTCTCCGCGAAAGCTATTTAGGTAGCGCCTCGTGTGAATACTCCGGGGGGTAGAGCACTGGATGGGTGAGGGGTGCTTACCGCATTACCAATCCTAACCAAACTCCGAATACCCGGAAGTACTGCACGGGAGACACACGGCGGGTGCTAACGTCCGTCGTGGAGAGGGAAACAACCCTGACTTACAGCTAAGGCCCCCAATTCGTGGCTAAGTGTGAAAGGATGTGGGAATCCCAAAACAACCAGGAGGTTGGCTTAGAAGCAGCCATCCTTTAAAGAAAGCGTAACAGCTCACTGGTCTAAACAAGGGTTCCTGCGCCGAAAATGTATCGGGGCTCAAGCCACGAGCCGAAGCTTAAGGTTTGCACTTTGTGCAAGCGGTAGCGGAGCGTTCCATAAGCCAACGAAGGGAGACCCGTGAGGGCTCCTGGAGGTATTGGAAGTGCGAATGCTGACATGAGTAACGACAAACAGTGTGAAAGACACTGTCGCCGAAAGTCCAAGGGTTCCTGCGTAAAGTTAATCTCCGCAGGGTTAGCCGGCCCCTAAGGCGAGGCCGAAAGGCGTAGTCGATGGGAATGAGGTGAATATTCCTCAGCCAGTTGGTAGTGACGGATCGCGTACGCTGTCGGGTCTTATTGGATTGACCCGGCTTCCAAGCGGTTCCAGGAAATAGCTCCAACATCAGACCGTACCCGAAACCGACACAGGTGGACTGGTAGAGTATACCAAGGCGCTTGAGAGAACTATGCTGAAGGAACTCGGCAATTTACCTCCGTAACTTCGGGATAAGGAGGCCCAGTGCTTAGGCAACTAGGCATTGGGGGCACAGACCAGGGGGTAGCGACTGTTTAACTAAAACACAGGGCTCTGCGAAATCGTAAGATGACGTATAGGGTCTGACGCCTGCCCGGTGCCGGAAGGTTAAAAGGAGGTGTGCAAGCACCGAATTGAAGCCCCGGTAAACGGCGGCCGTAACTATAACGGTCCTAAGGTAGCGAAATTCCTTGTCGGGTAAGTTCCGACCTGCACGAATGGCGTAACGACTTCCCCGCTGTCTCCAGCATAGACTCAGTGAAATTGAATTCCCCGTGAAGATGCGGGGTTCCTGCGGTCAGACGGAAAGACCCCGTGCACCTTTACTGCAGCTTTGCGCTGGCATTCGTGTCGGCATGTGTAGGATAGGTGGTAGACTTTGAAGCCGGGGCGCCAGCTCTGGTGGAGTCATCCTTGAAATACCACCCTTATCGTCATGGATGTCTAACCGCGACCCGTCATCCGGGTCCGAGACAGCGCATGGCAGGCAGTTTGACTGGGGCGGTCGCCTCCCAAAGAGTAACGGAGGCGTGCGAAGGTGGGCTCAGACCGGTCGGAAATCGGTCGTTGAGTGCAATGGCATAAGCCTGCCTGACTGCGAGACTGACAAGTCGAGCAGAGTCGAAAGACGGCCATAGTGATCCGGTGGTCCCGCGTGGAAGGGCCATCGCTCAACGGATAAAAGGTACGCCGGGGATAACAGGCTGATGATTCCCAAGAGTCCATATCGACGGAATCGTTTGGCACCTCGATGTCGGCTCATCACATCCTGGGGCTGGAGAAGGTCCCAAGGGTTCGGCTGTTCGCCGATTAAAGTGGTACGTGAGCTGGGTTCAAAACGTCGTGAGACAGTTTGGTCCCTATCTGCCGTGATTGTAGGAATTTTGAGAGGATTTGTCCTTAGTACGAGAGGACCGGGATGAACACACCTCCGGTGGACCTGTTATCGCGCCAGCGGTACAGCAGGGTAGCTATGTGTGGACGGGATAACCGCTGAAGGCATCTAAGCGGGAAACCCACCTCAAAACAAGAATTCCCTTGAGAACCGTGGAAGACGACCACGTTGATAGGCCGGATGTGGAAGGGCAGTAATGTCTGCAGCTTACCGGTACTAATCGTTCGAACGGCTTGAATCGCTCTCATTATTGATGATCACCATCAGAGCGATCAGCGACGATCTCAAACAGAACACAGTTTCGAAAAATGTGCATGCTGTCCTTCGCCGGCCTGGTGGCTTTGGCGGGGTGTCCATACCCGATCCCATCTCGAACTCGGCCGTAAATCGCCCCAGCGCCAATGGTACTTCGTCCTAAGACGCGGAAGAGTAGGTCGCTGCCAGGCCTGCGAAAGACAGCAAATCCTTCATCACGATATTCGACATCAAAACCCGCCGTTCAGGAATGTACGGCGGGTTTTGTTTTCGCGGAATGGTTGTGTTAGGCTGCTGCCGGGAATCAAAAACGGGAGGAGCCCATGAACCTGAGCGCACCAACAACGGTCGTTTTCATCATTTCTGTGATCATTGCCATCATCGGCGTGCTGGCGGCACTTGGCGTTGTCGCCTTCATTCCTCTGGCTTCGGTCTGGATCATGACCATTGCCTTTGTCGTCCTGGCAGCCGGCTGCCTGTTCAAGGGCATCTGATCTAACATTCCACCCATAAAGAGTAGCGACGCCGTTGCATCACTGCAGCGGCGTTTTTCTTTTGCAGGCCGGGACATGGGCGGCTTCCGCCATAAAACTCGAGTTGTACGGGGGCAGTTTCGTCCTGAAAGCGGATTCCCCGCGAGGCTGCGACCTCTCAAATCGGGGGCAGCAGCGGCAATCACGCCGCTGATCCGAAACCGCAAGAAGGTAGTTATCATGTCCCTGATCAAGTCCATCTCCGCCGCCGCAATGCTTGGCTTTGCCCTGGCTCAGATTCCGCATGCACTGGCATCGGAAGACATCGATCCCGCCCTCAAGGCAAAGGTCACGGCAGAAATGACCGCCAAGGGCTATGATGTCCGCAAGGTTCAGATGGAGGACGGCAAGATCGAAGTTTATGCCGTGAAAGACGGCAAGACGCTCGAGATTTACCTCGATGACAAGTTGCAGATCCTCAAGAGCGATGGCGAGGAAGACGGCGACCAGGGCTGAGGATGGCTCATCCGTGCCGGGTTCGCCTATGGCGCCCGGCACGCAATCCCCTCAATGCTCAAAGCAGTACATGCCATGACCCGCCACTTCGTCTGGGACATCTTTGTCCGCATCTTCCATTGGACGCTTGTCGTTCTCTTTGCCGCCAATGCCCTCTACACAAATCCTGAGCACAGCCTGCATCATTACATCGGCTATGCGGTCGCCGCGCTGATCCTCGCCCGTATCATCTGGGGATTTGTCGGGACCAGGCACGCTCGCTTCCGGGATTTTCTACCTTCAGTCTCCGGCGCCATACGCCAGCTCCGCGAGATGTTGACAGGGCAGCGTAAGGTCCATCTTGGACACACGCCACTCGGTGCGCTCATGATCTACAATTTGCTTGTGACGCTCGCGGCCATTGCGACGACCGGCTACATGATGACGACGGTGCGCTTCTTCGGGGTGCAATGGGTTGAAGACACGCATGTTGCGCTCGTGACCTGGGCGGAGATATCGGTCGCCATCCACGTTGCAGCTGTTCTCATTGAAAGCCGCCGGCTGCGTGTCAATCTTCCAAAGGCCATGATCAGCGGCTACAAGGAGACGACCGGCCCCCTGTGATGATCGCCCCGGTCGCCGCCGGGACATCATGGCCAGTTTCTTTACGCATTTGACCAAGCAGGGTGTAACCCTGCTTTTCGTGATCGTGGCGCAATTGCTGTGCGCCATTTTCTTCGTGTTCGACGTGGTGAGCGACATGGAGTCGCTCGCCTCCGTTACGCATCTTGTCCCCGAGGGGCTCGCGACACTCGCCCTTTTGATCGGTGTTGTCGTTGAAATCCGTGTTCTCAGTGCCCTGCTCCGCCAGCAGCAACAAATGAAACAGGGGCTCGCCGTGGCATCGGGAGCTCTGGCTTCTGTGATGGAGAGCTATTTCCAGCAGTGGAAACTGACGGCAGCCGAGCAGGACGTCGCGTCCTTCACGATCAAGGGCTATTCGATTGCCGAGATATCTGATCTGCGTGGCTCGGCAGAAGCCACTGTAAAGGCACAGCTGAATGCCATCTATCGCAAGTCCGGAACGCAGGGCCGGATGCAGCTCGTCAGTGTCCTGGTGGAGGATCTTCTGCGGGCGCCGCTTCCCGAGTCTCCTGTTGGAGACCGGTTCGCTTCAACCGCATCTGATCAGGGCAACGGACGTGTTGCAAACAGATAGACCCGCAATCCACCATGCAGCACCGGCTTGCCCTTTGGCAGAAAGGGCAGGCCCGTCGCCCGCGCCAGGCTTTCATCGCTGGTGATCAGCCCGACGCGCCAGCCGGAAAAGCGCGCGAGCAACGCCTTGCCGAGTGCGCCATAGAGGCCGAAGAGCGGTTTCTTCTCGCCGATGCGGGCGCCATAGGGCGGGTTGCAGACGACCAGGCCCGGCGATCCTTCAGGTGGCGCGATGTCGCTCACCGCCGCTTGAGCAAAATGCGTGAGATGATCGACACCGGCGCGTGCCGCATTGGCCCTTGCAGCGGTAATGGCGCCGGCGTCGCGGTCGCTGCCGTAGAACCAGGGGCGTGCCTCGGTTCCCGCGGCCGTCTTGCGCAGCATCTCCCACCTTGCGGGATCGAAAGTCGCCAGCTCCTCAAAGGCGAAATCACGATCGCGGCCAGGCTTCAGCCCAGCGGCGATCTCGGCTGCCTCGATCACAAAGGTTCCCGACCCGCACATCGGGTCGAGCACCGGCTCCCTGCCATTGAAGTTGCAGCTGGCGAGAAAGAGAGCGGCCATGGTTTCCCGCATGGGCGCCTTGGCCATGGCCTGCTTATGGCCTCGCTTGTGCAGAAGCCCACCGGACGTGTCGACGCTGAGTGTGACGAGATCATCCTCGATCCTCGCCTTGATCACGACATCCGCTTCGGCCGACACCGGTGCGCCCAGTTCCTCCCGGATGGCAGTGGCAATGCGTTGGGCCGCTGCGCCCGAATGATAGATGCGGGAGCGCTTGCACGTGGCTTCGACAGCCACCGGCACATCGGGTCGCAATGTCTCGCGCCAAGGGAAGACGCGGGCACGCTTGTCGAGTTGGGCGAGATGCAGGGCGCGAAAAGAACCGATGCGCGCCAGCACGCGGCTGGCGCCACGCAGTTCGAGATTGGCGCGCCAGACGTCGGGCCAGCGCCCTTTCAGGCGCACGCCGCCCGTGGTCACGGCCGCATCCTGGAAACCTTTTGCCCTGGCCTCGGTGCATAGCGCTTCTTCGAGCCCCGGAATGGCGACCAGAAAAATCTCGAATGGCGGACCGGCGGTCACAGCGTCTGCGCCATCAGGGCTTGGCTGGCACAGGCCTTGAGGCCTGGATGCGCATTACGGCACGCCGGATGATCACATAGAAAAGCAGGCCGAAGAGTGAACCGAGGATGACACTGCCCAGCATCAGCGGCCAGATGAATGGCTCGAGTGCAGTCCAGCCATCCCTCAGGGCTGTGAGACTCCAGTCATGGGCAATGCCGCCTGTGTTGGCATTCGGCGGACCGCCGAACGAGGCTGGCGCCTGGGAATCCAGCCTTAGGATCCAAGCGCCCAGATCATAGGAAGCAACCCACATCAACGGCAAGGTGAGTGGATTGCCAAGCGCCGTTCCAATGGCCGAAGCAATGACATTGGCACGCAGCAGGAAGGCCAGTGCTGCGGCAAGGATGATGTGCAGTCCGAGAAGCGGGGTGAAGCTGGCAAAGGCGCCGATGGCAAAGCCAAGCGCCAGCTTGTGTGGCGAGGCTTTCATCCGCGCCATGCGATAGAGCAGATAGGTCCAGGCGCGCTTGAAGCCGCTGCGCGGCCAGACGAACTGGCGCAGGCGGGCGGGGGCTGAAGCCTTTTCTCGGGATTGGAATTTCATGGCATGGGTCTGTTCAGTGCGGGGGCCGGAGGCGCCGGAAGGTCCTTTCCGGCAGCAACGGGCTCAAGTCAACATCACTGCGGCGCTCCTGCCGGAGGGCTTCTCCGGGTACGGGTGACGAAGCGCCAGATGACGATGATCAGAACGACGGCTGCTGCCGCCGCCAATATGGGGAGCAGGATCGCCAAAAGCGAGAGCAGCAAGGCCCCCACCAGTTCGCCGGTCGAAAGCACGCTGTTGCCCAGACCGGCTGTCAGCACGGTCGAGGTGCCGCGCAGGAGGGTGGTTGCTCCCTGCGTTGCGGCTGCAGCGCCTCCCCCGGCAATGATCGCCAGGGTCCATTTGATCATAGGTGGCAGATCGCCCATGACGGCATATGACACGGCAATCCCTGCGCCGATGGCCGTCGGCCCGGCAATGCCATCCAGCAGGTTGTCGATGACCGGGATGTAATAGGCCGCCACTTCTGCCAGCGCCGCAATCGCCAGCATCAAAAGGGCTGGCGTTGTGGTCACCCACATGAAGCCTTCCGACAATGGCAGGTATCCCTCGCGGGCCGCCAGTCCCGCCACCAGAAGCGGCACGAAGACGCGGAAGCCTGTCGCAGCGGCGAGGCCGATGCCGAGGGCAACGGGAAGGATATAATCAAACGGCGACATCTCAGGGCAAGCATAGGCCAGTTGGGCCTGCCGTCAAACCTGCAAGGGATCGGGGCAGGTCGAGGGCGCACCATCAATGCTGCCCCGGGCCGTGTATTGCGGCCGGGCCTTGGGGTCGAGGGCTTCTTCGCTGCTGGCCGCGGCCACCAGGAAATCGAAGCAGTTCCTGCCGATCATCTCGACCCGGAAACAACCGCCGACAAGGCCCTGGCTGTCGCCCGGCTGATCATAGAAGGTGCAGAAGAGATTGTTGGTGACCGACCAGGTACCGGTGAAGTCCCCGCGGGGATCCCAATAATTGATGCGACCGCCCGAAAGATAGGTTTCACGGAAGGCCGTTCCGTCGGCATAGGCCCCGCTGATGGTATGGCCATCGAAGGCTGCGATGATCTCGGGGCCATTCAGGGCCTTGGGTTCCGCTCCTGCCAGAACGGTTGCAACCAGCAGAAGCTCTTTCCACATCACGCTTCCTCAATTCGCCACGCGTGTTCGAGCTTTGCGGTGGTTTCGAACATTTTTGAGGCAGAGCAGTATTTCTCCGCCGAGAGCTGTACGGCACGTTCGACCGTGGCTGGCTTGAGGCCTTTGCCCTTGAAGACATAGGTCAGCTTTACACCGGTGAATACCTTCGGGTCTTCCGCGGCGCGGGTGCCGTCGAGTTCGATTTCAACACCCGTCACCTTCTCGCGCGACTTCTCGAGGATATGGACCACGTCAAAGGCGGTGCAGCCGCCGAGGCCCAGCAGCAACATCTCCATGGGACGCACACCGATATTGCGGCCGCCCGCTTCCGGCGCACCGTCCATCACCACGGAATGGCCGGAGCCGCTCTCGCCGAGGAAGGCGCGTCCATTGATCCAGGTAATCTTGGCTTTCATCCATCAGTCTCCGGGGGCGTGTTCGACATGTATTTCGATTTCGGCCTCCCCGTTGTTGAGGAAATCCAGAACCATTGTGAAGCGTTCATCCAGGGCCAGCGGCCTCGCAAGGCCTACCAGACGAAGATGTGCAGCCTGTGGCCGCATCGGGAAGGGCTTTCCGGGGGGAAGGCTGAACTGCGTCTCGGGCGGATCATCATAGCGGGCATTGCGCCGCAGCTCGATGAAGCTGCAGATGTCGCTGCGCGCGCCCACGAGTGCATCGTCGCTCTTGCCCAGGTTGGCCAGCGGCATGAAGACCTGGCCGTCAGGAATGTTGCTCGGCAGCGCCCAGGCATGGCCAATGGCGATGTCGCCGGCCTTGTAGGAATGGGCCCGGGCCGTGGCCGGCCAGAGGAGGGCTGCAAGAAAAAGGCGCCGTTTCATGAGGCGGGCTCAATACGCCAAGTCGGGCCCGAATTGAAAGGTTATTGCTGCACTAGATTCCCGCATACCATTCATAGCCCCGGTCGGCCCAGTAGCTGCCCTGGCCATCCCGGAACTGGGAGAAGTCCGAGATCAGTTCGATCCGGCGAATGTACTTCGCCATCTTGTAGCCAAGCTGGCGCTCCACCCGCACCCGCAGCGGTGCCCCATGCGCAACGGGGAGCGGGGTGTCATTCATCGCATAGGCGAGGATGGTCTGTGGGTGGCGGGCATCAATGAGGTCAATCGACTCGTAGTAGAAGTCGAGGCCGCTCAGGGACTTCGTCGGCGCGTCAAAACAATGAAACATCACGTAGCGCGCAGCAGGCCTTATACCGACCTGATCGAGAATGAGCTTCAGCGGCACGCCATGCCATTTGGCGATGGTGCTCCAGCCCTCCACGCAGTCGTGGCGGGTGATCTGGGTGCGGGCGGGCATGTTGCGAATGGCATCGAGCGGGAAGCGCATGGGCCGTTCCACTAGGCCGTCCACTTCCAGCACATAGTCGGCGAAATTTGTCTGCTTCAGGGACAGATATTCCGGCGTGTCGGGGTTCACCGAACCATTGGGCTTCTGTCCCTGGCGGATGTCGCTGGCGGAAAACTCCGTTGCCAGCTGATCTGCCGACTGGAGCAGCCGCTGGGCGCGGTAGGTGAGACCGTTGGCGCTCATCAGAAATCGCCGCACCGGATTGGAGCGCTCGCGCAGGAAATCGAAACTGTCGCAACCTGCAAGAGGCAGTGCCGCTGCGGCCGTAAGCCCGGAGTGCAGCAGCCTGCGGCGCGAGAGGATCAGCCTAGACATGGGTTTGCTCTAGCCGGGGTGTACGGGGTGAGAGGCGGTAGCGGCCGGTGATGATGGAGCGCAGCTCATTGAGCGGGCCGGCCAGCAGGATCATCGCCATGTGCACGGCGAAGAAGGCGACGAAGAGAACCATGACCGCAAAATGGATGGTCCGCGCTGTCTGCCGCCCACCGAAGAGTTCGGGAAACCAGGGCATCACCGCATTCATGCCGGGTGACATGCTGAGGCCGGTGAGGATGATGAGGGGGAACAGCACGAAGAGCACGCCGCCATAGGCGAGTTTCTGCAGTGGCGAGTAGCGCACGCTGTGGACGAGATGCAGGCGCGCATGATCGCGGATGTCTTGCGGCAGTGCTTCAATGTCCCTGCGGCTCGGGATCAGGTCTTTGCGAAGGTGCCTGTTGCGCAGCGATGCGGCCAACCAGAGGAGCAGGTTCGCCACGAACAGCCAGGCGAAGAAAAAATGAACGACACGGCCTGTCGCCAGATCGCGGGTGGAGGGAATGGTCAGCCAGGACGGAAAGCCTTCGAACGAGAAGATTTCGTTGTCGTAGGCGAAGCCGGATTCATTGCCGAGATAGAGCGCTGGATGGGCATTGAAGATCTGCAGTCCTGACAGCAGCAGGAAGAAGAGGCAGATGGCCCAGATCCAGTGGGTGATGCGGGTCGCCGGTCTCTGCCGCCGGATCAACCGGCCCTGTCTTTGCCTGTCCATGGGAAGCTCCGTCGTGAGGCCTTCCCCGGCGGGAGGAACCGGAGAAGGCCTTGATCAGGGTTGGCCGCTTACATCTTCGGCAGGAGCACCTTGTCGATGACATGGATGACGCCGTTCGACTGCTTGACGTCGGCAATCGTCACCTTGGCCATGCCGCCGGCTTCATCCTTGATCCAGACGACATTGTCCTTGACCGAGAGCCAGAGCTTGCAGCCACCGACAGTCGTCACTTCATGCGTGCCGCCGTCATCCATCGCCATCTTGTTCACGTCGGCTGCCATGGCGTTGGCCGCAACCACGTGGCAGGCGAGGATCTTCACCAGCGTATCCTTGTTCTCAGGCTTCAGCAGATTCTCAACGGTGCCGGCGGGAAGCGCTGCAAAGGCTTCATTCGTCGGTGCGAAAACCGTGAAGGGGCCCTTGCCCTGCAGGGTTTCCACAAGACCAGCGGCCTTCACCGCGGCTACGAGTGTGGTGTGGTCCTTGGAGTTCACGGCATTCTCGATGATGTTCTTGTCTTCGAACATCGGTGCGCCGCCCACATCGGGATTGCTGGCAGCAAGAGCAGCAGTGGCGCTTGCGCCAAGCAGCGTGGCGATCAGGAGGGTGCGAAGGGCTTTCATGTGTCTCTCCGTTTGAAAGTTGCAAGTTTTTGTCGCCCCACATCGGCGGGGTCACTTGCAGTCACGGGAAGGCGTGCGAGAAGGTTTCAGCCCGGCGGAGAAAAGCCGATGACAAATTCGTGATCAGATTTGCGTAAGCTGGCCGGTGGCGACGACGGGTCCGGTCGCAACGCCGGTGGGGGAACCGCCTTCAGGTTCGTCACTGATGGCCAGCACGCTGCCGGCAAATTTGCTGCGGAGTGCGTCGGGCACGGCGATGCGGCTGGCAGTCTCGGCTGGCAGCACGCCCAAGGATACCGGTGCGTCCTGGCCTGCAATCAACCAAAGCTCGAAGCTGCGGCCCGAAGCGGCGGTGCCGGCTGTGCGGTTCAGGCGCAACTCGCCCTTGGCCGTATCGTAGAGGGCCACAAGCCTGAACTGGCTTGCCGCGCCCGCGACCTCGGCCACGAGTTGCGATGTGGCGGGCACCTCATTCTGTGGGCGAAGTGTCCATGCGCCGATTGCCAGCACCGCAACAAGCGAAGCGGTGGCGAGGCCGCGCCAGAATCCCAGGCTGTTCCAAAGTGAAGGCTTCGCGCGGGCCTCACTGTGAAAGAGGCGCTGTTCGATCCGTGTCCGAAGCTGCGGCGGTGCAACCACCGGCGAGACTTCCTCGGCAAATTGCGAGAAGTGCTCCTCCCAGGCCCGGAGTTCGGCTGCAAGTGCGGGATCCTGTGCTGCCCTCCTGGCAAAGTCCTCGCGCGCAGGTCCACGCAGCACGCCCAGCGCATATTCTGCGGCGCGCAGGCTGTCATCGTGAGAGGGGCCCGGGGTTCTGCTGTTCATGATGAAAGGCATTCCCTCAGGCTGGCCAGACTGCGGCGCAACCAGGTCCTGATCGTGTTGATCGGCTGCCCGAGCCGGTCGGCCAGCTCCTGATAGCTATAGCCTTCCATGTAGGCTGCCTTGACCGCGTCGGCCCGGTCTGGCGGCAATTTTTCGAGACACTGGCGCAAACGGCCACCTTCATTGCCTTGCAGCAAGGCTTGTTCCGGCGTCACAGCGCTATCCGCCACGTCCTCGGCGGCGGCAAGTTCATCAGATTCCGGCTTGCGGCTGCGCAAGCGGTCGATGGCCTGGTTCCGGGCGATGGTCACGAGCCAGGTGATCGGGCTGTAGCCCGTTGTCCGGTAGCGGCCCGCGTTGTTCCATATCTTGACATAGGTTTCCTGCAGCACATCTTCAGCATCCGTTCTGTCCTTCAAGACACGAAGACAGATGCCGAAAAGTTTCGCCGAGGTCGCATCGTAGAGCTTCCCGAACGCATTGCGGTCGCCCAGGGCGACGCGGCCTATCAGATCGGAAACATCGCCCGGAGACATGGCGTCCTGCATATCCGAGGTTCCAGGCGCAATCCAGTGCAGCCTTGCGCAGGCACGCTAAAGTGATATTTTCAATCCATGGCCACGGTTCACTTCACGTCCAACCTCCGTCGGCATGTGGACTGCCCCAGCGTCGAAAGCACGGGCGGCACGGTGAAGTCAGTGCTTGATGGCGCCTTTGCTTCCAATCCCCGGCTTCGCCACTATGTGCTGGATGATCAGGGGGCACTGCGCAAGCATATGCGCATCCTCATCGACGGTCAGGCCATTTTTGACCGGCACCATCTTTCTGACAGCGTGAAACCCGGCGCCCAGGTCTGGGTCATGCAGGCCCTTTCGGGCGGATAGCAACAGGAGGCCCCAATGGCACCGACTGTAATGGTTTCGACACGCAAGGGGCTCTTCGAGATTGGAAAGGGGCGGGCCGGTTGGAAGGTCAGGGATGGCCATTTCCTTGCGGACAACGTGACGCTGATGCTGCGGGACCGTCGCGATGGCACGGACTATGCCACGCTCAACCACGGTCATTTCGGCATCAAGTTGCACCGCCGCGATCGCGGTCGAAAAACGTGGCACGAAATCGCTACTCCGGCCTACCCGCCGAAGCCTGATGGCCTCGTCGACAACGACGGCTGGGGCAAGCCGGTGAACTGGTCGACACAACTCATCTGGTCACTTGAGGCCGGGGGCCCTCGGCAGAAGGGCACGCTCTGGTGTGGAACCATGCCGGGCGGCCTGTTCCGCAGCCGTGATCGTGGCGAGAGCTGGGAGTTGATGGAATCGCTCTGGCGGCATCCCGATCGTAACAAGTGGATGGGTGGCGGCGCGGATATTCCAGGCATCCACTCCATTTGTGTTGATCCGCGCGATCCGGATACGGTGCGCGTTGCCATATCCTGCGGTGGTGTCTGGGTGACAAAGGATGGCGGGCTGACCTGGAAGCAATCAGCGCATGGCATGCGCTATGATCAGGGGCCGGTAGAGGAGGCCGCCAACCCGGACACACAGGATCCGCACATGATGGTTCAATGCCAGGGGGATCCTTCGAAACTCTGGGTGCAGCATCATTGTGGAATCTGGCGGTCGGTGGATGATGGCGTGTCGTGGACGGAAGTGAAGGCCAAGCCTTCGTCCTTTGGTTTTGGTGTCGCTGTTCATCCCCGGGATGCGGGGACGGCCTGGTTTGTGCCCGGTATCAAGGACGAGAAACGCATTCCAGTCGATGGCGCGCTGGTTGTCACGCGGACGCGCGATGGCGGCAAGACTTTCAGAAGCCTCAAGAAGGGCCTGCCGCAGAAACATGCCTATGACGTGGTGTTCCGCCATGGCCTGGCTGTCGATGACAGCGGAGAGCTTCTCGCCATGGGATCGACAACCGGCAATGTCTGGGTGAGCGAAGATCAAGGAGATTCCTGGCAGCATGTGACGGGTACGCTGCCGCAGGTCTATGCCATCAGGTGGGCCTGAAGATTTGGGATCAGACGGCTTTCACATGCTTGGCGAAGCCGGGCTTCGCCATCAGCGCACGGCAGCGGTTGAAGCGGTTCATGGCATAGGCATGGAAATCGTCGGCCGGGTTCTTGTTGGCGTGCTGGATCAGGCCCCAGAGAGTCCAGAGCAGATCGCACATGGCCTTGTAGATCACCATGCGGCCGTGATCTGAGGCCTTGGGTGGCCCGCCGAAATAAGCGCGCAGCATCTCTTCATCCTGGGCTTCGCTGAAAGCGCCTTCGACGGAAAGATCACCCAGATCCCACATCGGGTCGTTCATGCCGGAATATTCCCAGTCGACGATCCACATGCGCGCACCGGTGTCGAGGAAATTTTCGCAAAGCGGGTCGCAGTGGCAGGGGGCCAGCGGCACAGGATTGCGGGCGAGCACGGCGCGGATTGTCTGCGCTTCCTTGACAACATCGTGGTAGCCCTCGGGCAGTTCCACATCCTTCCCAGCGAGCACTTTCAGGTAGTCGTCGATCATGGCGAAGAGTTCGAAACGGAAAGGAAAGACACCACCCGAGCTGTGCAGGCGATGAAAGGCCTCGCCGGCGCGGGCGGGGGCGCCTGCCCTGTCCTTGAAAGCTTCGGGTGACATCGTGACGGCATCGGTGATGAGGCGGGTCACCATGACGCCGGATGCGGAATCGGCATAGAGCACTTCCGGGCTCACCCCGGCGTCGGCGGCAACGCGGGCTGCCGTCGTTTCATTGCCGCGGTTGATGTATTCTTCCGTTCCCTTTCCGGGGATGCGCAGGACGGCGCTCGAGAGGCGGTAGACACGGTTGGTGAGGCCACCCAGCCGTGTGATGGGGCCATGGTAGCCCCACAGCATGGGCACCGTTTCGATGACGGCGCGGACTTCGGCCTCTTCCTCTGGCGACATGATGGCTGCGAGGCTATCATGAATTGGAAAAATCAAAAGAGGTTTGCGATGACAGGTGGCGGTCATGAGGGTTTTCTGGGCGCGGTGTATGAGGCCAAGAAGCCTGCCGATGTTGCCGCGCTCTACGACAAATGGGCTGCGACCTATGAAGCCGAGATGGCCCAGGCTGGCTATCGTCATCCTTCGATCTGCCTTGCGCTGCTCGCCCGGCATTTGCCCAGGGGTGATGCACCCATACTGGACGCCGGTGCGGGCACGGGCCTGATTGGTGAGTGGCTGCGGATCGCAGGCTATCCTGAGGTGGAGGCCCTCGATATTTCCGAAGGCATGCTGGCCGTGGCCCGGTTGAAGCAATGTTACACGGGTTTTCATTGCATGGCGCTTGGCGGGGCCTTGCCTTTTGCAGATGGCGCTTATGCCGGGATCGTTTCGGCCGGTGTTTTCACCTCTGGCCATGTCGGGCCGGAGGGGCTCGATGAACTTGTCCGCATCTGCCGGCGCGGTGGCGTGATCGTGCTGACGGTCAAGGGAACACTCTGGGATGGTGGCTTTTCGGCACGGGTTGATGCGTTTGCAAAAGCCGGGCGCGTGATGTTGGCCGAAGTCACCGAGCCCTATGTTTCCATGCCGGGTGAGGTTGCAACCACCCCCAGCCGTGCCGTGGTGCTGAAGGTCGTGTGAAGGCCTCAATGAAAGTCCCGGCTCTTGGGAATGACGCGGATGTTGCGTGGATGCCGCGTTGAGCTGCGCTGATGCTGGCCGGGATCCGGCCCCGGCTTTTTCACTTCATCGGCCCGGGCGAGCACGCTTCGCATCGTTGTCCCGTCTTCGGTGAGCGTCATGAGCCAGTGGCTCCGGTCTTCAATATGTGCCGCCACGACATGGGTGATTTCATCTGCCTTTTGCACGCGGCCACGGATCATCATCAGGCGTGCTCCCATGACGATGGCGCGATAACGCTCCAGCACATCAGGCCAGATCACCGCATTGCAGATGGAAAATTCATCCTCAAGGGTCAGGAAGACAACGCCATTGGCCGAGCCCGGCCTTTGCCGCACCAGAACCACGCCGGCAATGGCGATAGATTGGCCGTCGCGCGTTTCCGTGAGCTGGGCGTTGCTGATGACGCCGTTCTCCGTGCAGCGGGCCCGCAGGAAAGTCATCGGATGTTCCTTGAGGGACAGGCGCAGCGTCTGGTAGTCGTTCACCACATGCTCCGAGAGCGGCATGAGCGGCAGCTGCACTGGAGGTTCGATGCCGTGATCCGGGACATTGGCATGTGCAAAAAGCGGAAGCGGCTTTGATTTCGACAACCCCTTGATCTCCCAGAGCGCTTGCCTGCGATCGAGACTAAGCGAGCGGAAACAATCTGCGGCGGCAAGCTTTTCAAGACTGGCGATGGATATGCCTTCATCCCGCAACCCGGCCAGGATCGTCACGGGCGGGACATTGGCTTTCGGTAAAGCGCGGAAGAAGCTTGCGATGGTCTTCGCATCCTCTTCCTTCAAGCCATCGACCTGATGCAGGCCGAGGCGGAGAGCAAGGGGTTTTCTCCACCACGCTTTTGACGCGGTGTCTTTTCGTTCGGGAATACGGCGGGGATTTTCCTCTTCCTCCAGTGTTGAGTCCCACTCGGAATGGCTCACATCCGGCGGCAGGGCCGTCACATCATGTTCGCGCGCATCGCGCACGATCTGGGCCGGTGCATAGAAACCCATGGGCTGCGAATTGAGCAGGGCACAGGCGAAAACACTGGGATATTCGCATTTGATCCAGGCCGAGACATAGACGAGATGGGCAAAGCTCGCAGCGTGGCTCTCGGGGAAGCCATATTCGCCAAAGCCCTTGATCTGGTTGAAGCAGCGCTGGGCGAAGTCAGGATCATAGCCGCGCGCCACCATACGGCTCACCATTTTTTCTTCTAGCCTTTCAATGGTGCCGCGACGGCGGAAAGTGGCCATGGCAAAACGCAGGTCATTGATCTCGGAAGGCGTGAACTTGGCTGCGACCATGGCGAGCTTCATGGCCTGTTCCTGGAAGAGCGGCACGCCGAGGGTTCGGCCAAGAATGTCTTGAAGCTCATTCTTGTTTTTCCCGTCCCCTCCGGGTGACGGATACTCAGCTTTTTCGAGACCTTGCCGCCGCCGCAAATAGGGATGCACCATGTTGCCCTGGATAGGGCCGGGGCGCACGATCGCCACTTCGATCACGAGATCATAGAATATGCGTGGCCTGAGGCGTGGAAGCATGTTCATCTGGGCGCGGCTTTCCACCTGGAAGACACCGATGGAGTCGGCCTTGCAGAGCATGTCGTAGACAGGCTTTTGCTCGCGTGGGATGTTCCACAGCGTATAGCACTGGCCATACCAGGCCTCGATCAGGTCAAGTGCCTTGCGGATGCAGGTGAGCATGCCGAGGCCCAGCACATCGACCTTGAGCATGCCGAGAATGGTGAGATCATCCTTGTCCCATTCGATGACAGTGCGATCTTTCATGGCGGCATTGCCGATGGGCACGGTTTCGTCGAGGCGTTCACGGGTGAGAACGAAGCCGCCGACATGCTGGGACAGGTGACGGGGAAAACCCGCAATCTCCGTGGAAAGCTTCAGGGCGTGATCGAGTAATTCGTCTCCGGGGTCGAGGCCGATGTCGCGCAGGCGCTTGTCCTTCGGCCCATCTGGAGAGATGCCCCAGACGGAACCGGCAAGTGCGCTGGTCACATCCTCCGAAAGCCCCATGACCTTGCCCACCTCGCGCATGGCTGAGCGGCCGCGATAGGTGATGACGGTGGCGGCAAGCCCTGCATGTTCGCGGCCATAGCGCGCGTAGAGATACTGAATCACCTCCTCACGCCGTTCGTGCTCGAAATCGACGTCGATGTCGGGCGGCTCCTGGCGCTCCTCGGTAATGAAGCGGTCGATGAGGAGCTCGATCTGGCTCGGATCGACCGAGGTGATGCCGATCATGTAGCAGACAGCGGAATTGGCAGCGGAGCCCCGGCCCTGGCAGAGAATGGGCGGCTCAAGGCTGCGGGCATAACGCACGATGTCATATACCGTCAGGAAATAGGGCGCGTAGTTGAGCTTGCTGATGAGGGCCAGTTCCTTGTCGAGATCCTGCCTGATCTTCTCGGGCAGGCCTGCGGGATAACGCTCCTTTGCCCCTTCCCATGTGAGTTGCTCGAGATGGGCTTGTGGTGTTGTCCCGGAAGGTATGGGCTCGTCGGGATATTCGTAGCGCAGCTCATCGAGCGAGAAGCGGCAGGCCTCCGCGATCTCCACCGTATTGGCGATGGCCTCCGGATAGGCATGGAAGAGACGGGCCATCTCATCCGGTGTCTTGAGGTGCCGTTCGCTGTTGGCCTCAAGCCTGTAGCCGGCTTCGGCCAGTGTGGTCTTCTCGCGGATGCAGGTGAGCACATCCTGCAAGGGGCGGCGGCCGGGATGGTGGTAGAGCACGTCATTGATGGCGAGGAGCGGCAGCTTGTACCGCCGTGCAAGAGCAGCCCCTTCCGCGAGGCGGGCCCGGTCACGCCCGTCAAGATGGCAGGCCATGGCGAAATAAAGCGGGGCCCTCAGCGCTTCCGCTATCACTGGCAGATGCGCGGCATGGGCCTGCGGCAAGGCAAAAACTGTTCCTTGTGAAAAGGCGCAGACATCATCAAGCGTCAGGAGGCATTGCCCCTTTCCGGCCCGGCGCTGGCCCAGGGAGAGAAGGCGGCACAGCCTGCCATAGGCGGCGCGCGTGGTGGGCCAGGCCAGCAGTTCTGTTGGCTGGCCATCGGGCGGCCCTGACAGCTTCAGCCGTACGCCCACCACGAATTTCACGTCATGGGATTTCGCTGCCGCATGGCTGCGGACAATGCCTGCAAAGCTGTTGTGGTCGGTGACGGCGAGGGCGTGAAGGCCAAGAATCTTGGCTTGCAGGATCAGTTCATCCGGATGGGACCCGCCGCGCAGGAAGGAGAAGTTCGTGACACTGGCCAGTTCGGCATAGGCGGTGCTCATCCTGAAAGCCCGTGCACGAACCACTTGGGTGGCGGCCCTTCCTCGTCACCGTAAAATCCCTCGCAATAAATCCAGTACCGGCGGCCGCGCTCATCCTCGACCAT
This sequence comes from Pseudomonadota bacterium, assembly GCA_020161855.1. Classification (GTDB taxonomy): domain Bacteria; phylum Pseudomonadota; class Alphaproteobacteria; order Rhizobiales; family Aestuariivirgaceae; genus Aestuariivirga. The sequence goes on from JAIUNJ010000012.1 coordinate 20,068, forward strand.
GTAGTAGTCGCGAAGGCGGGCCTTGGGCTCGCGCCGCCACCATTCCGGCGCGATGCGTTCAGGCCCCTGTACCTTCACGAGCTTCCGTTTTACCCGGCGCCAGACCAGAACGGCGGGTAACCCGTCCGGCACGGTGGCGATGACGGCGGCGGGCTCGGGGCGGTCGAACAGCAGGTGGGGCCGGGGCATGGCCATGGGCCGTCCAGCGGCCTGCGCTTGTGATTTGACCGGAAGGGCGCCGGGCAGGCTGGTTTCCCGTTCGGCCCGTTCCGGGATGTGGCTGGCGACAGGCGCGAGGCTGGCGAGGCTGCGTTCCTGCCTGTTCAGGATGCGGTCGTTGAGTTCGGCCAGACCCTTGTCGTGCGCCTCTTCCATGAAGCCATACTGGCGGGTTTCCGCGCGCGCCGTTTCACGGGCTTCCAGCGTCAGGGCGTCGATCCCCAGGCCAACATCATGGCCATGGAGCTTGGGTTCCAGCAGCCGGAAGATATGCGTTGCGTCGTGGGAGGGGGCGGAGAGCCCTGCCGGCACGTCCAGCCGCCCGCCGTCGCTGCGGAAGAGCCTGAGCACGAGGCGAAGCGCTCCCTGACCCTTTTCCACCAGGTCGATGCAGAGATCCTGCGTCATGCGCCACAGAAGAGTGGTTAGCCCCTCATGGGAGATGACGGGATGCATCAGGGCCCGGTGCGCCAGAAACACTGCAGGTGGATGAACCGGTGTCAGGGGCTCGTCGCTGAAGCCCAGAAGCTGGTCTAACCGACGTTGCACATGTTCCTGGATCACCTCGCCACGGAACCGGCTGGCAAGCACGCCTCGCGGCAACTGGGTGAGGGCGCCGATGGTCTTGAGGCCGAGGCGCCGCAAGGTCTGGGCCGAGGCAGCATCGATGCGCAGGGCTTCAACCGGCAGGATATGGGTTTCCGGTCCCGGCTTTCCGCCATAGCGGGCATGGGCCCAGGCTGCGCCGATGGTTTCAGCGCAGGCCAGCCGGCTGGTGAAGCCATAGCCCTGCAGCCTTTCGCCAATGGCTTTCATCATGGCTTCTTCGCCACCAAAGAGATGGGCAATGCCGCTGATATTAAGAAGTATCCCATCGACACCATCCGATGAAACCCAGGGACTGTAGCGTTCCATCCAGTGGCAGAGCCCAAGAAGACTTGTCTTGTCTGCCTCCGGATCATGAGCAGCTGTCAACAGGTCCGGAACGGCAGCCCGGGCATCCGCCAGGGGCTGCCCCTGGACCAGGCCGAGGCTCCGGGCCTGCCTGTTGACGGCGGCAAGCCTCATTCCCTTGGCGCCATGCTCAAGCAGTGCGAAGGCCCGGGCGGACTTCGGAATAGCTTTGCCGGGGGTCGGCTTCGCCTTCCGCTGTGTGCGGAGGAAGCGTTCGATGGCGAAGTCCGGAAACCAGAGAGAAATGAGGCGGGGCATGATTTTTCTGCCAGGTGACGGTCCAGAGGCCCTGACGGCCATTGCGGGCCTTGATGAGGCTCACGGTCCAGGTGGGAGTTCCAGGTGACTGCATGTCCAGGGGGAGGCTGGGAGAGCTTTCGGTTTTGATCCGCCATCGGGTGGAGCTCGCCGTTGCCTCTTTGTGCGTCGCAGCAAATGTCAGAATCCCTGCAGCGTGACCCTTCGCACATGCGAGAGACAGGCGCCGGCTCACGGTCAGGTCGCATTGCTGCGGCGCAGCATCGCAAATCACGAGCGCTAACGCTTTGGATTTCAAGGCTTCTTCCATGGCCCAGAACAATGAGACTGGCTTTCGCAAGGTAAGGGTTAGAAAGCGCTGGCGCGGCAGGCCAAGATCTTCCAGGCCATGACCATAGCTCTGTCCATACTCGCGCCTCTCACTTTCGAGACGACACCATAGCATCGGACGGCGCTCTGCTGCACTTGCGAAGAGGCGGCTGGCGAGGGCCAGGGCGAAGGCGCTGGCGGCTGGAAAGTCCCCGTAAGCCTCTGGTGCAATATCGTGCAGTGCGGTTCGCATCAGGCCACTGTCCGGCAGGTGCCGGTCGATCTCAGGAAGGCCGAAAGTCCAGGCCTCAGGCCGCCGTGACAGGTTGCGTCCGGGGGAGCGTCCCGGCTCGAAATATGAGCGTCCCTCCTGCCGGGCGATGCGTTCCTTGAGCGCGGCAATGATCTTCAGGGCCTCCTGCCGTTCGGGCGGAAGGCTGGATGAGTGGTCCGGTGCGGCAGCAGGAAGCCTGCCCGCCGCCCCTCGGATCACGGAATGGGGCACAGGGTCGGTACGCATGACAGCATATATGTTCTATTTTTGTTCTTTCACATGGGAATACGTAAGTCAAGTTGGGAATAAAGTGATTCTGCATTTTCTTGAAAGGCATAAAATAATGTATTACCTAAACAGCATGGGTATCTATGATCCGCTTTTCAGACATCTTGAGCGACAGGCCGGTCATGAGCTGCGTCTCAGCTTTTCACAGCTCACAAAAATTCTCGGCCGAAGTCTTCCGCGTTCCGCCTATGAGCGACGCGAGTTCTGGAACAACAATCCCGTGGGCCATGTTCATGCCCAGGCGTGGCGTAAGGCAGGCTGGATCACACGTGATGTCGATATCGCGGCACAGGAAGTGTCCTTTGTGCGCGAACGCTTTCCCGTCAGCCAGCGACTGCGGGATCTTGCTCATTTCCGCCAGCAAGGGCCTGACGCATCCGGTCATGACGTCAGCGCCATGATCAGGGAGGATCGCGAACGCTGATGCGTGCCGTTCTGGATGCCAATATTGCAGCGGCACTCATGATCAGGCTTCCCTATTCAGCAGCCGCCGAAGAGGCGGTGCGCGAAGCCAGTGAAATCCTGGCGCCCGATCTCATCTTCTCAGAAACCGCCAATGCCTTCTGGAAAATGGCCCGTCTGGATATGGCGCTGTTGTTTCATGGCAAGGCGGCGCTGCAGAAACTGAACAATCTGTTCGACTTGATCCTGCCGTCACAGGAGAGCGCTGTCGACGCCTACATGATGGCGGTAGAGCACGGCCATCCGGTTTATGATTGCATTTATGTCATTGCCGCCCGGAAATCTGCCGCCACCCTGATCACCGCCGACAAAAGACTCGCGGCACTGGCGGCAAAAACAGAAACCGCAATCAGGTTGGTCAGCGCCTGAGCGATCCTCGCCTTACAGCATCACATTGCTGGAGCCGAGCGAGGCCCAGAACATGAGGCCACCGAGCAGGGCAATGCCGAGGCCGCAGGCAATGCGCAGGCCCTTGACCGTCAGGCTCAGGCTGCGGCCGTTGAGACTGGCATAGCGGAGCGCCAGCGACCGACCATAGATGGTCAGGGCAGCGATGACCGAAATGGTGATGAAAACACCAAGCCCCATGGCCAGAGTCGAAACAACGCCGGCCCAATAGAGACCCATGCCCCAGGCCGCGATGAGCACAAGAAGTGCGCCGGAGCAGGGCCGCAAGCCCACGGCGAAGGCCATGGTGACGCCACGCCACAAGGACCAGTCATCGCCGCGCACTTCCGCTGCCGAAGGCGCGTGGGCATGGCCACAGCCGCAATCGGGGCCATGGACATGGTCTGCGGGCAGGCTCGCAAGACGGGGATTGGTGATCTCGAAATGATGCTCCTGCATCATGTGCTGGCTGCCGGGGGCTCCGGCCGTTGCAAGGGCGGGTGATACTGCCTGGCGTGCTACCCGTCTGCCGGGGAAGGCGCCCCAGATGAGATAAAGGCCAAGCCCTGCGATCATGAGATAGCCGGCGCTTTCAAGGAAGCCTGCAACGTCACGCGCCATGGCAGCAGCGCCATGCACGAAGAGCAGCAAGGCGCTCACCACCACAATGGCTGTCAGGGACTGGAAGAAGGCGCTGAGACCGGCGACCAGTATGCCCCGCTTGAGTTCGCTTTCTGTGGCCAGCAGCCAGGCGGAAATCACCGCCTTACCATGGCCGGGGCCCGCGGCATGAAAGACACCGTAGATGAAGCTCAGGAGGATCAGCGTCCAGCCTGCCGTGAGCGGCGATGCGGCGTTCATGGCCGTCAGCGAACTCCTCATCTGGCGATAGAAATTCTGCTGGTGATCGCGCATCCAGCGCACCGGGTCCTCGGTAAAGGGTGTGACCTGGAAGGACCCGTCGGGGTTCTTCGGCGGTACGAGCAGCTTGCGCGGATCGATCTTGGGCGCCGCCGTCTCGGCAATCTGTGTCTCGTCCTTGACTGTGGTAGCTGCAGCCGGCGCTGCAGCAGCGTTTTCACATTCAACGACAGCGGCCTGCGCGAAGATGCTGCCGAAGTCTTCGCCTGTGTCGTTCTGCCAGTTGATATCCTTGTTGGCGAGGAAGTCGCGCTTCTCGGCAATTTCATCGTCGGAAGGAACGGGTTTCAGTTCAAACTTGCAGCCCGCAGGCAGATTGCCTTCCAGCTCGACCGGATCATCCTTCTTGTAGGCAAAGTCGATGAAGAAGTCGGGATCATAGATCTTGTAGTCAAAGGGTCCCGCCTTCGGGTCGGCGGGCGTCTTCAGCGGCAGCACGAAGTAAAGCGTCAGGCGGCCGCCTTCGTAGGTCTGGCCATATTCCTTAACCTCACCTTGCAGCAGCACATGGCCGTTCTGCCGGATCACGGTGAAATAGGCGGATTCCAGAAGGTTCTTGATGTTCTCTTCCGTCAAGGGTCGGATTTCATCTGGCCCATAGACTCCATCGTGGTCCGTATCGAGGCCATCGAGCGCAAACCCGGTGTAGCCTTCATCGAAGGTCCATTCATTGCGCACGCCGGTAATCTTGCCGTCGGCGTTGACGATCAGGCCCGACCGGATGTCGGCCCAGACATGGGGATGAGCAACCGCGCCCGTGGCCCAGAGCAGCAGAAGCACCACACCAGCGAGAAAGCGCTGCACCATGACCACCTTTCGCGAATCCACGCGGAATGATGGGGGAATGCGGCGGAAAAGTGAAGGATCAGCCGCCAGAGAGGCAGGCCTTCAAGCTCCCGGCAAGGTTAGTGAGAAGCTCGCGATAGGCGTCTTTGCCCGGTTGCAATGTGGCGCCGATGGGGTCAAGCACGCCTTCCCTCGCATCGGTCCCTTCGATGATCACCTGTACTGCCTTGTCGGAAAACTGCGGTTCGCGGAACACGCATGTGGCTTTCGTGTCCTTCAGCTTCTGGCGCACCTGTTGCAGCCGCTGGGCCGAGGGCGCATTGGCGCTCACGTCAGAAATTGATCCCGCCGCCTGCAGCCCAAAGCGCCGTTCGAAATACTGGTAGGCGTCATGGAAGACGACAAAGGGCTTGTCTTTCACTGGCTCAAGCGATTTTCCGATTTCAGCTTCCAGCGCATCCAGATCGATAAGCATCTTGTTTGCATTGCTTTCATACTGCGCGGTGTTCGCCGGGTCGGCCTTGGCAAGATCCGCCGCGATGGCACGGACCATCAGCCTGGCATTCTCGGGGTCGAGCCAGAGATGCGGATCGAAGGCGGCCTTGCCATGGTCATCATCGTGATCATGATCTTCGCCTTCGGCATGGCCGTCCTCGTGGCCTTCGCCCTCGGCTTCATCGTCATGGTGATGATGTGCTTCCCAGGTGCCGCCCTGCCGTACCGGTAGCCTGGTGAGCCCCGGCGTATCGGCAAGTGCCACGAAGGCCTTGCCGTTCACGGCCTCGCTGCCGCTGATCTCGTCAAGCTTGAGTTCAAGGCCCTTGCCGATGATGAAGACGAGATCGGCTTCGCCGAGCAGCTTGATCTGTTGTGGTGAGAAGCTGGCATTGTGCTCGCTGTTCTGGCCCGAGAGCAGCAGCTCCGGCGTTCCCACTCCATCCATCACACCAGCGGCCAGGGCCTGCAGCGGCAGGATCGAGACCACCACCTTGGGAGCGGCAGCCGCAGCCGAAGTACCGGCCAGCAAGGCGATGAGGAGGGCCGGGAAAAGTTTGCGCATGAGAGCTCCTGAGTGTGAATGTTATATTATAACATAACGAACTGATGCTGGCTGTCAAGCGGCACACCAGATCGTGAAGGCCTGCGGCACCGGCTTGAGTTGTCTTGCCCGGCCACGCCTGTCATGGACGGCACATGGATGTTTCGATCGGTGCTGCGGTTCTGGCGGGAGCCCTGAGTTTCCTCAGCCCTTGCGTGCTGCCGCTCGTCCCCCCCTATCTCTGCTACATCAGCGGCCTGTCGCTTGATGATCTGGCGGGAGAAAACGGCCCGCCTGCGCCCGCGCACCGCCTGCGGGTGCTTCTGGCGTCGCTGCTTTTCGTGCTGGGCTTCACCACCGTGTTTGTCCTGCTCGGCGCCACGGCCTCGGCGGCGGGGCAGGCCTTGCGCAGCTATATGGGATTGCTCACGCAACTCGCCGGCATCCTGATCATCATCATGGGCCTCAATTTTCTGGGCCTGTTCCGGCTCGGCTTCCTGGCGCGCGACACCCGCTATCATCATGGTGGGCAGTCAGTGAGCCTGCTCGGGGCCTATGGCATCGGTCTGGCCTTCGCCTTTGGCTGGACGCCATGCATCGGGCCGGTGCTGGCGGCCATCCTGTCGGTGGCAGGCACCAGCGAGAGTGTCAGCACCGGCATGGCGCTGCTCGCGCTCTATTCACTGGGGCTTGGCATTCCCTTTCTGATCGCGGCCTTCAGCATAGACACATTCCTCAGCTTCTTCGCCCGCTTCCGCCGCTACATGCCGCTGGTCGAAAAGATCATGGGCGTGCTCCTGATCATCACCGGCATCATGTTCATGACCGGGGCGATGCAAACCATCTCCTACTGGATGCTGGAGCTCTTTCCCGGTCTTGCGCGCATCGGCTGAGGGTGTAGTCTCGGTTTCATGGCGGGCGGGGATACAACCAGGCTTGAAGGCATTCAGGCGTGCGTCTTTGACGCCTATGGCACCCTTTTCAATGTCGCCACGCCCGTCGAGAAGCTTGCCGCGGATATTGGTGAAAAGGCCTCCGAACTGGGTGTGCTCTGGCGGCGCAAGCAGCTGGAATACACGTGGTTGCGCAGCTTGATGGGCGTCCATGCCGATTTCTGGCATGTGACGCGTGAGGCCCTGGACTATGCCCTGAAGGCCCTTGCCATCGAGGAAGCGGGCCTCGCCGACGAGTTGATGACGCTTTATCTCAAGCTCGAACCCTTTCCGGACGCTTCCGAGGCTCTGGCTGCCCTGCGCAAGAAGGGGCGGCGCACGGCGATCCTCAGCAATGGCTCGCCGTCCATGCTCGATTCGATCCTGCGTCATGCCGGGCTGGAGAGATCCTTCGACATGGTTCTCTCGGTGGAGGATGTTGGCATCTACAAGCCCAGCCGCCGCGTCTATCGCTTGGCCATGCAGAAGCTTGGCATACAGGACGCGCCCTCAATCTGCTTCGTGTCGGCCAACACCTGGGATGCCCAGGCGGCGGCACATTTCGGTTTCCAGGTGGTGCGGGTGGCGCGCATCCCCACCATTGACGACGGCATCCCCGGCAAGCCGGCACGGGTGGTTGAAAGCCTGATGGAGCTGCCGGAACTGATCTAGCCTCGCACGAGTATTGCGCAATAAAATTTCGAATTCTCGCCACCTGCGAATCTTTACTTGCGCAGAGCGTATGAAAGTGTCAGAGAAAGGACAGATATGCTGTCCTTTCCGTCGGCAAAGCGTCATGTCTTTGTGCTTTTGCGGCGGGCGGGGTTTCTGGAGAGCCAGCCATGAATACGCCAGTCTCACTCCATCAGTTCCGTCCCGAGGGCATGCGGGAGCCTCACGGCCTTTATGATCCGCGCAACGAGCATGATGCCTGCGGCATCGGTCTCTATGCCAACATCAACAACATCAAGAGCCACAAGATCGTCGCGGATGCGTTGCGCATCCTGAAGAACCTTGAGCATCGCGGCGCTGTCGGCGCCGATCCCAAGGCCGGTGACGGCGCCGGCATTCTGATCCAGATGCCGCACTTCTTCTTCGCCGAGGAGGCCAAGCGTATCGGTTTCGATCTTCCGGGCGCCGGCCAGTACGGCGTCGCGTTTCTGTTCATGCCGCGCGAGCCGGTCTATCGCCAGGACATCGAGCGCATCTGGTGGGAAACGGCGCGCGAAGAGGGCTTGAAGGTTCTGGGCTGGCGCGATGTGCCGGTCGATTCCACCGTGCTCGGCTATTCGGTCAAGGGCACTGAACCGATCCACCGCCAGGTGTTCATCGGACGCGGCCCCACCATCCGTGACGAAGCGCATTTCGAGCGCAAGCTCTTCGTGTGCCGCAAGGTCGTCTCCAACCGCGTCGTCGAAGTACTGGGCGCGAAGGCGCGTGCCTATTATCCCGTGTCGGTCTCTTGCCGTACCATCGTCTACAAGGGCCTCGTGCTCGGCGCGGAAATTCCGAACTACTATGTCGACCTGAAGGACGAGCGCGTGCAGTCGGCCGTGGCGCTGGTGCATCAACGCTTTTCGACCAACACTTTCCCGTCCTGGCCGCTGTCGCACCCCTATCGCTATGTCTGCCACAACGGCGAGATCAACACCGTGCGCGGCAACTTCAACTGGATGGCGGCACGCCAGGCCAACATGAAGTCCGATGTGTTGGGACAGGATCTCTCGAAGCTCTGGCCCATTTCCTATGAGGGTCAGTCGGACACGGCCTGTTTCGATAACGCCCTCGAGTTTCTCTACATGGGCGGTTATTCGCTGCCCCATGCGATGATGATGCTGATCCCGGAAGCCTGGGCCGGCAATCCGCTCATGGACGAGGACCGCCGCGCCTTTTACGAGCATCACGCCGCCTTGATGGAGCCGTGGGACGGTCCTGCCGCCATGGTCTTCACCGACGGCAAGGTGATCGGCGCCACGCTCGACCGCAATGGCTTGCGCCCGTCACGCTACCTCGTGACCGATGATGGTTTCGTCATGCTGGCCTCCGAGATGGGCTGCCTTGAGTTCCCGGAAGAGCACGTCAAGCACAAGTGGCGCCTGCAGCCCGGCAAGATGCTGCTCATCGATCTCGAGAAGAAGAAGATCATCTCGGACGAAGATCTGAAGAAGGAACTGGCCGCGGCGCATCCCTACAAGGAATGGCTGAAGCGCACCCAGGTGGTGTTGCGCGACATGCCCAAGGCCAAGACCAAGCGCCCGAAGATCACGGTGCCTCTGCTCGATCGCCAGCAGGCCTTCGGCTACACGCAGGAAGACCTGAAGATCCTCATGTCGCCCATGGCCACCACGGGCCAGGAGGCTGTCGGCTCCATGGGCAACGATGCACCGGTTTCGGCCCTCTCCGACCGGGCCAAGCTGCTCGATACCTATTTCAAGCAGAACTTCGCGCAGGTGACCAACCCGCCGATCGACCCGATACGCGAGGAACTGGTCATGTCGCTGGTGTCCTTCATCGGTCCGCGCCCGAACCTGCTCGACCTCAAGGGCACCTCGAAGCACATGCGGCTCGAGGTGTCGCAACCGATCCTCACCAACGAGGAGCTGGAGCGTATCCGCAACATCGGCGAAGTGCGCGACAACCCCTTCCGCACCGTCACCATCGACATCACCTATGATGTCGCCAATGGCGCGCAATATATGGAAGCCGCCCTCGACAGCGTGATGGGCCAAGCCGAGCGCGCCGTGCGCGACGGCTACAACATCATCATCCTGTCGGATCGCTCCGTGTCGGCCGAGCGCGTACCGATCCCGGCCCTGCTGGCCACCTCCGCCACCCATCATCACCTGATCCGCAAGGGCCTGCGCACGCTGGTGGGCCTTGTTGTTGAATCGGGCGAGCCGCGCGAGGTGCACCAGTTCTGTGCGCTTGCGGGTTATGGCGCCGAAGCGATCAACCCCTATCTCGCCTTCGAGACACTGGAAGCGCTGTTGCCCACGCTCGATGAAAAGGTCTCGGCCTACGAGGCGGTGAAGCGCTTCATCAAGGCTATCGACAAGGGCATCCTCAAGGTGATGTCGAAGATGGGCATCTCCACCTACCAGTCCTATTGCGGGGCGCAGATTTTCGACGCCGTCGGTCTGTCGTCGGAATTCGTGAAGAAGTATTTCACTGGCACGGCAACGACGGTGGAAGGTATCGGTCTTGCCGAAGTGGCGGAGGAAGCCTTCCATCGCCACGAAGATGCCTTCGGCCTCAATCCGGTGCTCGAGACGCAGCTTGATGTCGGCGGCGACTATGCCCAGCGCATCCGCGGCGAAGCCCATGTGTGGACAAGCGAAACCGTTTCCGCCTTGCAGCATGCCGTGCGTGGCAACAGCCAGGACAAGTATCGTGAATATGCCCGCCTCATCAACGAGCAGAATGAGCGGCTGAGGACGCTGCGTGGCCTCTTCCGTCTCAAGTCGGCCGAGGAAATGGGCCGGGCGCCGGTGCCTGTTGCGGAAGTGGAAGCGACCAAGGACATCGTCCGGCGTTTTGCCACGGGCGCCATGTCCTTCGGCTCGATCAGCCGCGAGGCGCATACGACACTGGCCATCGCCATGAACAGGATCGGCGGCAAGTCGAACACCGGAGAAGGTGGTGAGGAGTCGGATCGTTTCGTGCCGCTGCCCAATGGCGACTCGATGCGCTCCGCCATCAAGCAGGTGGCCTCGGGACGCTTCGGCGTCACGGCGGAGTATCTTGTCAATTCCGACATGATGCAGATCAAGATGGCGCAGGGTGCCAAGCCCGGCGAGGGCGGCCAGCTGCCTGGCCACAAGGTGGACAGCGTCATCGCCAAGGTGCGCCATTCAACGCCCGGTGTCGGCCTCATCTCTCCACCGCCGCATCACGACATCTACTCGATCGAAGATCTGGCGCAGCTCATCTATGACCTGAAGAACGTCAACCCGGCGGGCCAGGTGTCGGTGAAGCTTGTGTCCGAAGTGGGTGTCGGCACGGTTGCGGCCGGGGTTTCCAAGGCCCACGCCGATCACGTGACGATTTCGGGCTATGAGGGCGGCACGGGCGCCTCGCCGCTCACCTCCATCAAGCATGCCGGCTCACCGTGGGAAATCGGCCTCGCCGAGACCCAGCAGACGCTGGTGGCGAATGATCTGCGCGGCCGCATCTGGGTGCAGGCCGATGGCGGCATCCGCACCGGCCGTGACGTTCTGATCGCGGCCTTGCTGGGGGCGGACGAGATCGGTTTTGCCACGGCGCCGCTCATCGCTGCGGGCTGCATCATGATGCGCAAGTGCCATCTCAACACCTGCCCTGTCGGTGTGGCCACGCAGGATCCGGAATTGCGCAAGCGCTTCAAGGGCCAGCCGGAGCATGTCATCAACTTCTTCTTCTTCGTGGCTGAAGAACTGCGCGAGCACATGGCTGCCATGGGCATCCGCCGTTATGAAGATCTGGTGGGCGCCACCGAATGGCTTGATACGCGCAAGGCGATCACGCACTGGAAGGCCAAGGGCCTCGATTTTACCAAGCTCTTCGCCAAGGCCGATGTAACCGGTCCGATCGCGACCAAGCGCGTGCAGGCCCAGGATCACGGCCTCGATCACATCCTTGACCGCGAACTCATCGCCAGGGCCATGCCGGCCCTGGAGAAGGGCGAGCACGTAGTTGTCGAGGCGCGGATCAAGAGCAACAACCGCACGGCAGGTGCAATGCTCTCCGGCGAAGTGGCCAAGCGCCATGGCCACAGCGGCCTGCCGGAAGATGCAATTCATGTGAAGCTCACCGGTGTTGCCGGCCAGAGCTTCGGAGCTTGGGCTGCGCATGGCGTGACGCTTGAGCTCACCGGCGAAGGCAACGACTATGTCGGCAAGGGTCTCTCCGGTGGCAAGATCATCATCAAGCCCCATGCCAAGGTGGGCTTCAAGCCGGAAGAGTCGATCATCGTCGGCAACACGGTGCTTTATGGCGCCATCACCGGCGAGGCCTATTTCCGCGGCGTGGGCGGTGAGCGCTTCGCCGTTCGCAACTCGGGCGCTGTCGCCGTCGTCGAAGGTGTCGGCGACCATGGCTGCGAATACATGACCGGTGGCTGCGTGCTTGTCATCGGGCCAACCGGCCGCAACTTCGCTGCAGGCATGTCCGGCGGCGTGGCCTATGTGCTTGATGAGGACAAGAGCTTCGAGAAGCGCTGCAACCTCGCCATGGTCGACCTCCAGCCCGTGCCGGAGGAGGAGGAACTGATCGAGAAGCATGCCCATCACGGCGGCGATCTTGAAACCCACGGCCTCGTCGACATCACTGCGCATATGGACCGCAATGACGCCACGCGTATCCACGAACTGCTGGCGCGGCACCATCGCTACACCGGTTCTGCCAAGGCCAAGACCATTCTCGAGAACTGGGGTGAGTACCTGCCGAAGTTCGTGAAGGTGATGCCGGTGGAATACGCCAGGGCTCTGGCCGAACTCGAAAAGGCACAGGAAACCAGCAACGGCCTCACGGTTGGCGTGAAGAGGAGCGCATAAGATGGGCAAGATCACAGGCTTCCTTGAAATCGACCGGCAGGATCGCAAGTATGCGCCTGCGGCTGACCGCGTGCGCACCTACAACGAGTTCGTGATTCCGCTGGGCGACGAGGCCACGCGCAACCAGGCGGCGCGCTGCATGAACTGCGGTATTCCCTATTGTCACAATGGTTGCCCGGTGAACAACCAGATCCCGGACTGGAATGATCTCGTCTACAATGACATGTGGGAAGAGGCCGCCCGTAACCTCCATTCCACCAACAATTTTCCGGAGTTCACGGGCCGGGTTTGTCCAGCACCCTGCGAGGCGTCCTGCACCCTCAATCTTGAGGATACGCCGGTCACCATCAAGACGATTGAATGTGCGATCGTCGACAAGGCCTGGGAGAAGGGCTGGCTCAAGCCGCTCATTGCGCCCGAAAAGACCGGTAAGAAAGTTGCTGTCGTCGGCTCCGGCCCGTCGGGTCTGGCTGCGGCACAGCAGCTTGCCCGTGCCGGCCACAGTGTTCATCTCTTCGAGAAGCACGCCAAGGCTGGTGGCCTGCTGCGCTACGGCATTCCGGACTTCAAGATGGAGAAGCATCTTATCGACCGGCGTGTCGCGCAGATGGAAGCTGAAGGTGTCACCTTCCACTACGGCGCCCATATCGGGGTGACGCAGGATACCAAGCAACTCATCGATTCCTTTGATGCGGTGCTGATCTGTGCCGGCTCCGAAAAGCCGCGTGATCTGCCGGTGCCGGGCCGCGAACTGGCCGGTGTTCACTTCGCCATGGATTTCCTGCCGCAGCAGAACCGCCGCGTGTCCAAGGAGACGCCACTCGACAACCGTCCGATCCTGGCTCAGGGCAAGCATGTCGTCGTGATCGGCGGCGGTGATACGGGCTCCGACTGCATCGGCACGTCGATCCGCCAGGGGGCGCTCTCGGTCACGCAGATTGAAATCATGCCGAAGCCGCCAGAGAAGGAAAATAAGGAGCTCACCTGGCCGAACTGGCCGATGAAGCTGCGCACCTCGTCTTCGCATCAGGAAGGTGCCGAGCGTGACTTCGCCGTGCTGACAACTTCGTTCGAAGGCAAGGATGGGCAGGTGACGGCGCTGAAGTGCGCTCGCGCCGGCGCCGACATGAAGCCGGTGGCCGGTTCCGAGTTCGAACTGAAAGCCGATCTTGTGCTGCTCGCCATGGGCTTTATCCACCCGGTCCACGAAGGCATGCTCAAGAGTCTTGGCGTGAAGCTCGATCCGCGCGGCAATGTCGAAGCGAATGTGAAGGACTACAAGTCCTCGGTCGACAAGGTCTTTGCCGCAGGCGACTCGCGGCGCGGCCAGTCACTGGTGGTCTGGGCCATTCGCGAAGGCCGTCAGGCGGCCCGCGCTGTGGATGAGTTCCTCATGGGCGCAACAACTCTGCCACGCTAGGTCAACATGGCGCGTCTTGATCTCCGCCCCAATTGCGAATGCTGCGACAAGGATCTGCCGCCGCAGAGCACGGATGCCTTCATCTGCAGTTATGAATGCACCTATTGCCGCAGCTGTGTTGAAGAGGTTCTGCACGGCGTTTGTCCGAACTGCCATGGCAATCTGGTGCAGCGGCCGGTCAGGCCGGAGCATGGGCCAGCCGGCGGGCTTGCAAAACATCCGGCATCAGCGGTACGGGTGAGGGCCGAAACCCCTTGCACACAGCCGCTTCATGATCACCCCTGACGACATTGCCTGCTACCGCGCTGAAACGCGCGGCACCGAACACGTTGCACATCTGAACAATGCAGGCGCGTCGCTTCCGCCCGATGCCGTGCATGAGCGTGTAATCCGCCATCTGGACCGTGAGCGCGACATCGGTGGCTATGAGGCGAAGGCCGAAGCGGCGAATGAGTTCGAGGCTTTCTATCCGGCGATTGCGGGGCTTATCGGTGCGAAACCGCAGGAGATTGCCTTCATCGAGAACGCCACCCGCGCCTGGGACATGGCCTTCTATTCCCTGCCGTTCAGGGAAGGCGATGAGATCATCACGGTTGAAACCGAATATGCCTCGAATTTCATGGGTTATCTTCAGGCGCGCAAGCGGCATGGTGCGGTGATCAAGGTTGCGCCCTGCGCGCCTTCGGGCCGCGTCGATGTGGCGGCACTTGAGAAGCTGATCACGTCCCGGACGAAACTGATTTCGGTCACGCATGTGCCGAGCCACAGCGGCATCATCAACCCGGCGGCTGAGATTGGCCGAATTGCGCGCCAGCACGGTATCCTCTTCCTGCTGGATGCCTGCCAGTCGGTTGGCCAGTTGCCAGTCGACGTGAACGAGATCGGCTGTGACATGCTTTCGGCCACGGGCCGGAAGTTCCTGCGCGGGCCGCGCGGCACCGGTTTTCTTTATGTTCGGGAGGAGCTTGCCAACAGTCTTGAGCCGGTGATGCTTGATCTTCATGCCGCTGAATGGACGGGTGAGGATCAGTATCGCATCGAGGCCGGGGCGCGCCGCTTCGAGAACTGGGAATGCTTCTTTGCCGGAAAGCTTGGTCTCGCGGTGGCCGCGCGCTACGCGCAGAAGGTCGGCCTCGCAGCCATTGCCGAGCGCAATACGGCTCTCGCAGAGCGGCTGCGCGGAGGGCTGGCGTCGTTCGCCCATGTCGATGTCCGGGATCGCGGTGAGGAAAAATGCGCCATCGTCACCTTCACGGTGAAGGGCCGCGAGGCCGCCGAGGTGCATCACGCGTTGCGGCAACAGGGTATCAACACATCCGTTTCATCGGGTGATTACTCGCGGCTCGATCTCACGCGGCGGGGCATCAAGTCCCTGGTGCGTGCCTCAGTGCATTATTACAATTTGGAAAATGAGATCGATCGCTGCATCGAAGCGGTTGCCCGGCTGGGCCGTGGCTGAGTAAGGTCGTTCCATTCGGGAGGGATTTTCATGACGATGTCGCGCCGCGATCTTCTCAAGCTTCTGGCAGCCCCCGCGCTTGTGGCGGTGGTGCCGCCTGCGATGGCCGAGACCGAACCGTTTCCGGTCGATCCCTGGGAGAGCAAGAAGGTCTACTGGAAGTTCCGGCGCCGCGAGGTGGCGTACAAGACAGCGGAGAAGCCCGGCACCATCGTCATCGATACGCCCAACAAGTTTCTCTACTTTGTGGAGCCGGGCGGCCGCGCCATCCGCTATGGCGTCGGCATCGGCAAGGATGGCTTCCGGTGGTCCGGCACGGCCACCATCAAGCGCAAGGCCAAATGGCCGAAGTGGACGCCCACCAAGGACCAGCTCAAGCGCCGTCCGGACTGGACGAAATGGGCAAGCGGCTATCCGCCGGGTCCCTTCAATCCGCTGGGCGCGCGGGCGCTCTATCTCTACCAGGGCAATGTCGATACGCAGTACCGCATTCACGGCACCTCTGAGCCCGAGACCATCGGCAAGAAGGTGTCATCGGGCTGCCTGCGCATGATCAACCACGATGTCATTGATCTCTACAGCCGCGTGCCGGTGGGCACGAAGGTGATCGTGCTCTGATCTACTGGGACGGCGTCTGGGGGATTGAGAAATCATCGAAGCGGCCGCGCGGTGCGCCGATCACTTCACCAGACCGGTAGAAGCGCAGCGCCAGTGAATTGCGCGCCACCTTGATGCCGAGCTTGCCCAGCGTCGATGTATCGGGTGCCAGATTCTGCACAGGCGTCGATGTAATTGCAGTTGCCTCGAAGGTGACAGAAGCATCATCCACGCCGGACTGCCCGAAAAGCGGCGAGTTGGCTTTTGGCGGTGCGGCGATGGCAACCTGCTGTTCGGCAGGCGCTTCGATCTCATCCGTTTCCTTGGAGGAGGCGAGTTCGGCAGCACCTTCGCGCAGGCGGATTGACGACATCACCAGATCACCGAGCAGATTGTTGCCGGCGCGCGAAAAATTGATGCCATCCTTGTTGCGCAGGCGGCGGGCCTTGCCCTTCTCGTCGGTGTCGCTGTCGGTATAGCCGCCGCCGGGTGCGCTGAGATCGGCGTTGATGTCGAGGAACTGGCCTTCCTCGCGGGAAACGCGCTCGCGATGAATATCGGCGATCATGCGCATGTCGGAATTGAATTGCGGATCGCCCATGGGCGGCAGGTTGAGCCAGTAGACCTTCGCACCCCCGGCTTTGATGCGGCGGATGAGGCTGTCGGTCTTGATGCGATAGGCCGCCTGCCATTGCGGCGTGCCAAACTCGACGCGGTTGGCGCCCACCTTGATCGGCTGGCGGTCATTGATGCCGAGGAAAACGATGACGGCATCGATGGTGCCATCCTCGAGAATCTTTGGAAGGGCCGCCGGCCAGTCATAGACTTCCGGGCGGGCGAGGCCGGAGGCCTCGTTGTTGCGGCCGATGACTTCGATGCGGGGATCAAGCTCGGTCAGCCGGTCAAGGCCGGCGCCGAGGCCGCGCGCCAGCGTGTCGCCGATCACCACCATGCGGAAGACACCATCCCTGCCGCCAAAGCGTTCCGGTTCCTTGTTGCTGGCGGCAGCGGGACCGGGAGAGGCGGTGGGTGATGACGTGATGGGAGCGGGTGCCTGCTGGGCAGACGTCACGGGAGCGGAAGTGATAGGCTGGGCCGGGGTCGTATCCTGCGCTCCGGCCACGGCGGACCAGGCAAGCGACGCAAACAGACAGACGGCGGCAGGCGTTGACCACTTCATTCTGCGCGTTCCCTATACTCCCTTGCGCACCCGCTCAAGCAGTTTGAGGCTGGGCTTGCCGTCCATGGTGATGCCGGCCTTGCGCTGGAAGGCGATGATGGCCTCATAGGTGCGGGCGCCAAAGCGGCCATCGGCCCCGCCGGTCTCGAAGCCCATGCCGGAGAGGCGGCGCTGTAATTCCACGCGCTGCTCGAAGGACAGGTTGACGCTGATCTCGGGCCATGACGCCTGGATCGGGCCGCCGCCGCGGATACGGTCGGCGAGGTGGCCAACGGCGATCGCATAGGAATGCGAGAGGTTGTAATCCATGATGGCCATGAAGTTCTGGGTCACCAGGAAGACAGGGCCATCAATGCCCTGCGGGATCATGACAAAGGCGCTGGCATTGGCCGCACCGAACTTCTGTCCATCGGCGCGCTTGAGCCCGAGCTTCGACCATTCGGCAACCGTGCGCCACTTGGAGCGGCCGATCATGGCCCGGTTGAAGCCGTCCGGCAGGACAACCTCCCAGCCCCAGGGGCGGTCGCTCTTCCAGCCCGCCTTGGCAAGGTAGTTGGCGGTCGAGGCAAGGGCATCTTCCTTGGAGCCCCAGATGTCGCGCTTGCCGTCACCGGTCCAGTCCACGGCGTAGCTCAGGTAGGAGGTGGGGATGAACTGGGTATGGCCCATGGCAGCGGCCCAGGAGCCGGTGAAGTTATCCGGCGAGCGGATGCCCTTCTGCAGGATGCGGAAGGCGGCGATCAGCTGTTCCTGCGCATATTTCTTCTTGCGCCCGGCATAGATGAGGGTGGCGAGCGAACGCATGACGCTCATCGAACCCTTGTCCTTGCCGAAGTTCGATTCCATGCCCCAGATGCCGAGCAGGATATGGCGGTCGACGCCGTATTTCTTCTCGATGGCGGCGAGCAGGGCTGCTTCTTCCTGCTTCTCCACCTTGCCCGTCTCGATGCGGATGGGGGTCACGGCCTTGGCGAGATATGCCGATGTGGTTGAAGTGAATTCCGGCTGGGTGCTGGCAAGCTTGAGGACCGTGGCATCGGGCTCGGTGATGCCTGCGAAGGCGGAATCAAACAGGCTGCGCGAGAAGCCTGCCGCCTTTACCCGCGGCCACAGGCTCTCGACTAAGGCCTCGAATTTCTTGTCGGCGAAAGCCGGGGTCGAGAATGTAAGGGCCGCAAGGGCTGCCGCGAGGGCAATCGTTTTCCGCATTGTCCGTCCTCTGCTCGGCCGCGAATCATGCGGCTTCTGCTGCGCAGCGTATCAGGCTCAAAGCTCAGACGACAAATGCGGCACGACTGTGAAGCAGGGGCCTCAGGCGGCGTTGCGGCGCTCGAGGTGGCGTTCCCAGTCGAGAGCGGACTTCACGATGAAGTCGAGGTTGTCATATTTCGGCTGCCAGCCAAGGATGTCACGCACCTTCTGGGCCCCGGCCACGATGCCGGCGGGATCGCCAGCGCGGCGCGGGCCGATCTTGGCATTGACCGGCTTGCCGGAAGCCCGCTCCACGGCCTTGATGACTTCAAAGACCGAATAGCCCTTGCCGTAACCGCAATTGAAGATTCCGGACTGTCCACCTTTGCGCAGATGGGACAAGGCATCCATATGGGCGGCGATCAGGTCGCTGACATGGATGTAGTCGCGGATGCAGGTGCCATCCGGCGTGTCGTAGTCGGTCCCGAAGACCTCCATTTGCTGGCGCTGGCCGAGAACGGTCTGGGCGGCAACCTTGATCAGATGTGTGGCACGGGGCGTGGACTGGCCGGAGCGTCCCTTGGGATCAGCACCCGCCACATTGAAGTAGCGGAGTGCGATATAGTTCAGGCCATAGGCCACATGAGAATCGCGCAGCATCAGCTCGGTCATGAGCTTGGAGGTGCCATAGGGCGAAATCGGTGCTGGTTCATCGCTCTCGAAGACCGGCAGGCTGCGCGGATTGCCGTAGACCGCCGCGGTCGACGAGAAGATGAAATTCTCGACGCCTTCCTTCACGGCGGCATGCATCAGGGCGCGCGATTTGACCGTGTTGTTGAGATAGTAGCCGAGCGGATCCGACACCGAATCCGGCACCACGATCGAACCGGCGAAATGCACGATGGAACTGATCTTGTGCGCCTTGATGAGCTGGCGCACCGTGTCTTCGTCGCCGATGTCGCCGCGCACGAGCTTGGCTGCGGGCGCCACGGCCCATTCGAAGCCTGTCGAAAGATTGTCGAGAACGACGACATCGTCACCGGCGTCGGTCAGAGCCAGAACCATGTGGCTGCCGATATAGCCAGCACCACCCGTCACCAAAACTGCCATGGACTCTGCTCCTGTCTTTTCGTCCCGCCTGTTGCGGCGGAATTAACTCGAATTTTCAGATAGAGAGGTTAAGCATCGCGTGTTAGTGTTCTTCGAAGTTAAGGTATCGTAAAGATGGCCCGACCAATCCGCAAAGCTGTATTCCCCGTCGCCGGTCTTGGCACGCGTTTCCTTCCGGCCACCAAGGCGATGCCGAAGGAAATGCTGACGATTGTCGACAGGCCGCTCATCCAGATCGTAGTAGACGAGGCGCGCGAAGCCGGGATTGAGCATTTCATCTTTGTGACCGGCCGTAACAAGAGCCTGATCGAAGACCATTTCGACAAGCAGTTCGAATTGGAAGCCACGCTGGGCAGGCGCGGCAAGACCCAGCAGCTCGCTATTCTCGAGCAGGATTTGCCGGGCGCCGGGCAGACAAGCTTCACCCGCCAGCAGGAACCTCTGGGCCTTGGCCATGCCGTCTGGTGCGCCCGTCATCTGGTGGGCAATGAACCTTTCGCCGTCCTCCTGCCCGACATGATCATGAAGGCGGAACCGGGCTGCCTGCGCCAGATGGTGGATGTTTACGAGCAGCGTGGTGGCGGCAATGTGATCGCCGTCGAGGAAACGCCCTGGGACCAGGTGCACCGCTATGGCGTGGTCGGTGCTGAAAACTGGACTGACAATCATTTCAGCATCAGCGGCATGGTTGAAAAGCCCAAGCGCGAGGATGCGCCCTCGAACCTGATTATTTCCGGCCGCTACATTCTGCAGCCCGAGATTTTCGGCGAGATCGAACGGCAGGAGCCGGGTGCGGGCGGCGAGATTCAGGTGACCGATGCCATGAAGCGTCTCATGGCCAGCCAGCCCTTTCACGGACTCAAGTTCCGCGGCACGACCTATGACTGCGGCGACAAGGTGGGTTTCCTCACGGCCAATATGGTGATGGGGCTGGAACATCCCGAACTCGGACCTGCCTTCCGCGTGGCCCTTGAGAAAGTCATCGAGGATCGCGGCGGTTTTTTGCGCTGGGGCGCAAGCCCGTCACTGAGCAAGGTGCTTGATGAACTCCGTTCGGTGACGGACAGCGATGAGGCAGCGGCCGAGCCGAGCCTCGCTTCGAAAGCCTGATCAGCGTTGCAGGATGATGCCGGCGAGAAGCCGGTGTTCATTGTAGTCGTCTGATGACGCGCCGGTGAACCGGCTGCCTTCATAACCAAGGCTCCATGCGAAATAGGGATTGGCCCGCCAGATGAGGCCCGTCCGCACACCCGTAGTGCGGTCATAGCCGCCGTCAGCCTCCTCGAAATCCAGGGTAGCGCCGCCATAGATGTCGATGTTTTCGCGAAGCGCATGGGTCATCAGTGCGCTGAAGTCCCAGGAAGTGCGCGCGGCTTCATCGGCGCTGGAGGTTTCGTTCAGGGCAACGCTTGCCGTGGCATCGACAGTGGTGAGCTCGGTCGGTTGCCATTTCAGGTTTGCGCTGAGGCCTGGTGCTGATTTCAGCCCGAGGTCTTCATCCTCATAGTCGCGGATCAGATAGGTGGCGGCAATCTCGCCGGTCCAGACAGGATCGTCGGCAAGCTGCAGGCCGGCACTCACCGCGTAGCCGTGGGAATTTCGCTTCAGGCCGTTGCGGTCTTCCCTGTCGTCGTGGACGCGCGGTGCGTAGCGGGCTTCGACGAAGGGACGGATCTGCGCTCCGTTGTTGAAGGTGCCGCGGATGGAAAGATCAAACTCTGTGTAGTTGCGGTCGCTGTTGTCTTCGGTGCCACCGCCCGAGAGCTCCACGTCGCCATAGATCTGGCGGGCGAGCCCGGCGCGGATGCGGCCTTCGATGAGGCCGCCGGTGCGGGCGAGCGCAACGCCGGCACGCAGCCCATGATCGATGCGACTGCTGGTGGCGCTGTCAGGAACTTCACTGTCGGACGAACTGGATGAGGTGAGGTTATAGCCGAAGTCGAGGTTGGCCTGCAGTGACTCGCGGACATCCAGCCTCAAGTTGGCATCGACGGTGGCGGCATTTCCGGCAAGCTCTTCATGATCGAGATAGCGCAGCATTTCGGCGGAGCCGGTGGCCGTGAACTGGTGGCGTGACCAGTTGCTTTCGATCCGCAGCGCCGGCTTGAGGCGAAGCGCCACGTCAGCTTCGGGGTCGCTTGAGCTGCCACCGGCATTGCTGGTGGCCATCGTGCCGATCTCAAGCTGGGGATAGAGCATGAAGGCGCCGGTGTGGATGCCCTGCGGGGCAAAGGGATCGGTTGTCTCGCGGCGGCGGCGGGCGGGCGGTTCCCTGTCGGGCACGCGCAGGCGTGGCGGCGGGGGAGGCGGCGGCAGGTCGTCATAGATGGCGGCCGTGTCGTCAGTGCCGTCCGAGTCAAGGCGCAGGTCATCGGCTTCCTGGGCCCGGCCCGGAATACTCGACAAGAACAGACAAAGGGCCACAAGCGGCCCGTACCGCACCACGACAGACATGACGCCCGGACCCTAGCGAAATCATGGTTAACATCTGCTTGACCGCCTGTTTCAGGCAGGGGGTGTTTTGCCCGGGCCCAATGGGCTAAATGGCAGCCATGGACATGTCGCAGAAAGACAGGCGCCGGGGCTGGATCAATTCCGCCTGTGCCGCGCTGGAAACCGAGCGGATCGGGCTTCAGGCCCTTGAAGCTTCCCTGAAAGATGCTCTGGGCGAGGCCCTCGCCGACGCCGTGGCGCTGATCTCCGGCCTGACCGGCCGCGTGATCGTCACCGGCATGGGCAAGAGCGGGCATGTGGCCCGCAAGATCGCGGCGACGCTGGCCTCGACCGGCACGCCGGCGCTCTTTGTCCATCCCGCCGAGGCAAGCCACGGCGATCTCGGCATGATCACGGCCTCCGATGCCGTGGTGATGCTTTCAAACTCCGGCGAGTCTGCGGAGCTTCTTGCCATCCTTGGCTATGTGAAACGCTTCCGTGTGCCGCTCATCGCCATGACGGCGCGGCGTGGAAGCGCGCTGGGCCGCGAGGCCGACATCATCCTCGAACTGCCGCAAGCCAGGGAAGCCTGCCCCAATGGCCAGGCGCCGACCACCTCGACGCTGCTGCAGCTGGCGCTGGGCGATGCGCTGGCCATGGCGCTTCTTGAAGACAAGGGTTTCTCGGCCCAGGATTTCCGCGCCTTCCATCCGGGCGGCAAGCTCGGGGCGCAGTTGAAACATGCGGGCGAGGTCATGCACCAGGGCGAGAAGCTGCCGCTGGTGCGGCTTGGCTCGCCCATGGGTGATGCCCTCATTGTCATGTCGGAAAAGGCTTTCGGCTGCGTCGGTGTCATCGATGAGGAAGGGGCCCTGTCAGGGATCATCACCGATGGCGACCTGCGGCGCCACATGGGACCAGGCCTCATGAATGCATCGGTCGATCAGGTCATGTCGCGGCAGCCCCGCAGCGTGCCGCCCGACATGCTGGCCGTAGAGGTGATCGAGATGATCAACGCATCCCGGATTACGAGTGTTTTTGTGGTGGACGCCGGACGGAAGCCGCTCGGCCTCATCCATATCCACGATCTGTTGCGCCTGGGTGTGAACTGAGGCAGCGGCCGCCCCGACAGATACGGGATCGGGCCAGGCGAAGGCGGGGCCTCACCTGGCCCGTGCCCCGTTCAGACGGGTACGATGGCCGGGGCATGCAAAGCGCACAGATTCTGGGGTGCTGCACAACTTTGGCGGCGGCGCACGCACTTGTACGCAGCCACGCATCAATTCTAGCGTAAAAGTTGTGCAACTTAGAATAGCTGAAAGGGACTGCCCGCTATGCGCGAAATGCGTTGCCTCCTAACAGCCAAATGGCGAGCCCTCAGGCCTTCACCACTTTCAGCCGGGCATCATCAACACCGGTGATCTTCACCAGCGCACCTGAAGGCAGATCGGGGCCGTTCACTTCCCAGAGCGCATCCTCGATCCGCACCTTGCCCGAGCCATTCACGATGGCATCGGCGAGCGGCACGGTGCGGCCCACATAGGCCTCGTGGCGGCGGTTCAGGTGCGGGGCATCACTCTCCACCTTGCGGCCTGCCATGACATAGCGCCAGGAGGCCAGCACCAGGATCACCGACAGCGCGGCGAAGGTTGCGATCTCCATGCGCCAGTCGAGGCCGAAGACCAGATCGATGAGGCCGGTCAGGGCGGCGGCGCCAGCGAGCCAGATCAGGAAGACGCCCGGCGCGAAGAGCTCGCCGATCAACAGGACGATGGCGACGATCCACCAGAACCAGCCGCCGACATAGGGAACGAAGATATCCATGTGCGCGGTTCCCTCAGGGTGTCGACTTGCGCCGCGGCGGCTCGTTCGTGCCAAGGCCGCCGAAGGCCTCCTTGGCGATCTCGGCAATGCCACCGATCGTGCCCAGCACCGACGTGGTGTCGACGGGCATCATTAGAATTTTCTGGTTGGGCGACTGGGCCAGGGCTTCCAGCGCCTTCACATAGTTGTTGGCGACGAAGTAATTGATGGCTTGCACATTGCCCTTGGCGATGGCCTGGCTCACCACTTCCGTCGCCTTGGCTTCGGCCTCTGCCTCGCGTTCGCGGGCTTCGGCTTCGCGGAAGGCGGCTTCGCGGCGGCCTTCGGCCTCGAGAACGACCGACTGCTTCTCGCCTTCCGCCTTGAGGATCGCGGCATTGCGCAGGCCTTCGGCCTCGAGAATGGCAGCGCGCTTGTCGCGCTCGGCCTTCATCTGGCGCGCCATGGAGTCGACGAGGTCGCGCGGCGGATTGATGTCCTTGATTTCGATGCGCGTCATCTTCACGCCCCAGGGCTGGGTGGCCTGATCGACGACGGAGAGGAGCGAGTGGTTGATCTGGTCGCGCTGCGACAGCAGGCTGTCGAGCTCCATGGAGCCCATCACGGTGCGGATATTGGTCATCACCATGTTGACGATGGCATTTTCCACATCCTGCACCTCGTAGGCCGCCTTGGCGGCATTGAGCACCTGGAAGAAGGCGACACCATCGACCGTGACCATGGCGTTGTCGCGGGTGATCACCTCCTGCGAGGGGACCGACATCACCCGTTCCATCATGTTGACCTTGTGGCCGACGCGATCGATGAAGGGCACGAGGAAGCCGAGGCCCGGATCAAGTGTGCTGACGTATTTTCCGAAGCGCTCAACAGTGTAGTGGTAACCCTGCGGCACCATGCGGATGGCGCGCAACAGGCCGAAGACCACGACGGCCAGAAGCACGAGAACAAATACACCTGCACCTTCGAACATGATGGTCCTCCAATCCCCGAATCACATGGGGAGAGGTTACACGGCCCGCAAGGGTGAGGGCAGGGTTCAGGCCCAGCCGGAAAGCTCAGGGCCGGCGACGTCGGCGAGCATCCTGATCGAGGCTTCGCTGTCGTTGAGGCAAGGCACGACGGAAAAATTCTCGCCGCCTGACTGATGGAATGTCTCCTTCAGGCCGATGGCCAGTTCTTCCAATGTCTCGACGCAATCGGCGGCAAAGCCGGGCGAGATCATCACGACATTTTTCACGCCCTGCCCGGGCAGGGACTCGACCGTCTCCTGCGAATAGGGCTGCAGCCATTCGGCGCGCCCGAAGCGGGACTGGAAGACCACCTGCATGACGTCATCGCCATAGCCCAGCCGCTCGCGCAGAAGCCGCGCGGTCTTCTGGCAGTGGCAATAATAAGGGTCACCCTTGTCGAGGTATTCCTTGGGCAGGCCATGAAAGGCGACAAGGATGCGCTGGGGCTTCCACGCAAGTTGCGCCAGGTGGGCCTTGAGGCTGTCGGCAACGGCCGCGATGTAGGACGGGTGCGCGAAATAGGGCGGCACCACGCGGATCGACGGTTGCCAGCGCATCTGCATCAGGGCCTCGAAGGCTTTGTCCATGGCCGTTGCCGTGGTGGCGGCTGCATATTGCGGATAGAGCGGGAAGATGACGATGCGGTCGCAGCCCTGGTCCTTGAGGGCCTGCAGGCGCTCCGCGATTGGCGGCAGGCCGTAGCGCATGGCCCAGTCGACGACGAGGCTGCCACTGCGTCCCAGGGCTTCGCGCAGCTTTTCCGTCTGGGCGCGGGTGATGGTCTTGAGCGGCGACTCATTCTTCTCGTGATTCCAGATCGCGTCATAGGCATGGCCGCTCTTCTTCGGCCGCGTGGTCAGCACGATGAGGTTGAGGATGAACCACCAGAGTACGCGGTTGACCTCGATGACGCGGCGGTCCGAGAGAAACTCTTTCAGGTAGCGGCGCATCGGCCAATAGGAGGTTGCCTCCGGTGTGCCGAGGTTGACCAGGAGAAGGCCGGTCTTGCGCGTGGGCACGGGCGGATGGCCGGGTGGCAGGGCTGTCGGGCTGGGTGTTGGCATGCGGAAAACTGCTTAGCTGAAACAGTGGTGGATTGACAGGAATTGCAGGTGAAAAGCCAGCGATGCCTGTATGCTGGCAAGCGATTCGACAGGGGATCGGGGCTGTTGTCCTGGATAGCAAAAATATTGCGCGGCAAAGGGCCGCCGGAGGCGCAAGCCGGCGCAAAGCCGCCGCCTCCCGTGGGCAGGGCGCAGGCGGGAGCCTCCGCGAAGGTGCCGCCGCGCGGGGCCTTCCTTGCCACCATGAGCCACGAGTTGCGGACGCCGATCAACGCCATCGTCGGCTACGCGGAGTTGCTTCTCTCACCCCAGGTGGAAAGCGGGCCGCCGCAGAAACGGCTGGAATATACCCGCCTCATCCTGCGCAGTTCCCGCGAGCTGCAATCGCTCGTCGATGACGTCCTTGATGCCACGCGCGTTCAGAACGGCACGCTGGCGCTCAAGGATCAGGAGCACGACTTTGCCGAGTTGACCGAGATGGTGGTGCGCTCCATGCACGACCTGGCCGAAGCCAACGGCATCAACATCGTGGCGCGGCTTGTGCCTGGCATCATCGTCACGGGCGATCCGTTGCGGCTGCGCCAGGTGGTCCGCAACCTGCTCTCCAATGCCATCAAGTTTTCGCCCAATGGCGGCGACGTGAATATTGAGATGCAGCGCAGCTATGCCGGAAAACTCATCCTCGCCATCCGCGATCCCGGCATCGGCATCTCGGCGCAAGACCTGAATCGTGTCTTTGAGCCTTTCGTGCAGGTGGACCACGGACCGACGCGGCGTTTCGGCGGCCTTGGTGTTGGCCTTTCGCTGGCCAAGCATATCGCCGAACTGCATGGCGGCTCGGTCACCCTCACCAGCGAACCGGGAAAGGGCACCGAGGCGCGCCTCATCCTTCCGGATACACGCATCACATGGCCGGCGGACCGCAAACCGACCGTCGCATGACTGCCATGGTGGCAAGATAGCAGGAGTACAGTACATGCCAGCCCGTTCCCCGTCCCGCCGCATTCCCCACTTGATGGGCACAAGCCCGGCCAAGTCCGCCAAGGGCGCGCAACTGGCGGTTTTCGGCGCCCCCCATGGCACGCCTTACAAGGGGATCGACCACCGGGTTCATGCCGCAGCACCCGATGCCTTCCGCAAGGCGCTGAAGGAAGATGGCGAGTGGCTCGATCACTGGGATTTCGATTTCAACGGCAGGCTTCTGCCCGACAAGGGCTTCAAGGCGGTGGATCTCGGAAACCTGCCGACCAAGGCCAATGACGGCCGCGGCAACCGCAAGAAAATCGAAGCCATGACGAAGTCGATCGTCGAGGCAGGTGCCGTGCCCATGATGTTCGGCGGTGACGACTCGGTGCCCATTCCCTTCCTTGCCGGTTTTGCCGGTGGCCCTCCCATCACCATCGTGCAGATCGACGCCCATATCGACTGGCGCGATGACCGCTACGGCGAGCGCATGAGCTTCTCGAGCACCATGCGCCGCGCCTCGGAGATGAGCCATGTCTGGCGCATCGTGCAGGCAGGCCAGCGCGGCCTTGGTAGCGCCCGGCAGGGCGAGGTTGAAACGGCCATCGGCTGGGGCGCGCGCCTCATCTCCGGCAAGACCATCCATCGCGAGGGCATCGCCAGCGTGTTGCAGCATATCGAGGTGGATTCGCTCTGCGTCATCTGCCTCGATCTCGATGTGCTCGACTGCACGGCCATGCCGGCTGTGGCCTATCCCTCGCCGGGCGGGCTCACCTATGTGCAACTGACCGAGCTCATTTCCGGCATTGCGGCGAAGGCCAGGATCGGCGGTTTCGCCATGGTGGAATTCGTGCCGAAGAAGGACACGAACGGCATTGCCGCCTTCACCGCCGGGCGCATCGCCATGCATGTCCTCGCCCATGTGGGGCGGCAGAACAGGTGACACCAAGCCTGGCCGAAGCCACGCGCCTCTGGCTGCGCATCGGCCTTCTCTCCTTCGGCGGCCCGGCCGGGCAGATCGCGCTCCTGCATCGTGAACTCGTCGACCAGCGCCGCTGGCTGTCGGAACAGGAATTTCTGGCGGCGCTCAATTTCTGCATGCTGCTGCCGGGACCGGAAGCCATGCAGCTTGCCACCTATGGCGGCTGGAAGCTGCATGGTGTGCGGGGTGGGCTGATCGCGGGAACGCTTTTCGTCCTGCCCGGTGCACTGGTCATTCTGGCGCTCTCGCTGGTCTATGCGCTGTTCGGCAGCGTGCCGCTGGTGAGTGCCGTGCTCTGGGGCGTGAAGGCTGCTGTTCTGGCAATCGTGCTGGAGGCGTTGTGGAAGATCGCAGGCCGGGCCCTGAAGCTGAAGCTGGACTGGATCGTGGCGGCGCTGGCCTTCGTGGCGCTCTTCGTTTTCGCATTGCCGTTTCCGCTGATCGTCCTTGCGGCTGCGGCTATTGGCTATCTCCACGGCAGCGATGCCATGGCATCCCCGCTGCAGGCCGTGCGGCCACCCTGGCGGGACACGCTCCGCACCCTGCTTGCCGGAGGGGTAGCCTGGCTCATGCCGCTGGCCTTGCTCATGATCGTGCTGGGCCCCGGCCATATCCTTTCCGAACTGGCGCGCATCTTTTCGGTTCTCGCCGTCGTCACCTTTGGTGGCGCCTATGCGATGTTGACCTCGCTGGGTCAGGATGTGGTGGAGCAGGCGGGCTGGCTCACCACGCAGGAGATGATGGACGGGCTGGCCCTTGCCGAGACCACGCCGGGTCCGCTGATCCTTGTCGGGCAGTTTGTGGCCTTCATCGCCGCGGCCAAGCAGCTGTCGTCGCTCTGGGCCGGGCTTGCCGCGAGCCTCATCTTCCTGTGGATGACTTTTGTGCCGAGCCTTCTGTGGATTTTCGCCGGGGCGCCATGGATCTCCTATCTGCAGGCGCAGCCGCGCCTGTCTTCGGCGCTGGCACGGGTGACCTCGGCGGTCGTGGGCGTCATCCTCAACCTGACGCTCTGGTTTGGCCTTCATGTGATTTTTGCCCGTTCCGAACGGCTTTCCGGGCCGGTGCCCGTGTGGTGGCCTGACTGGGCGAGCTTCGATCCGGCGGCACTGGTACTTTCGGTGGCCATGGCTGTGGCCTTGCTCTGGGCGAAGCTGGGCATTCCCAAAACGCTGGCCTTGGCGGCGGGCGCCGGGCTATTCTGGCGCTTCATCGCAAACTGACGAGCCAACACGCCAGGACCCCATGCACAAGAAGCGCCCTCTCGTCGGCCTCCCGGCCGACACCTATGAAAAGGACGGTTTCCTTTTTCACTCACTCGGTGACAAATATGTCCGTGCACTGACGGATGTGGCCGATGTCGATGCCGTGATGATCCCGTCGCAGCTCGACCACGAGAATTTTGAGGGTCTGCTCGATCACTTCGATGGCATTCTCATGACGGGTGCCGTCTCGAACGTCCATCCGCCGCAGTATGGCGAGGAGGCGACCGCAGACCACGAGCCCTATGACCACCGCCGCGACGCCACCACGCTCAAGCTCATCCGCGCGGTTATCGACCGTGGCATACCGCTCTTC
Source organism: Pseudomonadota bacterium (assembly GCA_020161855.1). Taxonomy (GTDB): domain Bacteria; phylum Pseudomonadota; class Alphaproteobacteria; order Rhizobiales; family Aestuariivirgaceae; genus Aestuariivirga. The sequence goes on from JAIUNJ010000012.1 coordinate 49,239, forward strand.
TGCATCTGCCGCGGCTTCCAGGAACTGAACGTGGTCATGGGTGGCTCGCTCGAGACCGAACTTCAGCGCGTCGAGGGCCGCATCGACCACCGCGCGCCCAAGTCGCCTGACATCGATGTGCGCTATGCGCCGCGCCATTCCATCGCGATCACCCCCGGCGGTGTCCTGAACCGCATCCTCGGCAAGACCGAGACCATGGTGAACACCATCCATCGCCAGGGCGTGAAGCGGCTGGGCGACGGGCTCGCCGTTGAAGCCCGGGCGCCGGATGGCGTTGTCGAAGCTGTCTCGGTCAAGGGGGCCCGCGCCTTTGCTTTCGGCACGCAGTGGCATCCGGAATTCAAGGCCGCAGGAAATCCCGACTCGGTCAAGCTCTTCACCGCCTATGGCGATGCCGTGCGGGCCTTTGCCCGCAGCCGCCATCAGGAACCGGCGACATCGCGCGTCGCCTGAACAGCGGTCTCAGGGCAAGCCGCGGTAGAGGGTGAAAAGCCCGACAGCGATCACGGCGCTTGCGAAAACCGATTGCAGGCCGCGCTTGTGCGGTTCCAGCAGCCGGCCAGCGCCCTGGCCGATGACGCTGCCAGCAATGCCGCCCGCGAGGAAGAGGCCGACATCGCGCCAGATCACATCGCCTGCCCAGGCGTGGCTCGCGGCCGTGACCGCACCAAACGCGGTGATGGCAACCAGCGATGTGCCGATGGCGTAGGTGATCGGCATGCCGGTCGCCAGCATCAGGCCCGGCACGATGAGGAAGCCGCCGCCGATGCCAAAGAAACCCGCCAGAAGACCGGTGGCGAAGCCGATCGCTACAAGCCACGGCATCATCCGGCGCGCCGTCCGGATGGTCAGGCGCACGCCGGGATCGCCCTCGGCATCCTTGCGCAGCAGCATGATCATCCCGACGGCGATCATGAGGAGGGCAAAGAGAAAGAGGATGCGGCTGCCCGGCAGGAGCAGGGCAAGGCGCACACCGGCATAGGAGCCCAGCATGCCGGAGGCCGAGAAGACGATGGCGCAAGGCCATTTGACAAGGCCGCGGCGCATGGCGGCGAGAAGATTGCCAAGGGCGCTCAGCGTCACCCCGGCAGCGGAGGTGCCGATCGCCGCATGGACGCTCGGCATGCCCACCACATAGAGGAGAAGCGGCGTGGCAATGATCGAGCCGCCACCGCCCACAAGGCCGAGGATGAGGCCGATGAGGCTGCCGCTGAGAATGGCCAGCAGGTCATGCATCAGGCGGCCCGCCGGTTCCACGGCATGAGACGGAGGATATGGGCCATGGCGCAGGTGCCGGTGACGCCCGCGAAAACGAGGCCGGCGCCCACGGCTCCCGACAGGGCATAGAAGCCGGGCGATACGGTGTAGCCGAGGATGGCTCCTGCAAGGGCGAGAGAGCCTGCGGCGATCTGCACCTGACGCATCATTTCGATCGGTTGCCTGCGATCGGTCAGCACCGGCAGCCCGGCGCGCTTCCAGGCCTCGATGCCGCCTTCCATCACATGGGCAGAACCGGGGCTTGCCTGAAGCAGGAGTTCGGCGTTCATGCGGGTGCGATTGCCGCTCTTGCAGTGAAAGATCACCGCCTGGCCGGATGCGTCGATGCCACCATCGCAGAGACGGGAGAGCGGAATGTTGCGCGCGCCCGGAATGCGCTCGCGGACATGTTCGTCACCATCGCGGATGTCGACGAGCAGCGCGCCTTTCGCCAGCAGGGCGCTGGCCTGTGCGGCATCAAGGGTGGTCAGGCTCATGGCTGTTCCTTTCAGCAGTAGATGGATTTGAGGGTTTTCAGGATGCGCCCGACATTGGCGTCAGCGATCCGGTAGAAGAGGCTCGCGCCCTCGCGGCGATAGGTGACGAGGCCTTCGGCGCGCAGCCGCGCGAGATGCTGCGACAGGGCCGACTGGCTCAGGCCCACCTCATCAGCGAGATCGAGCACCGGCATTTCCGCTGCATCGATCAGCTTGCAGAGGATCATCAGGCGTTTTTCATTGGCCAGCTCGCGAAGCAGGCTGGCGGCTTCGGCCGCGCGCTCCGCAAAGGCAGCCATCGGGAGTGTCTTGGTGCTGGTGGTCACGGCATCCTCAAATTAGCTGTTGCTAATATTAGTGATATCTAATATATTGTCAAGCAGCAGATAGCGAGGAATTGCAGAAATGCCGAAGCCCATCATCCATGCCTGGTTTGACAGTCCGACCAACACGGTGACCTATTTGGTCGCTGATCCTGAAACCAAGCGCGCCGCCGTTGTCGATCCGGTGCTCGACTACGACCACAAGTCCGGCAAGGCCTCGGTGCAGCCGGTCGAGGCGGTGCTGAAGAAGGCCCGCGACGAGGGCTATGGCATCGACTGGGTGCTGGAAACCCACGTCCATGCCGACCATCTCTCGGGCGCGCCCTACATCAAGCTCAAGACCGGCGCCAAGGTGGTGATCGGCGAACATATCCGGCAGGTGCAGAAGATCTTCCGGCCGATCTTCAATGCGCTCGACGTCTCAGGCACGGGCGCCGAGTTCGACGTGCTGGCCAAGGATGGTGACACCTGCCAGATCGGGTCGCTCACCTGCGCCGCCATTGCGACGCCGGGACACACGCCCGCCTGCATGTCGTTCCGGATCGGCGATGTGGTCTTCGTCGGCGACACCCTCTTCATGCCGGACTATGGCACCGCGCGGGCCGATTTCCCGGGCGGTGACGCCCGCACGCTCTACCGCTCCATCCGGCGGCTCCTGTCGCTGCCCAAGGAGACCCGGCTGTTCATGTGCCATGACTACCTGCCGCCCGGCGGGCGCAAGGAGTTCCTCTGGGAGACGACGGTGGGCGAGCAGCTGGCGCATAATGTCCATGTGAAGGAGAGCGTCAGCGAGGACGACTTCGTCGCCATGCGCGAGGCCCGCGACCGGACGCTCTCGACACCAACGCTGCTCATGCCCTCGATCCAGGTCAACATGCGGGCGGGACAGCTGCCGCCAGCCGATGCCAATGGCGTGCACTACATCAAGGTGCCGGTGAGCATCGCGGATGCGGCGTGAGGCCGCCGGGCGGTCTTTTGCAGGCCCGCTCAACCAGAACTAGGAATTTGCATCTTAAAATGGAAATCAATTCTAGGTAGGGTGGGAGCTTCGTACAGGCGATTCTGCCTGCCCGGGCTATCCCCCTAGCTGACGCCCCCTGAATCGCGCTGTGTGGCCAAATCTGGGGCTTCTAGACCTATTCTAGGGAAGAAGTCCCGAAGGCCTGTTGACCGGGGCTGCGGAGCGGCCTAAGCCCGCCCGCGAACCCGCATCACTTGCACATATCCTTATCTTTCCCCGCCCTGTTCCGCCATGCCTCTTTCCAACACGCTTCGCGGCATCATCGCCATGGTGCTTTCGGGCATCACCTTTGTCTCCTGCGACAGTTTCCTCAAGCTTCTCGTGGCCGAGGTGCCGCCGCTGCAGGCCCTGGTGCTGCGCGGTGCATCCGCCGCCATCTGGTGCCTGGCGCTGCTGGTGATCATGGGCCAGATCAAACAGCTGCCAAAGGCCTTCGGCCTGTGGACGGTGCTGCGCTCCCTCGCTGAGGTCGTCGCTGTCACCGCCTTCATCATCGCCCTCGCCAAGGTGCCGCTCGCCGACATCACCGCGATCTACCAGGTGGCGCCGCTTCTCGTGCTGGCCGGTGCCAGCTTCTTCTGGGGCGAGCATGTGGGGCTTTTGCGCTGGCTCCTCATCGGCCTCGGCCTCGCCGGTGCGCTGGTGGTGGCCCAGCCCGGATCGGAAGGGGCCTCGCCCTTTGCGCTTCTTGGTTTCATCACCGCTGTTGCCTCCGCCGTGCGCGACCTCCTGTCGCGCAAGACGCCGGGCGATACGCCGCCGCTCGTCATCACCTTCACGGTCATCATCGCGGTGCTGGTGGCGGCCCTCATCATCAACCGGCTTTTCGAGCACTGGGTGCCGGTGACGCCGACGCTGGCGCTCTACGGCCTTGCCTCGGGCTTCTTCGTCATGCTCGGCCATGTCTTCGTCTACATGGCCTTCCGCCTGACGACGGCGCGCGCGGTGGCGCCCTTCTACTACACCTTCACGCTGATCGCCGTGGTCTTCGGGGCCGCCTTCTTCGGCGAGTGGCCCAATGCCCTTGCCATCCTCGGCATTCTCATGATCATCGCCTGCGGACTTGGCGTCCTGTTCTATGAAGAAAGGAAACCTGCCTCGTGAACTTCGGCTCTGACAATCAATATGGCGTCGATCCCCGCATCCTCCAGGCCATCGTCGATGCCAATGCGCGGCTGACCGACACTTCCTACTGCCACGACGATGGCGCCAAGGCCGTCGATGCGCGGCTCTCGGCGATCTTCGAAACGGAGGTAAAGGCCTTCCTCGTGGTCAATGGCACGGGCGCCAATTCGCTGGCGCTCTCGGCGATCACGCCGCCTCATGGCGGAGTCTTCTGCCACGAGGGCAGCCACATCAACGAAGACGAATGCAATTGCCCGGAACTGTTCACGGGCGGCGCCAAGCTGCTGGCGCTTCCGGGCGCACACAGCAAGCTTCAGCCCGCCACCGTGACCGAGAAGCTCAAGCGCTTCGGCCATGGCGAGCACGCGCCAAAGCCCTCGGCCCTGTCGCTCACCAACGCCACGGAGGCAGGCACGGTCTACAGCCCTGCCGAAGTGAAGGCGCTGGCCGATGTGGTCAAGCCCCATGGCATGAAGCTGCACATGGATGGCGCGCGTTTCGCCAATGCCCTTGTGGCGCTGGGCTGCAGTCCGGCGGAGATGACCTGGAAGGCAGGCGTCGACGTGCTTTCCTTCGGCGGCACCAAGAATGGCGCCATGCTGCTGGAGGCGGTCGTCTTCTTCAACCTGCCGCTGGCGGATGATTTCCTCTACCGCCGCAAGCGCGCCGGGCAGCTGGTTTCCAAGGGCCGTTATCTCTCGGCCCAGATGCTGGCCTATCTCCAGGACGATGTCTGGCTGGCCAATGCCAGGCGCGCCAACCGGCTGGCGCAGGTTCTGGCCAAGGGCCTGTCACAATCGAACCGCGTGCGCATCACCAATCCGGTGGAGGCCAACGAGGTTTTCGCCGTGATGCCGAAGGCGACCTATGAGGCGGTGCAAGCCAAGGGCGCGCATTTCTATGACTGGCCGCTTGATGGCCTCGGCAACGATGAAATCCATTGCCGCTTCGTCACATCCTTTGCGACACCGGAAGAGCACGTGAACCAGTTCCTCGCGCTGATGCGCGAGGTCGCCTGAGGCCTCGCAGAACTCAGCTGGCGCCGGGCCAGGTGTCACTCACCTTGTAGCCGGCGGGCCATGGATCTTCCGGATCGAGCAGCAGGGTCGATGTGCCGCTGATCCAGGCGCGGCCTGAAATCTCCGGGATGATGGCAGGCTTGCCGCCGACAGTCGTTTCCGCGGCGATGCGGCCGGTGAAGCGCGACTCGATCACAGAACGGCCGATATAGCTGTCGCCCACCTGCATCAGGCCCTTGGCATGCAGCACCGCCATGAGGGCGGAGCAGCCGGTGCCCGTGGGCGAGCGGTCAAGCTTGCCGGGATTGACAACGCAGGCGTTGCGCGAGGTGAGGATGCCCTGTTCCTTCTCCAGCGGGCCGCGCATGAAGCAGAAGGAGTAGTGTTTCCATTCCGGCAGGTCCGGATGATGGAAAGGCAGTTGCGCATTGGCGGCCTTCACCAGCCTGCGGCCCAGCTCGGCCACGTCCCTTGCATCCGACGGCGTGATGGCGAGGCCGAAATCGCGGGCGTCGGCCATGACGAAACTGTCACCGCCGAAGGCCGTGTCGACTGTTACCTCGCCGATGCCGTCGACTTTGATTTTGGCGCCCACATGGGAGGCAAAGGCCGGAACATTGCGCAACGTGATGGATTTCGCCTTGCCGCCTTCGCAGTGCGCGCGCACTTCGATGAGGCCCGCAGGCGCTTCCAGCACCATGCGGGTTTCCGGCTCCTGCATGGGGATGATGCCGCTGTCGAGCAGAACGGTTGAGACGCAGATGCAGTTCGACCCTGACATGGGGGGCGTGTCCTCGGGCTCCATGATGATGAAACCCATCTGGGCCTTCGGATTTTTCGGCGGCACCAGCAGGTTCACATGGCGGAAGACGCCGCCACGCGGCTCGTTCAGCACGAAGTTGCGCAACGTCTGGTCCCTGGCGATGAAGCGGGACTGGGCCCAGAGCGTGTCACCGGGTGGCGATGCTACGCCACCGACGATGACATCGCCAACTTCACCCTCGGCGTGGCAGTTGATGATCTGGACCGACTTGCTGGAGCGCATGGGACAGCCTTACAGATCGCCGGTGACGCATTTCTTCGCCAGCGCCTTGTACTGCTTCACGGTGAACTGGATCGGGTTGCCGCCGGCCGACGGATCCTTGACCGCCATTTCCGCAACCTCGTCGAGGCGCTTGGTGTCGATCCCGATATCCTTCAGCGCGTTGGGGATGCTCACTTCCTTGCGAAGCGCGAGAATCCACTTGAGGAAGCCATTGAAGCCACCCTTGATGCCGAGATAGGCGGCAGCCCGCTCGATATCCTTCTCGATCTTCTTGCGGTTGGCCTTGAGCACATAGGGCATGATGATGCCGTTGAGCAGGCCGTGATGGGCGTCATAGAGGCCGCCGAAAGGATGCGACAGGGCATGGATGGCGCCGAGGCCGCGCTGGAAGGCGGTGGCGCCCATGGCGGAGGCCACGAGCATGTTGCCGCGGGCATCGAGATCCGTCGGCTTCTTCACCGCCTTGGCGAGGTTATCCTTGACGAGGCGCATGCCCTCCAGCGCCACACCCACCGAGAGCGGGTGATAGAAGGGGGCGCAATAGGCCTCAAGGTTATGCGCCAGGGCATCGAAGCCTGTGGCCGCCGTGAGCTTCGCGGGCAGGCCTACGGAAAGTTCCGGATCAAGGATTGCCACCCTGGGCATGATCGCCGGATGGAAGATGATCTTCTTCTCGTGCGTGACCGGATGGGTGACGACGCCGGCCCGGCCCACTTCCGAGCCGGTGCCGGCCGTCGTCGGCACCGCAATGATCGGAGTGATGAGCTTGGCATCGGCCCGCGTCCACCAGTCACCGACATCTTCAAGATCGAAGACCGAGACCTTCTGGCCATTCATCAGCGAGATCATCTTGCCCACATCGAGGCCCGAGCCGCCGCCGAAGGCCACGACGCCATCATGGTTGCCATTGACGAAGGCCTTGACACCTTCGAGGACATTGGACTCGACCGGGTTGGGGCGCACGTCGCTGAAGAGCGCCACGCCGAGGCCTGCCTTGCGCAGATCATCGAGGATCGCCTTCACCATGGGCATGGCGGCAAGGCCAGGGTCGGTGACGAAGAGCGGGCGGCGGATGCCACAGGCCTTGCAATGCTCGGCCAGTTCCTTGATGCGACCGGCGCCGAACTTGATGGCGGTCGGGTAGTTCAGGTTGCGGTTGGGAAGGGTCATGTCTTGGTCCTCAGGTGGAAACTCTTGGGGCGGGTGAGCATTTCATAGCCCACGGTGGAAAGGGTGGCGCCGCGGCCCGTGTCCTTGACGCCGGTCCAGGCCAGTGCGGGATCGAGATAGTCGCAGCGGTTCATGAAAACGGTTCCGGTTTCCAGGCGCTGGCCGATGGCGGTGGCTGCCTTGGCATCCGCGCTCCAGATTGCGGCGGTGAGGCCATAGGGCGAGTCGTTCATGAGGGTGATGGCTTCCTCGTCGCCGGAGACCTTCATGATGCCGACGACGGGGCCGAAGCTCTCGTCGCGCATGACGCTCATCTGATGGTTCACGCCGGTCAGTACCTGCGGCGCCATGTAGGGCGTGCCCTTTCTGTCGGCCGGGAAATGCTTGGGATCGATATGCGCCCTGGCGCCGGCGCGCGTAGCTGCCGCCACCTGCTTGCGCACGAAGGCTGCGGCATCGGCCTTGATCATGGGACCAAGCGTCGTGGCCTCCTCCAGCGGGCTGCCGAGGACATAGGATCGGGTCAGTTCAACGAAACCATCGATGAAGGGCTTCCAGACATCCTTGTGCACATAGATGCGCTCGATGCCGCAGCAGCTCTGTCCGGAATTGAAGAAGGAACCATCCACCAGATTCTCGATGGCATGGGCCATGTCGGCGTCGGGCCGCACATAGGCCGGATCCTTGCCGCCAAGCTCGAGGCCCACATGCAGGAAGCGGCCTGCCGCTGCCCGCTCCATGACACGGCCGCCTTCGACTGAACCCGTGAAGCACACGGCATTGACGAGGCCGCCCGAGATGACGTCGCCCGTCTGCTGATGATTGAGCACAAGATGCTGGAAGACACCCTTGGGAAGACCTGCCTTGTCGAAGGCCTTCTGGAAGCGCTCGGCCACCAGCAGGGTGTGGCTCGCATGCTTGAGCACCACGCTGTTGCCCGCCATGAGGGCGGGGATGACGGAATTGACGGTGGTGAGATAGGGGTAGTTCCACGGCGCCACCGTGAAGACCACGCCCAGCGGTTCGCGCGTGATGTAGCGCTCGAAGCCGTCTTTCGGGGTGGGCGTGAGCCGGTCCAGCGCCTGGGGGGCAATGGCGATCATGTGGCGAGCGCGTTCTTCGAAGCCGCGCAATTCGCCCGCACCATAGCGGACCGGCCTGCCCATGCACCAGGCCAGTTCCGGCACGATGTCGTCCTTCATGGCCAGCATGGCATCGACAGCCTTGCTGCAATAGGCAGCGCGCTCGGCGAGGCTCAGGGCCGCCCAATCGCGTTGCGCGGCGCGGGCCGCGGCGAAGGTGGCCGTCACATGTTTCTTCGAGGCAACCGCCCGTTTGGCAACAATGCTGCCATCAACCGGCGAGACCGAGGAGATCGACTCTGCCATGATCAATATTGCTCGAAGCCGCGGCGCAGTTCCCAGTCGGTGACGCGGCGGTCATATTCGAACTGTTCCCACTTCGCGGTGTGCACATAGTGGTCGACGACATCGTCGCCCAGGGCGCCGCGCAGGAGCTTTGAGCCATCCAGAAGCTCTGTGGCCTCGCGCAGTGTCTTGGGGATTTCGCGCAGCTTCTTCGACTTGTCATAGGCATCGCCCGAGAAGGCGGGTTCGAGTTTCATCTTCTTGTCGATGCCGTCGAGGCCCGCGGCAAGGAGTGCTGCAAAGGCGAGGTAGGGATTGAGGTCGGCGCCGCCGACGCGGCACTCGACGCGGATGGCCTTGGTGTCGACGCCGCAGATGCGATAGCCCGCAGTGCGGTTGTCGAAGCTCCAGATGGCGCGGGTGGGGGCAAAGGTGCCTGCCATGTAGCGCTTGTAGGAGTTGATATAGGGCGCGAGGAAATAGGTGATCTCGCCGGCATGCGAGAGCTGGCCCGCGAGATACTGTTCCATCATGGCCGACATGCCGTGGTTGCCGGCCTTGTCGTAGAACATCGGTGTCTTGCCGTCGGCGCTCCACAGGGACTGGTGGACATGGGAGGAACTGCCGGCCCAGCCGTAGTTGGGCTTTGCCATGAAGGTGATGGCCTGGCCCTGTATCTGTGCGATTTCCTTGCAGGCATGTTTCAGGAACACATGCGTGTCGGCCATGGGCAGGGCGGCATCGTAGCGCACGTTGATCTCTTCCTGGCCCGCCCAGGCTTCGCCCTTGGAGTTTTCGACGGTGATGCCCGCGCCATAGAGCCCGTTGCGGATCGCCCGCATCAGGCCTTCTTCCTTGGTGGTCTGCAGGAGATTGTAGTCACCGTTCAGATGCGACGGCGTGGTGAGCGTGCGGTAGCCGCCCTCATAGGCCTGCTTGAAGTTCTGGTCGAAGACGAAAAACTCAAGCTCGGAGGCGAAATAGGCCTTCATCTTGAGGGCTTCGAGGCGCTTCAACTGCTTCTTGAGAACGCTGCGCGGCGCATAAGGCACGAGTTCATGGGTGTGGTGATCGAGAAGATCCGACAGGACCATGGCCGTCTTGGGCAGCCAGGGCAGCAGGCGGATGGTGGCGAGGTCCGGCTTGATCACATAGTCGCCGTAGCCCTTTTCCCAAGATGCTGACTTGTAGCCAGGCACCGGCTCCATATCGACGTCGACGGCGAGGAGGTAGTTGCAGCCATGGGTTTCCTCATAGGCGCCGTCGACGAAGTAATTCGCCTCGAAGCGCTTGCCCATCAGGCGGCCCTGCATATCCGGGAAGGCGGCAATCACGGTGTCGATGGCACCTGCCTTCACTTCCTTCCTCAGTTTTTCGAGTGTCAGTGTTCCGGTTGTCATCTTGGTCCTCCGATTCCTTAGCTCTTGTCAGCGCGTCAGGCCCGCTGTCGCGAGCTTGTTGGCAGCCTGCGCAAGCGGGGTGGCGAGATAGTTGGCCCAGGCATTCTGCCCGGTGTGGTCTTCAATGAGGTTGTTGCGGATTTCGATCATCACATGCCTGAGGCCGCGCGGCGCCGCATGCAGGTTCATGAGATGCATCACGCCATCCTTGGGCCCGTAGGGCTCGTTGAGGCGGGCCTTGTCGGCAGGGAAGGCCTTGACCAGGAAATTGGCGAGCCAGCTGTCGCGGTCAAAGAGAAAGCCCACGTCGAGATCACGCGGCTTGCCCTTGTAGACAGGCGTGAAGGAATGGATCGAGGTCAGTATGGTCTGCCGGCCAGCCACCGCGCGCTCGTCGAGGAAGGCTTCGACGGCGTGATGAAAGGGCCGCGCAATCCCGCGGGTGCGGGCCAAGCGGTCTGATGGCGTGAGGCTCGTGTTGCCGGGGATTTCAAAGACCTCGCTCAGCGCCGGCATGGCGCTTTCCGCTTCCGGCGGCCGGTTGCAATCATAGACCAGGCGCGAATAGCGCTGCAGGATGAGCGGCGCGTCGAGCAGGCGCGACAGGATGCGGGCGGTTTCCTCGGCGCCGATGTCCCAGGCAATATGCCGTTTCAGATCCGCTTCGGCGAGGCCGAGCGTGCCGAGCTTCTTCGGTATCCGGTTGGAGGCATGTTCGCAGATCAGAACATGGGCGGAGGAGCCCGTGGGATTGATGATATTGGCGGGATGCGGTTCGCTCTCGCCGAGCAGCGTTTCCATGATGGCCTGTTGTCTTTTCAGCATCTTCCCATTTCGGCCCGGTGTTTGTCAAAAGGGGAGGCGGGTACCGAACCCCCTGCAGTGACGTTTGAAAGCCACAAGATGACGCAGGCGGGAGTGTGATGCCGACATGGGCCATGCTGTAAGCGACACAGGACAGGTGGCATGGATACAGAATTCGACTACATCATCATCGGGTCGGGGTCGGCCGGGTCGGTCATGACCTGGCGGCTGGCCGAGGCCGGCCACAAGGTGCTGGTGCTCGAATATGGCGGCACCGACCGGGGGCCGCTGATCCAGATGCCATCGGCCCTTTCCATCCCCATGAATATGAAGCGCTATAACTGGGGCTTCGAGACCGAGCCGGAGCCCTATCTCGAC
>JAIUNJ010000013.1 GCA_020161855.1 Pseudomonadota bacterium
TGTGAGCGCTGCAAAGCGCCCCATACAGCGACTTTAAGCCAGTCGCATACAGCGTCGAGCAGCGCTCACGCCCCCCTTCGTCCCAGGTCTCAGGGGCCAGGCACCGGAAGGACCGGCGCCAATCAACAGCGAAGCTTTGTCCTGCCGCAACCACCCTCAGACGCCACCTCCGAATGAGGGATAAATCACTCATAAAATGATGTACGTAAACAATATAGAATGATGTTTTTCACTCTTTACATCATTCATTTTCAGCCGCATGGAATCGCCTGAAGGCAGCCCACGGAGACACCTCATGAACAGCATCAGCCCGAAAGGCCTCGACGAAGCCCAGATCCGCGCCCAGCTGGCGCGCATCGGCCTGCGCTGGGCCAACTGCATTTCCTGGAATGCCGGGGCCGCCGAGCTGTTTCAGCAGGCTGTCGAACGCGGCGAGGCCGAAGTCACCGCGGCGGGCGCCCTTGCCGTCTCCACCGGCAGCCACACAGGCCGCAGCCCGAAAGACAAGTTCATCGTCCGCAATGCCGCGGCCGAGGGCAGCGTCTGGTGGGAGGCCAACGCCGGCCTCTCGCAGACGGAATTCGACCTGATCAAGGCCGACATGATGGGCCATGCCCGGCTCAAGAGCCTGTTCGTGCAGGACCTCGTGGCCGGTGCCGATCCGGCTCACGCCATGACGGTGCGCGTCATCACCGAGCACGCCTGGCAGGCCCTCTTCATCCGCCACCTGCTCAGCGCCGCCGGCGGCAAGGATCTGGCTCAGCCCGACCTCACCATTCTCTGCCTGCCGAGCTTCAAGGCCGATCCGAAGCGCCACGGCACGCGCAGCGAGACGGTGATCGCCCTCGACCTCGAACACGGCCTCGTTCTCATCGGCGGCACGCAATATGCGGGCGAGATCAAGAAGAGCGTCTTCACGGTGATGAACCACAGGCTCCCGGCGCGCGGCGTGCTGCCCATGCACTGCTCGGCCAATGAAGGCCGCGATGGTGACACCGCCCTCTTCTTCGGCCTCTCCGGCACGGGCAAGACAACACTGTCGACCGATCCTGCCCGCGCCCTCATCGGCGACGACGAGCATGGCTGGAGCGACAACGGCATCTTCAACATCGAGGGCGGCTGCTACGCCAAGGCCATCAATCTCACGGCCGAAAGCGAGCCGGAGATTTTCGCGGCGGCCAACCGTTTCGCCAGCGTGCTGGAGAATGTCTCGCTCGATGGCAGCCGCGCGCCTGACTTCGCCGATGGCAGCATCACGGAGAACACCCGTGCCGCCTATCCGCTGGAGGCCATCTCCAATGCCAAGCGCGATGCGCGCGGGGCCGTGCCCTCGGCCATCATCATGCTGACGGCGGATGCCTTCGGCGTGTTGCCGCCGGTGGCGAGGCTCTCGCCGGATGAGGCCATGTATCACTTCATGTCGGGCTACACCGCCAAGCTCGCCGGTACGGAGCGCGGCGTGAAGGAACCGCAGGCCACCTTCTCCGCCTGCTTCGGTGCGCCCTTCCTTACGCGCCATCCCTCCGTATACGGAGAAATGTTGCGGCAGCTGATCGCCCGCCACAAGATCCCCTGCTATCTGGTCAACACCGGCTGGACCGGCGGCGCCTATGGCGTGGGCAAGCGCTTCCCGCTTGCCGTCACCCGCAAGCTGGTGACCGCGGCCCTGTCGGGCGCCATCGATGCGGCCCCCATGCGCAGCGACCCCACCTTCGGCTTCGCCGTGCCCGTGCGCCTGCCCGGCGTACCGGACGAGATGCTCGATCCGCGGCGCGGCTGGAGCGACGCGGCGGCCTATGATGCGGCGGCGACCCACCTCAAGGCCCTCTTCGCGGAGAATTTCGAGAAGTTTGCCGAGCCCGCCCGCAAGATCGCGGCGGAATAACACCTGAAAGCGGGGCAGGCTCGGGCCTGCCTCTTCCCGCCCCTGCCTTGATCGCACCATTCGCGCCGGTTCCGGCGGCAGCATGCGGCTATCCATGCTCTCGACATTCTTTAGAATTATTCTAAATAAGAGAGATGACATCGAGAAGCTTTTCCGGCCTCACCGAACAGGAGGTTCTGGCGCTGGCCATTTCCAGCGAGGATGACGATGCCCGTGTCTACATGGGCTTCGCCCACGCCCTGCGCGATACCTATCCTGCTTCGGCGAAGGTCTTCTCCGACATGGCCGAAGAGGAGCTTGAGCACCGCCGTGCCCTCACCGAGCTTTACCAGCAGCGCTTCGGCAATTTCATCCCGCTGATCCGGCGCGCCGACATCGCCGATTTCGTCAGGCACAAGCCGGCGTGGACGCTGTCGAAACTCGGCATCGATGCCATGCGCAAGCGCGCCGAAATGATCGAGCTGGAGAACTACCGCTTCTACCGGCAGGCGGCGGAACGCAGCAGCGACGCCAGTGTGAAGGCCCTGCTTTCGCGTCTTGCCGAAGCCGAGAAGGGTCATGAGTCGCTCGCGTCACGCCTCGGCCTCGAGCATCTGACGGCGGATGCCAAGATCGACGAGAAGGAAGCCGAGCGCAGGCTCTTCCTGCTTCAGGTCGTGCAGCCCGGCCTCGTCGGCCTGATGGACGGGTCCGTCTCCACGCTGGCTCCGCTCTTCGCCGCCGCCTTCGCCACCGGCAACACCTGGGAGACCTTTCTCGTCGGCACGGCGGCCTCGCTCGGCGCCGGCATTTCCATGGGGCTGGCCGAAGGCCTTTCCGACGACGGCAAGCTCACCGGGCGCGGCCATCCGCTGATCCGCGGCCTCGCCGCTGGCACCATGACGGCCGTCGGCGGCATGGGCCACGCCCTGCCTTATCTCATTCCGGACTTCAGGATCGCCACCTGGATCGCCGTGATCGTCGTCTTCTGCGAACTCTGGGCCATCTCCTGGATCCGCTACAGATATATGGATACGCCTTTCCTCAAGGCCGCTTTCCAGATCGCGGTCGGGGGCTTTTTGGTTTTCCTGACGGGGATTTTGATCGGGAGCGCGTAGCTGCCGCCTTGCGCTTGCCGCCGAGAATCTTGCGCAGCTCGCGTTCGATTGCTGCCGCTGCACCCACCAGCGCCCGCCTGTGCCGTGCCAGGGCCTTGCGCTGCAGGGTGGCAATGCTGGTGGTGTCGAGCCCTGCAAGGATCGCGGCCAGTTCCTCCGCCGCAAGCCGCGCTCCGGCATAGCTCTCGGCTTCGGGCTGAGCCCGCAGGCCGGTGCGGAGCGTGATGCCCATGGTGTGCAGGTCTTCCTCCGCCACGGCGGCCTTGGCCCGGTACCAGCAGTAGGTCAGGTTCTCGAGGAAGGCGATGATGTCGCTCTTGTCGCGGATGCCGCCGATCCAGGCGCGGAAGTCCCCGGGCGTACCGGGAAAGGCATTGATGTAGCGCGCCACGTCGAGCCCCGGTTCATGTGCGCCATCGGGATGGGTGATGCCTTCGAGGCCCATGAGCTGCTTGGTGCGCGCCACGATCCGCTCGTGCACGCCGCGGTCCCTGACATCGGGATCGAAGGCCTTCAGCAGGGTGACCGCAGCCCCGCGCCGTTCGGGGTCCTTCACCGCATGCGAGAACAACGCCTGTTTCTCGAGCCACGTATTGATGGCCTGGCGGTTGGCCAGTGAGCGCTGGGTCAGCACGGCGAGCGGGCCGATCGCCTTCGCCATGCGGACAAGGCTGAAATTCGTCTCGGCCAGGGCTGTGACCGAGAATGTGTTGATGACGCCTCCCAGCATGCGGTCATCATGGGCATCATAGATCGGCCCCACATGCACGCTGCGCCTGCCGCTCAGCGGCCATTTCTGGTTCACCGGCACGGCAAGCTTCATCTGCCGCGGAATGGGCACGATCGGATCGCCGGAATTGCGGTCTGCCAGCGACAGGGCCTGTGGCGTCAGCGAAAGAAGATAGTAGCCCGGCGCCCCGCCAATGGCCTTCTGCAGCGGCATGAAGAGGCAGCACTTGGTCATCACCTTGTGGGTCATCTCCTGGCCCCAGGTCATGGCTCCCAGAAGCGATGTGGCATCGATCACCGCGTGATGATTGGCGGCATCGGCATCGAGCCAGTTGATCAGGTGCTGCACATCGATCCGCGAATAGGTGCTGGCGCCCGTTGTCTCGTGGCCCACGCCGAAGAACAGCTTCACGCCGCGCCCGGTCAGCTCCATCGCCGGCGGGATATGGCCGTCGCTCTCGGCAAAGATGAGGCGCGTGTCATCGCCCTCCTTGGCGTGCTGCATGAGCTCCACCAGCTGGCTCGCCCAGGACTGCCGGAAAAAGCCCGCACCCGCTGCCTCATCGCTCTCCGGCGGCGGCGTGTCGACATAGATCATCTGCTGGAAGTCGCCGGGGGCAACGAAATGCGAAGCCGCAACCGTGAAACCCGTGTGCCCGCCACCGAGGCCAATGGCCAGCCGGTTGGAGCGGGGAAAACCGAAATAGCGGTGAACGGACCGCATCAGGTCGAGCAGTATGGCATCAGCCGGTGCGCCGCGATGCATGGAACGGGCGATTTCCGGCGCGGTGACGGGGCCGATATCCACGCCCTTGTCATTGCGCTTGCGGTAGGTTTCTTCGAGCCAATGCTCGAACTCATGGCGGTTGCGCCGCGCCATGATCTCGTCGCTCATGGCATCGCTGATGGGACCTACGCCAAAGAAGGGGTTGGAGGTGCGCGCAGGCGGGCCGCCCTTGCTGGCCAGCAAGGCAAGGGCATGCAGCTTCCGGAGATCGTCAATGGTCTCGTCCATGGCGTTGCTGCGCATTCATCGCCGCCATGACCGCCGCCCGCAAGCAGAAAGTGCGCGCTCCGCCGTCAGTCGCCGTAGTAGGGCCCTTCAAGTCCGAGTGCCCGCAACCTTGTCTGCAGGCTGTTGGCTGCCTTGAGCAGGCCCGCACCATGGCGGTCGACCTGCAGAGTCGCGAGATCAGGCTGGCTCGTGGCGTGGAGTGCGGCGAGGATTGCCGCCACTTCCTCGGCAAGGCCACGCAATTCGCCAAAAGCGGCCCGGTCCTTGACGGCTGTCATGAGATCGTTGCGGGTGACCCGGCCCACGCCGCGCACGGTGCTCGGCCCGGCATTGACGAGGCCCTGCGGAAGGTCGCCCTTAAGATTGCTGACCCGGCCGAACTGAATGAGATCAAAGATCTGGTCAACGGCCTGCTTGGCGCCTTCGACACGCGACACATGCTCGGTATCGGCGGCAGCATGCGGCAGCAGTTCGAGCCTGCCCTTGTATTTCTTCGCCAGCGGCAGATAGGGCACCAGCGGACCTGTCAGCGTCTTGCCCGCCTTGAAGATGTCAGCATCGATTGCGGCGTAACGCACCTTGCCGGACTTCATGGCGCGGTCGAGCGCCTTCACATCCACGCATTCGCCACGGTCGTAATTCAGGACGATGGCGCCATGGTTAAGCTTTCCGAGAACGGTGGCCCCGATCACACCGGCATTGGCAAAGCGCTTGTTCTTCGCATCGAACGGCCCAAGCCCTGTATGCACGCTGATGACATCGGCACCGGTTGCTGCCTCTTCCGCCGTTGCAGCAAAGGCGAAGCCCTCCGATTCGATCCACACACGGTGGCGCGGGCGAGCATGCACCCGCACCTTCATCCCGAACATGGCCGAGAGATGCGCCACCTCGCGGCCGATGTTGCCATAGCCGATGATGGCCATGGTCTTGCCTTCCAGCTTCTCGGTGGGAAAATCCTTCAGGTCCTTGCCGGTATCGAAACGACCGGCGGAGGCGCGCTTGTGCAACTCCACCACGTCGAGATCGGGCAGTACCTTAAGGAGCGCCTTCATGGTCATCTGTGCGGTGGCACGGCTGTTGAAGCTCGGCGTGTTCATCAGTGCTGCCGTGCCGCCTGCGCCATTGCCGCCGCCCCAGCAGGCGCATTGCATGTTGCCGGTCCCAGCCCCGATCCGCACGCCGCCCTGGGTGAAGACCGCATCCTTCGGCAGGAAGGTTGCAGCGGCAATGACAGCGTCGAACTGGCCGTCTTTGGTCAAAGGCAGGATTTCGGCCTCGGTCGAGAGATCGGGCAGATAGAAGAAGTGAATGTGGCCCGGTGCGTAGGTTTTCTTCGGGCTCGGCGCACCGGCATGAAAGAGGCCACCCTTGGCCTCGACATGGGCCTTGACCTCGCTGTGATCCGGCTTGCCCTTCCTGTCGAAGCGCAGCCCAACGAGATCGGCGATCAGCACCTTGTAGGCTTTGTCCGCCTGATCCCTGCGCTCCAGCGCGGCGGCCGCTTGCGGCGCAGGAAAACGGACACCAAGCTTGTCCAGTTCCTCCTCGAGCACCACAATCTTGGCACGGCGGTAGGCATAGGCGAGGTTTTCCAGCAGCGCAACGATATCGGCCACATCGCGGATACCGCCGATCCAGGCACGATAGTCACCCGGCGTACCGGGGAAGGCATTGACATAGCGCGCCACATCGAGGCCCTGTTCGCGAACACCGTTCGGATGGGTGAGACCTTCGACACCGAGAAGCTGCTTCGAGCGGGCGATGATGCGGGCATGTATCGCAATATCGGAGATATCGGGATCATTGATGCGGAGCAGCGTCACGGCAGCTCCGCGCCGTTCGGCCTCGGCCACGCCCAGCTGCAGCAGTGCCTGCCCGGCAATCCACTCATTGATGGCGGTGCGATTTGCCGCCGAACGGGCGTTCATGGCCGAAACAGGACCGAGCATGCCGGCAACACGCTGCAGGCCAAAGGTCGTCTCGGCAAAGGCGAGTGTCGAGAAGGTATTGATGACGCCACCCAGCATCTTGTCGGCAGACGGATCATAGAAGGGACCGATGTTGACACTGCGCTCACCGGTCAGCGGCTTGCGCTGGTCGAGCGGTGTTGCGAGCTTCAATTGCCGCGGGATGGCAGTGATTGGCGCCTTGGCATTGCGTTCCACCAGCGCCAGCGCCTGTGGCGTGAAGGAGATAACAAAATAGCCCGAAATGCCGCCGATGGCCTTCTGGAAAGGCATGAAGAAGCAGCACTTGGCGGTCACCTCGCGCACCAGCTCGTCGCCCCATGGCATGGCGCCGAGCAGCGATGTGGCGTCGAGCATGGCATGATGCTCTTCGGGATTGCTGTCGAGCCAGGCGAGAAGATTGCGGATTTCCTGCTTGGTGTAGGTGGTGGCACCCGTCGTCTCATGGCCGACTCCAAAGACAAGCTTCACACCCTTCGCCTGGAGTTCTTCCGGCGCCGGGATCACACCTTCGCTGCCAGAAAAATGCAGACGGCTCTCATCGCCGCCCTTTGACAGGCGCATGAGTTCGACAATCTGCGCGCCCCAGGACTGGCGGAAGAAGCCGCCGGC
Organism: Pseudomonadota bacterium; assembly: GCA_020161855.1. Taxonomy (GTDB): domain Bacteria; phylum Pseudomonadota; class Alphaproteobacteria; order Rhizobiales; family Aestuariivirgaceae; genus Aestuariivirga. The sequence goes on from JAIUNJ010000013.1 coordinate 7,306, forward strand.
ATTTGCCGCCTCGCTCTCCGGGCGTGGCGTGTCGATGTAGATGCCCTGGCTGGCGGCATCGCCGCTGATCAGATGCAGGGCCGCAACCGTGAAGCCGGAATGACCGCCGCCAAGTCCGACGGCCATGCGGTTCGCTTTCGGGAAACCGAAATAGCGGTGAATCTCCCGCATCATATCGAGGATGAATTTGTCGGCCGGGTAGCCACGGTGCATGGAGCGCCCGATCTCCGCCGCCGTAAAGGGGCCGATGTCGTTGCCCTTGTCGTCGAGCTTGCGGTAGTTGGCCTCCAGCCAATGCTCAAAGGCGAAGCGGATGCGCCGGGCCTCAACCTCATCGGCTGCGGCATCGGTGATCGGGCCCACGCCGAAGAAGGGATTGATGGTGCGCCCCGGCGCGCCACCCGCCGTTGCCGCCAGGGCAGCCTCACGCTGGACTTTCAGGCTCTCAATCGTCGCTGTCATGGCTGCTCCCGCTACAAGCGCTCAGCCATGTTCCATGCGCGGAACCAACGCGGCGCGGCTGTCCGGGTCCGTCCACCGCAAAACAATTTGCGACATGGCAACGGTTGACGAGCGTTCATCACCCGGCAATGCCGGGCCGATCAGATGGCTAGGCTGCTTCCCGCATGGCACCGGGGCCCGGAATGGCCCCCGGCGGCGACTTGCCTGCGATGATCATGCCTAGAACTTCATCATGGGTAACGTCGGAGGTACGCGCCGTTCCCACCACCTTGCCGTTCTTCATGACCGTCACCCGGTCGGCGAGATCGAAGACATCGTGAAGGTCGTGGCTGATCAGGAAAATGCCGATACCTTCTGCCTTGAGCTGCTTGATCAATTCGCCCACCTGGGCCGTTTCGGCAGGGCCGAGGGCCGCGGTCGGTTCGTCCATGATCAGGATGCGGGCATTGAAGTGGATGGCGCGGGCAATGGCCACCGACTGCCGCTGGCCGCCGGACAGGCGGCTCACCGGCTCCTTGAAGCGCCGGAAGTTGGGATTGAGGCGATGCATCACGTTGCGGCACTCAGCCTCCATGGCGACGTCATCCAGCGTCCCGAAAGGCGTCTTCAGTTCACGGCCGAGATAGAGGTTTGCCGCCGCATCCACATTGTCTGCCAGCGCGAGGGTTTGGTAGATCGTTTCGATGCCCAGTGCCTTGGCGTCGCGCGGGTTGTTGATCGTGACCTCCTGGCCATTGATGAAGATCTGCCCGGCATCGCGCTTGTAGGCCCCGGACAGAACCTTGATCAGTGTCGACTTGCCGGCACCATTGTGGCCGAGCAGGCCCACCACTTCACCAGGATAGAGATCAACGCCGGCATGATCGACGGCCTTGATGCCGCCAAAGGCAATCGAGATATCGCGCATCTCGATCAGCGGCGTGCCACGCTCCTTGAGGTTCTTGTGCGGCTTCGCACCTTTCACCGCAGAAGGAACATCGTGGACATCCGCTGACCGGGCGGATTTCCGCGGGGTGGCTGTCTTCTTGCTTGTCTTTGCCATATTGCCCTCCCTTACTTCACACGGCGGCGATAGATCTGGTCGACGAAGACCGCCACCACCAGAACCGAGCCGACCACGATGTTTTGCCATGCTGATGGCAGGTTCAGCAGCTGCATGCCCGAGGCGATGGACTGCATCAGCAATGCACCGAGCATGGCGCCGTAAATGGTACCGAGGCCGCCAGCCAGCGAAGTGCCGCCGATCACCGCGGCTGCGATCACGTAGAGCTCGTTGAGATCACCGAGCGAAACTGTTGCCGCATCGAGCCGGGCTGAAGCCACGATGGCCGAAACGGCAGCGAGAAAGCCCATGAGCGCGAAGACCTTCACAGTCATGAGCTTGGTGTTGATACCAGCCAGTTCGGCCGCCTCCGGGTTGCCACCGATGGCATAGACATAGCGGCCGAAGAGCGTGCGCGTGGCAATGAAGGTCATCACCAGGCCGACCGCAAGGGCGATCAGCACCGGCACCGGATAGCCGGTATAGAAGATCAGGCCGTCCACGCAACGAACGACCTTGTCAGCAGCCATGCAGACGCCCGTCCCATCGCGGTTTTCAACGCCAGGCGGAATGGTGATCTGGTTGGCCAGCGCAAACTGCTCAATGAGTTTGGGCGGCCACGGATAGGAATTCACGATATGCGTCGCCCCGAGCACGGTGGCGGAGGCGAGACCGGTGATCAGCAACTCCGCCCACATCGGACGCAGGGGAAAATTGAAGCGCAGGCGCTGTTTCCGGCCGCTGTACACGGCATAGGCAATGGCTGCACAGGCAATAACCGCCAGTACCCAGCTCCAGAACGGGCCGAGCCAAGACTCCGGCACGCCGCCACCGACGATCTTGAAGGTCTTGTCGAGGGGCGCAATTGTAACGCCCTCGGAAATATAGAAACCAATGCCCCTGCCATAAGCGATGAGGCCGCCCAGCGTTACAATGAACGAGGGTATGCCGAGATAGGCGATCATGTAACCATTGCAGGCGCCCACAAAAACGCCCACCGAAAGCGCCGCCACGGTCGCGAGTATCCAGATCGACCAGTGGCCCACACCGAGAGCGGGCCCGAGATGCTGGACCTGCAGCACCGCCGAAATTGTCGCCACAAGCGTAAGCAATGAGCCGACCGAAAGATCAATGTGGCGCATGACAATCACAAGCACCATGCCTGTCGCCATGATGGCGATCGAGGCCGTCTGGACCAGGAGAGTCCAGAGGTTGCGGGGCGTCAGGAATGAGCCGCCGAACAGTCCTTCGTTCGCGATCTTCGTGCCGCTCCAGATATCGAAGATGCACCACACGACGAGGATGGCGGCAATCATGCCGAGCATGCGCGTGTCGATTTCAGTAGCGCGGAAGAAGCGCGCCACGGCGCCTTCCTGTACCAGTGCAGGGCTTTCAGAGCTGTTGGCGTCCAGAGCCATGGTTCCTCCCCCAAGTGTTGCGGCGCCTTCAGGCGCTCTCGGCATCGGTCCTGTGAAAACCGCGCCACCCTTGTCGGATGGCGCGGCGATTTTGTTTCAGCTTTGCAAGACTTGCAAGATTACTTGCAAGCTTCCACGCCGTCCTTGACGCCGGCGCAGACTTCATCCTTGGTCACCCAGCCGGCGGCGATCACTTCGCCCAGCTTGTCCTTCGTGATCGGGTTCGGCGGAATGAGGATCGAGTTCATCTCGACGCCTTTCTTTCCGTCCTTGAACTTGGTCACGCCAGGGAGCGCATCGATCGCGGTGCCATTGATCATGGCGACAGCGGCTTCAGCGGCCTGCTTGCCGAGCACGCGGCTGTCCTTCCACACCGAGACAAGCTGGGTGCCAAGTGCCACGCGGTTCAGGGCGGCCTTGTCGCCGTCCTGGCCCGTCACCGGAACCGTGCCGGCGAGGCCCTGGGCTTCAAGTGCAGCCACGACGCCACCAGCCATGCCGTCATTTTCCGAAACGACGACATCGATCTTGTTGTTGTTGGCGGTCAGGCACTGCTCCATGCTCTTCTGGGCATTGTCCGGCTTCCAGCCATCGGTGAAGGACTCGCAGACGTTCTTGATCTTGCCGGAATCAAGGCCGTCCTTCAGCACTTCGGTGATGCCCTGGAACAGGAAGGTTGCGTTCGGATCGCCCTTGTCACCCTTGATGAAGGCGAAGTTGCCTTCCGTGTGCCCGCTTTCCAGCACGCTCTTCGACATCAGGCGGCCGACGCCGACGTTGTCGAAGGTGATGTAGAGAGCGTTCGGATCTTCGAACTGCACGTCATAGGCAATAGCCTTGATGCCGGCATCGTTGATCTTCTGGATCGACGGCAAGATGGCGTCCGAGTCAAAGGCGACGACCAGGATGACGTCGACCTTCTGCGAGATCAGGCTTTCGATGTCAGCGGCCTGCTTCTGGGCAGAACCCTGAGCATCGGTCGAAACATAGGTGTGGCCGGCAGCCTCGACGACAGCCTTGATCGCGGCTTCGTCAGTCTTCCAGCGCTCTTCCTGGAACGTCTTCCACGAAACGGCAACCGTGCCTGCCGTTGCAGCGACCGCGGAGGCGCCAAGCATCAGGGCGCCAGCCATCACTGCCATCAGTGTCTTCTTCATTGTGATCCTCCTCTTCGCGCCAACTGCCGCCGGGACGCCGTTTTTACCTGACGGGTTTTCCCGTTCAGATACGCGGACCATTGGGCTCAGACGTTGTTTCCATTGATTATTTTGGCGTCTAAAATAATTCTTGCCCCAAAGCCTGTTCTGAGTCAAGGTCCATCGCATAACGACAATAAAATTGTGCAATGCAAACAGTATGTTGCACATGCGAAGGCGACAATGGGAGAGAAGGCCGACAGCGAGCTTGTAAGGCGTCAGAACCGCCGTATTGTTCTCGATGCCCTGCGCCAGCGCGGCAATCTCGCGCGCGTGGAGCTTGGCCGCGCAACGGGTCTCTCCCCGGCCTCGATCACCGCCATATCGGCCCAGCTCATTGAAGACAAAATTATCGAGGAAGTCGATGAACCGATGGGTTCGGCGCTGACCGGCAAGCGCGGGAGGCCCATCGTCCGCCTGTCGCTCCGGGCGGAGGCCACGCATGTTGCCGTTGTCAAGATATCGATCGACGCCGTGAGCATGATGCTGGCGGACTTTCAGGGCCGGGTCACGGCCGAGCGCGCCTTCCGCATTCCGACCTATGGATCCGAACAAGCCACTTTCGGCGAGACGCTGGCGGCAACACTCGCGTCCTTCATCGAGGAACATCGCGGCAAGTCCGGCGTCGCGCGCGTCGGTATTGCCGTCCAGGGGCTTGCCGACAGCCGTAGCGGTTCGATCAACTGGTCTCCGGTGTTCCGCGCCCGCCACGTTCCAATCGCGCCCGCGATTGAAAAGCGGCTGCAGGTGCCGGTGATGGTGGTCAATGATGCCAACATGATCGCCGAAGGCCTGCTGTCGATGGATCGGGAAAGCTATGGCGGCAACACTGCAGTCGTCTTCCTGGGCTATGGCGTCGGCATGGGGCTCATTCTCAATGGCGCCGTCTATCATGGCGCCACGGGTGCAGCCTCCGAGTTCGGCCACATGAACCACCTGCCCGACGGCGCACTCTGCCGCTGCGGACGCAAGGGCTGCCTCGAAGCCTATGCTGCCGACTACGCGATCCTGAGAACCGCCTATGGCACACCGCAGGATGAGCCGCGGATGTCGGCCGTCGATCCGGCACAGATGATCGAACTCATGAACAAGGCCAAGGCGGGCGACACCGTGGCGCTCAATGCCTATGAAGCGGCCGGCACAGCGCTGGGCTTCGGCATTGCCCGCACCATTGCCCTTCTCAATCCTGACCGCATCATCCTCGCCGGTCCTGGCACGCGCGCCCTGGAGCTTATCGAACCCGCTATGCACCGTGCCATCAAGGATGGCGTGGTCGATGAAATCTCGCGCCATGTCACGATTGAGCATGTGTCCTTCGACAAGGACATGATCGCGCGTGGCACAATTGACGCACTACTGCGCGGCCTTGTCCGCGACGTCTTCTCGCAAGGCCCTTCCCGGGCTTCGGCCACTCACATGGAGTTCGCAAAATGAAGAGACGCGCGTTTCTGGCGGCAGCCGCCGCAGCGATGCTGGCTCCGAAGCTGGCGCTGGCGGCCACCCCAAAACCTGAGAGGGTCGTGCTGGACTGGCACAAGCTGATCCTCGAACTCGTGCGCCACACGGCTACCTATTCGCCGCCCGTTGCGAGCCGGGCTTTCGCCTATGTCGGCATCGCCGCTTTCGAAGCGACAGCCAGCGGCAACCCGAAGCTCAAAAGCCTCGCCGGTCAGTTGAACGGCTTGGCCGCACTGCCCAAACGCGAAGATGGGCAAGCCTACGATGACGGGGTCGTGCTCAATGCCGCCTTGGCAAAAGCAACCGAGACGTTCTTCTGGAATACCGGCCCGACCGGGCAACGAGCGCTGAAGGCGGTGGCCCGTGACATGCGCAAGAGCGTGACCGACGGCCTGGCTGAAGACGTGGTTACACGTAGCGAGGCGCATGGGTCGGCGATCATCGATCATATCGTGGCGTGGTCGGAGAGCGACGGCGGCGCCAAGGTCGAGAACATGGGCTTCCCGATGGAGTTCAAGCTGGGAGGCAAGCCATCGTCCTGGGTGCCCACAAGCCTGATCGCCGTGCAGCAGAAGCCATTGCTGCCCAAGTGGGGCGACAACAGGAGCTTCGCCATGCCCACCGGAGCCGCGTGCCCGCTGCCTCCGCCGCCTGAGTACAGCGAGGAAAAGGGCTCTGCCTTCTATAATGAGGCCTATGAAGTCTATGATACGGTGCGCAACCTGACCGATGAGCAGAAGCGGATCGCACGATTCTGGTCGGATGATCCGATGCTGTCACCGACACCGCCCGGGCACTGGCTGTCGATCCTGCTGCAGGTCGCCGAGGAAAAGGCGCTCGATCTTCCAACGCTCACCGATGGGCTGGCGCGGCTCGGCATTGCTGTCGCCGATGGCTTTATCGCCTGCTGGCATGCCAAGTTTGAATTCGATCTGATACGCCCGATCACCTACATCAAACGCGTCATCGACCCGAAATGGGAAACCTTGCTGATCACCCCGCCCTTCCCGGAATACCCCAGCGGCCACAGCACGCAATCGGGCGCTGCCGCCGCGGTGCTGACCAATATCTTCGGCGAGAACTTTGCGTTCGGCGATGCCACGCACGCGCGCGACGGAATCAAGCCACGGCAGTTCAAGAGTTTCTGGGAGGCTGCGGACGAGGCCGGCATCTCGCGTCTCTACGGCGGCATTCACTATCGTGCGGCCATCGAGCGGGGCCTCGACCAGGGTCGCTGTGTAGGTGCATTCGCCAATGGGCTGGCCACAAAGGTCTAAGCCATGCGCAGCTTCGCTCTTGCCGTTGCCACCCTGCTCGCCGCTCTGCCTGCTCTGGCTGAAACGCCCCCGGACGGCGTGAAATTTTTGGAAGAGACCAAGACTTCCGGCCTCGATCACACCTTCTCCGGGGAATGGGAGTTCATGGTGGGTGGCGGGGTGGCGTCGTTCGATTGCAACGACGACGGTTTCGATGATGTCTTTATCGCCGGCGGCGTCAATCCCTCAACCTTCTTTCGCAACGCAAGCACCGCTGGCGGTGAACTCAAATTCGTGAAAGAGAAGAGCGGCCTGGAAGTGGACTGGGCCACGGGAGCCTATCCGCTCGACATCGACAGCGATGGCGTCAAGGATCTTGTCGTGCTGCGCGTGGGTGAGAACCTTGTGATGCGCGGCAAGGGCAATTGCCAGTTCGAGAACGCCAACACGGCCTGGGGCTTCGATGGTGGTGACGGCTGGTCCACGGCCTTTGCAGCGACCTGGGAGAAGGGTGCTGCCTGGCCGACCATTGCCATCGGCAACTACATCGACCGCAAGCAGGAGTCATCGCCTTGGGGTTCCTGCACCGACAACTGGCTGCACCGGCCGCGCGCTGCCAATGAAGCCGGTTTTGCAGCACCGATCGCCCTGAAGCCCAGCTTCTGCCCACTCTCCATGTTGTTCTCGGACTGGAACCGGTCGGGCACGCCTGACCTCCGCGTCTCCAATGATCGCGAATACTATGAAGGTGGCCAGGAGCAACTCTGGAAGATCGAGGCCGGCCAGCCCCCTCACCTCTACACCGAACAGGAAGGCTGGCAGCGCCTGCGCATCTGGGGCATGGGCCTGGCGAGCTATGATCTCGATTTCGACGGCTATCCTGAGTATTTCCACACCAGCATGGCCGACAACAAGTTGCAGACGCTGGCCGAGGTACCAAAGGAAGGAAAGCCTTTGCCACGCTACCGCGATGTCGCCTTCAAGAAAGGCGTCACGGCACACCGGCCCTATATGGGAACCGATCTGAGGCCGAGCACGGCCTGGCATACGCAATTCGAAGACGTGAACAATGACGGACTTGCCGATCTGTTCATCGCCAAGGGCAATGTCTGGGACATGCCGGACTTCGCGCAGAAGGATCCGAACAACATGTTCATCCAGAATGCCGACGGCACATTCCATGAAGCAGGCGGCACGTCAGGAGCCGGCAGCACCGAACAATCCCGCGGCGGCATTCTCAGCGATTTCAATCTCGATGGTCTTGTCGACCTGCTGGTGGTGAACCGCAACAGCCCGGCGCAGCTCTGGCGCAACACCAGCAGCGGAACCGGGCACTGGGTTGAAGTCAGGCTGCAGCAGCAGGGCAGCAACCGCGACGGCATCGGGGCCTGGCTGGAGATCAAGCATGGCGAGAAGATCATGCGCCGCGAGTTGACCTCAGGCGGCGGCCATGTCAGCGGGGCACTTAACTGGTGGCACGCAGGGCTTGGCGAAATGAGCGAAGCTGAACTGCGCGTGATCTGGCCCGATGGCGAGGCGGGTGGCTGGGAAAAACTCGCAGCAGACCGCTTTTACGTGATCAGCCGGGGATCGCCAGCGAAGCCCTGGGAGCCAGCGCGGGCGCCGTGATCAACTGACCTCAGTCAGTTCGGCAAAATCATAGGCGAAGATGCGGCCGAAACCCGCCACGACATAGATCTTCTGCGGCAGCATGCGCCAGAACGAGAAGTCAGCGAATCCGGCATAGCCTTCGGCATAAGGATGATGCGCGAGATAGCGCCGCTTGATGTCGTCATCTGACGTCTGCTCGAATTGCCCGGTGACGGTCACGCGGATCTGGGTCAGCGGATCGCCTGCCTTTGGCAGTTCGCCATGGACCAGAACGCTGGCGCGCGGATCGTTCAGCAGCGCCTGGGTATGTCGCGCCAGCCTGGAAATGAGCAGGATCGGCTGCACTGCACTGTCCACAGCCACGTTGATGAGGGAGCCATAGGGGCCACCCGTTTCATGATCGAGAACCGAGAGGGTTCCATTGCGCGCCGCGCGCAACAAGCTGCTTGCTTCAATGAGGCTGCTTTTCCTCTGCTCTTCCATAATCTTGCTCGCATTCAGGTGATTTGGGCCCTATATGGGTGCCACAATTTGTTCCTTTTTCATACCTAGGGCAGATGCGCTTCCGGAAGGACCCGGCAGCTGAACCGCTCCTTGGCGACAGGAGACCGAAAGGGATGAACAAAAAGATGCCGACCATCGCACTTGTAGACGACGACCGTAACATCCTCACCTCAGTGGGCATGACCATGGAAGCCGAAGGCTATACGGTCCAGAAATACAACGACGGCCAGGCCGCCCTGCAGGGCCTGCAGGACAATCCCCCGGACGTGGCAATCTTCGATATCAAGATGCCGCGCATGGACGGCATGGAACTTCTCCGCCGCATCCGCCAGAAGACCGATCTGCCGGTCATCTTCCTGACCTCGAAGGATGACGAGATCGACGAACTGTTCGGCCTCAAGATGGGCGCCGATGATTTCATCAAGAAGCCTTTCTCACAGCGCCTGCTTGTCGAGCGCGTGAAAGCGGTCCTGCGCCGCGCCGGTGCCCGCGACGGCACGGTCGTGCAGACGGAGGCAACCAAGGTCATCGAGCGCGGCAAGCTCGCCATGGACCCCGACCGCCATTCCTGCACATGGGATGGCAAGCCCGTGACCCTCACGGTCACCGAGTTTCTCATCCTGCAATCGCTGGCCCAGAGGCCCGGCATCGTGAAGAGCCGCGACGCTCTCATGGACGCCGCCTATGATGACCAGGTCTATGTCGATGACCGCACCATCGACAGCCACATCAAGCGCCTGCGCAAGAAGTTCAATCAGGTGGATGAGAGCTTCGACGCCATCGAAACGCTCTATGGCGTAGGCTACCGCTTCAAGGAACAGTAGGAACGGGCGGCGTGAAAACGCCGCCTTCCCTTGCCGCCATGCCGGATCGTCTCAAGGATATCGCAACACCGCCCGCCGAGACGGAAGAACTTGCGGATGTGGCAGAAGATGGCGCACCGCAACCTGCGGCGACGCGGCAATCATGGTTTGCGCTGACCTCGATTACCGCCCGTATCATTCTCATCAACATCCTCGGGCTCGTCATCCTGGCGATCGGCATTCTCTACTTCAACCAGTTCCGCCAGGGCCTGATCGACGCGCGCGTACAGAGCCTGACCACGCAGGCCCAGATCATCGCTGCGGCCGTCTCGGGCTCGGCAACGGCTGACACAGGTTCCATCGTCATCGACCCGGATCTGATGGATGACTCGAACGAAAGCACGCAGAACGACACCGATCCGGCAGAGGGGCTCGACTTTCCCATCGATCCCGAGAAATCCGGCCCGGTGCTCCGCCGCCTTCTCGCCAACACCACCAATCGCGCCCGCATCATCGACCCGGATGGCAATCTCGTCATTGACAGCCGCTTCCTCTACGGCGCTGACATTATCGAATCCGATATCGGCCGTCAGGTGACGCCGCCGGGCGCTATCGAGCGCTGGTGGAACAATGCTCTCGACTGGGCTTTCGCCCACGACTACCCGGTCTTCGAAGACTACAGTCTCGATTCCAACGCAGCGCGGCCTGAAGTGGCGGCGGCTCTGAACGGCGCTTCCGTCAGCATCGTGCGCCTCAACGACAAGCGAGAAATCATCGTCCTCGTCTCGGTGCCGGTGCAGCGCTTCCGCGCGGTGCTCGGTGCCTTGGTCCTGTCCAACCAGGGTGGCGAGATCGACACTGTGTTGTGGGCCGAACGCCGCATCGTGCTGCTGACCTTTGCCTTTGCCTCCTTCGTGGCCACGCTGCTTTCGGTCTTGCTCGCTTCAACGATTGCCAATCCGATCCGCCGCCTTTCCGCCGCGGCCCAGAAGGTGCGCCATGGCATCAACAAGCGCGCGGGGATTCCTGACTTCTCGCACCGCCGCGACGAAATCGGCGATCTCTCCGGCTCGCTGCGTGACATGACGGGCGCCCTCTACAAGCGGATCGACGCCATCGAGGCTTTTGCCGCTGACGTCTCCCATGAACTGAAAAACCCGCTGACGTCTCTCCGCAGCGCCGTCGAGACCCTCGCCTTCATCAAGACCGATGAACAACGCCAGAGGCTGATCGACATCGTCAAGATGGATGTGAAGCGCATGGACAGGCTCATCACCGATATCTCCGATGCTTCGCGGCTTGATGCCGAACTGGCCCGCACGGAAGCGCGGCCCGTCGATATCGCACGGCTTCTCGGTGCCATTGCGGTGATGACCAACGAGACGGCGAAGCCCGGACAGGCGGAAATCGTGCTGACGGTGCAGCCGCCGGCCGCAGGCGCAACGCAGGAAGAGACCTATCGCATCCTCGGCCAGGACTCACGCCTGTCGCAGGTGTTCAGCAACCTGATCGACAACGCCCGTTCCTTCACGGCTCCCGGCAGCAAGATCAATGTGCGCCTGCGCAATCCCGGCGGCGAGATCGAAGTCCGCGTCGAGGATTCTGGTCCGGGCATCAGGCCGGAAAACCTCGAGAAGGTCTTCGAGCGTTTTTACACCGACCGCCCCGAACAGAGTTTCGGCAACAACTCCGGCCTCGGCCTGGCCATCTCGCGGCAGATCGTCGAAGCACACAAGGGCCGCATCTGGGCGGAAAACCGCATGGGCGCCAAGAACGCACAAGGCGAGCGGGCCGTGCTCGGCGCCCGTTTCGTCGTGCGGCTGCCACGCCTCCCCGACGATTGGGAGCCGCCGAACGCTTCATGACCGGCACACCCGATCGCATCCATGTTCACGGCACCTGCGTCAGCATCGGTGGCAGGGGCGTGCTCATCCGTGGCGTTCCGGGCAGCGGCAAATCGGAACTGGCCTTGCGGCTGATCGACTCGCCGGGCCTTGGCGCCGGCAGCACCCCGCTCCAGGCGATGCTCGTGGCAGACGACCAGACCGCGCTCGAGTGCCGCGATGGCGCGCTCTGGGCCATGCCCCATCCCCGGTTGGCTGGCTTGCTGGAACTGCGGGGGCAAGGCATTCTCCGCTTTCCCCATGTGCCCGAGACGAGACTGAGCCTCGTTGTCGACTTGCTCCCAGGAGCAGAAATTGAGCGCATGCCGGAATCCGGCGATCTGCAAACGGTAATTCTCGGAGTGACGATTGCCCGCATCCCGCTTGACCGCGGCCAGCCTGCCGCACCGTCCGTCATCCGCGCCGTTTTGACGGGTACGTTGAATCTGTTGCCGCGGGATGGCGGAACGTCGTAAACAGCCCGTCCTTGTGCGATTTGGAGGGGGAGATATTGCTCACCACACGCCAGACAGGATGCCGATGATCGGCTTGGTACTTGTGACACACGGACGGCTCGCCAGCGAGTTCATCCACGCATTGGAACATGTGGTTGGCCGCCAGGATCACATCGAAGCCATCTGCATTGGTCCTGACGACAAGATGGATGTGCGCCGCGCAGACATCGCTGCTGCTGCCGCCAAGGTCAACAGCGGGGAAGGTGTCATTATCCTCACCGACATGTTCGGCGGAACGCCCTCCAACCTTGCTATCTCGCTTCTCGAGGAAGGCAAGATCGAAGTGGTGGCCGGGCTGAACCTGCCCATGCTGGTGAAGCTGGCGCGCGTTCGCCGCGACACCAACCTGCACAAGGCTGCTGCCGCGGCACAGGATGCGGGCCGCAAATACATCAACATCGCGAGCCAGGTTCTGGGAGACTGAGCCCATGGCCTCGGTGATGCGGGAACTGCCCATCCTCAACCAGCGCGGACTGCACGCCCGCGCTTCGGCAAAATTCGTGAAATGTGCCGAAGGCTTCGATGCCAACATCACGGTGAGCAAGGACGGCGAGAAGGTGCCTGCCACCTCGATCATGGGCCTGATGATGCTGGCGGCCTCAATCGGTACATCGGTCATCGTCGAGGCTTCGGGGCCGCAGGCCAAACAGGCCGTGGATGCACTGGCAGCACTGGTCGCCGCCAAGTTCGATGAAGACTAGCGCTGGCCGAGCAGGTTTTCGGTCGCGAATGCCATGGCCAATTGCTCTTCGGTCATCAGGCCTTGGGCGAGCACCACGTCACGGATGCTGCGCCGCGACTTGAGCGCCTCCTTGGCAATCTGGCTGGCCGCCGCATAGCCCACATAGGGATTGATGGCGGTAACAGCGACCAATGAATGCTCGAGCAATTCGCGGCAGCGCTCCTCATCGGCCTCGATGCCTTCAATGCAGTTTTCACGCAGCACCGTCATGCCGCGTTTCAGCATACGCATCGACTGCAGGATGTTGAAGACGATCACCGGTTCCATGGCATTGAGCTGAAGCTGCCCGGCTTCGGCCGCGAGCGTCACCGTCAGGTCATTGCCGATCACCTGATAGGCGATCTGGTTGACCACTTCGGGCATCACCGGATTGACCTTGCCCGGCATGATCGAGGACCCGGCCTGCACAGCCGGCAGCCTGATCTCGCCGAGACCTGCCCGCGGCCCGCTGTTGAGGAGGCGAAGGTCATTGCAGATCTTCGAGAGCTTGACGGCAATGCGCTTCAGGACACCGGAGAAGGTAACAAAGGCCCCCATGTCTGACGTCGCCTCGATCAGGTCACCCGCCGGTGTCAGCGGCACGCCGGAGATGTCGGCGAGCCGGGCGATCACATCGCGCGAATAATCCTTGGGTGTGTTGATACCGGTGCCAATCGCCGTGCCACCGAGATTCACCTCGCGCAGCAGGGCCGCAAACTCCTTGAGCCGGTCAATGTCCTCGCCGACCGTGACGGCAAAGGCGCGAAATTCAGAGCCGAGCCGCATGGGCACGGCATCCATCAACTGGGTGCGCCCAACCTTGATGATGTGGTGAAAGGCTTCTGCCTTCACCTCGAAGGCGTCCTTCAGGGCCTGCTGGGCCACAATGAGATCGGGGCACTCCCGGATCATCGTCAGGCGCACCGCCGTGGGGTACACGTCATTGGTCGACTGCGACAGGTTCACGTGATCGTTGGGATGCAGGATGTCATAGCGCCCGGGCTCGTATCCGAGCTCGCGCAGCGCCATGTTGGCTATCACCTCATTGGCATTCATGTTTGTCGAGGTGCCGGCTCCACCCTGCACCATGTCGACAATGAAGTGCTGATGATTTTCACCGGCCATCAAGCGGTCGCAGGCCTTCATGATGGCCTTGGCCAATTTGGGATCAAGCACGCCGAAAGCTGCATTTGACAGCGCAGCAGCCTTCTTGGTCATGGCCAGCGACACGACCAATTCTGGATAATGGCGCAGCAATGTACCAGTGATCGGAAAATTGGCGGCAGCACGGGCCGTGTGCACGCCATAGTCGGCGTCAGCGGGCACGGCGATCTCGCCGAGGGAATCGCGTTCAAGGCGGGTTTCCATGAACGCGATTCTAGGCCTCTGCGCTCAGCTCCGCAATGTGGCGCCGGTCGCCTTGCTGACGGCCGCAACGATCTTGGCCGAGATGGCCTCGATATCCTCATCGGTCATCGTGCGCTCGCGGGGCTGCAGTGTCACTTCCAGTGCAAGGGAGGTCTTGCCATCGGTGAGCCTGAAGACGTCGAAGACGGAAGCCTCGGTGATCAGGACCTTGTCGACGCCGCGCGCCGCCTTCACCAGTTCCGCCGCCTGCACCTTGTCTTCGACGACAAAGGCGAAGTCGCGGGAGAGCGGCATGAGGCCCGAGAGCGAGAGCGCTGGCTTCGCCGTGCCTTTCTGGCGTGGCGCCGGAATGGCATTCAATACCACCTCGAAGGCCACCAGCGGACCTTTCACATCCATTTCGGCCAGCACCTTCGGGTGGATCTCACCGAAGTATGCAAGCTTATTCTGCGGTCCCATCTGCAGCGTGCCCGACCGGCCGGGATGGAACCAGGCCGGAGCCTGCGCCACCACCTGCAGGGTCGATGCGGCCATGCCGCAGGCTTCGAGCAGCGCCAGGGCATCGGCCTTTGCGTCGAAGACATCGACGCTGCGAACACCGCCCTGCCATTGCCGCGTCACGGCCTCACCCTGGCGGATTCCTGCAGCGCGCAAGGTTTCATCCTTGGGCTGATCGCCGGCATAGGCATGGCCCACTTCTGAAATGGCAAAGCCCGAGAAGCCGCGCGCGAGGTTACGCCCGGCAGCAGCCACGAGATTGGGCAGCAAGGAGGGGCGCATGTCGGTCAACTCGGAAGAAATGGCATTGGCAAGCCTCAGTTCCGGCTGGCCGCCACCGAAGAGCTTCGCCTGTGCTTCCGGCAGGAAGGCATAGGTGACGGCCTCGTTGAAGCCACGCTGGGCGAGTGTGCGGCGGCTTGCCAGCATGCGCTTCTGCAACGGCGTCAGCACGGGGCGCGCCACGTCATGCGGGCGTGTCATGGCGGAAAGCGGTACCTGCTCCAGACCAACGATGCGGCAGATCTCCTCGACGAGATCGGCCTCGCCATGAACATCGGGACGCCAGCTCGGCACCTGGGCCGAAGCGCCACCCGCAGCTTCCGTGACGATGAAGCCGAGGTCGCGCAGGACTTTCACCTGATCGTTCCAGGCTGTGCTGAGCCCGCCCAACGCCTTCACGCGGTTGCGGCGGAGCGTGACCTTGCGGTTGGGCAAGGGCGCCTTTCCGGCAATCACCAGTTCGGATGCCTCGCCACCGCAGAGATCAAGGATCATGCGCGTCGCAATTTCTGCACCCGTCTGCACGAAACCGGGATCGACGCCGCGCTCGAAGCGGTAGCGCGCATCGGAATGAATGCCGAGCTTGCGGCCGGTCGCCGCCGTGCGCACCGGATCGAAATAGGCGGCCTCGAGGAAGACATCGGTCGTTGCCTCGGAACAGCCGGAGTGCTCGCCCCCGATGATGCCGGCAATGCCTTCCGGGCCGTTGTCATCGGCAATGACCGTCATCTGCTCGGTGAGGGCATAGGTCTTGTTGTCGAGGGCTGCGAGCTGCTCGCCATTGCTGGCGAAGCGTGCGCGGATATTGCCCTTCACCTTGCCCGCATCGAAAACATGCAAGGGGCGGCCATAACCGAAGGTGATGTAGTTGGTGATATCGACCAGCACCGAGATCGGCCTGAGACCGATGGCACGCAGGCGCTTCTGCATCCAGGCCGGTGAGGGGCCGTTCTTCACGCCCCTGATGTAGCGGCCCACGAACAGCGGACACGGCTTGGTGTCTCCAGCCGGGAAATCGAGGCTGACACCGATGGGCGACTGGAACGTGCCTTTCACGGCCTCGGAGGCGAGCGGCTTCAGGGTGCCAAGCCCCTTGGCGGCAAGATCGCGCGCGATGCCATAGACGCCGAGCGCATCAGGCCGGTTCGCCGTCACCTTCACGTAGAACATGGGATCGTCGAGACCCAGCGCCTGGGCGGCTGGCGTGCCGACAGTCCACTTCTCGTCGACTTCGATGATGCCGTTGTGCTCGTCCGAGATCAGCAGCTCCCGCTCGGAGCAGAGCATGGCCTGCGATTCAGAGCCGCGGATCGTGGCTGGCGCGAAGACATCGCCCGTCGCCGGAATGACGACACCGGGCAGCGCAATGATGGCCTTGATGCCGGCGCGGGCATTGGGGGCACCGCAAACCACCTGCTTGAGTCCGTCCTTGGTCTCGACCTTGCAGAGACGGAGCTTGTCGGCATTGGGGTGCTTTTCGGCCTCGAGCACATGCGCAACCGTGAAGGCCGAAAGCTGCTTCGCAGCATCGGCAACTTCCTCGACCTCAAGCCCGATGCCGAGAAGGCCCGCGGCGATCTCGTCAACGGAGGCGTTGGTCTCGAGATGATCCTTCAGCCAGGAGAGGGTGAATTTCATGACAAGCCTCCCGCAAGTGTCGGCACCTGCAGTGATTTGAATCCATAGTGGCGGAGCCAGCGCAGATCAGACTCGAAGAAGGCGCGCAGGTCCGGAATGCCGTATTTCAGCATGGCTATGCGATCGATGCCCATGCCGAAGGCGAAGCCCTGGTATTTGTCGGGATCGAGGCCACCGGCGCGAATGACATTGGGATGGACCATGCCGGACCCGAGAATCTCGAGCCAGCTGTCGCCCTCACCGATCTTCACCTGCCCGTCTTTCCAGGAACAGTTGATGTCAACCTCCATGGAAGGCTCGGTGAAGGGGAAATGCGAAGCGCGGAAACGCATCTTCACATCATCCACCTCGAAGAAGGCCTTGCAGAATTCATGCAGCAGCCATTTGAGATTGCCGAGATGCGTGGTCTCGTCGATCACCAGCGCTTCCACCTGATTGAACATGGGCGTGTGCGTCATGTCGGAGTCGGAGCGGAAGGTGCGGCCCGGCGCGATGATGCGGATCGGCGGCTGTTGCGTCTTCATGGTGCGGATCTGCACCGGCGACGTATGCGTGCGCAGCACGAGGCGCGAACCATCGGGCTTTTCATTGAAGTAGAACGTGTCATGCTCCTGCCGCGCCGGATGTTCGGGCGGCATGTTGAGCGCATCGAAATTGTGGAAGTCGTCCTCGATGTGCGGGCCTTCCGCCACCGAGAAACCGAGATCGCCGAAAATCTGCACGATCTCTTCCCACACCTGATTCACGGGATGGATGGTGCCACGCAGCTCATGGCGGACGGGAAGTGTCACGTCGACGCGCTCGCGCACCAGGCGTTCGTTCAACGCCCGGTCGGCGAGTTCGCCCTTGCGAGCCGCAAGTGCATCCGCGACCTTGTCCTTGAGCAGGTTGAGTGCCGCACCGAAACTCTTGCGCTCTTCCGGCGCCAATGCGCCGAGCTGCTTCATCTGCTCGGAAATCGTGCCCTTCTTGCCGAGCGCGGCAACACGCACCGCCTCAAGAGCCGCTTCATCAGCCGCAGCCGCAACCTGGGCCAGCGTTTCCTGTTCCAATGTCTCAAGCGACATCGTCTCTTCCCTCAAAATAAAACCGGGCCTTCGAGACAGAGAGTATTCTCTCCCCTCAAGGCCCGGTGAATGACGTCGTATTCAAAAGTTAGGCGAGAGCCGCCTTGGCTTTGTCGACCAGGGCGGAGAAGGCCGCCTTGTCATGCACTGCGAGATCGGCGAGGACCTTGCGGTCCACCTCGACACCGGCCTTAGAGAGGCCGTTGATAAATCGGCCGTAGGTGAGGCCGAGTTCGCGCGTGCCGGCGTTGATGCGCTGGATCCAGAGGGCGCGGAAGTTGCGCTTCTTCTGGCGGCGATCGCGGTATTGATACTGCTCTGCCTTCTCCACGGCCTGAACGGCAACGCGGAAGATGTTCTTGCGGCGCGAGAAGTAACCCTTGGCGCGGGAAATGACTTTCTTGTGTGAACGGCGGGCGACTACGCCGCCCTTGGCGCGTGGCATGGTGTGTCCTCCGCCTTAGCTGTGCTTGCCGGCGTAGGGCATGTGGATTTTGACCAGGCCGGCATCGCCGGAGGCCAGAACCATCGTGCCGCGCTGGTTGCGGATCTGCTTGTTGGAACGCTTGATCATGCCGTGGCGCTTGCCGGCGGCACCTGCCTTCACCTTGCCGGAAGCGGTGAACCTGAACCGCTTCTTGGCTGAAGACTTGGTCTTCATCTTGGGCATTTTGTTCAATCCTTTCAGAACATTAACAAAAACCGCCGTGGCAGCCCTTAACTGGCCAGGCAGCTTGGAACTCAACTGTTTTCAGTGAGATAGCGGGCATAAAGCAGAAAAGGCCCGGGAAGGCAAGCCGGGGGCCGGAAGCCTCTTGCCGCCGGGCTGCTGTCAGCTTTGTGCCCATGTGTCTGGCAGTGAGGGCACCTCGCCCGCTCCCGTGCTAGAATGGACCCATGACCGACGACAAAAACCCGGCTCCAGCGAGCCCCATCGCCTCCGGCTCCGTTCCCTGGACGGAGTTCCGCCACGGCGAGGACTTTCACATTCGCTACCGGCACCTGTCGGAGGCAACGGGCCCGCAGCCCTACAAGATCGGCGTGGCCATCGAGGAACTCATGCCGGGCAAGCAGAACAACCCGGCCCACTACCACCTGCGCGAGGAGGAACACCTGCTCATCCTCGCCGGTGAACTGACCCTCCGCGTCGGCAAGGACTTTCATGTGATGAAGGCAGGCGACTACATCCGCTTTCCTGCCGCCGCACCGCATGAGCACTGTCTCTACAATCACACGCAGGAGATCTGCCGCTACATCATCATCGGCGACCGCGATCCGCATGAAGTCGCGGTCTATCCCGATTCCAACAAGGTAAGCGTGAAAGGCCTCGGCGAGCGCTATCGCCGCGAGCCCCGCGATTATTGGGATGGCGAAGGTACGCTCACTGGCAAGAAGCCAGAAACCTGATCTCTTGACGGGACTCACGGGCACGCTCATCTTCCGCGCTCCCTTGCGCTCCGCCGCATTCTGAACGGACAGCCAATATGTCAGACCCGAACCAAGCCGTGGCCGGCCGCCTCGGCCGAAAAGAATTCATCACACTGGTGGCGGCGCTCATCGCCATCAATGCCTTCGCCATCGACATCATGCTGCCCGGCTTGCAGATGATCGGCGAAAGCCTGGGCGAGGCCGACCCCAACCGCCGGCAGCTGGTGATCCCGGCCTACATGCTGGGTTTCGGCGTGCTGCAGCTTGTCTTCGGTCCGCTCGCTGACCGCTTTGGCCGGCGCAAGCCCATGCTGCTCGGCCTTGCCATCTATGCGGTGGCGGCGCTCAGCGCCTTTGCGGTGACCGACTTTCACTCCCTGATCATCCTGCGCTTCCTGCAAGGCGCGGGGGCCGCGGCTTCCGCCGTCATTGCCGTCGCCGTGGTGCGCGACACCTTCGTCGGCGACCAGATGGCCAAGGTACTGTCGCTGATCTTCATGGTGATGATGGTCTCTCCCATCATCGCGCCAAGCCTCGGACAGGCGCTTCTCACCATCATGGACTGGCGTGGCCTCTTCGGCTTCATGGCGGGCTTCGGCGGCCTTGTCGCCATCTGGGTCTGGTACCGCCTGCCCGAGACATTGAAACCGGAAGACCGCAGGCCCTTTACCTTCGGTGCCATCGTGGAAGGCTTCGGCATCGTCTTCGGCAACCGCGTGTCGCTCAGCTACATCATGGCGACGGCCCTGCTCTTCGGCGCGCTGATGGGCTTCCTTGCGTCGTCGCAGCAGATCTATGTGGAGCACTATGGCGTGGGACACTGGTTCCCGGCCTTCTTTGCGGCGGGCGGTATCTGTGCCGCCGTGGGCGGGTTCCTCAATGCCCAGGCCGTGACGCGCTATGGCATGCGCTGGCTCTCGCACCGGGCGCTGGTGGCCTTCGGCCTCCTGTCTGTCATCGCTCTACTGCTCGGCCTTGCACAGGCCTTGCCGCTCTATGTGTTCTTCATCCTGATGTGTGCGCTCTTCGTGTCCTTCAATTTCATCATGTCGAACTTCGGCGCACTTGCAATGATGCCGCTGGGTGCCGTTGCCGGGACTGCGGCATCGACGCAGGGTTTCCTGCAGATGGTGATCGGCGCATCGCTCGGCGCCGTGATCGGGCAGTTCTACGACGGCACGACCGTGCCCCTGATGGCGGGCTTCGTGGTGCTCACCCTGCTTTCCGGCCTTGTGATCTTCTTCGGCGTCGGCAAGGCGACCGTGACCGAAGGCGGCGCGGCACCAGCCACACCCACGCACATGTGACGCGGCGATGACTGCGGCCCGGTGGCTGTAGTGGCCTTGCGCGTTGCATCCCCGCAAGCCGCGGCTCTATAGAGGCTTCAATCAGGAGGCCTCCATGACACCCGCAGCAAAGACCGTTCTCAAGGAACTCAAGGCCCATGCAAGGGCCGGGCTTCCCGACATGCGCAAGGCCTTTGCCAAGGGCGACCGCTTCGCAGAATTCTCCGCCCGGCAGGACGACCTACTGCTCGATTATTCAAAATGCCGGGTGATGCCCAAGACGATGAAGCTGCTCGCGGCACTCGCCAAGGCCTCGGACGTGGAGGGCAAGCGCGACGCCATGATGCGCGGCGATGCCATAAACACTACCGAACAGCGGGCCGTGCTGCATACCGCGCTCCGCCGCCCCAAGAGCGGGCTGGTGTTCGTGGGTGGCCACAATGTGGTGCAAGATGTTCATGATGTGCTGGAGGCCATGGCGCGCTTTGCCGTTGAGGTGCGCAAGAGCAACATCACCGATGTGGTCAACATCGGCATCGGCGGTTCCGATCTCGGCCCCGTGATGGCGACGCTGGCGCTTGCACCCTATCACGACGGCCCGCGCACGCATTTCATCTCCAACGTCGATGGCGCCCATATCGCCGACACGCTGAAGCTGCTCAATCCGGAAACAACACTGTTCCTCGTCGCCTCCAAAACCTTCACCACGATCGAAACCATGACCAACGCCCGCACGGCGCGGGGCTGGATCGTTGAGAAGCTTGGCGAAGGGCATGTGGGCGCGCATTTCGCCGCCATCTCGACGGCTCTCGATAAGGTGAAGGCCTTCGGCATCGGCGAGGACCGCACCTTTGGATTCTGGGACTGGGTCGGCGGACGCTATTCGGTGTGGTCGGCCATCGGCCTATCGGTGATGATCGCCGTGGGACCGCGCAATTTCCTCGACATGCTGGCGGGGGCACATGCCATGGACCAGCATTTCGTCAGCGCGCCGCTGCTGCAGAACCTGCCGGTGCTGCTCGGCCTCATCGGCATCTGGCATCGCAATGTCTGCGGCCATCCTTCGCGCGCCGTCATCCCTTATGATCAGCGCCTGTTGCGCTTCCCCGCCTACCTGCAGCAGCTCGACATGGAGTCGAATGGCAAGCATGTGCTGCTCGACGGCAACGTGGCCAAGGAACCGACGGGGCCCATCGTCTGGGGCGAGCCCGGCACCAATGGCCAGCATGCGTTCTTCCAGCTGCTGCACCAGGGCACGGATGTGATCCCCATCGAATTCCTGATTGCGGCGGAACCGCATGAAGTGGGCATCCGTGTGCATCACGATCTGCTCGTCGCCAATTGCCTGGCGCAGTCACAGGCCCTGATGAAGGGCCGCACGCTGAAGGAAGCGGAGGCGCAGCTTCTGGCCATGGGCAAGGGCAAGGCGGAGGCCAAGCGGCTGGCGCCGCATCGCGTCTTCTCGGGCAACAGGCCAACCATCACACTCGCCTACCGCCGACTCGATCCGCAAACGCTCGGACGCCTCATCGCCCTCTATGAGCACCGCGTTTTCGTCGAGGCCGCCATCTGGGGCATCAACGCCTTCGACCAGTGGGGCGTGGAACTTGGCAAGGAGCTGGCCACAGGACTGCAGCCGGTGATCGAGGGAACGCGTGGCACCGAAGGTCTCGACACTTCCACCGCCGGGCTGGTGAAACACCTGAAGGGCTGATCAGCAGGCCACGACATTGACGGCGAGGCCGCCCTGGGAGGTTTCCTTGTAGCGCTCGCTCATATCGAGGCCGGTCTGGCGCATGGTCTCGACACAGGTGTCGAGATGCACGAGATGGGTGCCATCGCCACGCAGGGCGAGGGATGCCGCGGTCACCGCCTTCACCGCGCCGAAGGCGTTGCGCTCGATGCAGGGCACCTGCACAAGGCCACCTACCGGATCGCAGGTCATGCCGAGATGATGCTCAAGGGCGATCTCGGCGGCATTCTCCACCTGCTCGTTGCTGCCACCAAGAGCGGCACAGAGGCCCGCCGCCGCCATGGCCGATGCCGAACCGACTTCGCCCTGACAGCCGACCTCGGCGCCAGAGATCGAGGCGTTGTGCTTGATGATGCCACCAATCGCGGCGGCCGCCAGCAGGAAGGTGCGGACGCCGGCGGGATCGGCACCAATGCAGTGATCGCGATAGTAGCGGATGACGGCGGGGATGACGCCGGCGGCGCCATTGGTGGGTGCGGTCACCACCTTGCCGCCCGCAGCATTCTCCTCGTTCACGGCCATGGCATAGACTGACAGGAAATCCATGACGCGATGCGGCTGGATGAAATTGCCGCCCTGCTCGGCCTTGAGGCGGGTCAATACGTCTGCGGCGCGGCGCTTCACCTTGAGGCCGCCGGGCAGGATGCCCTGCTGGGAGAGGCCACGCTCCATGCAGCCGTTCATGACGCCCCAGACATGATCGAGTTTCGCATCAAGTGCATCGCCATGGATGCTGCGCTCATTGGCACGCTTCATGGCGGCGATGGAAAGCCCCGAGGCCTGGCCCATGGCGAGCATCTCGGCGGCATTGGCAAAAGGATGGGGCACATTGGCGGGATGCCCGGCCGTGCTGTGGCTGTCGGCCTCGCGCTCGGCTGCTGTCTGCACGAAGCCGCCACCGATCGAGAAATAGGTTTCCGCGGCGATGCGGGCACCAGCCGCCTCGGCCCAGAATACCATGCCGTTGGCGTGGCCCTTCAAGGCCGGACCGAAATCGAAAATCACATCCTGCGCCGGATCGAAGGCAAGCCTGCGTCCATCAGGGAGCAGCACACCCTTTTCCGCCGCCATGCGGGCAAGGATCGTTTCGACAGCATCGGGATCAATGTCCTGCGGCGTCTCCCCGGCAAGGCCGAGGATGACGGCGCGGTCGGTGCCATGACCTTTGCCTGTGAAGGCCAGGGAACCATGCAGCGAACAGCGCAGGCGCACTTCCGGCGGCAGGTCCACGTCACGCAGGCTCTGCAGAAAGCGCCGCGCCGCCACCATGGGCCCCACCGTGTGCGAGCTCGAGGGGCCGATGCCGATCTTGAAGAGGTCAAAGACGGAAAGAAACATTGTCCCGCCAGCATGCCGCATTTTGTGGCACCTGTCTTGCCGCCGCATGCCATGCCAGCTACGAAAAACGGCAACCTTCCTTCCGGCAGTTTCCCATGCTCGCAGTCTCCCTCGGTGTCTTCGCCGCCCTGTGCTGGTCGATCCACGACCTGCTGGCCAAGATCTATGCCGAGACGGCTGGCCCCTATCGCATGGCCTTCTGGGTGATGGTTGCGGGGGCCATCGCCCTCCTCCCCGTCATCCTGTGGCGTGGCCACATCTGGGAAATCTCGGGCCCGGGGCTGATCCTCCCCCTCATCATGGGCTGCTTCTATGCCTTCGCCGTGGCCGGGCTCTTCAAGGCCTTCAGCCTAGCGCCGGTCTCCATCGTGGGGCCCTTCACGGCAGGCTATCCGGCGCTTGTGATCTTCTGGCGCATCTACATGGGCCTTGTTCCATCGGCCGTGGAGTGGCTGGCCCTTGCCCTGGCCGCCTCAGGGGCTTTGATCGTGGCCCGGACCGGGCCCAAGGATGGCGGGCTGGCCATGATCGCGCCAGGCCAGCTGGGGCCGGTGATCGTGGCCTCGGTCGTGGCTTCCATCTGCTTTGCCACCACCATCGTCCTGGGACAGACCGCGGCCCCGCTCATCGGTGAGTACGAGGCCACTTTCATCTCGCGCTTTCCGGCGGCGCTGATCCTCGCGCCCCTGGCCTGGCGCGACGGCACGGCGCGGGGACGGATCGGCGGCAGGGCCTGGCTCGGCATCGCAGGGATGGCGCTTCTCGATGTTGCGGCGGTGAGCGGCGTCAACGCCGCCGGCATGCTGCCCGGCTCCGACTACTCGGCCATGGGCATCAGCCTCTATGGCGCCATCGCCGTGCTGCTGGCGATGATTTTTCTCAAAGAGAAAGTAACGGCCGGGCAATGGCTTGGCATCGGCGCCGTCGTCGCGGGTGTGCTTCTTCTCGCTTGGCCGCAAAATATTCCTTGACTTGGAATTCGTTTTGTTCTATCTTTGTTCCTGTCTTCGGAATGGGAATTTCTCCTGTTGCGGGGATTGCGGCCTTCCGGGGTTGCCTGCTGATTGACATTGTGAAGAGGAAGACCTGGCGGTGGAATATGCAACCCGCCAGATGAAGCGGAAAGCGGCAATGGCGGAGCCATGGCCCCGCCCCGCTCAATGGGCCTCGTCCCAGTTCGATGCGGCGCGGGCATCGACCTGCAAGGGCACGCTGAGCTGCACGGCGGGCTCGGGCGCCTTCTCCATGACCTGGCGGATCACCGGGACCGATGCCTCCACCTCGCCATCGGGCACCTCGAAGATCAACTCGTCATGAACCTGCAGCAGCATGCGGGCCTTGAGCTTTGCCTCTGCCAGCGCCGGCATCATGCGCACCATGGCGCGGCGGATGATATCGGCGGCCGATCCCTGGATCGGCGCGTTGATGGCGGCGCGCTCGAGGAAGGCGCGCTCCGAGGGGTTCGGCGACTTGATGCGCGGGAAATGGCAGCGGCGGCCGAAGACGGTCTCGACATAGCCCATGTCGCCCGCTGCCTTCCTGGTCTTGTCCATGTAGTCGCGAATGCCGGGGAAGCGCTTGAAATAGGTGCGGATGTATTCACCCGCCTCCTCGCGGCTGATGGAGAGCTGGTTGGCCAGCCCGAAGGCCGAGATGCCGTAGATGATGCCGAAGTTGATGGCCTTGGCGCGGCGGCGCACGGCGGGGTCCATGCCCTTGACCGGCACGCCGAACATTTCACTCGCTGTCATGGCGTGAATGTCGAGGCCATCGGCAAAGGCCTTCTTGAGCTGCGGGATATCGGCCACATGGGCGAGCACGCGCAACTCGATCTGCGAATAGTCGGCACTGATGAGCTTGTGGCCGGGCGCGGCGACAAAGGCAGTGCGGATGCGGCGGCCCTCTTCGGTGCGCACCGGAATGTTCTGCAGGTTGGGATCGGTGGAGGACAAGCGCCCCGTGGAGGTCGAGGCCATGGCATAGCTCGTGTGCACGCGGCCCGTTTGCGGATGGATGAAATTGGGCAGGGCCTCGGTGTAGGTCGACCGGAGCTTGGCCAGTTGCCGCCAATCCAGCACGCGGCGGGCGAGATCGATGCCCTGTGCCGCCAGATCCTCGAGCGCGTCTGAATCGGTGCTCCAGGCCCCGGTTGCCGTTTTGCGGCCGCCGGGCAGACCCATCTTGCCGAAGAGGATTTCACCCAGCTGCTTGGGCGAACCGATGTTGAAGGGCCCGCCCGCGAGCTTGTGGATTTCCGCCTCGATCACAGCCTGGGCCGCAGCAAACTCTGACGAGAGGCGCTGCAGCACGGTGCGGTCGACGGTGATGCCTTCATGCTCCATGGTCACCAGCACCGGCACCAGCGGACGTTCCAGCGTTTCATAGACCATGCGCTTGCGCAGCTGCTGCAGCTTCTGGCGGAAGAGATGCCAGAGGCGGAGCGTCACATCGGCATCTTCTGCCGCATAATGCGTGGCGCGGTCGATGGGCACACGGTCGAAGGTGACCGCCTGCTTGCCCGAGCCCGCCACATCCTTGAAGGCGATAGGCTTGTGATCCAGATGACGCACGGAGAGTTCGTCCATGCCATGGCCGACATCACCCGACTCAAAGACATAGGACATGAGCATGGTGTCATCGAGGGGCGCCAGCTCAATGCCGTGCCGCTTGAGGAGCAGCATGTCGTATTTGAGGTTCTGGCCAATCTTGAGAACGGCTGGGGATTGCAGCAGCGGCTTGAGGGCGGCGAGTGCCTCTGCCTTGCCGATCTGGCCTTCAACACGCTCGCCACCGAAGAGACCTTCGCCCGCTCCCTTGTGATCCAGCGGGATGTAGCAGGCCTTGCCGGGGGAGAGCGCCAGCGAGGCGCCCACGATATTGGCCTGCATGGCGTCGAGCGAATCCGACTCCGTATCGAAGCTCACATAGCCCTGATCCTGCGCGGCGGCGATCCAGCGCGCCAGATCCTTCATGGTGGTGACGGTTTCATAATCGCTGTGATTGACGGGGATCGACTTGAGCCAGGCCTGCACATCATCGCTTTGCGGCGCAGGTTCCGCTGCGGCGGGCGCGGCTTCAGCAGAGGCTGCCGGAGCGGCACTTGCCCGGGGCGCAGGGGCTGCGGCTGCGCCCTCCTCGCCCGGCGGCGGCCAGTGATGAATCTCGACCGGCACAGGCTCGATGGCGCCCATGTCGGCCTGCAGTTCACCGGCCACCTTCTTTGTGAAGGTGGAAAATTCCAGCGCCTTGAGGAAGCCGATGAGCTGCGAGGCCCTGGGCGTATCAACAGCGAAGCTGCCCACATCCTCCAGCACCGGCACATGGGCATCGAGAATGACGAGCTTCTTTGAAAGCCGCGCCTGATCGGCAAAATTAATGAGGTTCTCGCGGCGCTTCTGCTGCTTGATCTCGGAGGCGCGATCGAGCAGCGCTTCAAGCGAGCCATAGGTGTTGATGAGTTCGGCCCCGGTCTTGACGCCGATGCCGGGCACGCCGGGCACATTGTCCACGCTGTCACCGGCCAGCGACTGCACATCGACGACCTTGTCGGGTGTCACGCCGAATTTCTCCAGGACTTCGGGCTCGCCGATCTCGCGGTCCTTCATGGTGTCGTAGAGGGCGACACCGGGACGCACGAGCTGCATCAGGTCCTTGTCGGAGGAGACAATGCGGCAGGTGGCGCCGGCTTCCACCGCCTGGCGGGCGTAGGTGGCGATGAGATCATCGGCCTCGTAGTTCTCCTGCTCCACGGCCGGCACGTTGAAAGCACGCGTTGCCTGCTTGATGAGCGAGAATTGCGGGCGGAGATCAGCCGGGGGTTCGGGGCGCTGCGCCTTGTATTCCGGATAGATGACGTTGCGGAACGTCTTGGACGACTTGTCGAAGATCACCGCAAGATGCGTGGGCTTGTGGCCGGCATTGGTTTCCTTGAGAAGCTTCCACAACATGTTGCAAAAGCCCTGCACCGCGCCCACGGGCAGGCCATCGCTCTTGCGGGTGAGCGGCGGCAGTGCATGATAGGCACGGAAGATATAGCCCGATCCGTCGATCAGGTAGAGGTGGTCACCGGGCTTGAGGCTTTGAGAGGCTTTGGTCATGGCGGGCAGTTTGCCAGACCTCGCCCCAGCTTTCCAGTTTTGCCCAGCGCGGCCTCTTGAACATGAAGCGGGCCCTGGTGTTGCGCACGGCGAAGAAGAGCAGGACCGGACCGGCAATGCCGGCAAGGGTCACGCCCAGCGAAATGATGTCAGGACCAAGCTCCGGCACGAGGCGGAGCGCCATGATGCGCGAGGCCGCCATGAAGACGAAGAAGGAGAGATAGACGACGATCGAGTTTTCGCCGAGGAAGCGGAAGACCGCACCGAAGGGCAGGCGCGAGAGCAGGATGGCAAAGGCGATCACCGCACCCGTGCCGAGGAATCCCAGGATGAGACTGACGACGGGCAGGCCCGACCAGCCGAGCGCGAAGACCTGCGTGTGGACCACGCCCCAGATGAGCAGTGCTGCCATAAGGCTTGGTGTGGAAAGCTTCTGCACATCGCCGGCAAAGCTGAACACATAGGACGAGAGCCAGTAGCCCGCGAAGAAGAAGACGAAGCGGGCGGCGAATTCATCGACCATGATCCAGCCCGTGTGGATGGGGAGGATCTCAAGCACGGCGGCAACGGCAAAGATGAGAAGCGGCGGCAGGCTGCGCGTGAGCCTGGTGACGAGGAAGAAGACCGGCAGGAGATAGATGAACCAGAGTGTTCCGAAGGGATCGATGAAGCCCATGAGCCAGGCCTGGGCGAGGCCCGGAAAGCCGCCCTCCTGCCAGAAGCCATAGCCCTTGAAGAGGAACTGGATCGTCATCCAGAGGAAATAGAAATAGAGGAAGTGAATGACCTTCTTGTCGAGATAGTCGCGCCAGGGCACGGCGATGCGGCGGGCGAGGAAGAGGCCCGAGATCAGGAAGAAGTCGGGCATGCGGAAGGGCCTGGCCCATTCGATGAAGGTGTTCAGCCTGCCCACCACGCCCATGGCGGCTTCCACGCCGAGCGTCGAATGCATCATCACCACGAGCACGATGCAGATGCCCTTGGCGAAATCGACCCAATCGATGCGTGGCGCTGTGGCGGGCGGCATGGTGAAATCCTGTTCCGGGATGGCACGGCGCCATCCTGCGGGTGGTTCCGAGCAAGCCCTGCACCAAAGCCGGTTGTTTCCGGTGAAGACGGCGCTTGAGCTTGGTGAAGTGGTTGACGAGAGGTTAACGGCGGCAGGGGATGGGTTGCCGGGACTGCCATGCCGGGCCTGTGGCGGCCGGCGGCGGCAGCTCCGGCGTGGCCCAGCGGCGGGCTGCTGCAGCGCGATTGCAGGGCCTCACCCTCTCCGCTATAGCTCAGCCGCGAAGCACCCGTAGCTCAGCTGGATCAGAGCGCTGCCCTCCGAAGGCAGAGGTCACAGGTTCGAATCCTGTCGGGTGCGCCAATTTCTTAAATAAATACAGTGGTTTAACCGCCGTTGAATTTTTTGTTCTCTGGATTCTTAATTCACGGAAGCGAGGCGGAAGCAATCGACCTTGTATTCGCATTCCGAAGCAAGTGAGTGCACTTAGGCTAGACCGCGGAAGAGTTCCGTTTCTGTTAACGGCAAACATACAAAGTGAACCCTCGGCGATCCTTCTAGCACGATGATTGCAGCGCGTTTGATCCCAGTCACAAGGAGGCAATAATGGGATCGGTGGTTCGCACTCACGCATATGTTAATGTCACATTCAAAGAAGGCGACGGTGTTTTTGTCGATCTGCCTGATGAAATCGAAGAGGTACTCGCCGCTATAGCAGATAGAGAGGGCGTGGACCTCTACAACGGCCAGACTTTTCAGCTATCGTTTCCTGTTTCGACCGAGGAAAGTGAGGAGGGAGATCGACCGTTCTTCGTTACTGTTCGTTGTTCGGACGAATTGTTCAAGCTGCAGGCGCTGCTACCGAAACTTGGCACCTTCTCCTTCAATAAACTAGCATTCAGTGGCTAGAATAGGGTTCAATAAAGTCCCACGTGCTGCACAGTGACATTCACTCCTTCCTTCGCGCTGAAACGGCACTCTGCGCTATGTCCCGCGCTCCCAGTGCTTGAGTTGTAGTTTATCTGGGTCAAACTCGGGAATTCGTAGCCGGAGTCGCCGCTCCTTCGCAACAGGGTGCAACAGAAAGCCAAGTCCCAAAATAACTGACCGCAAAGGCTGGCTGTAGACAACTGCCCGGAAGACCGTGGTGTTTTGTCCAAGTCCTTCTATTCTAGGGTGTATTGAGGATTCGGCCCGGATTGTCATGACTTACACCCACTATCACAGCCAATACTTAGCCCATCGTGTGACACTTGAAGGTGTGGACGACGATGCCTTTGCCAAGTCTCTCTCAACGGCAAAGGTTCAAATGAACCCGCATCAGGTTGACGCAGCCCTCTTTGCGCTTCAACCACCTGTGCCGAGAGGCGCAATTCTTGCTGACGAAGTCGGTCTAGGGAAAACGATTGAGGCAAGCCTCGTTATCGCCCAGCGGTGGGCTGAAAAGCGGCGGCGAATCCTGCTCATCGTGCCCGCATCTCTTCGCAAGCAGTGGACACAAGAACTTCTGGAGAAATTCGGCCTGCAAGCCACCATCCTTGAATCCAAGAGTTACAAGGAAGCGAAGAAGCAGGGAGTGAAGCAACCTTTTGAGGTAGAAGACCGCATTGTCGTCACTTCATATGAGTTCGCTGCACTGAAGGAAGACGATGTAGTCAAGGTCGATTGGGACCTTGTGATCTTCGACGAAGCGCACAGGCTAAGGAACGTCTACAAGAAAGGCGCGTCACTTCGCGCCAAGGCACTGCAACGAGCGGTAAAGAACAACTTCAAGCTACTGCTTACCGCGACTCCTCTCCAGAACTCGCTGATGGAACTGTTCGGGCTGGTTTCGATCATTGACGAAAAGCTGTTCGGTGACGAGGCCAGTTTCAAAATCAACTACGGTGGCAAGCCCAATGCAGGAAACCTTGCAATTCTGCGCGACAGGCTCAAACCCATTTGCCTTCGAACCCTGCGAAAAGATGTACAAGCTGCCGGACACATCAACTACACCAAGCGCCTGCCAACAACTTTCAAGTTCGAACCCGACGAGGATGAGCAGCAGCTGTATGAGGGCCTTTCTGCCTACCTGAAGCGCAAGGACACAATTGCTTTTGGTGATAAGCCCAACCAGCTCGTCACCCTCGTGGTCCGCAAAATCCTTGGTTCCTCCACGTTCGCTGTCGCTGACACCCTTGCAGCTATCATAGAACGGCTCAGAAAGTTGCAGCCTGTTGAGCCGGATGACCTCGCAGACATCGACACAACCGAGGAACTCAAGGAAGAGTGGACAGACCAAAGCGATGAAGCGCAGCCACCTCAGTCAAACGTCGATCCGGTTCTCCTGAAACAGGAAATTGCGGAACTTGAAGGCTATCGCAATCTAGCACTCAGCATCCATCAGAACGCTAAGGGCCGCGCCCTCATTTCGAAACTGGGCAATGTTCTTGACGAGATCGTCGCAAAGAACGGTTCCCGAAAGGCGGTCATTTTCACTGAATCCGTTCGAACCCAGAAGTATCTCGCTGAGTTGCTGTCCGCCAATGGATACCAAGGACAAATTGCCCTGATGAACGGTTCCAATAGTGATGCAGAGAGCCAACACATCTACGAAGACTGGAAGAAGCGCCATGCAGGGTCTGACGCCATTTCAGGCTCAAAGACCGCAGA
Source organism: Pseudomonadota bacterium (assembly GCA_020161855.1). Classification (GTDB taxonomy): domain Bacteria; phylum Pseudomonadota; class Alphaproteobacteria; order Rhizobiales; family Aestuariivirgaceae; genus Aestuariivirga. Next base: position 38,591 of record JAIUNJ010000013.1, read on the forward strand.
CATGAAGGCGGCAATCGTCGAAGCCTTCAAGAAGGACAAAACCATCCTCATCGCTACTGAATCGGGTGCAGAGGGTATCAACCTTCAGTTCTGCTCCCTCCTCATCAATTTCGATCTGCCTTGGAACCCGCAACGCGTCGAGCAACGCATAGGCCGATGTCACCGATACGGTCAGAAGATCGACGTGATGGTAATCAACTTCCTCAACACGAAGAACAGGGCTGAAGAGCGCATTCTCGAATTGCTAGAGCACAAGTTCAATCTGTTCAGCGGTGTCTTCGGCGCGAGCGACGAAGTGCTTGGAGCCATCGAACAGGGCACCGATTTCGTCAAGCGCGTACTCGAAATTGTCCAAACCGCACGTAACGACGAAGAGATCGACAAGGCGTTCAACCAACTGCGCGATGAACTGGGGTCGCAGATTGACACGGAAATCGTGAGCGCCCGCGAAAAACTGATGGGACATTTCGACCAGAACGTCGTCAAACGTCTCTCAGATCGCAAGGACAAGCTGCGGCGTATCCTCGGAGAGTTCGAAAGGCGGCTGATCACGATTGCTCGTGGTGAACTTCCCAACGCCGAGTTCTTCGAGCACGACGGCGATGGCAGCCCCTGCTTCAAGCACAATGGCAGCACATTCACGACCGGATGGCCGCTGGCCGATGACATGCAATGGAAGTTCTTCAGGCTCGCCGATGGCAATCTCGCACAAGAACTTGTTGGCGCAGCCAAGGGCCGACAGCTTCCTGTCGCCAACTTGAAGCTGTCCTACGCAGGCAACGATGGCGCTGGCCAGCTTTCAGATGTCAAAATGCACATTGGCAAGAAAGGCTGGCTGAGCGTGTCTCGGCTCAGGATCAAGACAATGAAGCGCAACGTGGATCATCTTGTCGTCGCTGCAACGGCAGATGATGGCTCAATCTTGAGTGAAGACACATTGGACAGGCTTTTCTTGCTGCCGGGTACAGCGGAAACCGTTTTGGGCCTCGAACCTCCGTCACAAGAACTGACCAAAAAGAGGCAGGGATTGGTCGAAAAACGCTTGAAGGAAGCAGAGACCCAAAATGCCGACTTCCTGACCAAGGAGGAAGAAAAGCTGGATGCCTATGCGGATGACTTGGAAAAAGCCGCAGAAGCAGAAATCAAGCTGCTAGAAGATGAGATCAAGGCAATGCGCAAGGAGAGTCGGGGCACAGGCAGCCTTGCCGAGAAGGTCGAGATGAAACGCGCCATCAAGCGCAAGGAAGGGCAACGGGATGAGCTGCGTATGGCAATGTTCACCCGTCGGAAGGACATCCGCAAGGAAGTGGATGACCTCTTGGACGACATGGAAGAGAGCCTGAAGGTGCAGCCGAGCGTCGAGTCCATCTTCACAGTTCGATGGGAACTCCATCCGTGAAGGTGGGGTTGGTCGCAACATGGGGCTGCTGCAATCACCATTCCCAGTTGAGATTGACCTTCTCCTGCGGGGCTATGAGGGGCCGCGCTGGGATGTTTCTCCGTTTCGGCATAGGCAGGGGTGGATGATGGTTGCCATCGCATCAATCAACACGCCGTTCGGCCCGAGCGAAGAGGTCTTGGTTGCTGCCATGACAGACCAAGGCGAGCAGTTTCCAGCTGATATTGCCGCCAAGCTGATGGACATTCCCTTCGGGCTGCCCCGGCTGTGTGAAACAGTTCCTCCTGACGAACTGGAAGAAAGCCTGCACTGGCAATACTGGGACTTTCTTGGCAGCAGCGACCTCGAAAGTCTGGCGAAGCTGGAGGAAGCCGACGCTGATCTTGAGCGGAAGATCAGCGCCATCGAGAGAGAGTGCAAAGAAATCGTCGGCATGGCGTGGCAGGCCATGAACAAACTGCGGCATGATCGCCGCCAAAGTGATTTGACGACAATGCAGAGAGCGGGAATCGCCGATCAATTGCGCCGGTTGGAGACAGTACCAGAAGAGGTGGGAAAACTCGTGAACTCACGAGTCTCCCGGCTTCGCAGAACTCACGAGCAGCTTGAAGACGCCATACTGGCATCACTGCAAGGCCACGGCGAGTTTGCCGTTCTGGGCACACTGCGATGGAAGGCGCAGTCGGGATACGCACCCTCACCGCTCGGAGACAACGAAATCCGCGTTGGCGTTCCGGTGCCAAAGAACCAACTGGCATTCATCCGAGACGAGTTTGCACGCTCGCTGCGGAATGCATTCAGCAGGCTGGAAGAACGCGTTGGCTCACTGATCAACAGCATCGAATACAACGATGAATTGGACTCCGATAAGATTCGGCATTTAAAAAAGGTTCTGGCAGAGATGCTAACCTAGATTGATAAAGGCATCAGCAAGCAGGGGGATGGTGTGACGGGCGCAATTACAAAGGGGCTGATTATCGACGAGCCGTGGATTTCTGCAATTCTATCTGGTCGCAAGACATGGGAGATGCGGAAGACGAACTGCAGACTTCGAGGCGACATCGCGCTCATACGAAAGGGATCGGGCTTGCTCGTCGGGACTGCTTCTGTGGTGGGCTGCGAGCTGCCCTTGGACTCGCTTGCGAAGTATGCAGCCGCTGAATCAAAGCACTGCATTCCTACGGATCGGCAGCAAAAAGCCTTTTCTGATGGTTGGCGCATTCCATGGGTTTTGGCCAATGCTCGAACCCTGAAGAATCCTGTTCGCTACAATCACCCATATGGGGCCGTCATCTGGGTCAATCTCGAACCAGATGCAATCGCATCCGTCAACGTGCAGGTCTGAAAAGAGAAATGTCACGTAAACAGAAACTGGAACTCACATGGATCGGGAAGGACGAGCGGCCTCGCCTTGAGCCGCGAATCCTGATTGAGGACCCGTCAAAGAGTTACCATGCCGCTGCCAAGCGCGAGGGTGACGTCTTCGACAATATGCTCATCCATGGCGACAACCTTTTGGCTTTAAAGGCGCTAGAAAGCGACGAGCGGGTGAAGGGTAAGGTCAAATGTGTGTTCATTGATCCGCCTTACAATACGGGGTCGGCCTTTGAGCACTATGACGATGGCATTGAACATTCGCTTTGGTTGTCGCTCATGCGAGACAGGCTTGAGATAATAAAAAGTCTGTTGGCTGACGACGGTTCGCTCTGGATCACAATTGATGACAATGAGGCTCATTATCTCAAGGTTCTCTGTGATGAAGTTTTCGGAAGGAGCAACTTCGTTGCAAACATCGTTTGGCAGAAGCGAACCTCGCCTGAAGCCCGATTGATTCTGGGACCAGCTCACGACGACCTGCTTGTCTACGCCAAAGATGCCTCTCAAGTAGAGATGAACAGGCTTTCTCGAAGCGAAGAGCAGCAAAAAAACTTCAAGAATCTTGACGATGATCCACGAGGACCTTGGGCCTCAAGTGACTTTACGGCTCAAGGGTGGCGACCTAATCAGATGTACAAGATCACTACGCCCGCCGGAGCAGTATTTGAACCTCCTCCGGGACGCTGTTGGGGAAACATTGAACCCGAGTTCTTGAAGTTGCTCGCCGACAATCGAATGTGGTTTGGCAAAGACGGTACCGCCAGACCAAGAGTAAAGACATTCTTGTCGGAACAAGAGGGTGTCAGTTCTTGGACTTGGTGGCCGAATTCGGAAGTCGGTCATAATCAAGAAGCCAAGAAGGAAAGCATTGCCCTTTTTGGACCGGACAACGCGTTCGCTACTCCAAAACCTGAGCGCCTCCTAGCGCGAGCCATTGAACTTGCAACTCAGAAGGGCGAATTGGTTCTCGATTCATTTGCTGGTTCTGGCACCACTGGGGCGGTCGCCCACAAGATGGGACGTCGTTGGATAATGGTGGAGTTGGGAGATCACGCCAACACGCACATCGTGCCACGCCTAAAGAAAGTCATCGATGGCACTGATCAAGGCGGTGTGACAGAACCCACAGGCTGGAATGGTGGCGGCGGCTTCCGGTTCTATAATCTCGCGCCATCATTGTTGGAACGAGACAAGTGGGACCGCTGGGTGATCTCAAAGGACTACAATGCTGCCATGCTTGCTGAGGCCATGTGCAAGCATATGGGATTCACCTATTCCCCGTCCCAAGACAAAGCAGAGTATTGGCGGCATGGCCACTCTTCTGAACGCGACTTCATATTCGTTACCACGCTATCCCTCACCCACGAGCAGTTGCGGGCCATATCCGAGGACGTTGGACCGGACCGGACACTTCTTATCTGCTGCAAAGCATTCCATGCCCGTGTGGAAGATTTCGAGAACCTAACCGTTACAAAGATTCCCCATGCCATCCTTTCCCGCTGCGAGTGGGGCAAGGACGACTACAGCTTGAACATTGCTAAGCTGCCGGAACGGGAGCCTGAGCCCGAGCCACCCACTGAACCGAAGGCAAAAGCGAAGGCTGCTAAACCCGCCATGCCATCCCTCTTCGACAATGGGCAGGAGTGAGCAATGGCAATCCCTTCTGCTTCCGCCATTCCCGTTGACCGCCTCATCCGCCAGATCACCGCGCGAATGTCGTTGCGTAAGCCACAGGAGCGCAGCCTCGAAATTCTTCATTGGGTGCAGGATGTGCTTGTGGGCAAGACGGACATCGCCGCCACTCTTGCGGCCATTCAGTTTCTTGCCGGTGGCGACGTGCAGAAAGTTGAGGAGTTCGAGCGCGATTTCGTGTCGCTTTGCTTCGCCTTGGCAACAGGTGTGGGCAAGACCCGTTTGATGGGTGCCTTCATCACCTATCTTGCATTGACGGGCCGGTCCAAGCACTTCTTTGTGCTGGCCCCCAACACCACCATCTATGAGAAGTTGATCGAGGACTTCACTCCCGGCAAACCCAAATACGTGTTCAAGGGCATTGCCGAGTTTGCCCAATCCCCCCCACAACTGGTGACCGGCGACAACTGGGATCAAGGCCGTGGCCTTCGCCGCCAAGGCGAACTGATCGACGCTGATGTCATCATTAACATCTTCAACGTGGACAAGATCAACAAGGATGTTGGCCGCATCCGCAAGCTGCACGAGGTCATTGGTGAGAGTTACTATGAGTATCTCGCCGGATTACCTGACCTCGTCTTGCTGATGGATGAAGCGCACCGCTATCGTGCCAAATCAGGATTCAAAGCCATTGCGGACCTCAAGCCAATGTTGGGCATTGAGCTGACGGCTACACCGAAAACGGTTGGAGCACAGTCCCGAGACTTCAAGAACGTCATATACCGCTATGGTCTCGCGGAGGCGATGGAAGATGGTTTCGTCAAAGAACCTGCTGTCGCCACCCGCAAAAACTTCGATCCCCGCAATCTGAACGACGATGAGCTGGAGAAGATCAAGCTGGAGGATGGCGTTCAGGCTCACGAGAACGTCAAGCTGAAGCTGATCGACTATTCGCAGAAGTCAGGGGCGAAACTGGTTCACCCTTTCATGCTGGTTGTGGCGCAAGACACAACCCATGCCGAGGCCATCCGGCAACGTATCGAGTCGGACGCCTTCTTCTTGGGTCGGTACAAGGGCCGCGTGATCCGCGTGGACTCTGCATTAAAGGGCGAGGAAAGCGAAGAAGCGACCAGCAGGCTTGTTGCGTTGGAGCATGATGGCGCAACCGAGATCGTCATTCACGTCAACAAGCTGAAGGAAGGCTGGGACGTCACAAATCTGTACACCATCGTCCCTCTGCGAGCGTCGGCATCCGACATTCTGACAGAGCAGACCCTTGGGCGTGGCCTCCGGCTTCCCTATGGCCAGCGAACGGGTGACGAGGCGATTGATACACTCACGGTCATCGCTCATGACCGCTTTGACGAAGTGATCAAGAAGGCGAGGGAGCCCGGTTCGATTACCATGAAAGCCGTGGAGATCGACGCAGGTGGCAAGGTTTGGCGCAATGGGGAAACGGAACTGGTTTCCCAATCCGTTGTTGAGTCCATGGTTTCAGGTCCGCCGCCATCAGCAAGCGGCGAAATGGCTGAACGCCCGCAGTCACCTTATGTCTTCGACACGCCGGAGGCCCAAAACTACGCCACAGTGACCTATCAGGTCATCAAGCAGATGGAACGCGAGTTGCCGAATCTTAAGCAGCTTGAACAGCCTGAGGTTCGCGCCAAGATCACGCAGCGTGTGGAAGAGATGATGCAGCCCTTGCAGGGTTCATTTGAAGGCATTGTGGCCAAGCCAGATGCGGCGAAGATCGTGGAAGCAGTGACGACAATTGTCGTCAACAACACAATTGAAATTCCTGAAATCGTGGTCGTGCCCACTGGCGATGTCACATTCGGCTTCAAAGACTTCGATCTAACGGGGTTGGATAGCGTTGCACCGCAGCCCCTCTCAGAAGAAATTATCGTTCAACAACTGCGCACCGAAAGCCGCCAGACCATCAACCGAAGTCTTGCGGTAGTGCGTGAAGACCGATTGGAAGACTATCTCGTCGTTCACCTGATCGACTTTGAGCAAGTAGACTACGACGCAAACTCCGACCTGCTCTATAAACTTGCAGGCCAAATGCTCGCCCGGCTTCGATCATACCTACCGGATGATGATGCAGTCGAAAATGTCTTGCTTCACCAAGGCAAACGGCTTGCCGACATTATCATTGGCCAAATGATGAAGAACTACACCGA
>JAIUNJ010000014.1 GCA_020161855.1 Pseudomonadota bacterium
CGGCGAGAAGGCATCGAGGCGGCCGGTGATGCGGTCATCGAAGCGCGCGCCGATGTTGATCATCACGTCGCAGCCGTGCATCGCCAGGTTGGCTTCGTAGGTGCCGTGCATGCCCAGCATGCCGAGCCATTCCTTGCCGGAGGCCGGATAGGCACCGAGGCCCATCAGCGTCGAGGTGATCGGAATGCCGGTCATCTGCACGAACTCGCGCAGCAGCTTGGACGCAGACGGCCCGGAATTGATGACGCCGCCGCCGGTGTAGAGCAGCGGGCGCTTGGCCGTGGTGATGAGATCAATCGCGGCACGGATCGCGGCCTGATCCGGCTTGACGCGCGGATTGTAGGTCTTGGCGGTGATGCCCTGCGGACCGACATAGCGGCCCTTGGCAAACTGCACATCCTTCGGGATGTCGACCACCACAGGGCCGGGACGGCCATGCATCGCCACATAGAAGGCCTCATGCAGGATGCGGGCGAGATCGTTCACGTCCTTCACCAGCCAGTTATGCTTGGTGCAGGGCCGCGTGATGCCAACGGTGTCGCATTCCTGGAAGGCGTCATTACCGATGAGGTGCGTGGGCACCTGGCCGGTGAGGCAGACCATGGGGATCGAGTCGAGGAGCGCATCGGTGAGGCCGGTCACGCAATTGGTGGCGCCGGGGCCCGAGGTCGCGAGCACAACGCCGCATTTGCCGGTCGAGCGGGCATAGCCCTCGGCAGCATGTGTTGCCCCCTGCTCGTGGCGCACAAGGATGTGGCGCACCTTCTCCTGCTGGAAGAACTCATCATAGATCGGCAGCACAGCACCGCCGGGGTAACCGAAGACATCGGTCACGCCCTGGTCCTGAAGGGCACGGAGCACGATTTCCGCGCCCGACATTAATTCGTCTTTTGCTGTTCCAGCCATTGTGTCCTCACTTCTTCCCACTTCGATCCAAGATCATTCCAGCCAATAAAAAAGGCCCCCGAGGGAGCCTGTTTCCGCGTAGCACCGAGTATCCGGCAGGGTTAACCCTGCCTGGCGCCACGCGGTCCTACTACGATAAGAATAGTCTTCATGGGGCGGCTTTCTATGGACCGGCGTTGCTGCCGTCAAGCCCCCATGTCGTTTCCGGCCATTTTAGCCGCGCGGGGCTGACAGGCTGTCTGCCGTCCCCTCGGTCCATGCCCCCAAGTGCGGCCGCCACCATGTCAGCTGCCGCTTGATGTAGTGCCGGGTTGCCACCTTGGCGCGCTCAACCGCCTCGCCCAGCGGAATCTCGCCGCGCAGATGCGCCAGAAGTTCCGGCACGCCGATGGCCTTCATCAGCGGGCGCGCCGGATGCAGCAGCGGCAGGGCTTTCACTTCCTCAAGCGCGCCTGCGGCGATCATCTGATCGAAGCGTCTTTCGGCCCGCTGATAGAGTTCCTCACGTGGCGCGTTCACAAAATAGCGTTCCACGTTGATATGATTCAGGAAACCCTCGGTCTTTGCCTCCTCCTGCCAGGCCCCCAGCGAGCGTCCAGTGGCCTCGAAAACCTCCAGCGCGCGGACAAGCCTCTGGCGATCGCCCGGCTTGAGGCGTTCCGCCATGGCCGGATCCCGCTTCGCCAGCTCGGCATGCAAATCGCCCTCGAAGCTTCGCCAAAAGGCCCGCACCTCCGGCGCAATGTCCGGAACATCAGCGAGCCCCTCGCTGAGGGCGCGGAAATAGAGCCCCGTGCCGCCACAGACGATGGGAAGCCTGCCTTCCGTCCACACGGCTGCGATCGCCGTCCGGGCCTCGGCCAGCCAGCGGGCCACGGAATAGTCCTCGGTGCCGCTGACATGACCATAGAGACGGTGTGGCGCCTGTTCTTCCTCCGCTGCCGACGGCCGCGCCGACAGCAGGCGAAGCTCGCGATAGACCTGCATCGAATCCGCGTTGATGATGACACCATTGCGCTGCCGCGCCAGCCGCAAGGCCAGGGCCGACTTGCCGCCAGCCGTTGGCCCGGCAATCAGCACGATCCGGCGCCCGGCCTCCGCCATCATTGCTCCTTCGCTCATACGGGCTTCTCATCGCGGCGGCAGACAGGCCCTGTCAACCATGGCGGCTTCATGATCCGGCAATATTGCAGGCGTCGTCTTGACTTGTTTGCGGCGGAGAAGGACGGCATGCCCTATTTCTTGCCGCCGGGCAGCATGACGCCAGCAGGCCGTCGCCTGCCGCAGCGCCGTGCGCCCAACTTGCAGTTGAGGGCTGAATAAATTTTCCAGCCCGCGCTTTGCAGCAAGTCGAAGCTGTGCAATGCTCAAGCACTGTAGAGGGCTCGACATGCGGAAACTGCTGCTTCTTCTTGCCTTGACTGTGGGCGGCTGTGCCAGCACGGTGCCTGAGTATGGTATTTCACCGCAAATGGCCGAACTCGTACAGGAGAGGAACGCGACAAAATGCGAGCAGCTGGGGGCGGCTAAGGGTAGCCCCGGCTACGCAGACTGCATGTTGAAGCTGGAAGAATTCGCCCGGCAGGATGCCGCGGCTGGGGCGCAGGCCAGTGCCAAGATGCGAGAAGAGCGACAGAAGCAATGGGAGGCGCTGGCGCAAGGCCTGAACGATTTGAGTAGGGCAACAACACCCAAGACCACGCGCACAAGCTGCCGTAGCAACGGCAGCTATGGGTCCGGCTATTCGACGAACTGCACCTCGACCTCCTACGGCTACTAGCCCCGCACTTGACGCTCTGGTGCTGGCCCCATGATCCGGGGTAGGGCCGACTTGCCGCCAGCCGTTGGCCCGGCAATCAGCACGATCCGGCGCCCGGCCTCCGCCATCACTGCTCCTTCGCTCATACGGGCTTCTCATCGCGGCGGCAGACAGGCCCTGTCAACCATGGTGGCGTCATGATCCGGCAATATTGCAGGCGTCGTCTTGACTTGTTTGCGACGGAGAAGGACGCTTGCGCGCCAAGGCGAAACCCATGCAGGACAAACCCTCAGGCCAGGGTGAAACGGCCCCCGTCGAGCTGGAAGTGAAATTCCGGGCTGGACCTGACACAGGCGATGGCCTGTTCGGATCGCCACTCCTTGCCGCCGCTGAACAGAAGGGCGAGGAACAGCTTGAGACCCGCTATTTCGACAGCGACGACTTCGCGCTGAAACGCGCGGGCTTCGACCTGCGGATCCGCAGCGAGAATGGCACGAAGCTTATACAGTGCCTTAAGGAGGCGGCATCAGCCACCTCGGGCCCTTTCAGCCGCCCCGAATATGAGGCCGAGACCATTTCGCCCGTGCCCGATCTCGCGTTGTTGCCGGATCATGTGAGGCCGCGCGTCGCGAAAGTGCTGGGCAAGGCGAAGCTGGAGGCGCGCTACGAGACCCGCATTCACCGCCGCACGATTGAAATCACGCATGGCGCTTCAAGGATCGAAGTGGCCTTTGACGCGGGCCTGGTGATGGCAGGCGGCAAGAGCGAGCAGATTTCGGAAGTGGAACTTGAACTGCTGTCGGGCAATGCCGCCGACCTGCTCGATCTCGCCGACAGCCTCGCCACGCATTTTTCCCTCAGTCTCGATTTCGCCAGCAAGTCAGCCAAGGGTTACCGGCTGGCCAATGGCAGCGCGCCGAAGCCCGCCAAGGCCAGACCGCTTTCACTGCCGCCAAAAGCCTCGCGCAACACCCTGCTGGCCCGGCTGCTCGCCAACGGGCTGACGCATTTCACCGCGAACTGGGAAGCGCTGCTGCGCGGCGATGATCCGGAAGCCGTGCACCAGTTGCGCGTTGCGCTGCGGCGCCTGCGCTGTTTTCTGGCGCTGCTGCCCGACGATGAACTTCACACGCAGTTGAACCGCGCGGCGCAAGGCCTGGCCCGGGCCATGGGTCCTGCGCGGAACCAGGATGTGTTTCACGAATTTCTCGTGCATGGCCCATTGGCCGAAGGCAATGATGCGCCGAACGCCGCGGCCCTTCTTGCCCTCGTGTCACAGCGGCAGGGTGAAGCGCGCGCTCTGGCCCGGCAAGCGCTGAGCGGCACGGCGGCAACGCTCTTCGTCCTTGCACTCGAACGCCGCATCATTGCCCTGCAGCAGGATCAGACCCCCGGCCCTTCCGCACGGGTCTTTGCGCGCAAGGCCCTGGCGCGGCTGGAAGAGCGCGCCCTGCGGCGCGGCAAGACCATGCCCGGCCTCGACGGCGAACAGCTCCATCGCCTGCGCATTGCGCTCAAATACCTGCGCTATGCCGCCGAGGCGCTGGGGCCGGTTGCCCTCGAGAAGAAGGAGCTGCGCAAGCTGGTGAAGGCAACTGCCGCCCTGCAGGAGCTTCTGGGCCAGCGTAACGATGCCCTGCAGTTCAAGCAGCTTCTGGACGAGACGGGCAGTGCCGCCGGTGGCAAGGCGCGGGATGCGGTGCAGTTCATTACGGGCTGGCTGGCTCATGCGCGCCACCGCCAGCATGAGGGATTGGAGGAGGCCTGGCGGGCCTTCCTCAAATGCTGCAAGTGACGGCTTGCGCTTGCCGCCGCGGCATCGCCCTGCAATAAGCGCGCCGACTTCCCCGACAGCCAAGACACAATGGATTCCCTCCTCGTCCTCATTGCCCGGCCCGGCTCGCAGGCCATCACAGCGAACCTGCTGGATCTCGTGCGCGATCTCGGTGGTGGCGCGCCGCACTGGCTTGCACCCGGCGAGGCCGCGGAGTTCGAAGCCTTTCCGCGCTATGCCGAACTGCTGGTGGAATTGCGGCGTCATCCGGTCGATGCGGCCATCGTCTCCATTCACAACCGGCGCAAGCGCCTGCTGCTGGCCGACATGGATTCGACCATGATCCACCAGGAATGCATCGATGAACTTGGCGTGGTGGCGGGCGTCGGTGACCGCATCAAGGACATCACGGCCCGCGCCATGCGCGGCGAACTGGATTTCAACGGCGCCCTCAGCGAGCGGGTGGGCCTGCTCAAGGGGCTCGATGTCGCGGTGATCGAACGCCTGCTCAAGGAGCGCATCACCTTCATGGCCGGCGGCAGGACGCTGATCGCCACCATGAAGGCAAGTGGCGCCTATACAGCCCTGGTATCAGGCGGTTTCACAGCCTTCACCGGCCCTGTGGCAGCCCATCTCGGCTTTGACGAGAACCGCGCCAACACGCTGCTCACGGAACAGGGAAAGCTCACCGGCACGGTGGGGCTTCCCATCCTTGGCCAGGAAGCCAAACGGCTGGCGCTTCACGAGCTTGCCACCGCACGCGGACTGACGGCAGCGGATGCCATTGCCGTGGGTGACGGCGCCAATGATCTCGCCATGCTTTCCGATGCCGGGCTGGGTGTGGCCCTGCACGCCAAGCCGCACGTGCAGGATGGCTCGCTCATCCGCATCAACCATGGCGATCTCACCGCACTTCTCTATCTGCAGGGCTACCGGCACGACCAGTTTGTGACCTGAGGCGCTTGCCAGCGCCACACCTTTGCGCAAATCTCAAGGGCCTGATGGAGGTTGCCATGGCCAGCAAAGCAGCAAAGAAAAAAACCGCGAAGAAGCCCGTGAAGCCTGCCAAACGGGCCACAGCGAAGAAAGCCTCCAAGCCGAAAAAACCGGCCGCGAAGGCGCCTGCCATCGCCCGGGTTCCAGCGGGCACGCGCAAGATCGTGATGGGCGAAGAGCGCATTCCGAAGGCCTGGTACAACATCATGGCCGATCTGCCGGTGCCGCTGCCGCCGCCACTCCATCCGGGCACGCTGCAGCCGATAGGGCCTGATGATCTCGCCCCCCTCTTCCCCATGTCGCTCATCATGCAGGAGGTGGCACAGGATCGCTACATCGACATCCCCAAGCCGGTGAACGACATCTATCGCATGTGGCGGCCGACGCCGCTCTATCGCGCCACGGCACTGGAGAAGGCGCTCGGGACCACGGCCAAGATCTACTACAAGTATGAGGGCGTTTCCCCGGCGGGTTCGCACAAGCCCAACACCGCCGTGCCGCAGGCCTTCTACAACAAGCAGGAAGGCGTTTCGAAACTCGTCACCGAGACGGGCGCCGGACAATGGGGGTCATCGCTCGCCATGGCGGGCGCCATGTTCGGAATCGAGGTGAAGGTCTTTCAGGTCGGCGTCTCCTTCCGCCAGAAGCCCTACCGCAAGGCGCTTATGCAGGTTTATGGCGCCGAATGCGTTTCCAGCCCCTCGATGGAAACCAACGCCGGGCGGCAGATCCTGGCCCGGGATCCGCATTCCAACGGCTCGCTGGGCATCGCCATTTCCGAAGCCGTGGAAGTGGCCGCCACCCATGACGACACGAAATACGCCCTGGGCTCGGTGCTGAACCATGTGCTCATGCACCAGACGGTGATCGGCATCGAGGCGATCGAACAGATGGCCATGGCCGGTGCCTATCCGGATGTCATTGTCGGCTGCACCGGCGGCGGATCGAACTTTGCCGGTCTCACCTTCCCTTTCATCGGCGCGCAATTGCGCGGCGGCAGGAAGGTGAAGGTGATCGCCGCCGAACCCGCAGCCTGTCCTTCGCTCACCCGTGGCAAATACGCCTATGACTTCGGCGACACCTCGCACATGACACCGCTCGTCAAGATGCACACGCTGGGCTCCACCTTCATGCCGCCGGGTTTCCATGCGGGCGGCCTGCGCTATCACGGCATGGCCCCGCTGGTGTCCCATCTCAAGGAACTGGGCCTCATCGAGGCCGAGGCCTATACGCAGAACGCCTGTTTCGAGGCAGGCGTGCTCTTCGCCAAGACCGAAGGCATCGTGCCGGCGCCCGAGGCGACACACGCCGTCAAGGGCGCCGTCGATGCAGCACTCCGCGCCAAGCGCGATGGCACAAGCCCCACGATCCTCTTCGGCCTCTGCGGCCACGGCCACTTCGACATGCAGGCCTACACGGACTACGCGGCAGGCAAGCTGGAAGACAGCGCCTATGACGATGCGGCCCTGCAGGCGGCCCTGGCGGAACTGCCGAAACTGGCGGCGGAGTAACAGCGCGTGGCAACGGAGCAAGTGGAAGTTCTCGTCGTTGGCGCTGGCCAGGCCGGTGTCGCGATGAGCGAGCATCTGGGCAAGGCCGGCATTCCCCATCTCGTGCTGGAGCGCGGGCGCATCGCCGAGCGCTGGCGCTCGGAACGGTGGGACTCGCTGGTGGCAAACGGCCCGGCCTGGCATGACCGTTTTCCCGGCATGGAATTCGCCGACACGGATCAGGATGCCTTTCCCCACAAGGAGGAAGTGGCGGACTATTTCGTGGATTATGCGGTCAAGATCGGCTCGCCCATCCGCTGCGGGGTCGAGGTGACTTCGGTGCGCAAGAACGACGGCAAGCCGGGCTTTCTCGCCGAGACATCGGGCGGTGCCATCGCAGCGAATTTCATCGTCGCTGCCACCGGCCCCTTCCAGCGCCCCATCGTGCCTGCCGTGGTGCCGCCGCAGCCGGGGCTGACGCAAATGCACTCCATCGCCTATCGCAATCCGGGACAGCTTGCCGAAGGTGCTGTGCTCGTCGTCGGCGCCGGTTCTTCAGGTGCACAGATCGCCGATGAGCTGCTGCGGGCGGGCCGCAAGGTCTATCTTTCCGTCGGGCCGCATGACCGGCCGCCGCGGCGCTATCGCGGGCGGGATTTCGTCTGGTGGCTTGGCGTTCTTGGCAAGTGGGATGCTGCCGCACCTGCGGAGGGCCGCGAACACGTGACCATTGCCGTGAGCGGCGCCAATGGCGGCGACACGGTTGATTTCCGCCGCTTTGCGGCGCGCGGCATGGTGCTCGTGGGCCGGACGGAGAAATTCGCCGATGGCAAGCTCAGCTTCGCCGCCGACCTCGCCCGCAATATCGAACAAGGCGACGCAAACTATCTGTCAGTCCTCGACGAGGCGGATGCCTATGTGGTGCGGAACGGCCTCGACCTGCCCGAAGAACCGTCGGCCCGCCTCATCGGACCCGCGCCAGATTGCATGAGCAACCCCATCCTCAGCCTTGACCTCGCACAGGCAGGCATCACCACGATCATCTGGGCCACGGGCTTCGCCGTCGACTACAGCTGGCTGAAGATCGATGGCTTCGACGCCAAGGGAAAGCCTAAGCATCAGCGCGGCGTATCCGTTGAACCCGGCGTCTATTTTCTCGGCCTGCCCTGGCTCTCGCGGCGCGGTTCCAGCTTCATCTGGGGCGTCTGGCATGATGCACGCTTCATCGCCGACCAGATTGCCATCCAGCGCAGCTACCGGGCTTATACGGCAGCTCCCTAGTCAGCCCGCGCTCAAAGCGCCATCGCCCATTTGCGCCCTTCATAGATGGCCATGGCGGCAGTCCGCGCCGCCGTGGCATCGCCAATCGTCGCATGGCCCGTATCGTCGGCCAGGCCGCGCTCGGAGAGATTGGTGGCAGCAAGCACCAGATCATCGCCCGCGATACGATAGGGCACACCACCATAGGCCTGCACCGTGGCGGAATCGCCATGCCATTCAAGCATCACGTGCTCGGGCAGCAGCGTGGCCCCCAGTTCCCGCAGCCGGGCCCGGGCCTGCAAGTCGCTGGATGTGCGCACCATCTCGGCCATGACGGTGACAGCCCCCGTCACGATGGTCACATGATGGCCCTGCTCAGCCAGCCACAGCGCCGTGCCGCCGCCTTTCCAGTTGGCCGTTTCATCGAGGATGATCACCCGCCGCCCCGGCGTCACACGGCGCGCCATGATGTCCTCTGCACTCCACACATGGCCGCGGTCGTGGCCGGGTAGCGCATCGAAATGCGGCATGCCACGCTGGAAGCCCTTGCCATCCGGCAGCGAGCCTGTGGCGATGATCACCTCATCGGCACCGAAGGCTTTCACCTCATCCGCATCCATGGGTGTGTTGAGCAGAACACGCACCTGGAGCCTGCCAAGCTGCCGCTCCAGCCAGTCGATGTAATCGACGATCTGCTGGCGGCGCGGTTGCAGGCCCGCGAGCCGGAACTGCCCGCCCAGCCGGTCGGAAGCCTCGGCCAGCGTCACCTTGTGGCCGCGCTCAGCAGCAACGCGGGCCGCCTCGAGGCCCGCCACGCCACCGCCGACAATGAGGAGTGTGCGTGGCCGCTCTGCTGGCGTGAAACGGTCCCCGCCCCATTCGAACTCGCGGCCGGCCGACGGGTTGATCAGGCAGGAAATCCAGTAGTCACGCGAGCGGCGGCCCCAGCACATCTGGTTGCAGGACAGGCAGGGCCGCACATCCTCGGGCCGCCCCGCCCGCGCCTTGTTGGCAAGATGCGGATCGGCGATCTGGCCGCGCACGATCGAAACCGTGTCTGCCTGCCCGGAGCGCACAATCTCCTCGGCATTCTCGGGCGTGCGCACCAGTGCCTCGCACTGCACGCGCGCATGCCGCACCACCTGCTTCAGCGCCTCGGCATGCGGTGCGCCGAGCTTGTCAGCATAGAAGACATTGGGAATGATGCCTGTGGTGTTGAAGTAGCTGCCGGTGCCGCAGGTCACATAGTCCATGAGCTGGCGCGCATCATGCCAGGCAACGATCTCCTGCAGCTGCGTGATGGTCTGCGACACAGGCGATGTCGGATCCATGTTCACGGCAAGGCCGATGATGAAATCCTCGCCTGCCATCCTGCGAATGCGTTCAAGGAGGGTGCGCGAGAAACGCATGCGGTTCTCGAAACTGCCACCCCATTTGTCGTCACGGCGGTTGTTGAAGGGCAACCAGAACTGATCGACGATGGCGTTGTAGGCCGCGAATATCTCGACGCCGTCAAAGCCACTCTCCTTCGCCCGGCGCGCCGCCTGCACGAAGCCTTCGATCACGTCCTCGATCTCGGCGTCCGACATGGCATGGCTGCCATCGGAATCATGGAAGGACGGCAGGCCTGACGGCGACCACGACGGCTCATAGGAGTTGTCGGCGTCGCCGTGCTGGCCGACGTGATAGAGCTGATGGCAGATGACAGCGCCATGGGCATGCACCGCATCCGTGACCTTGCGGAAATGCGGGATGATCTCATCCGTGCCCTGCAGGAAGTTGCCACGTGTCAGGACCGCCGTGCGATGCACCGGTACCGGCTCCACCACGATCATCGCGGCCCCACCCCGCGCACGCTCTTCATAATATCCGCGGTGCCGTTCGCCGGGCAGCCCCCTGTCAGACATATTGGCGGTGTGCGAGCCGAAGACGATGCGGTTGCGCAGGGTCTTGTGGCGGAGCGTGAGCGGCTGGAAGAGCGAGGGAAACTGCATGGCGGCGGCCTT
Organism: Pseudomonadota bacterium; assembly: GCA_020161855.1. Classification (GTDB taxonomy): domain Bacteria; phylum Pseudomonadota; class Alphaproteobacteria; order Rhizobiales; family Aestuariivirgaceae; genus Aestuariivirga. The sequence goes on from JAIUNJ010000014.1 coordinate 10,192, forward strand.
TCGGGTGGAAGGAGACTAACCGCTCACCGCCCCGCTGTCTTCATGGGCCTGTCACAGAACCCGCACATATCCGTCACCAGAGTGCGAAGGATCTGACGATGAACCTGACTGACAGCGTCAAAGACGTTGGTTTTCCAGAAGCAAGTGAAGACGTCCGCTTCAGTTACTCACGGCCCGAGCAGCACTGGTTCAAGCGTGGCCTGATCCGCGCCATCGAGATGGCCACCGGGCAGCCGATGCTCGAGCGCTTCTATCGCGACTGGGCCACCCGGCCGCGCGAGGGCGAGAACATCTTCTCGGCAGGCGTGCGCCTTCTGGGCATCAACATCATCAGCAACGCGGAAGCATGGGCGGATGTACCCCGTGAAGGCCCGTTGCTGGTGATCGCCAACCATCCCTACGGCGTCATCGACGGCATGGCCCTTGGCCACCTGATGACCCGGATCAGGCCCGACACCAAGATCATGACGCACAGCCTGCTGTGCCAGCCGCCGCAGGCCAGGCCCTATCTGCTGCCGGTCGATTTCGGTGGAACGCCGGAGGCCCGGCAGACATCGCTTCTCACCCGCAAGCGCGCCCAGGAATGGCTTGCTGCAGGGCATTGCGTGGCGATCTTCCCGGCGGGCAGCGTCTCGGCGACGCAGAGCCCCTTCGGCGGCGTTGCCCTCGATACACCCTGGTACGCCTTCACTGCCAAGCTCGCCCGCCAGGACGGGCTCAAGGTTCTGCCGCTCTATTTCCATGGGCAGAACTCCATGCTCTTCCACATGGCAACCCACAGCTACTATCCCTTCCGCATTGCCCTGCTCTTCCGCGAATCCGTGCGGCGCATGGGCACAAACCTGAAGGTGACGGTGGGGACCCCCATCGCCAGCGAAGACCTGCCGCACAATCAGGGCCGCGAGGCCGTGCTGAAAGAACTGCGCCGCAGAACCTATGCGCTGTCGGGCTTCGACCACCCGGGCATGGAACGGGATTTCGCCTGGCCGCAGCACGTCGCCACGAACTAGGGCCAGGCCGTCAGCCGCTTACCTCTTGATCTTGAGCGGCACGAAGCGGGTCTCGCCCGCCTTGCCGGCCTTGGCGATCAGCAGCAGCACGGAAGGCTTCTTGGCCTTCTCGGCCTCATCAAGCGCAGCGGAGATATCAGCAGCGCCTACCACCTGCTTGCCCCCGGCTTCGAGGATCACGTCACCGGCTTCCACTTCCTTGTCGCGGGCAGAGCCCTCCTCGGCCACTTCCGTGACGATGGCGCCCTTGATCTTCTCGTCGGTCTTGAACTTGGCGCGCAATTCATCGGTGATGGAGCTCACGGTCATGCCAAGCAGCGTGACCGTGGCGGGCGCCGACTTCCCGGCATCCTGCTGGGCAAGAATCTTCTCGCCATCTTCCAGGCGGCCGATCGCCACCTTGAATTCCATTTCCTTGCCCTTGCGGAGCGCCTTCACGACCACTTCCTTGCCGATCTCGGTTTCGGCAACAGCCCGCGGCAATTCACGCATGTCGTTGATCGGCTTACCGTTGAACTCGATGATCACATCGCCGGCCTCAAGCCCTGCGGCCTTGCCCGGCGATCCTTCCGTGACATCGGCCACAAGCGCACCCTTAGGCCGGGGCAGCCCCAGGCTTTCGGCCAGTTCGTCGGTCATCGACTGAACCTTCACGCCAAGCCAGCCACGGCGCGTCTCACCGTATTTCTGGAGCTGGTCGACCACACTCTTGGCAGTATTGGCAGGCACCGAGAAGCCGATACCGACGGAGCCGCCGGTGGGCGAGAAGATCGCCGTGTTGATGCCGACGACATCACCCGCCATGTTGAAGAGCGGACCACCGGAGTTGCCCTTGTTGATGGCAGCATCGGTCTGGATGAAGTCATCATAGGGGCCAGCATTGATATCGCGGTTGCGGGCCGAGACGATGCCAAGCGACACGGAGCCGCCAAGGCCAAAGGGATTGCCGATGGCCATGACCCATTCACCGATGCGCAGCCCGTCGCTGTCGCCGAAGGAAACGGTCGGCAGCGGCGACTTCGGTTTGACGGTGAGCACCGCCAGATCGGTCTTCGGATCGCGGCCCTTGAGCTCAGCCTTCAGGATGGTGCCATCGTGCAGGCGCACCTCGATGGCCTCGGCGCCCTCGATCACATGGTTATTGGTGACGATGACGCCCGATGCGTCGATGATGAAGCCGGAGCCCATGGAGCTCACGGTACGGGGTTCGCCCTCTTCACCCTGGCGGCGCTTGAAGAAGTCATCGAAAAAGTCGCGGAAAGGCGAATCCTCGGGAAGCTGCGGCAGTTCCGGCGCGCCCGAGCTTGCGGCCTTGGACTCGACCGAGATTTCGACCACGGCCGGCAACAGGCGGTCCGCCAGGTCGGCAACGTTGGGCAGCGGCGCCGACTGCGCCCCGGCTGGCCCGATATAGGCCTGGTGCAACGGCATTGCCGCCACCAGCGCGATTGACGCAACCGCCACACGCAATCCAAAGCCAAGCCGTCCGAACATCATTTTCTCCAATCCGCAGAAGTACTTCAGGTTCGCAGAAAGGTCTGCGCCAGCCACACGGCCAATACGCCGAGCGCCAATGCCACCGTTCCCAGGATTCGCAGCTGCTCATCGGAAAGAGCTCGCAGCGTTTCCAGCATGTGTCGCAAATGCCCCGGAACCAAGGCGTAAAGAAGGCCCTCGATCACCAGAACCAGACCGAGGGCCGTCAGGAAATAGTCCATGTCTCGCTCAGGGCGACTGCGGAACCTGCAGCTGGCTCTTGCCTGCCGGCTGTCCGCCCGCCCCGAAATACTTAAAGAACTCGGTTGCGGGGTTCAGCACCAGCGTGGTGTCGCGGTTGGCGAGCGCCTTCTGGTAGGCCTGCATGGAGCGGTAGAACCCGAAGAATTCCGGATCCTGCTCGAAAGCTGCCGCGAAAATCCGGTTGCGGTCGGCATCGCCTTCACCGCGGATGATCTCGGACTGCTTACGGGCCGTCGCCGTCTTTTCAATGAACAGGCGGTCGGTCTCGGCGTTCATGCGGGTGCGGAAAGCCTCACCGCGCGAGCGGATGTCGGTCGCCAGTGCATTACGTTCCGAGCGCATGCGGTTGTGGGTATCGGCCAGAACCGCGCCGGAAAGGTCGGTCTTGCGGATGCGCACGTCGACGATCTCGATACCCAGTTGCTCGGCCTCGCTATGCACCTGCTTGCTGATCTCATCCATCATAGTGGCGCGGTCTGACGACAGCACCTGATCGAAGGAACGGCGGCCATAGGTCTGGCGCAGGGCTGCATCGAGAAGGGCACCGATGCGCACTTCCGCCTGCTCGAGATTGGCACCCAGGGTTTCGCGGAACAGCCTCACATTCTTGATGCGCGCAAGCGTGATGGCATCAACGATGTAAACCTGGCTGTCCTTGTCCTGGACGGTGCGGTTGTTGTTCTCCCAGAGGATGATGCGGTCATCCACGGGTGTGATCGATTCCGCGAAGGGAATCTTGAAGTACAGGCCCGGCTCCTCGACGGTCCGGCTGATTTCACCGAAGCGCTGTACGATCGCCTTCTCGCGCTCATCGACGATGAAGTAGCTGAGATAAGCGACAAGGGCCACGGCGGCGAGGAGGAAGCCAAGGGTGTTACGGAAGAAGCTCATGGCATCACCTCAATTCTGCTGCTGCATCTGACGCTGGATCTGCGGCAAAGGCAGATAGGGCACGACGCCGGTTCCACTCTGGCCATTCTCGATGATGACCTTGTTGGAATTGGCAAGCACGTCTTCCATCGTTTCGATGAAGATGCGCTGGCGCGTCACGTCCTTGGCATTCTTGTACTGGTCGTAGATCGAGACGAAACGGGCAGCCTCACCCTGCGCGCCGGCAACGACCTGGGACTTGTAGCCCTCGGCCTCCTGCACCATGCGGGCCGCCTCACCTTCGGCTTCCTGCGTGCGCTTGTTGCGGTACTGCTGCGCTTCGTTTTCCATCTGGATGCGGTTCTGCCCGGCACGCACCACGTCGGCAAAGGCATCGGCCACTTCTTCCGGCGGCTGGACGTTGCCAAGGTTCACGGCGGTGATGGTGACACCCGAGCTGTATTCATTGAGCAGCCCCTGGGTGATCTCCAGCACCTTCGCCGCAACGGCATCCTTGCCCGTCGTCAGCAGTGCCTGGGCGCTGTTCTGGGCGGCGACTTCGCGCATGGCGCTCTGTGCCAGCGCGCGGATGGTGCGCTCCTGGTCAGCCACGTTGAAGAGGAAGTTCTTGGGATCGGAAATGCGCCACTGCAGCGTGAAAGGCACCGTGATGATGTTCTTGTCGCTGGTCAGCATCTGGCCTTCGTCGGCCTCGCCACCGATTGAAATCTGGCGCACCGTGCCGACACGCGGCTTTTCCATATACTCGATCGGCCAGATCGCGAACTGCAGGCCGGGCTCGACGATGCGGTCGAACTTGCCGAGGCGCAGCACCACGCCGCGCTCGTCCGGCTGGACCTGATAGACCGACTGGAACACGCCATAGACGAGCACCAGAAGAACCGGCAGAATCCAGGTCAGCCGTCCGCCGCCACCCGGCAGCGCGTTCTTGAGATTGTCCTTGCCGCGCTGGATCAGCTCATCCAGCTCAGGCGGAAGCGAGCCGCCGCCACCGGGGCCACGGCCGCCGCCATTGTTCTGATTGCGGGGATTGTTGCGGTTGCCGCCACCCCAGGGGCCCTGCCCCCAAGGACCACCCTGTCCACCACCGCCATCATCCCTGTTCCACGGCATTTCAAACCTCTCCGGCAAGTAAAATTGTGGCCTCGCATATAGGGATGCCCCCCCGGAAAGTCCACGCATTCCGGCACCGGCCAGCAAGGCGAATATTACAAAACCGTCAGGTCGCGCGGTCGAGCACCCGCAGGGTAAACCCCGCACTGTCATTGGGGCCTCGCGGCACAGTTTCCCGGGAGGCTTCGCGCCATATGGCAGGATCAACAGCCGGGAAGCGCGTATCGCCGTCCACTGCGAGATCGACCTCGGTGAGATAGAGCCGGTCGGCCAGCGGAAAGAAAAGCCTGTAGATGTCACCGCCGCCGATCACGCAGATCTCGTCGCTGTTCTCGGCTCGGGCGATGGCCAGAGCTGCCTCCGGCGTCGCGGCAACATCTGCTCCTTCCGCCAGGAAGCCGCTGTTGCGCGTCACCACTATGTTGCGGCGGCCGGGCAGCGGCTTCTTCGGCAGGCTTTCCCATGTCCTGCGCCCCATGATGATGGGCTTGCCGAGTGTTACGGCCTTGAAGCGCTTGAGGTCGGAGGGAATATGCCAGGGCAGTCCGCCATCACGGCCGATCACGCCGTTGCGCGCAACCGCCACCACGAGCGCCACACGGCTCATGAGGCAAGCTCAGCTAGTGCTGCACCTTCGATGCGGCAGAAACAGGTACCTTCCTCGATCTCCGCTCCCGCCTTGGCGTAAAGATCGCGCGCGGCAGCATTCCACTCCATCATGATCCAGTAGACACTGGGATAGCCCTTGCTGACGGCAAGCCGTGCCACGTCCTTGAGAAGCGCCTGCGCCACGCCACGGCGGCGATACGCCGGCAGCACGGAGAGGTCTTCGAGATACATCACTTCCTTGCCGCGATTGGTGGAAAAGCTGCGATGCCAGACGGCAGCACCTGCAGGCACATCGTCGACAAAGGCCAGCAGCGCGCCAATCACCGCATCGGGGCGGAACAAGGCATGTTCATAATCTGCGGCGGTCGCGGTGACGGTGTGCAGGACATCATGGCTCGCCGCCAGGGCGCGCGTTGTTTCCATGAGGATCGCGCCATCGCCGGGCTGCGCTGTGCGAATGCGGATCATTGCATCCCCAGGCCAGACAGCATGGCCAGTGAGACAATACAGTTCCACACGGCATGAAGAATGACGGGCACCCAGATCGAGCCGAAACGCAGCAAGGCGCCGCCGAGCACCAGTCCCATGAAGAAGAGCAGAAGCACGAAGAGCCATGGCGCCGCAGAGCCGTGGACAAGCGCCCAGGCAGCGGAGGTCACCACCAGCGTGCCGGGCGCCTTGAGCCATGTCTGGCGCAGAGCCGAGAACAGCGCACCACGGAAAACAAACTCCTCGACCAGCGGCGCACCGGCAACGACAGCGGGAAAGGCGAGCGCAAAAAGCAGCGGTTCGTCGGCGAGATCGGCGATGGTCTTCTCCATCATGCCCGCCGATGAGCTGCTGTCGTTCAGTCCCTGCGACGAAGGCGTATAGGCGCTGGGATCAATACCGGTGACGACGAAGACCAGCACGAAGATCAGATACATCGACACGACAAATGCCAGGATGAGGACGAACCAGCCACCAATGCCGAGGTCAGGCAGCCTGAGCGGAATGCCCCTATCGCCTGTCTTGTTCCACAGTCCGGCAACGAATAGCGCCACGGCGACGGCAATCAGCGAAGCCGGCAGGATGCCGATGACAACCGCCTTGAGGAAATTCCCCATGGCTGCCGTGTCCGTCCCGGTGGCCCAGGGCATGCCACCGAACAGAAGCACATGGGCAAAGCCGCCACAAAGGATCTGGAGGATCGAATAGATGACGAAGAGCAGCACCGCGAAGGCAATGACGAGCAAGGGATGCTGGCCACTCTCCGCCGTGTAAAGCGGATGCTGGCGCGCTGCGGCAAAATCTGGTCCGAAGAAACGCATGTCAGACGGCCACTGGCGCTGCGATGGCGGGATCGGGATCGTAGCCATCAATGCGGAAGTCCTCGAAGCGGAACTCCTCCAGCGATTGCACCTGCCGGGTGATCACCAGTTGTGGCAGGGGCTTCGGCTTCCGCGCCAACTGCAATTTCGCCTGCTCCAGGTGATTGAGATAAAGATGCGTATCGCCAAGCGTATGCACGAAGTCTCCGACACCAAGCCCCGTCACATGCGCAATCATATGCGTGAGCATGGCATAGGAGGCGATATTGAAAGGCACGCCGAGGAAGATGTCGGCGGAACGCTGATAGAGCTGGCAGGAGAGCTTGCCGTTCAGGACATAGAACTGGAACAGGCAATGGCATGGCGGCAGCGCCATCTGGTCCACATCCGCCGGGTTCCAGGCCGTCACCAATAGGCGGCGCGAGTCCGGCGATTTACTGATGCGGGCCACCACATCGGCCAACTGGTCGATGGTGCCGCCATCGCGCGCCGGCCAGGAGCGCCATTGCGCGCCATAGACCGGCCCGAGATCACCATTGGTATCGGCCCATTCATCCCAGATCGTGACCTTGTTGTCGTGCAGGTACTTGATGTTCGTATCGCCGCGGATGAACCACAGAAGCTCGTGGATGATCGAGCGCAGATGCAGCTTCTTCGTCGTCACCAGCGGAAAGCCCGCCGACAGGTCATAGCGCGACTGGTGCCCGAACACCGAAAGCGTGCCCGTCCCGGTGCGGTCATCCTTGCGCTGGCCATGGTCGAGCACATGGCGCATCAGGTCGTGATATTGCTGCATCGGGTCCGTCTATAGCGATTCCGCCGCGATTTGAAACCTGCCGCCTGTGGGCAAGGAGCGGCCCCTTTTGCATTTTGCCCGGAGGCCACCTATATAGGGTCCGTTCACCGCAAGGTGGACTATGGTGATAAACGGCTTGCGTAATAAACCTATTGGACCCGGGGGCAGTACCCGGCGCCTCCACCATTCCCCTACAGAATGGACCTTTGGGGGCGAAACAGGATCGACAAGGGCGTAAAGGCAGGTTTTTTGCTCGTGATGGTTCCGACGTTATCGGGCTAATTTATAGTTGCGAATGACAACTATGCTCCGGTTGCCGTCGCTGCGTAACGCAGTGCCGAGACCGAAATCAAAGCCCTGAGGCTTAGCAGCTTCAGGCGGGGTTCGCCGGCACCTGGCAACAGAAGCCGGCACTTCCCTCCTTCACGTTTTCAGGCATATTCGAAAGTTGCCGCTGCGTCTGGCAGGGCCTCCGGCTTGCCGTTATTGTGGCCGCGATTCGGAACAAGAGGAATGAATGACCGAAGACCTGATGCGTTATGACCAGTTGGCGCAGAGTGCGCTGCGCGGCGTTGTCCGCGAAGCCCTGCGCCGGGTCCATCGCCAGGGGCTTCCGGGCGAGCACCATTTCTATATTGCCTTCAACACAAAATACCCGGGCGTCGTCATCAGCCCGCGCGTGGCCGAGCGCTATCCGCGCGAGATGACAGTGGTGTTGCAGCATCAGTTCTGGAACCTGCAGATTCACGACGACCGTTTCGAAGTCGAGCTTTCCTTCGACAACATCCCTGAAAAGCTTGTGGTGCCTTTCAACTCGATCAAGGGCTTCCTCGATCCTGCCGTGCAGTTTGGCCTTCAGTTCGAGGTCGTGCAGGTCGAGGAGGAAGCCACGGACACAGTTCAGCCAAACAGTGCGGCCAAGCCTGCGGGCGATGGGCCGGACGAAACCCAGAGCCCCGCTTCAAACAGCGAGACCCCGAATGTCGTTTCACTCGATGCCTTCCGCAAGAAATAAGATCGCCGCTGCCCTTCTGGCTGTCGCCACCCTGATGGGCGGCGTCACTCTGGCCCAGGCCGAGACTGCAAAGGGCGGCCTGCCGGCCGATGCCTACAAGATCCCGGCCAAGAAACTCTTCGGGCGGGAGAAGCTCCCGGCCGACCTGAAAGCCCACTCGATTGGCAGCTATGCCAAGGGCTGTCTCGCCGGTGGCGAGGCTATCCCCATCACCGACAATGCCTGGCAGGTGATGCGCCTGTCGCGCAACCGCAACTGGGGCCATCCTGATCTCATCGCGCTGGTTGAACGCCTCGCCCGCGAAGCCAAGGCCGCCGGTGAATGGAACGGCCTGTTGGTGGGCGACATTTCCCAGCCCCGTGGCGGCCCGATGCTGACAGGTCATGCCAGCCACCAGATCGGCCTCGACGCCGACATCTGGCTCACGCAGATGCCCAACAAGGTGCTCTCCGCCAACGAACGCGAGAACATGAGCGCCACCATCGTCACCAAGAACCGCAAGGAAATCGACCCCAAGGTGTGGACCGAAAACCACGCCAGGCTGATCATGCGGGCCGCAAAATATGACCGCGTGGCGCGCATCTTCGTGCATCCGCCGATCAAGGCCGAGCTCTGCAAATGGGCCAAGGGCGACCGCTCGTGGCTCGCCAAGGTGCGCCCGCTCTATGGCCACAACTATCACTTCCACATTCGCATGAAGTGCCCCGAGGGCGTGGCAGGTTGCAAGGATCAGTGGACACCGAAGCCGAAGGATGGAACCGGCTGCGGCGAGGAGTTGGATTACTGGATGAGCGATGTGCCGTGGAAGCCGCGCAAGGCCGACCCGAACGCTCCGAAGCCCAAGCCTGCCCCTCCCTTGACTCTCGCGGGTCTTCCTGCTGAATGCCGCGCCGTCATCGCGGCACCCTGACCATACGCGCGCGCTGAGACTGAAACCCCAGGGGGCGGTTTCAATGAATCAGACTGCAAAGCCGGAACCCGGGAAGCTTCCCGACACGCTGAAGATGGCCTTTGCCACGCTCGGCGTCGTCTATGGTGACATCGGTACCTCGCCGCTCTACGCCATGCGCGAAGCGCTGCATCCGGTCGTTCAGGCTGGCGGTGACCTGCGCATGGCCGTGCTCGGCGTTGTCTCCCTGCTGATCTGGGCTCTGCTCATCGTCGTCACGCTCAAATATGTCGTCATGCTGATGCGCGCCGACAATCGCGGCGAAGGCGGCATCCTCTCCCTCGTCGTGCTCGTCGAGATCCTGCTCAAGAAGCGCGGCGGCTTCGTGCTGGCGCTTGGCATCATCGGTGCAGCGTTCTTCTTCGGCGATGCCATGATCACCCCGGCCATGACGACGCTGGGCGCCATCGAAGGCCTGACCGTCATCAATCCGGCCTTCAAGGATCTGGTCGTGCCGCTGGCGCTTGTCATCCTGACCTCGCTCTTCATCTTCCAGTACAAGGGCACGGCGGGCGTGGCCTCGCTCTTCGCCCCCATCACCTTCATCTGGTTCGTGACCATCGGCATCCTCGGCCTCTTTCACATCTCCGATGATTTCGACATCTTCCTCGCCTTCAACCCGCTCTATGGCCTGCGCATGCTACTCGACCAGCCAGGCCTCGCCATGCTCGTCTTCGGCGGTGTCTTCCTTGTGGTCACGGGCGGCGAAGCCCTCTACGCCGACATGGGCCATTTCGGGCGCACCCCCATCCGCATCGCGTGGAGTGCTGTTGTGCTGCCCGGCCTCATTCTCAACTATCTGGGCCAGGGCGCCTTCGTCATCTCGCATCCGCAAGCGATCGAGAACCCGTTCTATCTCATGGCGCCATCCTGGGGCCTGATCCCGCTGCTGCTGCTCGCCACGGCCATGGCCATCATCGCCAGCCAGGCGGTGATCACCGGCGCTTTTTCCATCGCCCAGCAGGCCATGTCGCTCGGTCTCGTACCACGCATGGGCATCACCCACACCTCCGAGGACGAGAAGGGCCAGATCTATGTCGGCCAGATCAACTGGCTCATCCTGATCGGCGTCATCATCCTCGTTCTGGTCTTCAAGTCGTCGTCCAATCTCGCCTCGGCCTATGGTGTTGCCGTCAACACCTCGATGATCGTCGACACGCTGCTGGCGCTGATCTTCTTCTGGAAGGCAAAGACCTGGCCACGCATAATCACCATCCCGGCGCTGCTCTTCATCCTCGTCTGCGAGCTCATGTTCGGCATGGCCAACGCCCTCAAGATCCCGCACGGCGGCTACATGCCCGTGCTGATCGGTGCGGCGATCATCCTCATCATGGTGACATGGCTGCGCGGCCGCAAACTCCTGGCCAACAAGCTGGCCAAGGAGTCGATCGAACTCGATGGCCTGCTGCAGAGCCTCGAGCGCCGCGCGCCCGCCCGTGTGGCCGGAGCGGCCGTCTTCCTGCAGACTGATCGCAAATATGCGCCAAGCGCCCTGATGCACAACCTGAAGCACAACCGCGTGCTGCATGACAAACTGATCTTCATCACCGTGGAAACGACGGATGAGCCGCGCCACGAGGGTGAACTTGTGAGCGTGCGCCAGGGACCGCTCGGTGCCTGGATCGTCGAGGCCCGCTTCGGCTACATGGAGCAGCCGGACGTGCCCAAGGCGCTGCGCGCCTGCGCCGATCATGGCCTCGAGGTCGATCCACGCCAGGCCAGCTATTTCCTTGGCCGCCGCGTCATCCGCCTTGCCGCGCGCTCGTCGATGCCACTATGGCAGCAACGCATCTTCATCATGCTCGCCAACCAGTCGTCGCGGGCCATCGAATTCTTCCGCATTCCGGCCGACCGCGTGGTCGAGCTTGGCATGCAGATCAGCGTCTGATTTCACCTCTCGCACAGGATTATCCCATGCCGTCACTTTCCCCCTTCTCCAAACCGGGCCGCTTCTGGCGCGGCAACCTGCACACGCATTCGAACCTGTCAGACGGTGCCCTGGCGCTTGACGACGTGGTCGGGCGCTACAAGGCGGCGGGCTACGACTTCGTGATGATGTCGGAACATTTCATCGACCATTTCAACTGGCCGATTGCCGACACCCGCCATCTCCGCGGCAATGACTTCACCACCATTCTCGGTGCCGAACTTCATGCCCCGGTCACCAGCGCGGGCGAGCTCTGGCATATCGTCGCCGCCGGCCTGCCGCTCGACTTCAAGCCTGCGGCCAAGGGCGAGACCGGCGAGCAGATTGCCCGCCGCGCCATGGAAGGCGGCGCCTTCGTCGGCATTGCCCATCCGTCCTGGTCACGGCTTACCATCGAGGATGGACGGGCCCTGTCCTTCGCCCATGCTGTCGAAATCTACAATCACGGCTGTGCCATCGAAAACGATCTGGGCGAGGGCTTCTACCTGCTCGACCAGATGCTGAACGAGGGCCATCGTCTCACAGCCTTCGCCACCGATGATGCACATTTCAAAACGCCGGATCATTTCGGCGGCTGGGTGCATGTGAAGGCCGAGAGCCTCGATCCAGACGTGCTGCTGGCAGCCCTGAAGGCCGGCCATCACTACTCGTCTCAGGGGCCCCTGCTCCATGACATCTCGCTGTCGGGCAAGGAACTCAGCATCTCCTGTTCGCCGGTGGATTCGATCACCGTTCTTTGCGGCAATTCCCGCACCTGCGTCGCCACAGGCCGCGCCATCACCTCGGCAAGCTTCGACCTGTCCAAGCTCGACACCGGCTGGCTGCTGCAGAAGAAGAGCCCATGGTTCCGGGTTGCGGTGATCGACAATGCCGGCAAGCGCGCCTGGAGCAATCCCTACTGGTTCGACGAACTCAAGTAGACTGGCTGGGGGAAGTCCGGTAGCCGTGGCTCGGGCGCACGGCACCGCACATGGACTGGATCAATTTTCTTCTGCTCTTCGCTGGCGGCGTTCTCGCCGGGATGATCAATGTGCTGGCGGGTGGCGCCGGCTTCATGACCTTTCCGCTGCTGATCGCCACCGGCCTTACCGAGATGCAGGCCAATGCCGCGAACTTCGTGGCTCTCGTGCCGGCCAACATCGTCGGCACGCTGGTCTACCGGCAGGAATTGAAGGAGATGCGCGGCAGCCTGCCGCTGCGCTGCCTGCTCGCGGTCATTGGTGGCACGCTCGGGTCGTTCCTGTTCATCTGGCTTGGCGCTGAATCCTTCCACGCCGCCATTCCCTGGCTCCTCGTCTTCGCAACATTGTCCTTCGGTTTCGGCCCCAGTCTCAAGCAATGGCTGGAGCGCCGCCAGAATTTCGATGTCTCGCGCTGGCTCTGGCTTTCGCTGCTGCTCGAGTTCTTCGTCTATGTCTATGGTGGCTACTTCGGCCTCGGCATGGGCATCATCCTGCTCGCCCTCTATTCCCTGTTCAGCCACATGACGATCCATCAGGCCCAGGCCTTGCGCAATGCCACGATCGCACTGATGACCGTCATCGGCATTGCCATCTTCGCCAGCAACGGCATCGTGCCTTGGATGCACGCCTTCATCATGATGGCGGGTGCTGTTGTCGGCGGTTTCGGCATGGCAAAACTTGCCCGCCGGTTGCCACAGGACGTCGTCCGCCGCGTCATTCTGTGCTGGTCGGTTGTCCTGACCGTCTATGCCTTCTGGCACTATCGGTGAGTAGCCCGGCCCCTGCCAGCATGCTATGGCAGCGCGCGACAAAGAAGGCAGAGGCCCATGAGCAAGACGACCCGCACTGAAACCGATACCTTTGGCCCCATCGAGGTGCCCGCCGACAAATACTGGGGCGCTCAGGCCCAGCGTTCGCTGCAGAATTTCCGCATCGGCTGGGAGAAGCAGCCGGCCTCGGTTGTCCGTGCCCTCGGCATCGTCAAGCGTGCCGCCGCCGAAACCAACCTTGCCCTCGGCCGCCTCGACAAGACCATCGCCGAGGCCATCGTCAAAGCCGCCAATGAAGTCATCGAAGGCAAGCTCAACGATCATTTCCCGCTCGCCGTCTGGCAGACAGGCTCCGGCACCCAGTCCAACATGAATGCCAATGAGGTGATCTCGAACCGCGCCATCGAGATCATGGGCGGCGTCATGGGCTCGAAGAAGCCAGTGCACCCCAACGACCATGTGAACATGAGCCAGTCGTCAAACGACACCTATCCCACGGCCATGCACATCGCCTGCGCCGAGGAGATCCAGCATCGCCTGCTCCCGGCACTCCGCCACCTGCATGCAGCACTCGATGCCAAGGCCAATGCCTGGAATGCCATCATCAAGATCGGCCGCACCCACACGCAGGATGCAACGCCGGTGACATTGGGTCAGGAATTCTCCGGCTACGCCCAGCAAATATCAAACGGCATCAAGCGGATAGAACAAACTCTTCCGCTGTTGATGGAACTGGCCCAGGGCGGCACGGCGGTGGGCACCGGGCTCAATGCGCCGGTGGGCTTTGCCGAGAAAGTGGCGGCGCGCGTCGCCGCCATCACCGGCCTTGCTTTCACCTCTGCCCCCAACAAGTTCGAGGCCCTGGCCGCCCATGACGCCATGGTGATGAGCCACGGCGCCATCAACACGGTGGCGGCATCGCTCTTCAAGATTGCCAACGACATACGTTTCCTCGGTTCGGGCCCGCGCTCCGGCCTTGGCGAACTCTCGCTGCCCGAGAACGAGCCCGGCTCATCCATTATGCCGGGCAAGGTGAACCCCACACAGTGCGAAGCCCTCACCATGGTCTGCGCCCATATCTTCGGCAATCACGCCGCCCTCACCTTTGCTGACTCACAGGGCCATTTCGAGCTCAACGTCTTCAATCCGGTGATGGCCTACAACTTCCTGCAGTCGGTGCAACTCATCGCCGATGCGGCTGTCAGCTTCACCGACAACTGCGTGGTGGGGATCGAGCCCCGCCTCGACAACATCAAGGCGGGCCTTGACCGCTCACTGATGCTGGTGACGGCGCTGGCACCTAAATACGGCTACGACCGCGCCGCCAAGATCGCCAAGACCGCTCACAAGAACGGAACGACCCTGCGCGAGGAAGCGGTCAAGGATGGCATTCCCGGCGATGACTTCGATGCCATTGTGAAGCCGGAGAACATGCTGGGGCCGGCCTGATGGGCGAGATCGTCAATCTCCGCCGTTTCCGCAAGGAAAAGGCACGCAACGACAAGGAACGCGAGGCCGAGGCCAACCGCGCCAAGTTCGGGCGCAGCAAGGCCGACAAGGCATTGACGGATGCTGAACGGGAGCTTGAGGCCCGCAAGCTCGAGGGCCACAAGCGCGACGAGTGATGAACCGTGACCTCAAGCGCTCCCTGACGATTGCGGGGCACCGCACTTCGCTTTCGCTTGAGCCGGAATTCTGGGCGGCACTCAACGACGCCGCCAGGGCCGAGGGCAAGAGCCTTGCAGCGCTCGTCGGCGAGATCGACAGCCAGCGCCAGGGTCGCAATCTCTCCAGCGCGATCCGCGTCTACCTTCTGAACCAGTCCCGTCAGTAGAGGCCCTGAACCTGCGGCTTGGCCTGTGCCGGTGCGGCAGGCTTGGGCTTTGGCGGCGGAGAAATGAACGGCGTCTGCTCGCCGTCATCCGGTGCCGGGGCAGGCTCCGGTACGGCCTGCTCCTGCTCCAGTTGCTGACGCAGTTTCTCCTGTGCCTCGCGCAGCTCTTTCTCGCGCTGGGCCCGGGCGCGCTCCTCTTCCTGCCGCTTGCGCTCATCCTCTTCCGCCTTGCGGGCTTCTTCGGCTGCAAGCCTGGCCTCTTCCTCGGCCTTGGCGCGCGCGGCAGCCTCGGCTTCTGCCTTCTTGCGTGCCTCTTCTTCCAGCCGGGCGTTCTCTTCTTCCAGTGCCTTGATGCGCGCCTGTTCTGCTTTGATCCGTTCTTCCTCAACCTTGCGGAGGCGTTCTTCCTCGGCCTTGCGGTTGGCCTCTTCCTCGGCTTTGGCCTTGGCGATCCGCCGCTCGGTAAAATCCGCAAGGTTGCGCGCCACGGCGAGCCGCAGCCGGGCCTTGGCCAGATCCGATTTGTTCAACGCATCGGCGACCGGAAGGAAAGCCGCGAAGGCGGCGGCATCTTTCTGCTGGCGGCGCTGGCGCATGTCGGTAAACACTTTGAGCTCGCGATTGCGCAGACGAAGTTCTGTCCGCTGGGCCTGATAGGCTTCGAACTTCGCAACATCAGCTTCGCGCTGCGCCTGCTCGGCCGCTTCCAGTTTCTCCTGCTCCTGGCGGAGCCGCTCAAGCTCTTCCAGGTCCTTGGCGAGCATGGCATGGCCGAGCTTCGCAGCCAGTGCTGATGTCGAAGCCCGGCGCAGAAGCTCTCCGGGTGGCCCCTGATAGCCGATTGTAACGGGCGGCAATCCCGTCTCAGCAGGAAGCTCAAGCGTTGCGGTCGATTCCATCTCGCCCGCCACAAGATCAACGGTCGTTACGATCGTGGTTGTGGCATTGGGCGTCCGCAGGACGAGCGGCGAAATTGAAACCGTGCCGCTTTCCGTCTTGAACTCACCCGACGCATTGCCGAGATCGAAACGGCCTTCAGCCTCAAGCGCCTGCAGCGCCTCCGTCAGTTCCTCCGCCGACGTCACCTTGCTCACGCGCGAGGCCAGGGCTTCCGGCGTCAACCGGTCCAGTGCCGCGCCACTCAATTCATATGTACCGCCGCCGGTCAGCGATGAAAGCAGGGCGCCGGGACTGCGGCCCTCGCCTGCGAACTCCCCCTTCACCTTCATGGTGCCTTCGGCGAGCCGTGCACCGCCATCTAGCTGCATGACCTGCGCCAGATCGATGAGCGTCGAACCGGTGACCTTCGCGTCATAGGCGCCTTCGTTCGGCGTAAGCGTGATCGAAAGCGCGATCTCGGGACGCGTGGGCGAGAGCACCTCCACCTTGCGCGTCTCGGCCAGCGAAAAGACGACGGCCAGCTCCGGCAGGGCTTCGCCATAGGGCAGTTTCAGCCTTGCCGGGCGGATCGAGAATTCGCCCTGCACCGGCGTGTCATCGCCCTGGGCGAAGCTTGTTTGCATGGAGGGCGGGCGGCCATCCCAGGGCAAAAGCGCCACGGCCAGAAGATCGGTGAGATCAACCTCGCCCGTCTCGAAATCACCGGTCATCCGGCGCGTCGAGTCCATAGCCACTTCGCCCTTGAAGGCACTCTGCGCCAGATTGCCGAAGAGCTGGTTGGCCTTGAGCATGCCCTCTTCGACGGCAACGCGGGCATTGAGCTGCAGGGGACCGTCTGTCACGGTCACCGGCACGCCAAAGACGGCAAAGACGGGCTGGGCCTGCGGGGCGACGATGTTGACCGTGCCCGAGGCGCCTGCAAAGGCCTCATCCGGCTTAAGGCGGCCATCGAACGTCACAGTGCTGCCGGCCACATCCGCCTCGAAGCGCGTGGCAAATCCGTCCGCACGCGAACCGTTGAGGGCAAAGCTGGCCTTGCCGGAGCCGCTCAGCGCCACATCGGCGTCAAACCCGAAAAGCCTGAGCAACTGCAGGGCCTCGCCCGCTTCCACATGGCCGTTCATGGCAACCTGGGCATTGCCCGCCTGCTCCAGCGCGGTGACATCACCATCCACTTCGAACTGCTGCGGACCGGCCTTGCCCTTGAAGACATAGGAGAGCACCGGCCCTGACGGCGACGGCTTCACACCGAGCGTGATTGCCGCGTCGGTCTGGCCAAGGCCACGCACCCAATGGCTGGCAGGCGTTGCGAGGCCCACGAGTTGCAGGAAGCCGCTGGGATCCTCGGCCACGAGCCGGGCATTGAAATCACCTGATGGCCCCTCGCGATTGTTGATGACAAGGCCCTTGGCCTTGAGTTCAGCGCCACCGACAGAACCGATGGCAAGATTCTTCACATTGATGCCACTGCCGCCTGCCTCGAAATCGATGGTCACATCTTTCGCCGTCTGGCCATTGAGCGTCATCTCGCCGGCAGCGATGGAGACACGACGTTCCATCTGGTTGCTGTCGGTGAGCAACGGCGCCAACACAGCCAGCGCATCGAAGGCGCCGCCACCGAAGCCCGAAAGCCCGCCCGGCAACACATTGTCGATATCAAGCACCCGCATGTCGAGATCGAGTTCAAGGGCGGCAGGCGTGCCCTCGGTGTAGGAAACGCCGCCCTTTCCCGCAGCGCCATCGAACTCAAATTCCGATTCCGAGAAACGCGTCTTGGTTGGCGACCATTGCACATTCGAGATGAGCTTCAGGCGGCCGCGGCTGCCCTTCCAGTTGCTGTCGATGGCCGCGGCCCGCGCCGGCAGGAGCCAGCGCGTGAAGGCGCGAAGGTCATTGCTTTCGAAGTCGATGCGGCCCGCCAATTCGGGCGCGCCATCCCTTTGCAGGACGTCACCGCGGAACAGCATCGCCGAACGCCCCGGCAGGCCCGCCCGGCCCTCACTCAGGGAGATCTTGCCCTTCTCGGCCTCGGCCTTGATCGTCACATTCTGCAGCGTCTCGCCGCCATAGGTCAGCACACCGAGATTCCAGGCGAAGTCCGCCTTCAGCCGCTCGGGAAAACCGCGCATGAAAGCCGTCACCAGCGCGGGCATGCCGCCGACGCGCAGGGTTTGCATCCCTTCAACACCGAGCAGTGTATCGAGGTTGACGCGCGGGGCATTGAGTTCGATCAGTGCATTGACCGTCTGTGCAAGGGCCAGCGTCGCCCGCCCCTCGATCAGTGTGCCGCTGTCGCGCCGATCGGCGGGCGCAATCTTGATCTTCTCAAGCGAAATCGCATCGCCATCAAATTTCACGCTGCTTTCGAAGGTCAGCGGCTTGAGGCCGCTTTCGGCACTACCCTTCTCTTCAAGCCCGATCTGCGGTTCCAGCTTGAGCGATCCGTCGAAAGCGCTGCCATAGGCGCCATCGAGCGAGACCACCGGAAAGGCCGTGTCGCCGGGCACAGCGCGCAGGCCGAAGCGGAAGGGTTTGCCACTCTCGTAAAGGCTGCTGGTGAAGTTGAAAGCGAGCGGCATCTCGTTCCAGTTGCCGTTGCCCTTGATGCGCCAGGGCCCCTCGATGGCATCGGCCGACATGTCGGCATCAAGGGTGGAGAACTCGCCCTTGAAGCCCTGCTTGCGGTCCTCGAAGCGGATGCTGCCGCTCAGCATGCGAATGCTGTCGAGTCGCACCTGGCTGAGAAGCGCCGAGTCATGCAGCCCGCCGGGGGGCCCGATCGTCCAGTTCACTGCGCCCTCGGCATCGCGCAGCAGCGCCACCTTGGGCTCAATGATTTCCACCGACTGCACATCGAGCGTGCCGCCGAGCAGGCCGCCAAGCGAGAGTTCAAGCTGGATCGTCTGGGCTTCCAGCAGCGGCGGGCCATCGAAGCCCTGCGGGTTGCCGACGGTCACGTTGTCCGCCGTCATGCGCGGCCAGGGGAAGAGCGAAATCTCCACGTCGCCGCCGATGCTGACATCGCGGCCGGTGAGCTGCTTGCCGAAGCTTTCCAGTCCGGGCTTGTAGCTGTTCCAGTCAGTGACCAGCGGGGCTGCGAGCGCAAGGCTCACCACCAGAAGAAGCAACACACCGAAATACAGTACCGGAGACTTCCAAACGCTCATGCCAGACAACCCATCCGAGGCAGGACGTTAGCCAAAACTTCAGGGCAATCAAATGGCGACGTTCTTGCCCGGATTCATGATGTTGAGCGGATCGAAGGCACGCTTCACCGCCTGCATGTAGGCCAGCGCCGGGCCATGCTCGCGCGGCAGGTAGGCGCGCTTGCCGGAGCCCACGCCATGCTCGCCGGTGCAGGTGCCGCCCATGGCCAGCGCCCGCTCGATCATCCGCCCATAGGCCGCCTTCACGCGCTTCACCTCAAGCTCGTCGGCCGGATCGAAGAACATGATCGTATGGAAATTGCCGTCGCCCACATGCCCGACCATAGGTGCGTAGATGTTGCTGGCCTCGAGATCCTTGCGGCTTTCCTCGACGCATTCGGCCAGCCGCGAGATCGGCACGCAGAGATCGGTGACGATCGGCTCCTTGCCGGGCATGAGGTTCTTAGTGGCCCAGAAGGCGTCATGGCGAGCCTGCCACAGCTTGGTCCGATCCTCCTCCTTGCTGGCCCAGGAGAAATTGCTGCCGCCGTGCTCCTCGGCGATGGCCGCGAACATTTCGGTCTGTTCCCTGGTGCCAGCCTCGGTGCCGTGGAATTCGAGGAACAGGGTCGGCGCCTCCACAAGCGAGAGCTTGGAATGGCTGTTGAAGGCCTTGATGTGCTCGACATCGACGAGTTCGATGCGGGCGATCGGGATGCCCAGCTGGATCGTCTGCATTGTGGTCTTGCAGCAGGCTTCGACCGAGGGGAATGTGCAGACCCCGGCCCGGATCGATTCCGGTATGCCATAGAGTTTCAGCGCCACCTCAGTGATGACACCCAGGGTGCCTTCAGACCCCACCATCAGCCGGGTCAGATCATAGCCGGCGGACGATTTGCGCGCCCGCGTACCGGTGCGGATCACCTCGCCATTGGCCATGACGGCGGTGACGCCGAGCACATTGTCCTTCATCGTGCCATAGCGCACCGCATTGGTGCCCGAGGCCCGGGTCGCGGTCATGCCGCCCAGGCTGGCATCGGCGCCGGGATCGATGGGGAAGAACAGCCCCTGATCGCGCAGATGGGCATTCAGCGCCTTGCGCGTGACACCGGCCTCGACGCGGCAGTCAAGATCTTCTGAATTCACTTCCAGAATATGATTCAATCCATTGAGATCAATGGAAATTCCACCATAGGGCGCGGAGAAATGCCCCTCCAGCGAAGTGCCGGTTCCATAGGGAATGACCGGCACGGAATGGTCGGCACAGATGCTGACAATCTGCTGCACTTCCTTAGTCGTCTGAACGAAGGCAACGGCGTCGGGCGGCGCCCCGGGGTTCCAGGTCTGGTCCTTGCCGTGCTGCTGGCGCACTGCCTCGGCGGTGGAAAGCCTGTCGCCCAGGATGTCACGGAGCCGGGCAATTGTCTGCGTTGTGCTGTTCTTCGGGGCTGGTGTAGTCATGGGGCCTATCTAGCACAGAGAAGTCCCGCCACGATGCCAATTCCACTTCCCCACAAGTCTTCCGTCATGGGCATCGAGCCCGAATGGGTGGACTACAACGGCCACTTCAACATGGCCTATTATCTCGTTCTCTTCGACCGCGCCGCCGATGCCCTGCTCGATTCCCTCGGCATGAGCCTCGACTATGTGAAGACCACGCATCAATCCTTCTTCACCCTCGAAACCCACACCTCCTACCTCCGCGAACTGGCCCCCGATCACAAGGTGATCGTCGAGGCCCAGATCCTCGATCACGACCACAAGCGCATCCACTATGTGCAGCAGATGAAGCACGCCGAAGAAGGCTGGGTTTCCTGCGTTCTGGAGGTGATGCTGGGGCACGTCGATCTCAAGGCCAAGAAGACCTCGAACTTCCCGCCAGACATCCTCGCCCGGATTGCGGCGCTGGCCGAGGTGCACAAGGCCCTGCCCGTGCCGCCGCAGGTCGGCCACAAGATCGGGCTGCCGAAGCGCGCCTGAAGCCTTCCTGCCGCCGTTAACGCATATGAACGGCAACTGAACGCCGCCTTCATCCCCGGTTGCGTGCAGCCCCGATAACACTCCCGCATCACGCGTATTGGAGAGTTGTCATGTCCGTCATTTACTTCGTCGCCGACAATGTGATCCTGGGAACAAGCGGCGATGACGTTCGCACCGGAACCAGCGGCAAAGACCTGATCACTGGCGGCGTTGGCAATGACACGCTGCGCGGCGGCGGGAATGACGATTACCTGCAGGGCGGCTCCGGCAACGACCTGCTCTTTGGCGACTATGGTGACGACATTCTCGATGGTGGCCTCGGCGACAACCGCCTCATCGGGGGCGCCGGCATCGATACTGTGGTCTACGAGAATACCGTCGTCGGCGTCTATGTGAACCTCGGCACCGGTGAGGCCTTCCGGCACTACAGCACCGTGACTCAGACCGACTACCTCGAATCCATCGAGAATGTCATCGGCTCGGCCTTCGGCGACACCATTTATGGAAACTCGCTTGGCAACGATCTGCGCGGCCTCGACGGCAATGACTTTCTCCTTGGCATGGACGGGTCAGACCGTCTCGCCGGAGGCAATGGCGATGACTGGGTGTTTGGTGGCGATGGCAATGACACGATCATTGCCGGCCTCGGACAGGACACCAGCATTGGCGGTAACGGCACCGACACCTTCGACGTGAGCGCCACCGGCGCATCGCGTAATTACATTGACCTGGCGCAAGGCTACGCGAACTTCTATGTCAACACAGCTGGCGGCACCGTCATCCACACGCAGGGCCTCAGCGGTTTCGAGAACGTCACTGGCTCTGCTCTCGGCGACATTATCGTGGGCAATGATCTCGCAAACCTGATCAAGGGCGGCGCCGGCAGCGACGACATTCACGGCGGTGGCGGCAACGACATGATCGAGAGCGGCGACGGCTGGGATCAGGTCTTTGGCGAGGGCGGCGACGACACCCTGAAAGTGGGCACCGGGGTCGACAGCTTCGAAGGCGGTGACGGCATCGACACCATGGATTTCTCGGGCTTTTCGTCGACCCAGCGCCTTTGGGTCGATCTCCAGGAAGGCGCCGTCATTGTCGGCACCGCGCTGCTGGGCAATGTCTACTCCACCGAAAACCTCGTCGGCTCCGCCGGTGGCGACCGCCTTGATGGCGACGGACAGGCCAACCGCCTGTCCGGTGGCAACGGCAACGACACGCTTTCGGGCCGGGGCGGCCATGACACGCTGATCGGAGGTGCGGGCAAGGACACGTCAACCGGCGGCGCCGGCAACGACACCTTTGCCTATGCACTGGCATCGGAAACGGGTGTGGGCGCGGCAGCCCGCGATATCATCACGGACTTCACCCGCGGCAACGACAAGATCTCGCTGTCGGCCATCGACGCAAACCGGAACACGGCCGCTGACAATGCCTTCACCTTCATCGGCCAGAATGCATTCTCGGGCGCCGCCGGGCAGTTGCGCTATGTCCTCGGCAGCACGGCGACGATCATCGAAGGCGACACCAATGGCGACCGCATCGCCGATTTCCAGATCGAACTCACGGGGCGGATCGCCCTTGCGGCATCCGATTTCATTCTCTGAAAGTTTTACACATCCGGGCCGCCCCGAAATCGTCACATCGCCGTTAAGCTGAGGGCGCATTTCACCGCCATCCAGATCATGCAACTGATTCAGAAGGAGGCCCCAATGACCCAAGCCGGACTCGTCCAATTCGCCGACGCGCTTGTCTTCGTGCATGGCCCCATGGCCCTGCGCGAAGCGGCCCGCCATGCTGACCTTTGTGAGCGCGTGGGCGACCATGAAAGCGCCGACCGCTGGCGCCGCACCATGTCGCTGGTGCGCGCCAAGGCCGAACAGAAGCCTGTTTGCATCAACTGAGCATGAGCATCGGCTGAGATCGCTTGCTATATAGAGCCGGAAAGGAATCGCTTTCCGGAATGCCCAAGTCTGATTTCGACCTCGCCAATTTTGGCGGCGACGCGCCCGCCCCCCCTGCCCCGCAGGGGGGTGGCATTGCCGCGCGCGCCCTCGCCCAGGGCGAACCGCAATATCTCAAAGGCCTGAACAGCGAGCAGCGCGAGGCTGTGCTGACCTCCGATGGCCCCCTCCTGGTGCTGGCCGGTGCCGGCACGGGCAAGACGCGCGTGCTCACCACGAGGCTCGCCCATATCCTCGCCTCGCGCCGGGCCTTCCCCAACCAGATTCTGGCCGTCACCTTCACCAACAAGGCCGCCCGCGAGATGAAGGAGCGCATCGGCATGCTGATCGGCGGCATGGTCGAGGGCATGACCTGGCTTGGCACCTTCCATTCGATCGGCGTCAAGATCCTGCGCAACCATTATGAGCTCGCAGGCCTCAGGTCGGGCTTCTCGATCCTCGACGATGACGACCAGCTCCGCCTCCTCAAGCAGCTGCTCAGCGCCGAAGGTATTGACGAGAAGCGCTGGCCGGCCCGCCAGCTTGCCGCCATGATCGACGGCTGGAAGAACCGCGGCCTCACGCCGGATCGCGTGCCCAAGGGCGAGGCGCATTCCTTCGCCAATGGCATGGGCGGCCGCCTCTATGCCGACTATCAGCAGCGCCTCAAGACCGTGAACGCCGCCGACTTCGGCGACCTGCTTCTGGAAGTGCTGCGCGTCTTCCAGGAAAACCCGGATGTCCTGAAAACCTATCAGCAGCGCTTCCGGTACATGCTGGTGGACGAGTATCAGGATACCAACGTGGCGCAGTATCTCTGGCTCCGCCTCCTCGCCCAGGGCCACCGCAACATCTGCTGCGTCGGCGACGACGACCAGTCGATCTATGGCTGGCGCGGCGCCGAGGTGGACAACATCCTGCGCTTCGAGAAGGATTTCCCCGGCGCGAAGGTGATCCGCCTCGAACAGAACTACCGCTCCACGCCCGATATTCTCGGCGCCGCCTCGGGCCTCATCGCAAAGAACGAAGCCCGCCTCGGCAAGACACTGCGCACCAGCCGCGACGAGTCCGACAAGATCATTGTCCGCGGCCACTGGGACGGCGACGAGGAAGCACGCGCCATCGGCGACGATATCGAAAGCCTGCAGAGCAAGGGCGAACGCCTCAACGACATGGCGATCCTTGTCCGCGCTTCCTTCCAGATGCGCGCCTTCGAAGACCGCTTCATCACGCTGGGCCTGCCCTATCGCGTCGTCGGCGGCCCCCGCTTCTATGAGCGCGCCGAAATCCGCGATGCCATGGCCTATCTCAAGATCGTCGCCTCGCCCGATCATGATCTCGCCTTCGAGCGCATCGTCAACACGCCCAAGCGCGGCATCGGCGACAGTTCCGTCAAGAAGATGTTCGACATTGGCCGCAAGCAGGGCCTCTCGCTCTATCGCGCCGCCGAGCAGGTCGCCCTCACCGATGAACTGCCCGCCAAGGCGCGCACGGCGCTGCGCCTGTTGCTGGAATCCTTTGCCCGCTGGCGCAAGCATGTCGATGTCCTGCCCCACACCGAGCTTGCCGAAATCGTGCTGGACGAGAGCGGCTACACCGAGATGTGGCAAAACGACAAAAGCCCGGAGGCTCAGGGCCGTCTCGACAACCTCAAGGAACTCGTGCGCTCCATGGGCGAATTCGAGAACCTTAACGGCTTCCTCGAGCACGTGGCGCTGGTCATGGACCGCGATGCCGGTGACGCCGAGGACCGCGTGAACATCATGACGCTGCATTCGGCCAAGGGCCTGGAATTCGGCACCGTGTTTCTTCCCGGCTGGGAGGAAGGCCTGTTCCCGCACCAGCGCTCGCTCGATGACAAGGGCCGCGCCGGCCTCGAGGAGGAGCGCCGCCTCGCCTATGTCGGCATCACGCGGGCCAAGCGCCGCGCCACCATCTCCTTCGCGCAGAACCGCCGCGTCCATGCCATGTGGCAGTCAGCGATCCCCTCGCGCTTTATCGACGAGCTTCCGGCCAACCACGTGGAAGTGGAGCCCATGACCACGAGCTATGGCGGCTATGGCATCGGCTCCTATGGCCAGAGCCGCTTCGATACGGCGAGCACATTCGGCGGCAACAACACCTATGCCACGCCGGGCTGGCAGCGGGCCCAGAATGCCTATGCCAGGGGCCAGGGCCTCAAGTCATCGCCGCGCTTCATCGAGGGCGAAAGCGTCGTCACCCAGGAAGGCGCAGGCTATGCTGTGGGCGAGCGCATCTTCCACCAGAAATTCGGCTATGGCCGCGTGACATTTGTGGAAGGCAACAAACTCACCGTCGACTTCGAGAAGGCTGGCGAGAAGCGCGTGATTGATAGTTTTGTGGAGAGAGGGTGACACCATCGTTCTCGGGACACCGGATCAGTCTCCTGCGCGAGATTATATGAGTGAACCTGCGCGCTGATATCTTCGCGTGCACGTCCCTGTCGCAACGGAAAGCGCAGGATAAATAGGTTGCGGCGCATTCAACTGGAACGAATCTGCGACCATATGCATCAAACACGCCCAGAGGCGAGGCGTGAGGTGGTCGCTATTTTTTCTATGTCTCGTACGGAGTGTATCTAGCGGGCACGCCGAAATGACTGTTCAACAACGTCGGGTGCAGTGTGCCTCCCATTGCGATCACACTGGAAGCGGTGCGCTTTCTTTTTGGGGGCAACAATCGAGCGTTCACGAAATTGATCTTATCGAAAACGTCCTTCCAATAAATTGTGCATCCGAAGGCGAAGTCCTCTCCTTGATCAATTCGATTGCGAATTTCGTCATCAAGTTCAATTTGGCTCAAGTTCCACGTAACACTGGCGTCCGTTGGAGTGTCTGGAGGAACGGTGTCAGCGCAGTTGGCCTTGCCATGGGGCGACATATCACTCACCAGAATCTCCCCTTCTTCATCGTAGCGAACGATAACAAAGTGGACCTGCGGCCTGACATACAATGCGGGGGTGCTGCCGTTGTTTTCAATCGTGAAGCGGCATCGCAACAAATCGCCATCGCGGCTGTACTCGGCGGAGCCAAAGAGCAGATAAGCTCTGGCTTGAGCTTGGCCTACGTCTTCAGTGATCTTGTTCCCGGCTTTCGTGGCCTGGAAAGTGGTGAAAACAAGGTAGACGCCCAAGAGGCTGAACAATATGCCGACAACGGCGGCGGTTCCCATGATGCTGGTCCAGATCGCCGTTACCCGCTGCGCTACAAGGTCTTGCTCACCGCGCTCATACTCACGGGCTTTGCGTTCTGCCTCGGCGATGCAGTTTCTTTGACTTAGAAGAGACAATTTGAAGCAAGCATCACGTTCCGGACCATAGGCTTGAGAGGCATAATGCTCGTATTTTTGCTTGGCCTGCTCCTCATATTTTGAGGTTTCATCCAGCCCGTAACTGACCGCTATAAACGCCACAATTATCGCAAGATAAGCGATTAGAGACTTTACAATTAGTCTAGTCTCAGGTCTTTTGAGCCAACCGTTTCCAAGCATTGCAACAAGAACGCCGCCGTAAATCCATCTCAGTTGATCTTATTGTTTAGGATCCGCTCTGTCTCTTGTATTCCGCGGGCTGCCAGCCTCTCAGCTAGTTGGGCATCGGTAAGTCCCGGTGCCACGCGTGATTTTTGTTCTTTATTTGTTCTTGACATTGTTCCTATGCTGGACTAGGTGGGAGAGGCCCCCTGCCACTGGGGTCCGGTTCATGACGGTGAACCCGGGCGGCAGGGAGCGGCGGGTCCGCGCGCAGGCATGAACGTGCTGTTCTGCTCCCGGACTCCTGGACTAGCCCCGGCGGGCCACTACGAGC
>JAIUNJ010000015.1 GCA_020161855.1 Pseudomonadota bacterium
TGAGGCGCTGCGCGAGGTGCTCGGCACCCACGTCGCCCAGAAGGGCTCGCTGGTCGCGCCCGAGCGCCTGCGCTTCGACTTCTCGCATCCCAAGCCCATCTCGGCGGCGGAACTGGAGCAGATCGAGCATATGGCGAACGAGATCATCGTCCAGAACAGCCCGGTCTCGACGCGCCTGATGAGCGTGGACGATGCCATCGCCGAGGGCGCGATGGCGCTGTTCGGCGAGAAATATGGCGACGAGGTCCGCGTCGTCTCGATGGGCACCGGCCTGCACGGCGCGAAGGCCAACCGGCCCTATTCGGTGGAACTGTGCGGCGGCACGCATGTGCGCGCCACCGGCGACATCGGCCTGGTGCGCGTCGTCGCCGAGGGCGCGGTCGCGGCCGGCGTGCGGCGCATGGAGGCGCTGACGGGCGAGGCGGCCCGCCACTATCTCGACGAGCAGGACCGCCGCCTGAAGGCGGTCGCCGCGGCGCTGAAAGTCGGCCCCGGCGAGGTTCTGGCGCGAGTCGAAAGCCTGGTCGAGGAGCGCAGGAAGCTGGAGCGCGAACTGACCGATGCGCGCAAGAAGCTCGCCATGGGCGGCGGCGCCGCGGCCGCGGATGGCGGCTCGGAAGCCGAACAGGTCGCCGGCGTCGGCTTCCTTGGCAAGGCGGTCTCGGGCGTCGCGCCGAAGGACCTGAAATCCCTCGCCGACGAAGGCAAGAAGCAGATCGGCTCGGGCGTCGTCGTGCTGATCGGCGAGGCCGACGGCAAGGCCTCCGTCGTCGTTGGCGTGACGGAAGACGTGATGCCGAAATTCAGCGCGGTCGATCTTGTCCGCGTGGCGTCGGCCGCGCTCGGCGGGCAGGGCGGCGGCGGCCGCCCCGACATGGCGCAGGCGGGCGGACCCGATGGCGGCAAGGCTGACGCAGCGATCACTGCCATCAGGGATGCGCTCTAGGGTCTTGGCGCTTTGGCGCGCCGGGCAATCCGGCTGAACTTCCTAGAGTAACTTCATTACGTTGAAGCGGCCATTTTGTGTGGCTTAGGCCGCATTTGCGTCATCATGCTTAACGGCGTGTTTACCCAAACCGGGCCACTGTTTTTCCAGAGAGAGCCACGCCGGGGGGCGGTTCGCTTGTGCCTGCGAACAAGGCCATAAGGACAACCACTGTGGTAGCAACGATTGCATCGCGCCGCGCAGGCCTCAATCTTCTAAAGATTGTCGTGCTGCTTCTGGTGCCGATCTGCCTCTTTGGCTACCTCTATATGCGTGAGGCGGAGCAGGACATCGGCCTTCTGTTGCGCGAACAGAAAGGTGCGGTGCTTGCCAATTTCGCAGCGCCCGTGCTGTTCGGCAAGCTGCCTGAGCCCAACGCCGCGGAGCGTGCTCAAATTCTGGCCCTGCAGGCCGAGATCCTCGGCGCCAATCCGCATCTGACTTTCGATGCCCTGCTTGCTGCCCAATCCAATCCGGCGGTCGGCCGCCCGGACCGCGTCCGGCTTGCCGAAAGCTACATCAGCGATGTGCTGCTTGAGTCCGGGCTGCTGCTTGATTCCGATCCTGAGACCATGTTCCTCGTGGTGTCGGTACTCGGCAATCTTCCCGATCTCCTGTCTCGCTATCAGGATGTGGTCGGGGCCCTCAAGCCGATCGGTGGTCTCAGCGACCCGCTCTTCATGGCGCCTGTGCCGCGCGATCTGCTGCCGCGTATCGGCAATGCCGACGAGGCCTATCAGCGGCTGCGCGAGAATTTCGTCACGGCGCGGCGGATGAGTGGCGGCAATGCGGCCTATGACCAGATGGGCTTGCTGGTTGACCATATCCGCTTCGACATCCGCGAGATGGAAGGCCTCGCCATCAATGTCCAGAATGAGGGTGGTCCGCAGCGCGTGGCGCGCCTCGTTCGCGACATCAGCAATTCCGACCATATGATCGAAGAGGCTCGGGAGCTGTGGAAGAGTGCTGTCGTCCGCGTCAGTTCCCTGATCGAGAAGCGCTCGGAAACGCTGGAGAGAAACTACCTTGTGCTCAAGGTGATCGGATTGCTCAGTGCGATCGTCGCCATTGGCTACGCGCTTCTGCTGTTCAACACCGCCTTGCGCAAGCTCGACGAAGTGGAGCGCGCGCATGAATCGGAAGCAGCGGCTCGCGTGGAGGCCGAAGGCATGTCCTCCAAGCTGGCGCAGATGAATGATGGCATGGTGGACCTGAACCGGCAACTCGCCACCAACCTGGAACGGCTGAAGGATGCCCAGGACGAGTTGCTGAAAAAGGGGCGCATGGAGCAACTGGGCCAGCTGACTGCCACGATTGCCCATGAGCTGCGCAATCCCCTCGGCGCGGTGCGGAACTCGGCTTTCCTGCTGGAACGCAAGGCGAGGGGCAAGGGGCTCGATGTTGAAAGCCAGGTTGCGCGCATCAACAAGAGCGTGCAGCGCTGTGATGACATCATCACGCAGCTTATCGATTTCTCGCGGCTGAAGAAGGTGGTGACGCGACCTGACAACCTCGACCGCTGGCTGGCGCGGACCGTTGAATCCCTCGCTGCCCAGGTTCCCGATGTGATCAGGATCGAATGCGTGCTGGGTCTCGACGACAAGGATGTGCCATTCGATTCGAGCAGGCTTGAGCGCGCCATTGCCAATCTCATGAACAACGCGGCCGAAGCGATGGTGGATGAACGTGCCGGCAGTATGAAGCTTGCCGTGCCGCATCCTTGCATCGTGGTCTCGACCTTCCTGGAAGACGGCATGGCCTGCCTGCGGGTAACCGACAATGGCCCGGGCATTGCGCCCGACCTGCTCGAGAAGGTGAAGGAGCCGCTCTTCACCACAAAGAGCTTCGGCACGGGCCTTGGCCTGCCGGCTGTCGAGCAGATTGCCATTCAGCATGACGGCCGCCTGACTGTTGAAGCAGCGCCAGGCGGTGGCTGCTGTGTCACGATCCGTTTGCCGGTGCAGGCGCGTCTGGGGGAGGCAGCATGAAGCAGCCCATCAACATTCTCGTCGTCGATGATGACAAGGACAACGCCGCATCGCTTGGCGAGCTGTTCGAGCTCGAGGGCTACCGCGTGCAGGTGGTCCATAGCGGCGAGGCGGCCATTGCCGCCTTTGGCCGGGAGAACTTCGATATCGCCTTCATGGACGTGGTGATGCCAGGCAAGAACGGTGTTGAGAGTTTTCTCGAGATCCGGCACCTCCGGCCGGACGCCAAGGTCATCATGATGACCGGCTACAGTGTCGAAGAACTGCTGCAGCAGGCTCTGGCTGGCGGCGCATTGGGCCTTCTCGACAAGCCTTTCGATGTCGATGAGGTGCTGCGCCTCGCCCGTTCCGTCGGCGCCGGCATCGTGGTTTCCAATCCATACAGGCTTCCCGGCAATGCCGGACAGCTCATTCATCAGGCGCTCAGCACCTGTGGCGTCGGCTGCCGTCATGTGACGGAAGCAGAGCACCTCGGCCACGGCCTCAAGCCTGATGAGGTGATCGTTCTGGATGCCCGCCAGAAGCTGATTGAAGGCGTTGCGTTCTACCGCCGCGTCAAGGCGATGGGACATCAAGCGCCCACCTTCATTGTTCCACCGGCCTGTGCCGCGCCGCAGCAGGACGGATTCCGCGACGTTGCAATCACCGGCGTGCTGAACAAGCCGTTTGACCCGTTTGACCTTATCGAGCGCCTTCCGGTGCTCGCCGCCCCGCCTGAAAGGACCTGATATGAGCCGATCCCTTAACATCCTTATTGTCGACGATGATCCGGGCAATGCCGATTCACTGGCGGAGCTTTTCGAGTCCGAGAACCACCGGGTGATCGTCGCCTATGACGGGCAGCAGGCCATCGAGGCCTTCAGCCTCAACAAGGTGGATGTCGGCTTCTTTGACGTGATGATGCCAAAGAAGAATGGCGTCGACAGCTTCATGGAAATCAAGGAGCGGTTCCCGGAGGCGCGCATTTATTTCATGACGGGCTACAGTGCTGACGACTTGCTGGAACGCGCCGTCAAAGGCGGCGCGCTCGGCGTCTTCAGCAAGCCTGTTGATCTTCACCGCCTGCTCGAGACGGTGGAAAAGGAAGCAGCCTGAGCGGAGATTGATGCTGCTGCCATGACACACCTCTCCGAAAAGCGGCTGGATGACAGCAGGGTTCTGCTCGATATCCTGGACCATCTTCCGACGTCGATTTTCGTTAAGGACGAGAATCTGCGTTTCGTCTACTCGAACAGCAAGCACTGCGAGATCATTGATCGCAGCGAGGCTGAACTGCTCGGCCGCGCCGACTCCGAGTTCTGGCCGGACGAGCAGGCGCGTGGGTTCCTTGACGAAGACCGCGGCGTGATTGCCGATGGCACCATCAGCATCAAGGAAGAAGCGGCAACGCGGCATGACGGGCAGACCTACCGCCACCTGACGCGCAAGGCGCGGCTCAAGGCTTCCAACGGCAAGACCTATCTCATCGGAACAAACAGCGATGTGAGTGAGATCAGACGCCGCGAACTGCAATACAAGGCATTGTCCGATACGGTGCCTGTTGCCGTCGCACAGATTGGCGAGGATGGCACGGTGAGTTTTGCCAACCCGCTCTTCATTGCCTATAGCGGCGATGATGCCGCCGCGCAGAAGGCCATGATCTCGGTACTGTGCGACCAGAACGCTGATTTTCCCGGCAAGGCCTGCAAGTTCGAGGCGGACATCGGCGCCCTTGGTGGCGCCCGCCGCAACGTGATTGCCATCAGTTCGGGTTGGCTTGGGCTTGAGGCGGGTGCGCGCGCGGCGATTGTGAGCATTGTCGACATTTCCGAAATGATGGAACTGCGCCGCATCAACGATGACGTTTCACGCGTCAACGTCGAACTGGCCGGCAACATCAAACGGCTGGCCGAGGCGCAGGATGAACTGGTACGCAAGGGGCGCATGGAGCAACTCGGCCAGCTGACGGCCACTGTGGCCCATGAGATCCGCAATCCGCTGGGATCGGTGCAGACGTCGGCCTTCCTCCTTGACCGCAAGCTGCGCGGCAAGGGCCTTGATGTGGAGAACCAGCTCGACCGCATCCGCAAGGGCATTGCCCGTTGTGACAACATCATCACGCAGCTTCTGGATTTCTCACGCACGCGGCAACTCAACTGCCAGGCAGGCGATCTCGATACATGGTTAGAACAGGTTCTGGAGGATGAGGCGCGCAAGCTGCCCGCGGCCATTTCCATCTCCTGTGACCTTGGCCTCAAGGGCATTCCTGTGCCGTTCGATCCGGCTCGCCTGCAGCGCGCTATCGTCAATCTTCTGTCTAACGCCAGCGAAGCACTGGTTGGCCAGGGCGATGAGCCCGGAACTGCCTCTGTCTCCGATCCCTGCATTGCCCTGGCCACGCGACTTGACGGGGCAGGAGTGGCGATCGTCGTCGTAGACAATGGGCCGGGCATTCCTGCCGACATTCTGGCCCGCATCCGCGAGCCGCTATTCACGACAAAGAGCTTTGGCACCGGCCTCGGCATTCCCGCCGTCGAGCAGATCGCACGGCAGCACGGCGGCGACCTGCACATCGAGTCCGAACCGGGCGCCGGTGCGGCCTTCACAATCTGGCTGCCGCTGCCCGAAGCGCAGCACCTGCCAGACCAGCATGTGGCCTGAAGCATGAACGTCGTGCGGCAATCTCGCTGGCCCCGCATTCATCTGGTGTATTTTGCTCTGGCGAGCCTCGACATCCTCGCCATCGCGGCCGGGCTGTGGCTCAGCCATCAACTGATCACGAGCCAGGGCACCTCGCTCGCCATTTCCGAACGCATCGAGCGGAGTGCAACGCTTATGCGCGACATTTCCGATCGCATGACGGATGCTCAGGGTGATCTGATAGAGGCTGTATACTCGGGACGCATTACCCAGCAGCAGGACTTCTTTGAAACCAAGATGGTTCTGGCGCGGCAGCACCTCGGGAAGGTCAAGCAGGAGCTCGGAAACGCAGCACAGGAGAAGGCCAAAGCGCGCATTGTCGTGCTGCTCACGCGCATCGAGCGAGCGGTGGAACTCTACGAAGACCAGGCGAAAACGAGTTTTGCCCTGACGATTGCAGGTGATCACGATGGTGCGGTCGCGGCTGTGCGCCTGAGCCAGTCACGCTATGCGACGCTGCGTCAGCATATCCGCGATATCAACCAGTACATGGCCCTGGTGCAGACGGCCAACAGGGCGGGTGCCACGGCCACGCTCAAGTCCCTGACCTCATATGAAAAAATGATCGCCGCGATGATTGCGGTGATTGTGGTCTGCGTCATCCTCTATGGGCATTTTGTCGGAGCGCTGATGAAGCGGAAATTCCGCGAGCTGGAGGCAGCCTTGGCAAGGTCCGAGGAAGCGGAGGCTGTCGCGACGGCATCTGCCGAGGACCTGCGCAAGGTGAATGACGAAATCGCCCGCCTCAACCGTGAACTGGCCGACAACATGCAAGCCCTGAAGGACGCCCAGGACGAGATCGTGCGCAAGGGGCAGATGGAGCAGCTTGGCCGGCTCACCGCGACGATTGCCCATGAGATCCGCAACCCGCTCGGAAGCGTGCGCACCTCGGCCTTTGTCCTGGCGCGCAAGATCAAGGACACCAATCTCGGCGTCGAGGTTCAGGTCGATCGCATCAACAAGGGCATCGATCGCTGCGACAACATCATCACGCAACTTCTCGATTTCTCGCGCAACAAGCCGTTGCGTTGTGAAGCGGCCGATCTTGATTCATGGCTGGAGCGCACGCTGATCGAGGAGGCCGGGCGCCTGCCGCCGGCGGTCGCGATCTGTTGTGAACTTGGCCTCGATGGTCGGCATGTACCTTTCGATCCGGGCCGGCTGCAGCGTGCCGTTACCAACCTGCTGAGCAATGCCTGCGAAGCCATGGTGGGGCAGGGGGACGATCCTGCGAAGTTCGCGGTGTCGGACCCGAGGCTTGTCGTTTCCACCGCGCTTCTGGATGATGGCGTCACGATCATGGTGACCGACAATGGTCCCGGCATCCCGGACGATATTCTGGAGAAGATCCGCGAGCCGCTTTTCACCACCAAGAGCTTCGGAACCGGGCTCGGCATTCCGGCGGTTGAACAGATTGCCAAGCAGCACAATGGCCGCCTTGATATCGTCTCGAAGCCCGGCGCAGGCGCCCGTTTCACGATCTGGCTCCCGCTCAGCGCAGAGGACCGTGAGGCGGCATAGAAAAGCCGGCTGATGCTGCCATCAGCCGGCCTGAAATCGGCAAGCGATGCGGGGCTTGCTTCAGCCCATCGCCTTCTCGAGGTTCTTGTCGACGGCTTCGATGAAGCCTTCCGTCGTCAGCCATGACTGTTCCGGGCCGACAAGCACAGCCAGATCCTTTGTCATCTTGCCTTCCTCGATCGTGTCGACGGTCACCTTTTCCAACTTCTCGGCAAAGGCCTTGAGCTTGTCGTTGCCATCGAGCTTGGCGCGGTGCTTGAGGCCGCCGGTCCAGGCAAAGATCGAGGCCGTGGAGTTGGTCGAGGTGGCCTTGCCCTGCTGATGCAGGCGGTAGTGGCGCGTAACCGTGCCGTGGGCGGCCTCGGCCTCGACTGTCTTGCCGTCCGGCGTCATCAGTACAGAGGTCATCAGGCCGAGCGAGCCATAGCCCTGGGCCACGAGATCGGACTGCACGTCGCCGTCGTAGTTCTTGCAGGCCCAGACGTAGCCGCCGGTCCATTTCATGGCGGAGGCCACCATGTCGTCGATCAGGCGGTGTTCGTAGGTGATGCCGCTCTTCTCGAACTCGGCCTTGAACTCTGCTTCATAGACTGCCTGGAAGATATCCTTGAAGCGGCCGTCATAGGCCTTGAGGATGGTGTTCTTGGTCGAGAGATACACCGGATACTTGCGCGACAGGCCATAGTTCAGTGAGGCGCGGGCGAATTCCTTGATCGATTCATCCAAGTTGTACATGGCCATCGCCACGCCGGCGCCGGGGGACTTGAAGACTTCCTTCTCGATCACCTTGCCATCCTCACCGACGAATTTGATGGTGAGCGTGCCCTTGCCCGGGAATGTGAAATCGGTGGCGCGGTACTGATCGCCGAAGGCATGGCGGCCGATGATGATGGGCTGGGTCCAGCCGGGCACGAGGCGCGGAACGTTCTTGCAGATGATCGGTTCGCGGAAAATGACGCCGCCGAGGATGTTGCGGATGGTGCCGTTGGGCGATTTCCACATCTGCTTCAGGCTGAACTCCTTCACGCGGGCTTCGTCCGGCGTGATGGTGGCACACTTCACGCCGACGCCATGCGCCTTGATGGCGTTGGCGGCATCGACTGTCACCTTGTCTTCGGTGCGGTCGCGGTTTTCAACGGAGAGGTCATAGTAGTGCAGATCAATGTCGAGATAGGGAAGGATCAACTCCTTCTTGATGAGGTCCCAGATGATGCGGGTCATCTCGTCGCCATCGAGTTCGACGACGGGTTTTGCGACTTTGATCTTGTCCATGAAGGCCTCTTTGTGCGGTGCAAAATAGATGCCGGGCTTGTAGCAGCATGATCCCGGCCCCGCAATTGCGACGGAAGGCGAAGTTGCGGGGAGATGCCCCGTTTCCCGGGCCCCCGCTTTGACAGTACGCGACCGCCGTGGCACGGCTTTGCCATGACCCCGATTCCCGCAGCAGGCGGTGCGCCTTCCGCCAACGCGCTGCACTATCCTGCCTATGTGAAATATCTGGCCGCGCTGGCCACCCATGGCTTTGCCGCCCAGATCGTGGTCGTTGCCGTTGGCTGGCAGGTCTATGACATCACCCGCAGCGCCTGGGATCTGGGGCTCATCGGCCTGTCGCAGTTTCTGCCGGCGCTGATGCTGGTGCTGGTGACAGGCTTTGTTGCTGACCGTTTCAACCGCCGCCTCATTCTCGGCATCTGCCTCTCGGTCGAGGTGCTCTGCGCGCTGACTTTCGTGTTCTATACGCTGTCCCATCCCGACCACGTGGCGCCGGTCTTTGGCATCCTGGCAGTGATGGGCGTGGCGCGCGCCTTCTTCAGCCCGGCAGCGGACGCGCTGGCGCCCAACCTTCTGTCGCGCGAGGCAATACCGCACGGTATCTCGCTCAACTCCATGGTCTGGCAAGTGACCAACATCACAGGGCCTGTGCTCGGAGGCCTTCTCTACGGCATCGCGGGGGAGGCGGCCTATGGCACGGCGGCGTTGCTGCTTGGTGTTGCCGTCTGCGCCGTGCTGGTTATCGGCCGCACGCCACAGGCAAACCGCATCGAGGAAACGACGATCTCGACACTGCTGGCAGGCTTCCGGTTCATTCGCTCTGAACCCATCGTCCTCGGAGCCATATCACTAGATCTGTTTGCTGTGCTGCTGGGCGGGGCGACGGCGCTGATGCCGATCTATGCTCGCGACATCCTGCAGGTCAACGAACTGGGTCTCGGGCTGCTGCGTGCCGCACCGGGCGTTGGCGCCGTGCTGATGGCGCTGTGGCTGTCAAAGTTCGGCATCAAGGATCACGCCGGACGCGTGCTGTTCATCTGCGTGGCCTGCTTCGGCTTCTTCACCATCGTGTTCGGCACCTCGACCTGGGTACCGCTATCGATCTTCGCTCTTATGATGATGGGCTGCTTCGACATGGTGAGCGTCTATGTGCGCGAGACACTCATGCAGCTGTGGACCCCGGACGAAGTGAGGGGCAGGGTCAATGCCGTGAACCGCGTGTTCATCGGCGCTTCGAATGAGCTGGGTGAATTCCGCGCCGGAAGCGTTGCAGCACGGCTTGGCGCGGTGACTGCGGTTGTCATCGGCGGTGTGGGCACGATGATGGTGGCAGCCATCTGGAGTTATGGCTTTCCGGCCCTGCGCAAGGCTCGGAAGCTTGAGGCCCCGGAGGGCCGTGGCGTCAACAAGATCTAGGAAAGGCGGCTGCCGCAGCAGCGGCAACCGCCTTGGTGCTTCACTTGCATTCAGCCGCCGCTTTCATGGCGGCCTGGGCTTCGGCTTCGGTCTTGTGGACATTGCCGATCTTGGTCATGGTGTTCAGGCTCGGTGCATAGCCGATCACTTCGCACTTGCTGGTGTCCTGGTCCTTCACGACCCAGTATTCATTGGCCGCGAAGGCAGAGCCGCCGAGGATGGTGAGGGCGAAGGCGGAAAGGGCGATTTTGCGAAACATGGTGATGTCTCCTTGAGATCTGTCCGGACCGGTATTGGCCCGGCGATGTCTGAGAGATTGCGCCTTCCGACCTGTCCGGCGCATGTCCGGGCCGTGAATTGCGCGAGAGGCTCATGGCGGAATTGCGCAAGGCGGTGCGGAAACATGGCGGAATGGCAGCCCTTCCGGAAACTGCAACTTCCGGCTATCTCCCGGAACCATGGCAGGAACGGACAAGACACGGTCGGCAGATCTCGGCCCGGCACCGACGGTGGTGCTGGTCAACCCCCAGCTCGGCGAGAACATCGGCATGGCGGCCCGCGCCATGGCGAATTTCGGGCTGTTTGATCTGGTTCTGGTCGACCCGCGCGAAGGATGGGACCGCGAGCGCGCCGAAAGCACCGCATCCGGGGCTCACGAAACTGTCAAAAAAGCGATTATTTTCAATACACTGACTGACGCTCTTAAAGATCAACAGTATGTTTATGCCACCACCGCCCGGCCGCGCGGCATGACGAAGGACGTGATGACGCCGGAGCAGGCCGGCCACGACATGCGGGCCCGGGTGAAGCGCGGGGAAAAGGTGGCCCTCATGTTCGGTCGCGAGCGCTGGGGCCTGACCAACGATGAAGTGTCGCTGGCCGATGTGGTGGTGACCGCGCCCGTCAACCCGGCCTACGCCTCCCTCAACATCGCGCAGGCGGTGCTGCTCATGGGCTATGAGTGGTTCAAGCATGGCGCGACGACGCTTGGCCAGGCGACGCCCGAGCTTCCGGCGCTGGAAGGGCCTGGCCTGCAGATGCCGGATACAAGGCCTGCGACCAAGGAAGAACTGCAGGGTTTCTTTGATCATCTCGAGCGCGAGCTGGCGGAGGCCGGCTTCTTCAAGACCGAAGACAAGCGCCCCGGCATGATGCGCAATATCCGCAACCTCTATGCCCGGACGCAAATGACCGAGCAGGAGGTGCGCAGCCTCCGCGGTGTGGTCGCGTCACTGTCGCGGACACATGAGCGCCGCAAGAAGGGTGAGGAGGGCTGATGGCCCAGCCCCGTATCCTCCTGTTTGATTCCGGCATGGGCGGCTTGACGGTGGCCCGCGCCGTGGCCCACCAGATGCCAGATGCGCATCTCATCTATGCCGCCGACAACGCCGCCTTTCCCTACGGGGCCTGGAAAGAGAAGGAACTGGTCAAGCGGATCGTTATGGTGATCGGCCGGCTCATCGAGCTGGCCCAGCCCGATGTCGTGGTTGTCGCCTGCAACACGGCCTCGACCATTGCTCTGGCAGAGCTACGCGCCGTCTATGCGGTGCCGTTCGTCGGTACGGTCCCTGCGATCAAGCCTGCGGCAGCGCAGACGCGCAGCAACGTGATCGGCGTGCTGGCAACGCCGGGAACGGTGAGCCGTGAATATACCCATTCGCTGATCCATACCTTTGCCTTCCACTGCAAGGTCTTCCTCCATGGCGCGCCGCGCCTGGCCGAGATCGCGGAGCAGAAGCTGCGCGGCCATGCCATCGACATGGAGGAATTGAAGCGCGAGGTGGCGCCCGTCTTCCGCAAGCGAGACGGCAAGCAGACGGATGTGGTTGTGCTGGCCTGTACGCATTATCCGTTGATCACAGCGGAAATCGCGCGGGTGGCGCCATGGGCCGTGACCTATATCGATCCAGCCCCGGCCATTGCCCGCCGAACCGCCGATATCGTCGAGGAAACGCCACTCAAGGTGGCGGATGCCAATGTGCCTGCCCACGGCACAGTCGTTCTCACTTCAGCCCGAGGCAGTGCCTCCGAAACGCTTGCAGCCTATGCGAGCATGGGTTTTCCGCAGCACCGGGTCATCGATCTGCCAGCCTGAGATTTTGCGCCAACTTCAGGAGATGAGTCATTGCGCATTCCGGGCGTGGTGAATATCGTCACCGCACCGGGGAACAATCTTTCAGCAGCTTTGGGGTGGCAAATGACGGCGGAAACATCCGCGCAGCGGGCGGTAACACGATTGGCGCTTTGGGGGATGCCTGTCCTCCTGGCGCTCATACCGATCGTGATCGCGATCAGTTCTTTCTGGTCGAACTATAATCATGGCAAGACATGGAACCTGACGACGGCGAAGACCGTCTGGTCGGGTGAGCTTTGCACAGTCGAGCGGAAGCAGGGCAAGAACTGGCGCCAGCATGTCGAAGGTGTCTTTGAGTGCGCCGAGGCCGAAAACTTCGTCAAGCAGAACAACTCTTTGACGCAGCAGCTGCGGACCAACAAGGACGACTATGTGCGCTTCACCTATACGGCAGGAGGTGCGGAGCAAGACGTCCAGCACAGGCTCTATTCTGTTTCGCGCGTGCCGCTGGCGATCGGCCAGGAATTCGTGGTCATGGTCGATCCCGCCAACCCGACGTCTGTCGACAAGACCTTCGACTCCGCCGAGGAAACCAAGACCATGGCGATCTGGATTGGTGTCGGCGTCCTATTGGCCATCGTCATTCACTTCTTCATGAGATGGGTGCTGCGCGCCAATGAGCGCAAGCTGGCAAAGCAGAAGGAGAAGGCTGAGGCAGCTGCAAAGACTGCGGCGGCCGAGGTCGCAGCCGCCGGAGGTTCTGCTGAGGAGCAGGCCGCCGCTGCTGCCAAGGCGGCTGCTGGCCCCGCAGCGCAGGCCCTTGCCGGGCCTCCTTCGGCCGGGAGCAAGGCTGCGAAGTGGATCGGAATCGTCATCTTTGCGCTGGCCGGGCTGGCGGGCGCATTCCTCGCCCTCGGCGGCATCATGAACAAGGACTGGGGCGTGGTGACCTTTGCCGTGGCACTGGTCGGCTTCGGGGCGGGTATCTACCGTTTCCTGCGTCGCTTCGGGTAACACACAAGACTGGCATGAACGGCAGGCTTTCAGGGCCTGCCGTTTCGCTTTTCATAATGTCACGCGGCTGTAACAGAGCGCCGCAACAGAGAACGCCTTGTCGAATCCATATCAACAGGGTGTCCCATGTCCTACACGTCCAGACTGCTGGCTGCTGCCAGCCTCTCCGCGCTTGCCCTGAGCAGCGCGGCCCTTGCCGACCCGGTCTTCAATCGCATTTCATCCTTTGCGGTGAACAGCAATCTCTCTGCCGACGAGGACCAGAAGACGGTGACGTCGGTCGAAATCGTCACGGCAAGCGAAGACGGCAACACGCTCGTCTATTCCGACAGCCCGGCCAGGCGCATCGGCTTCATCGACATCACAGACGCAGCGAACCCGAAGCCCGCGGGCTTTGTGAAGCTTGATGGTGAGCCGACATCAGTTGCAGTTGCGGGCGGCAAGGTGCTGGTCGCCATCAACACCTCCAAGAGCAAGGTTGAGCCTTCGGGCACGCTTCTCGCCGTCGACATCAAGGATAAGAGCGTGGCCGCCAGCTGCGATCTGGGTGGCCAGCCCGACTCGGTTGCCGTCGCACCGGATGGCTCCTTTGCTGCCATTGCCATCGAGAACGAGCGCGATGAGGATCTCAATGATGGCGTCATCCCGCAG
This sequence comes from Pseudomonadota bacterium, assembly GCA_020161855.1. Classification (GTDB taxonomy): domain Bacteria; phylum Pseudomonadota; class Alphaproteobacteria; order Rhizobiales; family Aestuariivirgaceae; genus Aestuariivirga. Next base: position 13,601 of record JAIUNJ010000015.1, read on the forward strand.
ATGCCTGCGGGCTATCTCTCCATCGTGAAGCTCAAGGATGGTGTTGCCGATTGCGCCGCCATCATCAAGGTCGACCTCACCGGGCTTGCCGCCGTTGCCGGGGACGATCCTGAACCCGAATTCGTCGACATCAACGGCAATAATGAAATCGCCGTGACGCTGCAGGAGAACAATCACGTCGTCATCGTGGGTGCCGATGGCAAGGTGATCTCGCATTTCCCGGCGGGCTTGGTTGATCTGGCTGGTGTCGATACCAAGAGCGAAGGTGCCATCACTTTCACGGGCGAGAAGAAGGGCGTGCCGCGCGAGCCGGATACGGTGCAGTGGATCGGCAATGACCGTCTCCTCGTTGCCAATGAAGGTGACTATGAGGGCGGCAGCCGCGGTTTCACCATCTTCAAGCGCAACGGAGAGGTCGAATTCGATTCCGGCATGGGCTTCGAATATCAGGCCGCCCTGGCTGGCCACTATCCGGAGCGCCGCTCGCGCGCCAAGGGTGTTGAGCCCGAAGGTGCGGAAGTGAAGCAGTTCGGCGCCGATACATTCCTTTTTGTTCTGGCGGAACGCGCCTCGGTGGTCGGTGTCTACAAGGATACGGACAAGGGCCCGCAGTTCATGCAGCTTCTTCCCACCGGTCTTTCACCGGAAGGTGCGGTTGCCATTCCGCAGCGCAATCTTCTCGCCGTATCCAGCGAGGTCGATCTTGTCGAGGACGGCGGCGTGCGTCCGCATGTGATGCTGTATCAGCTTGGTGAAGGCACTGCGGCCTACCCGACGATCCTCTCCAGCATGGACGAGAAGGGCGTGCCCATTGGCTGGGGTGCGCTTTCGGGGCTCACCGCCGATCCGGAGAAGGAGGGCATTCTCTATGCGGTCAACGACTCCTTCTACAGCATGCAGCCCAGCATCTTCACGATCGACGCCAACCAGAAGCCGGCGCGCATCACCGAAGCCAAGCGCATACTGCGCAGTGGCCAGACGGCGCAGCTTCTCGACATCGAGGGCATCGTGGCCGATGGCAAGGGTGGTTTCTGGCTTGCCTCCGAAGGCCGCAGCGACACCATGGTGCCGCATGGCATCCTGCATGTGAACGACAAGGGCGAGATCGATCAATCCATCGGCCTGCCGCCCGAACTCGCCCATGCCGAGACGCGCTATGGCTTTGAAGGCATCACCGCAGTTGGTTCCGGCGATGACCTGACGCTGTGGCTGCCGGTGCAGCGTGAATGGGCTGACGATGAGAAGGGCACGGTGAAGCTCGTGTCGTATAAGCCCAAGTCCAAGGAATGGGGTGCTGTTCGCTACACGCTCGATGCAGCTCCGGAGGGTGGCTGGGTCGGCCTGTCGGAGATCACGCTCCATGGCGATTTCGTCTACCTGATCGAACGTGACAACCAGGTGGGTGAGAAGGCCCAGGTGAAAAAGCTCTATCGCGTGGCCCTGGCTGACCTGAAGCCCGCCAAGCTCGGCGAAGCCCTGCCAGTGGTGAATAAGGAACTGGTGCGCGACCTGCTGCCGGATCTCAAAAGCACCGCCGGATATGTGATCGAGAAGGTCGAAGGTTTCACCGTCGACAAGGCTGGCAACGGCTATGTCGTGACCGACAATGATGGTGTCAACGACTCCAATGGCGAGACGTTGTTCTGGTCCATCGGCAAGCTTTGATCGCACTCAGCATGCAAGGAGGCGGCCTTACGGGGCCGCCTCTTTCATTTGGCGAGGCCGAGCGTGAAGCCGCGCACCAGATGGCGCTGCACAAAGAGGATGAAGATGAAGGCGGGGAGGAGCGCCGTCGTTGTCAGGGCCGCAACCAGGCCCCACATGTTCATGATGAGGATCGCCGCCTGAACCGGCATGAGCCGCATATTCTGCGTGAGGAACAGCGACAGCAGAAACTCGGTCCATGAGAAGATGAAAGCGAGGATGGCAGTGGCGGCGATGCCGCCCTTGATCAGCGGCAGCGAGATGCGCAGGAATGCCTGCAGGGGCGTGGCGCCGTCGAGATAGGCGGCCTCCCTCACTTCCGGCGGGATCTCGTCGAAGAAGGACTTCAGCACGAGCACGGCAAAGGGCAGGTTAATGGCGGCGTGCGCCAGAGCAAGGCCGATGTGCGAGTCGAGCATGCCGAGGCGATGGTAGGTGATGACCAGCGGAAAGACGATGACGATGGGCGGCACGGCGCGCTGCAGGAGCAGGCTGCGGAAGGCGAGCTGCCGGCCCCGGAATCGGAACACCGACAGGGCGTGGGCCATGGGCAGGGCCGCGACGAGCACGGCGGCGGTCGAGAGCAGGGCCACGATGACGGAGTCCACGAGGCTGTCGCGGGAATCATAGACGGTGCCGCCGGCGCCCAGGATCGCGAGGGCGTAGTGCCGGAAGGTCGGGGTGAAATCGAGGGTGAGGAAGCGCCGCGGATCGAGCAGGACGTCGTTGGGCGTTATGCTGGAGAGGCCCCACCAGAGGATCGGCAGAACGAAAACGGCTGTGACCGAAACCGCCATGATATCCCGGATGATCTGCCGCGGTGCCGTGCCCATGGGCTGACAGTGGGGGAGGCTGCGTGGCAAGGCAAGGCTGTCTGGCGCATGGTTTTGGCCCGGGCGGACATGGTTTGACAGGTGTGGGCTGATCCGCTAGAGGCTGCGGCGACCGCGAGGGTTGTGCCCTCGCGTTTTGCTTGCCCGTGGCGGCCTTGTGCTGCCTGTCGGCCGGGAGACCGGTGCCGAGGAGGGTGGGCTCCAACCAACCAGTTGGGGCTGTAAAGACGCAAGATTTGCGCCTTCGCGCCTCATCGCATTTTGAGAGCTGTAAATGACGAAGCGTTCCAACGCAAAGTACAAGATCGATCGCCGCATGGGCGAGAACATCTGGGGCCGCCCCAAGAGCCCTGTGAACAAGCGCGAATACGGCCCCGGCCAGCATGGCCAGCGCCGCAAGGGCAAGATGTCCGACTTCGGCACGCAGCTGCGCGCCAAGCAGAAGCTCAAGGGCTACTACGGCAACATCTCCGAGCGTCAGTTCTCGGGCATCTACGAGGAAGCCGTGCGCATGACCGGTGACTCCTCGGAAAACCTGATCGGCATTCTCGAGCGCCGCCTCGCCACGGTCATCTATCGCGCCAAGTGGGCATCGACGGTGTTCGCCGCCCGCCAGTTCGTGAGCCATGGCCACGTCAAGGTGAACGGCCGCCGCGTGACCATTCCTTCGATCCGCCTCAAGGTGGGCGATGTGGTGGAACTCACCGAGCGCGCCAAGGAACTGGTGTCGGTTCAGGAAGCCCAGGCTTCCTCCGAGCGCGACACGCCGGACTATATCGAAGTTGCCGGTGGCCAGGTGAAGCTCACCCGCGTGCCTTCGCTGAGCGAAGTGCCGTATCCGGTGAAGATGGAACCGAACCTCGTCGTCGAATACTATTCGCGCTAAGGTTTGAACCACTCAGAATTCAAGCGGCAGGACGCATGTCCTGCCGCTTTTGTTTTGTCTAGATCTCAGAACGTGGCGAGCACGCGAGCCGGGCCGCCCGTGCCGCCGCGATGCTTCGGCGCACCGACGAAGACGGTGGCACCCTTGGCCGGAAGGGCGTCGAGGTTGGCGATGTTCTCGATGCCGTAGCGGCCGCTGGGCAGCCAGGAGTAATGCACAGCGAAGTCCGCGGAGTTGCCCGGATCGAGCGACATGGTGTCGACAGCGATCGCGGCAGCGCCGAGTTCCGCCAGATAGTCGGTAGCCTCTTTCGAGAAACCCGGGAAGGCGAGCTTGCCATCCGGCGTGTTGCGGAAGGACGTCTCGCTGACCTTCGGTCCCCAGCCCGAGTTCATGGCGACACAGGCGCCCTTGGGGATTTCGCCATTGGCGGAAACCCAGGCTTCGATATCGGCCTTGGCCACCGTGGCGTTGACGTCGTCCTTGGCCTTGGCCTTGATGTCGACGATGCAGAGCGGGCAGATGAGGCTCTGGGCATCGAGATCGGCAACGGAGGTTCCATTCTCGGCAAAATGCCCCGGGGCATCGATGTGCGTTCCCGTGTGCTCGAAGATCGTCAGCTTGTAGAGATTGTAGCCGTCCTTCTTGAAGTCATACATCTTGTCGAAAAGGATGCCGGGCTTGCCGTCGAAGGTCGGGAACTTGTCGTCATAGGTGTGGGTGAGGTCCACGGTCTTGCCCGAAGACTGCGCCAGCGTTGTCTTGGCGCTCACCATGCTCGCTGCGAGCGCCGCCGCCCCGGCGGCTGCGGATTTCGCAAAGAAGGACCGGCGTGACTGAACCGTCTGCCTTACGCCCTCAATGATGCAGGCATTGCACATGATCGTTACTCCCTGAGTTTATGAGTTGAACGACCGGAGGCTATGTCAGCTCTGCGCTGCCGTGAATATGTAATGATGTAACCTGACTAAATTCAGTGCAGGCGCCATTCTAAATTGACATGGCGCATCTCGTGTGGACCGACGATGGCAGCATGGGCGACGCGGACACTGTGCAGCGGACCGTCGAGATTATGGGTCCAGAAATCGAGGAACCTGATGAGGCGGGGAAATCGCGGAGCGATGTCGTAATCCTGCCAGAGAAAGGTTTGGAGGATGCCCCTGTGATCAGGCAGGCGGTAAAGAATTTCCGCCGTGGTGAGGCTCCATCCCTTGAGCTGCTTTTCCAGAACTCTGTCCGTCATGCCGGTCCTCCTCTGCAAACTGGCGCTGAAAGATTCGGTGCAGGGAAAGTGTCCGTCAAGATGGTGAATGACAGATTAACTCATAATTTCAATGTATTAGCAGCATGCGACGAGGAGTGCTGCAAGCCGGGGTCAGAGCCTGGCAGCGATCCAGGTCGCAAAGTCGTAGTTCGGCCGCTCAAGGTGCGAGAGATGGCCGGGGGCTGCAAAATCTGATTGCAGGCCGCGATAGACGCGTTCGGTGCAGCCGCGATCTTCGATGTTCACATCGTCGAGGAGTGTCTTCAACTGGGTGAAGTGCTGCTGTGCTTCGGCTTCGTGAGCGAAGTCAGCCGACATGCCACCGCCGAAGATGATCTTCACCTGTCCGGGGCCTTTCGGATGCAGCGACAGGTACCAGAAATATCCGGGTGTCAGCGTGATGAGGAGGCTCGGATAGATCGCCAGCAGGTAGGTCATGCGCCTGCGGTCGCCCGTCATGCGCGTGTTGTTCGGATGGGCCAGCGCGATCTTCAGCCGGTCATCCTTGAGGATGGTGTGATAGTTGAACGCGGGAAGCCCCGGCGGGCAGACCATTTCATCGAGCCGCGAGAGGCCGCCGATGGTGCCCGCATGGCAGACGGGCAGATGGTAGCTCTCCATGAAATTCTCGGCGAGCACCTTCCAGTTCGTATTCCACACATGCTCCTCGCGGAAGCTCTCGACGTATGACTCCATGCCATAGTCAGCGATATGGCCTTCAACCTCTGCGAAGAGCTGCTGTGGATCCGGTGCTTCCGGATTGAGCGTGACCAGAATCCAGCCCAGCCAATCCACGCAGCGGACCTGCGGCAGGCAATAGGCCTTGTGGTCGAAACCGGCGTTGAGCTTCATGGCAGGCGCTGCCCGGAGAGCGCCATCAAGCGCATAGGTCCAGCCGTGGTAAGGGCAGACGATGCTGCTCGTATGGCCCGCACCGGTGAGCAGCACCGACATGCGGTGCAGGCAGACATTGGACTGGGCCCTCAGCCTGCCATCTCGGTCACGCAGCACCATGATCGGCTGCCCGGCAAGTTCGAGGGTCACATAGTCGCCGGCCTTCGCAAGTGCCGAGGACCGTCCGGCGCAGAACCACTCCCGGGCGAATATCTGGCGCACTTCCTGTTCGCAGAACTCCTCCGAGGTATAGACCGACTTGGGCATGGCCTTGGCCCGCTCGAAGGGCACGGCCACATTGGCCTTGAGCTCGGCTGCAGCCCCGAAATCCCGGTCATGGATGTTCATGCAACATCCTCCTCAGATGCCAGTGTAGACCGCAATTTTCTGGTCAACAACGGCGATGCAGCCGGCAATCGTCGGGCTGATGGGCAGTTCGCGGTAGGCACCGAGGGCTCCCTCGGCCTCCAGCGCCCCGGCAAGCCCTGGCTCATCGCGCGTCACCACCCAGATGAAGGCGAGCGCTGTTTCGCGGACGGGCCGTGCGTTGGCGCGGGTGATGGCGGCGAAGGCCTCCTCCTGCGAGGTTCCGGGCTCGAAGACGGCCAGCATGGGGCCGCTTGCCTCCGGCGGCAGGGCCGCCTGGCGCATGACCACCAGCATGACGGCGAGCCAGACGATGATCACGCCGGCAAAGAGGGCAAGCGCGAAGCGGTGGCCCGGCCAGCGCATAGACCTAGGCCGCCGCGAACTTCGGTGCGCGCTTCTCCACGATGGGCAGATGGACGATGGCCGCGAAGACACCGAGCGCCACGCCCATCCACCAGACCGGATCATAGGTGCCGTAGAGATCGTAGATCTTGCCGCCCAGCCAGACACCCAGGAAGGAACCCACCTGGTGGCTGAGGAAGACAAAGCCATAGAGCGTCGCCATGTAGCGCGTGCCGAACATCACCGTGACGAGGCCCATGGTGAGCGGCACGGTCGAGAGCCAGAGCAGGCCGAGCGAAGCCGTGAAGATCAGCGTTGTCACCGGCGTGATCGGCAGAAGGATGAAGGCCGTCACGAGCAGCGAGCGCAGGATATAGATCAGGCTGAGTGGCACGCGCTTCTCGCGGCGGCCGCCGATGATGCCCGAGGCATAGGAGCCGATCACGTTGAAGAGGCCGATGGCGCCCATGGCGATGCCCGCCATTTCCTTGCTGATGCCGTGTTCCGCCAGATAGGGCGGCAGGTGCACGGTGACAAAAGCGATCTGGAAGCCGCAGACGAAGAAGCCCGCGACAAGCAGGACATAGGAGCGATGCCCGAAGGCCTGCCCGATGGCGGCCGACATGGAGAGCTGGGTTTCGCCAGCCGTGGCGGCACTCGATGTCGTATTCTGCACCAGCAGGGGAAGGGCGAAGACGATGATCAGCAGGGAGGCGGCAGCAAGGATCAGCAGCGTGTCATGCCAGCCATAGGCGGTGATCAGCGCGGCGGTGAGAGGCGCAAAGATGAACTGTCCCAGCGAACCCGACGCCGTCGCCAGGCCGAAGGCCCATGAGCGCTTTTCCGGCGGCACGATGCGGCCGAGCGCTGCCATGACGATGCCGAAGGAAGAGAGTGCCACGCCGATGCCGACGAGGATGCCGCCACCAAAATGGAAAACCCAGGGATTGCTGGTGAAGGCCATGATCACGATGCCGATGGCGTAGAGCACAGCTCCCGACATCAGCACGCGGGCGGAACCGTAGCGGTCGGCAAGCATGCCGGCGATGGGGGTTGCAACACCCCAGAGCAGGTTCTGCAGCGCAATGGCAAAGGAGAAGATCTCGCGCGGCCACTGGTTGGCTTCGGAAATCGGCATTGTGAAGAGGCCGAAGGTGGAGCGCACCCCGAAATTGACGATGGCGACGATACAGCCCGAGACGAGCACGACCATCGGCAGGAAGTACCAGGGCAGTTGGCGGGCTTGCGGGACCTGATCTGACATGGCCGGATTTTAGGGCGTTCCGGGGAGAGGCGTAAGTAACTTCTTGTGATGGGAGGGATCAGGGGTTGTGATGCGCCTGCCGAGGCCCTGCGGAATCTGGCTGATGGCCACGCCGAGACAGATCAGGAGACCGCCCGCCAGCAGCCAGATGGACAGGCGTTCGCCGAGCAGGAGAATGCCGCCGATGGCTGCCACGATGGGCTGGACATAGAGGAACATGCCGGCGGTGGCGCTTTTCATGTGGCCGAGGGCCGTGTTCCAGGCGCCTGTGGCCAGCACGGTTGCAAAGACGCTGACGAAACCCACCGTCAGCCACTGGATGCCCGAGAGGCCGGCCGTCTCCTGCACCAGCCGGGCGTTGACGAAGAGGGGCAGTGGCAGGGCGGTGATCACCAGTGCCAGGCAGGCCGAGAGGAAGGCGCCATGGCGCACCGATACGGGCTTGATGAGCAGCGTGTAGATGGCCCAGCCGAAGGTCGACAAGGTGACAAGGATGAGGCCGAACAGGGAGACATCCTGCACCGAACCGCTGGCGCTGCCGAGCATCAGCACGGCCGTTCCGGCCAGCGCAATGGCAAGGCCAACGGCAAACCATGATGTGAGCTTTTCGCCGACGAAGAGGGAAGCACCCAGCGCGATGAAGACCGGCTCGAGGCCGAAGAGCATACCGGTCCAGCTGGCAGGCACCGTGTGCATGCCATAGGCGGCGAGCACCTGATAGGCAAAGCTGCCGAGAAGGGCTGCTCCTGTCACCCGCAGCCATTCCCGCCAGGTCAGGCGCTTCCAGCCGATGGCAACGACAATGCAGGCGGCGACGACGGCGGAGGGATACAGGCGGAGCACCATGGCCGTCTGCGGCGAGACATCGAGCAGAAGGAAGCGCATGGCCACCGGCACGAGCCCCCACATGGTTACAGCGAAGATCACCAGTGCGAGGCCCAGCAGCGGACCTTTCAGGCGGAACCTCTGGCCGAACTCCGACAGCGCCACACCGCCAACAATGATGAGGCCTGCAAAGGCCGTGTGAATGGTCACCTTCTCGCCCAGTACGATCCAGCCGGAGATGACGGCGAGCAGCGGGATCACATAGAGAGAGGCACCGACGGTGGTAGGGCGCAGCAGGCCCACGGCATAGTTCCAGGCAATGACCGCAAGGATCGTGCCCACAAGGCTCAGATAGATGAGTGAGCCCCAGGCAAAGAGATCGAGCCCCGCAACGACATTGATGATGTTGGCATTGTAGAAGGGCAGCGCCGGAATGGCGCAGAGCATCATGGTATAGAGCGTCACCGTCAGCGAGCCATAGCGGCGCACGAGCGGGCGCGAAAACACGACGTTGATGGCAAAGGCGATGCCGCAGGCGAAGATCATGAGAGCCCCCATCAGGGCCTCGCGCGATGTGCCGCTGCCGCCGAGGTCGCCGGAAAAGAGATAGAGCGCGCCTGCAAAGGAGACGGCGAGACCGGCCAGCGTTGCGATGGTCAGCCGTTCGGTTCCAAGGGCCGAAGCGAGCAGGGCGATGATGAGCGGCTGCGTTGCCATGATGAGGCCGCCCACGCCGGAACCGACATAGGTGAAGCCGAAGATCGAGCCAAGGAAATAGCCGAAGACACCGACCCAGGCGACGAGCAACAGGCGCGGCCAGTCCTGGCGGGCGATCTTGCGGGCGGCAAAGGGCAGGAACGGCAGGCAGAAGAGAGCGACCGTGACGAGCCGGATGAACATCGAGTCGGCGGGGCCAGCGGTCAAGGAGAAGGAGCGGATGAAAGCCGGGGCTACACCCCAGACGATCACCGCCGACAGCAGAGCTGCATAGGCCTTAATGGGCATCGGACATCTTCTGCCCGAGGAGCAGGGGGCCGTATTGGGCAAAGGCGACGCCCGCGAGGATCAGCGCGCCTCCTGCGACCAGCCAGATGGTGATCACCTCATCGAGGACGAGAGCCCCTGCAATCACCGCGATCACCGGTACGAGATAGAGGAAGGAACCGACGATGGCGCCTTTCAGATGGCGCGCGCCGTAGTTCCACATGAGGGTGGCGATGAAGGCATTGGCCAGGGCGAGGAAGAAGAGCTCGGCCCAGATCCGGGGGCTAAGCTCAGCAAATGCCGTGGCGAGGGGCTTGCTCGAAAGCGGGATGAACAGCGGTGCCGTGAGCAGGAAGGTCAGGACCGTGATGTTGAAGGCGCCGTATTTGGCGAAGAGCGGCTTTCCCGCGATCGTATAGATGGCCCAGGCCAGGCAGGCGAGGATGATGGCGCCCACGCCATAGCCGTTCACTGGATTGGCCGTGTCGTGCATCAGGTCGGGCCAGAACAGTACCAGCGCCCCGACCAGCGAGATGACGAGGCCGATGAAGAGGCTCGCCGAGATGCGCTCGCGCAGGAAGGCCCAGGCGAGAAGGGCGATCATCATGGGCTCCACCATGGTGATGACCGTGCCCAGCCCTGCGCCGATGCGGGCGAAGCCCTCATTGACGAACCAGTTATAGGCTCCGAGCCCCACGAGGGAGACGAAAAGCAGGCGTGGCCAGTCCTCGCCAGCGATGCGCCAGCCGCCAGTGTAGAGAATGACCGGCACCAGTGCCGCCGTCATGATGACATAGCGCAGGGCCAGCGAATCGAGCGGACCGAGGGCTACCGCCGTGCTGCGGATGAAGACCGCACCCGCGCCCCAGATCAGCATGGTGGCAATCAGGGCAAGGGCAGCGCGGGTCTTGTGATCCGTCATCTTCGTGTGCTGCCCGGTTCGGCTATGGGCGTCAATGTGGGCGGCAGGCTGCCCTGCTATGCGGTGGGCAATGCTCAGGTGTAGCTGGCGCGCACCTTCTGCACCGCGGGCCGGGCTGCCATGCGGCTGCGGTGGTCAATCACGCGCGGCAGGCGGCTGATATCGGCGCCGTCGCCCTCGAGCCAGGTCGAGATCACATAGAGATAGGCATCGGCAACGGTGAATTGCTCGCCCATCACCCAGGGCCCCTTGAGGTAGCCGTTCTCGATCAGGCCAAAGTAGTCGTTCATGTTCTGCGGCACCTTGATCTTGAGGGCCTCGATCACCGCCGGATCATCGGACCAGCGATGGCCGCGGCCCTTGTGGGCGTGAGCCGGATGCACGGTTGAACACAGGTAGCTGTTGAAGGCCTGCATGTCGGCCATTCCGAAGGGATCGGCAGGCAGGAGGTTGGCCTTGGGGAATACCTGGCCGATGTAGAAAAGGATCGCCGGTGTTTCGGTGATCGTGCCCTTGTCCGTGACCAGCGCCGGGACGCGCGCCTTGGGATTGACCTTGAGGAAGGCCGCCGCCTTCTGCTCGTTCTTGCTGAAGTCGAGGCGGGTCACTGTGTAGTCGGCGCCCGCTTCTTCGAGCGCGATGTGAGAGGCCAGCGAGCAGGTGCTGACTGTGCCGATGAACAGGTTGAGCATGGGATCCTCGGAAAGGCTGATGCTGCCAGCATGCCAAGACCCTGGATACCCGGCAAGCCTCTCCGATGGCACCAGCAATGCAAAACCGCCGGACCAAGGGTCCGGCGGCTGACCAGGCTCCAACTGGTGGAAGCTCAGGCGGCGGCGACGCCCTTGTCAGCAAGGAGCTGCTTGAGCTCGCCCGACTGGAACATTTCCATCATGATATCGGCGCCGCCGACGAACTCGCCCTTCACATAGAGCTGCGGGATCGTCGGCCAGTTGGTGTATTCTTTGATGCCCTGGCGGATTTCATCGGAGGCCAGCACATTCACGTCCTTGAAGGGAACGCCGAGGTGCTGGAGAATCTGCACCGAGCGGCCCGAGAAGCCGCACATCGGCATCTGCGCGGTGCCCTTCATGAAGAGGACGACGTCGTTGCTCTTCACGTCATTGTCGATCTGCTGGTGGATGTTGCTCATGTTCATTCCTGTGGAGCTGAGGTTTGCAGGGCCAGGGCATGCAACTCGCCGCCCATGCGGCCTTTCAGGGCTGCATAGACCATCTGGTGCTGCTGCACGCGTGACTTGCCCTTGAAGGATGGCGAGATGACATTGGCCGCATAGTGGTTGCCGTCACCCGCAAGGTCGCGGATTTCAACGGAGGCATCGGGCAATCCTTCCTTGATGAAGCGCTCGATTTCCTGGGCGGTCATGGCCATGGGCTGTGGTTCCTGTGGGTGCCGAGACACATAGGGCAGGGGCGGTGCAATTTCCAGTGCCAGGGCGACACGCCTTGCCCGCGTTTCCTCATGGGGGTAAAAATCGGCACCCCCACAGCGGAGCTGGTCATGGTCCTTTCACGCCGTACGTTTCTTTATGGTCTTGCCGCACCGGCGCTGCTGGCGCCGTCATTGCAGGCCGCTGCGGCCGAGCCTTTCGCCGTCAACATGAAGGAGGCCGCACAGGTCGACTACAAGTTCCGCATGCGGGAGATGGAGTTCGAGACATCCGAGCCACCCGGCACGATCGTCGTCGATTCGCGGAAGTGCTTCCTCTATCTCGTGCTCGGCAACGGCCAGGCGCTGCGTTACGGGGTGGCTCTGGGCAAGGGCGCCCATGCCTGGACGGGCGAGGTGACGGTCAAGAAGATGAAAGCCTGGCCCAACTGGATTCCGGCGCCTTATCATCTCAAGGTCAAGCCGGACCTCGCCAAATACCTGCCGGATGGCATGCCCGGCGGTCCGGACAATCCGCTTGGCGCCCGGGCGCTCTATCTGTTCAAGGGCGAGGTCGACACCATCAACCGCATCCATGGCGCGGCCAAGCTCAGGGAAATCGGCAAGAAGGCCACAGCCGGCTGCATCGGCATGCTCAACGCCCATGTCGTCGATCTGTACAGTCGCGTGCAACTGGGCACGCGGGTGGTTATGATCTGACCGTCCGGCGCTAGGCCATCAGCCTCGGGAACCAGCCCTCATGGGCCTCGCGCAGGCTGGCGAGCGGCACCTGGCACCGGCTGCCGATCTTGACGGCAGCATCCGCTGTGACAGTGCCGAGCGGCACCACAGTGACACCCTTTGCCTTTGCCGCCGAGATGATCGCCTTGGCATCTTCCGCCTTGCACGACACCACATAGCGGGCCTGGTCCTCGGCGAAAAGCTGCACATGCGAAAGCTCTTCCAGGGCCACGCCCAGCCCTGATGAAAGCGCCATCTCGATCACGGCGGAAGCCAGTCCACCGTCAGAAATGTCATGTACAGCAGTCACTTGCGCGGAGTTGATAAGGCTTCGCACGAAATCGCCATGGGTTTTCTCGCGGGCGAGGTCGACGGGTGGTGGCGGGCCGTCCTCCCGGTTCAGGATTTCGCGCAGATAGATGGATTGCCCGAGGTGGCTGCCATGGCCGCCGACCAGCAGGATGGCTTCGCCAGCAGCCTTGAACCTGACGGTTGCCATCTTGCCGAGATCGGACAACAGGCCGACGCCGCCAATGGTCGGTGTGGGCAGGATCGCCTGGCCGTTGGTTTCGTTGTAGAGCGAGACATTGCCCGAGACGATGGGGAAGTTCAGGGCGCGGCAGGCCTCGCCGATACCCTTCAGTGCCATGACGAACTGGCCCATGATTTCCGGCCGTTCGGGATTGCCGAAGTTCAGGTTGTCGGTGACGGCGATCGGCTCAGCGCCGACCGCGCTGAGGTTGCGCCAGCATTCGGCCACGGCCTGCTTGCCGCCTTCGTAGGGATCGGATTCCACATAGCGCGGCGTCACGTCGGACGAGACAGCAATGGCCTTCTTGCCGCCAATGCGGATGACGCCCGCGTCGCCGCCCGGGACCTGTGCAGTATTCGACTGAATCAGGGAATCATACTGCTCCCAGACCCAGCGGCGCGACGACATGTCGGCGGAACCGGTGATCTTGAGCAGGGCTGCCGCAAGGTCATTGGGGGCGGGGATGGTGCTGCCGTCAAGCGCGGCCGGCTTCTTCGGCTCCACCCAGGGACGGTCATATTCCGGGGCCTCGTCGCCCATGGCCTTGATCGGCAGATCGGCCTTCACCTCGCCCTGGTGCTTGATGACGAAACGCAGCGTGTCGGTGGTGTGGCCGACCACGGCGAAATCCAGGCCCCATTTGCGGAAAATTGCCTCGGCTTCCTGTTCCTTCTCGGGGCGCAGCACCATGAGCATGCGCTCCTGGCTTTCCGAGAGCATCATCTCATAGGCGGTCATGCCGGTTTCGCGGCAGGGCACCTTGTCGAGATCAAGTTCGATGCCGAGGTCGCCCTTGGCGCCCATCTCGACGGCCGAGCAGGTGAGGCCGGCAGCACCCATGTCCTGAATGGCGATGACGGCGCCGCTGGCCATCAGTTCAAGGCAGGCTTCGAGGAGGCATTTTTCGGTGAAGGGATCGCCGACCTGAACGGTGGGCCGCTTCTCCTCGGCCTTGTCGTCGAATTCCGCCGAAGCCATGGTTGCGCCGTGGATGCCGTCGCGGCCCGTCTTGGCGCCGAGATAAACGACCGGCAGGCCCACGCCCTCCGCCTTCGAGTAGAAAATCTTGTCGGCATCGGCGAGGCCGACGGCCATGGCGTTGACCAGAATGTTGCCGTTGTAGCGGGGATGGAAATTGACCTCGCCCGCCACGGTGGGCACGCCAAAGGAATTGCCGTAGCCGCCGACGCCTGCAACGACGCCGGAAACGAGATGGCGTGTCTTGGGGTGGTCGGGAGCGCCGAAGCGCAGGGCGTTGAGCGCTGCGATGGGCCGGGCGCCCATGGTGAAGACGTCGCGGAGGATGCCGCCCACGCCCGTCGTCGCGCCCTGATAGGGCTCGATGTAGGAGGGGTGGTTGTGGCTCTCCATCTTGAAGATGATGGCCTGGCCATCACCGATGTCGATCACCCCTGCGTTTTCGCCGGGCCCCTGGATGACGCGCTCTCCGCTGGTGGGGAGCTGGCGCAGCCATTTTTTTGAGGATTTGTAGGAGCAGTGCTCGTTCCACATGGCCGAGCAGATGCCGAGTTCGGTAAAGGTGGGTGTCCGTCCAAGCAGGCCCACAAAGTGAGCATATTCATCGGGCTTCAATCCGTGCTGGGCGACGAGTTCCGGCGTGATTTCAGGTTCTTTGGGGGCGGTCATGGGGGGGCTTTACCTTCCCATGACCCGAATCTCAAACCTGTTCTCGCACCGGCCCCCGGTCGCGGGCTTCAGCGCAGGTAGGTGGGCGTATTCTCGGCTGTCGCAAAGCGGATCTTGCGCAAGTAGTCGCGGTCCAGCATGTCGAGAAGCCTTTCATTCAAGGCTTCTCGGGCCGCAATCAGCGTTTCATCGTCGGGCTCCTCGGCCCGGCGGGATTTTAGCAAGTTCCGCAGCATATCCGCCTCTCCAAAACAGTCTGCATGTTGAGCATCCTCTCGGGATGCCGTCACATTGGGCACCAAGGCGGCGCGTTAATCTACTGTTAATGACGATGATGGCGAAGGCCAGGTTGACAGCGGGCCTGGCAATTGAATCAAGGTTACCAAAGAATTTACGGGATGCTGCTGCGGCATAGGCGCTGGGCCCGTGCCACGGGCCTGAACGCCGCCAGACTAGTCGTCAGCCGTGAGCGGAACGCAAAGAAATTCCATCAAATTTGAACGTCTGCTGGGCGCGTCAGGCGGCCAGCAAACCTTCGAAGAGCGGTCGGCAATCGGTCTTGCCATGCAGCGGCTCGATCATGTTTTCGGGATGGGGCATCATGCCGATGACATTGCCCGCCTCGTTCATCACGCCCGCGATGTCGTTCATGGCGCCGTTGGGGTTGCTGCCCGCAGCGTAGCGGAAGACCACGCGGTTGTCGCCTTCGAGGCGCTTCAGCGTATCGGCATCGCAGATGTAGTTGCCTTCGCCATGGGCCACCGGGCAGGAGAGCACAGCGCCCTTGGCGACACGGTTGGTGAACCAGGTCTTGTTGTTCTCGACCTTCAGCTTCACCTCACGGCAGACGAAGCGCAGGCCGGCGTTGCGCACCAGCGCGCCGGGCAGGAGGCCTGCTTCGGTGATGATCTGGAAGCCGTTGCAGACTCCCAGAACCTTGAGTCCTTTCAGGGCCTTGGCCCTGACATCTGTCATGATGGGTGAGCGGGCGGCGATGGCACCGCAGCGCAGGTAGTCGCCATAGGAGAAACCACCCGGCACGACCACCAGGTCGACCTTCGGCAGTTCCGTTTCCGTGTGCCACACGGCAACCGGCTTGTGGCCGGTGGTGGCCTCGAGGGCCAGCATCATGTCGCGTTCGCGATTGATGCCGGGGAAGACGACGACGGCGGATTTCATGCAATCTCGATGGCGTAGTTTTCGATCACCGTGTTGGCAATCAGCTTGTCGCACATGGCTTTCACGGCTGCTTCCGCCTTGGCGCGGTCGGTCTCGGCGAGATCGATCTCGAAATACTTGCCCTGGCGCACGCCGTTGACCCCGCCAAAGCCGAGCGATCCCAGCGCGCCCTCGATCGCCTTGCCCTGGGGGTCAAGAACGCCGTTCTTCAGTGTCACTTTCACTTTGGCTTTCATGCTTCAATCGCTCTTCACCAGCTTCGGCTTGAAGCGTTCGGTGGTTTCATTGGCCTGGATGATGCCGAGGCGGCGCGCCACTTCCTGATAAGCCTCGACGAGGCCGCCCATGTCGCGGCGGAAGCGGTCCTTGTCCAGCTTGTCGTTGGTCTTGATGTCCCAGAGGCGGCAGTTGTCCGGGCTGATCTCGTCGGCCAGCACGATGCGCATCATGTCGTTCTCGTAGAAGCGGCCGAACTCAAGCTTAAAATCGACAAGCTTGATGCCGATGCCGAGGAAAAGGCCAGAGAGGAAATCATTGATGCGGATCGACATGTGCACGATGTCGTCCATTTCCTGCGGGGTGGCCCAGCCGAACGCCGTCACGTGCTCTTCGGTGACCATGGGGTCGCCGAGCGAGTCGTTCTTGTAATAGAGTTCAATGATCGAGCGGGGGAGCTGCTTGCCTTCCTCGATGCCGAGACGCTTGGAAAGCGAGCCGGCGGCGATGTTGCGCACGACGACTTCCAGCGGGATGATCTCGACCTCGCGCACCAGCTGCTCGCGCATGTTGAGCGAGCGCAGGAAATGCGTGGGCAGGCCCATGTCGTTGATCTTGGTGAAGAGGAATTCCGAGATGCGCTGGTTGAGCACGCCCTTGCCGTCGATGACGGCCTTTTTCTCGGCGTTGAAGGCTGTGGCGTCATCCTTGAAATGGACCACGACCGTGCCCGGCTCCGGACCCTCGTAGAGGATCTTGGCCTTGCCTTCGTAGATGCGCGTCCGCTTGTTGTTCATGTGATAAATCCTCAAAGACGCCTCACTTGAAGGTCCGGTCTATCACGCTGGACCCTCCTTACACACAGGATATTTTGGGGGTGGAAATTAACCGCTCATATAGGGAAGTTTTTTGCGGCGCACAATGCGCTTGATGTCATTGATTTGCGCTGCCTGCATAGCTAGATCACTGGGGCATATTCTGGAGATTCACGCATGACCACATTCGACCAGCGCAAGGAAGGCTTCGAGAAGAAGTTCGCCCATGACGAGGAGTTGCGCTTCAAGGCCACGGCCCGCCGCAACAAGCTTCTGGGCCTGTGGGCTGCGGAGAAGCTCGGGCTGTCTGGCGCTGCCGCCGAATCATACGCCAAGGAAGTCGTTGCCGCCGATTTCGAAGAAGCAGGCGACGAGGACGTGGTCCGCAAGGTCGTCGCTGATTTCAAGGCCAAGGGCGTGGAACAGTCGGATCATCAGATCCGCCGCACCATGGACGAGTTGCTGGCAACTGCCATCGACCAGATCAAGTCAGCGGGCTGAGCGTTCATCATGGCTGGTGCTGCATTTGGTATTCGCAAGCTGCTTGCGACAGGCGAACCCCTGATTTTCCCGTGGCTCGGCATGTCGGGCGCTCCCCAGGCCGGTCAGATCGCCCGCATGGGCTTTGGCGCCGTCGCCTTCGATCTCCAGCATGGCATGATCGACAACGGCGAGGCCACCAAGATGGCCGCTGCTGTCAATGCCGTGGACGTGCCGGTGATCATCCGCGTTCTGTGGAATGATCCGGGCCTTGTCGGCTTCGCCCTCGACATGGGCGCTGCTGCCGTTATCGCGCCGATGGTCAACAGCGTCGAACAGGCCAAGGCGCTGGTGAAGGCTGCAAAGTATCCGCCGACGGGGCAGCGTTCCTGGGGTGGCTACACCATGGTGCAGGCCAGCGGCGTTTCCGCCGGTGAATACCTCAAGCAGGCCAATGCGCAGACGCTGGTTTTCGCCATGTGCGAGACCCAGGAAGCGCTCGACCTCGTGGACG
>JAIUNJ010000016.1 GCA_020161855.1 Pseudomonadota bacterium
CAGGAGCCCCTTTTGTTAAGGTAGAAGCCACTAAGTTTACCGAAGTGGGTTATGTAGGGCGTGATGTAGAATCTATAATAAGAGACCTAGTGGAAATAGCTGTTAGCGCACAAAAGCTCAAGGCTAAAAAGAAAGTAAATGTCAGCGCTGAAATCAAAACCACTAACCGCATTTTAGATGCTTTAGTAGGAAAATCTGCGACTGCTGAAACCAGAGATAAATTTCGCGATAAAATAGCAAAAAAAGAATTAGATGATAAAGAAATAGAAATTAGCGTAGCTGACGTTTCTTCAAATATAGGCAATTTTGAAATTCCTGGAGCTACAATCGGCATCTTAAATATTAGCGATATGATAGGAAAAGCTTTCGGATCTAATAAAACGAAAGTTAAAAAATTAACCGTAAAGGAAGCAAAATCTATTATTTATTCTGAAGAAGCAGATAAACTGATAGATATAGATAAAGTGATTCGAGAAGCCCTAGCATTGGTGGAAAATGAGGGAATAGTATTTATCGATGAGATCGATAAAATCACTTCCCGCTCCGAACTCAAAGGCGGAGAAGTCAGCAGGGAAGGAGTACAAAGGGACTTATTGCCTTTAATTGAAGGCACTAGCGTACACACTAAATATGGAACAGTTTCAACTGATCACATTTTATTTATCGCTTCTGGAGCCTTTCATATTTCCAAGCCTTCTGATCTTTTGCCAGAATTGCAAGGGCGTCTTCCTATTAGAGTGGAGCTTCAGCCATTGAGCAAAGAGGATTTGGTAAAAATCCTCACCGAGCCGGAAGCGAGCCTTATCAAGCAGTACAGGGCGTTGATGGCCACAGAAGGACTGACACTCGATGTGACCGAGGACGGCGTTGCGGCACTCGCGCGCATTGCCGCCGAGATCAACGCCACTGTCGAGAATATAGGTGCCCGCCGCCTGCAGACGGTCATGGAGCGCGTGCTCGACGACGTGAGCTTCACGGCAACAGACCGCACGGGCGAAACGGTTGTGGTGGACAAGGCCTTTGTCGAGAAGAACCTCGGCGACCTCGCCAAGAATACCGATCTCAGCAAGTTCATCCTGTAGGGCGCTGGCGGCGAGCCGCGCCCCTCAGAGGATCAGTTCCCAGGTTTCACCGACGAGGTCCTTGCCAAAACTGTGATGCGGCTCTGACCTGACGAGCCTGTAGCCCTGTGATGCGTAGATGCGCCTTGCCGGCTCAAGGATGCTCTGTGTCCACAGGACGATGCGGCGATAGCCGGCCTCGCGCGCGAAATCTGTGCAGGCCGAAACGAGCCTGCCGCCGAGGCCTTGCCCGCGCGTGGCGGCATCGACGTAAAGGAGGCGCAGGCGGGCCGTGTCTTCTGTCTCGCGCATGAGATAGACGCTGCCGACGATGTCACCAGCGCATTCCGCGATCCAGGCACGTTCCCTGGTGTCATCACCGCGCATGACGAATTCCGAAAGGATCTTTGCCGCGAGCGCCTCGTAGGTGAGATCCCAGCCGAGTTCGCGGGCATAGAGTTCGCTCTGCCTTGCGATCACCGTGCCCAGGTCTCCAACTCTCTGCCTGCGCAGGATGATGTCCGCAGGTGTAGCTGACAGCGTTGCCTCGATCGTAGCCATTGCTGCGAGCAGGTGCTGGCGCTTGCCAGGTGTCAGAGACCGCAACATCGCATCCGTCTCGCGGCGCGCCATGGCGTTGAGCTTCTCAAGCAGGCGGCGGCCCCTCGTGGTCAACTTGAGGATCTGACGGCGCCGGTCCGCAGGGTCAGCCGCCCTGGATAACAAGCCATCGCGTTCAAAGCGCCTCAGGATGCGGCTGAGATAGCCGGCATCAAGAGCCAGCGCCGCGATGATATCGACTGCAACACGGCCATCACGATTTGAAAGCTCGAAGATCACACGGCATTCGGTCAGCGTCAGGCCGGAGCCCATGAAGCTGTGCTCCAGAAGCCCGGCCTTCTGCGTGTAGAACCGGTTAAACCGGCGTACAGCCTCGATTGCCTCATTCATGAGAGCGACATCCGATAATTAGTTGCCTTAGTCAACTAATTGATCAGAAACGCGCTCCAACGGCGGTTCTTGCCGATCTTGAAAGGGCTACTTTGCGAAGGCCCTGATCTCCAGCGCCCGGTCACGGTCGCGCATGCGCGCTGCTGCCTGGCGCGGCCAGAGGCCATAGGCGGCCTCGCTTCGATCCAGCACATGCTGCGCATGGACCGGCCAGTTGGGATCATCAAGCGCTCCGCGCGCGAGAGCAATGATGTCAGCCTCGCCCTGCTGGAGCACTTCTTCCGCCGCCACGGCATCGCTGATGAGCCCGACGGCAGCGGTCAGAATGCCTGTCTTCTTCACCGCTGCAGCCAGCGGCACCTGATAGAGCGCAGCAGGTTTCAGGGCATAGCCATCAAAGCCGCCGGATGAGCAGTCGACCACGTCGACGCCGCGGGCCTTCAATTCTGTGGCAAGCACGACTGAATCCTCCACGGACCAGCCGCCCGCACTGCCATCGGTCACAGACAGACGTACAAAGAGTGGCTTGTCAGCGGGCCAGACGCTACGCGCCGCTTCGCTGATCTCCAGCAACAGGCGCATGCGGTTGGCACGGCTGCCGCCATACTGATCGGTGCGGGTATTGGCCAGCGGCGAAAGAAACTGGTTCAGCAGATAACCATGGGCTCCATGGATCTCGGCAATCTCGAAGCCCGCCTTGTCGGCGCGGATGAACGCCGCAGTGAAATCGTCAATCACTTTGCGAATACCAGCCGCATCAAGCTCAGCGGGAGTCTGGAAATCAGGATTGGCGGAATGGGCCTGCGGCGACGGTGCCACCGGCTTCCACGACTCGAAAGCATAGCGCGCCTTCTCGTCTTCGGTCTCATTGAACTTGCCGCGCCAGGCGATAGGTGTTGCAGCCTTGCGGCCGGCATGGGCAATCTGGATCGCGGGCGACGCCCCCTGCTCCTTCAGAAAGGCTGCAATGCGCGCCAATGGTGCAATCTGCGCATCATCCCATATGCCAAGATCACCGTAGGAAATCCGGCCCTCCGGCGAGACGGCTGTGGCCTCCAGCATGACGATGCCAAAGCCTCCCATCGCAAAGCGGCCGAGATGCACAAAATGCCAGTCATTGGCAAAGCCGTGTTGTGCCGAATACTGGCACATGGGCGCAACCATGGTGCGGTTGCGCAGGGTCACACCACGAATGCTGAGCGGGGAGAAAAGCTGAGACATGCGATTATTCCACCCACTCGCCCTTGCGCATCAAGGGCTCGGCCTTGCCGTCTGCCGTGATGCCATCGACATCGAGGGCGCCAGAGCCGATCATCCAGTCCACATGGATCAGTGAGGTGTTCATGCCGGCTGCAAGCCGTTGTTCCGGTGTCATCGTGCCTGCGTCTTTCATGTTCTGAGAATAGGCCTGGCCTACGGCGATGTGGCTTGCGGCATTCTCGTCGTAGAGGGTTTCGTTGAAGACAATGCCGCTTGCCGAGATGGGTGATGAATGCGGAACAAGCGCCACCTCACCCAGCCGGGCAGCACCATCGTCGGTTTCGATCATCTTGCGGAAGACATCACCACCCTTCGTAGCCGTCCCATCAACGATGCGGCCCTTCTCGAAGCGCACCGATATGCCGTCAATGAAACTTCCCTGATAGGATAGCGGCTTGGTCGAACACACCGTGCCGTCCACGCGTTCGCGATGGGGCATGGTGAAGACTTCCTCGGACGGTATATTGGGATTGCAAATGATGCCGTTACGCGCCTCCGAAGCGCCGCCGGCCCAGACATGGTCATGGACAAGGCCGATGACGAGATCAGTGCCCGGCCCCTTGTACTTGAGAGCACGGTAGCGCTTTGCATTGAGCAGCTTCACCCGCGTATGGAGCGCCTTGTTATGCACAGCCCAGGCCGCCACCGGATCGGGCTGGTCAGCCCGGGTGCACTTGAAAATCGCACTCCAGAGGGCGGCCAGCGCCTTGTCCGGCGAAAGATCCGGGAAGACTGACCTGGCATGGGACGGCGTTGCCGCTGACACCACGCACCAGTTTGTTGCGAATCCCGTGATCTGCTCGATCACCGGCTTGTAGGCCTTGGAGCGGGATCGGTTGGCGCGGGCCACATGATCGGGATTCTGTTTCGCGAGAAGGGCCGGATCTTCGCCGATGATGGCAAGACGGGCTGTCGACCCGTCCCTGAAAGCCTCGGCCATGCCCCCAAAGAGCCAGGCGGGCGCGGCGTCGAAAGCTGCTTCGTGCCCCTGCTCGAAGCGCATCAAAGTGGTTTTCTCATCGGAATAGAGCGCCGTTACGAGAGAGGCACCGGCCTTGTAGGCGTGATGCGTTACGCGACGCACCAGGTCGACGGCCTCAAGAGGCGCTGTCATCAGAAGTTGTTGGCCCTGACGCAGGTTGAGGCCGCTGCGGATGATCAGTTCGGCGTATTTATCGAGCAGAGTATCGTGAGAGGGCATCACTGCCTCCAAAATTAAACCTCAGCGCTCATAGCCCAGAACACGCCTTTCAACCAATACGACGATCAGGAAGAGCAGGATTGCAAGGCTGGAACAGAGCACGATGGCGGCATAGAGCCTGCCAGACTGATAGTTGAAGGTCGCCTGTATGATCATGGCGCCCAGCCCCCTGTCTGAACCGATCCACTCTCCAACCACGGCTCCAATCACCGATGTCGCCGTTGCGATTCGGAGCGATGAGAACAGGAACGGCAGGGAGCGCGGCAGGCGCAGCCGCCACAGCGTCTCGAATTTCGAAGCAGAGAGCACCCGGAATAGTTCCAGCTCGTTGGCGCTGGCGCTCTCCAGACCGCGGATCATGTTTACGAGGGTCGGAAAGAAGCAGATCACCGCAGCAATGATGACCTTGGGCATCATGCCGAGCCCGAATATCAGAATGATGATCGGCGCCAGAGCGAGGATCGGGATCGTATTCAGAAAGAGGATGATCGGAAAATAGGCAGCCTGAATATAACGATTGTAGACAAAGACGATGGCCAGAAGAACCGCGACGCCATTGCCCAGCAGAAAACCTGCAATGCTTTCCTGAAGCGTCGGCCAGAAATTGTTCCAAAGCAGTTTCTGATCGTTGAACAGAACCTTGCCGACCTGTGAGGGCGTTGGAACCACGTAGTCGGGCACGCCTGCCAGAGGCAGAAGATATTGCCAGGCGAGAATGATGGAAAGTGCACCAGCGACCGGGAGCACATAGTTCCAAGGTGAAGCGACCTTTTCACTCATGACATCAACCGCGCGCCAGGTCAGCGCGAAGCTCCGACATGATCCTGGTCATGACGGGAGATTCCCGGCTGCACGGGCCTTCGCCCTTGAGAGCCGTGAGATCATGATTGGCGAGCACGCGGCCCGGATTCGCTGCCAAGACCAGGACACGCTGCCCCAGGTAACAAGCCTCCATGATGCTGTGGGTCACGAAGATGATTGTCGTGCCGGTCTGCCGCCACAGCTTCAGCAGCTCATCATTGAGACGGTCGCGCGTGATCTCATCCAGCGCTCCGAATGGTTCGTCCATGAGCAAGATGTCGGGTTTGGTCAGAAGCGCCCTGGCGATGGCCACGCGCTGCCGCTGGCCACCGGAGAGCTGCGACGGAAAGCGGTCGCGCAGAGCCTCAATGCCAAGGATTCTCAGGAGCTCAATCGCACTTTCACGGCTGCCTGCAATATGGGCTCCGCCGACATTCGCCGGCAGCAGAACATTGTCGATCACCCGTCGCCATGGCAGCAGCGTCGCATCCTGAAAAACAAAGGACACGGCGCGCCGCTGCCTCACCTCTGCAGGCGTTGAACCAAGCACGGAAAGAGAGCCGGAGAGCGGCTCCAGCAGGTCTGCGACAGCCCTCAGGAAGGTCGACTTTCCACAGCCGGAAGGGCCAATAATGCAGACGAACTCACCGCGCCTGAGCCTGAGATCAAACTGAGACAGCACCGGCACTTTCCGGCCCTTGCCATCTCTGTAGCCCACGCTGAGGCCACTGCTCTCAATAGCCCAGACGCCTTGAAGTTCTGTCATTGGTCACATCGTCAGATTCGCGGACGTACATCCTTGGTCAGTTCCAGAATCTTCAGTGTGTAAACGTCCTCGAGCTTGGGCCGGCCCTGCGCATATTGCTTGAGGGCGTCAAAGAGGGCGATCTGCTCCTCGATCTTGGCAGGATCAAATGTGCCCCAGCCATCCGCCTTGGTGCTGTCGTCAAAGCTGAGCTCAAGAATCTTGTCGATCGTCTTCAATTCCCATTCGAGGCTGAGATCGGGATAGGCCGCCACAACATTTTTCACCGCATCTTGCGGATTCGCCTTGGTCCATTCCCATCCCTTGGAGACCGCACCGATGAACTTGCCAAGAAGTTCTGCATTCTTCTCGATGGCTTCATCTGTCGCAAAATACACGTTGGCATATGAGGGCAGCCCCAGATCGCTCAACAGCAGATCGATGCGATCTGGACCCAAAACTGACAATGCCTGCGTGTTGGTGACCCAGCCGCCAATCGCATCGACCTC
Source organism: Pseudomonadota bacterium (assembly GCA_020161855.1). Classification (GTDB taxonomy): domain Bacteria; phylum Pseudomonadota; class Alphaproteobacteria; order Rhizobiales; family Aestuariivirgaceae; genus Aestuariivirga. The sequence goes on from JAIUNJ010000016.1 coordinate 6,529, forward strand.
ACCGCGGACCAGCGGCGCCTTGTCGAAGCCCACATTCACCACAGTGATCTGCGATGGATCCAGCTTGTTCTTTGTGATGATCGCGTCAACAACGACACGGGCCGTTGGCTGGATGCCGATCTTCTTGCCGACGAGGTCGGCCGCTGAACGAACGGGCGCGCCCGGAAGGGACGTGAGGGCGTAGGGGCCTGTGCGAAAGCCCGTGGCAATGATCTTGATCGGAACACCGGAAGCCCGCGCCGCGACAAGCTGGGTGGTTTCAGAGAACTGGCCGAGGGTGGCTTCTCCAGATACCACCGGCGGCACGGTCGCGGAATTCGGGCCTCCCGGAATGAACTCCACGTCCAGGCCGGCGTCCTTGAAATAGCCCTGCTGCAGCGCGATGATATCTCCAATCTGACCGTTTGAAACAAGCCAGTCGAGCTTGACGACAACCTTGGCCGTCTCGGCCCGGGCGTCACTTGAAAGCAGCAACTGAAGTCCACCGCCGGCCGAACTTGCGACTGCAGCACTGCCAGCGAGGAAGGTGCGGCGGGAAATCGATTTCTGGTCCATGACGTTCTCCTTGCTTCTTATGTTTGAGTGTCTTCTGAATCGTAGTCGTGCTTCGGCCCCTCAGGGTACCAAGCGTAAAGCTCCCAGACATTGTCATCTGGATCGCTGAAATAGATGCAGCGTGCATTCCACGGAAAATCGAAGGGTTCTTTCTCGAACTGCACGCCGCGGGCAGACAGGGTGGCGTAGGCCTCATCAATGTCGGCAGGCGATCCAAGCCTGATTGCGATGCAGGACTTGTGGGCGCCCTTCGGCGCGCGAAGGTTCGAAACCCCGGCAGTCTTGTTGATGTGATCGAGTTCCCAGCAGGCAAGCGTCACCTGCTCTGCGTGAAAATCCGCAAATCCCTCAGCACGGCGCCTCAGCTTGAAACCAAGAACGTTGCTGTAGAAATCGACGGCGCGTTCCACGCTCTCCACGAGCACGCACACATCCGTGATTTTCATTGGCAGCGTAAAGCTCATTTCATCTCCCCTTCCTGCGGCTGAGGCCCGGATCGATGAGTACCCCAACTCTTTCGGCAGCCCCGATGATGTGACGTCCCATGGCAACGCCGGCCGCATCCACGTCCGATGCAGCGAGCGCATCGTAGACCGCGACATGCTCGGCAATATTCACCTCAACCAGATTATGGATGGGGTGGTTCCTCCGCGCGAGATAAATGGTCTGGCGAATTTGTTCGCAAACAAAGGAAATGAAGGTGTGGATATAGCTGTTGCCCGTCGCCTCGGCGATGGCACGGTGGAAGGACAAGTCGGCTTCGATACTTCCATCTTCCCAGCGCTCGGCTCCCCGCATGCGCTCCAGATGGCGCTTTATCTGCCCGAGCTGCTTCTGGGTCCTGCGCTTTGCAGCCAGCCGCGCAGCCTCAGTTTCAAGCAGGCAACGCAATTCAAAGAGGCGCGCCATATTGCCGGCAGTCTTCAGTGACTCATGATCGATACGGATTGCCGAACGCTGCTCAGGTGGCAGCACAAAAGCTCCGATGCCTTGGCGAGCTTCAACCATGCCATCGGCTCTCAGTTGCGCAATGGCTTCGCGGATCACGTTCCGGCTTACTCCGAGCTGCTGCGCGAGTTGCTGTTCGGTCGGCATCCGGCTTCCTGGTGCAAAACTCCCGCTCTCGATCTTGCGTGCCAGGACGGTCACGACACGCCTGGGCAGGGTTTCATTCGCTTCGATCTGATCCAGTCTTTCTGCCATGGAAATGCTCCGCAGCAGAAGGCTGTCATATCATCCTACAACTTGTCAATCGGCATGAATTTTCTGACGTCAGGACTCAGTAAAACTCAGCTCAAGGAAGACCGCCGGCCGTGGCAGGAAGCCTATTCTTTCCCGATATCTTCGGGACGCGGCATGGAGATGATATTGTAGCCTGAATCCACATAGTGGATTTCGCCCGTGACCCCGCCCGACATCGGCGAAAGAAGATAGGTGGCAGAACCGCCAACCTCTTCGAGCGAGATGGTGCGGCGAAGCGGGGCATGGGCATGCTGGAAGTTGAACATGGCCCGGGCATCGCCAACGCCGGCGCCCGCCAGCGTCCGCATCGGTCCTGCCGAGATGGCATTCACGCGAATGCCCTGCGGGCCATAGTCTGCCGCGAGATAGCGCACCGAGGCTTCCAGTGCCGCCTTGGCGACGCCCATGACATTGTAGTTCGGCATCACGCGCTGCGAACCGCCATAGGTGAGGGTCAGGACCGAACCGCCATTGGGCATGAGAGCAGCGGCCCGCTTTGTCACTTCCGTGAAAGAGAAGCAGGAGATCACCATGGTGCGCGAGAAATTGGCGCGCGAGGTGTCGGCATATCTGCCCTTGAGTTCGTTCTTGTCCGAGAAGCCGATGGAATGAACGAGGAAGTCGATGGTGCCCCAGGCCTTCTTCAAGCTCTCGAAGGCTGCATCGACGGTGGTGAGATCTTCCACGTCGCAGGGAATGGTGAGTTTCGACCCCACGCTCTCCGCCAGCGGCGCGAGGCGCTTGCCGAAAGCCTCACCCTGATAGGTGAACGCCAGCTCGGCGCCATGCTTCGCGAGCGCAGAGGCGATGCCCCAGGCAATCGAATGATCGTTCGCCACACCCATCACCAGGCCGCGGCGTCCCTTCATCAATCCATCAATCATGATTTATCCGTTGTAGCGCTGGAACACGAGCGTGGCGTTGGTGCCGCCGAAACCGAAGGAATTCGACATCACAGTATCGACCCTGGCGTTGTCGACGCGCTGGCGGAGGATCGGTACATCGGCGAAATCAGGATCGAGTTCGTCGATATGCGCACTCTCGGCGAGGAACCCGTTCTTCATCATCAGCAGCGAATAGATCGCCTCCTGGACACCGGTTGCCCCAAGCGAATGGCCCGTCAGCGACTTGGTGGAAGAGATCGGCGGGATGTCAGTGCCGAAGACTTCACGGATCGCCTCAATCTCCTTCTTGTCTCCCACCGGCGTGGACGTGCCGTGCGGATTGATATAATCGATCTTGTTCTTCACTGTGGCCAGCGCGAGCTTCATGCAGCGCATCGCACCCTCACCTGAAGGCGCCACCATGTCATGGCCGTCCGAGGTCGCGCCATAGCCAACGAGTTCGCCATAGATCTTGGCGCCACGCGCCTTGGCGCGCTCAAGTTCCTCGAGCACGACGACACCGGCACCGCCGGCGATCACAAAGCCGTCGCGGTTCTTGTCATAGGCGCGCGAAGCCCGGCCCGGCGTCTCGTTGTATTTGGTTGACATGGCGCCCATGGCGTCAAAGAGCACGGAAAGGGTCCAGTCCAGTTCTTCGCCACCACCGGCAAACATCACGTCCTGCTTGCCCCACTGGATCATCTCGGCAGCATTGCCGATGCAATGGGCGCTCGTCGCGCAGGCCGACGAAATCGTATAGTTTACGCCACGAATGCCGAAGGGCACGGCAAGCCCGGCAGAATGGGCCGACGACATGGAGGGTGGCACCGCAAAGGGGCCGACGCGCCTGGGGCCCTTCTCGCGGGCGATGTCGGCAGCGCCGACGATGGTCTTGGTGGAAGGCCCACCCGATCCCATGATGATGCCGGTGCGCTCGTTCTTCACATCGGACTCTTCAAGGCCCGAGTCGGCGATCGCCTGGCTCATCGCAGCATGGTTCCAGATGCCGCCTTCTCCGAGGAAGCGCCGGGCACGGCGGTCAACCTGTTCGACATCGAAATTTGGCGCACCATGGACCTGGCAGCGGAAGCCGAGCTCGGCATATTTGTCAGCCCGGACGATTCCGGACTTCGCTTCCCGCAACGAAGCGGTGACTTCCTGTGCATTGTTCCCGATGGACGAGACAATGCCGATCCCTGTGACTGCCACTCGGCGCATTCCGTGTTCTCCTCCGGCGCAAATGCCGGTCATGTGGCCGGCGTTTTAGCAGGGGAGCGCGGCCAGTGCCAATGTTGATCCACGGCGTTGCACAAGCCCTTTCGGGCGTCTGTGCGGCCGGGCAATCTTCAGGCTGCGGTCGGTTCGAAGAGGCCGACCTTCATGTCAGTGACTTGATAGACGGTCTCGCCATCGGCCTTCATGATGCCGTTGGCCACGGCAAGCTTGAGCTTGCGCAGGATGAGGCGTGTTACCTCCACCTCATAGGTCACGCGCTTGATGAGCGGCGTCACCATGCCGGTGAACTTCACTTCGCCGACGCCAAGGGCGCGGCCCTTGCCCGGCTCGCCGAGCCAGCCGAGGAAAAAGCCGGTCAGCTGCCACAGCGCATCAAGGCCCAGGCACCCCGGCATCACGGGATCGCCTTTGAAATGGCAGGGGAAAAACCAGAGATCGGGATTGATATCGAGTTCGGCCGTGATCGAACCCAGGCCCGCCGCACCACCATCTTTCCGGACATCAACAATGCGGTCGAACATCAGCATGGGTGGCAGGGGCAATTGCGCATTGCCCGGCCCGAAGAGCTCTCCCCGCCCGCAGGCCAGAAGTTCCTCGTAGTTGTAGCTGCTCTTGCCGATGGTCATGTCTGTGTTTCGCCTCGCCGCTATCAGAATGTAAACCCAAAAATCGCATAGCATGCCGGAACATGCTGCAAAACCGTCACATCGGGCCCGCCAGCCCCCCATCCTGCCGCGACAAAAGGAGGAGATTGCAACGCCTTGAAAGGCCTTGCTATAAGCCTTGTCCATGAAAAGCGAGCAGAACTTCCTGTCCCGCCTGAGAACGGCAGGCTTGCGCCCCACCCAGCAGCGCATGGCCTTGGCGCGCCTGCTCTTCGGACCCGGCGACCGCCACGTCTCGGCTGAAGAGCTTCACGCCGAGGCGCTCAAGGCGCGCATTTCTGTTTCGCTGGCAACAATTTACAACACGCTGAACCAGTTCAAGTCAGCGGGCCTGCTGCGCGAAATCGCCATTGAAGGCGAGCGCAGCTATTTCGACACCAATACCTCGAACCACTTCCACTTCTTCAATGAAGACAAGCAGGAACTGATGGACATCGAGGCAGAGGGTGTCACGGTGAAGGGCATTCCGCCGGTGCCGGAAGGCAAAGTCATCGACCGCATCGACGTGATCGTGCGGCTCAAGGACGCCTGATACCTTCGTCTGATCAGTTGACCACTTCGCCGGGATAGACACCCCAGAGCAGGCTCTGCTCGGCAAAGCCGCCATGACCGTCGGCTTCAATGGCACACCATTGCCCGTCACAACCGTCAATCGCCGCCACCACACCGGCCTGCAGGATCGCCGTGCTGGCGCTTCCCGGATCCTTCTGGGCGTGAAGCACCACCTGCTGGTCCTTGCTCCAGCTTGCCACGAAAGCGTTGCGCTTGCCGGACAACATCGATTGCAGGATCCAGCCTTCCGCGCCGTCGGAATCACGAATCTTGCGCCAGTTCTCGAACTCGCCCGTGATCTCGACCGGCATGCCCTTGCGCTGGAAGACAAAGGCCACCTCGTGATCGCTTGACGGCCCGCGCCGCACATTCACCTTGCTGGTCTTGAGTGTGACAAAGCGTGGCACCGGCAGGTTCGTCACCTTGCCGACTTGCTGCACTGCGGGATCAACCGAGCCGGTCACATCACCGGGAATCGCTTGCGGGCCGCGGCCTGCGAGCAGTGTATCCTTCACTGCGAAGACACTTCCTCCCGCAAATGCGAGCACGCTGAGGCTCACAAGGATGGGAAGGTGATTTTTCTTTTTGCGACGCGGTCTCTGCACCGGCTTCAAGCCTTTTTTCGGGGTTGCGAACGGCCAAGGGCACGGCCTATGCAGGACCGAAATCAGCCTTTCGAACACTCCCATGAGTGGCGCGACCTGGTTAATAAATTGTCAACACATTGCCGGTCAGCGCCAGCATGCCTCACTCCAAGCCCCTCGTCGTGGTCACCCGGAAACTGCCCGAGGTGGTGGAGCAGCGCATGTCAGAACTGTTTCAGACGCGCCTCAACAGCGTCGATGAGCCCTTCAGCAAGGCGCAGCTCGTTGCGGCTGTGAAGGAAGCGGCAGTGCTGGTGCCAACGATTTCGGACCGCATCGACAAGACCGTGATCTCGCAGGCGGGTCCGCAACTCCGCCTGATCGCCAATTTCGGCAACGGCGTCGACAACATCGACGTTGATTCGGCGCTTGCCCACGGCATCACCGTAACCAACACGGCAGGCGTCCTTACCGAAGACACTGCCGACATGACCATGGGCCTCATCATTGCCGTTTCCCGGCGCATGATGGAGGGCGCACGCATCATGACGGACGGGCACTGGCCCGGCTGGTCTCCGACCTGGATGCTGGGGCGCCGCATCTGGGGCAAATCCATCGGCATTGTCGGTATGGGCCGCATCGGCACGGCGCTGGCCCGCCGCGCCAAGGCTTTCGGGCTTTCCATCAACTATCACAACCGCAAACAGGTCCACCCCAAGACAGAAACCGAGCTCGAGGCAACCTATTGGGAGAGTCTCGACCAGATGTTGGCCCGAGTCGACATTGTTTCGGTCAACTGCCCGCATACGCCGGCCACCTTCCACCTGCTTTCGGCGCGCCGTCTCAAGCTGATGAAGCCGTCGGCCATCATCGTGAATACCGCACGGGGCGAGGTGATCGACGAGAATGCACTCGCCCGCATGCTGGAAGCCGGTGACCTGGCGGGCGCGGGCCTCGACGTGTTCCAGCAGGCGCCTGCCGTCAATCCGCGACTGGCCAGCAATCCGCGCGTGGTTCTCCTGCCGCACATGGGTTCCGCGACGCTCGAGGGCCGCATCGACATGGGCGAAAAAGTCATCATCAACATCAAGACCTGGGCCGATGGCCACAAGCCCCCGGACCGGGTTCTGCCGGGCATGCTGTGACGGAAGCATCCATCACGAAGTTCTGACCCGAAGGCCTGCGGCTTTGACTTTGCTCCGGTGCAGATGCCCCGCATAAGAAGCTGCCTCAGGAGCCTTTCATGAAACTCTCACGCCGCAGCTTTCTCGCAGCCACACTTGCCAGCGCCGCGCCGCCCTCACGCGCATGGGCTTCCGACTGGGCAACCATCGCAGCGGAAGCAAAGGGACAGACTGTCTATTTCAATGCCTGGGCCGGTTCCGAGACGATCAATGCCTATATCGCCTGGGCCGGCGAAGAGCTGTCGCGGCTTCATGGCGTCACACTGAACCACGTGAAGATCACCGATACGGCAGAGGTCGTGAAGCGGGTGCGCGACGAGGTGTCCGCCGGCAAACAGTCAGGCTCCGTCGACCTCGTCTGGATCAACGGCGAGAACTTCCGCACCATGAAGGACGAAAAACTGCTCTTTGGGCCCTTTGCCGAAAGCCTGCCGAATTTTGCGCTCGTCGATGTCGACGGCAAGCCGACCACGCGCGTCGATTTTGCCGAACCCACCGACGGCTTCGAAAGCCCCTGGGGCATGGCGCAGTTCACCTTCTTCGGTGACGGTGCGAAGGTAGGAGAGCCGCCCGCGAGCATGATGGAATTTCTCGCGCTGGCAAAACACAATCCCGGTGGCTTGACCTATACTGCCCCGCCCGATTTCTATGGCACGACCTTCCTGAAGCAGGTTCTGGCCGAAACCGCACCGGATACATCAGCCTTTGCGAAGCCCATCACCGCTGAAGGTTTTGCACCCTTTGCAGCAGCGATGAACGCCTTTCTTGACGAGCTGCATCCTCACCTCTGGCGTGAAGGCAAGCAGCTTCCACCATCAGAGGCGCAGATCACACAGATGGTGGCCGACGGCGAGTTGCTCGTAGGCCTTACCTTCAACCCCAATGAACCGGCCAACCTTGTCATGGCCGGGACCATGCCGCAGACGACAATTGCCTGGCAGCATGCCAAGGGCATGATCGGCAATACGCATTTTGTGGCCATCCCCGTTAACGCCCAGGCCAAGGCAGCAGCGCAGCTCACTGCCAACTTCCTGCTTTCACCCGAGGCGCAAGCGCGCAAGGCCGACCTCAAGGTCTGGGGCGACCCCACCGTGCTTGCGGTGAGCAAGCTGCCAGCTGGGGAGGCCGCGTTGTTCAGCAGCGGCAAGGTTCCCGGCAGTGTCATCAGGCCTGCGCCCGCAGTTCCAGAGCCCCATGCCAGCTGGGTGCCGCTGATCGAAGCCAACTGGCTGTCGCGCTATGGCAAGGGTTGAAAATCCTGGCCGGCCGGTTCAGTCCGGTTTCGCGTGACCGGCTGAACCGTTAGGATGACACGCGATGCCGCGCCTTCTTGCACTTCCCCTGTCATTGCTCCTCATCGGGCAGCTTGTCCTGGCGCTGGCCTTCCTTGTCCCCGACCTGCTTGACGCAAACGCCTTTGCGGCTCTCTTTGCCCACCCGCAATTCGGCGGCGGCCTTTTCCTCAGCCTCTTCACCGGGATCAGCAGCACGCTGATATCCCTGCTCCTGGCTTGCATCATTGCGGCCCGCCGTCCGGCGCCACCCGCTGCCGAGGCCGGTGCCATGCTGGCCGTGCCGCATCTCGCGCTGGCACTCGGCGTTGTGTTTCTCATCGTACCGACGGGCTTCATCGCGCGTCTCATCGCCACCTTGGTCACAGGCTGGACCTCACCGCCGCAATGGATCGCCGCCCAGGATCCCTATGGCCTGTCGCTCGTCGCTGCGCTTGTCCTCAAGGAGACACCGTTTCTCGTCTGGGTGATGGCGCATCTTCTGGTGCGCGGTGACCTGCGCGAGCAGCTGCAAGGCCAGAGCCGCGTCGCCCGGGCGCTTGGCCATGGTCCAAGCTCTGTGTGGCTGCGCGTGGTGCTGCCACAGATCTTGCCGCGCATGGTCTGGCCGCTGATCGCCGTCTTTGCTTATGGCGCGACCGTCGTTGACATGGCCCTTGTTACCGGCCCGACACAACCGCCGACATTAGCCACAGTCATCTGGCGCGATCTGAACGACGCCGATCCGGCCATGGCCGCGCGTGGGGCTGCGGGCACCATCATCCTCAGTGCGGTGGTTATCCTGCTGGTCGCCGCGGCCGGTATCCTGCTGCATGTGGGGCGCCCGTGGATAAGACGGTTCTACACACGCCCTCGCACGCCTGAGAGAAACCTGATCGCATGGCCTGGTCATGCGTGGAGCCTGTGGCGGCTGGTCTATGTGATGGTCAGCGCACTCCTTATTCTTCAGTCCTTCTCCGGCCACTGGCCCTTCCCCCGGCTCCTCGCCCATGACTTCAGCCTGTCAGCGTGGCAGCGCATTGCGGCAAATCCAGCGCCACTCTTCACGAGTCTCGCGCTCGCGCTGACGGCAGCGGGCCTGTCACTGGCAGCGGCCGTGGCATGGTTCGAAACACTGTCAGCGCGATTGGATCGGTTGGCACTTGCAGCCTGCGCCATCTCCCTGTGCCTGCCAGCGCTCATGGTGGCACTGGGCCAATACCGGTTGTTCCTTGCGGCAGGTATCACGGGCACGGCGGCAGCACTCTTTCTCGCGCATGTCCTGCCGGTTTCAGCCTATGTCTTTGTCATGCTGCATGGGCCCTATCGCGGCTTCGACCAGCGCTGGCACGCCGTCTCATCAGGTCTCGGCCAACCACGCTCCGCTTTCCTTGCCCGCATCAAATGGCCGCTGCTGAAGGCACCATTGCTCGCGGCAGCAGCCGTCGGCTTTGCCGTGTCCATGGCGCAATTCGTGCCCGCCCAGCTTGCCGCCGCGGGCCGCTATGCGACCCTGCCCATGGAAACAGTGACGCTCTCGAGTGGCGGCAACCGGCCGTTCATCGCGGCGTCGGCGCTACTCTTGATGCTGCTACCGCTTGCTACCTTCCTCACCGCAAGCCGCCTGTCGCGGCCACGCTGGAGCCCGTGATGCTCGCTGTGCACAACCTGGCTCTTTCCGTCGGTGGCAGGACATTGATCCGCTCCCTCTCGCTGGAGGTTGCGCCGGGGGAGACAGTGACCTTGATGGGGCCAAGCGGTGCCGGAAAATCCTCGCTCCTGTCCTTTATCGGTGGAGATCTCGGGAGCGCTTTCACCACGGCAGGGATTGCCACGCTCAACGGCACGCTGCTCAACGGCCTCGCACCCGAGCGGCGGCAGGTTGCGCGCCTGTTCCAGGATGATCTCCTCTTTCCGCATATGACTGTGGCTGAGAACCTGCTGTTCGCGATCCCGAAGATGCCGCAGCCCGAACGCCTCGGCAGAATGCGTGCGGCACTGGCCGCCGCCGGGCTCGACGGCTTCGAGGAGCGCCCGCCCCACACGCTTTCCGGGGGCCAGCGGGCGCGGGTGGCTCTGATGCGCGCCCTCCTCTCGGAACCCAGAGCCATCCTGCTTGACGAGCCTTTCGGCCGTCTTGATCAGGAACTGCGCCAGAGCATCCGCGACTACACCTTCGGCCAAATTGCCGAACGCCGGATCCCGGCCCTTCTCGTCAGTCATGACCGCAGTGACGTACCACCCGGCGGCCGGATCTTCATCATCAGCAATGATGGAAATGTCAGCCATGCTTGACCGGCAGATGCTCGCCATCAGCAAGCCGCTGGCCGACAGCGCGGCGCGGCGATTGGCGGGATACGGTGTCACCGCCAATCAGGTGACGCTCGTGGGCTTTGGCTTCGGTCTTCTGGCCGCACTGCTCATTGCGCTCGGGCACACCGGCTGGGCCGTGGCCCCGCTGCTCATCAACCGCCTGCTCGACGGCCTCGACGGTGCCGTCGCCCGGACAACTACACCTTCAGCGCGTGGCGCCTTTCTCGACATCACACTCGATTTCCTGTTCTACGCCGCTGTGCCACTCAGCTTTGCGCTTCAGGATCCTGCCAGCAACGCCCTGGCGGCGGCGGTGCTGCTGGCCGCCTTCATCGGCACGGGCTCGTCGTTCCTCGCCTTCGCGATCATGGCTGAAAAGCGCCATGAGAAGAGCACGGCCTATCCATCGAAGTCCTTCTACTATCTCGGCGGCCTCACGGAAGGCTTTGAAACCGTGCTCTGCTTCCTCGCCATGTGTCTCTGGCCCGGATATTTCGCCGGCATCGCCTATGCTTTCGCGGGGCTTTGCCTGGTGACAATCATCACCCGCATCATCGCAGGCTGGGAACGCTTCGGCAGGCCGCCATCAGCCTCAAGCATCGATCTTCTTCGGCCTGTGCACAAGATTCACCAGCACGAAGGAGATGATCATCAGCAAATACCATGAGCCGAACTTCCCCAAAGACACCGGCGCCCAGACGCCCTGCTGGTTGGGATAGAGCCAGATGCGCGACGCTGTACCGATATTCTCGGCCAACCAGATGAAAAGCGTCACCAGAAAGAAACCCAACAGCAGCGGCATGCGGTGGCGAAAGCGGAAGACGCGGTAATGTACGCTGCAGCGCCAGAACAGCAGGAAGGTGACGGCGAAGAGCAGGTAGCGCAGGTCCCAGATGAAGTGATGGCTGAAGAAGTTCACATAGATGCCCAGGGCGAGCGCGAAAGTGCTCCACAGCGGCGGATAGTGGCTGTAGCGCATGTCGAAGATGCGCGTAACGCGGGCGATATAGGAGCCGACCGCAGCATACATGAAACCCGAAAACAGGGGCACGCCACCGATCCGGAAGAAGTTGGCCTCGGGATATGTCCATGAGCCCGCTGCCGTCTTGAAGACCTCCATGCCTGTGCCGACGGCATGGAAGAGAAAAATGACAACGGCCTCTTCCGGCTTCTCCAGCCGGAAGCCGAGCATGGCGGCCTGGATGACCAGCGCTGCCAGGAACAGCGCGTCATAGCGCGCCAGCATCGCTCCTTCAGGCCAGAGAAGTGCTGACAGCATGATGAGCGCCAGAAGCACGCCGCCAAAGAGGCAGGCCCAGGCCTGCTTCAGGCCGAAGACGATAAACTCGACAAGCGCGCCGCTGAAGCCTTGCTGCGGGAGGCGCGCCAGCACCTGGTGCGCGGCATCGTCAATCCGTGCTTCAAGGCTTGTCCGCTCGCGCAAGTCACCGTCTCCTGTGGCTCTGCTGGCGCGGCGCTGCGGCGGGAAGATGGCGGCGGCAAAACTTAACGCGCGTTTACAAAAAACTTTGTTCGACTGCCCAAAAAAATCTTGAACCGACTCAGGTTTTGTCTCATATGCGCGCTCGCCCAATTCGCACGTGCCTAAAGGTTATCCCCCAAAGCAACGACGGTGAGGGCTTCTGGTCTCTGCCGGCCCTCCAAAGGCTGGCGTTACTGAGAGGCACCACTTTCCTTGCGCCCCATGTGCGAGCGGGACCCCCCACTCAATCCAAGGCGAACCGGTTCGGTTTTCCGCTTTCTTTGCGCCTCCACCGCGCAAGGGCGCGAACGGCCATCCGGACAACAATGTCTTGTCTTGATTTGAAGGGAACGACCATGGCCACCGCACGCATCCTCGAATTCCTCCGACGCGAAAAGCCCGAAGGCCCCTGCCTCGTCGTCGATCTCAAGGTCATCGAAGAGAACTATGAAGCCTTTGCCCGCACCATGCCGGGCACCCGCATCTTCTATGCCGTGAAGGCCAATCCTGCGCCCGAGATCCTGGCCCTTCTGGCCGGGCTCGGCTCGTGCTTCGACACGGCTTCGGTTCCGGAAATCGAAATGGCCCTTGCCGCCGGTGCCACGCCGGATCGCATCTCCTTCGGCAACACCATCAAGAAGGAACGCGACATCGCCCGCGCCCATGCGCTTGGCGTGAAGCTCTATGCCGTCGACTCGCACGAGGAAGTGGAAAAGGTCGCCCGTGCCGCTCCGGGCGCCCAGGTTTTCTGCCGCATCCTCACCGACGGCGCTGGCGCCGAATGGCCCCTGTCGCGCAAGTTTGGTTGCGAACCCGCCATGGCGGAGTCGGTGCTCCTCCATGCCCATGCTCTTGGCCTCGTCGCCTATGGCGTGTCCTTCCATGTCGGCTCGCAGCAGACCCGGCTCGAGGCCTGGGACGTGGCGCTTGGCCAGGCCAAGGCTATCTTCAACACCATGGCTGGCCACGGCATCATCCTGCAGATGGTCAACCTCGGCGGCGGTTTCCCGACCAAGTACCTCAAGCAGGTGCCGGGTACAGGCGCCTATGCCAATGCCATCCACGAGGCGCTGACCAAGCACTTCGGCAATGCCCTGCCCGAGACCATCATCGAGCCGGGCCGCGGCATGGTCGGCAATGCCGGCGTGGTGAAGGCGGAAGTGGTCCTGATCTCGCGGAAGCATGCCAACGACAACACGCGCTGGGTCTACCTCGACATCGGCAAGTTCGGCGGTCTCGCCGAAACCATGGATGAAGCCATCCGCTACCCGATCACCACGGCGCGCGATGACGACGCCAGGGAACCTTGCGTGATTGCCGGCCCGACCTGCGACTCGGCGGATGTCCTCTACGAGAAGACGCCCTATCCGCTGCCGGTCACGCTGAGCGTCGGCGACGAGGTGCTGATCGAGGCCGCTGGCGCTTACACCACGACCTATGCGTCGGTGGCCTTCAATGGCTTCCCGCCGCTCAAGGCCTATGTGATCTAGTCACAACCCAACCACCCGTCATTCCGGCGCAAGCCGGACGCTCTCTGCAGCAGGACCCCGGCCCTCGGCCGGGGTGACGGATTGAAATCGTCTCTTTTCAAGGGAACGCCTTCAATGGTCACCATTCGCAACGAATTGCCCACCGATGCACCGGCCCGCGAGACCCTGCTCAACCGTGCCTTTGGGGCGCAGCGCTTCCGCAAGACTTCGGAGCGCCTGCGCGAGGGCCGGCTGCCGGCCGAGGGCCTGGCCTTTACCGCCTTGTCGTCTTCGGGCCGCGTCATCGGCACCGTGCGGCTGTGGCATATCATTGCCGGCTCCGCCGGACCCTCGCTGCTGCTCGGCCCCATCGCCGTCGATGGCCGCCACCAGCGCAAGGGCATCGGCCGCAAACTCATGGAGCATGCGCTGAACACCGCTCGCGTGCTCGGCCATGATTCCGTGCTGCTGGTCGGCGATGCGCCCTACTACAGCCGCTTTGGCTTCAGCGCCGAGGGAACCCACAACCTGCATCTGCCAGGGCCTGTGGAGCGTCAGCGCTTCCTCAGTGTCGACCTGACACCGGGCGCGCTTGATGGCGCGGAAGGCCTTGTCGCTGCGGCGGGCAAGCCCGCTGTCAGCGGCAGCGCGGCAAAGGTCGCCTGAAATTTCTCATCAACGCCAGGATTTCGCGCGCCTCACCGCTTCGGCGAAGCGTGCGCGAAGCGTCTCCGCGACGGGGGCCCGGGGTGCGTAGGTCTGTGCCGGTTCAGGAAGAGGCGGCAGGACCTGCGCACCCAAGCCCGTCATGGCCATGCGGGCCGTACCCAGCGCCGTCAGTTCGGTCGATGACGCCACGGTGATGTTGCGGCCCATGGCATTGCTGAGGAACTGCGCAAAATAGGGATTATTGGCGAGGCCTCCATCGATCGAAATCGAAGAGCCCAGCGGCAGTTCCCCGGCCATTGCCGTCATCACCTCCGCCGCCCGCATCGCGATACCCTCGAGAAGCGCCTGCATCATGTCGGCCTTCGTTGTATCGAGGCCAAGGCCGATCCACAGGCCAGCGGCGTTGCGGTCCCAGTGTGGGCAGGCAAGACCGGACAGGGCAGGGACAAAGACGATGCCGCGCGCCAGAGCCGGTGGCGCCGAAAAACTGTTGATCTCTCCATACGCGGCAAAGAGGCCCAGAGACCTGGCCCAATTCACAGCCGAGGCGGCATTGTAGACCCCGCCCTCGAGGGCAAAGTCTGTTGTCCCGTCCTTGCGCCAGGCCACCGTGGCACTGAGGCCGCTTTCGTTCTTGCCCGGTCGCGCAGTGCCCGAAAGTGCCAGCGCGAAAGCACCTGTCCCGAATGTGATCTTGGCATCGCCCGGCCGCGCGCAGCCGTGACCGAAAAGAGCCGCCTGCTGGTCCACGAGGCTTGCCATCACGGGTGTTGTGCCCATTGCCGAAAAGGGCCCTGTCGTATCCCTGATCTCCGGCAGCACTTCGCGCGGCACGCCGAAGAGGCGGAGCAGCTCATCGTCCCAGTCAAGCGTATCCAGCGACATGAGAGAGGTGCGCGAAGCTGTCGTCAAATCCGTGGCGTAGGTTCCCGTGAGGCGCGCAAGGAAGAAAGCGTCGCTCGTGGCAATGCGCAGGCGGCCGGCGCTCAGCAAGGCCTGTGCCTCGCTCACGTTGTCGATGATCCAGCGGATCTTGGCCGCCGAGAAGTAAGGATCGAGTGCCAGCCCCGCCCGCGACAGGGTCAGCTCCTCGGCGCCTTCCGCCTTCAGGCGTTCGGTCACGTCCTTGGTGCGATCGTCCTGCCAGACGATGGCGGGTGCCACGGGCTTTCCGGTCTTGGCATCAAAGGCAACAATCGTCTCGCCCTGATTGTCGATGCCGATGGCGTCCACCGCACCGGCGGCTTCGATACAGGCCACGACATGCCTGAACAATTCCTCGGCATCGTGCTCGACCCATCCAGCCTGCGGATAAAACTGCCGGTGCTCGAAACCCGCGACCTTTTCAAAGCGTCCGGTTTCATCAAGGACAAAGGCCTTGGTCCCGGTCGTTCCCTGATCGACAGCAACAACTTTCATGCCAGCCGTTCCATGATCCCCGCTGCTGCGGCCCGCGCTTCGGCGGCACAGCGGCCGGCCGTCTTGAGCGGTCCTGCAATGTTTCCGAGCAATGTGATATGGCCGAAGCCATCTGGCGTGCTGCGGAACTCGGTGAGTGCTCCGGCGTTGAGCAGCGCCTCCTCGCCCACAAAATGCCCGGAGACGATGATGCCATCGCACGGCAAGGTCTGCGCCTTGCCCTTGCGCTGGAAGCGTACGGCCTGAACACGAGCTGTACCGAGGATTTCAATCCCCGTTGCAGACGTCAGTACCGGCACGCCGTAGCGGAGCCTCGCACCGATGGGAAAGAACCAGGGCGCATCCACTTTCGCGTCTTCGACCAGCATGGCTTGCGGGGCAATCCCCGCATGCTTGCAGGTCATCAGCGCGGAGAATGAAACCCATTCCCCGCCGATGATCACGGGCTTCGTGAAAGGCTTGAGCTTCTGCAAATATACGGATTGCTGCAACTGGCCGGTGGTCATCACGCCGGGCACGCGATTGCCACCGATGGAGCGGGCGGCGCGCGAAGATTCCCTTGCACCTGCGGCAATGACAATGTGCCGGGCTTCCATCTCGGCGATGGCCGTGCGTGCCGTGTGCACACGCAACACATGAGGCGAGCGAAACTCCAGCACTGTGGTTGCCGTGCGGATGTCGATCCCTGCGGCATCCGCCACAAGCCTGCGCGCATAGTCCGGCCCGCTCATCAGGCGGCGGTGGCTCTCCCAGCCAAAACCCCAGTGGCCGCAGTGGCGCGGCACACCACCGGCTTCCGCTTCGCGATCGAGGACGACGATGTCCTTCACACCGCGCCTGCGCAGCTCCGCCGCGACGGCAAGCCCCGCCGGGCCTGCCCCGATCACCACGACATCATGCTTTTCCACGCTGCGCCTCCTGCAGCATGGCATTGACCGCAGCCCCGCAATTGAAACCCTGGCAACGGCCCATCATGGCGCGAGTGCGGCGTTTGAGGCCGCCCAGATCTTGCGCCGGAAGTTCTCCTGCCAGCGCTGCCTCGATCTCGCCCTTCGTCACCCATTCGCAATGGCAGACAATCTCGCCGCCCCGGCGATAGGCGCGAAGCTCATGCTCGGCGAGCGCCGGCATGCGCGGCCAGATGGCCGTGGGCTTCTTCTTCGGCAGCTTGCCGAAGTTCTTGGCATAGAGCTTCTCCACATACTGCGCGATGCCGAGCGAAGCCGTGAGCCCTGTCGAGCGGATTCCCGCAACGGTGATCCAGTTCTTGTCCTTCAGGGCTTCAATCACATAGTCCTGGCGCTCGGTCGCCGGACGGAGACCGGCGTAGATGGCATTAACACCCACACCCTCCAGCGCCGGCACCATTTCGATGGCGCGCACCTTGAGCCGTGCCAGCGTTGCGGCATCGCAGCTCCCGGCCTCGCGCTCCTCCGTCTCCTCGGCCGTGGGCCCGATGGCAAGATTGCCGAATATGGTGCGGAACAGGACAACACCCTTGGTGCGCTCCGTCGGGACTGGCAGGATAATGGCACGCACCAGCCGTGCTGCCGGCTTGTCGAAGACAACGAACTGCCCCCTGCGGGGCTTGATGGTGAAAGGCGATGGCCGCGCCAGCGCTTCAATGTGATCGCCGAAAAGGCCTGCAGCGTTGATCACGATGCGCGCTTCGACGGAAAGCGCACCGGCCTTGAGCAGCCAGCCCTCGTCCTGCCGCTCGGCAACTTTCACCTCGGCATTGCGGTGGATGACGGCGCCATGAGCCAAGGCCTGGCGCGCATAGGCGAGCGGTGCTGACCAGGGATCGATGACATGTTCGCCCGGCACGAGGGCTGCCGCGAGCGCCTCGCCAGCCAGCTTCGGCTCACGAATGCGAAGTTCGAGTTGCGACAGGAGGCGCACATCGGCGACGCCGTTCTTGTGGGCCTTCTCGACAATGCCATCGAGCTTGGCTTTCTCCTCCTCGGACCAGGCGACGACCATCGCCGAGGTTTCAAGCAGAGGCAGATTGAAGTTTTTGCGGATCGCCAGATATTCTTCATAGCCCGCCTGCATGCAAGCCAGCTCAACGCTCTTCGGCGGTGCATCAAAGCCCGTGTGCAGCAGGGCGCTGTTGCCCTTCGAGGCTCCGGACAGGATATCGGCGCCACGTTCGAGCAGAACACAGCCCAAACCGGCCATGGCAAAGCGGCGCAGGATGGCAAGACCCACCACGCCGCCGCCGATCACTGCGATGTCGAATCGCCCTGACATGTCCCTGCTCATGCCATGAAAACCCAACAATAAAAAAGGGCGGCCCGAAGGCCGCCCCCAGGCAGGGAACACACTGTTATGCGGCCGCCTTTGCGAGTGCAGCTTCCTTGGCCGCGATTTCCGCCTGACGGCGCTTGATCGCGTCGGCGCCGATCGGCGGGCCCTTGAAGCGCTTGCGCTCCGACAGGAACCACCCCAGAGCCAAGGCCACCGCCAGGAAGATCAGCGGGTTCGTCAGCTGGTTCAGCGGGAACACGAGATCAGGGAAAAGCGGCAGGATGATCGGGTTGAAGGGCGGTTGGATGCCGGCATAGGCGAGAACGACCACGCCGATCACCGTGATGACAGCGAAAGGCTTGGACCAGACGCCCAGACGGAAGGGCCCGAACTCGGTCCACGTCTTTCCTTCTGCAAGCAGGCCCGCCGCGACCGGCATGGCATAGGAAATATAGAGGAAGAGTGCGCAGCCTGCCGCCAGGGCAAACATGAAGGGCGCGTAGTAGCAGGCCGCAGCCGAGAGGACGGCTGTGAGCCAGATCGCGTTCACCGGCGTGCGGTGCACCGGATGGATGGTCGATAGTGCTTTCGATGCCGGCAGGCCACCATCGCGGGCAAAGGCGAAGATCATCCGCGATGTCGAGGTCATGCCCGCCAGTGCGCAGATGTAGTTTGCAACGACGATGCCGATGGCAAGGAGTGCCTTCAGGAAGACCGGCATCGGCAGGTTGTTGAAGAGGTTGAAGAAGGAATTGAAGCCATCCTTGGCGCCTGCGGCCGTGTCCGGCATGGCCAGCACGAAGGAAGCCGCGAGGAAGAAGCCGAAGAGCAAGGACCAGAACACCGAGTGCAGCATGCCCTTGGGCACAGTGGTCCGGGCGTTCAGGGTTTCTTCCGAGGTATGCGCCGAGGCGTCAAAGCCGGTGATGGTGTAGAGCGGATAGAGCAGGCCGATCAGGAAGGCGACCAGCGCAGTGCGTGGTTCCGGAACAACGCTGCCACCGAGTTCGCCACTGTTGTTGACGAAGGTCGTGAGCCGCGAGAGATCAAAACCCGCGCCCCAGATCAACATTGAAAGGGTCAGAAGAACCGCGACAACGAAGATCAGATAGCCCGAAAAATCCGTCAGCATCGTCGTCACCTTGATGCCGAAGTGGTTGAACAGGGCCTGCGTGATCGCAAAGACGGTCACGAAGATCGAGGCGTGCAGGGCGCCCCAGGCGCTCGTGTCCATGCCGAAGACGCCGGTGAGAACCAGGTCTTTGAGCAACAGGTAGACACCGAAGTTGACCGAGGCCACGACGAAGATCAGCCCCACGAGGTTGATCCAGGCGCAGAGCCAGCCCCAGCCGCGGCCACCGAGGATCGAGGCCCAGTGATAGAGGCCACCGGCTGTCGGATAGGCCGAAGCGATCTGGCCGACGGAGGCGGCAACCAGCAGGGCAAAGAGGCCGCCGATGATCCAGCCGATAGACACAGAGAAGCCGCCACCGGACGACATCGCCACCGGGAAGGCCGTGATGCCGCCCGCCAGAATACAAATAATCGAGAAGGAAATCGCGAAGTTGGAAAACCCGCTCATGCGGCGCGCCAACTCCTGCGCGTAGCCCATTCCATGGAGAACCTTTTCGTCCTCCGTCAAGACGTCTTTGACAGCCATAACGGCCTCCCCGCTGCTCAGGGGCGAAGCAGTCATGTTTATGTGGTTTTCATCGCCCAGGCTGCTCCCCAGCAACCTGATTGGCGACAGTTTCCCCTCATGCGATGTTGGTCCAAAGTATGAGAGCCGTCAATTGAGCGAGCCGCGCGTTTCGCGCCCCTCAGCCCCGGCGTGATCAAATGGCGCACCCGGCGGCGTCTTCGCACACTCGCGCCGGGAGACCGCGAAGTTGCCGGTCCGCTGCAATCGTGCTGCTCTGCAACATGCCGGTCGGC
Source organism: Pseudomonadota bacterium (assembly GCA_020161855.1). Taxonomy (GTDB): domain Bacteria; phylum Pseudomonadota; class Alphaproteobacteria; order Rhizobiales; family Aestuariivirgaceae; genus Aestuariivirga. The sequence continues at coordinate 26,240 of JAIUNJ010000016.1, forward strand.
AACCGCCTCCATCTGTCGCTTGCTGGTGAACATGCGCTATCGAAAGGCCGTAAGGCGGAGTTGGAGACCCAAAGACATGGCCAATAATGCAGATCTGGTAGGAACACCGGCCGCGGCCGGCAGCCGCCGCAGTGGTGGTGGCCGCGATGGCCGGAGAGCGTTGCGCGCCGCACCGCAGATCTCCTTCCCAACGCTCGTGCGCAACATCCCGACCTATGAGATGCTGCCGGATGAGGCGGTGGAACTGATCCATGTCGAATCCCTCAAGATTCTTGAGGAGGTCGGCTGCGAGTTCCGTGACGAGACGGCGCCCGCCATGTGGAAGGCCGCGGGAGCAGATGTGCAGGGTACGCGCGTGCGCATCGACCGCAACCTGCTCATGTCACTCATCTCGACCGTGCCCCCGGAGTTCACCCTGCACGCACGCAATCCCGAGCGCACCGTGCGTGTCGGCGGGCGCAACCAGGTTTTCGTACCCATGTATGGCGCACCCTTTGTGCGCGATCTCGACAATGTCCGGCGCTACGGTTCGCTGGCTGATCTCAACAACTTTCACCGTCTGGCCCAGATGCTGCCCGCACTTCATTCGGCGAGTTCCATCTGCTGCGAACCCATGGAAGTGCCCGTGCCCAAGCGGCATCTCCACATCATTCACTCAGCCATGACTTACAGCGACAAGCCCTTCATGGGCATCGTCACATCGAAGGAGCGCGCCGAGGACGTGATGCGGATGGCAGGCATCGTCTTTGGCGATGCGTTTGTGAAGGACAACACCGTCGTCGTCTCCATCACCAACTGCAATTCGCCGCTGGTCTGGGATGCCACGATGCTCGATGCCATGCGCGTCTACGCATCACACAACCAGCCGGTGATCCTCGCACCTTTCGCACTTTGCGGCGCCTCCACTTCAGCATCCTCCATCGGCGCCGTGGCCCAGGTGAACGCCGAGGCGCTGGCCGGTGTTGCCTTCACGCAGTTGGTGCGCAAGGGCGCACCCGCCATCTACGGCCAGTTCATGGTGACCGTCGACATGAAGACGGGCGCACCCATGGGTGGCACGCCTGAAGCGGCCCAGATGATGTTCGTGATGGGGCAGCTGGCGCGGAAGTATAATCTGCCGTGGCGCACCTCGGGCTTCCATGTGGGCTCCAAGCTCAATGACGCCCAGGCGGGCTATGAAGCCAACATGCTCATGCACGCCGCCATTCTTTCCGGCGCCAACTACATCTGGCATGTGGCGGGCTGGCTCGAGGCAGGGCTTTCCTGCGGCTATTCCAAATTCGTGACCGATGCCGAGCAGCTCGTCGGCTGGTACAAATATGCCGGCGGTCTGAAGTTTGACGACTTCAAGGATGCCATGGCCGCGGTTCGCGAAGTTGGCCCGGCCGGGCACTTTCTCGGCACCGCCCACACGCTCGAGCATTTCGAGAAGGCCTTCTTCATGCCGAGCCTCATGGACTTCAATTCATTCGAGCAATGGTCGGCAGAAGGCGCCAAGGATCACGACACGCGCGGCCGCGACAAGGCGAAGGCGCTGCTTGCCGCCTATGAAAAGCCGGCCATGGACGAGGGCATCGCCGAAGGCCTCGCCGACTTCATCGCCCGGCGCGAGCGGGAATTGCCAAACAGCGTGAATTGATAGAGCATCGCCGCCCATGCTGGACTACATCGCGTCAGCCATCGCAACGCTGCTCGTCATCTGCGATCCCATTTTCCTGAGCGCCCTGTTCCTCGGGCTCACGCAGAATCTGAGTCCGGCACAGCGCCGTGAGGTGGCCTGGCGCGGCAGTCTCATCGCCTTTTTCATTCTTCTCGGTGCAGGCCTCGGTGGCGCCAAGCTGCTGCAGATGCTCGGCATCTCGCTTGCCGCCTTCCGCATTGCCGGTGGCCTGCTCCTCCTGCTGTCAGCGGCCGAGATGCTGTTTGACCTGCGCGGCCAGCGCCAGCACGATATTGCAACAAAGGCCGTCACCGTGGACCATGTGCGCAATGTCGCGGCCTTTCCGCTGGCCATTCCATTGATG
>JAIUNJ010000001.1 GCA_020161855.1 Pseudomonadota bacterium
CACCGAGACGCCAACCCGCTATCAGGCCCGCATCTCGCGTGGCTTTCAGGTCTTGCAGCGGCAAACGTTCAAGATTGCCAATCCGTCCGACGTTCGAGACTTCAAGAAGGCAATCGTTCCCGCTTCCGATACCAAGAAGTTTGTCTTCAGCGGTTTCAAGAAGTGTGCCTTCCCGGAGCAGTCCTTCCAGTCTGATGAAGAGAGGCGCTTCGCGGTCCTGATCGACTCTGATCGTGAATCAGACGTTCTGCGCTGGGTCAAACCCGGCAGGAAGCAGTTTCAAATCGAGTATCGCAGAACTGAACGCTATGAGCCTGACTTTGTGGTGGAGACCAAGAAAGAGAAGCTGATCGTCGAAATCAAGGCGAAGCGTGACTTGGAAGATGACACGGTTAAAGCGAAGGAAAAGGCTGCCCGTGTCTGGATCGGTCACGCCAACGCTCACGCAAAAACCTATGGCGGAAAGACATGGCGCTATCTTCTCATTCCGCATGACGCGCTGCTGGAGAACATGACGCTAGAAGGGCTGGTTGCACATCATGACCGGCCTGCTGTTTTAGAAGCTACGGGCTGACTCTTGCCACCATAGAGCGCCCATGACGAACTGGGCACGAGATGTCTGGCGACATGCCTCTATAGTGACTGCAGCCATCCTTTGTCACGTAGCGTGCTGTAGGCAATCTCAATTTGCCGGGGCGAGAAGTGCTTCTTGTGATCGTTCCACTCGTGCACACGAGCAGTCGCGTCCGTAGCCGATCTAGCGCCTTCGTTTTTCACGACCCAATGAACAGTTGACAACAGCTCAAGACCGAACGGTGTCTCGAAACCTGCAACTAAATCTCCAACACGGTCGAATCTTGAAACGGTGTCTCTCTTATCGTTCAAGAATGCTTCTGCGTCTTCGACCGCTCCGGGTACAAGTTCCAACTCCTTGTCAGGTTTGTCACCACCGTCAGCGTAACCCGACACAAGATGACCTTCTATCGCCCGCAAAACATGGCTCAGATTGGATGCAAAGGGCCCATATGGTGCCTTTGCATACTTGAGCCGAAGTGGCTCACCAGCTTCTTGCATGAAGTACATCAGCTTGTGAATTTCAAGCAGGCTGACAAATGGGTCCATCAACCCACCGAGGTAGCGGTGCATCAGTGAGACAAGCGCAGCACGACCAGCAGTCATTGCGGGTACTTCCCGCGCCTTGAAGTTAGCTGGCGCTCCATTTGGTTCGAACACAATTACGCGAAGATCATTGAAACCGCGCAAAGCGTCTTCAATGCGTGGACGGACATCGCTCCATTCTAGACCACCAAGCCCACTGCCCAGCGGGGGTATTGCAATTGACTTGATGCGGCGCGAACGAATTTCCTGTGCCAAGGCTCGAAGCCCCGATTCAATGTCTTCTATGCGGCTCTTGCCGCGCCAATGGCGTTTGGTCGGAAAGTTGATGATGAACTTTGGATTTGTCAGCGTTCCAGTTTCATAAACGAACATCCGACCCGGTTGCACTTCCTCGCGGAGACAGGCAGCCTCGTAGGCTTTGAAGTTGGCAGGAAATCGGTTCTTGAACTGTAGGGCCACGCCGCGACCCATGATGCCGACGCAATTCACCGTATTGACGAGGGCTTCAACGTCCGCCGTCAGCAAGTCTCCTTTTGTGAATTCAATCATGCTCATCCTCCGTCAATAGTACCAGTGATTGCACTTCTCGACCACCGGCTTGTGTTTCGCGCCCTTTAGGGCGTCTATGATCTTGGCCAACACCCCGCTGGGTGGAGCATTAGGTCTGTCTAGGTAACCAATTCGCTGAACAAGATGCCATGGGAAGCTGTTCCGCAAGAGAAACTCTGCCTGCTTGGCTTCTTTCACTGCGGCAGCACGAAAGTCTGTTGCAGCGACATGTTCCCAGTTGATTTCACCTAACTTGTCGAGGCCGGTTCGGAACTGTGTGTAGTACGCACCAGCATTTGATAAGGACAATGCCCAGCTTTGCCCGTTCTTTTCGGCCCACTGCACGACCTGCTTAAGATCGGCTTCAAGATGAAGTATCGGTTGCTGCCCGCCCTTGTACGCCAACTGGGGATGGTTGGCACACCAAATGACATACAGCATGATAGAACGCGGGCAGAGATAGAATGGAACATATTCGCCAACGAATGTTCCTCCATGGCAATCTACAGGGAGGGTGAGCCGTCGTTGTTTTATTTCCTGCATTCCAATGACTGTGCCTTGCTGCCGCTGGGCCATGATCGAGTCCGGTAGCAAGGCACCTTGTTCAATAATCGACGCAAGTTTATCGACATGCACAATGTGGTAGATTTTTGGGTTTGCTGGGACAGCCATCTTGCTTTTGCCTAACCGCGTGGCTTCCTGCCAATTGAGGGCTTGTCTCTTGCAACCTTCTTTTTTTCAGTCTGGGGCGCCCTAAGTCGGTCATATTCCTCAACAGACAGCACGACCACAACTGGTCGACCGTGCTTCTCAACAGTGACGGGTTCCGACCTAGCAATATCAATCAACCGACCAAACCCATACTTTGCATCTTTTGCTGACATAATCTGCATCAGGACGTGCTCTCCGAATCAGGCCATTTTGGCCATTTTCGCCCGATCTGCAAGTTGTGCGAGATGTCGAAATCGCCGCAGTGGCAACTCTTTGACTCATGGACTCATTTCGGCACGTACTGGTCCATCAGGACCTTGGCGCACACATCATATGCCGGATCAAGGAGCCCGAGACACTTGTCGCTGATGGCTTGGTCCAAATCGTTTGCCACGTCGCTGGCATTGACCCAGTATTCCTCCGCGGTGCTACCATCTTTGACAACAACCTTCTGCATGTTGCCCAATACGTCCACTTGAATGAGTGCTGTGCCCTTTCGAACGGGCAAACAATTAAGCTGGGTCGTCAAGTCGTCGCGTCCCGCGTTGACCAACGAGATCCACTTAGGGATGTCGCTTGACCAGACGCAGGCAACGGTGTGCCGCCTGGCTTTCACAACGCCACGGTCGTAGTAGATTTTTGGGAGGTCAGGGCTGGCAGCCGGAGTGGCAACCTTGACGATCTCAGCAGATTCTCCACCCTTGTTGCCTTGCTGAGGTGGCTCGCTTGCGCTGGGGTCGGGGTCATAATCACCCAACATGGGATCGCCCTTTTCCTTCATTTCCTTTGCGAAGGCGACCCGCATACTGTGGTCAGAGGCCGATTGGGCGCGAAGGGCGTTGCGCTGCGTGTCGTCCGCCAACGACATCAGAGCGCCTTTGAAATCGTGCCTGCAAACCTTGTAGGCGTCTTGCACTGCGGCTTCAGGCTCAAGGTGAGCATTCCATACTGCTGACTTCACAGCTTCCTGCATACACCAATCCCAAGCCGCCACAGGATTATCGTCACCCGGTCCGGTGCCTGATGCCAACGCAGGTGCCGCCATGGTGCAGGTTGTGGACAAAAGGGCGAACGCAATCGCCAGAACTCCGTGGCGGCTGGTAAGGTGCTGAATGTGGCTCAGTGAACGGGTGAATTGCTTCATACTCCCGGAAGCTAATTGCAATTAATTGCAAATGTGTTGCTGAAGGTGCCATGCAAATGCAATTAATTGCAATTAGCTGGTAGTTTATTACGATGTTCCGCCCTTAGCCTCCATTCATGCCCCGCAGCGCCGCCCCTAGCCTATGGCTCGGAGGCAATAATGGAAGAATTGGCACGGCGTTTTGGTCGGTTGGTGGCCTTACACCGCAAATCCAAGAGGTGGACGCAGGACGATCTGGCAGAAGCTGCTCAGGTCAGCACCGATATGATTGCCAAGATCGAGACGGGCGTTACCGGTGCCCGGTTCGGGACTATCCAACGGTTGGCTAATGCTCTTGAGGTTGACCCATCCGAACTGTTCTACTCGCAAATCCCCCGCAAAGGGGCATATCGGGGCAAGCGTGGCGAGATTGCAGAACTGCTCGAAACGCTGCCTGACGCCGAACTCGACTGGGCTCTGGAACTTCTGTCTATCGGGCGGCGCATCCTTGAGAGACGTAAGCCAGCTACCGCGAGCAAGAGTTCAAAGAAGGCTGCCCGCCGCGTTGTGACGAAATAAATCACCAACCCTGATGTAGCGTTCGAGCATCTCTTGCGACCGATGCCCTGTTGTTCTGCGGATAGCCCACGACGCAATTCCGGCCTCGGCTGCCGATGATGCGAGGCCAGCCCTCAACGAGTGACCGCTATAAGATTCCGGGTATAAGCCAACGGCGGCAACACGTTCCCGCACCACAATCGAAACCGCTTCCGGCTTCATGGCCAGCGCCGAAATCTTTCCGCACCAGTCCACACGTCTGAAGATCGGACCTTCGGTGATCTTAGTAATGCTTAGCCAATCCTCAAGAAAACGCACCGGGCACCACTGCGTTCGACCGAAGGGCACTGCAATTCGCCGCCCCTCTGCCTCTTGGTCTGTCTTTGACCTTCGGACGTGGACGATCAACCCCTGCCGAACGGTTTCGACATCATCAACGGTGAGGGCAACCAGCTCACTCCGGCGCATCGCCGTTGCAAAGCCAATCAGCAACAGCGCCTTGTCGCGCTTGTCCTTGGGACGGTCACCAATAGCCTTCAACACGTCGAAAAGTGTTTCCCGCATCATCGGCGTTGCCATGCGCTGGGCTGTCCCTCTGTGCCGCCTGATGCCTTTCATGGTCGCCCGCACCAATTCAGTTCGCACGGGGTTTGGCAGCCCGCGAGCGTCATGAACCTTCGACAACCCCGTAAGCCTTCTGGTGATCGTGGCCACCGCCAAGGTCTGGGCACGATCTGCTATGAAGCTGGCAATCGTTTCGGCAGATGCAGGCAATGAGCCACCCCATGCCTCGAAGTCCTTCAGGTCAATGAGATACTGCTGCTGGCTTGACGCGGCGAGGCTGTTCCTCAGGTAGGGTGCATAGGCAGGCTCTTCAGGCAACGGGACCGGTAACTGAAAATCGGGCTCAAGCTGTTCGTTTGGGGATCGCGTAAAGTGGGGATTTAGTCGAGTGTCGGTCATGGTTTGATCTTCCTGATACGCCGCTCTTGGGCGGCATAAGCCTCTGCCAGCAGTTGCTCTTTGCCCTTCCACAGGTCCTTCTCTGGCATTCGCAACTTCCGCAACATGCGGGCCTCGGTCGCTGTGTGATCTTCCAGCCTGCCATCGGGAAGTATATGAACGACCTTGGCTCCGGCCCTTCCCAATTCCGGGGCGAGCATCAAGCAACGATGGCAATGCAGGGGGTCCTGCTCGGCGCAACACAGCACAGGTTGGCCCCGCGTTGAGATGTGCATGACGAGTTCCAAAGCTGTTTGCACGGAAACGGACGCTGCGGCCTCGCTGTAGGTCCGGGGGTCATTCTTTGCCAGTCCGCCAAGATCGGGCAGGTGAAGGTAGCTGAGCCCGAAGTGGTTCAGCTTCGCCTTGAACACAGGTTGACAGAAATGCGCATGGCGTGAATACGGCGAACTGCGGACATCAATCGCAACATCAACACCATGGCGTTCGAGCCGATGCTGAAAGTCGGACCATGACAAGTTCGATGTGCCAATCGTGAGAATAGGTCGTTTCATGAATTGCTCCTCGGTTGCTTCCGGGGAGCCGAAATCGAGTGACCCAGCTTTCGATCCTAGGGGTAAGACGGCCCCGCGAACAACCAAAACCGTGAGGAATGGCAAAGAGAACGAGTTTTTCGACAATGCCGGTTCGGTTAGTGAGTTTCGAAGAGCAAGAACTCTGCCCTACATGGACTTTTGCTCTCAATTGGTCAGACATAAGTCATCCAGTTCTTGCCCGCATTTGAGGGCGTCGCAAGATTTTTTTGGGGTAGTGTGTTGCCTTCTCTCGTCCTTAGCTCCTTCTCCCCGTAGAAGCCTTATGAGGTGCTCAAGGAACTTGAGCACCTCATAGTACCTTTCTTATTCTTCTAGTCCCTCTGTTAAGGGTACTAATGTAGATTAGAAGAAAACAAAAGGATTAGAACAAAACGGTTAGGGCTTGCCATTCAAGCCATAGGAGCAGACCAACTTCACAATAGCTGCCTTGTGAGGGCTCTCAGCAAGCCCTTTGCCATCGACGACCTTCAACATGGCTGTCTGTATCGCAATGTCTGTCTTTCCAAAACATTCCTGAAAGTCATGGAGGACGAGGTCAAATCCGATCCACCAGTGTTTGCGCATGACAGCCAAATTGGGAAACTCATAATAGCGACCACCCAACTTCTGATCCAAGTTCTCGTTCAATGCATTCTCAAGTTTGAGCTGGACCATAAACCTTGACCAGTTTCGGATCACATGAACCAACATTGGTACAGCGCAGTCGATACCCCAAATCTCTGCGAGCCCTACGAGGCATCCAAATTCGCTTTTGCTCGGCCTTCGAAAAATCTTTGAATCGGCCTCAGCTTTGGTAGCCTTCAGGGAGTGCTTGTCAGCTAGCAACTTGCTCGCCATCGCGTCGGATATTGCGCCTTCTTTTTCGAACTGAGATGCCTTCAGCTCATGCACAGCAACTGCTTCCAGTTCACGCGAGTGTTTCGCTTGGTTGAATTGCCGCATTCTAGCCCCCCACACCTTTCCCATCGCTTTTCCGACAGTTCTGAATGTAGGAGGGCCTTTGGGTCCGAGCCTCAGTAGCGTTCCCTTCTTGCCTTCGTAAAGGACCACGTCAAAAACGAACGGAGGGAGATTGATGATCTTGGCAAGGACATCAACGGAAATGCCAAGTTCAACAGCGACGGACTTGCGGTCTATCATAGCCCATTTGCTGCCATCGAACTCATATGGCTCAGTGGCGCTGAGGTACTCGACCTTCTCTATTAACTTCTTGGCAGCGACCGAGTGTGGACCCGAGGTCGCGCCTTCAGACGCGATCTCATCTGACATAACGCATACTCACCGAAATACAGAAGTCAGGCCTGAGGCGGCTTGCCGCCATTGGTTCGAGCAGCCGTCTACCCGATAAAAAAGACCTTAGGGGTACTGAGAAGTGTTCTCGTACTTCTGAGAGAGAACCCATTCGCGAAGGTCATCCTGCGAATAGCGCACGGCCTTCCCGAGGCGCAGATACTTGGGGCCACCGCCCAAGACGCGCAGCTTGTTCAGCAGGCTTGCGCTTACACCCAAGTAAGCGGCCGCGTCTGCCGTCCGCAACAGCCAATCAGCTTTATGGCTGGAAGGGGATTGGGTTTCATTGCTCATCGGTCTACTCCCAAAACTCTCTCGAAAATCCATCTCGATGGTGAGCAGAACAACAGAGAGCAACCAAATGAACAACGCTAATCAATCTCCAGCTTCTTTTGCCTTTTCGCTGGGCAGCGGCGGCAACCTTACGAGCGGACCATTTACACGGCGCAACTGCTCCACTTGAAGGAAATACTCGTAGTCCCTTCGCAATGTACCTGCGGCAGGGTTATGGGGTTTCTCCCCAGCCTTCTTGTAGCCAGCCACTAGAATGCTGGTGCTCAATTCCTGTATCGCTTGCTTTACGCGGGCTCGATGCTTGCCCTTGAGTTGCGCAGCTCGGATGAAAACCTCCCTGCCGTTCTCATACGCTTCAATCCGTAGGAGGGCCGACTTCGCTCGGCCAATGCTGCGCTTTTTCGTTATGAGTTGAAAATCGCTGTACGAATTGTCGAGGGGTTCATCAGAAAGCAGTGATGCAAGGTCACGTATGTCAGATTTTGTGAAGTGCTCGACATTCTGCAACTCAGCAATAGCGGCTTTCCTTTCGCCATCACTAAGCAATAAAATGAAATTGCTGGCGCTGCGCTTAGTCTTCGCCATTCAAAGCCTTCCAAATCAGAAAGGAAGTTTCCTCAGCGGTACTACGCATCGCACTGTCATTTAGGTGAGCGTAGACCATGGTCGTTCTGGGGTCCTTGTGACCCAAGAGTTTCCCAACATTGTGTAAACTTGCGCCGTCACTCACACCAACACTGCCAAATGTCCGGCGAAGGTCATGAATGTCCACGTCCTCAATAGCGGCCTTCTTCCTGATCTTCTCCCAGTCCTTTTGGAGCCCAGTGTAGTGACCCGTTCCTCTCGTGGCTGGAAGCACATAAGGATTGCCGACTTCACGAGGAATACTCTTCAGCAAAGCGATTGCCGGTTTTCCAACAACCACAACCTTGGCTCCCGTCTTGCTGTCTGGCAATTGAAATAGGCCTTTGTCGAAATCGACGTGCTCCCATTTCAGAGACAAAATCTCGGACTTGCGGCAACCCGTGAGTATGAGCAGCCACACTGCCCTCTTTGCCATCGGGTTGATTTTATCTTCGGCTTCTAGAATTATGCCAAGCCGTACTATCTCTTCCTGCTGCAAGACGCGCGAACGCTCGACATCCTTCGGTCGGGCGACGCCATGGACTGGGTTATGCTCAATCAGCTTCTGTTGCTTTGCGAATGTGAATATCCCCCCTAGCAAGCCCGTGGTGCGAGCTGCGGCTCCTTTCCCACCCCTCACTCGGGCTATGCTGCGCGGCCCCCCTTTGAAGTCACCAGAGGTCTTTCCAGACATAACATCATTGACAAACCGAGACACGTCACCGCTCGTGACACTTGAAACACGCAACTTCCCCAGAAGTGGGATGATATGACGCTCGATCCGCCCCTTGTCGGTCGCCAAAGTTGACGCTTTCTTATTTTGACACCCTTCTTTTAGGTAAGCCTTGCAAAGAGCCGCGACGTCGATCTCCTGATGTAGCCTTCGCCTCTCTGCCGAAGGGTCCCGGCCATCTACGATCACCCCACTCAATTTGATCGCTTTTTCACGTGCCTTTTCTGGAGTGACCTTGCCATGGAGACCAATTGCATATCGACGTGTACGGCCAAGATGGCGATACTGGAGAACATATGACTTCTTGCCGGACGGAAAAACCCGCAGGCCAAATCCCGGCATGTCCTCATCCCACACGAAGTATTCCCTATCCTTAGGGACGCAGGCATCAACAGTCTTCTTTGACAGTCGTGGCATCTCTTCAATACACTTGTTGCTTCCACGGAAGCGTCCCGGAAGCAGAAAATGGGAAATCTGCTCCATTTGCGAGTATGATGACGTAACTGTAGCCCGTCTAACTGATTGTTCTATAATGCTTAATGAAAAACGGTGCATTCCTGTGAAATGGCCGCAACATCCCTCCGAAGGCAGAGGTCACAGGTTCGAATCCTGTCGGGTGCGCCATGCCTTTGAGTAGTTTATATCGTTCGGAACAAAAGGTCGCGGCTCTAAACTCACCAAATACTCACCAACGGCACTGGTAGCGATGGCGATCAACCCCTTTGAATGGCAATGCTCTTTCTGCAACCAACACCAAGTCGTAACAGACAGTACCTTTGCTAAGAGCTTCAAAAAGCTTTATCTCGGCAAGCCCCGGGCGGGTGATGTTGGCGTGAGTTTTTATGCCATCCGTTGCGCAAACCCATCTTGCAACGAGTTAACTTTGACCTTTTCATACGTTACGGCCAAGGTGCACAATGGTGATTGGGTCGAGAATGCAGAGTTGCAATCTTGGCGCCTGCTACCTGATTCCTATGCCAAGCCCCAACCAGACTACATCCCCATCGCGCTGCGTGACGACTATCGCGAAGCATGTTTGATTAGAGACAAGAGTCCAAAGTCTGCTGCAACCCTAGCACGCCGATGCCTTCAAGGCATGATTCGAGACTTCTGCGGGATCTCCAAATCCCGACTGGTCGATGAGATAAACACGCTGCGAGAGCGGGTCGAAGATGGTTCAGCACCCAAAGGTGTCGAACCAGAAACAGTCGAAGCCATAGATGCGATCCGAGGGATAGGTAATATTGGCGCTCACATGGAGAGGGACATCAGCTTGATTGTTGATGTCGACCCTGGTGAAGCACAGGCATTGATTGAGTTGATCGAAATGCTGTTCGAAGAGTGGTATGTCGCTCGACACGTCCGCGACGAAAAACTCACGCGAGTTAAGATGATAGCTGCTGAAAAGGCGGCTGCCATTCAGGCGGGAAAAGCTCAGATGGCCCAGCAGAAGCTCGCGACTACAACAGATTAGAGCGAAGTCACTCGCAGCTAAGCGAACAGGACATAAGCGATGAATCAGCAAGTCGATGGTACTGCTGGCGGGCGGAACGGCTCGCCGGTCGCGCGCAAAGGAGACCGCGAACTCGTCGCAACGCGGACATTCGATGCGCCACCCGCGGCAGTCTACAGGGCGTGGAGCCAGTCCGGTTTGTTCCAGCGCTGGTGGCTGCCGAAATCGGCGTCGGGCGTTTCGCTTGTCTCCTGCGATCTCGACGTTCGCACCGGGGGTAAATACCGGCTGGAATTCAGCGTGGATGGCGCGAACACCATGGCTTTCTACGGCAAATACCTCGATGTGGTGCCGAACGAACGCATTGTCTGGACGAACGACGAGGGCGAAGAGGGTGCCGTCACCACCGTCACCCTCGAGGACCGGAACGGGAAGACGCTGCTGACCTTCCACGAAATCTATCCCTCCGAAGAGGCACTTGTGGAAGCCCTCCAGGGCTCGGCTGCCGCATTGCCGGAACAGCTGGCGCAGCTCGACGCGCTGCTCTCCGGCGCGGGCGCGTAGCGCGGGACGGCCGGGTGAAGCGGGCCGCTACTCCACCGACTGGTCGTGGCGCCAGCTTCCGCCCAGAAGTCCGACGCTGGCTGCGGCGAGGCCGAGCCAGAGCAGCAGGGGTGAATACCAGGTGATGTTCAGCCAGTGCTTTTGTGTGCACAGCGACATGGCGAGGTCACAGATGGTGGAGTTGAAACCGGCACAACGGAACGAACTGGACAGATCCATGTAGCCGGCGGAAACCACCTGGCGGAACACCAGCCCCCACCAGATGATTGCGCTCAGGACAGCGAGGCCGCCCAGGATGGCGAGAAAGGCCGGCCAGCGCGACAGGAACGGGAGTGCGTGCCTGCTCATGCGGCCTCCCTCTTCTTGCCGCGATGCCCGAGATTGAGCGCCGACAAGATCTCGCCGCGCAGCTTCACAACCTTCCGGCTGGTGCGCTCCCTGTCGTTGCCGAGGTCTATCCTGAATTCGCGCAGAAGGCGCGCGGGCCTGTCGCTGAAGACCAGCACGCGCTCCGAAAGAAGGATGGCCTCCTCAACATCATGGGTGACCAGAATGCCGGTAAAGCGCTTCTCCTCCCAGAGGGCGCGGAGATCATCCTGCAAGGCCATGCGCGTGAAGGAGTCGAGCTTGCCAAAGGGCTCATCGAGCAACAGCACCGACGGATCGTTGACCAGGGCGCGCGCCAGAGCTGCGCGCTGCGCCATGCCGCCCGAAAGCTGATGCGGATAGGCCCGTTCAAACCCGGAGAGCCCCACCTGCGCGATGGCCTCGTCGATCCGCTGCCTGCTGCCACGGAGTTCGTTGCGCGCCGTCGGCCCCGCCGCCACATTCTGCCAGACAGTGGCCCAGGGAAAGAGCGTCGCATCCTGGAAGGCAAGGATGCGTGACGGGTGCGGCCCGGTGATCCGCGCGGAGCCGGAAAGAAGCGAGCCCCTGCTTGGCGTTTCAAGGCCAGCCAGCAGGCGCAGCAAAGTTGATTTTCCGCAGCCCGAAGGCCCGAGGCACGAGACGAACTCGCCCGGCTCCACGCGCAGCGAGATGTTGTCGAGCACCGGCAGGGGTGCGCCTTCGATGCTGTAGGCGTGGCTGACCGACTGCACATCGACGGCAACGCCGCGGCCTGTTTCCGTATGTGCGCCCGCGGTCATGCGATGAACCCCTGCTGCCAGCGCAGCAAGCGGCCGCGCACAGTGAACAGCGCCTTCACAAGCCCGGCGCAGATGAGCGCCATGATCACCAGCGTGGCATAGACATTGGCATAGGCCGAATAGGCGGTCTGGAACTGGATATACCAGCCGAGGCCATATTTGGCGCCGAGCATCTCGGCCACCACGAGCACCGCGAAGGAATAATACAGCCCCATGAACAGGCCGACAAAGACATGCGGCAGCGAGGCCGGAATGGCGATGTGCCGGATCAGGTAGGAGGTGCCGGCGCCCATGGTGCGCGCCACCTCATAATAGGCCTTGTTGATGGCACCGACGCCGGAAGCCGTCAGGATGGCGACGGGAATGCCGCAGGACAGGGCAACGATGAAAATGCTCGCCTGGAACGTGGAGGGGAAGAAATAGAAGGTCACCGGAATCCAGGCGGAGGCCGGCACCGGGCCGATCAGCTTGAGCAACGGCATGCCCCAATAGGCGAAGCTCCTGGACCAGCCGAGGGCGAGGCCGATGACATAGCCCACGGCTATTCCCGAAAAGAAACCCAGCAGCCAGAGCCGCGCCGTATAGGCAATGCAGATCAGCAGGCGCTGGCCATCGGCCACATAGACCTGGATCAGGCCCTGCGGCGGCGAGAAGAACGGCTTTGGCAGCCAACCTGTCTTGGCCGTCGTGAACTCCCAAAAAAGGAGCCACAGGCCGAGCGCCAGAAGCCAGGGGCCATAGTGCCGGAGCTTGGCCGCTATCCGCTGCGGCAGGAGGCGGATACCGGGCACGAGCGCAAGAAGGGCGAGCGCCACGGCAGCGCACAGGACAGCGAAAAGCATCGTCGATCCCCAGGGCACCACATCCGGGAGGACATAGGTGACAAGCGCCGTCGCCAACCAGGCAAGGCCTGCCAGCAGGCCCGTGTTCCAGAAGGCCTCAGCGCGGCGCGCAACTGACAGCGCTGCGCCGGTCTCGACATCGGCAACTGCTGACGACATTCAAATTCAGGCAAGAATGTCGATGGTCACGCGGCGGGCAAATTCATCCGCATCGGTGGCAGCATCAAGGACCTTGGTGAGCTTGAGATCATCGGCGGCCCGCTTGATCTCCTTGATCAGCGGCTCGCCCACAGGATGATTGTGATAGACGATGCCCGCCAGAATCTCGACGAGATCAGCCCGCGGCAGGCCCGGGTTCAACGCCTTGAGATACCAGTCCGCGACCTCGTCCGGGTGATTGGCGGTGTATTCATGGATTTCGAGATTGGCCTGAGCCACGCGGCGCACCGCATCCGGGTTGTCCTTGAGGAACGGGCCATTGGCGCCAAGCACGCAGCATACGGCATCCTGATAAATGCCGGTCTGGGTATCAGCGATGAGCTTGAGGCCGAACTGCTTCTGGATGCTGTAGGCCCAGGGGTCGAGATGCGCCGCAAGATCGGCATCGCCCCGCTTGACCGCCTCTCCGACGATGTCGAAAGGCACCGTCACCCATTCCACGCCCTGCTCGGGATCGATGCCGTTACGGGCGAGCGTGACCTGGAAGGCGATCTTGGGCGGTGAAGCCACATCATAGGAGGCGATGCGCTTGCCGGCGACCTGCTTGATGTCGGTGATGCCGGAAGCCTCCGAGGCCAGCAGCCGCTGGCAGCCGCCATGAGAGCCGACGAAAAGCTTCACATCAAAGCCTTGTTCCAAGGGTTTCAGCCAATCGAGCACGAGGCCGGCGCCGATATCAGCCTTGTTGGTGGCGAGGGCCTGAATCAGGGTCTGGCCCGAGGCGCCCTGATAGAAGAGCTCCACGTCCACGCCATGCTTCTTGTAGAAGCCCTTGTCCACGCCGAAGCCCAGTGGGGCATGGCAGGCGGCCACCTCGGTCCAGGCAATGCGCACCTTGGCCGGGGCTTGCGCCACGGCTGGCGCGAAGATCTTGCTGCCAATTGCCGTCGCAGAAATAGCCGCTCCGCCAGCGGCTGCACTGCGCAGCAGCTTGCGGCGCGAGATGGGTCCAGATCGTAGTGTTGGCTTGCCCGGCATGATTCAGCACTCCTCTTCCTGTGAGAACGCGCTGACACCCGGGGCCCCGCGCCTCGACCGCCAGCACGTCCGTTATGCTGCTGTGCAGAATGCGCGCTGCGCGGCCCAGAACAATTGAGGAAAGCTCCATCGCGCCCTGAGGAAAGCTCAAGTGATGGCAGGCGCCCGGCACCGGAACTATCAAGATGACCGAACCGGGAGCATGTAGTAGGAGTGCCCTTGCAACCAGCATGCTCATCCAGAGCCTGCAAGAGTTCCCAGGTGACATGACTTCCAACTTGCTGAAGGCCGGCACAGCACAGCCATGAAACTGATCATCCAGATTCCCTGCCTCAACGAGGCGGAAACGCTTGCCATCGCCCTTTCAGCCCTTCCGCGGCAGGTGCCGGGTTTCAGCTCCGTCGAATGGCTCGTCATCGATGATGGCAGCAGTGACAATACGGCCGAGATTGCACGGGCGAACGGCGTTGATCATGTTGTCCGGCATCCCAAGAACCGTGGCCTCGCCAAGGCCTTCATGACGGGGATCGAAGCCTGCCTGAGCCATGGTGCCGATGTCATCGTCAACACCGATGCCGACGACCAATATAACGCTGCTGACATTCCGGCCCTTGTGGCGCCGATCCTCGAGCACCGCGCCGATCTTGTCATCGGTGCCCGGCCGATCTCGGCGATCGAGCATTTTTCGCCGGTCAAGAAGCTGCTGCAGAAACTCGGCAGCTGGGTCGTGCGGGTGGCCAGCAAGACCGATGTGCCCGATGCGCCAAGCGGCTTCCGCGCCATGAGCCGGGCGGCCGCCCAGCACATGATGGTGTTCAACAACTATACCTATACGCTGGAAACCATCATTCAGGCTGGCCAGAAGAACATGGCCATCGTTTCGGTGCCAATCCGGGTCAACAAGGATCTGCGGCCGTCGCGCCTCGTCAGGAGCATCCCCTCCTACATCCGGCGCAGCATCGTCACGATTGTCCGTATCTTCGTCATCTACCGGCCCTTCCTCTTCTTCGGAGTCATAGGGTCTGTGCTGTTCGCTGCCGGCTTCCTGATCGGTATGCGATTCCTCTGGCATTATCTCGCGGGCTTCGGTGAGGGCCGCATCCAGTCGCTGATCCTTGCGGCCGTGCTGCTCGGTATCGGTTTTCAGACGATCCTTGTTGCCTTTGTGGCCGACCTGCTGGCCGCCAACCGAAAGCTTCTCGAAGACATCAGATTCAAGTCTTCGAATTTTCCCAGTGCCGGTGCACCGCACCTGAGCAACAAATCGCTTCCTGAGTCCAAGGCAAGCAATCAGCCGTAACCAGAGAGTGCGATGCGTGCTTTAGGTCCCCGCGCTCACCCGGCGAGAACCTGTGCTTCCTCGCTGAAGTAACGTTCCGCGAAGACGGCGGGGGGCATCGGCTTGCCATAGAAATAGCCCTGCCCCTTTTCGCAGCCGAGGGCGCGGAGGAACATGCCATCCTCGGCATTCTCGACACCTTCGGCCACCACACGCAAGCCCAGCTGCCGCGCCAGGTTGATCAGCGACATGACGATCGCGCGATCCTTCGGCGAGGTCTGCACCACGCGGGTGAAGCCCTTGTCGATCTTGATATGGGTGACAGGATAGTCCTTCAGCAGGTTCATTGAACCATAGCCTGTGCCGAAATCGTCGAAGGACAATGCCACGCCGCTGTCGCGCAAGGTGGTGAGTTGCTCCAGCACCGAATGCTGCTGATCGAGAATGATGTTCTCGGTGATTTCCAGTTCGAGGGCCTCCGGCGGCAACTCATGCCGGCGCAGCGTCTCGGCAACGATCTCCGGCAGATCGCCTGCGCGCAGTTGTACCGAGAAGAGATTGACGCTGATCCGGAACTCCGGATGACTGCGGCGCCATTCTGCCGCCTGGGCGCAGGCAGCATCCAGCACCCATTTGCCGGTTGGCGCCGCCAGCACGCCGGCCTCAAGCGCCGGCAGGAAAGCCGCAGGGGCCAGCACGCCACGCACCGGATGTTTCCAGCGGATCAGTGCCTCTGCACCGACAACATTGCCATCACGCAGCAGAACCTGCGGCTGATAGAACAGCGTGAACTCGCCGCGTTCCAGCGCCCTGTGCAGTTCCGCATCATGCATGCGGCGCGCCATCGCATCGGCGCGCAGGGCCGGAACGAAATGCGCAACGCCGCCACGCCCGCTGCCTTTGGCCTGGAAGAGCGCCAGCTGGGCACTGCTCGTCAGTTCCTCAAAGGACCGGCCATGCTGCGGTGCCAGCGCAATGCCGCAATTGCTCGACACCCAGACTTCCTGGGCCTCGACCACAATCGGCTGCTCGAGTTTGCGATTGATCGCCTGTGCCAGGGCCTCGAGGCGGTCATGGTCTTGTTCACCGGGCAGCAGAACAGCAAACTCATCGCCACTGAGGCGGAACACCCGTTCCGCATCCGGCACGCAATGGCGGATGCGCTCGGCAACGACACAAAGCACCTGGTCTCCGGCGGCATGCCCGAGTGAATTGTTGATGTCGGTAAAGTCCACGAGATCAATGACGGCCAGCGACATGGCCATTCCCGATTGCAGGATATCGGCCACCTGGCCTGCGAGGAAATTACGATTGGGAAGACCGGTCAGCTTGTCGTAGTTTGCCAGTTGGTAGAGCGCGTCATAGTCCCGCTTCTTCACCGTCATGTCGCGGATGATCACGCCGAAATGCATCGCGTCGCCTTCCAGCCAGCGCGACCAGTGGATCTCGATCGGGAAATGCCCGCCATCGGCGCGCGTCCCCGTCAATTCCGTGCCCTCGGTGCGTGGCAGCCCGCCACCCAGAACGCGCGCGATCCCGGCATGAACGATGGGCTTGTCTGCCTCGGCCACCAGCATGTCGACCGGCAGGCCGAGGGCATCGCTGGCCGTGCGGCCGAACATGGCCGCTGCGGCGTCGTTCCAGGCCGTGATCTGAGACCTCGCGTCAAAGCACAGGATGGCATTGGGAGAGGTTGCGGCACTCGCTTCAAAACGGGCGGGATGGCTTGCGGCCGCAACCTGCAGCCGCCGCAGCTCGAGCTTGTCGAGCACGAGTTTTGCCATCTCCTTGAGGCTGGCACGGTCCTGCGGCGAAAACTGCGGATGAGGCTTGCCGTCGATGACACAGAGCACACCAAGCGCATGGCCATCTGCCGTTCGCAGCGGCACGCCCGCATAGAAGTGTATCCAGCCGCTGGCCACCAGCGGATTGTCGTGGAAGCGTGGATCGAGTGTTGCGTCCTCCACCACCATCACATCGTCATCCCCGTTGATGGCGTGGGCGCAGAAGGACACGTCGCGCGAAGGATCGTAGGTATCGATGCCGTGGGCCGAGGTGAGGAAAACAGTTTCATGGCCGATGATGTTCACAGCCGCCGCGGGGCAATCGAACATCCTGGCGGCAATTCCCACGATCGGATCGAGGCCCGGCGTCGTTTCCTGGCCAAGCCCGTGCTCTGCGACGGCACGCAGCCGTCCCTCCTCATCTTCTGTCTTGTTCGGGCAGCGCATCGTTTTCGCTCTTGAACCTGCACAGTGGGTACGATGTGTGATCAGCCCGCCGAACAAATCCGGCGCAGGTAAATGTCGTCGCAAACGGCCAGTGACGCAAGGGAAAATTCTGAGATTTCGCTATTTGAACTACCTTCGCGAGAATCTACATTACATCAATGCACTTAAAAAGTGTATCGCGTGCCGATGCAGTCCCGCATGAACCGCGCAAGGCGGCATCCGGATTTCGTATTATCTGGGCTTGTTTCGCGCTCCGCGTGGGCGCAAGCTCTTCGACAATACAGGGTTGAGTGAACTTCTTTAGTTGCAGACAAAGAGGTGGTTCATGCGAATTCTGGATTGGGTGCTTGCGCGGATGCTCTGGGCGGCGATCACCCTTGCCCTGCCTCTCGTTCTTGCCGCGACCGCAGGGGCCAAAGACACCGTGCAGGTGTCACAGCTCACCATCGAGTTCGGCAAGAACAAACCGAAATCCAAGCCCAAGAAGATGAAAGTCAAATGCCTCGAAATGGCCGGGGACAAATGCCTGCAGCACAAACGCGAGGATGCTGGGCGGCATTCCGGCCACAAGAAGCGGGACAAGGACCTGCAGCGCGAGCTGATCGAACAGGGCGCCGGCATCATCATCCAGGGCATCATCTCATCGCGGACGCGGGAACAAGAACCAGACCCTGGCGCGAAGACGACGGCAAAGAAAAAGAACAAGCCCGTGGCCAGCAAGCCGCGCGAAAAGAAAAAGCCGAAGCCGGTCAAGAAGCCACCGAAGCAGCAGAAGCCACCGGAAGAAGCAGCACCCGCCAAGCCACCCGAAGAGAAGCCCGTCTTTGTGCCACCGGAGTTCCCGGTTGTCGCCCAGAAGAACTGCGATGATTGTGAAGCCCTCTGGGACAGCATCCTCCGCTATGAGGAGATCATTGGCGAGGATGCACGCCGGTTGCACGACCGGCGCACCGACGTCGAGGCCCGGAAGGCCGAACTCGCCGACCTGCAATCCAAGCTGCCGCGCGCAGGCTCGGTCGACAAGGTGTTCTATTCACGTGAGATCGAGCGCCTGACGGAGTCCATCGCAGCCTCCGAAGAACTGAACGACGATCTGGAAACGCTCATTATCAAGGAATGGGCCATCCTGCGCGACCGGATCAAGCAGCATGAAGATTGCGTCAAGCGGCACTGCCCTGTTCCCGTGGCCATGCAGCCGCCGGAGCCGGAGACACCTGCCAGCGCCGAGGCGCCACCCGAAGAAACCATCACGGCAGCGCCCGAGAAAAAGCCCTTCGACTATGAGTGGAGCACCACGATCAAGCCTGGGCTTTCCTACAAGGGAACAGGAACAGAAGGTTCGGGCACCAGTACGCCGCCAACGGCAAGCCCGGAGCCCCCCGATCCCTTCGCCGAACCGCCGCTCCCGGCCTCCTATCCGCCCGACGATGACCGCAAGATTTGCGGACCCGACATAACACCTGCGGTCATTGCCACGCTGCGCAAGATCATGGCGGACTACAACAACAATCCGGACGAACAGGAATCTGCCTGCCGCTCGCTGATTGACCCGCGCACCGGCGGGACGGCCTGGGATATCGTCGAGCTCAGCCCGCGGCATGCCGTGCCGCAGCCGCTCAACAAGGAGGACAAGCCCTACGTCTATGAGAAGAAGTTCGATGCCTGGGTGCAACGCACCAAGAACGGAAACGTCAGGCACTGGCGCAGGCCATGGTTTACGCCGACCAGCAACATGTGCGCCATTCCGCGCGCCGATCCTGTCTGCGCGCCCACTGTCGAGTTCTTCGGTATCTGCGAACACGCCCAGGTCGTGAACTACATCCAGTGGAAGTTCATGATGCGGCTTTGTGGCGGCGTTTATCCACTGGCCGGGCCCGCCCTGCACGGGGCGTGGAACATGGTTCAGTATGGCAACAGTGCACCGCGCGAACGGCAATCCAACATGAGCGATATCGCGGGCGAAATCTTCGACAAGCTCGAGGACGATCCGGACTCGAATGATTTTTCCGATATTGCCGAACAATTGAAGGAGCTCCATGCTGGCGTGCAAAGCCCGGTGCAGGAATGCGCATTGAGCTGCGGCATCACCATCGACAAGCCGTTTGACTATGTCTGGACCGGGCTGACCGACAAGCGGCCCTACGACACCGTGCGGCTGGACAAGGATGCGAACAACATGATCGAGGCCGGCGAAGACATGGTGCGGACGAAGACGGGGATCACCGCAACCGACCTCAGGCCGGGGCGCGTGCTTGACCGCATTCTGAAGTCACTGGGCCTGAACTAGCCTTCACGCGCCAAGGCGAACACTCACGCCAGCACGGCGCGGCTGAGTCCATGCGCGAGTTCTTCCTCGCCCATCAGAACAACGTCGGCTCCGAGCTTCTGCAGGTACTCGACAGCTTCACTGCTGTGCGCCCGGGCCACGATTCGTACCCCCGGATTCGCAGCCTTGGCCGCTTCGACGAGATGGCCTGCCTCGAACGCTTCGGGAATTGCCAGCACGAGGCTGCGCGCGCCCTTGAGGTTGAGACGGTCGAGCGTCGCCTGCTCGCCACATGGCCCGCTAAAGGTCTCGATTCCCTGCGCCCGCAATTCGGCAAGATTGGAGTCGTCTTCCTCGACCACGAGGAAGGGTACCTTGGCGGCCTGCAGCTCCTTGCCGACCCGTGAGCCGACGCGCCCGTGGCCCACAAGAATGACATGGCCGTTGAGGCTGGTGGGCGTTTCTTCGCGCTTGACCGGCTCCGGCACGACCTGCCCCGTTGCCGGCGCAGGCACAGGTTCCGGCAACGGCTCGTCACGCGGGGCAAGGCGGTCGATAGCCTGGAAGATCAGGGGATTGACCACAATCGAGAAGATGGCGCCGGCGACCACGAGGTCGCGCGCCATGTCGGATACAATCTCGAGCTTGAGCCCGAGCACGACGAGGATGAAAGAAAACTCGCCGATCTGGGCGAGGCTCGCCGAGATGGTGAGGGCGGTGCTGTTAGGATAGCCGAAGGCGCGCACGATGAAGTAGGCGGCAACCGACTTGCCCAAGACGATGATGAAGCAGGTGGCAATGACCGCGAGCGGCTGGGCCAGCAGGATGCCCGGATCAAAGAGCATGCCGACCGATACGAAGAACAGCACCGCAAAGGCGTCGCGGAGCGGCAGCGTTTCCTTGGCCGCCTGATGGCTGAGCTGCGACTCGGCCAGCACCATGCCGGCGAAGAACGCCCCCAGCGCGAAGGACACACCGAAAAGATTGGCGGAGGCGTAGGCGACACCCAGCGCTATGGCCAGCACCGCCAGGCGGAACAGTTCGCGCGAGCCGGTATGGGCCACATAGTGAAGCACCCAGGGAATGAGGCGGCGCCCGACCACCAGCATGAGGGCGATGAAGAGACCGACCTTCACGGCGGTCAGCAGCAGGGCCTCCCAGATCGAGCCCAGGCCAAGTGAACCGACGAGGCCGGAGCTGGCGACCGTTGCCTGATTGGCACCGCCAAGGAAGCCCGAGAGTGCCGGCACCAGCACCAGGGTCAGCACCATCACCAGGTCTTCAACGATGAGCCAGCCCACGGCAATGCGGCCCTTCTCGGTTTCGACCTGGCGGCGTTCCTGCAGGGCACGCAGCAGCACCACGGTGCTCGCGACAGACAGGGCAAGCCCGAAAAGGAAGCCCGCCCCCGCGCCCCAGCCAAGAATATAGGCAAGCCCCATGCCGAGCAGCGTCGCCACGGCGATCTGGCCGATGGCCCCCGGAATGGCGATGGCCTTCACGGAAAGCAGGTCCTTGAGCGAGAAATGCAGGCCGACGCCGAACATCAGCAGGATGACGCCGATCTCCGCCAGTTCAAAAGCAAGCTTCTGGTCAGCCACGAAGCCCGGCGTGAAGGGACCGACGGCAATGCCCGCCATGAGATAGCCGACAATGGGCGGCAGCTTCAGCCGCTGTGCCCCGAGGCCAAAAAGAAACGCCAGGCCGAGACCGATGGCAATGGTGGCAATAAGCGGCGTTTCGTGTGGCACCGGTACTCCCGTCTTTGATTGATGTTATGCAAAGGCGAGATTTGGCGATGACAGGCGACAAATCAACGAAAAAGTCTTGAGAAAAGAAAGATCTTCAGCCTGCCTTGGGCAGTTTCAGGCCGTTCTGACGCATGAATTCGCGCAGCACCGCGCTATCGACGCCGCCCGAACGCGATTCCTCGAAATAGCGCGACACCCAGCTTCGCTCGGTGACGAAGCGGACCACCTCCGAAGCGGGCATGGGGCGGCCAAAATAATAGCCCTGCAGGCTGTCGCAGCCGAGATCACGCAGGATATCGACATGTTGGGCTGTTTCCACGCCTTCGGCGCAAACGGAAATGCCCTGTGACTTTCCGATCTCAATGATGGAGCGCACCAGCCGGCGCTGGGCTTCGCTTTCGACGACAGGCCGCACCAGCTGGCGGTCAATCTTCAGGCGGTGCGGGTTGATATTGAGCAGGCTGACGATCGACGCGTGCCCGGTGCCGAAGTCATCAAGCTCGATCTTGAACCCCATGTCCTTCAGCCGCTTCACATTGGCGGAGAGAATATCGTTGCGGTTGTCGAGGAAGATCGATTCGACAAGCTCGAAGGAAACCCGTGAAGGGTCAATGCGAAGAGCAGCGAGATTGTCGAACAAGACGTCATCGCCAAGCCGCCGTGCGGAAACGTTGACCGAGACAAGCGGCACCGACACGCCGTCCTCCTCCCAGTCGAACATGTGGGCCACCGATTTCTCGAGCACGATACGGTCGATGGTGCCGAGCGCGTGCAGGTCATTGGCAACGGGAATGAAACTTTCGGGCGTGAGCAGGCCGCGCTGCGGGTGGCGCCAGCGCACCAGCGCCTCCATGCCGATGATCTCGAAGGTGTGGGCATCGACCTGCGGCTGGAAGAAGGGCTCGAATTCGTTGCGGTCAAGACCCTGGAGGATATCATCGGCACATTGCTTGTTGGCGATGATTTCGGCCTGCAGGGCGGCGGTGTAGTAGGCGGCGCGGTTGCGTCCGGCGCGCTTGGAACGGTACAGGGCAATATCGGCATTGATCAGCAGCTGCCGGGCATCGACTCCGGGCGACGATTCGGCGATGCCGATGCTGACGCCGCTGCGGCATTCGTAGCCGTTCCATGCCATGGGGCGGGCGGCAGCCTCGATGATGCGGTTGACGATCTGCTGCAGGCCGGCAGAGGGCGGCGGCGGCGCCATGATGATGACGAACTCATCCCCGCCGATGCGCGCGACGATATCGATGTCGCGCACGCAGGCCTTGAGCTGCCGTGCCATGTGGATCAGCAGGGCGTCGCCAGCGGCGTGGCCCTTGGTGTCATTGATCTGCTTGAAGCGGTCGAGGTCGATGTTGAGGAGCGTGATGCTGCGGCTGCGCAACGCGCTGTTGCTGAGTTCCGCCAGAATCCTGTCGACGTAGCGGCGGTTGGGAAGGCTGGTGAGCGCATCGTGCAGGGCGGAATACTCGAGGCTCTGGCGCGCCTCTTCCAGCTGCTGGCTGCGTTCCTCGGCCAGGCGCTTGGCAAGGCGGATCGTCTCGGTGCGGGCGATATCGTCGCTGATATCCCAGTTCACGCCGATCATCTTGCCGCGGCCTCCGGGCTCGCGCATGGTCGAACAGCGGCAGCGCATGTGGCGCAAGCTGCCGTCGGGCATGGTGATGCGGTAGTCGAAGCTGAATGTGCGGCCGCTGGCAATGCAGGCCTCCGTCACCGCCACCGCCATGTCGCGGTCATCGGCATGGATGGCCGCCTCCCAGATTCCTGGAAGAATGCAGACCTCGCCAACGGCATCAAGCCCGAAAAGTTCGGCGGTGCGCTTGTCCCAGCAGGTGACGCGCGAGGCGAGATCGAATTCCCATATGCCGATCGCCGATGTGGCAAGCGCAAGTTTCAGGCGCTGCGAGAGGGTCTCGAATTCCGTCTGGCGCTGCTTGAGGGCAGTGATTTCGGTATCGGTGCCGACATAGCGCGTGGCTTTGCCTTCCGCATCGAAGCCCACCGCATGGCCGCGTGCCAGGATCCAGATCCAGTAGCCCGCCCGGTGCCATTCCCGGTATTCCATCGAGATGTGGCGGATCGTGCCCGCCGCCTGCTGGTCGATGCAGGACCGGACGGCCTCGCGGTCATCGCTGTGGATACCGGCAAGCCACTGCTCAACTTCCAGCGGCGGCTTGTCGACGGGAAGGCCGCGCATGGCGAGCCAGGACGGTGAGCAGTAATTCTCCCCGGTGGCCTGGTCGAAGTCCCAGATGCCTTGTTCAGCGCTGTTGACGGCCTCTTTCCAGCGCTCTTCGGAACGCTTCAGCCGGTCGAGGGCCTGCTGCGAATTGCGCAGCGCGGTAATGTCGATGTCGGTACCGATGATGCGCAGCGGCTTGCCATCGCCATGGCCCGACACGCAGCGGCCGCGCGCCAGGATCCAGATCCAGTGGCCGTTGCGATGGCGTTCGCGATATTCAAAGGACACGTCATCCATCTCGCCGGCATATTGCCGGGCCATGGCATCGCGTACCATGACGTGATCTTCAGGATGGATCTTGTCGAGCCAGCCGTCATCGTCGGCTGTGTAGTCTTCGTCTTCGGGGATGCCGCGCATCCGCTTCCAGGCCGGAGAGAACGACCAGTGATTGCTGGCGCCGTCATATTCCCAGACGCCCTGCCCGGAGGCATCGAGTGCGAAATGCAGGTAGTCGAGTTCCTGCTTCAGCCGCTCCGCGCTGTCGTTCGGAGGCGCAACGGCCGCTGCAATGTCTGCCTTCACGTCCGACAAAGAGCCGGTCTCCCTCCAACGGTCCTGCAGCCGAATCCGGCCAGCCCGCGCCATCGCGGGCGCAGGTCCACGCCGCCATCTTTATCGTTTAAACCTGTGTGAAACTGGTTGAAGGGATGCGCGTCATTTGAACGAGTTTCCCCTGGGTGAGACGTTGTTAAGGGACCCCTTCATTCCAATTCGCCGCCGCATGCTGTAAGGCCCCGCGGGCCATGCTGGTCCTCGCCCTCGATACCTGTTTTTCGGCCTGTTCCGCTGCGGTTTATGACGCGGGTCAGGCGCGGCTTCTGGCCAGCCGCTTTGCCGTCATGGAGCGCGGCCATGCCGAGGCCATCGCACCCATGGTCGACGCCTGCCTGGCAGAAGCGGGCATTGCGCCTGCGGCCCTGTCGCGCATCGCCGTCACCCGCGGCCCCGGCACCTTCACCGGCCTGCGCATCGGCCTGTCGCTGGCCCAGGGCATGGGGCTGGCGCTCAACTGCGAGACTCTGGGGCTCAACAGCCTGGCCGCCACGGCCGCACCGCTTCTGGAAAGCCATGACCGCATCCTCGTGCTGCATCAGGCCGGGGCCACGGGCCGCTTCTATGCCGGCATCATCGACCACGGCCTGGACGATGCCGCCATCCGCTTTGCCACGCCGGAGGATTGCCGCGCCATGGCCTCCTTGGGCCTGCCGCTGATCGGGACGGGTGTTGCCGCCTTTCCGGAATTCGCGGCCCAACACATCGCGGGCCATGATCTTCCCAGGGCGGCAGATTTCGTGCGGCTGGCGGCGCGCCTGCCATCACCGGCCCAACCACCACAGCCGCTTTACCTGCGCGAGCCCGATGCCAAGCCATCGGCCAGCGCCCTGCCGCCGCTCACGGTCCGGCCCGCGCAGCCGGACGACATGGCGAGTCTCGCCAGACTGCACGGCATCTGCTTCGCCCATGGCTGGACGGAAGCCAGCCTCGCATCGGCGCTTTCGCTGCCCGGAGCCGGTGCGCTGGTCATTGCCCTCGATGGCGGCATCCGCGCCTTCGTGCAGTATCAGGTGGTTGCCGGGGAAGCCGAGATCAACACCATCTGCAGCGAGCCGCGCTGGCGCAACCGCGGGCTGGCCTCGCGCCTGATCACGGCGCTTCTCGATATCCTCCGTGCACAGAATGTTTCCCGCCTTCACCTTGAAGTAGCCGCCGACAACACGCAGGCCAAGAGCCTCTATGAGCGCCATGGCTTCTCCGTCACCGGCAGGCGCAAGGGCTATTATGCGCGCAAGACGGGGGCCGTCGACGCCCTCCTGATGATGCGCGTGCCATGAGGCAGGCGTCATGAGGCGGCTGCGCGCGGCCCTGCTCCTGTGCGGCTTTGCCCTCTTCACCCTGCCGCTGATGCCGCTGCAGTTCCTGCTGCTGCGGCTCTGGCCCGGTGCCGCAGCCCGCTTTCCGCACTGGTATCACCGGCAACTCTGCCGCTGGCTCAGGTTTCAGGTACATGCCAAAGGCCCCGTGCCGCAGCATGGGCCTGCCCTCATCGCCAGCAATCATGTGTCGTGGATCGACATCATCGCCCTCAGTGCCGTGCTGCCCTGTTCGTTCATTGCCAAGCGCGAGGTGGCGGGCTGGCCCCTTTTCGGCGCTCTGGCAAAGCTGCAACGCACCGTCTTCGTCGACCGCGACAGGCGCGGCGGCACAGGCCAGTCCCGCGACGAGATTGCCGGGCGCCTCAGGCAGGGCGACATTCTGGTGCTCTTCCCGGAAGGCACTTCGCACACGGGCCAGCGCGTGCTGCCCTTCCGCTCCTCCTATTTCGGCGCCGCAGACGATCCGGCCATTCCGGTGATCCCGGTCGCCATGGCCTATCGCGGGCTGCGCGGCCTGCCCATGAGCCGGCGCGAGCGGCCCTTCTATGCCTGGTATGGCGGCATGGATCTCGCGCCCCATCTCTGGCAGGCCCTGCAGGACGGTCCGCTCGTCATCGACGTCATCTTCCACGACGCCCTGCACAGCGACAGCCGTCATGGCCGCAAGGCCCTGTCTGCCGCGGCAGAGGCAAGCGTGCGGCACAGCCTCGCCGCGGCGCTTCACGGACGCTGAAAAACGGGCTATCGAGCCCCCATGAACGACATGTCGGGCCTGCCCGCCGGCCAGAAGAAGGTCTTCGTCAAGACCTATGGCTGCCAGATGAATGTCTATGATTCCACCCGCATGGAAGAAATCCTTGCCGGGCAGGGCTATGTGCGCACCGAGCAACCGAACGACGCCGATCTGGTCATCCTCAACACCTGCCACATCCGCGAGAAGGCGGCCGAGAAGGTCTATTCCGAACTGGGCCTCCTGCGCCGCATGAAGGACGAGCGCCGCGCCCAGGGGGCGGAGATGGTGATCGCGGTGGCTGGCTGCGTTGCCCAGGCCGAGGGCGAGGAGATCATTGCCCGCGCCAAGACCGTCGATCTCGTTTTTGGCCCGCAGACCTTCCATCGCCTGCCGGACTATCTGGCGCGCCATCGCCAGACGGGTGCTCCCGTGGTCGAAACGGAATTCCCGGCGGATGAGAAATTCGCCGAACTCGCCGTCCGCAAGGCAGTGGGCAATCAGGTGGCCGCCTTCCTCACGGTGCAGGAAGGTTGCGACAAGTTCTGCACCTTCTGCGTGGTGCCCTATACGCGCGGTGCCGAGTTCTCTCGGCCGGTGGCACAGGTGCTCTCGGAGGCCCGTGCGCTGGCGGCAGCAGGAGTGAGCGAGGTGACGCTCCTCGGCCAGAACGTCAATGCCTATCGCGGGGCGGGTGCCAGCGGCGGCGAAACCAGCCTCGCCGGTCTCGTCAGCGAACTGTCACGCATCGATGGCATCGAGCGTATCCGCTATATGACAAGCCATCCCCGCGACATGAGCGATGACCTGATCGAGGCCCATGCCGCGAACGGCAAGCTCATGCCCTATCTGCATCTGCCGGTGCAGGCGGGCAGCGACCGCGTGCTCAAGGCCATGAACCGCGGCCACACCGCCGACGACTACCTGAAGCTGATCGCGCGCGTCCGCGCCGCCCGGCCGGACATGGCGATGTCGGGCGACTTCATCGTCGGCTTCCCCGGCGAGAGCGACGCCGAATTCGAGGACACCATCGCCGTGGCCAAGGCCGTAGGCTACGCCGCGGCCTACTCCTTCAAATACTCGCCCCGCCCGGGAACGCCTGCCGCCGAACTCGCCAGACAGGTGCCGGAAGAGGTAAAATCCGAGCGCCTGCAGCGCCTGCAGGCCCTGATCATCGAGCAGCAGCAGGCCTTCAACCGATCCTGCCTGGGCCGGACGCTGCCCGTGCTGATTGAGAAGCCGGGCCGCCATGACGGCCAGATGATCGGGCGCTCCCCCTATCTGCAGAGCGTCAACCTGAAGATTTCCGGCAACAAACGGGGGAAGATTGTGCCGGTCGCCATCACGGGTGTTGGCCCCAACAGTCTTTCGGGCCAATATGTGGAGGCTGATTCCCTTTTGTCGCAGAGGAACGGAGAGAGAGACCTTTGAGCCAGACTGCTAGTGCACTTCAGCCGCACCGCCCTGCACACGCCTCCGCCGACGACAAGACTTACACCCTCGCATTCGAAGACAATCGTCTCCTGCCGCTGTTGTTTGGCGAGCATGACGAACATCTCGCCATCATCGAACACCGGCTGGGTGTGGCCGTCACGCCGCGTGGCAACCGCGTGTCGATCCGCGGGCCCGAGGAGGCCGTTGAGACGGCCCGCGCCGCCCTGCTCGCGCTCTACAGCCGCGCCGGGCGTGGCCTCGACATCACCCGCGGGGAGGTCGATGGCGCCATCCGCATGGTCAAGGCCCAGCACACCCAGGACCCGTCGGAAGGGGCCGTGCGAACCCGCCGCAAGGCGGTGGTGGCGCGCACCCCGACGCAGAAAACCTATATCGAGGCGATCCGCCATCACGAGCTGGTTTTCGGCATCGGTCCTGCCGGCACCGGCAAGACCTATCTCGCCGTGGCCTGCGCTGCCGAAGCCCTGATGAACGGCGAGGTGGACCGGATCGTCCTGTCACGCCCGGCCGTGGAAGCGGGCGAGCGCCTGGGCTTTCTCCCCGGCGACATGAAGGAGAAGGTCGATCCCTATCTGCGCCCGCTCTATGACGCGCTCTACGACATGATGCCGGCGAGCCTCGTCACCAAGGGCATTGCCGAAAACCAGATCGAGATTGCACCGCTCGCCTTCATGCGCGGCCGCACGCTGTCGTCTGCCTTCGTCATTCTCGACGAAGCGCAGAACACCACGCCGCAGCAGATGAAGATGTTCCTCACCCGCCTGGGCGAGGGCAGCCGCATGGTGGTAACCGGTGACCCCACCCAGGTCGACCTGCCCAACAACCAGCAGTCGGGCCTTGCCGACGCACTGACCGTTCTCAAGTCGGTCAAGGGCGTCTCGCAGGTTCACTTCAAGCAGGCCGACATCGTCCGCCATCAGCTCGTGGGCCGCATCGTCGGTGCCTATGAGAGCGCTGCAAAGAAGACCCGCAGCACGAAATGAACCTCGACATCGAGATCGAGCATGAAGGCTGGCAAGCCATTGCCGGCCTTGAGGAGCTTGCCCGCCGTGCCGCGGCGGCCGTCCTGGTAGATGACGCCCGGGCGGTGACCCTGCTGTTTTCCGATGACAGCGAGATCCGCGTGCTCAACCGCGAATGGCGCGGCCAGGACAAGCCCACCAACGTGCTCTCCTTCCCGAGTGCGGCTGACATGGCGCTGCCCGCGGGCGAGGCGCCGCCGCTCGGCGACATCATCCTCGCCTATGAGACGGTGGCGCGGGAAGCTGCGGAACAGAACAAGACCTTCGCCGATCACACGGCCCACCTGATCGTGCATGGCATCCTGCATCTTTTGGGCTATGATCACATGGAAGACACCGAGGCCGAGGAGATGGAGGCCAGAGAGCGCACCATCCTCGCCACGCTCGGCATCACAGACCCTTACGCAACATGAGTAGTGAAAAACCTTTCGAATCCCGCCCCGGCATCCTGCAGAAGCTGCGACGCCGTTTTCTGAAAACCAGCGATCTCCGCGAGAGCCTGGAAACCGTCATCGAGAGCCATGCCCAGGACACGGGCGAGGCGGCCATGGCGGACGATGCCCGCTCCATGCTGGGCAATCTTCTCGCCTTCTCGAAGCTGCGCGTCGATGACCTGATGGTGCCGCGCGCCGATATCACGGCTCTCGACGAGACGATGACGCTGCGCGAACTGCTCGACGTCTTCACCGATGCCAACCATTCGCGCATCCCGATCTTCCGTGAGACGCTCGACGATGTCACGGGCATGATCCACGTGAAGGACTTCCTCGGCTGGATGAGCAAGGAAGGCAGGGATGGCCGGTCGCGCAAGGAGAAGGGCAAGGTCTCGGGCCTGACGCTCACCGCCGACGAGCTGACGGCTACCATCAAGAGCCTCGGCAGCCTGCAGCGCAACGTGCTCTATGTGCCGCCTTCCATGCCTGCCTCCGATCTTCTGGTGAAGATGAAGACCAAGCATGTGCATCTTGCCATCGTGGTCGATGAATATGGTGGCACCGATGGCCTGGTCTCCTTCGAGGATCTCGTGGAAGCCATCGTCGGCGACATCGCCGACGAGCATGATGCCGATGACGAGGCGGAACTGATCCGCAAGCAGGAAGACAACGTCTATGTCGCCGATGCCCGCATCAGCATCTCGACGCTGGACCAGATGTTCAGTGTCGATCTCCTGCCCGATGACAAGGAAGACGAGGCCGACACGCTGGGCGGCCTGATCTTCGAGATGGACGGGCGCGTGCCTTCACGCGGCGAATTGATCAAGCACGCCTCGGGCCTGGAATTCGAGATCATGGAACGGGATCCGCGCCGGGTGAAGAAGGTGCGCATCCATGTGAAGCCGCCGGAAGCCCCGGCGGAAGAGATCAAGGCACCGGCCGAGTCACAGTAATCCGGCAGCCTTGGCGTGAACCGCGAGGTTCACTTCGGGGCGCGCGCCGATATGCGAGATCACTTCGGCGGCGGCGAGGCTTCCCAGCTGGGCGCAGCGGGCGAGCGGCATCTCGCGGGTGAAGCCGAAGAGGAAGCCTGCGGCATAGAGATCGCCGGCACCGGTCACATCGACGACCTGCGTCACCGGATGGGCGGGCACTTCCACCGTATCGGGTCCGCGCACGATGACGCTGCCTTTTTCAGAGCGGGTCAGAACGGCCACCGGGCAATCACGGCGGATCGCCTGCATGGCACCGTCGAAATTCTGCGTCTGGTAGAGCGACTTGATCTCGGTCTCGTTGGCGAAGACGATGTCGATGCGGTTGCGGATGAGATCGAGGAAGTCATCGCGATGGCGCTCGACGCAGAAGGAATCGGAGAGCGTGATGGAGGTCAGGCGCCTGGCGCCGCGGGCGATGGTGGCGGCCGCACGGAACGCTTCCTTCGCCTCGGGCCGGTCGTAGAGATAGCCCTCCATGTAGGTGACGCGGGCGGCCTTCACGACCTTCTCGTCGATGTCGGCGGTTGTCAGGTTCACGCAGGCGCCGAGATAGGTGTTCATGGTGCGCTCGCTGTCGGGCGTCACCAGGATGAAGGAACGCGCCGTGGCCGGGCCGTCGCCAGCCGCCGGCGTTGCAAAATGCACGCCCTGGGCTTTCATGTCGTGGCGGTAGATTTCGCCGAGCTGGTCCTGTTTCACCTTGCCGAAATAGGCGGCCCTTCCGCCGAAGGAGGCGACACCTGCCGCCGTGTTCCCGGCTGAACCGCCGGAGACCTCGCGGGCCGGGCCCATGTGGGCATAGAGTTCTTCGGCGCGCGCCTCATCGATCAGGTTCATGGAGCCCTTGACCAGCTTCTCCCGCGCGATGAACTGCTCATCGACCCGCGCCAGCACGTCCACAATGGCATTGCCGATGGTCAAAACGTCGAAATCAGTCTCTTGCATCTGGGCTCCGTCCGAAGGTTTTGAAAGCAGGCTGCTTGTTCCGGGGTAGCGGAGGCCGCTTGCAGAAACAAGCGCCAGACATTACCTCCTGCGCCATGTTCAGTGCCGCCACCAAAGCCCTCTCCGACCTGCTCTCGCCCGCCTTTCGCAGCGTGCTGTTCAAGGCCATCGGCCTGACGCTGGCGCTGTTCATCACGCTCTTCGTGGCGCTGCAGGGCATTTTCTGGTTCCTGGCCCTGGTGCCCTGGCCCTGGCTGGAGACGCTGCTGGCGATCGGCGCCGGGCTCGGCCTGCTGGTCGCCTTCTTCTTTCTCATGGCGCCGGTGACAGCGATCTTCGCGGGCCTCTTCCTCGACAGCGTCGCCGACAAGGTGGAGGAACGGCACTACCCCCGCGACCAGCGCGGCACGCCGCTGCCCACGGGCAAGGCCATCAAGGTCGCGCTGCAGTTCGGCCTTCTGGTGCTGACCGTCAACATCCTCGCGCTCCCCATGGTGTTCACCGGTTTCGGTGCCGTCGTTCTCCTCATCATCAACGCCTACCTGATTAGCCGCGAATATTTCGAGATGGTGGCGATGCGCTTCATGGCCGTCGACGAGGCCAAACAGCTGCGCAAGGACAATGGCGTCCAGGTGTTCTTTGCCGGATTCCTGCCGGCCCTCATGGCCATCGTGCCGATCCTCAATCTCACGGTGCCGCTGTTCTCCACCTCCTACTTCACCCACATCTTCAAGCAGGTGCAGCGCGCCACGCGCTGAGCTCCGGAACAACAGGCAGCTACGGCGCGCTGCTCTTCGGTTCGAAGGGGCAGAGATCGGCGACCAGGCAGTGCCAGCATTCGGGCTTGCGCGCCTTGCAGACATAGCGCCCGTGCAGGATGAGCCAGTGATGGGCGTGGCGCAGATAGGCGGGCGGTACCACCTTGAGAAGCTTCTGTTCCACTTCCAGCGGCGTCTTCCCCGGCGCCAGCCCGAGCCTGTTGCCCAGGCGGAAGAGATGCGTGTCGACGGCAATGGTATGCTCGCCGAAGATCACATTCAGCACCACATTGGCGGTCTTGCGGCCAACGCCCGGCAGCGCCTCGAGTGCCTCCCGGTCATGGGGCACCT
The DNA here is from genome assembly GCA_020161855.1 of Pseudomonadota bacterium. Lineage (GTDB taxonomy): Bacteria > Pseudomonadota > Alphaproteobacteria > Rhizobiales > Aestuariivirgaceae > Aestuariivirga. The sequence continues at coordinate 32,104 of JAIUNJ010000001.1, forward strand.
GCGAATGATGCTGTTCGATCAGTTGCCGGGAAAGGGCGATGACGTTCTTGGCCTTGCCGCGATAAAGCCCGATGGTCTTGATGTAGCCGGCGAGCCTCTCCTCGCCCAGTGCGGCCATTTTCTCCGGCGTATCGGCCACCTGGAAGAGTGGCCCCGTCGCCCGGTTCACACCTTCGTCGGTGGCCTGCGCCGAGAGCACCACGGCCACCAGGAACGTGAAGGCATTGACCGAATGCAGCTCGCCCCGGGGTTCGGGATTGGCGGCCCGGAAACGCCGGAACATGGCCTCGATCACATCGGGCTTGAGACGGGCGGGTTTCCTGGCGGGCATGCAGCACTCTGTCGCTCTACGGGCCGCCTGTCTTTCGCGTAGTTTCCCGGCATGAGCAACCGGCAAAACTGGTCGATCACGCTGACGCCGCACCGGGCGCTCAGCCGCTCAGGCTTCATCGCCGTCATGGCGGTCATTGCCGCCTTCAATTTCGTGGGCGGCCTGTTCTTCTATCTGCATGGCGCCTGGCCAGTGTCCGGCTTCATGGGGCTCGACGTGCTCCTCATGTGGCTGGCCTTCAAATGGAACTTCCGCGATGGCCAGCGCGCCGAGCGCATCATTGCCGAAGATGATCTTCTGCGTCTCGTGCGCATCGATCCCCGGGGCCATGAAACCGAACAGCGCTTCAACCGCCGCTGGGTGCAGGTCGATCTCGCGGTCGACGAGGAGCGCGAACTCACCGGCAGCCTCAGCCTGCGTTCCCACGGCCAAAACCATCCCATCGCCAGCTTCCTCGGCGCCGAGGAGCGGCAGTCGCTGGCCAAGGCACTCCGGGCCGCCCTCTAGCCTGCGCTACGCGCAAAAAGCGGCCATCCTTACGGTTTTCGGGTGGTTTGCGCCGCCGCCGCCTCCTAGTTTGCCGTCATGACCGAGACATCCACATCCCAGCTTGAAGATTATGCCCGCGTGCGTGACATGCTGGCCTATCTCACCGAACACTGGCGCGAGCAGCCCTCACTCGAGGTTCTGGCAGCACGCGCCCACATGACCCCTGATGGCCTGCAGCGCCTGTTCTCGCGCTGGGCCGGATTGACACCCAAGATGTTCCTGCAGGCCATCACCCTCGACAATGCCCGCACCATGCTCAAGGACTCCGCCAGCATTCTCGACACGGCCCTTGATGTGGGCCTGTCGGGACCGGGGCGGCTTCATGATCTCTTCGTCACCCATGAGGGCATGTCGCCCGGGCAATGGAAGCTGAAAGGCGAAGGCCTCACCATTTCCTACGGCTTTCATCCCTCGCCCTTCGGGCTTGCCTTGGTGATGGTGACGGAATTCGGCCTCTGCGGCCTCGGCTTTGCCGACAGCGGCGGCGAGGCCGCGGCCCTCACCGACATGCGCTCACGCTGGCCGAATGCTCAGTACAAGGAGGATTCAGCCCTCACAGCGCCTTATGCAGCGCAGATCTTTGCGGCAGAACGCTGGAAGGCCAATGCGCCGCTGCGCATCACCTTCATCGGCACGGATTTCGAGATCCGTGTGTGGGAGACGCTTCTGAAAATCCCGCTGGGCAAGGCCACGACCTATGGCGATATCGCCCAGGCCATCGGCAAGCCCAAGGCGGCGCGCGCCGTGGGTGCCGCCGTCGGCAAGAACCCGATCAGCTTTGTCGTGCCCTGCCATCGCGTGCTCGGCAAATCCGGCGACATGACCGGCTATCACTGGGGCCTCACCCGCAAGCGGGCGATCCTCGGCTGGGAGACGGGGCAGGCTGCGGCCGGCTGATCAGGCCGTCAGCACCTCGATCGAGGCCGGGAGCGAATTGGCCTTGAGGCGATAGACCACCGGCACACCGGTATCGAGTTCGCGCTTGAGGATGGCTTCCGGCGTCAGGCCCTCGATTGCCATGATGAGCGAGCGCAGCGAATTGCCGTGGGCGGCCACCAGCACCGACTTGCCCTCCAGCACATGCGGCTGGATCATGTGGACATAGTAAGGCAGCGAGCGCGCCAGCGTATCCTTCAGGCTTTCGCCGCCCGGCGGCGGCACGTCGAAGGAGCGGCGCCAGACATGCACCTGCTCATCGCCCCATTTCTTGCGGGCGTCATCCTTGTTGAGGCCGGTCAGGTCGCCATAATGGCGCTCGTTCAGTGCCTGGTCGCGGGTTTCCGGCAGGCCCTTCTGGCCCAGTTCCTCGAGGATCAGCTGCAGCGTGTTCTGGGCGCGGCTGAGGGCGCTGGTGAAGCACAGGTCAAACTTCAGGCCCTTGGCCTTCAGCCTCTGCCCGGCGGCGCGGGCTTCCGCCACGCCCTTCTCGGTCAGCGGCACGTCCTTCCAGCCGGTGAAAAGGTTCTTCAGGTTCCATTCGCTCTGCCCGTGGCGGACGAGCACCAGTGTTCCGCTCATGTCAATTCAACCCCAATACATCCATCATGGAATAAAGCCCCGGCTTCTGGCCCTTGGCCCAGAGCGCCGCCTTGACCGCGCCGCGGGCGAAAAGCTCGCGGCTCTCGGCCACATGGCGCAGCTCGAGCCGCTCGCCATTGCCGGCGAAAATCACCGTATGGTCGCCGACCACCGAGCCGCCGCGCAGCGTGGCAAAGCCGATGTCGCCGGTGTTGCGGGCGCCGGTGTGACCGTCACGGACCCGGACTGACCTGTCCTTGAGATTGATCTCGCGGCCATCGGCTGCCGACTTGCCGAGGAGGAGTGCCGTGCCCGAGGGTGCATCGATCTTGTTGCGATGGTGCATCTCCAGCACCTCGATGTCGAACTCTGTGCCGAGTGCTGCCGCGGCGCGCTTCACGAGGGCCGAGAGCAGATTGACGCCAAGCGAGAAATTGCCGGTCTTGATGATGCAGGTGCTGGCCGCAGCCTCGCGGATCGCGGCGTCACCCGCCGCGTCGATGCCGGTTGTGCCGATCACATGGATCTTTTTCTGGCCCGCCGTGTGCGACAGCAGCGAAAGCGTTGCCGCAGGCACGGTGAAATCAACGATGCCATCGGCAGCCGCAATCACCTGCGCGGGGCTGTCGCTGATGGCAATGCCGAGCTTGCCCACACCGATCAGTTCGCCATAGTCGGCGCCGACGGCCGGGCTGCCCTTGGCCTCAAGGCCACCGGCGAGCGTGCAGCCTTCGGTGCCGTGAACAATGCGGGCCAGTTCACGTCCCATGCGGCCCGCGGCCCCTGCGATGGCAAGCTTCAATGTCATGGCGGCGGCTTAGCGCATCTCCTTGCGGAACCAAAGCCCGTTTGCTCGCCTCAGGGCCGGAGTGCGCCATCCTCGATGCGGATGCGCCAGGCCAGCATGGCGAGGTTGAGAAGGCCAAAGACAAGGGCAAGCCAGGGCAGCCCGAAAACCAGCGGCAGCAACGGCACTTCCAGCGCCACCAGCAGATAATTGGGATGGCGCAGGAAGCGATAGGGCCCGGCCGTCACCAGCTTCTCGCCCGGCACCGTCAGGATGCGCGTGGTCCAGCGCCGCCCCAGTGTCATGAGGATCCAGACTCGGAAGAGCTGCAGCAACAGATAGAGCGCCAGCAGCGGCAGCGCGATCGCCGCCTGCCAGCCGAACCACCACAGGGCGGCAAGCCACGTGGCATGGAGCCGCACCATCACCGGATAATGGCCGGCTCCCACCTCGACCGCCCCTCGCGCAAGCAAGTGCTTCGTGTTGCGGTGGGCGATGACCAGTTCTGCCGCCCGCTGCAAGGTGACGAAGGCCAGCAGGATGAGCGCGCCCGTCATTCCGTCACCAGCGTCAGGAAGCTTGCGGTAAAGCCCGGGCCGAGGGCGCCGACAAAGCGCCGGCCCTTCTGCCGCCGCTGCAGGGCCTTCCTCAGCACGAAGAGCACGGTCGGCGCCGACATGTTGCCGAAGTCACCGAGCACGCTGCGCTCGTCTTCAAGCTCGCCTTCCGGCAGGGCAAAGACCTGTTCCAGGGCCTGGATCACCTTGCTGCCGCCGGGATGGAAACTGAACTGATCGATGTCATCCATGGTGAGCCCGGCGCGGGCCTGGAAGCCCTCGGCCGCGCCGCGCATGTCCTTCAGGACGAGATCGGGAATGCTGCGGTCGAAGATCGCGCCAAAGCCCTGGTCATCGACGCGCCAGCCCATGATGTTGATGGTGCCGGGCCAGGTGTGCTGGCCGTGGTGTTCGATCACCGGGCCATCGCCATCGGCGCTGAGAACGGCTGCCGCAGCGCCATCGCCGAAAAGTGCCGTCGCCACGATATTGGACTTGCTCATCTCGTCGGGCCGGAAGGCCAGCGTGCAGAGCTCGATCACCACCAGCAGCACCTTCTGTCCCGGCCGCGCTTGTGCAAGCTGGCCCGCGATTGCCAGCCCGGTGACGCCGCCCGCACAGCCAAGGCCGAAGACCGGCACGCGCAGAACATCGTCACGGAAGCCCATCTCATGCATCACATGGGCCTCGATCGAAGGTGTCGCGATACCTGTCGACGACACCGTGACGATTGCATCAATGCCGGAGGCGGAAACTCCCGCCTGCTGCAGCGCATCGGCCGCCACCTGCCGGAACAGGGCCTTGGCGCCATCGAGAAACTGGCGGCTGCGCTCGGGCCAGCCATTGGCCTGATCGAACCACTGGGTCGGGCACACCGAGTACCGGCATTTGATCCCTGAATTGGTGAAGACCGCTGCCATGCGGTCAAATTCGCTGCCGAAGCGGGCGAAGATGCGCCGGGCCTGCTGCACCACGTGGCCCGTGTCGAGAACATGGGGCGGAACGGCGGTGGCGAGGCTGGCCAGATGGACGGGCGATGGCTTTGACAAGATCAATTCCTGCGTAACGTGGCTTCTGTTCTCCATTCCTTACGACGGTTCCGGGCGCGCCGCCTCCCAACTTGCCGTGAACGGGGCCCCTCCCGCATTTCCGCCATCATCCTTGCCGAACAGGGAAACATGCTCCGCAGCATCTTCCGCTTCATCGGCTGGTTCGCCTTCCTCTGCATCCTTCTTCCGATCGCCATTGCCACGGCCATCGCTGCCGTGCAGGGCTGGCCCGCGAACTGGCGCACGGCGAGCTGGCAATCCGCCGGCCTGCTGCCCGAGGCGAGCGCCAGCCGCCCCGCAAGCGTGATGGTGCTTGCCGCGCGCACCGGGCGCTGGAAAGGCATCTTCGCCGAGCACATGTCGATTGTGCTCAAGGACGAAGGCGCCACAAGCTGGACGCGCTACGATGTGGTGGGCTGGGGCAATCCGGTGCGCCGCAATGCCTGGCCCGCCGATGCCAACTGGTATGGCAACAGGCCGCGTATCATCTATCGCCTCGATGGCGCCGAGGCCGCACGCCTCATTCCCGCAATCGAGAAGACCATCGCCGCCTATCCCTACCAGCAGCGCGGCAGCTACACCGTCTGGCCCGGGCCCAACAGCAACAGCTTCGTGGCCCATGTGGTGCGCCACACGCCGGGCTTCGCGGCCGAGCTTTCGGCCGCCGCCGTCGGCAAGGACTGGCTCGGACCCGGCCTCGCCATCGCACCGGCACCGAGCAAGACCGGCTACAGCTTCGCCATCGCCGGGATGATCGGCGGCACCATCGCCCGCGCCGAGGGCCTGGAGCTTCACCTGCTGGGTTCGACCATCGGCATCGACGTCGACGACCTCGCCATCAAGCTTCCGGCGCTGGGCAAGCTCTCGCTGCTTTGAAGCCGCCCGTCTCCCTGCTATCTGGGCGCCATGAGCGAGACAGTTGAATCACGGCTGCAGGATCTGGCGCAGCACCGGCGTTGTGCCATCCCCATGGATTTTGCCCGGGCGCGCGGGCCCGCCAGCGAGGATGAGGCCTATCTCTGGCAGCAGCGCGCCAACCGCATGCTGCAGGATTCCTTCGGTCCGGTCGCGGGCCTCAAGATCGGCTGTACCACGCCGGTGATGCGGGCTTTCCTCGGCATCGACAGCCCGGCCGCAGGCGAAATCTTCGCCTCGACCCTGCATCAGGGAGAAGCCGAACTCACGCACAGCTATTATCGCAAGGTGGGTGTTGAATGTGAGATTGCGGTGCGCATCGGCCGCGCCATTGAAGCAGGTGCGCCTGCGCCACAGCCCGCCGACGTGGTGGCCTCGCTCCATGCCGCTGCCGAAATCGTCGATGACCGCTATGCCGACTACAAGGCGCTCGGCATCAACTGGCTCATCGCCGACAATTTCTTCAACGCCGGAGCCGTGATCGGAGAGGCCATCACGGACTGGCAGGGGCTCGACCTCACGCAGGTTCAGGGCCGCACCCTCATCAATGGCGTGGAGGCCGGCCGCGGCCTCGGCGCGAGCGTCATGGGCCATCCCTTCAACGCGCTCGACTGGCTCATTCGCCGCCGCCTCGCCTCCGGCCTCGGCATTGCCGCGGGCACCGTCGTCCTGCTCGGCAGCGTGGTCGAGACCAAGTGGCTGTCCAAGGGCGACAAGGTTGAAATCGTGCTGGAAGGATTGGGGCGGCTTAACCTCGCGGTGGCCTGACCCTGCGGGTTCTATGCAGCCTTGACGGTGAGCTTCAGGCCAAGCGAACGCATGACGGCTGACAGCGTTTCGAGCGTCGGGTTGCCGCCTTCTCCGAAGGCCTTGTAAAGCGCCTCGCGGCTCAGGCCGGATTCCCTGGCCAACTGGCTTACACCATGAGCGCGAGCCACATCGTCAAGTGCCGCCTTGATCAGGGCCGGATCACCATCATCAAAGGCCGCTTCAAGATAAGCGGCCACGGCCTTCGGTGTCTTGAGGCGATCAACCGGATCCCAACGCTTGGTCTCTATGGCCATTGTCAAATCTCCATGGCGAGCACCTTGGCCCGCGCGATATCAGCCGCCTGCGTGCGTTTGTCGCCACCGCACAGAAGCACAACGATCTCGGTCCCGCGCGCCGTGAAATAGATGCGATATCCAGGTCCATAGTCCACCCGCATCTCGCTGATGCCGCTCCCCACCGCCTTCACATCGCCGGGATTGCCAAGCGAGAGACGCCGGATACGCAGCTGGATGCGCGCAACGGCCCGCTCATCTTTCAACCGATCCAGCCATGCCGAGAAAACAAGTGTCTCGCGGACTTCGATCATCTGTGTACTATAGTTGACACGCAGCGTCTGTCAACTCTGGTTATCGGAGCCCTCAGCTCCCGAAACCATCCCAGAAGGCTTTGGCCTTGGCGAAGAAGCCTTCCGACTCGGGCGAGTTGTTGCGCGCCTCGCGGTCGAATTCGGCGAGAAGCTCGCGCTGCCGCCGCGTCAGGTTGACCGGCGTTTCCACCGCCACCTGGATATACATGTCACCGTGCTGGCTGGCGCGCAGCACCGGCATGCCCTTGCCCTTGAGGCGGAACTGCTTGCCATTCTGGGCGCCTTCCGGAATGTTCACGCGGGCGCGCTTGCCATCGATCGTCGGCACCTCGATCTCGCCGCCCAGTGCGGCCGTCGACATGGAGATCGGCACCTTGCAGTAGAGATCGGCACCATCGCGCTGGAAGAACTCGTGCGGGCGCACCGAGAGGAAAATATAAAGGTCGCCCGAGGGGCCACCGCGCAAGCCCGCCTCGCCTTCGCCCGCGAGCCTGATCCGCGTGCCATCCTCGACGCCCACCGGAATGTTGACCGAGAGCGTGCGCTCCTTGGTGACGCGACCCTGGCCGCCGCAATTCGTGCAGGGATCGGAGATCACCTGGCCACGGCCCTGGCAGGTGGGGCAGGCCCGCTCCACCGTGAAGAAGCCGGACTGCGAGCGCACGACGCCGGCACCGCCACAGGTGCCACAGGTCTTGGGCGCGGTGCCGGGCTTGGCGCCCGAGCCCTTGCAGACATCGCAGGACACTGACGACGGCACACGCACCTGCGCCGTCTTGCCGGTATAGGCATCGGTCAGGCTGATCTCGAGATTGAAGCGCAGGTCGGAGCCACGCTGGGCCCCGCCGCCGGAGCGGCCGCGCTGGCGCGCGCCACCGCCACCACGGGCACCGCCCATGAAATCCCCGAAGAGGTCTTCGAAGATGTCGGACATGGAGGAGGAGAAATCGGGGCCGAAGCCTGCGCCCTGGCCGCCGGGCCCCCGGCCTGCGCCCATGCCGCCTTCAAAGGCCTGATGGCCGAAGCGGTCATAGGCCGCCTTCTTCTGCGGGTCCTTGAGCACGTCATAGGCCTCGTTCACTTCCTTGAACTTGGCCTCGGCATCCTTGTTGCCCGGATTGGCATCCGGGTGAAATTTCTTGGCCATGGAGCGATAGGCGTTCTTCAGCGCCTTTTCGTCGGCGCCTTTCTGCACACCCAGCACTTCGTAGAAATCACGCTTGGCCATAGGGGATATTACTCTGTCCTGCCAATCGGGGCCGGACTCTCACGCATTGATGGAAGGAGCCTTCTCCCATGCCTGCAGGCACGGGAGAAGGCAAACGCTTTCCCCTCTCCCGCGCCAGCGTGGGAGAGGGAACCCGCAAGGCGGGTGAGGGTCATGCAGGCCTCAGGCCTTCTTGTCGTCGTCCTTGACCTCTTCGAAGTCGGCGTCGAGCACTTCGTCGTCGTCGCCATCCTTGGAGGATGCGCCCGAAGCACCTGCGTCAGCACCGGCAGCGCCGCCGCCAGACTGCTTGTACAGGGCCTCGCCAAGCTTCATCGCAGCCTGGGCCAGCGCCGTGGTCTTGGCGGTGATCTCTTCCGTGGAACCGGATTCGATCGCAGCCTTCACATCGGCCATCGCCGTCTCGGCGGCAGACTTGTCGGCCTGCGAGACCTTGTCGCCCAGGTCGGCCAGCGTCTTGGTGGTCGAGTGGATGAGGCCCTCGGCCTGGTTCTTGGCTTCCACCAGGTCCTTGCGCTTCTTGTCCTCGGCGGAATTGGCTTCCGCCTCCTTGACCATCTTCTCGATCTCGGCGTCGCTGAGACCGCCCGAAGCCTGGATGCGGATCTGCTGTTCCTTGTTGGTGGCCTTGTCCTTGGCGGAGACGTTGACGATGCCGTTGGCGTCGATGTCGAAGGTGACCTCGATCTGCGGTATGCCGCGCGGCGCCATGGGAATGCCCATGAGGTCGAACTGGCCGAGCATCTTGTTGTCGGCCGCCATTTCACGCTCGCCCTGGAAGACGCGGATGGTCACGGCCGTCTGGTTGTCGTCAGCGGTCGAGAACACCTGGCTCTTCTTGGTGGGGATCGTGGTGTTGCGGTCGATCAGGCGGGTGAACACGCCGCCCAGCGTTTCGATGCCGAGCGAGAGCGGGGTCACGTCGAGAAGGAGAACGTCCTTCACTTCGCCCTTGAGCACGCCGCCCTGGATCGCAGCGCCGATGGCCACGACTTCGTCGGGGTTCACGCCCTTGTGCGGTTCCTTGCCGAAGAACTGCTTCACCGTCTCGATCACCTTGGGCATGCGGGTCATGCCGCCCACCAGAACGACTTCGTCGATCTGGCCTGCGGTCACGCCGGCGTCCTTCAGGGCCTGGCGGCAGGGTTCGACGGTCTTCTGGATGAGGTCGTCGACCAGTGCTTCCAGCTTGGCGCGGGTGAGCTTCAGCGTCAGATGCTTCGGTCCCGAGGCATCGGCGGTGATGAAGGGCAGGTTCACTTCCGTCTGCATGGAAGAGGACAGCTCGATCTTGGCCTTTTCGGCAGCTTCCCTCAGGCGCTGCAGGGCCAGCTTGTCCTTGCGCAGGTCAATGCCCTGTTCCTTCTTGAACTCGTCGGCGAGGTAATCGACGATCCGCATGTCGAAGTCTTCACCGCCGAGGAAGGTGTCGCCGTTGGTCGACTTCACTTCGAACACGCCATCGCCGATCTCGAGGACCGAGACGTCGAAGGTGCCGCCGCCAAGGTCGTAGACGGCAATGGTGCCGGCTTCGCGCTTGTCGAGGCCATAGGCGAGGGCAGCGGCCGTCGGCTCGTTGATGATGCGCAGCACTTCGAGGCCGGCGATCTTGCCGGCATCCTTGGTGGCCTGGCGCTGCGAGTCATTGAAATAGGCCGGAACGGTGATCACTGCCTGGGTCACCGGCTCGCCGAGATAGCGCTCGGCGGTTTCCTTCATCTTGGTGAGGGTGAAGGCCGAGATCTGCGAGGGCGCAAACTTGGAGCCGCGGCTCTCCACCCAGGCGTCGCCGTTGTCGGCCTTGATGATGTTGTAGGGAACAAGCTTCTTGTCCTTGGCCACCATGGGGTCATCCATGCGGCGGCCGATCAGGCGCTTGATCGCGAAGAAGGTGTTCTCCGGGTTGGTCACAGCCTGGCGCTTGGCGGGCTGGCCCACGAGGGTCTCGTCGTCCTTGGTGAAGGCCACGATCGAAGGCGTGGTGCGCGCACCTTCCGCGTTCTCGATCACTTTCGGGTTCTTGCCTTCCATCACCGCGACGCACGAGTTGGTCGTGCCGAGGTCGATGCCGATCACTTTTGCCATTTAGTCCTCCTGAGGCAGGCGGCGATGGACTGCCTTTCGGGCCTCCGTCCGGTGCCGCCTCCGATTTGAAAATCTCCGGTCTTTGCAAGGCTTTTGCCCCCGCTCCACCGGTGTTCGGGGCGTATATAGTGAGGGGTTTTTGGCCTATCAAGGATTCGTGAAGGCGGTGGCCTGCGCCATCCAGCCTCACAAAAGGACGCAGCTTTGCCGTTCCTTGGGGGCCGTCCGGGCTATTTATGCCTGCCCCGGCCTCCCTTGCGCTGCAGCGCCCGAGTTTCCATTGTGGCGGCCATCATGCCTCCCGGTCTCCACTATTATCCCGGCCATCTCGAGCGCCCGCAGCAGGAAGCCCTCATGCTCCTGCTGCAGAAAGTACTGGCCGATGCACCCGCCTTCCAGCCGGTGATGCCGCGCACCGGCCGCCCCTTCAGCGTCAGGATGAGCAATCTGGGCCCCCTCGGCTGGGTCTCGGACCGGGCCGGATACCGCTACCAGCCCACCCATCCGGACACCGGCAGGCCCTGGCCCGCCCTGCCCGACGCCATCCTCGCCATCTGGCGGGCGGTTTCGCACTATCCGCACGATCCGGAAGCCTGTCTCGTCAACCTCTATCAGGGCGGGGCAAAGATGGGCCTGCACCAGGACCGCGATGAGGAAGAGTTTGCAGCACCCGTCGTTTCCATCTCGCTGGGCGACAGCGCCATTTTCCGCATCGGCGGCACGGAACGTGGCGGCCGCACCGAAGCCCTGAAGCTCTCCTCCGGCGATGTGCTGGTCATGGGCGGCCCGGCGCGGCTCACCTTCCACGGCATCGACCGCATCCACCAGGGCTCGTCGACCCTGGTGCCCGGCGGCGGCCGCATCAACCTCACCCTGCGCCGGGTGACGCGGCCCGCGTGAACCGCGCCGCCGGTTGACAGCGACCGGGCAGCAGCCCAAGCAGGCCCTCCCTCAAACACCTGCGGAACCATTGCCATGACCCTCACGCTCGACGCTGCCCAGACCATCATCAAGGTTGCCCTCGACCATGGCCGCGCCGCAAACTTCAAGCCCCTCGGCATCGTCATCCTCGACATCCGCGGCGCGGTGAAGGCCGCGGTGTTGCAGGATGGCTCGTCGCTTTCCCGCTTCGACATCGCCCGCGCCAAGGCCAAGGCCTGTCTCGCCTTCGACCGCGGCACCCGCGCCTTCGAGAAGATCGCCACAGACCGCCTGCATTTCTTCATCGGCGCCGCCTCTGCCGTCGAAGGTGGCCTCGTCCCCGTGGCGGGCGGCGTTCTCATCAGGGACAAGAACGGCACGATCCTTGGTGCCGTCGGCGTTTCGGGTGATACCTCCGACAATGACGAAGCAGCAGCCGTCGCCGGCATCAACGCCGCGGGCCTCGTCGCCGATGGCGGCTGACAACCTCCGGCAAACCGACTTGGATTTGCCGGATTTCTGCGGTGACGTTGCGGCACTATGGAGGCTCCCATGAAACATCTTCTCGCTGTCCTGTTGCTGTGCACCGCATGGGCGCTGCCTGCTGCTGCGGACGGCACGCTGCCCAGCCTTCTCATGCCCGAAGACAAGGCGCGCCTCGCACAGTTCGACGCCAACAGGGACGCCAATCTCGCCGAAGCCCGGGCCAAGGGGGCACCGGAGGATGTGAAGATCCTCGAGGAGGCCCTGGCAGGCACCCCGCTCAAGACCGAGGTGGATTTCGACGCCACCGGCAATTGGCATTGCCGCATCCTGAAACTGGGACGCGGCCTGGCCCTCACTGTCTATCCCCGTTTCCGCTGTGCGATCAGCGATGATGGCGCCGGCTGGTTCCTGAAGAAGCTCACCGGCTCCCAGCGCACCGAGGGCCACTTCTACACCGACAGCGCCACCCGCCTCGTCTATGTGGGTACTGGCTACGTGGCCGGCGAGAAGCCGCCCCGCTATGGCGACGACCCGCAGGCCAATCAGGTGGCCTATGTGGAGCGCCTCGCAAAGGACCGGCTTGTCCTGCAGTTCCCGAAGCCCGTCTATGACTCGGACTTCGACATCATGGTGCTGGAGCGCTAGGCCCGCCGCCGGCTCGTCATCCCGGTTGAGGGCCGTCATTCCAGCGTAAAGCCGTCATTCCAGCGCAAGCTGGAACCCAGCTTCGTCTAAGCTGCGTCACACCTCTCCGAATCCGGCTCAGTCCCATCCCACCCACGTCGTCCTCAGTCGGCTTGCAGGACTGTTGTTGGTGGAATGAAAAAGGCAGAGGGGCGTTTCCGCCACTCTGCCTCGTCTCTAAACCCATTTCTGGATTGTCCACAAATCTAGTGAAACACCGCGCGCCTGTCAAGCACTAAATTCATAAAAAAGGAAATAAAGAAAAACAGCGGATAAAACAAGGGCCTGGGCCGTATCCCGGCGCCAGGCCCCGATCGATTGCCGCAACGTCAGCCCTTGAAGCCGTTCATCCGGGCGTTGTTCTTGCAGGCTGCGGGCGAGGAAAAGGCCTCGGTCGACTTGCCGACCTGCTTGCCATTCGCCATGGAGAAGCAGCGCCAGCGGCTCTGGCCGTTCTTGTCCTTGTAGAATTCCCACTTGTCCTTGGCGGTATCGCGGTTGGCGTTGGCCTCACAATCCTTCTTGGCCTTGTAGCTCTCGGAGGATGCGCCGACGATCTCGCCGTTCGAAGCCGTGCGCCGCCAGCGGAACTCACCGCGCTTGTCCTTGTAAACTTCCAGTTCGTATTCAGCCATCTGCGGGCCTCCCCGGTCCTTTGTGTCCCCTGCCGACTGCGGCAGGGCGAGTCGCAGAGAATCGCAACACTGCGGCAAAGTCCAGTGAAATCAGCCTTCCGCCTTGGCAACACCCACAAGAGCGGGCCTCAGGCAGCGGTCGCCCACGGCATAGCCGGCCTGGATTTCCTGCATCACCGTGCCGGGCGGCTTCTCGGCGGTCGGCACCTCGAACATGGCCTGGTGGAAATTCGGATCGAACTTCTGGCCAACGGTCTCGAGCTTGCGGATATGGTGGCGCTGGAACACCGAGAGCAGTTCGCGCTCGGTCAACTCGATGCCCTCGAGAAACTTCTTCATCACCTCGTCGATGATGTCACGCTCCTCGGCAGGCACGGCGGCCAGCGCCCGTGACAGCGAATCCGCCACCCCCAAAAGGTCGCGGGCGAAGTTGCTGGCGGCATAGAGTGTCGCTTCAGCCTTCTCGCGATCGGCGCGCTTGCGCAGGTTTTCCATATCGGCGGCAAGGCGCAGGAGGCGGTCCTTCCCGGCGGCGATCTCCTCCTTGAGGCCTGCAATCTCGGCATCGCGTGGATCGCAAACATCCGCGTCGCCCAGGAGGATTTCATCGGCCGCAGCCTCCAGGGCCTCAGGCGTCAGTGCGGCTGCCTGTGCGTCGGAGTGCGGCTTCGTATCGGACATGTCGTTTCCGTTCATCATTCGTGATCTGCGGGGTGAAATCTGCCCCGCATATCGGCGGGACGAACCCAAAAATCAAGAGATGAGACGCCCCACCACCTTGGCCGTGTAATCGACCATGGGGATGATCCGGGCATAGTTGAGGCGCGTCGGCCCGATGATGCCGAGCACGCCGACGATCATGCCTTCGTCGTTGCGGAAGGGCGCGGCTACCAGCGATGACCCCGACATCGAAAAAAGCTTGCTCTCCGAGCCGATGAAGATGCGCACGCCATCGGCACGCTCGGCCAGCCCGAGCAGATCGACCAGCTCGCGCTTGTTCTCGATATCCTGGAAGAGCCTCCCGATGCGCTCGAGGTCGGCGCTGGCGGTGGCGTTTTCCAGAAGCTTGGCCTGGCCCTTCACGATCAGCGACTTGGAATCGGGATCATTGGCGCCGGACCACACGGCCACACCGCCCTCGACAAGCCGGGCAGAAAGATCATCAAGCTCTGTCCGCAGCGAGGCCAGTTCCGTGGCGATCAGGCGCTGCACCTCGGCGATGGTCTTGCCCTGGGCCTGGGCCGAAAGATAATTGCTGGCGCGGATGAAGACCGAAGCCGGAAGCCCCGGCGGCACGTCGATGATACGGTTCTCGACATTGCCATCCTCGGTCACGAGAATCACAAGCGCCCGCCCCGGTGCCAGGTTGACGAATTCGATGTGCTTGAGCCTGGCATTGAGCTTGGGCGACAGCACCACGCCGGCGCAATGCGAAAGCCCGGAGAGCAGCATGGTGGCATCGCCGAGCACATCCTCGACCCGGCGCTGGCGGTTGGACGCCTTCACCTGGGCATCGATGCGGGCGCGTTCTTCCTGCGAGATCGACCCCACTTCGAGCAGGGCGTCGACGAAGAAGCGCAGTCCCATCTCCGTGGGCACCCGGCCCGCCGAGGTGTGCGGCGAATAGATGAGGCCTGAGTCCTCGAGATCCATCATCACGTTGCGGATCGAGGCGGGCGACAGGCTGGATGGAAAGATCTTCGAGATGGTGCGCGAGCCGACGGGCTCGCCGGTCTCGAGATAGGTGTCGACAAGGCTGCGGAAAATTTCCCGCGAGCGCTGGTCGAGGCTGGCAATGCCGGCGAGCTTTTCGTCCACCGGCGGCTTGGGCGGCAGGATCGTCATGGGCAAAAGATAGAAAGCGGGTTGGCCTTGGTCAATGTTTGAGGCTAAAGCCCCCCGATCCAGCCACAGAGGATCATCCCATGCGTCCATCGGGACGAAAGCCAGACCAGTTGCGCGCCGTCAGTTTCGAGCGCGGATTTACCAAACATGCCGAAGGCTCCTGCCTCGTCAGGTTCGGCGAGACCCATGTGCTCGTCACCGCCTCCCTCGATGAGAAGGTGCCGCCCTGGCTCAAGGGCGCCGGCAAGGGCTGGGTCACGGCCGAATACGGCATGCTGCCGCGCGCCACCCATGAGCGCACCCGCCGCGAGGCGGCGGCAGGCAAGCAGTCGGGCCGCACCCAGGAAATCCAGCGCCTCATCGGCCGCTCGCTCCGCGCCGTCGTCGATCTCAAGGAACTGGGTGAACGCCAGATCACGCTCGACTGCGATGTGCTGCAGGCCGATGGCGGAACGCGCACCGCCGCCATTACCGGCTCATGGATCGCGCTGCATGATTGCCTGAAGTGGATGGAAGCCCGGCAGATGTTCGCCAGATGGCCGCTCAAGGACCACGTGGCCGCCATCTCCTGCGGCATCCATGGCGGCACGCCGGTCCTCGACCTTGATTATCTCGAGGATTCCAGCGCGGGCACCGATGCCAACTTCGTCATGACGGGAACAGGCGGCATCGTTGAAGTGCAGGGCACGGCGGAAGGCGAACCCTTCAGCCAGGACATGCTGCTGTCACTTCTGGGCCTCGCCCGCCAGGGCATCGGCACGCTGGTCGAGATGCAGAAGAAGGCCGTGCAATGAAACGCACCCTGCGCGGCGAGAAGGTCCTGATCGCCACCCACAACAAGGGCAAGCTCGAGGAGTTCCGCGAGATCCTCGCGCCCTTCAGCGTGACCGTTGTGAGTGCTGGCGAACTAGGTCTTGCCGAGCCGGAGGAAACTGAAAGCACATTCGAGGGCAATGCCCGCATCAAGGCTCAGGCCGCGATGGAGGCAACGGGCCTCATCACCATCTCGGATGACTCAGGTCTTTGCGTCGACGCGCTCGATGGCGCGCCTGGCGTCTACACGGCGAACTGGGCCGGTCCCAACCGTGACTGGATGATGGCCATGCGCACGGTCGAGGAAAAGCTGCAGGCCAAAGGCGCCACGGCAGCCGCACAGCGCACCGCCTCCTTCATGGCGACACTCTGCGTGCTCTGGCCCGATGGCGAGGAACGCTTCTATGTCGGCAAGGTGCCGGGCCATCTTTCGTGGCCGCCGCGCGGCGCCTTCGGCCATGGCTATGATCCGGTCTTCGTGCCGGACGGCGAAACCACGACCTATGGCGAAATGAGCCACGAGAAGAAGAATTCGCTCTCACACCGGGCCCGCGCCGTCGAAAAGCTGGTGAAGGATCTGTTTTGAGCGGGGATGCCTTCGGCGTCTATGTCCACTGGCCCTTCTGCAAGGCCAAGTGCCCCTACTGCGACTTCAACAGCCATGTGCGCCACCAACCGGTGGATGAGATGTCCTTTGCCCGCACCCTCGTGACGGAGCTGAAATCCTTTCACGCCCGCAGGCCCCACCGCACCGTATCGAGCATCTTCTTCGGCGGCGGCACGCCGTCGCTGATGCCGCCTGCCGCCGTCGCTCATGTGCTGGATGGTATCGCGGCACTCTGGCCTGTTGCCCCGGATGCAGAGATCACACTTGAGGCCAATCCAACCTCGGTCGAGGCGGAGAACTTTCGCGGCTATCGCAGCGCCGGGGTGAACCGTGTTTCCGTGGGCGTACAGTCGCTCGACGCCGCCGATCTCAAGGCGCTGGGCCGGCAGCATACGCCGGAAGAAGCCCGCGCTGCCTTTCAGCTCGCCGCGAAAATCTTTCCGCGCGTCTCCTTCGACCTGATCTATGCCCGGCCGAGGCAGAGCCGCGAGAGCTGGCGCGCCGAACTTTCGCAGGCGCTCTGCGAGCAGCAGGGCCACATGTCGCTCTATCAGCTTACCATCGAGCCTGAGACGCGCTTTGCCGATCTCTTCCGTGAGGGCAAGCTCGCGATCCCGGAAGACGATCTCGCCGCTGACCTCTACGACATCACGCAGGAGCTCACGGCGCAGCACGGCCTCTCCTGCTACGAAATCTCCAACCATGCAGCCCCGGGCCATGAAAGCAGGCACAACCTGCTCTACTGGCGCTATGGCGAATATGCGGGCGTCGGCCCCGGTGCACACAGCCGCATCGCTGATGGCGACAACAGGCTCGCCATCATGAACGAGAAACATCCCGAAACCTGGCGCGACCGCGTGGCAAGCGCGGGCCACGGCATCGCCTCGAGCGAGACCGTGACGCCGCAGGAACAGGCCCGCGAATATGTGCTGATGGGTTTGCGCATTGCGGAAGGCATTTCGCTGGCGCGCTACGAAGCCCTGGCCGGACGCTCCATGAGCACGGCGCAGATTGCAATGCTCTCCGATCTCGGCCTCGTCACTCAGAAGGCTGACCGGCTTGCTGCGACCCAGGCGGGGCGGCGCGTGCTCAACGGGCTCATTGCCGAACTGGTGGACTGACCACACCGTCCGCCGCGATCGCCAGTTCAGGCCAGGTCACAAGCAGGGCATAGTCTTCCGGCGCCACTGCGATCACCGGGCAGTCGCGCTGGTACAAGGCTGCCGCAACGGCAGCACCGATGGCGAGATTGATATCCGGCGTGATCAGAATGACACCTTTCGGGCCTGTGCCGCGGCGGATCGCTTCGGCAATGCCGCCCGGCGTTCCACCGGAACCGCGCGTTTCCGGCAGCAGCAGAATCCGGCCCGCCATCGCCGAACCGCATTGCGGATGATGCACATCGACGATCCGGCCGGTGCGCGGATCGAAAGCGCCCCAGAAACTCACGGGTTCGCTCAACACCAGCGCAGGCCCCTGCGCCGTTCCGGCATTGAGGATGCGGCCCCGGATCATGCAAGCGCCTCCCAGAGCCTGCTGTCGCGCCATACCTCGCCGCGCACGGCGCTTTCGACGCATTCGCGCAGTGACCCAAAGCAGACCTCGACCGGCAGCATGCCCGGGGCATAGTAGGCCCATTTCGCAGCATTGGTCATGGCCCGCCCGCGCACCTGCCGGATGCCCGGCGTGTAGTAGCTGCAGATGTCAGCCACCACCGTGACCCCTGCTCTCTCAAGTTCGGCGAGCCAGCCCTTGCCCGCGATATAGTCGCGCACGAAGCGGCTCGTGGTAATGACACAGGAAAGGTTGCCGCTGATGCGGCGACCGTCGAGCGCCTTGACGACATCGGCGAATTCATTTGCCGAGAAATGCGGTGTGCCGAAGGCCACGAGATCGAGCGGACCATCCCTGCCCGAGGTCAGCACGTCACGCGCCGCTTTGAGGTCGTCATGGCTCACGCGATGCTGCGGACCGCCAGCGAAGACCGCATCGGCATCCGGCGCTTCCGGTGTCACCCCCACGCCATGCCAGAGCTCGACACCGCCCGAAGCGGCCACGGCGGAACTGACGGCCTTGAGATTGTCTTCGTTCGCCTTTGCAGGCAGGCCGGTGATCACCGGAATGCGCCGCCCTGAAACGCGGCCGACGTGATGCCCGAGCAGATGATAGAAAATATCTTCCTGCCGCCATTCTTCGGCGACATCCGAAAGATCGAAGAGCAGCTGGGCGCGCCTGCCCTCATCGGTGTGAAGACCGGCGAAGGGAGCCTTGCCGACCAGCGCACAGGCGACGTCAAGATAGTCGCCATACTTGTTGGTGCGGCAACCGGCGATGGAATTGTAGAAGGTGACGGCGTTGCTCTCGCCCACGACGATATGAGCGCCCTTCCTCGGGCGGCCGGGCAGATGGTAGGGCGCGCAGGTCCAGACGGGCGTGCAGCCCAGCGCCTCATAGAGTTCCATCAGCTTGCGTGCGCCCTGCACCATCTCCTGATCCGGATTGCCATCATAAAGATCGAAATGGGTGAGGCTGACGACGCCGTTGTTGCTCCAGCTCGGCACGGCAAAGCGGGCATCATGGTCGAGCAGGTATTGCACGAAGTCGATATGGGCCTGGCCGCTGTAGAAGCAGGCATCGATATGGGCAAAGCTCACGGGGATCAGCCGCGGCGCTTCCATGATCTGTGCGGCCTGGACGACAAGCTCCATGGCGAGCTTCATGGCCGGCCCGCGCGCACCTTGCAACAGCGCGCGGTCAGCCTCGTCCAGTTGCAGCGTCACACCTTTTCCCAGCGCCCGGTGCGGCCCGCCTTGAAGAAGGCATCGATGATGCGCATGTTCTGGATGGCGTCACCAGGGCCCCATTTCAGCTTCTCCTTCTTGCGGATCACGCGGCCGAAGGCCTCGGCCTGGAGCCGGTACTGGTCGGAGACGGGCATGGAGATCCATTTGCCCTTGTTCATGTCCATGCCCTGCACAAAGAGCCGGTTCGGCGCATCAGGTGGCGCGTTGAAGGGAATCTCGATCTCGATGCGACCCTTCGTGCCCATGATCTGCACACGCTGGAAAGGGGCAAGCTGCGTCGAGACCGTGAAGTCGAGGTGGCGGCCATAGCCGAAATCGGCCATCCCGCCCATCAGCCGGTCGGTCTTGAACTTCGGGTCAAAGTCGATAGTGGCGGCGACGCGCAGCGGCTCGGCATCGAAGATATAGCGCGACACGGTGATCGGATAGCAGCCGATGTCGAGCAACCCGCCACCGCCGATGTCAGACATGTTGCGGACATTCTTCGGGTCGCGATTGAAATAGCTGAAGAGCACCTGGATGGCGCGGACATCGCCGATCTCGCCCGCCTTCACGCGCTTCCTTGCCTCGATCCACTGGGTGGCATGGCGCACCATGAAGGCCTCGGCCACATGGATGCCCCTGGGCACGCGCAGCAGCTGCCGCGCCTCGCGGGCATTGAGTGCAATGGGCTTTTCGCAGAGCACATGCTTGCCTGCCGCCACGGCCGCCATGGTGAGCGGCACATGCAGATGGTTGGGCAGGGGATTGTAGACAGCCTCGATCTCCGGATCGGCGAGCATCTCCTCATAGGAGCCATAGGCTTTCGGAATTCCGAGCTTGGCGGCGGCGGCCTTGGCCGTCTTCAACTGCCGTGACGAGATCGCCACGATCTCGAGTTCCCTGCTCTTGAGCATCCCCGGCAACACCTTGGCCATGCCGATGTTTGCCGTCGAGATGATGCCCCACTTAACCTTCGCCATCCAATCCTCCCATGTGCCCCGTGACAGGCCTTATGTCGCAAATGCCGCAAGTGGGCAATGCGAGGCGCTGTCAGAGCAGATGGCAGCCGGCCTTGCGCTTGCCGTCGAGATAGTCGTCGGTCAGTTGCCGGAAACGCACCGGGCCGAAGCTCGGAAAATGCCCGCCATGGACAATGGACACCGGCAGATCGCGCAGCCGCAGCATGCTGCGCACATAGTCATCCTGATTGGCGTGGTAGGTATCCTCGATCAGCGGGCCGTCATAGACGATATCGCCTGACAGCAGGATGCCGGTGCGGCGTTCGAAAAGGCCGATGCCGCCGGGCGAATGGCCGGGCGTGTGGATAACCTCAAAGGCGCGGTCACCGAGATCGATGACATCGCCATCCTCGAGAAGACGATCCGCCGGTGCCGCCGTGATGCGATAGTGCGCGGCATCCCAGCCTTCGGGCTGGCGGTCAAACATCTCGTCCGTGGCATAGGGAAGCGCCAGCGTCTTCGCGTTGTCCGGGGCGGCCAGAATTGCCGCCTCGGCAGAATGGACACAGCGCTGCGGAAACTCATGATGGCAGCCGATGTGATCGAAATGCGTATGACTGGCAACGCAGGCGAGCGGCCTCTCACTGACCAGGGGCACATGGCTGCGCAATGAGAAATGCCCCAGCCCCGTGTCAAGCAACAGGTCGCGGTCGCGGCCGCGCACGTGCCACATGTTGCAGCGATAGAAGGGCTTGATCCAGGGCTCGTGAATGAGTGTGACGTCATCGGCGCAGCGCACCGTCTCATACCATTGCCCGGCCGCGACCCTGATCATCCGCCAAGTTCCATCACATGGCGGGGTGCGACGGCAAGATTCACTGTGTCGCCGATGGCAACGGCAAGCTCCGTGCCGGTGCGAATGGCAAAGACGAGTGCGAGATCATCCAGGCTGCGGGCCTGTATGCGTATGAAGCTGCCCTGATAGACAATGCCCTCGATCTTCGCCGGTCCAAGATTTCCACCGGCCGAAACAATCTCGATGTGTTCGGGCCGGAGCGCCACCTGCCCCTTTGCCTTCAGCTTCACGGCAACGGGACTCGCTACCGGGATCAGGGTGCTCTCACCCATGAAGGAGGCCGCAAAGGCGGTGCGCGGATTTGCATAGACCCGCTGCGGCGGCCCCTGATCCTCGATACGGCCCTTGTTCATGACGACGATATGATCGGCAAGCGCCATGGCCTCTTCCTGATCATGCGTCACATGCACGAAAGCCGTTCCGACGCGCTGCTGCAGGGATTTCAGTTCATCCTGCATCTGGCGCCGGAGCTTGAGATCAAGCGCGCCCAGCGGTTCATCGAGGAGCAGCAATTGCGGCTCGACAACCAGCGCCCGTGCCAGTGCCACGCGCTGCCGCTGCCCGCCGGAAAGCTGATGCGGCTTGCGCGCAAAGGCGTCAGGCAGGCCGACGGTTGCCAGCATGGCACGGGCCTTCTCGTCACGCGCGGAACGCTCGACGCCGCGCATGCGCAGGCCGAAGCCCACATTGTCGCCCACCGTCATGTGCGGAAACAGGGCATAGTCCTGAAACACCGTCGCTGTCGGCCGCCGGGCGGGGGGCATCATCGTGCAGTCCTCGCCCTTGATGGTCACGCTGCCCGAAGTCGGCTGCAGGAAGCCGCCCAGAATCGAGAGCAGCGTTGTCTTGCCCGAGCCCGAGGGCCCAAGCAGCACGGTGTAGCTTCCGGCGGCGATCGTCAGGGAGACATCGTCCAGCGCGGCCGTGGGGCCATAGCGCATGGTGAGGCTGCCGACGGCGGCAAGGGCGTTCATGTGTTGCGCTTCCGGAAGGCCACCAGTTCAAAGACGATGGCGAGAATGACCGAGACGGCAAAGACGAGAGCCCCCACCGCATTGGTGCGGGGCGAAAGGCCACCCTTCAGCAGGTTCCAGATCTCGACCGGAAGCGTGGTGTCGAAGCGGGTGAGCAGAAAGGCCATGATAAATTCATCCCAGGAGAAGGTGACCGCGAGAAAGAAGCTGGCAAAGAGCGCCGGCCAGAGCATGGGCGCGGTGATGAGAACAAGCACCTGCCAGTCCCTGGCACCAAGGTCTCGCGCCGCCCGCTCGATGTTGGCCTGATTGGCCGTCATCTGGCTCAGGATGATGGCAAAGCAGAGCGGCATGTTGATCACCACATGGGCGATGCCGAGTGCGAACAGCGACTTGGGCAGGCCGAGACCATTGAAGAAAATCAGAAGCCCCATGCCGATGATGAGATAGCTCACGGTGAGCGGCAGGGTGATGACAGCCTTCCAGAAGCCCGGCCATTTCAGGCTGAAGCGGGCGAAGCCCCAGGCGGCGAGAAAGCCCAGCACCACCGCCACGAGCGATGACAGGATGGCGACCGCAATGGAATTGAGAAGCGCCACGGTGAGGCGGCTGTCGCTCAGGATGGCCTGATACCATTTGAGTGACGGCCCGTTGAAGGGTGGCACCGGCACCTGACTGCCCTGGAAGGAAAAGAGAATGAGCATCGCCACGGGCAGGAAGATGAAGCCGTAAAGCAGTGCGGCATAGGCAATGGCGGCTGCTTTCCTCATACGCGCTCCAGCTTCAGCCAGCGGGCACAGGCCACATAGGCCAGCGTGATGACCAGCATGAGAATGATGGCCAGCGCAGAAGACAATGGAAAGTCGCCGCGCCGCCCGATCTGCATCATGATGACCTGCGGCAGGACGAGTTCATTGTTGCCACCGAGAATCTGCGGCGTGATGTAGTCGCCGATGGCCAGCACGAAGGTGAGAAAGGCGCCGACCATGATACCGGGCAAGGTGAGCGGCAGAATGACATGCCAGAAGGTGCGGAAGGGTGAGGCGCCGAGATCGGCTGCGGCCTTGGCATAGTTTGGCGAAAGCTGCTTGAGGTTGGCATAAATCGTGAGCGTCAGCAGCATCACGAAGAAATGCACAAAGCCGGTGATGGTCGCAAAGCGCGTGTTGGCCATTTGGATGGGCGCATCGGCAAGCCCCAGACCCTGGATGAGATCGTTGATGACGCCCTTCTCCGCCAGCACCAGAAGCCAGGAGTAGGACCGCACCACATAGGAGGTCCAGAACGGCAGAATGGCAAGCAGGAGCGCCAGCCTCTGCCAGCGCTCGGGCACCACATGGGCGAGAATCCAGGCGAAGGGATAGGCAAGAACAATCGAGACCAGCGTGACGATGGCGGTGATCTCGAGTGAATTCTTCAGCCCCAGCCAGTAGCTGCGGTTTGAGAAGAACTGCTGGTAGTTGGCCAGCGTCCAGCCGTCCGCATCCTTTGCGGTCAGGCTGAGCAGCACCATGCCGGCGAAAGGCAGGATGAAAAAGACAAGCGTGAAGGCCAGCGCCGGAGCCGCCGCCAGCCATCCCGCCGTGTTGGCGTTTCTCACTGGGACTGCAGCATCTCGGTCCAGACGTCCTGCATCTTCTTGTCGAGATCTTCAGACGGCGCTGGATACATCTGGGCACGGGCCAGATATTCAGGCTGCTTGTCGAACTGCAGGATCTTCTTCTGGTCGTCGCTCAGCGCCGCCTTGGTGCTGGCGGGCATGCCCCAGTAGCAGGACGAGGTTGCAAGCCGGGCCTGTCCCTCGGGCGACAGGATGTACTGGATGAATTTCAGCGCCATGTCCTTGTTCTTTGAATCCTTGAACATGGCCAGCGACTGGGACCACAGCACGGCCCCTTCCTTGGGGATGGAGAAGTCGAGATCCGGATTGTCCTTGGCAATGCCGGCCGTCACCCATTCACCGCCGCCCACGAGGATATCCGCCTCGCCGGTTGCAAGCGCGGTCTGGCTTGCGGCGACATCGGTCACGGCCTTGGAATTGGCCTTCATCTTGAGCAGGACCTCCTTGATGGCCGGGAGATCAGCTTCAGTCAGTTCTGCCGTCTTCTTGCCGATGGACATGGCGGCCATGCCGATCACCGGCAGGTAGTAGTCATAGATGGCGATGCGGCCCTTGTATTTGTCGGAGGTGAGTGCTGCCAGGCTCTGCATGTCTTCGACCGAAACCTTGGCCTTGTTGAAGCCGATGGTGTTGTAGCCGAATTTCTCGGTGACACCGTAGCGCTTGCCGTCGATCACGGTCTGGCCATCCATCTTCACTTCCGGGAAGAGATCGGCCAGCGGCAGCTGGTCCTCCGGCAATGCCTCAAAGAGATTGCGCTCGACACCGCGGCGCACATCGACCGAGTCGATCACCATGATGTCCCAGTCGCCCGGCTGCGACTGTTCGACGATGGCAAGGCCCGCACCCGTACCCTCGAATTCCTTGACGTTCACCTTGACGCCATTGGCCTCCTCGAAAGGCTGGAGCAGCGCCGGATCGGCATGATCGCACCAGATCAGCGCGTTCAGGTCTGCTGCAGCGGCAGACGTGGCGGACAGAAGCGCAGCAAGCGAGGCCGAAGCCGCAAGGCGCGCAATGGCGGAAAACTTCATCATCAACTCCCTCGGGTTCAATTTTTGTTGGTTGACTAAAAACTGAACCAGCTACAAAATTGAGTCAATGATAAAAATGAACGAACTCCAAAAAATGGGAGAGGCACAAACTTCACGGCCGCGCGGGCTGCGCGAGCGGAACCGGGAGTCGCGGCATCGCCGCATCCTCGATTGCGCCACGGCCCTGTTCCGGGCCCGCGGCTATGACGCCGTCAAGATCGAGGAGATCGCCGAGGCGGCGGAATTGTCGGTCGGCACAATTTATAACTACTACAAGAACAAGGGCGACATTCTCGTCGCCATCGTTGCCATGGAAGTGAATGACGTGCTGGCGACAGGCGCTCGTATCTTGGCGGCGCCGCCACGTGACGCCAGAAAGGCTGTCGAAAGCCTTGTCGTCGGCTACATCGACCATTCCCTGACCTATCTCACCAAGGAGATGTGGCGGCAGGCCATGGCCATCGCCATTGCCCAGGCGACCAGCCCGTCCGGCAAGGTCTATGCCGACCTCGACGCGGCCCTTAGCCAGCAAACGATCGATCTCCTCAAGCGGCTGATCGGCATGGGCGCCCTGCCCCGGACGGTCGATGCCGCGCCGATCGGAGAACTGCTTTTCAATGCGGTCAACAATGCCTTCGTCACATTCGTGAAGGACGACGCCCAGAGCCTGCCCGATCTCAAGACCATCCTGCGCCGGCAGATCCGCGCCCTCGTGGCGACATTGCAGGCCTGAAAAGCCAAAAGCGGCTCTTTTGACAGCCTTGCGTCGCAGCAACCACCGCTCATGCCGCAAAGCAATCTTGACGCTGTGGCCAGTGAGGGTCTTTATTTCTCACCAACTGGCGGTCGCATTAACCAACAACAGGCCCGCCATGACCAAGGGAGTGTTCCAATCATGCGTCTTCTCAAGACCCTTCTTGCAACTGCGGCCATGTCGGCTGTGCTGGTGGGCAATGCCCAGGCCGCCGATGCCGAGTCTTGCAAGGCTGTCCGCTTCGCCGATGTCGGCTGGACCGACATCCAGGTCGTGACAGGTGTCGCCACGGTGCTGTTCGATGCGCTGGGCTATCAGTCCGAGGTCAAGACCCTGTCGGTGCCGGTGACCTATGCCTCGCTGAAGAACAAGGACATCGATGTTTTCCTCGGCAACTGGATGCCCTCCATGACCGCCGATGTGACGCCCTATCTCGAGGACAAGTCGGTCGAGCAGCTCCAGCCGCCCAACCTTGAGGGCGCGGGCTACGGTATCGTCGTGCCGCAGTATGTCGCCGATGCCGGCGTGAAGTCGATTGCCGATCTTGCCGCCAACAAGGACAAGTTCAGCGGCAAGTTCTACGGCATTGAATCCGGCAACGACGGCAACCGCATCATCCAGACCATCATTGGCGACGCCAAGAACAACCTCTCGGGCTGGGAACTGGTGGAAAGCTCTGAAGCGGGCATGCTGACCGAAGCAGAGAAGGCCATCAAGAACAACGAGTGGATCCTCTTCCTCGGCTGGACGCCGCATCCGATCATGGGTGAAATGCCCCTGCACTATCTCGATGGCGTGGTCGACTACGGTTTCGGCCCGGCGACTGTCTACACCAACGTCCGCGCTGGCTACGCCGGTGATTGCGCCAACGCCGGCAAGCTCGTCTCCAATCTCCGCTTCAACCTGAAGATGGAAGGCGAGATGATGGGCCCCGTTCTCAAGGACGGCAAGGACCCGCGCGAAGTGGCGCTGGAATGGCTCAAGGCCAACCCCACCGCTGTCGATCCGTGGCTTGAAGGTGTGACCACCTTTGATGGCGGCGACGCCAAGGCGGCGGTCAGCGCCGCGCTCAAGTAAAGCGATCACGATCCGGCGCGGAACCACAGGTTCCGCGCCTTCTTCTGATCGGTCCGGGCAGGGGGCGCCGCGATGAATGATCCCGTTTCACTTTGGATCGCCGACAAGGCGAACAAGATTCCCGTCGGGTCATGGGGCAAGGCCTTCATCGACTTCATCGTCACTTACTTCGAGTGGCTGTTCGATGGCATCAAGGCGAGCCTCAATACACTCGTGGAGACCACGACCTACCTGCTGCTGCTCTGCCCGCCGGTGCTGCTGGCCATCATCCTCGCCGCCGCCGCCTATTTCCTGCAGAAACGCAAATGGCTGGCGCTTGGCGTGCTGATCGGCCTGCTCTTCATCATCAACCAGGGCCTGTGGAAGGAAACAGTGCAGACGCTGGTGCTGGTGCTTTATTCAACGGCGCTGTCGATGGCGATCGGTGTGCCGCTGGGCATCTGGGCTGCCCACAAGCCAAAGGCCTGGTCGGTGCTGCAGCCGGTGCTCGACCTGATGCAGACGATGCCAACCTTCGTCTATCTGATCCCGATCCTCATCCTCTTCGGCCTTGGCGCCGCCCCTGCCCTCATCGTCACCATCATCTTTGCCATGCCGGCACCGGTGCGCATGACCTATCTCGGCATCACCTCAGTGCCGAAGCCGATGCTGGAAGCAGGTGAGTCCTTCGGTGCCACCAAGCGGCAGTTGCTCTGGAAAGTGGAACTGCCCGCGGCCCTGCCCACTATCATGGCGGGACTCACCCAGTGCATCATGCTTTCGCTCTCCATGGTGGTGATCGCCACACTGATCGGTGCGCCGTCGCTCGGCAATCCGGTCAACCGGGCGCTGAACAACCGCAACATTCCACTCGGCATCGAGGCGGGCCTTGCCATCGTCATCCTCGCCATCATCCTTGACCGCGTGCTGTCGGTGAAGGCGGGAGCCAAGAAATGACCGCCGCCGTCATCTTCAAGAATGTCGACATCATCTTCGGCGACAAGACCGCCGAAGCCCTCACCATGCTCGACGCGGGCAAGAGCCGCGCGGAAATCCTGGCCGCCACCGGTGCCGTCCTCGGTGCGGCGGGCGCCAATCTCACGGTCAACGAGGGCGAGATCAGCGTGCTCATGGGGCTGTCCGGCTCCGGCAAGTCGACGCTGCTCCGTGCCGTCAACGGCCTCAACAAAGTCACCCGCGGCGAAGTGCATGTGCGTGACGGCAAGACCATGGTGGATGTCGCCAGCTGCAGTGAACAGGCCCTGCGGCAGACCCGGCAGCGGGCCGTTGCCATGGTCTTCCAGCAGTTTGCGCTCCTGCCCTGGCGGACCGTGGCCGAGAACGCAGGCTTCGGCCTCGAGCTGGCGGGCGTTCCCGAAGCCGAACGCAAGGAGCGCGTGGCCAGGCAGCTGAAGCTTGTCGGCCTCGACCAGTGGGCGCAGAAATTCGTGCATGAACTGTCCGGCGGCATGCAGCAGCGCGTGGGCCTGGCCCGCGCCTTCGCCACGGAAGCGCCGATCCTGCTCATGGACGAGCCTTTCTCCGCACTCGACCCGCTGATCCGCACCAAGCTGCAGGACGAGCTGCTGCAGCTGCAGAAGGAACTCAAGAAAACCATCGTCTTCGTCAGCCATGATCTCGAGGAGGCGCTCAAGCTTGGCAACACCATCACCATCATGGAAGGCGGGCGCATTGTGCAGTCAGGCCGGCCCGAGGACATCGTGCTCAGGCCGGCCAATGACTATGTGCGCGACTTCATCGCCAATGTGAATCCGCTCTCGGTGCTCACCGCCTGGAACGTGATGCGCGGGCCCCATGAATTGCAGAAGGACTCGGACGGCTGGATCTGGCTCGACCGCCGCAAGACGACGCGCTTCAAGCTCGGCAAGGACAACCGGGTCACGGTTGTCGAGCGCGAGGGCGAGAAGGCCACCTGGGTATCCTGCGGCGAGGCCGACCGGGTGCTGGAGCCCAAGGCCCGGCCGGTATTCTGGGCCACGCCGGGCACGCCGCTCAAGACCGTGATGCTCGCCATGCACCGCTCGGAAACGGCACCTGTCGCCCTGTTCAACGAGGACAACACCTTTGCCGGGGCAATCGGCGTCCGCGATGTGCTCCAGGCCGTGCTGAAACGGCAGGATTGACGCGGCAACAGGCCTTGCTTGACCCATGATACGCGCCCTGCCAAAGAGCGCGGCAAATGGTTGACACCTCCCTTATTCGCAATTTCTCCATCGTCGCGCATATCGATCATGGCAAATCCACGCTGGCAGACCGGCTGATCCAGCTTTGCGGCGCCGTCTCCGACCGCGAGATGGTGGACCAGATTCTCGATTCCATGGAACTGGAGCGGGAACGCGGCATCACCATCAAGGCCAACACCGTGCGCCTCGATTACAAGGCTCAGGATGGCCAGAACTACGTGCTGAACCTGATCGACACGCCCGGCCACGTGGACTTCGCCTATGAGGTGTCGCGCTCCCTGGCTGCCTGCGAAGGTGCCCTGCTCGTGGTCGACGCCTCGCAGGGCGTCGAGGCCCAGACGCTGGCAAATGTCTATCAGGCGATCAATGCCAACCTTGAGATCGTGCCGGTGCTCAACAAGGTTGATCTGCCGGCCGCCGATCCGGCGCGTGTGCGCCAGCAGATCGAGGATGTGATCGGCATCGACGCCTCGGATGCGCTGGAAATCTCGGCAAAGACCGGGCTTGGCGTGGCCGATGTGCTGGAAGCCATCGTCAAGCGCCTGCCCGCGCCCAAGGGTGATGCGAAGAAGCCGCTGAAGGCGCTTCTCGTCGATTCCTGGTACGATCCCTATCTCGGCGTTGTCGTTCTCGTGCGCATCATCGATGGCGAGCTCCGCAAGGGCATGCGCGTCAAGATGATGGGAACGGGCGGCACCTACACCCTCGAGCGGGTCGGCGTGTCGCGCCCGAAGAAGGAAACCGTGGAGAGCCTCGGCCCCGGCGAGATCGGCTTCTTCACCGCCGCCATCAAGCAGGTGGCCGACACCCGCGTCGGCGACACCGTCACCGAGGAACGTAACCCGGCAAGCGCGGCGCTGGCCGGCTTCAAGGAAGCGCAATCTGTCGTCTTCGCCGGCTTTTTCCCCGTCGATGCCTCGGAGTTCGAGGACCTGCGCGACGCCATGGGCAAGCTCCGCCTCAATGACGCGAGCTTCTCCTTCGAAATGGAAACCTCGGCCGCCCTCGGCTTCGGCTTCCGCTGCGGCTTTCTCGGCCTTCTCCATCTCGAGATCATCCGTGAGCGCATCGAGCGCGAGTTCAACGTCGAGATCATCACCACAGCACCATCGGTCATCTACAACATCAACATGCGCGATGGCACGAAGACGACGCTGCACAACCCGGCCGACATGCCGGACACGGCCGTCATCGAAAGCATGGAAGAACCCTGGATCGAGGCGACGATCTTCGTGCCCGACGAATATCTCGGATCCGTGCTCAAGCTCTGCGAGGACCGCCGCGGCCGCCAGAAGCAGCTCACCTATGCGGGCAGCCGCGCCATGGTGGTCTATGATTTGCCGCTCAACGAAGTGGTCTTCGATTTCTATGACCGGCTGAAGTCCGTGTCGCGCGGCTACGCCAGCTTCGACTACAAGATGACGGGCTATGAAGAGGCCGATCTCGTCAAGATGAGCATTCTCGTCAATGCCGAGCCGGTCGATGCCCTGTCGATGATCGTGCACAAGAGCCGGGCCGAGCAGCGCGGCCGTGTGATGTGCGAGAAGTTGAAGGAGCTGATCCCGCGCCACATGTTCCAGATCCCGGTGCAGGCGGCGATCGGCGGCAAGATCGTCGCGCGCGAGACTATTTCCGCCATGCGCAAGGATGTGACGGCCAAGTGCTACGGCGGCGACATCAGCCGCAAGCGCAAGCTCCTCGACAAGCAGAAAGAGGGCAAGAAGAAGATGCGGCAGTTCGGCAAGGTCGACATCCCGCAGGAGGCCTTCATCGCCGCCCTCAAGATGGACGAGAACTGATCAATTGCGCGGCGTGTGCTCGATGCAGAGCCGCGCCATCTCATCGGCTGACAGCCCGGCATTGTCTTTCATGCACACAGGGCCGGCGCCGGCATTGCCCTCGCGCAGATAGCGGCAATCGCCGCAGGTTCCGAACAGCGGCTGGTTCTGACGCAGGGCTTCCCTGGCCAGCAGGAGATTGAGCCCGCGTGACAGGCGGCGATGGGTCTTGCCACCGAGCTCATCCACATCGCCCGCCACGGCCAGCAGTGGATCCTTCATCAGCAGGGCGCGCGCCTGTTCGGTGAGTGTCAGCGCAATGGAGCGGACATCGGCCGGCCGTTCCGACTTGGCCAGAAGCCCGCGCTTCACCAGCCGCCCGATCGTCTGCGAGACGGTGCCCTTGGTAGCGCCGATATAGCGGGCAAGCGCGCCCGGTGAATTGGAAAGCCTGTTGGCGCGCGCCACATAGCGCAGCGCTTCCCACTGCACAGGGATCAGCCCCTCGGCATGGGCCGCCTGGCGGATAAGGCGCGCCAGACGTTCGAGGCTCGCCAGCGTTTCCGCCGGCGAGACCTCGTCACTGTCGTCGTCCCTGTCTTTCTTCGCCATGGCTCAGGCGGCAATCCCGGTTCCGATGGAACAGGAAACGCCGGTGCCGCCCAGGCCGCAATAGCCATGCGGGTTCTTGGCGAGATATTGCTGGTGATAGTCCTCGGCGAAATAGAACGCCCCCGCTGGGGCCAGTTCCGTGGTGATGGCGCCGAAGCCCGCCTTGCCCAGTTCTTTCTGGTAGGCTTCCCGGGAGGCGCGGATGGCGGCCTCATGGGCCGGATTGCTCCAGTAGATCGCCGAGCGGTATTGCGAGCCCACGTCATTGCCCTGGCGCAGGCCTTGCGTCGGGTCGTGAGCTTCCCAGAAGGTTTTCAGCAGGGTCTCGAGTGTCACCTGCTTCGGGTCGAAGACCACCAGCACCGATTCGGTGTGGCCGGTGGCCCCCGAACAGACTTCCTCATAGGTCGGGTTGGGTGTGAAGCCGCCGGCATTGCCCACCGCCGTGACCCAGACGCCGGGCACCTTCCAGAAGCGGCGCTCCGCCCCCCAATAGCAGCCCATCGCAAAGATGATGCGCTCGAGGCCGTCCGGATAGGGGCCTTTCAGGGCCCGGCCATTGACGAAATGGCGCTCCGCCGTAGGTACGGCGCTGCTCCGGCCCGGCAGGGCCTGGGCCTTGTCGATCATCGTTGCGGTCTTGCGGCTGAAGAACATGCGTTTGCTCCTTCCTGTTTCAGGATAGCATATGGGGGCCACAGGCCCAAAATAGTCGTCACAAAAGCTTGAATGCCCTCAACTTCTGGCTATAACGCCGCCTGCCGGAAGGATGGCCGAGTGGTTTAAGGCGCACGCCTGGAACGCGTGTTTACGTGAAAGCGTAACGAGGGTTCGAATCCCTCTCCTTCCGCCATTTATAAAGCAAATTCAATAACTTATGTAAAGAATGGCCAAACTGGCCAACATCCCGGCCATCATTGATCCGGGCTTACGCGGGCAATGATTGAGACAACGGCGGCTGTCGATGCAGTCGCTTCAACGCAAAGCGCGGCAAGTTGCCGGCTTGCAGTTCGGCGATGCTGAAGGTTCAGCGCCAACGCGAGCGATGCACGGTGATGCGCCCGAACTTCCTTGTTGCTCGCACCGGGAAAGACGTGGGCGATATACGCTTCAAGCATCCGGTTCGCATCGGTTTCGCTTGGCCGAACGCCGTCTAACGATTCGTGGATCGTAGGATCATAGACCGCCTGCGCCAGCGATATGATGACTTCACGGCATAGCAGACCGATTGCTTGGAGATCTTCTTCGGCGGATGCAGCTTCAAGCTGCGTCCGCGCCTTCGACAAAGCGCGGTCAACTCGTTCCCAGCCCGTCGCCTCGCGCGGTTCCGATGGCAACGACGATCGCTTCGCGACAGCTTCGATAGCGGGGCCGAATAGCTGGCGAACGTAGAACCGCCGGTCCTCATACTGCGGTAGTTCCGCGCGCCAATGTTGATACCATGCCCACAAATCGCCGTGCGGGTTATCGTATGTGACGCCTTCGGGAATGGTTTGACGAATGCGGGCTTCACGCGCCTGGTAGTAGTCGCCCACGTCCTGAATGCGTGCGCCGCCAGTCGCAACGTCGATCATCATATCCCTATGGATCAGCAGTTCAGCAAGCAACGCGGCTGCACCGCCGACGGCTGCGGCATCGGTTGATCGAACGGCAATATCGTGCGCGGCCTTACGGTTGGGATAGGCGGTTGCAATTGCTTCGGCGATCCGCTTGCGATCTTGTGGCGGTAGCTTTTTCAACGCTTCGTCGATAGGCATCGGCGCCTCAACAATGGCTTCGTCGATTAAGCCCCCAAAGAACCCGTCGTCGACTTCGGTCTCGATCATGGCTGTTCGGCAATGCCGCAACAGCATCGATAAATCGAAGCGTTGAAGTCTTTCGAGGAAGCTGCACGCATTATCCGTTATGTTCGCCATTTGATCCTTATGCCGGTTACGACAGTTTCGTTCAATCTTCCGGCAAGCCGCAAGAAGGCGCCCGATCCGGCGCGCAAAGAAACTGGCCCGCAAGAAGGCTCAGCGTGAGGGCTTGCTCCCGATGCCAAAGCCGAGACCACGCGTGCCCCGCCGGCCAAATCCGTTTGCGGCTCCCTCGACCGGAAATCCAACAGCCACGGCTCCGGTCTCTGCCGTGAAAGCCTGAGGCCGGGAGAACGGCCGTTTGCCATTGTTCGGCGCGGGCAAGCGTGGCTCTCGCTCATTTCTAGCCAAGCTTGAGCGTCCACCAATATCGCCCTTCACCATGCGCGGGCACTGGTCCCGTCCGCGCATTAAGCTTCGGCGGCAATAGTTAGCAATTCAGCGAAGTTTTTCTTGTGCCGCTGATCAGCGGATGATAGTTAGCAGCATGACTAAGCATTATCCGGAGCTTTCGCTGCTCTTCCGTGCGCTTGCCGATCCGACGCGGCGGTCGATCCTGACCCGGCTTGCCGAAGGCCCCACGCAGGTGACGGATTTGTCTCAGCCCACGGGCCTGCGCCTGCCCACCGTGATGCGGCACCTGTCGGTGCTGGAAGAGGCCGGGCTGATCGCCACATTCAAGGACGGGCGGGTGCGCACCTGCCGGATCGTGCCGGAGACGCTGGAACCGGTCCAGACCTGGCTGGATGAACAGCGGTCCATCTGGGAGTCGCGTCTCGACCGGCTGGAACAATTTGCAATGAAAGCGATGAAGGAACGCAAGGCATGACATCGACCGAGAAGCCCGCCGCATCCACCGGGCGCGACGGCACGCCGGGCCATTTCGTAACGCTCACCTTTGAACGAGACGTGGCCGCACCCTTGCCCGTGCTCTGGCAGGCCTGGGCGGCCCCTGCGGCCCGCGCCGTCTGGGCGGCGCCCACGCCTTCGGTCACTGTCACGTTTCTGGAGGCGGACACCCGCGTGGGCGGCCGCGAGATATCGCTCTGCAAGGTGGCGGGGCAACCTGATATCCGCTGCGAATGCGGCTGGCTTGAGGTGCAGCCGGAAAGACGCAGCGTGAACTACGAAGTCGTCTCCTCCGGTGGCGTGACGCAATCGTCGGCGCTGGTGACGGCTGGCTTCTCGGGCACCAACGAGAAAAGCCGCCTGGTGGTGACAGTGCAGCTTTCCGCGTCGGCCGGCGACATGGAAGCGGGCTACCGGCAGGGCTTCGAGGCGGGACTGCGAAATCTCGCGGGCGTGGCCACGCGAACCATGGTGCTGCAACGCTTGATCCGCGCGCCGCGCAGTGCTGTCTGGAACACTTGGATGAACCCCAAGACGCTGCCGCAATGGTGGGGACCGGATGGCTTTTCCTGCCGGACCAAGCGGATCGACCTGCGGGCAGGTGGCGAATGGGTGTTCGACATGATCGCGCCCGACGGCACGGTTTTCCCAAATCATCATCTCTACACGGAGGTCCGGCCGGAAGAGAGGCTCGGCTATCTGCTGCTGTGGGGTGAGAACGGGCCAAAGCACGCCGACGCCTGGGCCTCTTTCGAGGACCAGGATGGCGCGACACAGGTGACGCTGGGCATGGTGTTCAGCACGGAGGCCGAGTTTCAGGAGGCAAAGGGCTTCGGTGCGATCGAGCTGGGCCTGCAAACCCTGGGCAAGCTGGAACGCGCCGTCAAAGCCCGGCAGGATGCCGCCTAGCGGGCGCTTTCAAACGCCCCCGAACGCATGGCCGCTAAATGAAACTCCTGTGTGATGCAATCTGCCCGCACAGGTGAATTTTCAGACAGGTTTCCCCCGCGGCCGGAAATCGTCGCCATATTGAGGTGATATCTTCACTTGGCATCACAGGAGCCGCCGCATGCGATCAATCGGTTTCACAGCATGCGCTTTGGCCCTCGCCGCCACTGCGGCTGTGGCGGCACCACTCACCGGCGAGGCCGCCTTCGGCGCATGGCAGGACGACAAGCCCGGTCTTTCACGGCTGATCGCACCGGCCGATCTGCCACCGCCCGATGAAACGAGATCCCGGCATGGCTTCCGGGAACCGGTGTCGCGGCCCGACAACGTCACACCGAAGCTGCCGGAAGGATTCGCGGCGCAGCTCGTCGTCTCGGGGCTGGAAGGTCCGCGCGTGATGCGTGTTGCACCGAACGGCGACATCTTCATCGCCAACAGTGCCGCCAATGAAATCATCGTGCTGCGCCTGGAAGAAGGGACACCCACCATTGCCCGGCGCAGCATCTTCGCCGATGGCCTGGCCCTGCCCTATGGCATCGCCTTCTATCCACCGGGCGATAATCCATCCTGGGTCTATGTGGCCAATACGAACAGCGTCGTGCGCTTCCCCTATAGCAACGGCGACCTGATCGCGGCGGGGCCTGCCGAGGTCATCGTCGATGATGTTCCCGAAGGCCTGCACTGGACGCGCGACCTCGTGTTCGCGGCCGACGGCAGCAGCTTCTATCTGTCCGTCGGCTCCGGCTCCAATGTGGCGCGAGACATGCCCGCCGTTCCCTCCGTCGCAGGCGGGCTTGCGGCCTGGAAAGCAGACAAGCCCACGGGCGCCACATGGGGGCCCGAGGAGCGGCAGGCGAATGTTCTCTCCTACAGCCCTGATGGTGGAAACGAGAAAATCGTCGCCACGGGCTTGCGCAATTGTTCCGGCCTCACCCTGCAGGCGGCCACCGGCGCGCTCTGGTGCGTGGTGAACGAGCGTGACGGGCTCGGCGACAACACGCCCTTCGACTACGCAACGCGCGTCAGCGAAGGCGGCTTCTATGGCTGGCCCTGGTATTACATCGGCGCCAACGAAGACCCGCGGCGGCGCGGTGAAAGGCCTGATCTTGCTGATCAGGTGAAAGTGCCGGATGTGCTGTTCCAGGCCCACTCAGCGCCGCTCGGCATTGCCTTCTATGACGGCGCGGCATTCCCCGAGAAATATCAGGGCAGTGCCTTTGTCACCTTTCATGGTTCATGGAACAGGGAGAAGCGCACCGGACACAAGGTGGTGATGCTGCCCTTCGAGAACGGCAAACCGACCGGCGCCTATGAAGACTTCATGACCGGATTTGTGATCTCCGATCAGGAGGTATGGGGCCGCCCGGTTGGTGTCACGGTCGCCAGGGACGGTGCCTTGCTGGTCAGCGAGGACGGCAACGGCACGATCTGGCGCGTCACCTACGGCGGCACGAAGTGACATCCGGAGGGCGAGCCCGAGCCCGCCGCCCTCAAAAACCCTCCAGCACGATCTTGCCGCGCGCCGTGCCGCTTTCAATGATGGCGTGAACCTTCTTCAGGTTCGCGGCATTGATTGGCTTGAGTGTCTCGGTCAGCGTCGTGCGGATCTTGCCTGCGTCGACCAGCTGTGACACCTCGTTGAGCAACTTGCCCTGCGCGTCCATGTCGGCGGTCTGGAACATCGGGCGCGTGAACATCATTTCCCAATGGATCGAGAGGGACTTGCCCTTGAAGGCTCTCACGTCGAGTTCGACGGGATCGTCGATCAGCCCGAAGCGGCCCTGCGGCGCCATGAGCTCGATCACCTGGGCGAGATGCCGGCTGGTCTCGGTGGTCGAAAAGACAAACTCCGGAGCACCGATGCCAAGTGCGGCCACTTCCTGTGCCAGCGGCTTGCTGTGATCGACGACGTGGTGGGCACCAAGCTTCTTCACCCAGGCCTGCGTTTCGGGCCTCGAGGCAGTTGCGATCACGGTCAGGTTTGTCAGTGCACGGACAAGCTGGATGGTGATCGAGCCCACGCCGCCAGCGCCACCGATGATCAGGATGATGCCCTTGCCGCCGGGCACGGGTTTGCGCACGTCAAGCCGGTCGAAAAGCATTTCCCAGGCGGTGATGGAGGTCAGCGGCAGGGCGGCGGCCTCTGCATTGGACAGTGATTTTGGTTTGTGCCCAACGATCCGTTCATCGACCAGATGGAATTCGCTGTTGGCGCCGGCGCGGGCGATAGAGCCCGCATAGAAGACCTCATCGCCTACACGAAAATTGCTGACCTTCTCGCCAACCGCGGCCACGCGGCCCACGGCGTCCCAGCCGAGAACCTTCCATTGCCCCTCTTCGGCATCGGCGCGGCGGCGCACTTTCGTGTCGACCGGATTGACGGAGACCGCTGCCACTTCCACCAGCAGATCGTGCCCCTGGGCCTGCGGCTTCGGCAGTTCAATATCCACCAGCGACTCGGCGCGATCGATCGGTCCGAGTTTCTTGTATCCGACGGCCTTCATGCCCGTGCTCCCTGTCTCAGTTGCTTCCTGCGGCAGATGCCATTATGCTCGATAAAGCGCAATACGCACAAAGAAAGCATATACTATCCATAAGGATACTATTGTGGCCAAGGCTCGTTTTTCTCGACTGGATTGCAGCCCCGCCTGTTCGGTTGAGGCCGCCATCGGGCTCATCGACGGCAAATGGAAGTCCGTTATCCTCTATCACTTGCTGTCGGGCACGCTGCGCTTCGGTGAAATCCGCCGGCATATGCCAAATGCAACGGCGCGCATGGTCACCAACCAACTGCGCGAGTTGGAGGAAGACGGGCTGATCACCCGCAAGGTCTATGCCCAGGTGCCGCCGAAGGTGGAGTATGCGCTGTCGGAACTGGGCCTCAGCATGAAGCCGATCCTGCTGTCACTGAAAATCTGGGGGGACGCCAATCTCGGTCTCTATGGCAAGCCACGCAAGGCGCCGCCACAAGCCGCCTGAAACATCGTTCAAGCCCAGCATCAGGCCGCACGACGGAGACTAATCCTTCTTCTCGACCACAATATGCGGCCATCGGCGCTGCAGGCGCGCGGCCCACGTCTCATAAGGCCAAGGGATGACTTCGTTGTCGAAGAAGGCCTGCGCCTTGCCATCGCGGTCATAGAGCCGCACCAGATCGTCCTGCTCGTCGCGTTGCGCGATGAGAATCCGGCCGATCTTTCCCGGGTGGATGCGTCCCTCATTGTTGCCGGTTACGCCGAAGCGGTTTTGCCACCAGACGAGATCGCCGGTCTCAGGATCAAGGCGGCTGCCGCGCCGGGGATTGCCGAGAAGCTGGCCTCCGGCTCCCAGCGCAAAGATCACGCCCATCCACTTGGCGACAGGCACCAGCCAGGGGGCGCATTCGCCTGAATCATTGCAGTTCTGCGCCGGATCAACCAGCGAACCCGTGACGGCAAATGCCATCCCGACGAGAAAGAGCAGCCAGATACGATAGTCCGTGCGCGTGCTGCGCTCATAATGCGGGATGTCGTCACTGGCGGGCGTCGCTGTCATCGGCAGAACAATCTAGGCGCCGGGACGAAACCGCGGGTTTCCTGTGCCGGGCCGCGTCGCATGACGGTTAGCAGTGCCTTAAGATGCAGGGGCCTCTTTCATTCAATTTTAGGGAATTTGCGGGATTATGCGCCTGTGTAAGTTCGTGTGTGGCGTACCCGTGCGTTTCCGATTTCGACCTGGACAAACAGCCCGAATGATCCGGGCTCTTCCTGACGGCCAGCGCAGCGGCATGCCCCGCTGCCGGCCGCGGCGACGTTCATTCTCCGCTTCCAGAAGCCTCACTGCGTGATGGCCGCCATGACAGCGACCACGGCGGCCGCACAGCCGCAATTCAAGGTGCCGCGCTGGAGCCAGGCGCTGGGCGGATTTGTCAGCCGTCACAGAAGCCTGATGCTCCGGCTGGCGCGTGCTGAGTCGAATGCCCTGCAGGATCACCTGAGTCTCCATCCCGTGCAGGCCCCGGTCTATCTCTGCGGCCTGCCGCGGGCCGGCACGACAATCCTGCTCGAAGCGCTTTCGATGCATGCCGATGTCGGCACCCATCGCTACAGCGACTATCCCTTCGTGCACCTGCCCTATTGGTGGTCGAGGCTTGCGGGCCACATGCCCAAGAGCGATGCGCCACCGATCGAACGGGCTCATGGCGACCGCATCCTTGTGACACCGCAATCACCGGAAGCCCTGGAGGAATCTCTCTGGATGAGCTTCTTCGGCCATCTCCATGATGCCGAGCAGGTGCAGATTCTCGACAGCTTTGCCAAGAACCCGGACTTCGAAGCACACTACCGGGCCCATGTGGGCAAGCTGCTGCTGGCGCGCGGCAAGCGCCGCTATGTCTGCAAGAGCAGCTACAACATCGCGCGCATGCTCTATCTCCGGAAGATCTTTCCAGATGCCCGCTTCGTGGTCGCGGTGCGCGAACCGGCTGCCCATGTGCAGTCGCTGATGCGCCAGCATGCGCGCTTCACGAGCGCACTGACAGAGAATGTGCGGGACCGCGAACACATGAAGCGGATCGGCCAGTTTGCCTTCGGGCCGGACCGTTCACCCATCAATGTCGGCTTCTCGCGCGACATCGTCAGCCTGTGGGCCAAGGGCGAAGAGGTGCGGGGCTGGGCCCGCTACTGGGCCCGCATCCATGGCTTCGTGCTGCGC
The DNA here is from genome assembly GCA_020161855.1 of Pseudomonadota bacterium. Lineage (GTDB taxonomy): Bacteria > Pseudomonadota > Alphaproteobacteria > Rhizobiales > Aestuariivirgaceae > Aestuariivirga. The sequence continues at coordinate 71,453 of JAIUNJ010000001.1, forward strand.
CAGATGCAGGTCACGCGGCAGTATGATGGTGCGGGCATGATCCTGCGCTACGAGGATTTCTGTGCCGACCCCGAAACACAGCTGCGCAACGTGATGGACCATGCCGGGTTGCCCGCGACCGACACGTTCATTCGCGCCTTTGCCACGCGGGTTTCAACGCCGCGCGGCTATGAGGCCAGTTTCAGTGATGCCGAAAGGGCGATCATCGCCAAGGAGACAGGCGAGATCGCGAAGCTCCTGGGCTACGAAGCTCAGACCTGACGCACTTCCGCCACGGCAGGCACAAAGTGGCGCAGAAGGTTCTCGATGCCGTGCTTGAGCGTTGCCGTCGATGACGGGCAGCCGGCGCAGGATCCCTTCATGTTCAGGTAAACGACGCCTTCCTTGAAACCCTTGAAGGTGATGTCGCCACCATCCTGGGCCACGGCGGGACGCACGCGGCTTTCCAGCAGGTCCTTGATGGTCTTGACGGTATCGCGGTGCTCTTCCTCGAAGAACTCACCATCGCCCTCGGGGATCTCTTCGGCGTCCTCGGAGACGACCGGCGCGCCCGACAGGTAGTGATCCATGATGGCGCCGAGAATGGCGGGCTTGAGCTGCTGCCATTCCACGCCATTGCGGCTCACGGTCACGAAATCATGGCCGAGGAACACGCCCGAAACGCCCTTGATGCCGAAAAGCTTGGCGGCGAGCGGCGACTCGTCAGCCTCGTCGGCACTGCGAAAATCGCGCGTTCCACCGGGCAGCACGGGCTTGCCGGGGATGAATTTCAGGGTGGCCGGGTTCGGTGTGGCTTCAGTCTGGATAAACATGTGTGTCCTCTGCTGGCAGATATAGAGCAGTTTGGAATGATTTTAAAGTGAAACCCGCTCCACCCCTCCCTGTTGGTGCACCTAAAAGTTGTTCCATCATGCCATTTTCCCGCAAGTCTGATCCTGTTAGATTCAGGCACTGGTTGTTTGTGATTCGGTGTTTCGCGTGAGGTCCGGGGGCGCGGCAATCTCCGGCAGTTTCGCATTCTGGGGGAAGAAGCGATGGCAAGAGTATTCGGGCGCGGCGCCATCTATGGCAGCAGAACGCGGTCCCTTTATATTGGCTGTTCAGTCTTTGCCTATGTCTATGTGGCGGTGACCGCCCAGGGCTTCGCGCAGGAAGCGCCCAGCAACGAACAGCTTTACCAGATGATTCTGGAACTGCAGCGCAACCAGAAGAAGCTCGAAACGCAGTTGTCGGCCTCGCGGAAGGAGACATCCAGGGTCAGGCAGGAACTTTCCGCCCTCCGCGCCCGCGGCGAGGCCACGGACGAGCAGCTTGCAGCCCTCGCCGACCGCAGCCTGCAGGGGCCTGGGGGCCCCATGGAAGACGAAGCACCTGAAAGCCAGCTCGCCGTTGCCTCCCCCAATGTGCGGGTGGGCTTCGGTGGCGGCTACAGTGGCGGCGGCTATGGCTACTCGGAAGGCTCGCTTGCCATGCCGCTCGGCGAGAAGACCGGCGTGCAGATCGATTCTGCCGGTGGCTTCAGCGAACATGGTGGCTTTGCCGGAGCGGCAGCCCATCTCTTCCGCCGCAATCCGCAAAAGGGTGCTGTCGGTCTTTATGGCAGTTATCTCTATGGCAATGGCGTTGACGGTTCGGCCAGCGAGGCCGTGGAAGGAATCCAGCAAGCCAAGCTTGCCGGTGAGGCCCAGGTCTATTGGGAGCGCGTGAGCCTGCTTGGCATCGCGGGCGCCGAATGGAACAACCTCGACGACAAGGCAAAGTTCTTCGCCGATGGCCGGCTGGCCTGGTACGCAGACGACAACTTCAAGCTCAACTTCGGCTACGCCTACAACAACGCCATGTTGTCCAGCCGCAACCAGATCGTGGGCGGGGCCGAATACATGATCCCGTTCAAGACAGGAACGGCGGCCTCCTTCTTTGGTGACGTTGCCGTGGGCCTCGACGGCGATGATGACTTCTCCTTCGTCGCCGGCATGCGTTTCAACTTCGGCACTGGCAACAAGTCGCTGATCCGGCGTGACCGCGAAGACTACATGCCGAGTTACATCGGGCGTGACGCCGGCAATCTCGTGCGGGCCACAGACAAGCTGGCTGATGGCGTCTTGAGCGATGGCGGCAGCCTGCCCGGAGCGCCTGGCAGTCCAGGTGCGCCTGGTAGCCCAGGTTCACCCGGTGCTCTTGGTCCGATCGGACCGGCAGGCCCACCTGGTTCGCCAGGCAGCGATGGTGCCGATGGCACGCCCGGGACTCCGGGGGCTCCGGGCCCGCTCGGCCCATCGGGCCCACCTGGACCAATTGGTCCCACAGGCCCCACAGGTCCTAGCGGTCCGCCCGGCGCTGACGGAGGAGATGGTCCACCAGGGGCTCCGGGTCCTAGCGGTCCGGCTGGCCCTAGCGGGCCACCAGGCCCGCCCGGGCCAGCAGGACCTCCGGGACCATAATCTATCATGATCGCGGCCTTGCCGGCCATCCCGGCAAGGCCGCTGTGGTGGCAAGTGGAGCGCCGCTCTTGCCCGAGGCGGCGGATTTTGCAGAGATGATGTCTGTGCCAAGATGTGAGTCTTCATGAAACCGCCCCGTCTCGACTGCATGATCCAGGCGACCGATCCGCCGCAGCTGGTGCCAGCAGCGGGTGAGCGCGACTGGATGGACGCCACCAACAATCATTTCGCCTATCGCTGCACGCCACTCAGCATCGCCAATGCCAGCGGCTGGGAACTGCTCAACCCGCATGACGTCACGGTCATCTGGACCGGCTTCAACAGCACCGATGACATCATCATCCGGGTCGAGGAACCGAATGTCCGGCATCGTTTCATTTCATCGACCTTCGGCCACGGCATCGTGACCTTTCATCCGGGCTACGTGTTCCGCACCGATCCGGGCTGGATGGTCTGGGCGCGCGGCTCGCCCAACCGCATCAAGGACGGCATCCATCCGCTCGATGGCCTCGTCGAGACCAACTGGCTGCCCTTCAGCTTCACGATGAACTGGAAATTCACGCGGCCGGGTGCGGTGCGTTTCGTGAAGGGCGAACCCTTCTGCTTCATTACCATGGTGCCGAGCGTCACCATTGAAAGCGTGAAGCCGGTCATCCGCCCGATGCAGGAAGACCCGGAGTTCCACAAGGAATACAAATTGTGGAGCAGCGAGCGGAACAAGTTCAATGCCGCTCTCAAGCTCGGCGATGAACTCACCGTCGAGCAGAAGTGGCAGAAGGATTATCTCAAGGGTGTCTCGACATCGGGGAAATCCAAAGCCGACGAGAACCACCGCGTGAAGCGGTCACTGCAATGCCCTGTGCACGGCCATGAGCTGCAAGCGCCGGAGAAAGAACCCGCGCCAGAGTCCAAAGAGCAGGACAGCTAGCCCACGACGAAGCCGACGATCTTGCGTGCTTCCTTGACAATCGGTGCTGCAATAGCGCGCGCCCTGTTTGCGCCGTCATTCAGCACGCCTTCGACATAGCCCGGATCAGCGAGCAGGCGGTTCATTTCAACGGCGATGGGCGCAAGCTTGGCCACCGACAGATCGGCCAAGGCGTTCTTGAAACTGGAGAACTGCCCACCGCCGAACTGCTTCAGCACGGCATCAGCCTCCATCCCGGCAAGCGCTGCATAGATGCCGACAAGATTATCGGCCTCGGGCCTGCCTTCCAGCCCTTCCCGGTCTGAAGGCAATCCATCGGCATCAGTCTTGGCCTTGCGGATCTTCTTGGCAATGTCGTCGGCGGAGTCCGTCAGGTTGATGCGCGACAGATCGGACGGATCCGATTTTGACATCTTCTTGGTGCCGTCACGGAGCGACATTACGCGCGTGGCCGGGCCCATGATCACCGGCTCGGTGATGGGGAAGAAATCGACGCCGAAGTCGTTGTTGAACTTGATGGCGATGTCGCGGCACAGTTCGAGATGCTGCTTCTGGTCTTCACCGACCGGCACATGAGTGGCGTGATAGGCCAGGATGTCGGCTGCCATCAACACGGGATAGTCATAGAGTCCGACCGAAGCATTCTCACGGTCCTTGCCGGCCTTCTCCTTGAACTGGGTCATGCGATTGAGCCAGCCGAGGCGGGCCACGCAATTGAAGATCCAGGTCAGTTCGCCATGTTCCGCCACCTGCGACTGATTGAAGAGGATCGAGCGCTTGGGATTGATGCCCGCCGCCATATAGGCCGCCGCCACATTGCGTGTTGCCGTGTTGAGTTCCTTCGGGCCGCCCCAGACCGACATGGCCTGTGTGATGGCATGCATGTCGACCACGCAATAGATGGTCTCGTGGCTGGCCTGCATCCGCACCCAGTTCAGCATGGCGCCGAGATAGTTGCCGAGATGGAGATTGCCGGTGGGCTGCATGCCCGAGAAGACGCGGGGCTTGAACTGGCTCATGGTGTGGACCCTTGAAACGTGATGATTCCGGCTGGCCTTGGACAGCCAACCACGACGCGAGGCGCCTTATGCGCCGGGAACAGGGATTTGAAAAGGGCGCTCTAGCGCCCCAGCATGCGGCGGATTTCCGACAGCTTCAGCGCGCCGAAAACATGGGCCGAGAGGAAATAGGCGGCCACGCCCGCGGGGATGAGAATGGCCAGGCCCCACAGCGCCGCCTTGAAGCCTGCGAACGCGGCATAGTTTCCGGCAAGCAGCCAGCCGCCAGCACCAAGCACGGCCGACATCACCGCCACGGACGCCAGGATGCGCGGCAGGCGCTGGCGGAATCGAGGATCGGCAACATAGAAATCGCGGCGCAGGGCGATGAAGATCAGCAGCAGCGCATTGAGCCAGGCGGCAATGCTGGAGGCAAGCGCAATGCCGATGTGAGCCATGTAGCGCGACAGGATGAAGCTTGCGGCAATATTCACCGCCACTGAAACCATCGCCAGATACATCGGTGTCCTGGTGTCCTCGCGGGCGAAGAAACTGGGCTGGAAAATCTTGATCAGCGTGAAGGCCGGCAACCCGATGGCGAAGGCCGCGAGAGCCGGTGCCACGCTCAGGGTATCGGCGCGCGTGAAGGCGCCATGCTCATAGACCGTATGCAGGATCGGGCGCCCGATGATGATGAGAGCGGCGGTCGCGGGCAAGGTCAGGAACAGTGCAAACTCCAGCGCGCGGTTCTGGCTGTCGAGCGCACCCTGCCCGTCGTTGGCGCGCAGCTTGCGGGCAAGCGTCGGCAGCAGCACCACGCCGATCGCCACGCCGATGACACCGAGCGGCAACTGAAAGAGCCTGTCGGCATAGTAGAGGGCTGGTGCACCGCCGGCGAAGCCCGTCGCCAGCGCCGTGGCAACCGCCAGATTGATTTGCGTAACACCGCCCGAAATGAGGCCGGGCACCGAGAGACGGATTACTTTGCGCACGTCTGCGGTCAGCCGCGGCACCGAAGGCGTGACCGGGGCACCCACGCGCCAGGCCGCATACATCACGAGGGCCAGTTGCGCCACGCCCGAAACCGAAATGGCCCAGGCCTGCAGACGGCCGGCAGCGGCGGAGTTGCCAAGCTCCAGCCACCAGCCGATCAGGATGAATGCAATCATCACGATATTGAGCAGGATGGGGGCCGCCGCCTGCGCCGTGAAGCGTCCCAGGCTGTTGAGGACACCGCCGAAGAGGGCGGTCAGCGACATGAAGCCGAGATAGGGAAAGCAGATCTGAGTCAGTTCCGTGGCCAGCGCCAGCGTGGCGGGATCGTCGGTGAAGCCCGGCGCCAGCAGCGGCATGAGCCAGGGCATGAGCGCCATGGCGACACCGCAGAAGAGCAGCATCCAGGTCGCCATCACCGACAGCATGTCGCGGGAGAAGGCAAAGGCTTCCTTCTGGCCTTCGCCTTCCACCTTGCGCGAGAAATGCGGCACGAAGGCGTTGTTGAAGGCGCCTTCGGCAAAAAGCGCGCGGAAGAGATTGGGCAGGCGCTGGGCCACCACGAAGGCTTCGGCAATCGGTCCCGTTCCGAACGTGAAGGCAATGAGCTGGTCGCGCACGAAACCCAGCACGCGGCTCAAGAGGGTGAAGCCACCCACCGTTGTTGCCGCCTTGAGAAGGGACATGAGCGCCTGCCTAGCCTGCCGGTCTCGCCGCCAGCATTTCGTCGGGGGCGATCACCCGCATCATGCCCACCTCGATCTGCTTGATGCGTGTGGGCGAGTCCACTTTCGCGCCGGTCAGGTCGGTCACATAGAAAACGTCCACCGCCTTTTCGCCGAAGGTGGTGATATGCGCCGAGGCGATGTTGAGGTTGAGATGGAACAGGCCATCCGTAAGCGCATGAAGCAGACCGATACGGTCCATGGCGTTGATCTCGATCACCGTGAACTTGTTCGACGATGAATTGTCGATCAGCACACGCGGCTCAACCGTGAAGGCTGCCGCCCGGCTGGCGGGCCTTCTCACCTGGGCGATGGCGTCACGCAATTTCACCTGGCCACGCAGCACCTTGCGGATCATGTCGCATACGCGCTCGGCCCGCCGCGCCTCGTCTTCCTCCTCGGGAAATTCCCGCTGCAGCAGGATGGTATCGAGCGCCATGCCATCGGTGGTGGTGAAGATCTGCGCGCCGACGATATTGGCATTGGCTGCCGTGCAGGCGCCAAAGATCAGGGCCAGCAGGCGCGGATGGTCCGGTGCGTAAACGGTGATTTCGGTGATGGCGGCAAAGCGGTCGGTCTTGATGCCGGTCCCGATTTCACCAGTGCTCGTCGCGGCGATGATGGCCTCATGGCGTTCCTGGCGTTCGGCCGACACGGTGAGCCAATAGGCGTCATAATGTTTGGTTGCGATCCGGCTGCGGTCCGCGGCATCGATCTGCGGGAGGCGTGCAAAGAAGGCGTCCTGCGCCTCGGCGACACGCTCTTTCCGTGTTGTCGCCGTATGGCCACCGGTGATCACCGGCTCCGCCTCAGCATAGAGCGTGCGCAGCAGTTGCCCCTTCCAGCCATTCCACACACCCGGCCCCACGGCCCGGGTGTCTGCCACGGTCAGGATCACCAGCAGCTTCAGGCGCTCGGGCGATTGCACGATTGCCGTGAAGTCGAGGATTGTCTTGTAGTCGTTGAGATCGCGCATCTGCGCCGTCTCGCTCATCAGCAGATGCCAGCGTACCAGCCAGGCGACGGTTTCGGTCTCCGCAGGTTCGAGGCCCAGCCGCGGGCACAGGCTCAGGGCAATCTGCTCACCGACGATCGAGTGATGCTCGCGCCGGCCCTTGCCGATGTCGTGGATGAGGGCCGCGACATAGAGGGCGCGCCGCGACTTCAGCGTCGGGAACAGCGAGAAGGACAGCGGATGATCGCCGGAGAGCGTGCCCTGTTCGATCTTGTAGAGCAGGCCCACGGTGCGCAGCAGGTGCTCATCGACCGTATAGTGATGATACATGTTGAACTGCATCATGCCGACGACGCGGCCAAACTCGGGGATGAAGCGGCCGAGCACGCCCGCCTCGTTCACCATGCGCAGCACGGTTTCGGGATCGCCGCTTTCGGTGAGGATCTCGACAAAGAGACGGTTTGCGATCGGGTCACTGCGCAGGCGGTCGTCAATCAGGCGCAACGAGCGGTGAATGAGTTTCAGCGCATCCGGATGGATCTCGATGCCACGGTCGCTCGCCACCTTGAAAATGCGGATGAGATTGACCGGGTCGCGTTCGAAGACACTGGAGGCACCCACCGTGAGGCGGCCCAGATCCATGCTGAAATCACCGAGATCGGCAACGCCCGGTGTGCGGCGCGTGAACAGGTTGGTGATGTGGCGCGCCAGCGACGGCGCGTCCTTCAGATGTTTCGCCTCGAGCGAGGCACAGAAGATGCGGGTCAGGTCGCCCACTTCCTTGGCGATGAGGAAGTAGTGGCGCATGAAGCGCTCCACATGCCTGAGGCCGGCGTGGCCCTTGTAGCCCAGGCGCTCCGCCAGCTCACTCTGCCGGTCAAAGCTGATCTTGTCCTCGCCGCGCTTGGCAATGAAGTGCAGGTGGCAGCGCACAGTCCAGAGAAAATCCTCGCATTTCTGGAAGCGCTTGAGTTCGGCCTGGGAGAAGGCCCCCTTCTCTGCCAGTTCCTCGGGCGTCGGCGTGTCGTAGATGAACTTGGCGATCCAGAAGAGCGTGTGCAGGTCGCGCAGGCCGCCCTTGCCGTCCTTGATGTCGGGCTCGACCGCATAGCGGCTTTCGCCGGATTTCAGATGGCGGTTGTCGCGCTCGGCCAGCTTCTCGGTCACGAATTTCTTGGCGCTGGTGCGCACGATCGTCTTGCGGAACTCGGTGCTCAATGCATCGGAAAGATATTTCGCACCGCAGATGTGCCGCGCCTCAAGCATGGCCGTCAGGATGGTGTTGTCGGTCTTGGCGAGCTTGATACAGTCGTCGATGGTCCGCGTGGCATGGCCGACCTTCTGGCGGGCGTCCCACAAAGCATAAAGCAGGAACTCGACCACCCGCTTGGAGCGCTCGTCTTCCTTGGCAGGCGTCAGGAACAGGAGATCGATGTCGGAGCCCGGTGCAAGCGTGCCGCGGCCATAGCCGCCGACGGCGATCACCGCCATGTCGGGCATGTCGTTGCCCGGGAAGACCTTGCGGGCCGCAAACTCGAACAGCGTTGCGATGATCGCGTCCTCGGCCTTGGCCAGGCGCATGGCGCAGACCGTGCCCTTGCCGTCCTTGAGCAGGAGCTTTTCGGCAGCGTCATGAATATCGACCAGGGCATTGCGGATCAGGCCGGAAGCCTGGGCGCGCAGGGCCAGGATATCCTTGTTGCTGCTGCCCAGAGGCAGCTTCACAAGTTCCGCGGCAAAGGCCTTCACGTCAAAGATACTGGTCACGGCGCCTCGTCTTTGGCCAGCCGCGCCAGTTCATAGGCAAGATCGAGGGCTGCACGCGGCGTCAGGCCATCTACATCGACCATCTTCAGGCGTTCGCGGAGCAGGTCGGGCCGGGGCTCGGCTGCAGGTCGTGCAGAAAACAGAGGCAAATCATCCACCAGTTGAACAGGCCCCTGACGGTCGCGGTTCTTCTCGAGCTTCGCCAGGACAGTTGCGGCGCGCGATACAACAGCAGGCGGCAGTCCTGCAAGCTTGGCGACCTGGATACCATAGGACCGGTCGGCGCTGCCCTCGGCCACCTCATGCAGGAAGATGATGTCGCCCTTCCATTCCCGTACCTTCATGGTGGCGCAGTTGAGCCCGTCGAGCTTGCCCGCCAGTGCTGTCAGTTCATGATAATGCGTGGCGAAGAGGCCGCGCGCGTGATTGTGCTCGTGCAGATATTCAAGCGTGGCCCAGGCGATGGAGAGGCCATCGAAGGTGGCCGTGCCGCGCCCGATCTCGTCGAGGATTACAAGCGAGCGTTCGCTGGCCTGATTGAGGATCGCCGCCGTCTCCACCATCTCAACCATGAAGGTCGAGCGGCCACGGGCCAGATCGTCGGCGGCGCCGACGCGGCTGAAGATGCGGTCGGCAACGCCGATATGAGCTTCTTCGGCCGGCACGAAGCTGCCGGTCTGCGCCATGATGGCGATCAGGGCATTCTGCCGGAGGAACGTTGACTTACCCGCCATGTTGGGGCCGGTCAGCAGCCAGAGCCTTTTCCTGTCGGCGCTGAGATCACAGGAATTGGGCTGGAAGGCCCGGGCCCCCTGTTCGCTGAGAGCCGCCTCCACCACCGGATGGCGGCCGTTTCGGATGCGGAACGACAGCGAGCGGTCGACCACGGGCCGCACATAGCGCAGCTCACGGGCCAGCGCGGCAAAGCCCGCATAGACATCCAATTCCGCGAGCGCCGCAGCGATTGCAGAAATGCGCGCCAGTTCGACATTCACCTTGGCGAGAAAATCCTGGAAATGCTCGAGCTCCAGGGCGAGGGCGCGGGCCCCGGCATTGGTGATCTTCTCTTCCAGTTCCCCCAGCTCCGCCGTGGTGAAGCGAACCGCGCTGGCGATGGTCTGGCGGTGGATGAAGTGCCTTTCGGTGTCGGCTGCCTTCATCTGCTCGGCCTGCTGAGCCGTTACCTCGATGAAATAGCCCAATACATTGTTGTGCTTGATCTTGAGGGCCTTGATGCCGCTCACATCGGCGTAGCGCGCCTGCAACGCCGCAACCACCTGCCGTGTGTCGTCGCGGAGTTTCCGGCCTTCATCGAGCTCGGCACGGAAGCCTGGGGCGATGAAACCGCCGTCGCGGGCAAGCAGCGGCAATTCTGGAGCCAGCGCGCGCGCCAATTCATCAAGCAGGGCCTGCGGCACATCACGAAGCTGTGCCACCAGCCGCAACAGGCCTTCCGGCAGGGCCACAAGGCCGTCGCGGCGCTGCAACCGCGCGGCCAGCTTCAGCGCTGCGGCAAGACCATCGCGCAAGGCCGCGAGATCACGCGGTCCGCCGCGGTTGCCGGAGAGACGCGCCAGAGCACGCTCCATATCCGGTGCGCCACGGAGATGGTCCTGAACATCCTGTGCCAGATCCGGCTCGCCATGGAAGAGCGCAACGCAATCGAGCCTGCCGTTGATCGCGTCGGGATCGGCGAGCGGCCGCTGCAGCATGTCGGCAAGCAGGCGGCTGCCGGCTGACGTCACGGTGCGGGTGAGCACGGCAAGGAGGCTGCCCTTGCGCTCGCCCGAAAGTGTCCGCGACAATTCCAGATTGGCCCGCGTCGCAGCGTCGATGACCAGGCCCTGTTCCGGCTCCTCGCGGACGGGCGGGCGCAGATAGGGAAGCTGCCCCACCTGGGTCAGGCTGATGTAGTCGAGCAAGGCGCCCAGTGCCGAGACATCGGCACGCGTGAAATTGCCAAGGGCATCGAGTGTCTGCAGGCGGAAATGCGCCTTCAGGCGCTCCTCGCCTGCGGCTGAATCAAAGCGGCTCAGCGGCAGGGGCGACAGGGCCGCGCCGGACGACGCCAGAAGCTGTGACAGCGCGGCGTCATCAAGGAGCCTGTCAGGCACCAGCAGTTCAGATGCCGCGATGCGAGCCAGATCGGCTGCGAGCCGGGCCTGCGTGGTCGGCGAGACCTGGAAGCTTCCTGCCGATATGTCTGACCAGGCAATCGCCATGGCGCCGCCGCCAAGCACGGCAAGGGCCGCAAGATGATTGCGCGCCGCAGCATCGAGCAGCGCGTCCTCGGTGAGCGTGCCGGGCGTCACCAGGCGCACGACATCGCGCCGGACAACAGACTTCGAGCCTCGCTTCTTTGCCTCGGCGGGATCTTCCATCTGCTCGCAGATGGCCACACGCTGGCCGGAGCGAATGAGTTTCTGCAGATAGTGCTCGGCAGCGTGGATGGGCACGCCACACATCGGGATATCCTCGCCGAGGTGTTTGCCGCGCTTGGTCAGCGCGATGCCGAGCACGCCTGCGGCAATTTCGGCATCCTTGAAGAACAGCTCGTAGAAATCACCCATGCGGTAAAACAGCAGGGCGTCACCGTGCTGTCGCTTGATCTCGAGATACTGCGCCATCATGGGCGTGGCGCCCTGTTCGGCCTCGCCCGCTCCCGCCATGGAATTCTGCGGATTCTGCCCGTGCATGAGGCCCATATCAGCCATTTGGGCAGGCCTGTCACGTGCGTTTTGACGCCGCTTGTGGACTGCTCTATGGCTCATCACCCCAAAAGCACTGGAACGTCATCGATGAGCACCGAACACCGCAAGCAGCCGCGCCGCCCCACGATCTCCGACGAGGAGGCGCTGCACTTCCACCAGATGGGAAAGGCGGGCAAGCTTGAGGTCAATCCGACCAAGCCGATGACCACCCAGCGCGACCTGTCGCTGGCCTATTCGCCCGGCGTCGCCGTTCCGGTGCGCCGCATCGCAGAGGACCCGGATACCGCCTATGACTATACCACCAAGGGCAATCTGGTGGCTGTCATCTCCAACGGCACGGCCATCCTCGGCCTTGGCGATCTGGGCGCACTTGCCTCCAAACCGGTGATGGAAGGCAAGGCTGTGCTCTTCAAGCGCTTTGCCGATGTCGATTCGATCGATCTTGAAGTCGACACCAAGGATGTCGACCAGTTCATCGGTGCCGTGCGTTACCTCGGCCCGTCATTCGGCGGCATCAATCTCGAAGACATCAAGGCGCCGGACTGCTTCATCATCGAGCAACGCCTGCGCGAACTCATGGACATTCCGGTCTTCCATGACGACCAGCACGGCACGGCGATCATCTCCACCGCCGGCCTTATCAATGCCCTGGAACTGACCGGGCGCAAGCTCACCGATTTCAAGCTCGTCTGCAATGGTGCAGGTGCAGCGGCAATCGCCTGTGTGGAACTGGTGAAGTCGCTCGGCGTGCCGAACGAGAATGTCATCCTCTGCGACTCCAAGGGTGTCGTCTACAAGGGCCGCACCGACGGCATGAACCAGTGGAAGTCGGCCCATGCCGTCGACACGCCGAAACGGACGCTCGCCGAGGCGATGGAGGGGGCCGATGTGTTCTTCGGCCTCTCCGTGGCCGGTGCATTGACGCCTGCCATGGTGCGCTCCATGGCGCGCGATCCGATCATCTTCGCCATGGCCAATCCCGATCCTGAAATCGTGCCCGAGGATGCCTACAAGGTGAGAAGCGATGTGATCATCGCCACCGGCCGCTCGGATTATCCCAACCAGGTCAATAATGTGCTGGGCTTTCCTTACATCTTCCGTGGCGCCCTCGACGTCCGGGCCCGCACCATCAATGACGACATGAAGGTTGCCGCCGCCAAGGCACTCGCCGAACTGGCGCGCGAGGACGTGCCCGACGAAGTGGCCGCCGCCTATCACGGCTCGCGCCTCACCTTCGGCCGCGACTATCTCATCCCAGTGCCTTTCGATCCGCGCCTCATCTCGCGCATTCCGGTTGCGGTCGCCAAGGCGGCCATGGATTCAGGTGTTGCCCGCCACCACATCGCTGACCTCGATGCCTATGCGGCGCGGCTCTCAGCTCGCCTTGATCCGATCGCCGGCACCCTGCAGACGATCTACGGACAGGTGCGCACCAAGCCCAAGCGCGTGGTCTTCGCCGAAGGCGAGGAAGACCGGATGATCCGCGCCGCCAACAGCTATGCAGCACTCGGCCTCGGCACCGCAATCCTGGTGGGCCGCGAAGACGTCATCGAGTCAACGCTCAAGGCCTCGGGTCTTGAGCTCAACGAGAATGTCGAAATCCTCAACGCCCGCATCTCCGAGCGCAATGTGGATTATGCCAACTTCCTCTACAGCCGCCTGCAGCGCGAAGGCATGCTCTTCCGCGACTGCCAGCGCCTTGCCAACCAGGACCGCAACGTCTTCGCCGCCTGCGCCGTGGCCATGGGCGACGCCGACGCCATGGTGACGGGCATCACCCGGAACTTCTCCGTGGCCTTCGACAATGTGCGGCTCGCCATCGACCCGCATCCGGGCCACACGCCGATCGGCGTCTCCATGGCGCTGGTGCGTGGCCGCACGGTGTTCATCGCCGACACGACCGTGCATGAGCTGCCGACGGCCGAAGTGCTCGCCAATATTGCCGTCGAGGCCGCAGGTGTCGCCCGGCGCTTCGGCTATGATCCCAAGGTCGCCTTTCTCTCCTACTCCACCTTTGGCTATCCCAAGGGTGACCGCTCGGAGCACGTGCGCAATGCGGTGAAGATCCTCGACAGCCGCCAGGTCGACTTCGAGTATGACGGTGAGATGGCCGCCGATGTGGCGCTCTCGCGCGAGGCCATGGCGCTCTATCCCTTCTGCCGCCTGACGGGCCCCGCCAATGTGCTGGTCATGCCGGCGGCGCACTCCGCCTCGATCTCGACCAAGATGCTGCAGCAGCTGGGTGGCGTCACGGTGATCGGGCCGCTGCTCACGGGCCTCGTCAAGCAGGTGCAGATCTCCTCGCCATCGGCAACCACCAATGACATCGTCAACCTGGCGGCCATCGCCGCCTTCGACATCAACCGGCTGCGCTGAGCGTCAGCCGGCGGGTGCGCCGAAATGGGCGAAGTAGCGCGGGTTGATCTGCGCGACCGGCAGGATGATGAAGACGTCGACCGTGTCGAAGGCGCGGTCGACATAGGCATCTTCCGCCACTGAGCAGCCGAGCCCCAGGTAGCCGCGCACCAGCGGCGGCATGATCCGCAGCGCCTTACGCAGATCAGCACCCGCCGCTTCGTCCTCGACCATGGGAATGCCGAGCCCGGGCAGCGCCCTGACCTGCCAGTCTTCGCTCGCCTTGCAGTGGGTGCCAAGAAACTGCAGCACCGGCCTGTGCCGGGCCACATCGGTTCCCTCGAGGCTGGCGCAGCCGATCATCACATCAATGCTGTGCTGGCGCACATAGTCCCAGATGCCCTGCCAGAGGAGCCCGATCACCGGCATGGCGCGATACTCAGCGAGCACGCAGGAACGCCCCAGTTCAAGAAAGCGCAAGTCCTTCTTGCGGGCGAGAAGCGGCGACAGCGCAAATTCCTGCGCCGAATAGAAGCCTCCGTGCTGCTCGGCTATCTCCTGGCGCAACAGCCGGTAGGTGCCGACGAGCGCGTCATCGCCACCCGGCCCCTGCTCATTGGCCTGGCGGAAGACCAGCAGATGATCGCTGAAGGCATCGAAACGGTCCATGTCGCGGTCGCAGCCCGGTTCGGGTGCGGCACGATTGCGCTCACGATAGAAGACGTCGAAACGCAGCCGCTGGGCGGCTTCGATTTCGGCCTCGCTTTGCGCGAGCCTCGTATAGAGTTTCGGCTTTGGTGCATTCATCAGCATGTGGGTCTTGTGTGACCACTATCTGACAATCTGATGAAGATGCCAACCTTCAGGCGGCCTTGCGCGCTGTCAGCCGGTTGAGGGCTTCCTCGAGATCCTGCAGGTCGTAAGGCTTGGCGAGATGATCATCCATGCCTGAGGTGATGCAGGCGGCAATGGCCTCGGGTCGCGTGTTGGCGGTCAACGCGAGAATCGGCACGCGCGCACCATCGCCGCGCTCTGTTTCACGCTGCCGGATGGCCTGCGATGTTTCCGGTCCGCTCAGGCCGGGCATTTCCATGTCGAGCAGCAGGATGTCGAAGCGATGGCCCGCCCTCAGTTCGGCGAGGGCAGCGGCACCGGACTCGACCACCACCACCTTGTGGCCGCGCCGTTCCAGCATGGTGCGGGCAACGAAGGCGTTGACCGGCGTGTCGTCGGCCAGCAGCACACGCAGCTTGCGGGCGGCCGGCGGCGGTGCCGCCTTGTCGCGCATGCGGCGTTCGGTATTTTTCAGTGCGGCGGTATCGGCGCGCGCCAGCCGCTCCGTCAGGGTGCTGCGGCGGATCGGGCGCAGCAGATAGCCGGTGACCGGCTTCTGCAGGAGATCGCGCAGGGGCCGCCGCTCTTCCGGCGTCAGCAGAACCCAGATCTGCGGCAGAGGCGCGTTGGGGGCAAGGCGCTGCGCCAGCGGCAGTAGCGCCTGGGCCGCAGCAGGATCGCAGATCAGGTTGCTGCCAGCATCGGCCAGCAGGGCTTCGTCACGCGCCGACGAGATGGCCACGCGGGCGCCGAGATCTTCAAGCGCCTGGCGCACATGGCGGGCGATGAAACTGTCGCTCAGCAGCAACACATAGGAGCGCCCGGCAAGCGGCCTTGCCACATCCTCAGCCGCCTCTCCGGCTGCGAGGCCCGGCAAGCAGGCAATGAAAACCGTGCCCTTGCCCGGCTCGCTCTCGACCTCAAGGCTGCCGCCAAGACCTAGGACGATCTCACGGCTGATGAAAAGACCAAGGCCCGTGCCGCCAAACCTGCGGGCGGTATCGCCGTTGGCCTGGGCATAGGCGTCGAAAATGCGGGCGCGTTCGCCGTCGCTCATGCCGATGCCGGTGTCGCTCACACGGATCACCAGCGCGTCATCGCTGCCACGCAGGGCCTCGATATGAACGCCGCCACTCTGCGTGAACTTGATGGCATTGCCCGCCAGGTTGAAAAGCAGCTGGCGCAGCTGTGTGCCGCTGCCATGAATGTAATGCGGCAGGGCGGGATCGACACGGCAGGCAATGTCGATGCCCTTGGCCTGGGCGCGCGGGCTCAGGAGCTCGGTGACGTTTTCGATGAGAGCGGCAAGTTCGATGTCGCGCGCTTCACCGGTGTCGAGTGCCTCCGACTTGGCGCCGTCGAGGATTTCATCGATGAAGGACAGAAGTGTGCGCCCCGAACCATGGGCCATGGTAGAATAGTTGCGCTGCTCGGGCGTCAGCTCGGTTTCCAGCAGGATGCCGAGCATGCCGATGACACCGTTGAGCGGCGTGCGGATTTCATGGGTCATGGTGGCGAGAAGCTGGGTCTTCTCCTGAGCCGCTTCCTCGGCGCGGCTGCGGGAGCGCTCGGCCTCCTGCAGGCCGGCCTTCAGGCTGAGAAGCTTCTCGAACAGCGTGCGGCGAAGCAGCAGATGGCCAAGGCCGGTCAGCGCCAGGCTTCCCGCAACGATGACAAGCGCTGCAGGCACTGGCGCATCGCGCAGCAGCCACCACTGCGCCATCGAAAGCAGGGCCGCCATCAGCAGGCCCTGCGTCACCACCACAAGTGTCACGAAGGCCAGGCGGTCACGCCTGGCCCCTGAATTGCGGACAATCACACGGATGATGTCCTCGAGCTTGCCCAGAATGCGGTTCATGGCCGTGGTGGGGATATCCTTTGGAGCCCCCTTCTAGACCAGGCATGCTGCCGAAAACTAAAGCCGCCGCCGCCTTCTGGCAGATGGGTTAACCCGGTCTTACTTCAGGCAGCGGCGCGCAGGCCGGCAGGCTTCTGGCGGTAGCTCAGGGCCTCGGCGAGGTGCAGCCGCGAAATGCCCTCGCGGCCATCGAGATCGGCAATGGTGCGGGCGACGCGCAAGACACGATGAAAGCCACGGGCCGACAGGTTCATCGCCTCGGCGGCATCCCGCATCAGGGCGTTGCCCGGCTCATCGAGGCGGGCGATCTCCTCCAGCACCGCACCATCGGCCTCGGCATTGCTTCGCAGATGGGCAAGTCCCAGTGCCGCGAAGCGCTGGCGCTGGCGTTCCCGCGCCGCTGCCACGCGGCGGGCCACGTCGGCGCTCTTCTCCTTGGGCGGCGGCAGGGTGAGATCGGCGGCCCGCACCGCCGCAAGCTCGATCTGCAGGTCCATGCGGTCGAGCAGCGGGCCGGAGATGCGCGCCTGATAGTCGGCAGCACAGCGTGGGCCCTGCCGGCACTGGTGCCCGGGCTCGCCCGCCATCCCGCACTTGCAGGGGTTCATGGCGGCGACAAGCTGGAAGCGCGCCGGATAGGTGACGTGATAGTTGGCGCGCGCCACCAGGGCCTCGCCTGTCTCCATGGGCTGGCGCAGGGCCTCCAGCACGCGCGGCTGGAACTCCGGCAGTTCATCAAGGAAGAGCACGCCATGATGGGCCAGCGCCATCTCGCCGGGTCTTGCCCGCAAGCCGCCGCCCACCAGCGCCGGCATGGAGGCCGAATGATGCGGGGCGCGGAACGGCCTCGCCTGTGACAGCTGGCCGTCCTTCAACTCGCCCGAGAGCGAGGCGATCATCGAGACATCCAGCATCTCGCGCGGCTGCATCGGCGGCAGGATCGAGGGCAGGCGCTGCGCCAGCATGGATTTGCCCGCACCGGGCGGGCCAACAAGAAGCAGGTGGTGGCAACCGGCCGCCGCCACTTCGAGGGCGCGCTTGGCCGCCTCCTGTCCCTTGATGTCGGCAAGGTCCGGCAGGTTTCCGGCAGCGGGCAACAGCCGCGCCTTGGGGCGGCCCAGCACCTGCGTGCCCTTCACGTGGTTGATAAGCTGGATCAGTGTTTCGGGTGCCAGGATATCGATCTCCTCACCCGCCCAGGCCGCCTCGGCGCCCGAGGCCCGGGGGCAGATCAGGCCCAGGTCGCGCAGCTGTGCCGTCATCGCCGCAGGCAAGGCGCCCGACACCGGCAGGAGGCTGCCGTCGAGAGAGAGTTCGCCCATCACCACGAAGCGCGACAGAAAATCCGGCGGGACCACGCCGAGCGCACTCAGCAGCGCAAGAGCGATGGGAAGATCATAGTGGCTTCCCTCCTTGGGCAGATCGGCGGGCGAGAGATTGACCACGAGGCGCTTGCCCGGAAGGGCGAGGCCGATGGCATGAAGGGCGGCGCGCACGCGTTCGCGGCTCTCCGCGACGGCCTTGTCCGGCAGGCCCACGACGATGAAATTGGGTTGCCCGCCCACGAACTGCGCCTGGCACTCCACCAGAACACCCTCGATGCCCTGAAAGGCAATGGTCGAAACCCGCGAAGTCATGTGTCCGTTCCCCGCCCCGTTGCAGGGAAGACGTCAGGCACAGGCCAATCCGTCGATCAAGAACAAAAAAGGAACGACCTACTTTAAGCCAGCGTCTTCACCACCTCGATCACGCCGCGCAGGTCCTTGACCTCGAAATAGCGCGGCGTACCCGGCGGAACGTCCTCGTGCTCATGATCCCAGAGAATGTCGAAGGGCACATAGACGCCGAAGCCGCCGGCATGGATCATGGGCAGCACGTCGGAGCGGATGGAGTTGCCTGCCATCAGCGTGCGTTCCACCTTGCCGCCGTGGCGGCGGCAGATTTTCTCATAGGTCGCGGACTTCTTGTCGGAGACGATCTCAACGCCCTCGAAGAAATGCGCCAGCCCGGAGGCCAGCACCTTGCGCTCCTGGTGATGCAGGTCGCCCTTGGTGACGAGCAGCAGACGGTGTTCCGCCGCGAGCGCCTTCAGCGTCTCCTCTACGTGAGGCAGAAGCTCGATCTCGTGATCGAGCATGCTGCGGCCCATGGCGATGAGTTTCGACACCGTGGCGGAATCAACAGCGCCACCCGAAATCTCGATCGCCGTCTCGATCATCGAAAGCGTGAAACTCTTCACCCCAAAGCCATAGAGCCCGAGATTGCGCTTCTCCGCTTCCATCAGGCGCGCGGTGGCCGTGTCAGCCGCCATGTGATGGGAGAACATCTCGCCGAAGCGCTTCTCGGCAGCTTCGAAGTGGATGAGATTGTGCCAGAGCGTGTCGTCGGCGTCGAAGGCAATGAGATCGAGTCCGCTCACCGCCTCGCCTCGATCGCATCCCAGATCAGCGCCGCGATGTCGGCGCCGCCGAAGCGCTTCACCTGGCGGATGCCGGTCGGCGAGGTGACGTTGATCTCGGTCATCATGTCCCCGATCACGTCGATGCCGGTGAAGATGAGGCCGCGCTTCTTGAGGTCAGGGCCCAGCGCCTCGCAGATCTCGTGTTCGCGTTTGGTCAGCGTCGCCGGTTCGGCGCGCCCGCCCACATGCATGTTGGAGCGGTTGTCGTGGTGGGCCGGCACGCGGTTGATGGCGCCCGCCACCTTGCCGTCCACGAGGATGATGCGCTTGTCGCCGGCGCGCACGGCGGGAAGATAGCGCTGGGCGATGATGGGCTCGCGGTTCAGCTGCGCGAACATCTCAAGCAGTGAGTTGAAATTCTGGTCGTCGCGGTGGGTGCGGAAGATGCCAGCGCCGCCATTGCCATAGAGCGGCTTGAGGATGATCTCGCCGTGCTCGTGACGGAATTCGGCGATCTCCTCGGGGCTGCGGCTGATGAGCGTCGGCGGCATGAACTGCGCATAGTTCAGGATGAAGAGCTTTTCCGGCGCATTGCGCACCTCGGCCGGATCATTGACCACCAGCACCTTGGGGTGGATGCGTTCGAGGAGATGTGTAGCGGTGATATAGGCCATGTCGAAGGGCGGATCCTGGCGCATGAGGATCACATCGAAGCCGCCGAGGTCAACGCGCCGCCGCTCGCCGAGAGTAACGTGATTGCCCTTCTCGTCGCGCACCACGGCATCCTCGCCATGAGCGAAGAGCTTGCCGTCGCGATAGGCCAGGGCATTCACATGATAATGGAACAGGCTGTGGCCCCGGGCCTGTGCCTCCAGCATCAGGGCAAATGTCGAATCCCCCGCGATATCGATCGCCGCGACCGGGTCCATCTGGACCGCCACCTTGAGCTTCATGATCTAGCGGACTCCGGAAAAGGCATTGGGGACATGGGTGGGCCAGAGGTAGGGAGACACGGCAACGATGTCAAACCGGCACTCACCCGTGGCGGCACGAGGATCGCGGGCGAGCCAGAGTTCGGCTGCGCCGGAGATGCGCCGTGCCTGGGCAGAGGTGACGGCAAAGAGCGCGTCGTCGGTGGTCCCGCGTGCCTTCACCTCGACAAAGGCCGTCACGCGGCCGCGGCGCATGACGAGATCGATTTCGCCAAGCGCCGTCTTGTAGCGGCGGGCCAGCAGGCGATAGCCCTTGAGACGCAGGAAGCACAGCGCGGCTGCTTCCGCCCAATGGCCATGACGTTCGGCGCGGCGGCGGTCCTTCACGATCCGGCCTTCAATGCAAGAATGCGGCGGAAGGCTTCCTCGCGCGAAAGGCCGGTGAGCTTTGCAGCCGCGGCCGCAGCCTTGCTTGGTGGCAGGGAGGCCGCGGCATCGGCGAGGATGCGGGCGATGGCCGCTTCATCGGGCGCACCTGCATCGGCGGCGGCACCGGCAATCACGATAACGCATTCACCCTTGACCGCCTCGCGCGCCGCAAGAACCGCCTGCACTTCGCGGGCCGTGCCGCGCAGCATCTCTTCATGCAGCTTGGTGAGTTCGCGCGCCACGGCCACAGGCCTTTCACCCATTGCAGCAGAAATATCGGCGAGGGTTTCGACAATGCGGTGCGGGCTCTCATAGGCGACCAGCGTCTCATCCGCCGACGCCAGACCTTTGAGCCGTTCCTGCCGTTCGCCCGCCTTCTGCGGCAGGAAGCCGACGAAGCGGAAACGGTCGCTGGGCAGGCCGGAAAGTTGCAGGGCCGGCAGTAAGGCGGAGGCGCCGGGAATGGCAAAGACAGGCTGGCCTGCGGCAAGGCAGGCCGCCACGAGGCGATAACCGGGATCGGAGAGCAGCGGTGTTCCGGCGTCGCTGGCAAAGGCGATCACCTGCCCCGCCGCCACCTCATCGGCAATGCGCGGCGCAAGCTCGCCCTCGCTGTGATCATGACAGGGCTTGAGCCTGTTGCGGATGCCGTAGCGCTCGAGGAGCTTCACCGTCACCCGCGTGTCCTCGCAATAGATGACATCGGCCGCGGCCAGAACATCGAGCGCACGCAGCGTGATGTCGCGCAGGTTGCCGATCGGTGTTGCGACGAGATAAAGGCCCGCCTCCAGAGATGGTGCCGCCACCTCCGCAGCGCCGATGAAATAGTGCCTGCTGTCGCCGCTCACGCTGGAGCCCAGAGCAAGGCGGCACCGCGCATGCCGCTTGCCTCGCCGAAAGCCGCGCGCTTCACCACAACTTCCGCCGTGCCGGAGAAACTGTAGCGACGGATCAGCGGTGGCAATTGCTCCACCAGTTCCGGAAGGGCGCTCATGCCACCACCCATGACGATGACATCGGGATCGATGACATTGACGAGATTGGCACAGATGCGGGCAAAGCGATCCTGCATGCGGGCGATGGCAGCGCCCGCCTCTGCCTCGCCCGCCCGGGCGCGCGCCACGATCTCCGGCCCCTTGAGCAGGTGCCCGGTGGAACGCGCATAATCCTTCACCAACCCGGTGCCCGAGACATACATTTCGGCACAGCCGCGCTTGCCGCAGAAGCAGTCGACCGGCGGCCAATCCTTCTCATCCATCCAGGGCAGGCCGGTGTGGCCGAATTCCGCCGCCTCGCCATTGGCGCCGCGCATGACCTTGCCGCCGATGACGAGGCCGCCGCCCAGGCCGGTGCCGATCGTAAAGAAGGCGACAACCGAAGCTCCCTTGCCCGCACCCTCACGCGCCTCGCACAGGGCGACGCAATTGGCATCGTTCTCCATGCGGATGGGGCGGCCGATGGCGCGTTCGAGATCCTGGAAGAAGGGCCTGCCATTGCAGGCGACGATATTGGCGTTGCGCCACAGCCCATCGCGCGGGCCGTTGGAGCCGGGCGCACCGAGCCCCACCGTGCCGTCGCCGGCCTCGTGTACGAGACGGGCCACGGCAGCGACGATGCTCTCATAATCTCCGGGCGTGTCGCGGCGCGCCTCATGCGCCACGTTCATCTGCGCATCAAAGCGCGTCACCGCGATCTTGGTGCCGCCGATATCAACGCCGATCCGCGCCGTCACAATGTCAGCTCCGCTGGTAGACGTCGTCGTAACGGATGATGTCATCCTCGCCGAGATAGTCGCCGAACTGCACTTCGATGATTTCCACCGTGCTGCCGTCGAGGCTTTCCAGCCGGTGCTTGTCGCCGAGTGCGATGTCGACCGACTGGCCGCGCGTCAGCTTCAGCACCTTGTCGCCCACCGTCACCGTTGCCGTGCCGCCGACCACCGTCCAGTGTTCGCTGCGGTGCTTGTGGCTCTGCAGGGACAGGCGGCCGCCCTCCTTCACCACGATGCGCTTCACCTTGAAGCCCGGCTGCTCGTCGAGCACATGAAAGGCGCCCCAGGGTCTGGTTTCACTATACATGGCTTGATCTCCTTGGCCGCCGGGCTTAGGCCACGGGCGGCGGGGCTGCAACATGGCCAGATCCCCATATTAAAGCCGGAATTGACGGCGGCTGCTCTTCATGCCTATAAGCCGCGCCATTCCAAGCCGCTTTCCCGTTCAGGCCGACGCCGGGCCGGGTCTGCGGCCCACATGTTTTAACAATACCACATTACCAGACCACAGGATCGTCCATGGCCAATACCAAATCCGCCAAGAAGGCAACGCGCGTCGCCGCCCGCCGCGCCACCATCAATCGCAACCGCATCAGCGCGGTCCGCACAGCAGTGCGCAAGGTTGAGGAAGCGATTGCCAGCGGCAAGAAGACCGATGCGGAAGCCGCTTTCAAGCTGGCTGCCCCGGCCCTGGCCCGTGGCGCCCAGAAGGGCGTGATGCACAAGAATGCCGCCTCGCGGAAGATTTCGCGCCTCACCAAGCGCATCAAGGGCCTGCAGGGCTGATCGCCCGCCGCCAATTACTGAAGTCTGGACTTGTATTTAGGGCCGCCTGCTCCGTGCAGCGGCCCTTTTTCTTGCGGTCTTGCTCCGAGTGCTGACCGTTTGGACAAAAAATATCTCTATTTATCAAAAGGTTAAATTAATACAACTCATACGATTATAAAACCCTTTCGCTCGCGTTGAGACCTTTATGAACAATCGGTGACAGTTGCCAATTGGCAACGGTCCAGTGGCCACCGGAATCGGGTTTTTGAATCAGTCACTTGCAAGAGGCACCTGATCGCTGCGGGCCATGGCAGGGCAAAACGGCCCTCTCCGTGTACGGAGGATTCACGGAAGCCTGTTGCCCCGCTTCGCCAGCCTTCGGTAATTTCAATCCCGGCGGCGGCGTCATGCGGCGCCAGCAACAACACGCAACACCATGAGGTAGCCTGCGGACAGAATGACGGTAAACGGTGTGCGGCGGTTTCATCGGCCAGTTGGCAGGTGAAATAGGTTTCAATACCCCGGTAGGGGCAATCAAGATCAGATGTGCAGGCTTAATGCCGGAGCTGGCTTCGCTTCGGTGGGGGAGGTTTGCGCGTCGGCGGGAAGAGGCGATGAAGCAGACGGACAACACTTCAGGGCAAGGCGGCACTGGGGACGGCAAGGTGCCGGTCAACATCAAGGACGGCTGGGGGCGCATCACGCAGCGCCTGCGCGCCGAAATTGGCGATGATCTTTATACCAGCTGGTTCGGCCGCATGGAGCCCGACAGCCTGGGTGACACGCAGCTGACCGTCTCGGTTCCCACCCGCTTTCTCAAGAGCTGGATCGAGAATCATTACATGAGCAAGCTGCGCAAGATCGCAGCGGCCGAATTCACTGCAATCACCACCATTCAGGTGAAGGTGCGCAGCCAGGGCCAGCCGGTGGCGCGGCATCAGGCGCCGAAAGTGCAGATGCCCGCGGTACGCGGCAGCAGCGCGCGTGCAACAGGCGACACCCTGCAGCCGATCGCGGCGCTGGCGCCGGTCATTGCAGGCCATGCGCCCGATGGCGGGGCACAGGCTGATGAAGCCCTGACCTTCGAGACCTTCAAGGTCGGGCAATCAAACCAGCTTGCCCATGCCGCGGCGATGCGCGTCGCCATGAGCCAGCCCGGTCATCCGGTGAGCTTCAATCCGCTCTTCATTCATGCCGGTGCTGGCTTCGGCAAAACCCATCTGCTGAGTTCCGTCGCCCAGCGCGTGCGCAACGCCCAGCCGCTGCGCAAGGTGATGATGCTCACCGCCGAACGCTTCATGTATTCCTTCATCCATGCTGTGCGGCAGAAGGATACGCTCGCCTTCAAGGATCAGTTCCAGTCGATTGACGTGCTGCTCATCGATGATTTCCAGTTCCTGCAGGGCCGCGCCATCCAGCAGGAGTTCTGCCATTCCTTCAATTCTCTGGTGGACCAGCGCCGCCAGGTGGTGGTGGCCGCCGACGTGCCACCTTCACAGCTTGACACCATCGACCAGCGCATGCGCTCGCGCCTGATGGGCGGCCTCGTGGTCGACATCGAGGCCCCGGACCAGGCGCTCCGCCGCCAGATTCTCCAGGCCCGCTATGACCTGATGCGCGCGCGCGACCCCAACCTGGCGCTGCCGGACGAGATCCTCGATCTCGTTGCCGAGCGCGTCACCGGCAGCGGCCGCGAGCTGGAAGGCGCTCTCAACAAGCTCTTCGCCCACCAGCAGTTCCAGCACCAGTCGGTCAGCCTCGAGCTTGCCGGGATGCTGCTCCGCGACACGAGCTTCGCCAGCGGCGCCGACCAGGGCCGCATCAAGATCGAGGACATCCTCAAGGTGGTGGGCCGCCACTTCAACGTGGCCAAGGCCGACCTGCTCTCGCCGCGCCGGGCCCGCACCGTGGTGCTGCCGCGCCAGATCGGCATGTATCTGGCCAAGAAGCTCACCAGCCGCTCCCTGCCGGAAATCGGCCGACGTTTCGGCGGGCGCGATCATTCGACCGTGCTCCATGCGGTGCGCAAGATCGAGGACCAGATCAAGGGCGACGACAAGCTTGCCAAGGATGTGGCGACCCTGATCCGGCTGATCGAACAGGGCATGCCCTGAGCGAAAAGTCGCTGGAATTGGCCGGGAAAGCCTTGAACCACGGGCATAGTCTTGCCAATGTATCTGGCTAACAAGCAGGCTTCCCCGAGATGAAAGTCACCATTGAACGATCCGCCTTCCTCAAGGCGCTCAACCATGTCCAGAGCGTTGTCGAGCGGCGGAACACCATTCCCATCCTCTCCAACGTGCTGGTCAATGCCGGCACGGACAGCGTCAAGCTGACGGCCACCGATCTCGACATCGAGATCGTCGAGAGCGTGGCGGCCGAGACCCAGCGCCCGGGCGCTGTCACCGTGCCTGCCCACATGCTCTACGACATCGTGCGCAAGCTGCCCGATGGCGCGCAGCTCGAGCTTGAGCTGGGCAAGGACACAGGCCGCGTCTCGGTCAATGCCGGGCGCTCGCGCTTCTCGCTGGCCGCCTTGCCGCCGGAAGATTTCCCCGATCTCTCCTCCGGCGAGTTCGGCAACCGCTTCACCCTGCCCGCCGGCGCGCTCCGCTCCCTGATCGAGAAGACACGCTTCGCCATCTCGACCGAGGAAACGCGCTACTACCTGAACGGCATCTACCTGCATCAGGCACGCGAGAAGAAATCGCTGCGCGCTGTCGCAACCGACGGCCACCGCCTGGCACAAGCGGAAGTGGCCCTGCCCGAAGGGGCCGAGGGCATGCCGGGCGTGATCGTGCCGCGCAAGACGGTGCTGGAAGTCGTGAAGCTCATCGAGGGTGGTGACACGGAAGTGGAAGTGGCCCTGTCGAGTTCCAAGGTGCGCTTCAGCATGGGCCATCTGGTGCTCACCTCGAAGCTCATCGACGGCACCTTCCCCGATTATGAGCGGGTGATCCCCAAGTCGCATAGCCGCATCCTCACTGCCGACAGCAAGAGCTTCGCCTCCGCCGTCGACCGCGTTTCAACGATCTCGCTCGAGAAGAGCCGGGCCGTGAAGATGTCGCTCGCCGAAGGGCGCCTGACGCTGGCCGTCAACAATCCCGATGCCGGTTCGGCCGAGGAAGAACTGGCCGTGGGCTATGACAACGAGCCGCTCGAGATCGGTTTCAACTCGCGCTACCTGCTCGACGTGGCAAGCCAGATCACCGCCGAGGAAATGCGTTTCGAGTTGCAGGATTCCGGCTCGCCCACCGTGGTGCGCGATCCCAAGGATGAGCATGTGCTCTATGTGCTGATGCCCATGCGGGTGTAATCAGCCCTTCGTGACCGACCGCCCGGCCTATTCCGTCTCGCGCCTCACCCTTACGGACTTCCGCAACTATGCGTCGCTCCGGCTGGAGCCTGATGCACGGCTGGTGGCGCTTGCCGGTGCCAATGGCGCCGGCAAGACCAATCTCCTCGAAGCCCTCTCGCTGCTCGTTCCGGGCCGCGGCCTGCGCGGCGCCGAGTTTGCCCAGATCCTGCGGCAGGGCGGAGCAGGCACCTGGGCCGTTGCGGCCTCGGCCCACTGCCCTGCCGGCGAAGTGCAACTCGGCACCGCCTGGCAGCCCGGCGAAGGCGAGGACAACAGCCAGAGCCGCAGCGTCATGATCGACGGATTGCAGCAGCGCAGTTCCGGCGCGCTCGGCAACTGGCTGCGCATGGTCTGGCTGACGCCTGCCATGGACCGGCTCTTTACCGGTTCGCCCGGCGAGCGCCGACGCTTCCTCGACCGCATAGTCATGCTCTTCGACGCCGAGCACGGCACGCGCGTCAATGCCTTTGAGAAACTCATGCGTGAGCGCAACCGCCTGCTTGAGGATGTGAGTCCGGACCGGGCCTGGTTGTCGAGCCTCGAAGCACAGATGGCGGAAACCGGGGTGGCCATCGCGGCGGGCCGGGTCGGCGCCCTTTCGCACCTCGCCCAGTATCTTGCCAAAGACGACGGCGCGAGCCCCTTCCCCTGGGGCGAGGTGGTGATCGAGGGCACGCTTGAGGCCCATGTGGATGAATGGCCGGCGGTTGAATCCGAGGATCACTATCGCCATCTTCTGGCAGAGGGCCGGGCCGCCGACAGGGCTGCCGGCCGGGCCCTGCAAGGACCCCACCGCAGCGACCTTCGCGTCACCCATGGCCCCAAGGCCATGGCCGCCGAATTGTGCTCGACGGGCGAGCAGAAGGCCCTCCTCATCGGCCTCGTGCTGGCCCAGGCCCGGGCGGTGAAAGCGCTCAATGGCGGGGCTCCGATCCTGCTTCTGGACGAGATTGCAGCCCACCTCGATCCGGCCCGCAGAAAGGCCCTATTTGGGCTCTTGGATGGGCTTGGCGGCCAGGTTTTCATGACCGGCACGGAAGCCTCACTTTTCGATGGCGCGGGCCCTTCCGCAGTGGTTTACCAAGTAGAGAACGGACAGATTGTCGAATCAAAATCAAGCCATGGCGAATGACACCCAGCTTCCTGGCAACGGCCAGGACTACGGCGCGGATTCCATCAAGATCCTGAAGGGTCTCGACGCGGTCCGAAAGCGTCCGGGCATGTATATCGGCGACACCGACGATGGCTCGGGCCTGCACCACATGGTCTATGAAGTGGTCGACAATGCCATCGACGAGGCACTGGCCGGCCATGCCACGCTGGTGACCGTGACGCTCAATGCCGATGGCTCCGCCACCATCACCGACAATGGCCGCGGCATCCCCACCGGCATCAAGGACGACGACGACCACGAGCCCAAGCGCTCGGCTGCCGAGATCGTGATGACCGAGCTCCATGCCGGCGGCAAGTTCGACCAGAATTCCTACAAGGTCTCGGGCGGCCTGCACGGCGTTGGCGTCTCGGTGGTGAATGCACTCTCGACCAAGCTCCATCTCACTATCCACCGCGATGGCAAGACGCACCAGATGAGCTTCACCCATGGTGTGCCGGATGCACCGCTCGCTGTTGCCGGTGCGGCGGAAGGAAAGCGCGGCACGGAAGTGACCTTCCTGCCCTCGCCGCAGACCTTCACCAAGACTGAATTCGACCTGCCGACGCTGGAACACCGCCTGCGCGAACTCGCCTTCCTGAATTCCGGCGTGCGCATCACTCTCACCGACAAGCGCGGCGTGGAACCGCAGGTGATCGAACTCTTCTATGAGGGTGGCATCTCGGCTTTCGTGCGCTATCTCGACCGCGCCAAGCAGCCGCTGATCAAGGAACCGATCTTCATCCATGGTGACCGTGAGGGCATCACGGTGGAATGCGCCCTGTGGTGGAACGACAGCTATCACGAGAGCGTCTTCTGCTTCACCAACAACATCCCGCAGCGCGACGGCGGCACGCATCTGGCCGGCTTCCGCGGTGCGCTCACCCGTGTCATCAACAACTACGCCAACAGCTCCGGCATCGCCAAGAAGGAGAAGGTGGCGCTCACCGGCGATGATGCGCGCGAAGGCATGACCTGCGTGCTCTCGGTCAAGGTACCCGATCCCAAGTTCTCGTCGCAGACCAAGGACAAGCTCGTGTCCTCGGAAGTGCGCCCCGTCGTCGAAAGCTATGTCAACGACGCGCTCGGCGCATGGTTCGAGGAACATCCCTCCGATGCCCGCGCCATCGTGCAAAAGATTGTCGAGGCAGCGGCGGCCCGCGAGGCAGCCCGCAAGGCCCGCGAACTGACACGCCGCAAGGGCGCGCTTGATATCTCCTCGCTTCCCGGCAAGCTGGCCGACTGCCAGGAGCGCGATCCGTCGCGCTGCGAAATGTTCATCGTTGAGGGCGACTCGGCCGGCGGCTCGGCCAAGCAGGCGCGCAACCGCGACAACCAGGCGGTGCTGCCGCTGCGCGGCAAGATCCTCAATGTCGAACGGGCCCGTTTCGACAAGATGCTGTCATCGGCGGAAATCGGCACGCTCATCACGGCGCTGGGAACCGGCATCGGCCGCGAGGAATTCTCGGTCGACAAACTGCGTTACCACAAGATCATCATCATGACGGACGCCGACGTCGACGGCGCCCATATCCGTACCCTGCTGCTCACCTTCTTCTACCGGCAGATGCCGGAGCTGATCGAGCGCGGCCATCTCTTCATTGCCCAGCCGCCGCTCTACAAGATCAAGCGCGGCAACTCGGAACAGTATCTCAAGGACAACAAGGCGCTCGAGGAAAATCTCGTCGAGTCAGGCCTCGACGGCACCAAGCTGGTGCTCGGCGATGGCAGCGAGCGCGCTGGTGCTGACCTGCGTTCGATTGTCGATGAGGCCCTGTCGATCCGCTCGATCATCGAAGGGATGCATTCACGCTACCCCACGCTCGTCATCGAGCAGGTGGCGATCGCAGGCGCCCTCAATCCGGAAATTCTTGCGACACCGGAAAATGCCGCGAGTGCCGCAGCCTATGTGGCCAAGCGCCTCGACATTCTCTCGGATGAAACCGAACGCGGCTGGACCAGCGATGTCGCCAGCGACGGCGGTCTTGTCTTCGGGCGCGAACTGCGCGGCGTGAAGGAGAGCTGGCACATCGACGGCAAGCTCATTGCCTCGGCCGATGCGCTGCGCCTCGACCGCAAGACCCGGCACCTGCAGGAAATCTATGCCCGCCCGGCGCGGCTCAAGCGCAAGGACATGGAAACACCGATCAACGGCCCCCTCGAGCTGCTCGATGCGGTCTTCGTAGCAGGCCGCAAGGGTGTGTCGCTGCAGCGCTACAAGGGCCTCGGCGAGATGAACCCGGAACAGCTCTGGGAAACCACGCTCGATCCCAATGTGCGCTCGCTCCTGCGCGTGAAGGTTTCAGAGATCGACCAGGCCGATGATCTCTTCACCAAGCTCATGGGCGACACGGTCGAACCGCGCCGCGACTTCATCCGCGAGAATGCCCTGAACGTCGCCAATCTGGACGTTTGATTTCCGAACTCTCCATGGCCGGGCTTGACCCTGCCGCCACAAGGCGATCCCCCATTTCGGGAACGCCGCAGGGTCATGTCTACATTCTTGCGAGCCCCGCGGCTAAAGCTGGAAATTCACGCCCACGGTGAGGGTGTTGATTACATGATCAAGTTCGTAATTCTCGAGATCCTGCGTATCGAAAACCCGATGCAGGAATTCGACCTCAATCGACAAGCTCTCGGATGCGGCAAACTCGGCGCCCAGGCCCACGGCGTAGCCCGTCAGGGTGTCGGAGGATTTTGCCGCCGGATCGCTGCGTTTGGACGTGACGCCAGCGAGGGCAAGGCCGCCCGTGCCGTAGATCAGAATGTTGCCGGCCGTGAAGCCGCCCCGGAGACGGGCCGTGGCGAGGAAGTCATAATCGCTTGAGAGCTTGCGCGGGTCGTCGAAGGTCCAGTCGCCGTCGATCTGGACAAAGCTGGCGTCGGCCACGACGCCGGCAACCAGGCGGTCACGCTGCCAATTCCAGCCCACCTGGCCCCCGACGAGCCAACCATCCACATCGTAGTTGCCGTCGATGGAGGTGAGTTGGGCATCGACATCGCCGAAGGCGCCACCCGCATGCGCACCAATGAACACGCCCGACCAATCGTATGTGGAATTTTCCAGCGCGGCATCGGCCGCATGGGCTGACGACGCAAGAACCGTGGACAGCAAGACAAAGGAAAAACGCTTCACGAGTGCCTCCCCAAAAGCCAGATGACTTCCTGCTGCCCGTGCAAAGTATTGTCGAATATTATGAAAGTAAGCAACAGATCAATATTCACAGGCGAGTCCAGGCTCGGAATACCCGTTGATTCAGATGCTTGCGTCAAAACACGGCTGTGGATTCCTGTACTGTCACCGCGCCGGTCAAGGCACCTTCTCCAAAAGACTAAAGGGAAGACCTGCGCTCCACAGAGGGTGGCGCGGAGCGTCAGGGGCGATCACTCACCTGTTCCTGAACTGTGGCGGGCGCTTTTCGAGGAAGGCGGCCATGCCTTCCTTCTGATCGTCGAGATCGAAGAGCTGGTAGATGGCGTTGCGTTCCAGCGCGAGGCCCGCTGACATCGGTTCCTCGAACGCAGCATTCACCGCCCGCTTGGCGGCGGCGATCACGGGGTGCGACAGGGCGGCGATCTTCTCCGCCAGCGCCAGTGCATCCTCGAAGAGCTTCTCCACGGGCACGACGCGCGCCACCAGCCCCAGGCGCTCCGCCTCGCCTGCATCCATCATGCGGCCCGTCAGGATCATCTCCATGGCCTTGGCCTTGCCGGCATAGCGCGCGAGCCTCTGCGTGCCGCCGCCGCCCGGGATGATGCCGATTGTCACTTCCGGCAAGCCGAACTTCGCATTTTCGGCGGCAATGATCGTGTCACAGGCCAGCGCGAACTCGAAGCCGCCGCCCAGGGCATAACCTGCCACGGCGGCGATCACCGGCTTGCGGATGCCGTTGATGTGATCCCAGTCGGCAAGGAATTTCCCGGCCACCACGTCTGCAGTGGTCTTGTCCTTCATCTCGCGGATGTCGGCGCCCGCCGCAAAGGCCTTGTCGCTGCCGGTAAGGATGATGGCGCCGATCGTTGTGTCCCGCTCGAAGCCATCGAGGGCTGCATTCATCTCGGTGATGAGCTGGCCGTTCAGGGCATTGAGGGCCTTGGGCCGGTTGAGGCGGATGACGCCGACCTTGCCATGGGTTTCGGTGAGGATGGTTTCAAAGCTCATGATGTCATCTCTGGCAGGTGGGACAGAAAAAGGTGGAGCGGCCCGATTGCACGAGCCGCCTCACGGTGGATGCGCAGCCCGGCGAGCGGCAGGCCTCGCCCTCGCGGTCATAGACGAGGAAGCGCTCCTGAAAGGATCCGGCCTGGCCGTCGACGGTCTTGTAATCCTGCAGGGTCGATCCGCCGGCGGCAATCGCTTCGCTCAGGATGTCGCGGATGTGGCGCACGAGATCGTCAAGGCGCGTGTCGTTCTTCTTCACCAGGCTGCCCGCCTTGCGGCGCGGTGAAAGCCTGGTGCGATAGAGAGCCTCGCAGACATAGATGTTTCCCAGCCCGGCGATGATGCGCTGGTCGAGAAGCGCAGCCTTGAGCGGGGCGGCCTTGCCCGCAAAGGCCTCGCGCAGATAGGCGGCACTCAGCTCGTTGCCGAGCGGCTCAACACCGATCCCCTGCAAAAGCTTGTGCGCCTCGCCGGGGCGTTCGATATCCATCAGGCCGAAGCGGCGGTGATCGGAATAGACGATGCGGGTCGCATCATCGAGATGGAAGACCACATGGTCATGGGGGCCATCGGCCGAACCTGCCGCTGCGGTATCGTCATAGAATTCGCCGGGGGTGCGCACGCTGCCGTCGGGCCGGAGAATGGTGAAGCGGCCAGTCATGCCGAGATGGAGAATGAGGCGGTCGCCACGGTTGGTGTCGGCGAGAATATATTTGGCGCGGCGGCTCAGGCCTTCGATGCGCGCGCCTTCCAGCCTTGCCCTGAAATCTGCCGGGAAGGGAAAGCGCAGATCCTTGCGGCGCAGCTCAACCCGCGCCAGCACCCGGCCCGCGAGGGCCGGTTCCAGCCCGCGCTTGACGGTTTCGACCTCTGGCAGTTCCGGCATGGCCTGGGGTTAACCATCCAGGCTCCGCAAGGCAATAGAAACTCAAGCAGTGATCGCCTATGTAGCTGACATGAACGGACACTCCAGCACCGGCCGCAACGAGACGGCCTTCGGTTTCCGCACGGTGGAACCGGGGGAAAAGCAGGGCCTCGTCAATGAGGTCTTCTCCAAGGCCGCCTCGCGCTACGACCAGATGAACGACCTCATGTCGGGCGGCTTGCACCGGCTGTGGAAGGATGACTTCGTCGCCATGGTCAATCCGCCGCGCAATGCCAGGCCCTTCCGCGTGCTCGACGTGGCGGGCGGCACCGGCGACATTGCCTTCCGCATCGTCACGGCAGGCGGTTCCGGCACGCATGTGACGATCGCCGACATCTCGCCCGAAATGGTGAATGAGGGAAAGCTGCGCGCCGAAAGGGAAGGCTATGCCAGCCGCGTCGATTTCACCGTCGGCAATGCCGAGGCGCTGGCCTTTCCGGATTCGCATTTCGATGCCTATACGATCGCCTTCGGCATCCGCAACGTGCCCAACATCGAGAAGGCGCTGCGCGAGGCCCGTCGCGTGCTCAAGCCGGGCGGGCGCGTCCTCTGCCTCGAGTTCAGCCACATGGACCTGGCGCTGGCGCAGCAGATCTATGACGCCTATTCCTTCACGGTGATCCCTGCCGTCGGCAAGGTCGTCACCGGTGACGGCCAGCCCTACCGCTATCTCGTCGAGTCGATCCGCACCTTCCCGAAGCAGCAGGAATTTGCCGACATGATCGAGGCCGCGGGCTTCTCGCGCGTCACCTGGCGCAACCTCACGGGCGGTGTCGCCGCCATTCATTCCGGCTGGCGCATCTGATGGCCAATGCCGTCACCAATCTCTACCGGCTGGCCAAGGCGGGTTTCGTGCTGGCACGCAACAATGCCCTCATGCCGCCGGAACAGACCGACCGTCTCCCGGCTCCGGCGCGCGCCCTCCTCAAGCTTGCCCAGATCGGCAAGGCGGCGGATGCAACGCAGGGCCAGGGCAACCGCCTGAGCACCGCGCTTGCCACACTCGGGCCCTCCTACATCAAGCTCGGCCAGTTTCTCTCGACCAGGCCCGATCTGATCGGGGCCCAGCGCGCCTTCGACCTGAAGCTGTTGCAGGACCGCCTGCCGCCCTTCCCGCTTGATGAGGCCAGGGCCATCATCCGGCAGGAACTGGGCGCTCCGGTCGAACAGCTGTTCACGGAATTCGGGCCGCCGGTGGCGGCGGCCTCGGTGGCGCAGGTGCACAAGGCAACAACCCCCGACGGACGGCAGGTGGCGGTGAAGATCCTGCGCCCCGGCGTGGAGAAGCGCTTTGCCGCCGACATCGAGAGCTTTGCCTTCGCCGCCCGGCAGATGGAGCGCTTCAGCAACGAGGGCCGCAGGCTGCGCCCGGTGGCCGCGGTCGAGATGCTGCGCGAGTCGATGAAGCTCGAACTCGATCTCCGCATGGAAGCATCGGCGCTGGCCGAGATGGCGGAGAACACCAAGGATGATCCGGGCTTCCGCCTCCCCAGGGTCGACTGGCAGCGCACGGCGCGGCGCGTGCTCACCACCGAATGGATCGACGGCACGCCGATGGCCGATGTGCCTGCCCTGGCCGCGCGCGGCCTCGATCTCGTGCGCCTTGGCGACACGGTGATCCAGAGCTTCCTGCGCCACGCCATCCGCGACGGCTTCTTCCATGCCGACATGCATCAGGGCAACCTGATGGTCGATGGTAGCGGCAATCTGGTGGCCCTCGATCTCGGCATCATGGGCCGGCTCTCGGGCAAGGACCGGCTCTTCCTGGCGGAAATCCTCTACGGCTTCATCGTCAAGGACTACATGCGCGTGGCGCAGGTCCATTTCGATGCGGGCTATGTGCCGTCACACCAGAATGTCTCGAATTTCGCCCAGGCGCTGCGCGCCATCGGCGAGCCGATCATGGACCTGCCCGCCGACAAGATTTCCATGGCACGTCTCCTGACCCAGCTTTTCGAGGTGACCGAACAGTTCGACATGCAGACACAGCCACAACTGCTGCTGCTGCAGAAGACCATGGTGGTGGTTGAAGGCGTTGCCCGCACGCTCAATCCCAATCTCAACATGTGGATGACGGCGGAGCCCGTGGTGAAGGAGTGGATCACCCGCAGGCTCGGCCCCCTCGGCAAGGTGGAACAGGCGGCCGATGCCGCGGCGGCCCTCGGCCGGGCCGCGCTGGGCCTCCCCGAAATGCTCGACGAGGCGCACCGCGCCACGCGCATGCTGGCCGAGATGGCGAAAGGCGGCGGCATCAGGCTCGACGCCGAAACGGCAGCTGACATCGCCCGCGCCCAGATGAAGCAGCGGCGCTGGCAGACGGCCGCCATCTTCGCCGGTGCTGCGGCGCTGGTTGTGGTGGCGCTCAAGATGGTGCTTTGATGACATCATGAAAAGCGTTCTCCTCATCATCGGCGGCGGCATTGCCGCCTACAAGGCGCTGGAGCTGATCCGCCTGCTCAAGGGCAAGGGCATCGGCGTCAAGACCATCATGAGCAAGGCGGCGGAGGAATTCGTCACACCGCTGTCGGTCGCCAGCCTTTCGGGCGAAAAGGTGCATCAGGCCCTGTTCAATCTCACCGATGAGCTGGAGATGGGGCACATCGAGCTGTCGCGTGCTGCCGATCTTCTGGTCGTCGCACCCGCCACCGCCGATCTCCTTGCCAAGATGGCCAGCGGCCTTGCCAACGACCTCGCCTCGACGGCCCTTCTCGCCACCGACAAGCCGGTGCTGGTGGCGCCCGCCATGAATGTGCGCATGTGGCATCATCCGGCGACACAACGGAACATCGCGCAGCTGCAGGCCGACGGCATCCGCTTCGTGGGGCCCAATGCCGGCGAGATGGCCTGTGGCGAGTTCGGCCTCGGGCGCATGGCCGAACCCTCGGAGATCGTTGCCGCCATCGAAGCCCAGCTTGCACCCGGGCAGAAGCCGCTGGCGGGCAAGCATGTGCTGATCACGGCGGGGCCGACGCGCGAACCCATCGATCCGGTGCGCTATATCTCGAACCATTCCTCCGGCAAGCAGGGCTATGCCATCGCCGAGGCGGCGATTGCGCTCGGTGCCCAGGTGACGCTGGTGAGCGGGCCGGTGTCGCTGCCCATTCCACCGGGCGTGGGGCTGATGCCGGTGACAACCGCGCAGGACATGCTCAAGGCCGTGGAAGGCGCACTCCCCGCCGACATCGCCATCTTCACCGCCGCGGTCGCGGACTGGCGGGTTGCCGCCGTCGCCGGCGAAAAGATCAAGAAGCAGGCCGATGGTTCCGCGCCATCGCTCAGCTTTGCCGAGAACCCCGACATCCTGCGGACCATTGCCACGCGCAAGAGCGGGCGGCCGAAGCTCGTCGTCGGCTTTGCCGCCGAGACCGAGAAGGTCATCGCCCATGCCCAGGCCAAGCTCGCCAGGAAGGGCTGCGATATCATCGTTGCCAATGACGTGAGCGCCGGCAAGGGCGTGTTCGGCGGCGACAGCAACACGGTGCATGTCGTCTCGGCCTCCGGCGTCGAGGACTGGCCGCCCCTGTCCAAGGCCGAGGTGGCGCGCCGCCTCATGGAGAAGCTTGCGGGGATGCTGTGAAGCTCAGCGTTCTCCGCCTGCCGCATGCGCGCGACCTGCCGCTGCCTGCCTATGCGACGGCGGGTGCCGCGGGCCTTGACCTGCGCGCCGCGGAAGCCGCGACCCTGAAGCCCGGGGCACGCGCCCTTGTGGCCACCGGCATCGCCATCGCCCTGCCTGAAGGTTTCGAGGCGCAGGTGCGCCCGCGCTCAGGGCTGGCGGTGAAGCATGGCGTCACGGTGCTCAATGCGCCCGGCACCATCGATTGGGACTATCGCGGCGAGATCAAGGTGCCGCTCATCAACCATGGCAGCACCGACTTCGTCATCGCCCGTGGCGACCGCATCGCCCAGATGGTCGTGGCGCCGGTGCTGCAGGCCACGCTTGTCGAGGCCGAAAGCCTTGATGAAACGGAACGCGGCGCTGGCGGCTTCGGCAGCTCGGGGCGTAGCTAGGGCAGATTGCCGGAACGCACCGTTTGTGTTACAAACGGTGCATGAGAGATCCCCGATGAGCGACACGTTTTCTGTCCGCCTTCCCAAGGAACAAACCCGTCTTCTCGACAAGATGGCGAAAGAGACTGACCGGTCGCGCAACAAGATCATCGCGAGCGCTGTGGCGCGCATGATCGAGAACTACGAATATGTGTCGCGGATGGTCGAAGACTCTGATGCCGACATTGCGGCAGGCCGCGTCGTGAGCAACGAGGAGGCTATGCGCCGGACCCAGGCGGTCATTGATCGCGCCGTTGCGGCCCGGAAAAAGGTGTGACGTTCCACCTGCAATGGACTGAGCGCGGACTTCAGGAGTTTCAGACCGCACTTGATTTCATTGCTGCAGATGACCCTGTCAACGCGCAGCTGGTGCGGGACCGCACCTTTCGGACGATCAGCAATTTGCGTGCGTTTTCGCTCGGTCTTCCAGCGCCCCATGGAACACAGAAAATCCATGTGCCCAAGACCTCGTATTTTCTGGTTTTCCGGCGTGACAAAAAG
This sequence comes from Pseudomonadota bacterium, assembly GCA_020161855.1. GTDB lineage: Bacteria > Pseudomonadota > Alphaproteobacteria > Rhizobiales > Aestuariivirgaceae > Aestuariivirga. The sequence continues at coordinate 108,465 of JAIUNJ010000001.1, forward strand.
GACGCCATCACAATATGCGGCTTTGTCCATGCCTCGCGTGATTGGGACCGCATCGACTGGGAGAGTATCTGATGCCCCTTTCTGATGAAGAAGTGGAACGCTACGCCCGGCACATCGTGCTGCCGGAAGTGGGCGGGCCCGGACAGAACAAGCTGAAGAATTCCTCCGTGCTGGTGATCGGCGCGGGCGGGCTCGGCGCGCCGCTGCTGCTCTATCTGGCCGCCGCCGGCATCGGCCGCATCGGCATCGTCGACCACGACACCGTCTCGCTCTCCAACCTGCAGCGCCAGGTGATCCACACGACCGAGCGCATCAGCCTGGCCAAGACCGAGAGTGCGGCGCGCCAGATCGCCGCCATCAATCCGCATGTGGTGGTGGAGCAGCACCAGACGCGCCTTACCGCCGCCAATGCGCTGGCGCTCATGGCGCAGTATGACATCGTGGCCGATGGCTGCGACAATTTCCCGACGCGCTTTCTCGCGGGCGATGCCGCCTTCTTCGCGAAGAAGACGCTGGTGTCGGCGGCGGTCGGCCAGTTCGACGGGCAGATCTCCACCTTCAAGCCGCATCTCACGGCACAGGGCGGCGATCCCTTCCCGACCTATCGCTGCTTTGTCGGCGAGCTGCCGCCGCGCGGCTCCTTCCCGGCCTGTGAGGAAGCGGGCGTCATCGGCGCCCTGCCCGGCATCCTCGGTTCCATGCAGGCCATGGAGGTAATCAAGGAACTGCTCGACATCGGCGAGAGCCTGGCGGGCCGCATCCTGATGTATGACGCGCTGCTGTCGCGCTTCTTCGAAACCAGGCTCACCTGGAACCCGGAGAACCCGCTCAACGGCCGCCAGGCCTCGATCAAGGCGCTGATGCCGGGGAATTACGTGGATTGACAATCAAGGATTGTAGTCCTTTTCCCGGGCCCTGGAGGGGTGCGGCAGGGCCGTTTGGCCTCCCGGCTAGCCCCCCTACCAGACACATGCGGAATCGCGCCACACGGCCCTGTAAACGCATTTAAAGCCTATTCTAAGATAACACTCCGGAGATGCCTCCGCCCGGGGGCTGCCGGGCCCGATGATCGTAACTATATAAAGATATCTTTATATCTTTCTTGCCCCGCCTCGCCATGATTGCTATAGGCGCTGCCCATCACCTGCAGGAACGAGACGAGGAGAGCCCATGAGCAAGCACGATTACGTTGTCGCCGACATCAAACTGGCCGACTGGGGCCGCAAGGAAATCGAGCTGGCCGAAATTGAAATGCCCGGCCTGATGTCGACGCGGGCCGAGTTCAAGGCGAGCCAGCCGCTCAAGGGCGCCCGCATCTCCGGCTCGCTGCACATGACCATCCAGACCGCCGTGCTGATCGAGACACTGAAGGCTCTGGGCGCCGACGTGCGCTGGGCCTCGTGCAATATCTTTTCCACCCAGGACCATGCCGCCGCGGCCATTGCCGCCGCCGGAACGCCGGTCTTCGCCATCAAGGGCGAGAGCCTGAAGGATTATTGGGAATACACCGCCCGCATCTTCGACTGGCCGGACGGCCAGCCCTCCAACATGATCCTCGACGATGGCGGCGACGCGACCCTCTACATCCTCCTCGGCGAGAAGGCCGAGAAGAACCCGGCGCTCATCTCGCACCCCAAGAGCGAGGAAGAGGAATGCCTATTCGCCGAGATCAAGGACCGCATCAAGAACCAGCCCGGCTGGTTCGAGAAGCAGCGCAAGGCGATCATTGGCGTCACCGAGGAAACCACCACCGGCGTGCACCGCCTCTATGAGATGGAGAAGAAGGGCGACCTTCCCTTCCCGGCGATCAACGTCAACGACTCGGTCACCAAGTCGAAGTTCGACAACAAGTATGGCTGCAAGGAATCGCTCGTCGACGCCATCCGCCGCGGCACCGACGTGATGATGGCCGGCAAGGTGGCCGTGGTCTGCGGCTATGGCGACGTGGGCAAGGGCTCGGCTGCGAGCCTGCGCGGCGCTGGCGCCCGCGTCATCGTCACGGAAGTCGATCCGATCTGCGCGCTGCAGGCCTCGATGGACGGCTTTGCCGTCAAGACGCTGCAGCAGGCGCTGCCGGAAGCCGACATCTATGTGACGGCCACCGGCAACAAGGACGTCATCACCATCGACGACATGAAGCAGATGAAGGACATGGCCATCGTCTGCAACATCGGCCACTTCGACAACGAGATCCAGGTGGCGGAACTCAAGAACTTCCCCTGGGTCAACATCAAGCCGCAGGTCGACATGGTGAAGTTCCCCAAGGGCAACCGCATCATCCTGCTCTCCGAGGGCCGCCTGGTGAACCTCGGCAATGCCACCGGCCATCCGAGCTTCGTGATGTCGGCCTCCTTCACCAACCAGACGCTGGCGCAGATCGAGCTCTTCACCAACAAGGGCTCACCGAAATACGCCAACAAGGTCTATGTGCTGCCCAAGCATCTCGACGAGAAGGTGGCGCGCCTGCATCTCGAGAAGCTCGGTGTCAGCCTCACCAAGCTCAAGGACGAACAGGCCTCCTATATCGGCGTCACGCCGGAAGGCCCCTACAAGCCCGAGCAGTACCGCTACTGAGGCGGCCCACCTGAGAATGTTGAAAGCGGCGGGCCTGTCCCGCCGCTTTTTTGTGCAGCAGGGCGCGCCGCAACACGCCCTCCGCGCAGAAAACTGCAGCCTGTCGTGCACTGCATGCTGGCAGGGCGGCCGGGGCCGTGTCATGATCAGCCTCGCAATCGGGACGATGGCTTTGGGGTGGACACGAAGATGACGGCGTCACCACAGGACGGTGGCTGGATCAGGCAGGCCATGCATCTGGGCGAAGACCTGCGCGCGGCGGCAACGCCCCAGGAGGCGAGCACGCGTTTCTTCGACAAGGCGCGCAGCCTCGGCGCCACCTATCTGCAGACCCGCCTCTACCGCCGTCCCGCCGCCCGCCTCACCTCGGCCACGCACTGGGCCGCAGGCGGCTTCATCACGCGCATCGCTCCCGAGGCCTGGCCCGGCAGTGCTGCCTTCAACTATGTCTGCTTCGAGTGCAATCCGCTCATCAACGCCATCCGCGAGCGCCGCACCCGCTACCGCTTCTCCGATTTCGCCCCGCATGGCCAGCGGCCCTACCGCAACTATTGGGAAGCGCTGGGCGAGGCCGATATCGGCGATGCGCTCTGCGTCACCTCTTATGGCAGCAAGGGCGTGATCACCTCGCTGCATCTGGGCTTCGGTGAAACGGCGGTTCCGGCCGAGACCGCCTGGGGCGTGCAGATGGCGGGCCTGATGCTGACCGAGCGGCTGATGGAATTCTCGGGCGGCCTCGCCGACGACCTGCCGCAGCTGACACCGCGCGAGCGCGATTGCCTGGCCTTCATCGCCGATGGCAAGCGCGACAAGGAGATCGCCGCCCTGCTGGGTATCCGCGAGGTGACGGTGAAGTTCCACATCGACAATGCCCGCAAGAAGCTCAATGCCGACAACCGGGCCCAGGCCGTGGCCCGGCTGGTGAACCGCGGCGTCATCTGACAGGGCCTGCCGGGCCCGTCCGGACCCGTTATTTCTTCTGACCAAGACGGATTCCGTCGCGGACTCGCATGTTCTAGTGTGGCCGGGGCGATTCGTTTTCATCGCCGGGCGACCGGAGATCATACTTGCGCACAGGACAGGGCATATACGGAAGGGCATCGCGCGCCCGCTGGTCCCTTTCCCTGTTCCTCGCCGGGGCATTGCAACAGGGCTCGGCCCTGGCCCAGAGTGCTGCCGCACCCGCCTCGCTTCCGGAACTGCCAGTGGCGGCCCTCGCCGCCCTTCCCGCCGTCGGCCTCGGCCTCGCCGTCATCAGCATCTGGCGGCTGCGCCGGAGGCTCGCGGCCCAGAAGGAGCGCGTGGCCGAACTGGAGCTGCAGCTCAATGAGGCCGAGTCCTCGCTCAAGGTCGAGCCGCAGATCATGCTGGTCTGGCGCGGCAGCGAGAACAAGCTCTCGCGCGTTGTCGGCAGCCTCAAGGGCATCGCCAAGGTTCCGGCCAAAACCGAAGAGCTGATGATGTTCGGCTACTGGCTTGAGCCGGACTCGGCCCGCAATCTGGAAACCGCGACGGCGGAGCTGCGCAGTTCCGGCAAGTCCTTCTGCATCGGCGTCCGCACCGTGGCGGGCGAGCTGCTCGAAGCCGATGGCCGCGCTGCCGCAGGACTCGCCACCCTGCGCCTGCGCCCGCTGGCCGGTGACCGCAAGGCCGTGACCGAGCTTGCCTATGATGCCGACAAGCTGGCCAAGCAGGTGGAGCGTCTCTCGGCCATTCTCGATACCGCGCCCTTCCCCGTCTGGATCAAGAACAAGGATGGCGCGCTGGCCTGGGCCAACCAGTCCTATATCCGCACCATCGAGGCGCCCGATCTTGCCGCCGCCCTCAAGTCGCGCACGCAGCTTGCCGCCACCGATACGGTCGATCCGCGCAAGGCCGACGTGATGCTCGGCCTCAGGGGCCGCGCCCATGCGGTGCAGGGCGGCAAGCGCCGCGCCTTCAATGTCCATGAGCTTGAACTGCACGACGGCCTCGCCGGTTTTGCCATCGACGTGAGCGCGCTCGAGCTTGCCGAAAAGGAGCTCGAGCGCCACATCAACGCCCATGCCTCGACGCTCGACAAGATCGACACGGCCATCGCCATCTTCGGCCCGGACCAGCGCCTGCGCTTCTTCAACCGCGCCTACCAGCAGCTCTGGAACCTGCCGGAGGACTGGCTGAAGTCACAGCCCTCGGACGGCGAGATCCTCGACCGGCTGCGGGCCCTCCGCGTGCTGCCGGAGCAGGCCAATTTCCGCGAATGGAAAGCCAAGCAGCTTTCCTCCTACACCACGCTCGAAATGCGCGAGAGCTACTGGTACCTGCCGGACGGGCGCTCGCTGCATGTGGTGTGCGAGCAGCATCCCTTTGGTGGCGTCACCTATCTCTACGAAAACCTCACCAAGGAATACCAGCTCGAAAGCCGCTACAACGAGCAGGCCGACGTGCAGAAGGAAACGCTCGACAATCTCGCCGAGGCGGTGGCGCTCTTCGGCTCCGATGGCCGCCTGCGTTTCTGCAATCTCGCCTTCCAGCGCCTCTGGTCACTCGATTTCGCCGCCGGAAGCGATGGCCCCCATGTCGATGCGCTGCTCAAGCTCAAGACGGTGACGGGCGATGCCCGCGCCGCCTGGTCCGACATCAAGTATGGCATCACCGGGCTTGATGGCACGCGCAAGATCGTCGAGGGCCGCTGCGGCCTCGGCGAGATGATCCTGCGCTACCGCGCCATCCCGCTGCCCGATGGTAATGCCCTGTTGAGCTTCTCGGATGTCTCGGATTCGGTACGCGCCGAACAGGCGCTGCGCGACCGCACCGAAGCGCTGGAGGCGGCCGACCGCCTGAAGAGCGACTTCCTCGCCAACATCTCCTATCAGGTGCGCACCCCGCTCACCAGCATCTCGGGCTTTGCCGAGGCCCTGGCGGCAGGGCTCATGGGCCAGATGGCGCCGCGGCAGCGCGACTATGTGCTCGACATCCACAGTGCCGCGGGCGACCTCACCACCATCATCGATGCCATCATCGATCTTTCGGCCATCGATGCCGGCGCCATGGAACTGCGGCTCGGGCGCATCGAGATCACCGAACTTCTGGAACGCGCCACGGCGCGCATCATGTCGGCGCTGGAACGGCGCAACCAGTCGATCGACATCGAGGTGGCCGAGAACGTGCCGGAGATCATGGGCGACGAAGCGCGGCTGGAACAGGTGCTCGGCCATCTTCTCTCCAATGCCAGCGGCTTCTCGCCGGAAGGCGGCCGCATCACCATGGGGGCGCGGCGGGCCGGCGACCAGGTGCAGATCTGGGTGGCCGACAAGGGACGCGGCATGGACAGCGAATTCCAGGCCAAGGCCTTCGAGCGCTTCCAGAGCAGGCCCTCGGCCGGAAGCCATCGCGGCCCCGGCCTCGGCCTGGCGCTGGTGAAGAGCTTCACCGAACTGCATGGCGGGCGGGTGTCGCTTGTTTCCAAGCTCGACCAGGGCACCACGGTGGTCTGCACCCTTCCCATTTCCGGCCCGCTGCGCCAGACAGGGCATGCAGGAAAACCCAAGGAAGCGGCCTAGGCCATCATGTACCGCAAGGAGATCGCGACCCACGCGCCGGAGGAAACGGCCCGGCTTGCCGCCGAGCTTTCGCTCTGGGCCCGGCCCGGCATGGTGCTGCTGCTTCAGGGCGATCTCGGCGCGGGCAAGTCAACCTTTGCCCGGGCCTTCATCCAGGCCCTGGCCGAACGCAGCGACTTCGATGTCCCGAGCCCCACCTTCACGCTGGTGCAAAGCTATGACGAGACGCGCATCCCTGTCTTTCATGCCGATCTCTACCGGTTGAACACGGCAGCGGAAATCCACGAGCTTGGCCTCGCCGATCTTCTCACCGCACAGGCGGGCCTCATCGAATGGGCGGACAAGCTGCCAGCACCACTGACCGAAAATGCACTCTCCGTGCATCTCGCCGGCAAGGGCAGCGAGCGGCTGATCACGCTTGTCGCCGAAGGTGCATGGGCCACCGCCCTCAGGCGCAACGACAGCATCAACGCCTTCCTGGATGGCGGGCCCGCACGCGGCGCCATCCGCCATTTCCTCGAGGGCGATGCCTCCTTCCGCCGCTATGAGTGGCTGGCGACACCGGATGGCCGGAAGCCCATCCTCATGGACATGCCGCAGCGCCCGGACGGGCCGCCGGTGAAGGACGGCAAGCCCTACAGCGCCATCGCCCATCTGGCGGAGGGATTGCCCGCCGTCGTCGCCGTCAATTCGGTGCTGACGGCGCGGGGCTACAGCGCCCCGCTGCTGCATCACTTCGATCTCGCGCAGGGCCTCGCGCTGATCGAAAATCTCGGCGCGCGGGTCTATGGCCGCATGGTGCTGGCGGGCGAGGACATGCACACGCCCCTGCTCGCCGCAGCCGAGCTTCTCGCCGACATGGCACGCCATGACTGGCCTGCAACGGTCGCGCTACCCAACGGCACATCGCATGAGGTGCGGCCCTATGACGAGGAAGCGCTTCTGATCGAGGCCGACCTGCTGCCGTCATGGTTCTGGCCCTATCGTCACGGCACGGACGTGTCCGGCGACCTCAAGGCCTCTTTTGCCGCCGTGTGGCGCAGGCTCCTGCCGCATACGCAGCAGCCGCGCCCGCAATGGGTGATGCGCGATTTCCACTCACCCAATCTCATCTGGATTCCGGATCGGGACGGCATCAAGCGCGTGGGCCTCATCGACACGCAGGATGCGGTGATGGGGCACGGCGCCTATGATCTCGTGTCGATGACGCAGGATGCGCGCGTCGATCTGCCCGACGATCTGGTCGAGGCCGTGATCGGCCACTATCTCGCGCTACGCCGCAAGGCCGATGCGGGTTTCGATGCCGATCGTTTCCGCGCTTCCTATGCCGTTCTCGGCGCACAGCGCGCCACCAAGATTCTCGGCATCTTTGCCAGGCTCTCCAAGCGCGACGGCAAGCACGGCTATCTCAGGCATATGCCGCGCGTGTCGCGGGCGCTGGCGCGCAATCTCGAACATCCGGTGCTGGCCGAACTGCGCGACTGGTATCGCACACATCTCCCGGACGCGCTCACGGTGCAGGCATGAGCACTGGCGACACGGCCATGGTGCTGGCGGCCGGCTTCGGCACGCGCATGCGGCCCCTGACCGACACGACACCGAAGCCCCTCATCAAGGTGGCGGGCCAGCCGCTCATCGGCCATGTCTTCGATCGCCTGCGCGGCGCCGGCGTCGCCAAGGCCGTGGTCAACGCGCATTACCTCGCAAGCCAGATCGAGGACTGGGTGGCAGGCGTCTCCACGCCGCGCACCATCGTCTCGGATGAACGCGACGCCATTCTCGATACCGGCGGCGGCATCGTGCGGGCCCTGCCGCTCCTCGGCGAGGATCCCTTTTTCGTCATGAACAGCGACAGCTTCTGGGTCGACCGCGGCACACCGGCGCTCGCGCGGCTCAAGGCCCGCTGGAACCCGGCCGAGATGGATTGCCTGCTGCTGCTCTGCGATCCGGCACAGACGACGGGCTATGATGGCGCTGGCGATTTTGTCATGGCGGACAGCGGCCGCCTCATCCGCCGCAAGCTTGCGCCACCCGGCAGCAAGGCTCTGGCCTATATCGGCGGCTATCTGGTGAAGCCATCGCTCTTCGCCCAAGCGCCGCCCGGGGCCTTTTCCATGAACCTCCTGTGGGATCAGGCCATTGCACAGGGCCGCCTTGCCGGGCTTGCCCATGAGGGCCACTGGCTTCATGTTGGCACCCCCGAGGCCATCGCCGAGGCCGAGACCTATCTCAAGCGGACAGGCTGACATGCCCTCACCTGCACATGTCTGGACCTGCAGCGCCAACCTGCTGCCGGTACTGGCGGAACGCATCCTGCAAGGCTTTCCCGTGGAAGCCGACGCCGGACGCTGGCCGCTGGAAAGCTGGACCGTGCTGGTGCCGACACGCCGCGCCGCCCGCATGCTGGAAGCGAGGCTCTTCGCGCTTTGCGGCAAGCAGGGCCTCGTGCTGCCGCGCATCCAGCCCATCGGCGACACCGATGAAGACATCCTGCAGGATCTCCTGCCCGAGGATGGCCTGCCCGAGGCCCTCTCGGCCGAGAGCCAGCTCTTCCTGCTGCTCAACCTGATTGATCAGTGGGCAGATGAATATCCGCAGTTGCCGCTGGCGCAGGATATCAAATCCTCACCCTCGCAGGCGCTCGGCCTGGCGAAAAGCCTGTCGCAGCTCTTTACCGAACTCGAAACCGAGGAAGCCGGGCTTGAGGCCCTGTCAGGCTTTCCCGGCCTCGACCTCGCCGCACATCGCGAGGCGATCAGCAGCCTGCTCGCCCTGGTGCAGGACCGTCTGCCGCAGCATCTGGAGGCGGCGGGCCGGATCAGCGCGGCGCGGCGGCGCAATGCCCTGATCCGTCTCAATGCCCAACGCATAGCCAATGACACTGAAGGCGGGCCCGTCATCGCGGCGGGCTCGACCGGCACACTGCAGGCCACGCGGGCCCTGCTCAAGGCCGTGGCCCAGCATCCGCGCGGGGCCGTGGTGCTGCCCGGGCTCGATCTCGCCCTCGATGAAGACTCCTGGAACGCCGCAGGCCCGGGCCATCCGCAGTTCACGCTCAAGGTGCTGCTCGCTGATCTCGGCATTGCGCGCAGCGAGGTGCAGCGCCTCGGCAGCGAAGATGCCAACCGAAGCCTGCTGGTGCGCGAAGCCATGAGGCCCGCCAGCACCACGGATCACTGGCACGAACAGCTGAAGGGCACATTCCAGCGCGACGATGGCCTGACCCTGATTGAAGCCCCGGACCGGCATCTCGAAGCGCGCGCCATTGCCGTGATGTTCCGCGAATTGCTGGAGACCCCGGGGGCGACCGGAGCTCTTGTTACACCCGACCGCGATCTGGCCCAGCGCGTGACCGCAGAGTTGCAGCGCTGGCAGATTTTCATTGATGACTCGGCGGGCCAGCCGCTCGCGGAAGCAGGCCGGGGACAATTGCTGGCGCTGCTGCTGGCACTGATCGTCGACGGCTTTGCCCCTTCAAGCCTCATCGCGCTTCTCGCCCATCCGCTCTGCACGCTCGGCCGCAGTAGCGCTGAGCACCGGCAGCGCGCACAGCAGTTCGAGGCCGTCTGCCTTCGCCAGGACCTGCCGCTGCGCCAGCCGCAGGACTACGCTGCGGATTTTGACCGCATCCGCAAGCGCCTTGCCACCGACCGCCACGCTCACAGGCTGATCCGGGCGCTGGACGCGGCCGACTGGGACAGCCTCGCCGGTTTCGTGCAGCAGCTTGGCGAGATCCTGTCGCCGCTCGCAGCGGTCACGATCACCTCCTTCGATACGCACCTGCGGCAGGTGCTGACGGCGCTTGATGCGCTTGCCCCCCGGGACGGCGACAACACTGCCCCCGCGCTGGCCCTCGATGATCTTGCGGAGCGCCTGAAAGATTCAGCCGCGCAGCACCCGCCTTCCACCCTGCACCGCGCCTGCCTCAGCCTGCGCTGGGCTCTGCAGCTCGACATGCTGCGGCCGGCACAGCGCCGCGACACGCGCCTTGCCATCTATGGCCTGCCGGAAGCACGCATGGTGGAGGCCAGCCTCATCGTGCTGGGCGGCCTGAATGAAAGCATCTGGCCCGCGGTTGCCGATCCGGGTCCCTGGGTCAACCGCAGCATGCGTGCGGAACTGAAACTCAAAATGCCGGAACGGGATATCGGCATCACCGCCCATGACTTCGCCCAGGGCCTGATGCACACCCGCGTCGCGGTCACCTGGTCAAAGCGCGTTGCGTCCGAGCCCAAGGTACCATCGCGCTGGGTGCTGCGCCTGCGCGCGGTGCTGCAGCTGCTCGGCATTCCGGAAGCGCAGCAGCTCGAGCGATGGCCCTTGCATCTGGCGCGGTTGATTGATGCGGCATCGGGTTTCACGCCACTACAGCCACCTGCGGCGAAGCCGCCGCTCGCGCTCCGCCCGACGCGCTTCAGCGTCACCGAGATCAGCCGCCTGCAGCGCGATCCCTATGCGATCTATGCCCGCAGGGTGCTCGAACTCAACCCACTGCCGCCCGTCGGTGCCGGGGCCGATGCGCGGCTGCGCGGCAACCTCTTCCATGAGGCGATCGGGCTGTGGCTGAGCGGCAGCGATGCCAGCGAGATGGCGCTGGTGGCGGCTGGCGAGCAGGTCTTTGCCGCCTACATGACGGAGCCGGAAGTCCGCCATTTCTGGTGGCCGCGCTTCAAGCGGATGGCCCAGGCCCTCACAGAGGTGGAAACAGCGCTGGTACCTGCGGCACTTGCCCGTCGTCTCGAGATCAACGGCCGCATGCCGCTGATGGTGGGCAGCACCGAGCATGTGCTGACCGCGCGGGCCGACCGCATCGATGTTCTCGCTGACGGCACGCTGCGCATCATCGACTACAAGACAGGCCAGCCGCCAACGCCCAAGCAGGTGGAGAGCGGGCTGGAGCCGCAGCTCACGCTGGAAGCGGCGATTGCCGCGCAAGGCGGCTTCGAGGGCCTGGCGCCAGCAGAGACCTCACGCCTCTCCTATCTCAAGGTGAGCGGGTTGACGCCGGCCGCCGAAATCAAGGAGCCGGCGGATCCTGATGCAATCGCCACGCTGGTCTCAGAGCATGTTGCAGGACTCATGAAGCTTCTTGCCGACTACCAGCAGGCAGAGACGGCCTATCGTCCGCGCGTCGCGCCCTTCAGCGAGCGCGAGTCATCGGACTATGACCATCTCTCGCGCTTTCGCGAATGGTCGCAGGGTGGTGCATGAACAAGATCCTGCCCACCAGCGAACAACGGACAGCCTCGACCCCGTCGCTCTCGGCCTGGGTTTCGGCCAATGCCGGCTCGGGCAAGACCCATGTGCTCATCGACCGGGTGGCGCGGCTGATGCTGGCCGGTGCCGAGCCGCAATCGATCCTCTGCCTCACCTATACCAAGGCGGCGGCGGCACAGATGTCGACGCGGCTTTTCGGCAAGCTCTCCTCCTGGATCGGGCTCGATGATGCAGCACTTGCCGAAGTGCTGGGCGATCTCGGCGAAACGGACCTTTCAGCCGCGCGGCTGAAACGGGCGCGGCAGCTTTTCGCCCACGCCATCGAAACGCCGGGCGGCCTCAAGATCCAGACCATCCATGCCTTCTGCGAGAAGCTGCTGCAGCTCTTTCCCGTCGAAGCGGGCCTCGCACCCGGCTTCGGCGTGATGGATGAAAGCCAGAAGCGCGAGCTTCTGCAACGCTGCTACGACGAGGCTCTTTCAGCTCTGGCCGAGGATGACCCGGATTCGGCACTGGCCCTGCTCGACGATGGCGCCATTTCCGGCAGCGACCGCTTCGATGCGCTGGCGGCGAAATTCCTCTCGGGCAATTCCGTCTTCCGCCCGCTGATGACAGGTACGCCGGTCGATATCGGGCCCGTGTTGCGCGTGGCCGTGGGCCTTGCACCGGAACAGCGGCCCGGCGCCACCGCGGCCTTCCTTCATGCGATCGACCGCACGATGCTGGCGCAGGCCGCCGCCGCCATGGCGTCCGTGCCGCCGTTCCGCAAACACGATGTGGGGCAATGGCTGCGGCAGGCCGTGCAGGCAACTGACACAGAAACGCTCGACGCAGCACTTCTCGGCCTGTCTTTCACCAAGAAGGACAGCGGCCGCGAACCGCGCGGCGAAATCTTTTCCAAGGATACAAAGACGCAGCTCCCTTCCATCTGCGCCTGGATCGATGAACTGCGCAGTGGCTTCGTTGCGGCCAGGATCAGCGACGCCCTGCTCGGCAAGATTGCCGCCACCGAAGCGCTGGTCGCCCTGATGCGCGAAGTTTCCGTGCGCTTCGATCGCGCCAAGCTGGAGCGCGGCCTCTATGATTTTGACGATCTCATCAACCGCGCGCAGGCCCTGCTCTCGGGTTCTCGCGCCGCACAGTGGGTGCTCTACAAGCTCGACGCAAACCTCGCCCATGTGCTGATCGACGAGGCGCAGGATACCAGTCCGCCACAATGGGCGATCATCGCGGCACTGGCGGAGGAATTCTTCGCGGGCCAGGGCGTTGAGAAGCGGGCAACCCGCACGGTCTTCGCCGTCGGTGACATCAAGCAATCGATCTACAGTTTTCAGGGCGCCGACACCGGCGCCTTTCTTGCCGCGCAGACAGCCTTCCGTGCCCGCGCTGCTGCAGCGGGTCTGACCTTTGAGGATGTGAACCTTACGGTCTCCTACCGCACCGTGCCGGAGATCCTGAGGATCGTCGATACGGTCTTCAAGGATGGCGCCGTGGCAACAGCCGGATTGGGCACCGGGGAAGGTGCGATCCATCAGGCCAAGCGCAGCACGGCGCGGGGCCGCTTCGAGCTCTGGCCGGTGCTGCATCCGGACAAGTCAGACGAACCGGAGAACTGGCGCGCGCCCGTCGATCATGTGAGCCATGACAGCCATCGTAGGCGGCTGGCACAATTCATCGCTGCAAAGGTGAAATCCTGGATCGGGCAACGCAAGCTCGGGCCACGCGCACGCGCCATTGCGGCAGGCGATATCCTCCTGCTGTTCCAGCGCCGCGGCGTGCTGTTCGATGCGGTGATCGCCGCCCTGCGCGCCGCCGGTGTTCCGGTGGCGGGGGCCGACCGGTTGAAGCTCTCGGAGAACCTTGCTGTGCAGGATCTGCTGGCACTGGCGCAAGCGAGTCTCATGCCGGAAGATGACCTGGCACTGGCCTGCGTGCTCAAGAGCCCGCTCGTGCCGCAGCCTCTCAGCGAGGACGACCTCATTGTCCTGTCAGCACAGCGTGGCCGGACATCGCTGTGGCAGCGCCTCACCTCCACCGAAGGACAGACACTCAATGCCGCACTGTTGAGCGAGACGCGCAGGCTGGCGGGCAGCGATGGCCCCTTCGATTTCTTCGCCCGTGTGCTGGCACGCAGCCGCAAGGCCATGGTGGAGCGTTTGGGGCCGGAAGCCCAGGATGCAACAGATGTCTTCCTCGACCTGGCGCGCGATTTCGAACAGCAGCAGGGGGCATCGCTTGCGGGCTTCGTGCACTGGTTCACGGGCCGCGACGAGGATCACAAGCGCGAGCTGGAACAGGCGGGCGGCGAGGTGCGCCTGATGACGGTGCACGGCGCCAAGGGCCTCGAAGCCAGGATCGTGATCCTGCCCGATGCGGCAGACCCGCCGTCACCGCCGCGCGACAGCATCCTGCGCATTCCGCTGGATGGCCGGGCAACGCTGCCGCTGTTCGATGCCCCGACGGATGTGCGCTGCGAGGCGCTCGATGTCTGCAAGGAGGCCGAGAAGCTGCGCCTGCGCCATGAGAACAAGCGGCTACTCTATGTTGCCCTGACACGCGCCGAGGACGAGCTTTACGTTTGCGGCTCCACCGGTCTCACGGCCAGTGGCGCGCCCCGCAATCTCAATGAGGAAAGCTGGTATGCGCTCGTCGATGAGGCGGTGCGCGGCGATCCCGCTCTCGGCCTGCAGCCTGTCGACATCGGCCATCCGCAAGGGCCGGCCCTGCGTCTTGGCGCGGCCGACGAAGCGGCCCACGCAGCGGCTGTGGCGCCGAACCAGGACACGCTCCTGCCGCCATGGCTTCTCTCCCATGCCACACCGGACCAACCTATCGGCACAGTGCAGGCGCTCTCCCGGCTGGGGCGCGATGAGAACAGCGCCATCAATCGCCGGGCGGCAGCGCGGGGCACGGCGATCCACCGCTTCCTCGAACTCTACCGGCCTGGCAGCACCTCTGCCGTGCAGCGCCTTGCCGCCCGCCTCGGGCTGGAGGAGAGCCTTGCCGCGCAACTGGCGGAACTGGTGGACAGCGGCATGCTGGGGCCCTTCTTCGGGCCGGCGGCGCGGGCGGAAGCCTCCGTCCATGGCGTGATCGCCGGCATCGGGCCGGTGGAAGGCCAGATCGACCGGCTCCATGTCACCCCGGATGTGATCTGGCTGCTCGACTACAAGTCGGGATCGCCGGCGAATCAGGCGGCCCGGACCTCCTACCTCCGGCAGATGGCGGGCTATGCCGCCATCCTGGCCGCTGCCTATCCGGGGCACGAAATCAGGCCAGCCCTGCTCTGGACGCAAGCCGGGCGGCTGGAATGGCTGGAATCGCAGGCCCTTTCACAAGCACTTGATGAATTCCGGGCGGCAATGGCTGCCGCGCCAGCTTGACCCAAGGCCTGGGGCTCACTACCTGTGGGGCAACAGCAATTCAGGTTGGAGCAGCCCCATGAGCACCCACAAGGTTACCGACTCGTCCTTCGAGACCGATGTCCTCAAGTCGGACACGCCTGTCGTCGTCGACTTCTGGGCGGAATGGTGCGGCCCCTGCAAGATGATCGGCCCGTCGCTGGAAGAGATCGCCGCCTCGCTCGGCCCCAAGGCCAAGATCGTCAAGATCAACATCGACGAGAACCCCGGCACGCCTTCGAAGTATGGTGTGCGCGGCATCCCGACATTGATGGTCTTCAAGAACGGCCAGGTCACCTCTACCAAGGTGGGTGCCGCACCGAAGAACCAGTTGCAGAGCTGGATCGAGCAGTCGATCTGAAGATGAGCAGGCTCAGCGGCGCGCGACGCCGCTGACCGCCGACATTTCCTGGTTTTCCTCCGCCGCCAGCACATGGCCCGCGAGATAGAGGGAACCGCAAATCAGAACCCGTGGGGCAGGCGCGAGATCCGCAGCCTGCCTCACTGCATTTTCAACACCTGTCGCCGTGGACGCCGGCGTGCCGAGGGCCCGCACGGTGTCGGCCAGGGCCTCTGCCGGAATGGCATTGGTCTCGTTCGGTATCGTGAGGGTGATGACGTGACCGGCGAGTTGCGCCAGCGGCCGGAAAAACTGCGTGGCATCCTTGGTGTTGAGCATGCCCCAGATGATAATGAGCGGCTTCGCCGCCTTTTCATTCATGCGGCGCAGGGCATCGGCGATGATGATCCCGGCATCGGCATTGTGCCCGCCATCGAGCCAGAGTTCAGCCTCCTGTGGCAGCAGGCGTGACAGGCCACCGTTGCGCAGAAGCTGCAGGCGGGCCGGCCAGGTGGCGGCGCGAAGCCCAGCGGCGATCTGTGCCTCACCGATCCGTTCATCGGCAAGGGCCCGCATGATGGCGATGGCGTTGCCGGCATTGTCGATCTGGTGCTGGCCGCGCAGCGCCGGCAGCGGCAGGTCGAGCAGGCCATCCTGATCCTGGAAGACGAGGCGGCCATGCTGCGCATAGCAATCCCAGTCCTGCCCCGAAATCTGCAAGGGCGCCTTCACATCGCCTGCCACATCCTCGATGGCATTGCGCGCCTCTTCCGGCATGCGCCCGACAATGCTCGTGACACCCCGCTTGAGAATGCCCGCCTTCTCGCGGGCAATGAGGGCGATGGTCTCGCCGAGATACTGCTGATGATCGAGGCCGATCGACGTGATGCAGGTGACGGCGGGCCGCGCCACCATGTTGGTGGCATCGAGCCTGCCGCCCAGCCCGACCTCGAGGAGAAGATAATCGGCCTTGCTGCGGGCGAAGGCGAGAAACGCCGCCGCCGTGGTGATCTCGAAGAAGGTGATGGGCTCGCCGCCATTGGCCGCCTCGCATTCTTCCAGCAGGTGCGACAGTGCCTCCTCGCCGATCAGCTCGCCCGCCACGCGGATGCGTTCATGGAAGCGCACGAGATGGGGCGAAGTATAGACATGCGCCGTGAGGCCCGCTGCCTCGATCATGGCGCGGCAGAAGGCGACCGTTGAGCCCTTGCCGTTGGTGCCTGCCACATGGATCACCGGCGGCAGGTGGCGCTCGGGATGGCCGAGGCGCGCCAGGATGCGCTCTATGCGGTCGAGCGAAAGATCGATGATCTTGGGATGCAGCGAGAGAAGCCGCGTCAGGATGGCATCGCTGACGGCCATGATGAGCGGCTCAGGCCGGAACCAGGGCCGTCTGGGTCAGCGCCGGCGGCTCCTTCAGGAGGATGCGGGCAATGTTGCCGATGGTCGCCTTCATCTGGTGGCGGTGCACCACCATGTCGACCATGCCATGCTGCCTGAGATATTCGGCGCGCTGGAAACCTTCCGGCAGCTTCTCGCGGATGGTCTGCTCGATGACGCGCTGCCCGGCGAAGCCGATGAGTGCGTTGGGTTCGGCCAGATGCACATCACCCAGCATGGCGTAGGAGGCGGTGACGCCGCCGGTCGTCGGGTTCGTGAGCACCACGATATAGGGCAGGCGCGCGGCGCGCAGATCCTGCACGGCGATGGTCGTGCGCGGCAGCTGCATGAGCGAGAGGATGCCCTCCTGCATGCGGGCGCCGCCGGAAGCGACGAAGATCACGCAGGGGCATTTCCTGGCAAGCGCCTGGCGCATCGCCGCGATGATGGCATCGCCAGCGGCCATGCCGAGCGAGCCGCCAATGAAGGCCATGTCCTGCACCATGACCACCATGTCGAGGCCATCGACCTTGCCGAAGCCGGCGCGGATCGAATCCTCCGCCTCGGTCTTGGTCTTGGCTTCCTTGAGACGGTCGACGTAGCGGCGCTCGTCGCGGAACTTGAGCGGGTCGGTGGAGACGGACGGAAAGGCAATGGCTTCCCATGTGCCGCCGTCGAAGGTTGCTTCCATGCGCGCCTGGGCGGGCATGCGGTGATGATGGTTGGAACCGGGGAAGACGAACTGGTTGGATTCAAGATCGCGGTAGAAAACCATCTGGCCGGACTCGGGATCCTTGATCCACATGTTCTCCGGCGTCTCGCGCTTCTGGCCGAGAAGCGACTTGATCTTGGGGCGGATGAAATTCTTGATCCAGTTCATGTTGCGTCAGGCCCTGACACCCTTGGCGATTTTCCTCACCAGCTTATGCACCGCTTCAGCCGTCTTCGGTGTCGCCTTTCCGCTCTTGCTTAGCGAATCCGCGACAGCCGCAACCAGCGCGGAGCCCACCACCACGCCATCGGCGTCGGCAGCAATGGTCTTGGCCTGTTCCGCCGTCTTGACGCCGAAGCCCACGCAGATCGGAAGCCTGGTGTGCTTCCTGAGGCGCTTCACATTGCTCTTCACGCTCTTGAGGTCGGGCGCCTTGGTGCCGGTGATGCCGAGCACGGAGACATAATAGACGAAACCGGACGTGTTCCTGAACACGGCGGGGGCACGCGCATCGTCGGTCGTCGGCGTGGCCAGGCGGATGAAGTTCAGCCCCGCCTTCATCGCCGGAATGCAGAGTTCCTCGTCCTCTTCCGGCGGCAGGTCGACGATGATGAGACCATCGGCACCGGATGACTTGGCATCCTTCAAAAACTTGTCGACGCCATAGACATAGATCGGATTGTAATAGCCCATGAGCACCACGGGGGTTTCATCGTCGCCCTTGCGGAATTCCTTGACGAGCTGCAGCGTCTTCCTGAGCGTCTGCCCGGCCTTGAGGGCGCGCAGGCCGCCCGCCTGGATCGCCGGGCCATCGGCCATGGGATCGGTGAAGGGCATGCCGAATTCGATCACGTCGGCACCCGCCTTCGGCAGGCCCTGGATGATCTTGAGCGAGGTCTTGTAGTCGGGATCGCCCGCCGTCACGAAGGTGACGAGGGCGGCGCGGCCCTCCTCGCGGAGCGCGGCAAAGCGGGCATCGATGCGGCTGGTCACAACTTCACTCCGAGAATGTCGGCCACCGTGAAGATGTCCTTGTCGCCACGGCCCGACATGCAGACGACCATCAGATGGTCCTTCGGCAGCTTGGGTGCAAGCTTCATGGCATGGGCAATCGCATGCGATGGTTCCAGCGCCGGAATGATGCCTTCAAGCTCCGAGCAGAGCTGGAAGGCCTTGAGCGCCTCGGCATCGGTGGCGCTGACATAATGGGCGCGGTCGATGTCGTTGAGCCAGGCATGTTCGGGGCCGATGCCCGGATAGTCGAGCCCTGCCGAGATGGAATGGCCTTCGATGATCTGGCCGTCGTCATCCATGAGCAGATAGGTGCGGTTGCCATGCAGGATGCCGGGCCTGCCGCCGGAGATCGAAGCCGCATGCTTGGTCTTTGTCTTGAGGCCGAGGCCTGCTGCCTCGACGCCATAGATTTCCACGCTCTTGTCGTCGAGGAAGGGGTGGAACAGGCCCATGGCATTGGAGCCGCCGCCGATCGCCGCCACGACCGAATCCGGCAGGCGACCTTCGCGGGCCAGCATCTGGCGCTTGGTCTCGTTGCCGATGACGCACTGGAAATCGCGCACCATCTCCGGATAGGGATGCGGGCCCGCCACCGTGCCGATGCAATAGAATGTGTCTTCGACATTGGCGACCCAGTCGCGCAGTGCCTCGTTGAGCGCGTCCTTGAGGGTGCGCGAGCCCGACTTGGCGGGAACGACTTCGGCGCCCAGCAGCTTCATGCGGAAGACATTGGGCTTCTGGCGCTCGATATCGACCTCGCCCATGTAGACGACACAGGGCAGGCCGAAGCGGGCGCAGGCCGTGGCAGTGGCCACGCCATGCTGGCCGGCACCGGTCTCGGCGATGATGCGGGTCTTGCCCATGCGGCGGGCCAGCATGATCTGGCCCAGCACATTGTTGATCTTGTGGGCCCCGGTGTGGTTCAGGTCTTCGCGCTTGAAGTAAATCTTGGCGCCGCCCAGGTGCTCGGTCAGGCGCTCGGCGAAATAGAGCGGGCTCTCGCGGCCCACATAGTGCTCGAGATAGCCGTCGAGCTCCTTCTGGAAGGAGGGATCGGCCTTGGCATCCTTGTAGGCCTGCTCCAGCTCAAGGATGAGCGGCATCAGCGTTTCGGCGACGAAGCGGCCGCCATAAATGCCGAAAAGGCCCCTTTCATCGGGTCCGGTGCGGAAGGAATTGGGTGGAGGGCTCGCGGTCATGCCCCTGCTCTAGCCCGCCGCTTTGGCCGCCTCAATGAATTTCCGAATGAGGGCCTTGTCCTTGATTCCGGGGGCAGATTCGACGCCGGAAGAGACATCGACGATGGGTGCTCCGGTCATGCGGATGGCCTCGGCCACATTCTCTGGCGTCAACCCGCCGGAGAGCATGAAGCGCAAGCCCCCCTGCCCGTCCGCCAGCAGCGACCAGTCGAAGCTGATGCCATTGCCGCCCGGCAGCGCCTCCTTCAGCGAGGCCGGCGCCTTGGCGTCGAAGAGCATGAGATCGGCAATGCCAACATAATCTGCGGCGGCAGCGACATCGGCAGGGCCCGCCACCTTGATCGCCTTGATCACGGGAAGCCCGGTGAGACGCTTGATCTCGCCGATGCGGGCCGGCGTCTCGCTGCCATGGGCCTGCAGGTAATTGGGCCTCACCTCGTCCAAAATCCGCAGCAGTTCGTCATCGCGGGCATCGACGGTGAGCGCCACGGTGCGGGCCCGGCCCGCCACCTGGCGCGACAGGCTGGCCGCCTGCGACAGCAGCAGATGGCGCGGGCTCTTGGGAAAGAAGACAAAGCCGACAAGATCGGCACCGGCGAGGATGGCCGTCTCCAGACTCTCCGGCTCCGACAGCCCGCAGATCTTGACGAGGGTCACGGCGCAAGCTCCGCCAGAATTTTCTGGGCAGCACCTGCAGGATCGCTGCTGCCGGTGATGGCGCGGCCGATCACGAGGATATCGGCCCCGGCATCGACGGCGGCTTTCGGCGTGGCGATGCGCTTCTGGTCGTGGCTTGCCGCATCGGCAGGGCGAATGCCTGGCACCACCGTGAGGAAGTCGCGCGGCAACGCCTTGCGGATGGCGGCAAGATCGAGCGGGCTGCACACGACGCCGTCGAGGCCCGCGGCATGGGCCAGGCCGGCGATGGCGACGGCATGGGCGGCCGTTTCCTTGTCGCGGCTGAAGCCCGTGGCCCAGATCTCATCATTGGACAGGCTGGTCAGCAGGGTGACACCGATGAGCTTCGTGCTGGCAGGCACGGCCTTGCGCGCCGCCGCCATCATGACGGGGCCGCCGGTGGCATGGATGTTGATGATGGCGGGGGCGGGCGTCAGCCGCATCAGCGAGCGCAGGCCCTGCTCCACCGTGTTGGGAATGTCGTGCAGTTTGAGATCGAGAAAGACCGGGATGCCCTCTTCGGCCACGGCGCGGTAGCCATCGGCCCCGTGGGCGTAGAAGAATTCCATGCCCACCTTGAGATAGCCGACATGGCTTTTCAGGCTGCGCACCAGTTCGCGCGCGCGCGGAAGATCGGGCGTATCAAGCGCCACTGCAATGGGATTGGTTTTCGGCATGGCGCCGCTCTAGCGCATCTGCGGCGCCAGTAAAACCCTCAATGCAGGCAAGGCAGGCTAGCGCCGCGAATGGATCATCACCGCGGCGGCGAGGTCTTCCAGGGCCGTGCCGCAGGACTTGAAGAGCGTGATCGCCGTGTCGCTGCTGCGGCCAAGGGTGACACCGGCACAAAGCTCGGCCAGATCGCCCTTCACCCGGTCGAAGTCGAACTTGCCCTCGGCCACGGCCTGCAGCAGGTCGCCAGCCTCGGCGCGGGCTCCCTCATAGGTATCGACATAGACCTCGGCGCGGGCCACCACTTCGCCATCGGTCTCGCGCATCACGGGCTTGAAGGCCCCGGCGAGGTCCACATGGGTGCCGGGCTTGAGCCAGGCGCCCTTGACCAGCGGCACGGTCGACGAGGTGACGCAGCAGACAATATCGGCAGCGCGCACGGCGGCCTCGGGCTCCGTCACATGGGCGCTGAAGCCCAGGGCGTGCAGCTCGGTCACCAGCGTCCTGGCCTTCTCGGCGCTGCGGTTCACCACATGCACGGTCTTGATGGGACGGACCGCGGCATGGGCCAGCACGAAATGCTGGGCCAGCGCACCGGCGCCGAAGATCGCCAGCGTGTGTGAATCCTTGCGCGAAAGATAGTCGCTGGCGAGGGCACCTGCGGCGGCAGTGCGGCGGCGTGTCAGCTCGGTGCCGTCCATCAGTGCCACCGGCGCGCCGCTGTGATTGTCGATGAGCAGATAGGAGGCCTGCACCGTCGGCAGGCCGAGATCAGGATTGTCGGTCTTGACCGTCACGGTCTTGATGCCGGT
The DNA here is from genome assembly GCA_020161855.1 of Pseudomonadota bacterium. Classification (GTDB taxonomy): domain Bacteria; phylum Pseudomonadota; class Alphaproteobacteria; order Rhizobiales; family Aestuariivirgaceae; genus Aestuariivirga. The sequence goes on from JAIUNJ010000001.1 coordinate 130,006, forward strand.
CCAGTCCAGCGACCAGGCCGGCATGAGCAGCAGCGTGGTGGCCTTGCCAGTTTCGTGGTGGTGGCGCACCGGCGTAGTGATCGCCGTGCGAAAGCCCTCGCGCAGGGCCTCCACCAGATCAGCATAGGGCGCTGCCGAGGCGACCTCGAAAGCCGAAAGCCACTTCACATGAAGCCTCCCTGATAGGGCGTGATATCCTGTTGCGGGGATGGCGCGGGGCCGTTGCGGCGCAGGTCCGCCAGCTCACCCTGCAGCGCTGTCACCTGGGTTCTGGACTCGCGGGCAGCACGGCGCCACTTGCCCTGTGCGAGCCAGCTCGCAAACCAGCCGACCAAAAGCCCCACGAAAATGCCGAGAAAGAAAAGCAGCCAGAGCGGCAGGTCGATATAGGCGAAGGGCGCATCCTGCGAGAAGGGATCGAGCGACAGCGTCACCCAGCGGCGGTTGGCAATGGCAAAGGCAACCACGAAGACGGTGACGGGAACGCCAATGAGCCAGCGAAGAAAACGGCGCAAGACTCAGTCCTTCGGGTTCATGCGCTGGCGCAGTTCCTTGCCGGTCTTGAAGAAGGGCACCTTCTTGGGCGTCACCGCCACGGCCTCGCCGGTGCGCGGGTTGCGGCCCAGCCGGCCCTCGCGCGATTTCACCGAGAAGGCGCCGAAACCGCGCAGCTCGACGCGTGAGCCCTGGCGCATGGCGCTGATGATTTCATCGAGGATGCGGTTCACGATCCGCTCCACGTCACGGTGATAGAGATGCGGATTCTTGTCGGCAATCTTCTGGACCAGCTCGGACTTGATCATGGACCCGTAACTCCCGCCAAAACCTGTTCGCTCTCAATCTAGCGCAACAATCCTGCAAGTGAAAGTACACATGCGTGAAAAGATGCGCCAGTTCAATACGCTACAACCGGTTTCCGGCCACCCTTGGCCTCGGGGCGGAGATCAGTTGGCGCTTGCCGAAGGCTGCCAAAGCACGAGCAGACCGTCAAGCTTCGCCCGTGCCGCAAGAGCCTCGAGATCGCCAAGCCCGAGAAGGCTCGCGACTGAAGCGCCCAGCATGCGTTCGGCAAAGGGCTTGGGCGGCTGCCATTCCTCTACCTTGAGGCTGGCGGCGATGCCCTTCTCGGCCTTGAGCCAGGCCAGCGCCTCGTCCTCTCCGCCAAGCTCGTCGATCAGGCCTTCGGCTTTGGCCTGGCGGCCCGTGAAGACGCGGCCATCGGCAAGCACATCGACCTTTGCCGCGTCCAGCTTGCGGCGCTCGGCCACGAGGCCCTTGAACCAGCGGAAGCCGTCCTCGACCATCACCAGGGCATAGGCCCGGGCCTTGTCGGACACCGGCTTGTAGGGTGACGGTTCGGCCTTGAGGTCGCCCGACTTGATCTCCTCGATCTTCACGCCCACCGTCTCGAGAAGCCGCGAGACTTCCGGGAACGTGAAAATCACGCCGATCGAGCCGGTGATGGTGTTGCCGCGCGCATAGATGCGGTCGGTCGCGAGGGCGGCGATATAGCCGCCGGAGGCCGCCACCGTATCCATCACTGTGACGACGGGCTTCTTCTCTGCCACATCGCGGATCGCCTCATAGAGCGCTTCCGAGCCCGCCGTAGTGCCGCCGGGGCTGTCGATCCGCAGGATCACCGCCTTGGCGGCATCATCCTCGGCCACGTCGCGCAGCAGGTCGAGCCCGGCCTGGCTTCCGGTGATGAGCCCGTCGATGCGGAGCCGTGCAACATGGTCGCCGCGCGGGCCCGGCCCCGCCGCGGCGGCAATCAGGGCGATGATGCCGATGATCGCGAGGATCACGGCGAGCCAGCGCCAGCGGTTGCGGCTCTTGCGCAGGCTCAGGTGGTTGATGATGTGGTCGATGTCTGATGCTGTCATGGGAAGCATTCTCGCAAAAGAAAACGGCCGGAATATGTTCCCGGCCGCAGAATTTTGTTACAAAGGCAAGAAGGCTTATTCCTTCTCTTCTTCCCGCTTCTTCATTGCGGCCTGCAGGATGTCGCCGAGCGAGGCGCCCGAGTCGGACGAACCATACTGGGCCACCGCTTCGCGTTCGTCGGAGATTTCCAGAGCCTTGATCGAAACGTTGATCTTGCGGGCCTTGGCGTCGAACACCGTGACGATGGCGTCGAACTTCTCACCCACCGCGAAGCGCTCGGGGCGCTGTTCGCCGCGGTCGCGGGCGAGATCGCCGCGCTTGGCATAGGCCGTGAGATCGGTGCCGGCGATGCGGACTTCAATGCCGCCATCCTCAACCTTGAGGACCTCACAGGTGACCTTGTCGCCCTTCTTGAGGGGACCGGCCGACTTGATCGGATCGCCACCGAGCTGCTTGATGCCCAGCGAGATGCGCTCCTTCTCCTTGTCCACGTCGAGAACCACAGCCTGGACCTTGTCGCCCTTCTTGTAGTCCTTGATCGCTTCTTCGCCCGGACGCTTCCAGTCGAGGTCGGAGAGGTGAACCATGCCGTCCACATCGCCATCGAGGCCGACGAACAGGCCGAACTCGGTCATGTTCTTCACTTCGCCTTCGACGGTCGAGCCCTTCGGATGGCGGGAGGCGAAAGCTTCCCACGGATTCGTCTGGGCCTGCTTGAGGCCGAGCGAGATGCGGCGCTTGGCCGGATCGATCTCGAGGATCTGCACTTCGACTTCTTCCGAGGTCGAGAGGATCTTGCCCGGATGGACGTTCTTCTTGGTCCAGCTCATTTCCGAGACGTGGATCAGGCCTTCGATGCCATCTTCCAGCTCGATGAATGCACCGTAATCGGTGATGTTGGTGACCTTGCCCTTGACGCGGCTGCCCACCGTGTAGCGCTCGATCACGATATCCCACGGATCCTTGTCGAGCTGCTTCATGCCGAGCGAGATGCGCTGCGTGTCCGGGTTGATGCGGATGATCTGCACCTTGACGCTCTGGCCGACGCTCAACACATCCGACGGATGGTTGACGCGCTTCCAGGCGATGTCGGTGACATGGAGCAGGCCGTCGATGCCGCCCAGATCCACGAATGCGCCGTAGTCGGTGATGTTCTTGACGACACCATCGACCACCTGGCCCTCGGCCAGATTCTGCACCAGTTCCGAACGCTGTTCGGCGCGGGTCTCTTCCATGATGGCGCGGCGCGAGACAACGATGTTGCCACGGCGGCGGTCCATCTTGAGGATCTGGAAGGGCTGCGAGACATGCATCAGCGGACCCACGTCGCGGATCGGGCGCACATCAACCTGCGAGCCGGGCAGGAAGGCCACGGCACCGCCGAGGTCGACGGTGAAGCCGCCCTTGACGCGGCCGAAGATCACGCCGTCGACGCGCTCGTTCTTGTTGGACATCTCTTCGAGACGGGTCCAGGCCTCCTCGCGGCGGGCCTTGTCACGCGACAGGACAGCTTCGCCGAGGGCATTCTCGATGCGCTCGAGATAAACTTCAACAGTGTCACCCGACTTGATGGCAACGTCCTTGCCGGGCTGGGAGAATTCCTTGAGGGGCACGCGGCCCTCGGTCTTCAGGCCCACGTCGATGATCACGAGATCCTTTTCGACGGCGAGCACCTTGCCCTTGACGACGGCGCCCTCGGAAACGGGGCGGTCGGCGTAGCTCTCCTCAAGGAGAGACATGAAGTCGTCACGGGTGGGATTCATGGAAACGGCGGATTTCGCCATGTGTTCTTGTCCTTCACACGAAGCAGACTGACCAGATTTTCAGGAGAGAAAGCTTCTGAACCGGCGGGGGCGACTGTGTCAGCCCGGAAATCGCGGGTTCGGGGTTAAAGGCCTTCCGCAAGCAGGTGATGCAATCGAGGCTTTGCAGCGCGGCTTTCGGAACTGTGATGGAGGCTAAGCCCCCGGTTCATGCCCGGGGACAAACCCCGGCCTCGAGACGGGCGGGCCTATAGCGCAAGCTTGGGGTCCCGGCAAGCGTTCTAGTTGCGAGCCCGGACCAGGCTCATGACCCTGGCGAGTACCGCATGCCGGTCCAGGTCCGAGGTGTCGATGACAATGGCATCGGGAGCGGCCACGGTGGGGGCAACAGCGCGGGCGGCGTCGCGGGCATCGCGGGCCTCAATATCTGCCAGCACCTGCTCAAGGCTGACCTTGTGGCCCTGCCCGCGCAGTTCCTCGAAGCGCCGGCGGGCGCGAACATCGGCCCTCGCCGTCACGAAGAACTTCAGATCGGCATCGGGGCAAACAACCGTGCCGATGTCGCGGCCATCGAGCACGGCACCCGGCTTCTGGCGAGCAAAGCGGCGCTGGAATTCGAGCAAGGCGGCGCGCACGTCCGGAATTGCCGCCACCTTCGAAGCCATGGCGGCCACATCCTCGTTGCGCAGGTCCGCGTCGCGGACAGACGCCGGATCAAGGGTTGCGGCAAAGCCGGCAGCCGCACTCACGTCGTCACCGGACTTTCCGGCCCTGAGCATGGCAAGCCCCACCATGCGGTAAAGGCTGCCCGTGTCGAGGAAGTGATAGCCCATCCTGCTGGCGATGGCGCGGGCGACCGTGCCCTTGCCGGCCGCAGACGGGCCATCGACGGCAATGATCATGCCGGCTGCATCCGGGCGCCGAGGCCATTCATCAGTTCGGTGAATCCGGGGAAGCTCGTTGCGATGAAGCGGCTGTCGTCGACGGTCGTGTGGATGCGCGAGGCCAATCCCATGACAAGGAAGGACATGGCGATGCGATGATCCATGTGGGTCACCACCGTGCCGCCGCCGGGCGCGCCGCCGCCATGGACTTCCAGCCAGTCGCGGCCGGAATGGGTGATGATGCCGTTGACCTGCAGGCCTGACTCGACTGCGGCGAGACGGTCGCTCTCCTTGACGCGCAGTTCCTCGAGCCCCTCCATGCGGGTGGTGCCTTCCGCATAGGAAGCGGCAACGGCAAGGATCGGATATTCGTCGATCATCGACGGCGCCCGCTCCTGCGGCACACGCACACCCTTGAGGCGGGAATGGCGCACATGCAGGTCGGCGACATCCTCGCCACCAGCCTGGCGGCGGTTCTCCAGCACGATATCCGCGCCCATCTCCTGCAGCGTCTGGATCAGGCCGGTGCGCGTCGGGTTGAGCATGATGTTCTCAATGACGATATCCGAACCCTCGGTGATGAGGGCCGCCACCATGGGGAAGGCCGCCGATGACGGATCGCCGGGGACATCGATATGCTGGGCCTTCAGCTCGTGCCGGCCTTCAATCGCGATATGGCGCGCGCCATCCTTTTCCGTGACGCTGATGCTGGCGCCGAAGGAGGTGAGCATGCGCTCGGTGTGGTCACGGGTCGGCACCGGCTCGATCACCGTCGTCACACCCGGTGTGTTGAGGCCCGCAAGCAGCACGGCCGACTTCACCTGCGCCGAAGCCACCGGCAGGGTGTAGGTGACAGGCACAGGATTCTTCGCGCCATGCAGCGTCAGCGGCAGGCGGTCGCCTTCAGCGGTTTCGAAGCGCGTGCCGAACTGGGCCAGCGGCCTGGTCACCCGGCCCATGGGGCGGCGCGACAGCGAGGCATCGCCGACGCAGCGGGCGACAAGCGGTGTCGAGGCCATGAGGCCCATGGCGAGGCGCACGCCGGTGCCGGAATTGCCGAAATCGAGATCGGCCCTGGGCGAAGACAGCCCGCCGATACCCACGCCTTTCACATGCCAGCGGCCGCTGCCGTCGCGATCGACCGTTGCACCCAGCGCCTTCATGGCCTTGCCGGTGTTGACCACATCCTCGGCCTCGAGCAGGCCCTCGATCACAGTTTCGCCCCGGGCCACAGCACCGAACATGAGGGCACGGTGCGACATGGATTTATCGCCCGGCACGCGGATGCGGCCCTTCAGGGGCCCTGCCTTGCGGGAAAGAAGAGGGGCTGCTTTTTCGGCGTCGTGCGGCATGGAACTCACTGTCCGGAACTGGAATTGCGGCACCTCGTACACGCTCACTCCCGGCCTGTCATCCGCCCTGTCATTGGCCCGCCAGCGGCCATGCGGGGCGCCATATCCCGCATGCCCTTTGCGCTTTTGACATTCCCGGCAACCCATGGCATGAGGCCCCACTTTCCCCTCACCTTTGACGTTCAAGAGGACACACCAGTGGTCAATCCCGAGCTTGGCACAAAGCGCACCTGCCCCCATTGTGCCGCCCGATTCTATGATCTTTTGAAGAACCCGATCACCTGCCCCAAGTGCGGCACCGCCTTCATCGCCCAGGCCATCCTGCCCTCCAAGGGCGACCTGCCGGGCATGGCGGCTCCGGTCGCCAAGCCGCGCGAGAAGGAGGAGCAGGAGGATACCGAAAACGCCGAAGTCGAACTGGTCAGCCTCGAGGATGTGGAAGAGGGCGGCAAGGACGATGACGAGACGGCGGGCATCGAGGATGTCGATCTCGGCGAAGACTCCGAATCCAGCGACGAGGAAGAGGACGATACGTTCCTCGTTGAGGAGGAGGAGGAAGGCGGCAGCATGAACGACCTCATCGAGGGCGGCGGCAAGGAAGACGAGGAAGAGACGTAAGTTTCTCGTCTGTGGCGGGTTCCACTATTCGCTTGATCGGGCCTTCAAGCCCGACTAGAGGTACCCGCGACATGAACGGACGGGCTTCCAACGCCGTCCACACGGATCATGGGGTCATAGCTCAGTTGGGAGAGCGCTTGAATGGCATTCAAGAGGTCGGCGGTTCGATTCCGCCTGGCTCCACCATCCAAACAGTTGAAATTATTAGACAATCGAGAGGCGGCATGTGCCGCCTTTTCTAGTTTCAAGCTCTGGTGACCACCTGATGACCAACTTCGGCACAGCAAGAACCTGCCGAAGATTGCTGGGATCAAACCGCTTCAAACTTCCGTGCGACGGGTGCGCCTTTGAACAGCAGCTATCGTTATTCTGTCCCTTTGAGAACCGCCTGCTGATACGTGCTCGCGCCTGAGAAGTTATGAAGAGAAACTCAGCCAAAGGCATCACCTGAACGCTGGCGTCTCAGCACTGATCATGACCCGCATGCAGGCCAGCATCAAAAATAGTTCTTCTTAAAAACCAGAGCCTCATTGGCAGAAACGCGAAGAGCGTGGTTCGCGATGATCATTTGAAAGTCGTCGAACTGCCAGGACGACTCGCCAAACACGTTCAGCACGTCGCACTGTTCCGGCACGCAGAAGATATCCACTTCAAAAAGCATATTTTCATGATAGGAACACCAGTGCCCGGTCGAACCCACGTAACACTGTATCTCGGCACTCATCCATGGCCAGATCTTGTTCTGCTCATTCTCTGCCTGCCCCATTCCAAAGGTAGCATTCCGCCACGCCTCATCGAAGTTTGACGTTATCCGAATAGAATAAGACAACATATTTCCGGGATATCCGAAGGATTCGTCATAAAGGGGAGCCAAAACGAGGTTGCTAAGACTAATGTCGCCATACTCTTTGGCCAGACGCTCAAAAATCTCCTTCCGGTGAAAATATCCCGATTCACTAATTACAAACTTGGAAGCAGCTCGATTCAAGAAAACTTGCTCTGGCAGCCGCGCATTCAAATTTATGATTTGGCGAAATCGCGCCATCCGGCTCTCAACGTCCTCAGAGATCAGCAGCGACGATTCAACCACCTGGAAAATCCTAGATATTTACAATGGCTGCGCAACTGTGTGCCGGAATTGCAATGCTTCTCGATACTATATAAAGAAATGACTATCCGTCACAATAATCTCGTTCCCGAGAAGATTTGGTTCATGTGGTTCGCAATCAGGCGTAGATTTTACTGCCGCCTGTGTTCGTACACACCGCCTTCGCCAACATGCATGTTGGTCAGGGTCCGCTCCTGATTCAGCAGGCGCCAGCTCAGAAGTTTCTGCGCATAGGCAAGCTCGGTCGCAAGGTAGGACGGCAGGCCGGCAAGATTTTTCATCTCCTGCGGATCCGAGACGATGTCGAACAGGAGCGGCGGCAGGGCGGCAAAGTGCACATACTTGAATTTTGCGTCCCTGATCACGGCATAGGAGCATTCGTCGGAATTCAGGTTGAGTGCACGCTCGACCTTCTGGCTGCGCACATTCCGGAAATCGTGCTCGAAGTAGACTTCTTCGCGCCACGCGTGCGGCACCTGTCCGCGAAGAAATGGCAGAAACGACCTTCCGTCGACGGTGCGAGGACTGGCAGCACCAAGCCAGTCCAGAATGGTCGGCATGACGTCGATGGCTTCCGTAAACGAGTTAATTCTTGAACCACGCGTACTATCGGCCTCCGTCCGGGGATCACGAACGACAAGCGGCAAATGGAAAGATCCGTCGAAATAGATCTCCTTGCCCCATACATAATGGTCACCGAGCATTTCAGCATGATCGCTGGTGACAATAATCAAAGTGCGGTCAAACTGCCCGGTGGCCTTCAGATGCGAAATGATGCGACCGAGATGATGATCCATCTCCTCGATCAAGCCATAATAAGTCGCCCTCATCTGCCGGATTTCGAGATCGTTTGTATGCACGAGATCAATGGGGTTGTGCTCGTCGTAGGCATCGGGGCGCGCGACGTTGGTCAGCTCATGGGCCAGAAGCGGGTGCTGCCCGCCTTCCTCTTCAGGGCTGGCCTTCCGGACAGGGAAATCCACGTCCTTTGGATGAACCGCCGCGTTGTAAGGTTCGGGTGCAATGATCGGCGGATGGGGACGGAAGAATACAAAATGGGCAAACCAAGGCTTCGACTCCCTGACGAGAAGCCACTTGATAAACTCATCGGTGAGGAAGGCCGTTTCACTGAGTTGGGCCGGAAAGATGGTCGGAATGAAGCGGAAACCGCGATCATCCGGCTTCACGAATCCGGGCTTAGGGCGAAATACGTCGTCACGGCCGTTCGGAAAATCATAGCCGAGCGACTTCAGATGCGCGACCCATTTTCCCATGTCTTCGGGAAGATGCAGCGGCGTTGCAAAGCCCGGCATCACGCCCTCGTCATAGGCCGTCAGGGCCGGATCGTTGGGATGCATCTTGCGCGGATCAGGCGTCGTGTCGGTATAGCCGAAGAGCGCCGGCTCATAGCCGAGCTTGCGGGCCTCCAGCGCAAGATTTGTGTGACGGGCATCCAGCGGCGTGCCGTTGCGGCCGGAGCGATGGTTCATGAGATACATGCCCGTCAGCAAGCTGGTGCGCGACGGGCCGCAGGGCGTGCATTGCCCGAAGTGCTGCGTGAAGGTGACAGACTCGGCCATGAGCGCATCAAGGTTCGGTGTCCTGACATTGCGGTGGCCCAGGGCACTGATGCAATCAGCCCGCCACTGGTCTGCACAGATCAGCAGGACATTCGGCTTCGTTCCGTGACTGCTCATTGTCTCATTTCACTGATCGCGTGCTTCGGGATGCGCAGCGAAACCTTGTCGCCCACCACAAACTTCTCGGCACCCGGCGTGTTCAACACGTCGACCTTCACCAGAAGGTCTCCACAGCGCACATAGTGCCGCAATATCGCGACGAGCACCTGCACAGACGAAACGGTGCCTTTCAGCACCGGTCCCTCATCCTTCTGCGCGTGGCCCTTGCCCGGCTTCGAAATGTCAATGGACTCAGGCCTCACGGCCCATGTCGCATCGGTGCTGGCATTGAAGAGCGCCTTGACCTGCGCCGGTTCAAAGAGATTGAAGTCGCCGATGAAGGAGGCCACTGCGAGCCCAGCCGGGCGATTGTAGATGTCGGCCGGCGCACCCACCTGGACAAAGCGCCCCGACTGCATGATGGCCACCACATCACCCAGCATCAGTGCCTCTTCCTGATCGTGCGTGACGAATATAGCCGTGAAGCCGATCTGATGCTGGAGGCGCTTCAGTTCCTCGCGCAGGCGCTTGCGGATCTGGGCGTCAAGGGCAGACAGGGGTTCATCGAGCAGAAGCAATTTGGGCTCGAGGATCAAGGCCCGGGCCAAGGCCACGCGCTGGCGCTGCCCGCCTGAAAGTGCGGCGGGGCGTGCTTTCGCGCGCGCTTCCAGGCCCATCAGTTGAACCATGGCGGCCACTTTCTCTGCGATGACAGGCGCAGAAAGCTTCTTCTGCTGCAGGCCGAAGGCGAGGTTCTGTTCGACGGTCATGTTGGGGAAAAGCGCATAGTGCTGGAAAACCATGCCGACGCCCCTGTTCTTGGCTTCGGTGTGGGTCACATCACGCCCGTCGATATGGATTGTGCCGCCATCCGGTTGCGCCAATCCTGCAACGGCCCGCAACAGCGTGGTCTTGCCACAACCGGAAGGGCCCACCAAAACGCAGATCTGTCCCTGTGCCACATCCAGATCGATGTTCTGGAAGACGGATGTTCCGTCATAGCTCTTGGACAGAGAGCGGACTTCAACATAGCTCACTTGTCATCCCTCCGTGAGGCAGCCCACACGACAATTGCCGTCGATGCGAAAATCACAACAAAATAAGTGGTGATGAGAACGCTCAGCTTGCGGCCGCTGCCGCCATTCAACACACCCATGAAGATCTGCAGCGTCGGAAAGTGGCCGCCCACGAGCAGATTGGCATAAACGAAGTCACTCACCGCCAGGGTGAAGTTCATCACCAGGCCGATGATCAATCCCTGCTTGATGCAAGGCACCACGATCTTCGTGAAGATGGCGAAGTCGGAGGCCCCCAGCAGCCGACCGGCCTCGAAAAGCTCGGTCAGCCGCAATGTCCGCAGGTTGTTCTTGATCGGAACATAGTAGAGCGGCGCGGCAACAGGCATGTAGCCGAAGATCAGAACCCAAGGCGTGCCGGTGAGAACAATCCCGTAGTTCCCGGAATAGATGCGCAACAGCCCCAGGGCGAGCACGATCCCGGGCACGGCAAAGGGAAGAATGACGAGAATTGCCATCCAGCGGTCGAGGATCGGGAAATAACAATGGGCAATCAGCACCGCCGGAACCACTATCAGTGGCGTCAGAATCAGGGAGCCGACACTGACAAGTAGCGAATTGTAGATCGACTGCAGAAAGCGCGGATCTGAGGTGATCGACCTGACGTGGTCCAGTGTATAGCCTTCGGGCAGCACCGTGCCGGCCCAGTCCGTTGCGAACGCATTGAGGGCCACCGCCAGAATCGGCAGCAGCTGAAATGCCGCTACCAGGCAGATGAAGGCCCAGTCCAACCGATTGCGCTCACGCATCCGTGTTCTGCCTTGGTTTTATCAGGAACTGGTCGGCGAGAATGGGTACGATGAGGCTGACAACAAGCAGGATAGCCAGCGCATCCGCCAGATTGGGATCCGAGAAGACATCTCCAGCCGTCAACTCGCCGATACGAATGGTGACGACGTTGGCACTGCCACCGACCAGGGCCCATGCCGTCGCGTAAGTGCCCATCGCATTCGCGAAGAGGAGCAGATAGGCGCTGATCAGGCTGGGGGCGAGGATTGGCAGTCCGATCCGCCGCCAGAAGGACCAGCGGCTCGCGCCCATGAGGAAGGCGGCCTCCTCGATATCCGGGGTGATCGCCCCCAAGCCGGGCAGGAGAAGCAGGATTGCGAAGAGAATCTGAAAGTACGAGTAGACGATGACGAGTCCAGTGGTGCCGTAGATGTTGAAGCCGTCGAGAATGCCGAGCCTTGCAAAGAGCAACGTAAACGAGCCACTGATGCCAAGCAGGATCACGAATGCAAATGCCAGCGGGAAGCCCGTGAAGTTTGCGCCAATGTTTGCACAGATGGTGATGAGCTGTTGAATACGGCCTGGCATACGCCTGAGGACAACGCAGATGGGCAAAGCCGCCACCAGTCCGACCAGCGCTGTTGCGGCCGAGATCAGATAGCTGACCTTGAATGAACCGAGATAGAAAGCACTGGTCAGGATCTCGGAATAATTCGCAAGAGACAGGAGGTCGGCCGAGAACAGACTGTTCGTGGCCACGGCCAGGAGCGGTATGACTTCAAAGAAAAGCACCACCAGCAGAAATGGTGCTGTGAAGAGCCATGCAAGGAGCCTGGTGCCTTTAGCGACGGGAATCATGCTTCACTGTCCAAGAAAATCGGGCCGCCCCAAAATCGGGACGGCCCCCACGTTCGCACATCGCTTACATCTTGGAGAGCACCTGCTCCTGCCATTGCTTGCCAAGGACCTTGGCTGACTCCATCCACAACTCGGCATTCACCGGCCGTGCCTTCGCATACTGTTCGTTGGGCAAGACGTTATCCGTCAGTTCGGCCGGAACAGTGATGTGGTCGATGAGAATCGGACGAGCGAACCCGCGGGCAAAGTTGAGCTGACCCGCTTCCGTGAAGATGTATTCGCGCACGACCTTGGCAATGTTTGGCCGTGTCGAGTAGGCGTTGAGAATGGTCGTGTAGCCAGAGGTGACCGAACCATCCGACGGGATCCACACGTCGAACTTCTCCTTGCCGACCTGGTTGCGATAGTTCAGCGCGTTGAAGTCCCAGATGATGCCGACTTCGATCTCGCCTTTTTCCATGTTGCCTGGATTGGCGCCGATCGTGAGCAGGCGCTTCTGTTCGGCAAGCTTGGCGAAAATGTCGAGTGCGGGCTGCAGGTCATGCTCACCACCGCCGCCGGCAATGGCAGCGGCAAGGACCAGCGCGTTCGATTGGGCGGCCTTTCCGACGTCACCAACGGCGACCTTGTAGGTGCCGTTCACGAGATCGGAAAAGGCCTTGGGAGGATTCTCGACCTTCTTACTGACGATGAAGGCAATGGTTCCCGTATAACCAAGCATCCAGTGGCCATCGTCGTCCCGCGCCCAGGTCGGGATCTTGTCCCAGTTAGTCGGCTTGTAGGGCGCACTGATGGCCCGGCGCTTGGCGATGGGGCCAAACTCGAGGCCAATCTCGCCGATGTCAGCGCTGGCGTTGGCCTTCTCGGCTTCAAACTTTGCCAGTTCCTCGGCACTGCTCATGTCGGTATCGGTGTGGGTCACACCATACTTGGCCATGATGTCCTTCCACTGACCACCCCAGTTTGCCCAGTCGTCCGGGAGGCCGAGGCTTACGACTGTCCCTTCCTTGCGTGCGGCGGCTTCGATTTCCTCGAGGGTCTCAGCAAATGCCATGGGGGCGGACAGCATGAGTGCTGAAAGCGCCACACCTTTGGTGAATGCTCTGCGGGTGATGTTCATCTTAGCTCCTGGGATTACCTGATGGACAAAACGTGATTTCAACGACGGGTGAAACACCAGCCTCATCCAGAAATGACGGACGGAAACGGCACGGTTGACCCGTGGTTGGCCGGAGGACGCATGACCCCACCGCGTCCGACACGTCATCCTGGACATTGCTCACCAACACTGCCGCACGGCCTCATTGGCGCCCTTCACCAAGGACAACAGAATAAGATGGCTAATCAGTCAATCTGTCAATGCCAAAAATGACCGTTCAGTCTTTTTCTGGAAACTGTAATGACCATGTCATGATTATCAGGGCCGGGATTCGGCAACGACAATCTCCACGCCGGCCAAGCGCAAGGCGCTTTCCAACGCGGCATCCGGCGCCCTGTCGGTCACCAGTCTGTCGATCTTCTCGGGTCCGCAAACGTGAAACAAGGCATTTCGCTGCAGCTTGGAAGAATCTGCGACCACGGTAACTTCGCGCGCCGATTCAATCATCGCCCGCGAGACGTATGCCTCGTCGGCGTTGAAGTCCATCATCGCGCCGGTACTGCCGATGCCACTGACGCCAATCACGGCGTGATCTGAGGAAACTTCCTTGATTTGCTCAACAACTTGCGGGCCGAGCAGCTCATAGGCCTCACCAAAATAGCTACCGCCCAGGAGATGGATGGGGCCGCGCTGCGCAGATCCCCACATCTCGTGTGCGACAAGCGTTGAGTTCGTGATGATCGTGAATGGACCGCGCCTGGCCAGTTCTTCGGCAAAGAAAATCGTGGTGGTGCCGCAATTGATCAGGATGCTGTCCCCAGGGGTGAACAGCGCCGCGGCCGCCACCGCAATGCGCATTTTCTCGTCACGGGCGTTGGCCCGCCGCTCGCCCAGCGGGCTTTCCCTCACCGAGGCCGGATTCTGGGCCGCCGTTGCCCCGCCATGAATCTTTCGCAGGAGGCCCTGCTCGGACAGAAAACCTAGATCGCGGCGAACAGTTTCCCTTGAAGTATCAAGGAGTTCTGCCAAGCCATCAACGGTCACCCGCTCCTGTTCCGAGACAAGTTCTATGATACGGCGGTGTCTATCAGCGGGTCGCATAGATATTCCTCATTGACCATTCGGTCATTCAATGGCACGAGAATGACTGTACGGTCATATTTTTGGTTCCATCATGCCCCTAGGCTTCCCAAAACTCGCCAAACTCGTCAATGCCAAGCATTGCAGCTCCCTTGCGGCCATCGCACCAAGGGGAACGGCATGAGCGCAGATTCCCTCATCGATGCGCTTCTGGCGGGCAACTACACAGATCCGGACAGCGGCTACAAAGTCGGCGTCAAAACAAAAAGCCTTGTGATCGAACGGTCGCTTGCGGGCGCGGAAGGCGACCTGATCAAGCCGTTTTCCTTTGGGCGAAAACTGGCGGTGGTCAGTGATCCGGCAACCCACGCTGTGCTGGGAAAACGGGTCGAGGAGAGTCTCTCCGGGTCGCACCAGGTTACCAGCATCGTTCTCCCGGGCCATCCGCATCCGGACGACAAGACCGTCGAAAGCGTGCGGCAGAGCACGAAAGCTTGCGATGCACTGATCGCGGTCGGCTCGGGCACAATCAATGATCTTTGCAAATATGCGGCGGCTCAGGACGGGAAGCCCTACGCTGTCTTTGCGACAGCCCCGTCCATGAATGGCTATACGTCCTACAATGCAGCCATCACCATGCACGGCCACAAGATGTCACTGCCGGCGCAAGTGCCAACCGGGGCATTCTTTGATCTCGAAGTGCTGGCAGCGGCCCCTCCCCGACTCATCCGGGCGGGACTTGGCGACAGTCTCTGCCGCTGCACGGCGCAAGCAGACTGGCTGCAGTCACACCTTCTCTTCGGCACAGAATACCGGCAGCTGCCCTTCTCGTTACTCGCAGAGGACGAAGCCCCTCTTTTCGCGAATGCCTCAGCGTTGCTGGCAGGTGACCTGGAGACCATGAGGCGGCTGGTGCGCACACTGGTTCTGGCTGGCTTCGGAACGGCCATCATCGGCCACAGCCAACCAGCAAGCCAAAGTGAACACCTGGTGAGCCATTTCCTCGACATGTTTGAATCACCTGCACGGCCGCTTGTGTTTCACGGCGAACAGGTGGGGGTCACAACGCTTTCAATGGCGCGCCTGCAACAGAGAATGCTCGATGCCTCGCCGGTCATGACTCCCGACACGACCACCGAAGCTGATTTCATCAACCGCTATGGTGAAGAGCTCGGCAAGTCCTGCTGGCGGGAATTCTCAGCGAAGCAAATCACGGCGAAGCGAGCAGAAGAATTGAACGATCTCTTCAAACAGAAATGGCCGTCGATCAGCGAACAGCTTTCCAGGGTAATGCTGCCGGCAGAACACCTCGAAGCCGTGCTCAAAGCTGCAGGCGCTCCAACAACGCCTGAGTCAATTCACCTCTCGCGGGAAGAATACGAGAAGGCCCTGTGCCAAGCGCGGGACATCCGCAACCGGTTCACCGTCCTTGACCTTGCCGCGCGTGCAAATCGCCTCACCCCGTCTCTTTCGACTTTGTAGCCAATCAGGGAACAACACCGCGCTGCATCCCTGCGTTTCGGGCCTTGCAACTGAAGAGGCCCGCTCGAACCAGACAATTCCATGCTAAGGAGAACATTATGGATTTCATCTTCATGCTCACCCGCCAGGACCGCACAATCGGGGACTGCCTGAGACTCTATGATGAAATCCGGCCCGTGGGTCTGAAGCATATCGGCTTCAAGGACGTAGGCGTGGACAAGAGCACGCTCGCGAAGCTGACGGATGCCATCAGGCGGGACGGTGCAACGACCTATATGGAAGTTGTCTCGACCTCTCCCGAGGATGCGCTCAAATCGGCCCAGAATGCCGTCGAGCTTGGAATAGACCGCCTGCTGGGTGGCACAGATGTCGACGGCATCATGCAGATCACGAAGGGCTCAAAGACGGACTACTATCCGTTCCCCGGCTTTCCCAAAGGCCATCCCACCAAGCTTGGCGGCAAGCCGGACGACATCATCAAGCATTGCCAGAGCTTTATGGCCAAGGGCTGTGCCGGCTGCGACATTCTCGCGTACCGGGCCACCGAAGCCGATCCCATCGCACTGGTGAAGGCGGCGCGCACCGGGCTTGGCAAAGGCTACCTGGTCGTTGCAGGTTCAGTAAACTCGATAGACCGCATTTCTGAGGTTGCGAAGGCCGGCGCTGACGCATTCACCATCGGCTCTGCCGTCTTTGATGGTTCATATGCGCCGCACAAGGGTTCTATCCTGTCACAGCTTGAAGCGGTGGTTGCAGACTGCGAAAGAGTGGACAAAGCCACGTAATTTGTGCGCAGATACGCTCAAGCCGGGTGAAGGAGTCGCGACGGGATGCTTCTCGGGCTGGACATTGGAACCCAATCGGTCAAAGCGCTGCTTGTCGACGAGAGACTTGAGACCCGGGGCATTGGCAATGCTCCGCTTACCTTCACGGCGGGAGCAGATGGCAAGGTTGAGCAACGGCCGCAGGATTGGCTCGATGCACTGAAGCCGGCGATCGCGGAGGCCCTCAGATCTGCCGGGCTGCGGAAAGACAATATCCTGTCTCTCGGCATCGGAGGCCAGCTTGACGGCTGCGTCCCCGTCGATGGCAACGGTGTGCCACTTCATTCCTGTCTCACCTGGATGGACCGGCGTGCCACGAAGGAAGCCGAACGCGTCTCCAAGATAATGATCCGTGAACGCTGCGGCATCGTCCGGGATGCTTCTCACATGGCGGCCAAGATTGCCTGGCTGCAAGGCCATCTGCCCGATCTGACATGGCGGACAGCAGTCTATCACCAACCGGTCAGCTTCGTTGTGCAGCATCTCACAGGCGCCATCGTCATGGATCGCGCCCTTGCATCCACGACCATGCTTTATGATCTCGGCACACAGGGTTGGTCAGAGCCGTTGCTGGCGGGATTCGGGATAGAAGCCGCCAAGATGCCCGCGATTGCCGGGATGGCGGATGTCGCAGGCCCGCTCACCGACAAGGGCGCTGCCCTTACAGGTCTTTCACCGGGTCTTGCCGTGGCCGTCGGAACGGGTGACGACTTCACAAACGCCATTGGTGCGGGCCTGCTTTCCCCGGGGGCCATGCTTTGCCAGGTGGGCACGGGAGAAGTGGTTGGTGCCCTGCACCCCACCTGCAGCATCGACGACAAGGCCCTGCTCGAAACCCATGAGTTTGCTGACGGCCACTACTTTATCGAGAACCCGGGCTGGCTGAGCGGTGGCGCGATTGCCTGGCTGGTGAAGCTTCTGCGATTGTCCGGAACCGATGAACTGAACCAAATGGCTGCCCGGATTCCACCCGGATCCGACGGCGTGCTGTTCTTCCCCGCACTGACCGGCGCCATGGCGCCTGAATGGAACGCCAACATCCATGCCTGCTTTCACAATCTGAGTGCCAATCACGGCGCAGGCCATCTGATCCGTGCGGTCCTTGAAGGCACGGCCCTTGCGATGCGCGATGTTCAAATTCGGCTGGCGGGCATGGGAGTCACGGTCGATCGCATCGTGCTCGCAGGCGGTGGCGCTGCAAGCGAGCTCTGGGCGCAGATCCGCGCGGACGTCGCCCAGCTGCCCGTGGATGTCTGCGGCGCAAAAGATGCATCACCGCTTGGAGCGGCCGTGCTGGCGGCCGTCGCGGCCGGCAAGCTGAAGACGATCTCTGAGGCAGCACCGCTTCTCAACACCGCTAACCGACGCGTTTCACCAGATCTGCGCCTCAAGCCCGTCTATGATGAGGCGCACGCCCGTTATCGTAACCTCTTCTCTCATCTGAAGGCCATGGCCCCATCTGCAGACTAACTATGCTGGGGTATCATCTGAGATAGAGCGAGCGTGGCCGTTCACGTCCCGCGATAGCCGAACTTCACAATGCCGGTGCGCATCAGGACGTACATGAGAGCGAAAATCGTGAAGACCAGGGCATTGGTCATCGCCGCAATGGCAAAGAGCTCGGGTCCCAGCCCAAATCTCAGCGAACCCCAGGCCACGGAAGGCAGCGTCGGAATGGCGCCAAGATTGTAGAACGAGATTTCCAGATTGTTGAAGGCAAGGATGAAGCTGATCAGAAATGCGCCGAACACACTGGGCCAGATCGTCGGCAGCGTGACCTCCCAGAAACAGCGCAGCGGCTTTGCCCCAAACACCATGGCGGCGTCGTCCATCTGCCAGTCGTAGCGCACCAGCTGTGAAAGGATGATCAGGAAGGAGAATGCCACGCCTTCCACGGCATTGGCGGCAATTGCAGAGAAGATATTTCCCGAAAGACCCAGGATCCGCGCATTGAATGCCAGGGAGGATATGCCGATGAGGAGCTCGGCAACAAACAATGGTGACAGAAAGACGATGAAAAGCGCAGTGCGGTAACGCGAGGGATAGCGCAGCAGGCCGATCACGGCGGCCGTTGCTATCAGCGTCGAGAGAACGCCGCTGCCAACGCCAATCTTCAGGCTGTTGATCAAGGCATCACCATAGAGAGAGTCATTGAAGACATTCGCGTAAGCCTGAAGTGTCAGGCTCGGTGGAAACGGCCAGACGATGTCCTCCGAGAACGAGGCGTAGATGACATAGGCAATCGGCGCGTAGAGAAAAATGTAGAGCAGGCCAAGTGCGACGGCCATCAGCCACTTGCGATACTCAACACCAGATACCGCTCCATAAGTTGTCATCGACGGCCTCCGGTGAAGCCGCTGCGGCGCGGATTGATGGTGAAGCCCATCAGGAGAACGATGGCACATGAGACAACAAACAGAACAACGCTCATCGCTGATCCAAGCGCCCAGGTCCCTGTCTCGCCAAACTGCTGACTGAGGCTCATTCCGAATGACGTGGATTTCGGCCCCCCGAGAAATCGAGGCGTGACCGCTGATGCGAGACAGGGAATGAAAACCAGAATGAGGCCGATTGCAGTTCCGATCCAGTTGAGGGGCCACGTGACTTCAACAAAGGCGCGAAGCGGACCGGCGCCATTGATCTTAGCTGTTTCCAGAAGCGCGAAATCAAAGTTGACCAATGATAGGTAGATCGCGGTGACCATGAAGGGCATGAAGAGATAGACATGGCCGAGCGTGGCGGCGACCGGCGTATACATAAGAGCTTCGATCGGCTGGAGGCCGACCATGCCAAGCGCCATGTTGATGAGACCGCCAGGCCCCAGGATGCCCTGCAGGGCGGCAATGCGCAGAATGACACCGGTAAAGAATGGCGCGGCGAGCAGCAGAACCAACAGCAGGCGATATCTGCCGCCATGCCTGGCAATGAAATAGGCGACGGGCCAGGCATATACGAGGCAGATGAAGGATGTTGCCAGGGCACCCAGAGCAGAGCGCACCAGGAAGACGCGATAGGCGGGCTCCCGGAACAGAACCCAGTAGTTCTCCAGATTCCAGTCCATGAAAAGCTCGTAGCTTTCGGTTTTCCAGAAGCTGAAAACAACAACCGCCAACAACGGCAGCAGCAGGGTCACGATAATGAAGATGATGCCCGGACCGATCAGAAGCAGTTGTGGCGGAATCTTCCACCGTGCAGGCACACCTGCCTCTGGAGCCTGTATTTCAAGGCTTGTCACGGAAGCAAACTCCGGCTGTCTGGGGCCATTCTACAAGAACGCTGTCACCGGCTCGTACATCCGTGTCGCGGAGAGAGCCGCTGGCAATCAGTTCACAGCCATTGTCGATTTCTAGAATGAAGTTTGCCGTCTGTCCCTTGAAGATAATGTCCCGTAGCTTTCCTTTCAGCCTGTTGAACGCAGCCTGGTCCCTACTTGCCCTGCCCATGGCACGCAGCTGGACATCTTCGTGCTTGATCATGAAACGCACGGCCTCGCCCGCACCCAAAGTCTCATTGCACGGCACCGTAAGCTCCCGTCCCTTCCAGTCGATCACAAGCTGGCCGGCCGCGCACTGCATGACCTTGCCCAGCAGATGATTGGACTGTCCGACAAATGAAGCGACAAAGGCCGTGGCTGGCTTCTGATAGACTTCCACCCGTGGCGCTATCTGCTCGAACACCCCATTCCGCATCACGGCGATGCGATCACTCATCGTCAGGGCCTCTTCCTGATTGTGCGTGACATAGATGAAGGGAATTCTGAGTTCCTTCTGGTAGCGGCGGATTTCGACTTCCATCTCGGCGCGAAGCTCGCGGTCAAGATTGGCGAGTGGTTCGTCGAGCAACAGAAGTGTTGGCCTTGAGATCAGGCCGCGCGCCAAAGACACGCGTTGTTGCTGGCCGCCTGACAGCTGGTTCGGATATCGCGCCTCAAGACCCTTGAGCTTGAGAAGATTGAGTGCCCACCCCAATCGCTCGACACATTCCTCCCGCGAGGCGCGCTGCATGCGCAACGGAAAGATGATGTTCTCGGCAACGGTCTTGTGTGGAAAAAGCAGGAAGTTCTGAAAGACCATGCCGATCTTTCGCCGGTAGGGAGGCTGCCGCGTGACATCCTGCCCGCCAACGACAACGGTGCCGCGATCCGGCAGTTCAAGGCCCGCAATTATTCTGAGCAACGTCGTCTTGCCGGAGCCACTCGGCCCCAACAGCGAAAGAAACTCGTCCTGCCCAACCGACAGGTCAATGCCATCAACGGCCTTGACCTGGCCGAAGCGTTTGCTGATGCCGCGAAGCGACAGCGAGACGGGCCCTTCGCCCATGCTCACAGCCGCCTCGCCTTGTTCTTCTCCACGCATGCGTCCCTACCTGATGAACTGATCAGGACGCTTCCACATCTGACCAGATCCGTTCCCATTTCTCGGGCGAAGAGGGTTGGTCAAACATGTGCAGCTGGCTGGCCTCCGCACTGCGATTCTGGAAATAGAGTTCGCTCTCGTCCGCCGTCAGGATGGAGCGCACGTCGACCACGCCACCATAGCCTGTGGAACGCACAACCTTCGCATAGTTGTCCTTCTGAAGGAACAGGTCGATCCATTTGTGAGCGAGTTCGGTCCGCTCAGAGTCGGCCTCCGAACTGATCATCCAGGTGTCAACCCATCCCAGTCCACCCTCCTTGGGCTTCAGGACATGCTCGACATCGAAGTTCAGCTTTCCGTCCTTCTTCAGCACGGTGAGATGACGATAGGTTTCGGCAAACTCGGGTGCAGCCCAGACGGAATTCGCCCGCATCAGACGATCGAGGGCGTCGTAGTCCTGGTAGCGCGTGAGCAGCAGCTTCTTCTGCTCGATCAGGAGCCGCTTGGTCTCTTCAAGTTCGGCATCCGTGAGCTGATAGGGATTAAACGGCTTGCCGTCGGGACGGGGGCCATCCTTCGTTCCCAGCCTGGTCGCCGCCAGAATGCCCATTAGCGCAATGTTCTCTTCAAAGCGCGAATTGGTGGCCAGGTGGCCAGCATATTTGCTGTTAAGAAGAAGCTCGATGGAACCAATGTCTTCCTTGGCGACATTGGTGGTGTTCACCGTGATTCCGTAGCCACCCCAGCAGTTGGGCGCTGCAACGTTGTTCTTGCCCTCCTCATCGGCAAGCAGCTTGAAGCTCTGCGGCAGGAAATCGGGGAAGACGCCGCTCATGTTCGGAATCTTGCTGTAGTCCACAGCCTTGGTGAGGCCCTGACGAAAATAGAGGCGCGGCCAGAAACCATCGGCCATGACCATATCGAAGTCCTTGGTGCCGCCGACCTTGAGCTTGTTGAAGGCTTCCGAATTGCCGTCAAAGAAGGTCGGAGCAAATTTGGCGCCGGTCGTAGATTCAAATTCCGACACAATCTCCTTGATGGAATAGGGCTGCCACATGAGCAGCCGCAATGTCGGCGTCGCAGCTTCGCTGTTGCTGATAAAGGGACCCGGCCGGCCGAACACGAGGGCGCCAGCCGCGACTGCCGTCCCGCTCTTCAAGAGCTGCCGGCGCGAGAGTGATTTAGCATTTCCTTTCAGTGCCTTAGACATAGTGGGCTCCTTCCCTTGGTGGTTCTTGTATTTTTGTGGTTGGCAACTCATACAACAATATTGCTATCAATTGCAAGAAAATGCTATAAACTGCACATAAATGCAAAAAACACCAGCTGGCTCAAGCCGGTGGACTGAGATGGGAGACCAATCGTGCTTGCCGAAGAGCGCCAAAAACAAATCCTCTCTCTCGTGAAATCCCACCGCTCGATGTCGATCACCGACATCCAGCGGAATCTGAACGTCTCCCGGGAAACCATCAGGCGGGACCTCCTGGCGCTGGCCGAGCAGCGCAAACTGCGGAAGACGCATGGGGGCGCCATTTCACTGGAGAGCCAGGAACCGGAGATGGCGGTGCGCCAGACAACCAATGTCGGCGGCAAGCGCGCCATCGGTCTGCTCGCGGCCAGCATGATCCCGGATGGCGCTTCCGTTATACTTGCCGGTGGCACGACCATCCAAAGTGCTGCAGATGCGCTGCAGACCAGACATTCGCTGACTGTCTTCACAAACTGCATCTCCAGCGCACAGAAACTCACGGGCCGGAACAACAACCGCATCCATCTTCTCGGCGGTGAGATCCAGACCCAGAACCAGGTCTGCCTTGGACGAGATGCAACACACATGCTCTCCAACTATTTCGCCGACTTTGCCCTTGTCGGTGCCGGTGCAATCGCGCCGAATGGATATCTGATGGACTTCAGCAGGGAAGAGGCGGAGCTGCACAGCCTGATGGTCCGCTCAGCACAGACAGTCATTGTTCTAGCCGATCACCAGAAATTTGGAAGGTACGCACCAGTGCGCGTCGAAGCCCTCGACAAGGCCCACTATCTCGTGACCGACAGGGAGCCGAGCAGCGACATGGCGGAGGTCCTGTCGCCCCTCGCCATCGATGTTCTCATCGCAAGCTAGAAGCCAAAAATTTAATCACAAGACACACAGGAATCCGGAGATCAAGATGAAAGACAATGAAGACATCCGTCGGGAGATCATTACCACGTGCAACTTCATGAACGATCGCAACATCAATCAGGGCACGTCAGGCAATATCAGTGTTCGTGTTGACGGTGGCTTCCTGATCACGCCATCTGGCGTGCCCTATGCCGAAATGCAGCCGGATGATATTGTCTTCATGAAGATCGACGCTTCGCATTCGGGACCACGCAAGCCTTCGACCGAATGGCGCTTTCACCGCGACATCATGGAAAAGAAGCCCGAGGTCGGCTGTACGATCCATCTGCACTCGATGTTCTGCACATCGCTGTCCATCCTGCGGCGGGAAATCCCTGCTGTTCACTACATGATCGCCGCAGTCGGCGGTCCCACCGTTCCTTGCGTACCTTACGTGACCTGGGGCACGCAGCAACTGGCCGACTATATTGTGGATGCCCTCAAGGACCGCCTCGCCTGCCTTCTCTCAAATCATGGCATGGTCTGCGTCGGCCCCAACCTCAAGCGGGCGGCCTGGCTTGCAGTTGAAGTGGAAGCGCTTGCCGCTCAATACTGGCGGGCCCTTCAGGTTGGCGTTCCGCACGTTCTTCCCGATGCCGAGATCGCGAATGTCATGGAGCGCTTCAAGAATTACGGCCAGGGCGACGACCGGAGAAATCCGAGCTGCTGCTAAGCGCAAGCTTGCCAAGCAGCTGGACATAGGTCCTTTCCAGCCTACCAGCCGGCGAAATTTTTGACGGCGTCATCACTGACACGTCCCTGCTCGACGTCGCCGAGTGCCCGACCGAGGATCGCAACAGCCGTTTCGGCCTCGGCGGGCGTCAGAACGAGAGGTGGCGTCATCTCGAGCACATTGGAATTTAGGCCGACATAGTAGAGCACCAGGCCGAGCTCATAGGCACGGAACACGGTCTTGGCCGCAATCATCTTTGATGGTGTCTTGCTCTTGCGATCCGATACAAGCTCCACGCCGATGGCGAGTCCCCTGCCCCTGACATCGCCGATGGATACATGGCGCTGCTGAAGTGCCTTCAGGCCATCCAATAACACACGTCCGGTCGATGCGGCATTCTGTGCAAGCTCTTCCACCGCGATGGTGCGCAACACTGCATTCGCTGCAGCCACCGAAACCGGATTTCCATGCAGCGTCTGCATGGAAAATGCTGTTGCGTGGTCCATAATGGTGCGCGGCCCCACCAGAGCCGAGATGGGCAATCCACCACCCAGGCCCTTTCCGAGACAGATGAGATCCGGCACGAAGCCCTCATGCTGGAAGCAATGCAGCAGCCCGGAGCGCCCCAAGCCCACTTTCACCTCGTCGGAGACAATCAGGATGCCGTGGCTGCGGCAGAGCTCGACCAACCGTTTCATAAAACCCGGCGGCGGCACGATGAGCCCGCCATCAGACTGGACCGGCTCTATAAAAAGGGCACCAACCTCCTGTGCTGGCAGCGTTGTTTCGAATTGCTGCTCAAGGCCCGCAATCACATCCGAGCCATCCTCGCCGCGATAAGGGTTCGGAAACGGAATCAATGTGAGACCTTCGGCGCGGGTGGCATGGGTCTGAATAGTATGCCCGGAGATGGCCATCGAACCTGCCGTGCCACCATGATAAGCGCCGCGGAAGGCAATCATGCGGTGCCGGCCCGTCGCGGCAGCGATGGCGCGAAAAGCCGTTTCATTTGCATCAGAACCGGAGTGGCCGAACCAGACCTTGTGGTCTGTCATCTCCGACAACGTGGCGAGGATCGCTTCGGCCAGATCGACAGCGCCGCGATGCGTGGCGGAGAGAATGCTGGCGCCAGCAGGATTGCGAACCGCAGCCGAGACCGCCTCCACGATGGCGGGATGACCGTAGCCCAGGCTTGCAGCGCCCCAGGCGGCAGACAGGTCAAGAAGCTTCTTGCCAGCCTCATCGATCACATAGGCGCCGTCACCCCCGGTCAGCGCAAGCGGAAAGAAGCGCAGTTTCTGAAGGCTTGAAATCGCCGCTGTGTCACGCGCGTAGATCGAATTCCCCCCAGCCATCAGCTGCGCCTCGAAACGGGTGCGGGGATCAGGCCATCAGGACGCCAGATCAGGATCAGAATGACGAAGCCGAGCACGAAGGCATCGCGGAAAGGCAGCGCTGCTTCGGGCAGGAAGGCCTGGAACAATACTTCCAATATGCCAAGAGCAAAGCCCCCGGCGACAGCACCACTCAAGGACCCAAGGCCGCCGATGACCGCAGCCACAAAAGCCTTGAGCACCGGCACGAAGCCCATCAGCGGATCAACGGAACCTCGCTGCGCGATCCACAGCACGGCGGCAACACCGGCGAGCACACCCGAAACGGCGAAGGCGACGGCAATGACGCGATTTGCCTTGATCCCCATGAGACGGAGCACCTGAAAATCCTCGGCGGCGGCCCGCATCGCCTTGCCAAGCGTCGTTCGCCGCAGGAACAGGGTGAGCGCCCAGAGCGAAAGCGCGGTCGTCACGATCGAGAGTAGCGGCACGATGCCGATGTGGAAAAATCCAAGGTCGATGGCCCCCGAGAGCTCGGCGGGCAGCGGCACTGCCTTGGATCGCGCAGAGATGCCGTTCTGGAAAAGAACGCGCAGGATGGCTGAGACGGCAAAGCTGGTGAGCAGCAATCCCGTCATGTCGGCCTTGCGCATGGGCCGGAAGGCGAAGCGCTCAGTGAGCAGGGCAGCGGCACAGGCAAAGATGACCGCGGCTGCAAGCGCAAAGGGGAAAGGCAGCGATACAGCAATGGCGAAGAACATGCCGTAGCCGGCAACGGTCATCAGTTCGCCATGGGCAAAATTGATGAGCGAGACGATGGAGAAGACGACAGCAAGTCCGAGCGCAAGAAGCGCGTAGATGCCACCCAGGCTGATGGCGTTGATGATTTGCTGCAGAAAGATGTCCATCGCCCTACTCCGACAGATAGGCCTGTTTCACAAGATCACTTCGCACCAGTTCTGGCCCTGTGCCCTGCAGGACCACCTGTCCGCTCTGCAACACAAAGCCATGGTCCGAGACTTCAAGCGCCCGTTCGGCGTTCTGCTCAACGAGCAGAATGGTGAGACCCTTGCTTCTGAGATCGGTGATGAGATCGAAGACCTTGTCGACAATGAGTGGTGCAAGGCCAAGCGATGGTTCATCGAGCAACAGCAACCGGGGGGCCGCCATGAGAGAGCGGGCGATGGCCAGCATCTGCTGTTCACCGCCCGACAGCAGACCGGCCTTCTGGTGATAGCGTTCACGCAGGATGGGAAAGCGCTCCAGTTCGGCCTCAATGCGGCCCTTCAACACCTCACCCGCGGCATGGGCCGCCCCACCGAGATGCAAGTTCTCAGCGACCGTCAGCGACGGGAAGACGCGGCGTCCCTCCGGCGTCAGGGAAATGCCGCGCCTCACGATGTCTTCCGCAGGTTGCCCGGAAAGCAGCTCACCCTCAAACGTCACCTTGCCCGTCGCAGGAACCAGACCGGCAATGGCATTCAAGGTCGAGCTTTTGCCTGCGCCATTGGCGCCAAGCAGCACAACGATGGACCCCCTGGGCACGGAGAGGCTGATGCCCTTGACGGCTTCAACCTCTCCATATTTCACTTTCAGTCCTGAGACCTCAAGCATCCCGCGTCCTTCGTCTGCCCTGACGGCTCTGTCGATCAGGGCTTCGGCACGTCGGCTGGCGCAGGCGTTGCGGTCAGCAGCAGCTTGCGTGCACCACCCTCGATCTCGACCAAGGTGATGTCGCGGCTCGGCATGCGGTTGGTGCCTGCATAAGTCACCTTGCCGGTCAGGACCTCGACATCCTTGAGATTGGCAAGGGCATCACGCAGGGCGGGGCCGTCAACCGATCCGGCAGCCTTGACAGCAGCGTCGAGAATGTATGGGATCTCGTAGCCCGTCGCGACATAGACAGTCTCAGGTGCGGCACCGGTCGCCGCCTTGAACTTCTCATAGAAGGCCGCAAGCTTCGAGCCTTCAACCGGGAAGCCTGCAGTGGTGTGAACAATGCCATCGGCAATGGCGCCAAGGCCTGTCGTTGTCGGGCTATCGATGCCGTCGGAACCAAGCACTGGCGCCGTGATGCCTGCACCGCGCAGCTGCTTCAGGAAGGCCGGGAAATCCGGCTCATAGGCAGCCGTCATGATCACGTCAGGCTGTGGGCTCAGGGCCTTGATCTTGGTCACCTCTGCCGCAAAGTCCTGCTGGCCCATCGTGTAGGTGCCCTCGCCTTGAACGGTGCCGCCCTTCTTGGTGAAGACCTCGCTAAAGTACTCAGGCAAACGCAGTGTATAGGCACTGTCGGGAGACTTCAGGATATAGGCGTTCTTGTAGCCCTTGCCGATTGCATATTCGGCAAGAAGTGTCGCCTGTCCGTTGTCGGCCGGATAGGTGCCGAACATGTAGTCACCCACGGCATCCGGAATGGTCGGCGTGGTGCCACAGAAGGTCAGCGTCGGGATTTGGGCCGGCTGGCTGATCTGACCCGCGGCAATGGAAGGATCCGCATCGCATGGCGTGATCATGATCTTCACACCCGCCGCGACAAGCTCCTGCGCGGCCTGCACGGTTGCTGCTGTATCGGTGCGCGTATCCTTGACGTCGAGCGTGACCTTGTACTTGCCTCCGAGACCGCCATTGGCGTTGATCTCGTCAATGGCCATCTTGAAGCCGGCAAGCGAGGGCTGATCGGCAAAGGCCAGGCCGCCGGTCTGGGCGGTGGCAAGGCCGATGGTGATATCTTCAGCCATGGCGCTCGACGAAAAGGCCGTGAATGCCATCACACCGGCCAAAGCTGCGATACGGAAAGACTTCATTTTCGTTACCTCCATGTTTGTGATTTCAATGTTGTGTCCGCTTGCTACCGATGTAGGCCTCGATCACCTTGGGATTGTCGCGGATTTCCCGCGGCGTTCCTTCGGCAATCTTCTGGCCTTTGTTCAGCACCACCATGCGATCGGACAGACGCATGATGAGCCGCATGTCATGCTCCACGACGAGGAGCCCAATTTCGTGTTCGTTGCGCAACTTCTCGAGCGTGCGGATCAGTTCATCTGTTTCGGCGGGGTTCATGCCCGCCGCCGGCTCATCGAGAAGCAGAAAGCGCGGCTCAAGCGCCAGGGCGCGGGCAATTTCCAGCCGGCGCCGGTCACCATAGGCAAATGACCCGGCAAAATCACCGGCGCGCGCGGCAAGGCCGAGCTGCTCGAGCCAGATCATGCCGAGGCTTCGCGCCACGGCTGCTGAATGCCCCTTGGCAAGTGCTGCCACGGCGACATTCTCCAATGCCGTCATGCGATCAAAGAGCCTGATGTTCTGGAAGGTGCGACCGAGACCCGCGACAGCCACCTGATCGGGCCTCTCGCCTGTCATGTCGCGACCATCGATCAGGATGGCACCGGCGCTCGGCTTTGCCTGGCCGCAGATGATGTTGATGAGGGTCGTCTTGCCTGCGCCATTGGGGCCGATCAGGCCGGTCACCTGTCCGGCGGGAACGGAGAAGCTGATGTCATCGAGCGCAACCAGGCCACCGAAGCGCATGGTCACCGATTTGACCTCGAGCGCCGCCGCGGAAGATGAAGGAGCAGTCGCGGCAGGCACGGCAGCCAGACTCTGCTGCGGCCAGCCGGGACCTATCTCAATCAGACCGACAAGCCCGAGGGGCCGCCGCCAGATGGTGAGCAGCAACGCCAGTCCCATGCCAAGCTGCGGCAAGCCAAAAATGCCGGGGACCGTGAAGGCGCCAAGATCAATCCCGGTCTCAGCCTGCCTCAGAATCTGGACGATGCCCGCCAGCAATATGGTGCCCGCAACAGCACCGGTGACCGTCAGCATGCCACCGACAATGAGCATCGACACCAGTGTGAAGGTCAGGTCGAAATAGAAGTCCTTGGGCGAGAAGGCACCAAGGAATCCGCCGTAGAGAGCGCCAACGATCACGGCCAGCATGATACTGACTGCCCACCCGGCATGGCGCGCCTCGCGCACGTTGACCCCTGTTGCCGCTGCAGCGACTTCGTTTTCACGTGCTGCCCGCAACCGGAGCCCAAGCGGCGTCTCGCGCAGAATTCTTGCCACCAGAATGAAGACAGCGGCGGCGGCAAAGGCGACATAAACCGTCGTCAGCCGGGGTACGCCATAGAATGTCTGGCTGCCGCGGGTGAAATCACGGGCACCGATGAGTACGACATGAATAATGATGAGGAAGGCCAGCGTGCCAATGGCAGCCGAGCCTGTCGACAGGCGTGAGAGCGGAATGCCGGTCAGATAGCCGACCGCAAGCCCCACGATGGCGACAACGACAAGCACAAATGGCAGCGACAGCTCGTGACCCTGAAGCCACTGCGGAAGATGCGGCAATGCCGTGGCCTGAACTCCCTTCGACATGGTGAGCACACCGGCAACATAGGCGCCGATGCCGAGGAAGGCGGAATGACCGAAGGAGACAATGCCGGAATTGCCGCTGAAGGTCGCCAGTGAAAGAACGGCAGCTATCTGCAGCAGTGCCAAGGTTGCGATATTGATCCCGGTGTTGCCGAAAGCCAGGGAGATGATGAGCGCGAGTGCTCCCACCGCTGCAATCAGCAGTGCCGCGCTGGTCCATGCACGTGCAGGAACTACAGTCCAAAGGGACATCGCATTTACCCGGGCTGTCAAGCTTTCAGCCTAACATGGAGATTGGAGGACCTGTCAAACATTTGTTTCAGTTTGCGCGATGAGAAACAAATGTTGTAATGAAATCGATATCACCATCCGAGCCCGGTCACGCGATGCCACGCAAGAAGGCAAGTTCCAAGATCAGCGCGCAGGCAAAACGGCCCGCACCAAGCGTGCGCGACCGGCTGATGGAGCCGGGGCGCAAGTTTTCCAATTCGGAACTGATGGTAGTTCGTGTGCTGCTGGCGAATTATCCGGCAGCGGGGCTTACGACAGTCTCAAAATTGGCCAAGCAGGCGCAGGTCAGCGATCCAACTGCCTTGCGGGTTGCACAAAGATTGGGCTTTGACGGTTTCGCCGGAATGCAGGAAGCCCTTCTCGGCGAAGTCGAGACGCACATGCGCTCACCGCTGACGCTCTCCGACGCCAAACCCTCCCGCCAGCCCAATGTCTATCAGGCCTTTTTTGCGGCGACACTCGCACAATGCGAGGCCGTAGCCCGCGAGACGGCGACTGCTGACTATGAGCGCGCGGTGGCTCTGCTGACTGATCCCCGCATGCAGATTCTCTGTCTTGGCGGGCGCTTCAGCCGCTTTGTCGCAGGCATCCTGCAGCGCTGCCTTTTTCACATGCGGGAGGGTGTTGCATTACTCGACGCCAATGCCGCGGACCAGGTTGACGAGCTTGCAGGCATCGGCAAACGCCATGTGCTCGCGGTCTTTGACTATCGCCGCTATCAGGCGGACGTCATCCGCTTCGCCGAACAGGCCAAGGGGCGTGGCGCACGGATCGTGCTGTTCACCGACAGCTGGAAGTCGCCGGTTTCCGTCTTCGCAGACACCACCATCACGGCGCCGGTCGCCACGGCCTCTCCCTTTGATACGCTGGTGCCGCCGCTTCTCCAGGTGGAAGCTGTTGCGGCCGCCGTAGCCAAGAGACTGGGTGCAGACTGGCGCAGCCGCGCGGCCCTTCTTGAAGAGGTGCGCGTCGAAAACCACGTGACCCTCGACAATTTCACAACCTCACCCAGAAACGGAAAACACCGGCGGAAGCCGGCTTGAAGGACAGCAGCAGATGAGCACGACAGACAGACGCGAAGCACATTACACACCCGGCGAAACCGCCGTGCTCTTTGTCGACATGCAGAAAATGTTCTGCCTTCCCGGCCTCGATCCGGCGCATCCGGAGATGAACGCCGAACACTACTATTTCAGGAGGCTCAGGGACACTGTCATCCCCAACCAGGTCCGTATTCTGGAAGCAGCGCGAGCCAAGGGTGTTCAGGTGATGCACACAATCATCGAAGCCCTGACCGAAGATTGCCGCGATGCCTCGCTTGACCACAAGCTCTCTGACCTGCTCGTTCCCAAAGGGCACCCTCTCGCGCCACCGATCGATGAGCTTGCTCCTATCCGCAACGAGATCGTTCTCCCCAAGACATCGTCGGGTGTCTTCAACTCGACCAACATCGACTATGTGCTGCGCAATCTCGGCATCCGCTATCTGATCGTCGCCGGCGTCGTCACCGACCAATGTGTGGACATGGCCGTGCGCGACGCCGCGGATCGTGGCTATCTCGTCACGGTGCCAAATGATGCCTCGGCGACCTATACACAGGAGCGCCACGACAATGCCTTGCGGGCCTACAAGGGCTATTGCTGGATTACAGACACCGACACGGTGGTCGCGCGCATCAATGCAATGGCGAAGGCGGCAGCATGACCGGAAAGACTCCCAAGCACGAGGCGCTCGTCACCTTTCTCACGACGGACTACGCCGGAATCACGCGCGGACGATCGATTGCGGCGGCGGCCTACAAGCCGAACCAGAAGAAGTCTCTGGGCTGGGTTCCGGCCAACATGTCGCTGACGCCTTTCGACCTGATCGCCGATCCCAATCCCTGGGGATCGGCCGGTGATCTTCGGCTTTTGCCGGACGACAAGGCCCGGTTCAGATTTGCAATCGATGGCTCGCCAAGTGCGATGGATGTGGTCATGAGCGATATCGTCGAGCTTGATGGCGCGCCGTGGATCTGCTGCCCGCGAAGTTTTTTGAAACAGGCGCTCGGCGATCTTGAGCGTGAGGCCGGTGTCAGCCTCATCAGTGCCTTCGAGCATGAGTTCCAGATCCTTGATGCGGGCTGGCCCGCCGCTCCGGCTTTTTCGCTTCAGGCCTTGCGGCGCGCCGATCCCTTTGGCCCGGCGCTCATGGCCGCCCTTCGTGCAGCTGGTGTCGAGCCTCAAGTATTCATTGCCGAATATGGCAAGGATCAGTTCGAGATCACCATGGCACCCTGCGATGCCCTGGCGGCGGCCGACCGTGCCGTGCTGCTGCGCGAGACAGTGCGGGAGCTTTCGCGCAATCGCGGCTGGCACAGCAGTTTTGCACCAAAGACTGCCGTCGATGGCGTCGGCAATGGCGTTCATGTTCATTTTTCCTTCAACGACGCGAAGGGGAAGCCCGTTACCTATGATGCCTCGAAGCCGGGCGGCGTGTCGCAACTCGCAGGCAGTTTCGTAGCCGGCATTCTGCGTCATCTTCCGGCGCTGGTTGCTTTCACGGCACCGAGCCCGATCTCCTATCTGCGGCTCCAGCCACATCATTGGAGTTCAAGCTATACTTGGTTTGGTGACCAGGACCGGGAATCCAGCCTGCGCATCTGCCCGGTCAACAGGATCGGCAAGAGCGATCCGGCAAAGGCTTTCAACATCGAGTATCGCCCTGCCGACGCGACTGCCTGCCCGCACCTGGCGCTGGCGGTTGTCGTCAGGGCCGGACTTGAAGGCATCCGGCAAAAGCTCGCCGCACCACCATTGTTCTCCGGCGATCCCACCTCGCTTGTCGATGCAGAACGCCAGGCGCTTGGCCTGCACCGGCTGCCACAGTCTCTGTCACAGGCGCTCGACACATTGCTGGCAGACAAAACGGTGTGTGACTGGTTCGCCCCCAGGGCGCTGGAAACCTATGTCGGCATGAAACGCATGGAACTGAAGCTTGCCGGAGAGGCGCTCGATGACGCCCAATGCCGCCGCTATGCGGAGATTTACTGATGGACATCGGTGAACGGCTGCCAGCACCGGTCCGGGTCATCAATGAGACCGGCGCTTCGCCCTACGTACTTCTCTGTGAACATGCCTCGCGCTTCATTCCGGCCTCTTACAACGGGCTTGGACTCGATGCGGCTGATCTTTCTCGCCATATCGCCTGGGATATCGGAGCGGCCGATGTGGCAACCAGCCTGTCGAAGCTCATCGATGCGCCACTCATCATGGCGGGCTATTCGCGGCTGCTCATCGACCTCAACCGCCCTGTCGACTGCGTGACCTCGATTCCAGAGGTAAGCGAAACAACATCGATACCCGGCAACCATAAACTTACGTCTGCGGAGCGTGCCAAACGCATCGCCACCTACTTCGAGCCCTTTCAATCAAGGGTCGGAGAGGTCATTGATGCAAGGCTCCGGCAGCAGAAGCGAACGGTCATTGTTGGCATCCATAGCTTCACTCCCGTGTTCAAGGGATTCACACGGCCTTGGCGGGCTGGCATTCTCTATCGAAAGTCCGAGGCCTTTGGGCATGCGCTGGCTGAAGCGCTCGGCGGCGCGGCAGAGGCGGTTGCCGAAAATGAGCCGTACCAGATCGATGATGAGAGTGACTACACCGTACCCGTTCACGGCGAGGCCCGCGGCCTTGATGCCGTTCTCGTGGAAATCCGACAGGACCTGATCGCAGAGGCTCAGGGCGCCTCGCACTGGGCCAGGCAGCTTTCGACCGCGCTGATGTCTTCCCTCCGCACCTCCAGCCAGGTTCAGGATCGGGTTTAATATATTGATTTAAAATAATTTTTTTGCGTCGCCTCGGAACCTAATGACATGGACCTTGACTGGTTAGATTCTGGTCTTAATCTGGTCTTATATGCTGAAAGAACTCGCCAAGAACCGGATCTTCCAGAAATCCCACCGCTATGCCGAGGTGGCGCGGCGGCTTGAGCAGCAAATTCGTGATGGCGGCATGGTCGCTGGCAGCCGCATTCTGGGAGAACGCGAACTTGCCAAGGTTCTGGGCGTCAGCCGTGTCACGCTGCGGCGTGCCCTGTGCGAACTGCGTGATCGCGGCATCCTGGTGTCAGATGAGGCCAAGGGCTGGTTCGTCGCGCCTCCCAATGTCAGCGAACAGAATGTCCTGCGAAGCTTCTCGGAGATGGCTGCAGCCCGCGGCCTCAGCAGCGGGTCGCTGGTCATCCGCAGTGTTGTGCGGATTGCAAGTTTTGAAGAAGCAGAGATGCTCAGCCTTCCGGCGGGCGCCAAGGTCTTTGATCTTGAGCGTGTGCGCACACTGGTTGGCGAACCGGTCGGCATTGAGAACAGCCTGATCCCGCTGCAGCGCGCGCCGGCGCTGCCTGCCACAGATTTTGCCAGGCAATCGCTCTACACCGCCTTGCGCGATGCAGGTGCCGCACCGGCCGTCGCCAATTATGTGCTCAGCGCCACTGCCGCCAGCACCGAGCATGCCCATCTCCTCAATGTTCCGGAAGGGACAGCGCTGCTGGCGGCCAATGCGATCGCCCGCGATAGCAACGGCGTTCCGGTGGAGTTGAGCAAGACGGTTTTTCGCGGTGACCGCTATCGCTTCCTCACCACATTGCGAGCCGAGCAAAGATGAAAACCGGCTTCCTCGGAATCGACGTGGGTCTCTCTGGGACGAGAGCGGCGGTGATTTCGGCGAAGGGACAGGTTCTCACTCACGCGCGGCTGGCCGCCGATACCAGCAGGCTTTCCCTCACCCGCCTGTCAGCCCTTGTAGACCGCACGGTGCGTATGGCCCTGGCTGACAGACCTAATGTCTCCATAGCAGGTGTGTGCATTTGCGCCTTCGGGCCAGCCCCTATTCTTCTCGATGACCGTGGCAGGGTTGTCGCTCAGCTTGCCCTGTTTGACACAGCCGACAGCGCTCAAGGGGATGACGGCGGCGATGACCTGCGCCAGCGCTTTTCTGTGTTCAGGCACAAAGCACCGAAGCTCTTTGCACGGGTGCGCATGGTCTGCGACGTCACGGGTTACCTCGTCTATCGACTCACCGGCCGGCTGACCATGGACCATGTGACCGCGGCCGACTACCTGCAGATTCGACTGCCGAAGCGTGTGGCCTTGCCTGATCGCCAGAATGCAGATGCGCATGCGGGTCTGCTCGGTGTTGCGGCCGCAAGGCGGCTTGGTTTGCCCGCCGGCACTCCTGTTGCAGTGGGCGCCTATGACAGCACGGCAGATCTCGTGGCGGCGGGTTTTGGACAAAGCTGCAAATCTGTGGTCGTGCTGGGCACCACCATGGTGCTCGGTGTGCACACGGAAAGGCCGGTTGCCGATCCACGGCTGCGCTCCACACCGCATGTGGGCAAGGGCTGGTTCTCGGGCGGCTGGACCAATTGTGCCGGGGCAACGCTGACGGTGGCAGACCAACTGCTCGCCCAGGGGCCTGCAACACGAGAATTTGAGGTTCCGATGGTCTGGCCCTATCTCGCAGGGGAACGCGCGCCCGTGTGGTCGCCGCAAGCGACCGGCCTTGTTGCGGGGCTCACAACCCGCACGACCGCAACTGGTCTTCGCCACGGCTTCATACGTAGTATCGCGCTCTCGGCTGCCGATATCGCAGAACGCCTCAGCTCTGAATTTGGCGCCCCCCGGCAATGGACTGTCACCGGCGGCGGCAGCCGCAACACCGTCCTCATGTCGGAACTGGCCGATGCTCTGGGCGCAACGCTGCGCGTCGTCCGGGGTGCAGATGCCAATCTGGGGCCTGCCGTGCTCGCAGCCCGAAGCTGCGGCGTGAAGCTCAGCTTGCCCGCGGCACGGAGCTATCGCGCCAACCGCGGTGGCCATCGCGCCTATGGCGAGCGGCTTCGCGTCTATCGCCAGGTTTTTGAGGCCCTGCGGCCGCTGATGCCAGACATCGCCCGCGTTACCCAACAGGAGAAGGTCACAGTATGAGTGCAACGATGCGATCGGCGCGTCTCACAGGCATCCGCCAGATGCAGATCGATCGGCTGCCCGTTCCAACGCCGCAGGCAGGCGAGATTCAGGTCCGAATTGAGGCCTGTGGTGTCTGCGCCACGGACTCGCGCAAATACGAGATCGGGGTGAATGATGGTCACTACCCTTTCAACCCCGGGCATGAATGGCTGGGAGAAGTGACGGCCTTGGGGCCCGATGTCAAAGGCTTCAAAACCGGCGACCGCGTCTATGGGGATACCTATGGCGGCTATGCCGACTATGCTGTCATTCCCGTCAATCCGATCCCGTGGTCGCGCGGGCCGCTGCCCTTGCCGAAGTCGCTCGACAAGCGCCGGGCCATTTTCATCGAGCCGCTGGCCGATTGCATTCACGCGGTGCGCGGCCAGGCCAGGCTGCAAGCCGGACAGCGGCTGATTGTCATCGCGACGGGCGTGATGGGCCTGAAGATCATCGCCGATGCCGCCCGTCTGGGCTGCAAGGTCATGGCCGTGGAGCCGCTTCCGGCGCGGCAGGCCATGGCCCGTCAGTTTGGCGCCGAAATGGTGACAACCCCTGAACACTGGGCGGAAGAAGCTGCATCATGGACATCGGGCGAAGGAGCCGATGCCGTAATCCTGACCATCGGCAATCCCGATCTCGTCATGCCCTGCATCCGGGCGGCAAAGCCCGGAGGCCGCGTCGTGTTGTTCGCCGGTTTCGGCAATCGCAAGGAGGCGGTCCTCGATCTCAACGACATCCATTATCGCGAGATCGTGCTGGTCGGCAGCGAATGGATCGGCACGCCACCAAACCAGGCGCGCCACCGCTACGACGAAGCACTGGAATTTCTCCTCGACGGGAAGGTCCCCTTCGACAGCCTGGTCACTGGCACCTGCGGCTTCGACACGCTCGAACAAGCGCTTGTCACGCGCCAGGGCTTCACCGGCTTTAAGACCATGTTCACTCCGGAGACAACGACATGAAGACGCCAGCCTGTATCGGGCCGGACGGCCGCACCGTCATCATCGCAATTGATCACTCACTTTACTCATGGCCGTGCCGGGGTCTTGAAGACCGCGCCGCGATCATTTCCGCGGCCGATGCAGCGGGGGTCGATGCCATGATCGCGAGCTATGGCACGATCCGCGATTTCCGGAAGCTCTTCGGGCAGGTGAAGCCGATCCTGAAACTCGACATCACGTCGCTGTCGCTGGGCGGGCACTACCCTCTCACCGAATATGTCATGACCTACACGCTCGACGATGCCGAGCGGCTCGGCGTCAGCACCGTGCTGAACTATATCCAGCTCGGTGCCCCTTTCGAGCTCGAAGCCTTGCGCCAATCGGGCAAGCTTGCCGCTGAATGCGACCGGCGTGGTTTCACCTATCTCTGCGAGATCATGCCGATCGAAAGCACCATGTTTCCCGATCCGGAAGCGCCCGAGGCCATGGTTGCCGCCTGCCGCACCGGCCAGGAACTGGGAGCCCATGTGATCAAGACCACGATGCCTGTTCCCTCAAGCGCCATCGCCGAAGCCGTATCGGCCTGCGACATTCCGGTGGTGCTGGCGGGTGGTGCGCCAGCCAAGGATCCCAAGGCCTATGACACGGCGATTGCCGCAGCCCTTGCCGGCGGCGTTGCCGGTGTCGCCATCGGCCGCAACGCCTGGGGCGCATCCGATCCGGCACGCGCCATGAAGCGCTTCTGCCGGCTGGTCCATGAAGCGCCGCAGGAGGCTCTGACGGCCTGATGGCAAGCCTCGCACCACCGCGGGATCTCGAGGGCCGCGTTGCCATCGTCACCGGTGCCAGCAGCGGCATCGGCAGGGCTGTTGCCATCCTTCTGGCGCGTCGCGGTGCTAAGGTGATCGCCACGGGGCGCAGCCGCGCCCGGCTCAGCCAGTTGACGGACTGGCAGGCAGGTATCGTTCCCTGTGTCGCAGAACTGTCCGATCCGACTGCAAGCGACAAGGTCTTTGCCAAAGCGGCCCGGCATGGTGCCCCGACCATCCTCATATGTTCCGCGGGAATCCCGGGCTATATCGACAAGCCGATCGCAACCCAGTCCTTCGGTGCCTGGCGCGCCAGCATGGCCGTCAATCTCGATTCACCCTTCCTCATGTCGAAAGCCATTGCCCCGGTGATCGCGGCAGAGAAATGGGGCCGCATCGTCTATGTCAGTTCGACAGCTGGAGAAGCCGGCGCACCATCCATGTCGGCCTATTGCGCCTCAAAGCATGGGTTGATCGGCCTCATGCGGTCAGTTGCCTGTGACATTGGTGCTCACAACGCTACAGCAAATGCTGTCTGCCCCGGCTGGGTGCGGACCGAGATGGCAAACAATGATGCCCGCCAGGAAGCAGAAGCACGCGGCATGACCGTGGACGAAATCTGGCACGAGCGGGAGCAGGGCTATCCCGGAAAGCGCGTCTTGGCGCCGGAGGAAGTAGCCGAGACCATCTCCTTCCTGGCAAGCAATGCTGCTTCGGGGATCAACGGCGAGGCCATCACGGTGGCACTCGGGGGAAGATGGTGATGACAAATCCCGTCATCCAGTGCCGCGATGTCTGGAAAGTGTTCGGCGCACTGGATGCGGCTGTCTTCGCACAAATCCGCGCCGGAACGGCAAGCAAGGATGAGATTCAGGACAAGTACAGCTGCGTTGTCGCGGTCGCTGATGCGAATTTCAGCATAGCCGCAGGCGAAATCTTCTGCATCATGGGTCTTTCAGGCAGCGGCAAATCGACCCTGCTGCGGCACATCAATGGACTTGTCGCACCGAGCGCCGGCGACATTCTCATCGGCGGCGAGAATATCGCCCGGCTGTCGCGCGCCGGATTGCGCGACTTGCGGGCCCGCAAGATCGGCATGGTATTTCAGAATTTTGCATTGCTGCCGCATCGCAATGTCATCGACAATGTTGCCTTCGGCCTGGAGCTGCGCGACGTGCCGCGGCCTGAACGTCTGGCGCGAGCCCGCGAAATGCTCAAAGCCGTTCAGCTCGAGGCATGGGAGGATGCGCGCATCACCGAGCTGTCAGGTGGCATGCAACAGCGTGTCGGCCTCGCCCGCGCGCTGGCCGGGGATCCTGACATTCTGTTGATGGATGAGCCCTTTGGCGCACTCGATCCGCTGATCCGGCGGCAATTGCAGGACCAGTTCACCCGCCTTTGCCGGGACATGAACAAGACAGCCGTCTTCATCACCCACGATCTTGACGAGGCCATGCGGATCGGCAGCCGGATCGCCATCATGCGCGACGGCCGCATTCTGCAGACCGGGGCTCCGCATGAAATCATTCTTTCTCCGGCCGATACCCATGTAGCGGCTTTCGTCCGCGACGTATCATCCAAGGATACGCTGAGCGCCCAGCATGTCATGAGCCGTGTTGCTCCCGGGGAAATGGAACAATTGGCAAGGTTGCCCGGTATCTTGCCGGACACCATCCTCTCCGAGGCGGCAAGGCTTGCTGCCCGCGAAAACCAGGACCTGCCGGTGCGAGACGGCAGCGGCGCCATTGTCGGCGTGCTCCGTGTGTCCGAAATCCTGACGGCCCTGGCCGGACGAGGGCAATATGCGCAAAACTGAACAGAGCCGCACGCCTGCCTATCTCTCATGGGGTATGATCGCACTCGTCGTCGCCGGGGCTCTGTGGTGGCTCTTTGCTCCGCCCTTGCCCGAATGGCTGACGCAGTTTCCGGCCCCCAAGGGTCTCGACAATGCGGTGGCCCAGCAGATCGACGCCGCCGTCAACTGGATGAAGCAGCAATGGGCGAGCTTCTTCGATGTCTTCACCTGGATTTTGCGCAAGATCCTCGGTGTTATCGAATCCGCAATGGTGACAACACCATGGCCGATCGTCGTGGCACTTGTTCTCCTGCTCGCCTGGCGGCTTTCGGGTCTTCGGGCCGCCATCTTCACCGCAGCCTGCCTTGCCTATCTCGGTCTCTTCGGCTTCTGGGAAAAGAGCATGACGACACTGGCGCTGGTCGCAGCCTCGGTTCTCATCTGCGTGGTGATCGGCCTTCCGGTCGGTATTCTCTGTGCCAAGAGCCCACGGGCAAAGCGCCTGCTGGAACCTGTCCTTGACGTGATGCAGACGCTGCCCACCTTCGTCTATCTCATTCCGGCCGTCGCCTTCTTCTCGATCGGCAAGCCACCGGGCGTGATCGCGACGGTGATCTTCGCGTTACCATCCATAGTACGGCTCACGGCCCTCGGCATCGAACAGGTGCCCGCCGTGGTGCGCGAAGCGGCCGATGCCTTTGGTGCCCGGCCAATGCAAAAGCTTCTCAAGGTCGAACTTCCGCTAGCACTTCCATCGATCCGGCTGGGCATCAACCAGACCATCATGATGTCCCTTTCGATGGTCGTGGTCGCCGCCATGATCGGCGCGGGCGGGCTCGGCCTCGATGTGATCCGTTCGCTGCAACATCTCAAGACTGGCCAGGGCTTTCTGGCCGGGCTTGCCATTGTTTTGTGTGCCATGGCGCTTGACCGCATGGTGCGCGGAAGGCCGCCGGGATGAACAACCGGCGGGGTGACAACGACAACAACTTCTAGGAGGAAGACATGTTGAAGTATCTAAAGACGACCGGCCTTGTGGCCGTTTCGCTGGTGGCGCTCTCGGCCTTCGCGGAGGCCAAGACCACTGTCACCATCGGAGAACTGGATTGGCCGGGGGCGCGCGCCATCGAGCAGGTCCTGAAGCAGGTGATGACGACCTATCTCGATGCCGATGTCGGCACCATCGCCGCAGCACAGGAAGCGCTCTATGAGGCCCTCGACAAGGGCGACAATTCCGTCGATGTCGTAGCCGACATGTGGACAGATCATCTGCCGCAGCAGATGAAGAACTATGTGCTGCCCGGCAGCCGCCAGACCATCATCCTCAACGACAAATCCTATCTCGGCACCGAAGGCATTTTCGTGCCGAGCTATGTCGCCGACGAGCTTGGCGTGAAGAAGCTTGCCGATCTCGCCAAGCCGGAAGTGGCCAAGCTCTTCGACAGCGATGGCAACGGCAAGGGCGAGATGTGGGCCGGTGCCGTGGGTTGGGAATCAACCAACCATACGGAAGTGCGCGGCAAGACCTACGGCTTCGACAAGACCATGGAGTATACGACCGTGGAGCAAGCCGTGCTGCTCGCCCAGCTCAAGGATGCCTATGAAAGCAAGAAGCCGATTGCCTTCTATTACTGGACCCCGGAATGGATCCATGCTGCCTATAAGCTGACCCAGCTCGAAGAGCCGCCCTTCAATGGTTATACCATGGACAGCGCCAAGGGTACCGAGCGCTATAATGCGAATGGCTGCTATACGTTCTACCAGC
This sequence comes from Pseudomonadota bacterium, assembly GCA_020161855.1. Classification (GTDB taxonomy): domain Bacteria; phylum Pseudomonadota; class Alphaproteobacteria; order Rhizobiales; family Aestuariivirgaceae; genus Aestuariivirga. Next base: position 170,929 of record JAIUNJ010000001.1, read on the forward strand.
CGGCCGAGCGCAATGACTGGCTCGAGGCATCCTCGATTTCCTGCGGGCAGCCGCCCACACGCGTGAACATCGCCCACTCCAAGGCGCTGGCCGAACGTGCGCCCCAGATCTCGCAGTTCCTGAAGCAGGTGGCACTCGACGCCGATGTCGTGAACCAGTGGATCCTCGCCATGGAGGTCGACAAGAAGCCCGTCGAGCAAGTGGCCAGCGACTGGATCGCCGCGAACAAGGACACTGTCGAAGGTGTCTGGCTGAAGGGCGTGAAGTAAGCAACCTGTGGACCGCGGGGGCACGTTGCTCCTGCGGTTCGCATTGAAATCTGCGACATGCCCTTGCTGAAACTTGCCATCCTTGGTGCGGGAAACGTAGCCGAGAGCTATATCCGCCAGATCCGGCGGCTGCGCGAAAGCGGCATCGAGGTCGAGCTAGCGGCGCTCTGCGGCCGGACTGCCAGACCGGCCAAGACACTTGCTGACCGTTTTGACATCCCCTGGCATGGCACGGACATGCAGGCAGTGCTTGGCCATGGCGAAATCGATGCGGTCATCATCCTCACGCCGATGCAGCTTCATGCCGCGCATGCGCGCGCAGCCTTGCTGGCAGGCAAGCATGTGTTTTCCGAAAAGACATTGGCGGGCACTGCCAGCGAGGGGCATGAACTCGCGGCTCTCGCCAGGTCACGCAACCTGTGTATTGCCGCGGCCCCGTTCACCACCTTGAGTCCGACCTTCCAAGATGCACATCGCCGGATCAACGGCGGTGAAATCGGAACGCCGCATGCATGCCGCGCCTTCTATGGATGGCATGGACCGGACTGGTCCTCATGGTTTCACGAACAAGGTGCGGGGACCTTGCGTGATCTCGGCGTCTATGCCCTGACGACACTCACCGGTTTGCTGGGGCCCGTCCGCACCGTCTTTGCACTCGGTAGCATGTCCGGCGAAGCCACGGACATCACACATATTTCACTGGGCTTTGCCAACGGCTGCACAGGGACGTTGACAGCCGGCTACGGGATTCAGAAGTATCGCGCCAGCGGCATCGAAATCTATGGCAGCACCGGTACGCTGCAGTTCATGGGGCAGGACTGGGACCCCAAGGGCATTGAGCTCTGGACAAATGACGAGGGCTGCTGGCGGCAGTTTGAGGCCGATGGCTCCTGGCCCTGGACCGATGGCCTCCGCGACTTTGCAATCTCGATCATCGCGCAGCGTCCGCCGGAGATGCAACTGTCGCTATCCCTGCATGTGCTGGAGATCATCGACAAGGCGCTGGCCTCACGGGCAAGCGGACGAGCCGTCTTCGTTGAAAGCAGCTTCGATCCACTCACTGTCTCCGCCCAGGCAGACCGCTCCGAATTGCATTTGAAGCACAATCCCCTGACCTTCACCTGAACGAGGAAAGCTCTCATCATGGCCTACAAGTCATCGCCACGACCCACCTTCAGCGAGCCGACGCTCATCCCCTATGACAAGGTAACGCGCTATCTCTGGGGCGACAGTGAGGCCGGCCTCGTCAATGACTGGATCTATCTTTCGAGCAGCAAAATCCACCAGCTGATCTTCGGGTTTCCGGCGGGCGAGGGTTTTCGTCATTCCGAATCCTTCCGTACAATCTTCGGCGCCGATGAGGTGCTCTATGTCCTGCAGGGCGGCATGGTGATCGCAAACCCGGAGACAGGCGAGGTTCAGGTCGTGCGCAAGGGTGAGGCCCTGTTCTTCCGCAAGGACACCTGGCACAACGCCTGGGCATTGCCCGGCGAAGAGCTGCGCGTGCTGGAATATTTCGCGCCACCGCCTTCCACGGGAACATCCGGCAAATATGCGCAAACCAAGCCCTATGTCAGCGCGCCCAAATTCGAACGGCGGGAACTCATCGGCAACTGGCCGATGGGGCGCGAGGCAGCGGCCAAGCGTGGGCATTTCACCGTCATTCGCGAGCAGGACTGCCTGTGGTCCCTGAGTGGCGGCGATCCCCGCGTGCTCATCGGCCTCTATGCCTCGACGGAGCAGCTGACGGCGGGCAAGGCCGTGATCGCACCGGGGGGAAAGAGCGACGTCCTGGAGCATGGCGGCGATACCGGACTCTATGTGGAAACCGGCCGCCTCAATGTCCTGCTGGTCGACAGTGAATTGGCCCAGACCTGGTATGAGCTTGCACCGGGTGATGGCTTCTACCTGCCGGAAGGGGCGCGCTACCGCCTCTTCAACATGGGAACCGAAAGCTGCGATGTCCTCTTTGGTGTTGCGCCGGCCTATCTCCCGGCCCGTCCAGCCTGATCAACCGCAATGACGGCTCGCTTTGCCATAGGTATCGATGTTGGTGGCACGAAGATCGCGGCGGCTCTTGTGAACACAACGACCGGCGCCCTGCGTGACAGGCAACAACTTGCGACAGTGCCTGAGCGCGGCGGAGCCGCGGTTCTGGCCAGTGTTCGCGCATGCATGGCAACACTCACACAGGCTGCGCGCGCTCAAGGCATCACCGTCACGGCAACGGGCATCGGCATCTGCGAGATCGTCGACAATGGAGGCAGGCTGCGGAGCGCAGCACTCATCGATTGGCGAGACCTCGACGCCTCCGTAGCCACCGACCAGACACCTCCCGCCCATCTCGTGGCCGATGTCAGGGCCGCGGCACTTGCGGAGGCCCGCTTCGGGCAAGCGAAAGGCGTCAGCCATGCGCTCTTCGTCTCGGTCGGCACGGGCATTGCCTCGGTGCCGCTGATCGCAGGTAATCCTTATGCAGGCGCCCATGGTGCGGCACTTGTGATGGCCTCAGCGGCAAAGCTCGGCGGCGACGGTCTGCAGACGCTTGAGGAATTTTCCTCAGGCCCGGGTCTGGCGCGGCTCTATGGTGAAGATCCCGATGCGCGCAGTGTGATTGCAGCGGCCGCTACAGGTGAAAGCCGTGCTGTCATTCTGGTGGCAGAAGCTGCATCTCGCTTGGGGGAAGCAATCGGCCAACTGGCCAATTGTCTCGACCCGGAAATGATCATCATAGGTGGTGGCCTGGGCAGTGCGCCCGGCCCCTATTTTGACCATCTGAAGAAACACATCACAGACTCGCTCTGGAATGGCGTGGAACGCCGCGTAATCGTGGTGCAGGCAGCACTTGGCGCTGATGCCGGTGTCATTGGTGCAGCGCTCGCTGCTGTCGAGGGCATTCACTGAAGCTTGCCGCCCGGTGTGCAGGCGGATAGGGTCCGGCCAGAGGATCTGATGAACACGCGGCAAGCCTTCGATGGCGAATATGATTACATCATCGTCGGCGCAGGCACTGCAGGCTGTGTGCTGGCCAATCGCCTGACGGAAGATCCGAAAACCCGAGTCCTGCTTCTCGAAGCGGGCGGCTCGGACCGCTACCACTGGGTCCACATTCCAATCGGTTATCTCTACTGCATCGGTAATCCGCGCACCGACTGGATGATGAAGACCGAGGCCGAGGCGGGGCTCAACGGCCGCAGCCTGCTCTATCCGCGCGGCAAGCTGCTCGGCGGCTGCACCTCGATCAACGGCATGATCTACATGCGCGGCCAGGCCGGAGATTATGACCATTGGCGGCAACTCGGCAATGTCGGTTGGTCGTGGTCGGATGTGCTGCCACATTTCATGAAGTCAGAAGATCACTATGCCGGGCCCACACCCCTGCACGGCGCAGGCGGCGAATGGAAGGTCTCCCGGCAGCGCGTTTCATGGGACATTCTGCGCGCTGTTGCAGAGGGCGCGAAGGAATTCGGCATCCATCCCCGGGAAGATTTCAACGACGGAAACAACGAAGGATCGGGCTTCTTCGAGGTGAACCAGCAGCACGGTGCGCGCTGGAATGCGGCGAAGGGCTTTCTCCGTCCTGCGCTCAAGCGCACCAATCTGAGGCTTGTCACAGGGGCCGAGACAGAACGGCTCATCGTCGTGGGCAACACCATCACAGGCGTTTCTTTCCTGTGGCGGGGAGAACGCTTCGAGGTCAAGGCCAGGCGGGAGGTCATTCTCTGCGCCGGCGCCATCAATTCACCGCGCATCCTCGAACAGTCAGGGATCGGCAATCCTGCGGCGCTCGGCAAGGCAGGCATCGAAGTCAGGCACGCCAGCCCCGGTGTCGGCGAAAATCTTCAGGACCATTTGCAGATCCGCACCGTGTTCAAGATCAGTGGTGCACGCACGCTCAACACACTCGTCCACAACCCGCTTGGAAAGGTCTGGATCGGCCTGCAATATCTTCTGAACCGGTCTGGCCCACTCTCGATGGCGCCCAGCCAGTTCGGCATGTTCACGAAATCTGACCCCCGGCTGGAAACGCCTGATCTCGAATATCATGTGCAGCCGCTTTCGACCGACCGGCTGGGCGATCCGTTGCATCGCTTTCCGGCAATCACCGTTTCTGTCTGCAACCTCAGGCCGGAGAGTATCGGCTCCTGCCACGTGACGAGCGCAGATGCCTTGAAGCAGCCTGCCATCAGCCTCAACTATCTTTCCGCCGAAGCTGACAAGCGAACCGCCGTGGCTTCCGTGAAGCAAGCCCGCCAGATCATGACGGCGAAGGCGCTTGCCCGTTACGCACCGCAGGAGATGCTGCCCGGCCCCGAAGTCGAAACCGACGCACAGATTCTGGCGCGCGCCGGCGACATCGCCACGACCATCTTTCACCCGGTCGGCACCTGCCGCATGGGCGTCGATGACGGCGCCGTTGTTGATCCGCAACTCCGCTTCCGCGGGCTTTCCGGGCTGCGCATCGTCGATGCCTCCATCATGCCAAAGATAACCTCCGGCAACACGGCCTCCCCGGTCGTGATGATTGCCGAAAAGGCAGCGGACATGATGCGCCGCCAGTCCCTCTAGGAAACGGCTACACGCTGCAAACTGCGCGGCAGGGGCGACATCACTTCGTGGCCCGTCTCCGTGATCAAAAGCTGGTCCTCAATGATGAAGCCGCCAAGCCCGTCGATGTACCACGGCGTCTCGAAGGCCATCACCATATTGGGCTCCAGCACGGCATCGGAATCGGCACCGATGAAAGGCCACTCCTCGCTCCAGATTGAAGCCCCGACGCCATGACCGAAATGCCCGCGGCCATAGGTTTCAAAGCCCTTGTTCCACATGGTGGAGGCCACTTTCTCGTGGATCTCCCGCAATGCCGTACCAGGGCGGAAATGCGGCAGACCGGCTTCAAAGGCGCCATGCAGGGCGTCATAGATGTGCTGCGCTTCCGCTGACGGCTTGCCGAGCGCAACGGTCCGCGCGCCGTCAGAGCTATATCCACCGAGAACGCAGCCGACATCGATCTTGACCAGATCACCCGCTCTCGCCGGGCCGCCGGGTGCAAAGCCATCCCCACCGACCGCGATGAAGGACCAGGACGAGAGGGGTAGATTTTCAGCGCTTGCAGTCGCCGCCGCAGCGACTTCCTCTCTCCAGATGTCCGCCATCTGCGCAGCGGTCTGGCCGGTGCCAAGGCGCGCAATCAACCCTGAGAAGCCCGCAGCCGCATAGGACGCCGCCCGCCGCAGCCGGGCAACTTCTTCGGGTGACTTCACCGATCGCAGACCTTCCACGATGCGCGTTCCATCCTGCCAATCAAAAGGCATCGCCTGAAACAGCGCAAAGTCTGCGACCGGCACAAAGCCAAGTTCGAGGCCAATGCGCGTTCCGGCTAATCCAAGTTCACGCAGAGCGTCGCCCAGCAGATTGAGGCTGGCAGAGAGATCATACTGTGTGGGGCGTAGCAGGCGCTTCAGCTTGGAATCATCAAGCGGAAATCTGTCTGTCTCCACCCAGAGCCTGTGGCTACGCACATCCTTGATGGCAGATTGCTGCGCGAAGGTTCTGGCCTGCAGGTCGCCGACAATCGCAACCGGCTGAGCATTCGCATCTGCCGGAATGACCACGAATGCCGCTCCGGCCCTGCGCCAGAACGTGGCCACACCCGGGAATGCGCCGGTTGCGTAGGTAATGGACTCCGGTTGGCACAGCACGAGCGCGGAAAGACCTGCTTGCCGCAGCAGCCGAGATGTCCTGCTCCGGTCCAGAAAGCCATTCATGCGGTGACCGCCACGGAACGGCTTGCGGGACGCCGCAAGGGTCCCAGTGCCGTTTCAAGCACGCTATAACAGACGTCCTTGGCGCGGGTGGCCGAAAGGACACTCGAGTCGATGCATTGCTCCAGCCACAAGCCGTCGACCAGCGAGATGAAGATGGTCGCAAGTTCGTAGCTGTCGACGGTACGGCCACGGTCCCTCGCCGTGGCCGAGATCAGCCGGGCGATGCCTTCGCGATAGAGCGCATAATGCTTGCGGTGTTCAGTCCTGAGGGCCGGGTTGCTGGCAATCTCACTCCACAGGGCGAGCCAGATATTGAGGCTTTCGCCATTGAGCAGCGAGGGGGAGAAACTGTTCTCCACCAGCGCCACAATGTCAGTTGAAGCGGCGTCCGGAGGCACCAGATGCGCAAGCATACGGTCATAGACAGCCGCATAGACCTCGGCCAGCAGCGCATCCTTCGAGCCAAAATGATGGGCAACGAGCCCGCGGGAAATCTTCGCCTCACGGCAGATGTTATCCATGGTGAAAGCCCGGATACCACCCTTTGCCAGGCAGGCGAGGCCTGCATCGATAAGCCTGGAGCGCCGCTCCTGTGGCGAGATCCGCCTGAACTTCGGTGTCTTGATCGTTGGGCCGGATTTTTTCTTCATACAGATGCTGAGGCGTGGCCGAGGCCACGCCTCCTTGTTATCTAGACTTTCGTGAACATGGCCGGGTTGGGGTGCCCATCGGCCAGGATGACGGGCTTGATATTGTCATCGTGCACGACAAGCAACGGCTCGAAGCAGATGAAGATGAAGCCGCCCGAATCCTCCATCAGGTCCTCCATCTTGTTGAAGATGGCCTTGCGTTTGTCATCGTCCTGCTCGGTCAGGGCCTGCTGGTAGAGATCTTCGAACTCCTTGCTGTCGAAGAATGACCAGTTATAGACGCCGATCTGATCGGGACGGAACCATACGAGGTTCTCGGTAGGATCAATGCCACCCGCGAAGTTCATAAGCACAAGTTCGATGGACTTGTAGCTGTCACCTGCAGTCTTGTCGCCCAGAGCCCAATAGGCTGCATCTTCAGTCGGCTGGATATCAACGGTGATTCCAGCTTCAGCCAGGCTCGCCTGAATGATCTGCGCGGTTGATTGCGACGTTGAATCCGTCAGGCAGAAAAGATTGAGCGTGAGGTTACTTACGCCAGCCTCGGCAAGCAGCGCCTTGGCCTTTTCCACGTCTCGCGTGGCGATGTGATTTTTCTCGCGCGCAAACTTGGTGCCGGGCTGCACCACGCCGGCAGAGCGCCCAACGAGGCCGTCATAGGAACCCTGCACGACGGCTTCTCCATCATAGGCATACTGGATCGCCTGCCGTACGCGCAGATCCTTGAGCCGTTCGGCATTCATGTTGATGGTAAGCCAGACATAACGCGTCGATTGCGCCTCGATCAGTGCAGCACCCTTTGGCAGACTGGTCTTGAGCTGCTTGGCCGAGCTCATGGCAGCGCGGGTATAGTCGAAGGAGTCAGCCTCGTAGGCCAGCAGGGCCGCCTGATCGTCTGTGACAATGAAATATTCGATCTTGCTGAAAGCCGGCTTCGGCCCGTTCCAGTCCGGGTTGGCGACGAGCGTCACCTTCTGGTTCTGCTCCCATTTGTCGAGCAGGAAGGGTCCGCACTGCGCAGGTATCTCGGTCGTATAGCTGCCACCCGCCTTCTCGACAGCCGCCTTGCAGACGATGTGACCGCCGTAATAAGGCAAGGCAATGTACCAGAAGGGCTTGAAGGGCTGCTTCAGGTGAATGATGCCAGAACGCGCATCTGTCACCTCCACATGGTCAAGCTTCTCGAACTGATAGGCCCAGGCCGAATCGCTGCCGGCAATGCGCTCGAATGAGTATTTCACGTCTTCTGCCGTGACCGGGCCGAAGCCGTTGTTCCATTTCAGCCCCTCACGCAGCGTGAACGCGATCTTCTGCGGATCAACCCAATCGATCTTCTCGGCCCCCCAGTTGAAAGAGGGATTGTCGTCGCGCATGTCGCCCAGCCGCACCAGCGTCACCTGTGTGCAGCGGGGGATGATATCATCGAGCTCACCGATGATCCCTTTGGGATCGAGGACCTGAAAATCGGCGACGGCGCGCAGCCGCAACGTATCGCCGTCGGCAGCCCAGGCAATGCGCGAGGCAGGAGCCAGTCCCGCAAGCATGGCGCCACCTGCCTTCAGCAGGCTGCGGCGGTCGGTTCTCCAGTTCAGTGGCATGATTTCCTCCTCATGTTGTTGATGGTTGTTGTTCTGGAAAATGGCAACGCACTGTCCGCCCACCCGGAAGTGATTGCGGCAGGGGACTCTCTTCCTTGCAGCGTTGTTGAGCCAGCGTGCAGCGCGTGTGAAAGGCACAGCCCGGAGGCCTCGCGAGCACGCTCGGTATTTCGCCCTTGATGGCGAGATCGACCCGCCGCTTGCGTGGATCGGGCTGCGGCTCCGAGGCGATGAGGCTTCGGGTATAGGGATGGGCTGGCCGGGCGAAGACCTCCCGCGTCGGTCCGGTCTCCATGAGACGCCCGAGATAGAGAATGGCGATCCGGTCGCTCACATGCCGCACCATGGCAAGGTTGTGGGTGATGATCATGAAGGCAAGGCCAAGCGTCTTCTTGAGGCCCGTCATCAGGTTGAGAATTTCGCCCTGCACCGAAACATCAAGGCCCGCTGTCGGCTCGTCCGCGATCACGAGGCGCGGATTGAGTGCCAGCGCACGCGCCACGCAGACGCGGCGGGCCTGTCCACCCGACAGTTCATGCGGGAACCGGCCCGCGATTGATGCTGGAAGACCGACGCGCTCCAGAAGCTCCTTGGCCTTCTCTGCGGCATTGGCCATGGGCCGGCGCTGGATGACCAGTGGCTCCACCACCAGTGCACCCACTTTCATGCGTGGACTCAACGATGCCACCGGGTCCTGAAACATGAAGGCGCTGTTGCGGCGCAAATTGGAAAAGTCGGTGCGGCTCGCCACTTCACGGCCGTCGAAGCACATGGTCCCGCCAGACACTGGCTGAAGGCCCAGCATGCTGCGGGCCAGTGTGGTCTTGCCAGAACCGGATTCACCGACAACGCCCAGAATCTCACCGGCAGCGATGCTGATGTCGATGTCCTGGAGAATGTTGATTGTGAGATGGCGCTGGATCAGTTGTGCGCACAGGCCATTGCCACTTGCGAGGAGATCAACAGAGAGCTTGCTCACCTCGTAGAGCGCGGTCATCGCAGCGCCTCATGGCAACGCGCCCGATGCTGCGGGCCTGTTTCAATCATCCGGGGTGACGTCGTGCGGCAGCGCTCTTGCACGATTGGACAACGATCGGCAAAGCTGCACCCCGAAGGCAGGGCCACAAGATCCGGAAGGCGGCCAGGAATAGTGGGGAGAAAAGCCACGGGCTCATCGAGATGAGCCGGATCGCAATCGATCAGTGCCTTTGTGTAGGGGTGCCGCGGGTTATGGTAGATATCCTCGGTGCGGCCCTCTTCAACCACCTCGCCTGCATACATCACATAGACACGGTCGCAGAGCTCACCAATCAGACCCAGATGATGGGTGATGACGATGATCGCGCCGTCATGATCGCTGCGCAACTCGCGCAGCAGATGAATGATCTGCGCCTCCATGGTGACATCGAGCGCCGTCGTCGGCTCGTCAGCGACGAGAATCTCGGGTGTCATAAGAAGAGCTGCCGCGATGGCCACACGCTGGCGCATGCCGCCGGAAAGCTCGTGCACAAAGCGCCCAAGATTATAGGCCGGATCAGGAATGCCGACGCGCTCCAGCATGGCCGTGGCACGGGCGCGCTTTTCGGAACGTGGCACATCGTGCCGATGCTCCTGGAAATCGATCAGCTGCTCGCCAAGTGGCAGCACCGGATTGAAGGCCATCATCGGATCCTGAAAGATCATGGCGATGTGCCGGCCGCGAATCTGGCGCTTCTGGCTTTCGAGAAGCTTCAGGATATCCTTGCCCTGGAAGCGGATGGCGCCGGAAGTGACCTTGGCATTTGGCGCAACGAGATTGATGAAGGCCGAAGCGAGAGTCGACTTGCCGCAACCGCTCTCGCCGACAATGCCGATCACTTCGCCCTTGCGCGCTTCCAGATTGGCATGCCGTAGGGCCTGAACATCGCCTGCTTCACTCGCATAGCTGATCGATAGGTCTTCCACGCTGACAAGGGCCTCGCTCATTTCAGGACCTTAAGCTGCAGGCGCGGATCGAAGGCATCGCGCAGCGCTTCTCCGAGAAAGGTGAAGCCCAATGTCGCGAGCACCAGCGGCATGCCGGCTGCCACCACCATGAAGGGCGACTGGCGGAGCGAGACATAGCCGTCATAGAGGATGTTGCCCCAGGACGGGGTCGGCGGGCGGACACCGAAGCCAAGATAACTCAGGCCCGCCTCAAGCATGATCACGACGGGAATGTCCATCGACAGGATGATGAGAAGCTGGCCGATCACATTGGGCAGCAGGTGGCGCAGGATGATGCGCAAGTGAGAAGCATCCATCACCCGCTCCGCCATGATGAAATCGCTGCGGGCAAGGCTGAGTGTCTGCGCCCTGATGAAGCGGGCATAGCCCGGAATGGAGATCAGCACGATCACCAGAACGAGCGTCGTCACGCTTGGTCCCAGCACCGTGATCACGGCAAGGGCAAACATGATCATGGGCAGGGATGAAACGGAGTCGAAGCAGAGCACCAGGATGGCGTCGAGCCAGCGTGGCCCGTAGCCGGCGATCAGGCCCAGCAGCAGGCCGATGGCGCCCGCCAGGCCTGTTGCCAGAAGCGAGATGCCAAGGGCCGTCCGGGCGCCATAGATAATGCGGGAGAGAAGATCGCGGCCAAGCTGGTCCGTGCCGGCGAGATGTTTCAGGCTTGCGCCTGCAAACTTGTTCGCAACATCAATCTTCAAGGGATCATAGGGCGCCAGGAGAGGCGCAAACAACGCCATCAAAACAAAGAGGCCAACCAGCGTTGCACCCATGAGGCCGAGCGGATCGGCGGCCAGGGTGCGCCAGACGCTGCGGGAATGGAGGCTAGCCACGGAAGACATCGCGCACCCGTGGATCGAGCCGCGCCATCAGCAAGTCGGCCGATGTCACGACAAGCAAATAAAAGGCCGTCATGAACAAGACTGTTCCCATGACGACCGGGAAATTGCGCTTCTGTACGGCGGCCGTGATCAACGTACCAATGCCAGGCCGCGAAAATACGGTCTCCACAAAGACAGCGCTGGAAAGGATCGAGCCGAAGCCCACGGCCAGAATGGAAATGGTTGGAATGATGGCGAGCCGCAAGGCATAGCGCGTGATGACCTTGTGTTCAGGCAGCCCGAAGGCACGGGCGGTCCGGATATGGTTTGCACTCATGACCTCCAGCATGGCAGCGCGGACAAGGCGGGCGATATAGCCGACCCAGGTGATACCGATGGCGAAGGCGGGAAGGATCACGGCCCGCAGCTGGCTCCAGGGATCTCCGGCCTCACCTGCCCCAATGGCTGGAAGCCAGCCCAGCCAGACGGCAAAAATCAGCAACAGGTAAATGGCGATCACGAACGAAGGTATTGAGATCATGCTGACCGACAGAATGGCCAGCAGACGGTCAATCCAGGTGTTGCGCCAGACCACGGCGAGGCAGCCAAGCGCCACACCGAAAACAAGCGCGCCGCCGATGGCTACAACGCCGAGGAACAGCGTCTTTGGAAAGACCTCGAGGATCATCTCGGCCACGGGCCGCTTCGACCACACATCGTAGCCGAGATCGCCTGTCACGGCGTTCCTGAAGAAGTTCCAGATCTGCACATAGACTGGCTGGTCGAGCCCCATGCGGATCTGCAGTTCCTGCTTGAGTGCCGGCGTGGCCCGGGGGCCCAGTGCAAGCGTCGCCGGATCGCCCGGCAGGAGAAACACCATCGCGTACATTGCCAGCATGACCACGATGATGATCAACAGGGCCAGTGCAATGCGCTTGATGGCGTAGTTCAACATGACGGGAACGCGCCTCGCTGCCTTCCGTATGGTCGACTAAACCATGTCACGGGCAATCCTCTCGTACCATTCACGCCGAAAGAGCGTCTGGCCGTTTTCGCCGACGGCGAGCGTCATGTCGATGATGAAATGCGTGGCATCGCAGGTCATCTTGCCGGTGCTGTGGTGGCTGATGACCGTGTCGGGCCGTTTCATCTCCACATGATATTCGGTCAGCAAGGTGGCTGACAGGGGATCACCATCGATGATCTCATAGCGGGCATAGGCCGATGATGCCTGCTCCTGCGCGATATCCGGCATCACCTTCCGGTAGGTCCAGCGCGGAAAATCCACAGTCATCTTGCCGGAGAGCAGATCGCGCTGCACGCGGCGCGGATGGGTCTTTTCCACATCGAAACTGGTCGAGGGCGTTTGCGGCGCAGATTCAACGGGATCGAAGGCCCGCAAGGCCTCGTCTTCCTTGCGCGGCGGCCGGACCGGCAGTTCAAGCCAGCTTTCGCCGCAGGAGACCGTCAATGTCGCAAGCTCGGGCGAAGGCCAGGCAATGGGCCAGTAGGCCGTCGAGAGCGAGACGGCAATGCGATGCCCCGGCGCAAAGGCGTGGGCGATGTCATCAAGATCAATGATGGCGCTGGCAGGCGCGCCCGGCACCAAAGCCTCCGGATGTTCATGGCTCTTGCGATGCGTGAGATTGAGCAGGCCAACCGTGACCCGTGTTGAGGCCCCATCCGGCGCCACGTCGTTGAGGCGCACGGCCACAAGTGCCTGCGGCTTGTCGGATGAGAAGGACAGGTGCAGTTGCGGCGCACCGAGAATTTCAAGGCGCTCGTTCAGGGGTTCCGACACAAAGACCAGCGAGCCGCCATCATCTTCGCGCTGATCCGTGGCCCAATCAGCTTCCTCGCCATAGCGTCCGATCTCGCCAGCGCCGAGCCCGACCCAGAGTGGCGAGCAGATGGAAGCCTGACGCACTGTTCCCGCCTGCCTATCCAGAACACCGCCATGATTGAGATGAAGTTTCTGCGCAGTGATGCGCGGCGAAGGCCATTGCTCCTCGCCCACCCAGCGGCCCGGCCGCTCCAGATAGCAGGTCCGTGGTGGAACACCTTCCTGCATCCATGCCCGCAGCAGGGGTTCCTGCATGATCCCCGTATCCCTGCCCTTCATCCAGTGATCGCACCAGCGCAGCACTTCCTGAAGCCAACCGATGGCCGGCTCGACGGTCACGTCGTGCGGATACGAATGCGCCCAGGGCCCAATGAGTCCGCGGCACGGCGCCTTGAGATTCGCGAGCAGACGCGGAATGCTCTCCGAGTAGTTATCGGCCCAGCCAGAAACCGCATAGACCGGAATCCGGATTGCGCTGAAATCTTCGCAAACCGAGCCCTGCTTCCAGTAGCCGTCGCGCCGCTGGTGCTGCAGCCAGGTCAGGATCCACGGACTGTTGTGTTCCATGCGGGCCTGCCACATCGCCCGCCATTTTTCACCGACGATGGCCGGATCAGGCGGCAGGTCGTTGTGGGCAAACATGGTCGCCGACCAGTCGAAATTGTCCTTCGACAGGCACCCGCCCACCCAATGAATGTCCGTCGCGTAGCGATCGTCTGTCGATCCCACCGTGATGATGGTCTTCAGCGCCGGTGGTGCAAGTGCTGCGATCTGCAGGCCGTTGAAGCCACCCCAGGAAATGCCGATCATGGCAACATTGCCGTCACACCACGGCTGCGCGGCGAGCCAAGCGATGGCATCACAGCCGTCGTGTTGCTCCTGCACGGTGTATTCGTCTTCGATGAGGCCTTCACTGTCGCCGGTGCCACGGATGTCGAGGCGGACTGACGCATAGCCGTGGCCGGCGAGATACATGTGCAGCCCCTGGTCGCGCGTCCGCGTACCATCGCGCTTGCGGTAGGGGATGTATTCCAGAATGACAGGCACCGGACCAAGTTGCGGATCGTCCGGCAGCCAGGCCTTGGCGGCAAGCCGCGTGCCGTCAGGCAGCGGGACCGTCATGTTCTCGACGATCTTCACCGGATGCGGGAAATCTGTACGTATCTGAGCCATGCCTTTGTCTTCTTGTTGAACGAGTTTGCAACAAGAGTTGAATGGCCGTCAACCGCGCTTTTAATGCCAGATTGACGAAATCGACCCTCATATGTAATTATACAGTTGTTCAACAAGAGGCTCCGATGTCCCGTAACCCGCGTTATGATGTGCTGTTCGAGCCTGTGAAAATCGGCCCCAAGCTGGCGAAGAACCGCTTCTTCCAGGTGCCCCATGCTTCAGGCATGACCAATGCCGCCCCGCATGTGCGGGCCGCTTTCCGCGAGACCAAGGCAGAAGGCGGCTGGGCTGTTGTGTGCACAGGAGCCTGCTCCATTCATCCGAGCTCCGACGACAGCCCCTTTCCCTGCGCCACGATCTGGGATGACGCCGACATCCGCTCACACGCGGTGATGACGGAGGCCGTGCACAGGCATGGCGCCCTGGCCGGAATCGAGCTGTGGCATGGCGGGGCCGCCGCGGTGAACCGCACCTCGCGCTACACGCCGCTGTCGCCCTCCGGTGTGCCATGGATGGCCACCCATGTGGGCTTCATGTCGTCGTCCCGGCCGAAGATCATGGACAAGAGCGATATCAAGGACCTGATCACCTGGCATCGCGATGCTGCGGTTCGCGCCGAACGTGCGGGCTTTGATATCCTCTATGTTTATTCCGGCATGGGTTACCTGCCCTACCAGTTCCTTCTTTCGGACTATAACCAGCGCACCGATGAATATGGCGGCTCTGTCCGCAACCGGGTGCGGCTCACCGAAGAACTGATCGACGCCGTACGCGAGGCGACCGGGGGACGCTGTGCCGTGGCCTTGCGCATCTCGATGCAGGAGCTGCGGGCACGGCCCTCGGAGAATGCGCCGTCCGAGGCCCATGAGGTGATCGGCTACCTGAAGGACGCACCCGATCTCTTCGACGTCAAGATGGACTACAGCGCCACCGACTGTGCCGCCTCCCGCTACACGCCGGAAGGAAGCCATGAACCGGTCATCGATTTCATCAAGAAGATCACCAGCAAGCCTGTCGTCGGTGTTGGCCGCTTTACCTCGCCCGACACAATGGTGGGGCAGATCCGCCGTGGCATTCTCGACTTCATCGGCGGGGCCAGGCCCTCGATTGCCGACCCCTTTCTGCCCAACAAGATCAACGAGGGCCGCGAGGCTGACATCCGCGAGTGCATCGGCTGCAACATCTGCATTTCTTCCTGGCATGATGGTGTCTGGGTACGCTGTACACAGAACCCGACCGCAGGTGAAGAATGGCGGCGGGGCTGGCATCCCGAAAAAGTACGCAAGGACAGCGAGGAGTCCGTGCTTGTCGTTGGTGGCGGGCCCGCCGGGCTGGAGGCCGCACTCACGTTGGCCCGCCGCGGCTTCACCGTCTCCGTTGCCGAAAAACAACGGAGTTTCGGAGGTCGTTTGCTGTGGGAGACAGCATTGCCGGGGCTCAAGGCGTGGTATCGCGTGGCGGAATATCGCCTGGGGCAGTTGCGCCAGATGCCCAATGTCTCGCTGTTTCCGGAGAGCGATCTTTCAGCGGAAGATGTGCTCGCCTTTGGCGCCGGGCATGTCGTGGTGGCGACCGGTGCAAAGTGGCTGAAGGTCTTGTGCGGCGCCAATGAATTGCCGGGCGGGACCGTCACGGGCCCGCGCGTCTACACACCGGATGATCTCAAGGCGAGCGTGTTGCCGGAAGGGCCGGTTGCCGTCTTCGACTATGACAACTACTATCTTGGCACGGCCATCGCCGAAGACCTTGCGGCCAAGGGTTGCGCCGTCACCTACATCACAACGGCGGGTGCTGCATCGGCCTGGACTTTCATGACCAATGAACAGCCACTCATCCATCAGGCTCTTGCCCGGCGCGGCATCGGCTACAGGACGCTGGAGACTGTCACCGGCTTTGATGGCGAGCGCCTGAAGCTCGCCCAGATCTTCTCGGGCGAAGCACATGAGATTGCGGTCCGCTCGCTCGTCATCGTCGGCCAGCGCCTGGGTGGCAGCCCGCTCTACGACGCACTGCAGGCGTCCGACTGGCAGGCAGCGGGTATCAAGTCGATCGGTCTCGCCGGCGATGCGCATGCGCCGGGGGCCATCGCCCATGCCGTCTATCATGGCCACAAGACAGCCCGAGAGCTGGGACTCGCCGCGGAAGCCATCCATATCGGGCGTGATGCGCCTTTTGCGCCACGCGACTTCCTGCCTTTGCAGGCAGCCCAATGACGGCAGGTGGCCGGCGCAGAAGCGGCAAGCCCCAGCGCAGCAGTGGCGGCGTACCACAGCGGCCATTTGGCCGGGTGCGCCGCCCCTATGCGCCCATTGAGGTTCTGAGTGCCGATCACGTCAGCACACTGCACCACAAGGCCCTGCAGGTTCTCGCCGAGATCGGCATGCGTGTGCTCGATGAACGGGCGCGCAGCCTGTTCAGGTCTGTCGGCGCGATGGTGGAAGGCGAAACTGTCCGTCTCGATCCGGGTCTGGTGGAGGAGCACCTGCGCAGCGTGCCACGGACTTTCACGCTTGCGGCCCGCAACCGCGAACGGGACCTTCACTTCGGTGCCAATGACTGCGTCTTCGCGTCGGTCGGCGGGCCTGCCTACGTCATGGACAATGATGGCGGGCGCCGCGACGGCACCTTTGCGGAGATGTGCGATTATCTCCGCCTCGTGCAGTCACTGAACATCCTGCATCAGGAAGGTGGCTGCCCCTTCGAGCCCATGGATCTTCCAGCGAACACGCGGCATCTCGACATCTACAAGGCGCAGATCACGCTGCTCGACAAGAACTGGCAGACGCAGACGCTCGGCAAGGCCCGGACACTCGACGGACTTGAGCTTGCAGCCCTGGCGCTCGGAACCACACGCGAAGGCCTCACCAACACACCTGCACTTCTTGGCATCATCAACACCAACTCGCCCCTTCAGCTCGACATTCCGATGGCCGAAGGGCTGATCACCATGGCGGAACATGGCCAGGTGCTCGTGATCACACCTTTCACGCTGGCAGGCGCCATGAGCCCTGTGACGCTGGCAGGAGCGCTCGTGCAGCAGCATGCGGAAGCGCTCGCAGGCATTGTCCTTACGCAGATCGTGCGGCCCGGCGTTCCGGTGATGTATGGCGGTTTCACCTCGAATGTCGACATGCGTTCAGGTGCTCCTGCCTTCGGCACACCCGAATATGCCAAGGCCGCCCAGGCATCAGGTCAGCTTGCGCGCCACATCGGCGTGCCCTTCCGCTCATCCAATGTGACCGCCGCCAATGAAGTCGATGCGCAGGCCGCCTATGAGAGCCAGATGGCCCTTTGGGGATCGCTGATGGGTGGCGCCCATCTCATCGAGCACGCCGCCGGCTGGATGCACGGGGGGCTGACGGCAAGCTTCGAGAAGCTCATTCTCGATGCCGAGATGCTGCAGATGATGGCCGCATATTTCGATCCGATTGCCGTGGACGATGCACACCTTGCCTTCGAGGCGATGCGTGAGGTCGGTGCCGGTGGCCACTTCTTCGGTGCGGCCCACACCATGGACCGCTATGAGACGGCCTTCTATCAGCCGCTTCTCTCCAACTGGGACAACCATCCAAACTGGCGCGAGCGAGGCAGTATACAGGCCCGCGAACGCGCCAACACGATCTGGAAGAAGCTCCTGCAGGAGCATGAAGCGCCAGCGATCGACCCCGGTATCGTCGAGGCCATCGATCACTATATTGCCCGCCGCAAGGAGGAGGGCGGCGCGCCGATGAATTGAACCCGCCGGACCCTTCAGCCGAACTTAGCTGTCAGCACTCCGGAAGCGCGCTATAGATGCGGGACAGAGTTCCGCATCCAAGAAGGGCACATATCCATGACCTCCTCCTTGCCACCGACCGACTGGAAGCATGATGGTGTACGTGTCATTCCCGGCAATGCACTCGATGCCAACACCGCGCAGACACCCGGCATGGACCGCAAGGCTGCGATCAATTTCGCCCGTGTGGGTGCACAGAAGCTCTGGGCCGGAACCGTCCACATCCACCCCAATGCCAAGACCGGCGCTCATCATCACGGGCCACTCGAAAGCGTGATCTTTGTGGTCAAGGGAAAGGCGCGCATGCGCTGGGGCGAGCATCTCGAATTCACCGCCGAAGCGGGCCCCGGCGATTTCATCTATGTGCCGCCATTCGTGCCGCACCAGGAGATCAATGCCAGCCGTGATGAAGTGCTCGAATGTGTGCTCGTGCGCAGCGATGGCGAATCCGTAGTCGTCAATCTCGATATTGCGCCGGTGGAAATGCCGGAGAACGTGCCGTGGATCGATCCCATCCACAAGGCCTGAACTGAACTTCAGAAGTTGCGGTATTTGCGGCTGCGGCGCTCGAGAAGCTGCACGGTCAGCAGCAGCAGCGTCGAGAGGCAGACGAGCAGTGTGGCAACAGCTGCGATCCCGGGGCTCACATATTCACGCACGCCGCTGAAGATCTGCCGGGGCAGCGTACGCTGCTCGGGTGCGGCGAGGAACAGCGTCACCACGATCTCATCAAAGGAAGTGACGAAGGCGAAAAGGCCACCTGCCGCAACGCCCGGGAAGATGATGGGCAATATCACGCGGCGGAAAGCGGTGAAGGGTGAAGCGCCCAGCGTCGAGGCAGCCCGCACGAGGGCAAAATCGAAGCGCTCAAGCGAGGCCATCACGGTCACCACCACAAAGGGCACGGCCAGCGCGGTGTGCGCCAGGATGAGCCCCAGATAGGTTCCGCTCAGGCCGAAATCGGCGAAGGCGAAATAGATGCCAACAGCGGTGATGACGATCGGAATGACAATCGGCGAGAGCACCAACCCCATGATGAACGGCTTCCAGGCTGACTGGCTGCGCGCGAGGCCAAGGGCGGCAAGGGTTCCGAGGATCAAGGCAAGTGCGGTGGCGCTCAGGCCGATGAAGAGGCTGTTCTTCGCAGCATCGAGCCAGGCCTGGGTGTGGAACACGGTTTCGTACCAGCGGGTCGAGAAGCCCGGCATGGGGAAAACCAGCATGTTGCCCGAGGTGAAGGAAATGGGCGCGATGATGAGGATAGGAAGGATGAGGAAAGCGAGAACGGCGACGCAGACAATGCGCGACCCGTAATACCAGAACTTGTCCTCGAAGGTGGCGTAGGGCTTGAGAGACATCACATCACCGCATCAGCTGGCGCATCTTGACGAAGCGGCTCATCACCAGCAGCAAGACACAGGTGGAAATCAACAGCATGACGCCCAAGGCCGAGGCCATGCCCCAGTTAACCACCTCGTTGACGTGATAGGTGATCATGTAGCTCAGCATCTGGTCGCTTGGTCCGCCGACAAGCGCAGGGGTAATATAGTAGCCAAGCGCCAGAATGAAGACGAGCAAAAGGCCCGCCGCGACACCGGATGCCGTTTGCGGGAAATAGACACGCAAGAAGGCGACGCGGATATTGGCGCCGAGCGATTGTGCCGCGAGCATCTGGTTCTCTGGCACGAGCTTCATGACGCTGTAGAGCGGCAGGATCATGTAAGGGAGAAGCACATGGCTCATGGCAACCAGCGTGCCGAAGCGGTTGAAGATCAGTTGCAGCGGTTCGGTGATCAATCCCACGAACTGCAGCAGACTGTTCACCGGGCCATTGCCCTGCAAGAGAATGATCCAGGCTGTGGTGCGCACCAGAAGCGATGTCCAGAACGGCAGGAGCACACAGATCATGCCGATGCCGGCGGCGAGCGGCGGCAGCCGCGTCAGCACGTAAGCGGTCGGATAGCCGAGCACGAAACAGATGAGTGCCACCCAGAAGCTGATCTCGAAAGTGCGCCATAGCAACGGCACATAGAGGCGCCGCTCTTCCGCAACGCGGGTAACACTGCCATCATCGGAAAGCTTGAGATCGAGGGCCGCGAGCACGAAGCTGGGTGTCAAGGCGCCGGTCTCGTGCTTGAGCACGGCCCAGTACTTCGTCTCCCCCCAGCGCTTGTCGATGTTGATGAAGGTGTCGCGCCAGTCCGCCTGCTGCTCCGGCGGCAGGCGGTTGGCCGTTTTCATCAAGAGGCTGCGAAAACCCTCCAGGAAGTTGTTGAGATTGCGCGCCGTGACGGCCACCCGCTCCGGTGAGCCGATGCCCTGCAGGTCTCTGGCCAAAGCATCGAAGGCAACTGGGGGAACATCGGCCGGAGCATCCCAGTCCTGGAGCGCCGCATGGGTCGCCGGAAAGCTCCGGTGCAGCACGCCATTATCGATGGCGCGATAGCTGAAGGCGAGGATCGGCCAGGCAAAAACCAGCACGAGGAAAAGGAGAAGGGGGGCCGCCAGGGCCATGTCCCGCAGGGTTCGCAACCTCTGTGTCCGGCGGATGGATTTCCGCAGTCCATGATCGAGATTGCCAATTGTGTTTTCTGTGATCACGCGTTACAGCAACCCAAAGAGACCCACATTAACTCAGGTTCATTATGGCCCGTCACGCCACCCTTGCTTCCCCTTCGCGGTCCTCTGGCAATTTCGACGTGCCGAAGCTGGCGCGCAGCACGCTCAATGATGAAGTCTATGAGAGCCTGAAGGAAGCCCTGATTCAAGGCCGCATCGCCCCCGGATCGACCATGACGATCCGTTCGCTTGCCGCCTCCTTCGGCATCAGCATGATGCCCGTGCGCGAGGCCCTGCGCCGCCTTGTGGCCGAACATGTTCTGGTCATGCTGCCGAACCGCAGCGTGGCGCTGCCCGTGTTCACGGCCGAGCGCTTTCATGAAGTGACGCAGATCCGCTTCGCACTTGAGGGACTCGCCGCTGAGGAAGGGGCTCGTCACATCACGCCCGAGAAGATCGCGCACATGATTCACATGACCGAAAAAATGGAGCGCGAGACGGACAATGACGCCACGGCGCGTCTCGGCTGGAATACCGAATTTCACTTCACGCTCTATCGTGCCAGCGGCATGTCCACGCTGGTGGCTCTCATCGAAGGCCTGTGGCTGCAGATCGGCCCGCTGCTCAACCTGCCGATCACCGAACTCTATGAGCGCACGCCCGGATACTTCTTCGAGCATCATCATCGTGCGATCGAGGGCCTCAAGGCTGGCCGTCCGGCTGACGTGCGAAAGGCCATCCTCGGCGATATCTCCGCCGCCGCGCAGACCATCGCCGAGCGGCTTTCCAGTGTCACGGCGCAACAACGGACGTGATCAGCCCCTTGCGGCTGACCTGAAACTCATCGACCGCTGCAATGAAGGAATCGACATCCTGGTCGCTGTTGGCGAGTGACAGGCAGCCCATGATGCGGCGTGAGATATAGAAACCCGCCTTCAGCATATCGAACTGGAACAGCTTCTTGAGGCTGGCAGTGGCCGCCTCGCGGCTCTTCTCCGCCGCCCGGATGTCCTCGGCGTTGCGCAGGGGTCCCTTATGAAAATGCAACCCGAAGATCGAACCCAGGCCTGAGGCCAGCATGGCAACGCCATTCTTGCGCGACAGCTCATTCAGGGCATCGCGCAGCCGGTCACCACGGGCATTCATCGCTGCCGAGGCTTCGGGCGTCAGCACCTTGCTCAGCGCCACATGGCCCAGCGCCATGGCCAGCACATTGTTGTTGAAGGTGCCGCCATGGGGAAAAGCCCCCGGCTGCGACGGATCAAAACGCTGCATGAGGTCAGCCCGGCCACCGAAGGCGCCGATGGTGATGCCGCCTGCGAGGTATTTTCCGAGTGTCACCAGATCGGGCGTGATGCCATAGCGGCCCTGGATGCCACCAAAGCCCGTACGCGAGGTCATCACTTCATCGAAAATCAGCAGCACGCCGTTCTTCTCGGTCTCGCTGCGCAAGGCCTTCAGAAACGCCTCGCTTCCGGGAATGACGCCGGCACCGCCCTGCAAGGGCTCGACGATCACAGCGGCAAGTTCACCAGCATGGGCACGGATGTCCTGTGTCACCGCCGCGATGTCGTTAAACACCGATTTGATGAAGGGTACCGGCATGTTGAGTGGCGCGGGCTGCGCCCCAAAACTGAACAGGCCGCCATGATAGGCGCTGTCGAAGATCATCACCTTCTCTTTGCCGGTGACCGAGCGAGCCACAGCCATGGCCAGCATGTCGGCCTCGGTGCCGGAATTGCAGAAACGCACAAGCTCCATGGCCGGAAAGCGGCGGCGCACTTCAGCGGCAAAGAGCGCCTCATAGCGCGTGGGCGCGCCATAGTTGTAGCCGCGTTGCACGATCTCGATCAGCGACTGGATCAACACTTCGTTCGAGTGGCCGAAAAGGCCTGCGGTGAACTCATTGACGAAGTCGATGTAGGTATGCCCGTCGGCATCGAGCAGCGTGCTGCCCTTGCCGCTCTCGACATAAAATGGAAAGGGCGTGAAATAGACGGTCGTGCGCGTATTGCCGCCGGGAAGTTGCTGCTGCGCCAGCCTGGCAAGCTCAGCACTTTTAGGGTGTGCCGCCACATAGGCGGCTTCCGCGTCCTGAACGGCAGAAGCCAGGTCAAGGTTGGCGCGTGGCGCCGACACGTCCTTCAACATTCACTGCTCCGAAAGAAAATAGGGCGGCCCGAAAGCCGCCCATGCCAGTTGGCGTCAGATCACTTTGCAGCCCAGGTGTTGAAGCGCTCTGTTGCGGCCGCCTGGTTTTCAACCCAGTAGGCATCGCTGTAGACGGCGGCTTGCGCAGCCTTGTCCGGTGCGGTCGGGAGCGAGTCCTTGGTTTCCGCCGGCATCAGGTCATAGGCGGCAAGCGTCGGTACACCGTAGGTCAGGTACTTGACCAGTTCGGCCTGGGTCTCGGGCTTGGAATAGAACTCAAGCATCTTTTCCGCAGGACCCGGGTTCGGTCCCTTGGCGATCTTCACCCAGAAGTCGGTGCCGACCCAGAAGCCATTGCCCCAGCCGATCACGAGATTGCGCTTGTTCTCGCGGGCAGCACCGGTGACGCGGGCGTTGAAGTTGACAACCATCGCCACGTCACCTGCGAGCAGGCGCTGCATGCCATCAGCAGCGCTCTCGGCCCAGATGATGTGTGGCTTCAGCTCATCGAGCTTCTTGAAGGCGCGGTCATAGCCTTCAGGTGACTTCAGCACATCGTAGATCTCTTCCTTCTTCACGCCATCGGCCATGAGCGCGATCTCGATCATGATGCGCGCGTCCTTGTAGCCGCTGCGCTTGCCGGGGAACTTGTTGACGTCCCAGAAGTCGGCCCAGCTCTTGGGGCCGTCCTTGATCTTGTCGCCATCCCAGGCCATCACCGTCGACCAGATGTCGGAGGCGATGCCGCAGTCATGGGCGGCGTAGGTGATCTGCTTGTCGCGGCCGCCGAGGGCATCCCAGTTCAGCTTTTCGAACAGGCCTTCGTCGCAGCCCTGGATCACCTGCGGGCTTTCAAAGGCAGCGAGATCCCAGACAACCTTGCCGGCTTCGGCCTGGCTGGTGATCTTCGAATATTCACCGCCGAATTCCTCTTCGATCACCTTGATGCCGGTGGCCTTGGAAAAGGGTTCGAACAGGGCCTTGCGATAGGCATCTTGCCAGACGCCACCCCAGCCGACGACCACGACCTGTTCCTGGGCAAGGACGGGCTGAAGAGTCAGAAGTGAAATGCCGGCGGCCAGGACACCGGTCTTCAAAAGCGATGAAAGTTTCATTGTTTTCTCCCTGTGCCGGCGGGCAGGCCGGTTCTCGTTGACAGAAACACTTAAGCTGTTAGCTTGTGATCACAAGCAATGTGATGCTATTCAGAACTGCATATGCTTGTCAACGAAAAGCAGGGAGGAAGACGCCATGGCAGCCGAGGGCAATGGAAGTAGCGCGTCAAAGCGCCGGAAGGTCATCATCACATGCGCCGTCACCGGCTCAGTCCACACGCCGAGCATGACGCCCTACCTGCCGATCACCCCTGACGAAATCGCACAGGATTCGATTGCCGCGGCGGAAGCCGGCGCCTCTGTCATCCATCTCCATGCCCGCGATCCCAAGGATGGCCGGCCCACCCCCGATCCGAAAGTCTTCATGCAGTTCCTGCCCCGCATCAAGCAGGGCTGCGATGCCGTCATCAACATCACCACGGGCGGCTCGCTCGGCATGAGCATCGATGATCGCCTGGCCGCGCCGCTGCAGGCCCAGCCCGAACTCTGCTCGCTCAACATGGGCTCGATGAACTTCGGCATCTTCCACGCCGGCGCCAAGATCAAGGACTGGAAATACGACTGGGAGAAGCCCTACCTCGAAAAGACGCGCGAGACGATTGTCTCCAACACCTTCAACCAGATCGAACAGTTCATCGAGAAGCTGGGCAAGGGTTGCGGCACGCGCTTCGAATGCGAATGCTACGACGTGGGCCATCTCTACACGCTGGCGCATTTTCTCGACCGCAAGCTGCTGGAGCCGCCGCTTTTCGTACAGACAATCTTCGGTGTGCTCGGTGGCATTGGCGCTCATCCGAGCCACCTCAGCCACATGCGCGAGACGGCGGACCGGCTCTTCGGTTCGGACTACCAGTGGTCGATCCTCGCCGCTGGAAGGCACCAGATGGCAATGATCACCATGGGCGCCACCATGGGGGGCAATGTGCGCGTCGGCCTCGAGGACAGCATCTATCTCGGCCAGGGTGAACTGGCCAAGAGCAATGCCGACCAGGTCTCGAAGATTCGCCGCATCCTCAGTGAATTGTCGCTCGATGTGGCAACGCCTGCCGAAGCAAGGCAGATGCTGAAACTCAAGGGCGGCGACCGCGTCGCTTTTTAGGAGCGAGGGAATGGAAAAACGCGGGCCCGCCCCCATCGAGACCTTTCGCGGCGTGGCCTATCCGTGGTTCTGCGATTCCATGGGGCACATGAACACGCAGCATTATTGCAGCATGTTCGATGTGGCGACCTTTCACCTGCTGGCCTGCTTTGGCGGCTTTCGCGCCTTCAAGGAAAAAAACTGGGGCTGGGCCGACCGCAAGCAGACCATCACCTATGACAAGGAAGTGGCTTCCGGCGATCTCCTCGTTGTCAGATCGGAACTGCTCAGGGCTGGCCGCACCTCGATCACCTTCCTGCATCGCATGATCGACCAGGAAAGCGGCGAGCCCCGTGCGTCCAGCGAGAATGTGACCGTGTTCTTCGATCTCAAGGCGAGAAGCGCCATGCCGTTGACGGGCGAGATGCTTGCGATCGCGGAAGGACTGAAGGCGAAACCATGAAGACACGCAAACTCGGCCGCTGCGTCTGGCTGCGCGAAGCCATTGCCGATGACGAGCAGGATCAACCGCCGCTGCAGGGCCAGCAGAAGGCCGATGTCTGCATTGTCGGTGGTGGTTATGCCGGCCTGTGGACGGCCCTTGAAATCAAGGCGCGTGATCCCGCTTGCGATGTGGCCATCGTCGAGGCCGACATCTGTGGCGGCGGTGCCTCTGGCCGCAATTCCGGCATGGTGCTGTCGCAATGGGCCAAGATCGATGCCTTGCGCAATTTCTGCGGCGAAGACGGTGCGGTTCGTCTCGGCAAGGCCTTTGGCGCTTCGGCGCACAATATCGAGGTATTCTGCAAGACCAATGGCATTGATGCCGAATTCAGGCCCGACGGCTGGATCTGGGGATCGACCTGTGCCGCCCATGATGGTTCATGGCGTGGCATTCTTGAGTCGCTGGCACGCAGCGGCCAGTCGCCCTTCCAGGAACTGACTGCCCAGCAGATTGCCGAACGCTGCGGCACAACGTCATTTCGCGGCGGCATCTACGATCCGACGGCAGCCACGCTGCATCCCGGCAAGCTCGTGCGCGGGATCCGCCGCGTGGCGCTCGGCAAGGGCATCCGCATCTTCGAGAATTCGCCGATGCGGCATCTCGAGCGGACAGCCGAGCCACGCATCCATACAGCCGCGGGTTCGCTCACGGCCAAGACCTGCGTGCTCACCATGAATGCCTGGTCGCTCGGCATTCCGGAGCTCAAGTCGGCAATTGTGGTGCTGGCAAGCGATGATGCGGTGACGGAACCCGTGCCCGACCTTCTTGAGAAGCTCGGCTATCTCGGCAAGCCCCTGATGGGTGACAGCCAGACCTTCGTTACCGGCTTCCGCACAACGGCCAACCATCGCTTTCAGCCCGGCATCAGCGGCGGCATCATCGGCTTCGGCAGTCTCGCAGGCCAGCGCTTCGAAGGACGCTCCATCCGCGATGCCGAGATCCGCGCCTGCGTGCAGCGCGGCTTTCCGGCCCTTGCCCACCTGCCCTTTGCCGACAGCTGGTGCGGCCCCATCGATCGCACGCAAAGCGGCCTGCCGCTCTTCGGCAAGCTGCCGGGCCCTTCGAACATTTTCTACGGCTACGGCTTCTCCGGCAACGGCGTTGCAACAACACCGGTGACAGCACGGATCCTCGCCAGCCTCGCCCTGGGCGTGAAGGATGAGTGGTCAGGCTGCGGGCTCGTCCGCGCTCCTGAAAGATGGATGCCACCGGAGCCCATCCGCTATGTGGGCGCACACATGGTGCGCGCCGCCATCCGCCGCAAGGATGATCTCAATCAGCGCAGCAAGCGCATCGGCCCCATCGTCCGGGCGCTGTCAGCCATGGCGCCCGGCGGCATCACCACGTCAACCGTCAAGAAGGAGAGGAACTGACCATGCCAGATGCACTGCTCTTCAAGCGCGCCGAACTGCCCTTCAAGGATTGCGTCACGCCCACCGGCGTAACCCAGACCGCCCGCACCATCACCACAAAGATCAGCAAGCACATGGGCGGTGGCATGGAGATCGGCGAGGATGTCTGCATCCACTGGACGACGCTCTACGACGAAATTCTCTTCATACATTCAGGCTCAATGATCGTGCGCACCGACAAGGGCGAACTCGAAGCCCATCCCGGCGACATCGTCTGGCTGCCGGAGGGTGTAACGCTTGACTATGATATGACTGGCCGCCGCTGCGAATATTTCTATTCGCTGACCCCCATCGACTGGGCGGCGCGCAACAACATGGCCGAGCCCTGAGCTGCTCTTACACAAACAAAAAAGGCGCCCCCGCAGGAGCGCCTTCATTTGCTGAAAGACTCTGGCCGCTTACTTCGCAGCCTGCAACTGGCCGACCAGCGCCTTCACCATGCGCGGCAGGTCGTAGGGGAAGCGAGCCGTGATCAGGTTGCCGTCGACAACGCAGGGTTCATCGAGCACCGTGGCGCCGGCATTCTTGAGGTCGACCTGGATGTTCCAGACGGCCGTTGCCTTCTTGCCCTTGAGGATCTCGGCGCTGACCATCACCCACTGGCCGTGGCAGATGGCGCAGGTCGGCTTGCCTGCCTCATACATACCACGCACGAACTTGCGGCAGTCTTCGTCCATGCGGAGCGCGTCTGGATTCCAGCAGCCGCCGGGCAGGATCACGGCGTCATAGTCGGAGACCTTGGCCTCGTCGGTGTAACGGTCGATCTTGAGCCAGCCGGCATTTTCCATGAGACGGATGGCCAGCACGTGGGTCTTGGTGATGGGCGGGAAACGCAGGCCCAGGGTCGGATGGAATTCCCCGATGCGCGGCGAGACGATGTGAACTTCTGCGCCATGTTCGGTGAGCCAGCGCTGGGCACCGAGAATTTCGACTTCCTCGACGCCATTGGTGCAGCCGATGGCAATGCGCTTGCCCTTGAGCAGGTTCGGGTTTGACGGCGGGTCAAACAGGAAGGCGTTGAGTTCGCGGTTCAGTTCGCCGTCGGCGGTGGCAAGAAGTTCCGTCGAGATCGACGGAACCGGCGATGTCGACATCAACTGCTGCATGCGGTTGAAGGCTGGGGCCTGGGCTGGTGCATTCATGTTTCTATCCTCCCGTTGGTTGGTCAGTTCAAAAAATCTCAAAGAAAATCATCAGGGCTTCAGGCGCCGCAACTGCGGGCGAGAAGTTTCCTTTGCGCCATTGTGCCGCCACCCTCATGCGAAAGCCAGCAGCAAGCGTTGGCGCGAACGCTCAATGTGATCATGCATGGCCCGCTCGGCTGCTGCTCCATCGCCACGCCCGAATGCCGCCAGAAGTGACTCATGCTCGTTCAGTGCCTCTTCCGTGACGCGCGCGTGATACATCAGGCGGAAAATATGAAAGTGCGTATGCAGGTGCGAGAGCGTGTCCCGCACCAGATCATTGCCGGCAATGCTCATGATGTGGTCGTGGAAGACGGCATCGAGGCGCGCAAAGGACGAATAGTGCAGGCGCTGCTTGTTGCTGCCCAGTTCCGACATGCTGGCTGCGGTGTCCTGCAGGTCCTTCAGCATCTCAGGGCTCATCTTGAGTGCCGCCCGGTGCGCCGCGAAGGGCTCGAGCAACAGACGCATCTCGTAAAGTTCCTCGAAACGCTGGCGTGAAATCTGCGGTGCCGCGCTGTAGCCGAGAAGATGCGCCTTGACGACCAGCCCTTCCCCTTCGAGACGGCCGAGCGCCTCCCGGATGGGCGTATGAGAAACACCCAGTTCGCGCACGAGGCTGTCGACGGTGATGCGCGCGCCCGGCGTGATCTCCAGCGCCATGAGCTTGTTGAAGATCACGTCATAGGCTTCGTCGGCGAGGCCTTTCGACCGCTGGATGGGCATGGATGCTCCGCTTGGCAATCCCCGACCGATAGTTCGGCGCGGCGCGGCCCCAAACAAGTCTTTGCGATTGACAGCAGTGTCAGACACTGGGATAAGCTCTCCTGATCGGATATCCTATACGATTTACTATGCGAGAAGACAAGGGTGAAAATCACCGAAGCTGAGGCCACGGCTCTCGCCACCGGGCTCCTGTGTGACAGGGGCGCGCCACCGGCCCATGCCGTGCTGCAAGCCAAGGTTCTCGTTGACGCCGAGATGAAGGGGCATCCCTCACATGGCCTGCAACGCCTGCCGCGGCTCATCAGGCGGATCGAGAAGGGGCTTGCAGACCCCGCCACTACCGGCAGCGGACAGTGGCAGTCTTCTTCCTTTTTCTCCGTCGATGGCGCGCGCGGCCTGGGGCCCGTTGTGGCCGATCATGCCATTGCAACAGCGATCCCCCGCGCCCGTGAGACCGGCATCGCCATCGCCGCGATCCACAATGCCAATCACCTCGGCATGCTCGCTCACTATGTCGAGGGCATCGCCGAAGCAGGCCTCATCGGCATTGCCCTCTCTTCGAGTGAAGCGCTGGTTCATCCCTTCGGCGGCACGCGCGCCCTGCTCGGCACCAACCCGGTCGCCATGTCCATTCCCGTCGAAGGGGCTGCACCTTTCGTCGTCGACCTCGCCACCAGCATCGTCTCCATGGGCAAGGTCCATCACTATGCGGCGACCGGTGCCGCGCTTGAGCCGGGCTGGGCAAAGGACGAAAGCGGCCAACCGACAATCGATGCCGGGCTGGCCCGTGCCGGTTCGCTCGCCCCCTTCGGTGGCGCCAAGGGCTACGCCCTCGGCCTGTCTTTCGAGCTTCTGATTGCCGCCATTGCCGGAACACCCTTTGCGCCCGGCATCAGCGGCACACTCGACGCCGAGCATCCCTGCAACAAGGGTGATGTCTTCATCATCATCAATGCCGGGACGGACCGCCAGAACGCCTCGCGCTTCGCTGCCTATCTCGATGCGATCAGGCATTCGGCACCGGAACAACCTGCCGCGCCGGTACGTGTACCCGGTGATGGCGCCCGCGACCGGATGACAGCGGCACGCCTTCAGGGTTTCACCCTTGATCCTGCACTTCACCGCCAACTGCTTTCCCTCTCAACCCAAACTGCACAGGCCCAGCCATGACCACAGATATTTTCTCTGTCCTCAGATTGCCGCGTGAAGTCCTGTTCGGCGAAGATCAGGTGGCCGCCATCGGCGAGGTCGCGGCAAAGCACGGCAGCCGCGCGCTCATCTGCACCGATGCCCGCTTTGCCGGAACGCCGGCCTTTGCCGAGATCCGCCGTCACTTGGAGGAGGCCTCTGTTGCCGTCCACGTCTTCGATGGCGTCGAGCCGGATGTGCCCTGCGAGAATGTCTATAAATGCGCCGACTTCGCCCGCAGCTTCGGGCCCGATCTCGTCATCGGCATCGGTGGCGGCAGCTGCATCGACATGGCGAAATGCGCCTCGCTCATTCTCACCCATGGCGGCAAGCTCGAGGATTACTACGGCGAGTTCAAGATTCCGGGACGTGTGCTGCCGATCATTGCTGTTCCGACAACAGCGGGCACAGGTTCGGAAGTGACGCCGGTCGCCGTTGTTTCGGATTCAAACCGCGTACTCAAGGTCGGCATTTCCAGCCCTCACATTGTTCCGGCCGCAGCCATCTGCGACCCGGTGCTCACATGGACGTGCCCGCCGCAACTGACGGCCATTGCCGGGGCTGATGCCCTCACCCATGCCATCGAGGCCTACACCGCCATCAGCCGCAACGCCGATGCATCCCTGCCGCAGAAGCACGTCTTCGTCGGCAAGAACACCTTCAGCGACATGTTCGCCCTCAAGGCGATTACCCTGATCGGCCGCAGCCTTGTCGCCGCCTATGGCGGCGGCAGTGTGCCCGAGGCCCGCTCCGACCTGATGCTGGGTGCACTGACGGCGGGTTGCGCCTTCGCCACCGCCGGCACGTCGCTTGCCCATGCGGTGCAGTATCCGATCGGTGCCCTCACCCACACACCCCATGGTCTCGGCGTTGCCGCCATGCTGCCCTATGCCATGAGCTACAATCGCCGCATCGCAACCCGCGACATGGGCGATGTCGCGGTGGCTCTCGGCATCCGCCGCAACGGCCAGTCCGACGATGCACTTTCCTCTGCCGCCATCATCAAGGTGCAGAAGCTCTTCGAGGCGGTCGGCATTCCCGCCAACCTGAAGGCCCTCGGCCTGCCCGAAGACAAGATCGACTGGACGGCGGAACAGGCCATCGGCATCGGCCGCCTGATCAAGAACAACCCGCGGCCCATCCATCTCGATTCCATGAAGTCGCTTCTGCAGGCGGCCTATCGCGGCGAGATCGACGCGGCCGCCCTGTGACGCACCCATCCGCAAAGAGGAACATGCCATGAAGGCCGACAGCCAGACCCCGAACAGCAGCTCCCGGCACTATGATCCGGCCTCCATGCCGGTCGGCCTCTATCTCGACGGGCGCTGGCAGGCCGCGGTCGGCAAGAAGACCGTGGCTGTCACCGATCCCTCGACGGAAGCGGAGATTGCACGCGTTCCGGACGCAGGCCTTGAAGATGCCGATGCGGCCGTCAATGCCGCGGCCAGCGCTGCCCCGGCCTGGGCGGCCATGGCGCCCCGCAAGCGCGCTGAAATCCTGCGCCGCTGTTTCGAGCTGATGACGGAGCGGGCCGAGGATCTTGCCTGGCTCATCTCTCTGGAGAACGGCAAGGCGTTGCGCGATGCCCGCGGCGAAGTTGCTTATGCCGCAGAATTCTTCCGCTGGAATGCCGAGGAAGCGGTGCGCGTCCAGGGGGATTTCTTCACGGCCCCCTCCGGTACGAACCGCATCATCGTCGATCACCAGCCCATCGGCATCTGCGTGCTGATCACGCCTTGGAATTTCCCGGCGGCGATGGCGACCCGCAAGATTGGCCCGGCGCTCGCGGCCGGTTGCACCGTCATCCTCAAGCCCGCCACGGAAACACCGCTGACTGCCTATGCACTGGCAGCGCTCTATGAGGAAGCGGGCGTCCCGCCCGGCGTCGTCAATGTGCTGACGACCACCACGCCGGGGCCCGTTGTGGCCCGTATGCTGGCCGATCCGCGGGTACGAAAACTCTCCTTCACCGGTTCGACGGGTGTCGGCCGGCTTCTCCTTGCAGAGGCTGCCAAGACCGTCATCAGCAGCTCCATGGAGCTTGGCGGCAACGCGCCACTCATCGTCTTTGACGATGCCGACATCGATCTTGCCATCGAAGGCACCATGGTGGCCAAGATGCGCAATGCCGGACAGGCCTGCACGGCGGCAAACCGCATCTATGTGCATTCTTCCGTCTACGAGACCTTCACCCGCAAGCTTACCGAACGCATGTCAGCCTTGGCAGTGGGCCCGGGCACCGCACCGGAAACTGAATGTGGCCCGATGATCACGGCCAATGCCGTGGTGAAAATCGAACGCCTTGTCGAGAATGCATTGCAGGCCGGTGCAAAGCTTCTTTGTGGCGGCAAGAAGCCGTCGGGCAAGGGCTTCTACTATCCGCCAACGGTTCTCTCGGATGTGCCGCTCATGGCGCAGCTCAACTGCGAGGAAATCTTTGGCCCGGTGGCTGCCCTGTCGCGCTTCGAGAGCGAGGATGAAGTCATCGCCAAGGCCAATGACACGGAATATGGCCTCGCCGCCTACATCTTCACGCGTGATGCCGCACGCGGCTTCCGTGTGGCGCGCCAGCTCGAATCCGGCATGATTGCCCTGAACCGCGGTCTTGTTTCCGATCCGGCCGCGCCCTTCGGCGGCGTCAAACAGAGCGGCCTTGGCCGCGAAGGCGGCACGCACGGTATCTACGAATTCCTCGAATCGAAATACATCGCCACCTCGACGATCTGAAGAAGGGCAAGCGGCACATGACCTCCGATCCGTTCAGAAACCGGGACCATGTTCCCGATTTCGATGCCCTGGTCGAAGAGTACAAGGTGCGGAGTGCCGCCACCCGCTCGGCCCTGCCGATGGCCGCCAATATTGCCTATGGCGACGGCAAGGCGGAAACACTGGATCTCTTCTTCCCAGTGGTGCGCACGCCACGCATGCCCGTTCACCTCTTCATCCATGGCGGCTATTAGCGCATGTTCACGAAGGAAGACTTCTCCTTCATCGCCGATACCGTGACCGTCAGTGGCGCGGTGGCCGCAGTCATGGACTATGACCTGATGCCCGCCGTGCGCATGGAGCGGATCGTCGATCAGGTGCGACGCGCCACGCGGTGGCTTATACAGAATGCCGGAAATCATGGCGGCGATGCCGCGCGCCTTTCGGTCAGCGGGCATTCCGCCGGTGGTCATCTGGCGAGTTTCACCTTTACCGGCGGCGAACAGGCCATTGCACCCAAGTCTGCCTTTCTGCTCAGCGGACTCTTCGACCTGAAGCCGTTGCAGTCTTCCTTTCTTGAACCACTGATCGGCCTCACCAACGAGGAAGTACGCGCCTTCTCGCCGCTGAACATGCTGCATCTTGCAGGCCCGCGCATCACCATTGCCTGCGGCGAAGAGGAAACACCGCCCTTCAAACAGCAGGCCGCAGCCTTCCGTCATCATCTCGCGACGCAAGGCTGCGAAGCGGCGAGCGTCATCCTGCCCGGCGCCAATCACATGACTGCCGTGAGGGATATGGGCATTCCAGAATCGACGGCGGGCATCCTCCTGCGCCGGACGATCGAACAGTCCTGACGGACTAGCCGCGCTGCCGCATCCGGTTGGCGAGGATGACGAGCAATATGCCGGGCACGAAAACCACTGCGGCAATGGCAGGATAAAGCGGCGACGAGCCGATGGCGATGCCGCTGAAAATGAAAGTGGGGATCGTGCGGGTCGAGCCTGCCAGGCTGTAGGTGAGATAGAAATTTCCCCAGCTCAGCAGGAAGGAGAAGATCGCAGCCGAGAAAATCCCGGGCCAGAGAATGGGGATGGTCACATAGCGGTAGACGTCCCAGGTTCCGGCACCACAGTCGCGGGCGGCATCTTCCAGAACGGGATCAAAATTATAGACCTGCACCGCAACGATCACCATGGCGAAGGGCGCGATATAGACGACGTGGCCGATGATGGCGGTGACAATGCCGGTGTTGAAGCCGAACCAGCGCCCCAGCACCGAGAACCACAGCAACAGAACAATGCCCAGCAGCAACTGCGGGAAGGCGAGCGGAGCACCGCTCAGGCCCTGGAAGGCGCGCTTGCCGATGAAGCGGTAGCGAACGGCAACGATCGCCGCCATGGTGCCGATGGTGGTTGCAGCAAGCGTTGCCACAAGGGCGATGATGGTCGAATTCCACAAGGCGTTGAGCGCTGGTGCACTGCGGAACAGTTCGCCATACCATTTCAGCGAGAAGCCTTCGAAAGGCAGTGTCAGATAGCGCCCTTCCTGAAAGGAAAAGGCAATGAGCGTGAAGATCGGCACATAGAAGAAGATGAGGGCCGCGGCCATGCTGCCATAGAGCAGCACATCGGCAAGGCGCGCTTCGACACGGTGATTCATGTGGCGGCCCTCTTCATCCCGGCCACGCGCGTGAAGAGCAGCACGATGAAAACAGCAACAATCATCAGCACAAGCGTCAACGCCGCACCCAAAGGCCAGTTCACGCGGGTCTCGAAGGTCTGGCGGATCAGTTCCGCCGACATCGGCGACTTGCCTCCGCCCAGAACCTTGGGTTCGAGGAAAACGCCGACACCGAGCAGGAAGATCAACACGCTGCCCGCCCAGATGCCGGGCTTGCAGAGCGGCAGTGTGACTTCCCAATGGGCGCGGAACTTGCTCGCGCCGGCGTCATAGGCCGCAAGGATCAGCGAGCGGTCGATATTGTCGATCGAGAGATAGATGGTGAAGATAGCGAAGGGCAGCAGATTGTAGACCATGCCCAGCAGCGTGGCCCAGTCCGTGAAGAGGAAGGCCACGGTCTCCGGCGGAAATCCGATATAGGAAAGCAGGAAGTTCGCGCCACCTTTCTTGTCGAGAAAGAGCACCCAGCCGAAGGTCTTGAGCGTTGCATCCGTGATGAAGGCGAAGGTGATGAGCGTCTTGATCTCGTTTTCATAGGCCTTGAAGCGCGTGGCCAGACCATAGGCGATAGGCAGTGCCAGCACGATGCAGACGATGACGCAGGCAATGGCCATGAAAAGCGTATGGCCGAGGATGGTCCAGTAGTGCGGCTTGGAGAAAATCTCCGTCCATGTGGCAAGATCCCAGGTCCAGCGCAGCTGAAAATCGCGGGTGCGCTGGAAGGTGAGAATGAAGGTCATCAGCAGTGGCGCGAGGAAGCAGGTGGTCTGCAGCAAGACACTTGGCAGCGCCTTGACGAAGAGCTCGGGATCGCGCCAGCTTCTGGTGATCTCGCCGTCCATCAGGCCTCTCCGGGCCGCAGCAGCCAGATGTCCTTCTTCTGCCAGCCGAGACGCACCTTCTCGCCAAGCTGCATGGGAAGCGCCGAGGTGCCCTGGATCTCAACGGCAAGTTCGCGGCCCTTGTCCGTGCGGGCGCGGTATTGCACCGTGCCACCCTTGGTGAAAACCTCAGTGACGGTCGCGGACAGACTGCAGTCCATCTTCTCGCCATCGGCCACGCGGCGGATCAGTTCTGGCCGCACCATCATCAGGGCCGGGCCGGCCGCAAGGTCTTGCGCCACCATTGCCGCAGGCACATTGCCCTTGGCATCGGCAATCTCATCGCTCTGATAGACAGTCTGCTTTGCCGTGACGCTCTTCACGGTGACCGGCAAAAGGTTGGTCTCACCGATGAATCCCGCAACAAAGGGATCGGTGGGGCGGTAGTAGATATCGGCGGGCTCACCCAGTTGCAGGATGCGCCCGGCCCGCATCACGCAGATGCGGTCGGCCAGCATCATGGCTTCTTCCAGATCATGCGTCACGTGCACAAAGGTGACGCCCACGGAACGGTGCAGGCGCTTCAGTTCCGCCTGCAGAACCTTCTTGAGCTTGACGTCGAGCGCTGAAAGCGGCTCGTCGAGCAGCAGCAGTTTTGGCGAGGAGATCATCGAACGCGCCAGCGCAACGCGCTGCTGCTCACCACCCGACAGTGCCTTGGGAAAACGCGTCAGGTATTCCGGCTTGAGTTCCATCAGCCGGATCATGTCATCGACACGCGGCGCGATCTCGGCGGGTGGCACCTTCCGCAGCTTGAGCGGAAACCCGATGTTCCCGGCAACCGTCATGTGCGGGAAGAGCGCCAGCTTCTGGAACACCATGCTCGTCGGGCGGAGCGCGGCGGGAACGCCGGCCATGTCCTGGCCCTCGATGCGGATCGTGCCCGAGGTCACATCCTCAAAACCTGCAATCTGCTTGAGCAGTGTGGTCTTGCCACAGCCCGATGGCCCCACAAGTGCTATGAATTCACCGCGCCGCACCTCCAGCGACACGCCCTTGAGCACGGGCGAAGCGCCGTAGGACTTGTGAACGTTGCTGATGTCGAGGATCGGGGCTTCGGTCATGCGGGGCGGCGGGGCCTGAAAATGAAAAGGCCGGACCCGCCTTGCAAGCGGGCCCGGCCTGATTGCGTCTTACTGGGCGGCGGCCAGTTCTTCCTGCCAGATCGCCAGCATGTCGTCGATGTTGGGCGCGATGCGGTGCATCTGGGAATTGTCCCAGGCGTGCCACATGTAGTCGACCTGCAGGATGTCCTTTTCATCGGGCGTGTAGAGCTCTTCCACCGCCTTGTTGGTGACGACGTTGCAGGTGGAATCGAGAAGCGAAAGAATGTGGCCCGACTCCTTCGAGACAACATGCTTGAGGAGCTTCTGGGCGAGATCCGGCTGGTCTGTCTCCTTGAGGATCGCGGTGGCCTCGACCCAGATGATGCCCTGCTTCAGGCCATTCTTCTGGTCAGGCACGAGGCCGACGATGTTCTTGTGGCCCTGCTTGCGCACCGCCGAGGTGAGATAGGAACCGGCGCCGATGCAGCCGAGGAGCGAACCATCGAGCAGGCCCTTCTGTGCCTGGGTGAGGTCACCCACCAGCGTGCGGGTGTTCTTGAACATGGCGCGCAGCACCTTGCGGATTTCCTCAAGCGCCGCCGCATCAAGCTCCGCATACGGATCAATTCCGGCATGGAGCGCCATGGGCAGGATCGGCCAGTCGCCCCAGTCCATGACGCAGATCTTGTCCTTGTTGGCGGGATCGAAGACCGGATCATAGGTCTTCCACACTTCCGGCTTGGTCACATCGGTGTTGACGCAGGGGCCGACCCAGCCCCAGCGCGTGGCCACGCCGATGGTCTTGCCGTCGCTGAGCAGCGGCTCGAAGGGCGGCTTGAACTGGTCGTAGAAGGTTGCATAGACATCGGCATAGTCGTCGGCATTGAGTTCCATGGCGAGCCCGGCCGGACCCATGCGGGTGATCCACGGCATGTCGCTCGAGACGATATCGACTTCACGCGAGGCGCCAGCCTGCAGCTTGGCGAAGCCGCCGGGGCTGTCGACGATCAGGTCGAAGCCGATGTCGACATCATTAGCGGCCTTGAAGGGATCGATGATGCGCGGATCATTGTAGCCTTCCCAGCACATATAGGTCATCTGCGAGGCGGCAGAGGCCTGCTGCGAGTGCGCGCCGAGCATCGCCACACCGGCGGCGCCGGCCACGCCCTTGAGCAGGCGGCGGCGGTTCAGGCCCGCCTCGTCGAGGCCCATGGCCTTGATCTGCTTCTGGTAATATTGGGGAAGGTCGCTGTACCAGGTCTTCGACATCTCAGTCCTCCGGTTATCGTGATTTTCCCTGAGCATGTGGGATTTCCACGGGTGCATCCATATCCCCGGGGGAATAGGCGGGCGAAAGGCCAGCCCGTCCGGAAAAGCCCATGACGGCGGCAAAGAGCTCGCCCTGGGTTGAGACGCGCATCTTCCGGTAGATGTTCTTGCGATGGATCTTCACCGTGCCGGGGCTGATGCCAAGCTGGAGGGCGATCGATTCCGTCGAATGCCCGCGCAAGATCATGGTGACGATCTCGCGCTCGCGGGCCGTGAGCATGGGGAAATCCGGAAGGCCCGGGCCACGCTGCGCCGGGGCAGGCAGGGCGCTCACCCCATGCAGGTTGGACCAGTGCCTGGCACACAGGGCACCAATCACCGGCTCCATGGCACGGAGGATGTCGAACTCGGCCCGCACCACCAGGGGCGAGCGGTCCCAGCGCACGAAGGAGGTAACGCCGGTCCGGCCATTGCCAAGATCGAAGAAGATGCCGATCTCCTCGCCGATGCCGGTGCGGCCATAATGGACACGGAAATATTCACTGCGGCGGAAGTGATCGGGTGCCACGTCGCGCAGGCGGAAGCAGCCGCTGAGCTGGCCCTGCTCGACCAGTTGGAAAAACGGATCAAGGAGGAAAGGACCGGTCACATAGGCCTCTGAAAAGACGAGGTTTCGTCTCGTGTCGAGGGTATCGCCGAGAATGAGCGGCCTCGCCCTGCCGCCATAGGCGAAGGCCATCAGGAAATCGAAGTCCACCAGCCGTTTCACCGCGGCTAGCAGGACCCGCATGAAGCGGTCCGTGCCCTGGACCGTGGAGACCTCGGCGATGCCGCGGCTCCATTGCTCGAGGAAAAGCAGCTGTTTCGAGACCCGTGATGTCATGTCACCCCTTATCGCTTTGGGGATATGGCCATATCGGCGCCGGCAAATCTATGAGCAAGTCACAGACACAGAGAAGGCCCTGCCATGACCCAGATGATGAAAGCCGCCGTCCTCCACGCCCTCAAGACCCCGCTCAGCATCGAGCAGGTGCCAATTCCGGAGCCGGGCCATGGCGACATCCTCATCAAGGTCACAGCCTGCGGCGTCTGCCACAGCGATCTTCACGCCGTCGAGGGCGACTGGACGCCACCGCCCGTCATCCCGCTCATTCCCGGCCATGAAGTGGCCGGCAAGGTCGCGAAGATCGGCCCCGGGGTGACCGGCTTCAAGCTGGGCGACGAGGTTGGCGTGCCGTGGATGTATTCTTCCTGCGGCCAGTGCGAATTCTGCCTCGCCGGCATGGAGACGATCTGCAAGCAGGGTGAGGCTACGGGCTACACCAAGCCCGGCGGCTATGCCGAATACATGGTGGCGCCTGCCGCCTTCGTCGGTCGCCTGCCGGCTGGCACCGATCCCTATGCCATGGCGCCCATTCTCTGCGCCGGTGTCACCACCTATCGCGGCCTGAAGCGCACGGGGGCCCGCCCCGGCCAGTGGGTGGTGATCCTCGGCATCGGCGGACTTGGCCATATCGCCGTACAATATGCCAAGGCCATGGGCCTGCGCGTGGCGGCGGTCGATGTCTCGCCGGAAAAACTCGAGCTGGCAAAATCCCTGGGGGCCGAGGTCACGGTCAATGGCGCCGAAGGCGATGCCGTCGCCGCCATCCAGGAGAAGATCGGTGGAGCTCATGCCGCGGTCGTCACCGCCGTGGCCAGCAAGGCTTTCGAACAGGCCATCCTCATGCTGCGGCCCGCAGGCACTGTCGCCTATATCGGCCTCCCCGGCGGGAAGTCGGATGAAATTCGCACCTCGATTTCGGCCATCACCAACTGGGAACTGACAATCCGCGGCTCCAACGTGGGCACCAGGCTCGATCTCAACGAAGCCGTGGCCTTCGCCGCCAATGGCGTCGTCAAGGCCAAGATTCGCACTGCGGCACTCGAAGACATCAACGGCATCTTCGACGACATGCGCAAAGGCAAGATCGTCGGCCGCGTGGTGCTGAAGTTCAGTTAACCCTGATCCTGCATCGACGGTTGCGTCAGCGGCTGCCGATGCAAGCAGAGCGAGACGCATAAGCGTGTGCGCCGCAAAATAATCCGTAGACTGACTATTTTATCTTTCGCAATTGCGTTGTGATTCCGCATTGCACAACATTTCTTGCCGTCTTCTCAGCGAATAAACATTGACGATCCAGAAGCTCTGACCGATGCTGGTATGACAGGTATACCAATGGTGGACACGGTCAGACAGTCCCGGCTCTACGAACAGATCGCCGAGGTTCTCGAGCGGCAGATCCGGGCGCATGAATTCGCCGCGGGTGATGAGCTGCCGTCGGAGCGCGCCCTGATGAAATCCTTCGGGGTCGGCCGTACTGCCGTGCGCGAAGCCCTGTTTCACCTGCAGCGCATGGGCCTCGTGCAGCTGCGCTCCGGCACCAAGGCAAAGGTGACGGCCCCCTCGCCTGATGCCATGCTGTCTTCGCTTGCCGGCAGCGCCCGCTATCTTCTCTCGGCCCCGGATGGCATCCGCCATTTCCAGAACGCCCGCATGCTCTTTGAAACAGGTCTGGTGCGCGATGCAGCGCGCGTGGCCAAGGCCGCCGACATCAAGCGGCTTGAGGCAGCATTGGCCGCCAATGGCGAGGCCATCGGCGATCTCCGGCGTTTCGAACGTACGGACATGGATTTTCACTATGCCATCGCCACCATCCCGGGAAACCCGATCTATACGGCACTGCACACCGCCATCTTCGATTGGCTCATGGAGCAACGCCAGGTCACGCTCAGCCATCCGGGACAGAGCAAGGCGGCATTCAAGGCCCATGAAACGATCTTCAAGGCCATTGCCGAAGGCGACAGCGAGAAGGCTGCCAGCCGCATGCGCAAGCATCTCGATCAAGTCAGCAACCTGTATTGGAAGAAGCGTCTAGGAGAAGCATGAACAAGTTCATTATCACCGTCGATTTCAAGCTGAAGCCGGGCAGCATGTCCGCCTTCCGGACTCTCATCGACACCAATGCCAAGGCTTCCTGCCGGGACGAACCCGGCTGCCGCCGTTTCGATGTGGCCGTGCCACGCGGCAGCGAGGACCGCATTTTCCTCTATGAGATCTACGACACCCGTGACGCCTTCGAGGCGCACAAGCGCACACCACATTTCCACGCCTTCAATACAGCGAGCGCACCCCTGGTCGAAAGCAAGAGTGCTGTCGAACTCGATCTCGTCTGCGAAGGCGGTGAGGGCTGAAATCATGACAGACAATAATCTGAAGCAGTTCGCCAAGACCCGGGACGTGAAGCTCGGACACTTCATCGTCGAGTTTGCAACGCCGGGCATCGGCCACATCGTCAAGGCGGCCGGTGGTGACTTCGTGCTCTTTGACATGGAGCATTCCGGCTTTGGCTATGAAACCATCAAGAGCGGCATCCGCTACTTTGAGGCGGCTGGCGTCAGCACCATCGTGCGCGTGCCGTCGAAAGAGTATCACCACATTGCCCGCGCTGCCGACATGGGTGCGGAAGGCATCATGCTGCCGATGGTGAACAACGCCGCCGAGGCCCGCGCCATCGTGGACTGCATGAAATACTTCCCCGAAGGAAAGCGCGGCGTGGCGCTGGGCGTCGCCCACGACAATTACCGCGCAGGCCCTGTTGCCGAGAAGCTCGCCGGCGCCAACAAGCGCACCACCTTCTTCTGCCAGATCGAAACCGAGGAAGGTGCCGCCAAGGCCGACGAGATTGCGGCCATTGATGGTGTCGACTGCCTCTGGGTCGGCCATTTCGACCTCTCGGTCTCGCTCGGCATTCCGGCACAGTTCGATCATCCCAAGTTCCTGAAGGCGATCGAACAGACGATCAATGGCGCCCGCAAGCACAACAAGTCGCTTGGCCGCCTCGTGCAATCGACCGACACAGGCATCGATCTCTACAAGCAGGGTTTCGACTTCTGCTGCTACTCCGGCGATGCCTGGGTGCTGCGGGATGCGCTTGCCGCTGCCTTCAAGACACTGCGCGAAGGATGCAAATCATGAGCAAGTTCCGCGTCGCGCTCTCTGGCGATTTTCGCAAGGCGGATGGTTCTCCGACCTATCCGGATTTCGACCTGACGCCGCTCAAGGAGGCGAAGGATGTGGAGTTCACCTATCTGGAGAATGCCAGCCCCCTGCGCGGCGAGCAACTTGAGGACTTCGATGCGCTGATCCTGCTGGGCCATCGCTTCGGCGTGGAAAGTGTTCCAAAATCGGGCCGGCTTGCCGTCGTTGCCCGTTTCGGCGTCGGCTATGACAGTGTTGACGTCCCGGCCTGCACCGCCAACGACATTGCCCTTGCCATCACGCCCGACGGGGTGAGGCGCCCTGTCGCCGTCTCCATCATCACCTTCATGCTCGCCCTCACCGGCAAGCTCATGGTGAAGGACAAGCTTGCCCGCCAGGGCGCACCGGGCTTTGCGGCCCGCGGCGATCACATGGGTGTGGGCCTCGTGGGCCGCACCTTCGGTTCACTGGGTGTCGGCAACATCGGCGCGGAAACCTTCCGCATGGCGAAGCCCTTCGACATGAAGTTCATCGCGCATGATCCCTTTGCCGACAAGGCCGTGTGCCAAGAACTGGGCATCGAACTCGTCAGCATCGAGGAGTTGTTCAAGCGGGCTGACATTCTCTCGGTGAGCTGCCCGCTCACGCCGGAGACGCATCATATCGTCAATGCCGAGCGGCTCGCGCTGATGAAGCCCACAGCCTATGTCATCAACACGGCCCGCGGGCCGATTGTCGACCAGAAGGCCCTGACCGATGCGCTGGCGGCCCGGCGCATTGCAGGTGCCGGGCTTGATGTCTTCGAGCAGGAACCGACGGATCCTGATGATCCGATCTTCAAGCTCGACAATCTCATCGCAGCACCGCACGCCCTGTGCTGGACCGATCAGTGCTTCGCCGGAAACGGCGCTGCCGACGTCAGGGCCGTGCTCGACGTGATGAAAGGCAATGTGCCGCGCGGCGTCGTCAATCGCGCCGTCCTGGACAAGGATGGTTTCAAGAAGAAGCTCAGCGCCCTGAAGGGGCGGTTTGGCTGACAGGAATTCCCGGCCCGCCATGGGCCGGGATGATGAGTGGTGGCATTGGGCCGCCGTTCAATGGGAGGATACACATGGTTACAAGACGCGACATAGGCAAGATCGGCCTCGGGGCCGGTCTCGTGACGGCGCTCGGGCGGCCTGCCTGGGCAGCGGACGCAGCGCAGGCTGCGGTGGAAGCTGCCAAGCAGTATAGCGGCGAGACCATCACGATCGTTTGGGAAGCGGGCCTTCAGTCCCTCGACCCGCTCAACTTCTCCGGCCCGAAGTGGAAGGAACTCACCGGCATCGACGTCAAGGTCGTCGAAGTTCCGGTGGCCGAGATGTTTACCAAGATCATGCAGGACTTCAAGTCGGGTGCCGGCGCCTATGACGCGCTGAACGTCATCCCGTCCTGGATGCCCGACCTCGCCAATGCCGGCGCGCTGGAAGCGCTTGATCCCTTCGTGGACAAATACGGCTACCGCGACGAGTTGCAGAAGATCGCACCGACCTACCGCGACAACCAGATGATGGTGAACGGCAAGATCTTCGGCCTGCCGGATGATGGCGACGTCTTCGTCATGTACTACCGCACCGACGTGCTCAACGATCCGGCGATCCAGAAGGCCTACAAGGACAAGTATGGCACGGACCTGCCGGTGCCGCCGAAGAATTGGAAGGATTTCGACCAGGTTGGCGCGCTGATCACCGAAGTCACGGGCGGCAAGACCTATGGTGCTGCCTTCTTCCGTGAACCGGGCTACGGCAACTTCATGTTCCAGGAGCGCTTCCGCAACGAGGGCGGCAAGTTCTTCGACGCCGACACCATGAAGGCGACCATCAACTCCGATGCCGGCGTGAAGGTCTTCACCGACTGGCTGGCCGAGAACAAGTGGGCGCCTCCGGGCGTGGAGCAGTGGGGCTTCGTTGAGAACCTCGCCGCCTTCCTGCAGGGCCAGACCGCAATGACGATCTCGTGGCCGCCCTATGGCCGTTGGGCCGCCAGCTACGGCACCGACCAGGAAGTGATGAGCT
This sequence comes from Pseudomonadota bacterium, assembly GCA_020161855.1. Taxonomy (GTDB): domain Bacteria; phylum Pseudomonadota; class Alphaproteobacteria; order Rhizobiales; family Aestuariivirgaceae; genus Aestuariivirga. The sequence continues at coordinate 214,390 of JAIUNJ010000001.1, forward strand.
GGGTGCCGAAGTCGACGATTGCCGGGAAGGTCGGCTATTCGACGACACCGGGTGGACATCCGGAGCTTGCTGCGGGCTTCTGCCTGTCGGTCTCCGCCACCTCCAAGAAGAAGGAAGCTGCCTATCTGTTCATCCAGTGGCTGAACAGCGAGTCGGTGAGCCTCGAGCGCGTGAAGCTGCCCTATGCGCTGCGCGATCCGTTCCGCGACTCGCACTTCACCGATCCGGGCTATGCCGCCCTCTGGCCGGAAGCCAAGGATTACCTCAAGGCCCTTCAGGATGGTGCCAACACCGGCCTTCTCGACCTGTCGCTGCTGCAGACCGACAAGTACGAGGAAGTGCTGCGCCAGTCGGTGTCCAAGCTGTGGTCCGGCGAGGACCCGAAGGCGATCCTCGATGCGGCCGCGGCCGAATGGGATGCCATCACCGAGAAGATCGGTGTCGACAAGCAGAAGGCCGTCTATGCCGACTGGGCCTCGAAGTCGGGCGCCTATCCAAAGTAAGACAACAACGCGCCCTCTCCCATGCCTCGCATGGGAGAGGGATTCCCTGCCCCGTGCCTGTGACGAGTTTTCATGACGGCGACCGTACATCCCGACCGCAATTTCAAGTACTGGCTGGTGGCGCCTGCCATCTTCCTGCTGCTGCTGATCGGTCTCTTTCCGCTGATCTATTCACTGATCGTCAGCTTCATGCGCATCGACATGATGGACACGGACACGTCATTCGCATGGTTCTATAATTACAAGACACTGTTCAAGGATTCGCGGCTGTGGTGGTCGCTGGCGCATACGCTGCTGATCACCGCCGTGGCGCTGCCCATCGAGCTCCTGCTGGGGCTCGCCATGGCCTACCTCTTTCTCGAGAAAATGCCGGGACGGCAGGTTTTCATTTCGCTGCTGGTCTTGCCCACCATCATCTCGCCGATTGTCGCCGGTGCGACCTGGCGGCTGCTCTTCGACAACAGGTATGGCCCCATCAACCAGATTCTCGGCTGGTTTGCCGGTGAGCCGGTCAATGCGCTGTGGACCATCAATCCAACGCTCGTCTATCCCGCCATCATCTTCTGCGAGGTCTGGCAATGGACGCCCTTCATGTTCCTTATCCTGCTGGCGGCCCTGTCCAACGTCGACAAGTCGCAGACGGAAGCCGCCGAGATTGACGGTGCGCGCTTCATCCGCACCTTCCGCTACATCGTGCTGCCGGCGATCTGGCCGGTCATGGCCATCGCCATTCTCATCCGCGGCCTCGATCTCTTCCGCATCTTCGATATCGTCTGGGCCCTGACACAGGGCGGGCCCGGCACAAAAACGGAAACAATCTCGATCTATGCCTATGTGCAGGGCTTCAAGCAGTTTGAAACGAGCTACACGGCGGCGATTGCCTTCCTCGTCGTCTTCATCCTCACCGTGGTCTGCGTCTGGGCGATCCGCCGCATGGGGCTTGTGAAATGAGTGGCCTTCCGCTTCATCGCCGTGCCGGTTTCCGCCTGTCGTTCCGCTATCTTCTCGCGGCACTCCTGGTCATCGTCTTCTGTTTCCCGGTCTATTGGCTTTTCATCATTTCCTTCAAGACGCCGGACGAGATCTTCGCCTTCCCGCCGGTCTGGTACCCGGCCTCGCTCCAGTTCGGGAACTATTGGGTGCTGTTCAAGGATGGTGATGCGGGCACCGTATGGAACAGCCTGGTCCTGGCCTCGGTCTCGACCTTCTTCGCCATGATCCTCGGCACGGTCGCAGCCTATAGTCTGGTGCGCTTCAAGACGGGTGGCGAGAACCTCGCCGTGTGGATCATCTCACAGCGCATGATGCCACCCGTCGCCATCGTCTTTCCGCTGTTCCTGCTCTATGTCTATTTCGGCTGGGTCGACACCTATTTCGGCCTCATCATCCTCTACACCGCCTTCAGCCTGCCCTATGTGATCTGGATGATGCGCGGCTACATCGAAGATATTCCGCTGGAGCTTGAGGAAAGCGCGCTGATCGATGGCTGCTCGCGTTGGGAAGTGCTGTGGAAGGTCGTCCTTCCCATGGCGCGCTCCGGGCTTTTCGCCACCGCGGTCTTCACCTTCATCTTCGCCTGGAACGACTTCCTCTTCGCTCTCGTGCTCACGCGCACCGAGGTCACCACGTATACAGTGCAGGTCACGCATTACTTCGGCGGACAGTCCAACTTCTGGGCCAAGATCGCCGCCATGTCGGTGCTCGGCACCATTCCGGTCTTCATCACCGTCGCGATCATGCAGCGCTATCTGGTGCGCGGCATCTCGATGGGCGCAGTCAAGGGTTAAGCCATGTCGGATCTCAAGATCAGCAATCTTCACAAGCACTATGGCGGTTTCCATGCCGTGAAGGGCATCGATCTCGATGTGCCGTCGGGAGAGTTCACCGTGCTCGTCGGTCCTTCGGGCTGCGGCAAGTCCACGCTATTGCGGTGCATCGCGGGACTCGAGGAAACAAGCCAGGGCACGATCGAGATCGGCGGGCGCGATGTCACCTATGCCCGTCCGCGCGACCGCGACATCGCCATGGTGTTCCAGAACTACGCGCTCTATCCCTATCTCAGCGTCAAGGAGAACATCGCCTTCGGCCTGCGTGCCCGCAAGTTCGCGGAAGCCGAGATCGAGAAGCGCGTGAGCCGGGCCGCCGAAATGCTGGCCATTGGCCATCTGCTGCAGCGTTTTCCCCGCGAGCTCTCCGGCGGTCAGCGCCAGCGCGTTGCCATCGGCCGCGCCATTGTGCGCGACGCCATTCTCTACCTCTTCGACGAACCGCTTTCCAATCTCGATGCGCAGCTGCGCGACGACATGCGGGTCGAGATCAAGCGCCTGCACAATGAGCTGGGCCGCACCATGATCTATGTGACCCACGACCAGATCGAGGCCATGACGCTCGCCGATCGCATCGTCCTTCTGCGTGACGGGCTCATTGAGCAGCAGGGCGCGCCCCTTGACCTCTTTGAGCGTCCGAAGACGCGCTTCGTGGCAGGCTTCCTCGGCAGCCCGAAGATGAACTTCGTCGACGCCACCGCCACCCGGACAGGCGTCAAGCTCGCCGATGGCACGACACTCGATCTGCCGGGCCAGAAGGGCCTCAAGGCGGGTGCCGCCGTCGTCCTCGGCCTGCGCCCGCAGTTCATCACAGTCGCCGGCAAGACCGTCGCCAAGGGCCATGCCCGCGTGCCCGCCGTCATCGAGCTGCTGCAGCCCACCGGCTCGCGCGTGCAGGCCACGTTGCCGCTGGGCGGTGCCAGCATCGTCGCTGAACTGGCGGCCCATGACGTGAGCAAGCCCGGCGAGAAAATCCACATCGACCTGGACCTGACGCGCGCTGTCGTCATGGACCCGCAGAGCGGCCAGGTCATCTGAACCCCGAGGAGATTGTCATGGCGAAACCGAAGCTCAGCCGCGCCGTCAAGTTGACGGGCACCGATGTGCCGGATGGAAAGAAGCGGACCCTCACGGCCGGCCCGATCACCGCCGTGCTCGACAATGGCAGCCTTCGCTACATCCGCTATCACGGCAAGGAAGTGTTGCGCGGCATCGCCTATCTGCTGCGCGACAAGAACTGGGGCACATATGCGCCTGCCATCGAGGGCCTGAAGGTGAAACAGGGCAAGGATGGCTTCAGCGTTAGCTACAGTGCCACCTGCAAGGACGACGTGCAGAGCCTGCGCTATGATGTGAAGATCGAAGCCTCCGCCAAGGGAACTGTGCGCTTCGCTGCCCATGGCATGCCGCTCTCGGACTTTCTCACCAACCGCTCGGGATTTGTGGTGCTGCATCCGCTGGTCGATGTGGTGGGTGCGCCCGTCGAGATCGTCCATACCGACGGCAAGAAAAAGAAGTCGCGCTTCCCGAAGTTCATCAGCCCGGGCCAGCCTGTCTTCGAGATCCGCTCGCTCAAGCATGAGGTGACGCCCGGCGTCACCGCCACCGTGCTGATGGAAGGCAACAAGTTTGAGATGGAGGACCATCGCAACTGGATGGACGCCTCGTACAAGACCTATGTCTGCTCGCTGCTCGATCCCTGGCCCTATACTCTCAAGAAGGGCGAGGCTTTCGATCAATCCATTACCGTCACGATTGAAGGCAAGCCCAGGGGCAAGGCGGCAAAAGCGGGCGGCAATGTCGAGGTCACGCTGGGAGGGCCCAAGGGCCGCATTCCGGCCATTGGTGCAGGTGTGCCCATGGCTCATGCCGCCGAGGCCCTGGCCAAGGCCGAGCTGGTGGCCGCGGCATCACCGGCCCATCTGGTCTGCCAGATTGATGGCCGGCAGGCAGGTGCCAGCAAGGCGGCAGCCGCCTTCCGTGATCTCAAGGCCCGCACCGGAAAGCCGGTGACGCTCGAGATTATCCTCCCCGCAAAGAAACCTGCTGCCGAGGAAGTGGCTGAGATCGCCAAGGCAGTGAAGGCCTGTGGCCTCGCGCCTGATCGCATCGTCGTCACGCAGATGCATGACCTCAAGTCCTTCCAGCCCAATACGCCGCGCCCGTGGGGGCCGACCTATGAGGAAATGGCGGCTGCAATCCGCGCACATTTCCCCGGGGTTCCGCTGGGCGGCGGCATGCTCTCCTTCTTCACCGAGCTCAATCGCAAGCCCACCCCGAAGGGCGTGTTTGATTTCGTCACCCACACGGTCTGCCCCATCGTCCATGCCGCCGATGACACATCGGTCATGGAGACGCTTGAATCCATGCCGTCGATCATCGCCTCGGCGCGCAACATCATGGGCAAGGTGCCCTATCATCTCGGCCCGTCCAGCATCGCCTGCCGCGACAATCCCTATGGTGCGGCCGTCGCCAGGAATCCGGGCGGCAACCGCGTCTGCCTCTCTGATGTCGATCCGCGCCAGCGTGCCCTCTTCGCTGCCGCATGGTCGCTCGGGCTCGCCGCAACAGCAGCGCGCGGCGGCATCGACGTGATGTCGATCGGTTCCTTCACCGGACCGCAGGGCGCCATCGCGCCCGATGGCGATGCCGGTGGCCTTGCTGTCTTTCCGGTCTATCAGGTGCTGGCAGGCCTCGGTGCGGCGAGTGGCGTCAGGCGCCGCGAAGCTCTCTCCAGCGCCCCGGCCCAGGTTGAGACGCTGGCTCATGACAGCAAGGCGGGGCCGGTGCTGTGGCTTGCCAACCTCACACCGGAAAAGCAGGTGGTGAAGGTCAGGGGATTTGCTGCCAAGGCCCATGTCCATCTCCTCAACGATGCCACCTTCGGCGCCATCACGGCAAAATCCGGCTATCTCAAAGGCGTCAAGGGTGTTGCCCGAAAGGTTACGCGTGTTGAACTCGGCCCCTATGCCGTGGCGCGGATTTCTGCAGCATGAGTCTGCTTCTCGGCTGCATCGCTGACGACTTCACCGGTGCCACGGACCTCGCCAACATGCTGACGCGGCACGGCATGAAGACGATCCAGACCATCGGGATTCCGAAAGGCGACATCCCCGATGCAGAAGCAATCGTCGTGGCACTCAAGTCGCGTACGATTCCTGCCGCCGAAGCCGTGGCGCAATCACTGGAAGCCTGCCGCTGGCTGAAAGCGGCGGGGGCGCGGCAGATCTTCTTCAAATACTGCTCGACCTTCGATTCCACCGACAAGGGCAATATCGGCCCGGTCGCCGATGCCCTGCTCGACGAACTGGCGGCACCTTTCACCATTGCCTGCCCGGCCTTCCCCGAAAACAAGCGCAGCATATATCTGGGCCATCTCTTCGTGGGCAACGAGCTGCTCTCGGATTCGAGCATGCGCAATCATCCGTTGACGCCCATGCGCGATTCCAATCTGGTGCGCGTTCTTGGCCGCCAGACCAAACGCAAGGTGGGGCTCGTTCCTGCAAACGTCGTCGCGCGCGGCTCCGAGGCCATCGCGCAGGCTTTTGCCCAGTTGCAGAAGGATGGCGTGCAGCATGCCATTGTCGACGCCCTGCAGGATGAGGATCTTTTCAGCATCGGCCATGCCGCCAGCGCCATGGCGCTGGTCACGGGCGGTTCGGGCATCGCCATGGGCCTGCCGGATAATTTCCGGGCCCAGGGCCTTCTTGCAAAACGTGACCAGAAGGTCTCGCTGGCCAAGGCTGGTGGGCTCTCTGCCGTGCTCGCCGGAAGCTGTTCCGTCGCAACACTGAAACAGGTCGAAACTTTCAAGTCCAGAGCACCGGCCTATGCCCTTGATCCCCTCATCCTGATTGACAACCTCGACAACTCCCTGGCCGAGGTCATGGCCTGGGCCAGGCCGCTGCTCGCCAAGGGGCCGGTGCTCATCTATTCAACCGCAACGCCGGACCGCGTGGCCGAAGCGCAAGGCAGGCTTGGCCGCGACAAGGCGGGCGAACTCATCGAACTGGCGATGGCCCGCCTCGCAACGATGCTGACGACGGAAGGCGTGCATCGCCTTGTGGTGGCTGGCGGCGAAACGTCAGGTGCCGTCGTCTCGGCGCTGGGCGTGGAGGCACTGGAAATCGGCCCGCAGATCGCACCCGGCGTTCCGGCAACGCTGGCCACCGGTTCGCCGCGCCTCGGTCTCGTGCTCAAATCCGGCAACTTCGGCGGGCCGGAGTTCTTCTCCGAAGCCCTCGACGCGCTGAGCTAGACCGTGCCGTCGCGCAGGGCGACGAAATAGTCATCACCACCCACCTGCCCGCCCTTCATGGCGATCTCCAGGCCATTGAGCGGCGGGTGCGCGGAAGAGGCCGTGCACAGCGGTGAACCCGGTGTGGCGGGCAAGGGCCTGCGTGTGGTCAGAGCGAAGATGTCGAGCTGTCCGAGGGCATGGCTTGATGTGTCACCGCCCGCGATGATGGCGCGGCGCAAGCCGGTTTCGGCGAGCACGGCTTTCAACACACGTCCCAGGCCTTCGCCGATATTGCGCCGTCCATCCGTTTGCTGATCGACTTTCGCGCCTTCGTCGCTTGCCGCGCCCAGCGCAGTATGCACAAGCGGGCTCTTGCCGCTGCCGAGAACCCGCAGCGCACTGGCGACAGTTTCCGCGATGACAGAAGGTGCGCCTCGCGCCAGCGCCACGGCCGAAACGGGCACCGCTTCGAAACCCTGTTCCAATGCGAAACGAATCTGCCGCGCTGTTGTCGGGGAAACGCTGCCCGAAACGACGATGGTCTGGGCCTGGCGGGCCACCGCATCAAAGCTGGCATTGCCCGCAATGTCTCCGCGCGCCGCCAGCGCCTTCACCAGCGCGTATTCAACACCCGACGAGCCGACGACAAAGGGCGCGGCATAAGCGGGAAGTGCCAGCAGTCTCTCGCCTGCCATCATCTGCGTCGCAGCATCGAAGACATCGAGCAGGCCGATGCCCTCGTGCGGCCAGGCGGCATCGGCTAGCACCGTTTTCATCGCTGTCTGCCGTGCCAGATGCAGGCGCAGGTCGGCTTCGGCCATTGGCGTCACCGGATGACGTGACATTACGGGATGGCGATCAATGCGGTAGGTCTCGCCGCGATAGCCCGCGAAGAGATTGGCGGCGAAGGTGTAGCGCTTCAGCTGTGGCGCACCGACGATGAGCGGCACGCATTTCTGGCCGAAGACGCCGGCGCCAAGTTCCGTTGCCGCGCCGATGCTGCCGGTCGTGGGGCTTGAATCGAAGGTCGAGCAGACCTTGTAGTGGCAGAAGCGCGCGGCCAGCGCTTTCAGCCAACGGAACACCGGCGGCAGGTTCTGCGCCATCCATTGCGGGTTTTCGCTGCGGCTGGTGCCCGCCACGCCGAAAGCCTGATAGGCGGCAAAGGGCGCAAACTCCTCGGCACTTGGCAGGCGCGTGAAAAGCACCGTGCTCACGCCATGGCTCGCCAGAGCCTCCATGACATCGGTGGAGCCGGTAAAGTCATCGCCGTAGTAGGAAATGAGGCGGCTCATGCACCCTTCCCGCCAGAGAAGGTGGCGATGGATTGTGCCAATTCCTTGTGGTCCTTGGCGTAAGTCTCCAGCGGAATGCCGGCCACGGCCGCTTCCCAGGCCTGGCGCACAGCCCTCACGCCAGCGCCCGCCCCACCGGGATGCGAGACGATGCCGCCGCCACAGAGATACATGAGGTCGAGCGTGCGGCCTGTCTTCTCATAGGTCTCGGGCGCCTGCCCGCCCCATTGGCCGGAACCCGCAACAGGCAGCGGGCAATCTTTCGCATCGAAGAGCGGGGCTGCCAGCGCCTTGAAGGAGCTGACGAAGCTCTCATCCGGCTCCCAGTATTTCACACGGATGCCGTTGATCTGGAACTGGTCGACGCCGAGAAGCCGCCAGAACTGCTGCCAGACCCTGAAATCCATGCCGAGGCCGGGGTGGCGCGTGAGGATGTCCCAGCCGTTGCGATGGGCATGCAGCACCAGCGCCGAACGGCGGCGCAGGAAAGCAAAGGCTCCGAAGCCGATCGAGTTGATGTTGATGACGGCGCAATTGCCGCCATGTTTCACCACGATATCGTGATTGCGCATCATCTCGTCCGGATCAGTGGCCGAGATGCCCCAAGCATACATGACCTTGCGACCGGTCTTCTGCTCGCGCTCAAGGATCGTCGGCATGATCGCCTTCACGCGTGCTTCCAGCGGCGAATAGACGGGCGACATGAGCTTCTCGTCGTCCTTGACGAAATCTACATCGGCCTCGATCACGTCCTTCACGAGGGCTGCCGTCTCGGGCGGGCGCAGACCCAGCGCCGGCTTGATGATGGTGCCGATGATGGGGCGCCCGGCAACACCTGTCAGGCGGCGCGTGCCGGGAATGCCGAATTGCGGTCCGGGCCAGGCCCGGCCGAATTCCTCGGGCAGCTTCATGTCAATGATGCGGATGCCGGTGAACCCCTTGATCGAATAGACCCCGCCGATGGCGATGGTCATCAGGGCCGCAAGATCGGTGCCGATGGCCTCGAAGGGAAAGGCGATATCGGCCTCGGCCCGGTTGAAGGGGCCCGCCTCAGCGCTGGGGAAGGAAGGAACGGCCAGCGGCGGCAGCGGCCTCAGGGCCACAACCCGCGCCGCCACGCGGTTCTTCAGTTCCTCGGTCTCCCCCGGAACGGCCACGAAGGTGCCGGTCGACTGGTCGCTGGCAATCTTGGCGGCAAGCTTTTCCGGGTGTCCCACTGTCTCGATCAGATAGGTCAGGGTGACGAAGGACTGGGCTTTTGTCATGACGCGGGGCTGCTATGATGAAGAGGTCTTTTGCCAAGGAGCGCCAGGACAGCATGGACAGGTCGGAACATATTTCCAAGCGCAAGCTTTCGGATGAGGTGTTTGAACGGCTCAAGCACATGATTGTCGAGGGCGCCATGCAGCCCGGCAGCCTGATGCCATCCGAGCGGGAGCTGATGACGCGCTTCGGTGTCGGACGCCCGGCCATCCGCGAGGCCATGCAGCAGCTCTCCAGCATCGGCCTCATCGAGATCAATCACGGTGAGCGGGCCCGTGTGCTGCAGCTGACGCCACAGTCGCTGATGCGGCAGGTGGACCAGGCGGCGCAGATCATGCTGTCGCTCTCCGCCGATTCTCTCGAACACCTGAAGACGGCGCGCATCTTTTTCGAACGCGGCATGGCGCGGGAGGCCGCCCTGAAATGCACCGGACAGGATCTTGAGCGCCTGCGCGCCACGCTGGAAGAACAGCGCAAGGCCCTGGGTGATGCCGACAGCTTCATCGCCTCCGACATGCGCTTCCACACGCAGATCGCCGCCATCTCGGGCAATCCGATCTTTTCGGCGGTGAGCGAGGCCATGCTGGGCTGGCTCAAGGCCTATCGCGGCGAGATGCTGATCTGGGCCGGCATGGAAAAATACACGCTGGCCGAACACGAGGAAATCATCTCGCATCTTGCGACCAATGATCCCGATGCAGCCGAGGCGGCCATGGTCAGGCATCTGGAGCGCTCGCGGTCGCTTTACGTGTCAAACCGCCAGGGGCCGGGCTAGGCCAGCAGACCGGCAAGCGGCACGGTGCGCCCGCTGCTCGCCGATTGATAGACAGCTTCCACCAGCGCGAAGGTCTGCAGGTAGTCGCGCCCTGATGTCTGCGGTTCCGTGCCGTTCTTCAGGCAATCGACCCAGTGCTGTTGGATGAGCGAGACGCTTTCCTGCACATTGTGCCAGGGGCGCGTGGCCCAGGGCAGGAGCGGCGGCGAAACATCAAGATTGCGGCTCTTGCCACCAGCCGTCACCGACAGTTGGTAATTTGCACCGAGGCGGAGGGCGCCCTTCGTGCCGTCGATCTCGACCAGCGTCTGCGGGAAGAGATCATCCTCAGCCGGCGAGAAGTAGGAGCAGTCGACAATCGAGGCAACACCATCGCCATGGTCAAGCAAGGCGGTGGCGACATCCTCGCCCTTGACCCTGGGGTTCACCCGCTTGATCCGTGCACTGACGTTCAAGGCATCGCCAAAGAGGAAGCGCGCCACATCGAGCACATGGACACCGAGATCCTCGACGATGAAGCGCTCACCCTCCGCCAGATAGGGCTGGCCCGCGAAGATATCATAGGCCGTGCGGAAGGAGACCCGCCCCCAGGCGGGCGTGCCGATCTCACCGGCATCGACAATCTCCTTCACCTTCAGGATCGGCGATTGCCAGCGGAAGTTTTCATGCACCATCAGCGGCACACCGGCCTTGGCACAGGCATCGACCATGGCCTTGGCGTCGGCAAGATTGCTGGCGAAGGGCTTCTGGCAGATCACCGCCACGCCGTGGCGCGCCGCCAGTTCCACAAGGGCACGATGGCTCGGCACGGTGGTGGCGATGTCGACGAAATCCGGCTTTTCCTTGCGCAGCATCTCCTCGGCATCGTCATAACGCTTGGCGATGCCGAACTGGTCACCGGCAATCTTCAGGCGCTCCGGATTCTTGTCGCAGATGGCAACGATCTCCGCTCCCTTTGCATCGCGCCAGCCATGCAGGTGGTTCATCGCGAAGAAACCGCAACCGATGAGTACGCCCCGTAGTGTGGTCATGTTATGCCTCAGGTGATCCGCTTGATGCTGGCGGCGATTTCATCGGTCTCGAAGACCTTCTTCCAATCATCGCGCATCAGCATGGGTTTGCCGAATTGAATAGCCTTGTTGCAGGCATCGGAGAAGACGCCGGGCTGTTCCTTGAAGATCACGGCGCCAAGAATGTTCATGTGGCCGAGCAGAAAATCGCGGGCCGCCTCGAGCGGCACGCCGCGCGCCACCACTTCGTCCATGGCTTCGCGCATGACATCGAGCAGCGAGGCGACAACGGTTTCGGCGAGGCCGGGTTCGAGAAGTGCGATCTGGTCGACGGTCAGGCGATGCGAGCGCATGACGGGCGCCCAGATGGTCTTTGCCACGGCCTCGCCGCGGGCATAGTCCGATTCCGGTCCCTGCATCAGGGCGCAGACGATGGCCTGCTTGGCGGCAACACCGCCGAAGCGGTCGAGCTTCGCTGCCATCTCGGTCTCGTCGTTGAAGATCGGCGGATGGCAGGGATGGGTGATGAAATAGGTAATGTCCTTGCGCTCCGGCAGGTGCCCGGCATAGGGCGCCGCGGCATCGAGGATCACCACCATGGCGCCTGGCTTGAGCTTGCTGACAATGCCGTGGGCAACCTTGCCGATCACCGTATCGGGAACGGCGAGGACAACGATGTCGGCACCCTGGATGGCGGTATCGCCGTCGACGGCGGTCCAGCCAAGCTCATCCTTCACGCGCTGGGCACCGGCCGGGCTCAGTTCCACGGCGGCCACGTCATAGGTGGAGGCCTTGAGGTTGCGGCCAAGCCGCATGCCCATCTTGCCACCAGCGCCAAACAAAGCGAGTTTCGTCATGAACCCTCCCGACGTTGCTTTCGCCCTCTGTCTCATAACTGGTATGATGAATCAATCATCACGTTGGAGCCACGGGAAAGAGGTCTGCGTCCCCCATGCTTGCATCGAGCAAGATCATATCTTAGGACTATACACTTTAAATAGGCCTTTAAATCACCTCAGGGGGCCGCAGGGCGCGATTCAGGGGTTGCCCGCTAGGGGGATAGCGGACAATGATAAAATTCTCTGTATAGGCTTCTATGGCTCAGGAAACGGCTATTCCCGTTTTGGTTGTTAACCTCGAGTTCCCGCGCCCTTTAGTAGGTGGCGCGACCACCGGAGATGTCGAACACGGCGCCTGTCGAGAAGGAGCATTCCTCGCTCGCCAGCCAGCAGATGAGGCTGGCATTCTCATCGACCGTGCCGAAGCGGCCCTTGGGGATCTTCGACAGCATGAAGTCGATGTGGCTCTGCGGCATCTGGTCGAAGATCGGGGTGCGCACCGCGGCGGGCGTCACCGCATTGACCGTGATGTTGGTCTTGGCCAGTTCCTTGGCCAGCGACTTGGTGAAGCCGATGACGGCGGCCTTGGAAGCCGAATAGGCCGAAGCATTGGGGTTGCCTTCCTTGCCGGCGATCGAGGCGATGTTGACGATGCGGCCGTAGTTCTGCGCGATCATGTGCGGGATGACCGAGCGGTTGGTGAAGAATGTGCCGTTGAGATTGACGGCGATGGTCTGCATCCAGCCATCGATAGGAAAGCCATCGACCGGCACGGTGGGGCCGGTGACGCCGGCACTGTTCACCAGGATGTCGATGCCGCCGATCTGGCGGATGGTTTCGGCCACGGCATTTTCAACCGAGGCCAGATTCGAGATGTCGGTCTTGATGCCGCCATTGGTATCCCACACGGCAACCTTGCCACCCTCCGCGGTGATCCGCTTGGCCACGGCCTCGCCAATGCCGGAAAGGCCTCCCGTGACAACAGCACGGCGTCCCTGAAATCTCATGATCGCACCTTCATTTCATCTTCCATGTCTTCATGGCAGCGAGCGTCTTCTCAAACGACTCGATGCCTGCATCCGATCCAAGCCCGGTGGCGACAAGGCCCGCCGCAGCCTGGGCGAAGCGCAGCGCCGTCTCCACATCCATCTTGTGATGCAGGGCCGCAATCATGCCGGCATCAAAGGCATCGCCGCAGCCCGTCGTATCCACCACCTTGATGTCATAGGCCAGCGCAGTGATGCGCGTGCCATCCCTGTGGGCATAATAGGCGCCATCGCCACCTAGCGTGAACACACAGCAGGCCGCGCCCTTGTCGAGATAGAAGCGGGCGCAATCTTCCGGCGTCGCCTGCCCCGACATGTCCTTTGCCTCTTCGATCGAAGGCATGAAGTAGTCGATACAGGGCAGGAGCGGCATGACGATCTTCGCCGTTTCGGCATTGGCGGCGATCAGGTCAAAGGTGACGGTGCGCCCGCGCTTCTTCGCTTCCTTCAGAAGGGTTAGGCTTGCCGGGCCATCGAGCTTGCGCAGCAGGCCCGTGCCGCCGAGGTGAATGATCGGCGCATCGAAGACCTTGTCATAGAGTTCCGGTGGGACATCGAAGTGATCCGAGGCGCCACGCACATGCAGCGCCGGACGCTCGCCATTGGGCCTGACATTGAGGATCGTCGCCGAGGTGGGGACGCCCTTGAGCCGCTGCATCGCCGACACATCGATGCCGTGCTTCTGCATGGTGAATAGAACCCAGTCGGCCTTCTCGTCATCGCCCACGGCACCGACAGCAAGGCTCTTCAGGCCGAGCTTCGCCGTGTCTACAACGGTGCCACCGGCCGTGCCGGCCACCGTGAGGCGGATCTCCTCGATGAAATCAACACCGCCCCGCTCGGGAATGCGCGTGACCGGACGGCCCAGCACATCGAGAATGTAGAGGCCGATGACGGAGACGTCGTGCCCCATGGGCCTCAGGCCTTGTTGCGCGACCGCAGCGTGATGAGGCCGGCGAGAACGGCTGTGATGACGGCAATGGTCCAGGTGAAGGAGTGCAGATACCAGGGCGTTGCCGCCAGCTGGATCTTGCCGGCCGTGGTGTTCGGATCAGGCGGCTTGAGGAAGAAAATACCGTAGAGCGACGCGGCAAACATGGCGATCAGCAGCGTGATGCCGAAGATCATGGCAACGACCATGGCGACAGTGATGATGCTGCGCGTCTGAACGCCGGGCTGCGCCATGGGCAGGAGGTTGTTCACCAGCCCCGCAATGACGACCAGGATCGAGCCGATGGTGAAGAGCGCCAGGCTGAACGGCTGGAAGATCATGATCAGGGCGAGGATGCCAAGCCCGATGATCGAATATTCGAGGCGGAGTGCGCCCTGCTGGGTGATGCCGCCCTTGCCGGAGTCGAGATTGCTGCTCATGCCCGCACCGCCTTTCCGTCTTCGCCGAAGATGTGGGTCTGTGCCGGATCGGGCACGAGGTGAAGGGTCTCGCCGATCTTCACGCGCTTGTCGCGCGGCACCACCACGCGGATGTCATTGCCCGTCTTGGTGCGGGCGTGAATGAGGGTTTCAGCGCCCATCGGCTCGATCAGCTCCGAAACCGCCTCGATCGTATCCTTGGTGTCCTTGCCGACGACCGAGAAGGCACGCGGGCGGATGCCGACGGTGATCTGGCCGGGCTTGAGCTTGGCCACCGCATGGTTGACGCCGATGTCGACGTCCTGCTTGTCGAAGGTGACCTTGGCCTTGCCGTTGTTGTAGCTCTTGAAGTTGGCGCTGATGAGATTCATCTGCGGCGTGCCGATGAAGCTGCCGACGAAGAGATTGGCGGGCTTGGCAAAGACGTCATGCGGGCTGCCCACCTGCTCGATGAGGCCATCACGCATGATGGCGATGCGGTCGGCCATGGTCAGCGCTTCAAGCTGGTCATGGGTCACGATCACTGTTGCCTTCGAGAGGTTCGAAAGCACGCCCTTGATCTGGCCGCGCATGGAATGGCGCAGTTCGACATCGAGGCGCGAGAGCGGTTCGTCGAAGAGGAAGCAGTTGGGATCGCGCACGATGGCGCGGGCCACGGCCACGCGCTGCTTTTCACCTTCCGAGATGCGGCCCGGCAGGCGGTCCAGCACATCGCCGAGATGCAGGATGTCGGCGACCTTCTTGACGCGCGCCTGCTGTTCGGCAGCAGAGAGGCCCTCATAGTGCAGCGGCATGGCGATGTTCTCGCCGACCGTCAGCGCCGGATAGAGCGCATAGAACTGGAAGACCATGGCGATGTCGCGCTTGTCGGGGGCAAGCTCGTTCATGCGCTGGCCGGCAATGATGACATCGCCGGAAGTGGCACGCTCGAGGCCCGCGATCATGCGCAGCGTCGTGGTCTTGCCGCAGCCCGAAGGACCGAGGAGACAGACCACTTCGCCAGCCTCCACCTTGAGGTCGGCATCGCGCACGGCGACGAACTCGCCGAACTTCTTGGTGATTTTTCTGATTTCGATCGTGGACATGGATTAGCGCTTCACTGTGCCGAAGGTCACACCCCGCAGCAGGTGGTCCTGCAGGAAGAAGGTGACGAGGAAGACAGGGATGAGGAAGAGCGTCTCGATGGAGGCCAGCAGCGTCCAGTCGGTGCCGCGGCCGCCGGAAGAGACGGCCTGGTTCATGGCGACCGGCACGGTGCGCGTGTCCGGCCCCGTGAGCAGCAGGGCGAAGAGGAACTCGTTCCAGGTGAGGATGAGGCCGAAGACGAAAGTGGCGGCCAGACCGGCGATCACCTGCGGCAGGCAGATCTTCAGGAAGACCTTGGTTTCGGATGAGCCGTCGATGCGTGCGGCATCCTCCACGTCGGTTGAAAGCTCGTCGAAGAAGCTTTTCATCATCCAGATGGTGAAGGCCAGGTTGAAAGCCGTGTAGAGCAGGATGATGCCGATATAGGAGCCGGAGAGGCCGACCACGCGGAACATCAGGATGACCGGGATGATGACCACGATCGCCGGCAGCATGCGCGTCGTCAGGATGATGAAGAGATAGGTGTCGTTGCCCTTCAGCGGATAACGCGAGAAGCCATAGGCCGCCAGTGTGCCAATGATCAGCGCCAGGAACACCGAGGTGGAGGCGATGACGATCGAGTTGAAGAAGTAGCGGTCGAAGCCCGTGGGCTCAGGCGCACCGCCCGAGGTCATCGAGCGCGAGAACACCGAGGAGAAATTCTCCAGCGTCGGCGTGAAGACATAGTGATCGGGGATCAGCCCGAAAAGCGACGTCGGCGACAAGGTCGGAGGAACCGACAGCGCCATGTCCTGCGGCTTCAGCGAGGTGAAGATGATGAAGAGCACGGGCAGGAAGTAGAAGAGGCTGATGAGCCCGACGCCGAGCGTGCGGCCCCAGCCGGATTCACCGACATTGCCCGACTTGAAGAAGCCGATACGCTCCAGGAAGGATGAAGATTGGGACATCGCTCAGGCTCCCTGGCTGCGGCGGTTGGCGATATAGAGGTAGAGATTGGTCAGAACGATCACCATGAAGAGCATGAGATAGGAAATCGCCGCGCCTTCGCTCGTCTTGTTCTGCTCGTTGGCGATGCGGATCAGATGGTACGAAATGGTCAGCGTGTCGTTGCCGCCCTTGGTGAGCAGGATGACGAGATCGGCGAGCTTGAAGGCCTCGATGGTGCGGAAGAGAAGCGCCAGCATGAGCAGGCCGCGGATATAGGGGAAGGTGATGTTCCAGAACTGCCGCCAGCCCGAGACACGGTCGATGGCGGCTGCCTCGTAGAGATACTTGGGCACCGAAACGAGACCGGCCAGAACCAGCAGCATCACGAAGGGCGACCACATCCAGGCATCGGCGAAGACGATGCCGGCCACGGCACCGACCTTGTTGTCCATGAGGATGAACTGCTCGTTGCTGAACTGGTTCATCACGTAAGAGAGAATGCCGAAGGTCGGGTCATAGTAGTAGGTGAAGAACACGCCCGAGGCCACGACCGAGAGCATCATCGGCGTGAGCACGAGGATGAGCAGGTATTTGCGCAGCGGAAACTGCTTGGAGAAGAGCAGCGCGAGCAGGAAGCCGACGATCATCTGGGCCGCCACCGTGAAGACCACGAACATGGCGGTGTTGATCAACGCATGCCAGTTGGCCGGTGCGGCCAGATCATTGGTGAGGGCCTTCACATAATTGGCGAGGCCGACGAAGCGGATCGACTGCTGGTTCGACTGATAGGCGAAGAAGGAAAGCCCGAGCGACCAGAGCAGCGGGAAAATGTTCATCACGAAGAGAACGGCAATGGCGGGAGCCACGAGCAGCCCGCCGTAATAGCCACGGCGATAAGCATTGACGACGAAGGCCGCCGCGACGAGTGCCGCCATGGCACCCACGATCCAGAAGGACACCGAGGCCGGCAGGGCCAGGGCAGCCAGAATGGAGACCACGAGGCCTGCCAGAATGGCCAGTTTCCAGTTGTCGGGGGCCACCTCAAAAAGCTGGGGGGCCGGCCGGTCGATCACTACAGCGGACATTGGTTTATCGCGTCGCCTTGGAATTGACAGAAAGCCGCGCGGGAAGGTTCCCTCCCGCGCGGCGACTAGGTTCGTTTTACTGGATCAGACCAGCTTCCGTGAGCAGGTTCTGCTGGAACTTGGCAATGTTGTCCAAGGTCGTCTTCGCATCCTGCTTGCCAGTGATGGCCAGGTCGAACTGGTCCTGCTGCTGGGTCAGAAGCTCGAAGAACTGCGGAACGTGCCAGACGTCCTTCTGCCAGTCGAGTTGCGGAGCCCAAGCGCGGTTCCACGGACGATAGGTCACGTACTTCGGATCTTCGTAGACCGACTTGATGGCCGACTGGCCGCCACCGGCTGCGAACTGGTGCTGAATGTCAGGAGACAGCCACCACTTCACGAACTCGACAGCTTCCTTGATCTGCGAGTCGGTCGTCCAGGTCGTCAGCACGAAGGGCTGGCCACCGATGTTGGACCAACGGATCATCTTGCCATCCGGACCCAGAGTGCCCGGCATCTGGCCGAAGACCAGCTTGTCGGAGACCTTGGAGGTCTTCGGATCGAGCGAAGCTTCGCCCAAGCCGATCCAGTCGACGTTCATAGCCACCTTGCCTTCGCGGAACAGTTCGTCCGACTTGAAGATGTCCATGGTGCCCGTCCGGGCGACCGGCGGCATGTACTCGATCAGGCTGAGGTACTTCTCGAGCGCCTTGACGGCTTCCGGAGAGTTCACAACGCCTTCGGCCTGGCCGTTCGGAACCTTGGTTTCATCCCAGGTGTCGCCGCCCATCTGCCAGATGAAGCCGTTGATCTGCATGGACGAGAAGTCGTAGCCCTTGCCGGCCTGGAAGGCGATTCCGTAGAAATCGTCATCGGCAGGCTTGCCAGCGAGCATTTCGCCCTTCTTGCGGCGGAAGAATTCGCCGACGTTCTTGAAGTCATCCCAGGTCATCGCATCGAGCTCTTCGCCCGTGCAAGGCAGCTTCTTGCTGTACTTGGCCTGGAAGTTCTTCTGCTCTTCCTCGTTGCAGAGAACGTCAGCACGGCCGTAGTTCACCAGAACGTCCGGGAACTGCGGGAAGCCGTAATAGTTCTCCGACTTGTGGGGATAGGTCGAGTAGGCGTTCAGCGGATTCGGATGGATCGACTTGAAGGTCGCCATGAAGGCCGGATCGGCGTCCAGAAGATCGTTGATCTTGCGGAAGTAGCCGCCTTCCACGAAGGCACCGAGCCACTGCGAGTCAGACACAATGAAGTTGTACTTCTGCTCGCCCGAGGTGAGCGAAGCGTTGACGCGCGTGTAGAAGTCCGGCCACGGAATGAAGTCCACGTCCAGCTTCACGGTATTGCCCGAAGCAGGCTTGTACTGTTCGTCGAAGAACTTCTTCATGATGCGCGTCGGCGGCCAATCAGGCACCGCCATGGTCAGTGTCACATCTTCAGCAGATGCAACCTTGGCACCGCCAACCATCAGCGCGGCGGCAAAGCCGGCTGCTGTCGCCAGTGTCTTCACTTTCATCATCACGGTCATTTAGGTTTCCTCCCTTGGTTAACCGCATTCGCTTCAGTCGGCAGATTGCAAGGCGCGCCTCACGACAGCGCCTCACCTCCTGCCGCACGGAAGAAGTGGAACTTTTCCGGATCAAGATAGATCGATGCCGCCTGGCCAGGCTCGAGCCCCGAGGCCACCTGCTCCGGCAACACCAGGCGGAGCGTCTCCTCACCGGCGGCAACGGAAACAACCGTCACGTCGCCGAGCGGCTCCAGCATCCTGATCTGTGTCTTCACCGCATCCTCGCCCTTCTTGGCGATACGGATGTCATTCGGCCTGATGCCCACGATCGCGGCCTCGCCCGCCTGGGCGCCGGCAAGCTTCTTCGGGCTCACCAGCTTGCCCAGGGCTGTTTCAAAAGTCGACTTGTCCTTGCCGGTCTTGGCCTGCAACAGGTTCATGTGCGGCGAGCCGATCTTGCCGGCCACGTAGAGATCCTTCGGGCTCTCGTAGAGCTCGTCGGGCGTGCCGCGCTGCACGACAGCACCCTCGCGCATGACGGCGATTTCCTCGCCCATCGACAGGGCCTCAAGCTCATCCGGCGTCGCATAGACAATGGTCATGCCGAACTGGCGGTGCAGGCGCTTCAGCTCGGCACGCATGTCGTGACGGAGCTTGGCGTCCAGGTTGGTCAGCGGCTCGTCGAGCAGGAGAATCTTGGGACGGCGGATCAGCGAACGGCCAAGCGCCACACGCTGCTGTTCGCCGCCTGACAGCGTGTTGGGCTTGCGGTCAATCTTCTTGTCGAGCTTGAGCATCGCCGCGGTTTCCTTCACGCGGCGATCGATCTCTTCCTTGCCGACCTTCTCCTCGACCAGCGGATAGGCAAAATTCTCGTAGACCGTGAGGTGCGGATAGAGCGCGAAGGACTGGAACACCATCGATACGCCGCGGCCCTTGATCTCCGCTGCGGTCATGTCCTTGCCGAAAATCTCGAGCGAGCCGGCATCGGGGCGGACAAGTCCAGCGATGGTGCGAAGCGTTGTTGTCTTACCGACAGAGCTGGGTCCGAACAGGACGAAAAACCTGCCCTCTGCAACCTCAAAGGAAAGGTTCTCGACGGCGCGGACGCGGCCGTAATGTTTGGTGACGCCTTTCAGAGACAGTGCGGTATTCGCGCTCGCTGACATCCGTGCTCCCATTCCCGATATTTTATCTCAATTGCGATCAGACTATCGCGTCCCCCGACAAGCGCAAGGGTCGCGCGTGGTTTTGGTTATCCCCGGGCGCTTTCCCAGCGGCCCGTTGCCGAAGATTTAAGCACCGCATCGGTGACCAGATCGGTCGCCATGGCCTCGCGGAAATCCGGTGCCGCTGACTTACCAGTCCCGACGCCCTCAAGGAAGTCGGCAACCTGGTGGATGAAGGAATGTTCATATCCGATCTGGAGACCCGGCACCCACCACTTGCCCATGTAGGGATGGTCGCCATCGGTAATGTGAATCGAACGCCAGCCGCGGGTGCGGCCTTCGTCGCGGTGATCGAAATACTGCAGGCGATGGAGATCATGCAGATCCCAGAAGATCGAGGCTTTTTCGCCATTGATCTCGAGCGTGTAGAGGGCCTTGTGGCCACGCGCATAACGTGTCGCCTCGAAGTTGGCGAGCGAGCCGTTGTCAAACCGCGCGAGGAAGAGGCTGGCATCATCGATGCCGACCTTCTCGGCCTTGCCGGTGAGCGCGTGGTGGCGCTCCTTGATGAAAGTCTCGGTGACGGCGGTCACCTTGTCGATGCCGCCATTGAGCCACATAGCCGTGTCGATGCAATGGGCCAGAAGATCGCCGGTGACACCGGAGCCCGCCACGGACGCATCAAGGCGCCAGAGACCTTGGCCGCCCTGCGGCAGATCGGCAGAAATCGTCCAGTCCTGCAGGAACTTGGCGCGGTAATGGAAAATCTTGCCGAGACGGCCCTCGTCGATGAGCTGCTTGGCCATGGTGACGGCGGGGATGCGGCGATAATTGTACCACACCATGTTCGGCACCTTGGCCTTCTCGACCGCCTCGACCATCTTCGCTGATTCAGCAGCGTTGCGGCCCAGCGGCTTCTCGCACATCACCATCTTGCCGGCAGCAGCCGCGGCCAGCGCGATCTCCAGATGCATGTCATTGGGCGCTGCGATGTCGATGAGGTCGATATCCTTGCGCTCAACGAGCTTGCGCCAATCGGTCTCGGTCGACTCATAGCCCCACTGGTCGGCAAAGGCCTTGAGCTTCTCGCCGTTGCGGGCCGCCGCGGCCTTGAGCACCGGCTGATAGGGCAAGTCAAAGAAATGGCCAGCCTGGGCGAAGGCATTGGAATGGGCCCGGCCCATGAAGCCGTAACCCACCATGCCGACATTGAGCTTCTTCTTGGCCATTATGCCGTCCATCCGTGCTTGTCGCGCACCTTGATCATGGTGGCGAGAATATCGTTCCAGGTCTGCTGCTTGAGCATCACGTCATTGGGGAACATGCAGCCATCCCAGCAGATGTGACGGAAGGCCTTGGTGAGGCCGCCATCCTTGCCGCGCAGCCAGAGCCCGGCATGCTTGACGATGTCGAGCTTGCCGTTCTTGTCGGTCACCATGCAGTGGCGGCCGGTCTTGTCGTGATAGCCGAGGCCCTTCACCGTGCCGTCGTTCTGCGCGACATGGAAATCGATGGTCCAGGGGCGCAGCGCATCGGTCATCTTGACCAGCGCCTCATCAAGCAGCTTCTTGTTCTTCCAGTCATACTTGGCCGGCAGCAGGCGGCTCTTCGGGGCGTTGTAGCCCATGGTGTAGAGCAGCGTGTGGGCCATATCGGCCTGGAAGCCGATGGTGTGGGGACGATCAACCTCCTCAAGGGTGTTGATCATGTCTCGCCAGGAATGCATGCCGCCCCAGCAGATCTCGCCTTCGGCAGCGAGGCGCTCGCCATAGTCGGCAGCCACAGAGCAGGCTTCGCGGAACGTCTGGGCGATCTTCTTGGTGCTACCCACCGGATCCTTGGCCCACTCGGCCGGGCTTGAGGCACTGTCGATGCGGATGACGCCATAGTGACGCACACCCAGATCGCGGAGCTTGGCGCCGAGCTTGCAGGACTTCTCGACATTGGCGACAAACTTCTTGCGGTCGGACGGCGAACCCATGGCTGAGCCACCACCAACCGGCGGCCAGACAGGCGCCACGATGGAACCGATGGCGAGATTATGCTTGCGGACCTTGTCGGCCAGCTTCTTCACTTCGTCGCCGCTGAAGTCGATATTGGTGTGCGGCGCAGCATGGAAAATGTCGATGCCGTCAAACTTGACGCCGTTCACCTGCGCCTTGGCCGTGAGTGCGATCATCGTATCGAGATCGATGGGCGGCTCGGAATCCGAACCCTTGCCCACAAGTGCCGGCCACATGGCATTATGCAGCTTGGGAAAGTTGTTCTTGCCCATCGCCGATCCTCCCAATTCTGTTCTTGGGCGAACGTTTTGCAGGTTTTCCCGTTGATGTCCAGAACTGATATATTAGTATGACAGCATGCCACACGAGTTGGACGCCGCCCGCCTCGACCGCAGCCGCCCGCTGCGCGACCAGATTTACGACATGGTCAGGCACCTTATCCTTACCGGACGCATCGCCCCCGGTGAAGTGCTCGATGAAAAACACATGGCGGCCCAGCTCAGGATATCGCGCACCCCGGTGCGCGAGGCGGTGAAGAAACTCAGTGACGAAAATCTCGTCGACGTGGTGGCACAGTCAGGCACGCGCGCCTCGCGCGTCAGCCGCAACGAAGTGGAACAGGCCTATCTGATCCGCCGCGCGCTGGAGATGGAGAGTGCTGCGCAGGCGGCAGGCCGGATGAACGAGGCCGCCGCCGACCTGCTCAACGACATTCTTGCAAGCCATGCCCGCGCCCTCGAACGGCATCGCTACACCGAGGCCATCGGCATCGATGACCGCTTCCACCGCACTATCGCCGAGATCAGCAATCTCGACCGGCTGTGGCGCGCCATCGAAATCTCGAAGGCCCAGCTCGACCGGTGCCGGCATGTCATGCTGCCGCGCGAGGGCCAGGGCGAGGCAACGCTCGAACAGCACCGTGAAATCATCCGCGCACTGAACAGCCGCAACCCCGAGCGGGCCCGCAAGGCCATGGGCGACCATTTGCAGATGGCTTTCTCGTCGACGCTCAAGGTGATCGAGAGCGGTGAGTTCGAGACGAAATGAGGCAGAGGCGCCGCATCATCGCCTCACTCCCGCCGATGTCCCAGCAGAGACTGTGATCCTCACCGTACCGGACGCAATTGCCGCCGGTGCATCGATCAACAGTACTCCGGCACGGCCCGGACAGATGAAAGGACAGCAACATGAAAAGGCAGTTCATGCTCTGCGCGGCGGCGGTCTTTGCCGCCCTTGTTGGAACTTCGGCAGCAGCGATGGCCTATCCCGCCTATGCCACCACCGACCTGAATGTGAGGAGCGGGCCCGGCACGGGATATCGTGTGATCGGAACATTGTATGATGGCGCGCGCATCAATGTCCGCTTCTGCCAGGGCAGCTGGTGCGCCATCAACGGCCCGGGACTGCGCGGCTGGGCCAGCGCAAGCTATCTCGCCACAGCCCAGGTGCGCCGCCCGCCGCTCGTGGTGCGGCCACAGATCTTCCTGGATTTCCCGCGCCATCACCACAGGAAGTGGGATGACAGGCACAAGCCGCGCCGCCGGCATTGATGCGGGCGTGCAGCGGAAGCCGCTTGCACCTATCGCCGCGCAAGGCCTTCAAGGAGTGTCGCCACCGCCTCGGCACCCGGATCAGTGATGCCTTGCAGCTTGACTGACGAGACATAGCTGGAGCGGCCGGCGCGGGCCCGCGTCATGTGGGCTGTCGCGTCGGCCCCGGCACGGGCCGCCTGTGCGGCCGATTGCACACTTTCGCCTTTGACAAGGGCTGCCAGGGCCGGCACCAGAGCATCGACCATGGTCCGGTCGCCGGGCAAGGCGCCGCCATAAGCCATCATCTTGTCGAGACCTGCCTGCAGGGACTTGGGCCAGGACGCGCCCGAGGCCGCTGCATGACCCGCAGCAGCGAAGAGAATGGCCATCAACACACCGCTTGAGCCGCCCATGGAACGGGTGAAGGACCCGCTCGCGGCGGCAAAGAACTGATCAAGCCTGGCCAGCGGCATGGTGTTGAGGTGATCGCGCAGGAAGCGCGCCGCCGTGGCAATGGTGGAACCTGTATCGCCATCGCCGACCTTGGCATCGAGCGCGTTGAGCTTGCCTTCAGCATCGATCAGGATTTCACAGGCCTTGTCCACCAGCTTTGCCAGCTCCGGGTTCTTGCTGGCCTTGGCAGGCCTCGCCTTCATGGCCGCGGGCAATTTCACGAGCTTCGGCTTTGCGTGGAGCTTGACGCCGGGCCAGACCAGCGGCGCCGCCGGTGACTTCAGCGCAACCTCAAACTCCGGCGTAAGTGGCAGGAGGCTGAGCGAGAAGCCATGCATATCGAGTGAAGTGACGAGATTGGCCGGACCGCAGACGAGCTTGATCTTCTTGCCATGGGGGCCCTTCAGCACTTCATTGGTGAGCAGGCTCATTTCCAGCGGCGTTGTCGAACCCAGATTGTTGACGAGCAGCGCATAGGAGCGCGCCGGACGGGCCGCCGCAAAGAGCTTGTCGGCAATGAGGTTCGCGGCGTGCTTGCCACCTTCAAAACCGATGAGATCGACACCCGGTTCACCGTGGATGCCGAGGCCCAGTTCGGCCTGGCCTTCCGGAACACGGTCTTCGCGGCCGATGCCGGGCAATGTGCAGGAGGTCAGGGCAATGCCGAGCGAGACAAGACCATCAGCCGCCTTCTGCGCCACCTTCGCCACCTTCTCGAGGCTCCAGCCCTTGGCCGCATAGTGGCCCGCGATCTTCTCGACAAACATGACGCCGGCAATGCCGCGCGGCTGGGCGATATCAGGCAGGGCAATGTCGTCGCGGACGATGACGATGGCCACCTTCTTGCCGAGGGCGCGGGCACGCTCTGCCGCAAGGCCGAAGTTGAGCCTGTCGCCGGTGTAGTTCTTGAAGATCAGGAGGCAGCCGGCCTTGCCGGTCACGGCCATGATGGCGGCGAAGACCGCATCGACGCTGGGCGAGGCAAAGACCTCGCCGCAGACCGCAGCCGTGAGCAGGCCGGGGCCGACAAAACCGGCGTGGGCCGGCTCATGGCCTGAACCACCACCAGCCACCAGCGCCACCTGGCTGGGCTTGTGATCGGTGCGCAGGATCACCTTGATGCCCGGATAGCCGTCGAGGCGGGCCAGATTGCTGCCGCCGCTGGCACGCAGAAGGCCATCAAGTGCGTCGACAACAAGGCTTTCCTTGGCATTGATGAATTGCGGCATGGGTTCCTCCCCGTGATGATCTTTGTCGTTGTTGGCGCGCAACTATGCTGAGGACGCGCCAAAAAGCAATCGCGCGCGGGGCTATTCGATCAGGATGGCGCGGAAGTCGTTGACATTGGTCAGCGTCGGCCCGGTCACCACCTGATCGCCGAGCTTCTCAAAGAAACTGTGGGCATCATTGTTGCCGAGCATGGCCCAGGCATCGAGACCGAGAGCCCGCGCCCTTGCCAGCGTATCGGGGGTGATCAGGGCGCCCGCCACCTCCCTTGCACCATCAATGCCGTCCGTGTCGGCGGCCAGGGCGTGGATGCCGTCCGCACCGTTGAGCTTGAGGGCGAGCGCCAGCAGGAACTCGACATTGCGCCCGCCAACGCCTGTACCCTTCACCGTCACGGTGGTCTCGCCGCCCGAGATCAATACGCAAGGCGGCCTGGCCGGCTGGGCAAAATTGCGCGCCTGCCGGGCCATGCCGGCCATCATGAAGCCCATCTCCCGGGCTTCGCCCTCGAGCGCGTCTCCCAGGATCAGCGGTGCAATTCCGTGGGCACGCGCCACAGCAGCACCGGCCTCCAAGGAGGTTTGCGGTGAGGCGATGAGATGCGTCGTGGCGCGGGCCAGACGCGGATCGCCGGGCTTTGGTGTTTCATCGGCAGCGCGCTCCAGATGCCGGCGCACGGAGTCTGGCACGGCAATGCCGTATTTGGCGATAATGGCGCGGGCTTCAGCAAAGGTCGTCGGATCGGCAACCGTCGGCCCTGATCCGACAGCGGAAACATCATCGCCCGGGACATCGGAGATGACGAGGGTTTCAACGCGCGCCGGGAAGGCTGCAGCCGCAAGGCGGCCACCCTTGATGCGCGAGAGATGCTTACGCAGGCAATTCATCTCATGAATGGGTGCACCAGAGGCGAGAAGCGCCCGGTTCACAGCGCGCTTTTCCTCTGCCGTGATGCCCTCGGCGGCCAGCGACAGCAAGGCCGAGCCACCGCCCGAAACCAGCGCAATGACAAGATCATCGGCCGTCAGTCCCTGAACGCAAGCGAGCATCTCGGCTGCGGCAGCGGCACCGGCGGCATCGGGCACGGGATGCGACGCCTCGACCACGCGGATCTGCCGGGTCTTTGCGCCATGGCCATAGCGCGTCACGACAAGGCCTTCGAGCGGCCCCTGCCAATGATCCTCAAAAACCCTGGCCATGGCGGCGGAGGCCTTGCCGGCACCGACGACAATGGTGCGGCCTTTGGGCGGCTGCGGCAGGAAGCGCGGCACGGATTTCTCCGGCAGGGCCGCCGCCACGGCCGCGTCGAACATGGCCCGCAACAGCCCGCGGGCGTCAGTCATAGAGAGAAGCCGTGATCGGCAATCCAGCGCAGGCCTTCGACGGTTGTCGTCCGCGGCTTGTATTCGCAGCCGATCCAGCCGGTGTAGCCGATGGCATCGATATGGTTGAGCACATGGCGGTAGTTCACTTCACCAGTGCCCGGCTCGAAGCGCTGCGGCGCATCGGCGATCTGGATATGGCCGATGCGCGGCAGGAGGCGCTGCACGGTGGCCGAGATCTCACCCTCCATGCGCTGCATATGATAGACATCATACTGCAGCCAGATATTGGATGAGCCGACCCGATCGAGCATGGCGATGCCGTCGCTGCTGCGGTTGAGAAGGAAGCCCGGAATATCGACGACGTTGATCGGCTCGACGAGAAGCTGGACACCTTCCTTGCCAAGCGCATCGGCGGCGATGGCGAGATTGGAAGCCAGCGTGCCGAGCGCTGCCTCGCGATCGAGGCCCTGCGGCTTGATGCCGGACAGGCAGTTGATCTTCCGGCAATTCACGGCCTTGGCATATTCCAGCATGCGGCCGATGCCGCTGCGGAATTCATCCTCGCGGCCCGGGAGGCAGGCGATGCCGCGCTCACCCTTGTCAAAATCACCGGGCGGCAGATTGAAGAGAATGACCTCAAGGCCATTGTCCTTCACCCGGTCAGCGATGTCCTTGACCGCGAAGGCATAGGGAAACTGGAACTCGACCGCCTTGAAACCGGCGGAACGGGCAGCGGCGAAACGTTCCAGAAAGGGGACTTCCGGAAACATGAGCGAGATGTTGGCGGCAAACTTTGGCATCAAGGCCGATGGTGATCGTGCCAATGGCGGGCAATGTCAATGCGCCGCGGAATCCATACACGATCCTTTTCAAGGATATAGTCGATGAAGCGGGCGATTCCGAGCGCCCGGCCCGGCCGCCCGGCCAGGCGGCAGTGGAGGCCCACCGACATCATCTTGGGCGAGCCGCGGCGGCCCTCCTCATAGAGGCAATCGAAGCTGTCCTTGAGATACTGGAAGAAGTGATCGCCAGTATTGAAGCCCTGCGGCGTGGCAAAGCGCATGTCGTTGGCGTCGAGCGTGTAGGGAATGATGAGATGCGGGGCACCGTCTGCCTTGCGCAGCCAGTAGGGCAGATCATCGGCATAGTCGTCGGAGGAATAGAGAAAGCCGCCCTGCTCCATGACCAGCCGCGTCGTGTTCATGGAGCAGCGCCCCGTGTACCAGCCCAGCGGCTTCTCGCCCGTCACCTCTGCATGAAGGCTGATCGCCTCGGCGATCTGCTGGCGCTCGACCTCTTCGGGCATATCCTTGTGCTCGACCCATTTGAGGCCATGCGAGGCGATCTCCCAGTCTGCCTCCTTCATGGCCGCCACCTGATCGGGTGAGCGCATCAGCGCCGTGGCCACGCCATAGATGGTGAGCGGCACCTTGCGCCCGGTAAATAGGCGCCAGAGGCGCCAGAAGCCGGCGCGCGCGCCATACTCATAGATTGATTCCATGTTCCAGTGGCGCTGACCGGGCCAGGGCTGGGCGCCGACAATCTCGGAGAGAAAGGCTTCCGAGGCGGCATCGCCATGGAGGATGTTGTTCTCGCCGCCCTCTTCATAGTTGAGGACAAACTGCACGGCCACATAAGCACCCCCCGGCCACCTGGGATCGGGAATGGCGCGGCCGTAGCCCTTCATGTCACGTGGATAGGGAACGCTCATGAACCTTCTCGCCTGCAATGTAGGTCGCGGAGACCGCCCGGTCATCGCCCAGGATGAGAAGGGCGAAGAGCACGTCTTCCAGCGTTTCGGACACCTCGTGACGGGCCGCAAGAACCGGCGTGGCCTCCGGATCCAGCACGGCAATGTCGGCAAATTTGCCGGCCTCAAGAGAACCTGTTTCGCCGGCCATGTGAAGCCGCGCAGCATTTCCGATTGTCGCCATGGCGAAGAGCTCCACGGCCTTCGGCTTGTAGCCCGACAGCATCTGCACCTTGTAGGCCTCACCCATGGTGGCGAGCATGGAATAGCTTGTGCCACCGCCCACATCCGTTGCCAGCGCCAGATCCACAGGCCGCGCCGCCTTGCGCAGATGCGGCATCGACATGAGGCCGGAGCCAAGGAAGGTGTTCGAGGTCGGGCAATGGATTACCGTGCAGCCTGCCTCATGCATGCGCCCGGCCTCGCGCTCACCGAGATGGACGCCATGGGCGAAAAGCGAGCGCGGCGACAACAGGCCAAAGCGATCATAGACATCGGTATAATCCCGGGCCTGCGGGAAGAGTTCCTTGACGAAGGCAATCTCACCAGGACTTTCGGAGATGTGGGTCTGCATCAGGGCATCCGGCAGTGACGCCAGCAATTCGCCCGAGAGCCTGAGCTGCGCCTCGCTGGAGGTGATGGCGAAGCGAGGCGTAACGGCGTAGCGGAGACGCCCCTTTGCATTCCAGGCCCTGTAAAGTTCCTCGCTCTCGCGCGCGCCCGTCTCCGGCGTGTCGTGGACGGCCGGAATGGCGTTGCGGTCCATCATGGTCTTGCCGGTCACAAGCGCCATGTTGCGCCGGGCCGCCGCTTTGAAGAGCTCATCTGCGCAGGCCTTATGAACGGAACAGAAGGCAAGGGCCGCCGTAGTGCCATGCGCAGCCAGCCGGGACAGAAAGATATCGGCTGCCGCTGCTACATGATCGCGGTCGGCGTAGCGCGCCTCTTCCGGAAAGGTGAAGCGATGCAGCCAGTCGAGCAGGTCTTTGCCGGGCGCCGCCAAGATGCGGTATTGTGGAAAATGAATGTGCGCGTCGATGAAGCCAGGCGCGACCAGCCTGTGGCCGTGATCCTCGACCTTCCACGTGGCATAGGCGTCCGGAAGCTTGTCGATGCTGCCGGTCCAGGCAATACGGCCATCGTCCGCAACGGCGACAACGCCCTTCTGGTGATGAACCACCGACTGTCCATCTGCAGCAAAGGACAGAGTCTGGCCCCGGATCAGCTTGCTCATGGCGCGACCCTGTCTTCGATGCGGAAGCGGAAGATGCGCATGACCTGTGTCAGCGCCATCTCGAACTCCTGCTCCCTGCTGTTGTGCACGCGCGCCTCAAAGCTCTCAAGGATCTGGTGCTTGTCCGCACCCTTCACTGCAAAGATGAAGGGAAAACCGAAGCGCTCCTTGTAGAGCGAATTCAGGCTGGTGAAGCGGGCAAACTCCTCTGCCGTCAACGTGTCGAGACCAGCGCCCTGCTGTTCGCGATTGGAATCATCGGTGAGCCGCGCACGCGTTGCCAGATCGGGATGGGCACGGATCAGGGCCAGTTGCCTGTCCGGCGGCGCGGCGCGCAAGGTGCGCTCAAAGGCTGCAATCATGGCATCGCGTCCCCCGAAGGGACGTGATACGGCAGCGGCGGCGGCCACCCAGGGCGAATGCTCGGCGACATCACCGAAAGCGGCAACGAAAGCCTCAGGCGGCAACGAATTGACTTCGGCAAGCGTCTTCATTGTGTGTCGAGCCAGGCGCCAAGCTTGGCGCGCTCTTCATCGGTCATCGCCGTCTTGTTGCCGAGCGGCATGGCGCGCGAGAAGACAGCCTGCGCCAGGACCTGCTGTTTATGGCGGCGCAGCTCATCCAGCGTTTCCAGGGCAATATCCTTCGGCGCGGCTTTGACGGTGGGATCAAGCGGCTTTGCGGAGTGGCAGGCGGCACAGCGGCTCTGCGCGATCGACAGTGCTTCTTCGTCAGTGACGGTGCCGGAGAATGTCGGACGCGCCGTGGGTGCGGTCAGCATCATGGCGAGCACCAGCGCGCCTGCGATGACGGGAAGCACCCAGGCGATATCCTTCTGGTCGTCACCCACCTCGGTGCGCACCAGATAATGACGCAAGGCAGCGCCGCCGACGACCACGAGGCAGATCAGGATCCAGCTTTGCGGATGGCCGGTGAGAAAGGCATAGTGGTTCGACACCATCATCAACAGCACGGGCAAGGTGAGATAGGTGTTGTGCAGCGAGCGCTGCTTGCCCATGGCGCCGAACTTCGGGTCCGGCGCTTCGCCACGCATCAGGGCAGCAACGATCTTTCTCTGGTTCGGAATGATCACCATGAAAACATTGGCGGCCATCATGGTGCCGATGAAGACGCCGACATGAATCCAGGCGCCACGGCCCGAGAAGACATGGGTGAAGCCATAGGCGGCACCGGCAATGAGCAGGATCAGGCCGGCAAGCAGCCAAGTGGGATGATTGATGGCGAGCTTGCGGCAGAGGACATCATAGACAATCCAGCCGCCGGCAATGGCAGCGAGCGAGATGCCGATGGCCTGCATGTCGCTCAACGGCATGATTGCCGGATCCACAAGAAAACTCCCGGCATTCAGATAATACTGAACCACGAGCAGCGAGAAGCCGGTGACCCAGGTGAGATAGGCCTCCCATTTAAACCAGGTCAGATGATCGGGAAGCGACGACGGTGCCGAGAGATATTTCTGCACATGATAGAAGCCACCGCCATGGACCTCCCAGGCCTCGCCGCGGACACCGGCCGGAAGGCCCTCACGCGTCTGCAAGGAGAAGTCGAGGGCGACAAAATAGAAAGACGTGCCGATCCAGGCGATGCCGGCAATCATGTGGCCCCAGCGCAGAAGCAGGTTGAGCCAGTCGGCAATGAAGGGATCGATCACGTCTGCAGCTTCCCGCAAAAATGCCGGGTGCCAGTTACGACACCCGGCACTATGAGTTCAGAACCGCTTATTGCGGCAGCTTGTCGTCAATACCCTTGACGTACCAGTTCATGCCTAGGATGTCGCCATCGGAAAGCGGCTTGCCGGCTTCACCGACAACCGTTCCGTCCTGCCTGGTGATCGGGCCGGTGAAGGGATGCAGCTTACCAGTCTTGATCGCTTCCGCGGTCTCGGTGGCCATCTTGGCCACGTCTTCCGGCATGTTGGTGTAGGCTGCCATGGCAACTTCACCGTCGTTCATGCCACCCCAGTACTGGCCCGAGGTCCAGGTCCCGTCCATCACGGCCTTCACGCTCTTGATGTAGTGCGGAGCCCAATCATCCACGATCGCCGTCAACTGCGCCTTGGGGGCGAACTTGATCATGTCAGAAGCCTGGCCGAAGCCCTGGGCTCCCACTTTCTCAGCTTCCTGCAGAGGTGCTGTCGAGTCGGTGTGCTGAACCATGATGTCGGCGCCCTTGCTCAGAAGGACCTTGGCCGCATCGGCTTCCTTGCCCGGATCAAACCAGCTGTTGATCCAGATGATCTCGACCTTGAAGTCGGGATTGACCGACTGCGCACCCAGCATGAAGGCGTTGATGCCGGAGATCACTTCCGGAATCGGCACAGAGACAATGTAGCCCGCCTTGCCGGTCTTCGACACCTTGGCGGCGATCTGGCCGATCACGTAGCGGCCTTCGTGGAACTTGGCATTGTATGTGCCAAGGTTCGGCGCCGTCTTGTAGCCCGTGGCGTGCTCGAACTTCACATCGGGGAACTTGGCCGCCACTTTCAGCATGGGCTCCATATAGCCGAAGGACGTGCCGAAGATGAGGTTGCAGCCTTCACGGGCAAGGCGCTCGAAGGTCTTCTCGGAATCGGCTTCAAGCACGTTCTCGACATAGACGGTTTCGACCTTGTCGCCGAATTCCTTCTTCACGGCCTCAAGGCCCTGATGGTGCTGGTAGGACCAGCCGAAGTCGCCGATCGGACCGATATAGGTCCAGCAGGCCTTGACCTTGTCCATCGCCGCTTCGGCCGAAGCCGAGGCAGCGCCGAGTGCCAGTGCGGCAGCAGCGGCGGTCATCAAGAATTTTCTCATAGTCAGTCTCCCTCTCAGTGGTTTTGCTTTCAGAATTAGCGGTCCGGCACAAAGGGCTGGCCCAGGCAGGCAGGCGTGTTCCGCTTGGACAGCGCCCGGTTTCCAGAGATCAGCACAAGTGCGAGGATTGTTACGAGGTAAGGCAAGGAATTCAAGAACTGCGACGGGATCCCCAGACCATAAGTCTGGACCACGAAGGACAGGATCGAGATCGCGCCGAAAAGATAGGCACCGATTGCCGCGCGCCACGGCAGCCATGAGGCAAAGACAACCAGGGCCAGCGCGATCCAGCCCTTGCCGGCCGTCATGTTCTCCACCCATTGCGGCGTATAGACGATCGACAGATAGCCGCCGGCAAGGCCTGCGCAGGCGCCGCCAAACATCACACAGAGATAGCGCACGGCGATCACATTGTAGCCCAGGGCGTGGGCCGCACTGTGACTGTTGCCAACGGCCCTGATGATGAGCCCCGACCGCGTGCGGAACAGCACATATGAGACGCCGGCCGTGAGGATCACAGAGAAGGGGATAAGCGGATCAATGCCGGCGACCACAGGAAGCTTGACGCCCGGCTGGCCGACAAAACTCTCGCCGATCAGGCCGGAAAGGCCAATACCGAGCAGCGTGAGCGCAAGCCCGGTTGCCACCTGATTGGCAAGAAGCGTGAGCGTGAGGAAGCCGAACAACAGCGACATGGCTGCACCGGCAATGATCGAAGCCAAGACGCCAACCCAGGGATTGCCGGTCAGGAAGGCGGCACCGAAGCCACAGACGGCCCCCATCACCATCATGCCCTCGACGCCGAGATTGAGGACACCCGAGCGCTCGACAACAAGTTCACCTATGGCCGCAAGAAGGAGCGGCGTGGCGGCGGTGATGATCGTGAGGAAGAGATCCATCGTTCAGGCCCCCTGCGCGGACGGCAAGCGTTGCTGCCAGCGGATGCGGTAGAGGATGAGCGTGTCGCAGGCGAGGATGTAGAAAAGCAGCACGCCCTGGAAAACGCGCGCGATCTTCTCGGAAACGCCAAGGGAAATCTGCGCTGCCTCGCCACCGATGTAGCTCAGCGCCAGCAGCACGCCCGCAAGAATGACCCCAATGGGATTGAGGCGCCCGAGGAAGGCAACGATGATGGCGGCAAAACCGTAGCCTGGCGAAATCTGCGGCTGCAGCTGCCCGACGACCGAGGCAATTTCCGAGACACCGGCGAGCCCGGCCAGGCCACCGGAGAGCAGGAAGCAGAACAGCACCGTCCATTTCTGCGAGAAGCCCGCAAAGCGTGCGGCTCGTGGACTCTGGCCTGCCACGCGGATCTCGAAGCCTTTCATGGTGCGGCCCAGCAGGAGGGCAAGCGCCACGGCGGCGATGATGGCAAAGATCACACCCAGATGAATGCCACTCGTCAGGTAGGGCAGCAGCTGCCAGTTGGAGAAGGTGATCGACTTGGGAAAGTTGAAGCCCATGGGGTCGCGCCAGGGCCCGCGCACCAGCCAGTCGAGGAAGAGCTGCGCCACATAGACGAGCATCAGGCTCGTGAGAATTTCATTGGCATTGAAGCGATTGCGCAGGAGCGCCGGTATTGCCCCCCAGGCCATGCCGCCGATGATGCCCAGCGCCAGCATCGTAATGAGCGTGAGTGGTGACTGCCATTCAGGAAAGAGCACCGGAATGGCACCGCCAAGGACAGCGCCCATGGTGAACTGGCCTTCCGCCCCGATGTTCCAGACATTGGCGAGATAGCAGACGGAAAGCCCGGCCCCGATGAGCACCAGTGGCGCGGCCTTGACGATGATCTGCTCGACCGACCAGAGGGCAACCCATGGCTCGATGAAATAGACATAGATGGCATCCACCGGGTTGTTGCCGCGCAGGGCGAAGATGATGCCACCGGTGACGACCGTGAGCGCCAGCGCGATCAGCGGCGAGGCGATCGCCATGGCCGCGGAGGCCTCGGGGCGTTTTTCAAGCACCAGCCGCATGGCGCTTCTCCTTCCTGCTGTCGTGCTTCTGCTCATGGGCGCCTGCCATCATCAGGCCGATGGCTTCGCGGCTCCAGGCCGCAGCCGGCCGCGCCTCGCTCAGTTCGCCACGGGATATGACAGCAATGCGCGTCGCGACCTCGAAAATCTCATCAAGATCCTGGCTGATGACAAGCACGGCCGAGCCCTGCGCCGCCAGATCGAGAATAGCCTGGCGAATGGCGGCGGCAGCACCGGCATCTACACCCCAGGTCGGCTGGTTGATCACCAGCACGGCGGGTGTGCGGTCCAACTCGCGCCCGACAACAAATTTCTGAAGGTTGCCACCGGAAAGGGCACGCGCCTCCGGATCGGGCTTGCCCTTGCGCACGTCAAAGGCCTTGATCACGCGCTCAGCGGTTTCGCGCGCGCCATCCTTCTGGACGAGGCCTTTCTTCACCAGCCTGTCGTCAGCGGCATGGCGCGAGAGCAGGACATTCTGTGACAGCGGAAATTCCGGAACGGCACCATGCCCCAGGCGCTCTTCCGGGACAAAGGCAGCACCGACCTTGCGCCGCGCATTGATGCCGGCGCGGCCCATGGCAACACCATCGATCTCGACCATCCCTGTCTCGACAGGCCGCTCGCCGGAGATGGCGTCAAAGAATTCACCCTGGCCGTTGCCTGCCACACCGGCAATGGCAACCACTTCCCCGGCCCGCACAGCAAGCGAGATGTTCTTCAGAGCAACGGCAAACTGGCCATCGGCCGCGAGCGACAGGTTCTTCAGCAGCAGCCTTTCCTTGCCCACTGTACCTGCCTTGGCCGGTTTCACGGCATGGACATCGCCGCCGACCATGAGGCGGGCGAGGCTTGCGGCCGTTTCCTTCTTCGGATTGACGCAGGCCACCACCTTGCCATGGCGCAGGATCGTGGCGGAGTCGCAAAGGTCCTTCACCTCTTCAAGGCGATGGCTGATGTAGAGGACCGAGCAGCCCTCCGATGCCAGCCGCTTCAAGACGGCAAAGAGCTGGTCGGCCTCCTGCGGTGTGAGCACCGATGTCGGCTCATCCATGATCAGCAGTTTCGGTTCCTGCAGAAGGCAGCGGATGATCTCGATGCGTTGGCGTTCACCGACGGAAAGATCGGCGACCACAGCATCGGGGGCAATCGGCAAGCCATAAGAGGCCGAGACCTTGCTGATGCGCGCGGAGAGGGCGCCGAGATCAAAGCTGCCGGGCATGGCCAGGGCGATGTTCTCGGCCACTGTCAGCGCCTCGAACAACGAGAAGTGCTGGAACACCATGCCGATGCCGAGCTGGCGCGCAACCGAGGGGCTGGCGATAACCACCCCGCGGCCATTCCAGAAGAACTGCCCCGAGGTTGGCTGCAGGGCGCCATAGATCATCTTGACGAGAGTCGATTTGCCCGCACCATTCTCGCCGAGGAAGGCATGAATCTCGCCGGGCATGCATTTCAGCGTCACGTCGTCGTTGGCCCGGAGCGTCCCGAAGATCTTGACGATGTTCCGGGCCTCAAGGAGCGGTGTGATTTCGTTTGCACTCATGCACGTGCCTGCCGGGTTGACATGACCAGAGGAGAAGAAGCTTCTTCGCGTTTCAGCCTTTCGTCCACCGCCAGAATCTGTGCTGCAGCCGAAATGGCGATGGCTTCCGGCTTCTTGGAGGCGATGCCGCCGATGCCGATGGGGCAAATAAGTGAGGCAACCTGTTCCGCGTCGATATTCGCCTCGCGCAGGCGCTTCTCGAAGCGGGCTCGCTTGGTGGCGCTGCCGATCAGGGCGGTTGCAGCGATGGCCGGTTGGCGCAGGCTGGCATCGACAATCACCAGATCGAGCGCATGGGAATGGGTCATGACATAGACGAGGCTGCCTTGTGGAGCGGCAGCGAGAATCTGCGCCGCATCGTCACTTTCCAGCATCGTCACATTGCCGGGAACGACGGAGGGAAAGGCATTGGGCCGCGGATCGATCCAGGTCACGGCAACATCCGTCTGCGACAGGGTAAAGACCAACGCCCGGCCCACATGGCCGGCACCGAAGAGATAGAGCTGGCGCGGCGCGGCCAGATGCTCTTCAAGTGTTGCAAGATTGCTGGCATCATAGACCGAGGTTGCAAGCTCCACCTGACCGCCGCAGCACTGCCCAAGATCGGGACCAAGGGCATGACGTGTCACGGCTCGCGACGGCCCGCGGGCCAGCATGCGCTGTGCCTCGGCCAGGGCTTTCCATTCCAGCGTGCCACCACCAATCGAGCCTGATGTTCCGCGTGCCGACACCAGCATCGTGGCACCCTCCTCGCGAGGTGCTGACCCCCACACCCGGCTCACCCGCACGATCGCCACTGTTTCTCCGGCGGCAACGAGCGATCTGGCGCGGGCGATGACCGTCATGCGCGCACACTCTTGATGGCGTGCATGATGGCTTCCGGCGTGGCCGGTGCATCGAGGGCCGGGATGGCCCCCTGACCCAGACCGGCGATGGTGCTGAAAATCGCCGTCCAGACCGATGTGGCCAGCATCACCGGCGGCTCGCCCACGGCCTTGGAGCGGAAGATCGTATCCTCAATGTTGCCTTGTGATTCAAAGAGCGCGACGCGGAAATCGGCAGGCGTGTCGGAGGCGCAGGGGATCTTGTAGGTCGAGGGCGCATGGGTGCGCAGCCGACCCTCGCCGTCATAGACAAGCTCTTCGGTGGTGAGCCAGCCCATGCCCTGGATATAGCCACCTTCGATCTGACCGATGTCGATGGCCGGGTTGAGCGACTTGCCGGCATCATGCAGGATGTCGGCGCGGTCCACCCGCATCTCGCCGGTCATGGTATCGATGGTCACTTCGGAGCAGGCTGCACCATAGGCATAATAGAGGAAGGGACGGCCGGTGGCCTTGACGCGGTCCCAGGTGATCTCCGGCGTTGCGTAGAAGCCTGTGGCCGAAATCGGCAGGCGCGCCTGCGTGGTCCGTTTGCAGGCATCGCCGAAGCTCATGCTGCGCTCGCCCGAGATAATCTGACCGTCCTTGAAGACGAGCGACGACTTGGGCACCTTCCAGTCGCGGCAGACGACATTCGAGATGTTGTCCTTGACCTGCTCGGCAGCGCGCTTGGCGGCCATGCCGTTGAGATCAGCCCCCGATGATGCCGCCGTCGGCGATGTGTTCGGCACCTTGCCCGTGGTCGTGGCGGTGATGCGCACGAGTTCGAGGCTGATGCCGAAAACCTCGGCCACTACCTGCGCCACCTTGGTGTAGAGGCCCTGCCCCATCTCGGTGCCACCGTGATTGATCTGCACCGAACCGTCGGCATAGACATTCACCAGTGCGCCCGCCTGGTTCATGTGGGTGAGCGTGAAGGAGATACCGAACTTCACCGGTGTCAGTGAAATACCCTTCTTGAAAATGCGGTTCTCGGCATTGAAGGCGGCAATGGCCTCGCGGCGGGCACGGTAGTCGGCGCTTTCCTCCAGTTGCGCGATCACTTCTGGCAGCAGGTTTCCCGTCACCACCTGGCCGTAGGGCGTGATATCGCGGTTCTTGCCGTAAAGATTGCGCTTCCTGATATCGAGCGGATCCTTGCCGCTCTTGAAAGCGATGATTTCCATGAGGCGCTCGGCAAAGAGCACACCCTGCGGCCCGCCAAAACCACGGAAGGCCGTGTTGGAAACCGTGTCGGTGCGCAGCCGCCGCGAATGGATACGCAGGGCCGGATAGTAATAGGCGTTGTCCGCATGGAACATGGTGCGGTCATTGACGCCCTGGCTGAGATCGGCAGAGCAGCCGCAGCGGGAGAGGAACTCCACGTTGACTCCAGTGATGCGGCCGGTGCTGTCGTAGGCCGTCTCCGTCGTCACCCGGAAGTCATGACGCTTGCCGGTCATGATCATGTCGTCGTCGCGGTCGAGCCGGCACTTGGCAGGCTGGCCGGTGTGATGGCTGGCAAGGGCTGCGAGGCAGGCCCATTGCGAAGCCTGGCTTTCCTTGCCGCCGAAGCCACCACCCATGCGCCGGCATTCCGCCGTGATGTTGCCGTCGGGAACGCCCAGCATGCGGGCGACATTGTGCTGAGTCTCGGTCGGATGCTGTGTCGAGGAATGAACCAGCATGCCGCCATTGTCGTCGGGCAGGGCCAGGGCGATCTGGCCTTCGAGATAGAAATGCTCCTGGCCACCGATGAGGAAACTGTCGACCAGCATTGACCCGGACTTGGCGATGACATCGGCGACGTCGCCACGCGTGAAGGTATATTCCGGCAGCACGTCGTCGCTGCTGCGGATGACGGCATCATCGGCCGTGACCACGGGCTTCCGTGCCGAGATCCTGATCTTGCCCAAACGCGCCGCGCGGCGTGCCTGATCGCGCGTCTTTGCCAC
This sequence comes from Pseudomonadota bacterium, assembly GCA_020161855.1. Lineage (GTDB taxonomy): Bacteria > Pseudomonadota > Alphaproteobacteria > Rhizobiales > Aestuariivirgaceae > Aestuariivirga. The sequence continues at coordinate 252,997 of JAIUNJ010000001.1, forward strand.
AACGGCAAAGATCACCTGGCCATGAAAGATGATCTCGCCATCGGCCAGGATGGGATCGCCACCGATGGACGGGCTGCAGTCGTTCTGGCCGGGGATGTCCTTGGCAGTGAGCACACGGACCACGCCCGGCGCTTTCTCGACCTCGGAGAGATCGATGGACAGAATAGTGCCGCGAGCACCTTCGCGGGCATAGCCGGGCGCAACATGGAGTAGGCCTTCGGGCTCGCGAAGATCATCGATATAGGCTGCGGCACCGCGCACATGCAGTGCTGCACTGTCGTGCCGGTGCGGCTGGCCGACAACGACGGTTTCAGGCAGTGCCGGAGCAGCAGGCGCTTTCTCCTTTACAGCCGGCTTAGGCTGTTCCTTGGGCTTTGCCACGGACTTGGGCGCCGGTTTGCTCTTGGCAATGACGGCAGGCTTCTTGCTCATGCCCAGGCCTCCTTGCGAGGCGGCCCGACAAGCCTGACCTCGTGGCCATAGACAAGTTCTTCCAGAGCCTTGCGGAGGAGAGCTTGCGCGGTCTCCATGCGGTAGTGCGAACTCGCCCGCATGTCGCTCAACGGCGTAAAGTCTTTCGCCAGGGTGGCGATGGCCTGATCCCAGGTTTCCGGTGCGTCGATCTTGAGACCGATCAACGCGGCTTCTGTTTCCCTGGCGCGGCGCGGTGTGGCCGCCATGCCACCAAAGGCAAGCCTGGCGCCACCGATGGTGCGGCCCGCCATGATGAACTTGAAGGCGGCCATGACCGACGAGATGTCCTGGTCAAAGCGCTTGGAGATCTTGTGGGCGAAGAAGCGCTCATTGCTGTTGAGCTTCGGAATGTCGATGCGCCAGAGCAGTTCCCCGGCGAGCCTGTCCTGCTTGCCGTAGTCGAGGAAATAGTCTTCGAGCTCAATGATGCGCTGGTCTGCGAGCTTGCGCAGGTTGATGCGCGCGCCAAGGGCGATGAGGATGGGCGGCATGTCGCCGATGGGCGAGCCATTGGCAATGTTGCCGCCAACCGTCCCCGAGGTGCGCACTTGCTTGGAGCCAATGCGGCGCAGAACTTCCGCGATGTCGACCGAGATCGAGCCAAGCAGTTTCTCGGCCTCGGCATAGGTCACGGCGGCGCCGATGGAGATGGTTGCAGTCCGCTCGGAGACGGCATGGAGCGCCTTGACGCGGCCCGTGTGGATGATCTTCGGCAGGCTGCGCAGTTGCTTGGTGATCCAGAGGCCGACGTCGGTGGCGCCGGCAACGATGGTCGCGTCGGGATTCCGGCTATAGAGATCGAGCAGCGTGTCCGCCTTGGCGGGCAGGGCGACAAAAGAGTCGGGACGTCCACAGAGAATATCCGTCTCGTCATCGAGCATGGCGAGTTGCACGCCAATCTCACGCGAGAGCGTGGCCCAGGCATCGGACGCCTCGCCCGTGCAGGATTTCTCGGCGGCGGCAATGATCGGCCGGTACCCGGTGCAACGGCAGAGATTGCCGGCCAACTGATCGACAATCGCCTGGCGGTCAGGCTTCCTGCCAGCATGGTGCAGAGTCCACAGCGACATGACAAAGCCCGGCGTACAGAAGCCGCATTGCGAGCCATGCTCATCGACCATGGCCTGCTGCACCGGATGGAGCCTGTCGCCCTGGGCCAGGTCATCGACGGTCACAAGTTCGCGGCCATGGAGATGGCCCATCAGCAGGATGCAGGCATTGGCCGGTTCATAGACAACACGGCCATCCACCAAACGGCCAAGCGCCACCGTGCAGGCGCCACAGTCACCTTCGTTGCAGCCTTCCTTGGTGCCGCGCGATCTTTCCTCGAGGCGGAGATAATCAAGCACGGTCTGCATCGGGTTGCTGACACGATAGGTGATCACCTCACCGCGGCGAAGGAAGCGGATGGCATCAGCACTCACGGCTCAGCTCCCGCGATAGGTCGAATAGCCGTGCGCCGAGAGGAGCAGCGGCACGTGATAGTGGGATTCACTGGCGGATAATCCGAAGCGGATCGGGATAACGTCAAGAAAAGGTGGCGAGGAGAGCGGCACACCCTGCCTGCGCAAATAGTCGCCGGCATGGAAGCGCAGCTCATAGATACCCGAGCGGAAGGCATCACCACTCAGGAGCGGCTCATCGACACGGCCATCGCCGTTGGTTGAAACGGCCTTGATCCGGATGGCCTGCTCCGCCATCTGCCAAAGCTCAATGACAAGGCCTGCCGCAGGCTTTCCCAACGCCGTATCGAGGACATGGGTGGTCAGACGCCCCATCTTAATGCCGTTCATCCCTGTTTGCGCGGGGCGATGGACGCCCTTCTTGCAGTGCAACCTAACACGGTCATGCTGTGCGAGAAAGCCCAAGACTTAGCCACGCTATGTTCATTTCTTGCGCACGGTCCGCCCGCCGGGAAGGGCGCCCTTTGCCATTTGCAGAAACGTATCTGCCGCGAGTCGCGCCGCCTGGCCCTGGCGCCTGATCACCACGAGCCGGTCGGTGCCCAGCCGCCGGTCCGACAGCGGCACATGGACAACCGTGCCTGCCGCAATTTCCTGCTCGATACCGATCGATGGCTGGAAGGCAATGCAGCGACCGCGACGGGCCAGCGCCGCCATGACGCGGAGCGAGTCGCACTCGAATTGCGGGCGGAAATCCGGACGGTCCTGGACAAGCGGGTCAAGCAGGGCGCGCAGGCTGAGGCCACGGGCCGGCCAAGCCAGAGGATAGGCCAGGCACTCGGCAAAGGTGAGCGACTTGCGCTGCGCCAGCGGGTGGCCGGGATGGAGCACGGCGCCCATTGGCAGGTCATAGGCATGAAGGACCTCGAGGCCTTCGACCGACGCCGGATTGAAAGTGAAGCCAAGGTCCGCGGCATAATTGTTGACAAGCTCGGTGACGGCATCGGAGCCAGCCACGAAAACGGAAACCTGCACGCCCGGATACTGCTCCAGGAACGACGCGAGCACATCCGGCAAGACTGACATCGAAAGGCTTTCGACCGTGGCGATGCGCAGGCGGCCGCTTTGCAGGCCACGCAGCGCATTCAGGGCATCGAGCGTCTGCTCATGGACTTCTGACGATGCCAGCAGCCCCGTCTTGAGTGCCTCTCCAGCGGGTGTCAGCCGCAGATTGCGGCCAACACGGTCAAAGAGCGGAATGCCAAGCTGGCTTTCCAGCAGCGCGACCTGGCGGCTGATGGCAGAGGCGGCCGTGTTGCTCAGGCGTGCAGCGGCCCGGACCGAACCTGCCTCGGCCACCTGAAGAAACTGGCGGAAGGCAGTGGCCAGAAACGTTTCGGCACGGAACATGCAAAGCAAGCTAACAGGTTCGGCCGGGCACGCAAGAACCGAGCCCCCTCGACGGCGGGCAAATCGTCACGATAGAGTGTCCGGCAAGGGTGGCCGCACGAGGCTTTCCGCAAAAACAACAGGGAGTAGAGACATGAACACGAAGAAGATTCTGATGGCCGCCTTCGGCCTTGTCCTGATGACCGGCAGCGCCCTGGCGGACAAGGTGGTGATCTCCAACTGGGATGGCTACATGCCCAAGGACATCGCCGATAAGTTCAAGGCGGCAACCGGCCTTGATCTGGAAGTCGCCGTCCACGCCACCAATGAAGAAATCATGGGAAAGGTGACGGCTTCTGGCGGACAGGGCTTTGACGTGCTCTTCGTTTCCTCGCCCTTCGCGGAAGCCCTGCACAAGCTCGATCTGCTGGCACCGATCGACCCGGCCAAGATTCCGAACCTGAAGAACCTCTATCCGGAAGCAGCGCAGCTCAAGCACGATCCGGGCAACACCTTCTCCGTTCCCTACGCCTGGGGCACCACGGGCCTGTGCTACCGCTCGGATCTTGTGAAGGGCGAACCATCAAGCTGGAATGACCTGCTCAATCCCGCTGACGACCTAAAGGGCAAGACCACCATGCTGGCGACCGACCGCTGGCTGATGGCCCCGGCCTTCCTCGCAGCGGGTGTCTCCGTCAACACGGTGGACCAGGCAGCGCTCGACAAGGCGCGCGACCAGCTCGTTGCCACGAAGAAGACGCTTCTCGCCTATGATGACACGACATTCTATTCCAAGCTTGTCTCCGGCGAAGCCAGCCTCGTCGAAGCCTGGGACGGCTGGTGCAACTACGGCATCGCCGAGAAGCCCGAGATCAAGTACGTCATTCCCAAGGAAGGTTCGGACCTCTGGGTCGACACCATGGTGATCACCAAGGCCGCCCAGAACCCGGACGGAGCCGCCAAGTTCATCGACTTCCTGCTCTCCGCCGAGAACGGCAAATGGGTGGTGGAGAACATCATGTACAAGACGCCCAACAAGGCCGGCATGGATTCGGTCGACCCGGCCATGCTGACGCAATATCCCAACATGGCGATCGCACCGGCTGATCTGCTCAAGTATGAGCAACTGCGCGATCTGGGAGACGGGGCCAAGGCTTTCGCCAAGACCGTCTCGGAGATCATGGCGGCGAAATGATTGCCCGGCCGCCATTCCGCCCCTGCGCCGGGGTGGCGGTCAGGACTGTCCGATGAACGCCAACCGCTCACCATGGCTGCTGATGGCGCCGGGCCTGCTCTGGCTCGTGGCACTGATGGTGGTGCCCTGCCTGCTCATTTTCTCGCTCACCATCTTCGAGCGCGGAACCTATGGCGGTATCGACTGGCACATCATCACGGCCGAGAATTTCCGGCGCGCCTTCGATCCGCTCTATGCCGTGATCCTGTGGGACAGCGCGCGCATCGCGGGCCTCGCCACGCTCATTGCGCTTCTCATCGGCTATCCCGCAGCCTATGCCATCGCCAAGGCAAGCCCGCGCTGGCAGACCGTGCTGCTGTTTCTGGCCATCCTGCCCTTCTGGACCAACTATCTGATCCGCACCTACGCCTGGATCGTCCTGCTCAATCCGGCAGGCCTCATCAACGGCCTGCTGCAATGGCTTGGCCTGACAGCAGGACCGATACCACTTCTCTATAATGAGTTCGCCGTCGTCCTGGGGCTTGTCTACAACTACACACCCTTCGTCATCCTGGCGATCTATTCGGCCCTGCAGCGGCTTGATCCTTCTTACGCCGAGGCCTCACGCGATCTTGGCGCTTCAGCGGCCACAACCTTCTGGCGGATCACACTGCCGCTTACAGCGGCGGGTGTCGCGGCGGGCGCAGTGTTTGTCTTTGTTCTCTCCATCGGCAACTTCCTGACGCCCGACCTTCTCGGCGGCGGCAAGGTGCAGATGGTAGGCAATCTCATCTATGACCAGTTCCTCACCGCACGGGACTGGCCCTTCGGCGCAACGCTCTCGTCACTGCTCATTGGATTGATGATGATCATCCTCTTTGCGCAGGCCCTGGCCACGCGGCGCGCCTATGGCGAGGGCCGCTGATGACACGCTGGCTCAAACTCCATTTGGGTGCCGTCTTCGCCTTCCTCTACATCCCGATTGCCGTGTTGATGGTGCTGTCCTTCAACAAGGCTGGCCTGCCCACGGCCTGGGGCGGCTTCTCCACCGAGTGGTATGGCAAGCTTCTCGCCAACCCGAAAATCCAGTCTGCGGCCTGGAATTCCCTGACTGTCGCCGTGATCTCGACGTTGCTTGCAACAGCACTGGGCACGCTGCTCGCCCTCGGCACGGAACGGGCCAAGCCGTCATCCTTGCGGGAGGCGCTGCTTTTTGCGCCCATGATCATCCCCGACATCGTGCTGGCCATCGCCCTTCTCTCCTTCTTCACGCTCATCAAGTTCACGCTCGGCCTGCACTCGATCATCATGGCCCATGTGGTGTTCAACATCGCCTTTGTCTGCGCTGTGGTACGGGCTAGGCTCAAAAGCTTCGACTGGTCGCTCGTCGAGGTTTCGCGCGATCTGGGCGCGAGTGCCCAGCAGACATTCTGGCGGGTAACACTGCCGCTCATCCTGCCCGCGGTAATTGCCGGCGCCCTGCTCGCCTTCACACTCTCCGTCGACGAGTTCATCATTGCCTATTTCACGGCGGGTGCCGGGCAATCCTCGACGACACTGCCCATGCAGATCTACGCCATGATCCGCTTCGGCGTGACCCCGGAAATCAACGCCATGGCGACCCTCATCATGGGTTTCAGCTTTCTGATCGTGCTTGTGGCACAGCGTTTCAACCGCGGCATTCCCGGGAGCTGAACGCTTTGCTAAGGCGTTACCTAACAGGACAAGGGAGATAACAATGGCGACGAAAGCCAAGACCAAAACAATCAGGAAGCCGGTAAAAAAGGCGGCAAAGAAAAAGGCACCCAAGGCCAAGAAGGTTGTCGCCCTCTTCCCCGAGGCGGCTTTCGGGCCGGCGCTTAACTCGGTCGGTATCGGCCAGGCGCTGGAGAAACTGGGTCACAAGGTGGTGTTCCTCTCCGACCCCGGCTTCCTTGATGTCTACAAGGGCTATGGCTTCGAGGCCCATCCGGTGAATCTCTCTGAACCGCTGCCGCCAGAGGAGATGGCCAAGTTCTGGGTTGATTTCATCAACGGCCACATTCCGAATTTCCGCAAGACGCCCTTTGAGCAGATCGACAACTATGTGAAGGACTGCTGGAGCATGATCGTCGAGACGGCGAAGTGGGCCGAGAAAGACCTGCCCAGCGTGCTTGAAAGCGTGAAGCCCGATGTGGTCTGCGTGGACAACGTGATCCTGTTTCCGGCGATCAAGCGCTACGCCAAGCAGAACAAGAAGCCCTGGGTGCGTGTGATCTCATGTTCGGAAAACGAGATCGAGGACCCTGATATTCCGCCGCATCTTTCCGGCTGTGGCGCAAAGGACAAGAAGGGCCACAAGGCCTATCGCGACCGCTTCAACACGGTGATCAAGCCGATCCATGACAACTTCAACGCCTTTCTGAAGTCGGTCGGCGAAAAGCCCTATCCAATCGGCCAGTTCTTCGAGGCAAGCCCGCACATGAACATCCTGCTTTATCCTTCGGCAGTGAAGTTCAAGCGCAAGCACAAGCTCTCGCCCAAGCAGTTCCAGTATCTCGAAGGCTGCGTACGCAAGGAAGCGGCCTATACCGTGCCGACCTTCAAGGCCAATAACGACAAGCCGCTTCTCTATGTGAGCTTCGGTTCACTCGGATCCGGCGATACCGATCTGTTGAAGCGGCTGATCACCACGATCGGCAAGCTGCCGGTGCGGGCCCTGGTCAATGTCGGCGACTACATGGACCAGTACAGCTCAATCCCCGACAATGTGATCATCGATAAATGGTTCCCGCAGCCTTCGGTCATTCCAAAAGTTGATGCCGCTATCCACCACGGCGGCAACAACAGCTTCACCGAATGCCTCTACTTCGGAAAACCCGCGATCATCATGCCCTATGTCTGGGATGGCCATGACAATGCCACGCGCGTGCAGGAGACGGGTCATGGCTTCAAGCTCGACCGCTACGACTGGACCGACGCGGAGATGGCAGCGAAGATCACGGCCATGATCACGGACAAGAAGATGAAGGCAAAGCTGAAGAAGACGTCGAAATCCATGCGCGCCAAGCATGGACCCACCAAGGCCGCCAAGGTGATCGACGGCCTGCTGAAGAAGAAGGCGGGCTGAACGCAAGCATCATGCCGACCAACCTCTCCTCTTCCGCTCCACATCTCGAAGGCCCGGCAAGCTACGCCGGGCCGCTCAAGGATTGGGGCTTCCAGCCGAACCCCATTGCCGGCAACTCCAAATCGGATGGCGTGCTGCTGCACAAGGGCCGCAATGGCCAGCCGGAAGTGGGCTTGTGGCAATGCTCGCCCGGCAGCTGGCCCCTCGAAATTCCGCGCGATGAACTCTGTCATTTTGTTTCGGGCCGTGCCACCTACACACATGAAGGCGGCGAGGTGATCGAGGTCGTGCCGGGCACCGTGGTGCTGTTCAAGGCAGGATGGAAGGGCACCTGCACCGTCCACGAAACCATGCGAAACGTCTATATGCTGAGCTAACGATCATGACATTGAAACTAGAGTCCTCTGCCCCTCATCTCGTCCATCCGGAATCCTATCCCGGTCCCTTCAAGGACTGGGGCGTGATCCCGACCATGATCGAGGGTGAAAGCCGCACCTCGGGGCTGGTTCTGCACAAGGGGCCAAACGGCGAGAGCGAGACCGGCATCTGGATCTGCACACCCGGATTCTGGAATTGCCATGTGACGCGCGACGAGTTCTGCCACTTTCTTCTGGGGCGCTGCACCTACACCCATGAAAGCGGCGAAGTGATCGAAATCGTGCCGGGCACCGTTGCCTTCTTCCCGCAAGACTGGAAAGGCACCTGCCGCGTTCACGAGACAATCCGCAAAGTCTATATGATCCGCTAGGAGCACCGCCGATGAAAACACGCGCCGCCATTGCCTGGGAAGCGAAAAAGCCGCTGACCGTCGAGACCATCGATATCTCCGGGCCAAAGCCCGGCGAAGTTCTTGTCGAGATCATGGCAACGGGCGTGTGCCACACCGATGCCTACACGCTTTCAGGCCTCGATTCAGAAGGCAAGTTCCCCGCCATTCTCGGCCATGAAGGAGCAGGCATCGTGCGCGAAGTGGGCGCGGGCGTCACCTCGGTGAAAGTGGGTGATCACGTGATCCCGCTCTACACGCCGGAATGCCGGTCGTGCAAAACCTGCCTCTCGCAGCGTTCAAACCTCTGCACGTCGATCCGCGCCACGCAGGGCCAGGGGCTGATGCCCGACAAGACGACACGCTTCTCAAAGGGCGGCAGCGACGTCTTCCACTATATGGGCTGCTCCACCTTCTCGAACTTTACCGTGCTACCCGAGATCGCCGTCGCCAAGGTGCGAGAGGACGCGCCCTTCGACAAGATCTGCTACATCGGTTGTGGTGTCACGACCGGCATTGGTGCCGTCATCTACACCGCCAAGGTGCGGCCCGGCTCCAATGTGGCCGTCTTCGGCCTCGGCGGCATCGGCCTTAATGTCATCCAGGGTGCCCGCATGGTCGGCGCCAACAAGATCATCGGCATCGACCTCAATCCATCCAAGGTGGCGATGGCGAAGAAGTTCGGCATGACCGATTTCATCAATCCGGATGAAGTGGGCCGCGACAAGGTGGTCCAGGCCATCATGGACCTGACGGACGGTGGCGCCGACTACTCCTTCGAATGCATCGGCAATGTCCATACCATGCGCCAGGCCCTGGAATGCTGCCATCGCGGCTGGGGTGAATCGATCATCATAGGTGTTGCCCCTTCAGGCACGGAAATCTCCACCCGCCCCTTCCAGCTGGTGACGGGGCGCGTGTGGAAGGGTTCGGCCTTCGGTGGCGCCCGCGGCCGCACCGACGTGCCGCGGATCGTCGACTGGTACATGGAAGGCAAGATCAATATCGATGATCTCATCACCCACGTGATGCCGCTCGAGAAGATCAACGATGCTTTCGACCTCATGCATGAGGGCAAGAGCATCCGCAGCGTGGTGACGTTCTAGGGCGGCTTCCGCTCAGGCCAGGGGCTGCTTGCGCATGTCCCCGGCGTCGATGCCCGCCACGACAACAGGCTTCTTCATGGCGTCGCGGCGGAAGGGCTCGCCCAGTTCCTGATTGATCATGGCTTCGATGAGCGTGGTCTTGCCATGCTTCATCTGGTCATCCACGGCCTTGGCCAGCGCGTCGCGCAATTCATCCATGGTGCGGGCCACGACACCCTGAAGCCCGCAGGCCTTGGCGATACCGGCATAGCTGACCTGCTCATTGAGCTCGGTCCCGACGAAATTGTCATCGTACCACAGGGTCGAGTTGCGCTTCTCCGCACCCCACTGATAGTTACGGAACACGACCATGGTGATGGGCGGCCACTCCTTGCGGCCAATGGCGGTGAGTTCCGTCACGGCGATGCCAAAGGCGCCATCCCCCGAGAAGCCGACGACCGGCACATCCGGCCGACCGATCTTGGCACCGACGATCGATGGCAGGCCGTAGCCACAGGGGCCGAAGAGCCCGGGCGCCAGATACTTGCGGCCTTCTTCAAAGCTCGGATAGGCATTGCCGATGGCGCAGTTGTTGCCGATGTCCGAGGAGATTATGGCATTGCGCGGCAGGGCTGACTGGATAGCACGCCAGGCCATGCGCGGGCTCATCCACTCCGGTTTCGCCTTGCGGGCGCGCTCATTCCATGTGGTGCCCGGATCATCCTGTTCATGATCCATGGAAGAAAGCTGCTGGGCCCAGCGCGACTTCGTGGTGGCGATCAGGTCCTTGCGTTCCTTGCGGCCGTCATCGCCAGCGCTCGGTGAAAGGCGCGCGAGAATGCCTTCGGCCACTTTCTTCGCATCACCCACAATGCCCACGGCAACCTTCTTGGTGAGGCCGATGCGCGATGGATTGATATCGACCTGGATGATCTTCGCAGTCTTCGGCCAATAGTCGAGGCTGTAGCCCGGCAGCGTCGAGAAGGGATTGAGGCGGGTGCCGAGCGCCAGTACGACATCGGCCTGTCTAATCAATTCCATGCCTGCCTTGGAACCATTGTAACCCAGCGGCCCGGCGAAAAGCGGGTGCGAACCGGGGAAGGCATCATTGTGCTGGTAGCCGACGCAGACCGGCGCATCGAGACGCTCGGCCAGCTTCCGCGAGGCCGGAATGGCGCCGCCAATGACGACGCCGGCGCCATTCAGGATCACCGGGAATTTTGCTTCCGATAGAAGCTTCGCAGCGGCGGCAATGGCTTCCTCACCACCGGCCGGGCGTTCGAAATCGATGATGGCCGGGAGCTCGATATCGATGACCTGGGTGAAGTAGTCGCGCGGCATGTTGATCTGGGCCGGGGCCGAATGACGCTTGGCATTCATGATGACGCGGTTGAGAACCTCGGCAACGCGCGAGGCATCGCGCACTTCCTCCTGGTAGCAGACCATGTCCTTGAAGAGGGCCATCTGCTCCACTTCCTGGAAACCACCCTGCCCGATCGTGCGGTTTGCCGCCTGCGGCGTCACCAGAAGGAGTGGTGTGTGATTCCAGTAGGCCGTCTTCACGGCCGTGACAAAATTGGTGATGCCCGGGCCGTTCTGGGCAATCATCATCGACATCCTGCCGCTCGCCCGCGTGTAGCCATCGGCCATCATGCCACCCGAGCCTTCGTGGGCGCAGTCCCAGAACATGATGCCCGCCTTGGGGAAGATATCCGAAATCGGCATGAAGGCCGAGCCGATGATGCCGAAGGCATGCTCGATGCCGTGCATCTGCAGGACTTTCACAAAGGCTTCTTCGGTGGTCATCTTCATGGCTGAAATCTCCTGGATCGGCTGAGCACTTAGACGGATCACTGGACCTACTATAGGTCCAGATTGACGGAAATGCTCATCACATGCAGGGTGTGCAGGGCCGGGGGCCTCGCGGCAACAGGACAAGGAGACCGGGAATGACGGTGGAACGGGCGGAGTTCAGGTATTCGACGGCGGGGGCAAAGGTCCTCTACTGGATCGGCATTGGCGTGGCGGTGTTCTTCGGCCTGCTGGCGATCTATTCGCTGGTCCGCGGCGAGATTGGTGCCGCCCTCCTCTTTGTTGCGATCGGCGCTGCCGTGGCGGGCTATGGTTTCTGGTATCACAACCGGGTGACGACCGACCGCAGCGTGAAGCTGGCGATCGATGGCGACGGCATCTTTGCGCCAACGGCAGCCGCAAAGCCCGTGCCCTGGGCCGAGGTGGAAAAGATCGTGCTGGTGCGCGGACGTCCGAAAAAGCCGGGCTTCATGGCCATCGATGTGGTCGACCCCGCGAAATACGAACCCACGCGCGCCACCGCGGCCATGGCCAAGCTCAACCAGGCGCTGGGCGGCGGCGAACTGATTATCCAGTATGGCGAACTCGACGGCACGCTCGAAGACATTCGCGCCGCAATCCTCAAGGCCCATCCCGGCGTGCAACTTGTCGACAAATAGGACAGGCCAAACTATACGGAATAGCGACGCGCCCGTAGCTCAGCAGGATAGAGCACAGGTTTCCTAAACCTGGGGTCACAGGTTCGAATCCTGTCGGGCGCGCCATATACTTCAATATCTTAACTGCGCTCGCACTATTTTCTAGTCGCACAATTGACAAACGCGGCTTGGCGTTGCGTGGTTGATGTAGCGATTGTCAGTGGCGGGGCGCGCATTAGGCGCTCGAATGTTACACTTAAATTCTATGACACGAACGCTTGATCAAGCCCTGCGGCGAGTAAAGACACTACCGCAAGAACGCCAAGACGACCTTGGCGAGATCATCCTGACTTTAGTCGAACAGGACGCGTCCGAATTCGAATTGAATGATGAGCAGATGCGTGAGGTGAAAAGACGGCTGACCAATCCCGGTGTGCTGCTTCCATTCGAGGTGATGTTAGCCCGACTCGATTTCTAACCTTGAAACGCATTGCTTCTCATGCCGATGCCGTGGGCGACATCTCGGCTATAGTATTGCGCTATGATAGGCGATTACATCGAATACAAAGCTAGATCGTTCCACTAGATTGGTCTGTGCTTTTTGGGTACCTTCGCTGAATCAGGGGATTGCTTTCTGGCACGATAGATGGTGCTTGAGAAGGTATGGGATGGCAAAAGAAACCAATGCACATTCTGCGGGGCAGTCAGCAGCAGGTTATCTATATCAAGCCCGGCTCGCTTTAGCCGAAAGCTTACGATATGCATATTCAGATTCTAGCGTCGAAGTTGCGATTGAGCGACTAGACGACATTTCATTTGAAAAGAACGGCTCGCCGCTCGAACTTCTTCAAACAAAGCACCACCTTAAGAAAGAGGGAAACATTAGTGACGGCAGTGTCGATCTTTGGAAGACGCTGCGTGTTTGGGCGGAATCAGTACTTAGCGACCCCTCGCTTCCGGGTCGAATGCGGTTTGTGCTAATTACTACTGCGACCGCACCAAAAGGATCGGCTGCAGATCATCTTCGACCAACCGGCGCAGGTCCAACTGACCGTGATCCAGCAAAAGCCGAAGCACTACTGCTCGCAGCAGCCAAGGCTTCCAACAACCAGGCTCTTCAAAAGGCGATTGAAGCCTTCAATGCACTCACCCCTTCAATTCGACATGAACTTCTAGCGGCGATCGAGGTCATTGACCGTGCAGCGCTAGTCGCTGATCTCGCCGCGACTATTGAAGAGCGATTGAAAATGATGGCGCCGCGCGGCAAGGCTTCAATAGCGCGCGAGCAACTCGAAGGATGGTGGTGGCCACGCATTTGTTCAGTTCTTCAAACGGAAATTCCTGGCACAATTTCGGTACTCGAAATCGAACAGAAACTCGATGACATTAGGGACGGACTGAAACGAGATGCATTGCCATTGGATATGGAGCATATCGAACCGTCGCCGGCAGAGCTTGCGTCTCTCGATGAGATGTTCTTTGTAAAGCAATTGCGGCAAGTTGGTATCTCTGGTGTCCGTATCGAATACGCGAAACGCGACTTCTATCGGGCATCAACTCAACGCTCGCGTTGGGTGCGCGAGAGTTTGCTGTTTGATGGGGAGGTTGGAAGCTTTGAAAAGCGACTTATCGAAGAGTGGGAGCCTCGTTACTCACAGATGTGCGACGGCCTGGCTGAAGGTTGCGATTCGTCCGTTATAAGAACGTCAGGCCAGCAGCTTTATGGTTGGGTTGAAACTGAAGCGCGGTTTCCCATTCGATCTCAAACGGTGCGATTTCTCACTGTAGGATCATATCAGATTCTTGCAGATGAGCTTCGAGTCGGTTGGCACCGAGACTATGCTGCTCTGCTTTCCGACAGCAATGAGGAGCAGAAAGGTGACTGACTCGCACTGGAATCTCGTTTGGAATAAGCGGCCGCCCGAAGAAGCACGAAATCTCAATCCGGCTTTCTGTGCCGAATTGATATCGAGGACAATCACCGAGTATTACAAAGCCCGAAAAGCGCCCATGAGTTTGGCAACTGCTTTTCTAATTTTGCCGCTTACACTTCACGGACCAACTCGAAAGATACTCCCAGGCAGAGCCAACACAGCCTTCGCTTCTTGGGTAGCTACAAACAATCCGTTATTGGCGGACTTGCCAGGGCGAGTCAGCAGACTGAGACCTGTGAGTCGCGAAGCCTTGCTTTTTTCAGTTCGACACTGTCTCAACGCACTTGCAGATGGTGGCATTATTCCTGGTACTAAACCGATTAAACTTGCCGTGCGGCCCACCCCAACGACAGACGATGTGAATGAGGCACGTTCTGCTTCTGCACTGCTCGGACGTTGGTTTGCTACACAACCGAACGAAGGCACAATTCTCCAAGGTTTTGGGATAGCTCCATGACCCTACAAATTCGCTCCATCTCACTTTATTCCCGTGACGGTGAACGCCGTGACGTAGAATTTAAGCTTGGTAAACTAAACATCGTTACGGGCGCGTCAAAGACGGGAAAATCAGCACTACTCGACATCGTCGATTATTGCTGGGGTCGAAGCGAATGCACCATTGCGGAGGGTGAAATACGACGTGGAGTGAGTTGGTTTGCAGTGCATCTGGACAACAAAGGGGAAGGAATTTTCCTGGCACGAAAAAATCCTGGGCCAGCAGGGAGAAGCAGCGACGAAATATTTTTTGCTAGGGGAATTGAGGAACGGCCGAAAAACAGCAATGAATTTCATAAAAATATCACGTCAGAAGGTCTGAGCTCTCAACTTTCTGCCATTCTTGGTATCTCTGAGAACATTCACGTTCCAGAAGAGGGCGCTTCGCGGCAACCTCTTGAAGTCAATTCTCGACATTCAATTACTTTCTGCCTTCAAGCGCAGGATGAGATCGCAAATCGCCGATTGCTTTTCCATAGGCAAGGCGAGTCAACCTTTATTCAATTGGCAATTCGCGATTCGCTGCCTTATTTTCTTGGCGCTGTGGATGAGAACCATTTTCTTGCCTTGAAACGTTATCAAGACGCAAGAACAAGGTTAAGGCGTCTTGAACGCGAATTTTCTGAAGTCCAAGCTATTGCCCAAGGTGCGACCAATGCAGCGTTATCGCTGTACCAGGAAGGCCGGCGAGCAGGCATAATTTCTGATGGACCTGATCCCGACGACGTGGACTCTGTCATCGCCCGGCTTCGTCAAGCAGCTCTACCGCAACCAGCGGAGTTTTCGTCAATTGATGATCCGGAAGCAGATCTTGCTGCCCTTGATGAACGACGTCGCGGTTTGCTGGGGCAATTGCAGAATGTCCGTGAGGATATTTCCGACCTGCAGCGGATAAATCGAGAGGCAACTGAATTTGAGAACGAGGCGCTAGAGCAGGAAGCCCGCTTGGCTTCGATCGGCTTAGTTTCTGGTGACGAGAAGTTGGACAACCACGTATGCCCGCTTTGCGACAGTCGTCTCGAAATTCCCGTGCCTTCTATTGGAGAGATTCGTGCTTCGCTTTCGCATTTGCAGTCGCAATTGCGTTCTGTGCGACGTGATACTCCGCGCTTGCAGGAACGACTTGCCGGCCTTGAAAAGCAGCGTGGCGATTTGTCGGAACAGTTGCGCGGAGTGCAATCTGACATTGGAAAACGAATTGAAGACAACGAGCGGCTCAGACTTGAGAAACATCAATTCGCCGAACAGGCTCGCGTGGCAGGTCGCATTGCTTACTATCTCGAAAACGCCAAAGCGGCAGCGCCAGATAGCGATTTGCCTCGCCAAATTGAGCAGCTCCGAGCTGAAATTGAGGAGCTTCAAAAGGCAACTGATGAGAATTCAACTCAAGAACGATTGCTCACCGCTCTAAATTTGGTTGGTCGCGAACTAACAACTTTTGCCGCTGAGCTTGATCTCGAACACGGGAAAAACCCGCTGAGACTGGATTTGAAGCATCTCACTGTGGTAGCAGATACGGACGATGGCCCTTTATCCCTATCGCAGATGGGAAGCGGCGAAAACTGGGTCGGCTACCATGTGGCTGCGCACCTCAGTCTGCACAGCCTTTTTCGCCGCAGGCGCAGGCCGGTACCAGGCTTCCTGATGTTGGATCAGCCATCTCAAGCACACTATCCTCCGGAAAGAGATCAAGACGGAAAAATTGATGGGCTTGAAGACGAGGATCAAGCCGCAGTGCATCAGCTTTTCGCTCTGCTCGATCGCTATTGTGGCGAGCGGTCGCAAATGCAGGTTATCGTCACTGATCACGTCGAACTTCTTGATGAGTGGTTTCGAAACTCCATCGTCCATCGCTGGCGTGATGGCATTGCGTTGGTGCCGGCCTCTTGGCTCAAAGAGTAAGCAAGCGACATCTCAAAATCCAAGGTATTCGCACAAAGGGCTGGCCCCTTGTCGACAGGGACCAGCCCGCCTCCGATCACTCGGAGGTGTTGGTGGGTTTATCGCGTGCATCAATCCGTTTTTGAAGCCATTCCATAACTTCGCTCTCGATCCATCCAACTCTCGAACGCGGCCTATTCCCTAGGCGCACGCGCTTTGGGAATCGGTTGGCGTTCTCCAGTCTTTGGATCTGTTGTGAGCTATAGAGCACGAGCTCCTTGAGTTGACGCTTTGATAATAGCCGCGCTTGCGGACGAGAACGACGAAGAGTTCTTTGGCACTCTCACTCCGAACGAACGCCGACAGCTTGATCAGATTCTGCGAAAGATCGTCATGGAGCGCGAACTGACGAGTGTCCCCGTCGACTGATCGCCACTAAAAATTCACTATCTATGAAAGGAGTGCGCCATGGATGCGCAACACATGACTATTGCCGAACGCTGCCTCAACGCGGCCTATGACAAGACACTCACCTTTCCCGATATTGTTGGGGCATTGATCAAGGCCGGGTTCGAGGGCTACGTCGTCGATTATCGCCGCAACACGACGACGTATTTCCTCGCGGATGGGGACAGTGTCGTGCTGGAGAACCGGCCGTCAGTGGACAAGGTCGCTGCGCAATTCGACCAGACCGGTGTGGCAGCACAGATCAAATGGGCGCAGGCGAAACCTCCTGACTACTCATACGCGGCATTCTGCAAGAACGTGAAGGCGCTGGGCTGCGCGGGATACATCGTCTCATTCCTGGGTAAGCGCGTGCTGTATTTCGGCCGTAGCGCCGAGACACACGTCGAGCACTTCCCGCGATAGGATGACGCGAGGCGGGCAGGGAAGAACAAGCGAAAATCGTCCAGCTGTGCGGCATAGCCTTCGACGGTGGCGCGGATGATCTCGAGAACCTGCCCCATTTCCTCGTGGCCGGGCCGTTCTATGTTGCGACGATACCACCGCCGTGGTCGGCGCAAGCATTGCTCTATGGTTTCGCGGCCTGCACACCGCGCTGAACCAAGAGGTCAGGGCTGTCCTTACGATGCCCGAGCTCACTGATCATCGTCTTCCTGGCTGGTGCGACGCTCGTTTCCGCCGTCATAGGGCTAAGCGCGGCTACCAGAAAAAAGGTGAGTGCCCATGGGCACTCACTTCACTTGCTGTCCGAACATCAGCTGCGGGATGCGCTCTCAAATGGCCGTGTAGCCACCGTCAATGAGCAGGTCCTGGCCAGTGACCATGTCGGAGGCCGACGAGGCGAGGAAAAGGATGAAATCCGCGACCTCGACCGGCTTGCCGAAGCGCGCGGCGGGAATCTTGGCTTTCATCGGATCGCCCTTGGCCGGATCGCCCCAGACCTGCTCACCCATGGGTGTCAGAATGACGGTGGGGCACAGGGAATTGATCTGGATATTGTGCGCTGCCCACTCAACGGTCATGACCTTGGTCAGCATGTTGAGGCCACCCTTCGAGGCACAGTAGGCGCCATGGCCCTCCAGGCCCACGACACCTGCCTGCGATGAGACATTGATGATCTTGCCGGCCTTCTTCGCAATCATGCCGGGCACAAGTTCCCGCGCCAGAAGGAAGGGAGCCCTGAGATTGACAGCCATGGTCATGTCCCAGTCTGCCACTGAAGCCTTGAGCAAGGGATCAATGAGCGCAATCCCGGCGTTGTTGACGAGGATGTCGATGTGGCCCAAGGCTTTCAGTGCTTCCTTGGCTGCTCTCACCGGGCCTTCGGCCGTTGCCATGTCGGCCGAGATCGCCACACATTTGCGTCCCAGCGCCTTCACCGCCGCTTCGGCTTCCTGAAGGCCCCTGGCGTCACGGCCCACGACCGCGATATCGGCACCGGCATCGGCCAGCACCTTGCACGCCTCAAGGCCGATGCCCTTTGTGGCCCCCGTCACCAGCGCCGTCTTGCCTGCGAGCGAAAAGCGCTTCTCCCATTGTCCCATGTGATCCTCCTGTAATGGAGGTTCCTTTTATGCAGGACAGTGCATGCGTCAATGCGCGGAAGTGAATCGACCTGCGCGCCACGCGCAGATCCTTATCAGGCGTCCTTGCTGCCCTGACCGGGCAGGAGCTTGGTCAGCGTATCGATGCTGTCCTGCAGTTCCACCTTCTTGCGCCGCAGTTCGACAAGCTGCTCCTTGAGGAGCTTGTGCAATTCGGCATCGACCTTTACGGCGTCAGCTTCCGACTTTCCGGTCGCCACGATGTGCCTGATCTTGGACAGCGGCACACCAATGCCACGCAAATACTTGATCAGGACCAGGCGCTGGATATCGTCGTGGCCGTAGACGCGGAAGCGTCCCAACCTTTGCGGCGCCAGAAGGCCGGCGCGCTCATAGAAACGGATTGTCTTCGGCTCCAGTCCGACGAACTGCTCCAAGTCACCAATCAGGTGCTTTTCACCAACAGAAGAAGGCACTGGTACAAGGCCATCTCCAATACGGCTGAGCTGTTCCACTAGCATCGGCGTCTTGGTCACTGTCACTACCATCCCGAATACGCGTTCAACCACTTCGGCCTCTCGGAGATTCGGCAAATCCGACAGCCCGTCCCAGAAGTGTTTGATCAGATTTCCATTGCAGAACAAACTCTGCAAGGTCACCAGTTTGAAATCCAGGTAACGGTTCTTACAGGTTCCCTCCCGATTGAACCGAATCCTTGATCTCAACGTGGTTTATTCTGCAGACCCGCACGGCCAAAGGTCAGTATGTCACACGTGTTAACGCCACTTAACACCAGGTTAACGCCGGTGAGCAGTGATGCCGATCCCCGCAATTGTATGAAATAAAATCGTAATTTGCGACGCGCCGGATGGCGGGGGAATAGATAAAATTTCTGCCACACGCCGGAAAAACGCATCCGGACGTCACATCTGGCCTGAAAGCGGCGCAGAAGCCGCTATTTGCGGCGCGAGAAGAAGTTCTTCTCCAGCTCGGCAAAACCGCGCTGATAGACGTTCTCCGCAGTTCGGGGGATCAGCACAAGATCATCCTGTGGGCTTGCCTGCCAGTCGCCCGTCCAGACACCGAAGGTGGTGTTGTCGGCTGTCACCGGCCAGAGCCTGGGACCTGAGACATAATTGAGCCAGGGAATCTCTGACTTCAGAATCCGGTAAGAGAAGCTCCGCGTCATGTCGCAGAGATGCAGCAACTCCTCATGAATGTGACCGGGTCCGAAATAGAAGTCCCTCACACCCGAAACCTTGTCTGACCTTGCCCTCTTCAACATGTGCATCTTGGTGATCTCGCCGTGCCAGGCTCCCATGCCGGCGAAGTCGCGCATGATGGCCCAGTATTTGTCGACGGGTGCCCGCATCACGCGCGACGTCCAGACCTTGTTGGGCTGACCACCCTTCCAGCGCACAGCGCCGGCCGGTGCAGATGGTTTGTCGCGTTTCAGGATTGCCGCCAGATTTTTCCAGTTAGCAGCGAACACGTCGTTTGAAACGATCTTGACGTATTTCCCTTCATCGCCGGGCGCCTCATCGAAAACGGCTTCCCATTCTGCAAAAGTCTCGTTGCCATGGGTCACCGGCATAAGCCGCATCGTGGCGATATAGTTCTTCACCGGAAATGCCGGCTTCTCAAAATTATAGGCGAGTGTGTAGCGCGCATCGTCAAGCATCAGCAGACGTTCGCGCACATGGCCGCCATCGTGCAGATAGAAGGAGCGGACACAGCCGACGACATCAGCGTCAAGCCCTCCTTCGATCTTCGACACCGAAACCGCGGGGGCCCATTTTGGCAGACCGTTGAAATCGCGGACAATGGACCAGACAGCCTCGATGGGCGCCTTCAGAATGATCGATGCATAGGCGCGGGCCATTGGATTCTCCTAGCGGGCCACTTCATGGAAGACCGCCAGAGCGGCCTCCGCAAAAGCGGCATCGTTGATGTTGGCATTGATTTCGATGAGCTTGCGATTTGTTGCGGGCTTCCAGCCTGCGCGGATCGCCGCAAAGAGAGCCGCATCTGCTGCGGGATCGTGGAACGGCTTTCCCGGCACATCGATCAAGGACACACCACCCAACGGCAGCAGAAAGCGCACCGGGCCTTCCATGCGGTTGAGCCGCTCCACAATCCAGCGCCCGATCGCCGCATTCTCTTCAGCCGTCGTGCGCATCAGCGTCACAAAAGCATTGTGGACATAGAGGTTGCGGCCCGAAAACTTCTCCGGCACGGTCTCACGGCCGCCAAAGTTTACCATGTCACATGCCCCCACCGATCCGATGTACGGAATCCGCGTGCGGATGATGGCGCCGAACCGGTCTTCCGTGCAGGGGAGAACGCCGCCAAAGAGATGATCCGGCACTTCGGTGGTCGTGATATCGAAGGCAGAACCGAGAAGGCCTGAATCAATCAGCTTCTCAAAACACTGGCCACCTGTGCCTGTTGCGTGAAACACGAAACAGTCATGCGTGGCTTCGAGGCCCGCACGGATCTGCGTGACCGAAGGCGTTGTCACCCCGAACATGGTGAGCCCGATGCTGGGCCGCACCGACCTGGGCAACGGAATGACATTCTGCACCATGCCCGCTGCCGCGTGTGCCGCGTTGCCGATGACTTTGCGGGTGACACTATTGAGACCCGCCACATCGGCCACGGCATGCATCATCATCATGTCGCTGGCACCGACAAAGGGCGCCACATTGCCCGATGCCAAAGTGGACACCATGATCTTAGGCAGGCCAACGGGCAGAGCGCGCATCGCTGGAGTGACGATCGCCGCATTGCCGGAACCACCCATGCCGAGGACGGCACCCACATCCGTCTGGCGAAGCAGGAACACTGTCAGCGCTTCGCCCATGGCGGTAACGGCCTTGCCGCGATCGGTGAGCCCCAGGACAGCAGACGCTCCCTGTGGATGCTGCCGCGCCACGTCTGCGGCACTGATATCGGCCGCTCCGGCATGCGGCGTGGTCGAGACATCAACGACTTTCGCCGACACCCCGGCCTTGCGGATCAGGTCTGCCGCATAGTGCAGTTCGTCACCCTTGGTGTCGAGCGTGCCGACAACATAGACTGCCGTCATGGCGTCAGCGGGCTCGCGCCCATCCCTGTTTCATGTTCTTGTAGCCGAACTTGTAGACTTCTTCAGGCTTGGGGAAGAAGTCGCGCCAGACGCGCGTTGCCGCTGCCAGCGCCGGAAGGGCCCGGCCGAAAGCCTCGATGGTCATCCATCCATCATATTTTGCCGCCTTCAGGCCCTTGTAGGTTGCGGCCCATGGAACATGGCCCTTGCCGGGCGTGCCACGATCATTCTCGGAAATATGGACATGGATCATATGGCGCTTGATGGTCTTGATCGCCGCCACGGGATCCTTCTCCTCGATATTGCTGTGGAAAGTGTCGTACATCGCCTTCACGTGCGGATGATCCACTTCATCAAGATAGTCGGCCAGCTGCGCCATGGTGTTGAGGAAGTAGCACTCGAAGCGATTAATGGCCTCAAGCGCGAAGCGGACATTCTTCTTTGCCGCATAATCGCCGGCAGCCCGGTGAAAGGCGATGCCGCGTTTGCGCTCTTCAGCGGTCGGGCCATTGCCGGTGAAAGCCCCGATCTCGGAATGCATCGGACCTGCGAGAATGCTGCCACCAAGCGCCGCCGTGCAGTCGATGACCCATTTTGTGCGCTCAAGCGCTGCCTTGCGTTCGCTGGCGCTGTTTGAAATCGGGTTATGCCCGGCTCCCAGGACACTCACAGTCGTCGCGCCAAGACCGAGCTTCGAGAGATGTTCACCCAGACGGCTATAGTGATCCGGCGTGCCTTCGAAGATGGGAAACTCAATGCCATCATAGCCCGTCTTTTTGAGCGCCTTGAAAAGCGGCACATGCTCCTCGGTGACGTGACCTGTCCACAGCAGCATGTTGAAGCCCAGCTTCATCGTGATCCTCCCGAAATGTTCTTGTTGGCGCGGGACATCAAACAGATTTGTCACCTTTGTCAATTCAGTCAGATGTCCGGCACGCATTGCGAACAGGCCATGGCTCTTGCGGGTCTTGTGCAGCGCGATATGCTGACAGTGATGACAGCAATCGCACGCCTCGAAGCCCAACGCGCCCATGGCCACATCACCCTGCAGCTGGGCAAGAGAGGCGTTCAGGTGTTGCGCGAGGCCGGTTCGGCGAAGTGCCGCATCCCGGCGGGCAGCCACGAAGCCGTGCTGATCAATACAAGTGGTGGTCTGGCGGGCGGTGACCGCCTTACTGTCGAAGCCGAAGCCCTGCCCGGCACCAGCCTGACCATGACGACACAGGCAGCCGAGCGCGCCTACCGGACACTGGGTGCAACGGCTTCCGTCGATATCATCTTGCGGGCGGGCAGTGGCTCACGGCTCTTCTGGATGCCGCAGGAACTGATCATGTTTGAGGGCAGCGCCGTTGCCCGCCGGATCAGCGTCGATCTTGCCGGAGACGCCACATTCCTTGCTGTCGAATCCCTGATCCTCGGGCGGACCGAGCGCGGCGAAACCGTAGAGCACGTCAACCTCTCGGACAGCTGGGATATCCGCCAGGATGGACGGCTGATCCACGCCGAGAGATTCCGGCTCGGCCCCGATGTTACGGCTTCCATAGCCACCCTAGGCCCGAACAAGGCCATGGCCACACTTCTCTTCATCGGACCGGGAAGCGCAAGCTTGCTGCCGGGCTTGCGGAGAAGCGCCGGCGACGGGGTTCAGGCTTCGGAATGGAATGGCAAGCTCATTGCAAGGTTTCTGGTAAGGGACGGCTTTCACCTGCGGAAATCGTTGATCCCGGCGATCTCCGCCTGTGTGGGCCCGTCAGCCGTGCCTAAAGTTTGGACATTCTGAGGAGACCTTATGCAGCTCACACCCCGGGAAAAGGACAAGCTGCTCGTTGCGATGGCAGCCATGGTCGCCCGGTCCCGCAAGGCACGGGGCGTCAAGCTCAACTATCCCGAAGCCATCGCGCTCATTACTGAATATGTCGTCGAGGGAGCCCGGGACGGAAAGATCGTCGCTGAACTCATGGAAGACGCCGCCCATGTGGTGAAACGCAGCGACTGCATGGATGGTGTGGCAGAGATGATCCACGACATCCAGGTGGAGGCCACCTTTCCTGACGGCACCAAGCTCGTGACCGTCCATCATCCGATCCGCTGAGGTACCATGATCATCCCCGGAGAAATCTTCACCCAGGACGGCGACATCGAACTCAATGCCGGTGCGCAACGCGTCACCATCGAGGTGGCAAACACGGGCGACCGGCCCGTGCAGGTGGGTTCGCATTATCATTTCTTTGAAACCAACGAGGCCCTGCGCTTTGACCGCAACCAGGCACGCGGCATGCGGCTCGACATTGCGGCCGGCACGGCTGTGCGTTTCGAGCCCGGTCAAAGGCGCGAGGTGACGCTTGTGCCCCTCGGCGGCAAGCGCACCGTCTATGGCTTCCAGCAGAAGATCATGGGAGCGCTGTAAAATGGCAAGAATCTCCCGTGCCACCTATGCGCAGATGTTTGGCCCCACCGTGGGCGACAAGGTTCGCCTTGCCGACACAGAACTAGTCATCGAAGTCGAGAACGACTTCACGCTTTATGGCGAGGAAGTGAAATTCGGGGGCGGCAAGGTGATCCGTGACGGCATGGGCCAGTCCCAGGCGACGCGGGCGCAGGGTGCCATGGACACCGTCATCACCAATGCCCTCGTGCTCGACCACAGCGGCATCTACAAGGCTGATCTCGGTCTCAAGGAAGGCCGCATTGCCGCTATCGGCAAGGCAGGCAACCCCGATACACAGAATGGCGTAACGATCATCATCGGCCCCTCGACCGAGATCATCGCAGGGGAAGGCAAGATCGTCACCGCAGGTGGCATCGACAGTCACATCCATTTCATCGCCCCACAGCAGATTGAGGAAGCGCTCTATTCCGGGATCACCACAATGCTTGGCGGCGGCACCGGCCCCGCCCATGGCACGCTCGCCACGACCTGCACCGGCGCCTGGCATATCGAGCGCATGATCGAGGCAATTGATGCCTTCCCCATGAACCTCGGCCTGATGGGCAAGGGCAATGCGTCACTTCCGGCAGCCCTGGAGGAAATGATCCTCTCGGGCGCTTGCGGATTGAAGCTTCACGAAGACTGGGGCACGACACCTGCTGCCATTGATTGCTGTCTTGCCGTGGCTGATGCACATGACGTCCAGGTGGCCATCCATACGGACACCCTGAATGAGTCAGGCTTCGTTGAAGCCAGCGTCGCCGCCTTCAAGGGCCGCACCATCCATACCTTCCATACCGAAGGTGCGGGCGGCGGCCACGCACCCGATATCATCAAGGTCGCATCCCTTCCAAACGTGCTGCCGTCATCGACCAATCCGACGCGGCCTTTCACCATCAATACCATTGCCGAGCATCTCGACATGCTCATGGTTTGCCACCATCTCTCGCCGAAGCTTGCCGAGGACCTGGCCTTCGCTGAAAGCCGCATCCGTCTCGAAACCATCGCGGCAGAAGACATCCTCCATGACATTGGTGCCTTCTCGATGATGTCGTCGGACAGCCAGGCCATGGGCCGTGTGGGCGAGGTCATCATCCGGACCTGGCAGACTGCCCATAAAATGAAAACGCAGCGTGGGGCATTGCCGGGTGACAGCGGCAACGACAATCTGCGGGCCAAGCGCTATGTTTCAAAATACACGATCAATCCGGCCATCGCCCACGGCCTTTCCCATGAGGTTGGTTCCATCGCCATCGGCAAGCGGGCCGATCTCGTCGTCTGGAACCCGGCCTTCTTCGGGGTGAAGCCCGAAATGGTTCTCCTCGGGGGCTCGATCGCCGCAGCCCCGATGGGCGATCCCAATGCCTCGATCCCGACGCCGCAACCTGTCCACTACCGGCCGATGTTCGCCGCGTTCGGCAAACTCAGGACCAACTCCGCCATCACCTTCGTTTCGCAAGCCGCCATCGACGCCGGATTACAGCAGCGTCTCGGCACGGCCAAGACCATGGTGGCCGTGAAGAACACGCGCGGTGGCATCTCCAAGGCCTCGATGATCCATAACAATGCCTTGCCGAAGATCGATGTGGACCCGGAAACCTATGAAGTGCGTGCCGACGGCGAGCTTCTGGTGTGCGAACCAGCCCGGGTGCTGCCCATGGCGCAGCGCTATTTCCTGTTCTAGTCTCCGTTCATGACATTGCGTGCGACTTCATATGTCAGGGCCAATTTTCGCATGGAAACGCCTTGGGATATTGTCGTTCTGGATTCCGCCTCACGGCATCTGCGCCGCAAGCTGATCGTACTCCAGCATGGCGATGAACTGCTGGTCGATCTGGCCAAGCCCGTGCAGCTTGAAGACCGTGACTGCCTTGTCCTCCAGGACGGACGGCTGGTGGAAGTCATCGCTGCTGACGAAGAGCTTCTGGAAGTGACTGCCCGCGATTCTACCCATCTCACGCAGCTGGCCTGGCACATCGGCAACCGGCACCTCGAAGCCCAGATCGAGGCGGGCCGCATCCTGATCCGGCCCGATCATGTGATCGCCCATATGCTGGAGCACCAAGGCGCCACGGTGCGAACAGTGCAGGAAGCCTTCACGCCGGAAAACGGAGCCTATCATGGCCACAGCCACAGCCATGGAGGAACGCCCCATGAGCACTGAAGCCCGCGATCTCGTGCTGCTCCTGAACTGGATGTCGCCGACCTTCCCGATCGGCAGCTTCGCCTACTCCCATGGCCTCGAGACCGAGATTGCCTCGGCTGCGCTGAAAGACCAGCAAGAGATCGAGAACTGGATCGCAGACATCATCACAAGCGGCTCCGGCTGGAACGACGCCATTCTCTTTGCCCGATGCTGGGACGGAGAGCGCGACAGCCTCAACGCGCTGGCCCTGGCCCTCGCCGGGTCCGCCGAACGCTACCGGGAAACAACCGATCTCGGCCGGAACTTCCAACTCGCAAGCGCCGTCTGGACCGGGCAAGCGCCTGGCGAAGGTGATGTCGCCTATCCGGTGGCGGCAGGAACCGCCTGCGCCAGGCTCGGCCTCGCCCTCGAACCCGCGCTGATGGCCTATTTGCAGGGCTTCTGTGCCGCGCTTGTTTCGGTCGCCGTGCGGCTGGTGCCGCTGGGCCAGACACAGGGGCTCATCATTCTCCGCAATCTCTCGCCCCGGATCATCGCCACAGCCGCCAGAGCGGCAAAAGCATCACTTGACGATCTTGGCGGCAACTGCCTTGCTGCAGAAATGGCGGCCATGGCACACGAGGCACTGGAACCCAGGGTGTTCAGAACATGAAAAACGGACCCCTGCGCGTTGGCATCGGCGGACCTGTTGGTTCCGGAAAGACCACCCTGACGGAAAAGCTGTGCAAGGCGATGCGCGAAAACTACTCCGTCGCAGCCATCACCAACGATATCTACACCAAGGAAGATGCCCTGATCCTCAACCGGCTGCAGGCCCTTCCCGAAGATCGAATTCTCGGCGTCGAGACGGGCGGCTGCCCGCATACGGCGATCCGCGAAGACGCATCGATCAATCTCGCCGCGGTTGACGAGATGACACGCCGCTTCCCGGACCTTGATGTGATCTTCATCGAGTCAGGCGGCGATAATCTCTCAGCAACGTTTTCACCCGAGCTTGCCGACATCACCCTCTATGTAATTTCCGTTTGCCAGGGTGAGAAAATCCCGCGCAAGGGCGGGCCTGCCATCACGCGCTCCGACCTGTTGATCATCAACAAGGCCGATCTTGCGCCGCATGTGATGGCCGATCTCAGCGTCATGGAGAACGATACACAGCGGGTGCGTGGCACAAGGCCCTATGTCTTCACCGACCTTCTGCGCCAGCGTGGCCTTCCCGATGTCGTCCGCTTCCTCGAACATCAAGGCGGATTGAGGCAGGCAGCATAAACATGGCCACGATCTTCAATGAGATGCTGGACAAGGCGGGCAACACCCGAGGCCCCTATACTCGCGTCGAAGAATGGCTGAAGACGCTCAAGAAGAAAGATGCCGAGCGGGCCACGCGCGAGGCCGAGGCGCGCTTCAGGCGGCAGGGCATCACCTTTGCCGTCTATGGCGACAAGGAAGCTTCCGAGCGGCTGATCCCCTTCGACATCATTCCGCGAGTGTTTGCAGCGGCAGAATGGCGGCGCCTGTCGGCTGGCATCGAACAGCGGGTGCGCGCCCTCAATGCCTTCATTCATGATCTCTATCATCGGCAGGAGATCTTACGCGCCGGGCGCATCCCGCAGCATGTGATCTTCAACAATGCGGCCTTTGTGCCTGAGATGGTAGGTGTTTCGCCTGCGCGTGGTATATATGCCCATGTCATCGGCATTGATATCGTCCGGATCGCCGAGAACGAATTCTACGTGCTGGAAGACAATTGCCGCACGCCGTCCGGTGTTTCCTACATGCTGGAAGACCGGGAAACGATGATGCATCTCTTCCCCGAGCTTTTTGCGAACCAGCGCGTGGCACCGGTCGAGAACTATCCCGCCCTTCTTCGCAAGACGCTGGAAAGCGTAGCGCCACCAGCCTGCAAGGGCGATCCTACCATTGTGGTGCTGACACCCGGCATTCACAATTCAGCTTTCTTCGAACATGCCTTTCTTGCCGATGAAATGGGCGTCGAGCTTTGCGAGGGTACTGATCTCTTTGTTTCGGACGGCTATCTCTATATGCGAACGACGCAGGAACCACAGCGCGTTGATGTCATCTACCGCCGCATTGATGACGCCTTCCTTGACCCGCTGACCTTCCGCCCAGACTCTGCGATCGGCGTTCCCGGTCTCTTCGACCTCTATCGCGCAGGCCGCGTCACCATCGTCAATGCGCCAGGCACCGGCATTGCCGATGACAAGTCGATCTACACCTACATTCCCGATGTCATCGAGTTTTACACAGGCGAGAAGCCGCTTCTTAAGAACGTGCCGACCTGGCGTTGCAGCGAGACCAAATCCCTGACCTATGTGCTTGAGCACCTGAGCGAGCTCGTGGTGAAGGAAGTCCACGGTTCCGGCGGCTATGGCATGCTGGTCGGACCGACAGCCTCCAAGAAGGAAATCGAGGCGTTCCGGCCGCGCCTCAAGGCGAACCCGCAGAACTACATCGCGCAGCCGACCCTCGCCCTTTCGACGGTGCCGACCTACACGGCGTCCGGCGTTGCACCGCGCCATGTGGATCTTCGCCCCTTTGTGCTTTCCGGCGACAGGGTGCGGATCACGCCCGGCGGCCTCACGCGCGTTGCCCTCAAGAAAGGTTCCCTTGTCGTCAACTCCAGTCAGGGAGGCGGCACCAAGGACACCTGGGTGCTGGAGGACTGATGCTCGGCCGCACCGCAGACTCTCTCTACTGGATGTCGCGCTACATGGAGCGCGCCGAAAACATGGCCCGCCTCCTGGAAGTGGGCCACCGTATCTCGCTGATGCCCGGCGCTATCGAAGGCCATCGCGACGAGTGGCGCTCGACCTTGCTCAGTGCCGCCTGTGAGCCGGCTTATGTCCAGAAGCACGGTGAGGTTTCGGCAGGCAAGGTTGTCGATTTTCTGATCTTCGACGAAGACAATCCCTCCAGCATCCGTTCTGTTGTCCGCACGGCCCGCAACAACGGCCGCGCGGTGCGCACCGCACTTACGCGTGACGTCTGGGAGAGCATCAACGCGACGTGGAACGAACTTGTCACCATCAAGCCGGCGGCCATGACTTCGGACCGGCTGCCGGTCTTTCTCGACTGGGTGAAGCAGCGGGCCATGTCCTTCCGTGGCGCAGTGCTCGGAACGATGTTGCGCAACGAGAACTACTATTTCAGCCAGCTCGGCAATTTCATTGAGCGCGCCGACAACACGGCGCGTATCCTCGATGTGAAGTATTTCATCCTGCTGCCGAAGCCCACCGATGTGGGCAGCGAGCTTGACGCCTATCAATGGGCGCAGATCCTGCGCAGCGTTTCGGCACACCGCGCCTATCGCTGGTTCTACAGGGACAGCCGCTATCAGCCCTGGCTGGTGGCAGAGTTCCTGATCCTGCGCGAAGAACTGCCGCGGTCGCTTGTTTTCAGCTATCAGTGGATCAACACGGCACTGAGCGGCCTTTCAGCCCTTCATGGCAAAACCTACAAGTGCCATGAGCTGGCGGCAGAGACGCTATCGCGGCTGAAGGCGGGGCGGATGGACGACATCTTCCAATCCGGCCTTCACGAGTATCTTCAGGAGTTCATCACCGGCAACTATGTCCTCTCGCGCGAAATCGCCGAGACCTACAATTTCCCGTGAGGCCCGGAGTGCCCCCATGAGACTCAAGGTTCACCACGAGACACAGTATTCATACGAAGACGCGCCATCCTACCTGGTGCAACGCCTTTATCTGACGCCGGCGAATTTCGCCTCTCAGAAGGTGGTCAAATGGGCCATCGAGGCGCCCGGTATTGACGAGGGCCTGCGCTATGCCGACGCAGCCGGCAACATCATCCACTTGGTCACGACATCATCCTTTGAAGGCTCGGCCACCATCATCGCCAAGGGCGAGGTCGAAACCAGCGACGCAGCGGGCGTCATCCGGAACCTGCAAGGTACGGTTCCTGAGGCCGTCTTCCTCCGGAAGACGCCTGCCACCCTGGCCGATGATGCCCTCAAGGCATTTGCCAAGCCCTTCGCCGGGAAGGCTCCGATACTTGAACGGTGCCACGCCCTGATGAAAGCCCTGCATGAGCAGATCACCTATGAAACTGGTAGTTCAGATGCCGCAACAACGGCGGCCGAAGCCTTCGCGGCCAAGCGCGGCGTCTGCCAGGATCATGCCCACCTGATGATCGCGGTGGCGCGTGAGATTGGCATCCCAGCCCGCTATGTCACGGGCTATCTGGTGACGGGCGAGGGAGCATCCTCCTCGGCGGCTCATGCCTGGGCCGAGCTTTTCGTCGCAGACCTCGGCTGGGTGGGTTTCGATGCCACCAACGACCAATGCCCAACGGACCATTATGTGCGGGTGGCCGCAGGCCACGACTCGGTTGCCGTGGCACCGGTGCGCGGCAGCAGGCGCGGCGGCGGCGGCCG
Organism: Pseudomonadota bacterium; assembly: GCA_020161855.1. Lineage (GTDB taxonomy): Bacteria > Pseudomonadota > Alphaproteobacteria > Rhizobiales > Aestuariivirgaceae > Aestuariivirga. Next base: position 283,239 of record JAIUNJ010000001.1, read on the forward strand.
TGAGCATTTGACGGTTGAAGTTCGCGTCGAGATTGCGCAACAGTGAGCCCTGAGGGGAACTCCGGAATCACCTGAATGACTTATTGCGTTGGCATGTTGCTCGACAAAGGCCTCGTCATGGCGGCAGACACGCGCACCAATGCGGGTGTCGACAATGTCGGCAAGTTCAAGAAGCTCTATACGTGGGAGTTTCCCGGAGACCGGGTTTTCGTGCTGCTGACGGCAGGCAATCTCGCCGTCACCCAGGCCGTGGTCAGCATCCTGTCGGAGCAGATCAATGATCCACCCGATCGCGGACTGACCCTCAAGAAATGCAGCACCATGTTCCAGGCCGCCCATGTTCTGGGCGACGCGGTGCGGGAAGTGCGCAAGGCCGATGGCGACTACCTGACCTCAAACGGTGAGTCCTTTGCCGTCAGCTTCATCTTCGGCGGCCAGATCGGCAAGGAACGGCCCCGGCTGTTCAACATCTATGCTGCCGGTAATTTTATCGAAGCGACACCGGACACGCCCTTTTTCCAGATCGGCGAACACAAATACGGAAAGCCTATTCTCGACCGGGTGGCACGCAGCGAGATGGAACTGGGAGAGGCGGCCAAGATGGTGCTGCTTTCCTTCGACTCAACGCTGCGTTCGAACCTGAGCGTTGGCCTGCCGATTGATCTCCTGACCTATGAGACCGATACACTGAAGGTCGAGCATACCAAGCGCATCGGACCTGATGATCCCTATTTCAAGATGCTTTCGACGGAGTGGTCAAAGGCATTGCGCACGGCCTTTGCCAATATCGAGGCACTCGATATCTGATCTGCCACTTTAGACGGTGAGGTGTGCCCGCAAGTCCGTCGTCTCGAGCACCTGCCTGTCTCCCGAGAGCACGGCACGGCCCCGGTCGAGCACGAGGAAAGAGTCGGCCAGGCGTTTGGCAAAATCGAAGTACTGCTCAACGAGCACGATGGCCATGGTGCCACGGTCGCGCAACAAGCCAATCACCCGCTCGATGTCCTTGATAATCGAGGGCTGGATACCTTCTGTCGGCTCGTCAAGGAGCAGAAGCTTGGGCTGCATGACGAGCGCCCGGGCAATGGCTAGCTGCTGCTGCTGGCCGCCGGAAAGATCGCCGCCACGGCGGCCCAGCATGGACTTCAGGACCGGAAAGAGCTCGAAGATATCGTCAGGCAGCTTGCGGGCCCGGCGCGGCAACACGGCAAAGCCCGTTTCAAGATTTTCCCGTACCGTCAGCTGCGCGAAGATCTCGCGGCCTTGCGGCACCAGCGCAATGCCCTGCTGCGCGCGTTGCGCAGTAGGGAAGGCCGTGATGTCTGCATCGGCAAAAGTCACCTTCCCGGCGCTGACCGGCGAGAGGCCCGAGATGGCACGTATCAAACTGGTTTTGCCAACGCCGTTGCGGCCAAGCACACAGGTGATCTTGCCAGTCTCTGCCGCCATGGAGACTTCGGACAAGGCCTTGCTAGCACCATAGTGAAGATCAATCGACTGAACCTGCAACATGCCTCACCGCCCCAGATAAACGTCGATGACTTTCTGATTGTTCTGCACGGCATCAAGATTGCCCTCAGCCAGAACCGAGCCTTCATGCAACACCGTCACGCGCACATTCAGGGCGCGCACAAATTCCATGTCATGCTCGACAACCACGACGGAACGCGTCTCTGCGATGTTGCGCAGCAGATGTGCGGTCTTTTCCGTTTCAGCATCCGTCATGCCGGCCACGGGCTCGTCCACCAGCAGCAACTCCGGCTCCTGCATCAGCAGCATGCCGATTTCCAGCCACTGCTTCTGGCCATGGGACAGATCACCAGCCAGGCTTGCAAAGGCAGGCAGGAGATTGATGCGCTCCAGTGTTGCCGCGATCTTGTCGCGGGCCTCACCGCCCAGAACCCAGCGCAGCGAAGCCCAGGGAGAACGGTTGGCTTTCAACGCCAACTCCAGATTGGTCCAGACTGAATGATTTTCAAAAACGGTAGGCTTCTGGAATTTCCGGCCGATGCCAAGATTGGCAATGGCAGCTTCATCCAGTCTGGTCAGGTCGATGTCACCGAAAAGCACACGGCCCTCATCTGGCCTCGTCTTGCCGGTGATCACATCCATCATCGTCGTCTTGCCGGCCCCGTTGGGCCCGATGATGGCTCGCATTTCGCCACGACCCACATCGAGGCCGAGCTTGTTCAGGGCCCTGAAGCCATCGAAGGTGACGGTCACATCTTCGAGGAAGAGCAGCGTTTCAGCAAATTGAGGTTTCTCGAGCGCGATCATTCGGCAGCCTGTGTGGAAACTTTCGCGGCTTCAGTAACCGGCGGCCGCGGCGCCCAACGCCAACCGGAGAAGATACCGGCCAGGCCTTTCGGCATGAACAGGGTGACCACGATGAAGAGACCACCGAGGATGAAGAGCCAGGCATCGGGCAGCAGACCCGTGAACCAGCTCTTGGCGGCGTTGACGACGATGGCACCCAGCGCCGCGCCCCACAAGGTTCCGCGACCACCAAAAGCGGTCCAGATCACCGTCTCGATCGAATTCTCGGGAGAGAATTCAGACGGGTTGATGATGCCGACCTGCGGCACGTAAAGAGCACCTGCGAGGCCCGCCATCATGGCCGAAACGGTGAAGACAAAGAGCTTATAGTGCTCCACGCGATAGCCGAGGAAGCGCGTGCGCGATTCCGCGTCGCGGATGCTGACCAGCACGAGACCAAGCTTCGATGAGACGATACGGCGGGCGAGGATGAAGCACCCCCCAAGTGCCAGAGCGGAGCAAAAATAGAGAACGGCCCGTGTCGTCGATGCCTGCACAGGGAAGCCGAGAATATCCTTGAAATCGGTGAGGCCGTTGTTGCCGCCGAAGCCCATGTCATTGCGGAAGAAGGCCAGCAGCAGGGCGAAGGTCATGGCCTGCGTGATGATTGAAAGATAGACACCAGTGACACGAGACCTGAACGCCAGCCAACCAAAAACGAATGCCAGGGCTCCCGGCACCAGAAACACCATCAGCAGGGCGAAGGGGAAGTACTCGAAGCCCTGCCAGTACCAAGGCAATTCCTTCCAGTTCAGGAAGACCATGAAGTCCGGAAGTTCCGGATTACCATAAACACCCCGGCTGCCGATCTGGCGCATCAGATACATGCCCATGGCATAGCCACCGAGGGCAAAGAAAGCGCCATGCCCGAGACTGAGAATGCCGCAGAAGCCCCAGACCAGATCAACGGCAAGAGCCAGAAGGGCGTAGCAGAGATATTTCCCGATCAGCGTCACCATGTAGTCGGGCACATGCAGGGCAGAGCCTGGCGTTGCGAACAGATTCAAGACTGGAACAAGAATGGCGACCGCCAGCAGCAGGACGAGAAAGATCACGCCACCGCGGCCGAGAATGGGAGTGACAGGCGCCTGAATCATGCTTCGACCCAGCGGCCCTTGAGGGCAAAGAGACCGCGCGGTCTTTTCTGGATGAAGAGGATCACAGCGATGAGAATGAGAATCTTGCCCAGCACTGCGCCGGCAAAAGGCTCAAGGAATTTGTTAGCCACACCCAGGGTGACGGCACCCGCCAGCGTGCCCCAGAGGTTACCCACGCCGCCAAAGACAACGACGAGAAACGAGTCGATGATGTAACTCTGGCCGAGGTTGGGGCTGACATTGTCGATCTGCGACAGGGCGACGCCGGCAAGGCCGGCAATGCCGGAGCCAAGGCCGAAGGTCAGTGCATCGACCCAATTCGAACGAATGCCCATGGCATTGGCCATGGGGCGGTTCTGCGTCACCGCACGCATCTGGAGGCCGGCCGTCGATGCCTTCATCAGCATCATGAGTCCGGCAAAAACGGCAAGTGCGAAGGCAAGAATGACAATGCGGTTCATGGTCAGAGACAGAACACCGCCAACATCCACCGAGCCACTCATCCAGGCCGGTGTCGTGACTTCCTTGTTGGTGGGACCGAAGATCGAGCGCACCGCCTGCTGCAGGACCAGGGAAACACCCCATGTGGCGAGCAGCGTTTCAAGCGGCCGGCCATAGAGGAAGCGAATGACGCAACGTTCCAGCGCGACACCCACACTGCCCGAGACAAGAAAAGCCGCGGGCACCGCCAGCAGCAGCGCATAGGGCAGAAGGCCCGGCGCATGTTGTGCCACCATCCCCTGAACGACATAGGTCGTATAGGCCCCGAGCATCACCATCTCGCCATGCGCCATGTTGATAACGCCCATCACGCCAAAGGTGATGGCAAGGCCAATGGCTGCCAAGAGAAGTACAGAAGACAGCGAAAGGCCGTACCAGACATTCTGAACGGCAGCCCAGCGGGCCAAAGTCGATTCAATGGACTGGGCCGCGGCCGTGGCTGCATCCTTGAGGCCAGAATCTGTGGTGGCGGCAAAGGCCGTCAGCAAGGCAGCCGTATCGCGGTCGGTCCTTTCCTTGAGAACGCCGATGGCGGCCATTTTTTCTGCATCGGACCTGTCGCTGCGCAGCGTCGCTGCAGCAGCAGCCTGTTTCATCAGGGCGGCGAGGCCTGCATCCTTCTCATCAGAAATGGCCTTCTCAAGTGAAGGCAATGCCGCCGGATCGCCGGATTTCAATACTGAAAGTGCTGCCTTCCGCCGGGCTGCCGGATCGGTGCTCACCATGGTGAGTCCACCCAAGGCATTGCTGATCAGACGGCGGAGATTGTTGTTGATCTTGATCTTCTCGATATCAGCCTTAGCGCCTTCGCCTGCAGCAGCCATACCGACAGGATCGGTCAAAGCCAGGGCGTCACCCCTGGTTTCGGCAATGAAAACCTTGCCGTCCGATTTGCGAACGTAAAGATTGCCGCCCGAAAGGGCCTGCAATACCGGCGCAGCCTCTTCAGCACCGGATGCGGCAAGCGCGGAGATAGCGGTTTCGCGTTCCTTGAAGTCGCCAGGGGCGAGCGCGTTGATCAATTGCGCAGCATCACTGGCCCAGACCCCACAGGTCATCAGCAAGAGCATCAGAATGGCAGCGAGACTTCGCATTGGACCGCCGTGAATTCAGGGTGTGGAATGTGCCCGCCCGGAGGGAGGAGGAGTCCGGGCGGGCACGATCAACTGACGTATGTCAGTGCAAAGTCATCAACCCGCGCCACCGCACTTGCCGGTGGCAACATTGAAGTTGCCGCAGGACAAGGGCTTGCGCCAATCCGAGATCAGATCCTTCGAATCCGGCAGGAAGTCCGACCATTCGTCGCCGACAACGAGACCCGGTGTCTGCCAGACGATTTCGAACTGGCCGCTCTCCTGGATTTCGCCGATCAGCACCGGTTTGGTGATGTGGTGGTTCGGCATCATGGTGGAATAGCCGCCGGAGAGGTTGGGCACAGCAACGCCGATGATGGCGTCGGCCACCGGATCGGTATCAGTGGTGCCTGCCTTCTTCACGGCCTCGACCCACATGTTGAAGCCGATGAAGTGAGCTTCCATCGGATCGTTGGTGACGCGCTTGTCGTCCTTGATGAAGGTCTTCCAGCTCTTGATGAAGTCTGCGTTCGTCGGGTTCTCGATGGACATGAAGTAGTTCCATGCCGCGAGGTGACCAACGAGCGGTCCCTTGTCGATACCGGCCAGTTCTTCCTCACCAACCGAGAAGGCCACAACCGGAATGTCGGTTGCCGCAACACCCTGCTGGCCCAGTTCCTTGTAGAAGGGCACGTTGGCGTCGCCGTTGATGGTCGAAACCACGGCGGTCTTCTTGCCTGCGGAGCCGAACTTCTTGATGTCGGCGACAATCGACTGCCAGTCGGAATGGCCGAAGGGCGTGTAGTTGATCATGATGTCGTCCGGCGCCACCTTCAGCACGTCCTTGAGATAGGTCTCGAGGATCTTGTTGGTGGTCCGCGGATAGACATAGTCGGTGCCGGCAAGCACCCAGCGCTGCACGCCTTCGTTGGCGAGATAGTCTACGGCCGGGATGGCTTGCTGGTTCGGTGCGGCGCCCGTGTAGAAGACGTTCTTCGAGCTTTCCTCGCCTTCATACTGCACGGGGTAGAAGAGGAGTCCGTTCAGTTCTTCAAAGACCGGCAGGACCGATTTGCGCGACACAGACGTCCAGCAACCGAAGACGGCAGCGCACTTGTCAGCGGAGATCAACTGACGGGCCTTTTCGGCAAAGAGCGGCCAATCCGAGGCCGGATCGACAACCACGGCCTCAAGCTTCTTGCCGAGCAGGCCGCCCTTGGCGTTCTGCTGCTCGATGAGCATCAGCATCACGTCCTTCAGCGTCGTTTCGCTGATGGCCATTGTGCCGGACAGTGAGTGCAGAATGCCGACCTTGATGGTTTCGCCTTCGGCGAATGCGTAGGTTGGCAAGCCAGCGGCCGCAGCCACAGCGGACAGTGCCACCGCCGACTTCAGAATTCCCCTTCGTGTTATTTTCATAGCGCCTAACTCCCTGATGTGCATTTTTGCACCGGGAACGTCGTGGCAAGCCTCGTGCCAATTATAACGATTCAACTAGCAGCTTGATTTGCAAACGCTTTTGCGGCGTTCCCGGATACCTGCCTCCCATCTTCACGTGCAAGGCGCGCGCAATCGGGCAGCGATTGCTTAGTTTTTTTGCAGCGCATCAATTTCAAGCAATCATGCTCATGCGCGTTTGAACTCCGGCAATCAGCGCTGCCGGGTCATCATGAGTTCGGCTGTGCCTCGATCTTTGCTTTGTCCGGACGCTTCGCGCTAAGTGAGCGGCGTCAGCCCCTCCTCGTGATGGTGTTGAAGGGCTGACCGCACTACTGGTGTCTCACAGAATTACCCGGACTGATCCCGCATGACCCGCACCGTGAATTTCCACGACCTCGCCAAGCTCTCACCGCAGCAACGCGACCGGCTGCTGCATCGGACGGAGGCGGATCTTTCGGCCTACGAAGACAAGGTCAAAGCCATAATTGCGGCCGTGCGCTCGGAAGGCGACGAAGCCCTTGCCCGTTTCGCCCGTGACTTCGACAAGGCGCCCGTTGCCGCTTCAGGCATCGCTGCCACAGAAGCAGACTTCGCCTGGGCCGAAAAGACGCTCGATCCCAAGGTGCGGGAGGCCATGGATTTTGCTGCGGAATCGATCCGCCGCTTTCATCAGGACCAGATGCCTGAGGACATGTGGATGAATGAAGTGCGGCCCGGCGTCTACGCCGGTGACAGGGCGCGCGCCATTCCCTCGGCCGCCTGTTATGTGCCCCGCGGCAAAGGCGCCTTTCCGTCCGTGGCGCTCATGACGTCCATTCCGGCAAAGGTTGCCGGTGTGAAGGAACTCGTCATCATCACGCCGCCTGGTCCTGATGGGCAGATCGATGACGCAACGCTTGTTGCAGCCCGCATGGCCGGAGTCGACAAGGTGTTCAAGGCCGGCGGAGCGCAAGGCATCGCCGCCGTGGCCTATGGCACGCAGTCTGTGCCCAGGGTTGCGAAGGTGATTGGTCCCGGCAGCCCATGGGTGGCGGAAGCCAAGCGTCAGGTATCCCATGTCATCGACACCGGTACACCGGCCGGGCCAAGCGAAGTCATCGTCCTGGCCGACGATACTGTCGACGGCCGCCTGGCCGCCCTCGATCTCTTGGTAGAGTCAGAACATGGCCCGGACAGCTCGGCCTATCTGGTGACGTGGAGCCGCCGCGTCGCCGAGGAAGCGCTTGCAGCCATTCCCGGCTACTTGGAAAAGATGAGCCCCTTGCGTGTCGATTTCTCCTCGGCGGTGCTTTCGGGTCCCATTGGCGGCATTGTGCTTGCCCCGGATGAAGACGAGGCGATCCGCTTCTGCAATGACTACGCGCCAGAACACCTTGAGGTGCTGTCGAAGGAACCATTCCAATATCTGGGCCGCCTTGAACACGCGGGCGAAATTCTTCTCGGCGAACACTCTCCGACAACCCTTGGCAACTATGTCGTGGGTCCCAATCACGTGCTGCCAACAAGCGGCTGGGCGCGCACCGCATCGCCGGTTTCCGTCTTCGACTTCATGAAGCGGACGTCAATTGCCTATGTCACGAGCCGTGGTTACCCGGAACTCGCACGACATGCCCGGACCCTCGCCAACTACGAGGGTTTCGACGGCCATGCCAATGCGGTCTCCCCGCTGCGTGACGAGATTCTCAAGCGCTGAGGGGCTTGCCTTGCCTGCTGCTGAGCTGCGGCAGCATTGCCAAAATGAAATGAATATTCTATCCTGATCCTCGATTTGAGGAAACATTCCATGGCCGGTGTTGCGCTGAAATCCCGCGACTACAGCCTGCTCGGCCGCAACGCCGGGGAGGCGGTGAAGGCCGGCCTCCGCTCCGCGGCCTGGTACCATACCGACGTACCGCGCAAGGACATCAAGGAGCTGATGAAACGGAGCGATGCGCCGGCCATACGCGACACGGTGATCTGGCTTGGCCTCATGGCGGCGTTTGCAGGCCTGGCGATATGGCTCTGGCCCTCCTGGTGGGCGGCGCTGCCACTTGCCGCCTATGGCGTGCTGTACGGCTCGGCAAGCGACTCGCGCTGGCATGAATGCGGTCATGGTACGGCCTTCCGCACGTCATGGATGAATGACGCTGTCTATCAGGTTGCCTGCTTCATGATCATGCGAAACCCCGTGCGCTGGCGCTGGAGTCACGCAAGGCACCATACCGACACACTGATCGTCGGCCTCGATCCCGAGATTTCGGTCATGCGTCCGCCGGTACTCATAAAGGTTGTCCTTGCTTTCTTTGGTATTCTCGATGTCTGGCAGGCCATGCGCATGATGGTGGTCAATGCGGCAGGCCGCGTTGATGCTGAAGAGAAAACATTCATTCCCGAATCTGAATGGCCGAAGCTTGTTCATGTGGCCCGGATATGGTGTCTGATCTATGCCGCAACCATCGCTCTGGCCATCGGCCTTGGATCATGGCTTCCGGTTGTCCTCGTCGGGCTGCCCCGCATCTATGGCGCCTGGCACCATGTGCTCACCGGCCTGACACAGCATGGGGCGCTTGCAGACAATGTGCTGGACCATCGGATGAATGCTCGCACTGTGCTCATCAATCCGATTTCCCGCTTCGTGTACTGGAACATGAACTATCACGTTGAGCACCATATGTTTCCAATGGTGCCCTATCATGCGCTGCCGCGGCTGCATGAGTTGATCAGGCACGACCTGCCGGAAGCCACGCCGTCCCTCTGGGCCAGCTACAAGGAAATGCTGCCGGCATGGTTGCGACAGTTGAAGGGCGAAGACCACTATGTCGCGCGTGAGCTGCCGGCATCGGCAAAGCCATACCGGCCCGATCTGCATGGCCAGGTCCTCTCCGCTGCAGCCGAGTGACGAGGCAGGGAGCCGTGGCGCGCAAGTTGCATGAACAGGCATTTGCTGCAGCGTGTCATGATCGCCTTCCAGAGCGCCGGGAATCTGCATTGTCAAGGTTGAAGGCAAGCGGATTTTCATCGATACCGCCTGTGTCATGAGTGGAATCATTATCATCGGCGCGGGCATGGCAGGGCATCGCGCCGTTATCGGGCTCCGTGCCAATGGCTATGATGGCGCCATCACCCTCGTGGGTGAAGAAGCGCTCATGCCCTATGACCGGCCGCCGCTGTCAAAGTCAGCCATCCTCGAGGAACAAGAGCCACTACCTGTATGGCTGATGGATGAGGGCATTGCCGCATCGCTGAAGGCCGATGTGCGCCTGAAACACACCGCAACTGCGATTGACCGCAAGGCGAAGACGGTCTCGTTAAATGACGGCTCCAGCCTGGGATATCACAAGCTTCTGCTGGCCACGGGCGCCAAGCCCCGCAGGCTTCCCGTACCTGGTGGCGAACGCGCGATTCTGCTGCGCAACTTTGAAGATGCGCTGGCCTTGCGTGCCCGTTTTCAGCCGGGCGCGCGGGTTGTTGTCGTTGGCGGCGGCTTCATCGGCCTTGAACTTGCGTCCTCGGCAAACAAGCGCGGGTCGAAGGTTACACTCATCGAAGCGCAGCCCCGGATTCTGATGCGTGGCGTGCCTGAGGATATTGCCCGCATAATCCATGACCGGCATGCGGCGGCAGGCGTCGATCTCCGCATGGGCCAGGGTATTGCCGAGATCACAGAAACTTCCGTGCGGCTCGCGAACGGCGATGAAATTCTTTTTGATGCGGTCATCGCAGGCATTGGCGCTGCCCCTGAGATTCGTCTTGCAGAAGCTGCAGGACTTGCCCTCGATAATGGCATTGCCGTCGATGGCACACTTCAGACCAGTGATCCCGATATCTTTGCCGCAGGTGATTGCTGTTCCTTCCCGCACCCTCTCTTCGGTGACGTGCGCATCAGGCTGGAAGCCTGGCGCAATGCTCAGGACCAGGGGACGCTGGCCGGCGAGAACATGCTCGGGGCCGGCAAGATTTATAAGGGCATACCCTGGTTCTGGTCTGACCAGTATGAGTTGAACCTGCAGGTTAGCGGCCTGCCGCATCTCGGGCGGCGGATCATTGAACGCAAGCCCTCACCGGAAAGTCTCATTCTCTTTCACCTGACGGAAGAAGGCCGGCTGGTCGGCGCCAGCGGCATCGGCCCGGGCAACAGCATTGGCCGCGATATCAAGCTGGCCGAGATGTTGATTGCGCGACAGGCCCATCCCGCCACCGAGCTTCTCGCCGATCGCGCCGTTCAACTGAAATCATTGTTGAAGTGATGCGCAGCGCTACATTTACAAGACATGGGAGAACAGAAACATGATCAGGTTTGGCGTCATCGGTGCTGGCCGCATCGGCAAGGTCCATTCAGCGACCATTGCGGCAAATCCAAAAGCTCAGCTGGCCTACATTGCCGATGCGGTTCCGGCCGCAGCCGAGGCACTGGCCAAGCAGCATGGCGCCAAGGTTGCCACTGTTGATGAGATCATGAAAGCGAAGGACGTCGATGCCGTCCTCATCGGTTCGCCAACGGGCTTTCATGCCGAACAGATTCAGGCCGCTTCCAATGCCGGCAAGGCCATCATGTGTGAGAAGCCTGTCTCGCTGTCGGTCGGTCTCATTCACGATACTCTGAAGGTGGTGGAAAAGAACAAATCCACCCTGATGATCGGATTCAACCGCCGCTTTGACCCAAGCTTTGCCGAACTGCAGTCGAGGATACGTAAGGGTGCCGTCGGCGAGGTTGAGCTCGTCACCGTCATTTCGCGCGACCCTGCACCGCCACCGGCAGAATATGTAAAGGGTTCCGGTGGCCTGTTCCGCGACATGATGATCCACGACTTCGACATGGCGCGCTTCCTCATGGGCGAAGAATTCGTTGTTGTGCAGGCTCTTGGATCCGCGCTTGTCGACAAGGCCATCGGCGAGGCTGGCGACGTGGACACCGCTGCCGTGCAGATGCAGACCAAGACCGGGCGCATTGCCGTCATCACCAACTCGCGCCGCGCCACCTATGGCTATGACCAACGCATGGAAGTGCATGGCTCCAAGGGCATGTTGTCGGCCCGCAATGTTCACAACACCACGGTGGAACTGCACAACAGCAACGGCACGCAGGCCGACCCGATCCAGAACTTCTTCCTGGAGCGCTATGGCCAGGCCTATGCCGATGAACTCAATACCTTCATTGCCGCGGTCGAGAGCGGCAACCGCGACCCGCGTCCCAATGGCTTCGATGGTCTGCAGGCCCAGATTCTGGCCGATGCAGCAACAGAGAGCTGGAAGACCGGCAAGCCTGTGAAGGCTTGAGGCTCGCCCCTGTCACCGCAAGGTGAGGCCGCCATCGATGGTGATGATTTCACCTGTCGTGAAGCTGGCGGCATCTGACGCGAGATAGACAGTGGCTCCAACCAGTTCGTCGACACTGCCGATGCGATTCTGCACGGCATCCTTTGCCCACTTGTTGTTCACCACATCCGGGTGCTCGCGCAGAACTTCTTCGGTAAGTTCCGTGCGGATATAGCCAGGTGCGATGGCATTGACACGGATGTTGTGCTCGGCCCATTCGGTGGCCAGGCATTTGGTGAGCATGTGAACGCCAGCCTTCGACACATTATAGGCAGCATGGCGGAAGGGCCAGTTGACGATGCGTCCGGACATGGACCCCACGGAAATGATGCTGCCGGACTTCTGCCTGATCATCTCCCGTCCCACGGCCCGCGATACGAGGAACACGCCATCAAGATTGACGGCCATGGTGCGCCGCCAGGTCTCGAGGCTGCAATCCTCGGCGTTGGCCGGGAGTACGATGCCGGCATTGTTCACCAGAATGTCGATGCGACCCCAGGCCGATACAACCTCCCGGGCAATCCGTTCCACGTCGGGCTCAAGCGACACATCGGCTTTGATGACCATGGCCCTGCGGCCTGCGATCCGAATATCAGCCGCGAGCGCTTCGGCGCGGTCTGTCGTCGATTGCACGACAATGGCAACATCAGCGCCATGAGCGGCAAGCCCTTCCGCCAGTGCCTTGCCAATGCCACGAGAACCGCCGGTGACGATGGCTGTCTTTCCCAGAAGGCTGAACACATTACGATAGGCCGCAATCTTCGACATGATCTACCCCAGTACTTGTTGCGGCCGTCTCAAGCCGCTTCTTCGAGGATTTGCAGATAGTCCGCGGCCGTGGCGAGCCGGGGATTGGTGGCGTGGCAATGGTCCTTCAGCGCCTCCTCTGAAACCTGCCCCATCATGTCGGGCGTAACTCCCAGGGCCTTGAGTCCGCTTGGAATGCCAATGCTCCTGTTGAGCCTGGTGATTGCCTCATCCGGAGCACTTCCAAAGAAGCGCGCAAGTTCACCCCACTTGCCGCCGATCACCGGCCTGTTGAAGCGCAATACTGCCGGCATGAGAATGGCATTGAGCGTACCATGATGCAGATTAAGTGAACGGATGGCCCCGAGGGGATGGGTCAGCGCATGGACGGCGCCAAGGCCTTTCTGGAAGGCCATCGCCCCCTCAAGCGCACACATCATCATGTCGTTACGGGCCGCCTTGTCGCTGCCGTCACGCACGGCCGCTTCCAGTGAGCGCCAACCCCGCATCAGCCCATCCATGGCAATCGAATCTGCAGGAGGATTGAAGGCCGATGCCATGAAGGTCTCAAGGCAATGGGAAATGGCATCCATGCCGGTCGCAGCCGTCAAACCCGCAGGCAGGCCATAGGTGAGCTCCGGATCACACAGGGCGATCGAAGGCAACATGTATGGCGAGATGATTCCGAGCTTGCGGCCTTCGGCTGTGATGATCACTGCCGCCCGGCCCACTTCCGAACCCGTACCAGCCGTTGTCGGAACCGCAATCATCGGACAGATGCGGCCGTGAATACGCGACAGGCCGCCGGCAACGAGTGTGTACTGGGAAAGCGGTCCTTCATGGCCCGTCAGCAGGCGCACGCCTTTGGCAAGATCCAGCGCTGAACCGCCGCCGAGACCGATGATGCCATCACAGCCTTCCCGGCGATAGACGGCCAGTGCCTCCTGCACGGCAGCCTCGGTCGGATTGGCAGGCGTACCGTCAAATATCGCAGGCGCATCCTTGAGCAATCCCGCCACCTTGCCCGCGAGACCTGACGCGACCAGTCCTTTGTCGGTGGCAATCAGCGGTCGCTTGACGTTGAGCGCCGCCAGAAACTCCGGCAGCCGCCCGACCTGGCCTTCGCCGAATTCGATGCGCGTCAGATAACTGATGGTTGCCATGTATCCTGCCTTCCCACTTGTCTGATCATCTAATATATGAGCTAATGTGGATCAGCCAGACCAAATTCGCCTTTCTCCATCTAAGCTTCAGAAAAACTGGAAAAACTAGCAGGCATCTCTACCCGATATGACTTCCAAGCCAGCAGCCAAGTCAGATCAGATATATGAGTTCTTGCGTCAGGCCATTGTGCGGCTCGACATGGAGCCTGGTTCCCCCATCCTCGAAAAAGACCTCTGCCTCCGCTTCCAGGTCTCCCGTACGCCGGTCCGCGAGGCGCTGCAGCGGCTTGCCGAGGAGGATCTCGTCGAGATCCTTCCCCATTCGGCAACGCTCGTCAGCCGCATCTCCTTCAAGGTTGCAGAAGAAGGTTTTGTTCTGCGCCGGGCCATGGAGATCGAGAGTGTCCGCAAGGCCTGTGAGAACATCACGGCGCAGGATGATATCGTGCTGGACGGAATCATCGCCCGCATGCGCCAAACATTGCGTGAAGGTCGGCTCGAAGCTTACCTTGAAGTGGATGATGACTTTCACGCCGCCATTGCCCGGATCAGCGGCTATCCGCGCATCTGGAAATTCATCACGCTGGCCAAAGTCCACCTCGATCGTATGCGCCAGTTGAGCGCGCCGGTGCCAGGCCATCTTGCCGATGTGACAGAACAGCATGCCGCCATCGCCAAGGCGCTGGAACGGCGCAATGCCATGCAGGCTGAACTGGCCATGCGTATTCACCTTGACAGTTCGTTTGCGGTGATGGCCGCGATGTACAAGGACAAGACCGCCTTCTTCTCTGAAGAGCGGCAGGACAGGACAGGCGAAGGACGGACAATCCGCCGCGCCGCCGGGAGGATCAGATGAGTGAGTTGCGCAAATCCTATGATGTTGTGATCGTCGGCGCCGGAGTCGGCGGTGGCGCCATGGCCAATCAGCTGGCCAAGGCCGGTGTTCGCGTCCTTGTCGTCGAGCGCGGCAACCGCCTGCCCCGCGAGGCTGACAACTGGAGCGTCAAGGCCGTATTCCACGAGAAGCGCTATACGACCAAGGAAACCTGGCGCGACCGTGATGGCCAGGAGTTCAATCCATCCACCTACTACTATGTGGGCGGCAACTCGAAGTTCTTTGGTACCGCCACGATCCGTCTCCGCGCCGAGGACTTTCAGGATCTTGCCCATGAAGGTGGCGTGGCGCCCGCATGGCCCATCAGCTACGGCGATCTTGCGCCCTACTACGATGTGGCAGAGCAGTTGATGGGAACCCATGGCACCGCCGGCATGGACCCTTGCGAGCCGCCCCGCTCCGGGCCCATGCCCTATCCTGCCATCGGACACGAGCCGGAAATCGAGTACTTCAATACACGCCTGCGCGATCTCGGCCTGAAGCCATTTCCACTGCCCGTTGCCATTGATCTTCACCCCGGTGGAACTTGCATCCGCTGCCGCACATGTGATGGGTTTGCCTGCAAGATCGGCGCAAAGAACGATGCAGAAGTGCGCCTCGTCGATCCTGCTCTCGCCACCGGCAATGTCGATCTCATTCTGGATAGCTATGTCCACCGTTTCATCACCAGCGATGATGGGCGCAAAGTCACTGGCATTGACATCGAACAGAAAGGCGAGCGCCGCATCATCCATGGCGATCTTTTCATCTCAAGCGCCGGCGCCATCAATTCCGCGGCACTGTTGCTCAGATCTGCCAATGGCAAGCATCCAAAGGGGCTCGGCAACAACAGTTCCGACCAGCTGGGCCGCAACTACATGGCGCACAACAACACCGCCATGATGGCCATCAATCCCTTCAAGAAGAACAACGTCGTCTTCCAGAAGTCGCTGTGCATCAATGATTTCTATCTCGCGAACAGTGTACGCCCCTATCCGCTCGGAAATGTGCAGGGTCTCGGCAAGCTGCAGGGTGGCATGCTCACGGCCCACATGAAGGGAACACCCGAATGGCTCATGAGCTGGTTTGCCACGCGCAGCGTCGATTGGTGGATCATGTCGGAGGATCTGCCCGATCCGAACAATCGCGTCACAATCGACAATGATGGCAAGATCAGGCTGTCCTACACTGCCAACAATCTCAAGGCACATGGCGAGCTTGTGAAGCACTGGAGCAAGTTGATGCGCTCGCTCGGCTATCCACTCGTGATCACACAGAAGATGGATATCAAGGTCGCCATGCATCAATGCGGGACCGCCCGCTTCGGCAAGGATCCCGCGACATCTGTACTCGATCCCTTCTGCAGGAGCTGGGATGTCGACAACCTCTATGTTGTCGATGCGTCATTCATGCCGTCCTCGACATCGGTCAATCCGTCGCTCACTATCGTGGCGCAAGCCGTCCGGACGACAGAGCACTTGCTCAAGAACGTACTTCGAGTCTCACACAACAAGGCTGCATAGGGCTTCTACCTGCAGGAGGTCGGCAGAGGCGCACGGGCCAGGGCCGCATTGACCCATGCGATCGCCTGTGCCTTGCCTGCTTCAGCGGAACCACCATGGCCACTCCCCTCAAGCACGCCATAACGGATCCTGCCACCCGCCCGGCATGAGCTGCGCACGGTGGCCAGTGTCACCTTCGACCGGACGATTGAATCCTGGCTGCCCTGCAGCACAAGCGTGGGCACGCCAGGCGCCAGCACGGAGATGGAGTTTGAGAGGATGACGTTGCGCCAATCAGGAAGCGCAAGCGGACTCACCTTGAGAAGTGGCTGATGCAGTTCATCCTGGGCAAAGAAGACATCCAGCTTGCCTGCCAGCGTGTTGACGCATCTCTTGTTGATCGCCGCAACGGTGGGCAGCGCCGCATCAGCCACGACATCGCGGATCGGCAAGCCATATTTTTGCGACCATGACTGAAGCGCGTAGCTCATCAGAATGCGGCCCTCGGCCGTATCTGCATCAGCAAGAACAAGTTGTGCGAGATCAGTCGGCGCCGCAATGGCGGCAACACCCATGAGCTTCAGTTCTGGCGCGTAGGACGACGCATAAAGTGCACCAAACAATGCGGCGTGAGCGCCTTGGGAATATCCGTAGATGGCATATTCATTTGACGCCACGAGGCCCGAGATCTGCCGGGCGGCACGGACGGCATCAAGCACGGCCTGTGCCTGGCCCTTGCCGACGAGGTAACCGACAGGCCCCTGCGTGCCGAGACCCGGATAGTCCGTCGCAACAACAACATGACCAGCAGCCACAAGCTCATTGAGGCCAAGAATGTAGCTTGTCGGCTTGCCACTGGCCGACGGCGCACATTTCCTGCTGGTTCCGACTGTCGGATGTGCCCAGGCCACAATCCTCTGGCCGCCGGGCAATTTCGGCGGCACCTTTGAGATGACGGCCACGCCCGAGGAATAGATCGGCCGGCCAGCATAGTCGCGTGTCACATAGAGCATGCGCCAGGCTGAGGCCCGGTAGACGGCCGGCATGGCAATGGGTTCAATCCGCACCAGGCGCCCCGGCGCAAGATTGCCCGTTTCATCGGTTCCTGCGTAAAGCGGATGGTCATGAGGGCCGGCTTGCACAAAATTGCCAATGCCTGCCAGCAACACAAAAAACATGAATAGCGGCCGCAAGCGCCGCCACCAGGTCACAACTGCGTTTGACATTACCTGCCCACGAGATCTGAGTTATCCCACTCTACAGAGCGGAGGCGGAACATCAAATCAGAAGTGCGGAGGGTAGAAGACGGGACAATCAGGACCGGCTGCGGAAATGCCCGGCGCTCTTGCGATAACCAGCCCTGACCGGAACGTTCGCCTCTTCCAGCAGGGGCCGCAACATGAACTCGGCATTGTCGCCGTCCAGAAGGCGCTTCGAGAAGATGAAGTTGCGGTTGTCTTCAACACGCCCGCCAGTCTTTGCGGGGCTTAGCCAGTTAACCAGACGACCCAGCCAATTCAGCTTGCCGATATGGTTGCCAGATGCATCAATGCCGGACATGGTCTGCCATTCCCCTGTGTTGGCGAAGCTTGTCGAGAAGCTGAATCACGTGGGCAGCCTCAACACGATCCCGCTTCATCACATCCTGAATGATCGGCTCTGCCAGAAGATCGCGCCACGAGGGTTCACGAAAGCCGTACTTGTTCATCTCGAAACTCCTGTCATCAGGAGCTTCATATTCGCACTGGCAGCCGCTGGCACAATTGAACAAAGTTGACGGCACAACTGACAATCGCTGCTCAAAGCCAACAATCATGCGACAGCTCTCTCGACCGCAGCGTTTGCCAATTTGAGCGGTTTGGCTTCCTCGCGCAGCCAGTCACAGAAATGCGAGACCTTGGGCAGATTGAGCTTCGCCTTCGGGGCCACGAGATAGTAGGCAAAATTGATCGGCTGCGAGGCTCCGAAAGGAGCAACCAGCTTTCGCGCCGCAAGATCCGAGGCCGCAAGCGTTGCCTTGGCCAGGGCAATCCCCTTGCCATGAATTGCCGCTTCAAGAACCAGACTGGCCTGGTTGAAGCGCGGGCCACGCGAAGAGTCGATGTGCGCGGCTCCGGAGGCCCGCAGCCACATTTCCCAATTGGGGCAGGACGGATCATTGTCCGGGCTGTCGTCGTGCAGAAGGGGGAGGCCCGCAAGATCATCCAGAGACTGGATCGGACCATGCTTCAGAATGAACGAAGGACTGCAAACGGGTATCACCGTTTCGGCCATGAGCTTCTCGTGCGAAAGCTCGCCATAATTCCCCGCGCCATAGCGAACCGCGAGGTCGATCCCCTCCTTGGCAAAGTCTACGAGATGCATGGAGGCAGAGACATGAACGTCAATGTCAGGATGCAGCGCCTGAAAGCGATCCAGACGCGGAATCAGCCATTTTGCTGCAAATGACGGCGTAACGCTGATGCTCAGAACGCCCGACTCGCCCAGCGAATCGATGGCATCCATGGCATCGGCGAGACGATCAAAACCTTCCTGCAAATACTTCAGACCGGCTGCACCGGCATCGGTGAGCACAAGTCCGCGGCCACTTCTGGCAAAGACAGGAAGACCGATGTGATCTTCCAGAAGTCTGATCTGGTGGCTGATCGCAGCGGGCGTGACATGGAGTTCTTCCGCTGCGAGCGTGATGCTCAGGTGGCGGGCGGCGCATTCAAAGGCCTTGAGCGCGTTCAGGGGGGGCAGGTTTCGTCTCATGGTCATTGCCAATACTCTACTATTTACGTCTAGTAAAGGGAGTATCTTTAAGAACGAAAAAGGGCCGTCCAGGAAAATCCGGACGGCCCAAGTCTAAGGGAGGAAAGCACGCCGATGACAGTCGAAGAAACATCGGCGAACGAGCTCAATCTATCATCTGCCCGCCGCAGCGAAATTGAGGAATCCAACGACATCAGTACAGTTTCGTTGAAAGAATGCCTGAGCGGTGCG
Organism: Pseudomonadota bacterium; assembly: GCA_020161855.1. Taxonomy (GTDB): domain Bacteria; phylum Pseudomonadota; class Alphaproteobacteria; order Rhizobiales; family Aestuariivirgaceae; genus Aestuariivirga. The sequence goes on from JAIUNJ010000001.1 coordinate 302,232, forward strand.
CAACAAAAAGGAGCCCGGCGCGAGCCGGGCTCCTGAGCTGGAACGGTAATAGAAATCAAGCCGACTTGTAGCGATCTGCATACTGTGTACGCAGCTCCGCAAACCATGAAGGCTCTGGCGGGCGATGCCACAGCTTGCTCAGGGCGTCTCCCGGATAGGCTTCCTGGAAGTTCTTCTTCGCAACATCGGAAAGCTTCTCGTCGGCGCCCGTGATCACCGGGTTGTAGCCGGAGCCTTCGGCAAGAGCCGCCGATGCTTCCGGCGTGAAGAGGAAATCTACAAAGGCATAGACCTGATCGATATTCTTGGCGGCCTTGGTGAGCGAAAGACCATCGAGCCAGGTGATGGCGCCTTCAACCGGTGCCTGATAGGCGACAGGTTTTCCCTCCTTCTTGAGGCTCAACGATGGGCCATCCCATGTTTGGCCGATGATGACATCATTTTCGAGCAGGCCGGACTTTGTGTTGTCGGCGGAATCCCAGAACTGCTTGATCCAGGGCTTCTTCTCGATCGCCACCTTGAGGATCTCGTCGTAGATCCGCTTGAAAGACTCTTCATCCTTGAAGGCGTCCAGCAGGCGATTTGACGGGACCTTGCCGGTGGCATCCAGCCAGAGACCGATGCCGGCGAGCAGCGAGTGCGGACGCCCCTGAACATGGCCCTTCACATCATCAGCCCACAAGTCACCATAAGAGAGCTTGGCCGGATCGCCCTTCCACTTGTCGGTGCGCCAGGAAATGGCTTCCGTGCCCCAGAGGTGCGGCAGGTGATAGAGACCTCCATCCCAGGTCCAGATGCTCGCTGAGCTCTCCAGGAAGCTCGGTTGAAGATTACCGAAATTCTTCAGCTTGCCGGTATCGAAAGCCGCAAGGACATTGAGTTCCTTGAACTGCGGCGCACGATCGCGGGTGGGCTGTACCAGGTCAAAGCCTTCGCCACCGGTTGCCTGAAGCTTGTTGATCTGCTCCTCGTTCTGCGAGAACGGCGTGCTGTTCACCTTAATGCCGGTGGCTTTCTCAAAATTGGCCAGCACGTCGGCCGGAAATTCATCCGACCAGTTGAGCAGGTTGAGCTCACCGGATGATGACCTGGCATTGGATATGATGGCCGGCGCGGCAAGCCCTGCAGCACCGGCAAGCGCCGCCGCCTTGAGCAACCGGCGGCGATTGATGTGCTTGCCGCCAGATAGAATATTCGTCATTTTGATCTCCAATTCCTACAGGAATGCCCGGGATTTGTGGCGTGAGATCGCAGCGGCCACAATTGAGAAGGCATGGCACGCAGGTTTAGTTTTTCTGAAAGCAGCATCCGGACTCTCCCGAGAGAGCCGCGGCTCAAAATAAACTAAAACCATACTTTAGCATTCTTCAAGAAGCCGGGCCCGGCCCTTGCCTCTAAAATCGCTCATCCAACGATCAGGATTCCGGATGTGTCGGCGAAGATTGAACAATTCCCAGGAAGGAAAGCGGTGCCCGACTGGCGAAATCCCGATCTCGTCGCAAGGCTGAGACATTCACGCGAGGTTACGCACAATATCCGCCATCACGGAAAGGTGCGCGAGCTTCCATCTCGTGAAGCTTTGCAGGCTGTTCTCGACAAGCTTTGTGCCGCATTGTTTCCAACACACTTTGGACAAGCGGTTTTCGTCGATGAGAGCATCGATATATATGTTGGCAATTGTCTGCATGATGCGCTTCCACGAATGACGGAGCAGGTGAAGAGGAGCCTGCAATTCGATCTCGATGAAACGCGCGGCCTTCCAGGCCTCTTCAAAGAAGCGTCGTCGATCGTAGATGCCTTTGCAAGCAAGCTGCCAGATATCAGGAATACCCTCGTAACCGACTTCAGGGCCGCATACCGCGGTGACCCTGCTGCCGAAAGCGTCGCCGAGATCGTTCTTTGCTATCGTGGTACAATTGCTGTTATCTACCATCGCATTGCACATGAACTTCATGCTCTGGGTGCCCGCCTTCTGGCCCGCATGATTGCCGACATCGCACAGGCTGCGACCGGGATCGACATCCACCCGGGCGCCCGGATCGGAGAGAGCTTCTTCATCGACCACGGTTCGGGCGTCGTCATTGGACAGACCAGTATCATCGGCAGGAATGTGCGGCTCTATCAGGCGGTCACGCTCGGCGCGAAACGCTTTGACACAAATTCTGATGGCTCACTCGTCAAGGACCAGCCACGCCACCCCATCATCGAAGACGATGTCATCATCTACGCCGGTGCCACCATCCTGGGGCGCGTCACCATCGGGCATCACTCGACGATCGGGGGCAATGTCTGGCTCACGGAAAGCGTCCCGCCGCACAGCAACGTCTCGCAGGCCCGGATTGAGCATGCGACCAGTCCGAACTAGGCGGAACAGAGATCTTGCTCAATTTGGCTCGTCTTTCTTGAGCAGGCCCTTGTCATTCAAGGCCTCCGCCGCCTCCCGGATATAGGCACCAGTTTCGGGCGCATCATAACGGGCCGCAATCTCCTGGCTCAGAGCCAGAAGCTCAAAATATGTCGCGCGATAAGGGCGCAATCTCTCATAGGCGGCGAGCAAAACATCATTCGGCAAGGCGGTCAGCTCGGCGGCACGGCGAAAGTTGCGGCCCAGCTGCGGGTAGCCCTCCTGCTCGGCGAGCACAGCCTGGCGGATCAGTGTCTCACGGCGGATCGTGAGATCCTCTGGCGTGATCTTGCCAAGACGCACATTCTCCAGCGTGATCTCGTCCGCGGCAGGTGTGCGCGGTGCGCGCCGCAGATCCTTGCTGTCCTCATCAGCTGTCATGGAACGCCTGCATTTCAACGGCGGACTTGCCGGGCACGATGCATGACACCTCCCGCTTGTGCATCAGCATAGCCTGAACGATCAGGCGGAGCCGCGCCATGTTGTCGACCTTCACAGGCACCGGCGAAGGCGGCCGGCGCATGGCATGAGAGGCCGCATTGGCACCAATCTGCAGATAGGCCTCGCGCGACAGAAGAGGCGCCTGCGAAAATAGCTCGAGGTTGTTGAGCGGTGCGAGACCGCGCCTCTGGATAACCGTCGTTCCCTTTGACTGCACGCCTATCGCAATGCCTGATCCGCTCAACCGCGCCCCTTCAAAGCCGAGCAGGCCGCAATCAGCGGTATGATAGATCTTGATGATACGCGCCCGCATGCCCTTGCTTTCGATTCCTTCGATCAGGGCCGCGAGTACTTCTCCATGGGACAACCCGCAAAGCACCCGATCAAGCTTTCCGGCGAAGGCGGGCCCAATGGCAATGACCACCTCCCCCTCGGACGGAGGGGCCGGGACTGGGATTGGCTGCAAACGGATGCCGGGATTACCGGCCACCTGCGGAACCATTTCCGCTGCACTACGGGCCTGGGGGATGGCGGAGAGCCTCTCCCAGTGTTCACCACACAGGCGAAAGCCTGTTCCCGGGCCCTGATAGGCATTGCGGTCAGTAAATGCGCTCCGCGTCTCAAAGTCACGGTCCAGCACTGCTGCGGGCTGCAGATAATCGCCAGCAATCCTCACCTTCTGCATGGCAAGCACATTGGCGGCGATATCCTCAAAGCCGGCCTGATCGAGGGCAGCAACAACATCCAGCGCCGTCAGAGGACCTTCGAGAAATGCATCAGCCGCCGCTATGTCAGCCGCAAGATCGCGTTCCGGCATGTCGTCTGATGCATAGGAGGTAACTGCTGCCTCAACTTCCTCATCGGTAATGTTTGGAAAGCCAAGTTTGGCGAAGGCCGTCTGCATGGCGCGCGCAGCTTTTGTCCGGATTTCCAGAACATCCTTTTCCGTGACGGGCTCCATACCGGCATCGACCTGCATATCCCGCTGAATGACCAGCCAGTCATCCATGTCATCCGCGTCGAAGTTGCCGCCGCCGAACATGTTGTCCTTGCGTGGCATGGAACTGTAGCCGCTCGTGATGAAATCGGTGCCCGGCAGGAACTGCAGCATGAGTTTTGCCGTCTTGCGCATATCCGAATGGGACGACATGGCATCATTGCCGGAAGCAACCTCCAACCCTAGCGATGCGGCCATAAGATTCTCGGCGAGCACGGCCCGGACACCACCGGGCAGAGCCGAAGGAAGTGCAATGCAGCTGATGGAGCCGTTCTGTACACCTTGTGCACCGGAGCCCTTCACCAGCAGGAGGCAGCGCGCCTCCAGATAGAGCATCGACTTGCCGGACTCATATCCCATCAATGTCTCTGCACCCGTTCCCGAAGTGAAGCGGACCTTGATTCCCCGCGATGCATAGGCCGAAGCGAGAAGGCCCTTTGACCACGGTGTATCATCTCCGTCCCGCAGGGCCTCGTCGGTACCATAGACCGAGAGTGTTTCGGCATAGGATGTGAGGCCCTTGAGGCCGAGACGCAGATTGAGTCCCTCTTCGACAGCACATTGGGTGAGCACGCCACCGTGTGGCGTCTGCGACCCGATCAGCAGTGCCAGTGCATTGAAGGGCGCCATGCGCGCCACGCGGCAGGTCGTCTCCAGTTCATCAAACCCGCGCAGCGCAGCCTCTGCTGCATCGGCAGCCATGAGTGCGGGGTTCTCTCGCCAGTTGGTGACATGGGCCTGATTGCCCGGAGATTGACGGGCCCGCATCTTCTGCATCGCCATCATCATCTCAACGACATTCAAATGGGAGACGATCTCGCAAAGCTTTGCCGGGGTGCAGCCAGACATGAGCCACATGAGCTTTGCACGCGGCACATTGATATCCACCAGCATACGCGCGAGCAGTACGGAATCCATCGCCATGGCTTCAGCTGCCGATTCAACATTGATGGCGTGCTTGGCGATATAGCGGTCAATCGTGTCGAAATCTTCCTGTGCGCAGCCATCAATGGCGGTAATCCGGCCGTTGATAACTGTGATGCCCGGCTTTGGGTCATGGGGACTGTCCATGACAACAAGGCCAAGACTGGCATCTTCCTGAACGAAAGTGTCTTTGTTGACCGGGCGTTCTGCCCGCTTCTCAAAGCGTTTGGACCTCATCATGCTTGGAAGATTATCGCAGGCCTCGGCATGCGTCGAGCGCTGCAGGTTCGGACTGGCTAGCCAAGGGCATTCTCAACAATCAAGGCCAGCCGCTGCATGGCGCGGCGCGTGGTTTTCTGGTCGGAAGCAGCAAAGCCCATGAGCAACCCCGACTGGCGTGTCGGATTCCGATACTGCAGCGAGAGCGGTGAAACGTTGATGCCCTGTATCTGCGCAGCATTGGCAATTGCCCGGTCATCGACTTGGGTTCTAAAGCGGCCAACAAGCTGGATACCAGAATCCATGTGGCGCAGTTCCATCCAAGCTCCCAGCTGCCGCTCGAAAAGTCCAATGAAATAGCTTCGCCTTTCGGCATAGATCCGCCGCATACGGCGCAGGTGCCGGGTGAGATGACCCTCATTGATGAAGTCGGCCAAGGCTGCCTGGGTGATGAGGGGGCCGAACTGCCCGGTCGAACTCAGGGCCGCAACGAAGCTGTCGCGCAGGGCCGCAGGCACCACCATGTAGCCAAGCCGCATGGCAGGAAACAGGATTTTTGCGAAGGTCCCGACAAAGATCACGCGCGAGTCGGGTGCAAGCCCTTGCAAGGCTGGAATAGGCTGGCCCTGGAAGCGATACTCGCTGTCATAGTCATCCTCGATGATCCAGGCATTCCACTCCCGCGCCAGGCGGATGAGATTGAGCCGCTGTTCCATTGACATGGTGAGACCCAGCGGGTGATGGCAGGATGGTGTCACAAAGATTGCGCGCGGGCTGGTCGCCGGTGGTTCGAGAGACCACCCGTCATCATCAACATGCAGTGGCATCAGCCGCGCGCCCGATGAAGCCAGTGCCGCCGAGGCCCCATAGTAGCCGGGTTCCTCCATCCACACCGTGTCACCCGGATCGGTCAGGCAACGTGCGAGGATGTCAAAGGCCGACTGAGCACCGTTGGTGATGACGATCTGTTCCGGGCTGCAGATGACACCTCGCGAGGCTCCGAGATAGCGAGCGATGGCCTCGCAAAGCGGCGGATAGCCGGTGATGAAGTAGGATCCGAAAAGCTCGGTGCGGGCGAGTTTAGTGCGCCGCGTGATAAGCTTTGACCAGGTGTTGAATGGAAAGTTGTCAGCATCAGGCAGGCCAGGGTGAAAGGCCATGACGCCAGGCCTGCCATGGTGAAATGGCAATCTGCTCATGAATTGTCCGCGAACGGATAGTTCGGAGATGCCGAGACGCGCCCTCTCGTGTGGTGAAACGTCGACACTGGGAAGCCCCGAGACCGTCGGACGCATGCCAAGGCTGGTGCTGATGTAGCCTTCGAGGGCGAGTTGGTCATAGGCCGCGATCACCGTGTTACGCCCCACCCGCAGGTCGGAGGCCAGAACGCGTGTGGATGGCAAGGCGCTTCCGCTCGGCAGCAGCCGCGACTCAATGAGACGCCGCAGTTCTTTGTAGAGTTGCTTCCTCAATTGCTGCTCGCGGCGGCGATCGAGCACGATGTTTTCGACGGGAAAAGCCTGCCTCAAAGTGGTTCCTCGAAATTGAATCGTTTTGGCTCTCAGCAGAGAACCACTCTAGCGATAGCGTTTCAACCATGGCAAGTGCACCAGGGCCCTAGGATATGGATCGGGTGAGAATAGGCGTCGTCGGAGCGGGCGGCATTGCTCAGGTTGAGCATGTGCCGAATTTGCTCCGTCTGCCTGCCCTCTTTGACCTGAAAGGCGTGTGCGACCCGTCCCGTACCGCCCGTGATTTCATTGCCGGACGCTATGGCATCGCAGTCTTTGAATCCATTGATCAGCTGCTGGAACAGCCGCTTGATGCCATACTTGTTGCCTCGCCCGACGCCCTGCACAAGGAGCATGTTCTGGCCGGCCTCGGGCATGGCCTTCATGTCTTCTGCGAGAAGCCACTCTGCTACGGTGCCGCTGACATTGCCGAGCTTGCTGCCGCCCGCGATGCCGCTGGCTGTGTGTTACAGGTCGGCTACATGAAGCGCTTCGATCCGAGCTACGAAGCGGCGCTGGCCAGCCTTCCCGGCAGCTCAAAAACTCTCCGTCATATCTCCGTCGAGGTCAGCGATCCCGATGCCTGGCCCTTCGTGCGACATCACGAATGGCAGCGTGGTCAAGACATTCCGACGCAACTCATTGACGAGGTTGCCGCCAAGCAACGGCACCAGGTGCAGCGTGCTGTCGGACTGTCGCTTGATCCCCTCTCCTACAGAGGCTTCTGCGGTGCTTATGCTTCGGCCATCGTCCATGATGTGAACGCGGTACATGGCCTGCTCGATGCGCTGCATATCCCGGAGGGGCAAGTCGTTGGCGCCCAGCTCTATGCGGGCGGCGACGGCGGGCATGGCAGCGTGAGACTGCTTGATGGTCAGGCACTCTGGACCATGACACATCTCACGGTACCGCAGCTGCCGTACTACAGTGAGCGCATCTCGCTCATTTTCGATGATGCAGCACTCGAACTCGAATTTCCCTCGCCCTACCTCAATCATCAGGCCACACGGCTGACCATACGCACAGGCGACGGGCACAAACTTCATAGCCGCGATATCAACAGTGGTTATGCAGAAGCCTTTGTCGAAGAACTGAAAGGCTTCTGGTCTGCCATCAGGGAATCGGCACCGGTCCGAAACACAGCCGAACAGGCGGCACGGGACATGACATTACTCTGCGGCCTCGCCCACTGGCATGCCGCGCATACAACACCAGCAAAAACAGGAGCCCTCAGTTGAAGGTGCGAATCGGTATCAATCCCATCACCTGGACAAATGACGACGTGCCGGAACTTGGGGGCGACACGCCTCTCGAAACCTGCCTCGCTGAAACCAAACAGGCTGGATATGCTGGCACTGAACTTGGTGGAAAGTTTCCACGGCAGTCTGACACACTCAAACCCATCATGGCGCGCTTTGGCCTCAAAGTCATATCAGGCTGGTATGATGGCCGTTGCGACGAAAAGGATGTCTCTGCCGAAATGGATGCCATCGGCCCACATCTGCAGTTGCTCAAGGATATGGGTTGCAGCCACGTGGTCTACGCGGACACCTCTCGTGGCCGGCATGGTGCAATCTGGGGTCCGATCTCGCAGCGCCCTGCTCTTTCCGCCGACGAATGGCCTGTCTATGGCCGCAAGTTGACCGCACTGGCTGAACGCATGGCGGATTTCGGTGTGCGCATGGCCTTTCATCATCACATGGGCACCATTGTCGAGACCGACGCTGAGGTCGGCTTGCTCATGAAGCACACAGGCGAGGCCGTCGGCCTCCTGTACGACACGGGGCATTCCATTTTCTCCGGCGGCGATCCACTGGCCCTGATCAAGGCGCATGTGAAGCGCGTGGTCCACGTGCACTGCAAAGACTCCCGCAGACCCATTCTCGACAAGGCCCGCCGCGAGGACATGAGCTTCATGGACGCCGTGATCGAAGGCATATTCACGGTGCCGGGCGATGGCTTCATCGACTATCTGGCAATCTTGCGCGTGCTGGCAGAGAATAACTACTCCGGCTGGCTCGTTGTCGAAGCCGAACAGGATCCGAAAAAGGCCCACCCCCTTACCTATGCAACGATGGGCTTCAAGAACCTGTCACGCATGGCGCAGGAGGCTGGCCTCATCGTGGAGAATTGAAAGGGCATCACAACGCCCTCAAGAACCAGCGCTGCCACCCATAAAATCAACCGGCAGCTGGTCTGTTTCCGCAAGAGCAGTGGAGACAGAGACACAGAAGAAGCAGAACAGGAGGAAACATGTTCTCATTTTCCAAGCTCATGAAGCCGCTGCTCGGCCTTGCTGCCGGGCTCGCACTCTTGTCATCCACGGCAAGCGCGGATGACACACGTGTTGTCTTTGTCACGCATGGCCAAAGTGGCGACCCCTATTGGTCCGTGGTCAAGAACGGCATGGACGATGCAGCCAAGACACTCGGCGTAAAGGCCGAATATCTGGCGCCGGAAACATTTGATATGGCCAAGATGGCGCAGATGATCGATGCCGTCGCAGCATCAAAGCCGGATGGTCTTGTGGTGTCGATTCCCGACGCGGCAGCCCTCTCCGGACCGGTCAAGAATGCGGTTGCTGCCGGAATACCAGTGGTAGTCGTCGATTCTGGTGGCTCAAAACTCACCCATGAACTCGGTGCCCTGCTCTTCATGGGGCAGGATGAATTCGAGGCGGGCGTGATGGCCGGTGCGCGCATCAAGGCCCTTGGAATCACCAAGGCCGTCTGCGTCAATCATGAAGTGGGCAATTCCAGCCTTGATGACCGTTGTGCCGGCTTTGCCAAGGGCCTTGGCGTCGATGTGCCCGTGATGAACGGCGTCATCGATCCAACCGAGATGAAGAACCGCGTCATCGCCTACATGAATGCCAATGCCGGCATTGAGTTCGTGCTTGCTGTCGGCGCCAGTGGCGCCGAACCCATGCTGGCCGCACTGGATGAGCTTGGTCTTGCCGGCAAGGTGAAGACCGGCACCTTCGATCTCTCTCCAACGATCCTGCAGGCCACCGCCGACGGAAAGATGGAATGGGGTATCGACGCCCAGCAGTATGCCATGGGCTATGTTCCGGTCATGATGTTTGACCTGTGGAAGAAGTACAAGATCGCGCCCATCGCCGACTATCCGACGGGCCCGGGCTTTGTCACCAAGGACACTGCTCCTTCCGTCATCGATCTTGCCAAGCTCGGCAAGCGGTAGAAAATATCAGCGGCCGGCATCGCTGCGCCGGCCGCTGCCTTTCAGGATCTGCATTCCATGACGACCGACCTCCGAGATGAACGTGTCAGAGATGTTTCGCTGGTCAAGCGCCTGCTTGGACGGCCTGAGCTCGGGGCCGCAGCCGGAACCGTTCTCGTCTTTGCGTTTTTTGCCGTGGTTGCTGGCAGCAGCGGCCTGTTCAGTGCCAAGGGCATAATCAACTTCCTCGAGGTTTCGGCTCAGCTTGGCATTCTGGCGGCGCCTGTCGCACTGCTCATGATCGCCGGCGAATTCGATCTCTCCGTAGGTTCCATGATCGGCTTTGCGGGTATCCTCATTGCCATTCCATCTGTCTTCTGGGGTTGGCCGATCTGGCTTTCGCTTCTCTTCTGCTTTGCCCTGTGCGCTGCGATCGGTGCCCTCAACGGTCTGATTGTCGTCAGAACCGGCCTTCCATCATTCATCGTGACTCTTGGCAGCCTTTTCATGCTCCGCGGACTGACGCTGGGCCTCACCCGTGGCATTTCAGGCCGCACACAGGTGTCAGGTGTTCGTGATCTTGCCATCAATGATCCCTTGAACAGCCTGTTTTCCGGCCAAGTGTTCAGCGGACCTGTTGCCTGGTTATCCGACATTGGCGTGATTGCAAAACGTGCCGACGGCCTGCCTTCCATTTCCGGCGTGCCCGTTTCCATCATCTGGTGGATCGGCCTTACGCTCTTCTGTACCTGGCTTCTCACGCGCACACGCTTCGGCAACTGGATTTTTGCGGCGGGCGGCGAACCAAATGCGGCGCGTAATCTTGGTGTGCCGGTAGCCCGGACAAAGATCACGCTCTTTGCCATGACTGCGCTTGCCGCAGCACTGTTCGCTGCCATCCAGGTACTGGTCACAGGCTCGGCCGACACGCTTCGCGGCACGCAGAAAGAATTTGAAGCCATCATCGCGGTAGTGATCGGCGGCACATTGCTTACGGGCGGCTACGGCTCTGCCATTGGCGCCATGTTTGGCGCTCTCATCTTCGGCGTGGTTCAAATGGGCATCTTCTATACCGGCATCGACACGGACTGGTTCAAGCTGTTCCTGGGCGCCATGATGGTGATCGCGGTGCTCTTCAACTCCTATGTGCGAAGCCGCGCCATGCGGAGCCGCTGATGACAACGCCTCTCGTTGAACTGCGGGCCGTCAGCAAATACTTCGGCTCAGTGATTGCCCTCAAGGACGTGACCTTCGACCTGTTGCCCGGTGAGGTGCATTGCCTGCTGGGCGACAATGGCGCCGGCAAGTCCACACTGATCAAAACTCTTTCTGGCGTTCACGTCCCTGATGCAGGCGAGTTGCTTGTCGGTGGCAGGCCTGCACGCTTTGCCTCCCCCAAGGACACCCTCGATGCCGGCATTGCCACGGTCTACCAGGATCTGGCACTGGTGCCCTTGATGAGCGTCGCTCGCAACTTTTTCCTTGGCCGCGAACCGCTGAAAGGCATTTGGCCCTTCCAGCAGTTCGATATCGACCAGGCGAACCGCACGGCCTATCGCGAACTCAAGGACATGGGTATCGAACTCCGCAGTCCTGAACAGCCCGTCGGCACATTGTCTGGCGGTGAACGTCAGTGCCTTGCCATTGCGCGTGCTATTCATTTTGGCGCCAAGGTGCTCATTCTCGATGAGCCAACATCGGCGCTTGGTGTGCATCAGGCTTCCATCGTCCTGAAGCTCATCGTCCAGTCGAAGGCTCGTGGCATCGGGGTGATTTTCATCTCGCACAATGTTCACCATGCCTATGTGGTCGGCGACCGCTTCACCATTCTCAAGCGCGGCCGCAGCATGGGAACGCAAAGCAAGAAGGACATCAGCCGCGACCAACTCCTGAATCTCATGGCGGGCGGCAAGGAGCTCGTCGATCTCGAGGCGGAAATCGCACGGCTGCAAAGGGCGAAGGCGGGAGCATAAAGATATGGAAAAGATCGGTGTCGCCCTGATTGGCACGGGCTTCATGGGCAAGTGCCACGCCATGGCCTATGGTGCGGTCAAGGCTGCCTTCGGCGACGTACCTGCGATCGAGCGCGCCGCCCTGTGCGACGTTGATGAAGCCCATGCCAGAAAATGTGCTGCAGAATTCGGCTTTGCGCGCGCCACCACCGATTGGCGTGACTTGCTGAAGGACCCTGGCATCCAGCTGATCTCGATCACTTCGCCCAATGGCCTGCACCGGGAAATGGCGGTTGCAGCGCTTGCGGCCGGCAAGCATGTCTGGTGCGAGAAGCCAATGGCACTGACACTCGCGGATGCCGAGGCAATGACCGCTGCTGCTGCAAAGGCCAAGGGCCAGGCTACGGCCCTCGGCTATGGCTATCTGAGAAACCCGGCCCTGCAGTTTGCCCGGAAGTTGATTGCCCAAGGCGCCATCGGCGAAGTCTTTGATTTCCGTGGCAGTGTCGATGAAGACTATATGGCGGATCCTCTCATTCCCTGGTCCTGGCGGCTGACCCGGAAAGATGCTGGCCTCGGGACGCTGGGCGATCTCACAGTGCATCTTGTTTCACTCGCCCAGGAACTCATGGGCAATTTTGAAAGTCTTTGCGCCATGGTCGACGTGGTTCATGGACAACGCCCGGTGCAGGGCAGCGACAAGACTGCGGCGGTCGAGAATGACGACATCGCCCATGCCCTTGTTCGCTTCGCCTCTGGTGCACGCGGCGTCCTAACATCGAGCCGGATTGCACATGGCCGAAAGAATGGCCTCAAGATAGAGGTTCACGGCTCCAAGGGCATGCTCTGGCTCGACAACGAGCGCATGAACGAACTCAATCTCTACGTCGCGGACGGCCCCAGAGAGGAGCGCGGATTCCGCCGCATTCTCGCTGGGCCTTATCATCCGGCCTATGACAGGCTCTGCCCTGCGCCAGGCCATGGGCTTGGTTTCAACGAGCTGAAGGTGATCGAGCTGGCCGAGCTTCTGTATGCGGTGACCGGCCGCCCGTCGCAGCCCGTCGACTTTGCCCGCGGTTTCAGCATCGAAAAAGTCATCCACGCTTTCGCCCGTTCAGCCGAATCCGGCACATGGACAAAGATTGATTGAGACGGGCGCTATCAGTGTTTGGTTGATGTGACCTTGCCCATGCGCGCCATGAGATCGTGCAAGGTGGCCCGGTCGAGAGAAGAGATCGATTGCGCCAGCCTGTTGGCAAGCTCAGTGGCCACCGGATCAAGCCCGGAGGTGTCGATCGTTACGCGCGGATGTGAAATACGAGCCAGCTTCACGAGTTCTTCCGCATCATCCCATATGATGTTGAAATAGGCGATGACCCGTTGAATCAGGTTCCATGACGGCCGACCCCGCTTGCCGTGCTCAAGGGCGGAGAGATAGGCACTGGAAACGCCAACGGCCTCGGCCATTTCGGCAAGCGTCACCTGTTTCTTGGCGCGCAGTTCCCGCAGTCTTGCGCCAAAGGGTGTCATGCGTCCTCGCGGGCCTGCCGCAGCCGTACATAATAGGCGCCACCACCACCGTGACGCGGATGGGCCGGCTGATAGCCGATCACATGAACGCGGAAGATATTTTCGTGAAGCCACATCGGAACTTCCCGGCGCAAGCGGCCTTCGCGCTCCGGGCTGTGGTAGGTGCTCATGCCATGCAGCGTATGGCGCGCGAAGGGCGAGGCACCTTTTCCGGTGATGACGAGAACCAGGCGCACGCCATCCCGGCGGCGCTGTTCCAGAAAATGATAAAGCTTGATCCGCGCAACTTCCAGTCCATCGCCGTGGAGATCGATACGTGCATCCGGCTCAAGCTGGCCCCGCGACAGGCGCTGCGCCAGCCTGCGGTCGAAATTGCCCAATGGCGGCGGCTCAACATGACCCCGGCGGGGTGGTACGGCCTGTATCCTTGCAGGTGCAGTTACCGGGCGCGACACGAGCTTGCTGCCTGCCGGCGTGATATCAATGGCGGCATCAACGCGGCGCAGCGGTTTTATCGTCCTGCGGACATCATCCCATAGCCCGTGATCCTGAAGGATGACCGGTTTGCGCGTCATGCGGCACCCAGCTCCAGGTTACGCGCCACGGCGTGAGGCAGGAGCACCGTCATGGATCCCGGGCTCTTCATGTGCCCGGCGACAAGGGCTGCATCTTCACCCCATCCCCAGTAGAAGTCCCCACGAACAGCACCCCTGATGGCTGACCCTGTATCCTGCCCGATCATCAGGCGCGCAATGGCTTCACCCTGCGGCCGGGCCTCTTTGGGATAGGTGGTCTCGATCCAGAATGGCGTACCAAACATCCAGATGCTGCGATCAATGGCCATGGAATGCAGTGGCGTCAGATTGACCTTTGCAGCGCCGACAGCCCCGAGCAGCTGGTCTTCAATCGCCGTTTCCTGGAAGAAGACATAGGATTTGTTAAGCCACATCAATTGGCGGGCCTCGGCCGGATGATCTGCCATCCAGGCTTTCACCGTCTGCATCGACATGGTTTCGCGGCTCAGGATTCCGCGTTCGGCCAGAACGCCGCCGATGCCTGTGTAGGGATGGCCGGTCTTTGCCGCATAGCTAAGGCGGATCGTGCTGCCGTCGGTGAGGCGGATCCGGCCATTGCCCTGAATATGCATGAAGAAGGCATCAACCCAGCTGTCCACCAAGCAGATTTCGAGGCCCCGGCCTGCAAGCGCCCCACCTTCGATATCCTGGCGCAGCGCATAAGGCGCGGCCACGCCATTGATGCGCCGCCCATAGCGCAAGCCAAGCTGGCTTTCTTCTGCAGTGCTGAAGGCCACCAGATCATCCGGCTTGCGATAGACCGGCACGTTAAATCCCGGTGCCTCCTGCCTGCTGCCGCTCAATTCCGGCTCAAAATAACCCGTGAACAGGCCTTCGGGGCGTTGCAGATCTTCTACCCTGCAAGGGGCGAAGTGACTTTCAAAGAACTGCCGGGCATCCATTGCCGTCTTGGCGGCCTCACAGACCGGCAGCCAAGCCTCGCGGCGGCCACCAAGCATCGCTTCCCGTCGAAAGCCCGAACCATTCTCCACAATCTCGCGCGCCGATCTTTGGAAGGCCTCAAGCGCAAGCGCATGATCCTGATTTCGCCAGCCGGCCAGCTCTGAAAATGCTACGCGGCGTAAGATGGGCCGTGGCGCTGAAGCTGATGCGGTCATCGCCTGCCCTGCCGCTACTTGCCGGCTTCGCTTTCGTCTGTGGAGATCAATTTCCAGTTCGGGTCACGCTGGTTGACGTCACGCTCAAAGGTCCAGATGTCTTCGATGTCGACAATTGCCTTGTCATCGCCCTCGACAAGCTTGCCCGCCTTATCAAGCACACCGTTGATCTGCTCACTGCGAAAACGCATCACGACCTGTGCCTTGCGGCCCTCAAGCCGTGCCTGCACCAACTCTGCCGCTTTCACGCTGACAAACTGGAATACGGCCTTTTGTGCTTCCTTCTGGCGGCGGTCGATAGCAGCGGTGAAGCTCTCCAATACATCCTTTGAAAGGAGGTTCTTGAGCGAAGCCTTGTCACCAGCGGCAAAACTCTCCAGTACCATCTCATAGGCAAGCTTCGAACCATCGACGAACTGACGCGGGTCAAAACCTCCCGAAGCCTTGGCAATGGCCTCAAGGCCTGCAGCAAGCGCCGACCCCTCGGCCGCATAACCTTTCCAGACCGGCTCGCCAGTTGCCGCCGGTGGCGCAGGATCAGCACTCTCGGTCCGTTGCGGCAGCGGAATAACATTGTCGGATCCCTGCCGCTCAGTCTTGCCCGCGTAGGGGTCAACCGGCGGGCGCTCGAGACCGGTGCGTGTTCCCAGCACTGACCTCAACCGCCAGAAGACGACCACTGCAATGGCAATGAGGATGAGGTTCAGTGGATCGATGCCAGACGACATGGCGGCGAAGTTCTCCTTGCGGTGCAATATAGGTGGCGCCGTGCGACAATCCTAGTGCGTATTGCCCCAGGAAGGAACTGTCCGCCAGCCGGGTTAAGGCTTCTTCATTTTTCTTCAGGCTTGCTCCAGGCTGATGTTTCACGGCATGCGCCGGGCCTCGCCATTGCGGGGGTCCATGCTGCATGATAGCTGGACTGTCGAATCAACCGGATGGCGGCATCCGGTCCATCCAGAGAGGCATCCGATGGCAAAGACGGCAAAGCCCGCCCCCAAAAAGGCGGCAGAGAAATCTGGCAATGGCACCAGTGCAAAAGCTGAAGCGGTGCCCCAACCCGTCGCTGCACCGGCACCTGCACCGGCCAATCTTTCCGCACCGGAACCCAAGCCCGGCGCGCAGCCGTCGATGAAGATCCTCGGGCAGTATCTCAAGGACTTCAGCTTTGAGAACCCCAATGCGCCGCAGTCCCTCGGACCGCAGCAGCGCCAGCCCGACATCAATATCTCTGTCAATGTCAATGCGCGCAATCTTGCGCCCAATGATTTCGAAGTCGAACTGCATCTTGATGCCAAGGCCTCATTCGAAGGCAAGGTTCTTTTCGCCGCCGACCTCCTCTATGCGGGCATTTTCCGCTTGGAAAACTTCCCGCAGAATCTGCTACAGGCTGCCGTGTTGATCGAATGCCCGCGCATGCTGTTTCCCTTCGCGCGGCAGATCATGGCCGATTCGACCCGCAACGGTGGCTTCCCGCCACTGATGCTTGATCCGATCGATTTTGCCGGCATGTATCAGCAGCGCATGCGTCAGCAGCCTGCCGCCAGCGTCTGATCCCGCAACTCAGTTGTATTTCAACCAGATGGCCTCGGTCCCGAGGTCCTTGACGAGAGCGGCGTGGGCCGCTTCCTCTTCTGCGCTGAGACGGGGCGGCAACTGTCGCACCCGCTGAAGCGATTGGCTGGCGCGGGAAACGGCAAGTGTCTTCGGCCGGGCCGCTTCGGCTGCAACAAGGTCCATCGCAGTCTGCCGGCCGCCGATCAGTTCCAGATAGACTTCCGCCAGCAGTTCAGCGTCAAGAAGAGCGCCATGTTTTGTGCGCCTGCTGTTGTCTATGCCAAAACGCTTGCACAGTGCATCCAGGCTGTTGGAAGCCATCGGAAACTTGCGGCGCGCGATCTGCAGCGTATCGACCACTTGACCATAGTCGACAGGCTGGCGGTCGACATAGGACAGTTCGGCGTTGATAAAGCCCATGTCGAACTGGGCATTGTGGATCACCAGCGTTGCCTCACCGATAAAGCGCACAAAATCTTCGACGATGGCGGAGAAGACCGGCTTGTCTTTCAGGAACGCTGCAGAAAGGCCATGTACGGCTTCAGCTTCCTTCGGCATGTCCCGTTCCGGATTGATATAGACATGGAAGGTCTTTCCCGTGGGCACATGGTTGAGGAGCTCAACGGCCCCGATTTCCACAATGCGATGGCCCTCGGCTGCCGAGAGACCGGTCGTTTCTGTATCAAGGATAATCTCTCGCATCCTCACCTCTCCTCTTGCCGCCGCAATCCCTCAAGCAGCGCCTTGGTCCTGGCTTCCAGTTCGTCAAGGCTGCCGTCATTGTCGATCACTATGTCGGCATGCTGGCGTTTTCTGTCATCAGGCCATTGCCGCCTGACGATCGTGTCAAACTTTTCAGGGGTCATGCCCGGGCGCTGCAGGGCCCGCTTGCGCCGGACAACCTCCGGGGCAACAACCACGACGACCACATCGAAATCCGCTTTCCGGTCTCCCTCAAAAAGCAGAGGGATGTCAGCCATGGCCAGTTTCTCACCGGCCAGTTCAGCCTTGCGGAAGAACTCATGCTCCTTCTGCCGCACCAACGGATGAACCAGGGCTTCGAGTTCTGCAAAGAGGGCCGGGTTTTGCAGAAGAATGGCCGCCAGGGCCTTTCGATCAACCTTCTTGCCATGGACGGCCGCACTGAATACGGGAACAAGAACGGCTGCTGCCGTTCCATCTTCATAGAGTTCATGAACAGCGCGATCGGCATCAAAGACGGGAATGCCAAGCGCAACGGCAATGCGCGCCACCTCGCTCTTTCCTGAAGCAATGGAGCCGGTGAGGCCGATCCGCTTCATGATCCTGTCCCTGGAGCAATATCGCCGGCCACAATATCATAGAGTTCGTCTGTCACCTCAGGCCGGATTCCGAACCACAATTCAAATCCCGGAACAGCCTGATGCAGGAGCATTCCGAGGCCGTCGGTTGTCAGGCAGCCCGCACGCTGGGCGTCAGCCAGAAATGGGGTAAGCAGAGGAACATAGCTGATGTCTGTGACAAGGGCGCCGCGCGGAAGCATGTCGAAAGCAACGGTTAGCTTTGCCGTGTCGGCGATCCCGGCTGAGGTTGTATTGATCAAAAGGCCGCAGTCTCTGAGGTGATCGTCGGCTTCATGAAGTGCCGCCGCCGCCATCCGCGATCCAAAACTCTCCGCAAGCTCGGCGGCACGGGCGACTGTCCGGTTTGCGACAGTGACCTGAGCCACCCCTTCCTGCAGCAATTCATCGACAATGGCGCGGGCTGAACCGCCGGCACCCAGCATGACGACCCTGCGGCCCTTGAGATCAAGCGACGGATTTCGCCAGCGCAGGTTCTGGACAAAGCCGTAGCCATCGCTGGAGGTCGCGCTGAGTTCGCCTCGAGAAAAGTAGACGGTGTTCACAGAACCGATGCGGCGGGCTCTTTCATCGAGATTTGGGATCAGGCTGGCTGCCCGTTCCTTGTGAGGAAGGGTCACATTGCAGCCTGCAAAACTTGCCTCCCGCATGCCGGCAAGAAATGCCTTCAAGCCATCGGGTGCCACCTCAATCTTGTCATAACTACCATCAATGCCGTGGCGTTTCAGCCAGTATCCATGGATCAGCGGAGAGCGCGAGTGTTTGACCGGGAAACCGATGACGCCTGACCTGATCATGTTTGCAGTTCTCCATGGGAGCGCAAGAAATCGAGCAATCGCATCAGTGGCAAGCCAAGCATGGTGAAATAGTCGCCGGCAATGTGCTTGAAAAGCTGTGTGCCCAGGCCTTCGAGCCGGTAGCATCCGACTGTCTGCAGCACGTTATCTCCCTCCCCTTGCAGGTAGTGCCTCATAAATGCCAGTGAAAAATCACGCATTTGCAACTCTGCGCTGTCAGTGAACGACCACAGGATTTCGCCGTCCTGACAACAGGCCACAGATGAATAAAGCTGGTGCACGTCGCCACGAAGCCTGAGAAGCTGCGCTTCGGCTTCAGGCAATGACCGCGGCTTATGCAGCGTTTCACCATCATGCTCCAAAGTCTGGTCCGCGCCGATCACAAGGGCTGAGGGACTTGCCGTGGTGACGTGTTGCGCCTTGCCGGTGGCAAGCGCTAGGCTCAGCGCACGTGGTGAGAGTTTCGCGAGCTCCTGTTGGGCTTCTTCTTCATCAAAATGGCTCGCGATCGTCTGAACCTCAACGCCCGCGTCTTTCAGGATACGCAGGCGTATGGTGCTCTTTGAAGCGAGATAGATCATTCCGGCAATTAGTCGGACTTTCAATCCTGGTGAAAGCAGAACTTATGAACAGGGGCGTGGATATTGGGCAGAAATCCCAGTCGCAGCCGCCGTCGCTCGCCATTGCCCACAGGTGGGTGTGGATGACTGGCAATCATATTCACAGGCTATCCCAAGGGACGGAAGATGGGCATGTCATCGTGCAGAATTATTGGCGGAAGGCCGGAGCGGCCAGATCGTTAAGAAAGTCTTAACAGATTCATTCAAAGCCGATCTTCATGGGGAAGCCCTTCGGCGCAACGGCAAAGCCGCGGCATCATTTTCCTTGCTATCCACAGGCCAACAGTATCATCAGACTTAGACTCATTTACTCTTTGTTAAGGAACAGGCGTGGGAAAAGCCCTTCTTGATGTCTTGAATGGAAGGATGCCGGAGCGAAGGCCGGTATGGTTGATGCGGCAGGCTGGTCGCTATCTTCCTGAGTATCGCGCGGTGAGGGAGCAAGCCGGCTCCTTTCTCAATCTTTGTTATGATCCCGAGCTTTCGGCGGAGGTGACTTTGCAGCCCCTGCGCCGGTATGATTTCGACGCGGCAATTGTCTTTTCTGATATTCTGATTGTGCCGCAAGGCATGGGTCTTGAATTGAGGTTCGTCGAAGGCGAGGGACCGGTGTTGCAGACTGTGTCAGATGCAGCGTCGGTGAGGGCGTTGCAGGACGGAAGCGGCAGTCCGGCATTCAAAAGTATCTGTAATACCTTGTCGCGGGTTCGTCCAAGATTGCTGGGTCATCAAACCCTGATTGGCTTTTGCGGGGCGCCCTGGACCGTTGCGAGCTATGCCATAGAGGGCGGCAGTTCTGACCGGAAGATTGCGCGGCAAGTGGCCGAGGAGGCTCCTGATTGGTTCGTCGAACTGATCGCGCGGCTCGTCGAATCTTCGACGGCCTATCTTCTGGCGCAGATCGAGGCTGGTGCAGAGGTTGTGCAGATTTTCGACAGCTGGGCCGGCGAGCTGCCGGGTCATCTACGAGAGCGCTGGGTGATTGCGCCGATTAATGCGATGGTTGAAACAGTGCGGCGGGAGCATCCAGGTTTTCCTGTAATCGTTTTTGCGCGCGGGTTCGGCGATGATCATGTGAAGGTAGCGCGAGGCACGGCAGGATCAGCGATTGGTGTCGAGCAGGGCTTGAACCTGGGTGCGTTGTTGGAGGCACTTCCGGCTGGTGTGGCAGTTCAGGGGAATCTGGCGCCCGAGATGTTGCTTGGTGATGAGGACGCAATGGTTGCCAAGGTAGCTGAGCTTGTGAATTCGATGCCAATCGACCGGCATATCTTCAATCTGGGTCATGGAATCTTGCAGCAGACAGATCCCGATCGTGTTTTGCGCATGCTCGAGGTTATCCGCGGCGTCGACGGGGGTCAGCCATGAACTATGAATGGCTCAAAGTCGTTCATCTGCTGGCGGTGATCTCGTGGATGGCGGGGTTGTTCTATTTGCCCCGGCTCTTTGTCTATCACAGCGAGCAGAAGCCCGGGTCCGCTACGGATGAGACTTTCAAGGTGATGGAGCGGCGGCTCATGAAAGCAATCATGCGCCCGGCGTCTGTTGTAACTTTGCTGTCGGGCCTTGGTCTTTTGCATATTCTGGCGATGCCATTTGATCAGACCTGGCTGTGGCTGAAGCTGGCTGGCGTGCTCGGTCTCGTGATGTTTCATGGTGTTCTGGAGGTTTTTCTGGCCCGTTTCGCAAGGGGTGAAAGGAAGCGGACGGCGCGCTTTTTCAGGATCCTGAACGAGGTGCCAACAGTGCTGCTGGTGGTGATCGTCATTGCCGTGGTGGTTCGTCCCTTTTCGTAAATTCACTTTCATTGCCCGGATGAAGCTGCTATGGGCCCTGAGTGCCGTGCCCTGCGGCGCTTATCCGTCATTCCCCGCAGACCTGCCGCTTTTGGTACAGTTGTCCCGGGATTTTCAAAGAAGTTGGATCATGACTGCTATTGCCGATCTCAAAGAGATCAAGCTTTCCGAACTGAAACGTAAATCCGCTGCTGAGCTCGTCAGCCTCGCCGAAGAGCTTGAGGTCGAGAATGCAAGCGCGCTCCGCAAACAGGAGTTGATGTTTGCGATCCTCAAGAATCTCGCCGCCCGCAACGTGGAAATCATCGGGTCTGGCGTTGTCGAAGTGCTGCAGGATGGCTTTGGCTTCCTGCGCTCGGCCGAGGCCAACTATCTGCCTGGCCCGGATGATATCTATGTCAGCCCCAGCCAGATCCGGAAATTTGGCGTCCGCACCGGTGATACCGTGGAGGGCCAGATCCGCAGCCCGAAGGACGGCGAGCGCTACTTCGCGCTGGTGAAGGTCAACAGCATCAATTTTGAGGACCCGGAGAAGATCCGGCACAAGGTCCATTTCGACAACCTGACGCCTCTCTATCCTGACGCACGCCTGGAAATGGAAATCAGCGACCCGACGCGCAAGGACTTCTCGCCAAGGGTCATCGATATCGTGGCGCCGTTGGGCAAGGGCCAGCGCGGGCTGATCGTTGCCCCGCCGCGCACCGGTAAGACCGTTCTCCTGCAGAACATCGCGCATTCCATCACCACCAATCATCCCGAGTGCTACCTGATCGTGCTTCTGATCGACGAGCGCCCCGAGGAAGTGACCGACATGCAGCGGTCAGTGAAAGGTGAGGTCATCAGTTCGACCTTTGATGAACCTGCGACACGCCACGTGCAGGTCGCCGAGATGGTGATCGAGAAGGCCAAGCGGCTGGTCGAGCATGGCCGTGACGTCGTCATCCTGCTTGATTCGATCACGCGTCTGGGCCGGGCCTACAACACGGTTGTTCCGTCATCAGGCAAGGTTCTGACCGGCGGTGTGGATGCCAACGCCCTGCAGCGGCCGAAGCGCTTTTTCGGCGCGGCCCGCAACATCGAGCAGGGTGGCTCGCTGACGATCATTGCGACGGCGCTTATTGATACAGGCAGCCGCATGGACGAAGTGATCTTCGAAGAATTCAAGGGCACGGGTAACTCGGAAATCATCCTGGACCGGAAGGTGGCCGACAAGCGGGTCTTCCCGGCGATCGACATCCTGCGGTCCGGAACCCGCAAGGAAGAGCTTTTGGTCAAGGCCGACGTGCTCAAGAAGACCTATGTGCTTCGCCGCATCCTCAATCCGATGGGAACGGTGGATGCGATCGAGTTCCTGCTCGACAAGCTGCGCCAGACCAAGGGCAACAGCGATTTCTTCGACTCCATGAACGCCTGATCCGGCCGGTAGGGCCGGATCAGGATATCGTATCGATTCGAATCCGAAATGAATCCCGGCAAGACCATTTTTGCGCTTTCCAGCGGCTCCGGAAGGGCCGGGATTGCTGTTTTCCGGCTATCCGGGCCTGCGAGCGCTGCAGCCCTGGCTGCGCTGGTGGGCGCCCTGCCCGAACCACGGCGCTTCTCGCAGCGGCGGCTCGTGGCCTCCGATGGCGGTCTTCTCGATCAGGCGGTTGTCGTCTGGTTGCCTGGACCGGGCACGGCGACCGGCGAAGACATGGCCGAGTTTCATATTCATGGTGGCCCTGCTCTCATTGCCAGGTTGCTACGCGAGCTGTCGGCCATGGCCGGCCTGCGGCTGGCAGAGCCCGGGGAGTTCACGCGGCGGGCTTTCGACAATGAAAGGCTGGATCTGTTGGAAGTCGAGGGTTTGTCTGATCTTCTGGCGGCCGAAAGCGAAGCACAGCGCCATCTGGCCATGCGGCAGTTCTCGGGGGAGGTTTCTGGTCAGATCGAGCGCTGGCGCGGCGGTCTTTTCGAATCGGTATCTCTTGTGGAAGCGGCGATTGATTTCGCGGAAGAGGACGATGTGGCTGGCCGGGCTTTCGGCCAGGCACGAGCGGCAGCGCGGACTCTGCTTGACGAGCTGACTGACGCTCTTGCCGGATCCGAACGCGCGGAAGCCGTAAGGCGCGGCTTGCGGGTTGTGATCGCGGGTGCTCCGAATGTCGGAAAGTCGTCACTTCTGAATGCGCTGGTGGAGCGCGACGCAGCGATTGTCTCGCCGGTGCCCGGTACGACGCGGGACATCATCGAGGCATCACTGATGATTGCGGGCATACCGGTGTCGCTGGCAGATACAGCGGGGCTGCGTGATGCGGCTGCCGATGCAATCGAAGCGGAGGGCATGGTGCGGACGGCGCGCGCCATTTCCGATGCCGATATCCTTGTCTGGGTGGAGGCTGTGGACCAGCCGGAAGAGCACCCGGCAGCTTGGACACCTGATCTTGTTGTGTTGAACAAAGCCGATCTCATGCCGCGCGATTCGATTCGGATCAGCAACGATCAAGAGGGCACGGCCCTACTTCGTGTGTCTGCGAAATCAGGCAGTGGCCTCGATGCACTACGGGCGTGGCTTGGGAAGGAAGTGAGCCGGCGCCTTGACGGTGTTGAGCATGCGGTTGTCGTCCGCGAAAGGCATCGCATCGCAGTGAGCGAGTCGATTCGGTTCCTTAACGATGCCCTGCAGCGGCGCGAAGATGCGCTTGAGATCATGGCAGAAGATATGCGAAATGCCGCGCGTGCGCTGGCATCTTTGACCGGCCGCATGGATGTCGAAGAGGTGTTGGGACGCATCTTCGCTGATTTCTGTATCGGCAAGTGATGTTTCACGTGAAACGGAGCGGCTGGAATTGCTCCGCCAACGGAAGAGTTATCGACGGGCAGGGTTGTCGTGAAAGCAGCATTTGATGTGATTGTTGTGGGGGGCGGACATGCCGGCTGCGAAGCTGCCGCTGCCGCCGCACGCGCTGGCGCAAGGACGGCGCTGGTCACCCATCGCTTCGTGACCATCGGTGAAATGTCCTGCAACCCTGCCATCGGAGGGCTGGGCAAGGGTCATCTGGTGCGCGAGGTCGATGCGCTTGACGGTGTCATGGGTCGCGTTGCCGATGCTGCCGGAATCCAGTTCCGGCTGCTGAACCGTTCGAAAGGTCCTGCCGTCCGCGGCCCTCGTGCCCAGGCCGACCGCAAGCTCTATCGCCTTGCCATGCAGCAGGCGATGATGGAGCAGGAGAATCTTGAGATCATCGAGGCTGCCGCTGAAGGCCTGATCCTGAAGGATGGCCTGATCGCAGGTATCGTCACCGAAGATGGCCGGAACATCTCTGGCCTTGCCGTGGTCCTCACCACCGGCACCTTCCTGAACGGCCTCATTCATCTTGGCGAGAAGAAGATCCCTGCGGGGCGTGTGGGGGAGCCACCTTCACATGGCTTCTCCCGGCAATTGGCCAGCCTTGGATTGCGCCTGGGCCGTCTCAAGACGGGCACTCCCGCCCGGCTGGATGGTAAGACCATCGCCTGGGACCAGCTGGAGGAACAGAAGGGCGATGATCCGCCCGTGCCCTTCTCCTTTCTGACCTGGCAGATTACGACCCCCCAGATTTCCTGTTTCATCACGCACACGAGCGACCGGACACACCGGATCATAGCCGACAACATTGGCCGTTCACCGCTCTACTCCGGTCAGATTTCCGGCGTTGGTCCGCGCTACTGCCCCTCCATCGAGGACAAGATCCATCGCTTTGCCGACAAGTCTTCGCACCAGATCTTCCTGGAGCCGGAAGGGCTGGACGATGACTCCGTCTATCCCAATGGCATTTCCACCTCGCTTCCAGAAGAGGTGCAGGATGCCTTCATCAGAACGATTGCTGGCCTTGAGAACGTTCGGATCATCAGGCCGGGCTATGCCATCGAATATGACCATGTGGACCCGACTGAGCTCGACCATGCCCTGGCGGTCAAGAAACAGCCCGGTCTCTTCCTCGCCGGTCAGATCAACGGCACAACGGGCTATGAAGAGGCGGCGGCGCAGGGCCTGCTGGCCGGGCTCAATGCGGCCCGCCTTGCTGCAGGTCAACCAGCGGCGCAGTTCGACCGGACCGAAAGCTACCTTGGTGTCATGGTCGATGATCTTGTCACCCGTGGCGTCAGCGAGCCCTATCGCATGTTTACCAGCCGCGCCGAGTTCCGCCTCATGCTGCGCGCCGACAATGCCGACCAGCGCCTCACGGCAAAGGGCATGGCTTTGGGGCTTGTTGGGGCCGGCCGGCACGCCGCCTTTGCCGCAAGGATGGCTGACCTTGACCATGCCCGGGACTTGCTCTCCCGCCTCAATCTGACGTCGGCCGCCGCCGCCAAGGCCGGTCTCAAGGTCAACCAGGATGGCCAGCGCCGCAGTGCTTTCCAGCTTCTGGCCATGCCGGACGTGAACTTCTCAGACCTGACGCGTATCTGGCCGGAGCTTTCGGCCCTCCCGGATTTCGCGCGCGAAGCCATGGAAGCGGACGCCCTCTATTCAGGTTATGCCGACCGGCAGAAAGAGGAGATCGCTCACTTCCGCCGGGATGACGCGGTCACCCTGCCCCCGGATCTGGACTATGCCGCCATCCCTGGTCTTTCCATGGAACTCCGCCAGAAGCTCTCCCGCGTGAAGCCCGCAACAATCGGTCAGGCCACGCGCATCGACGGCATGACCCCGGCCGGTGTGACCTGCCTTCTGTTGGCCCTCCGCAAGCCCAAGGGCCGTAGCGCCGCATGAGCCCGTCGCTGCCGCTGGGCGATGCGGATCTCGAGCGCTGTAATGTTTCACGTGAATCACGGGTCAGGCTCGAGCGTTTTGTCGCCCTGCTTCTGCAGTGGCAGGCCCGCATCAATCTCATCTCGCCGGCAACTGTTCCCGATGTCTGGCACAGGCACGTTCTCGACAGCCTGCAACTCGTGCCGCTTCTCCCGGCGGGGATCACGGGTTTTGCCGATCTTGGCTCGGGTAGTGGCTTTCCGGCCCTGCCATTGGCGATCGCGACCGGCCTTGAAGCTCATCTGTATGAGTCGAATGGCAAGAAGGTTGCTTTCCTGCGTGAGGCGTTGCGCCTCTGCCAATGCCGTGGCCTTGTCCATCAGGTCCGGCTGGAACAGCTGAAAGGCACCACGGTTCCCAAAATCCAGCTGGTGACAGCGCGGGCCCTGGCGCCGCTCACCGAGCTTCTCCTGCTGGCCGAACCGTTCCTGGCCGCTGGTGCCGTCGCCCTATTTCACAAGGGACAAGATGTTGATGCTGAATTGACCGAAGCCTCAAAATCTTGGAGAATCCAAGCCACTAGGTTCCCCAGTTTGACTGATTCTCGAGCTGTCATCCTCAAGGTGGAAGAGGCCCGCCGTGTCTGACGTCCAAAGCAATCGACCCCGTATTCTTGCTGTTGCCAACCAGAAGGGCGGCGTCGGCAAGACAACAACTGCCATCAATCTCGGAACGGCGCTTGCGGCCGTTGGCGAGAAGGTGCTGATCATCGATCTCGATCCGCAGGGCAATGCCAGCACCGGCCTCGGCATTCACCGCACGCCGCAGCAAAAGTCGTCCTATCATGTGTTGATCGGCGAGGCCGAACTGAACGATGTCATCGTCGACAGCGGCATCCCCAATGTCGATTGCGCGCCCTCGACAATCGATCTGCTTGGAGCCGAACTCGAGCTCGCTGATTTTGAACGCAAGACCTACCGCCTGTCCGACGCCATCCTGCGCATGGCAACGATGGGTGGTGTGGCCCGGAGCTACTCCTACATTCTCGTCGATTGTCCGCCGTCGCTCAATCTGCTGACGATCAACTCGCTCGCTGCAGCCGATGCGATTCTGGTGCCGCTGCAGTGTGAGTTCTTCGCGCTGGAAGGGCTGTCGCAACTTCTCAAGACCGTGGAGCGGGTGAAGGCCACGCTCAATTCGCGCCTGATCATCCAGGGCGTCGTGCTCACCATGTATGACCGCCGCAATTCGCTCTCCGATCAGGTGGCCGAAGACGTGCGGGCGGTGCTGGGCGAAAAGGTCTACCAGACGGTCATACCGCGGAACGTCCGCGTCTCCGAAGCGCCCTCCCATGGCCGCCCCGTTCTGCTCTATGACCACAATTGCGTGGGGTCTCAGGCCTATATCAAGCTCGCGTCCGAGGTCATCCGGCGTGAGCGCGAGCTGCGGGCCGCCTGATCGATTCGCTGGCGTAATAATATAAGAGTACTGGAATTATATTCATGACACAGGCTCAAAAGCGTAGACTGGGCAGGGGGCTTGCAGCTCTGATCGGCGATGATGTGGCCGAAGAAGCCGTTGTTCAGGATGTGCGCAGCCTCAAGCATGTGCCGATCGAGCTGATCCATGCCAATCCGCTCAATCCGCGCAAGCACTTCGCCGAAGAGGATCTCGAGTCGCTTGCCAGGTCCCTCAAGGACAAGGGCCTGCTGCAGCCCATCGTGGTCCGTCCGGCAAAAGCAGGCCAGAGCGGCTATGAGATCGTTGCCGGCGAACGGCGCTGGCGCGCGGCCCAGCGCGCCGCGATCCATGATGTGCCGGTGATTGTCCGCGATCTTGATGACCGCGAGACCCTAGAGATCGCCCTGATCGAGAACGTCCAGCGCAGCGATCTCAATCCGCTGGACGAAGCTCGTGCCTACAAGCAGCTGATCGACCAGTACGGCTATACGCAGCAGCAGCTCGCCGATTCGATCGGCAAGAGCCGCAGCCATATAGCCAATACGTTGCGCCTGCAGACTTTGCCCGAAACGGTTCTCGCCCATATCGAAAGCGGCGAGCTTTCTGCCGGCCATGCGCGTACACTCGTCGCCACGGATAGCCCCCAGGAACTTGCCCAGAAGATCATCAAGCTTGGGCTTTCGGTGCGCCAGGCGGAAACACTCAGCCGCGATACCAGTGCGCGTGGGAAAGCGAAAACCAAGCCCGAGAAAGACGCCGACACGCGCGCGCTCGAGAAGGTCCTGTCCGATTCGCTGGGGCTCAAGGTTGATATCCAGCACAAGGGGCCAGAGGGCTCCGTTGTCTTGACCTATACGTCGCTCGAACAGCTTGACGAAGTCGCCCGGCGTCTTGGCCGCCGCTGAAGCCTAGCGGCTGGCGCGCGCAAACTGCGCAATGCTGAACAGCGCGCGTTCCCCGATCTGCATGGAGAGCTCGGGCATCTTGCGGCTCATCTCCACGGCCTCCTCACAGCGGCCATGTATCTCCATCAGAGCCTCGAGGGACAAGCGCCGTACCTGCCGTGAAACAGCGTCCTTGATGCCGAAAAAGACGGGCGGCCGCGCATTGCGCAAGGCGCCTTCAATGCTGCCGGAACTGTCAAAGTCGGCGCGTACCCCCTGCAGCCTTGCAAGGTGGGAAGCCATCATCGGGAAAAGGGAGCGCAACTCGCCTTCGCCGAAGCCAGACAAGGCTCGGTCCACGGCGAGGAAATCTCCTTCCAGCGCCGCACCGATCACGGCATCGACATCATCCGAGCCCTGGGCGCCACAACACGCGATCACATCAGCCGCACTGATATCCTTGCCGCCGAGCATGTAGAGCGCCAATTTCTCTGCCTCGCGCTGGGCCAGTGCTGCATCATTCCCGCATAATCCCATGAAGCTCTGCTCCGCCTCCGGGTAAAGGCGAAGCCCGTCCTGGGCAAGCAAGGCGGTCACACGTTGCAGGATGTCGGCCGGCTTCGGCTCATAGACAGGAAGTACGAAGCAGTTGCCTGCTTCCTCAAAAAATTTGCGAAGCTTTGATGCCTTTGATAGCGATCCGGCGACCAGCAGCGCAAAATTACCTTGCGCAACTTCACCCAGCGCCGAGACGCTCCCGACAATACTGTCATCGCAATCTTCAACGATAATGAGTTCACGCCCGCCGAGGAGTGACATCGCTCGCACGGCCTCATCAAAGAGAGCCGGATCGACTCGCAGTTCGGAGGCTCGAAACCTTCGCAACTCGCCGCCCGCGGCCATGCCGCGAATGATCCGCTCCACCACCGCGGCAACGCCGGCCGCGTCGCTGCCATAGACGAGAAGGCCTGCGGCAGTTTCAGCCTTCGACTTCAGAAAGCCAGCCAGTTCAGATTCGCGAAGCGCCGCCATGACGCCCGGGATCAGGAGTTGCGGGTTGAAAGAAACGACGCCAGGCGCAAGCGCAAATCCTGCGCCACTTCTCTGGCCGCCCGTTCGCGTGCACTTTCTGCCGCCCGGAGGTCAGCCACCGGCTCTTCAACCGTATCATAAGGCACGTTGGAGAAACTCGTTCCCTTGGTCAGGGCTTCCCCGGTACGCACATCAACGAGCTCATAGGCAATGGTGAGACGGTAGCGATGCCGCTCGGTCTTCTCGAAAGCGAGGGATGAAACACCTTGCGTCTTTTCGGCGGGGGCCATCTTGAGGAGCAGCGAGCCGTCCGTTCCGCCGTTGAAACCGGACATCAGCTCATTGCGCACCAATTGCCCGGCCCGTGATTTCTGTTCCGCCACGGAAACCTGCGACAGCTGCGCCGTCACGCCGACGCCATTCTCAGGCGTGGCGTAGAGCGGCCGATAGCTGCAGCCGCCCAAGGCCAGGCTCAGGCCCAGCAAGGCTGCTGCGGAAATGGCATCTATCCTGCGCATACGAGATTCACGATCCGGTCCGGTACCACAATGAACTTGCTAACGGGCTTGCCGTCAAGGGCACGCTTCACCGCATCGAGGTTGAGGACGATAGGCTCAAGCTGCTCGCGCGTTGCCCCCTTTGCCACCCGAATCTCGTCCCGACGCTTGCCATTGACCTGAACGGCGATGGTCACCTCATCGACCCGCGTCAACTCGGGATCGGCAACAGGCCAGGCAGTGGCGACGACCGGCGTCGTGTGCCCCAGCACTGCCCAGCATTCTTCTGCGAGATGCGGCATCATCGGGGCGAAGAGCAGCGTAAAGGCATCAGCCGATTCGCGAACAGCGGCAGCCACGCTCTGGTCGGCTGCGGCCTGTGGTAGCGCTTCCTCCAGCGCCGTCGCCAGTTCATAGATACGGGCGATGGCGCGGTTGAAGCGCAGGCTGCTGAGGTCGTCGGTGATGGCAGCGATGGTCCGGTGAGTGGCGCGGCGCAGAGGCAGCCCCTTCGGTCCATGGGCCCCCGGTGCATGGCCTGCGGCCTCATTCACAAGCCGCCAGAAGCGTTGCGACTGGCGCCAGGCACCACGGGCACCATTTTCCGTCCATTCGATGTCGCGCTCGGGCGGCGTGTCCGAGAGCATGAACCAGCGGGCTGTGTCGGCGCCAAAAGATTCGATGATCGTATCGGGATCGACGACGTTCTTCTTGGACTTCGACATCTTCTCGACGCCGCCCACAGTGAGCGTCTCGCCGCTCTGGGCATGAACCCATGCGCCGTCCTTCTCGATGGCATCGGAAGGCAGAACCCAATCGCCGCCATGCGTCCTAAACGTCTCGTGAATCACCATGCCTTGTGTGAAGAGGCTGGCGAAGGGCTCAGAGACATTGAAGTGACCGGTGCGCTCCATGGCCCGGGCATAGAAGCGGGAGTAGAGCAGGTGAAGAATGGCGTGCTCGATACCACCGATATACTGGTCCACCGGCAGCCAGTAGCGCCCGGCCTTGGCGTCGACCGGCTCACCGGCGTGAGGCGACGCGAAGCGCGCGTAGTACCAGGACGAATCGATGAACGTATCGAAGGTGTCCGTCTCGCGCTCGGCCGCGGCGTTGCATTTCGGGCAATGCACGTGCTTCCAGGTCGGATGATGAACCAGCGGGTTGCCCGGCTTGTCGAACTTTGCATCATCCGGCAGGCGCACCGGCAGATCCTGCTTTGGCACCGGCACGATGCCACAGGCCTTGCAATGAATGACCGGGATCGGACAACCCCAGTAGCGCTGCCGCGAGACACCCCAGTCACGCAGGCGAAAGTTCACCTTGCGCCTGGCCAGCGGCTTGCCATTCAGCGCGGCCTTCTCGAGCCGGTTGGCAACCTCGTCGAATGCCGCCTCCGGTGTCAGGCCGTCGAGGAAGCGCGAATTGATCATCACGCCGTCGCCGTCATAGGCCTTGTCGGTGGCCGCGGCCGATGCCGCATTGGCTTCACGCGGCCCGACAACGGGTAGTACCGGCAGGCCATACTTGCGCGCAAAATCCATGTCGCGCTGGTCGTGGGCCGGGCAGCCGAAGATCGCGCCGGTGCCATAGTCCATGAGGATGAAGTTGGCCACATAGACCGGCACTTCCCAGCTGGGATCGAAAGGATGAACCGCCTTGATGCCGGTATCGAAGCCCTTCTTCTCGGCCGACTCGATGGCAGCGACGGATGTGCCCATGCGGCGACACTCCTCGCAGAATGCAGCGAGGGCTTCATTCTTCTCGGCGGCGGCCTTGGCCAATGGGTGGTCCGGAGCGACGGCCATGAAGGAGGCGCCGAAAAGCGTGTCCGGCCTGGTCGTGTAGATTTCCAGTTCGTCAATGCCCTTGGGCGCATGCTTCAGCTGCCAGCGCAGCAGCAGCCCTTCCGAGCGGCCGATCCAGTTGCGCTGCATGAGGCGGACTTTCTCCGGCCAGTTCTCCAGCGTGTCGAGCGCCTTCAGCAACTCCTCTGAGAAATCGCTGATCTTGAGGAACCACTGAGAGAGCTCGCGCTGTTCGACCAGCGCGCCCGAACGCCAGCCGCGGCCATCGATCACCTGCTCGTTGGCGAGCACTGTGTGGTCAACCGGATCCCAGTTCACCTTTGACGACTTGCGTTCCACCAGCCCTGCCGCCAGGAAGTCGATGAACATCGCCTGCTCATGCTGGTAGTACTCCGGATCGCAGGTCGCAAACTCCCGTGACCAGTCAAGCGACAAGCCCATGGACTTGAGCTGCTTCCGCATGGTCGCAATATTCTCGTAGGTCCAGGACTTGGGATGGACGCCACGCTCGATCGCGGCATTCTCGGCAGGCATGCCAAAGGCATCCCAACCCATCGGATGAAGGACGTTGTAGCCGGCCGCGCGGCGGAAGCGGGCAATGACATCGCCCATGGTGTAGTTCCGCACATGGCCCATGTGAATGCGGCCCGACGGATAGGGAAACATCTCGAGGACGTAATACTTCGGCTTGCCCGGGTCCTCGTGGCTCTCGAAGCAGCGCTTGTCCGTCCAGTAGGACTGCCACTTCGGTTCCGTCACGCGGTGGTTATAGCGTTCAACACTCGACGACATCGAAAAACCTGAAATCAGAAGGGGATCGGCCACGCACGTACCAGTCCTTGCCAGCCCCCGCAAGGCTGGCCATAAGCAGCCCATGCCCACCGAAATCACCGCCGCTTATGCCCGCGTTGCGCAGGCCTTGGCCGATGCCTGCCTGCGGGCCGGCCGGAAGCCGGGTGATGTTGGCCTTGTCGCTGTCAGCAAGACCCATCCCGCAGAAGCGATCCTTCCCGTGCTGGAGGCTGGCCACAGGCTTTTCGGCGAGAACCGCGTCCAGGAGGCGAAGGCTAAGTGGCCTGAGCTGACGGCGCGTTTTCCCGGCGTCGAGCTTCATCTGATCGGGCCCCTGCAGAGCAACAAGGCAGCTGAAGCTGTGGCACTGTTCGATGCGATCGAGACCATTGACCGCGACAAGATCGCCGCGGCTGTTGCCGCTGAATGCCGCAAGCAGGGCCGAAAGCCGAAACTCTTTGTCCAGGTCAATATCGGCGCTGAGCCGCAGAAAGCAGGCATCGCGCCAGCCGAGGTTGATGCCTTTCTGATTCGCTGCCGAAATGAACACGGGCTCGATATCTCGGGCCTGATGTGCATTCCGCCGGCCGATGAGCCGCCGCGTCCCTATTTCGATGCGCTGGCGAAAATAGCCCGTCGCAACGGCCTCGATCAGGTTTCCATGGGCATGAGCCAGGATTTCGAGGAGGCCATCGCCGCCGGGGCTAGCCTCGTGCGTGTGGGTTCGGCGATTTTCGGCGCAAGGGGCTGAGCGGTCCTGCCGACGACCAGACGACGATCCGGGCATCGTGCCGGACCAGTGAGAGGATGGTCTTCATGTCCTTGAGCGACACGGCCACGCAGCCCGCCGTCGGTCCGCCGTCCGCCCGGCGCAGGTGAAAGAACACCGCACTGCCATGGCCCTGCACCCGGGGCCGCTCATTATGCGAAAGCTCGACGACGACGTTGTAGAGGTCGTCATCCCGCTTCATGGATTCATGCGCTGCCGCATAGGGCAGGTGGACGAGGCGGTTGTAGTTCCTGTCGCCGCGCTTCTCGCACCACCCATCGGTGGCCCGGATCGCCCTTGCCGCGGCTGCTGGCCGGCAGATCATGTCCTGGCGGTAAAAGACCCGGCGCAGGGTCCAGATGCCGACAGGGGTTCCGCCATCGCCCTCGCGCTTGCGGTGGATGCGGCCGGAACGGCCAAGCGAGCAGGGAAAAGCCAGCGTGCCGACCCTGAGCAGGGCCCGGGTCGATGACAGGTTGATCGCGTGGACGTGAATATATGTTATGAGTCGCTTCACGGGAGCTTGTGTTGCCGTCCCGCGCCGTCCGGCGCAAGAGCGGCCTTTGCCGGGGGAAAGTCACGGAGCCGTTATGAGTGCCAAGAAGAAGATCCTGATCGTCGACGACGACGACGCCTTGCGCGAGACCTTGCGTGAGCAGTTTTCGCTGCATGACGAGTTCGCCATTGCCGATGTGGCCAACGCCACGGCCGGCATCAAGCTCCTCAAGCAGGACCCCATCGATCTCGTCATCCTCGACGTCAATCTTCCCGACATGGATGGGCGCGAGGCCTGCAAGATCGCCCGCCGCAACGGCTATCGCGGCCCGATTATCATGCTGACGGCCCAAAGCTCCGATGCCGACACGATTCTCGGTCTCGATTCCGGCGCCAATGACTATGTGGTCAAGCCGTTCCGCTTCGCGGTTCTCCTGGCTCGTGTGCGCTCGCACTTGCGCCAGCATGAGCATAGCGAGGATGCCGTGTTCCGGGTTGGGCCCTACACCTTCAAGCCTGCGGCCAAGATGCTGGTCCGTGATGACGCCAAGAAAATCAGGCTCACGGAGAAGGAAACGGCGATCATCAAGTTTCTCTACCGCTCGGGCGAAAGCAGCGTCAGCCGTGAAACCCTGTTGCAGGATGTCTGGGGCTACAATGCTGGCGTGTCCACGCATACCCTCGAAACCCATATCTACCGGCTGCGCCAGAAGATCGAACGCGATCCGGCCCATGCCGAGATTCTGGTGACCGAAGGTGGGGGCTACAAGCTCATCCCTTGATTGTTGGGGGCCTTCACTGCCAAAAGGGCGCTGGGGATGGTGAGGGACGGAGCTGTGCGGCGGCAAACGCAGACCAGCAAAGGCAGGTTGTCATGAGCGTCAGGGCAGACGCCGAGAACCTGCGCCTGATCCCCATTTTCCGGGATTGCGATCCCGTTGCCCTGCAGGTCATGGCCTTTGCGGCGGAGCGCCAGAACTTTCTGCAGAACGAGGCCCTGTTCAAGGAAGAGCAGCCGGCGCGGTCTGCGTACTTCATCATGAATGGCCAGGTCTCACTGCGCCAGCGCGGCGCCGAGGTCGGCGTTGCCGTGCCGGGGTCCATGCTGGGCGAAACGGCAATGATCGGCAGCAGCACCTATTCCCTCACGGCGGTGGCGACGGAATCGGTTGCCACGGCCCGCATCGATCAGGCTCTTTTCCGCCGCGTGGTGGCTGAGTATCCGGAATTCGGCAGAGCTGTTGCCTTTGCCATTTCACGCAAGCTCGAGACGACGGTGCGCGAGCTCGATCAGGTGCGCGTGATGATGACGCGTGGACGCAGGCTCTCGGACTTCTGAGTTTTCTCAGATATCGAAACGCGCCATCACCGGCACATGGTCGGAAGGCTGCTGCCAGCCCCGGGCATCGCGATGAACCTGCAAGCCACCGCTTCGCTCCGCCAGTGCCGCATCGGTCCAGATATGGTCAAGACGGCGGCCGCGATCAGCGGCGTTCCAGTCCTTGGCGCGATAGCTCCACCACGTATAGAGCTTCTGGTCTTCCGGGACGTGGCGTCGCATCACGTCATGCCAGGCGCCTGCGGCCATGATGCGCTTCATGGCGTCGGTCTCGATCGGCGTATGGCTCACGACCTTGAGCAGGTCCTTGTGCGACCAGACATCATGGACCAGCGGCGCGATGTTGAGATCGCCGACGAGAATACGGTGGCCCTTGGCCTTCGCCTTCTGTGTTGACCAGGCTTCCAGTTCATCGAGAAACTGCAGCTTGTGGGCAAATTTCTCGTTGACCTTGGGATCGGGCTCGTCGCCACCGGCGGGAATATAGAAGTTATGCAGCTCGATGGGCTTGGCACCCTCGAAAGTGACGCTGACATGGCGGCTGTCGCCTTTGCTGCAGAAGTCATGCGAGGTCTGTGCGGTGAACGGGCGCTTCGAAACGATTGCCACGCCATGGTAGCCCTTCTGGCCGAACTCGGCGATGTGCCCGTAGCCGATTTCCTTCAGCGGGGCTGATGGAAACTGCCCCTGCGGACATTTGGTTTCCTGCAGGCAGAGCACATCCGGCTGCCACTCCTTGAGGAGGCGTTCGACAAGACCGATGCGCAGGCGCACCGAATTGATATTCCAGGTCGCAATAGAAAAGCCCATGCCTTGTGATGGCATGGGCCCCGGCTGATGCGCAAGATGCCGCCTGCTGTCAGTTTTTGTCTTTGCGCTTGATGGTTTCGCGGAAGAGCTTCTGGTCGATCTGCACGTCGCGTTCGAGGTTGGCGAACTGCACGGTGGTGCGGCGGCCCTTGCCATCGACAATTACCCACTGCTGCAGGGTATCCTGGACGTTATCGTAGACGATGACGATATAGCCGCCGAGCTTTCCTTCGCGGTCAGCCAGCGCCACGGTGGTGAGCCCGTCGGCCTCCTCGAAGGACAGTACGCTTGCTTCCTTCATGAGGTCAATCTTGGGCGCAACGATGAAACGCAGCGGGGTGGAATTGAGCGGCACCTGATCGCCCTTTTCCTTGGCGCGGTTCTTGATGGTGAGCCATTTCCCATCCGACACGATCAGCAATGGATTGGGCGGGGCATAGTCGAAGCGGATCTTGCCGGGCTTGCTCAGGAACAGGATACCACGGGTCGTCTGGCCCTTGGGGCTGATCTGGGTGAACTCGCCCCGCAGGCTCTGGAAACTGTTGATGTAGGTGTTGATCCGCTGCATCGCGGCGGTCTGGGCGGAGTTCAGGGCAATGGGCGTCGGGTTGGTGGCGATGGCCGGTGCCACCGTCAGGGCCGAGAGGCCCAGCGCGAAAGCAACCGTCAGAGATTTCAAAAGCTTTGTCATCTTTCATCCATGGGTTTCTTGCCACCTAGCAGGGCGCGGCGACAGAAATGTGGCTGGGACCGTTTCCGGCATCATACTCTGGCACTATCACCCGGCACGAGGATTTCCCGCTTGCCGGTGGCATTGGCGGCCGAAATCAGGCCTTCCTTTTCCATCCGCTCAATCAGGCTTGCCGCCTTGTTATAGCCCACCTGCAGGCGGCGTTGCACGTAGCTTGTCGAGACTTTCTTGTCACGGAGAACCACGGCCACGGCCTGATCG
The DNA here is from genome assembly GCA_020161855.1 of Pseudomonadota bacterium. Lineage (GTDB taxonomy): Bacteria > Pseudomonadota > Alphaproteobacteria > Rhizobiales > Aestuariivirgaceae > Aestuariivirga. The sequence continues at coordinate 338,746 of JAIUNJ010000001.1, forward strand.
TAGAGGTCATCCCCGGAGCCGCCTTCCTTCATGGCACCCGGCTCGCCATAGGCTTCTTCCTCAGGCTCCTCGGTAACGGCTTCGACATAGTCGGGTGCCCCCTGTGCCTTGAGGTGCTTGACGATCGCTTCCACTTCCGAGTCCGAAACGAAGGGGCCGTGCAGGCGCGAAATGCGGCCGCCACCCGCCATGTAGAGCATGTCGCCCTGGCCCAGCAGCTGTTCCGCGCCCTGCTCGCCCAGGATGGTGCGGCTGTCGATCTTGGAAGTCACCTGGAAGGAGATACGCGTCGGGAAGTTCGCCTTGATGGTGCCGGTGATGACGTCGACGGACGGGCGCTGTGTGGCCATGACAACATGGATGCCAGCGGCGCGTGCCATCTGGGCGAGGCGCTGCACCGCTCCTTCGATGTCCTTGCCCGCCACCATCATCAGGTCGGCCATTTCGTCGATGATGACGACGATATAGGGCATGGGCGCGGTTTCCATTTCCTCCTGCTCGAAGGTGGGCTGGCCGGTCTCGGGATCGAAGCCGGTCTGCACCGTACGCGTCAGCTTCTCGCCCTTCTCCAGCATCTGGTTCACGCGCGTGTTGTAGCCGTCGATGTTGCGGACGCCGACCTTGGACATCTTCTTGTAGCGGTCTTCCATCTCACGCACCGCCCATTTCAGGGCGACGACGGCCTTGCGTGGATCTGTGACGACGGGTGCGAGAAGATGCGGGATGCCTTCGTAGACGGACAGTTCCAGCATCTTGGGATCAATCATGATCAGCTTGCAGCGCTCCGGCGGCAGCCGGTAGAGCAGCGACAGGATCATGGTGTTGATGCCAACGGATTTGCCGGAGCCCGTGGTACCGGCGATCAGCAGATGCGGCATGCGCGCGAGATCGGCATAGATCGGTTCGCCGCCGATGTTTTTGCCGAGAGCGACTGTCAGAGCGCCGGTCGAGCGGGTGAAGTTCTCGGCCATGAACATCTCGCGGAGATAAACAGTCTCGCGCTTGGCATTGGGCAGTTCGATGCCGATGGCATTGCGGCCTTGCACCACGGCCACGCGGGCCGAGATGGCGCTCATCGAGCGGGCGATATCGTCGGCGAGGCTGATGACCCGCGATGACTTGATGCCGGGTGCCGGCTCGAGCTCGTAGAGCGTGACAACAGGGCCCGGCTTCACATCGAGGATCTGGCCCTTCACGCCAAAATCATCGAGCACGCCCTCAAGCGTGCGGGCATTTTCTTCGAGGGCTTCACGGGAGAGTTCGGCAGAGCGGGCCTGCTTCTTGGGTTCGGCCAGCAGCACAAGTTCGGGCAGGGCGAAGACACCCGGCTTGCCCTTCTTTGCAGGCGCAGGCTTTGCCGCGGCCTTCTTCGCCACCGGCTTAACCGGTTCTTCTTCCGCCTCCATCATGGCATCGTCGTCGTCGAACTCCGGCTCCATGCCATCGTCCATGCCGGGCATCTCATCACCGTGACCGTTAAGCAGCTGGGGTTCGACGCGGCGGCCACGCATCACGCCATTGCCCGGCGCCAGACGTCCGATGATGTCATCTTCGGGTGCAAGATCGCGGTTACCGGCAGGAACCGTGCGGCTGCGGCGCGCCGAGGCGCGCTGCTGCATGTCTTCGGCCCGGTACCACATCCATGACAGGCTGCGGAGCAGGCCACGCAGGAGCGCGCGGCAGATGCCCCTGATGGCGCTCGTGATCATGGCGATGAAAGCACGGCCTTCCTCGGCCGACATGCCGAGGGCCCGGCAGAGAGTGAAAGCGAAGGCGAGGGCGGCAAGCGTGCCGGTGGCGAGTGCTGCGCCGAAGCCGGGCAGGACAGGCGCAAAGAGTGTGCTGACCGCGCCGCTCAGGATATCGCCGAGCTGGCCGCCAAGGCCGCAGGACAGGGGCCAGGAGGCCGGCTGTGGCATGGAGGACAGAAGGGCTGCCGCCATGGTGGCCGCGAAGATCCAGTGCAGGATGCGCCAGCGCAGGCCTTCGATCACCTCATGGCGGAAGAGCCGGAGCACCCAGGCCAGCGGAATGAAGAGCAGGGCGAGGCTCGCGAGGCCAAGATACTGGGCCAGCAGATCGGCAAGGGCAGCACCGGGATAGCCCAGAAGATTGGCCGGGCGTGCGTCGGTGGCATGATTGAACGACGGATCGCTGGTTGACCATGTTGCCAGCGCCAGTGCGGCGAGGGCGATCAGCGTCAGGAGCACGAAGGCCAGGAGCTCATAGGCCCGGGCCTTGAGGAAAAGGCGCAGGCCCAGCGGAATGGCGCTGTCGTCGGTATCGTGTGTGTCGTGCATGGCCATGGCCAGCTCCCGGTCAAGCTCCGATGAGCGCAAGGGAATCTCCGCCGCGCCCTAAGGAATGGTTAACCGACCATGGCCCCGGCTTGGTTAAGGCGGCGTAAAGAGGCGGGCCGTGGTGCCTGCAAGGCAACAAAAAACCCCCTGTCGAAACAGGGGGTTCGGGAGTGTTGAGGGACCGCGCCTTACGAGTTGTAGGCGCGCTCGCCGTGGACCGTGATGTCGAGGCCCTGGCGTTCGTCCTGCTCGTCGACACGCAGGCCAACGGTGACCTTGGCGATCATGAGCGCGACGTAGCTCACGACGGCCGAGAGGATCACAGCCGTCAGGATGCTGACGATCTGGGCTGTCATCTGCGGTCCAAAGGCATAGTCAGCCAGCTTGGTCGAGGTGTCCGTCGCCAGATAGTCGGTGACGCCAGCACCACCCAGGAAAGCCGGGTTGACGAAGACGCCGGTCAGCAAGGCACCGACGATGCCGCCGACGCCGTGGACGCCGAAGACATCCAGTGCGTCGTCATAGCCGAGCTTGTTCTTGAGCCAGACCACCGCAAAGAGGCAGACGAAGCCTGCAACCACGCCGATGATGATGGCAGCCATCGGGCCCACCCAGCCGCAAGCGGGGGTGATGGCCACGAGGCCGGCAATCATGCCCGAGCCGGCACCGAGAAGGCTGCCGTGACCGCGCGTGAGCCATTCACCGAAGGTCCAGGCCAGCGTTGCACCGGCCGTGCCCAGGATGGTGTTGAGCACCACGAGAGCCGTCAGGCTGTTCGACTCGAGGTTGGAGCCGGCGTTGAAGCCGAACCAGCCGAAGAAGAGCATGCCCGCGCCGATGTAGAAGGCGGTCAGGTTATGCGGAGCCATGGGTTCCTTGCCGTAGCCGAGGCGCTTGCCGACGACGATGGCAGCCACGAGGCCTGCGATACCGGCGTTGATGTGCACCACGGAACCGCCAGCAAAGTCGATGGCGCCCCAGTTGAAGAGCCAGCCGTTGTAGACGTTGACGGCACTGGCATAGTCGCCGAGCACGGTTGCCTTGGCGGCATCATCCGTGGCGGCAGCCAGCTTCGCGAGGAAGTCGTTGGCCGCAGCTTCACCCACAGCAGCTTTCACCGCTTCGATGTTCTCGGGCGAGAGCGTGTAGGAATCGGGGCCAGCCCACCACCAGACCATGTGTGCCATGGGCAGGTAGGAGAAGGTGAACCAGATCACCATGAAGATCAGGATTGCCGAGAACTTCATGCGCTCGGCAAAGGCACCGACGATCAGGGCCGGGGTAATGGCCGCGAAGGTCAGCTGGAAGCCGAGGTAGGAGAATTCAGGCACATAGGTTTCCTTGGAGAAGGTCGCCGCCATCGTCGAAAGATCGACGCCGGAGAGGAAGGCCTTCGAGAAACCGCCGATGAAGGCGTTGCCGTTGGTAAAGGCGAGCGAGTAGCCATAAACCACCCAGAGGATGGCCAGCAGGCTGAAGATGATCGTCACCTGCGTCAGCACCGAGAGCACGTTCTTGGTGCGGACGACGCCGCCGTAGAACAGGGCAAGGCCCGGAACGGTCATGAAGACGACAAGAACCGTGGCAATGCTCATCCACGTCGTGTCGCCCTTGTTGATGGTCGCCTCGGCCAATGCGCTTGACGCGGGCAACAGGGCCGCAAGACCGGCCCCCAGAAGCCCTGTCATAAGCGGTCGCTGAAGTCTTTCCCTGATCGACATACTGATCTTCCTTTCTTTCTCGGGATTCTTGCTCAGAGTGCGGCGCTGCCGGTTTCACCGGTGCGCACACGCACGGCGAGTTCGAGCGGCAGGACGAAAATCTTGCCGTCACCGATCTGGCCGGTTTGTGCTGCGCCCTGAACGGCCTCGATCACCTTGTCGGCGACGGCACTGTCCACCGCGACTTCGATCTTGACCTTGGGAACAAAGCTCACGGCATATTCGGCACCGCGGTAGAACTCTGTATGTCCCCGCTGCCGGCCGTGGCCCTTTACTTCTGTTACCGTGACGCCCTGGATGCCTAATGCCGCCAGCGCCTCACGGACCTCTTCAAGCTTGAAAGGTTTGATAATGGCGATGATGTATTTCATATGTTGCCCTTCCGGGTTGGTTGACCCGGTAAGGCTTCTCAAGACTCGTGCCAGATTCGTGAGCAATTAACTCCTTGATAAGACATGACTCTTTTTTAGGCGGAATGACCGGATGCCGAAAATCTGCACAGATTATGTGCAAAAGCCAGATTCTGCCCATAATCTGACCAGTTGGGGCCGCGCGTGACATCCGATTTCAAAGCCGATGTGATCATTGCCGGAGCCGGTCCGAATGGCCTTGCCATGGCCCTGGCGCTGGGTGGTTCCGCGCTGCGCCGGCCTCTCGATGTGGTGCTGATCGACGCCACCGATCCCCGGGCGCGGCAGGGCGCGCCGCAGGATACGCGCGGCCTCGCCCTGACCCTTGCCACGCAAGGATTGTTCCGTGCACTGAAGGCCTGGGACGGGCTCTCGCCGCACTTGCAGGAGATGCGGCAGATCAGGGTCACGGACGGCACAGGTGCCTTGTCGGAGCGTCCAGTGCTTCTGGCCTTTGCCACCGACCCGCAACAGCGGGCTGCTGCCGCCATCGCTGAAAGCCGCCATGTCACCGGCGCCCTGCTCGATGCCGTGCTGGCCTCGCCGCAAATCCGGCTGCTCACCGGCAGCGGACTTGCGAGCATTGATGTCTTGCCAGGTCATGTGAAGGCCATCACCGCAGCGGGCGAGGCCGTGAAGGCGCCGCTCATCATCGGGGCCGACGGCCGCAATTCCTTTGTCCGCAATGCCGCTGGCATTGCCGCAGAAGCGAGGCCCTATGGCCAGACGGCGCTCACCTTCACGGCAGGCCATGAGTTGCCGCATGATGGCTGCGCTGAAGAACACTTCTCGCCGGAAGGTGTCGTTGCCCTGCTGCCGCTTCCGGGCAATCGCTCATCGCTGGTCTGGGGCGCGTCTCCGTCCCGCGCGGCCGAATTGATGGCTCTCACCGCAGAAGCCTTCGATGCGGAACTGAACCGGCAGATCGGCTCACATCTCGGCCGCATCGCCGTTGAAGGTGGGCGTCAGGCCTATCCCCTGCAGATGCAACTGGCCGAAACGCAGATTGCGCCGCGCCTTGCTCTGGCTGGCGATGCTGCGCATGTCCTGCACCCCTTGGCAGGGCTCGGTCTCAACCTCGGCTTCAAGGATGTTGCCGCCCTGGCCGATTGCATTCACGATGCCGTGGCGCGCGGCGAGGACCATGGCGGCCCTGCCATGCTTGAGCGCTTTGCCGCCTGGCGGCGCTTCGACACCTCCGCCACGGCCATGCTGATGGATGGTTTCAACGGTCTCTTCGTCAATGATAACCCGGTGCTGAAGCAGATCCGCGATACAGGCCTCAGGCTTGCTGACCGTGTGCCGGCCCTCAAGACGCTTTTCATGCAGGAAGCGTCAGGCCTCACTGGCGATCTGCCGCGCCTGATGCGTGGCATCGCACCCTGACATCACCGTCACGGCGTGCGGGTGAGGCCGGCGTCCTTCAGCTTCTGCTCATAGGCCTGCATCAGGGCCGCGCCTTCGCGCCCGAGTTTTGCCAGATAGGTCCAGGTGAAAATGCCGGTGCTGTGGCCATCGCTGAAGATGAGCCGCACCGCATAATTGCCGATGGCCTCGGCCCGCTGGATCGCCACGTCGCGCTTGCCCCACACCAGCTGCTCCTGGCCAGGCCCGTGCCCCTTCACCTCGGCGCTGGGGCTCTCGACCCGCAACAGCTCGGCGCTGATGTCGAAGCTTTCGCCGCTGTCATAGGAAACATGCAACATGCGGCCATGGTCCCGCACCTTGAGATCGGTGGGCCAAGCTTCGCGTGTCATCTCAGGACTCGCGGTTGATGTCGCGGGCTTCGCCCTGCAACATGATGGGGATGCCGTCACGGATGGGGTAGGCAAGGCCTGCCGCCCGCGAAACCAGTTCCTGCCGTTCTGCATCATAGATAAGCCGCGTCTTGGTGACGGGGCACACAAGCAATTCGAGCAGTTTCGGATCGGTATTGTGCATGACGCTATTGCAGGCGCGGGCGCTGGCCGGAGCTGCGCGATAGTGAAAGCTCCGTCATGGCGATCAGCATGTCGGCGCGGGTGCGGAGGTCGCTCGCCTCCAGAAGCGCCTGCTTCTCGGGGGCCGGATAAGGGGCGAGCTGTGACAGTGTGTTCACCAGAGCCTCGGTCGGGATCTGTTCGACCTCCTCCCAGTTGGCGCTCATGTTGTTGGCTTCGAGATATTGCCGAAAGGCGGTGATCAACGCATCGCGATTGACGGCGCGCGCACCATTGTCGCTGATCAGGTCGGCGGCAAAGTTGCCATAGGTCACGTCCGCCTGGCGATAGGCGGTTGTCACGTCATGTTCGGCCACGAGTTCGAAACGGCAGATTCCGGTAAGCGAAATCAGCAAACGGTTTTCCGGCGCCTCCGCATAGGAGGTGATGCGCCCGGCGCAGCCCACCTTGAGGAGCGTCGGCTTGTCGGACTCGTCACCGGAAACAGGCTGGATCATGCCGATGATGCGATTGCCCGCCATCGCGTCTTCCACCATCGCGAGGTACCGTGGCTCGAAGATCGTGAGCGGTAGGTCGGCGCGCGGCAGAAGAAGGGCGCCCGCCAGCGGAAACAGCGGAATGCGCCCCGGCAGATCGGCAACCGTCGCGTAGTGCTTCATGCAAAGAGAACCGAGGAGAGCTTGCGGCGGCCCTGCAGGGTGGCCTCATCCTTGGGCCCCCAGGCTTCAAAGAACTGCACCAGCTGCTTGCGTGCCGCTTCGTCATTCCAGGTGCGCTCTGTGCGGATGATCTGGATCAGCTGGTCAGTCGCTTCTGCCTTCTTACCCGCGCCATTCAGCAGTACTGCGAGTTCGAGGCGCTTCTCGTGATCCTTCGGGTTCTGGGCGAGTGCTGCCTCAAGGCTGCCGATGCCGCTGGTATCGACCGGGTTGAGCAGGAGGTCGAGGGCAGCCTTGGCGCTCACCACATTGGCATCGGCCTGCTTGTCGGCGGGAACGGCGGCAAGCGTTGCCTGTGCGGCGTCGAGCTGCTGCAGCTCCATCTCGGCGCGGGCCTTCAGGGCATAGGCTTCGCCCTGCGTGGGATCGGCACCCAGCACCTGGCCCGTGATGTCGATCACGGCTTCAAAGTCTTTCTGCTCGAAAGCGGTGCGCGCCATGCCGACAGCATCGGCGATCTGGTCGGCGAGGTTGCCCATCTTGCCCAGCCGGCCCACGAACTGGCGGATCTGTGATTCCGGAACCGCACCCATGAAGCCGTCGACCGGGCGGCCATCGACAAAAGCGAAAACCGCCGGGATCGACTGGACGCGCAACTGGCCAGCATAGGCCGGGTTCTCGTCGATATTGATCTTGACGAGGCGCACCTTGCCGTTCTGCTCGCGCACGACCTTTTCGATGACCGGCCCGAGCTGCTTGCAGGGACCGCACCAGGGCGCCCAGAAGTCGACGATGACCGGCACCTGGCGCGAGCCTTCGACGACATCGGCAACGAAGCTCTGGTCGGTGGTGTCCTTCACCACATTGACCTGCTTTGCAGGATTGGCGGAATCGAGGAGCATGGAGTTCATCTGGGGCTGTCCCTTAAATTTGGTCCCCATGTGGGGCTGCGAAGCATTTCTGGCAAGTGATCACGGGCGATCTTAGGGCAAGGGTTCGCTGACCGCCACAATCCGCGGGTCATGGCCGCAGGCCCTGATGAAGGTGAGAAGGTCGGCGGCTGCGATGGTCGTCGTCGCGGTGTTGGCCAGCGGGTGATAGTTGAGCTTCTCCTGATCCATCATGCGGGCATCGAGAATGACATTTGTCCGCACCGCTGTGTCGTTGATGAGGCCAAAGGGTGTCACCGAACCGGGCTCCACGCCGAGAATCTCCAGCAGCAGGTCAGGCTTGCCGAAGGTCAGCCGCTTCGAGCCGATCTTGGCGGGTGCCGCCTTCAGGTTGATGACGGAGTCCTCGAGCGCCACGATGAGCCACAGCACACCCTTTTCATCCTTGCAGAACAGGTTCTTGCAATGGCCGCCGGGAATGTCGTCATGAACCTTCTTGGCTTCCTCGACGGTGAAAACCGGCGGATGCTCCTTGGTCACGGTCTTGATTGCAAGGCGGTCGAACAGGGCAAAGAGGTCGGAACGGCTGGCGGGCATCGGTGTCCTGGGGCAATTTGGGCTGAAACTTCAAAGGGAAACGTCGCTATTGCATTTGCCCGGCCTTTACGCAATAAGTCGGCCCGCCGCGACATAAGAACCATCGTCGCGGCCGCGAAGCGGGCGTAGCTCAGGGGTAGAGCATAACCTTGCCAAGGTTAGGGTCGGGCGTTCGATTCGCCTCGCCCGCTCCATTCTCTCCAGAATAAGTGTCTCATCAGGCCGCAGGCTTTGCCTGCGCCAGCCATTGCAGCAGCCTGTTGCCGAGGATCGAGAGCAGCACGGCAACGATGATGATGCCGCCGCCGATGAAAGACGAACGTCCCGGCACTTCTCCGACAAAGAGCCACGGCCAGAGCGGGTTGAGCACCGCATCGAGCATGACGATCAGCGCCGAGGTCACGGCGGGCACCGAACGTGCACCCTTGATGAAAAAGACCAGAGGGATCGAGAGCTGCAGCGGCCCCATCAGAGCGAGAATGCCGATCTCGCGCCAGCCCACATCGAAGCCACCCATGGCATGCCCCGCGGTGAAGCCCATGAATCCGGCGATCAGGAAGGTGGCGAAGCCGCCCACGCAGATGGCAGGCGTCATGTCGACATGGCGGTAGCGGCGCAATGACAGGGTCTGGCCTGCAAAGGTGATGGGCACCAGCACGCTGCAGATGATGCCGATGGCATTGCCGGCCTCGAGCCCGTCCCAGGCAATGATGCCGACGCCGACCATGGCGAGCGCCGCTGCCATCCAGGCGGCGAGGCCCGGGCGCTCGCCGGTCACCCAGGGGCTGAGAAGGCCGGTGAAGATGGGCGACGAGGCGCCGATGACCGAGATTGTCGCCGTGCTCACCAGCGTGAGCGAGGTGACATAGAGCGTCGAGCCTGCGGCGAAAAAGCCGGCCGAGGCGAAGAGGGCGATGAGCGGCACGGCCTTGAAGCGGGCCCAGGTATCGCGACCATATATGACAAGAAGATAGAGGAGCAGCGCCACGGCCATGAAGAAGCCCCGCCAGCAGTTGAGCTGCCAGCCATCGAGCCCCGGCATGAGGCGCACGAAAATGCCCGAGAGGCTCCAGCCGAGTTCGGCCAGAAGCACGAAGACCACGCCGGTGGCGTAGCTCTGCGAAGTTGCTGTCATGATGATTCGGCGGTGTCCCGCATCACCATAACAGCTTTGTCACAGCGGCACCCTCGCTTCAGGCGCGAAGCTTCAGGTTGTCGGAATCATAGGGGCTTTCGGCAATCACCGTGGTCCTGAACATCTTGCCGAGGATCTTGATTTCCAGCTCGGTGCCCAGTGCCGCCTGATCCGGCTTCACCATGGCCAGCGCCAGCGACTTGTTCACGCGGAAGCCGAAGCCGCCGTTGGTGGCACGGCCGATGAGCTGTCCCTTAGCATAGACGGGTTCGGAACCACGGGCGTCGGAATCGCCATCGCTCACACCGTGGACTTCCATGGTCACGAAGTTCCAGTTGAGACCGGCCTCGCGGCCCTTCACCAGCGCATCGCGGCCGATGAACTGGCCCTTGTTGGGGTGGACGAAGCGGTCGAGGCCTGATTCATAGGCCGAGTACTCGATCGACAGTTCGCGCGGCACGAGGCGGTAGCTCTTCTCGATCGAGAGTGACGACATGGCCTTGATGCCATAGGGCCTGATGCCGAATTCCCTGCCCGCTTCCATGAGCAGGTCGAAGAGCGCCACCTGCTGTTCGATGGGATGATGGAACTCGAAGCCGAGTTCGCCCACGAAGTTCACGCGCAGGCAATGGGTGGAAACCGGGCCGACGCTGATCTGCTTGCCGGAAAGCCAGGGGAAGGCTTCGTTGGAAAGGTCGGTGCTGGTCAGCTTCTGCAGCAGCTTGCGGGCATTGGGGCCTGCGACCACCAGCACACCGAGGCGCGTGGTAATGGGTGCAAGCTTCACCGAACCGTCGGCGGGCAGGAGCTTGTGCAGGTAGTCGTGGTCATGGCGCTCATAGGCGCCGGCCGAGACGAGATAGAAGCGGCCCGGCTGCCATTCATAGACGGTGAACTCGGCGCGCACGCCGCCCTTCGGGGCCAGCAGGTGGCACAGGGCGATGCGGCCCTGCTTCTTCGGGATCTTGTTGGCGAGGATCGATTCCAGCCAGTCGCGGGCGCCGGGGCCGGTCACTTCCATCTTGGCGAAGGCCGACATGTCCTGGAGGCCGACCGAGTCCATGACGGCGCGGCACTCTTCGCCGACGAAGCGGAAATAGTTGGAGCGGCGGAAGGACCACTTTTCCTTGATCTTGCCATCGCTGTCGGCGAGCGCATGGTTGTGGTTGGTGAGCACGTCCGGGGAATTGAGTTCTTCCTTGCTCAGGCCGTAGCCTTTCGGCGCGAACCAGCCCGGGCGTTCCCAGCCATAGACCGAGCCGAAGACAGCGCCGAGATCCTTCATGCGGCCATAGCAGGGCGTGGTCTTGAGCGGGCGGGCGGCTACGCGCTCCTCATCCGGATAGTGCGGCGTGAAGACGTTGGCATAGGCTTCCTCGTTCTTGATCTTGAGGTAGCCCTTGCTGGCATAGGGGCCGAAGCGGCGCGGATCGACGCCCATCATGTCGATCGTCGGCTCGCCATCGACAATCCATTCGGCCAGCTGCCAGCCGGCGCCGCCGGCGGCGGTCACGCCGAAGGAGTGGCCCTCGTTGAGCCAGAAATTCTTGAGGCCCCAGGCCGGGCCGATGATCGGCGAGCCGTCGGGCGTATAGGCGATGGCGCCGTTGTAGACCTTCTTGATGCCCACTTCGCCGAAGGCCGGCACGCGGGTGATGGCGGTCTCGATATGCGGCGCCAGCCGGTCGAGGTCTTCCTGGAAAAGCTCGTATTCGCTCTCGTCGGACGGCCCGTCCATGTAGCAGCAGGGGGCGCCCTTCTCATAGGGACCGAGCAGCAGGCCGCCGTTCTCCTCGCGCATGTACCAGGAGGAATCGGCTTCGCGCAGCACGCCCATCTCGGGCAGGCCCTTGGCCTGGCGTTCCTTGATCAGCGGATGGGGTTCGGTGACGATATATTGATGCTCGACCGGAATGACGGGGACATCGAGGCCCACCATGGCGCCGGTCTTGCGGGCAAAGTTGCCGGAGCAGGAAATCACATGTTCGGCGGTGATCGTGCCCTTGTCGGTGGTCACCACCCACTTGCCGTCGGCGTTCTGGCTGATCGCCGTCACCGTGGTGTTGCGATAGATCTCGGCGCCGCGCGAACGGGCGCCCTTGGCCAGGGCCTGGGTCAGGTCGGCGGGCTGGATATAGCCGTCATCGGGGTGCTGGATGGCGCCGAGCAGGCCTTCGGTCTCGCACAGCGGCCAGATTTCCTTGACCTGTTCCGGTGTCAGCAGGTTGACCTTGACGCCGATGGTCTCTGCCACGCCAGCATAATACATGAACTCGTCCCAGCGGTCCTTGGTGCGGGCGAGGCGGATATTGGAGACCTTGCGGAAGCCCACATGCTGCCCCGTCTCTTTCTCCAACTCCTGGTAGAAGCGCACGGAATATTTGTGAATCTGGCCGACCGAGTAAGACAGATTGAAAAGCGGCAGGAGGCCTGCGGCATGCCAGGTGGAGCCCGAGGTCAGTTCCTTGCGCTCGATCAGCACCACATCGCTCCAGCCCTTCTTGGCCAGATGATAGAGGGTCGAAACACCGACCACGCCACCGCCGATCACCACCGCGCGTGCTTCTGTCTTCATGTTTATCCTGCCTGAAACCTGTTCTTTGACCTGTCTCACCAGCATAGTGAGCACAATTCAACACCTGTCATGGCGGAACGACGGGGCCAATCCTGAATCCGACACGAGGGCACAAAAGCGACGTCACGGCCGGATCGGGACTATCCGTTGGAGTGCCAGAGCGCCGCCGTCTTCATAGACCCGCATGGGCGATGATGAACTGCGCCAACGCGGCCACGTCATCCCGGTCGAAAATCGGCACCGCCGCAGCGGGCACCGGACCGGTGGCCGCGATGGCAACGACGGTCGGGTCATCGCCCGCCAGCGCCGGATGGTCGAGCGCCAGGTTGCGCACCTCGATCTTGTCGTGGCTGTCGCGCTTGTAGCCTTCAACGATCACCAGATCGCAGGGCTGGAGGCGGTTCACCACCTCGGCGAGGGATGGTGCTGCTGTGCCGCGCAGTTCGTGGATGATGGCGGTGCGGTCACGCGAGATCACCGCCACTTCGCTTGCGCCCGCCACGCGATGTCGGAAAGAGTCACGGCCCTCGTGGTCGATGTCGAAGGAATGATGGGCGTGCTTGATGGTGGAAACGCGGTAGCCTGCGGCAGAGAGATGGCGCACCAGTTTCTCTACGAGCGTGGTCTTGCCGGAATTCTTGAATCCGGCCACACCGATGACTTTCTGATTGAGTTGCAGGCGTTCCTCCCGGTTTCAGCCATGACACTTCCTGATCCATCTATCACAAACAAGCAATTGTCCGCCCGCCAACTTCTGCCATAGGCGGCAGCCGGGTGGAGACAGGCACGTGCCGCAGACACAGACTCTCAGATATCCTGCCGTGCAGCTGGCCGTGGCGCTCAGTATCAGTGCTTCCGTGGGTGCTTTTGCCCATGAGGCGGGCCTCGATCCATTCTCCACCGTCTTCTACCGTTGCTTCTTCGGTGCGGCCTTTCTGGTGCTGTGGTGCCTTGCCTTCGGTTATCTGCGGCGCCGCACATTGCAGTGGCGCAACATCCTCTGGGCCATGCTGGCGGGTGTCTTTCTGGCGCTGTGCTGGGTCTGCCTTTTCAGTTCCTTCCGTCTCACCTCCATTGCCACGGCGACCCTGGTCTTCCAGAGCTATCCCTTTATCCTCGTGCTCGGCGGCGTCATCGTCTGGCGTGATTCCCTCAGTGCCAGCCAGTTCATCTGGATGGTCATTGCCTTTGCGGGCGTTGCACTGGCGAGTGGCGCGCTCGGTGCCCCGCTCACGCACGGCAGCAACTGGGCCCTGGGTATCCTTCTCACTTTACTCTCGGCAGTGGCCTATGTGGTGACGACCATGATCACCCGCGCCATCCGCGATCAGCGCCCGGAGGTGACCATGATGATGCAGGCCGTGACGGGCGCCATTCTTCTGAGCGCATTTGCCGATTTTCATCAGGACGTCAGCTTGCGCTCCTGGGGATGGCTCGTCGGCATGGGCGTCATTCACACCGGCCTTGTCATGGTCGCGATGTATGCAACCTTTCCCCATCTCCCGACGCGCAGCATTGCTATCCTGAATTTCGTCTACCCGGCGGTGGTCATCCTGATCGACTGGCTGATCTATGACCATCTGCTGGCGCCCGTGCAGTTCCTCGGGCTTGCCCTTATCTGCCTGGCGACACTGGGCATGAACCTCAAATGGAAGCTTGGCCCGGCAACGCCGCAGCAGGGCTGATCATTGCAGAAGAAACTGCGCCGCCGTTGTGAGATCATCCGGCGTGTTGATGTTGAAGAACGGATCGAAGGGCTGAGACGGCCATTCTACGCTGGCGGCCTGCGCCAGCCTGGCGAAATCCTGCACGCGTTTCAGGCCGTGCTGTGTCAGCTGCTCGTCGAGCAACTCATAGCATAAGGCGGGCCACAGGCCCGTCAGGTGATGGCGCTGGCCGCCGCTCATGGCGATTGCCGCAGTATCATTCTGGCCGCGCGCCTCTTGCAGCCGCCGGACAAGATCGGTGGGCAGAAACGGCCCGTCAGATGGCACCGTCACCACAGCGTCATGGCCCTTGTCGCGGGCATAGCGCAGCACGGCATGAAGGCCCGCCAATGGCGTGGCAATGTCAGGCAGGAGATCCGGAATGACCGGGCAGCCATAGCCGGCAAAACGGAAGCGTGGGCCATTGGCATTGATGATCACCGCATCCACCTGCGGCGAAAGCCGTGCCATCACATGGGCCAAGAGTGGCTTCCCGTCGAGCAGCACGCCTGCCTTCTCGCGCCCCATGCGCGCCGAGCGGCCGCCCGCGATGATGGCGCCCAGTATCGTCATGCCACCTGCGGGGCATGCGGGTAGGGCCGGTTCGGCGGCAGCCAGACCGTGAAGTTGTCACCGGCGCTGACCTCGCCCTCGCGCTCGACCCAGGCAGTCACGCCGCGCCTGTGCATGGCCGTCTTCACCACCTTGAACTGCGCTTCGGGATGATGGCGGCCCACCACTTCGGCAATCTGGCTGCAGGGCAGGTTTTCCATGTCGACCACGAGGCAGGCGCCCGAGGGAAACTGCAGGCGCGTCGAGGGCAGCAGCAGCGTGAAATCCGGAATGCCGGAAACCACCATGTTGGCACCGAACCAGGAGGGATCGATCTTCGGGATGTCCAGCGCCCTTGCCGTTTCTTCCAGTTCCTCGGTGGAGAGCAGCGTCACCTGCCGCACATTGCGGATCTCGGTGTTGCGTTTGTAGAGTTGCAGGGTGCGGCTGTCTGAGGCGCGGGTGAGCCCGGCATGGCAATCTCCCGCGGGGCCATCGAAACGCAGCTGCACGCGCCCGGTCTCGGCCTTCTCGAAGCCGGTCTCGCGCGAAGACCGCTCCAGCAGCATCTCGACCTTGCCCGGCGTCTTGAGCTTCGTCAGCAACGGCATGTGGCATCTCCCTTCGCCTGCCACTATACAACGCCGCCATGAGCGACAACCACCCGGAAAGCGTGCTGGATGTGACGGGGCTTCTCTGCCCCCTGCCGGTGCTCAAGGCGCGCAAGCGGCTTGAGGCCATGGACTCCGGTTCCGTGCTCAAAGTGGTCGCAAGCGACCCCATGTCGGCGATCGACATGCCGCATTTTTGCAGCGAACAGGGCCATCTGCTGCTTTCGCAGGAGCAGGTGGCAGAAACCTATCAATTCAGGATCAGACGCAAATGACATTCGATTTCGGTGCCTTCAACAACTGGGGCCAACTCAAGACGGTTGCGGTGCGCGCACCCTCTGCCGCCTTCCAGTCGGATGCCAAGATCGATGCCGAGTGGAAGGATCTCAATTTCCATTCACGCCCCGATCTGGCCAATGCGCTGGCCGAGTTCGCTGAAGTCGAACGCGTGCTCAAGGCAACCGGAGCCGAAGTCATCATGCTGCCGCCGGGCGACGGACTGACGCTTGATTCACTTTATACCCATGACGCCCTGGTGGTGACGCCACGCGGCCTCGTCAAGCCGCGCATGGGCAAGCCGCAGCGCCGCAAGGAGGCTGCCGTCAATGGTGCCCATCTGCAGGCGCGCGGCATTCCCATTGCCGGCGAGATCACCGGCGACGGCAAGCTTGAGGGCGGCGATCTTGTCTGGCTTGACCGCAATACGCTGGTGGCGGGCGTCGGCTATCGCACCAATGTGGAGGGCGCGCGCCAGCTTCAGGCGCTGGCCGGACCCGATGTGAATGTCCTGTGGTTCGACATGCCGCATTACAAGGGCCGTTCTGATGTCTTCCATCTCATGTCGGTGCTGAGCCCGCTCGACAGGGATCTGGCGGTTGTCTACCTGCCGCTCATGCCGGTGCGGCTTGTCGAGTTGCTGGAAGAGCGCGGCATCGGCTTCGTGCATGTGCCGGAGCAGGAATTCGACACCATGGGCTGCAATGTGCTGGCTCTCGGACCGCGCCAAGCCATGATGGTTGACGGCAATCCGGAAACGAAGCGCCGCATGGAATCTGCCGGCGTCAGGGTCGAGGTCATCAAGGGCATCGACATCTGCCGCAAGGGCGAGGGCGGTCCCACCTGCATGACGCGGCCGCTGGTGCGCGGCTGAGCGCCCTCAGAAGATTTCCTGGATCTTCTTGGAAAAGCCAACGGTAACGCTGCCGTCGCTGTGTTCGATCAGCGGCCTGCGGATGAGCGAGGGATGCTTGACGGCAAGCGCCACGGCCCGGGCCTCTGTGAGATTGGCCGTATCGGCGGGATCAAGGCCGCGCCAGGTGTAGCCCGCGCGGTTGATGAGCTTCTCCCAGCCGCCCAGCGCCTTTGACCAGCCTGCGACCTGATCCTTGCTGGGTGGATTTTCCTTGAAGTCGGTGAAGACGACTTTCACCTTCTTGCCGACGAAGAAGGCCAATGCCTTCTGGCAGGTGGAGCACTTGTTCAGTCCAAAGGCTTTCATCTGGTCCTCGCGCATCCTCAGTTGAGGGAAAGGGTCTTGTCGGTCTGGCCCGCACCGCCGGTGACGGGATCGCTGAAGGCGCGGAAAAGCTCCTCCACCGCTTTCTTTTCGATGTCCTTGACGATGAACACAAGCCGCGTCTCCTCGCGGCCATCCGGCCAGCTCTCAAGGCGCACCGGGGGATGCAGCACATGCTGCACACCATGGATGACGACAGGCCGGCCGGGATCGTCGGAGAGCTTGATGATGCCCTTCATGCGCAGGAGCTTCGGCCCGTGATAGGAGGTGAGCAGCTCGAAGAAGAGTTCCAGCGCCTGCGGGCTCACCGGGTTCTTGTCGGTAAAGGCGAAGGAGCGGATCTGTGCGTCATGGCGCGAGACATCGTGATGATGGTGGTGGCCATGGTGCTCGTGCCTGGCATGATGCTGGCGGGCATGGGCGGCGCGCTCGGATTTCTCCACCGCCTCCAGTGACAGCCAGCCCTGCACGTCGAGGGACTTCTTTGCAGGGTCGAAAAGCCCCATGTTGAACAGCCGCTCGGCGGTGGCTTCACCGCGATGGGTGGTGAGAAGGCGCGCGCCAGGTGCCAGCTTGCGCACCCGGCCGATGATGGCGAAGAGCATGTCCTCGCCTTCCTTGCCGACGAGCATGTCGAGCTTGGTCAGCACCACGCGATCGGCAACCGCCACCTGCTTCACCGCTTCGGGATGGGCATCGAGCGTTGCCATGCCATTGACGCCATCGACCACGGTGATGACGCCCTCAAGCCGCAGCCGCGAGACCAGCAGCGGATCGGCCATCAGCACATGCAGGATGGGAGCCGGGTCGGCGAGCCCCGTGGTTTCGATGACGATGCGGTCGAAGGCCTTCACCGTTCCCTCGTCGCGGCGGCGCAGGAGATCGCCGAGCGTGTCGATCAGGTCGCCGCGGATGGTGCAGCACAGGCAGCCGGAAGAAAGTTCGATGATGTTCTCGTCGGAACGCTCGACCAGCAGGTGATCGATCCCCACCTCGCCAAACTCGTTGATCACCACGCAAGCATTGGCGAGCAGCGGCTGCTTGAGGAGGCCATTGAGCAGCGTTGTCTTGCCCGAGCCGAGAAAGCCGGTGAGCACGGAAACAGGGATGGGAGGCTGGCTCATGTGGCTTGCAGGGGTTTTGTCTTGCTGCCGCCGGGCAGAAGGCTTGCCGCCACCAATGAGGCAAAGACCATGGCGCCGCCGAGCCATTGGCTCTGGGTCATGGTTTCCTTCAACACGAAGACGGCAATGGCGGTGGTCACGATCGGCTCGATATTGAAGAATGGTGCCACAATCGAGGCAGGCGCGGCTTTCACCGACGACATGTGGAAGAAATATCCGCCAATATAGGTGAGGCAGACCATGATGACGGCGATCAGCGCGTGGGGGCCGAGTGCTTCGCTGCCGAAGAGGACGAGCTTGCCGCCGCCGAAGCCCAGCGCCATGGCCAGCACGAAGGGCAGGATGGCGAGATGGACGAGGCTACCGAAGGCAGCGGGCTTCAGGTGGCGCGAGAGCATGCGGCCGGAAAAGAACTGCAGGGCGCAGCCGAGTGCCCCGAAGAGGGCGAGCACGATGCCGAGCGGCCGCACCTGGTCGAAGGCGGGGCCCACGGCCACATAGAGCCCGGCAAAGCCGAGGAGCGCGATGGCGAAGCGCGTCCAGTGCGGCAGCTGGCCCTCGATCAGCGGGGCGCTCAGCAGCACGATCACCGGGAAGGTGTAGAAGAGGATCACCGACAGGGTCACCGGCAGGTATTGCAGCGAGGCGAGATAACAGGCCGAGACCATCAGCGTGGCGGCGCACTGGAAGATGAAGGCAGGCAGGGCCGCGCGCGTCAGGGCAAAGCGCTCGCCGCGCAGGAGGGCAAAGAGGCCAAGCACAACGGCAACGGCCGTGGTGCGGAAGAAGACGGATTCAAGGGCCGGCACGCCATTGAGAAAAGCCATGCGCGCGAAATTCGGCACCCCGCCATAGACGAAGGCGGCGAGCACGGCCATCGTGATGCCGGTCACGCTGTGCGATCGGGCTTCAGCTGCGGTCAATGGCCGATCTGCCGCTTGTAGAGACCTTCGAGATAGGCGGCGAGCTTCTTGGCCTCCGATGCGGCCAGGGCCGCCACGCGCTTGGCGCGCGCTTCCTCGCCCATCTTCTGCACGACATCAGGGCCAAGCACCTCGCAATGGGCGCCATCCTGCTTGTAGCTGCGGCAGAGCTCCTGGCTGGCGGGTTCGTCGAGGCCCCAGAGCCAGGCGCCGAAACCCTTCTTCTCGGGAAGCGAGATGACGCCTGAAAGCACCTTGGCATCGATCCCCACCGGGCTCAGCAACCGGCCGCGCAGCGCCATGTCGGCCTTCATGCTGGTTTCATAGGTGCCGAAGGAAATGCCCCAGCCATCCAGCGTCGAGCCATCCTTGAGTGAGACGAGCGGCTTGTTCTTGCACAGCGTCGGCGTCAGGTCGGAGGGCACGATGGCGCCCTGCGGCAGGTTGACGACATCGGCGGCCTTCACGGAATTTTCCGGCGCGGGGCCGCTGAAGCCGAGATTGAGCAGGGCCTGTGCCGCCTCGGCGCGTGAGAGGCTGTTCTTGTAGCCCATGACCACGGCAATCAGGCGGCGGCCATCGCGTGTCGCCGAAGCCACGAGATTGAAGCCCGAGGCACAGACATAGCCGGTCTTCATGCCGTCGGCGCCCTTCATGGTGCGGATCAGGCGGTTGCGGTTGGGCAACTGGCGTTTGCCGATCACCACATTCTGCTGCATGAAATAATGGGCGTGCTCGGGGAATTCCGCGAGGATCACGGCCGAGAGCACCGCCATGTCGCGGGCACTGGTGATCTGGCGCGGATCGAAGAGGCCGTTGGGATTGACGAAGTGGCTGGCGCTGAGGCCAAGGCGCCGCGCCGCCGCGTTCATCTCATTGGCGAAGGCGGCAATCGAACCCGAAGCGCCTTCGGCCAGCACATAGGCCATGTCATTGGCGGAATAGACGAGCAGGGCCTGCAGGGCGAAATCGACACTCACGGTCTGGCCGGCCGGCACGCCGACCTTGCTCGGCTCCTGTGAACTTGCCAGCGGTGACACGGGGATCTGCTGGTCGAGCTTAAGCGTGCCTTCCTTAAGCTTGTGGAAGACCACATAGCTCGTCATCAGTTTGGAGAGCGAGGCGGGATACCAGGGCTCGCCGGCGCGTTCCTGCGCCAGCACGTCACCGGTCTTGGCGTCGATCAGGATATAAGGCGCCTTGATCTCGACCTTGCGGACGGTTTCCTTCTTCGCCGGTTCTTTCTTGGGAGCGACGGTCGCTGTCTGCGCCTGGGCCAGCGCCACTCCTGCCAACAGGCAGAGCGCAAGACACATCAGGCTTGTGCGCAACAAGGCCACCAGAACAGACCCATTCTTCGCTTCGGTGCCTTTGAACTATCGGAAGGTTCCCAAAGGTTCAACCGCAAAGATATGAACTTTGGTGAAGGAAAAATCTGGTGCCCGTGGAGGGACTTGAACCCCCACTCCTTTCGGAAGCGGATTTTGAGTCCGCCGCGTCTACCATTCCACCACACGGGCGTGTGCGACGCCACCCTGTAGCGAGGCGGGCCTTGCGCCGTCAACCGGAAAGGCGCTGGCCTTTGGCCTTCAGGGCGCGCTTGCGAGATCGGCGCCGGCCTCGGCGATCAGCTTGAAGGAGCGCAGCCGCTTGGCGTGGTCATAGACATCGGAGACGATGATGAGTTCATCGGCTCCTGTTTCCGCGATGAGGGCTTGCATGCCGGCGCGCACGGTGCCGGGTGCGCCGATGATGGAGCGGGCGAGCATGCGCATGGCCTGCTGCTTCTCGGTTGGCGACCAGTAGCTTTCGATATCCTCAATCGGTGGCTGGCCGAGGCCGCGCGCGCCGCGGAAGATGTTGGTGAAGGACATCTGCTGTGTCGTCGCAAGATGGCGGGCTTCTGCGTCGGTCTCGGCGGCGATGATGTTGACGCCCACCATGGCATAGGGCCGCTCGAGCTGCTCGGAGGGCGTGAAGCGGCTGCGATAGACCTGCAAGGCGGAGAGCAGATGGTCGGGCGCGAAATGCGAGGCGAAGGCGTAGGGCAGGCCCAGTTCGCCTGCGAGCATGGCGCCGAAATTGCTCGAGCCGAGAATCCACAGCGGAACATTGGTGCCCGCGGCCGGCACCGCCTGAATGCGCTGGCTGGGGCCGGCGGGCGCAAGGAAAGCCTGCAGCTCGAGCACGTCCTGCGGAAAATGATCTGCGGCCTCGGGCGGGCGCCGCAAGGCCCGCAAGGTCACCTGGTCGGTGCCGGGGGCACGGCCGAGCCCCAGGTCGATGCGCCCGGGAAAGAGCCGCTCCAGCGTGCCGAACTGTTCGGCAATCACGTAGGGCGCGTGATTGGGCAGCATGATGCCGCCCGCCCCGACGCGGATTGTCTTCGAGCCTCCGGCGATATGCGCGATGACGACGGATGTCGCGGCACTTGCGATCCCTGGCATGTTGTGGTGCTCGGCCACCCAGAAGCGGCGGTATCCCCAGGTCTCGGCATGGGCCGCAAGGTCGCGGGCATTGTCGAGGGCGCCGCGCGCGTCGGTTGCTTCGGTGACGCGGATGAGATCGAGAATGGAGAGTGCAGTCATGGCCGCTCCCGGATGAGGCAGGCGCGCAGGTGAACCCAGTCGCGTGAGGATCAAGCGGCAAGGCCTCCGGATGGAGGCCCCGTTGCACCGCCCTTCCACGTCATATGGTGATCGCTGCCATTTTCTGTCAACCGCTGCGCCACGGCCGGCCAGTCAGGCAGGCGCCGCATTGAAGTGTTCACGCGGCGCGGAACATGCTTTAAGCGCGCCCGCATGATTCACGTCACGCCATCGCTGGTGATCGATCCCGCCGATATCCGGGAGAGCTTCATGCGCGCCTCCGGCCCCGGCGGGCAGAACGTCAACAAGGTCGAGACGGCGGTCGAGCTGCGCTTCAACGTGTTCACCGCCGCCCTGCCGGAAGACCTGCGCCACAGGCTGCGTGGCCTTGCCGGGCGCCTGCTCACCCAGAGCGGCGATCTCGTCATCACCTCGCAGCGCTTCCGCTCGCAGGAGCGCAACCGCGAGGATGCGCTGGAGAAGCTTGTCGCCCTTTTGCGCAAGGCGGCCTTCGTGCCGCGCAAGCGCATCGCCACGCGGCCGACCAAGGCATCGAAGACCCGCCGCCTGGAAACGAAATCGAAGCGCTCGGAAGTCAAGTCCATGCGGCGCAGCAAACCCCGTTTTGACGACTGAGTTCGGAGCCTTCCCATGTTGCGCAAACTCTATGACTGGACGCTCTCGCTTGCCGCCCGCAAGACGGCGGAGGTCTGGCTGGCGGTCATTGCCTTCATCGAAAGCTCGGTCTTTCTCGTTCCGGCCGATGTGCTGTTCCTGCCCATGGCCCTGGCCCGGCCCGCCCGCGCCTATCGTTATGCCATCGTGGCCACTGTCGCCTCGGTGCTGGGCGGCATCGCGGGCTATTATCTCGGCCTCTTCGCCTTCGAGACACTGGCCAAGCCCGTGCTCTCCTTCTACGGCAAGCTTGACGAGTTCGAGCGCCTGCGCGCCTGCACCAGCGAAGACACGCTGATCCTGCTGCTCGTCACCTCGGGCCTGTCGCATCTGCCGCCGATCAAGGTGGTGACGATCCTCGCCGGCGTCGCCCAGGTGAGCTTTGCCTTCTTTGTCATCTCCTGCATCCTCGCCCGCGGGGCCCGCTTCCTGGCGCTGGCCTGGGCCCTGCAGCGCTATGGCGAACCGATCAGGGCCTTTATCGAAAAGCGTCTCGGCCTCCTCGCCGGCCTTGCCGCCGCCATTTTGATCGTGCTCTTTCTCGCCATCAAATATCTCGGTTCGTCCACGGGCTTCTCATGCTGAACACGCTTTCGCTCCGCGCCACCACGCTCCTCATCGCTTTCGTTTATCTCGCCACCATCATCGGGGCCTGGATCTTCGAATACGCAGGCTATCTGCCCTGCGAGCTCTGCCTCATGCAGCGCTGGGCCTATTATGGCCTTGTGCCGGTGGCGCTGCTGCTCGCCCTGTGGAATCCCTCCTGGCTCCGCGGCGCCCTTGCCGTCCTCGGCCTGGTGCTGGTCGGCAATGCCATCTTCGGCGTCTTTCATTCCGGCGTCGAATGGGGCTGGTGGCAGGGCCCGACGACCTGTTCGGGTGGCGCCATGACCATGGGCCTGCCCGATCTCTCCAAGCCTGCGGTGATGTGCAATGAAGCCGCGATCCGCATTCTCGGCCTGTCGCTCGCGGGCTGGAACGCGGTGATCTCGGGCGTGCTGGCGGTGATCGCCTTTGCGGCGGTGAAGCGCGGCTGAGCCCTTACGGCTCCAGTTCCGTATCCCAGTAGAGATAGTCGACCCAGCTGTCGTGCAGGTAGTTGGGCGGGAAGAGGCGGCCATTGGCATGGAGGTCCATGACCGAGGGCACGCGGGGCTTCTGCGCCGGGAACATCCCCGCCTCACGCGGCATGAGCCCGCCCTTGGCCAGGTTGCAGCCGGAGCACGCGGTCACGACATTCTCCCATGTGGTCTGCCCGCCCTTGGAACGCGGGATCACGTGGTCGAAGGTGAGATCGTCGGGCGAGCCGCAATACTGGCATTCGAAGCGGTCGCGCAGGAAGACATTGAAGCGGGTGAAGGCCGGGTTGCGCGAGGGCTTCACATAGGTTTTCAGCGAAACCACGCTGGGCAGCTTGAACTCCATGGAGGGGCTGCGCACCACCCGGTCATATTCGGAGACGATGTTCACGCGGTCGAGGAACACCGCCTTGAGCGTGTCCTGCCAGCTCCACAGGGACAAGGGATAGTAGCTCAATGGCCGGTAATCGGCATTGAGGACAAGAGCGGGACAAGCCTCTGGCGCGATCGGCGCGTGGTACAAGGTGTCACTCCAACCCGATGGGTCCTGAGATACCTACTATATCCTGTATGTCGGCGCTGTGAAGGGGGCCATGGCGCAGGGCAAGCCGCGGGAATCAGGACCGGAATCAGGCCTGTTTCAGTCCCCTGACGTCGCGGTAGTGGCTCCACAGCAGGCGTGCGGCCACGGCCCGGAAGGGGGCGAATCGCTCGCCCAGCGCCAGCATGCCGGGGCGGCCCGGCCGGGCTGGCAGAGCAAAGAGATTGTGGGCGGCCGCCTGCAGGGCGAGATCGCCCCAGGGCCAGACATCGGGGCGGAGCTCGACCGAGAGCAGATAGATATCAGCCGTCCAGGGGCCGACACCGGGCAGCGCCAGCAGTGCCTTGCGTGCCGCCTCGTCCTCCAGTGTGGCGAGGCTGTCCCAGTCGATGCTGCCGTTCTGCGCCGCCGTGGCAATGCCGTGAAAACTCCGTGCCTTGGCGCGCGACAGGCCGAGCGTCAGCAGTTCTTCCTGCGGGCAGGCGAGGATGGTGGCGGGGGCGCAAGGGCCGAGGCGCGCTTCTACGCGCTGCCAGATCGCTGCCGCTGCGGCGAGCGAGAGGAACTGGTCGTTCACCGTCATCAGCAGGGCGCGGATGCCCGGCGCCTCCTGCCGGAGCGAGGGAACGCCATGGCGCGCGACGACCGGCGCAAAGCGCGGCTCGCGGGCGCAGAGCTCTGCGACGGCATCGGTCAGGCTGTCGGCACTGAGGCGTGGCATGGCTCCCGTTTGACGGAAGCTTGCCGCTTCCGCAACAATGGGGCCCGTGAACAGCACAACCCGGCCCGTCTTTCGCTTTGCTCCCAGCCCCAATGGCCGGCTGCACCTGGGCCATGCCTATTCGGCGCTGCTCAACGCGAAGATGGCGCAGGAGGCGGGCGGGCGCTTTCTTGTCCGCATCGAGGATACCGACCAGACGCGCTGCACGCCGGAACTGGCGCGCGAGTGCCTCGCCGATCTCGCCTGGCTCGGCCTTGTGTGGGAGGAGCCGGTGCGTGTGCAGAGCGAACATTTTGCCGATTATGACGCGGCTCTGGCGCGGCTGCATGCCATGGGCGCCATCTATCCCTGTTTCTGTTCGCGCAAGGAGGTGGCCGCCCATGCGCTTGCCGCGCGCGATCCCGATGGCCAGCCGCTCTATGGCGGCACCTGCCGCAGGCTCAGCCGTGCCGAAGGCCTGGCGCGCATTGCTGCTGATGCCCGGCATGGCTGGCGCATGGACATGGCTGGCGCCGAAGAACCCGCGGCACCGCAGTGGGGCGATGTCATGATCGCCAAGCGCCATGTGGGCTCGAGCTATCATATTGCTGTTGTTGTCGATGACGCATTGCAGGGCGTGACCCATGTGGTGCGCGGCCGCGATATGGAAGCGGCGACCGCCATTCACCTGTTGCTGCAGCGCCTGCTTGGCCTGCCGTCACCGCACTACCATCATCATGATCTCATTCGCGATGATGCCGGGCAGAAGCTCTCGAAGAGCCTGAAGAGCGCCTCGCTTGCCAGCCTGCGCGCGGCCGGTGTTGCCGCTGCCGATGTGCGGGCGCAGCTCGGCTTCTGACTGTCCGCTCAGAAATCCGAGGCGATGCCCTTGCGTTCCCAGTCGCCGAAGCGGGTGGGCTCGGGGCCCTTGGGCCCGCCGGTTTCCTTGGGCCTGCCGGGAGCGGCTTCCGCCTTGCGGCGGGCTTCGGCCTCGGCGAGGGCGCGCTGCGCCGCCGGGGTTAACGGCTTGTCATTCATGGCCTGTGATCCTTGAAAAGCCACCCGTCCATGCGCATCTTTCGGCTCGACATCATGTGGAGGTGGCATAGGCCATGAACCTGTTCAAGACCGGATTGCTGATGGCGGGCATGACCGCCCTTTTCCTTGCCATCGGTGCGGCCATTGGCGGGCAGGGTGGCATGATGCTGGCATTGCTCTTCGCCATCGGCACGAACCTCTTTGCCTACTGGAACGCCGACAAGATGGTGCTGCGCATGGCCGGCGCCCGCCAGGTCGATGCTGCCGCCGCGCCGGAATATTACAGCATGGTGGAGCGCCTCGCCCGCCAGGCCGGGCTTCCCATGCCGAAGGTCTTCATCGTCGACACGCCGCAGCCTAACGCCTTTGCCACGGGCCGCAATCCGGAGAATGCTGCGGTGGCCGCCACCACGGGCCTGCTGCGTAATCTTTCGCCCGAAGAGATCGAGGGCGTGATGGCTCATGAGCTGGCCCACATCAAGAATCGCGACACGCTGATCATGACGGTGACGGCAACCATTGCCGGTGCCATTTCCATGGTTGCCAATTTCGGCATGTTCTTC
Organism: Pseudomonadota bacterium; assembly: GCA_020161855.1. Taxonomy (GTDB): domain Bacteria; phylum Pseudomonadota; class Alphaproteobacteria; order Rhizobiales; family Aestuariivirgaceae; genus Aestuariivirga. Next base: position 364,589 of record JAIUNJ010000001.1, read on the forward strand.
GGTGGCCGTGGCCGCGACAATCCGCTGGGTGCCATCGGTACCATTGCACTTCTGATCCTCGCTCCCATCGGCGCCATGATCGTGCAGATGGCGATCAGCCGGACGCGCGAATATGCTGCCGACCGTGGCGGCGCGGAGATTTCGGGCAAGCCCATGGCGCTGGCCTCGGCTCTCGGCCGCATCCAGGCGCTGGCTCAGGGCACGCTCAATCCGCGCGCCGAGGCCAATCCGGCGACCGCGCACATGTATATCATCAACCCGCTGACCGGCCGTGGCGTTGACAATCTCTTCTCGACCCATCCCAACACGGCAAACCGCGTCGCCGAGCTCACGGCGCTGGCCGCCTCGCCCGCCTTCCGCAGCAGCGCTGGCGCGGCCGCACCCCGCGGCCCGTGGGATGAACCGGCTTCTCCCCGTGGTCCCTGGGGATAAGCGCATCACGTTTTGCCTTTGACCGGCCTGCCGTATATGGACGGGCCATGTCTTCCTCCGGTCTCCGCCCCGTTGCTTCCGCCCTCCTGTCCGTGTCCGACAAGTCCGGCCTTGCCGAATTGGCCCGCACCCTTGCCGGTCTTGGCATTGCGCTGATCTCGACCGGCGGCACGGCGGCGGCCCTGCGCGGCGCGGGCCTTGCGGTCAAGGATGTTTCCGAGGTCACGGGCTTTCCCGAGATCATGGATGGCCGGGTCAAGACCCTGCACCCGAAGATCCATGGCGGCCTCCTCGCGGTGCGCGACAATGAGGCCCATGAAGCGGCGCGCCAGGCCAATGGCATTCCGCTGATCGATCTCCTCATCGTCAATCTCTATCCCTTCGAGGCCACGGTGGCGCGCGGTGCGGCCTATGACGAGGCGATCGAGAACATCGACATCGGCGGCCCCGCTATGCTGCGCGCCGCCGCCAAGAACCATGGCGATGTCGCCGTCGTCGTCGACCCGGCCGATTATGCGGCCCTGGCCGAAGAGCTGCGCGCGCAGGGCGGCAAGCTCTCCTTCGCCACGCGCCAGCGGTTGGCTGCCAAGGCCTTCGCCCACACCGCCTCATATGACAGCGCCATCGCCGCCTGGTTTTCCAGGACGCTGGCCGAGCCCTTCCCGCAGCAGTTTGCGGTCGCCGGGCGGCGGGCCCAGATGCTGCGCTATGGCGAGAACCCGCACCAGCAGGCCGCCGTCTATCGCCGCGCCGATGGCCGCCTGGGCCTGCTCGATGCCGAACAGGTGCAGGGCAAGGAACTGTCCTACAACAACATCAATGACGGCGATGCGGCCCTCGAGGCTGTCTCGGAATTTCCGGCAGGCGACGGCTTCGCCTGCGTCATCGTCAAGCATGCCAATCCCTGCGGCGTGGCGGTGGCGGCCACGCAGCTCGAGGCCTATCGCAAGGCTTTCGCCTGCGATCCGGTCAGCGCCTTCGGCGGCATCGTCGCCTTCAACACGCCGCTCGCCGCTGACACCGCACAGGACGTATCGAAGATCTTCACCGAGGTGATCCTCGCACCCGGTGCCGATGCGGCGGCGCGCAGCACGCTTGCGGCGAAGAAGAACCTCCGCCTCCTGCTGCTCCCCGCCATGCCTGATCCAAAGACCAGCAACACCATCGTCAAGAGCATCGCTGGTGGCTTCCTCGTGCAGGAGCGCGATGCCACGGGCCTTGAGGAGATCGAATTCAAGGTGGTGAGCCGCCGCGCGCCCTCCGAAGACGAGCGCCTCGATCTCGCTTTCGCCTGGCGTGTCGCCAAGCATGTGAAGTCGAATGCCATCGTCTTCGCCAGGGACGGCGCTACGGTGGGCGTCGGTGCCGGGCAGATGTCGCGCGTTGATTCCACCCGCATCGGTGCGGCCAAGAGTCTTGATGCCGCCAAGGCCCTGGGCCGCGACAGGCCGCTGGCCGAAGGGGCCGTGCTCGCCTCCGATGCCTTCTTCCCCTTTGCCGATGGCATCGAGGCGGCTGCCGCCGCAGGGGTCACTGCCATCATCCAGCCGGGCGGCTCCATCAAGGATGACGAGGTCATCCGCCGCGCCGATGAACTGGGCCTTGCCATGGTCTTCACCGGGCAAAGGCATTTCCGCCACTAGCCGGGGCCCGCCGCACCATGCCCCATGACCTTGCCTATCTCCTGCAGCAGGTCATCAATGGGCTTCAGCTTGCCAGTTTCTACATGCCGCTCGCAGTGGCCTTTGCCATCATGCAATCGATCACGCGGCGCATCTATCTCTCCTTCGGCGATCTTGCCATGTTCGCAAGCTTCGCCGCCGTCTTCGTCTGCTTCGACAGCCTGGTCGAAGGCTATGGCGATGTTCTCGCCGGCGGCTTCGGCCTGATCGCCGCCATTCTCTGCGGCGCGGCGCTGGGCCATGTCATCGCCGCCATCATGCTTGGCCGCGATCTCCTGCGTGCGCCACTTTCCTACATGATCGCCTCGCTCGGCATCGGCATTGCCCTGCAGGAGGGCATGCGCCTCACCTCGATGAGCCGCGACATCTGGGTGCCGCCGCTCTTTTCCGGCCTCTCGCTGTTCCGCATCGAGGGTTCCTTCCCGGTCAACGTGACGATGATGACGGCGGTGGCCATCGCCATCGGCCTTGCCGCGACGCTTGCTGCCGTGCTGGTGCTGCAGGCCACGCGCTTCGGCCTGTGGTGGCAGGCCTGCTCGCAGTCGCTCAGGCTCGCCAGCCTTTGCGGTATCGATGCCGATCAGGTGGCGCGCTGGAGCTTCGCGCTGTCGGGGGCGCTGGCCGGTGTCACCGGCTGGACGGCGTCGATCTCCTATGGCGGCGCCAATTTCGCCATCGGCCTCATGGTCGGCTTCAAGGCCATGTTCGCCTCCGTCATCGGCGGCTTCGGCTCGGTGCGCGGGGCCATTCTCGGCGCGCTCTTTCTGGCCACGGTGGAAGTGGCCTGGTCGGCCTTCTTCTCCACCGTCTACCGGGACGTTGCGGTCTTTGCTATCATCATCCTCATCCTGGTGCTGAGGCCCGAAGGCCTGCTCGGCCTCACCAGCACCCGTGAAAGCGAGGACACATGAACCGCCGTTTTCTCTCCGCCCTTGCCATTGCCGCATTGGCCTCGCCGCTGGCAGGCTGCGGCGATGACGGCCCGCCGGATTATCTCGCCATCGCCGGCGGCGGCATCACCTTCAATTACCGCTACAGCCAGGCGACGATGGTGGTCGTCGGCAAGCAGCTCACGCCGATGCCGGAGGGTGCCCGCGTCGAAGCGCTTTTCGATATCCCCGGCGCCAAGGACCGCGAAGTGGTGTCGCGCCCGGTGATGAAGGGCAAGCTCACCTACAAGCTCGAGAGCAGCTATCTCACCGGCATCAGGAAGGGCGAGCCGCTCAAGGTCACGCTCCGCCTTGTCGCTGCCGATGGCCAGGAGCTTGACCGGGTGGAGACGCAATATACTTCCGATGTCGACCAGTCGACGCTGCCGTCCAAGCCGCTGGTCGATCCGTCGAAGCCCAACTACGTGCCGCAGCTGGAGAACCTCTGAACCGCGTCGCCATCTTCGGCAATGCCGGCGCCGGCAAGTCGACGCTGGCGCTGCGCCTGCAGCGGATCACCGGCCTGCCGCTCCATTCGGTCGACAAGATGCAGTTTCGGCCGGGTGGAGAGCCCATTCCGCACGCAGAATATCTCGCGGCCCATGCGGCCCTCATCGGCACGGAGCGCTGGATCATCGACGGCTTCGGCACGGAGGAAACCCTGTGGCAGCGCTTTGCCGCCGCCGATACGCTGATCCATGTCGATCTGCCGCTGGCGCAACACTACTGGTGGGTGACGAAGCGCTTGGCAAAGGGGCTCTTCGCTGATCCGCCGGGCTGGCCGGAAGGCAGTCCGTTGTGGAGCGGCTCTCTCCAGAGCTACCGCGTGATCAGTGCCTGCCACCGCGAGATGACGCCGAAGTATCGCGCCCTTGCCGCCCGCGACGACGGCTCGCAGCAGCTTCACCGCCTGCGCTCCCCTCTGCCGCGATCCGTGCTTTCCTCGCGAAGGCAGAGGTGCAACAGCGGCAGTAAGCTATTCGATCGTCACCGCCGTGCCCGCCGCCTTTTAAAGGCGATCTGGTTTCCCGCGTCGCAGGTTTGATGATAGCCCGCCCGGCTAACCGGAACTGGAAGGGCCGTTAGCAGCGTGGCGATTAAGCGTGCAAGATCACGGGATTATATGGAAATGCCCGCCGTATTCTTGAATTATACTAATAGAATCCTTACAACACTGTGATAGTGGGGAGAATGACCATTCTTGTGCCGAGACGGATAACTCTATGAATTTAGAACAAAAGAAGCGTTGGCTCGAGCTGCCAGACGTCTTGGCCCCATCACCCAATGATAAGGCCGTGCTAATTCAGCTTTCGATCTCACCTGAGTTCGTAAATAAGAACGCCTATATTAAGCGACGAACCCCCATATTTCAGCTGTGGACGCACGTTATTGGCGAACAACCTCCAATCAACAACATCAGCCGCGAATTCATTAAAGATCCCCCAACTTTGATGACGCTTGGTAGCGCAACAGCGCTGTTTATGGGCGTAAAGCGGCCATATCACGACGACGACGATGGCAAAGAGGTTGGCGTGTACGTACTGAAGCCGACCCGAACGCTGCGTTACGAGCCAGACATGGCGTGCGTTGCACGTGCATGTAATGCGCCGATAAATTGCGTGTTATGCGTTCAGGTCAGATTTGACAAAGCTTGTCAAGTTCCGGACAAGGATATATATGGTATGATTACAAGGTTGGAATTCGTGCCGTGTGACGCTGGTGCGTATCATCTGCCAAAAGCACACAATCAACGGTATACAAAGCAACTTTGGTAAGGCGATGGATCACGCATTGAAGATTGAGCTCGGTTCGTTGGCAGGTCACTACGTGCCAACCGCCGTGTATTTCCAAGATTCAGATTGTGTCGAATACGTCACGCACGACGCACTTTGCGTGTACGATCGCGTGGATAGCTTTCTCACGGTCATTTATGACGAGTTCCAAAAGACGATCATTGGCTTCAAGCTCAAGGGTTTTTCAAAAGCAGTGAAGACTGTTCTCGGCGCCAAGGGTTCCCATGACCAGTTCCTGCAACTTGTGAAGGTTATCGAGCAGGAATGCCAAAAGCTTGGCGATAACATGTTTGACGAGAAGCGCTCTTATCTTGCGGTCCAGAAAATGGCCGCTAACGATAATAACTGTGTGCTAGATAGAGAAGTTCTATTGCCTCTTTTGAAGGCCGCTTAGACCTTACCAAGTTACAGAATCTTCTGTCTTTTCCGTACTGCTTGCCTTCTTGCGCAGTTCCCATCCTCTCATAATTTCGACGACCTCATAGGCTTCGTCCTTCTGCAAATGACAATCTGACCCGTCCAAACTATTTGCCTTGATGACCGGGGCGGTAAAGTCACGTTGGGTATGTTCAATGTTTCGCTCTAGATCTCCTATTTAGTCTAATAGTCTTACGGCACTTGGTCGCTAGCGTGCTGGGCACCAGAGATTGTCTATTGAGAAAAGTGGCCCCCAGCATTCTCACACGTCTTGATGCGTATGATACATGGGGGCGGCTTGTTTCAAGAACAGGGCGGAAAGACTTTCCGCCCCGGTCCTCTCTTCCTGTTCTTTGTAGGCCACAGCATCCGGACCGCTTCCTTCCGCCTCGTCGTCCTCAACCGGCTTGCAGGACTGTTGCTGGCGGACGGAAATCCATCCGGACTAGATCTGCACGTCGCGGCCCTCGCGCACCGACTTGATCCAGGCATCCAGCACCTTGGCGTTGCCGAGCGAATCCTGCGGCGAGAGCGGCACCGGCTTGCCGTGGATGACGGCATCGGCAAAGGCCTCGACGGTCAGCTGGTAGTGGTCGTTGGCCGGCAGCAGTTCCTCGCTGCGCTTGCCGTTCTTGTCGACCGTGACGATGAGCGCTTCGGGCACGAAGTTTCCGAGGCCCAGCACGAGACCGCGCGGCACCTCGATCATGCCGTTGCGGCCGATGACGCTGTAGTGCCCGAGCCCCGTTGTCTCGAAGGAACAACTCACCACCGCCATGCGTCCGCCCGGGAATTCCAGCACAGCACCATCGGCGACATCGACGCCAAAGCGCTTGTCGAGCTTCTGCCAGCCCCTGATGCTCAGGGGCTCGGCCTGCATCACCATGCGGGCGGAACTGACGACATAGCATCCCATGTCGAGGAGCACGCCGCCGCCCAGTTCCGGGATCATGCGCACATTCTTCGGATCAGGCGGGCTCATCATGTTGTTCGAGAGATGCGATCGTACCTCGAGGACTTCGCCGATCACACCTGAGTCGATGATCTCGCGCACCCGGGCATGTTGCGGGTGAAACCGGTACATGAAGCTTTCCATGAGCGGCACGCCCGCCTGTTCGAAGGCGGCAAACATGGTGGCGACTTCTGCGGCATCGAGCCCGAGCGGCTTTTCGCAAAGCACCGGCTTCTTGGCCTTGGCTGCCTTGAGCGCCCATTCCGCATGCATCGAATTGGGCAGGGGGATGTAGATCGCATCGATGGCGGGATCGGCGATCAGTTCGTCATAGCCCATGATCCTGACGCCTGCTTCCTCGCCGTATCTGCGCCTGGCCTCGTCCGGATCGCGGCTCGCCGTTGCCGCCAGAACGCCGTTTCTCGATTTGCGGATGCCCGGCATGATCGCGTCCCGTGCAATCCACGAGGTTCCGCCCAGAACGCCCCACCGGATCTTGTCTGTCATTGCTGTTTTCTCCCATGATCCGGCCGGGTGAATGATTTTTGCTGGAGAGAAGACCCAATTCCGGATTGTCCACAAATCTAGTGAAATACCGCGCGCCTGTCAAGCACTAAATTCATCTAATATGATAATAATGCTTTCTTGCAGCGCTGCCAGGGGCTTGCCCGCCGGCCCTGACCTGCCTCTTGTGATTTCCGCCGGAAGCGACTATGTGAAGACCACGAATTCACTCACATAGCCGGGTAACCGGATCATGAGGGTGGGTCCCGCGAGGGGCCCGCTTTTTTTGTATTTGAAACCGAAGGTATCATGACGGAGCGTCTTGCCCGCGAAACAGGCCCTGCCCAGCGCATCGCAGCGCTGGCCGAACCCGTGCTCGAAGGCATGGGCTTCCGCCTTGTGCGCGTGAAGCTCATCGGCGGCACGGTGCAGATCATGGCGGAACGGCCGGACGGCACCTTCAGCATCGATGACTGCGAGCAGTTCAGCCGCGCCTTCTCGCCGATGATGGATGTGTCCGACATCATGCCGGGCCGCTACCAGCTTGAAGTGTCTTCGCCCGGCATCGACCGGCCCCTCGTGCGGGCCCAGGATTTCGAGGATTGGGCGGGCCATGACGTGAAGCTCGAGATGGCCGTGCCGCAGGCTGGCCGCAAGCGCTTCCGCGGCGAGCTCGAAGGCTATGCCGATGGCGAGGTCCGCCTCTTCATCGACAATCCGGAAGGCGGCAAGGACAAGCTCCTCATCGGCGTGCCCTTCCAGGACATCGGCGAGGCCCGGCTCGTGCTCAGCGACGAGCTCATCGAGGCCGCCCGCCTCAAGCATCAATCCAGCGCCGGCGCGGTCGGGGATGCCTCCGATTTCGACGGCGAGATCAAACCCCTCGGCGACGAGGATGACGACGATACAGAAGGAAACGACAATGGCTAACACTGCTGTCAGCGCCAACAGGCTCGAACTCTTGCAGATCGCCGATGCGGTCGCGCGCGAGAAGTCGATCGACAAGCGCATCGTGCTTGAGGCGATGGAAGACGCCATGACCCGCGCCGCCAAGCAGCGCTACGGCATGGAAAACGAGATCCGCGCCGAGATCGATGCGCGCACTGGCGAGACCCGGCTGAACCGCCTCTTGCAGGTGGTCGAGGCGATCGAGAACGACGCCACGCAGATCCTCCTTTCAGAAGCGCAGAAGAAGAATCCAGCCGCCCAGGTTGGCGATTTCATTGCCGAGCCGCTGCCGCCCATCGAGTTCGGCCGCATCGCCGCACAGAGCGCCAAGCAGGTGATCGTGCAGAAGGTGCGCGATGCCGAACGCGACCGCGTCTATGAGGAATTCAAGGACCGCATCGGCGATATCGTCAACGGTCTCGTCAAGCGCGCCGAATATGGCAACGTCATCGTCGATCTCGGCCGTGGCGAAGGCATCGTCCGCCGCGACGAAACTCTACCGCGCGAGACCTTCCGTCCCGGCGACCGCATCCGGGCCTATATCTACGACGTGCGCCGCGAGCAGCGCGGGCCTCAGATTTTCCTGTCGCGCACCCATCCGCAGTTCATGGCCAAGCTCTTCGGCCAGGAAGTGCCGGAAATCTATGATGGCGTGGTCGAGGTCGTCTCGGTCGCCCGCGATCCGGGCTCGCGCGCCAAGATCGGCGTGCGCTCCAAGGATGGTTCGATCGATCCGGTCGGCGCCTGCGTCGGCATGAGGGGTTCGCGCGTGCAGGCCGTGGTCAACGAGCTGCAGGGCGAGAAGATCGACATCATCCAGTGGTCGCCTGACGTTGCCACCTTCGTGGTCAACGCCCTTGCGCCGGCCGAAGTGGCCAAGGTGGTGCTCGACGAGGAAGCCGAGCGCATCGAGGTCGTGGTGCCTGACGAGCAGCTCTCGCTCGCCATCGGCCGCCGCGGCCAGAACGTGCGCCTCGCCTCGCAGCTTACCGGCTGGGACATCGACATCATGACGGAAGCGGAAGAGTCCGAACGCCGCCAGAAGGAATTCGCGGCCCGCACCCAGCGCTTCGTCAGCGCGCTCGACGTCGACGAGACGCTGGCCCAGCTCCTCGCCTCGGAAGGTTTCGACCAGGTGGAAGAGCTTGCCCGCGTTGATGCCCGCGAGATCGCCACCATTGACGGTCTTGACGAGGCCACGGCGGAAGAGATCCAGAGCCGTGCCAACGCCTTCCTGGAGCGCGAGGCCTCGGAGCTTGAGGAGAAGCGCAAGGAACTCGGCGTTGCCGATGATCTCGCCCAGTTCGAGGGCCTGACGCAGCACATGGTTGTGGCTCTCGGTACGGCCGGTGTGAAGACGCTGGAAGATTTTGCCGATCTCGCCTCTGACGACCTCACCGGCTGGAACGAGCGCAAGCACGGCGAAACCGTGAAGCACAAGGGCACGCTCTCCGATCAGGGCGTGACCGCAGCTGAAGCCCAGGACCTGATCATGAAGGCCCGCGTGGCGCTGGGCTGGATCGAGGCCCCGGTTCCTGCCGAAGAAGAAGTTGTTGCCGAGGAAGAAGGAGCGCAAGCCTGACCTCAGCCGCAGCCAGCATCGAGGCCGAAATGCCGGAGCGCATGTGCATCGTGACCCGCGAGGTGCGCGACGAAGCAGAGCTTCTGCGTTTTGCCCGGGCCCCGGATGGCACCGTCGTTCCCGATCTGGCGCGCAAGCTGCCGGGGCGGGGCGTCTGGGTCAGTCTCAGCCGGGAAAAGCTTGCGGAAGCGGTCAGGAAGGGTCTCTTCGCCCGTGGTTTCCAGGCGGCCAGCACGGCCGATGGCGAGCTTCCCGGGCGGGTGGCAGGGCTCCTGCGCCAGCAGATCGTGTCGCACCTGTCGCTGGCCCGCAAGGCGGGCGAAGCGGTTGCGGGCGCCACGAAGGTCGAGGAAGCGCTGCGCAAGGGCCGGGCCGGGCTGCTGTTTCACGCCGCCGAGGCCCGCCCCGACGGGGTGCGGAAGCTCAACCGGCTGGCAGGCCCCGGGGTGCAGGTCAGTAATGTTCTGGCCGGTGCCGATTTGGATTTGGCATTTGGCCGGGCAAATGTGGTACACGCTGCCGTGACCGAGGGCGGTTTGGCAGCCCGGATTACTTCTCACGTCATGCGATATTCGCGTTACGAAGGTTTGGTTTTGGGGCCTGACGGCCCGGAAGACGGATTATGAACGATACGACGGACAACAAAGACAGAAACAAGCCCGGTGGCACGCTGACCTTGAAGCGCCCTGCCGTCGAACAGTCGCGCGTGAAGCAGAGCTTCTCCCACGGCCGCACCAAGACGGTCGTGGTCGAGACCAAGCGCAAGCGTTTTGACGACAAGCCCGGTGCGGCTGAAGCGAAGCCCGCTTTCCAGCCAGCACCGCGCGTCGTGCCGCAGGCCGCTCCTGCAGCCCCGGCAACGCCGCAGCGGCCGGCGCCCAGCACCGCCAATCGCGGCGTTGTGCTACGTACCCTCACCAGCGATGAGCGTGAGGCGCGCGATCGCGCCCTTGCCGATGCGCGCGTGCGCGAGGCCGATGAGCGCAAACGCCAGGAAGAAGAACTGAGCCGCCGCCGGATTCAGGATGAGCGCGACCGTGTCGAGCGCGATGCAGCCGCCAAGCGCAAGGCCGAGGACGATGCCCGCCATCGCATGGAGGACGAATCCCGCCGCAAGGCCGAGGAAGCCGCCAAGAAACTGTCGCCGCGGGCACCAGCTGCCGCCGATCAGGATGATGATGCTCCTCGCGCCCGTGTAGGCGCGCGCCCCGGCACTGTGCGTCCCGGTCTGAGACCCAGCATCGGCGGCATGGCCCGCCCGGCGCCTGCGGCCAAGCCCGGCAAGGTCGTGGTGCCGACGCGCACCAAGGCCGATATCGAGAAGAAGGAAAATCGCGGCCGCCTGACCGTCTCGAACGCGCTCGACGAAGATGAGACCGTCCGTGGCCATTCGATCGCGGCCTTCCGCCGCCGCACCGAGCGCCTGAAGAACAAGGCGCATGGCTTCCAGATGCCGACGGAGAAGATGGCGCGAGAGATCGTCATCCCCGAGGCCATCACCATCCAGGAATTGTCGAATCGCATGGCCGAACGGGCCGTCGACATCATCAAGTTCCTGATGAAGCAGGGCCAGATGCATACGATCAACGACGTGATCGATGCCGATACGGCCCAGCTCATCGCCGAGGAAATGGGCCACAAGGTCAAGCGTGTGTCCGAGTCGGATGTTGTCGAAGGCCTCGATGGCGATGCCGATGCGGCGGAGACGCTGAAGCCGCGTCCGCCGGTCGTCACCATCATGGGCCATGTCGACCACGGCAAGACCTCGCTGCTCGACGCCATCCGCAAGACCAACGTCGTGTCTGGTGAGGCTGGTGGCATCACGCAGCATATCGGCGCCTATCAGGTGGCGACACCGCGCGGCCTGATCACCTTCATCGACACGCCCGGTCACGAGGCCTTTACCTCGATGCGCGCCCGCGGCGCCAAGGCAACCGACATCGCTGTTCTGGTGGTGGCTGCCGACGACGGCGTGAAGCCGCAGACGGTTGAATCGATCAGCCACGCCAAGGCGGCCGAAGTGCCGATCATCGTCGCCATCAACAAGATGGACAAGCCGGGCGTGAACCCGACGCGTGTGCGCACCGACCTGCTTCAGCACGATCTCGTTGTTGAAAGCATGGGAGGTGACGTTCTTGACGTGGAAGTCTCGGCCCTCAAGGGCACCAACCTCGACAAGCTGCTGGATGTCATCCTCCTGCAGGCCGAAGTCCTCGATCTCAAGGCCAATCCGGACCGCGAGGCCGGCGGTCTGGTCATCGAAGCGCAGCTCGACAAGGGCCGTGGCCCGGTTGCCACCGTGCTGGTGCAGCGCGGCACGCTGAAGCATGGCGACATCTTTGTCGCCGGTTCGTCCTGGGGCCGTGTCCGCGCACTGGTCAACGAGCGCGGAGAGCAGCTCAAGTCGGCAGGGCCTTCCGTGCCCGTCGAAGTTCTGGGTCTCAACTCGGCGCCGGAAGCGGGTGACCGCTTTGACGTCGTTCCGACGGAAGCCCGCGCCCGCGAAATCACCGACTATCGCGAGCGCCAGCGCCGTGACAAGCGCGGTGCCTCGGCTGCCCGTGCTTCGCTTGAATCCATGATGAGCCAGATGAACCAGGCGGGCCGCAAGGAATTCCCGATCCTGATCAAGGCTGACGTGCAGGGTTCGGCGGAAGCGATCGTGCAGGCCTTGGAAAAGATTGGCAACGATGAAATCCGCGCCCGTGTGGTGCATTACGCGGTCGGTGGTATCTCGGAGAGCGACATCGCCCTTGCGGCGGCCTCGGGTGCTGCGGTTCTGGGCTTCAATGTCCGTGCCAATGCGCAGGCCCGCGATGCGGCAGCCCAGCAGGGCATCGAAATCCGCTACTACAACATCATCTATGACCTGGTGGACGACATCAAGCAGGCCATGGCCGGCAAGCTCGCGCCGGAACTGCGCGAAACCTTCATCGGCAACGCCCGTATCCTCGAGGTGTTCAACATCACCAAGGTGGGCAAGGTGGCTGGTTGCCTCGTCACCGAGGGCAAGGTGGAGCGTGGCGCCAAGGTCCGTCTCATCCGCGACAACGTCGTGATCCACGAAGGCATGCTGTCCACGCTCAAGCGTTTCAAGGACGAGGTGAAGGAAGTGATTTCCGGCACCGAATGCGGCATGGCCTTCGAGAACTACCAGGACATGCGGAAAGACGACGTGATCGAATGCTTCCGCGTGGAGAAGGTGGCGCGGACGCTGGCGTAACAGCCAGCTTCCAGGCGCCACTTCACATGCGGTTCTTAACCGGTTGCGGGGTTTGGCAGCATGAAAGTCACGGCGGCCACGGCGTTGGATGCTGATTCCGTTGTCGATCTTCTGGTCAGGGCATTCGCGAACGACAACCAGATGAGATATTTCTTCGGCGAGGTCGCAGCGGACAGGCGCGTCCTTGCCCGGGAGTTCTTTTCAATTCTTTTAGGCGCCCGGATGGCACTCGGAATGCCCGCCCATGTTCTCAAGGATGAGGAACGGCTGGCCGGTCTGGTCATGGGCTATGACACGCGCCGTCTGGCGTGGCCTTCCGCCTGTGAACGCAGATGGCAAATGTTGCTCGAAAGGCAGGCTGGTTTGGCGGACCGCATTGATCGTGTTGACCAGTTTGTCGGGCGCTGCGCGCCTACGGAATCTCACTTCTATCTGGGTGTGCTCGGCGTCGACCCGGCCTGCCAGGGCCGCGGTGCGGGCAGCCACCTGATCGAGGCCTTCTGCCGCCTGTCGGACCAGGACCCGGACTCGCAGGGTGTCTTCCTTGAAACGGCCGAGACTGGGAATGCCGAATATTACCGGAAGCGCGGATTTGAGCCGGCGGGCTCCATTGCGCTCAATGAGAGTTACAATCTGCACTGCCTTTTCCGGCCGCGCCGCAAGCAAGGCGGCCTGGCCTGAGATGATCGAAGGGCTTTCCCATCTCACCTTTGTTGTCCGTGATCTCGAAAGGATGAGCCGTATCATCATCGAGGTCCTCGGCGGTGCGGAGGTCTATTCCAGCGGCGAGAAGACCTTTTCCATTTCGCGGGAGAAGTTTTTCGAAGCCGGCGGACTGTGGATCGCCGTCATGGAAGGTGAAAGCCTGCCGGGCCGGAGCTACAATCATGTGGCCTTCAAGGTCAGCGACCCGCAGCTGGAAGAGGCCCGGACGGCGGTTGCCCGGCTCGGCCTCGACATGAAACCGCCCCGGCCACGGGTGGACGGCGAGGGACAGTCGCTCTACTTCTATGATTATGACAACCATCTCTTTGAACTGCATGCCGGTACACTCGCCGAGCGGCTGGCGCGCTATGGGCGCTAGCTGCCGGGTGCCCGTATGTCTGGGCAGGAAGGGAACCCCCTGATGTCAAAAGCAAGTGCCCCCAGCCAACGCATGCTCCGCGCCGGAGAGCTGATCCGCCATGCCCTGGCGGATGTCTTCATGCGGGGCGACACGGGCGATCCGGAACTGGAGAAGATCGGCGTCAGCGTCGTCGAGGTGCAGATGTCGCCAGACCTGCAGATCGCCACCGTCTTTGTGCGCCCCCTCATCCATGGGCAGGAACAGAAGCTGCTTTATGCCTGCACCCGCAACCAGCGCTACATGCGGGGGCTGATTGCCCCCCGGCTCGACATGAAATTCATGCCGCAATTGAAGTTTCGCCTCGATACAGCGCTGGATTATGCCGGCAAGATCGATGAATTGCTGCACCGGCCCGATGTGGCGCGCGACCTGAAAAAGGACGACTAGCTTGGCCCAGAGGCCGAAACGCAAGCTGCACGGCTGGCTGGCCGTGGACAAGCCCTTGGGCATGACCTCCACGCAGGCGCTCGGCAAGGTCCGCTGGCTGACCGGTGCCGAAAAGTCGGGACATGGCGGGACGCTGGACCCTTTGGCCACCGGTCTCCTTCCCATTGCCCTCGGCGAGGCGACGAAGACCGTCAACTGGGCCATGGACGGCCGGAAGACCTATCACTTCACGGTTCAGTGGGGGGCGGAAAGCACCACCGACGATCGCGAGGGTGAATTAGTATCGAAGCGAATCGACCTTTTCGACTTCAGTGAAAACAACATCTTACCGCGCAGCATGGATTATGCTGCAATGCAACAATTGCTGCAGCAGAACGTTGCGCCGTTTCATGGTGCAGTGCAGCAAAGGCCGCCAGCCTATTCCGCCATCAAAGTTGACGGCGACCGGGCCTATGATCTGGCCCGCTCTGGCGCCGCGGTTGAGCTTGCCGCGCGCACCGTGGAGATTGAAGGCCTGACGGTGCTGGATTGGCCGTCGCCATCGCAGACCACATTCGAAGTCCGTTGCGGCAAGGGGACCTATGTGCGCTCCCTGGCGCGGGATCTGGGCCGGGCGACCGGCTGGCACGGCCATGTGATCATGCTGCGGCGGCTCTCGGTCGGCCCGTTTGCCGAAGCCGACATGATTTCTCTGGAAAAGCTGGAGCAACTGTGTCATCAGCCCGCCAGCGAAAACAGCCTAGGCGCGTTCCTTCGCCCCATCGAGACCGTGCTGGACGGCATCCCGGCACTGGCCGTGATGGACCGGGACGCCCACCGCCTCAGACAAGGTCAGACCGTTCTGATCCGTGGTGCGCAAGCACCGGCCGCGGCGGAGGTGGTTTTGGTGCAGCATGACGGAACTCCCCTCGGGCTCTGTTCCATCGTGCAAGGTGCACTGAAGCCCAGACGTTTGTTCAACCTATAGATCATCTGGAGATGACCGAATGACGATTACTGCCGAGCGCAAGTCTGCGCTCATCAAGGAACATGCCACGACGGCCGGCGACACGGGTTCGCCCGAGGTGCAGGTTGCGATCCTGACGGAACGCATCACTGCCCTGACCGAGCACTTCAAGGCACACAAGAAAGACAACCACTCGCGCCGTGGCCTGCTCAAGATGGTGAGCCAGCGCCGTGGTCTTCTCGACTATCTCAAGTCGAAGGACGAAGGCCGCTATCAGGCGCTGATCAAGCGTCTCGATATCCGCCGGTAAACCAAAGGGCCCTCACCGGCAGTCCTGCACAATATTCTCCCGTGTATGCCCGGGAGAATATGCCTTGCCGGACCCGATGGAGGCCATCGCGATTGTATGAGCGGACGGCTCACCGATTTGCCGTCCGCGTCCCCGCAAGGCGCCAGGAGCAATAGGGCTTCTGGCCAATGTCCAAAGGGGATGCCGTCCAAAGGTTCGGTGCTGAAGTGGCGGCGAAGGACGTAAAGGATAGAACTGATGTTCAACATTGATGTTGAAGAACTGAACTGGGGCGGCAAGCCGCTTCGCATGGAAACGGGCCGTGTTGCCCGCCAGGCCGACGGGGCCGTGGTCCTGACGATCGGCGAAACCACGGTGTTGGCCACCGCCGTCGCTGCCCGCAGCGAGAAGCCCGGCGTGGATTTCTTCCCGCTCACCGTCAACTACCAGGAAAAGACCTATGCCGCCGGCAAGATTCCCGGTGGCTATTTCAAGCGTGAAGGCCGTCCGACCGAGCGCGAGACGCTGGTCTCCCGCCTGATCGACCGCCCGATCCGCCCGCTTTTCCCGGACGGTTTCCGCCTCGAGACGCAGGTCATTGCCACGGTTGTCTCCTACGACCTCGAGAATGACAGCGACATCGCTGCCCTCGTCGCCTCGTCGGCAGCACTCACACTTTCTGGCATCCCCTTCCTTGGCCCGATCGGCGCTGCCCGTGTCGGCCTGATCGATGGCGAGCTTGTTCTTAACCCGACGGTCGAGCAGCAGAAGACCTCCAAGCTCGATCTTGTGGTCGCCGGCACCCAGGACGCCGTGCTGATGGTCGAATCGGAGGCCCATGAGCTTCCGGAAGAAAAGATGCTCGAGGCCGTGATGTTCGGCCATGCCGGTTTCCAGCCGGTGATCGAGGCCATCATCCGCATGGCCGAGCGCTCGGCCCGCGCCCCGCGCGACTTCAATCCGCCGGATCACTCGGCCGTCTATTCCGCCGTGAAGAAGCAGGCGGAAAGCGATCTCCGCAAGGCCTATGCCATCGCCAAGAAGGAAGACCGCCAGGAGGCTGTCGCCAAGGCCAAGGATGCCACCAAGTCGGCGCTCGTGAAGGTCGACGCAGCGGTGGCCCTGCCAGAAGGTGCGGTGTCCGAGCAGTTCAAGCAGCTCGAAGCCGACATCGTCCGCAACAGCATTCTCGACACCGGCCGCCGCATCGATGGCCGCGACACCAAGACGGTGCGCCCCATCATCGCGGAAGCAAGCGTTCTGCCGCGTACCCATGGTTCGGCGCTTTTCACCCGTGGTGAGACCCAGGCCCTGGTCGTGACGACGCTCGGCACCGGCGAAGACGAACAGTACATCGACTCGCTCGACGGCCTGACCAAGGGCAAGTTCATGCTGCACTACAACTTCCCGCCCTTCTCGGTCGGTGAAGTGGGCCGCATGGGTGCAACCGGCCGCCGCGAGATCGGCCATGGCAAGCTTGCCTGGCGCGCCATCAACCCGCTGCTGCCCAAGCCGGAAGACTTCCCCTACACGATCCGCGTGGTCTCCGAGATCACCGAATCAAACGGCTCTTCCTCCATGGCCAGCGTCTGCGGCGCCTCGCTTTCCCTCATGGATGCGGGCGTGCCAATGAAGGCGCCTTGCGCCGGCATCGCCATGGGCCTGATCAAGGAAGGCGACCGCTTTGCCGTGCTCTCCGATATTCTCGGTGACGAGGATCACCTCGGCGACATGGACTTCAAGGTGGCCGGAACTTCGGAAGGCGTAACCTCGCTGCAGATGGACATCAAGATCACCGGGATCACCGAAGAGATCATGCGTGTCGCCCTGTTCCAGGCAAAGGAAGGCCGCCTGCACATCCTCGGCAAGATGTCGGAAGCTCTCGAGAAGGCCCGCCCGGGCCTTGGCGAGCACGCGCCGCGCATCGAGCAGATCAAGATTCCGACCGACAAGATCCGTGAAGTGATCGGCACCGGCGGCAAGGTGATCCGCGAGATCGTCGAGAAGACCGGCGCCAAGATCGACATCCAGGACGACGGCACCGTCAAGGTGGCCTCGAGCTCGGGTGCCGCGATCACGGCTGCGCTCAAGTGGATCAAGTCCATCGTTTCCGAACCGGAAGTGGGCGAGATCTACGAAGGCAAGGTGGTCAAGATCATGGAGTTCGGCGCTTTCGTGAACTTCTTCGGCGCCCGCGACGGCCTCGTGCATGTTTCCGAGCTGGCACCGCATCGCGTCCAGAAGGTCGGCGACGTGGTCAAGGAAGGCGATGCCGTGAAGGTCAAGTTCCTCGGCATGGACAACCGCGGCAAGGTTCGCCTCTCGATGAAGGTCGTCGACCAGGCCACGGGCGAGGATCTCAGCAAGCGGCAGGGTGAAGACAAGCCCGCCACTGAAGGCAAGGACGAGCAGACGGGCGACTGAGCCTTCTCCCAAATAGGTTATGATCAGGGGCTGCCGGCGACGGTGGCCCCTTTTGCAAGATCAGGCTAAGGAAATGCCATGGCCGCGTTGACGCTTCACAGCTTTATCATTTCCTGGGCGGGCCGTCATGAGAAGGCGGCAGCGATCGCCAAAGCTGTCGCATCGACCTCCAACACGGTCACGGTGGTCTATTCCGATCCGGACGAGACCCAGGCCCCGAAATTTCCATGCCCTGCCATCAGGCGGCCCAACTCGCTGCTGTGGGAAGACAAGTTTCGCGCAACGCTGCATGCCTGCCGGAGCGATATCCTGCTCGTCATCCATGCAGACTGCGAATGCGACGACTGGTCGAAGGTGCCGCTGTCAGCCCGCAAGACCTTTGCCGACGTGCCGCGGGCAGCGGTCTGGTCGCCCCTGCTGGATGGCACGATCCACAACATCACGCGCACGCTCATTCACGACATAAAGGGGACTGACTATTCTGTTGTCAGCCAGACGGATGGCATTGTCTTTGCCATTACCCGCCCGATCATGGAGCGAATGAAAAAGGCCGTGCTGGACAAGAACCCGCATGGCTGGGGCATCGATACGATGATCAACTGCTGCTCCTACAGCAAGGCCATGCTGTCGATCGTTGATCGTGGCATGGCCGTCCATCATCCGCAGGGTTCGGGATATGACCGCAGCGAAGCGCAGCACCAGATGAACAGTTTCCTTGAACAGCTCACGCCCGAAGAAGAGACGATCTACCAGTTCATGCGCACGGTGCAGCGTTATGCAAAGGAAGCAGCACGCCTTGCCCGCGAGCAGGGGCTGGTGCCGCCACCGCCGCAAGCCGGGGCATGACAGGTACCGGACCGGCAGCATCATGACACGCCAGGCGGCAACGGGAATAGGCTTCACCGCTGTGCTCATGTGGGCATTGCTGGCGCTGCTGACAGCGGCGTCGGGGGCTGTGCCGCCGTTTCAGCTTGCCGCCATGACCTTTCTTGTCGGCGGCATGGTCGGGGCTGTCACATGGCCTTTTCGTCCCGGGGCGCTTGCCGCACTCAGGCAGGGCTGGAAGGTCTGGGCCCTCGGGATCGGCGGCCTCTTCGGCTATCATTTCGTCTATTTCTCGGCGATCCGTGCCGCACCTCCCGTCGAGGTGAGCCTCATTGCCTATCTCTGGCCCCTTTTTCTCGTGGCCTTCTCGGCCCTGCTGCCGGGTGAAAGGCTGAAACTCCATCATGTCATCGGGGTGGTTTGCGGCCTTGCGGGTGCAGCACTGGTGATCACCCGTGGAGATGCCGGCAACCTGCTGGCGCGCTTCTCCTATGGCCATCTGCTGGCCTTTGCCTGCGCTTTCATCTGGTCGGTCTATTCGGTGCTGTCGCGGCGCTTCGCGCAGGTCTCGACCGATGTGGTGGCCGGCTTCTGCCTGTCAACGGCCGTGCTCTCGATGCTCTGCCATCTGGCGTTCGAACAGACTGTCTGGCCGCAGGGGCCGGCGCAATGGCTCGCCATTCTGGGCCTTGGTCTGTTGCCCGTGGGGCTCGCATTCTACACCTGGGACTACGGCGTAAAGCACGGCGACATCATGGTGCTGGGGGCTGCATCCTATGCTTCGCCGCTTCTCTCGACGATCGTGCTGCTGCTGGCGGGGGCCACAGCCTTTCACTGGTCGATCGCGCTTGCCTGCCTACTCATCACTGGCGGCGCACTGATCGCGGCAAAGGACATGCTCTTCAAGAGTAGGTCATGAGAAGTTGTTCTTCCGGGTCCTGATCTCGGCGAAAACATCGGCGTCACTCGCTCCTTCCAGACCAAGAACTTTCCGGATCTCGGCGGAATCACAGCGCAGGTAAGGATTGGTGGCCAGCTCCTCACCGATGGTGGTGGGGCAGGTCATCTCGTTCTTCTCTCGCTTGCGCCGCACATCCTGATAGCGCTGCTGCAGGGCGCGGTTGCCCGGTTCGATGGTCACGGCGAACTTCGCATTCGACTCGGTGTATTCGTGGCCGCAGTAGACGCTGGTCATGGCATTGAGGCTGCGGAACTGGTTCACGGAATGATACATCTCTTCTGCTGTGCCTTCGAAGATGCGCCCGCAGCCCATGGCGAAGAGCGTGTCGGCGGCGAAGAGCAGGAAGTCATCGCTGAAATGGAAGGCCACATGGCCTGCGGTATGGCCGGGGCAGTCGAAGACCTTCACCGGCCGCCGCGCCAGCTCGAAAGTGTCGCCGCCCTTCACAGTCTGGTCGATGCCGGGGATCTTGTCCTTTTCGCCTTCTGGGCCAATGATCTTGCAGGCGAAGAGTTCCTTGAGCTCGAGATTGCCCTCGACGTGGTCGATATGGTGATGCGTCGTGAGGATATGGGTCAGCTGCCAGCCCCGCTTCCTGAGATTTTCAGCGATGGCCTTGGCATCAGGCGCGTCGATCGAAATCGTCGTGCCGGTGCGGCTGTCATGGACGAGGACGCCGTAGTTGTCGCTGCGGCAGATGAATTGCTGGATTTCGAGATGTGACATGGCCGCCATATACCATGTTCGCCTCTGCCGTGAAGCAAGGGATGTGATCGTGTGCCGTGGCGGTCAGAACTTCATTTCGAAGGCTAGGCTGCCGCCATAGCCTTCATGGCCGGAGCCAATGCCATCATAGAAACCCCTGGCGCGCAGGGCGGCGCTGTTGCCGAAACCATAGTCGAAGCCAAGCTCGGCGCGGCCGCGCAGCCCCTCATTGTCGCTGTTGCCGCCACGGGTTGATACGTGGATGGCTGACAGGCCACCGTTCAGGGCAAGGCTGCCCGTCTGCACGGCAATGGGGATGCTGAAGTCCAGGCCCGCCTTGACCTGCATCAGGCTCACCGTCTGCCCGCCAATCCGGTTCCCCAGGCTATCGGAATAGGCCTTCTGGCTTTCGTCCGTGTAGGTGACGTCGAGCAAGGGCATGAGCGTGAGTGCGTCGACCTGGTACTCGCCCTGTGCCTTCAACTGGGCCAGCCAGCGACCGGTTTCGAAGTCATCGGTGTAGGTGCCGAGCGGCGTGATCTCGTTGCTGGTCTGGCCGTAGAGGAGGCGGCCCTCGAGGTAGAGTGGATGCTCCGGCAGCCTGGCCGCGAAATAGGGTCCGGCCATCCAGCCGCGGCCGGAGATGTCATCACCATCAACAACGTCGAACTGGAACATTCCGCCCAGCAGCAGGTTTGGGTTCACAGCGGCATGGGCGCCGATGGTGCCGAGCAAGTATGAGTTGTCTCCGGACCATGACCCTGTCGCTTCAACCCAGATGCCTTCGCGGGAAACGCAACCATTCACCGCTCCGTGGTCTTCGGCCACCCGGGGCGTGAAGGACAGGCATCCGCTGCCGTCAAGGAAGCGGATGAGGCCGGGCTGATTTGACGCCAGGTTGCTGGCGCGTCCGAGCATGAACTCGTCAATCTTCGCGCGGGTGATCTCGACGGTCCGGTTGCCGATCAGCAAGATGTTCGACGCTGTGTTGCCGTTGCTGGCCGAATCCTGTGCAGCGGCGGCGGGCACCGTGATGGAAACCCCTCCTTTGCCTGTTGGTGTGATGGTGAGGGTGTAGACCAAAGGGCCGCCGCTGATCGCGGTCACAGCGCCATTCGACACGGCAACGTCATTCAACAGATCATTGAAGCCGGTCACAGCCTTCGAGAAGGTAGCCGTCACCGTGAAAGGACTTGTTCCGTTGATTTCAGACGGGGCACCTGACAGCGTCACGGACGGCGCCGATGACACAATGATCGTGACGGTGTCTGCCGCCGAGGCAAGGCCGAGGTTGTCGGTGACGATCAGCGAGAAGGTCAGCGTGATGTCGGGGTCGTCTGTCGCCAGTGCAGGCGCGGTGAAGCCCGGGCTCACGGCGGTGGCATCGGACAAGGTAACGGCAGGTCCGGCAATCTGTGTCCAGGCATAGGTCAGTGTCTGGCCCGCATCCGGATCGCTCGAGCCCGAACCGTCCAAGGTAACACTGGCAGCCGATGCAACTGTCTGGTCAGGGCCGGCGTTTGCTTCGGGTGCTTCATTGGCCGGGGCTTCCGGGCAGGAGGCAATCCAGGCCGTGGTCGTGTCACCGGAAAAACCGATCTCACAGGCGACACCTCTGAAATCGAAGCGCACTCCGAGGAACGACAGCGGTGACATGCCCACACTGTCGGCTGACGGCGGTGGTCCGATTTGCGTGATGTTTGTGAATTCGCTGGCGGTCGCCCCGTTGACACATGCGGCGAGGCCTTGGGCGGTGATAGGGCCATCTCCCTCGTCCCAAACATCAAGCGCATTTATGGCAACATCACCAGCGACTTGGGCGGTGCCATAGCCGATGTCACCGGATACACCGTTGCTGTAGGGGCCGATCATGACATAGGCGGCGTACATCTGTGTGTTGCCCGGCCAGCTTTGAAACTCCGCCCGCACGGCACATTCCTGGCCCAGAGCGCCCGGGGCGCTCGTGTGTATGTTGAGGTTCTGGTTGGCTGTATCCAGCGCAGCAACCGGACCGGCGCTGAGGAGCAGGGCCGTGACGGCCAGCAGAATTGCGATTGTCGGCTTTTGAAACATGATTCGCGTGCCCCGTGAATCATGTCATACAGCATCTGTCCGTTTAAGTTGAGTTATCCTTATCTTCCCTCTTAGGGGGCGTTTTATGCTTTATGTGTAGAAGAACGCCGAGATAACACACCTTTTTACACGATCTTGACCTAAAATGCGTCCCAGGATTGCTGCCCGGCCTTCCGCTGGTGTTTGTGCCGGCCAAGCGGCTCCCCTTAACGGCAACGGTGAAGAGGGAATGCAATCCCGGGCCGCAGGCCCTAAGTTCGCACCATGGATGTTGTCGATCTCCGGGAGTTCTACGATAGCGAACTGGGTCAGGCCGTCAGGCGGTTGGTGACGAAGCGTCTTGCGCCGCGTTTCAAGCTGGCCTCCGGCCAGACTGTCCTCGGCCTCGGCTATGCCCTGCCCTACATGGAAGACTTGGCGCTGGGGCATGATCGCTCCCTTGCCTTCATGATGGCGCGCCGGGGGGTCATTCACTGGCCCCTGGCCGGGGACGTGCGGGCCGCCCTTGTCGATGAGTATGATCTTCCCCTTCTTGAGAGTGTCGCCGATGCGGTGATTGTCACCCACGGGCTGGAGCTCGCCGAGGATCCGCTGGAGATGCTGCAGGAGATCTGGCGGGTGATGGCACCGCAGGGCAGGCTCTATCTCGTGGTGCCGAACCGCAGGGGTATCTGGTCCGCCTCGGAGGCAACGCCATTTGGCTATGGCCAGCCTTTTTCCCGCAGTCAGATTCTGGGCCTTCTCAAGGAGGCCCGCTTCTCCGTGAGCAACTGGGACCAGGCCTTGTTTCTCCCACCCCTCAAGGCTCCGGCGCTGATCAAGGCGGGCGAGGCTATGGAATGGCCGATGATGCGCCTGCTGGGGCGTTTCTCCGGGGTCCTGATCGTCGAGGCGATGAAGCAGGTCTATGCCTTTTCCTCGGGAAAGCGTGCCCGCCGCCTCGTCCCGCGGCTGCGCCCTGTTCTCCTGCCGGCGCCGCAGCCCGCAGGGCGCAGCCATCGAATTGATGTTCCATCGGCCTGAGCCCTGATCTAAGACCAGCCGTGATGACTGCCCAGCCGCCCTTCCCGCAGCTTGATGAATTGCGCCGCCTGATCGATGCCATCGATGATTCGATCCTCGATCTGCTGCAGAAGCGCTTTCATGCGGTACAGGGCGTCAAAGCCGCCAAGACGACCGACAAGGGAGGATGGCCTTCGCCACTCCGGCCCGCTCGCGAGATGCAGATCCTCAAGCGGCTGATCGGCCAGTCGGATGGATCGGCCCCACCCGAAACACTGGTGCGTCTTTGGCGTGGGATCGTAACTGAATCGACCCTGCGGCAGTCGCCCGTCACCATCCATCTGCCGCGGAAGCTTGCGGCATCGGTTCCGGACCGGCTCGTGCTGCGCGACTATTTCGGGCGCTTCGAAGTGGCTGAATGCCGGGACGAGGCGCAGGCGCTGGTGCAGGTCAATGTGGCGCCGGGCGATCTCTGCGTGCTCGAAACCGGCTCTCCGTGGATCGAGCCCTTCCTTGAAGGTAAGGGCGGCAAGGCCCAGGTGATCGGCACCCTGCCGGTGATGAAAGCCGGTGAGACGCCGCAGCTTCTGGTCTTTGGCGTGGCGCCCGCCCAGGCCACGGGCGAGGACGAAACACTCCTGATTACCCGCGGCAGCCTGCCGCGCGATTTTGCCGTGCAGCCGCTTTGGCAGATGAAGAATGGGCCTTTCAGGCTTTCGGCACTCGCCGGTTTCTTCTCGGAACATGAAAGCCCGCTGGTCGGGGTCATGCGCTCCAACCCGGGCCTTGGACTCATCGCCGTTGGGCGCTATCCCTCCGCCATCTCAAACTGAGTTTTCCCGTGACCCAAGACATAGCCAAGCGCCCGGAACCCAAGCCGGGCATCCTCCAGATCGAAGCCTATGTGCCCGGCAAGAGCCGCGCCAAGGGCGCCAAGGTGCACAAGCTGTCCAGCAACGAGTCGCCACTGGGCGCGAGCCCCGCAGCACGCGAGGCATACAGCGCGGCAGCCTCTTCGCTTGAACGCTATCCTGATGGCGGCGCCACGGCGCTGCGGGCAGCGATTGCCGCCAAGTATGGCCTGGCCGAGGACCGCATCGTCTGTGGCGCCGGTTCCGACGAGGTGCTGCAGCTTCTGGCCCATGCCTATCTCGGGCCGGGTGACGAGGCCGTCTACAGCCAGTATGGCTTCCTGGTTTATCCCATTGCCATTGCAGCCAATGGCGCAAAGGCCGTGGTGGCGCCGGAAAAGAGCTTCCAGACCGATGTGGATGCACTGCTTGCCTGCGTGACGGCGCGCACCAAGATCGTGTTCCTGGCCAATCCCAACAATCCGACCGGCACCTATATTCCGTTCAGTGAAGTGAAGCGCCTGCATCAGGGCCTGCCGCCGCATGTGCTGCTGGTGCTCGATGCGGCCTATGCCGAGTTCGTACGCAACAACGACTATGAGTCGGGGATCGCGCTCGTTTCGGATTCCGAGAATGTGGTGATGACCCGCACCTTCTCGAAGATCCATGGCCTTGCTGCGCTGCGGCTTGGCTGGGCCTATGGCCCGGCCCATGTCATCGACGTGATGAACCGCATCCGCGGCCCCTTCAATGTCTCGGCGCCGGCGCTGGCCGCCGGCGTGGCCGCCATCCGCGACACGGCCTTCATGGACAAGGCGCTGGCCCATAACGACAACTGGCTCAACTGGCTGACCACCGAGATTTCAGCACTCGGCATTGCAGTGACACCCAGCGTCGGCAACTTCCTGCTTCTGCATTTCAATGAGAAGAAGACGGCCCCTGCGGCCGATGCTCACCTGCAGGAACACGGGATCGTTGTCCGCCGCATGGAGAGCTACGGGCTGCCATCGGCGCTGCGTCTCAGCATCGGCGACGAAGAGGCGAACCGCGCCGTCGTGGCCGCACTCAAGTCCTTCATGGCCGGCGCATGAGTTTCGAGAAGGTCGCCATCCTCGGGATCGGGTTGATCGGTTCGTCGATCTGCCATGCGATCCACAAGTTCGGCGGCGCCAAGGCGATTTCCGGCCATGCGAAGAGCGCAGAGACGCGCGCGGCGGCACTGGAACTGGGCCTTGTTGATAGCATCCACGAAGATCCCGCGGAGGCCGTGAAGGGGGCTGATCTCATCATCCTCTGTGCTCCGGTGGGCGCCTGCGGCGCACTGGCGGCGGCCATCAAGAGCAACGTGCAGCCGGGCGCCATTGTCACCGACGTGGGATCAGTGAAGGGCGCCATCGTCCGTGACGTGGGCCCGCATGTTCCACCTCATGCCTTCTTCATCCCGGGCCATCCCATTGCAGGCACTGAACAATCAGGTCCGCGCTCCGGCTTTGCCGAACTGTTCGAAGGCCGCTGGTGCATCCTGACGCCGGTACCCAATACACCGCCGGAAAAGGTGGCGGCCCTTGAGGCCCTGTGGACGGGCTTCGGCTCGAAGGTTGAATCGATGACGGCGGATCACCATGATCTTGTCCTCGCCATGACCAGCCATCTGCCGCATCTTATTGCCTACAACTCGGTGGCAACCGCTGCCGACCTGGAAGAAGTGACGCAATCGGAAGTCATCAAGTTTTCGGCTGGCGGCTTCCGCGATCTCACCCGCATCGCCTCCTCTGACCCGACGATGTGGCGTGATGTTTTCCTCAACAACAAGGACGCGGTGCTGGAAATGCTGGGCCGCTTCTCGGAGGAGCTGTCGGTGCTGCAGCGGGCCATTCGCTGGGGTGACGGCGAGACACTTTTCACACTCTTCAGCCGGGCACGCGAAATCCGCCGCGGCATCATCGCCGCTGGCCAGGATACGGCGGCCCCCAACTTTGGACGGGACCCGGCGAAACGGAGCTGACAGTGGCGCGATCGGGCAATCGCTGGATCTTCGGCTATGGCTCCCTGATGTGGAATCCGGGATTTCCCTTCCTGCGGGCCGAAACGGCGCGGCTGGAAGGCTACCACCGGCAGCTTTGTGTCTACTCCTTCCACTATCGCGGCCAGCCGGACCGGCCGGGCCTGGTTTTCGGACTGGATCAGGGGGGCCATTGCCGTGGCCTTGCCTTCGAGGTGGCGGCGGCCGACTGGGATGGAACCATCGCCTATCTGCGCCAGCGTGAGCAGATCACCATGGTCTATGCCGAGATGGAAATGCCGGTGGCGCTGGAAGGCTCCGGCGAGGCGGTGACGGCCATCACCTATGTGGTGGACCGCAACCACCCGCAATGTGCCTGCGGGCTCGATGGTGAGGAAATCCTCCGTCTGGTGAGGCAGGGTGTCGGCGAGGCTGGCCTGTGCGAGGACTATGTCCGGAACACCCACGGGCACCTTGAAAAACTTGGCATTGCCGAGCCCTGGCTTGATGGAATTGTCCGGCGGCTTGCCTCTTAAGGCGCGCCGATGGTCGCATTCAGGACTGCCATGCCGTCCCCGGAATTGACTCTCTTGCAGCGCAAAACTAAGGCCTCCCCACACATCCCTGCCATGGAGAGGAAGTCCCATGAAAGTCCTGGTCGCGGTCAAGCGCGTCGTTGATTACAACGTGAAGATCCGCGTGAAGGCGGATGGTTCGGGCGTCGAGCTCGCCAACGTCAAGATGTCGATGAATCCCTTCGACGAGATCGGTGTCGAGGAAGCCGTGCGGCTCAAGGAAGCCGGCAAGGCCACGGAAGTGGTGGCGGTCAGCATCGGACCGGCCCAGTCCCAGGAAACCCTGCGCACGGCGCTGGCCATGGGCGCCGACCGCGCCATCCTCGTCAAGCACGACGACTATGTGGAGCCGCTCTCGGTTGCCAAGATCCTCAAGGGCGTGGTCGAGGCCGAAAAGCCCGAGATCGTGATCCTCGGCAAGCAGGCGATCGACGACGACGCCAACCAGACCGGCCAGATGCTCGCCGCGCTCCTGGGCTGGCCGCAGGCCACCTTCTGTTCGAAGCTCGAGCCCGGCGCTGGCGAAGCCACCATCACCCGTGAAATCGACGGCGGCCTGCAGCAGATCAAGGTGAAGATGCCGCTCATCGTCACCACCGACCTGCGTCTCAACCAGCCACGCTATGCATCGCTGCCCAACATCATGAAGGCCAAGAAGAAGCCGCTCGACGAGAAGACGCCAGCAGATTTCGGCGTCAACCCGGCGCCTCGCCTAAAGGTCGTCAAGACTGAGGATCCACCGAAGCGCCAGGCTGGCGTGAAGGTCAAGTCCGTCGCCGAACTGGTCGGCAAACTCAAGAGCGCAGGAGCTATCTGATCATGGCTGTTCTTCTCATTGCCGAACACGACAATGCCTCGCTCAAGGATGCCACCAACAAGGCTCTGACTGCGGCCCTGCAGCTGGGCGGCGACGTCCATGTGCTGGTGGCCGGCAACAATGCCGGTGGTGCTGCGGCGCAGGCGGCCAAGCTTTCCGGCGTCAAGAAGGTGGTGCAGGCGGAAAGCGCTGCCCTGGAGCGCCCGCTGGCCGAACCGATGGCAGCGGCGATCGTGGCCCTTGCCGGCGCCTATGAGCATATCGTGGCGCCAGCCACCACCAACGGCAAAAATTACATGCCGCGCGTCGCTGCCCTGCTTGATGTCATGCAGGTCTCGGATATCTCGGAAGTGAAGTCGGCCGATACCTTCGTGCGTCTCATCTACGCCGGCAACGCCGTGCAGACGGTGCAATCGACAGACGCCAAGAAGGTGATCACGGTGCGCACCGCGTCCTTCGCCGCAACCGGCGAAGGCGGCTCGGCTGCAATCGAAAAGATCAGCGCGGCAGCCGATCCGGGTCTCTCGTCCTATGTCGGCGAGAACCTCACCAAGTCGGACCGCCCGGAACTCACCTCGGCCAAGATCGTCGTCTCCGGCGGCCGCGGCATGCAGAATGGCGAGAACTTCAAGCTGCTGGAAGCGGTGGCCAAGAAGCTCAACGCGGCCGTTGGCGCATCGCGCGCCGCTGTCGACGCCGGCTATGTGCCGAACGACTATCAGGTGGGCCAGACCGGCAAGGTGGTGGCACCCGATCTTTACATTGCCGTCGGCATCTCGGGTGCGATCCAGCATCTCGCGGGCATGAAGGATTCGAAGATCATCGTCGCCATCAACAAGGACGAGGAAGCGCCGATCTTCCAGGTGGCGGATTATGGCCTTGTGGCCGATCTCTTCCAGGCAGTGCCTGAGCTGGAAGCCGAACTGGGCAAGCTCGGCAAGTAAGCTCTGCGCTACACGGGCATCAGTGCCCAATAATCAAGTTCGAGAACGACGCCGGGTTGCTCCGGCGTCGCTTCGTTTGTGGGGAAGGCTTCGCAGGAGAGATCGCGAGTGGCGCGGGTGAGAATGCGGAGAGCGCCCACATCGGCGCGGCCTGAAGCGTGGGATTTCTCGCGGATCTCCGACCAGGCATAGACGGTGCCACCGGCAAAGAGCGGGGCAACATGGCGGCCGCCATTGATGGCCGTGATGTGAAAGGCATTGGCGAGCCCATTGAAAGACAGGGCCCGGGCCAGCGAGATCACATGGCCGCCATAGATCAGCCTGCGGCCGAAGCGGCCCTTCGCTTCTGCCTGCTGGCTGAAATGGACGCGCGCGGTGTTCTGGTAGAGGCGGGTGGCGAGCTGGTGTTCTGCCTCTTCCACCGTCATGCCGTCGGCATGGTTGATCTTTTCTCCGACCGCATAGTCATTGAAGCGATGCGGCGCACCGGCATGCGCGTTGCTCCAGGCCTCTGCGGCGATGGGCGGACAGGCACCGCCCAGGGCCTCCGCCGAGACGTGGCTGGCAAGCACCGGGACGGTGGCAGCGCCTGACATCTGCGTTTCATTGCGCTTGCGCACCATCACCCAGCGCACGAAGCTCAGCACGGCCTCGCCATGCTGGTTGCTGCCATGGGTACGGACATAGACAGTGCCCGTCTTGCCGCTGGAGTTTTCCTTGAGGCCGATCACCTGGCTTTCGGCATAAAGCGTATCGCCGGGATAGACGGTGTTGAGAAACTGGCATTCGGCATAGCCAAGATTGGCCACGGCATTGAGGGAGATATCCGGAACCGTCTTTCCGAAGACGATGTGAAAGACGAGAAGATCGTCGACGGGGCTTCGTGGATAGCCAATGGTTTCGGCGAAGGCATCCGCCGACTGCACGGCGAAACGTGAACCGTAGAGGGCGGTGTAAAGCGCCTGGTCGCCTGCGGTCACGGTGCGCGGTGTGGCATGGACGATCACCTGCCCAAGGCTGAAATCCTCGAAGAAATTTCCGGGGCTGGTTTTGCTCATGAGGCCACCGTAGCGGCGAGCGCTGTCACGCGCTCGGCCATGGCAAGGTGCAGCCGTTCCACCATCCTGCCTTCGACCGTGATGACACCCTTGCTGGCGTTCTCCGGCAGCGCGAAGGCGGCAATCACCTGACGGGCCCAGTTTACCTCGCTCTCCGATGGCGAGAAGAGGCGGTTGCAGGTTTCGATCTGGGACGGATGGATCAGTGTCTTGCCGTCCATTCCGTATTCAACGCCTTGCCGGCATTCGGCCGCAAAGCCTTCCTCATCCCGGAAGTCGTTGTAGACCCCGTCGATGCAATCAAGACCGAAGGCCCGGGCGGCAAGCACCGTGGCGGAAAGTGCGGGCAGCAGGGCGGCCCGGGCCCGGCTGGCCTGCATGCGGGTATCCTTGATCAGGTCATTGGTGCCGAGGACGAAGCAGGCAAGGCCTGCCTTGCTTGAGGCGGCAGCGATGTCGCGAAGATTGAGAATGGCGAGCGGTGTCTCGATCATCACCCACAGGGGGAGCCCACCGAGCAGTGCCGCGGCACGGGACACATCTTCGGCCGTTGAGACCTTGGGCACCAGGATGGCATCGGGCGCCATGCCCCGGGCCGCCGTGATATCTTCCTCGCCCCAGGGCGTATCCAGGCCGTTGACCCTGACCACGCGCTCGCGCCGGCCGTAACCCCCGGCAGCGAGACTGGCTGCCAGTGTGGCCCGGGCCTCAAGCTTCGCCTCCGGCGCCACGGAATCCTCAAGATCGAAGATCAGCGCATCGGCAGCGAGACCTCGGGCTTTCTCCAGGGCCCGGGCATTGGCGGCGGGCATGTAGAGGACGCTGCGGCGGGGACGATAGGTCATGTTCCAAGGTTAGCTATCGCGTTGCAGCATGGGTAGCAGACTTTTGTCACATCCCAGTTGGTCTTGAGCCTTTGCATGGGCTTGGGCATGGTGCGGCCCATGACCCACTTTGATGTAGCCATTGTCGGCGGCGGTATCGTCGGCAGCTCCACCGCCTATTACCTGCGCAAGAACGGCTTCACCGGCTCGATCGGCCTCTTCGAACAGGACATGAGCTTCAAGCGGGCCTGCACCTCCCTGTCCTGGGGTGGCATCCGCCAGCAGTTCTCGACCCCGGAGAACATCCGCCTGTCGCAGTTCGGCCTGGCCCTGATCCGCAATCTCAAGGACGAATTCGGCCCCGAGGCCGATATCGGCTTCAAGGAGCAGGGCTATCTGGTGCTGGCCACGGAAGGCAGCGTTGCCGTTCTGGAGGAGAACCAGAAGCTGCAGCGTTCCATGGGAGCCGACACCGAGATCTATTGGGGCGCCGACATGGCCAGGCGCTTTCCCTGGATTAATTTTGACGGCATTGCCGCCGCCTCCTTTGGGCCGCGCAACGAAGGCTGGTTCGATCCCTATTCCCTGATGAGCATCGTGCGCAAGGCAGCGCTGGCGCGTGATGTGACGCTGGTGCAGCAGGCGGTGGCGGGCATCGGGCGCAATGGCAAGATCACATCGCTGAGCACCGCAGGCGGCGAGACCTTCACCGTGGGCGCGCTCGTCAATGCGGCCGGGGCCAGCGCCGGGGCGGTTGCGGGCTTCGCCGGCATCGAGCTTCCTGTCTCGCCTGCCAAGCGCTTCGTCTATGTCATCGATTGCCCGGGGGCCTCGGAAGCGATGCGCAAGGGGCCGCTCACTTTCGACGTGACCGGCGAATACTTCCGTCCGGAAGGCCGCAACTTCATCTGGGGCTTCACCCCGAGTGATGACGAGGAGCCGAAGGTCAAGGATTGGGAGATGGACGAGAGCTGGTTTGAAAACCGCATCTGGCCCGCCCTTGCCAGCCGTGTTCCCGCTTTCGAGGCGGTGAAGATGATTGGTGGCTGGATCGGCCACTATGACTACAACTGGTTCGATCATAACGGCATCATCGGCCGCCACCCGGACATCGAGAATTTCTATTTTGCCAATGGCTTCTCCGGCCACGGCATCCAGCAGGGCCCGGCGACGGGCAATGCCATCGCCGAACTGATCTGCTTCGGCGGCTATCGCACCATCGATCTTGCACGGCTCGGTTATGAGCGCTTGCAGCGCAAGGAGCCGCTGTTCGAGAAGAACATCTTCTGAGATGGCCAAGGTCCTCTCCATTTCATCGCAGGTGGTGTGGGGACCGGTTGGCAATACGGCGGCAGTGCCGGTGCTGCAGGCATGCGGGCATGAGGTTCTGCAGGTGCCGACGATCCTGCTCTCGCATCATCCGGGCCATGGCAGGCCTGCCGCGCAGCGGACCGACGCGGCGTTTCTGGCAGCCTTGCTGGAATCGGTGGCCGGGAAGGGCGGGCTTTCCGATTGTGATGGCGTGCTCACAGGCTATTTCGCCAGCGCCGAGCAGGTTGTCATGGTGGCGCGCGTCATCGCCAACCTGCAACAGGAGAACCCGGCGCTTCAGGTGCTTGTCGACCCGGTCATGGGCGACGGTGGCAGTCTCTATGTGGCCGAGGAGATCGCCATGGCGATTCGCGACCAGCTCGTGCCACTGGCCTCGATCCTGACGCCCAATGTCTTTGAACTGGCGTGGCTTGCGGGAGAACCTGTGACGGATGAGGAAACGGCGCAGGATGCGGCAAGACGGGTGGGCTCTCCGGAAACACTCGTGACCTCGCTTCCGGTCGACGATAACCACCTTGGAACCCTGCTTGTGCATGATCATCACGCGACCCTCTCGACGGCGCAGAAGTTGCCACGCGTGCCGCATGGCACCGGCGATTTTCTGGCGGGAGCCTATCTGGGTGAGCGTCTGCTGACGCCGCCTGCGAATGCCTTTCCGGCAGCCATGGCGCGGCTCAACAGGGCCATTGCCGCATCGGCGGGCCAGTCATGGCTCAAGATAAACTGACGCCAGTCATCGGTGTTGATGGTTGCCCGGCCGGCTGGATCGCCGTCATCTGGGGCGAAACGCTGGCGCACCGGCTCTATCCGCATTTTGTGGACATTCTGGCTGAAGACGCGTCGGTCATCGCCGTCGATATTCCGATCGGCTTGCCGCCACTTTCAGGCCGGGTGGCGGAGCGGGCAACGCGTGCCGTGCTGGGTGAAAGGCAATCCAGTGTCTTCACGGTTCCTGCGCGGGCAAGCTTTGCGGCCGGTGACTATCGCGCGGCCTGCAACATGAACCTGCTGCATTCCGAGCCGCCGCGGAAGATTTCCAAGCAGTGCCACGGGATCTTTCCAAAGATCCGCGAGGTTGATGCCCTGATGACGACGGAGCTGCAACGGCGCGTCCACGAAGTGCATCCGGAAGCTGCCTTCTGGGCCATGAATGGAAAGGTGCCGGTGCCCTTTGCCAAGAAGGTTCGCTCTGACAACCACCGGCCCGGTCTGGACTATCGACGGCAGTTGCTGCGCGACAACGGCTTCCCGCTCGCGACCCTTCCGGAGAGCCACTACCGCCGCAGCGATGTCGGTGAAGATGACCTGCTGGATGCCTGTGCGGCCGCCTGGTCGGCGCGGCGCATTCTGCATGGCCTGCATCTGGAATTCCCGGCGCAGGAATACCGCGATGAAAAAGGCCTGCGCATGGTCATCAAGGCGTGATCACGGCATCCTTCATGTCTTGACTCAGCGCCGCTTCCGGGCTTGCTGCGCGCCACAGAAAACGGGTTTGAAAGACATGCAGACATCACATCCCCACAATGCCCTTCTTGGCAAGCCCGTTGCCGATGAAATCCTGTCCAAGGTGAAAGACGGCGTGGGTGAGCTTGAGGCCCGCGGCTGGCCGGTGAAGCTTGTCTCGATCACCATCGGCGATGTGCCTGCGGTCAATCTCTATGTGCGTAATCAGGCCCGGGGTGCTGAACGGGCGGGCATCCGCTTCGAAGAGCGCAACCTGCCCGAGACAGTTTCTCTGGTGGAGATGCTCGGCATCCTTGCAGCCCTCAATACCGATCCGCGCGTCACAGGCATCATCATCCAGAGGCCGGTGCCGAAGCATCTCAACATCCGCGAATTGCAGACAGCCATTCATCCGCTGAAAGACGTGGAGGGCATGCATCCGGTCTCGATAGGCAATATCGTCTATCGTGACGTGGCGCTGGCGCCTTGCACGGCAGCGGCTTCGGTCGAGCTTCTGCGGCGCACGGGCCTGACACTGGAGGGTCTCAACGCCGTGGTCATCGGCCACTCCGAGATTGTCGGAAAGCCCATTGCCTTCCTGCTCATGGCGGAAGGCGCCACCGTTACTGTGTGCCACCACATGACGCGCAATCTCGCCATTCATTCACGTGCGGCCGATGCTGTCTTTATTGCCGTGGGCAAGCCGCGCTTCATCACCGCTGACATGATCAAGCCTGGCGCGGCGGTGATCGACATCGGCATCAATCAGATCGAAGACCATGGCAAATCGATCACCGTCGGTGACGTCGATTTCGATCCTTGCGCGCAGGTGGCAGGCTGGATCACGCCGGTACCGGGTGGCGTTGGCCCCGTCACCGTCTCGATCCTGATGCGCAATGCCCTCACTGCGGCGCAGACACAGGCGCGCTTCTATGCCGAGCAGTTCGGCAGCACGGGCGGACCTGTCGGGATTGCGCCCGCCGCCTCATAAGGCGCCAATCTGGGCTCGGCTGACCATGAGCTTCACCTGCTCGCGCGCCAGCCGCACCTCCTCGCGCATGCGCCGGAGTTCGCGGATTTCATCTGCGGTGAGGAAGGACAGATCTTCCTGCCGTCTTCCGGTGTTTCTGAATAATCTCCCGACCAGGAGATCGAAAAGTGACAAGGGCATAAGCCGCTCCATGCGGCTTTCAGGCAAGTGAAAGCCGGTATTCGCATAAGATGGGGAATCGCAAGGCGGCCGCAGCATTGCGGGACGCGCATCGCGAAGAATGATTCTGGTTGTAAGAGAAGGCGCCTGAGGCGCGAGATACGCTTAACCGCTCAAGGCACCGGACCTTGAGACGGCCCGGAGATCAGCGTCGCGTAGTTCCATGCTCCATTTTCTGATCTCCTGCGTTCTGTTTGAGGACACGGCGGATACGCGCGCGCCCTCGATTTGTGAAGCCGCGCGGCGAGAAGAAGCGCCGATGTTGTTTTTATGCCACGGCGCGTTGCATGACGTCAGCCAGGCGTCGCGCGAAGGCCGCGGGATCAGACACCTGCTCGCCCTCGAGGATCATGGCCTGGTCGAGCAGCAGGAAGGCTGCATCGGAAACACTCTCGGCGCCCTTCGCCGCAACGCGCGCGGCAAGCTGCCTGATGAGCGCATGGCCCGCGTTGATCTCAAGCACCGGTGCGCTCAGGTTGACGCCTGAATCCTTCTGGCGCGAGAGCAGCCGTTCCATGGTGCGGTCCATGTAGCCATCATTGACAAGGCAGACGGCACTGTCGGTCAGGCGCTTGGAGGCCCGGACGTCTTTCACCTTGTCACCGAGAGCCTGCTTGAGAGCAGCCATCAGCGTGGCGCTGGCCGCATCGGGCGGCGCCTCCTCATCCTTGGCACCGGCCGGTTTGATCTTGTCGAGATCAGCCGCACCTTGCGTCACCGAGGTGAAGGGCTTGCCGTCGAAGCCAAGTGCCGTCCGCACCCAGAAACTGTCCACCGGGTCGGTCAGAAGCAGCACTTCGATATCGCGCGCTTTGTAGCCCTCAAGCTGCGGGCTTGCGGCAGCCTTGGCGGCATCCTCGGCGGTGAGATAATAGATCGCGGTCTGGTTTTCCTTGAGGCCGTTCACATAGTCGCGAAGCGTCAGGCTCTCAGCCTTGGTGGAGCGGAAGCGCGCGATATCGAAAAGCTGGTCGCGGCGCTCCATGTCCTCGTAGAGGCCTTCCTTGATGACGGGCGCGAATTCGTTCCAGATCCTGCTGAAGGTGGCATTGTCCTGTTCAGCGCATTTCTTGAGTTCGCTGAGCACGCGGTTGGTGACGGCCTTGCGGATCGATGCCACGTCCGGGTTGTTCTGCAGCATCTCGCGCGACAGGTTGAGCGGCATGTCGGCGGAATCGATCACGCCGCGGATGAAGCGCAGGTAAGGCGGCAGCAGTGCTGCGTCGTCGGCAATGAAGACGCGGCGCACATAGAGTTTCTGGCGGCCTTTGCGCTCGGGATCATAGAGATCGAAGGGCTTCTCGCCGGGGATATAGAGCAGGACATTGTATTCCTGGCGGCCTTCGGCGCGATAATGGATGGTGAGGGCCGGATCGCCGCCGCCCATGGAAAGGCTGGTGAAGAATTCCTTGTGCTGGTCGGGCGTCACGTCGTTCTTGCTGCGCATCCAGATGGCGCTGCCGGAATTGATCTGGCGGCGGTTGTCCTTGTCC
Organism: Pseudomonadota bacterium; assembly: GCA_020161855.1. Lineage (GTDB taxonomy): Bacteria > Pseudomonadota > Alphaproteobacteria > Rhizobiales > Aestuariivirgaceae > Aestuariivirga. Next base: position 400,338 of record JAIUNJ010000001.1, read on the forward strand.
GTCGCGAGCTGGATCGGGTGGGCGATATGGTCGGAATAGGCCTTCACCACCTGCTCGAGTTTCCAGTCCTCGAGATAGTCGCGGCAATCGGGCTTGAGATGCAGGATGATGCTGGTGCCTCGCGGCCGCGCGCCTGCGCTGCTCACCGTGTAGGTGCCAAGACCATCCGACACCCAGACATGGGCCTCACTGGCGCCGGCCTTGCGGGAGAAGACCTCGACCTTTCCGGCCACCATGAAGGCGGCATAGAAGCCGACACCGAACTGGCCGATGAGGGATGGCGCATCCTTGGCGGAGGCCATGTAGGCCTCGGTGCCTGATCTTGCGATGGTGCCGAGGTTCGAGGCCAGTTCGTCCGCTGTCATGCCGATGCCGGTGTCGCTCACCGTCAGCGTGCCTGCTTCCTTGTCGGCGGCGATGACGATCTCGAGGCCTGGCTCCTGTTCCAGCAGGGCGGGCGTGGCGATGGCCTCGTAGCGCAGCTTGTCGAGGGCGTCTGAGGCATTGGATATGAGCTCGCGCAGGAAGACGTCACGGTCGGAATAGACCGAATGCACCATCAGCTGGAGAAGCTTGGCGACCTCGGCCTGGAAGGCCTGGGGTTCGCCTGATGTTGCGGGAGTTGATGGGGTCTTCTTGCTGGCCTTTGTCATGGTCTTCTGCGTGATGTTGCCTGTCGCAGCAGCCATATCGGTTTTGAACCGGGGGGCGTCAAGCCTTGTGGGAGATACAAAAAAAGCGGCCGGAGAACCGGCCGCCGAGACGCAACACCTCACTTGGGTATAGGGGAGGCCCGGCCGGATATGCGGACGTCGGGGGGCTGGGGGGCTTGAGAACCGAGGGCCTTCCAGCCGGGCCTTGAGGCAACGATGGGAATGTCGCCCCGGGCTGTGTCGGCCTCTTGGCGCAATTGCGGCGAAAGCGGGGAATTTGGCCCTTGCCAAAGCACCGGCGCAGACGCCATTGTTGCAGGCAGATGACAGGCGGGAGGCTATCCCCATGGATCTGGATACAAGTGTCGAACACCGTTCCGGCGGGCAGGAAACGGGACAAGTCATCCGTTTTCCGGGCGCCGCCGCAAAAGCGAACATCGCCTTCAACCGATCAGAACTGGCCGAGATTCTCAATCTCTATGGACGTCATGTCGCCGAGGGTGAGTGGCGCGATTACGCCATGGAATTCGGGCGGGAGGCGGCCGTCTTTGCAATCTTCCGCAGGGCGTCCGAACAGCCGCTCTATCGGATCGTCAAGACACCGGCCAATGCCCGCAAGCAAGGCCAGTATTCCGTGCTGGCGCAGGGCGGACTCATTCTCAAGCGCGGCCATGAGCTGGCGCAGGTCCTGCGCGTACTGGTGAAGAAACCGAAGCTCGCGGACGGCTGAACAAGCAAGCATCTCCTGCAAGCAAAAAGGCCCCGGTTTCCCGGGGCCTTTCGCATGTGCTGCCGTTGTATCGTTATTCGCGGTTCATAATTCCCAGGATGTTGAGAATGTGCACGAAGAGCGTGACGAAGGAACCATAGAGCATGAAGGCGCCGAAGATCGACTTGCCCTTGGCAACGCCCTCGGCATCGCCTTCCACATACATCTCCTTGATCTGCTGGGTCTCATAGGCCGTGATGCCGGCGAATATGAGAACCGTGACGATCGAGATCAGCAGGCTGAACATCGTCGACATGATGAAGATGTTGGCGACGATGGCGATCAGGATGCCGATGGTGGCGATCATGAAGAACGCACCAAAGCCCGACAGGTCACGCTTGGTGACATAGCCGGCCAGGCTGGTGGCGCCGAAGGTCACCGCGGTGATCAGGAACGCCTGGAACACCATGCCCGGGTTGACGCCGAGATAGTGACCGACCATCGGGGCAATCATCAGGCCCCAGAGTGCGGCATAACCCCAGTAGGCCGCGTGGGCCAGGGCGGTGTTGCCGGAGAAAATCAGGCGCGGCGCGAAGAAGCCAAGGCCCAAGGCGGCAATGAAGAAGATCCACTTGAGGCCATAGACGGCTGCGAGCGCTGCCGGGTTGGCAGCGACAGCCATGGTGATCACGGCCGTCAAGGCAACGCCCAGAGCCATGTAGTTGTAGACGCCCATCATATAGGAGCGGAGACCCGCGTCGATCTCCACGCCGGTGCCGGCGCGCGTCTGGTTCGGATAACGATATTCAGCCATTTACCCCTCCGTGAAATGGTCCGCCGTGTCTTCCTGCCGGGCGGATGCCTGGCCATTGAAGTCACGCCGGTGGAAAAATTCGGCGCATCAAAGAGGCGCCGCAACGGTGACGTTATGGCGCATTTCGCTTGCTGGCCAATATGGTGACGGCCCGGGGGGCCGTCAAGTTACCGGCCTGTAATCAGCGCGGGCGTTAACCCTTTGCGATGGCGTCCATTTTCTGGGCGAGGGCGATGTCGAGGGCGGTGACGCCCTGGGCCGAATGCGTGGTGAGGGTGACATCGACCCGGCCATAGATGTTGAGCCATTCCGGGTGGTGATCCATTTTCTCGCAGAGAAGCGCCACCTCGGTCATGAAGGCGAAGGCCTGGCGGAAGTTCTTGAAGCGGAATGTCTTGCTGATGGCGTCGCGGCCGGGCACGTCGGCCCAATCCTCAAGCTCCTGCAAGGCCTTGATGCGGGCGGCTCCCTGCAGCCGCTCGGTCATGGTGCGGCCCCGACAAGCCCGGAAAGCGGATAAGCCTCCTCGACGGCGTAGGGCCCGCCGCCACGCAGGGGCCGGGAGGAAAAGAGCACGAACTGCTCCACAGTGAAGGACGGACTGCGATACAGGCTGTGCACCTCGATCCAGCGCTGCAGGGCCCGTGGCTCCGGCTGGTTGAGGCGGGCGAGCGTCACATGGGGTACGAATTTGCGGCCTTCGGCGGGAAGACCCAGCACCTGGCAAATGCGTTCGTGCAGGTCGTGCAGGCGGCGCAGTTCACCCGTTTCCTCAACGCCTGCATAAAGCGAATGAGGCTTGTTGCCGCCGAAAAGCCCGACACCCTTGAGCGAAATCCTGAATGTGCGCAGTTGCACGCCATCAAGGGCGTGAGCGATTTCGCGGGCAAGGCCGGTTTCGATATCGCCGATAAAGCGCAGGGTGAGGTGGAAGTTCGACGGGTCCATCCAGCGGGCGCCGGGAATGCCACCCTGCATGATCTGGAGATCCAGCGCCACATCAGCGGGAATTTCCAGTCCGGTGAAGAGGCGCGGCATCGGTCCCTCCGTCGAAATTTCCTCCACGCTAGCGTGATTCGGAAAAATTCCAACCGCAAATTCAGGGGGAGCTGATGCGCGCCAGCAATTGCTCCGTGAACGGCAGGATTTTTCCGACGATGACATCAACGCCGGCCGCCGTCGGATGCAGGCCGTCCGACTGGTTCAGTGCGGGAACCGCCGCCACGCCATCGAGAAAGAAAGGATAGAGAATGCTGCCGGAGCTTTCAGCCAGGCGCGGATAGATGCCGTCGAAGGCTGCCACATAGTCCGGTCCGAGATTGGGCGGCGCCTTCATGCCCGCGATCAGCACGGGCAGCTTGCGGGCCGCGAGCCTGTCGAGAATATCCTTGAGCGCTGCTTCCGCCTGTGCCGGATCGAGGCCGCGCAGGGCATCATTGGCACCGAGTTCAAGGATGACGCCGTCCACGTCATCGGTCAGCGACCAGTCGAGACGGGCGGCACCTTGCGCGGCCGTATCGCCGGAGACGCCGCCATTGATGACAACAATTTCATGTCCCCTGGCGCGCAGCGCCGCCTCCAGTTTTACCGGGAAGGCATCCTTGCCATCGAGGCCATAGCCCGCGGTCAGACTGTCGCCGAGGGCAAGAATCGTCTTTGTTTCCGCCCATGTTTGGCGTGCCGTGACTGTCATGGCGAAGGCCGCGACGGAAAGAGAGATGAGAAACGTCTTGAGCAGGAAGCGCATGGTATCCATCTGGGCATGAATCGGCGGGGAGGCAAGAGGCCCTCGACAATCCAGCCCCCATGCACCATCTCTCGACTCTCCTCATCTCCAGAACAGAACGGATCTCTCCCACACATGGCCAATCCCGTGATCGACCTCAAAGACGTTCATTTGCGCCTCGGGTCGCGGGCCGGTGATGTTCATATCCTGCGTGGTGTGAGCCTTGAAGCTGCTGCGGGCGAGGCGATCGGCATCGTCGGGCCTTCCGGCTCGGGCAAGACATCGCTGCTGATGGTGATTGCCGGACTCGAATCCGTGACATCGGGTGCAATCACCGTGGCGGGCACCCCGCTCCATGACAAGGATGAAGAGGCGCTGTCGCGCTTCCGCCGGGACACGATTGGCATCGTCTTCCAGTCATTCCACCTCATTCCCACTCTGACAGCCCTTGAGAATGTGGCGCTGCCCATGGAGTTCAAGGGTGTTGCTGATGCCACGGCCCGGGCCGAAGCGGGGCTGGTGCGCGTGGGCCTCGGCCATCGCCTCAGCCACTATCCGGGCCAGCTTTCGGGCGGCGAGCAGCAGCGCGTGGCCATTGCCCGGGCGCTCGCTTCCGGGGCCAAGGTTCTTCTGGCCGATGAACCCACCGGCAATCTCGATCAGGAGACAGGCCAGACCATCATCGATCTCCTCTTCGACCTGCGGGCCCGCGAGGGCGCCACGCTGCTTCTCGTCACCCATGACCGCTCTCTGGCGGAACGCTGCGGGCGCATCATCTCGGTGCGCGATGGCCATATCTCCGAGACAGGCCGCGCATGAAGCCCACGCTCTGGCTGGCCTATGCCTTGAAGAACCTGCGCTCGGGCCTGCGCGGCTTTTGGATTCTCCTCACCTGCCTGACGCTGGGCGTGGCCTCGATCGCCATCATCGGCTCGCTCGGGGCCGCCATTGAACGCGGCCTTACCGAACAGGGCCAGCCGCTGCTCGGTGGCGATGTGGAGTTCTCCATCATCCAGCGCCAGGCCACGGACAAGGAACTGGCCTTCATCGAAAGCCTTGGAACAATGAGCCGCGTCACCACCCTGCGCGCCATGGCGACGGCCCGGGAGCATTCGACGCTCATCGAGATCAAGGCCGTCGATGACAGCTATCCGCTCTATGGCGCGCTCACCTTCGAGGATGGCGCTGTGCTGCCCGCACTTGCCCTGCGCGACGGCATTCATGGCGTGGCCGTTGACCCCCTGTTGCTCGGCAGGCTCGGTCTCAAGCCTGGCGACACACTCAAAATCGGCACGCAATCCTTCACCATCAATGCCGTCATCGCTCAGGAACCGGACCGTATTTCCGATGGCATCGTGCTCGGGCCGCGCCTGCTCATGACGCATGAGGCACTGGAATCGACCGGTCTTATCCAGCCCGGCAGCCTGATCACCTGGGACTATCGTGTGAAACTGTCAGGCGATACCAGCCTCGCGGCGGCCCGCGCCACAGTTGACAAGGCCAATGCCGCCTTTCCGGAATCGGGATGGCGCGTGCGGGCCCGCGACAACGCCGCAAATGGTGCCGAGCGCTTTGTCGAGCGCCTTGGCTATTTCATGACGCTTGTTGGTATCTCCGCGCTTGTCATCGGCGGCGCCGGCATTGCCAATGCGGTCTCGGCCTTCGTCAGCCGCCGCACCGGCACCATCGCCACGCTCAAATGCATCGGCATCTCCAATGGCAATGTCCTCGGTCTCTTCCTTGTCGAGATCATGCTGGTGGCATTTCTGGGCATTGCTATCGCGTTGCTGCTCGGGGCGGCCACACCACTGGTCGCCAAGAGCCTCTTCGGTGCGGTGTTGCCCCTTCCCATCGCGCCACAGATTGCCTGGAAACCACTCGGCCTCGCTGCAATCCTCGGGCTTCTGGTGACGCTGGCCTTTGCCATCGTGCCCCTGTCGCGCATTGCGCGCATTCCGGGCGCTGCCCTGTTCCGCAGCCATCTGGTCGAAGGCCGGGGCCGCATGGCCTGGGGCTATCTGGCAGCGGCACTTCTGTTACTGGCGCTGGCTTCGGCGGTGATCCTCATTTCCTTCGACAACATGTGGATCAGCTTCATCTATCTGGCGGGCCTGTGCGGCAGCTTTGTCGTGCTTGCAGCACTGGCCTATGGCCTTATCCGGCTGGTGGCCTTGCTGCCGCGGCCACGTCATGTGCTGTTGCGCCACGCGCTGCAGTCGCTGCACCGGCCCGGGGCCTCGAGCCTGTCTGTGATCCTGGCGCTTGGTCTCGGCCTCACGCTTTTCGTCTCGCTGGCCCTCACCGATTCAACCATCAGCCGCGAGTTGCGCGCCGGGATTCCGGAGAAGGCGCCCGCCTTCTTTTTTCTCGACGTCCGCAATGAAGAACTGCCGGCCTTCCGCGAGTCGCTGCTGAAAGAGCCCGGCGTTCAGTCGATCGGCAACGCACCGATGCTGCGGGGGCGCATCATCAAGGTAAAGGGTGTGCCCTCCGATCAGGTACAAGTGGTGCCGGAGGCCGCCTGGGCGCTGCGTGGCGACCGCGGGCTCACCTATGCCGAAGACCTGCCGCAGGGTTCGACCTTGGTGAAAGGGGCCTGGTGGCCGAAAGACTATGACGGACCGCCACTTGTTTCCTTCGTGGACGAGATCGGCGAGGGGCTTGGGCTCGCCATCGGCGACAAGGTCACCGTCAATGTGCTGGGCCGCGAGATCGAGGCTGAAGTGGCCTCGTTCCGGCAGGTGAACTGGCGCAGCCTCGGCATCAATTTCGTCATGGTCTTCTCGCCGAACACTTTGAAGGCGGCTCCTCACTCCCATCTCGTCACCGTCGAAATGGCGGGCGGAGACGAAGCAAAGCTTCTCAACGACATGGCCGCCTCCTATCCTTCCGTGACTGCCGTCCGGGTCAAGGATGCGCTGGCAATCGTCAGTGACCTGCTCGGCCAGATGCTGGCGGCGGTGCGCGGCGCCAATGTGCTGACCTTGCTGACCGGCGTGCTCGTTCTCTCAGGTGCGCTGGCGGCGGGGCTGGCGACGCGTTCCTACGAGGCGGTGGTGCTCAAGACCTATGGGGCGACGCGGCGGCAATTGCTGACGGCCTTCATGATCGAATACGGACTGCTTGGCCTGGTCGCGGCCCTGTTCGGGATTGTCGTCGGTTCAATCGGAGCCTGGTTCCTGGCCAGGTTCATTCTCGAGATGCCGTGGGTGTTCTCGCCCGGGATCGCCATATTGACGGCGCTTCTCGCGATGCTGCTCACCATCGTGGCGGGCCTGATCGTCACGGCGCGGGCGCTGTCGGCGAAGCCTTCAGCCTATCTCAGGAACGAGTAGCGGCCTCGGCAAAAGCCGGTCGACTTTTGCGGAACATCCTCTAGGTTCGGTTCATGGTTGTTCTGAACCGCATCTATACGCGCACCGGCGACAAGGGCGACACGGCCCTTGGCACGGGAGAGCGTGTGTCGAAGGCGTCGCTGCGCATCGAGGCCTATGGCACGGTCGACGAGACCAACACCGTGCTGGGTCTCGTCCGCCTGCATAGCACCTCGCCCGAGCTGGCGACGCTTGATGCCATGCTGGCGCGCATCCAGAACGAACTCTTCGATCTTGGTGCTGATCTTTGTGTCCCGGACCGGGGCCAGAAGCTCGACTATGAGCCCTTGCGGATTCTTCCCGGGCAGGCGGAGCGGCTCGAGCGCGAGATCGACGAGCTGAATGCCGCGCTCTCGCCCTTGCGTTCCTTCGTGCTGCCGGGGGGGCATGCGGCTGCGGCCCTCCTGCATCAGGCGCGCACTGTCTGCCGCCGTGCCGAGCGTCTCATGGTGGCGTTGCGCAGCAGTGATGAACCTGTTTCCGACGCCGCACTTGCCTATGTGAACCGTCTCTCGGATTTTCTGTTCGTGGCCAGCCGCCACGCCAATGCTGCAACGGGCGGCGGCGATGTGCTGTGGGTGCCAGGCAAGACGCGTGGAGGCTAGGCGATGTTCGTGCCGATCAAGGATGATACGCCGCTTCGCGTCATCCGCTTCCAGACCGTGACGGCCGCCATCATTGCCTTGAATGTCGTCGTTTTTCTCGTGACCGGCCCGCTCACCGGCGTCGATGCGGCGCTCGCCTTCGCCACCCGCTATGGTGTGATCCCGGCGCAGCTTCTTGCGCTGGCGCCGCCCCAGCTGGGCCTGCTTGATCCCATCGCCGAGCCCGTGACCCTCATCACCTACCAGTTCATCCATGGCGACTGGATGCACATCGTCATCAACATGGCCTTTCTCTGGGTCTTCTCGGACAACATCGAGGATGCCTTCGGGCATGCAGGTTTTGCCGTCTTTTATCTTCTCTGTGGTGTCATGGCAGCGGTGCTGCATGTGATGATGGCACCGGAAAGCACCCTGCCGCTCATCGGTGCTTCGGGTTCCGTGTCGGGCGTGCTTGGCGCCTATATGCTGCTCTATCCAAGGGCCCGCGTCTGGGTGCTGCTTTTCTTCAAGATCCCCGTTCCGCTTCCGGCGCTCTGGATTCTCGTGGCCTGGTTTGCCTTCCAGTTCTACAGCCTGCTTGTGCCGGATGTTCCGGGGCAGACCGTTGCCTGGTGGGCCCATATCGGCGGTTTCCTGGCGGGACTCGGCCTGACGCTCATCCTCCGTCACCGCCTCTTCGTACGCGGCTGAGGCTCAGGCAACGCGGGCGAGATGCGTGGCTGCTTCCTGCCGCAGGCTGCCGAAATCCTCCGTCACATCCAGCATGGCGTCCTTGAGGTCGGCGAGTACCGCCTCCGCCTGGCCGGGGGCCTTGGCCAGCAGATGCACGTGAACCTCATCCACGCCCTGTCCGGCGAGACAGGCCAACTCATGGGACGATACCGCACCATCCCAATAGGGCGTGAAGCGCCCGGTGCAGACGGCGGTGCGCAGGGGACCCTGGCGGCGCACACCGACATAGACCGCGCCGGGCAGCGGCGGACAATGTTCGAGCGCATAAACCGAGTGGATGTATTTCCGTCCCGAGGCGCCCTGCCAGTACCAAAAACGGTCCTGCAGTTCGGGATCGGAAGGGAGGTCGAGGGAGATGGGGAAGCCTTGGATCAACATGAGAACAAATATAGAACAAATAGTCTCGACTGTCAAGCCCGAAGTTAACCGCAGAAAGCAAAGCCGCAGGTCTGGCAGGTCGTGCAGCCTTCCTTCGCCACCAGATCGAGGCCACCGCAGGAGGGGCAGGCATGGTCTTCGGCGGTTGTCGAGGACAGCACCGATCCCGTCACCGGGTTGGGGCGGAAAGTGGTGCAGCCCTTGAGACCCAGCGCATAGGCCTCCTCATAGACGGAGATGAAATCCGCAAAGGGCAGGTTCTCGGGAACATTGATGGTCTTGGAGATCGAGCTGTCCACATGGGCCTGAGCTGCGGCCTGCATCGCGAGATGTTCAGACGGTGTCAGCTCTGCAGCCGTCACCGTCTGTGGCGGCAGGCTGGCACTCCTGCTCCGCTGCCGCCAGTGCCCCAGGGCATAATCCTCCATGCGCACCACGCGCCTGCTGCCATCGGCCTCCAGGATGGTACGGTCATAGGCCAGGCTGAAAACGGGCTCGATGCCGCTTGAGACATTTCCGGCGAGCAGCGAGATCGTGCCGGTGGGGGCAATGGACGTGAGAAGGCCGTTGCGCAGTCCCTTGGCACGGATGCGCTGGCGATGGTGCTCCTCCAGTGACCGGCCATAGGCAGTCGCGAGATAGGCCTCGGCATCAAAAAGCGGAAAGACGCCCTTCTCCGCCGCAAGGTCACTACTGGCTTCAAGCGCCGCATCCTTGATGGCCTTCATCCATCTCGATGTTGCCGCGACAGCAGCAGGACTGCCGTAGCGCAGGCCCAGCATCAGCAGCGCATCGGCAAGACCTGTGACGCCAAGCCCCAGACGTCTCTTGCCCTGTGCCTCGGCGCGCTGCTGCGCCAGCGGATAGTTGGAAACATCGACGACATCATCGAGGAAACGGATGGCGAGCGCTGTCGCCTCCTGCAGCCGCGCCATATCAAGCTGTGCGGCCGGTGAGAAAGCGTCTTTGACGAAGCGCGTCAGATTGAGCGATCCCAGAAGGCAGGCGCCATAGGGCGGCAGGGGCTGTTCACCGCAGGGATTGGTTGCCGAGATGGTCTCGCAATAGGAGAGCGGATTGAGGCGGTTGATGCGGTCGATGAAGATGACGCCAGGCTCGGCATAGTCGTAGGTGGCCCGCATGATCCGCTGCCAGAGATCGCGGGCGCGGATGGTCCTGAAGACGGCACCACCGAAGACAAGCGGCCACGGTGCATCAGTCTTCACGGCCGCCATGAAGGCATCGCTCACAAGCACCGACAGATTGAAGTTCCGCAGACGGCGTGGATCGCGCTTGGCATCGACAAAATCTTCGATGTCGGGGTGATCGCAGCGCATTGTCGCCATCATGGCGCCGCGGCGGGCGCCCGCCGACATGATGGTGCGGCACATGGCATCCCACACATCCATGAAGGTGAGCGGACCAGAGGCATCGGCATCAACGCCGTGCACGGGCGCACCCTTGGGCCGCAGCGTCGAGAAATCATGGCCGATGCCGCCGCCCTGCTGCAGGGTCTGCGCGGCTTCCTTGAGGCCCTCGAAAATACCGGAGATCGAATCCTCGACCGTGCCCATGACAAAGCAGTTGAAGAGGGTCACATCGCGCTTGGTGCCGGCACCCGCGAGAATGCGGCCGGCCGGGATGAAGGAGAGGTCGCCCATGAGGTCGCGGAAGCTCTGCTCCCAGCGCTGCCGGTCATCCGGCTTTTCCGCCTGGGCCACAGCGCGCGCCACGCGTGCCAGGCTCTCCTCAAGCGACTGTTCGCCGGGGTAGCGGTATTTCAGCGCCCAGATGTCTTCGGCAATGTCAGGAACCGGTGCAGCCTTGAGCATGTCTCAAGATAGGGGCTGGGGCCCCGGGAGTCCAGAAGATGTTCCGGTTTTGTTTCAAGGGCCGCTTCACGCCTTGAGCTTTGACAGAAGCGACTTGGGCGCCACATTCTTCCACGCCGTTGTCAGCACGCTTTCCAGAAGTGCAAGGTCGGCTTTGTCCTGATCCACCAGTGTCCAGCCCTGACGTCCCCAGCCACCAGGAATGGGCTTCACAACTTCTGGCTCGGCCGCACAAATCATCTCCTGTTGCTCCGGCGTCAATTTCACATAGGCACGCCCTTAGCCATTGAAGCCCGCAAATATCCTGTTCTTCACCCGGAAATCAGGCTTCCCGAAATGTGACTTCTCCTCCGCCTCCGGGAATGCCAGTGCCATTTCCCGGAAGCGCGCCGAAGTCATGGCTTCGCTGCCATCGCCGCCCTGACGAGCGCCTTGGCCTCGTCGGAAGCCCATTCTGCGGGCCCCAGCAGACGGCCGATCTCGCGCCCATCACGGCCGATCAGCAGTGTCGCTGGCAGGCCGACCGCCTGAAGCGCCTGGAGGCTCTTCGATTGCTCATCGGTGTAGAGGGCAAGCGACGAGGCGTTCACCTCCTTGAGGAAGGCCGATGAGGCTTCGGCGCCTTTGCGGTCGACGCTCAGCGCCACGACCTCGAAATCATTGCTGCCCAGCTCCTTCTGGAGTGCGGCGAGATCGGGCATCTCCTTGCGGCAGGGGAGGCACCAGGTGGCCCAGAGATTGAGCAGCACGACCTTGCCCTTCCACTTTGCCAAGCTGGTCTCTGTTCCGGTGCCGTCCTTGAAGGTGAAACCCTCCAGCTCTTTCGGCGCCGGATGCACGATGAAGGCCGCGAGCGGGCCGGCGGCAAGCGCCTTGAACGGATTTGCCGCGGCAGCAGCCTGCGTTGCAGGCGCTTCGTCCTTGCCAGTATCGCTCTTGAGCCAGTAAATGCCAGCCGCCGCCACAAGCAGGAGTGCCACGAGCGGCAGGGTTGAAATCGGCTTCATCAGGTTACGCAACTGCATGGTGAGGCTTTCGGCAGGCAAAAAGGAAACTTTATGACCAATTCGATGTGGGGCGGCCGATTCGCAAGCGGTCCCGCCGCCATCATGGCGGAGATCAATGCTTCCATTGGTTTCGACAAGCGCCTTTACGCCGAAGATATCCGCGGATCAAAGGCCCATGCCGCCATGCTGGCACAGCAGAAGATCATCACCGAGGCCGATGCGAAAGAGATTGCGCGCGGCCTCGATCTGGTGCTGGCCGAAATCGAAGCCGGCAAGTTCGACTTCAAGGTGGCGCTGGAAGACATCCACATGAATGTCGAGTCGCGCCTCAAGGATCTGATCGGCGAACCTGCGGGCCGCCTGCATACGGCGCGTTCGCGCAACGACCAGATCGCCACCGACATGCGCCTCTACATGCGTGAGCTCTGCGACCAGACGGATGCGGCGATTGCCGATCTCATGCTGGCGCTGGCGGCGCAGGCTTCGGAACATGCCGCGACGGTGATGCCGGGCTTCACCCATCTGCAGGTGGCGCAGCCCATTACCTTCGGCCATCATTGTTTGGCCTATGTTGAAATGCTGTCGCGAGACCGTGGCCGCTTTGCCGATGCCCGCAAGCGCCTCAATGAGAGTCCGCTTGGTGCGGCCGCCCTTGCCGGCACGCCCTATCCGATTGACCGTTTCGCCACGGCAAAGGCGCTCGGCTTTGCCCGCCCCATGGGCAATTCCCTCGATGCCGTGTCGAGCCGTGACTACGTCATGGAAATCCTGGCGGCGGCGGCCATCTGCGCCGTCAACCTCTCGCGGCTGGCCGAGGAGATCGTGATCTGGTCGTCGGCGCAGTTCCGCTTCGTCAGCCTCAGCGACAAGTTCACCACCGGCTCATCCATCATGCCGCAGAAGCGCAATCCCGATGCAGCCGAACTGATCCGGGCCAAGCCGGGCCGTATCCTCGGTGCCTTCACGGCCCTGGCCGTGGTGATGAAGGGTCTGCCGCTGGCCTATTCGAAGGACATGCAGGAAGACAAGGAACCGGCCTTCGATGCCCTTGATGCCTTTGCGCTGGCCATCGCCGCCATGGCAGGCATGGTGAGCGACATGAAGCCCAATCCGGGCCCCATGCGCGAGGCCGCGGCCACCGGTTTTTCCACCGCGACAGACCTTGCCGACTGGCTGGTCAAGAACCTGCACATGCCCTTCCGTGAGGCGCACCACGTGACAGGCCGGGCCGTGGCGCTGGCCGAGGAGAAGAAGCTCCGGCTCGATCAGATGCCGCTTGCCGATCTCCAGTCGGTGGAGCCCTGGATCACTCAGGACGTCTTCAATGCGATAACGGTCGAGGCCTCGGTGGCCGCACGGACCAGCCATGGCGGAACGGCCCCTTCCCTTGTGAAAGAGGCTGCGGCACAGTGGCTGAAACAGCTGAAAGGCATCTGAACATGACACTCCTCAAACAGGCCCTGCTCGCCATGCTCATCGCGTCCGCGCTTGCCGCCTGTGGCGTGCGCGGCGATCCGGAAGCCCCGCCCAGTTTCACCCAGCAGTAGATCCATGCATCATTTCTCCTATCGTGACGGCGTTCTCCATGCGGAAGACGTCAACCTGAAGCTCTTGGCCGAAGAGGTGGGAACACCTTTCTATTGCTATTCGACGGCGACGCTGCAGCGTCACTACCGCGTGATGGCCAAGGCCTTCGAAGGCACGGATCACATGATCTGCTACGCGATGAAGGCCAATTCCAACCAGGCCGTCATCAGGACCATGGCCGCCATGGGCGCGGGCATGGATGTCGTCTCCGAAGGCGAGCTGCGGCGGGCGCTGGCGGCGGGCGTGCCGGCCCGGAAGATCGTCTTTTCCGGTGTCGGCAAGACGGCGCGTGAGATGGCCGTCGCCCTCAAGGAAGGCATCGCCTGCTTCAACGTGGAGTCGGAGCCGGAACTGGAGCTGCTGTCACAGGTGGCCAACCGTGTGGGCCAGCGGGCCATTGTGTCGATCCGCGTCAATCCCGATGTCGATGCGAAGACCCACGCCAAGATCACCACGGGCAAGGCCGACAACAAGTTCGGCATCTCCTACCTTCGCGCCTCGGAAGTCTATGCCCGGGCGGCAAGCCTTCCCGCATTGGAGATCGCCGGCATCGACATGCATATCGGCAGCCAGATCACGGAGCTTGCACCCTTCGAGAAGGCGTTCCAGCTAATGGCCGATCTGACCCGCCAGCTGCAGGCGGAGGGCCATGCCATCAGGCACCTCGATCTCGGCGGCGGCCTCGGTGTGCCCTATCGCGGCGATAATGACGTGCCGCCTCATCCTGATGAGTATGGCGCCATGGTCAAGCGCGTGCTCGGCCCTCTCGGCCTCAAGCTCGTGCTGGAACCGGGCCGCATGTTCGTCGGCAATGCCGGCATCCTCGTCACCCGCGTCATCTACCGCAAGGAGACCGAGAATGGTGTCTTCGTGATCCAGGACGGGGCGATGAATGATCTCATCCGCCCGACGCTCTATGATGCATATCACGATATCATTCCGGTTGATGAAGACCTGGCCAGCGGCAGCCTGACCGAAACCGATGTGGTGGGGCCGATCTGCGAGTCGGGCGATTATCTGGCCCGGCAGCGCCGCCTGCCAGCCCTCGCCCAGGGTGACCTCATGGCCGTGATGACGGCCGGTGCCTATGGCGCCGTCCAGTCCGGCACCTACAACTCGAGGCCACTCGTTGCGGAAGTCCTTGTCGATGGCGGGCAATGGGCCCTGGTGCGCCCCCGCCAGACCTACGAAGAATTGATCGGTCTCGACCGCCTGGCACCCTGGCAGACGGCTTAATCCTGACACGGTTTTAAGGCTAACATGGCTGTAACCCGTGCTAGAGTTGTGAGGGAATGACCGACAAAGACCGCCTGTCCGGCCTTGATCGCCGTATCTCGTTGCAGCGGCTTGCCCTTTTCTGGGAAAGGCTTTGGCCGACTTTGCACTGGCCGCTGGTGGTCGCCGGTCTTTCCTTTGCCGTCATCGCCTCCGGTCTATTGCAGCATTTCAACGCGCAGGCTCGGCTGGGAAGCCTCGTCTCCATAGCGTTGCTGCTGGTTGTTTCGCTGAAGCCGCTGTTCGGCCTGCTGAGGCCCACGCGCCTCGAGGCCATGCGCCGCATGGAGCAGGATTCGCGGGTCCGCAATCGCGCCCTGTCGAGCGTCAACGACAACGTGGCTGTGGAATTGAACGACCCCGGCATGGATGCGATCTGGGAAGAGCATCAGCGCCGCCAGTTGCTCGCCCTCGACAAGGTCAAGGTGTCGCCGCCACGGTCCGGCTGGCGGTTCTTTGATCCCCAGGCGCTGCGTGTTCCTGTTGCGCTGGCGGCCCTTGCTGCCTTTCTGCTTGGTCCCGGTGACGTCAGCAGCAACCTGCGTCAGGCGGCACAGCTCAGCCCGCCGGTTGTGCCGAAGCCTTTGACCATTGACGCCTGGCTGAAGCCGCCGCCCTATACCGGCAAGCCGCCACTGCTGTTGACGACGCCCGCCATGACCGAGAGCCTGGCAAGCGGCAATGAAATCACCGTGCCCGAAAATTCCGTGTTCAGCGCCCGTGTCTCCGGCGCCAACATGCCTGCTCTCGTGGCAACCGACAGCAATGACCAGCCATTGGCCGAAACCGGAGATCTGACCAGGGTCGCCGACGATACGCTCGCTGCCGAGTTCAAGGTGACGCGGCCCATGACCATCACGCTGTCGGATGCGGGTGGCGAACTGGTGCGTTATCCCATCACGGTCATTCCAGATGCAGCGCCGACGATAGAGGTGGCAAAGCAGCCATACGACGGGGGCCGTGGCACACTCGTCGTCGAATGGCTTGCCAAGGACGATTATGGCGTGCGGGCGATCGCTGGCGACATCGCCCTTGCCGACGAACAGGATGGCGGCATGGGCTTTGACAGCAATGGCGTGTTCCTGTTCGATCCGCCGAAACTGAAGCTGTCACTTCGCCGCGCCAATGCCCGGGAGGACAAGGGCAAGGCCACCAATGATTTCGCGGCTCATCCCTGGGCCGGTCTCAAGGTCAGCATGACCCTGACCGTCAAGGATGCCGCAGGCCAGGAAGGCACATCCGGCGAGATTGTTTTCAAGCTGCCGGAGCGCCAGTTTGTGCGGCCCCTGGCCCAGGCGCTGATCGAACAGCGCAAGACCCTGATCCTCTATCCCGAGAAATCCCCCGACGTGGCCGATCTGCTGGGCACGTTGATGCTCTATCCGGCTGGCCTCACGGACCGCAGCGGCCCTGTCATCGCTGTGAGCACCGTGATTTCGCGACTGCGCAATGTCAGGGGTTATGGGGACGTAAAATTCGCCATTGGAGAATTGTGGGACATCGCTGTCGCCATCGAGGAGGGTTCGCTTGGCGATGCCCGTGCCGAGCTTCTTGCCCTCAAGAAGGAACTTGAGAAGGCGCTTCAGGATGGTGCACCGCCCGAGCGCATCGCCGAACTCATGAAGGAGCTGCGTGAGGCCATGAACAAGTTCATGGAGCAAATGCAGCGTGAGGCCGAGAGGCGCATGCAGGACGGCACACTGCCGCGGCAGCAGAACCAGCAGGGCCGCATGGTGACCGAGCAGGACCTGCAGAAGATGCTCGATGCCCTGGAGGAAATGGCCAAGGGCGGTGCCAAGGACATGGCGCAGCAGATGCTCGATCAGCTTGAGCAGATGCTGCAGAACATGGAGCCGGGCATGGCGCAGCAGCAGGGCGAAGGCGGCGGCCCTCTCTCGGAAATGCTCGACCAGCTTGGCCAGATGATGCAGCGCCAGCAACGCCTGATGGATGATACGTTGCGGATGCAGGGTCAGGGCGGCCAGGATGGCGATCCGCTTGGCGAGCAAGGACAGCAGGGCGAGGAAGGCAATCGTGGCCAGTCGCAGGGCCGTGGCGAGGGTGGCCTTGCCGACCAGCAGCAGGCGCTTCGTGGCATGCTCGACCGCCTGCTGCGCGAAGGCCAGGGCAACATGCCGCGCGAACTCGGCCAGGCGCTCGAGGATATGCAGGGTGCTGAAGATGGCCTGCGCAATCAGGACACCGAACAGGCTTTGCGTGAACAGGGCGAGGCGCTGGACAATCTGCGGCGTGGTGCCAACCGCATGGCCCAGCAGCTGCGCGAGAACGGCCAGGGCCAGGCTGAGGGCAACGCACGGGATGGCGAGGGCCGTGGCGGCAATGAAGATCCGCTGGGCCGTCCGCGCGCCACGCGCAATCCCGACACAGGCCCCGACAAGGACATGGTGCCGAGCGAGCTTGCCATCCGCAAGGCCCGCGAGATTCTGGAAATGCTGCGGTCCCGCTCAAACGAGCAGGGCCTCACCGATGGCGAGCGTGGCTATCTTGAGCGCCTGCTGCGCGGGCTCTACTGATCAGCTTTTCGGGACGACGAAGCCGACAAAAGGCAGTTCGCGGAATTGGTGCGCCATGTCCATGCCATAGCCGACGACAAACTTGTCTGGGCAGGAGAAGCCGGCAAAGTCCGACTTGATGTTGGCCGCGAGTTTGCCGGGCTTGTCGAGAAGGACGCAGCTTCTCACACTGCGCGCGCCGCGCGCCGCGATCAGATCCTTGGCATAGGCGAGGGTCCGGCCGGATTCGAGGATGTCGTCAATCAACAGCACATCGCGATCCTTCACCGAGGCCTCGATGTCGCGCAGGACATCGACCTGGCCCGATGATGTCGTGCCCTTGCGATAGCTCGACAGCATCATGAAATCGACTTCCGGCGAAAGCCCGGCCTGGTGCATGGCGCGGATGAGATCGGCTGCAAAGATGAAGCTGCCTTTCAGCACCGGAACGACCAGAAGGTTTTGCGGCTTGAGGGTGGCGATCTCGTGCGCCAGGGCGCTGATGCGGCCACGGATCACGTCTTCGGAATAGAGGACATCGATCTGATGCCCGTCGATGGTAATGCTCATGATGTGAAAGAACGTCCTTACTGGGACGCAGTTGAGCCGATTTCGTCAGCCTTTGCAAAACGGATTTGCAGGTTTTGCGCGGCTTCCGGCGGGGCCGCGACGCGGGTCGTGAAGGTGGTCAACTGGCCCGGCGGCAAGGGGCGCGAGGCTGTGTCCAGCGTCCAAGTATAGAGTTCCTTGCCGTCAGCGCCGACCAGGGCGAAACGCAGCCAGGGAATCTTCTTCACATCGTTGCTGATGTTGCCGATGTCACCGCGGATCGAGAGCACGCGGGTGCCATCGATGATGGCATGCTGGCGCTCCACCTTGCGGATCTCGAGGCCATAGAGATTGATGTCATAGCCCAGTGTCTCATAGGCCCGATAGGTGACGGGTGCGAGCTTCACGACCCGCTCCGGAAAAGCGGCGGCAGCGGCGACCGGAACCAGCAGGAAGGCAGCGAAGAGGCTCCAGCGCTTGAGGTTGCGGCGGCGGGCGGCCCGTTCGCTCTCGAAGCGATCCTGTGCTTCGCGGGCGATCTCGGCGAGACGGCGGGCCTCGATCTCGGGTTCGCTGTCATGGTCTATGACCTTGATGAGCGCCGGAGCATTGCTGTCCTTGATCTCGAGGGTTTCTACCTCCTGCCAGCTATGGCCGCAGACACGGCAAGTGACCTTCATGGCGCCGGAGGGCATGCCGGGCATGGCATAACGGGTCGAGCAGGAGGGGCAGTCTACAATCATGGAACCGGTACAGACGGGTTTGCAGGGGCCGGGATATGGACCTGCTTTTCCTGCGTTGACGGTTAACGGCTGGTTAAGCATGGCGGCGGCAAATATGGGGCGATCAGTGGCGAGGGTGAGCAGGTGCTGCGTCTGGAGCGCGTTGGGTTGAGCTATGGCCGTGGAGCGGAAGTCCTCAAGGATGTGGACTTCGAGCTGCAGCGTGGCTCCTTCTGCTTTCTTACCGGTGCGTCAGGGGCAGGCAAGTCGTCGCTCCTGAAGCTTGCTTTCATGGCGCTTCATCCGTCCCGCGGGCGCATCAAGCTCTTCGATCAGGACATCACGCGGGTGTCGCGGCGGCAACTGCCGTTCCTGCGCCGCCGCATCGGTGTTGTCTTCCAGGATTTCCGTCTTCTCGACCATCTGACGACTTTTGAAAATGTGGCCTTGCCGCTGCGCGTTGCCGGCAAGCTGCCGCGCAACTACGAACGCGATGTGCGTGACCTGCTGGATTGGGTGGGGCTGGCCAAGCAGGCTGATTCCTACCCTCCGGTTCTTTCCGGTGGTGAACAGCAGCGCGCCGCCATTGCCCGCGCGGTGATCTCGAAGCCCGAACTTCTTCTCGCCGATGAGCCGACCGGCAATGTTGATCCCATCCTTGCCCGCCGCCTCATCAGGCTTTTTGCCGAACTCAACAAGCTGGGTACGACGGTTCTGCTGGCAACACACGACATGAATCTTCTCAAGCATGTGCGGGCACCTGTGCTCCACCTCGAGAATGGCGCCCTGCAGCAGAGGCATTGAATGATGCATCGCCCCGACATCATCCCGTCGAAGGCCGCGTCGCTGCGCACCCTGACCGCGACCATGGCGGTCATGTGCTATCTTGCCTGCCTTGCGGTGGGCGCCCTGATCCTGATCGACCGCGCTGTTGATGCCTGGGCCAGCGGCTTGTCGCAGGAAGTGACGGTGCAGATCCGGGTCACGAGCGATTCCGACCTGCAAGCCGATATCAACAAGGCAACAGAATTGCTGGAAGCCACATCCGGTGTCGTCGCCGTTGCAGACCTTGGGGAGGAAGCTGGTAAGGCGCTGCTCGAGCCCTGGCTCGGCAGCGACGGGCTCGATGCACTGCCAATCCCGCGGCTTCTTGGCGTGAAGATCGATGAAACATCACCGCCTGATTTTGATGCGCTGGCTGCCGCGCTGCAGGAAGCGGTGCCGACCGCCAGCCTTGACACGCATCGCCGCTGGGAGGCGGAGCTGACGCGCATGGCGGGTTCTCTCTCCATCCTGTCCGCCCTCGTGCTGTTGCTCATTGGCATCTCGGCGGTGGCGATGGTCATCTCCGCGAGCCGCGCCGTGCTGGAAGGCAACCGGCCCATCGTCGATGTGCTGAAGCTCGTGGGCGCGGAGGATCGCTTCATCTCGCGCCAGATGGACCGCCGCTTCCTGTCGACGGGGCTTTGGGGCGGCTTCCTCGGGCTGGCGCTTGCGATCGCGACCTTTCTTGCCCTGGGCTATGCGGGCTGGGCCGCTTCGCCCGGGCTTGCCGCGGCCTCGCGCGGCCTCTTTTATGTTCCAACGGCTGACACCTGGCTTCCCTATGTCGCACTGCTCGCTGTTCCCGTGGCGGCAACCATTCTGTCGCTGGTGACCTCGCGGCTGGCGCTCACCCGCATGCTGCAGCGCTGACCCTTTCCAAGCCGCAGGCGCGCGGGTTAAATCCCCGGCATGCTCGTTTTCCGCTCGCTGCTTTTCAATGTCGTCTTCTACGTCAATCTGGTGCTGTTTCTGGTGCTTGGAAGCTGGCTGTTCGTTTGCCCGCGCATCTGGGCCATCCGGGGCCTGCAGGCCTGGGCCAGCACGTCGATCGTGTTGCTGCGCTGGATCGTCAACATCGACATGAAGGTGGAAGGGGCCGAGCACTTGCCGAAGGGGGCCGCTATCGTGGCGGGGAAGCATCAATCCTTCTGGGAGACCTTTGCGATCCTGCCGCTGCTGCCTGATCCTTGCATGGTGCTGAAGCGTGAACTCCTGCACATTCCGCTCTTCGGCTGGTTCGCCCGTAAGTTCCGCATGATCGGCGTCGAGCGCAGCGCCGGGGCCTCGGCACTCAAGAAGCTGGTGGCGCGGGCCAAGGCGGAAGTGGCCGATGGCCGCCAGATCGTCATCATGCCGGAAGGGACGCGCCGCGCGCCCGGCGATCCGCCGGACTACAAGCCGGGTGCGGCCGCCGTCTATGCCGCCCTTGATGTGCCCTGCATTCCCTTCGGGCTTAATTCCGGTGTGCTCTGGCCGCGGCGCAAGTTTCTGCGCTATCCGGGAACGATCACCATTGCCTTCTGTCCGCCCATTCCACCGGGCCTGCCTCGGCGCGCATTCCAGGCACAGTTGGAAGAGGCCATCGAGAGCACTTCAAACCGCCTGCTGACGCAGGTGAAATCCGCCGGATAGCTCCTGCTGTCAGCGCTGTGCGACCGCGACGCTGTGTGGCAGGCTGCTGACCTGATTAGGCGTGCATTTTTCCTGCAGCATCGTCCAGCTTGAGTTGTTGAGCATCATCTCGCAGCGCGCCAGTCGCAGGCCCTCGCTCGTCTTGATGCAGCGCAACTCGCCTTGCGCCGCTTCGCCCCCGGCATAGCGGCACTTGCAGTTATGGGCGGCGGCACTTCCCGCCAGAAGGACCGCCCACAAAATCGTGGCAATGACCTTGGCCATAGAGAAAGCAAAGACCTGAACCCTTGCCTTGTCAAATCAACTCGGGCAGCAGGCGGTTCAGATGATCTCCCACGACCTTGGAACGCTTTCAATTCTTGCCGCCACGATGTTCGTGGCCGGACTGGCACGCGGGTTTTCGGGCTTTGGTGCCGCACTCATTTTCGTGCCGCTGGCCTCGCGTTTCATCGGGCCGCAGCAGGCGGCACCGCTTCTGCTCCTGACCGATGGCATTGTGGCTCTCCCGCTTGCCTGGTCTTCGTGGGCGCTGGCCTCGCGGCGCGAGGTGGCGACGATGGTCATCGGCGGAATCCTTGGCGTACCGCTGGGCACCCTGGCCCTCGCCTCTGGTGATCCGCTGTTGCTGCGCTGGCTTATCGTGGCGCTGGTTGCGTCCATGCTCGCCCTGCTGCTTTCGGGCTGGCGTTATCACGGCAAGCCCCATGCGGCGGCCACGGTGGGTGTTGGCGCCTTGTCAGGAATTTGCGGAGGCATTGCCCAGATCGGCGGGCCGCCGGTTGTGGCCTACTGGCTGGGCGGTGCTCATGCACCGGACCGCATGCGCGCCTCAACCATCCTCTATTTTGCCTTCATGACTGTTGTCACATTCTTCTCATATCTTGCGGGCGCCCTCCTCACCCGGGAGATCCTTTGGCTGGCGATCATGATGGTGCCGACCTTCGCGGCCGGGCTCTACATCGGCAGCCGCATCTTCGGCTTTGCCCGCCCGGATATCTTCCGGCGCATCTGCTTCGGTCTCATTGCCTTGTCTCTTGTGCTCAGCCTGCCGGTCTGGGGATAGTGACGAAAACGGAGAGCCATTGATCATGCCCAGCAAGACGGAACAGACATCTGCATTTCTTGTGGACCTTTGGAAGAAGCAGGCCCGCTGTGCCGGCCTGCCCGCAGAGATTCAACCGGCATCGCGGGCCGAGGCCTATGCCGCGCAGGCGCTGATGGAAGGGCAGTCGGCAAAGCCTCTCTCGGGCTGGAAGATCGCTGCGACCAGCCTTGCGGGCCAGAAGCATATCGGGGTCAGCGGCCCTCTCGCAGGGCGCTACATTGCTGAACGGGTTGTTTCCTCAGGGGACAGGGTTCCGTTCGGGCGCAATCACATGAAGGTGGCGGAGGTCGAGTTTGCCTTTCGCATGGCGCAGGATCTGCCGCCGCGCGCGAAAGCCTATAGCGAGGATGAGGTCTTTGCGGCGGTCGGCACACTCCACCCTTCAATCGAGATCCCGGACAGCCGCTTCGACCACTTCGAGAAAGTGGGAGCGGAGGCGCTGATCGCAGACAATGCCTGTGCCGACTGGCTTGCGATCGGCCAGGCCGCACCTGACATCTGGCGCGGCATGGATCTCGCTGCTTTTTCGCCGACGGGCTCAGTGGTGGGCAAGGGAGAATGGAAGGGACTTGGCATTAATGTGCTGGGTTCGCCCCGCATTGCCATGACCTGGATTGCCAACGAACTCTCGGCCATTGGTGTCACCCTGCGAAAGGGTGAGATCGTCACCACGGGCACCTGCCTTGTGCCCATGGCGATTGCGGCAGGTGATCATGTCGTGGCCGACTACGGGCCATTGGGTCGCATCGAACTTCATATCGGCGCCTGAGGCCGTTCAGGCCGGCCGCAGCCCCTTTTCCTGGGCATAGGCAAGACATTCCGCCCACGGACGAATGGAGGCACTGGTGGTCGCCGAGTGCAAGGACGTCGCGGCGGCGGCATTGCCGAGTGCTAGGCATTGCGCCAGCGGCCAATTCTCGTGCAGGCCGAAGAGCATGCCTGCAAAGAAGGCATCGCCGGCGCCAACTGTGCCGACAATTTCTTGCGGCGGAACGGCGACGGCTGCAGCGCACGCAGTTTCACCGGATTTTCGCCGGGCCACTGCGCCCGCAGGATGATGGATCGCTGCGACGTCGCCCACTCCCATGTCGAGAAGCCTGCTGCAGGCCTGTGAAGCGCGCTCCCAATCCCAGGCGCCGTCATGCGTGACAGCCATGCCGGTCACGGCATTGGCCTCGCTGTCGTTGATCACGACGATGTCGGCATGGGGAAGAAGTGGTGGTGCGAGGCGTGCGATGGCTGTGGC
Source organism: Pseudomonadota bacterium (assembly GCA_020161855.1). GTDB lineage: Bacteria > Pseudomonadota > Alphaproteobacteria > Rhizobiales > Aestuariivirgaceae > Aestuariivirga. Next base: position 423,622 of record JAIUNJ010000001.1, read on the forward strand.
GTCGACAGGCACAAGTTCGAGGGCCGTCAGGTAGCCCCTTGCCCTGGCAGCTTTCAGAATGTCCCTCCAGGCGCCGCTTTCGTCGAGACCACGGGCGATGCCTGGTGAGCCTAGGTAGAAAATCTTTGCGTCATCGTGCGGCGGCAAAAGCTCTTCCGCGGTGAGTGTGGCGTTGACGCCCGGCTGGTGGAAAAACGTGCGGCGGCCCGTGCCGGTGGTGGTCATCACATGGGTGTGGCTGGTGATGGCACCCGGCCTGCGCCGGATCAGGCTGGTTTCGAGGCCATAGCCTTCCGCCTGACGGCAAAAAATGTCGCCATAGCTGTCGTTGCCCACCACGCCGATCAGGGAAACGGGAAAGGGAGCCTGCAATCTGGCGAGGCCGGCGGCGGCGTTGTGCGGCGGGCCGCCGGCACCATATTCGCTGCGATCAACGAGCGATACGCTTTCCTGTTCAGGCCAGCGGTCGACCATGTGGACGATGTCGAGGATCACCGTTCCTGCCAGAACGATGCCCTTGCGCGTCATCCGCGGAAGCCTTCCAGTGTCTTGTCGGTGATGGCCTGATCATCGGCGAGCGGCCGGATCGGCCGCAGGCCCTTCTTCGCCAGCACGGCGTGATAGGACTTCACGGCTTCTTCCGGTGTCAGGTCGCCTTCAATGACCGGGCGGAAATGCGCAACGAGATCGAGCGGACTTTCCGCCAGCTTGATCTTGCGACCAAAGAGGGCGACGCGGGCACCGGACTTTTCCCCCTGATGCAGAAGTTCAAGGGTGTCGCGGTTGGTGCCGCCCGAGCCGCCGAGAATGCCGACCACGAGCGAGGCATCATAGCCTGCCAGTTCTTCCATAGCCTTGCGGCCGTTGAAGGGAATCTTGAGGAAGAGGGGCCGGTCCTTCTTGGTCATGCCGGCGACAGCGCGCAGGATCGAGTCGTTCACGAAAGCCGGTATCTGCTCTGCCGACAGTCCCTGCGGGGCGTTTGGATTGAAGACCTCAAGAAAGTGACGGAAGCGATGCTTGGCCGCATCCTCGCGGAAGCGGTTGTAGGCTTCCAGTGCGGCGTGATCGAGTTTGAGGATGTTGTTAAAGGTGACCGAGTAGAGCCCGAGATCGGCAAAGCGCCGGCAATGAGCCAGATTGGCGGTGCGGAAGGGAAGCGACGGTTCCGTGCTGTAGCTGCTGCCGCGGGCGCGCCAGATATCGGTTGTATCATTGGCGCGGATGGCGGGTGTCACCGGGGAATTCTTGAAGGTGCCCCGGTCGGCCACAGCCTCCAGCGAGGAGGCGGCCGAAAGCATGATGTCGAGGCCGCCCTTCCTGGTCATCTCCACAATGGACTGGCGGAAATTCTCAACCGTCTCGAAGGGGCCGTCAGGGCGGGCCGGATCGCGCGGGCCGGTCGAGGGAACACCGCCAGACATCTCCGGGTCCTTGGCATCAGCAATGATGAAGTCTTTGGGTGTGTATTTGCCCCCGGTGATGCGCTTCAGCTTGCGGTCCAGCGATTTCTGCATGAATGTCCCCCGGGGCTTCGATTTGAGTTCGCCTTATGCAGGGGGAGTCATGAGCAAACAAGACCAAAGCGGCAAACCGGGAATGCCCCCCAAGCATCCGCTGCTGCTCATCCCGGCCTTTGGCTGCGATGAACGGCTGTATCGGCCTTTACTGCCAAATCTCGGTGCCTTCCTGCCGGTGCAGACCAGCGTCTTTGCCGCCCCGCGCTATGCCCAGATGGCAGATATGGCGCTGGCGACGATGCCCGGCCCGTTCATCGTGCTGGGCACGTCGATGGGCGGCCGTGTGGCGCTTGAGGTGACGCTGGCAGCACCCGACCGGGTGAAGGGGCTCGTCATCATCGGCGCCGGTGCCGGTGCGACGGCTGATCCTGTCGCCGGCATGCGCCGCGCGACGCGCATTGCCGGGGGCGAACAGGATCAGGTCATCCGCGAGATGTCGGAGATCGTGGCTCATCTGCCAGGACCACGCGGTCAGGCGACGCGTGATGCCTTCTATGACATGGGCAGCAAGATGGACCGGCAAGCTCTCGCCATGCAGGCCGAGGCGCTGGCGCACCGGATCGACCTGTGGCCGCGCCTGAAGGAGATCACGTGCCCGGTGCTGTGTCTCTGGGGTGTCCACGACCAGTTCGTGCCGGCAGAGGATGGCCGCAGGATTGCCGAGACTGTGAACAATGGCCGCTATGTCGAGCTGCAGCAATGCGGCCATTTCCCGTCGCTTGAGTATCCGGCGGAAACAGCAGCAGCCATTTCCGGCTGGCTCAGGGACAACGAGTTGAGCTAGCGGGTCGGAACCGGCTTCTCGCCGCGATAGTCGTAGAAGCCGCGCTTGGTCTTGCGGCCAAGCCAGCCGGCCTCGACATACTTCACCAGCAGCGGACAGGGACGGTACTTCGAATCCGACAGGCCTTCGTGCAGCACCTGCATGATCGACAGGCAGGTATCGAGCCCGATGAAATCCGCAAGCTGCAGAGGGCCCATGGGATGGTGAGCACCGAGCTTCATGGCCGTATCGATGGCCTCGACACTGCCGACACCTTCATAGAGCGTATAGACGGCCTCGTTGATCATCGGCAGCAGAATGCGGTTGACGATGAAGGCCGGAAAGTCTTCCGACATGGCCACGGTCTTGCCGAGCCCCACCGCAAATTCCTTCACTGCCTTGAAAGTGGGGTCGTCGGTGGCGATGCCGCGGATCAGTTCCACCAGTTCCATCACCGGCACCGGATTCATGAAATGAATGCCCATGAACTTTTCGGGACGGTCGGTCACTGCCGCCAGGCGCGTGATTGAAATGGAAGAGGTATTGGTGCCGAGAAGGGCTTCCTTCTTCACGTGCGGGCAGAGTGCCTCGAAGATCTTCTTCTTGATGTCTTCGTTCTCGGTGGCCGACTCGATCACCAGATCATAGTCGCCAAAACCGGCAAAGGATTCGACCGCCCTTACGCGGGCAAGCGCCTGCGTCTTCTGTTCTTCCGAAATCTTGCCGGATTTCAACTGGCGCTGCACATTGGCGGAGATGCTCGCAAGGCCATTCTGGATACGGTCAGGGGTAACATCATTGAGGCCTACTTCGAGGCCTGCCAGAGCGCAGACATGGGCAATGCCCGAGCCCATCTGACCAGCGCCGATCACGCCGACTTTTGCAATCTTCATCGTGGATTTTTTGACTTTGTTCAGTTCAAATGTAGCATAAAGCCTAACCTCCTGATGGGCGCACCGCAAGCATCAATCAGGTTGCTGCCCAAGGCTCCGATGACGCAGACAATAACGCCCACTCCCCGCCTCGCGCTCTGGATCCTCCTGCTGGGCAATTTCATCATCGGCACAGGCGTGTTGCTGCCGGCGGGGCTTCTCAACGAACTGGTTGCCGCCTTTGCCATTTCGCCAGCGCGGGCCGGGCAGTTGCTGTTTGCCGGTGGGTTGGTCGTGGGGATCGGCGCGCCGGTTCTGGCCGGGCTCACGAGCCGGATTGATCGCCGGTTGTTGCTCACGCTGGCCTTGCTCATTTATGCGGCAGGGCATCTGGGTTCGGCCCTTGCCTCCGGCTTTGAACTCCAGATTCTCATTCGCGCCTTCACCGTGATCGGGGCCGCCGTTTTCACGCCACAGGCCGCAGCCACCGCCGGGCTGCTGGTGCCGCCGGAGAAGCGGGCCGGGGCCATTGCCTTCATCTTCATCGGCTGGTCGGCCGCCGCCGTTGCCGGCATTCCGCTGGGTGGTCTTCTGGCCAGCCTTTTCGATTGGCGCCTTGTCTATGGCCTCATGGGCGGGCTTTCGCTGCTGGTGGCAGTTGCCGTGTGGTTCACGCTGCGCCCCGGGCTTTTTGTGACGCCTCTGGGATTGAGATCGTGGATTCAGGCCCTGGGCAGCCCGGTGCTGCTCGCCGTTTTTGCGGTGACGCTGCTTTCCATGTCGGGCCAGTTCACCATGTTTGGCTACATCGCCCCGATCCTGAAAGATGGCTTCGGGGCAACACCAAGCCATGTGGCCGCAGCCTTCGCTATCGTGGGTGTTGCAGGTGTCTTCGGCAATTCGCTGGCGTCACGTGTCGTGGCCCAACTTGGCATCACGCGGGTGATCGACATTGCGCTCTTCGCACTTTGCCTGGGCTTTGCCGGTTTCGCCCTGGCCTGGGGCCACTTCCCTCTTGCCATGGTGGCGGCAAGTTTCTGGGGGCTTGGATCCTTCTCGTCCAACTCATTGCAGCAGAGCCGACTCGTGGCGCTCGCGCCGAACCTCGCGGCCGCAACGGTGGCGCTCAATACGTCGGTCGTCTATCTCGGCCAGTCTCTGGGTGCGGTTGTCGGCGGCCGCCTTGTCGACAAGGGATTGATGGCCTGGTCGCCCGTTGCCGCGCTTGTCTTTCTGGCCGCCGCCCTGTTCATGTCATGGCTGGCGGCGAGGCTGGGTGGCGTCAGATCCAGTTGATGTCCATGAGCCAGAGCAGAAGTGCGCTGGTAATGGCGGCAAGCCCGGTGCCAAGGGCCACCGCACCCGATACGGCAGGCACGGCCTCGTCGTTGCGCTGCGCGAATAGGAAGGCGTTGGCGCCGGTGGGCATGGCGGCCAGCAGCACGGCAACCTTGATCCACATTGGCGGCAGCGTCACCGCATAGCGCGCAATGAGATAGACGCAGACCGGCATCAACAGCATCTTGAGGGCAATCAGGATGAACATGCCGTTCCATGAGCCGCGCAGCGAGTAGCCAGCCAGCGAGACGCCGAGAGCCACAAGCGCTGTCGGAACCGAGGCATCGGAGAGCATCTCCAGCATGCGGTCTGGAATCTCATTGAGACCAAGGCCGGTGGTCCGCCACAGGGCGCCGGCGATGAGGCCGAGGATGATGCCATTCGTTGCCATCATCCAGAACAGCTCACGGCCCAGTTTTACCGGTGAGAAGCTCCCCGAGTGGCGGGCGACCTCGCGATGCAGGGTCGCCGCCGACCAGAGGACGGGCGCATGAATTGAAAGGATGAGGCCCAGTGGCACACCGATGCCCTGGCCGAAGTGCGCGAGCGCCAGTGGCGTGCCAAGCAGGGCGAGATTGCCAAAGCCCGTTGCCATGGAGGCAGCCGCCCCGCCGCTGTAGTCAAGGCTTTCGACGTAGCGCGAGATGACGGCAGCGGCGATCCAGGCGATGGCCAGTCCGCCGAAGAAGGCCACCCAGAGCGCCCATGGCGCTGCATTGGTATCCGACATCAGCACGACGGTGCGAAAGAGGAAGGCGGGGATGGCAACGTTGAAAACAAAGAGCGAAATGCCACGCCCGGCGGCGGCATCAATGACCTTGAGGCGGGCCAGCACATAGCCCAGCACGATCATGCCGAAGACGGGCAGGACGGTGGTGAGGATGGCGTTCAAGCGTCAGGCCACCATGTTCATGGTGCCATGCCTGGCCGCGTGCCGGCACCGGTCCGGCGGCTGCCACCGCTGCGCTCACCTTCCGGGCTCAAAGCCATGAGTGGCTTTCAGCGTTCTTCTTCTCGAAGGTATCGATGGCAGCAGCTTTTTCAAGCGTGAGGCCGATATCGTCGAGGCCGTTGAGCAGGCAATGCTTTCGGAAGGGATCGATGTCGAACGTGATTTTGCCGCCATCGGGCCCGCGGATTTCCTGATTGGGCAGGTCGATGGTCATGGTGGCGTTGCTGCCGCGTTCGGCGTCGTCGAGAAGCTTCTTGAGGTCCTCCGGCGAAACCTTGATGGGCAGGATGCCGTTCTTGAAGCAGTTATTGTAGAAGATGTCGGCGAAGCTCGTGGAGATCACGCAGCGGATGCCGAAGTCGAGCAGTGCCCAGGGCGCATGCTCGCGCGACGAACCGCAGCCGAAATTGTCGCCGGCCACCAGAATCTGTGCTTTGCGATAGGCCTGCTGGTTCAGCACGAAATCACCGATTTCCTTGCCGTCCTGCGTATAGCGCATCTCGAAGAACAGCGACTTGCCGAGGCCTGTCCGCTTGATCGTCTTGAGGAACTGCTTCGGGATGATCATGTCGGTGTCGATGTTGACGATGTTGAGCGGGGCGGCCACACCGTTGATGACGTCGAATTTCTGCATGGCTAGTTCTTTCCTGCTGCTTTCTCGAGATAGGCTGTGATGTCTGCAATCATGTCCAGTAGAAGATAGGCTGACCCGGTGGATACACCAGCGTCGATCTCATGCGCGGCGCGATTGCGTGCCCCGCGGATATCGGAGATGGCGTTGACCATGGCGCGCGGCAAGATGTCGGATGTCGACAGCGCCTGCAGATGAACCTGGATGGGGCGCGTCCGTTCGATGCCGAGGCGCTTCGATGTGACTTCGGTGATGGCCCGCTCCAGCAGCTTCCAGCCTTCCAGGACGGCAAGATGCGGATGCGTGCTGGCCAGTTCCACGAGTTCAGGTGCAACCGGCTTGTCTTCGTAGTCGGGGTCTTCCTCGACGGTCTTCACTTCCTCGCGGATCTTTTCAACGCTCTCGCCGAAATTGGCTTCCATCTCGCCCCATTTCAGGCGGCTCAGATTGCTGAAGAGAGAGCGGATTTCGCTGCGGAAGATGAGCGCGATCATGCAGGCGCCAACCGGCCAGGCCAGAGCCGCCACGACATTCGCGATGAATGTCAGCCAGTCCATGGTCAGGCTGCAAGATCGACGGAGGAGGCCTCATCCGCACCGATCATGAGGTTGAGGTTCTGCACGGCGGCTCCGGAAGCGCCCTTGCCGAGATTGTCATAGATCGCCATCAGCACGGCCTGCTGCCGGTCGTCGTTGGCGAAGACATGGAGGCGCATCGCGTTGCTGTTGTTCAGGATCTGGGGATCAAGCTGCGGCCCACGCTCCGTTGCTTCCAACGGTGCGACGCTGACGAAGCGGCAGCCATGGAAATAGGCTTCCAGGGCACCATGGATCACCCGTGCGGTGACACCGGCGCGGAACTGGCTGTAGTGCAGTGGCACGGTCGTCAACATGCCTTGGGCAAAATTGCCGACGACAGGCTGGAAAAGAACGTCCTGGCTCACACCCGCGTAGTGTTTCATCTCCGGCAGGTGCTTGTGCTTGAAGGTGAGGCCATAGGGCATGAAGTGAGAGGCCGCCTCGCCCTTCGTCTCATAGTCCTCGATCATCTTCTTGCCGCCGCCGGAATAGCCGGAGATGCCGCCGTAGCTGAGCGCCACGTCCTTGGAGAGCAGGCCGGAGGAAATCAGCGGCTTGACGAGCGCAAGGAAGCCTTGCGGCCAGCAGCCGGGATTGGCGACGCGGCTTGCCGCGGCAATGCGCGCCCCCTGCGCGTGATCAAGTTCGGGGAAGCCATAGGCCCAGCCGGGATTGACCCGGAACGCAGTGGAGGCATCGATGATGCGGGTTTTGGAACCAGGATCGACGAGGGATACCGCCTCAATTGCGGCCTCGTCCGGCAGGCAGAGAATGGCGACGTCAACGCTGTTCAGAAGCTCGCGGCGGGCAGCTGCATCCTTGCGGCGCTCGGGCGCAATGGAAACGAGCTCGATATCGGCCCGGCTCTTGAGCCGGTCCCTGATCTGGAGGCCGGTCGTGCCGGCTTCGCCGTCAATGAAGATGCTGGAACGCTTTGTCATGGCGGGCGCTCTTATCGCCTGCGTCCTGACAATTCAACGAGAGTCGGAAAAGGCAGTTCTGCGTCAGTTGCAGAAGAACATGCAGGCGTCGGGCGAGTCCTTGTCCATGGCCTGGACGGTGGTGAAAGCAGCCATGGCGCCGGCAATTGTGGTCAGAAGCACAAGTCCAAAAAGCACGCGGCGCAGAAATTTGGCATCAGCCGTAACAGTCGAATTCACAATCAGTTCCCCAGTACACCACTCACCGGCACATCCCCGCGCCGATTCGCGTATTACCGCCCGAGCGGTGTCTTTATCGTAAAGATGCCGTTAAGCAATCCTAAATTTCATCATCCGGCGAAGTTGCGGATATCCACAAAACGACCGGCCAAAGCTGCTGCCGCCGCCATTTGCGGCGAGACCAGATGGGTGCGGCCCTTGTAGCCTTGGCGGCCCTCGAAATTGCGGTTCGAGGTGGATGCACAGCGCTGGCCGGGCTTCAGCTGGTCAGGATTCATGCCAAGGCACATGGAGCATCCGGGCTCGCGCCATTCGAAGCCTGCCGCCTGGAAGATCTTGTCCAGGCCTTCCGCTTCGGCCTGCTCCTTCACGAGGCCTGAGCCCGGAACGATCATGGCATAGGCGAGATTGCCGGCGATCTTCTTGCCCTGCACCATCTGGGCGACATTGCGCAAATCCTCGATGCGGCCATTGGTGCAGGAGCCGATCCAGACCACGTCGAGCTCCACATCGGTCATCTTCTGACCGGGCTTCAGCCCCATATAGTCGAGGGCACGCCACTTGGACTGGCGCTTGCCTTCGTCGGCAATCTTGTCGGGGTCCGGCACCAGGCTGGTGATGGCCATCACATCCTCGGGGCTGGTGCCCCAGGACACGATGGGCGGCAGGTTGGCGCCATCCAGCGTGACGATGCGGTCGAAATGCGCGCCATCATCGCTGTGCAGTGTATCCCAGTAACGGCGGGCTGCGTCCCAGGCCGCCCCCTTGGGGCTGCGCGGCCGGTCCTTCAGGTAGGCAAAGGCCTTTTCGTCAGGCGCAATCATACCGGCGCGGGCGCCGCCTTCGATCGTCATGTTGCAGACGGTCATGCGCCCTTCCATGGACAGGTCGCGGATCGCCTCGCCGGCGAACTCGATGACGGAACCCGTGCCACCTGCGGTGCCGATATCGCCGATGATGGCAAGGATGATGTCCTTGGCGGTGGAATGCTTCGGCAGCTTTCCGTCCACCTGGACCTTCATGTTCTTGGCCTTCTTCTGGATCAGCGTCTGGGTGGCCAGCACATGCTCCACCTCGGAGGTGCCGATGCCGTGGGCCAGCGCACCGAAAGCGCCATGCGTCGAGGTATGGCTGTCGCCGCAGACGATGGTCGTGCCCGGCAGGGTGAAGCCCTGTTCGGGGCCAACAACGTGCACGATGCCCTGGCGCTTGTCGCGCTCATGGAAATAATCGATGCCGAAATCCTTGGCATTCTGGGCCAGGGTCTCGACCTGGATGCGGCTTTCCTCTTCGGCGATGCCCTTACTGCGATCGGTTGTCGGCACGTTGTGGTCGACGACAGCAAGCGTCTTCTCCGGGTGGCGCACCTTGCGGCCGGTCATGCGCAGGCCCTCGAAGGCCTGCGGGCTCGTCACCTCATGAACGAGATGGCGGTCAATATAGAGCAGGCAGGTGCCATCGGCGGCTTCATCGACGAGATGATCGTCCCAGATCTTGTCATACAGTGTGCGGGGCTTGGCCATGTGGGAGGTCCTGCAGGGGATCAATTGTGTTCTGAGGCGCTATGTAGCCATTTGCGCTTTCGAGTCAAATCGGCAGCGCCGCATGGGCCCATGAGCCTGCGACGAGAAGGGCCCTGCAACGAAAAAGGGCCGGCGAAGCCGGCCCTTGGAAATCTGCGAGGCTGACGGATCAGGCCTTGGCCAGGACGTCCTGGGCCTGCTTGACCCAGTTTTCCTTCTTGGTCTTGCCCTTGAGGGCGAGCTTTTCGTCGAGGGCGAAGATCGCGGCATCATCCATTTCGGCGATCTGCTTCAGGCTGGTGATGCCTTCCTTGGCGAGGGCTTCCTTCACCTTAGGGCCCACACCGGCGATGAGCGAAACGTCATCGGCAGCAACTGTGACCTTGGGGGCTGCAGCTTCGGCAGCCACATCGGCCAGCATCATGCGCTGATCTTCGGCAATACGGGCCGACTTGCCGGTCCGGCCCTTGAGATAATAGAGCTTGGCACGGCGGACCTTGCCGCGGCGGATCACCTTGACCGAGTCGATCATCGGCGAGAAGACCGGGAACACGCGTTCCACGCCCTCGCCGTAGGACAGCTTGCGCACTGTGAAGTTTTCCTGGAGGCCGCCGCCGGAACGGCCGATCACCACGCCTTCATAGGCCTGCACGCGGGTACGGTCGCCTTCGACCACCTTCACGTTGACGATCACCGTGTCACCGGCGCCGAAGTCCGGAATCTGGCGCTTTGCGACAATGCCCGCCATCTGCTCGGCTTCGAGCTGCGCGATAATGTTCATGTTCTGAATACCTTTCTTGACCGCAGGCTTTGCAGCGCTCGGCCGTTTGGCGGGCTTCTAAGTCGGAGTCTGTGGAAAAGTCAACCAGTCCCGCCCCGATATTTCGCCCAGAGGTCCGGGCGGCGGCTGCGGGTCAGCGCCTGCCGCTGCTCGTGTTTCCAGCGGGCAATGGCCTTGTGGTCGCCGGACAGCAAAATCTCGGGGATTTCAAGACCTTCCCAGCTATTGGGCTTGGTATAGTGAGGATGTTCGAGAAGCCCGTCGGAAAAGCTCTCCTCGGCGGCACTTTCGAGTTTGCCCATGACGCCCGGCAGGAGCCGGACGATGGCATCAAGAAGCACCATGGCGGCGGGCTCGCCGCCCGAGAGGATGTAGTCTCCGATCGAAACCTCGCGCAGGCCGCGTGCCGTGATGACGCGTTCGTCCACCCCCTCGAAGCGTCCGCAGACGATCAGAAGCCCGGCCCCGCCTGCCAGCTGGCCCGCCAGCTCCTGGGTCAGGGGTTTGCCCCGGGGGCTCATGAGGAGGCGCGGGCCGTCATGCGGCGTGGTGTCGATGGCCCTGGCGAGAATATCGGGCTTGAGCACCATGCCGACGCCGCCGCCGGCGGGATGGTCGTCGACAGTGCGATGGCGGTCAGCCGCAAAGCTTCGGATATCCCGCGCCTCACACTGCCACAGGCCGTCGCGCAAGGCGCGGCCGGCGAGGGAATGGCCCAAGGGTCCCGGGAACATTTCGGGGAAGAGCGTGAGGATGGTGGCGTTGAAGGCCATCAATCGGCCTCCCTGTCGCCTGCTGTGGCTTCGGCGGTGAACCCCTCCGGCAGCGTCACGGCGATAAAGTCTGTTGCAGAGTCGACGAAGGCCACGGGAATCAGGAGCCCGCTTTCAAGTTCGATCAGGTCGCCTGCTCCGAAGTTCTGAATACCGGATACGGTGCCGAGTGCCGCCGTGGCATCGCGCACCTCCCTGCCGATGAGATCGGAGAGGTAGAACTCACCGTCTTTGGTGGGCGGCAGCAATGTGCGGTCCACGAAGATATCCTGCCCCCGGAATGATTCGGCGGCGTTCCGGTCGCTAACACCCTGCACAGACGCGATAAATTCGTCCCTGGCGGGCTTCAGCCGCGCGAAGCGGATGGTCCGGCCATCGGCAAGTTGAAGTGCCGCATAGCGTCCGATGTCGGCGGGATTGGCGGCAAAACTTTTGAGCTTCACCTCGCCCCGCACGCCATGGGCACCGAGGATGCGGCCAATGAGGATTGGCCGTCTGTCCCCTCCCGCGTGTGGGGAGGGGCGTGAGTGTTGCGGCTCGTTCATGCACACCTCTCCCGGACACTCGCGGATGCGATCTCCGGTTTCCCTGCGCAAGGCAGGCTGAGGTGGGCGATGCCCACGTTACGACGCTGGCGTCTCGGCCGGCGCTGCAGCTGCGGCAGCCGCGGCGGCGGCCTTCTCGCGCTCCTGGCGCTTCTTGCCCGGAAGAGCCTTCTGCGGGTTGTTGCGCGGCTCACGCTTCTTGAGGCCCGAGGCATCAAGGAAACGCAGCACGCGATCGGTCGGCTGGGCACCCTTCTTCAGCCATTCACCGGCCTTGGCGGCGTCGAGCTTCACGCGGTTCGGATCGTCCTTCTTGAGCAGCGGATTGAAGGCGCCGAGGACGTCGATGTACTTGCCGTCACGGGGCGAGGTCGCCGCTGCCACCACGATGTGGTAGTAGGGACGCTTCTTGCTGCCCGCACGGGCGAGGCGGATTTTCAGTGCCATGTGGTTTCTCCTTGAATTGGCAATTGAAGATCAAAGTTTCTTGTGAAGGTAGATGGTGTGCGGCTTGCCATGGAGCAGGAAGCTCCCGTCTGGCGTGGCCTCAAGCCTTTCGGCGATCCGCAGGGAAGGCTGGTTGTCCGGCGCGATATAGCTGACAAGCCGCGGGAGCCCGAGGGTGCGGTAGCCATGATCGCGCGCGGCGCGCGCTGCTTCGAGGGCGTAGCCCTTGCCGCGGAAGGCCGGATGGAGTCCGTATCCCACCTCGACATCAGCGAAGTCTCCGGGAAACCACAGACCGGCATAACCGGCGAAACGGCCCGATGATTTTTCTTCCACGGCCCATTGGCCGAAACCACGAAGCGTCCAGTGGCCGATGAATTTTGCAACACCACGCCAGACTTCGCCATAGGACGCGTCAGGCCCGAAGATCTTTTGCGAAAGAGGGTCCTGGTAGAATGCGAGCAAGGGTTCGACATCGGCCTCGCGGAACTGCCGCAGGCGCAGCCTCTCGGTTTCGAGTTCGGGAAACATGTCATTTCTTCTTTCCCAGACCCGGCAGGCCCTTGAAGCCGCCACCCAGGCCGGGCAGCCCGCCAAGGCCGGGAAGCTTGGGGCCGCCAGGGCCCATGAGCTTCGAGAGATCAGGCATGGCGCCCGGTGCCGGCAATGCCCCGCCGCCCTGCGTGAGATCGCGGAGTTCCGGTGGAAGCGCATTGGGATCGAGGCCTGCGAGTTCCTTCTGCATGGCTTCCATCTCGGCTTCGCTCGGTGCGCCCTTGCCGCCGAACATCTTGCCGAAGAGTCCCTTGCCTGAACCCATCTGCTTCATCATGTCGGCCATCTGCAGATGCATCTTGAGGAGCTTGTTGACGTCCTCGACCTTGGTGCCCGAGCCCGCGGCGATGCGCTTGCGGCGCTTGCCGTCGATGACTTTTGGACTGGCGCGTTCGCGCTTGGTCATGGAATTGATGATGGCGAGCTGGCGCTTGAAGATCGTCTTGTCGACGTCCATGCCCTCGATCTGCTTCTGCACCTTGCCCATGCCAGGTAGCATCTTCATGACGCTACCCATGCCGCCCAGCTTTTCCAGCTGCTTCAACTGGTCGGCCAGATCGTTCATGTCGAAGGCGCCCTTGCGCATGCGCTCGGCGATCTTCTTGGCTTTTTCGGCGTCGATGTCCTGGGCGGCGCGCTCGACCAGCGAGACGACGTCACCCATGCCAAGGATTCGCCCGGCGATGCGCTGCGGATGGAAGTCCTCGAGGCCATCGAGCTTTTCGCCCGTACCCATGAGCTTGATGGGCTTGCCGGTGACGGCGCGCATGGAAAGCGCTGCGCCACCACGGCCATCACCATCGATGCGGGTGAGGACGATGCCGGTGACACCGATCTTCTCGTCGAAGGCGCGGGCGAGGTTGACGGCATCCTGACCGGTCAGCGCGTCGGCGACGAGCAGCGTTTCCTTAGGCTTGGCGATATCACGGACGGCGGCGGCCTCCGCCAGCAGCTCTTCATCAATGTGAAGGCGGCCTGCCGTGTCCAGCATGACAATGTCATAGGCACCCTTGCGGGCCTCCGACATGGCGCGCTTGGCAATCTCGGTCGGCGACTGGCCCTTGATGATGGGCAGGGTATCGACCTTCACCTGCTTGCCAAGAATCTCAAGCTGCTCCTGGGCCGCAGGCCTGCGCGTATCGAGCGAGGCCATCAACACCTTGCGCTTCTCGCGCTCGGTGAGGCGGCGGGCGATCTTGGCTGTTGTGGTGGTCTTGCCCGAGCCCTGCAGGCCGACCATCAGGATCGCAACCGGCGGGCTGGCCCGCAGGTTCAGCGCCGACTGGTCGGAGCCGAGGGTTTCCACGAGCTGGTCATGGACGATCTTGACGACCATCTGGCCCGGCTTGATCGCCTTGACGATTTCGGCGCCAACGGCCTTTTCGCGCACCTTCTCGGTGAAGGACTTGACAACTTCCAGCGCCACGTCGGCCTCGAGGAGCGCGCGCCGCACCTCCCGCATGGCCGCATCGACATCAGCCTCCGACAGCGCACCGCGGCCGGTGAGCTGGTCGAAAATGCCTGTCAGGCGTTCTGTCAGTGTCTCGAACATTCGTTTTCCTTCTTCTTCTCCCACACATGGCACGGGAGAAGATGCCGCAAGGCGGATGAGGTCCCTCACCTGCCTGTTGGCCACCCTCTCGCGCGCAGGGCACGGGAGAGGGCAATTGTGTCAACATCCCAAACGTCAATGACACCCGGGGGCGCAACGCGCTGCCGTATGTTTGCCTTGCCACCTCCCGGAAGCCTCAGGCTCCCATGTGTGGAAAGGACCTCTGACGTTCAAGACGTATCGGAGATCGAGCGGGCCTATAGGGGAAAGGGCCGGACAAGTCAAACAACACCCTTTTCCCCTTTCCGGCTGCTGCGGCCTGTGGTTTCAAGGCGTTTCGAGCGAGAACGGAGCCCTTCGATGCCACTTCAAATCCAGCCGGGCCAGTGGGTGGCCCTCGCCCTGTTCCTGACGATAGCACCACAGGTCCATGCTGCCGACTGGGAAGGCGTTTTCGAGGGGACGCTCGGGAAATCGAAAGTGATCGTGGAGCTCAATGCCGGGGCCGATGCGTCGGACTACAAGGGCGGCTTCGCTGACGGGTCGCGCTACAGCTACTATCCGAAACTCTATGATCTCAATCTGGTGCTGGATGGAGGCGGAAGCGGTGCGCCTCTCGCCTTCACGGAAACGACTGCGCGGCACATGGAAGTGCCTGATCTGCCGCCGGGTGACCCCAAGATCACGGGCCGCTGGTCAATCAGTGTCGATGGCAAGGGCGCCACGGGCACTTGGGCTTCGCCTGACGGCAAGAAGAAGCTGCCGATATCGCTCAGGCGCGTGCCATTGATGGCGGCGGACAAGCTGCCGCCACAGAACAGCCAGCTCTCGGCGACCTACAACGGCCTGTGGTTCCGCAGTGTGTCCTTTGAACCGACGGAGAAGACCGCCGCCTTCGGCGGCATTCTCATGACCTACATGAAGGACTCGGCCTTCGGCCAGGAGGTGCCGGTGTTCAGCCGTTTCCCGGACGGGACCCGCATGGAAAAGGCCAATGCCGTGCTGATGGACTATTACAAGCAATCGTTGATGGGCTATCGCGACTGCGTGAATGGCGTTCCGGCGGACTGGCGCAGCGACAAGCTGGAAGTGGAGTATCAGTTCGAGGCGAAATACGCGAGCCCGGCTGCCGTCAGCATCGAGGAGAGTGGCTCGGTTTTCTGCGGCGGGGCGCATCCTTCCAACTATGCCACACCGTTGACCTTCGATCTCGAAACCATGACCCAGATTGGCGGCACCTATGGCCTCGACCTTTCACCCGATGGCTTCGGCCATGTGCTGAAGCTTGCCAACAAGGAGGAGCGGGCCGTTTTCGAGAGCTTTGCCCTTGATCGCTGGAATGCAGCGGCCTCGGCCGCCGGCGATAGCGGCGAGGACAGCTGTGCGGGCCAGAGTTTCCTGGACAGCCAGCCGCCCGGTGAAAGGGAATTCAGCCTCTCCTTCCTGCCCGATGGTCTTGCCGTTCGTCGCACGGATTTCCCGCACGTGGCGTCCAACTGCCTGTTTGAGGACTACAACCCGACAGTCATTCCCTGGGCGGATCTCAAGCCCTGGCTCAGGCCCGGGCAGACCCTGCTCACGTCCGAAATGAAATGAGAGGCTGCGCCTCAGCCAGCCAGTGTGATGAGGATGTGGTGCAGGATGCCGAAACAAAAGAGAATCCAGCCTGCCCATGAGGTGACGCTGGCGAAAAGCCGGTAGCGCGTTTCATTGTTGCGCTTGTCGTAGTGGTCGACGATCACCGAGACCATGTTGGCCGCCATGCAGAGAATGGCGGCAAAGACCAGCCAGGCGGCGAGCCCCTGCAGATGGACGCCGGTGCTGCGCTTGCCGGGAATGAAGAGATCGTCGATCCAGATGCCGTAGGCGCCATAGGCAATCACGGCCGGCGAGGCGATGGCATAGAAGCAGCGCCAACCCGCCGAAATGTGGTTGGGTGTATGGGCGGGGACGTGCTTCTCCGTCTGCGCCATGGCGTGAACTCTTAGCAGGTCGATGACGCCGGGCCAGAGGTTAACGCCGGCGATGGCGCGCACTAGCTTTCAGGCGGCACTTCCCCATATAAGCCCGGTCATGCAAAGCCCCATCCCGTTCCGCAAGATGAATGGCCTCGGCAACGATTTCGTCGTGCTGGATGGGCGCGCGCGGCCGCTTGCCATTTCTGATGATCAGGCACGGGCCATTGCCGACCGCAAGAGCGGCATCGGTTGCGACCAGCTCATTGTCATGGAGCAGTCTTCTGTTGCCGATGTGAAGATGCGCATCTGGAATGCCGAGGGCGGCGAGGTGGAAAGCTGCGGCAACGCCTCGCGCTGCATTGCCGATATTGTCATGGCCGAGAAGGGCCAGGACAGTGCCACCATCGACACCAAGGGTGGCTTCCTGTCGGCACGGGCGGCGGGCAAGCTGCTTGTCACCATCGACCAGGGCCAGCCCCGTTTCGGCTGGAAGGATATCCCGCTCTCGGAGGCCTTTGCGGATACGCGCCATATCGAATTGCAGGTCGGCCCCATCGACAAACCGCTGATCCATTCGCCTTCAGTGGTGAATGTCGGCAATCCGCATTGCATCTTCTGGGTCGATGATCTCGATGTCGTCGATCTCGCCAAGGTCGGGCCGATGATCGAACATCATCCGCTCTTTCCGCAGCGGACCAATGTGGAACTGGCCAGGGTTGTTGCCCGTGATCACGTTGTGGTCAATGTCTGGGAGCGCGGTGCCGGCCTGACCAAGGCCTGCGGCACGGCGGCCTGTGCCACCATGGCGGCGGGTTTCCGCCTCAAGCTCATTGATGCCAAGGCGCGGATCACGCTTCCGGGCGGCGATCTCTTCATGGCGGTCAACGAGGAGAACGGACATATCCTCATGACCGGGCCTGTTGCCTATGAATATGAGGACGTGCTGCCGGGGAGCCTTCTCTCGTGAGCGGCACCCGCATTGAAACCTTCGGCTGCCGCCTCAACACTTTCGAATCCGAGATCATGCGTGGCCATGCCGAGAAGGCCGGCCTGTCCAACGCCATTGTTTTCAATACCTGTGCGGTGACGGCGGAAGCCACGCGCCAGGCCCGCCAGGCCATCCGCAAGGCGCGCAAGGAAAATCCCGACGCCGAGATCATTGTCACCGGTTGCGCGGCCCAGACGGAAGCCGAAACCTTTGCCGCCATGCCGGAAGTAACCCGCGTCCTCGGAAACGAGGAAAAGCTGAAGGCGACAAGCTGGCTCAAGGGCAGCAATGCGCCGCGGGTCGATGTCTCCGACATCATGCAGGTGAAGGAAGCCGTTGTGCCCATGATCGAGCGGCTCTCGGGCCGCACGCGGGCTTTCGCGCAGGTGCAGAATGGCTGTGACCACCGCTGTACCTTCTGCATCATTCCCTTTGGCCGTGGCAACTCGCGCTCGGTGCCACTGATGGCCGCTGTCGAACAGGTGCGGCGGCTCGTGGCCGAAGGCCACAATGAGGTGGTGCTCTCGGGCGTGGATCTCACGTCATGGGGTGCCGATCTCGAAGGCAAGCCAAGACTTGGGGCGCTGGTGACGGCGATCCTGAAAGACGTTCCGGATCTGAAACGGCTCCGCCTCTCGTCGATTGATTCCATTGAGGCCGACGAGGAATTGATCGAAGTGATTGCCGCAGAAGAGCGGTTGATGCCGCATCTTCACCTGTCATTGCAGTCCGGCGACAACATGGTGCTCAAGCGCATGAAGCGCCGCCATGCCCGCGAGGATTCCATTGCCTTCTGCGAAACGCTGAGGAGCCGCCGCAAGGATATCGTCTTCGGCGCCGACATTATTGCCGGCTTCCCGACCGAGAGCGATGAGATGTTCGAGAACTCTCTGCGCATCGTCGATGAATGCGGCCTCACCTTCCTGCATGTGTTTCCGTTCTCGCCGCGTCCCGGCACACCGGCGGCGCGCATGCCTGCCGTTGAACAGGCGGTCATCAAGCGCCGTGCTGCCCTGTTGCGCGCCAAGGGCGAAGAGCGGCTCGCGGCTTTCCTCAATGCGGAAGTGGGAACGACGCGGGATATCCTCGTCGAGACACCAACCGTCGGGCGCACGCCGCATTTTGCCATGGCGCGTTTCAGCCAGCAGATGATGCCGGGTGCCCTTGTCCGGGCCGTGGTCAAGGCGGCGCGCGACAGCAGTCTTGATGTCAGCGTGGCCGCATGAGCTTCTTCAAGAAACTCTTCAACCGCATCATCGGCAAGACGGAAGAACAGGCGCCGCCATCACCGGCGGAAATGGCAGCACTGCCTGCCCCGGAAGTTGAACGTGAAGCTTCACCAGCACCGCCTGCAGAGGCCGAGGCTCCAGTGCTGGAACCGCTGCGTGACGTGATGGTGGAAGCGCCGCCGCCTGCCGAGCAGGCTGCGCCCGAATCGCCAGCGAAGGTCAAGCCGAAGCTGGAGGCAAGGCGAAAGGCAGAGCCGCCGCCTGCGCCAAAGAAGAGCGAAAGCAAGCAGGCGGCAGCCAAGCCCGAGCCCGCGAAGAAGACCGCGCCAAAGGTCGCCGAGGCGAAGAAGAAGGCGTCGCCTCCCCCTCCGCCACCCCCGGAGCCTCCAAAGGTCAAGGCAAAGGCGAAGCCCGAAGCAAAGCCCGCTCTGCCCGCGGCGGTGGAGAAGAAGCCATCCTCACCGGTAAAACCGAAAAAAACCGCGGCTCCTGCAGAGAAGCCGAAAGCCGAGATTGTCGAGCCTGTCACAGCGCCTGTGCTGCCAGAGCCTGTGCCGGTCCCGCCGCCTCCGCCGCCTGCCCCGGAGACGGCACCCGTCGCACCCGAGCCTACTCCCGCACTTCCCGTGCCCGCCGCACCGCAGGTTCCTGATGCTCAGGACGAGCAACAGCAGCGCCGGGGCTGGTTCTCACGGCTCAAGGATGGCCTTTCCAAATCGTCGAAATCGATCACCGGATCGATCACGGCAATCTTCACCAAACGCAAGCTCGATGCCTCGACCCTGCAGGACCTGGAAGACACCCTGATCCAGGCTGATCTCGGCGTTGCGGTTTCGGAGCGCATCATCAAGGCCGTGTCGGCAGGGCGCTATGACAAGGAAATCGATCCCGAAGAGGTGAAGGCGATCCTCGCCGCGGAGGTTTCCAGCGTGCTGAAGCCGGTCGAGGTGCCGTTTAACTTCGGCGCCGAGAAACCTTTCGTCATCCTTGTCGTGGGCGTCAACGGTTCCGGCAAGACAACGACCATTGGCAAGCTCGGCGCCATTGCGGCGCGGGAAGATTTCAAGGTCAAGTTTGCGGCCTGTGATACGTTCCGTGCCGCGGCCATTGAACAGCTCACAGTCTGGGGCAAGCGTATCGGGGCTGAAACGGTGTCGCGGCCACCCGGGGCCGACGCCGCAGGCCTTGCCTTCGACGCCATGAAACTTGCAAAGGAGGATGGCACCGACATTCTCTTTATCGATACGGCCGGCCGCCTTCACAACAAGGCCTATCTCATGGACGAGCTCGACAAGGTTGTGCGTGTCATCAAAAAGTATGACGCTGCCGCTCCTCATGCCGTGCTTCTGGTGCTCGACGCTACGACCGGCCAGAATGCGCTGGCCCAGGCGGAAGCTTTCACCAAGGTCGCGGGCGCTACCGGGCTGATCATGACCAAGCTTGACGGCACGGCGCGCGGCGGCATCCTTGTCGCCATCGCTGAAAAATTCCGACTGCCTATTCACGCCATCGGCGTCGGCGAATCGATTGACGATCTGCAGGCCTTTGATGCAGAGGCCTTCTCGCGCGCTATTGCAGGATTGGATGAGGCATGAGTCAGGGACGGAAGCAGCTCCTCGAGTTCGGGCCGCTGGTCATTTTCTTTCTGGTCAACTGGAAGGCCGGAATTTTCTGGGCGACTGGCGTCTTCATGGTGATCACGCTTGCCGTTCTCGCCTACACCTTCTTCTCAACCGGCAAGGTTGCGAAGATGCCGTTGTTCACGGCGATTCTGGTCGGCATCTTCGGCGGCCTGACGCTCTATCTTCATGATGAGACTTTCATCAAGGTGAAGGTGACGCTGGTCAATTGCCTGTTTGCCGGGCTGCTTCTGGGTGGACTCGC
This sequence comes from Pseudomonadota bacterium, assembly GCA_020161855.1. Taxonomy (GTDB): domain Bacteria; phylum Pseudomonadota; class Alphaproteobacteria; order Rhizobiales; family Aestuariivirgaceae; genus Aestuariivirga. The sequence continues at coordinate 443,671 of JAIUNJ010000001.1, forward strand.
CTTTGGCCGCAGCTTCATCAAGGATATCATGGGTGAGGCCATCAAGATGCCGGACGCCGCCTGGCGCACCCTGAGTCTGCGCTGGGGCATCTTTTTTGCCGTGCTCGCCATTTTGAATGAAATTGTCTGGCGCAACTTCACGACAGACGAATGGGTCACCTTCAAGGTCTTCGGCCTTGTCGCCCTCACACTTGTCTTTGCCCTGGCCAACGCGCCCTACATGGCCCGGCACATGCAGGAAGAACCGGCAAAACCGTCCGCAGACGGATGATCGGCTGCACATCTTTCAACTGAAGAGTCAAGACTTGTTTGCAGCGTCGCCGCATTTCATGGTGACGCTTGAGCGAGGGTCGTTGCGTGAAGCTTTTGAGCCGGATTTTCTCTTGCGGCACCAAGGGACAGAAGCTAGGACTCGCGCGAAGTTTCAAGGTATGTTTCTCCGGTTGGCTTGACCGGACATGTGCCGCAGCCCCGGATAACTTGAGCGGCCCGGAGGTTGTGGTGGATCTAAAGGGTTGAGGATGTCGGGCAGCAAAGACGCAAAAACATTTGCGCGGTCTTTCTCTCATTTGCTGAAGCGGGCGGTGCAGTTTTCCGTTCACAGCTATATGTTGGAGTCAGGCAAGTCCGGGCTTACGCATCGTCAGTACACGGTGCTCTCGGCTGTGGATGCCCATGAAGGCAAGAGCCAGACCGAACTTGTCCGCATCACCGGCATCGACCGTTCGACACTTGCTGATCTTGTCGCCCGCCTGATGGCACAAGGCTATCTGCAGCGCCGCCGCACCAAGGAAGACGCCCGCATGAATGCGGTGAAGCTGACGCCGGTGGGCAAGAAGGCGCTGAAGACCGCACAATCGGCCGCTGATGACGTGGACAAGAAGCTGCTGCAACTTCTCTCGGCCTCAGACCGCAAGATGATGATGGACGGTCTGACGCTGATTGCCGGCGAGATGGACAAGATCGATTCCGAACAGCCGGTGAAGCCGTCGAACGGCAAGGTCAAGCTGAAGCGCCGCAGCTGAGGCAGATCAGCCCGGCGGCTTCTTCGCCTTCTCTATCTCATCTCCAAACTTGCCGATGAGATCATCTGGATAAAGTGCACCAACGTGCTTGTAGCGGATGAGCCCCGCGCCATCGACGATGAAGCTTTCCGGCACGCCGTAGCCGCCCCAGTCGATGGTGATGCGGCCGTTGCTATCAGCGCCCACGGCCGCAAAGGGATTGCCAAGGGCGCCAAGGAAGCGCCGGGCATTCTCGGGATTGTCCTTGTTGTTGATGCCGACCAGGCGGATGTCGCTGCGCTTGGCGAGCGCCATCAAGATAGGATGCTCCTCGCGGCAAGGACCACACCATGAGGCCCAGATGTTGACGATGGTGACGCCGCCCGTCTTGAGGTCCGCCTCGGACAGGCCAGGCCTGTCGAGGCCATCGACAGCCGGCAGGCTGAATGCCGGTACGGGCCGGTTGATGAGGGCAGACGGCAAACGCGAAGGATCTTCGGAAAGGCCGACGAAGAACAGGATGGCGAGTGCTGCGAAGGCTATGGCCGGGACCAGCAGAAGAAGGCGTTTCCGCGTCATTGCTGATCCGTCTTGTCGCGATGGCGGCGGGCGCGCAGCACGGTGATGATGACCATCAGAGCCAGCACGGCCGCCGACAAGGCATAGGCGGTGATCACGAAGCTTGCGTGCTTTGCCGAGAGATCGAGCATCAGTGCCGTCCCGCTGCTTTCAGCCGTTTTGCGCGTGCCTTGCGCATAGCGATCTCGGTGTTGATGGCCATCAGGTGGAGCGCCAGGAACAGCAGCGTATAGGCGATGGCCATGGCCAGTAGTGGCCAGAGCATGGACGGATCGATGGCCGGGCCCGATACCTTGAAGACGCTTGCGGGCTGATGCAGCGTGTTCCACCAGTCGACGGAAAACTTGACGATGGGGATGTTGATGACGCCGACGAGGGCCACGACCCGGGCGAGCCCGGCTGCGCGATGCGGATCCTCGAAAGCCTGCCAGACTGCCATGTAGCCCAGATAGAGCAGCATGAGCACGAACATGGAGGTGAGGCGGGCATCCCAGACCCACCAGGTGCCCCACATGGGCTTGCCCCAGATCGAGCCCGTGGCGAGCGCGAGGAAGCAGAACGCGGCGCCGAAGGGGGCTGCCGTCTTGGCCGCCGCATCAGCAAGAGGGTGGCGGAAGATGAGGGCCACAGCGCTTGCCAGAGCCATCAGTACATAGACGAAGAGCGCCATCCAGGCGGCAGGCACATGCACATACATGATGCGCACCGTCTCGCCTTGCTGGTAGTCGGCGGGGCTGTTGAACAGGGCGCCATAGAGACCAGCCGCGAAGGCAACGGCCGTCAGGGCCCAGATCCAGGGCAAGGCGGCCCGGCTGAGCGACTGGAAACGGTGAGGATTGGCGAGAACCTGCATGGGCCGAGTTTAGCGAAGGATTGTCACCGAAAATAGGCTCTGAGTGCCGCAGCGGAAGCCCAGGGCTGAAGGATGAGGGTCAGCAGGGTGATGGCGCAGAGCACGATGAGTGCCGGTGCCGCGCCCGATGGCCCTAGTGTGCCGGATGAGGCGGACAGGCCGAAGATCAGCACCGGCACATAAAGCGGCAGTGTGAGCAAGGGCACGAGCAACCCGCCGCGGCGCAGGCCCGCCGTCACTGCACCTGCAATGGCGGCGATGAAGGACAGTGCCGCCGAACCTGCCAGCATGGCGAGGAACGTGGGCACAAGACGCGTTGTATCGAGATTGAGTAGGAAGCCCAGAAGCGGTGACAGAATGGCGAGCGGCAGGCCGACCGTCAGCCAGTGCGCCAGCGCCTTGGCGAGACAGGCCAGTTCCAGAGGAAGCCTTGCCGTGGCGAGCACATCGATCGTGCCATCCTCGAAATCCTGCTGGAAGATGCGCTCGCTGGTCAGCATCACGGCGAGCAGCAGTGCCAGCCAGAGAAGGCCAGGCGCCAGGCGTGACAGTGTCGCTTGGTCCGGTCCGATGGCGAGTGGCACCAGGACGAGAAAGGCCAGAATGAAAGCCAGTGCGGATCCGGCGCCGCCGCCCTGGCGGAAGGCCAATTGCACATCGCGGCGCAGCAGCGCCATGAACGCTGTCATGGCGCCTCTCCCAGATGCAGCGTGCGCGACGGCACGAGGCCCCATTCCGCGTGGGTGGCGGCGATCACAAGCCCGCCCGTTGCCATGTGGCGGGTGGCGAGGCCGACGAGTTTCTCGGTGTGAACGGCATCAAGTGCAGTGGCGGGCTCGTCGAGAAGCCAGACGGGCCGCCTGGCGATGGCGAGTCTCGCCAGCGCCAGCCTTCGCCTCTGGCCGGCCGAGAGAATGGTGGCCTGCTCATCGGCAAGCCTGTCGAGGGAGAAGGCAGCCAGGGCTTCATCCACGGCACCGCCATCCAGGACATGAGCCCAGAACTCCAGATTCTCGCGCACGGTGAGTGCGCTCTTGAGCGCTTCCTGATGGCCTGCGAAGTGGCACTGTTGCGCGACCGGTGTATCGCCGTCGCCACCTTCCATCATCAGCACGCCCGCCGTCAGCGGCACGAGCCCGGCAATCAGGCGCAGCAGTGTTGATTTGCCGGCACCATTGGCGCCGCGCAGTTCAAGGTATTCGCCCTCGCCCACCGCAAAGGAAAGGCCGCGAAAAATTTCGCGGCCATTGCGTTCACAGGTGAGCTTGTCGGCAACGAGGCGCATACGCGCCAGCGATACCGCTCACACCATGTACTGTCCACCGTTGATCGAAAGCGTGGCCCCGGTGATGAACCCTGCCTGATCGGCTGCCAGGAAGGCGACGGCGCGGGCGATCTCATCCGGCTCGCCCAGGCGCCCCACCGGGATCAGCGGCAGGATGCGCTTGTCGAGCACGTCCTGGGCGATGGCCTTCACCATCTCGGTCCCGATATAGCCCGGACAGATGGCATTGACGGTGATGCCCTTGGCAGCGCCTTCCTGAGCCAGCGACTTGATGAAGCCGATCTCGCCTGCCTTGGCGGCGGTATAGTTGGCCTGGCCCATCTGGCCCTTCTGGCCATTGATGGAGGAGATACAGATGACGCGGCCGAAACCGCGATCACGCATGCCGCCCCAGACAGGCTGTGTCATGTTGAACAGCGAGTTCAGGTTGGTACCGATCACGGCGTTCCACTGGTCGAGGCTCATCTTGTGAAACATGGCATCGCGAGTGATGCCGGCATTGTTGACCAGCACCTCGACCGGACCCAGGGCCGACTCTACAGCCTTGATCCCTGCGGCACATGCCTCATGGCTGGAGACGTCCCACTTGAAGACGGGAATGCCCGTCTCGGCCTTGAAGGCGTTGGCGGCCTCGTCATTCCCCGCATAGTTGGCGGCCACCGTATAGCCTGCCGCCTTCAGGGCTTTCGAAACCGCCGCGCCGATGCCGCGCGACCCACCCGTCACCAATGCTACCCGTGCCATGTCATCCTCCCATTTCTATTGTTGTTGTGCGTGTTCTTGTTGTTCAGCGTTCAACGCACATGGCAATGCCCATGCCGCCGCCAATGCACAGCGTTGACAGACCCTTCTTGGCCTTGGCGCGCTTCATCTCGTGCAGCAATGTGATGAGCACCCGGGCGCCGGAGGCACCGATGGGATGGCCCAGCGCGATGGCGCCGCCATTGACATTCACCTTGGCCGGGTCCCAGCCCATGTCCTTGTTCACCGCGCAGGCCTGCGCCGCAAAGGCCTCATTGGCCTCGATGAGATCGAGATCGCCGGCAGACCAGCCCGCCTTCTTGAGGGCAAGGCGCGAGGCCGGAATGGGGCCTGAGCCCATGATAGCCGGGTCGACACCGGCGGTGGCGTAGGAGGCGATGCGGGCCAAGGGATCGAGGCCGCGCCTGGCTGCTTCCTTGGCGCTCATAAGGATGAGCACGGCGGCGCCATCATTGATGCCGCTGGCATTGGCGGCCGTCACAGTGCCGTCCTTCTGGAAGGCCGGCTTGAGCTTGGCGATGGAGTCGAGTGTCACGCCCTTCTTGATGTATTCGTCTTCGGCGACGACGATGTCGCCCTTGCGGGTGCTGATCGTGACAGGCACGATTTCGTCCTTGAACTTCCCTGCGGCCTGGGCGGCCTCGGCCTTGTTCTGCGATTTGACGGCGAATTCATCCTGCTGATCACGGGTGATCTGCCACTGCTTGGCGACATTCTCGGCGGTCGTGCCCATGTGATAGCCATTGAAGGCGTCCCACAATCCATCCCGGATCATCGTGTCGATGAAGCTCCAGTCGCCCATCTTCACGCCATCGCGCAGGTGCGCGGCATGGGTGGACTTGCTCATGGATTCCTGTCCGCCGACAGCCACGATGCTGGCATCGCCCGACTGGATCTGCTGGGCGCCGAGCGCCACGGTGCGAAGCCCCGAGCCGCAGACCTGATTGATGCCCCAGGCGGTGGCGCTGTTGGGAATGCCGGCGTGGATTGCGGCCTGGCGTGCGGGGTTCTGGCCCTGCGCGGCGGTGAGAACCTGGCCGAGGATCACCTCGTTGACATCCGCTGCTTCGATCCCGGCGCGTGCAATGGCGGCCTTGAGGGCGACGGTGCCGAGCTGTGCTGCCGTCTGTGACGCCAGCGCACCGTTGAAGGAACCGATGGCTGTGCGGGCGGCGGAAACGATGACGATGTCGGAGGACATGGAAACTCCCGGAATTGAAGGTTGGTGGTGTCTGCTACACATAGTGCGTCTTGCGCCATGACGGAACTGTCTTGGCAGCAAAACGGCATGACTGTGTTGCCCTGCTTTCGTTTGCCTTGACGATTGTTGCGCCCCCAAAGCACGGGCGCATGAATGCTGCAATGCGACATATGTCTCGTGCAGGACAGCCACCTGTTTTTGCGCTTGCAATTGTGCGGTGCGAGGGGCAGGTTTTTATACCGCGCCGCACCTTTATTCACGTCCGGCGCTTGTCCGGGAGAACAAGTCCGTGAGTGAAGACCAGGGCCCAAGCAAACAAGAACAGCCGAAAAATGCTACCGTCATCAAGAAATATGCGAACCGGCGGCTCTACAACACAGCCACCAGCACCTATGTGACACTCGAAGACCTGTCGCGCATGGTCAAGGAAGGCTCGGACTTCATCGTCTATGATGCCAAGACCGGCGAAGACATCACCCGCGGCGTGCTCACGCAGATCATCTTCGAGGAAGAGAACAAGGGTGAGAACAACCTTCTCCCGATCAATTTCCTGCGCCAGCTCATACGCTTCTATGGCGACAACATGCAGGCCATGGTTCCGGGCTATCTCGAATTCTCCATGGGCAACCTGCTCAAGGAGCAGGAGAAGCTGCGCAACCAGATGTTCGAGTCCTTCGGCGGCGATGCCTTCAAAGCCGTTGAGGAACAGGCCAAGCGCAACATGCAGCTGTTCCAAGATTCGCTGCGCATGTTCACGCCCTTCGGCTCGGCCATGCCGAACTTTCCCAATCCCTTCGGTGGTGGCGGTGCTGCTCCACGCGCGGCGGCAAGCGAAAAGCCGTCATCCGGTCCGAGCAAGGATGAACTGCAATCGCTGAAGGAGCAGCTTGCCGCGATGCAGCAGAAGATCGATCAGCTCAACCGCTAAGATCAGCCCGCCAGGCGCTGGCTGCCCGTTTCGTGATCCGGCTTCGGACCGAAGTGCAGGGCCAGTTCGTCGAGAGCCTTCTTCAGTTGAGAGAGGCTCTCTTCGGCCTCATCGAAGACAGGTGCCTCAGCTTCAAGCACCGGCATTTCGGGCGAATAGTCATCTTCAGCCGCAACTTCATCCTGAATCGTCTCGAGAGCAGGTTCGGCGGGGATCTCTTCCACAATCTCATTCGACGCGATTGACGTGGTAGCATGGTGGCTGGCGGGCTCGTCGATGAAGGCGGGGGCAGCCGGTTCTTCCGGTGCCGCGACGGTCGCAGACATCTCAGTGTCCAGTGCTGCAGGGCGCCCGGGCTCCATCGCTGCTTCTGGTGACTCCGGCATGGCACTCGGGATGGCGGCCTCTTCCGCCGTGAAGGCGAAAGCGGAACTGTCCTCATCTTTCCAGGGAGCTTTCACTTCCGGCCTTCCGAAATGATTGCCCTGCAAATAGTCGATGCCGAGCTCCGTCAGTGCCTGGGCGTCCTCTGCGGTCTCCACCCATTCGGCCACGGTCTTGATCCCGAAATGCTTCGCCATGTCGATGAGCGACTTGGCGAGGAACTCCGTCTCGGGGTTGATGGAAACACCGCGGCAGTAGCTGCCGTCGAGCTTGATGATGTCGACTGGCAGTTCACGAAGATTGCGGAACATAGTGAAGCCCGCACCGAAATCATCGATCGCCACGCAACAGCCCGCGGCGCGCAGGCGCTTGAAGAACTCGATGGCCACTGGCAGGTCAGCCAGTGCGATGGTTTCCGCGAACTCGACGATAAGGCGTTCGTTGAGAGGTTCGGCGGCTGCGATCAGCTCGATGAGCTGGCTGTTCCAGCGCTCGTCATTGGCGGTCGTCGCCGAAATGTTGATGGAGATTCTCGCTTCCGGGAAGCGATGCAGGGTCTCGAGTGCCAACTGCAAAACGGCGCGGTCGATCAGGCGGATGAGGCCGAGGCGCTCGGCGATCGGGATGAGATATCCTGCGGTCACATATTCCCCGGCGCTGTCGCGCAGCCGGAGCAGCGCCTCGTGAAGCAGCGGCTCACGGGTCTTGGCATCGACCAGCGGCTGGAAGGCTAGCAGGAAGGTGCCGTTCTTGACGCAATCGATGATCTCGGTGGCGCAGCGTGCATTGAGCATGCGCTGCGTCTGGCGCTGGTCCGAGTGGACATAGACATCATAGGTGTCGCTTGTGTTCTGCAGCGCCTTGTTGAGGGCTTCCTCGGCACAGGCCATGGCCGCATTGGCCGTCTCGGCATTGTCGGGAACGGAGACGGCACCGATCGATAGCAGGGCCCAGACAGGGCCATGCGATGTCTCGATCACGCTTTCGCGCACGGCGAGAAGATAGCGGTCAAGGGCATAGGCCAGCTCCTGCGGCGTGCAGCAATTGAGAATGATGCCGAAGCTGCCGCCGGAGTAGCGGGCAATGCCGTCGCCCGAGCGCATCACCTTGCGCAGGCGGTCGACAACGGCAGTGATCACCTCGTTGCCCGTCTCGAAGCCATAGGCATCATTGATGACATTGAGGTTGTTGATGGCGGCAACAGCGAAGGCGCAGGGCGTTCCGTCCTGGATGGATACCGAGATCGCATCGCCCAGCGCTTCAGTCATGCGTCCACGATTCATGAGGCCGGTGAGTTGGTCGTTGCGCGAGAGATAGCTCAGCTGCTGGTCCTGCTCGTGCCGGTCCGTGATCGGATGAATGACGCCGAAGACTTCCTTCGGCCGGCCATCGGCATCCGGAATCCAGCACCCCGAGTCCTCAACCCAGATGGATGGGGCATCACCGCTGGCCCGCAGGCGGTATTCAATGCGGAACGGCACACTTTCGGCAGAGGCCTCGGCCGCGGCATTCATCACGGTGTCGAAGCGGCTCGTGAGATTGTCGGAATCAAGGAGGCCGGCAAATTTGCGCCCGGTGTCCATATCGGTGATGGCACGGTGCAGGATACTTGCGGCGTTGCCGCTCCAGGTCAATGTGTCAGTGCCGATCGACCAGTGATAGGCGGCCTCGCCAGCCGCTGCGATGGCTTGTGCCAGAAGCTGGTTGGAGACAACCGTTTCCAGGGCCACACCGATTGACTGTGTGACTTCAGCGCTTTCCTTTGGCAAGTCTCTCTCCCAGCTCGGACAGGGCCCGGCAGCAGACCTGACGGGCGCGATGATGCCCGAGACTAGTGACACTCGGTAAATGTTCGCAGAATGTTTATGGCTAATACGCGTTAACCATTGGCGCTTCAGAAGCCGGCAGCAAAGCCATCCTTGCGCGGATCGGAGCCACCCATGAGAAGCCCGCGCTCATGGTCGATGGCAATGATCTGGCCACCGCCCAATGGCTCCTGTGCCGCGATCATGTTGTGGCCGCGGGCAGCGAGATCTTTCCTGACGCTTTCCGGGAGGGCACTCTCGTATTCCACTGCTTCGCCGGATGGCACCAGGCGCGGCATGTCGAGGGTCTGTTGCGGGTCCATGCCATAGGCATAGCGGTTGAGCGTCACGTTCACGTGACCCATGGGCTGGAAGTCGCCGCCCATGACGCCAAAGACCATGTCGGGCTTGCCGCCGCGAAGCGCTATGGCCGGAATGATAGTGTGCAGCGGGCGCTTCGACGGGGCGATGACATTGGGGTGACGCGGATCGCAGGAGAAACCGCAGCCGCGGTTCTGCAAGGCGATGCCGGTCTTTTCAGTGACAATGCCTGAGCCGAAATCCCAGTAGATGGAATTGATGAAAGAGACGCAGAGCCTGTTCTGGTCAACGACCGACAGATAGACCGTGTCGGAGGGTGGCAGGACAATCCGCATGTCACTGGCGCGTTGCGGGTCGATCGAGGCGGCGAGCCGCTGCGTCGTTGCATCTGACAGCAACTCGGCCACCGGCACTTCGGCAAAGCCGGGATCGGCAATATGGCGGTTGCGCAGGACCCAGGCCCGTTTCAGGGCTTCGATCTCGAGGTGCCGGCGCTGCGGGCCATGCGGATCGAGCGCAGAGAGCCCGAAGCATTTGAGGATGTTGAGGGCGATCAGTACCGTCAGCCCCTGGCCGCTGGGCGGAATCTCGTTGATCGCGGTGCCGTGGAAATCGATGGCGATCGGCTTCACCCATTCACAGGCCGCGGAGGCGAAATCGGCTTCGGTGAGGAGGCTGCCCTTTTCTTTTAGTGTGCGGATGATATCGGCGGCTATGGCTCCTGTGTAGAAGGCATCGCGGCCTTCGCGGGCGATTGCCCGCAGGGTTTCGGCCAATGCCGGATAGCGCATCACATCGCCCGTGGCAGGTGCGCGGCCGTTCTTGAGATAGTGGCGGGCGCCGCCGGCATCTGCCGCCAGAAGCTCCACGTTTTGCGGCCAGTCGCGGGCGACACGCGGCTGTGTCGGTACACCGGACTCGGCAAGGGCGATGGCGGGCTGAAGCACCTCGCCCAGCGCCATGCTTCCGTGCTGGCGCAACAGGGCATCCCAGGCGTCGATGGCGCCTGGCACCGTCACGGCATGAACGGAATGGGGGTCGATTCGGCTCAACTTCGCGGCAGCCAGCCATTCTGCTGTGGCCGCCGCGGCGCTGCGGCCTGCGCCATTGAGGCCTGTAAGCTTGCCGTCTGGCGTGGCGATGATGGCAAAACAGTCACCACCGATCCCCGTCATGTGCGGCTCGGTGATGCAGAGCACGGCGGAGGCCGCCACTGCTGCATCTGCGGCATTGCCGCCAGCTTTCATGATGTCGAGGGCTGCCAGCGTGGCGGCGGGCGAAGAGGTTGCCGCCATGGCCTTTGCTGCATAGGCGACGGAACGGCCAGGGCTGGAGAAATCGCGGCTCATGGCCCGCAGCCTTGCCATGCTCCGGATATCACCGGCAAGGGCGGCGCAGTCAGTCCTGTCGTGCGGTATCTTGTATGCTGCGTTGCCGCATATCATATTGCGATGCAGCGTATTTCTTGGGCCGAACTTGTCCAAATGGCCAGCAAAACACCTTAAGTTATGCAACAAGTGTATGACAGGATGATCAAGATGCCCACAATTGCGTCAGAATTGCTAAGGTTTGATCACGAGAAGATGGCAATTTGATCACGTAAGGATTTGTTAAGTTGTTATAACAGCATAAAAATTTCTCAATCATCATGGAATGAGCGGTATGAGAAATTTGCATTTCACTTTTTGCTGCAACGCACATATCTTTTGCCTGTTGAAAAAACAAAAGTAGCACTCCGGGACAGGCCCGGTGAGACATTGAAGAGAAGGATATCAAGATGTTCGAAGTTCTGAAGAGCCGCATTTCCGCTTGGCGCCGTTATAACCGCACCGTTTCCGAGCTCACTGCGCTGACGAACCGCGAGCTTGCCGATCTCGGCATTCTCCGCGCCGACATTCAGCGCGTCGCTCGCGACTCGGCCCGCTAATCCAGAAAGGTTTCGCCCATGTTTGCAAGCCTTTCAGAATTTGGCCGCTTCCTTGAGCGCCGGGCTCGCTACAAGGGCTATCAGGCCATGCGCGAGCAGCTCGAGACCCTGTCGGACGCCGATCTCCGCGATATCGGAGCCAAGCGTTACCAGATCAGCGCGATCGCCCGCAGCAAGGCCCTCAAGTAAGCGCCATTAACAGTTCCTCCCAGGGGCTCGCTCCCACGCAAGTGGGGCGGGCCCCGCCCTTTTCAGGCCCTCGCTTAGAGGCCGTGAAGCTGGCTATTTCGGCTCGACATGACCGCCGAACTCAAAGCGCAGGGCCGAAAGCAGCTTTTCCGCAAAAGTGTTGTCACTGCGTGAGCGAAAGCGGGTGAAGATCGCCGCCGCCAGCACCTCGGCCGGCACGGCCTGCTCAATTGCGGCCTCGACGGTCCAGCGCCCTTCGCCCGAATCGGCCACGGCACCGGTGAAGCCGGCGAGCTTGCCGTCCTTGGCCAGGGCGATGGCGGCGAGATCGAGAAGCCAGGATGAGACAACGCTGCCGCGCCGCCAGACTTCAGCGAGATCAGCAACGTCGTAGTTGAAGCGTTCGGCTTCGGGCAGAGCCTTGTCGTTGCGTGTGGCCAGGATATGGAAGCCTTCGGCATAGGCCTGCATCATGCCGTATTCGATGCCGTTGTGGACCATCTTGGCGAAATGCCCGGAGCCTGACGGCCCACAGTGCATATAGCCCTGTTCGACGCGTGGATCGCGGCCGTCACGCTGTGGTGTCGCCTCGATATCGCCCTTTCCAGGTGCGAGGGCGGCAAAGATCGGATCGAGATGGTGCACGGCCGCCTCATTGCCGCCGATCATCATGCAATAGCCGCGCTCCAGGCCCCAGACGCCGCCCGAAGTGCCCACATCAATGAAATGGATGCCGCGCGCCGCCAAAGCCCGGCCGCGCGCCACGGTTTCCTTGAAATGGCTGTTGCCGCCGTCGATCAGGATGTCGCCGGGCGACAAAAGCTCCGCCATCTGTTCGATCATGGCGCCGGTAATGGCGCCCGCCGGCAGCATCAGCCAGATGGCGCGGGGTGCTGGCAGCGCCGCCAGCAGCGCCTTCACATCGCCAGCCGGTGTGGCGCCATCTTTGGCGAGGGCGGCCGTGGCCTCGGCATTGCGGTCATGGACGACCGGGGCATGGCCGTGGCGCATCAGGCGCCGTGCGATATTGGCGCCCATCCGGCCCAGGCCGACAATGCCGATTTTCATCTTCTCGCTCCTTGCATGTGTGATCTTCAAAAGGCTTAGAAGCGGCGGCAGCGAAGGGCAAATAACAATGCGGCGATTGTGCGGAGAATCGCTGTTGCGAGTCCCAAATTCATGTGTTACCCAGCGCCCGCGGCGAGGCAGCCTCCGTTCCGCAGTGTTTTGCCCTGTGTCAACTTGTGCGAAGCGCTTTCCAGAAAAATCAATGACTTAGGGCGTGGCACCGCCTCTTCCGAAGTCCTTTTGAAAGATCGATCGTGGCGACGACAGATCAAGCCGTTTCCGGGGTTTCGGGCCGTTATGCGCGGGCCCTCTTCGACCTCGCCCAGGAAAGCAAGGCAGTAGCCGAGGTTGGCAAGGCCCTGCAGTCCTTCCAGGCGCTCATTGATGAATCATCCGACCTGCAGCGCCTGCTGCGTTCGCCGGTGTTCAAGGCCGAAGACCAGCTTGCCGCCGTCGAGGCCCTTGCCGCCAAGGCCGGCATCGGTGGCCTGACGCTCAATTTCCTCCGCGTGATGGGCCGCAACCGCCGGCTCGCCGCAGTTCCCGGCGCCATCGCCGCCTTCGCCACGCTGGTCGCCCAGTCCAAGGGCGAGACTACTGCGGAAGTGACTTCCGCCGAAAAGCTGACTGCCAAGCAGATCGCCGATCTCAAGGCCGCCCTCAAGGGCGCCACCGGTTCCGATGTTGCGCTGGCAACCAAGGTTGATCCGTCCATCCTCGGCGGCCTCATCGTCAAGGTGGGCAGCCGCATGATGGACAACTCACTCGCTACGAAACTCAATTCACTCAAAGTCGCCATGAAGGGGGCCCAGTAATGGACATCCGCGCCGCAGAAATTTCATCGATCCTCAAGAAGCAGATCAAGGACTTCGGCAAGGACGCCGAAGTGGCCGAGATCGGCCAGGTTCTCTCCGTGGGTGACGGTATTGCCCGCGTCTACGGCCTCGACAATGTGCAGGCCGGCGAAATGGTCGAGTTCGGCAATGGCATCAAGGGCATGGCCCTGAACCTCGAAAGCGACAACGTCGGCGTCGTGGTCTTCGGTTCCGACCGTGACATCAAGGAAGGCGACACCGTCAAGCGTACCGGCGCCATCGTGGAAGTGCCGGTCGGCAAGGAACTTCTCGGCCGCGTCGTCGATCCGCTCGGCAACCCGATCGATGGCAAGGGCCCGATCAAGACCAAGGCCCGCGCCCGCGTCGACGTGAAAGCGCCCGGCATCATTCCGCGTAAGTCAGTGCATGAACCCATGTCGACGGGCCTGAAGGCCATCGACGCGCTGATCCCCATCGGCCGCGGCCAGCGCGAGCTCGTGATCGGTGACCGCCAAACCGGCAAGACCGCCATCATTCTCGACACCATCCTCAACCAGAAGCCCATCCACATTGCCGGTCCGGAAAAGGACAAGCTCTATTGCGTGTATGTCGCTTGCGGCCAGAAGCGCTCGACAGTTGCGCAGTTCGTGAAGGTTCTGGAAGACAACGGTGCCCTTGAATACTCAATCGTGATCGCCGCGACCGCTTCCGATCCGGCCCCGATGCAGTATCTTGCACCCTTCGCCGGCTGCACCATCGGTGAATATTTCCGCGACAACGGCATGCATGCCCTGATCGCCTATGACGATCTCTCGAAGCAGGCTGTGGCCTATCGCCAGATGTCGCTACTCCTCCGCCGTCCGCCGGGCCGCGAAGCCTATCCGGGCGACGTGTTCTATCTGCATTCGCGTCTGCTCGAGCGCGCCGCCAAGCTCAACGACAGCATGGGTGCGGGTTCTCTCACCGCGCTGCCGGTCATCGAGACCCAGGGCAACGACGTGTCGGCCTTCATTCCGACCAACGTGATCTCGATCACGGACGGACAGATCTTCCTTGAAACCGATCTTTTCTACCAGGGCATCCGCCCGGCCGTGAACGTCGGTCTCTCGGTGTCGCGCGTCGGTTCCGCCGCCCAGACCAAGGCGATGAAGCAGGTGGCCGGCAAGATCAAGGGCGAGCTCGCCCAGTATCGTGAAATGGCGGCCTTCGCCCAGTTCGGTTCCGACCTCGATGCGGCAACGCAGAAGTTGCTCAACCGTGGCGCCCGCCTGACCGAGCTCCTCAAGCAGGCACAGTTTTCGCCGCTCAAGATGGAAGAGCAGGTGGTGTCGATCTATGCCGGCGTGAACGGCTATCTCGACGCGTTGCCGGTCGCCAAGGTGCGCGCTTTCGAAGACGGCCTGCTGCGTTTCATGCGCGAGAAGAATGCCGCCGTGCTCGAAGCGATCCGCAGCGAGAAGGCTATTTCGGACGCCACCATGCCGAAGCTCAAGGCGGCGGTTGAAGCCTTCGCCAAGTCCTTCGCCTGATAAGAGGGGCCGATGCCGAGCTTAAAGGATCTCCGCAATCGCATCGCCTCGGTGAAGGCGACGCGCAAGATCACCAAGGCCATGCAGATGGTGGCCGCGGCGAAGCTGCGCCGCGCCCAGGAAGCCGCTGTCGCGGCGCGCCCGTATGCCGAGCGCATGGCGACCGTGCTGTCGAACCTGGCCTCCGCCATGGAAGGCAAGCCGGGCGCGCCAGTATTGCTCTCCGGCACCGGCAAGGACGACGTCCATCTCCTCGTCGTCGCAACGGCTGAACGCGGCCTGTGCGGCGGCTTCAACACGTCCATCGTGAAGCTGGCGCGCGAACATGCGGACCGGCTCATCGCCCAAGGCAAGACCGTCAAGATCCTGACGGTCGGCAAGAAGGGCAATGACGCGCTGAAGCGCCTCTATGGCAAGTATATCATCGAGGCCGTCGACTTCCGCGGCATCAAGGCCGTCGAGTTCGGCCATGCCGGTGGCGTCGCCCAGAAGATCCTGGCGCTCTTCGAGGCTGGCCAGTTCGATGTCTGCACGCTGTTCTTCTCGGAATTCAAGTCGGTGATCTCGCAGAAGCCGACGGCGCTGCGTCTCATCCCCGCTTCGATCGACACCAGCAAGGTGCCTGACCTCGGTGGCGCGGTCTATGAGGCCGAGCCCGAGGAAAGCGAAATCCTCGGCGATCTTCTGCCGCGCAACATCGCAGTGCAGGTCTTCCGCGGCATGCTTGAGAACGCCGCGTCTGAACAGGGTGCGCGCATGTCCGCCATGGACAACGCGACGCGCAACGCCGGCGACATGATCAACAAGCTGACGATCCGCTACAACCGGCAGCGCCAGGCGCAGATCACCAAGGAACTCATCGAAATCATTTCGGGCGCGGAAGCGCTCTAACCCGACACTGCAAAGGAAACCATCATGGCCAAGAAAGCAGCATCATCCACGGCGGGCGCCACGGGCCGCATCGCCCAGGTCACCGGCGCCGTCGTTGACGTATCGTTTGACGGCGATCTTCCGGAAATTCTGAACGCGCTCGAAACGATGAACGGCGAGAACCGCCTGATCCTCGAAGTGGCGCAGCATCTCGGCGAGAACACTGTGCGCACCATCGCCATGGACTCGACCGAAGGCCTCGTGCGCGGCCAGGCCGTCAAGGATCTTGGCGCGCCAATCTCAGTGCCGGTTGGCGAAGAAACGCTGGGCCGCATCATGAACGTGATCGGTGAGCCGATCGATGAGGCAGGCCCGGTCAAGACCAAGGCGCGCCGTCCCATTCACGCGCCTGCCCCGGAATTTGTCGAGCAGTCGACGGAAGCCGAAATTCTTGTCACCGGCATCAAGGTCGTCGATCTCCTCGCGCCCTACGCCAAGGGCGGCAAGATCGGCCTGTTCGGCGGCGCCGGCGTGGGCAAGACCGTGCTCATTCAGGAGCTCATCAACAACATCGCCAAGGTGCACGGCGGCTATTCCGTGTTTGCCGGTGTGGGCGAGCGTACGCGTGAGGGCAACGATCTCTATCACGAGTTCATCGAATCCAAGGTCAACGCCGATCCGCACAATCCCGATCCGAACGTAAAGTCGAAGTGCGCGCTGGTGTTCGGCCAGATGAACGAGCCGCCGGGCGCCCGCGCCCGCGTGGCCCTCACCGGCCTCACGGTCGCTGAGCACTTCCGCGACGAAGGCCAGGACGTGCTCTTCTTCGTCGACAACATCTTCCGCTTCACCCAGGCTGGTTCCGAAGTGTCCGCCCTTCTGGGCCGCATTCCTTCTGCCGTGGGCTATCAGCCGACGCTGGCCACTGACATGGGCGCGCTGCAGGAGCGGATCACCACCACGACCAAGGGTTCGATCACCTCGATCCAGGCAATCTACGTGCCGGCCGACGATTTGACCGACCCGGCGCCGGCCACCTCTTTTGCCCATCTTGACGCCACGACGACGCTGTCGCGTTCGATCGCCGAGAAGGGCATCTATCCGGCTGTGGACCCGCTCGATTCGACCAGCCGCATGCTACAGCCCGCGATCATCGGTGAAGAGCACTATGCGGTCGCCCGTCAGGTGCAGCAGATCCTGCAGCGCTATAAGGCGCTCCAGGACATCATCGCCATTCTCGGCATGGACGAGCTTTCCGAAGAGGACAAGATCAGCGTGGCTCGCGCCCGCAAGATCGAGCGCTTCCTGTCGCAGCCCTTCGACGTCGCTGCCGTGTTCACTGGCTCGCCCGGCGTGCAGGTCAAGCTCGAAGACACGATCAAGGGCTTCAAGGGCCTCTGCAACGGTGACTACGACCACCTGCCGGAACCCGCCTTCTACATGGTGGGAACCATTGAGGAAGCCGTCGCCAAGGCCAAGAAGCTCGCGGCCGAAGCAGCCTAACTTTTTGCCCCATCCTGTCCGCATGGGCCGGGTGGGGCGTCACAAGGATCGGACATGGCTCTGCATTTCGAACTCGTTTCTCCGTCCCGCCTGCTCTTCTCGGGCGAGGTGGCGAGTGTCCAGCTTCCGGGCTCGGAAGGCGAGATGACCATTCTCCCGGGCCACGCGCCCGTGCTTTCCACGCTGAAGCCTGGCGTCGTCACCGTTCAGAAGAGCGATGGCGCCGACAAGATTTTCGTGCGCGGCGGCTTTGCCGAAGTGAATGCCAGCGGCCTCACCGTGCTGGCGGAAACGGCGATCCCGCTTGCCGATCTCGATGCATCGGCACTCGCCCGCCAGATCAAGAACGCCGAGGAAGACGTGGCTGATGCCACCGATGACGAGAAGAAGCGCAAGGCACTTGAGGCGCTCGATCATCTGAAGGCGTTGCAAGGCGCGATCTGAGGTTTTGCACAGTTATGTCATAGCTGAGCGGTCAGAACCTCACCTTCGCGAGTGGGTAAAGTATTTCTGGGCGTTTCAGGCTTTTGAGTATGCTCTTAAGCATCGCGTAACTGATTGCGATGGTATTGCTTGCGTGTGCCAATTGCTTACGGGTGAAGGGCGTGACGGAAGTAGTCTCGGCAGCTCACGTCACATCGGCTGCTTGACGCCTGTCACATAGCCCCTGCCGTGCAATGAAGAAGCCTTGGAAGCAAGATACAATGCGGTTGGTCATTCATATTTAGACCAGACGCCATTCTTGGAATCTTGGCTCAAGAGGAAAAAGGCCCGCTTGGAACGGGCCTTTTCTAGTTCATGCTATGTACGCTACATTGGCGCAAAAAGGTCTACTTGAACGAGCGCTTTGCCATTCTCATCCTCAATGTAAATCTTCTTGCCTTTCTTATGAGCCCTTAGAAGTGAGATATGGAGTCGTAACGCATTGCGAAACACCTCTGTATCGGTATCTGCGTCTGTTGCCTCTTTGAGTTCTTGAAATGCTTTCGCGGCGGCGGGAGAGAGAGTGATAGAAAATCTCTCCTTTTCTTGCACGATCGCACCCACATCGCGCCCCACCCCCGAAGTGTCACTGCCTTTGGTGCCGCGACTAGCTTCTTGGATAAGTGCCATTCTTTATTTCTCCTTGAGAAAACCCTCATTTGTAAATCCTAACCAGAGGTGCGGAACCTCTGGATGTCAGGATTTGGCGAGATTTACGCTGATTTGCTGTCTCAGCGAAGTGATGTGTACACAAACTGGAGCATCTAGTCAAACAAAAAATGCTGAAAACCTACTAAAAACTCTTTCCGCCTATTAAGGCTTGCATAGAATGCTCGACAGATGTAACAAAATCTCATCACTCACTCGGATTCGATGGTCGAAGCCGCCGGGGTGACAATCTAGGGGTACGCATATGGTCAGGTACAGGAAGGTCGGTAACACATGCTGAAGGAAACGAAAAATGTCATTGAAGGAAACGCCGCCTAAACTGCGGCGCAAAAAGAAGCTGCATCTCACTATTCCGACAATTCTCAACTATGTTTTGGATGAGGAGATAGAGGGCATTGAAACAAAACGAGAAGCGTCTGAATTCTTTTTAATCGACACAATGCGACATAATCCGTGGTTTGTATCTATTGCTTCGGGTTTTGTAGTTTTTATTTTTACATATCCTTTCATTTGAACTTCCTGCATTGGAGTTGGGGCCTATGGCCCCAATTTCATTTTAGCCGACGCATCCGGCTTACCCCCACTATATTTACGTCAACACTCCGAGCTCGTGTCTGTTCGTCTTTGACAGCCGACAATAGAGGAAGGCACACGTAGTTTCTTGATTGGGGTAGTATTGACCCAGATGTGCATAAAATTCTCTATATAGGACTTTAAATATAGGCTATTTCTGTCGCGCCGCAGTCGGACAATCCTACAGCTTGCGGAAGACCCCAAACTCCAATAATAGTTATTGGACAAAAGATGAGGAGTTGTTTGATGCCGATCAGTGCCGATCTTGGTTCAGTGCTCGAAAATTATGTGTCGGAGCTCGTGGCGTCGGGACGTTATAATTCGAAGAGCGAAGTACTGCGCGAGGGAATTCGTCTTGTGCAGGAGCGCGAATTGCGTCTGGCGGTTCTTGATGCTGCTGTCACACAAGGTCTTGCCGATGCGCGGGCAGGGCGAGTGATGGACTTTGATGCCGCTTTCGACCGGCTTGAGGCCAAATACATGGGCATGACGGGCCGGACCTCCGGATGAAAGTTGTCCTCACTGACTCGGCTCTTGCCGATCTCGAGGCCATCGGCGACTGGATCGCCAGAGACAACCCCCAGCGGGCCCTTTCCTTTGTGCGTGAACTTCGCGAGGCGTGTTCAAAGCTGTCTGACATGCCGAAAGCCTGGCCACTGGTGCCGCGCTATGAATCCCTGGGCATCCGCAAAAGAACACATGGGAACTATCTGATCTTTTGCCGTGTGGCCGAACTGCAGGTCGAGATCATCCGTGTTCTTCACGGCGCGCAGGACTATGAAGATATCCTGTTCCCCAAAACCTGACTCAAAGAAGAAACGACATGGACCTTAAACTCAAGCAACGCAGCTTCCTCATCACTGGTGCCACGCGTGGCATCGGCCGGGCCATTGCCGAAACCTTTGCCGCCGAAGGCGCCAATGTCGCGCTCTGTGCCCGCGATGCGGCTGCTGTCCAGGAGACGGTGACGGCACTTGAAGCCACGGGCATCAAGGCCTTTGGCCAGGCGCTTGATGTGGCCGATGCTGCCGCTCTTGCGCGCTTTGTCGATGCAACGGCAAAGCATTTCGGCAGGCTCGATGGCGTGGTCGCCAATGCCAGCGCGCTTGCCGGCGGCCATGATGAGGCGTCCTTCAAGGCCGCCTACGATGTCGACCTGATGCACACGCGCACCCTCGCCGAATCCGCCCTTCCCCATCTCGAGAAAAATCCGGGCGCCTCGATCACTGCCATTTCATCCATCTCGGGTTCCGAGGACTATGGCTATGGCAGCGTGTCCTACGGCACGATGAAGGCCGCGCTGTTCTTCTATGTGAAGTCGCTGGCGCGCCATGTGGCGTCGCAAGGCATCCGCGCCAATGTCGTTTCGCCGGGCACGACCTATTTTGAGGGCGGCTTCTGGGATGATGTGAAGAAGAACGATCCCGCGCGCTTCGCCCGCAACATGGCGGAGAATCCGATGGGCCGCATGGCCACGCCGCAGGAGATTGCCAATGCCGTGGTGTTCCTTGCCAGCGGCAAGGCGAGTTTTGTCTCGGGCATCAATATGGTGGTGGATGGCACGCTGACCATACGCATTCCGAATTGAGGTATCCCCGCCTGTTGAGGCGGGGATACAGAATCTGATTACTTGCTGCCGAGTTCGCGCATCCAGTTGCCCGACTTGGCGCCGCCGGGCTTGCCGCCCGTGCGGGGCTTGCCATAGCCCTGCTTGCCGCCGCCCGTAAACTTGCGGTCACCGAACTTCGGTGGCGCCTTGTGGCCGCCGTGACCCTTGCCGTCGTGCTGGGTCATGGGACGGGCGCGTTCTGCCGAAGCGGCGCGATCGCCCTCGGGCTTCCTGGCAAACTGGCTCTGGTCGATGGCCTGGGTCGGCATGCCGACCGGAGTCCACTCGCGCTTCTGCAAGCGGCCATCTGGGCGCAGGCCCTGGCGAGCCTCTGACTTGCGCTCATGCTGAGCGCCCTGACCAGCGTGTCCATGTCCATGCCCATTTGCCTGGCCGCGGTGATGCGGCTTCTTGGCACTGTTCGGCATGTGGCGTCCGCCACCCGACTTGCGCTTTTCATTGACCGGGTTCCAGCCATGGTTGGGCGCGAGTTCCTTCACGCCCTGCAGGCCCAGCTCATGCTCCTTCACCGGAACAGTCTGGCGGATGGTGCGCTCGATGTCGCGGAGAAGGCCGCGATCTTCCTGCGTGCAGAAGGCGATCGCCTCACCCGCAGCGCCGGCGCGGGCCGTGCGGCCGATACGATGGACGTAGGCTTCCGGCACGAACGGCAGATCGTAGTTGAAGACGTGGCTGACGCCGTCGATGTCAATGCCGCGCGCGGCGATGTCGGTTGCAACGAGCGCCAGCACCTTGCCGGACTTGAAGCCGGCCAGCGCCTTTTCGCGGTTGGCTTGGCTCTTGTTGCCGTGGATCGCCTGCGCCTGCAGGTTGGCCGCGTTCAGAACCTTCACCACCTTGTCGGCACCATGCTTGGTGCGCGTGAAGATCAGCGCGCGGGTGATTTGCGGATTCTGCAGCAGTGCCACAAGAAGCTTCGACTTGTTGGCCGGGTCCACGTGGATCACCGACTGGGTCACGCGCTCTGCGGTCGTGGCGACCGGCGTGATCTCGACGCGAGCCGGATCGCGCAGCAGGTTTGCGGCAAGGCCCGCGATCTCCTTCGGCATGGTGGCCGAGAAGAACAGGTTCTGGCGTTCCTTGGGCAGCATGCCGGTGATCTTGCGGATCGCGTGGATGAAGCCGAGGTCAAGCATCTGGTCCACTTCGTCGAGGACGAAGATTTCAACCTTGGAAAGTGTCAGCGCGCGACGTTCGATCAGGTCGACGAGGCGGCCCGGCGTGGCGACAAGAATGTCGACGCCGTTTTTCATGTTTTCGATCTGGCGGCCGATGCCGACACCGCCGAAGACGACGGCCTTCGACAGTTTCACATTGCGGCCATAGGTCTTGAAGCTTTCGAGGATCTGCGAGCACAGCTCGCGGGTCGGCGAAAGGATAAGGGCGCGGCAGGTGCCGCGTTCGGCCTTGCGGTTGTCCCTGGCGAGACGCTCAAGAATCGGGAGTGCAAAAGCGGCGGTCTTGCCGGTGCCGGTCTGGGCGATGCCCAGAAGGTCGCGGCCTTCGAGAAGATAGGGAATGGCCTGGGCCTGGATCGGCGTCGGCGTCTCATAGCCCTCGGCCTTCACGGCGTTCAAAATGGGGGCGGAGAGATTCAGGGAATCAAAAGTGGTCAAGAGAAGTCTCTTTCAAACGTGCAAGCAAAGAGGGACGACGCGCCACGCCTGCTTACTTGGCGGGGGCGAAGACAGTCCCACGTGAAAGGAATGTTGGTGAAACCACGGCGGCCTGAACGGTTCAGCGTCGCTTGCGAACCTCACGTATTCAAGATTGGCCGAATGCGTGGTTGGCAGCCATATGGGCGTGCGGCGCTGCAAAGTCAAGTTGCATCGCGCGCCGTCAGGCGATCTGGCCCGGCAATTCGCTCATATGCTGAATGATGGTGAAGGCGCCATGGGCCTTGAGCACCGCGCCATGCTCCATCTTGTCCGGGTGGGTGCCGACATAGCCGATGACGGGGATGCCGGCGGCCATTGCGGCAGAAACGCCGGTGATCGAATCTTCGATCACCACGCAGTCCGCAGGCTGTGCGCCGGCCAGTCTGGCACAGCGCAGGAAGATGTCCGGGGCGGGCTTTCCTTCGGCCACATGCTCGGGCGAGGAATAATGCGAGAAGAAGGGCGCGATGCCGGTGACCTTGAGGGCAAGCTCGATGCGGGCGCTGGGGCTGTTGGAGCCGACCGACATGCCGAGGCCACGATCACGCAGCAGGGCCAGCGTTTCGGAGAGGCCCGGCACGGCGCGAAGCTCCGTGGGATAGAGCTCTTCCATCATCCGATTCTTGACCTCGTTGAGGCCGGGCGGAAAGGCGATGCCATGCTCGGCTGCCAGTTCATCGAGCATGGCGTTGAAGGTGCGGCCGACGAAGCGGCGATGGGCTTCCTCCTCGCTGATGACGAGGCCACAACGGGCGAGGATCGTCACGTCCGAGCGCATGGACAGGGTCTCGGAATCAACGAGGGTTCCATCGCAGTCGAAGATGACGTGGCGGGTTTTCACTTGCCGAGGTGCCGCAGGCTCTTGATGACGTCGCGGTAGACCGGCTGCTTGAAGGGCACAACCGCTTCCAGCGCCTCATCCATGGTCATCCAGGCCCACTGGTCGAATTCCTGCTTGTGGCCTGGCGGCGTCAGGTTGATCTCGCGGTCGTCGCCGAGAAACTCCAGGGCAAACCACTTCTGCTTCTGGCCGCGGTACTTGCCGTTCCAGCTCTTGCCGATCAGGTGTTCGGGGAGGTCATACTTGAACCAGCCGGGCGCCTCGGCGACGAGCCGGGCGGAGGTCACGGCGGTTTCCTCCGCCAGTTCCCGGATCGCTGCGAGCTGCGGGTCTTCGCCTTCGTCGATGCCGCCCTGGGGCATCTGCCACCACTTGCCGACGCCATCGTCATTGGCCTTTTCGAAGCGCCGTCCCATCCAGACGAGGCCATCGCGGTTGAGGAGCATGACGCCCACACACGGCCGGTAGGCCGTGACCTTCGCAGCAGCCTTCGGCATCAGCCCAGCCTGCCCTTGAAGCTGCCGGTCGCCGGAATGAGAACGATGCCGCGGTCGGCGGCGTCCTTTGCCCAGTCGCGCAAAACGTCGATCGTCACTTGCAGTCCTGATCCTGTGCCCACGGCCATGCCGGTGGCTTTGGCCTCCTCTTCGAGGAGTTTCAAGGCCTGTCTGATCGATTCGGGTGACGGATCCGCGTCGATTACGACCTTGGCGCGGCGGGCCTGGAAATTGGCAGCTTTGGCGGCGCTCTCTGTGGACGACAGCGCCAGCGAACCGTCCTCGAGGAAGAGTACGCCGCGCGACTTGAATTCATTGAAGACGGGCTTCAGGGCCTTGGGCATGGAGAGGAAGCGGCCGCCCATGTAGTTCACCACGCCGGCGTAACCGGCAAAGCGGCCAAGGTGCCAGCGCAGGGCGTCGATGTTCTCGGCCTCGCTGGCATCGCCGACGAGGGTGCGGGGGCCGGGATTGCTGGCCGGATAGCCGATCGGCTCAAGCGGCACCTGCAGGAACACCTCGTGGCCCTTGTCGCGGGCCCGGTCGACCTGGGCCTGCAGGTCGGAGCCATAGGGCGCGAAGGCCAGGGTGATATCGGCGGGCAGATCGTTGATGGCGCTCTGGGTCAGCTTCCTGTTCAGACCCATGCCGCCCAGCACGATGGCGATCTTCGGTGAATCGGAATGGAGCGTGTTCAGCGAGACCGAGCGGGCATAGATGCTCGACGGCTTGTCGCCGTTGGCGGAAATCCGGGGCAGGGGTCCCCAGGTCGACATTTCCATGACGTCCAGCACCGGCGCCTTGATCAGGCTGCGCTTGCCGGAAATGACGGCGACCCTTGAGCCTGAGCTGCCGCTGTCGAATTCTATCTCGGCGGTAGAAGGGTCGTCGCCGGGCGGGGTTTCAGGCCCCTCGACGATTTCCTCGCTGCCGGAGGTGTTGGGATTATAGGCTTCGGGGGCCGAATCCTCGCCAGGAGCTGCTGCCGTCGAGGCGGTGGTGATCTCCTGGGCCGGGGGGACCGAAACGGTGACGATCGGCTCTCCGGCAAAGGGCAGAGGTTGATGCAGGGCCCAGGCGGACAGCCCGGCAAAGCCGGCCGTGGCCAACACATAGGCCATAGGCAGGAGTCCCGGGCGGCGGGCCCAGAGGCGTTCTGCCAGGCCACGCTGGCGCAGGGGTTGTCTCAGTTCGTCGCGACGCATGTAATGAAAAAGGCCATCCGATTCGGGATGGCCCACTGTGGGGGTGCAAGCGTTAATGCGCTGTTAACCACGCCGTGCCGGGCCTCAGAAGACCCGGGCGACATACTCCTTGACCAGCGTACGGCGGGCCAGGCCGCCATTGTGCTTGGAAGCCGCCATGCGCAGGTCACCGCGCGAGCGCTGAATGGCGATCCGCAGGTGCTTGAGGCCGAAACGCACATTGGTCCAGGCGTTGAGCAGCTGCTTGCAGTCGCCGCGGAAGCCGATCTGCTCGGCAGTCGAGCACTTGAGCTGGTAAACACCGTATTCACCCGCCGATCCGCGGGCCTTGCGGTTGAAGTCCGATTCGATGTCGGCGATGCGCAACGCGAACCAGGTGGGCACGCCATACTGCGGCGCCAAGGCCTGGATGATGTCGATCACCTCGGTTTTTCCGGCGTCGTTTTCATTTATCTTGCAATAGGTCTGGCCGGAACATGCGGCATCAGCAAAATCGACAAAGGAAAGAGAATAGAATGCAGAGAGCAGAAGTATAGCTGCAATAAATTTCTTCAATTCTTAGTGCCCCCGATAAGAAGCGCAGGAGTTTTCCGCCCTTCGTTAAACATGAAGGGCGCAACTACCCTGCGCCGCTGTTGTGGATGAGCCCTTTGACTGACCGAATGTGACCAGAATGAGGTTTACGGCCAGGGCCTTATTTTCTCTGGACTGTGTTGCTGCAGTGCAACAATTACGAACCCTGAGGGCTATATGGCCGGATTCATCCGGCCGTTCAAGCCAAAATGCCGGGGCTGGCCCTTGGGGTTAATCTGGTCCCGGCGGTGGCCTAAAAGGCCAAAAATGGGGCGTTGCGCACCAAAAGCGCCACGCCCGGCGTGACTTTTATGATTCCACTGATCTATGAGAGCCCATCATGAAATTCCTCGATGAAGCCAAGATCTATCTGAAGGCCGGCGACGGCGGGGCCGGTGCGGTCTCGTTCCGGCGCGAGAAGTTCATCGAGATGGGCGGGCCGGATGGCGGCGATGGCGGCAAGGGCGGTGACGTCTGGTTCGAGGCGGCCAATGACCTGAACACGCTGATCGACTACCGCTACCAGCAGCATTTCAAGGTGCGGACGGCTGGTCATGGCATGGGCCGGCTGCGGGCCGGGGCCGCCTCGGACGACATCGTTCTCAAGGTGCCGGCCGGAACGCAAATCTATGACGAAGACCGCGAGACGCTGCTGGCTGACCTCGCCAAGGTGGGGCAGCGGGCCCGGCTGGCCAAGGGCGGGAACGGCGGCTTCGGCAATGCCTATTTCAAGTCGTCCACCAACCGTTCGCCGCGCCATGCCAATCCCGGGCAGCTGGGTGAGGAACGCTGGGTCTGGCTCCGGCTCAAGCTCATCGCCGATGCCGGGATCATCGGCTTGCCCAATGCCGGGAAGTCCACGCTTCTTTCGGTGGTTTCGGCGGCACGGCCGAAGATTGCCGATTATCCCTTCACAACCCTCCATCCGCAGCTCGGCGTGGTGAGAAGCGACAGCAACAGCTTTGTGCTGGCCGATATTCCGGGCCTGATCGAAGGCGCCCATGAAGGCGCGGGGCTGGGAACGCGGTTCCTGGGCCATGTCGAGCGCTGCGCCGTGTTGCTGCATCTGGTCGATGCTACCGGTGATGATCCGGTGGCGGCCTATAAGACCGTGCGGGAAGAGCTGAAGGCCTATTCCAAGACACTGGCGAAGAAGCCCGAGGTGATCGCCTTCAACAAGATCGATGCCCTCGACAAGAAGACGCTGGACAAGAAGCTCAAGGCCTTCAAGGCCAAGCTCCGCAAGACGCCGCTCGCCATTTCCGCCGCCGGCAACCTGCATGTAGGCGAGGCCATGCGGGCCCTGATGAAGATTATCGCCAAATCGAAGGGCAAGGATGTGCCTTCCGACCTGCCGGATGTTGCCACCGAGCAGTGGAGGCCGTGATGGACCGCCTGAAGAAGGCGCGCCGGATCGTCGTCAAGATCGGTTCGGCGCTGCTGGTTGACCAGAAGACGGGGACCATCAAGGCCTCGTGGCTGGCCTCGCTTGCCGATGACGTGGCCGATCTGCGGGTTTCCGGGGCCGAGGTGATCCTCGTCTCGTCGGGGGCCATCGCCCTCGGGCGGCGCACGCTCGGCCTGCCCAAGGGAAAGCTCGAACTGGCGCAAAGCCAGGCCGCCGCCGCCGTGGGGCAGATCGCACTGGCGCAGGCCTGGTCGGAAGTGCTGCGGGCCCGCAATATCGTGGCCGCCCAGGTGCTGGTGACGCTCAACGACACCGAGGAGCGCCGCCGCCATCTCAACGCCCGGGCAACGCTTTCAACCCTGCTGGGGCAGGGCGCCATTCCGGTCATCAACGAGAATGACACGGTGGCGACGTCGGAGATCCGCTACGGCGACAATGACCGGCTGGCGGCGCGCGTGGCCTCTATGATGTCGGCGGATTGCCTCGTGCTGCTCTCCGACATCGACGGGCTCTATTCGGCGCCGCCCAACAAGAAGGGCGCCACTTTCATTCCCGAGGTCAAGGCGATCACGCCGGAGATCGAGGCCATGGCGGGAAAGCCCGTTTCGGGCGTGGGCTCCGGCGGCATGATCACCAAGATCGATGCCGCCAAGATCGCGCTCGGTGCGGGCTGCTCCATGGTCATTGCTTCGGGCCATGTGGAACATCCGCTGAAACGCATTCACAACGGCGAGCGTGTCACCTGGTTCCTGGCCGAAGCCTCGCCCCTGCAGGCACGCAAGCGCTGGATCGCCGGAACGCTGCAGCCCTCGGGCCGCCTCGTTGTCGATGACGGCGCGCGCTCGGCACTGCTCAAGGGCAAGAGCCTTCTGCCGGCGGGCGTTCGCGGCATTTCCGGCACCTTTGCGCGCGGCGATACGGTGAGTGTGGTGACCGAGGCGGGACTCGAGGTGGCACGCGGGCTTGTGGCCTATGACAGCGGCGACGCCCGCCGCATCATGGGCAAGAAGACATCGGTCATCGAGAAGGAGCTCGGGCTTGCGGGCCGCGATGAAATCATTCACAGGGATGACCTCGTATTGATGACGGGCGAACGCTGATGCTGGCGGAGATGCAGGAACTGGGACAGAGGGCGCGCAAGGCTGCGGCTGCACTGGCGCTTGCCCCGGCCTCGGCCAAGAATGCAGCGCTCACAGCCATGGCCCAGGCCATCCGCGCTTCGCAAGCCGAAATCCTTGCCGCCAATGCCACGGACCTGGCGGCGGCTAAGCGCAACGGCGTCAAATCCTCCTTCATCGACCGCCTGACGCTGACGCCGGAGCGGATCGAGGCGATTGCCCGGGGCATCGAGGATATTGCCGCCCTGCCCGATCCCGTCGGCAAGGTACTGGCGACATGGACGCGGCCCAATGGCATGGAGTTCTCGCGCGTTGCCGTTCCCATCGGTGTGATCGGCATCATCTTCGAGAGCAGGCCCAATGTGACCGCCGATGCCGGAGCACTCTGTCTCAAGTCGGGCAATGCCGCGATCCTGCGTGGCGGCTCCGACTCGTTTGAATCCTCGCGTGCGATCGTCACCTGCCTTGCGGCGGGACTGCGTGCAGCGGGGCTCGATGACAATACCATCCAGATGGTGCCGACGGCGGACCGCGCTGCCGTGGGCGACATGCTGGCGGGGCTGGGCGGAACGATCGACCTGATCGTGCCGCGCGGTGGCAAGAACCTCGTGGCGCGGGTGCAGGCCGAGGCGCGGGTTCCCGTGTTCAGCCATCTTGAAGGCATCTGCCATGTCTATGTGGACCGTGATGCCGACATCGAGATGGCGCAGAGCATCATCCTCAATGCCAAGATGCGGCGGACCGGGGTTTGCGGCTCGGCCGAAACTGTGCTCGTCGACCGCGCCATCTCGGCCAGGGCCCTTGCACCTATCATCCGTACGCTGATGGATGCGGGCTGCGAGATCCGCGGCGATGCCGAGACGCAGAAGATCGACAAGGCCGTGAAGCCTGCCAGCGAGGAAGACTGGTCAACGGAATATCTCGACGCCATCATCTCGGTGAAGGTGGTCGACGGTGTTGCGGCGGCGATGGACCACATCGGCCACTATGGTTCGCACCACACGGATTCGATCATCACGGGCAATGCGGCTACTGCCGAGAAATTCCTTGCGGGTGTTGATTCCGCCATTGTCCTGCACAATGCCTCGACGCAGTTCGCCGATGGTGGCGAGTTCGGTTTCGGAGCCGAGATTGGCATCGCCACCGGTAAGCTCCATGCCCGCGGACCCGTGGGCGTCGAACAGCTCACGACCTTCAAGTACCAGGTCCGGGGCAGCGGGCAGATCAGGCCGTGATGCTGAAACTGCCGCCTTTCGGTGAAGGCCAGCGCATCGGCCTTTTCGGCGGCTCCTTCAATCCGGCCCATCGCGGCCACTACATGGTGGCGCTCTATGCGCTGAAGCGCCTGCAACTTGACTGGGTGTGGTGGCTGGTCTCGCCGCAGAACCCGCTCAAGGACCCGCGCGAGACCGGTGAATATGAAGAACGGCTGGCCTATACGCGGCGGATCGCCAGGCATCCGCGCTTCGTGGTCAGCGATCTCGAACGGCAGATCGGCGCGCGCTACACCGCCGATACGCTGGAGGCGCTGAAGGTTGCGGCACAGCGGGTTCATTTTGTCTGGATCATGGGGGCGGACAGCCTTGCCGGCCTGCATCGCTGGCATCACTGGACCGACATCGTGGAAAGCGTGCCGCTCGCCGTGCTGGCGCGGCCGGGCTATTCCATCCGCGCCCTGCAGGGTGTGGCCGCCATGCGCTATGCCGATTGCCGGGTCAGCAGCGAGCGGCCCGCGGATGTGGTGGCGGCCAAGCCTCCCGCCTGGACCTTCGTCACCATGCCGTTGCGCAAGGAGAGTTCAACGGCGATCCGCAAGCGGCGCAAGCCAGCGCGCTTGAACCCGGCAGAGCACGGCGTTAAGTCTTGACCCATTCCGATAGAGGATCACTGCCCTGAAGACGCCCGCCAAGAAGAAATCCGCAAAGCCCGCCGCCAAGAAGACCGCGAAGAAGGCGGTCAAGAAGAAGCTTGCGAAAGCCACGCCTGCGAAGGCGAAGGCTGCAAAAGCCAAAACCGTGGTCAAGGCCAAGAGCAAGGCCCCGGCAAAAGCCAAGAAGGCCGCGCCGAAGAAAAAGGCCGTCGCCGCCGTTGTTGCCGTGGCAGCGCCACCGCCGAAACCGGTATGGCCGCCGCTGGTGGAAGCCGTTCTGGCGCAGCTCGATGAAGGCAAGGCCGAACAGATCGTGGCGATCGACCTGAGCCGCCGCTCCTCGGTGACGGACACGATGGTCGTGGCCTCGGGCCGCTCAAACCGGCACGTCAACGCCATTGCCGACCAGGTGGTGGAGCGGCTGGAAAGCCTGGGCAAGAAGGGCCTGCGCGTCGATGGCATCCCGCAATGCGATTGGGTGGTGATCGATGCCGGCGACCTGGTGGTTCATGTCTTCCGCCCGGAAGTGCGAAGCTTCTACAATCTCGAGAAGCTGTGGTCGGACAGCGCGCCCTGATGCGCCGGAGGTGAGCCCTTGAAGCTTGCCATTGCCGCCATCGGCCTTCTCAAGACGGGTGCGGAAAAGCAGCTGGCGGAAGACTACAACACGCGCATCCAGGGTCTCTGCAAGAAGGCGGGTTTCACCTCGCTTGCATTCCACGAGTGGAACGAGTCGCGGCTGCCGGAGGCGGCGTTGCGTGGCGCGGAGGAAGCGCGGCAGCTCTGGTCGGTGGTGCCGCAGGGCACGCCTGCGGTCGCCATGGATGAGCGTGGCGGCACCATGAGCTCCGAGGCTTTTGCCGCTTTCCTGGCGCGGGAAGCGCAGGATGGCGCGCGGCAACTCACCTTCCTGATCGGCGGGCCCGACGGCCATGCGCCCGAGACCCGCAAGAAGGCCGCAAGGCTGCTGGCCTTCGGCCCCATGACCTGGCCGCACCGGCTCGCGCGCGTCATGTTGCTGGAACAGATTTACCGGGCGGTTACGATTCTCGTTAATCATCCCTACCACCGCAATTAGGTAAACAGGGTCTTGACAAGACGACCTATTTCGTCTATTTATTCCTTTATGAAGATAATTTTTGCGATTCTGTTCCTGCTCTTTCTCCCGCTGACGGTGCTCCGCGCCGCCTCGGCGGAAGATGTGGACCCTTCTGCCTCGCTGCAGCAGGTCCAGCAGGAACTTTCCTCCTCAACGGCGGCACAGGCGCAGCTGGTGCGCGAGATGGCGGCTGCCATCCGGGCCCAGGAGGAGCTTTCCGGCCAACTGGTGGATCTGGCGCGGACTGCGGCCAGCCAGGAGAAGGCCCTGACGCGGATCACCGCCAAGATCGACAAGCTCAAGAAGGACAATGCCGAGGCTTTGCTGGCGCTGGCCCAGAAACGCGAGTCGCTGTCCTCGCTGCTGGCCGGATTGCAGCGCCTCGAGCAGAACCCGCCGCCTGCCCTGGTGGTGGCGCCGGGCGATGTGCTCAAGGCCCTGCGCGGGGCCATGATGTTTGGCGCCGTCATCCCCGAGGTGCGGGCCGAAACCGATGCCCTGCGCCAGGCGCTGGCCCATGTGGAAGAACTGCGTGACGCGCTGGCGGCGGAAAAAGGCAAGTCCGAAGAGGCGCTTGCGGCGCTGGACAAGACCCGCGCCGACATGCGCGGCCTTCTCGACGAGAAGCGCAAGCTTTCCGAGGCGCATACCGCCGACCTGGTGCGCGAGCGGGCCCGCGCCAAGGCGCTGACGGAAAAGGCCAAGTCGCTGAAGGATCTCGTCTCGGAGCTGGAGAAATCCAAAGCCGAGGAGGCCGCCCGCATGGCCGCCGAGGAACAGGCGCGGCTTGAGGCGGAGACGGCGGCTGTGGCCGAAGCCGAGCGGCAGCGGCTGGCGGCGCAGGAGCGCCCGCTGCTTGTTTTCTCCATGGCGCGGGGCAAGCTCGACTATCCCGCACAGGGCAAGATCCTGCGCAATTTCGGCGACGACAACGGCCTTGGCGGCAGCATGGAAGGCCTGCTGCTCGAAACCCCGCAGCAATCCCAGGTGCTGAGCCCGGTTGACGGCAAGATCGAGTTTGCCGGCACATTCTGGAGCTATGACCAAGTTGTGATCATCGATCCGGGTGAGGGGTATCTTGTGCTTTTGGCCGGCATGGCCGAAATAACAGCCCATCCCGGGCAGTCCATCAGGGCCGGAGAGCCCATCGGCCGCATGGGTGACCGGCCGGCAGCGATGGCGCTTGCCGGAGATCTGACACAATTGCAGGCTCCCGTGTTATATGTGGAGTTCCGCAAGAAGAATCGTTCCTTCGACCCGTCCCCCTGGTGGATCGCGGGCAGAAAAGAGGCCATGAGATGAAGTTCAAGTCGCGTTTCCGTTCCGCAGGCCTTGTGCTGGCCGGGGCCGCATCGGCCATTGTGATGATGCAGGCCTTCAATGCGGCGACGGCGGCCTCCAACGCCGAGACCTACAAGCTGCTCAACCTGTTCGGCGATGTCTATGACCGGGTGCGCTCCGACTATGTCGAGCCGCCGGATGAGAAGAAGATGATCGAGGCTGCCATCAACGGCATGCTGACCTCGCTCGATCCGCATTCGAGCTACATGGATGCCGACAGCTACGAGGACATGAGCGTCAAGACCAAGGGCGAGTTCGGCGGCCTCGGCATTGAAGTGACCATGGAAAACGGCGTCGTCAAGGTGATGTCGCCCTATGACGGCACGCCTGCCAGCAAGGCCGGCATCCTTGCCAATGACCTGATCGTCAAGATCAACGGCACCGAAGTGCAGGGCCTGACCCTCAACGAGGCCGTGGACAAGATGCGCGGTGCCGTCGGCACGCCGGTGAACCTCACCGTGGTGCGCGAGGGCCGCGAGCCCTTCGACGTCAAGATCGTGCGCGACATCATCAAGGTCGAGTCGGTGAAGTATTCGCTGGAAGACAATGACGTGGGCCTGATCCGCGTCTCGTCCTTCACCGAGCAGACCGAATCCGGCCTGGAGAAGGCCATCGCCGCCCTCGACAAGCAGTCCGACGGCAAGGTGAAGGGCTATGTCCTCGACCTGCGCAACAATCCGGGCGGATTGCTGCTGCAGGCGGTGGCTGTCTCCGATGCCTTCCTTGAGCGCGGCGAAGTGGTTTCGACCCGTGGCCGCAACCCGGATGAGATCGAACGCCACAACGCCACCAAGGGCGACTTCGGCAAGGGCAAACCCCTTGTCGTGCTGATCAATGGCGGCTCGGCCTCGGCCTCGGAAATCGTGGCCGGCGCCTTGCAGGACCACAAGCGCGCCACGGTGATCGGCACGCGCTCCTTCGGCAAGGGCTCGGTGCAGACCATCATTCCGCTGGGCAATGAAGGCGCCATCCGCCTGACGACGCAGCGCTACTACACGCCGGCCGGCCGCTCGATCCAGGCCAAGGGCATCGATGCCGATATCGTCATCGAACAGCCGCTTCCGCCGGAACTGCAGGGCAAGGATGTCTCGTCCGAAGGTGAATCGGCGCTGCGCGGCCACCTCTCCAACGAGGGTGGTGGCGATGAGGGCGGCGGTTCTTCCGTCTATGTGCCGGACGACAAGACCAAGGATGTGCAGCTCAAGGCCGCCATCGACTTCCTGCATGGCGTGAAGGTCGTTACCAACGTGAAGCCCGCCGACAAGAAGGACGAGAAGGCGGCGAACTGAGCCGTCATTCTCCGGCAAACAGGTTTCTGGGACGGCGGGGTTTTTGCCCCGCCGTTTTGTTTTCAGGGCGCCGCGGTGCCTCAGGAGGCCCGGGCCTTCTCCATCAGGCCGATCACTTCTCCCATGATGGCGTTGAGATCGAAATCCTTCGGCGTGTAGACAGCGGCAACGCCAAGCTGGCGCAGGACATGGGCATCCTCCTCCGGGATGATGCCGCCGACAACGACCGGCACGGAGATATTCCGTGCACGGAGTTTCTGCATGACATCGCGGACGAGCGGCACATGGGAGCCCGAAAGGATGGAGAGGCCCAGGGCCTGCACTTTCTCGGCCGAAACCTTGTCGACGAGGGCCTCCGGCGTCATGCGGATGCCGTCATAGATCACATGGAGGCCGGTTTCGGCGGCCCGGGTGGCGATCTGCTCGGCACCATTGGAGTGGCCATCGAGGCCCGGCTTGCCGACAAGGAATTTCGGTTTTGAACCAATGTCTTGCGCCAGTGCTTCCACACGCGTGCGAAGGCCTTCAAGCGATATGTCACCGGCATTTCCGGCGGGACTGAGGGAAACACCGGTGGGGGCCCGGTATTCGCCGAAGACCTGGCGCAGGGTATCGGCCCATTCGCCGGTGGTGACGCCCGCCCGGGCACAGGCAATGGAAGGCTCCATGATGTTGCGGCCTTCGGCGGCGGCGCGGCGCAGCTCTGCGATCGCGGCGGAAACGGCGGTGTTGTCACGGGTGGCGCGCCAGGCCCTGAGACGGGCGATCTGCTCATCCTCGACATGATCCTTGACGGTCATGATGGCGTCGCCTGCGGCGAGCGGCGAAGGCTCGCCCGAGGTGTGGATGTTGACGCCGACGATCTTCGTCTCACCACTTTCGATGGCGCGCAGCCTTGCGGTGTTGGAGGCCACCAGCGCCTCCTTCATGTAGGCAATGGCGGCAGGTGCCGCGGCACCACCCAATGCTTCAAGCCGGGCCTGCTCGCTGCGCGCCGCAGCTTTCAGTTCCTCGACCTTGGCGTCGACGACGGGCGAGCCATCGAAGAGATCGCCATAGTCGAGGAGGTCGGTTTCCAGCGCCATGATCTGCTGCATGCGGAGCGACCATTGCTGATCGAAGGGGCGCGGCAGGCCGAGCGCCTCGTTCCAGGCGGGAAGCTGCACGGCGCGGGCGCGGGCCTTCTTCGACAGGACGACGCCAAGCATCTCGATCAGGATGCGATAGACATTGTTCTCGGGTTGCTGCTCGGTGAGGCCCAGCGAATTGACCTGCACGCCATAGCGGAAGCGCCGGAGCTTCGCGTCGCTGACGCCATAGCGCGCGCGCAGCAGCTCGTCCCAGAGATCGACGAAGGCCCGCATCTTGCACATCTCGGTGACGAAGCGGATTCCGGCATTGACGAAGAAGGAGATGCGGCTGGCAACCTGCGGGAAGGCCTCGGCTGAGATTTCCGGCGCGGCCCGCGCGGCATCAAGCACGGCTGTGGCGGTGGCCAGCGCGAAGGCGAGTTCCTGCACCGGCGTCGCGCCCGCTTCCTGCAAATGATAAGAGCAGACGTTGACCGGATTGAACTTCGGCAGTTCGCGCGTGGCGAAGGCAATGGTGTCGGCGGTGAGCCGCAGCGAGGCTTGCGGCGGAAACACATAGGTGCCGCGGGCCAGATATTCCTTGATGATGTCGTTCTGCGTCGTTCCCTGCAGCTGGGCGCGGGCAGCACCCTGGGTATCGGCGGCGGCGACATAGAGCGCCAGCAGCCAGGGGGCGGTGGCGTTGATCGTCATCGAGGTGTTCATGGCGGCGAGCGGGATGCCCTCGAAGAGCGTCTGCATGTCGCCCAGGTGGGAAATGGGAACGCCCACCTTGCCGACCTCGCCACGGGCCAGTGGATGATCGCTGTCGTAACCCGTCTGCGTCGGCAGATCGAAGGCGACCGACAGGCCGGTCTGGCCGCGCGAGAGATTGGTGCGGAAGAGACGGTTCGATTCGGCTGCCGTGGAATGGCCCGCATAGGTGCGGAAGAGCCAGGGTTGGTCAGTCATCGGAAAGGCCTGTTTTGCGTTGCAGCAATGCAAGCATGGGCCGCGGGGCCGCTGCAACTCTCCTTCCGTCGCAGCAGGCGGTCAGCGCGAGCGCGCCTCGGCGGCCTTGAAGGCGACGAGTAGGAGCATGGCTCCGAGGCCATTGCCTAGCATGGTGAAGACGATGATGCGCTCAAAATCGGTGATGGTGCCGGGCATGAGCCGGGCGGCGACACCATTGATGAAGAAACCGAGGACGAGGAAGAGGATGGCGGCGATGGGGGCCGTGAGCAACGGTGGTCCGCCGAGGATGCGCGAGGTGAACCAGGCGGAGAGCCCGCAGAGCAGGCAGAGCAGGTAAAACTCGTTCTCGGAGGGCTGCCAAAGGGCCGTGAGGTCGAAAAACGCCTCCCAGTCTCCCAATGATATCCCAAGGCTTTCGAGCACCGCCACAATCCCAATGGCCACAAGTCAGGTGGCGACGTCTCACCATGGTATAAAAATCCTTAAGAATGGTGAAACGGTTGCGGCAAATAGGACGAATGGTGCAATGCACAAGAATGCGGTTAGCTGTAGCCTGACGGCAAACTGCGGGAGGAACCCATGCGTGCTGCCCTGAAATCCGTGCCCCTGACGCCCAAGCCAGAGGGGGCTGAGCTGAAATCCCTCTATGAAATCGGGGAGATCCCGCCGCTCGGCCATGTGCCGGAGAAGATGTATGCGTGGTGCATCCGGCAGGAGCGCCATGGCGCCCCGGACGAGGCCATGCGGCTTGAGGTGGTGCCCACCTGGGCCATCGGCGAGGATGAATGCCTGATCCTGGTGATGGCGGCGGGCGTCAACTACAACGGCGTCTGGGCGGCGCTGGGCAAGCCCATCTCGCCCATCGACGGGCACAAGAACCCCTATCATATCGCGGGCTCCGACGCCGCGGGCGTGGTCTATGCCGTGGGCTCCAAGGTGCGGCGCTGGAAGGTGGGCGACGAAGTCGTGGTCCACTGCAACCAGGATGACGGCGACGACGAGGAGTGCAATGGCGGCGATCCCATGTTCTCGCCGTCACAGCGCATCTGGGGCTATGAGACGCCGGATGGCTCCTTCGCGCAGTTTGCCCGGGTGCAGGCGCGCCAGCTTCTGCCCAAGCCGCAGCACCTGACCTGGGAAGAGTCGGGCTGCTACATGCTGTGCCTGGCTACGGCCTATCGCATGCTTTTCGGCCACCGGCCGCATGAACTGAGCGCCGGGGAGAGCGTGCTGATCTGGGGCGCCTCGGGCGGGTTAGGCTCCATGGCGACACAGCTTGCCGCGACCACGGGCGCCACCGCAATCGGCGTTGTCTCCGACGAGGACAAGCGCGACTTCGTGCTGGGGCTTGGCGCGCGCGGGGTTCTCAACCGCAAGGACTTTTCCTGCTGGGGGGCGATGCCCCAGGTGGGCACCCCGGAATATGCCGCCTGGCTGAAGCAGGCGCGCGAGTTCGGCAAGGCCATCTGGAACATCACTGGCAAGGGCAACAATGTCGACATGGTCTTCGAGCATCCGGGCGAGCAGACCTTTCCGGTCTCGGTGCTGGTGGTGAAGCGCGGCGGCATGGTCGTGATCTGCGCCGGCACGACCGGCTACAATCTCACCATGGATGCGCGTTACCTGTGGATGCACCAGAAGCGCGTGCAGGGTTCGCATTTCGCCAATCTCATGCAAGCCTCCGCCGCCAACAGGCTGGTGCAATCGCGGCGGATCGACCCGTGCATGTCGGATGTCCATGGCTGGGCCGACATTCCGCAGGCGCACATGAAGATGTGGAAGAACGAGCACCGCCCCGGCAACATGGCGGTGCTGGTGTCAGCCCCGCGGCCGGGCCTGCGCAGCTTCGAGGATGTGGTGGAAGCGGCGCGCTGACGATTGCTTCGCGGGCTTCAGCGTTCGCTGCGCAGGGCTATCATGGCCCGTGCGGCGCGGCGCTGGCGCACGATGTCGATGACGCGGTTCACCTCGCCGCCGAAGATGAGGGCGAGCGCCGAAAGATAGACAAAGAACATGGCCGCGAAAATGCCGGAGAGCGACGAATAGGTCGAGGCGAAGGTGTTGAAGTGCAGGAGCCAATAGGAAAAGCCGAATGACAGGATGCCCCAGATCACCACGGTCGTGGTGACGCCGGGGAGGATCATGCGCAGTGGCATGCGTTTTGCCGGCAGGATGATGTGGGCCATGATGACCGAGAAGAAGAGCAGGGCCACGGCGAGCACGACGCGCATCTGCTCGAGCACGGCGAAGCTTCCGGCAATCTCGATGCCATGGGTCGCGGCGAAGCGCAGCGCCAGCGGCAGGAGCACGATGAAGAAGGAAAAGCCTACGAAGAAGATGGCGGCACCGATGACCACGAGGATCTCGATGGCATAGAGATAGGGGGCCGAGCGCAGGTCGCGCAGGTCATAGGCACGGTTGAGGCCGACGCGGATTGAATCGACACCGGCCATGGCGCTCCAGATGGTGAGGAGGGCGGCAGCGCTCAGAAGATCGGTGCGCGGCACGGTGAGGATGGAAATGATCTCGCCCTCAAGCGGGCGGATGATGGCTTCGGGGGCCACCTGCAAAAGGAAATCCACTGCGGCGCGGGCCTGGCCAGTGGTGCCGAAGAAGCCCGCCAGCGCCGTCAGGAAAATCAGGAAGGGAAACATCGAGAAAAGCGTGCGGAAGGCAATGTTGCCTGCCAGCGGGATCGCCTCGTCGGCAAAGAGCCGCTTGATGCTCTCGCGCACCAGCGGCAGGACCGCCAGCGTCTCGGGGGCCTCTTCGGTGCCGTTACTCGTCATGGCGGCGGCTTAGCCCGGCCCGCGGGTCAGGCCAAGGCTTTTGCCGCTTCGCTTTCGATGGCCGCCTTGAGTTCCGGCGCCAGTTTCAGGCGGGCGGCCAGCATGGCGAGATAGGCCTGTTCCGCCGGATCATCCGGATCAATGGCGAGCCTCGAGGCCGCGTAGATCTCGGCAGCGAGCTCGGGCGTCGTCGCGGCGCGGACAACCGCCTCGATATCCAGCGGCTTCTTCAATTCTTCGGCAAGAAAACTGCGCGCTTCAGGCTCGAGATTGGCTTCCTCGAGCTTGAGGCCGATGCGCTTCTGCTCGGCCTCGTCGATATGGCCGTCAGCCTTGGCGGCGGCGATCATGGCGGTGAGAAGGGCAAGGCTCATGGCGTCGCGCTCGGCCTTGGGCGCGGGGAGGAAGGCTGTTCCCTCAGGATTTGCACCGGCGGCGGGTGTAGCGCTGCCGCCGCGCGAGGCCTGCCACTGGTTCCAGGCCTTATAGGCGAGGCCCGCGACGACGGCCGTGCCGCCGACCTTGAGCATGGTTTTGGCCATCTTCTTGGGGCTGCCGCCGCTGAGCAGAATGGTGGCCAGGCTCCCGGCCACGGAACCACCGGCAAGGCCCTTGAGCAGATCAGGCGATAGCCCCGGCTTGCCGCCCTGCTGGCCCGCACCTCCCAGGAATTGCTCCAGCAGCTTTTGCGGGTCGAACATGGCGGCTCCTCTCAATTGTCAGTCGTCACAACAGTAAAAGCCGGGCATAGGCCTCGGCCCATGTCCAGCAGATTGATCATCGCGGCGGCACCCGCCCTCTTCGTCATAATGTGGGCGACGGGCTTTGTCGTTGCAAGACTTTCAGCGCCACATGTCGATCCTTTCACCTTTCTCGCCATCCGCTTTCCCATTGCCGGTGCGCTCTTTGCGGCCATCGCGGTGGCGGTGAAGGCGCCATGGCCCGATGGCCGCGCCGCTTTCCATGCGGCGGTGGCGGGGGCACTCATGCATGCCTTCTATCTCGGACCGATCTACTGGGCCGTGGCCCATGGCCTTCCGGCCGGTGTCTCGGCGCTCATCATCGGACTGCAACCGCTGATCACAGCCTTTCTCGCTGCCGGCATCCTGAAGGAGCCGATCGGCATCCGGCACTGGTTCGGGCTTGCGGTCGGCATCCTCGGTGTCGGCCTCGTCATTTCGCCGAAGCTCAGCTTCACCATGCTGGGCGGCATAACGCCGGTGACCACGGCGGCCTGTGTCTTCGGAGCGGTGGCGATCTCGCTGGGTACGGTCTACCAGAAGCGTTTCGCCACCGGGCTGCACCTGGCGAGTGCCGGTGTCTGGCAATATGCAGGCGCCAGCATCGTCGTCGGCTTCTGTGCACTGGCCTTCGAGACGCTGCGCTTCGATCACACCTTCGATGCCTGGTTCGCCCTTGGCTGGTCGGTGATCGTGTTGTCGCTCGGCGCCATCAGCCTGCTCATGCTGCTGATCCGCGAAGGGGCCGTGGCCAAGGTCTCGAGCCTGATCTTCCTCGTGCCCGCGGTTGCCGCCGCCATGGCCTATGTCATGTTCGGCGAGACGCTCAATCTGATCCAGATTCTCGGCATGGCGGTCTGTGCCGCTGCCGTTCTCGTGGTGACGCGAAAATAGGGACGGCGCGGCTGTGCCGCGCTGCCGGTGTTTTGGATCTCAGCGGCCATAGGTGACGGTGATGCTGGCCTCGCCGAGGCTGCTGGCATTGGAGAGGAAGCCCACAAGCGCACCGCTGGCATTGGCTTTCAGGCCGAGCTTTTCGACCTTCAGGGCCTTCACGGTGAAGATGTAGCGATGGGCCGGTCCGGGTGGCGGACAGGCGCCAAGATAGCCCGCGACATTGGCATCAGCTGTGCTTTGTATGGCACCGGCGGGCAGACTGTTGCCGCCCAGCGCACCGGCTCCTGCAGGCAGGCCCGAGACCGTTGGCGGAATGTCGAAGGCGACCCAATGCCAGAATCCTGAGCCTGTCGGTGCATCCGGGTCATAGGCCGTGACCACGAAGCTTTTCGTGCCTTCGGGAATATTGCTCCACAGCAGTTCCGGGGACATGCCGCCGCCGCTGCAGCCAAAGACATTGGCGACCTGTTCCATCTTCAGCGTGCCGCCTTCGGCGATATCGCGGCTGGTGAGCTCGAAAGCGCCCGCGGGCAGTGCCATCATTACCGATGCTGCGAGGGCAATGGCCAATCTGATCGTCATGAGAACCTCCATTTGCGAGGCCCCAATCGTTGCACTTCACGTGCGGCAGCGCGCGCCCGCGCCGCGCAAGCTTGCGCCTGTTTCGTTCAATCAGCGGGCCTGCCGCGCAGCCTTGAAGGCGCAACACCAAACCGCTCGCGGAAACGCGCGGCAAAGCGCGACGGCGATTCATAGCCGACGCGGGCAGCGACTGCCGCCACATGGCTGTCGGTCGATTGCAGAAGCGTGAGTGCTGCCGTCAACCGCACATCCTGGAGTACATCCGTCCACGACGTGCGGCGTTCGGCAAGCCTGCGGCGCAAGGTGGCCTCGCTGACCGCAAGCGCATTGGCGATGGTTGCGCCTGTCCAGCCAAAGGCCGGATCCTGCGCGACGAGAAGACGAATACGCTGCTCGACGGTCTCCGCGCGCGGCGCCACGAGACTGACGCCGCTTTCATTGAGCCACAACAACAGTTCACCCAGCCGGTGGCGGACGATGCTCAAGGGCAGGCTCACATCGGTGATGGCCCGGTGCGCCACGTCGAAGGCCATTGCCAGCTCCGGCCCCACGGCTGCGAGGCTTGCGATATCCGCGACCGGCTTCGTTCCCGCCGCAGGCAGTGGCGGAAGCAGCGGGCTTTCAAAAAAGATGGCCTCGGCACGATAGGGGCCATCTGCAGCCGGGGTGTTCGTGACATCAAAAGCCTTGCCGCCGGCAAACAGCGCAATGGCTCCTGCGGGAAACCCGAGACGTTTGCGCCCCACCTTCACGTCCTTGGTGCCAGCCACCACGCGCACAAGGCCCGGCTGCGTGACCGAAAGATGCGGGGCTGACAAGGCAATATCCTGCATGATCGACGCCGCCATGCCGGCACCCGGCCTGCATTCCAGGTGGCGCCCGCTTGCGCTTGCGGCCGGCAGTTTCTTCAGCATGCTAGGCCAAAGGTTGCTTGCCCTTGCGGATGAGGTCAAGCGTCGTGCGGGCCCGGTCGCGGTGATCGCTGGTGATGTGCTTCTTCATCAGGGTGAAGGCGGTGATGAGCACGGCCATGTCGTCGCTGAAGCCGAGGCCGAGAATGACATCGGGGATCATGTCGAGCGGCAGGACGAAATAGGCCAGCGCGCCGAAAAGCGTCGCCTTGACGCGCAGCGGCGTGGCGCTGTCGGTTGCACAATAATAGGCGGCAAGCGCCTCATCCGAAAACGGGATGCGCGCCGCCGTCGTCGCGATCTTGGGCCAGAAGCCCTCGCGCACCGTCTGTTCGTCAGTCTTGCTCACCATGGCGAACCTCCCCAAACGGTTATGCCAGATGGGAAGCCTCGCCGCGGATTTCAAGGGAGAAACGCGCGGGTTCAGGGGCCCCGGCCGGTAAACCAGAGCGTGGCCATCAGCACGATGATGGCAAGAAACTGCAGACCGACGCGCCAGCGCATGAGATTCTGCGAACGGTTGCCTGAACCGCCGCGCATCATGTTGACGAGACCCATGATCAGGACCAGGGCAACAGCGGCAACGGCGATGAAACCAAAGGAATTGCTGAGCGACATGGCGCCCATTTAAATCCAATCGGGCCGCCGCGGCAAAGGCGGATTGCCGCAGCGGCCATGTGGTTTTGGACTAGCGGGCCTGTGCCGGCCTGCGGCCACCGAACATGTCGCGGGCCTTGTCGCCAAGGCTGCGGAACTTGTCCGAGACCTCGGTGAGGCGGCGGTCCCATTCCGGATCTGGCCTCTGGCCCTCGATGGTGGCGAAGTAGACCTGCATGAGGCACATGATCGAGAAGGGCTCGATCAGGGCCGAGCGGAAGGCCCAGGCAAAGATGATGGCGGCAATAAAGCCATAGCCGCCCCACTCGCCCGGGAAGGCATAGAGAATGGCGCCGGCGGGCGCGATCATCAGGAAGAACACGATGATGGTCACCACCCAGGAGATGACGGCGAGCCAGACAGCATTGCGCACCATGACCCAGCCATTCTGGGCATAGAGGATGAGCGACTCCTTCGACGTGGCATAGGGGTTCTCGCTGCGCAGGAGCATGTTGCGGGCAAGGATCACTTCATCGACATAGGTGACGGAGATGCGGATCACCGTTGAGATGAAGCCGACGAGACCCTGCAGGCCGGGAATCGGCAGGATCGCGGAGATGGTTCCGAGCAGGCCGGTGATGGCGCGGACCACGCCCTTGATCAGCTGGTCCAGGCCGAACAGGATGCTCGCTTCGGCGAAGCGCGCCTTGACGATATCGGCGCCATAGCGGAGCTGGCCCTGGCCGCCGGGAATCTGTTCGCCCGACATGAGCTCGACCATGACGGCAATATGGCCGGCTTTGACCATGTAGAGAATGTACTCGCGCAGAAAATAGACGATGCCACCCACCATGCAGAAGCCGATGAAGCCGCCGATGAAGGTGGACTGCGTCTGGAAGTCATCGCTGCCTGCGAGACCCAGCGTGTAGCCGATGCCGGCACCAGCACCCGTGGCGACGATGTAGGCGAAGGTGATGGAGAAATAGACGAAGACACGGAGAAGCAGATAGGGAAGCGTCCGCGCCATGACCCAGAGGCTGCGGCCAATGGAGAAGTCCCACATAGATCGATCTCTTTCTCGCCCCGCGCGCAGTCTTAATAGAGTCGCTGGTGGCGATCAATTGCTGTAGCGGTGCACGAAGCGGTCGATGAGGCCCTGCGGCAGGAAACGCCGCGCGAGGGCCGCCACATAGGTCGGTGTCGTCACGTAGTAATGTGCGGCGGGGTTGGGCTTTTCGAGCGCGAGGATGAGTTTGTCCAGCACGGCTTCGGCGGGGAGCTTGAAGCGGTTGTTGCCGCCGCGCTGGAAGCGCGCGAGCTGCCCTTTATATTCGGCGCTGTAATGCGTGTTGCTGCGATCGACATTGCGCAGGAAAGCGGCATGGGCGTTCTTGACGAAATCGCTTTCGATGGGGCCGGGATTGATGGTGACGACCCTGATCTGCGTTGGCGCCAGTTCAAGGCGCATCGTGTCGGTCAGACCCTCAAGGGCAAACTTGGCGGCATTATAAGGCCCGCGCCACTTGAAGGCCATGATGCCCAGCACCGATGAACATTGCACGATGCGGCCCTCGCCCAGCTTCCGCATCATCGGCAGGCAAAGTGTTGTCAGTTCATGCCAGCCGAAGAAATTGGCGGCGAACTGCTCTTCCATGACCTTGCGCGTGATGTCCTCGACGGCGCCGGGCTGGCCATAGGCACCGTTGTTGAAGAGGCCGTAGAGCGTTCCGCCGGTGAGGCGCGAGACCTCTGCGGCGCAAGCCTGCACACTGGCGCTGTCGCGATAATCGAGGGCGATGGCTTCGAGCCCTTCATCGCGGAGGCGCCGCAGGTCCTTCTCCTGCCGCGCCGTGGCGAAGACGCGATAGCCGCGGGCCTTGAGGCCTTGGGCGCAGACATAGCCGATGCCGGTGGAACAGCCGGTGACGAGAACGCTTCGCTGATTCATGCGTTCAGTTTGCACTTTCAAGAAGGCGCTTCGCAATCACCTGGGCCTGTATTTCGGCGGCGCCTTCGAAAATGTTGAGAATGCGGGCATCGCAGAGCACGCGGCTCGCCTCGAACTCCAGGGCAAAGCCGTTGCCGCCGTGGATCTGCACGGTGTTATCGGCA
The DNA here is from genome assembly GCA_020161855.1 of Pseudomonadota bacterium. Classification (GTDB taxonomy): domain Bacteria; phylum Pseudomonadota; class Alphaproteobacteria; order Rhizobiales; family Aestuariivirgaceae; genus Aestuariivirga. The sequence goes on from JAIUNJ010000001.1 coordinate 487,621, forward strand.
TTGGCCCAGGCCACGCGGGCGGCCAGAAGCTTTGCCATGCCGGCCTCGACATCGCAGCGGCGGCCCTCATCCTTGGCGCGCGCGGCACGATAGGTGAGAAGCCGGGCCACCAGCGTTTCGGCCGCCATCAGGGCGATCTTGTCAGCAACGCGCGGGAAATGGATGATCGGCTTGCCGAATTGCACACGGTCGCGGGCATATCTGAGCGCAAGGTCGAGGGCGTTCTGCGCCACGCCCACGGCACGGGCCGCGGTCTGGATGCGGGCCGACTCGAAGGTTTGCATCAACTGCTTGAAGCCTTGCCCCTCGACGCCCCCTAGAAGATTTTCACCGCTCACGGAGAAGCCTTCGAAGCGGATCTCATATTCCTTCATGCCACGATAGCCGAGGACGCCGATTTCCGAACCGGTGATGCCGTCATCCGGGAAGGGGTTCTCGTCGCTGCCCCGGGACTTCTCGGCAAGGAACATCGAGAGGCCCTTGTAGCCTGGCTCATCCGGATTGCTGCGGGCCAGCAGCATCATGAGGTCGGCGCGGACCGGATGGGTGATCCAGGTCTTGTTGCCGGTGATGCGCCAGCGGTTGCCCTCGCGGCGCGCACGGGTGCGCAAGGCTCCGAGATCGGAGCCGGTGTTGGGCTCGGTGAAGACGGCGGTCGTCAGGATCTCGCCGGAGGCGATGCGCGGCAGCCACCTGTTTTTTTGTTCTTCCGTGCCGCCATGGAGGATGAGTTCGCTGGCGATCTCGGCGCGTGTGCCAAGCGAGCCCACCGCGATCCAGCCGCGCGAAAGCTCCTCGGAGACAAGGCACATGGACTGCTTGGAGAGGCCGAGGCCGCCATGGGCTTCCGGCAAGGTCAGCGAGAAGACACCGAGATCGGCCAGTTCGGCGATGATCTCCAGCGGCACGTAGCCGTTCTGCAGGTGCCAGGCATGGGCGAAGGGCTTCACCTTGGCGGCAACGAAGCGGTTCATGCTGAGGCGCATCTCCTCGAGCTCCGGGGCAAGGCCCGATTCGCCGAAGATGATGCCGCCGTCGCTGGCCTGGATCAGGCTGACGAGGGCGGCGCGATTGGCCGCCGTGTTGCCGCCGGTGATGAGCGGATGGCGGCGGAGTGGCGCCAGGTCTTCCGCGCCGAGGCCCAGTTCATGGGGGCGGATGAACTCCTGCTGGTTGAGCGGCAGGCCGCCCGCGACCTGATTGAGATATTCTCCGGCGGCGACCGAGGTGATCAGGCATTCGACATCGCCGAAGGCGCCGCGGCTCGCCAGATCGCCTGCATAGTCTGCCAGGGCGCGCAGCGCCTCGCGGTAGGTTGCCAGCCAGGACAGGCCATGGGTGAGGTGCTGTTCCCGGTCGAGGGCTGCGGCATCGCGGCCGCCGCCAGTGCGGGCCCGGGCCTCTGCCAGTGCCCGGCTTTCGAGCAGGGCCACGGTTTCGGCGGCGTCTCGCAATTGGTCAGCAGTGGTCACGGCATCCTCCCGGAGCCGAGCCTAGGAGGGCTTCTTTTGCGGCGCAACATCGACCAAGGCCCAATCTGCCGCAATGCCAAAATTGAGCCGGAATCATCAGCGAAAGCCATGATCCTTGCTGCGGCCCTTTTGAGGATTGTTAAGATTCGGGGCCTTATGGTTAACGGATGATTATGAAGCGTCTTTTTCCGATTCTTGCCGCCCTGATTCTCGCCGGAGGCCCCGCCGCCGCCCAGGAGCCGGACCATCTCGGCACCTTCAATGACTGGGACGTGGCCGCCTACAAGGCCCCGAAGTCGAAAGTCTGCTTTGCCTATTCCCTGCCCAAGAAGAGCGAGGCTTCGCGCAAGGTCGACCGTGGCGAAGTGCGCTTCATCGTGACCAACCAGCCCGGCAACAAGGTGAAGGGCGAGGTTTCGACCATCATCGGCTATCCCTTCAAGGAAGGCTCGACCGTCAAGCTGACGATCGATGACAAGGAATTCGACCTGTATCCGGACGGCGACATGGCCTGGGCCGGCAATACCGACAAGAGCATTGTGGCGGCGATGAAGGCCGGCAAGAACATGAAACTCGAAGGCGTGTCGTGGAAGGGGACGGAGACGGTCGACACCTATTCGCTCTCCGGCATCACGGCTGCCCTGAAGACGATTGACGACGCCTGCAAGTGACGCATGAGGGGATGGCTTTGTGCAGCAGCATTGATGGTCTGGGTGGCGCTGTCGGCGCCCGCCTGGGCTGGCTGCGCGCCGGTTGATTTCGAGGGCAAGGCCTATACCTTCTGCGAATATGATCCGGCGCAGACGCGGATCGAACTGTTCAACCTGGATTCCAGCGGAGCGCCCTTCGCACGCTTCCAGAACCTCGCTTCGCAGCTTGCCAGCGAAGGCAAGCACCTGATCTTCGCCACCAATGCCGGGATGTTCGATGACAGCCTGAAGCCCGTCGGCCTCTACATCGAGGATGGCGAGATGATGAAGAAGATCAACCGGCGCAATGGTGCCGGCAACTTCCACCTGAAGCCCAACGGCGTGTTCTGGATCGATAACGGCAAGGCCGGGGTTTCCGAAACCGAAGTCTTTGCCAGGTCGGGCCGCAAGCCCGGCTATGCCACCCAGTCCGGCCCCATGCTGGTGATCAATGGCCGGATCCATCCCAAGCTGTCACCCGACGGCACCTCGCTCAAGATCCGCAATGGCGTGGGCGTGACGGCGGACGGCAAGGTGGTTTTTGCCATCTCCGACCAGGGGGTGACCTTCCATGAATTTGCCCGCCTGTTCCGCGATCACTTCAATTGCGCCAATGCGCTTTTCCTCGATGGTTCCATTTCCGGCCTCTATTCCGAGGAACTGGGACAGCGCGGCGGCTACCTGCCGCTGGGGCCCATGGTCGGCGCCTATGAAATGAAGTAAGGGGACGGCATCATGGCCACCCTGATCTCCAGCCTGCCGGAACGCTATATCCAGAACGACACGCGGCCTTCGCTTGTTGGCCTGTCGCGTGAGGCCCTTGCCGACATGCTCGGCCGCATCGGCGTGCCCGAGAAGCAGCGGCGCATGCGGGCCAACCAGCTGTGGCACTGGATCTACCACAAGGGCGTTACCTCCTTTGCTGCCATGAGCAATGTCTCTAAGGATCTGCGCGCCAAGCTCGACGAGGCCTTCCAGATCGCACGGCCGGAGATCGTCACCGAGCAGCAATCCAATGATGGCACGCGCAAGTGGCTGTTGCGGCTGGCGCCCGATGAGCGCGGTCAGCGCCATGAGATCGAATGCGTCTATATCCCGGAAGAAGATCGCGGCACGCTGTGCATTTCCAGCCAGGTCGGCTGCACGCTGACCTGCACCTTCTGTCACACCGGCACGCAGACGCTGGTGCGCAATCTCACGGCGGAAGAAATCGTGGGCCAGTTGATGCTGGCACGAGACCGCATCAAGGACTGGCCGGACGATCTTGCCGCCAATCCGCAGCCGCCGTCGTCGGGCCGCTACATCACCAATGTGGTACTGATGGGCATGGGCGAGCCGCTCTATAATTTTGACCATGTGAAGGAGGCGATGGAGATTGCCAGCGATGGCGAGGGGCTTTCGCTTTCCAAGCGCCGCATCACGCTCTCGACTTCAGGCGTCGTTCCCGAGATCGGCCGGGCCGGTGATGAAATCGGCACCATGCTGGCGATTTCGCTGCATGGCACGACGGATGAGATCCGCAACAAGCTGGTGCCGCTCAACAAGAAGTATCCGATCGCCGAACTGCTGGATGCCTGCCGCAATTATCCGGGCGTCTCCAATGCACGGCGCATCACCTTCGAATATGTGATGCTGAAGGATGTGAACGACAGCCTCGCCGATGCCAAGCGGCTGGTGAAGCTGCTCGAAGGCATCCCGGCCAAGGTCAATCTCATTCCCTTCAATCCCTGGCCCGGCACGCAATACGAGTGTTCGGACTGGGAAACGATCGAGGCCTTTGCCGAGGTCCTGAACCGGGCAGGCTATGCCTCGCCGGTACGCACGCCGCGCGGCCGCGATATCATGGCGGCCTGTGGGCAATTGAAGAGCGAGAGTCAGCGCCTGCGGGCCAAGGAGCGCGCGGCCGCCCAGGCCAGCCTCGCATGATCGCGGCACTTGCCTGGCAAGTGTTCCGCATCGTGCTGGGCTATCTGGCGGCGGTTGCCGCGACGACATTGATCTTCGTCATCCTGGTCTGGCTGATGGCCATGGTCCTGCCGGAGTCTGGCCTACGCAACGCCCTGACATTCAGTCTTGTTGCGATCCTTGTGTTCCCGGCCGTCATCATCTTCGCCATCTGTGTCGGGATCGTCGTGTCCTGGATTCCTGCCATCGTGGCGGCGCTGCTTGCGGAGGCCGCGGAACTGACCTCATGGGCATGGCATGTTCTGTTCGCGCTTGTCGTGGCGGCTGCCTCGATGCTGTCTTTCGATCCGTTCTGGCTGGATGGCTTCTCAACGGAGAACGCGATCCTCGCTGCGTGCCTTCTTTTCTCCAGTGCCGCAGGAGGCATCATCTACTGGGCCATCGCCGGGCGCAGATCAGGCCAGTGGCGACGCGCAGCACAGCAAGGATCATACGGCATATGACCGGGGCAGCAGAGGCAATGGACTACAGGACAGCCCTCATCGAAGCGATCGAAGGCGAGATTGCGGGCGAGGCCTATTTCGAGGCGCTGGCCGAGAGCCATTCCGGACCTGCGCGTGAGGCGCTGCTGCTCATGGCGGGGGTTGAACGCGCCGTGACGGCTGCGGTGTGGCCGCTGGTGGGGCGGCATGAGCTGCCGATTGCCGATACCGAAACGCTGCGTGGGCAGGGCAGGGACTCCGCCCGGAAGGACGGCGCTATGGCATGGCAGGATTTTCTGCGCGACGTTGAAACCGGCTATCAGAAATATGTCGTGGCCTATGAGCAGATCGCCCTGCAGGCTTCGGCCGGCGATCGTGCGCTGGCGCGCCTTCTGCCCGACCACGAAGTGGCCTTCATCGCATTTGCCAGGGCCGAAATGCGAGACGGCAGCGGCGCAGACATTCTCCGGGATTTCATCCGCCGGGCTGACGCGCTCCATCGCCCGGAGGCACGCTGAATCCCGCGGATAAGGGGCATGCCGCCAGCGGGCTTGTGGCCGATGCCACCGGCATGATAGGCGGCTCAGCGATCAGATGAAGTGACCTCGCCCGGTCCTGCCGGTTGAAGAGGTTCCTTCCTTCAAGGGGTTCACATGTCGAAGCAGAAGATCAAGAAAGTCGTGCTGGCCTATTCCGGCGGGCTCGACACCTCCATCATCCTCAAATGGCTGCAGACCGAATACGACGCCGAAGTCGTGACCTTCACGGCGGACCTGGGCCAGGGCGGAGAGCTCGAGCCGGCGCGCAAGAAGGCCGAGATGCTGGGCATCAAGGAAATCTTCATCGAGGATCTGCGCGAGGAGTTTATCCGCGATTTCGTCTTCCCGATGTTCCGGGCCAATGCGGTCTATGAGGGTGTCTACCTGCTGGGAACTTCCATTGCCCGGCCGCTGATCGCCAAGCGGCTGATCGAGATCGCTGAACAGACCGGCGCCGATGCCGTGTCCCATGGCGCCACCGGCAAGGGCAACGACCAGGTGCGCTTCGAGCTGACTGCCTATGCGCTCAATCCCGACATCAAGATCGTGGCGCCGTGGCGCGAGTGGCAGTTCAAGAGCCGCACCGATCTCATCGAATTTGCCGAGAAGCACCAGATCCAGGTGACCAAGGACAAGCGCGGCGAGGCGCCGTTCTCGGTCGACGCCAACCTGCTGCATTCCTCCTCCGAGGGCAAGGTTCTGGAGGATCCGTGGGAAGAGCCGCCGCCTTACGTCTACCAGCGCACGATTGCGCCGGAGGATGCGCCGGACAAGCCGACCTATATCGAGATCGAGTTCAAGAACGGCGACCCTGTCGCCATTAACGGCAAGGCCATGTCGCCAGCGACACTGTTCACCGAGCTGAACCGCCTGGGCCATGACAATGGCATCGGCAGGCTCGACCTTGTCGAGAACCGCTTTGTCGGCATGAAGAGCCGCGGCGTCTATGAAACGCCGGGTGGCACCATCCTGCATACGGCGCACCGGGCGATTGAATCGCTGACGCTCGATCGTGAGGCGGCCCACCTCAAGGACAGCTTCATGCCGCGCTATGCCGAGCTGGTCTATTACGGCTTCTGGTTCTCGCCCGAGCGCGAAATGCTGCAGGCGATGATCGACAAGTCACAGGAGCATGTGGAGGGCACGGTGCGCCTCAAGCTCTACAAGGGCAATGTCATCGTCGTCGGCCGCAAGTCTTCGAAGTCGCTCTACAAGAACGATCTGGTGACCTTCGAGGATGACCGCGGCGCCTATGACCAGAAAGATGCGGCGGGCTTCATCCGCCTCAACGCCCTGCGGCTGCGCACTCTCGCGGCCCGCAAGCGCAGTACCTGATAATCTGGTTCAGGCGCGCTTGCGGCGCGACTTGGCAAAGGTGTCGAAGGCCACGGCCAGCACGATGATCACACCAATGATGATCTGCTGGACATAGGACGAGACATTCATCAGCACGAGACCGTTCAGCAGCACGCCGATGAGGATGGTGCCTACGACCGTGCCGAAGATCGTGCCGACACCGCCGAACAGGCTGGTGCCGCCAATGACGACCGAGGCGATGACGGTCAACTCATAGCCTGTACCCGCCACGGCTTCGGCGGAGTTGAGGCGGGCTGCCAGCACGAAGGCGCCGAGCCCGGCGAAGAAGCCCATGATGACATAGACCGCACAGGTGATGGCATTGACATTGAGGCCGGAGAGGCGGGCGGCTTCCGGGTTTCCGCCTACGGCATAGACCCGCCGCCCGAAGCGCATGTGGCGCAAGACGATATGGGCGATGATGGCGCAGACCAGGAAGATGATGACGGGCACCGGCACGGGGCCGATCTTGCCCTGGCCCCACCAGGTGAAGGCCTTGTCAAAACCGCTGATCGGTCCGCCTGCGGCAAACAGCAAAGCCGCGCCACGGAACACCGACATGCCACCCAGCGTGACGACAAAGGGCGGGACCTTAAGCCGCGTGATGGCGAAGCCCTGCAGATAGCCACCCAGCAGGCCGACCGCGATGGCGGCCAGCGCCGCCAGTTGCCAGCCGTAGCCGACGGCGTCATCGCCCACGGTGAAACGGTCCTGCAATCCACCCTTGGCCACGGCGGCGGCCACAAGGCCAGCAAAGGCGAGAAGCGAACCGATGGACAGGTCAATGCCCGCGGTGAGGATCACGAACGTCATGCCGATGGCGAGGAGGCCGGTGATCGAAACCTGACGCATGACGTTGAAGAGATTGATCGACGACAGGAATCGCGGCTCGAGAATGGCAAAGACAGCCATCAGCACCAGCAGGAAAATCAGGGGCGCAAAGCGGGCGATGAAGCCGAAGGCATCAAAGGAATCGCTTGCCGTGGTTTTCAAGCCGGTGTCCGTCATGGGGCGCTTTCCTTGTTCAAGCCGCTTTCGGCGTGCTGAGGGTCATCAAAGTCATCAGTTGTTCCTGGCTGGTGCCCGGGCCCGGAACCTCGCCCGTGACGCGGCCTTCGCGCATGGTGACGATGCGGTCGCTGAGCGCCATGATCTCGGGCAATTCGGATGAAATCACAATGATGGCGATGCCGGATTTCGCCATTTCGATAAGCAGGTTATGCACCTCGACCTTGGCGCCGACGTCAATGCCGCGTGTCGGCTCGTCGACGATCAGCACACTGGGACGCAGCGCCAGCCAGCGGGCGAGCACGACCTTCTGCTGGTTGCCGCCCGAGAGATTGCCCACAAGCTGATCGCCCGAGGCCATGCGGATGTTGAGTGCCTTGCGGAAATCCTCGACCAGGGCCTTTTCCTTGCTGGTGCTGATGAAGGAACCCCAGCTGCTGATGCGATCATGGGCCGCCATGGACAGATTGGTGCGGATGGCGAGGCCGAGAAAGAGTGCCTGCTGCTTGCGATCCTCGGGCACGAGACCGATACCGTTGCGGATGGCGTCGGCCGGGCTCTTGATGGAGACAGGCTTGCCGCCGACCAGAACTTCGCCGCTGTCGATGAGGTCGGCCCCGAAGATGGCGCGCGCCGATTCGGTGCGGCCTGCGCCGACGAGGCCGGCAATGCCGAGGATTTCTCCCTTGTGCACGGTGAACGACACATCGTGCAGCTCGATGGCGCTGGCGTCGGTTGCCTTGCGGCGCCGAGAGAGTGACCTCGCTTCGAGTGCCACCTCGCCTGTCGCGGTCGAGCCCTGGCGATGGGCGAGAAGTCCCACGTCGCGCCCCACCATCATGCGGATGATGCCTTCGAGACTGGTATCGGCGACGCGGCCCGCGCCCACATGGCGGCCATCGCGCAGCACCGTGTAGCGGTCGCAGATTTCGAAAACTTCCTCGAGCCTGTGGGTCACGAAGATCGTCGAAATGCCTTCCGCCTTGAGCGCGCGGACAATGAGATAAAGTTTTTCAACCTCGGAACGGCTCAAGGCCGAGGTCGGTTCGTCCATGACGATGAGACGCGACTTCATCGAGAGGGCCCGGGCAATTTCCACCATCTGCTGCTCGGCAACCGACAGGTCGCGCACCCGCGTGGCGGGATCGCGGTCGAGGCCGATGCGTTTGCAGAGATTGCGGGTTTCGTTCTCCATCCGGGCGTGGTTGACGAAGAAGCGCGAGCCCGGCTCCCGGCCGACGAAGACATTCTCGGCAACCGTCATATCCGGTGCCAGGGTGAATTCCTGGTAGATCGTCACGATGCCATGGCGCTGGGCATCCTGCGGCGAGGCAAGGACCAGTTGCTGTCCGTTGAACTCGATCGTACCTGTGTCAGGCGGCTGGGCCCCCGACAGAATTTTGAGAAGCGTCGACTTGCCGGCGCCATTCTCGCCGAGGAAGGCATGGATCTCGGCTGCGCCCACGGCAAAATCCACATTCTCCAGGGCCTTCACGCCCGGGAATGACTTGGAAATCCCGCTCATGCGCAGGAGTGGCGCGCTTGCTTCTGATGCTGTCATGGCAGGTCAACAACCGGCCGGCGCCAGGCCAGCCGGTTGTTCTCCAGTCGTGTTACTTCACTTCGCCAAGACGTTCGGCGGTGTTGAGGTTGTCCTTGGTGATGGCGACCGGCGTCAGCAGCAGGACCTTTTCGGCCGGCTTGGTGCCATCCTTCAGGAAGGCGGTCAGCGTTTGTACGCCAAGGGCGCTCTGCTGGCCGGGGAACTGCTCGATCGTGGCGGTGAGGCCACCATCGCGCACCTGGGCCAGAGCCTCGGGGAGGGCGTCGAAGCCGATGATGACGATGCCGGACAGGCCACGGGCCTTCACAGCTTCCATGGCGCCAAGGGCCATGTCGTCGTTGGCGGCCACGATGACTTTCGGGGCTTCAGCCAGGCCGGAAAGAGCGGCCTCGGTGACGGAAAGGCCCTTGTCGCGGGCAAAGTTCGCCGTCTGCTCGAAGACGATCTTGTACTTGTCGGCCATGCCGTCGAGTACGTTGTGCAGGCCCTTGTTGCGGTCGATGGCGGGCGAAGCACCGGGCTGGCCCTGGAGGTTCACGATGGTCGCGCCATCAGGGAAGAGCGAGACGATCAGGTTGGCCTGAGCTTCGCCGCCCTTGACGTTGTCGGCACCGATATGCGCGAGGATGCCTTCAACAGAAGGCACGCGACGGTCAACGGTGACGACCGGAATGCCGGCTTCAACAGCCTGTTCCAGGGCAGGCGCCATGGCATCCACTTCGTTCGGGCTGATGACAATGCCCTTCACGCCCTGCGCGATGGCGGCTTCGACGTCAGCGGTCTGCTTGGGCGAGGACACCTGGCCGTCGCTTTCGACAGCCTCGTAGCCCTGCTTGGCGATCTCTGCCTTGAAGGCATTCATCATGTGCACGAAGAAGGGGAAGCTCAGACCAGGCACGGAGGCCAGGATCTTGTCGGCAGCAAGGGCAATGCGGCTGCCGCCGAAAACAGAAATCACGGCCACGCTGGCCATGAGTGTACGTCTGGAAATGCGTGTCATGTTGTTCCTCCCAAATGACTTGGCAACCCCAGAGTGCGCACAGCTGATATAACAGTTCAAGAGGAAGTTTGACCGGACTGGTATGCACCGCAGCTTTTGCGGTGCAACACCAGACGGCTGGTCAAAAATATAAGGAGATTCGGTGCTGCTCAGTGATTGTCGCGCGGGACCGGCGTCACCTTGCCGACACGCTGGAACTTCACTGCGCCTTTCATCACCATGCCATGGGAGAGCTGGTCCACTTCCTTGCGGAAGATTTCCTGCCATGGCGTCTGTGATGGCGGCACCTTGTAGCCGCCGCTCTTCTCAAGCTCGGCGCGGCGCTTGGCGAGTTCCGCTTCCGGCACCAGCATGTTGCAGTCACCGGTGTTGAGATCGACGCGTACGCGGTCACCATTTTTCAGGATGGCCAAGCCGCCACCCGCCGCCGCTTCCGGCGAGGCATTGAGAATGGATGGCGAACCGGAGGTACCGGACTGGCGGCCGTCACCCACGCAGGGTAGCGAACGCACGCCTTTTTCCAGCAGATAGTTGGGTGCGCGCATGTTGACGACTTCGGCAGCGCCCGGATAGCCGAGCGGCCCCACGCCACGGATGAAGAGAATGGTGTTCTCGTCGATGCCGACGCTCTTGTCGTCGATCTTGGCGTGATATTCTTCCGGGCCGTCAAAGACGATGGCCTTGGCCTCGAAGGCGTTGAGATCCTTCGGGTTGGCGAGATAGCGCTGGCGAAATTCCTCCGAGATGACGCTCGTCTTCATGATGGCGCTGTCGAAGAGATTGCCCTTCAGCATCTTGAAGCCGGCCTGCGTCTTGATCGGGTCCTTGAACTCGCGGATGACCTTGCGGTTCCACGAGAACTTGCCGCGGCAATTCTCGCCGATGGTCTTGCCATTGGCGGTGATGCAGTTCTCGTTGATCTTGCCGGCCTGGATCAGTTCGGCAACGACGGCGGGAACACCACCGGCGCGGTGATAGTCCTCGCCCAGATATTCGCCGGCCGGTTGCAGGTTTACGAGCAGCGGCAGATTATAGCCTTCCGTCTCCCAGTCGACGACATCGAGTTGAATGCCGAGATGGCGGGCGATGGCGTTGAGGTGGTTGGGTGCGTTGGTGGAGCCACCGATCGCGGTGTTGACGCGGATGGCATTCACGAAGGCATCGCGCGTCATGATCTTCGAAGGTGTGAGATCCTCGTCGACCATGCCGACGATGCGGCGGCCTGTTTCAAATGCCATCTGGCCGCGTTCGCGATAGGGCGCGGGAATCGCAGCATTGAAGGGCAAGGTCATGCCCAGGGCTTCGGCCAGCGAGTTCATCGTGCTGGCGGTGCCCATGGTGTTGCAGAAGCCGGTCGAAGGCGCGGAAGAGGCCACCAGATCGATGAAGCCATTGTAGTCGATTTCGCCGGTGGCCAGCTTCTCACGTGCCAGCCAGACAATCGTGCCGGAGCCGGTGCGCTGGCCCTTGTAGTCGCCGTTGAGCATCGGGCCCGAGGAAAGGGCAATGGCCGGGATGTCGACTGTTGCCGCGGCCATGAGGCAGGCAGGCGTAGTCTTGTCGCAGCCGACTGTCAGCACAACGCCGTCGAGCGGGTAGCCGTGCAGCACCTCGACAAGCGAGAGATAGGCGAGATTGCGGTCGATCGAGGCCGTCGGACGCTTGCCGGTTTCCTGGATCGGGTGAATGGGAAATTCAAACGGGATGCCGCCAGCGGCGATGATGCCGTCACGCACACGCTTCACCAACTCGACGTGGACGCGGTTGCAAGGGCTCAGGTCCGATCCGGTCTGTGCGATGCCGATGATCGGCTTTCCGCCTTGCAGTTCGCCCTGGGTGAGGCCGTAGTTGAGATAGCGCTCGATATAGAGAGCCGTCATGTCGGCGTTGGCGGGATTATCAAACCAGTATTGCGAGCGGTATTTCAGTTTCTTGGGAGCAGAGCTCATTATTTTGGGCCTCAAACATAATTATCATACAAATGATAGGCGGGCGCGGGGGCTGCCGTCCACCACCTTCTGAAAATTTGACCATTTGAACAAATTCTGCCATCGTCCGGCAAAACAACAAGACCGGAGGAAGACCCATGGCTGTCAAAGGTCCGGATATTGCAGGCAAGCGCCTAGACAAGGCGGCCTATGCCGCGAACTTCGCCGACCTCCATCCACCGCTCACGGAGCATGAAGCGCTGGTCGAATCCGACCGTTGCTTCTTCTGCCATGACGCGCCCTGCCAGACGGCCTGTCCCACTTCCATCGATATCCCGTTGTTCATCCGCGAGATCAACACGGGCCATCCGAAATCAGCGGCCAAGACAATCTTCGACCAGAATATCCTGGGCGGCATGTGTGCCCGTGTCTGCCCGACCGAGACGCTGTGCGAGGAAGCCTGCGTGCGCGAAACCTCGGAAGGCAAGCCGGTGAAGATCGGCCAACTGCAGCGCTATGCAACCGATGCGGCCATGGAGACCAACGCCCATCCCTATGTGCGGGCCATGGCATCAGGGCGAAAGGTCGCCGTCGTCGGCGCGGGGCCTGCTGGCCTTGCCTGCGCCCACCGGCTGTCTCTGCGGGGACACGACGTTACCATCTTTGAGGCGCGCAAGCGGCCGGGCGGGCTCAATGAATTTGGCATTGCCGCTTACAAGTCGGTCAACAACTTTGCCCAGCGCGAGGTTGATTTCGTCCTGGGCATTGGCGGCATTGCCATCGAGACCGGCAAGTCCCTTGGCAAGGGACTCACGCTCGACAAGCTGCAGAAGGATTTCGATGCCGTGTTCCTCGGCATCGGCCTTCAGGGCGTGAATGACCTTGGCATCAAGAACGACGATGCCGAAGGCATTGAAGATGCTGTCGACTACATTGCGGAACTGCGCCAGGCCTCCGACCTTTCGAAACTGAAGATCGGGCGGCGGGTGCTGGTGATCGGTGGTGGCATGACCGCGGTCGACGCTGCCGTGCAGTCGAAGCTGCTGGGGGCTGAGGATGTGACCATCCTTTATCGCCGTGGCGCGGCGCAGATGAAGGCGTCATCCTACGAACAGGAACTGGCGCAGACGCGCGGTGTCGTGATCAAGCACTGGGTGGCGCCGAAGAAGGTGGTGCTCAAGGGCGGCAAGGCGGCTGGCCTCATCTGCGATTACATGGCGGAGAAGAAGGGCAAGCTCGTCGCCACGGGTGAGACCTGCGAGTTCCCCGCCGACATGATCTTCAAGGCCATCGGCCAGACCTACATCGACACGCTGAACGGTGCTCTCGCGCTTGAGGGTGGCCGCATCAAGGTCGACGGCGAGCGCCGGACATCCCTCAAGGCTGTCTGGGCCGGTGGAGATTGTGCGGCAGGCGGCAAGGACCTGACCGTGGCCGCCGTTGATGATGGCCGCCGCGCCGCCGAGAGCATTCACGCCTATCTGAGCGCCTAGGAGATACCCATGGCAGACCTCCGCTCCAATTTTGTTGGCATCAAGTCCCCCAATCCCTTCTGGCTCGCATCAGCGCCGCCAACGGACAAGGAATACAATGTTGTGCGCGCCTTCAAGGCCGGCTGGGGTGGCGTTGTCTGGAAGACGCTGGGCGAGGAGGGCCCGCCTATCGTCAATGTGAACGGGCCACGCTATGGCGCCATTCATGGGGCCGACCGCCGGTTGCTCGGGCTCAACAACATCGAACTGATCACCGACCGGCCGCTTGAAGTGAACCTTCAGGAGATCAAGAAGGTGAAACGCGAATGGCCTGACCGTGCCGTCGTCGTTTCGCTGATGGTGCCTTGCGAAGAGGAACCGTGGAAGAAAATTCTCAAGCGCGTCGAGGAAACCGAAGCGGATGGCGTTGAACTGAACTTCGGCTGCCCGCATGGCATGAGCGAGCGTGGCATGGGTTCTGCCGTGGGCCAGGTGCCTGAATACATCGAGATGGTGGCGCGCTGGTGCAAGCAGCACACGCGCATGCCGGTGATCGTGAAGCTGACGCCCAACATCACAGATATCCGCTATCCGGCACGGGCGGCACTCCGTGGTGGTGCCGATGCCGTTTCGCTCATCAACACGATTTCATCCATCGTTTCGGTCGATCTCGACAATTTTGCGCCTGTACCAACGATCGACGGCAAGGGGTCGCATGGCGGCTATTGCGGACCCGCCGTGAAGCCCATTGCCCTCAACATGGTGGCCGAAATTGCCCGCGACCGGGAAACAGCCGGGCTTCCGATCTCCGCCATCGGTGGCGTTACCACCTGGCGGGATGCGGCGGAGTTCATGTCCATGTCGGCAGGCACGGTGCAGGTCTGCACCGCCGCCATGACCTATGGCTTCCGCATCGTCGAGGAAATGAAATCCGGGCTGTCGCGCTGGATGGACGAGAAGGGCTACAGCAGCATCGAGGATTTCCGCGGCCGGGCCGTGCCCAATGTCACCGACTGGCAATATCTCAATCTCAATTACGTGGCGAAGGCCCAGATCAATCAGGACCTCTGCATCAAGTGCGGCCGCTGCTATGCCGCCTGCGAGGACACCTCGCACCAGGCCATCTTCAAGGAGAAGGGCGGCAAGCGCCATTTCGAAGTGAACGATGCCGAATGCGTGGCCTGCAATCTCTGCGTCGAGGTCTGCCCGGTGGAGAGCTGCATCACCATGGTGCGCATGGAGGATGGCACGGACCCCCGCACAGGCCGGGTGATCAATCCGGTTCCGGCCAACTGGACGATGCATCCCAACAACCCGATGGCCAAGGTTGCAGCGGAATAGCCGCAGAAGTTGATAGCGGAAGCCGGCTGCTTTTTGCCTTTGAGACAGATCAAGGCGATCCCATATAAAAGGGGTCAGTCTGAATGGAATGAAGGAGGACCGTCATGGCCTACAAGACCATTCTGCTTTGCCTCAACGAAATCGACAGGGTGCCGCAGGTGATTGCGGCCGGCCGGCAGCTCGCCGCCCTGGGCGACGCCCATGTCACGGGTCTCTATGTGGTGCCTGCCGTTCAGGTCTATTCCTCGGCCGGGCTCGCTGCCATGCCGGATGTCTATGACGGCAATCGCAAATTCTATCTCGACCATCTGCCGAAGGTGAAGGAAGCCTTCGAAACGGCAATGAAGGATGATGGCATTGCCTTCGCCTTCCATCAGGTCGACGCGGCAACGCCCATGGTTTCCTCGGCCGTCATCGCCGAAAGCCATAGCGTGGACCTTGTCGTCGCGTCCTCGACCAATCCGGACGATTCCATGGGTGCTGAGTATGATTTCGTGCAGCGGCTTGTGATGGCTGCCGGGCGCCCTGTGCTGGTGCTGCCACGCAAGGGCGAGGCGGCACTTGATCTGAGCGAGATCATCCTGGGCTGGGATGGTGGCCGTGAAGCAGCACGAGCGGCCTTCGATGCCATTCCACTGATGAAGAAAGCCAAGCGCGTGAAGATTGCGCGCGTCGATGAGGCGCCGCGCGGCAGCCTGACCACGGCAACGATTGCCGAGGCCCTGGCCCGCCACAAGATCAACGTGGAACTGCTCAACATCACATCCGATGGGATGAATGCCGGCGAGACGCTGTTGCGGGCGGCCAATGACCATGGCGCCGGGCTGCTTGTCATGGGGGCCTACGGCCATAGCCGCCTGGCCGAGTTTGTGTTTGGCGGGGCCACGCGCCACGCCATCCAGAACCTCGACCGGCCCGTGCTGATGTCGCACTGAGATTGCCGCATCATGCAGCGTATTCGACTGGAACTGGCGCGGACCCAGGCCCATCCGGAGGGCTCCCGCCATGTGGGTTATGAGTTTACGGTGCCGTTGCGCAAGGACGGACGCATTGATGGAGCGGCATTCGTTGCCCTGAAGGACCGGTGCCGTGTGCGCCGCTTCCGCCCCGGTGAAGCCGACGACGTGGGTCACGTGATCCGCAAGCCCGGCGGCAGTTGGGCCTTTCACTATGACATTCACAGCGACGAGGAGGCCGACGAGAGCGGGTATCGCTTCGGCGACCATGTCTTCAAGACCGGTGAATATGTCACGGTGCGCGAAGATGACGAATTGATGCCCTATCGTGTGGTCGAGGTGCGGGCTCTCTGACCCGGAACTCACGGGCGGAGTTACCCTTGCTCAACCATTGCGGCGCTAGCTTCAGTTTCCATGGAACCCGAAGCCTTCGGTCTTGCCCCTGATGCCGCTGCCGTCGCGCAGCGCTGGATGGTGGCGCTTGCTTCCGAGAAGCGGCTCGGCGCGCGGACGCAATGGGCCTATGCCAGCGACCTCGCGCAATTCGGGGCCTTTCTGGCGGAGCATCTGGAACAGGCGGCGGCCATCGCCAATCTCCGTGACCTTGAGATCGCCGATTTCCGGAGTTTTCTGGCGCGGCGGCGGCGGGACGGCATTGCAAACCGCTCGCTTGCCCGGCAGGTTTCGGCGCTGAAATCCTTCTTTCGCTTCGCCGAGCGCTCCGGCGCCTTCAAGAATCTGGCCTATGCGGCCTTGCGCAGCCCCAAGCTGCCGCATGCCATTCCACGCCCCTTGTCATCGGAGCAGGCAGAGACCGTCACCAGCCTGCCGGTGGAGTTCGCTTCCGACTGGACAGGCCTGCGTGACCGCGCCGTGCTGCTGCTGCTCTACTCCTGCGGCCTGCGTATCTCCGAAGCTGTTTCCCTGACACCCCTGATTCTGGCTCAGGAGCCGATGGTGATCACCGGCAAGGGCGGGAAGAAACGTCTCGTCCCGGTGCTTCCGGAAACGCGGGCAGCCGTGACGGCCTATCTCGAGGCCTGCCCTTTTCCATTGAGCCCGGGAGCCCCCCTGTTTCGTGGCGAGAAGGGCGGGGCCCTCAGCCCGCGCATCGTCCAGCTCCTGATGGAGAAACTGCGGGGCGCGCTGTCGCTTCCGGATTCTGCCACCCCCCATGCCTTGCGCCACTCCTTTGCCTCACATCTGCTGGGCAATGGTGCCGACCTGCGCGTGATCCAGGAACTGCTCGGCCACGCCTCGCTCTCGACCACGCAGGTCTATACCGAGGTGAACAGGGCGCATGTGATCGCACAATTCCGCAAGGCCTTCCCCGGCGCCTGACCATTTACTACGGGCGGGCTTTTGCCTATCAAAGTTTCATGCCCCAAATTGATGTTGTGACTCCCAACGAGAAGTTGCCGGAACGGGCCGATGCGGTCGTTGTCGGCGCTGGTGTGATCGGCATTTCCACGGCTCTGGAATTGGCGGACCGGGGACTGAGCGTCGCCGTCGTCGAGAAGGGCGAGGTGGCTTGCGAGCAATCGAGCCGCAACTGGGGCTGGTGCCGCCAGATGGGCCGCGACCCGCGGGAGGTGCCGCTCATCCAGGTGGCGCTGGCCAAGTGGCGCAACATGAACCAGAGGGTGGGAGCTGAAACCGGCTTCCGCCAATGCGGCATTGTTTATCTGAGTGAGAGCGACCAGCAGCTTGCAGATCGCGAAGAATGGCACCGCGAGGTGGCGGTTCCCTACAAGCTGAAAACCAAACTGCTCGGCGCCAAGGAAGCGCAAGCCATGGTGCCCGGTTGCCTTCGCGCCTGGGCGGGTGGCCTGCATACGGCCGAGGATGGCCGCGCCGAGCCCTTCATTGCCGTGCCTGCCATGGCGCGGGCCCTGCAGAACAGCAGCGGCATGGTCTTCACCCAATGTGCTGCCCGCGGTGTCGAGCTTTCCGGTGGCAAGATTTCATCGCTGGTAACCGAAAAGGGTGTGATCAAGACCGATACGGTGATCGTGGCCGGTGGCTACTGGACCCGGCGCTTTCTCGGAAACCTCAAGGTCGACTTCCCGCAGACCGGCGTGGTCAATTCGGTGCTGCGCACACAGGCGCGCGACACCGGCATCAACCACACCTTTTCCGGTTACAAGTATGCGGTGCGCAAGCGCCTTGATGGCGGTTTCACGGTCACCCACAACAAGTATTCGCTGGCCGATCTCACGCCCGGCCACTTCAGCCAGTTCTTCCGCTTCCTGCCGCTGCTGCAGGTGGACAGCAAGGGCGTGAAGCTGCGGCTCGGCCGCCGCTTCTTTCAGGAACTGGCGATGAAAACGCGCTGGCGGCTCGATCAGGTGACGCCTTTTGAACTGGTGCGCGTGCTCGATCCGGCCCCGGTCAACAGCATTCTGAACGATGCGCTGAACGCCCTGCAGAATGACTTTCCGGCTTTCCAGGGCCTGGCCTCGGTTGATCGCTGGGCCGGCATGATCGACGCCACGCCCGATGCCGTGCCGGTCATCGATCAGATCGAGAAGATACCAGGTCTTTTCGTTGCCTCCGGCTTTTCGGGCCATGGTTTCGGGCTTGGTCCGGGGGCAGGGCAACTGATGGCCGAGATCGTCACCGGGGACCGGCCCTGCGTCGATCCCAAGCCGTTCCGGCTGGCGCGCTTTCGCGACGGCAGCAAGCCGATGCCTTCGACCGGTCTCTGATCAGGCGGCGCGGGCGGACTGCGCCAGGGCGCGTTCGACGGTGTTCAGGAGTTCCTGGGGCTGCACGGGCTTGCGCATGAATTCAAAGACCTTGAGGCCCATGGCGCGAAGCTGTGTCGAGCGGTCGACATCTGCGGTGACCATCACATAGGACGCCTTGGAGCCCATGGCCTGGAGCGTTTCCACCACGTCCAGACCGTTCTTCACGCTGCCAAGGCGATAGTCGAAGACCCCGACCGAGAAGGTACGGTCCACGGCGAATTCCACGGCACTTTCCGGATCCGCGAAACCCTTCACCTTGTAGCCACAGTCGGCAAAGAGCTCGGCGACGCTGGTCAGAAGATCCACATCGTCGTCGAGAACCATGATGTCGACATGCTTGTTGCTGTCTTGCACTGCCCAACCCCGTTTTTGTTCTTATCAACAGGGAATAGCAAATCTCGCCTTCTGGCCGCTTAAGCCGGAAGTTTCCATTTTCATAAAATTGCAGGCGTGGTTGATCAGGCGTGAATGGCCCGCCCGGCAACGGCCATGGCCGCTTCCTTGACGGCTTCGGCAAGCGTGGGGTGGGCATGGCAGGTCCGGGCCAGATCCTCCGCCGCCCCGCCGAATTCCATCAGCACGGCGACCTCATGGATCAGTTCACCGGCCTGAACCCCGACGATGTGACAGCCCAGCACACGGTCGGTGCGGGCGTCGGCCAGGATTTTCACGAAGCCGTCGGTGGTCTGGTTGGCCTTGGCGCGGCCGTTGGCGAGGAAGGGGAACTTGCTGGCCTTGTAGGCGATGCCAGCGGCCTTGAGTTCTTCCTCGGTCTTGCCGACGGAGGCCACTTCCGGCGTGGTGTAGACGACGCCCGGAATGACATCATAGTTCACGTGGCCCGCCTGGCCTGCAATTAGCTCGGCCACGGCAACACCCTCATCCTCGGCCTTGTGGGCGAGCATGGGCCCGCGGATCACATCACCGATGGCGTAGATGCCCTGCACATTGGTGGCAAAGTGATCATCGACGACAACACGGCCGCGTTCATCGAGGGCGATGCCCGCCTCCCTGGCCCCGAGGCCTTCCGTGTAGGCGACGCGGCCGATGGCCACGAGCACGACATCGGCTTCCAGCTTCTCAGACGCACCACCTGCCGCGGGTTCGACCGCGAGGGCAACGCCTGATTTGCCCTTGTCTGCACCGGTCACCTTGTGCCCGAGCTTGAAGGCAAAACCCTGCTTTTCGAGAAGGCGCTGGAACTGCCGGGCCACTTCGTTGTCCATGCCGGGAAGGATGCGATCCAGATATTCAATCACAGTCACCTTGGCACCCAGCCGGGCGAAGACGGAGCCCAGCTCCAGCCCGATGACACCGGCGCCGATCACGGCGAGCCGTGCCGGCACCTTCTCGAGCACGAGGGCACCTGTCGATGTGACGATCTGCTTCTCATCGATCTCGACGCCGCGCAGCTTCGCTGAATCCGAGCCGGTGGCGATGACGATGTTCTTCGTCTCCAGAACCTTGCCATCAACTTCGACCTTGCCGGTGCCGATGATTTTGGCGTTGCCACGGAAGGGCTCGATCTTGTTCTTCTTGAAGAGGAAATCGATGCCCTTGGTGTTGCCGTCGATGGCCTCCTGCTTGAAGACCATGAGCTGGGCGAAATCGATCTTCGTGTCAGCCACGATGCCCATCTTGCTGAAGGCATGCTTCGACTCATGATAGAGTTCAGAAGCATGCAGCAGGGCTTTGGAGGGGATGCAGCCGATGTTGAGGCACGTTCCGCCATGGGTGGCGCGCTTCTCCACGACAGCCACCTTCATGCCAAGCTGTGCTGCGCGGATGGCGCATACATAGCCGCCCGGGCCGGTGCCGATGACGATGAGATCGTAGGCCATGGCCGGTTTCCTTACAGGTCGAGCAGCGCGCGCTGCGGGTCTTCGAGGCCATCCTTGATGCGCACGAGGAAGGTGACGGCTTCCTTGCCGTCGACGATGCGGTGATCATAGGAAAGCGCCAGATACATCATCGGGCGGATGACGACCTGGCCGTTCATGGCAATGGGGCGATCCTGGATCTTGTGCATGCCGAGGATGCCGGATTGCGGGGCATTGAGGATCGGCGTCGACATCAGCGAGCCATAGATGCCGCCATTCGAGATCGTGAAAGTGCCGCCCTGCATGTCGGCGATCTGCAAGTGCCCGTCACGGGCCTTCTTGCCGTAGTCGGAAATCGACTTCTCGATGGTGGCGAAGGACATCTGGTCGGCATTGCGGACGACCGGAACAACGAGGCCCTTGTCAGTGCCGACGGCGACACCGACGTGATAGTAGTTCTTGTAGACGATTTCGTCGCCGTCGATCTCGGCGTTGACCGCGGGAACATCTTTCAGGGCTTGCACGCAGGCCTTGACGAAGAAGCTCATGAAGCCAAGTTTCACGCCGTGCTTCTTCTCGAAGACGTCCTTATAGCTGTTGCGCAGCGTCATCACCGCCGTCATGTCGACCTCGTTGAAGGTCGTGAGCATGGCCGCCGTGTTCTGGGCGTCCTTGAGGCGCCGCGCGATGGTGGCGCGCAGCCGTGTCATCTTCACGCGCTCTTCCGAGCCTGCCGGAGCGGTTGGCTTTGGCGCCGCTGCAACAGGAGCGGCAGGCGCGGGCGCCGGTGCCGCCACTGCCGGCTTTGCCAGATGATCGATGACATCACCTTTGGTGATGCGGCCATCCTTGCCAGTGCCTGGGATATCGGCGGGGTTGAGGCTGTTCTCGGTCACGGCCTTGCGCACGGCCGGAGACAGGGGCTGTTCGGCCTTGATGGCAGGCTGGGGCGCTGGTGCTGCAGTCGGAGCCGCAGGCTTCGGCGAGGGGGCAGCTGTGCCAGCCGCACCTTCCGCAATTGAGCCAATGACAGCACCCACGGCAACGGTTGCGCCCTGCGCGGCCGCAATGCTTTCAAGCTTGCCTGATGCCGGGGCCGGAACCTCGACGGCGACCTTGTCGGTTTCCAGTTCGCAGAGCGGCTCGTCAGCCTTCACCGCGTCGCCGACATTCTTGAACCACTTGGCGATAGTGGCCTCGACCACGCTTTCACCCAGTGTGGGGACCTTGATTTCGATGCTCATGGATGTTGCCTTTGGGGAGGGGTTGGCGTGATCAGGCGAGGGCTTCGTCAACGAACATTTTCAGTTCCTTGAGGTGGCGGCTCATCAGGCCCGTTGCGGTCGCGGCGGAGGCCGGGCGGCCCACGTAGCGCGGCCTCGTATTCCTGGCCTTCACGAACTCAAGCACGCGCTCGATGCCGGGCTGCACGAAGGTCCAGGCGCCCATGTTCTGTGGTTCTTCCTGGACCCAGTAGACCTCTGCCTTCTTGAAACGCGCCATTTCCTGGGCCAGCGCCTTGTGCGGCCAAGGATAGAGCTGTTCGATGCGCATCAGGTAGACATCGTTGATGCCGCGCTTCTCGCGCTCTTCCAGAAGGTCGAAATAGACCTTGCCGGAGCAAAGGATGACGCGGCGGATCTTCTCGTCCTTGACGAGCTTGATCTTGTCGTCCGGATTGGTCTGGGCGTCGTCATAGAGAATACGATGGAAGCTGGTCTCCGGTCCCATTTCCTCAAGCCGTGACACGGCGCGCTTGTTGCGCAGGATCGACTTGGGCGTCATCATGATGAGCGGCTTGCGGAAGTCGCGCTTCAGCTGACGCCTGAGGATGTGGAAGTAGTTGGCAGGTGTGGTGCAATTCGCCACCTGCATGTTGTCCTCGGCGCACATCTGCAGGAAGCGCTCGAGACGCGCCGACGAATGCTCCGGTCCCTGGCCCTCGTAGCCATGCGGCAGGAGGCAGACGAGACCTGACATGCGCAGCCACTTGCGCTCGGCTGACGAGATGAACTGGTCGAAAATGACTTGGGCGCCATTGGCAAAGTCGCCGAACTGCGCCTCCCATGCGACAAGCGCATTGGGTTCTGCCAGCGAGTAGCCGTATTCGAAGCCCAGCACCGCCTCTTCCGAGAGCATGGAGTTGATGGCCTCGATCTTGATCTGCTGATCCTTTTTCAGATGATTGAGCGGCGTGTAGCGCTTCTCGGTCACCTGATCGACAATGACGGCATGACGCTGCGAGAAGGTGCCGCGCTGCACGTCTTGGCCCGAGAGCCTGATCTTGAAGCCCTCATCAAGCAGGGTCGCGAAAGCGAGATGCTCGCCCATGGCCCAGTCAATGCCACCGCCATCCTCGATCATCTTGCGGCGGGCATCGAGCACGCGCTGCATGGTCTTGTGGGCGGTGAAGCTCTTCGGAATCCGGGTGAGCTTGAGACCCAGTTCGCGCAAATGCTCCACCGGAACACCGGTGAGGCCGCGGCGGGCGTCATCCTGGCTGGAGGCAGTCTTCAGGCCGGCCCAGCGTCCATCCAGCCAGTCGGCTTTGTTGGACTTGTAGCCTGAGGCCACGGTGTGGGCATCATCGAGCCGCTTGCGGTAGTCGGCCTTCATCTGATCGAAGTCTTCCGCTGTGAGCGTGCCTTCGGCGATCAGGCGCTGGGCATAGATATTCGCCACCGACTGATGGGCGGCGATCCGCTTGTACATCAGCGGCTGGGTGAAAGCCGGCTCGTCGGTTTCATTATGACCGAAGCGGCGGTAGCAGAACATGTCGATGACCACCGGCTTCTTGAAAGTCTGCCGGAATTCGGTGGCGATCTTGGCGGCAAAGACAACAGCCTCCGGATCGTCACCGTTGGGATGGAAGATCGGCGCGTCGATCATCTTGGCGATGTCGGAAGGGTAGGGCGAGGAACGCGACCAGATGGGCGACGTCGTGAAGCCGATCTGGTTGTTGACGATGAAGTGGATGGAGCCGCCATTGCGGTGGCCCTTGAGGCCGGAAAGCCCCAGGCATTCGGCGACAACGCCCTGGCCTGCGAAAGCCGCATCGCCGTGGATGAGGAGCGGCATCACCGTGGTGCGGCTCTTGTCGCCGCGCTGGTCCTGCTTGGCACGGGCCTTGCCGAGCACGACAGGATCGACGATCTCCAGGTGGGACGGGTTGGCCGTGAGCGAAAGATGGACGGTGTTGCCGTCGAAGACGCGGTCGGATGACGAGCCGAGGTGGTATTTCACATCGCCAGAACCTTCCACCTCATCCGGGGTGGCCGAGCCCCCCTGGAATTCGTGGAAGATGGCGGAGAAAGGCTTTGCGAGGACATTAGCGAGCACGTTGAGCCGTCCGCGATGCGCCATGCCAAGGATGATGTCGCGCACGCCGAGATTGCCGCCCCGCTTGATGATCTGTTCAAGGGCCGGGATCATGCTCTCACCGCCATCAAGGCCGAAGCGCTTGGTGCCGGTGTACTTGACGTTGAGGAACTGCTCGAAACCCTCGGCCTCGATCAGCTTGTTGAGGATGGCCTTCTTGCCTTCCTTCGTGAAGGTGATTTCCTTGTTTTCACCTTCAATGCGTTGCTGGATCCATGACTTCTGCTCGGGATCGGTGATGTGCATGAACTCGACGCCGAGCGTGCCGCAATAGGTGCGGCGCAGAATGTCGAGGATCTGACGGGCGGTGGCGGACTCGAGCCCCAGGACGTTGTCCAGGAAGATGGAGCGGTCCATGTCGGCGGCGGTGAAGCCATAGGTTTCCGGATTAAGCTCCGGCTGATCGCCCTGCTCACGGAGCTTGAGCGGGTCCAGATCGGCGGCCAGGTGGCCTCGCATGCGATAGGCCCGGATCATCATGAGGGCGCGGACCGAGTCCATGGTGGCGCGCTTGACGTCGTCAGCGCTGGGACCTGCCGGAGCGGGTGCCGCTGCAGGTACTGGGGCTGCAGCCTTGGCTGTTTCCCTCAGCTTGCCCTCGATCTTGGGTGCCAAGGCCCTTTCGACAGCAATCCAGTTGCCATCAAGGGCTGCCACCTTTTCATCCGGCGGCAGCAGGGGCCAGTCACTGCGTTCCCATGAGGCGCCGGCCAGACCGCGCTTTGCCTCACCGGCGTTATCGCCCAGGCTGGCAAAATAAGACCGCCAGTGGGGGTCCACGGCGGCGGGGTCTTCCAGATATCTGGCGTAGAGTTGTTCGATGAATTGGGCGTTGCCGCCATAGAGGAAAGAGGTTTCCTCAAAAGCCGCGGTGGCTTCCGTCTTGTTCATATCGTCCGTCCCGTCTGGTCAATTCCGGCTCCGGCACAATCGCCAGACCCGGCAGGGCGCAATCGCCCAAGCAACCGTGGTACTCACTGTCATTTAGGGGCTACCGGTGGTTTTGCCACCGGCAGAACAGCCCCTAAGCGGCTTTTATGTCCAAATTATTTCCGTTTCAATTTTTTCAGGAGCGTTTCACCCAGAAGTGCGGGCGAATCGGAGACGGCAATGCCGGCCCGCTTCATGGCATCGACCTTGGACCCTGCGTCACCCTTGCCACCTGAAATGATGGCGCCGGCATGGCCCATGCGGCGGCCGGGAGGTGCGGTGCGCCCGGCAATGAAGCCGGCCATGGGCTTCTTCACCTTGTTCTTGCGCAGGAATTCGGCGGCTTCCTCTTCGGCCGAACCACCGATTTCACCGATCATGATGATGGATTCGGTTTTGGGGTCGGCCAGGAACATCTCCAGCACGTCGATAAATTCCGTGCCCTTGACCGGGTCGCCGCCGATGCCGACGGCCGTGGTCTGGCCGAGGCCGATATTGGTGGTCTGGAAGACGGCCTCATAGGTGAGCGTGCCGGACCGCGAGACGATGCCGACCTTGCCCTTCTTGAAGATGTTGCCGGGCATGATGCCGATCTTGCATTCGCCGGGGGTGAGCACGCCGGGGCAGTTGGGCCCGATCAGCCGGGATTTCGAGCCTGTCAGGGCGCGCTTGACCTTGACCATGTCGGCCACCGGAATGCCTTCGGTGATGCAGACGATGAGCGGAACTTCGGCCTCGATCGCCTCGCTGATGGCGTCGGCGGCGAAGGGCGGCGGCACATAAATGACCGAGGCATCCGCACCCGTCGCTTCGCGCGCTTCCTTCACCGTGTCGAAAATGGGGAGACCCAGATGCTTCTGGCCGCCCTTGCCGGGGGTGACGCCGCCGACCATCTGTGTGCCGTAGGCGATTGCCGATTGGGTGTGGAAGGTGCCGGCCTCGCCGGTGATGCCCTGGCAGATGACCTTGGTCTTCTTGTTGACGAGAATGGACATCAGGCAGCTTCCTTCACGGCTTTCACGATCTTCTTGGCAGCGTCGTTGAGATCATCGGCGGGGATGACATTGAGGCCGGAGTTGCGGATGATCGCCTTGCCCAGGTCGACGTTGGTGCCCTCGAGGCGCACAACGAGTGGCACCTTGAGGCCCACTTCCTTGACGGCGGCAATGACGCCCTCGGCGATGATGTCGCATTTCATGATGCCGCCGAAGATATTGACGAGAATGCCTTTGACGCGCGGATCGGCTGTGATGATCTTGAAGGCTGCCGCCACCTTCTCCTTGGTGGCGCCGCCACCGACATCGAGGAAGTTTGCAGGCTCGGCGCCATAGAGCTTGATGATGTCCATCGTCGCCATGGCGAGGCCTGCGCCGTTCACCATGCAGCCGATGGTGCCATCGAGCGCCACATAGGAGAGATCGAACTTCGAGGCTTCGATTTCCTTGGGATCTTCCTCGGTTTCGTCGCGCAGCGCCACGATCTCCGGATGACGGAAGAGGGCGTTGCTGTCGAAATTGATCTTGGCGTCGAGACAGATAAGATTGCCGTCCTTGGTGACCACCAGCGGGTTGATTTCGAGGAGGCTCATGTCCTTCTCGAGGAAGGCGTTGTAGAGGCCGCTGGCCAGCTTCGACATCTGCTTGGTCTGAGGGCCATCAAGTTTCAGGGTCTTGGCAATGGTGCGGACATGATGCGGGCAGAGGCCGGTTGCCGGATCGACATGGATGGTGGCGATCTTCTCGGGCGTGTCGTGAGCCACCTTCTCGATGTCCATGCCGCCCTCGGTCGAGACGATGAAGGCAACCCGCGAAGTGGCGCGATCCACTAGCATGGAGAGATAGAATTCCTTGGCAATGGCCGTGCCTTCCTCGATGTAGAGGCGGTTCACCTGCTTGCCCTTGGGGCCGGTCTGATGGGTCACGAGGTTCATGCCCAGCATGCGCGCTGCTTCGGCTCGCACATCATCAACCGACTTCACGACCTTGACGCCACCGCCCTTGCCGCGGCCACCGGCGTGGATCTGCGCCTTGATGACCCAGACCGGTCCGGGCTGGCCTTCGGCAATCTTCACGGCTTCCTCGACCGTAAAGGCAGGTGCGCCCTTGCCCGTCGGCACGCCATACTGGCGCAGCACTTCCTTGGCCTGGTATTCGTGGATGTTCATGGCTCAACTTTCCGATCAGCTAGTTTTTCTCTTACGTTGTCTGTGATTATGGTCTGCAAAATGTCAGCACCATCAAGGCCAAAATTACTAAGGCCAATATCACGCCGCATCGCAATGATTACGTTGCCTATTTTCTCAACCATTTTCAAAGCACTAGAATCTTGAGCGTTGCCTTGAAACTCATTGAAAGCGTTAACAACGGCGGGTGATCCATAAAACATTATTCCCTTCTTCAGGGCGAACATGGTGTCTATTAGTTCAGAGGATTTGAGGTATTTTTCTTGTTTCTCGGGGTTTTTGTTGTTTTTTATTATTTCGAACATCATGTCATAGAATGTTGAGTATATTTCTATCTTTTTGATTCTATGAGCTTCTTGCCTTTTTAGGCTATTTTCCCGCACGTAAGTGAGTACAACTACTAGTACCGCAAAAAATCCGCCGATAAATGGAACTTTGGTTTCCTTTTCAAAGCCATTGAAAGAGCTCAACAGCCAAAGGATTGCGATTATCACCAGTAATGCACAAAATCCGACAGCGACGATTGTCCAAGGAACCCTCGGACTTTTCGACTGCCGGGTATAAATCATTGGCGCACCTCAATACCTACGCCAGACTTGGTTCCAGTTTCTTCGCTGCGTCCATCAGGCCGTGCACGGCGGAGACGGACTTCTGGAAACCAGCCTGGTCTTCATCGTTGAGCGCCACTTCGACGATGCGCTCGACGCCGTTTTCGCCGATGACGACGGGGACGCCCACATAGGTGTCCTTCACGCCATACTCACCGCTGAGATAGGCGGCGCAGGGCAGCACGCGCTTGTAATCCTTGAGGTAGCTCTCGGCCATGGCAATGGCGGATGAGGCCGGTGCATAATAGGCCGATCCGGTCTTGAGAAGATTGACAATCTCGGCGCCGCCGTCGCGGGTGCGCTGGACGATCTTGGCGATCTTCTCCTCGGTGCTCCAGCCCATCTTGATGAGATCGGGCACGGGAATGCCGGCAACGGCCGAGTAGCGCACCAGCGGGACCATGGTGTCGCCATGGCCGCCCAGCACGAAAGCCGTCACGTCCTTGACCGAGACGTTGAACTCCTCGGCGAGGAAGTGGCGGAAGCGGGCAGAGTCGAGCACGCCGGCCATGCCGATGAGCTTGTTCTTCGGCAGTCCTGAGAATTTCTGAAGGGCCCAGACCATGACGTCGAGCGGATTGGTGATGCAGATGACGAAGGCGTTCGGGGCATGGGCCTTGATGCCCTCGCCCACGGCCTTCATGACCTTCAGATTGATGCCGACGAGATCATCGCGGCTCATGCCCGGCTTGCGCGGGACACCGGCAGTGACGATGCAGACATCGGCGCCCGCAATGGCTTCATAGCCATTGGTGCCGGAAAGTTTCGCGTCGAAGCCTTCGACTGGGCCCGACTGGGACAGATCGAGCGTCTTGCCCTGCGGCAGGCCCTCGGCGATGTCGAAGACGACGATGTCGCCCAGTTCCCGAAGGGCAGCGAGGTGGGCCAAGGTGCCCCCGATCATGCCGCCACCAATCAATGCAATTTTCTTGCGCGCCATTCCTGCACCCTCTCAAGCTGTCGATTGCGGCATGTTGCACCGCGAAACCGGCTCGTCTCTAATCCCGTTACCGTGTCCGGGCAAGGAAAAGGAATCCGCCTTTCGGTGAACATCCCCATGCACGGATTGACTGCCGTTGAGATGGGAAATGCGGGGCGGGAATCGGGACACGGTCGCCCGCGCCCCGCCGGATTCTTCTATAATATTGCGGCAGAATTGCCCCACCAGCCGGCGGACTGCATTTCCTTGAGCCGTGACACCGTGCGGCGGCTTTCGAAGGCATGCTGGTTCTTGGGAAAGAGGTTTTCCGGCGTGGCATCGGCCAGTGCCACAAGCCGCGTTCCGGCATCGTAGAATGTATCGATCATCAGGATAAAGCGCTTGGTCTCGTTGCGCTGATGGGCTTTCAGCTTGGGGACGCCCGAGAGAAAGACCGTGCGGTAGGCCCTTGTGATGGCCAGATAATCCGGCGGCCCAAGGGCCTCCCCGCAGAGTTCCTGGAAGGTGAAAGAAGCACAGCCATGGGCCGCCTTCGGCACGGTGAGCTTGCGGCCCAGCACCTCGAGTACATCCACCTTGCCCGCGGCGCCGTCGGTGAGATCGCGCCAGAGTTCATTGAAGGCGACGCGGTTCTCGGCTGTTGCCGGATGCAGGAACGTTTCACGCGCCCGGATGCGGCCAAGACGATAGTCACGCTGGCTGTCGAGTGAGACCACATTCATCGTGCTTTCGATACGTTCGATGAAGGGCAGAAAGAGCTGGCGGTTAAGGCCATCCTTGTAGAGTTCGCGTGGAGGAAGGTTGGAGGTCGTTACCACCACAACGCCATTGCCGCGCAAGGCGTCATAGAGACGGCCGATGATCATCGCGTCGGCGATATCGACGATCTGCATTTCATCAAGGCAGAGGAGCCGCGCCTGGGCTGCCAGCTCCCTGGCGATGCTTCCGATCACGTCATCGCCGCCCAGCCTCTGGCGACGGGCATGGACGTCCTGCATGAAGGCATGAAAGTGGATGCGCTGCTTGGGCCAGGCGGTGACCTGCGAGACGAAGAGATCCATGAGCATCGTCTTGCCGCGCCCGACTTCGCCGTGAATGTAAAGGCCCTTCGGCAACTCGTTCCGGCGCCCGAGAAGGCGGCGGACAAAGCCGTCCCTGCCGGGTGGAGCGGCGTTAAGATCGTCCGCAAGGCGGGAGAGCACGGCGGCAACCGCTTCCTGGGCCGGATCCGGTTTCAGGGCGCCATCGCGCACCCGTTCCCGATATGCATCAATCACCGTCATGACTGCGGTCGCGGTTACGGTTTCGGTTGCCGCATTGCAAGTCTCAGAGCAGGGACAGGAAGTGACGCAGCAGAGTGATGTAGGCTGATCCCACGGCCACATAGGCAAAGGCGGAAATACATACTTCCATGCTGCTCAAGGGGCGCAACCCGGCATCGATGGTGCGCGCCTTGATGTTGGCCAGGATGGCGAGGCCGCCGAATATCACCAGAATGATCTGGCCCATGATGAAGCCAATACCCGATATGGCGGCACCGACGGCCATCAAGCCGAAGCGCGCGTGGCGGCCCATGAGGCGCTGCAGCAGTGAACGCAGGGCGACGCCTCCATCCAGAGGCTCGACCGGCAACAGATTGAAGAGATTGAGTGCCACAGTCACGACACCCATCACGACAAGAAGCATCGGCGTTTCTGATCCGGCCAGGACCGGTATGACGCAGGCCAGCGCCAGAAGGGTTGAGAAGCCGGGGCCCATCAGGGCTGCGAAGACCGCCTGACCCTGGGTTTCAAAGGCAAAGCGCGGCAGGGCGATGGCGCCCAGAAATGGCAGGAAGACGATGCGGCCCCAGGGTTGCCCCATCATGCGGTAGGCCAGCAGGTGCCCAAACTCGTGAACCAGAAGGGCAAAGACCAGAAAGGCGGAAGCGATCCAGCCCAGCAGGAGGGCAAATGCAGCCAGCGAGATCAGACCTGTCACGATTGCGACGGCCGCCGAAATCAACTGATAGGGCCGGTCATCGACGATGCCCTTCTCGGCCATGCTGCGGATGCGATAGACGCCGCCCCAGAGATCGGCCCGGGCGAGGATCTGCGCGAGGAGCGGACGCGGTCCCCAGTGATAGGTCACGCTGAGACGTGTTCGGTCTCCCTCTTCCACGAGATTGAAGTCCTGGCGCAGCAGCTCGTTGTTGTGGCTGCGGTCCTGCAGGCCCTCGCGCAGCAGGACAAGGCGTGAAAAGGGCTGACGCTCGGCAACGCGGAAGAGCGCATTTGAGGCGCGCGGGGCGCCATTCGGCATCGTGGTGGTATAGGTCTTGCGATAGACGCTACGTTCGGCGTCAACGAGATCGGCGCGGATTGATGTCTGCCCCCAGTTCTGGTCCCGGCCGTCAATGACATCGATCAGTTGAAACACCTGCGCGAGCGGTGCTGCGATGGTCAGGCTGGCATGAGGCCGCACCGCCCTGCGGAAGCCGATGAGAGCGAGAAGAAGCAGCGTGAACGGGATTTCGAGGCCGACGGTCGACCAGGTGGAAAACATGACTTGCCCTGAAACAGACTGAAGCCCCACCTTGGGCGGGAGCATCTTAAGTTTCTGCAAATGGAGGCTGTGCGCGGCCGCTACTCCGGCCCGCACCGGCAAGGTTGATGATAGGCTCATGCCCGGGTTCAGAAGCACGACCATTTCAAGCGGGCCGTTCCTCGCTCGGCCGGGCTATGCCGATGCCGTCATTGCCGAATACAAGCACCTCTCCGGCGAGGATCTCCTGGCGACGACCACGGAGTTTGCCGCCTATTCCATCGTGCGCTCCATCGCCAAAAATGTGAAATCACTTTCAGAAATATCGACCAACATGGCCTTTGGTGCCACGCGCTTTGGCATTCTCGGCAAACTCGCGCAGCCGCCGCGCCTGGCAAAACTCTAGACGGCTAAAGGCTTATCTCCGGCTGCCCTGCAAACGGCGATATTATGTCTTGCCTGCGATGTCCTTCGCCGGTGACTGTTTCTGGCTGGCGAGAATATGAGTGATCACGGCTGCGAAGACGATGGCGCCGCCAAGGAGCGTTGCAGTGACGGGTGTCTCCGACATCAGGAGCCAGACCCAGAGCGGCGCCAATGGCGCATCGAGAGCACCGATCAGGGCTGTTTCGACGGGTGGCAGGCGCCGTGAACCGAGCACGAAAAGCGCCAGCCCGAGGGACGAGTTGACGATGCCGAAACCGGCCAGCGTGATCCAGTCAAGGCCCTGGGGCGACAGTGGTGCCGAGAGCGGCAGAGCCACGAGGGCGCTCAGAAGGCTCGAGAGCGCTGCCGCCTGGAGCGCCGGCATTTCCGGGGCGTAGCGCACAAACACCATCATGGACGCCACCGAGACTGTCATCAGGAAGGCATAGAAATCACCCCAGGCAGAACCTTCCCTGCCAAGACCTACCATGACGACGATGCCGAGCAGGGCCGCGAGGCTGGCCAGCATGGCTGAGCGCGACGGAAGTTCCCGGAGCACAAGCCAGCCGAGACCCGCAGCCACGAAGGGCACTGCCGCATAGATGATGGCGACGTGCGCAACGCTCGTGTGTGTGAGCGCTGCGATGTAGGTCAGCATGCCGAATGCCGAAATCACGGCAAAGATCCAGCCTGCACGGCCAAGCCTGGCAAAGCGCATCAGGCCATTGCGGCCTTCCACCAGCACGGTGAAAGCCGCGATGCCGAGAAAGCCGAAGACACCGCGCCAGACGAGCGTGGTGGCGAGATCCGTTTGCAGCAGGCGGGTGAAGAGGCCTGCCGTGCTCCAGGCGATGGTCGAAGCGATGATGAGCAGGAGGCCAAGGCTGTAGCTGTTGCGCCTCATGAGGCCTTTTTCCAATCGCCTGTCGTGTTCCACCAGCGATAGGGATTCTTGCTGTCGTCGAGACCCTTGGAACGGCTGACCAGCACCCGCTCAACTGTGATGAAGGGTTCCTGATATGGGTTCACGGCAAAAATCTTCTCCACGACATTCGCCAGCAGGGCTTCGTCGTCTTCGATCTGAAAATACAGGATGACAACGCCCGGCCGTTTGCGGATTGCTTCCTCCTTGCCAGCGGCAGCGCCCTCACCGGGCCGGTAGCGTTCGAAGCCAGGGGCTGTCTCGTAGCTGTTGCAGTCATATTTTCCAGCGGTCAGCGGCGTTATGGTGGTGACGTGCTCGATGATCGTATCGGCATTCTCTGCCGGAAGCTGCACCGTTAAGAGATACATGGGCTGCATGCGGGTGGAATGTGTCTCGAAGGGCTTGAGGTGCATGGTATCTTCTCTCTTGGCCCTGCCGAGCTAACATCGCGCTCCTGACAACAGGCTGTCAGGAGACTTATGGCAGGAGGCACAGCCATCATGCGGTCCGACCGTCTCTTTGAGCTGATCCAGCTTTTCAGGCGCGCCAAGCGGCCTGTGACAGCACAGCGTCTGGCCGAGCAACTGGAAGTGACGGCGCGGACCATCTACCGCGATGTTGCGAGCCTTCAGGCCATGGGCGTGCCGATCATGGGTGAGGCCGGCGTCGGTTACGTGATGCAGAAGGGTTTCGACTTGCCGCCGGTCATGTTCGATGTCGTCGAGGTCGAGGCGATCACTGTCGGCCTCGCCCTTCTTTCACGCACTGGCGACCGCAGCCTGATCAAGGCGGCGCGCCGCGTGGCAGGCAAACTAGCCGATGTGGTGCCGCGGCAACTGGCGGGAGACTTCACGTCCCCGGCCTTTCATGTGTCGGACTACGGTGCACCGGAAACCGATCTTGCGCCTTTCCGGGAGGCGCTGCGTCAAGGCCGCAAGCTCCAGATCACCTATGGTGACGGCAAGGGCGACGTCACGCAGCGGACGGTCCTGCCCGTGGCGCTGTTCTACTATGTCGAAGTGGTGCTGCTCGCCGCCTGGTGCGACCTGCGCAATGATTTTCGTCATTTCCGCGTTGATCGGATTGCCGGCTGGCGCATCCTCGATGGCGACTATGGCAAGGAGGCTTCTGCCCGGCGGCAGCAGTGGCTGGCCTCCGGTGTCTTGCACAGGCCCGACGCTAGCGAATGACAGGGGCCTGGGGGGTTGCGTCCATCGGCAGTTTACCTTGCAGGCGCGGGTCGTCGTGAATCTCGACCATGCGCATGTAGGGTGTGAAGCCGGACCTGATGTAGAAGGGCAGTGCGGCCGGATGGTCGAAGGTGCAGGTGTGTACCCAGTAGCGTGAAATTGGCCGAGCCCAGGCACGGCGGATCGATTCATCCATGAGGGCGCGGCCCATGCCGCCGCCGATCGCCTCTGGCACGAGGCCGAAGAAGGCCAGCTCACAGTCGGGCATTTCGGCGAAGCTGAGTTCGAGCAGGCCGATTCCCCTGCCATTCCTGATCAGGGCGTAGGACTCGACTTCCGGATTGCCGATGATGCTGGCGAGCCTTTCATCCGCCATGATGAGGCGCGAGAACCACATAAGATCACGCCCCACAGCCTTGAAGAGATCGCGGAACGCTTCGAGATCCTTGCCGCCAAAGCGCTTGAGCGTCACATCCTTTGGGAACTCCGCCAGCTTGCGTGGTGGCGCAGCCTTCATTTCCAGACAGGTCACCACGTTGGCGAGCTTGCCGGGCGGCAGTTCATAGAAGTCGTTGGGCAGATCGAGACGCGGCATCATTTACCTCAAACAGCACCAACCGCAGGCGTGTGGCACCTTCCCGGCTGAGAAGATGCGCCCACTATTCCTTCGGCAGATGACGGGATGGAATCCAGACGAAGCCATCATCATCCAGGATCATGCATTCGCGCAAGCCGTGGGGTTTGTCGATGCAGCCTGCAAGAATCGTATAGCCATGCTGGCGCGCGCGGGCCTCGGCGGCATCGGGATCGAGCTGATAGCAACGCAGCTCAATGCCCACCCCGCGTGGGGCGTCACTTGTCAGGGTGCCGTAAAGTTCGTTGCCACGGTAGGATTGCGGCATGTGGTACATGAATTCCGCGCCATGCAGGCGCATGGCGGCAAACACATCGGTGCGAAAATAAATTGTCGCCTCAAGCACTTCCGTGGCGAAGTGAAGGGCTCGCCCGAGATCGGCGACGATCAGGTTGAAGCCCAGCCCGCGCAAGCTGCGGCCATAGTCGGGGGCAGAGGGAGGTGAGCTGGAAGACATGGCCTATCTGACCACGGACAGGGCCGCGCGGTCCAGACCGCTTGCCGCTAGCTGAGGTATTCCACGATCTCACGGCGGCGCTCACCATCCCAGACGATGCGGCAGCCTTCCAGGGCCTCATGGACGGAAAGGTTGCGGTGGTGGAGCGACAGGAAGAGACAGGCGGCGGCTTCCGCCGCCAGCGTCTCGGTCTCGGCATCCTCGACGGTCAGCGCCAGGGAGAGGCGATGGGCAATCTCGGCAATCATGGCGGCCACGACCGGTTTGCGGATGCTGCGGGCCGAGGCCCAGTTCTCGGCAATCTCGCCGGGGGTGAGTTCAATGACGCAACTGGAGCCCACATTGACAGGGATATTACCGCGATCACGGATATCGCGGGCAAGGCCGCCCTTCGACAGCGGCGGGCAGGAGAGCAACTCCGTTCCATGAAGCGCTGGCGCCGCCATGGTCTACTCCACTCACATGACTCTGGCCTGAGAGTCTGCGCCCTGAAAGTTGCGATCACGTAAACAGGCTAATTCCTGTGCAGATCAGGGTTCCGGCCTGTGGCAAACGGCCTCGACGTTGTTGCCATCGGAATCGAACACGAAGGCACCATAGTAGTTTTCATGGTAGTGCGGCCTGAGACCCGGCTTGCCATTGTCACGGCCGCCAACGGCAATGGCCGCTTTGTAGAAAGCGCTCACGGCAGCACGACCGGCGGCCTGAAAAGCGACATGCACGCCAGTCACCTTTGTGGTGCCTTCTCCGATCCAGAAGTCTGGTTTGTCCTTGCCGAAGCCGGCATGAGCCTCTCCGCCCGTCATTTCGCGGCTCACTTCCATGATGAGGCCATAGCCGAGGGGCGCCAGCGCCTCGGTGTAGAAAGCCTTGGACGTCTCAAAATCACTCACCGCAAAACCTACATGGTCAAGCATGGCTCAAACTCCTGGTCAGTTGCTTCCAATTGTCCTGATAGGCGGGCAGGCCCGGCAAGGCCGCAGGCTCCACGGTCCGCATCGCCGCCGTCATGCGCGGCAATGTACTGTCGTCCATGAGGCCGAGGCAGGCAGCGCCTGCTGCGGTGCCGTCCTTGAGTTCGGAGGCAAATACGCGCTGGCCGTGCCGCAAGCCCGCAAGCACAGCGAGAAAGACGTCATTCTGTGAGAACGGGCCATCAACGATGACATCATGGCGAGAGCCGATGACATCGAGCGATTCAGAAACCATGAGCGCGCAGTAGAGTGAGGCCAGCGTGGCGCGTTCTTCTGCTGACTGCGGTGCAGGCCCGACGATGTGGCCCTTGAGCGCCGTCCGGGGAACAGGTCCTCCGGAATCAGTGAAGCTGGGCAAGGCCAGCGTGCCAGCCGCAAGGAGTGCAGCAGCGCAAGTGAGGCTTGCTGCCTGGCCCGGCGCGCCGCCGCTCAGGACCTCGAATTCCTTGCCGCCGAAGAAGCGGCAGCAGGCGACGGGTCTGCCGAGAACACTGATGTTCGCGACTGTGTCGCGCGCAGGATCAAGCCCGGTGATGGCCGCGTCACTGTCAAAGCCAATGATCCATGTGCCCGTCGACAGCAGGGTGAAATGCTCAACGCCGCTGGCGAGATAACGCAGGAAGTTGGCATTGGAGTCGTGCACGCCCGCAGCAATCTCGGCACGGCCACGGAAGCTGTCGCCACGAAATTCCGGTTTCAATGTGCCGATGATTTCCCAGGCCTTGGCAAGTGGCGCGTATTTGCCGGCCCAGCCTTCGGCAACGGCAAGTTTCGTCGGGCCAAAGCTGTTGAGGTCGAGGAGATGGGATTGGCACCCCATGGCTGAAATCTCGCTGACGGCGCGGCCCCCCAGCCTCATGGCCACGTATTGCATGAGCGGAAGGATGGTTGCGGTTCGGGCGAAATCTTCGGGCAATGCGCGAGCTTGCCAGAAAAGCTGCATGCCGTGCAGCAGGGCCAGTGGCAGTTGTGGCGAGTAGGTCTCCGCGAAGCTGGGGCTGACGGCGGTATAGGCGGCGAGAATATCGGGTGGCGGGTTGGACATGTAGTCCATGATGGGGACGGCAAGGGTGCCATCCGCCTTGAGAGAGACGATGCAGGCGCCGTGCGCCGAGGTGACGATGCGATCAACGGGAAGGATCGCGTCCATCTCCCGCAGGACCGCGCCCGCGAAAGCAATCATCGGCTCCGTATCGATCTCACTGTAGTGAGCACCCTGGCGATGGGTGCTGGTCATTTTGCGCTCGGCCAGCACCTCAAGCTGCGGCGAGAAGAGCAGAACCTTGGTATTGGTGTGGCCTACGTCAACTACTGCAATGCCGCGCGGCGCCGTCATTCTCAAACCCTCTGAAGCGTCGGCAAGGGGATAGGGGATTTCGGCATGGCAGACAATCGCATGAGCCTCCTTTACGAGCAGGCGTCGCCGCTGTTAGTGAAGCGCAAAATCACACACCGGGAAAAATCGCTCATGAGCAAGATCAAATACAAGCAACTGCGCAAACAGGTGATTGATGTCTGCCTCACCATGAATGCGCTGGGAATCAATCAGGGTACCTCCGGAAATGTCAGCGTGCGCACCGATGAGGGTTTTCTGATTACCGCTTCGGGTGTTCCCTATGACCGCATGAAGCCGCAGCATGTGGTGGAGATGGATCTCGATGGTGGCTATCGCGGCGACTTTTTGCCGTCGACCGAATGGCGCATGCATCTCGACATCTTCAAGAACAAGCCCAAGGCCGGCGCCATTGTTCATGTTCATTCGCCCTACGCAACGGCACTCTCCTGCTTGCGCAAGGAGATTCCGCCCTTTCACTACATGATCGGGGTTGCGGGTGGCTCGACGCTGCGGGTGGCCGACTATGCCGAGTTCGGCACGCCCGAACTCTCGACCGTAATGCTGAAGGCGATGGAAGGCCGGAGCGCCTGCCTTCTCGCCAACCACGGACAGATTTGCTTTGCTCCGACGCTGGACAAGGCGCTGTGGCTTGCCGGCGAGATCGAGGCGATCAGCCACCATTATTGGGCGGCCTCGCTGATGGGCAAACCGGTGCTTCTCAGCGACGCGGAAATGTCGAGCGTGCTGCGGCGTTTCAAGAGCTATGGCAAGCAACTTGATGAACTGGCGGGCCTCGATCCTTCTGAGCTTTCAGTGATGATGCCCGAACGCCGCGATGGTGAGGCGGTTCCTGTTGCCGCCAAGCGAAAGCGCAAGCCGGCCTGATATTTGGTGCAGTGCGAGATAAGTTGGCGGCCTGGTGTTGACAGGCTGCGTGGCGGGATTCTAGGTTCCAAAATACAAATGTAAAATCAAATTTACAAAAGTTCACGAAGCGAAAAAATGCCCGACACGCGGCATTTCGTGATGGAAATGGGAGCGAAACGCGCACGAATGGCTGCTTCACCGGCCCAGAAAACGCCTTGGTTGCCACGCTGGATGACCAGCGAGCATCCACTGCCATGGCTCTTGCCAGCGACAGCGCTGATGATCGTCTTCGGTCTCTTCCCCTTGGTCTGGGCGATTATTGAATCGCTCTACAAGCGCAATGCGGCGACCCGCAAGCTGACCTTTGACCCGGCCTATAACTGGACCAAGGCCTTTTACGACGATCGCATCTGGAACGCCGTCTACAACACCTTGATCTACACTGGTGTTGCGCTGTTTTTCCAGCTTGTGCTCGGGATGCTGATTGCGCTTCTGCTCGATTCCGACCGCAAGGGCTATGGTGTGCTGCGCGCCCTCATGACGCTGCCGCTCGTCATTCCGCCTGCAGTGACAGCCATGATGTTTCTCATGATGCTCAACGGTTCGTTCGGCGTGATTGCGCAAGGCATTATTGCGCTTGGTCTGCTGCCGGAGAATTTTTCGATCCTGGGCAGTTCAAACACCGCACTTGCGGGCGTGCTTCTGGCCGAAGTCTGGCAATGGACGCCGTTCATGGTGCTCATTATGCTGGCGGGCCTGCGCTCCTTGCCCAAGGAACCCTTTGAGGCTGCGGCCATTGATGGTGCGACGCCGGTGCAGGCGTTCTTCAAGCTGACACTGCCGATGATGTCCAAGGTCATTGCCATTGCGGTGCTGATCCGTGGCATCGATCTGTTGCGCGCCTTCGATTACGTGAAGGTGATGACCGACTCCGGCCCTGGCACGGCAACCGAGACGCTCAGCAGCTATGCCGGCCGTATCTATTTCGGCGGCAATCCGGACGCTCCCTATGCCGCGACAATCGCCCTGATCACACTGATCATCGTGATCGTCACATCGAGCATCTTCATGAAAGCCTGCAAGGTGAGGCTCTGATGGAACTCTCAAAGCCTTGGCAAATCGTCCGTGACCTAGCCGCCGTCATCGTGACGGCGCTGTTCACCTTCCCGATCTTCTGGTGGGCGCTGACGTCTATCAAGCCGAGTTCGGCGATCTTCGACAAGGATCGCGTTGTATGGTTCGATTTCGTGCCGACATGGATCAACTACGGCGTCACGCTGTTTGGCCAGTCACGCTCCCAGATCGCCATCGACAGCGGCATCGGCATGGGTGTTGCCGGCGAGGCCGCCTATGACTCACGTCGCTCCATCATGGAGTCGATTGTCATTTCGGTTGGTGCAACGACGATCACCGTGATCGTTGCGGTGCTTGCCGCCTATGCGCTGTCGCGCCTGCGCTTCCGGGGGCGCAACGCGTTCCTCAACTGGGTGCTGGGCCAGCGTTTCATGCCGCCCATCGCCATCCTCGTGCCGCTTGTGCTGATGTTCAAGTTTGCCGGGATGCGCGACACCGACAATTACTATATGGGACTCGTCGGCCTGATGGTGTTGTATTCACTGATCAACCTGCCGATCGCCCTTCTGCTCATGAAGTCCTTCTTTGATGACGTGCCGAAGGATGTGGACGAGGCAGCGATGATCGATGGCGCCACGCGCTGGCAGAGCTTCTCCAAGGTGGTCCTGCCAATGGTGCGTGGTGGTGTTGCTGCCTCGGCGGTTCTCGTCTTCATCTTCTCATGGACCGAGTTCCTGCTTTCCCT
The DNA here is from genome assembly GCA_020161855.1 of Pseudomonadota bacterium. Classification (GTDB taxonomy): domain Bacteria; phylum Pseudomonadota; class Alphaproteobacteria; order Rhizobiales; family Aestuariivirgaceae; genus Aestuariivirga. The sequence continues at coordinate 527,092 of JAIUNJ010000001.1, forward strand.
CTTCCTGACGACCGGTATCCGCACCATTCCGGTCAAGATTCAGACCTTCGTCACTTCCACCGGCAATGAATGGGGTTTTATCGCGGCGCTTGGCACGGCTGCCGCGCTGCCGAGCTTCATCTTCATCCTGCTGGTGCAACGCCATCTGGTCCGCGGCCTCACTCTTGGCTCCCTGAAAGAGTGAATCGCGGTCGAGAACCCAAAGCTCCAACCAATGGGAGGATTGCCTATGAGCTTTAAAGAATATGACAAGAAAACCTACATCGCCGATCTGGCGCGCGACTTCTCTGCGCGCCGCATCTCCAAGCGCGACTTCATGAAGAAGGTCGGGCTGGCTGGCGTTGGATTCTCGGCTTTCAGCGCCGGTCTCCTCGGCAACACACGCCCGTTCCGCGGCACCGGTCTCGTCGGTGATGCGGCTTTCGCGCAGGACGCCGAGATGACGAAGTGGCTGAAGGATGTCTCCGGTCCGTTCAAGGGCCAGAAGATCCGCTACACCTCGGAAGCCACGCCGCCAACGGTCGTGCTCGACAAGCTGAAGGGCGAATTCACAGAAGCCACAGGCATCGAAGTCGAGATCGAAATCGTTCCGCTCGAGCAGGTGCTGGCCAAGGCCACGCAGGACGTTCAGGGCCAGCTTGGCTCCTACGACCTGTACTATCTCGACCAGTCCTGGGTTGCGACCTTCTCGCAGGATACGGTCGATCCCGTGCAGTACTACAAGGACAAGCCCGATCTCGCGATGCCGGGCTTCGACTTCGACGACTTCTCGAAGCCGCTGGTGTCCGGTCTTGCCGAGTATGAAGGCAAGTGGGTCGGTATCCCCTTCGATATCCCGATCTTCATGCTGATGTACCGTCAGGACGTCCTCGAAAAGCACGGCATCAAGGTTCCGACCACGCCTGAGGAATTCACGGCCGCGATCAAGCAGATCACGGAAGCCGAGAAGGCCAACGGCATGTACGGCACCGGCCTCCAGGCCAAATCGGGTCACTACTCGCTTGAATGCGACTGGACCCAGATGGTGTGGAACGAGGGTGGTTCGATCTTCGGCTCCGACAAGAAGTTCAAGGGCAACGACGAAGCCGCTATCCGCGGCCTGCAGCTCTATCAGGAATGGGTCAAGTATGCTCCGCCAGAGTCTCTGAACTCCACGTGGGATGGCCAGTTCCAGATGATGGCTGCCGGTCAGTCCGCCATCGTTCAGTCCTGGGATGAGTTCTTCCCGGGCCTCGATGCCGACGACTCCAAGGTCAAGGGCCTGTGGATGCCGGCCAAGCCGCTCGTCGGCAAGGCACTGCGTCCGACGTCCGAAGTGGGCTTTGGCGAAATCCCGAACTATGCCCACCAGGGCGGTTCGGTTCTCGGCCTGTCGAAGTACTCGAAGAACGTCGACGCAGCCTGGCTGTTCATGCAGTGGGCCTGCTCGAAGGACATCATGGTTCGCTGCACACTGGGCGGCGGCTTTGCTCCGATGCGTCTCTCGGCATTCAACGACGAACGCGTCAAGGCCAAGGCCGTTGTTGGCCCGGGAACCACGCGCCACCTCGACATGGTGCAGTGGATCATCGACAACAACATGGCTTCCGAGCCCGACATGCCGCTGTGGGCAGGTTTCTCGAACAACGAGATCCCGGTCAACCTCGGCAAGCTGCTCACCGGCCAGGACTTCGGCGGCGACGCCAAGAAGTGCATGGACACCGTGGCTGCGGCGATCGACGCCGCTGTTGCGGACGCCGGCCTCTAAGTCTAACGGGGAGGCAGCCTGCGGGCTGTCTCCCCACTTGTCCCAAGATTTGCGTTCTCAATGAAACCTGACCTCGTCATCGGCATCGACTCGTCCACGACGGCCTGCAAGGCCATTGCCTTTGACCGGAAGGGAAGGCTTGTGGCCGAGGGCCGCGCCTCGATTCCGATTTCAAATCCGCGCATGGGCTGGTTCGAGCAGGACGTTGCTCACTGGACCCAGGCGCAAACGACTGCACTCAAGCAGCTTACCAAGAAAATCTCGAAGGATCGCATCGCGGCGCTCGCCATTTCCAATCAGCGCGAGAGCTTCGCCCAGTTTGACGAAAAGGGAAAAGCGCTTCGCCCGGGCACGTTATGGCTTGATGAGCGGGCCCATGTTGAAGTTCGTGAAATTGCCGCCGAGGTGGGCCGCGAACGTGTGCACCAGATTTCCGGATTGCCGAGCGATGTGACGCCCTGCCTCTATCGCTGCCGCTGGCTTTCAAAGAATGAACCCAAGATCTGGAACCGGACTGCGAAGACGGCGGAAGTGCATGGCATTCTCGCCCATGAATTGACGGGCCAATGGAAGACCTCGGTCGCTTCGGCGAGCCCCATGGGCATTCTGGATGCCAAGACCTATGACTGGTCGGACGAACTCCTGAAAGCGGGCCGCCTGACGCGGGCGCAATTGCCGGAGCTCGTTCCCTCGGGCGGGTTTATCGGCGAAGTCACAGCAGAAGCGGCAAAGCGCACGGGCCTCAAGGCGGGCACGCCGGTGATTGCCGGCGGCGGTGATGGACAGTGCGCCAGCGTTGGCGCCAACACCTTCATCAAGGGGCGCTTCTATTACAATCTCGGCACGGCGGCGGTCGGTGGTAGCTATGGTGCCAACTATGCTATTGATCCTGCCTTCCGCAGTCTGGTTGCCGTGGCGGAACAGGGCTTCAGCTACGAGACGGCAATTCGCACCGGAACCTATCTCGTCACCTGGCTGGTTGAACGTATCTTCGGCGAGAATCCCGCCAAGAACCCCAAGATTTTCCACGAGCTGGAAGCGGCAGCCAAGAGCGTGCCCATCGGTTCGCGCGGTCTTGTCATGTTGCCTTACTTCTCCGGCATCATGACGCCCTATTGGGATACGGATGGGCGCGGTATCTTTGCCGGGCTTTCCGGCAGTCATACGCGCGGCGATCTTTACCGCGCGATGATGGAAGGTCTGGCCCTCGAACAGGCGATGATGACCAACCGGGCTGCCGCAGCCACCTCGCCCATCGATCATTTCGCCATCGTTGGCGGTGGTTCCAAATCCGATCTGTGGTGCCAGATCGTTGCCGATGCGGCGGGACGCGATGTCAAGCGGCTCGAAACGGCGGAAGCCTCGGCGCTGGGCGCGGCCATGGCCGCGGCCAAGGGTGCAGGCTGGTTCAAGACCATGCCGGAAGCCTCCGCAGCAATGTCCGGCAAGCCATCAAAGACCTTCCGTCCACGGACGAAAGAGACGAAGGTCTACGCAGAGCTTCTTTCGATCTACGAGGAACTCTGGCCCAAGGTTTCAGGCTGGAATGCGCGCCTGCAGGAATTCGCACGGAGGCAGAGCGCATGAGCATTGCAGCGGCAAAGAAGGCAGATGTGAAGAAAGACTGGAATACCCTCATTCGCGATGTCGTGAAGGGCGATTGGCGCGATCCCGAGACAGACAAACCGATCAATGTGCCCTTTGAAGCGATCCGCATCGAGGAAACGCTTGAGGGCGGCGCGGCCGACCTCGTGGCGCCGCTCAATCTCGGCCGCAAGATTGCCGTCGTTTCCGACAGCAACACCGTTGAAGCCATGGGGCGCCGTGTGGCCAAGGAGCTGCGTGGCTGGGCGACCGTGGAAGAGATCGTTTTCCCTTCGGATACCCATTGCGATGAGGCAACCGTGGCCGTGATGCAGGAGCGCACGCGGCATTGCGAGGCCTGCGTGGCGGTGGGGTCGGGATCAATCACCGATACTGTGCGCTATGCCACCTTCAAGGATGGCCGCAAGTTCGCGAGCTTCGCCACAGCTGCCTCGATGAACGGCTATGGCGCAGGCACCGCCTCCGTGACGCTGTCCAACGGCTACAAGACAAGCCTTCCGGCCCACGCGCCGCGCGGTGTCTTTATTGATCTTTCCGTGAATGCTGCGGCACCCACCTGGCTTCCCGCGGCGGGGCTCGGCGACAGTCTCTGCCGGCCGACGGCCCAGGTGGAATGGTGGGCGGCGCACCGGCTCAATGGTACACGCTACACCAGAACGCCATTTGATCTTTTCCACGAGGAAAAGGACGAGGCCGAAATGGTGCGTACTGCACCCGATCTCGCCAGGCACAGTGTCGAGGCCAATGGTTATCTCTATCGTGTGCTGGTGGAAGCCGCTTTTGGCAACAACCTGATCGGCTCCTCGCATTCGGGCTCCATGGGTGAGCATCAGGTGTCGCACTGGATCGACATGTTTGCCGGCAAGAACCATCCTGGCACCATCCATGGCCAGCAGGTTGGCGTTGCCTCGATCGCGCTGGCGCGCCTGCACAAGTTCCTGCTCGGTCTCGACAAGTGGCCGCGAATCCGCCCGACGAAGATCGCGGAAGCCGACTTTGTTTCCCGCTATGGCGAGAACATCGGCCGGATGATGTATGGCGAGGCAAAGAAGAAAGCGCTCGATGAAGCTGGCGCGGAGGCCATGAACCGGAAGCTTTCCGAAGTCTGGCCGCAGCTTCGCGAGGAACTGAAACCCATGATGATCGAGCCAGATGAAATGGCGCGCATCCTCAAGTCGGCGGGCGGGCCTACGACCGCGACCGAGCTTGGCTTGCCACTTCCCGTCTGGCGCGATGCCATGAAATATGCCCGAGACGTCCGCAACCGCTGGTCCTTCCTTGATCTGGCCGACGATGCGGGGCTGCTCGACGAATTCCTGTCCAACGATCCGCAGTAGGGACCGCACTCAATGGCTTCTGTTACGCTCCGCGATATCCGGAAAAACTACGGCAACCTCGAGGTGATCCACGGTGTCAATCTGGACATCGCCGATGGTTCCTTCGTCGTCCTGCTGGGGCCTTCGGGCTGCGGCAAGTCCACTCTGCTGCGCTCCATTGCTGGCCTCGAGAGCATCACCTCCGGTGATATTGAGATCGGCGGACGGCGCGTGAATGAAGTGCATCCGAAGGACCGTGACATCGCCATGGTCTTCCAGAATTATGCGCTCTACGCGCATATGAACGTCAAGGAGAACATGAGCTTCTCCCTCAAGCTCGCGAAGCGTCCGCAGAGCGAGATCGACGAGAAAGTGAACTGGGCGGCAAAGATCCTGAACCTTGAGCAGTATCTTGCGCGCTATCCGCGGGAACTCTCGGGCGGACAGCGCCAGCGCGTGGCCATGGGTCGTGCCATCGTGCGCAATCCGGCTGTGTTCCTGTTCGACGAGCCGCTCTCCAACCTTGATGCGAAGCTGCGCGTGCAGATGCGAACCGAAATCAAGGAACTGCATGAGCGCCTCAAGACCACGACGGTCTATGTGACGCATGACCAGATCGAGGCCATGACCATGGCCGACAAGATCGTGATCCTGAAGGATGGCGTGATCGAGCAGCAGGGCTCGCCCATGGATGTCTATGACAATCCGGCCAATCTTTTCGTGGCCTCCTTCATCGGCTCTCCCGCGATGAATCTTCTCCGGGGCAAGGTAAAGGGCCTGCATGTCGTGACAGAGGGTGGCGTGAAGCTGCCACTGCCCAAGGGCCATGCCGCAAAGGAGGGCCAGTCCGTGGTCTATGGCATCCGTCCTGAGCATCTGGAGGCTGGCAAAGGCTTTGACGCCACGATTTCCGTGACCGAGCCGACGGGCCCCGAGATTCATATCTACGCCGATGCCGGTGGTGAGGAAGTCTGCGCCGTTCTGCGCGAGCGCTTTGATCTCAAGCGTGGCATGGAGATCGGCTTGGCACCGCGTCTCGACAAGGTTCATCTCTTCAACGCCGAAACAGGCATTGCCATCCGATGACCACCGTCACGATCCTTGGAGCCGGGGTCATGGGCTCCGCCATGGTTCTGCCCTTCAGTGACCGGGGCATGACCGTTCGTCTCGTTGGCACGCATCTTGATGAGGCGATCGTCGAGAGCGTCAAGGCAAAGAACTTTCATCCCAAGCTCAACGTGACCTTGCCAAAGGGCGTTTCCGCCTATCATCACCACGAGTTTGCTGCGGCCTTGGGCACGGACACGGATTTCATCCTGCTCGGCGTTGCCTCGGCTGGCGTGGACTGGGCGATTGAAAAGCTCGCGGGCGCTCTGAAGCGGCCTGTGCCGGTGGTGATGATTACCAAAGGCATGTCGCCGGAAGCTGCAACGCTCGGCGTGTTTCCCGACGTGGTGCGTGCCGCGCTCAAATCCAGGCTTGGTTTTGATGTTCCGGTTGTTGCGGTCGGCGGGCCGTGCATTGCCGGGGAGCTTGCGGTGCGCCGGCAGACCGGCACAGTCATTGTCTCGCATGACCGCAACCTGGCTGAGGATTTCTGCAGCAAGTTTGAGACTGAATATTATCATCCCCGGCCTTCAACCGACATGGTTGGTGTCGAGGTCTGTGCGGCGTTCAAGAACTTCTTTGCCATTGCGGTTGGCTGGGCCCACGGCCGCATGGAAGTGATCCCCGAGGCGGAGAACAAGGCCCGCAACAACAACGCCGCTGCTATTCTCTTCGATCAGGCGGTGATGGAAATGCTGGCGCTGGTGAAGGCGCTGGGTGGTTCCCCGGAAAGTGTCTGGGGCATGCCGGGCACGGGCGATCTCTATGTGACCTGTCAGGCCGGCCGGAATTCGCGCCTTGGCAACAATCTAGGCCGCGGCCTCACCTATAGCCAGGTCAAGGCCGGGCCGATGAAGGATGATACGATCGAGGGCGCCGAGCTTGGCCGGGCCGTGGCGAAGTCGCTGCGGGCCATGGTTGATGCCGGGCGGCTTTCCGCCAAGGCCGTGCCGCTTACGCTTGCCTTGCTCGACGCCCTGACGGGCGACAAGCCGCTTGAACCACCCTGGGCGGCTTTTGCACGAGGTCACTGAGGCCATGAACCGTCAGGCAGCTCATGGTGATTTTGCCGCCGCTGCGACGATGGACAGCGAGGAGCTTCTTCTGCTCCGCCAGGCCGATCCGGAAGAGCAACTCGCGACGCGGGCGGCCTGGCTCTATTACATCGGCAACAGCACGCAGGCGCAGATCGCCAAGAAACTGGGGCTGACGCGGTTGCGCGTGAACAGGCTTCTGGCGCTGGCCCGAGACGAAGGTCTGGTCCAGATCAAGGTGACCGGGCGTCTGTCGGGCTGCATCGAACTCGAACATGAGTTGCGGCAGCGCTTTGGCTTGATTGATGCCGTTGTGGTGCCGACGCCCGCTGATGCCACCCAATTGCGTAGCGTGGTTGGAACGGCGGCAGGACAATATCTCGGCGAACAGCTCAAGGATGGAATGTCAATCGGGGTGGGCTGGGGGCGCACGCTGCGCCTGTCGCTCACGGCCATCCCGCGCAAGCACTACCGCAATCTGTCGGTGGTTTCGCTGATCGGCGGCCTCACGCAATCCTCGGCCGTCAACCCTCATGAAACAGCCTCGCATCTTGCCGATCTTGTCGGTGGGCAATGCTATTATTTTGCCGGACCCGCTTTTACGGATACCGCCGCGAGCCGCGACATGCTGATGAACCAGCCCGTGCTGCGCGATGTTTTTGAGCGGGGGCGCAGTGTCGACCTTGCTTTTGTTTCCGTCGGTGAGCTTTCACCACAAAACACGATGAAGGCCCTGCGGCTCATCACGCCTGACGAAATGGAAAGCCTGCGGGCCGTGGGTGCGGAAGGTGACCTCTGTTCCCATTGGATCGACAAGCATGGCGCGCTGGTCGATCATCCTCTCAACGGCCGTGCTGTTGCGCTCACGCCGGATCACCTGCGCAAGGTTCGCAAGGTCATCCTCGTCAGTGGCGGCAAGACAAAGCTCGGTGTCATGCTGGGTGCCATACGCGGCCGTTACGTCAACGCGCTGGTGACTGATGAGCAGACCGCGCGGGCCTTGGTTGATCTGGCATGACGGAAGCAGTTCTCGGTGTCGATGTTGGCACGTCTGGGGTGCGGATCGCAGCGCGCGGACGTGACGGCGCTTTGCTGGCAATGGCGCAAGCCAGCATGGCCGCACCGCTCATTGATTTTGGCCATGCCTGGCAAGATCCGGCGATCTGGTGGGAAGCGCTGAGTGAAGCTTTCAGCAAACTCGATCTCACGGGCATTGATGTTCTGGCCCTTGCCATTGATGGTACCTCGGGCACGATCTTGCCCGTGGATTCCGATGGCAAGCCGCTTGGCCTCGCCTCGATGTACAATGATGTGGCAGAGCCTGAGGCGCTGAAGCGCGTTGCGGCCGCCGCACCTGCCGAAACGGCGGCGTTGGGGTCCACCTCGCCTCTGGCGCGGGCGCTGATCATGCCGAAGGAGGCACGCATCATCCACCAAGCTGATTGGCTCGCAGGCCGTCTTTGCGGCGTCTTTTCTGTCAGCGACGAGAACAATGCCTTGAAGACCGGTTATGATCCTGTGGCGCGAGGCTGGCCGTCCTGGATCGAGAGGGCCGGCATGTCTCTGTCGCGTCTGCCGAAGGTGGTCGCGGCCGGGACACACATAGGCACCATACTTCCGGACATGGCCAAGGCCTTCAATCTCCCGCATGATGTCGCAGTCGTTGCCGGAACCACAGATGGATGTGCTGCTTTTCTGGCGAGCGGCGCCAGCGACCCCGGTGATGGTGTGACCTCGCTCGGAACGACGCTGACCCTCAAACTCCTTTCGGCGACGCCGATCTTCGCGCCGCAGTTCGGCATCTATAGCCACCGTATCGGCGAGCAGTGGCTCGCGGGTGGAGCCTCCAATACGGGTGGTGTCGTGCTGGCCACCTATTTCAGCCGCGAGGAGATCGCCAGGCTGACGTCGCTTCTCGATCCCAATGTGCCGACCTGCCTCGACTATTATCCTTTGCCTAAGCCCGGCGAGCGCTTCCCCATCAACGACCCCCAGTTCGCGCCGCGCCTGACGCCGCGCCCGAAGGAGGATCATGTCTTCCTGCAGGGTCTGTTCGAGGGGATCGCTGCCATCGAAGCCCTGGCCTATCGCAAGCTTGCTGAGCTGGGTGCTTCGCCGCTGGCCTCCATCCGCAGTGTCGGCGGCGGTGCCGTCAATGATGCCTGGACGGCGATACGCCTCAAGGCCTTAGGCGTTCCAGCGAAAGCTTCTGAGAGCGAGCATGCGGCCATGGGTGTTGCGCGTCTCGCATGGAGGGGGATCGGCCATGACGGCTAGCTGCCGCATCGCCGGCCTTGGCGAGATCGCCCGCGATTTCGATGCCATGCTGATCGACCAGTTTGGTGTCATCCATGATGGCCAGAAGCTCTATCCCGGTGCAGCGGGTGCGCTGTCGGAGCTGCATGGTCTTGGAATCCCAGTCATCGTGATGACAAATTCCGGGAAGCGAGCGGCTTCCAATGTGGCGCGCGTGGTGAAGATGGGGATCCCGCGCAATCATTTTGTTGATTGTGTCAGTTCCGGTGAGGTTGCCTACCAGTCGATCAGGGCCAAGACCGCTTATCTGCTGGGCCGTGACGGCGAGGACTATGGTTTTGAACCCATCCGCTTCGTGAGCGATCCGCGTGAGGCCGAGGTCATGCTGATACTCGGCTCCAATGCGCCGGAAACGTCGATGGCAGATTATGAACGCCTGCTGGCAGGGGTAACGCTTCCGGCCATCTGCTGCAATCCGGACAAGCTCATGTTGACGAAGCACGGCTTGCTGCCTGCGCCTGGTGCCATTGCCGATCTCTATGTGAAGATGGGTGGTTCGGTGCGCTGGATCGGCAAACCCTATGCCGACATCTATCGCTTTGCGTTGAAGCGCCTGGGCCAACCCAAACGCGTGTTATGCATTGGCGACAGCGCTGAGCATGATGTGGCGGGTGGCCGTGCCGCAGGATTGTCCACTTTGCTGGTGCAGCAGGGCGTTTCGGCAGATGTGGCCGAAGAGCAACTCGAGCCCCGCCCGGACTACGTTATGAAGTCGTTTGCCTGGGCCTGAGATCGGCTACTTCTTCAGCAGCCAGGCATGTTCCTTGGCGTTGTGGAATTTCCAGGTTCGCACCGGCCCGGCCATGACGTTGAGATAATACAGGTCATATCCGTGAATAGCGGCGCAAGGGTGATAGCCCTTGGGCACCAGAACAACATCGCCATCTTCCACCGCCATGGCCTCGTCGAGCTTGCGGTCATCCGTATAGACCCGCTGGAAAGCAAAGCCCTGAGGTGGGTTTAGGCGGTGGTAATAAGTCTCTTCCAGCAGGGACTCGTGCGGGAGATTGTTGCGGTCGTGCTTGTGCGAGGGGTAGGACGAGGTGCAGCCATTGGGCGTGATGACCTCGACCACGAGGAGGCTTTCTGCACGTCGGTCCTGTTCAGGCAGGATATTGCAGACGTGGCGCGTGTTTGAGCCCGCGCCGCGGGTTTCGATTGAAAGCGAGTCTGGCGGGATGACGAAAGGCTCACGTTTGCCCTTGGCCGGTGCAGTGCAGATGTTGATCACGCAATCGGTGGCGGCCGTCACCGACCAGCGCAGGCCGGGCGGCACATAAACCGACCACGGCTTGCCCTCAAAGACGGACATGCGTTCGCCGATGAGACCAAAGCTCTGTCCGCCAATCTTGACCTCGCCCTTGCCGGAGATGAAGACGATGCAGGTTTCGCGTCCCGTCTCGAGGCCCTTGGCCACCTTGCCAGGCGCCAGCTTCCAGACATCATGACCCACATATTTCCACTTGGCCGACTTTGGCGTCACCGAGATGACGCGGCCTTGGCCCTTCTTCGGCTTGAGCAGCAGTTTCGGCATCAGATCCAGCCTGCGTCGCCGAGATATTTCTTGAGATTGGCAATGCCCATCGGCACGTATTTCTCCGGCGGAGCAATCTTGGCATCCTGCTCGGCTTCCAGCACCACCCAGCCCGAATAGCCTTTCAGGGCCTTGAACACCGAAGGATAGTCAACCGAGCCGTCACCCGGCACCGTGTAGATGCCCTTGAGAACGGCGTCGAGGAATGACCAGTTGTGCTTCTCGGCTTCGAGCTTCACGTCGAGGCGCACATCCTTGCAGTGGATATGCTTGATGCGCTTGCGGTAGGTCTTGGCGAGGCGCACCGGATCGTCACCCGCCCAGGTGGAATGGCCCGTGTCCAGCAACAGGTTTACGTGGTCGCTGGTGGCATCCATCAGCCGGTCAATCTCGCCGCCGTTCTGGATTACCGTTCCCATGTGATGGTGATAGACGAGCGTGAAGCCCTCTTCTTCCTTCAGCATCTTGGCCAGTGCCGAAAGATTCTTGGCGAACGTCTTCCATTCGTCCTTGTTCATGATCGGGCGCGCATTCAGCGGTGCCTTGATGTTGCCGTGGACGGTGCGGGTGCATTCGGCGACGATGAAGGGCCTCACACCCAGCTTCTTGCAGAGATGGCGATGGGCCTTGGCCGCCTTGAATTCTTCCTTGGCAGAACGCTCGATCAGGAAGGTGGAGTACCAGCCGCCAACGAAAGAGAGCTTCTTAGCCTTGAGGACAGGGCCGAGCTCTTCCGGCGTCTTGGGGAACTTATTCCCGATCTCCATGCCCTCGATGCCCCACTGGCTGGCCTGGGTCAGGCACTGGTCGAGGCTGATCCAGCCGCCGATTTCGGGCATGTCATCGTTGGACCAGCAGATGGGATTGGCGCCGAGGCGGATAGGCATGTTCGTTCCTTTCAGTTTCCGGGGCGCCGCAGCTTTCGGCACCGATCAGGCAATTCTAGCGTGCTCTTCTGGGCGCGTTTCTGTGTGGTTGCAAGGCCTGCCACCGTTCAGCTCTGCGCGTTGTCCCAAAGGGCGATGAGGTTCTGGAAGCGCTCAGCCATCAGGTTCACGGCGGCTTCGTCGCTGATCTTCCCGGCCAGCCAACCGCTGGCAGCTTCGTTGAAAAGCGTCCGGCCCACGGCAAAGCCTTTGACATGGCGCTTGCCGCGCACGGCGGCGAAGCCTTTGGCAAGTTCGGCCTCAGGTGCTTCCAGGCCAAGCAGCACGATACCGCGGCACCAGGGGTCATTGCTGTCGATCACCTTGCCGATATCATCCCAGGCTTCCGGCATGGCCTGTGGCTCGAGCTTCCACCAGTCAGGCTTGATACCGAGGGCATAGAGTTCCGCCATGGCACGGGCTGCCGTGTCACGCGCCATCGGGCCATTCTTGGAGGAGATGATCTCGATCAGCAGTTCACGGCCAATGCGGCGGGCGGCCTCATAGAGGGTGCGGAACTTCTGCGCCTGTTCAAGCCGGAGGGATTCCGGGTCATCGGGGTGGTAGAAGGCGAGGCATTTGATGCAGTGGTCGACAGGCCATTCGAGCAATCGTGCGCCGACATCCTGGGTGAATTCAAAGCGAAGCGGACGTGAGCCTGGTTGTTCCAGCGGACGGCCGACCCAGAGACCGAGTTTTGCCGCATCGAACATCGCCTCGCGCCCATAGGTATCGTCGAGCAGCGTGCCGAAGCCCGGCTTGCCGCCGGAAACCTTGCCGATGGCCTTGATCGCCAGCCGCTTGAACGGCGCGATGCGGTCGCGAGGTGCGTTTAGCTTATCGGCCAGATCTTCAAGCTGCTTGCGATGATCGATGGCAAAGGCCATCAGGCGTGGCCAGTCGCCACGGCGCGTCGTGGCCCAATGGATGTGATTGATCGCTTCGTCCTTGCGCAGCGCCCTGTGATCGCTGCCGTGCTTGAGAAAATACTGCAACTCGGTGAAGGTCACATACTCCGGGGAGCAGAGCAGGCGGGATACTGCAAAAGCGCCGCAGGCATTGGCCCAGGTGGCGCAGGTCTTGTAATCCTCGCCGCGCAACCAGCCGCGCAGGAAGCCGGACATGAAGGCATCCCCGGCACCGAGAACATTATAGACCTCGATCGGGAAACCCTGGCCGATGATCCCATCCTCGAGATTGTCCGGAATGGCATCGGGATAAACCACGCAACCCATGGGACCACGCTTGAGCACGATCACGCCTTTGGAGAGGCTTCGGATGGTGCGGAGTGCCTCAAGTGTGTTCTCGCTGCCGCCCGCGATATGCACTTCTTCTTCTGTGCCGACGATCAGGTCACAGTCGGCGAGGATCGACTGGAGATGCTGCGAGACCTTGTCCGACTTGATGTAGCGCTCCTCGCCTGCATCATGGCCGGCAAGACCCCAGAGATTGGGCCGGTAGTCGATGTCGATCACCACCTTGCGGCCATGCTTGCGGGCGATGGCCATGGCCTTGCGCTGGGCTGCATCCGTGCTGGCGCGGGAGAAATGCGTACCTGTCACCAGAACTGCTCCTGCAGACAGAATGAAGTCTTCATCGACATCATCGGTGGACAGGGCGCTGTCGGCGCAATTCTCGCGGTAGAAAATGAGCGGGAAGGTCTTGTCATTCTCCACGGCGAGAAGGACAAGCGAGGTCAGGCGTTGCTTGTCGGTGGCCACGCCGCGGGTTGAAACCCCTTCACGCTTCAGCTGTTCGAGCACGAAGCGGCCCATCTGCTCATTGCCGACACGGGTGATGAGGCCGACCTTCAGGCCAAGGCGTGCTGTGCCGATCGCAATATTGCTCGGCGAGCCGCCGACGGATTTTGCGAAGGAAGAGATGTCTTCGAGGCGTGATCCAATCTGCTGGCCGTAGAGATCGACGGAACAGCGGCCCATGGTGATCACGTCAAGTTCCGGGTTCGTCATGCTCTGTCGTGCCTCTGTGTCACAATCGCAGCTTTCTGAAACATTAATTCCATCTGAAAGTCAATATGGAACAAAAATTCTATTTTGATGCCTTGTCACGCCGCTCCGCCACGGCGACGGTGAGTGTCATGGCGAGTGCCATGGTGGCGGCCATGGAGCGGAAGCCTTCGAAGTTGCCTTCCTGCACCTCGATCCAGGTATTCGCCGTGCTGGCCAGGGGTGAGAAGGGCGAGTCTGTGATGGCCACGACCGGAATGCCGCGCTCCGCCTGAGCCTTCACCAAAGCTACCGTCTCGCTGGCATAGGGCGTGAAGCTGATCGCCATGATGCAGTCGCGCTTGCCGGCAAAGCCCAGCTCCTCCGCCGCCAGTCCGGCCCGCGCATCGATGAGCGTGGAGCGGACGCCAAGCTGGCCAAAGGCATAGGCCATATAGGTAGCGATCGGATAAGAGCGGCGGAGGCCGATCAGATACAGGGTTTCGGCCTTGGCAAGCCGTTCCACAATCTTGTCCAGTTGCCTCGTATCAAGCCGTTCGCGAAGGTCCCTGATCGATTTTTCGGCCGCTTCCGAGAAGCCGTCGAGCAGAAGCGCCGTCTTTGACCGGTCGCGGGCATGCTCGCGCAGCAGGTCAAGGCGTTCTGCATAGTTTGGCAAGCGTTCGCGCAGGCGTGACTGGAAAATCTCCTGAAGATCCGAGAAGCCCGCGAAGCCAAGGCTCTGGGCGAAACGCACGAGTGTTGACGGCTGAACGCCGGCGCTTTCTGCGATTGAGGCGACAGTACCAAAGGCGATTTCGTCCGGGTGCTCGAGCGCGTAAATCGCAATCTGGGCGAGCCGCCGCGGCATGGCCGATGCCCGCTGCGCTATGAGGGTCTTGAGGCCGGGAAAGTCGCTCGGGAGATCAGCCGTCGTCATGATGAGGTCAACATAGCCCCGTCGCCCTGACGCTCAAAGGGAAATGGAACAAATGTTCCACGTCCTTCCGGGCATTCAACTATTCGTCGATCATGGCACGCCTGAGTTTGCGGATCAGCACGCCGCGCTGCTTCTCGTCAGCGGCCTGCTTCATCTGCTCCTCGATATCGAGCACCAGCGACTGCAGGTCATTGTGCCAGTCGAGGCGCGCGACGGAAGTCGGATCGATGCGCGGCTTTGTTTCGGCTTCGAGCAGGGCGCAGGCATCGCCCGAGAGATTATAGACATCATCGAGGCGGGGCCTGAGGATGCAATCATCCGGCACAAGACCGCGCAGGTCTTCGGCGAGGGCCACCTGGCCTTCTTCTTCGCCATGGGTGAGAAAGATGGTTTTCTTCACCGGCAGGCGTTCCTTCACCCATTCCACCAGCTCAGGGCCATCAGCGTGGCCGGAATAGTCTTCCAGCCGGCGGATGGTGGCTGCAACGTTCACGTCCTCGCCCATGATGCGCACCCGCTTTGCGCCTTCTTCAAGCAGGGCGCCCAGCGTACCCTTGGCCTGGAAGCCGACAAGCAGCACGGTGGTCGACCGCTGCCAGAGGCGGTTGCGCAGGTGGTGGCGAATCCGTCCTGCCTCGGCCATGCCAGAGGCGGAAATGACGATATGAAATCCCTTGAAGCGATTGAGCGCCTTGGAGTCGTCAACGCTTTCCGTCGATTTCACCAGCGGCGAGGCGAAAGCGCGGGCCAGTTCCGCGCCCGCCTCCAGTTCGCTCGCATGCTTGCGGAAAACCTGGGTCGCCTTGTTGGCGAGCGGCGAGTCGATGAAGATATTGGCCTTGGGGGCGCCGCCGCTGTCCATGACGGCGACAATGTCAGTGACCACTTCCTGTGTGCGTTCGACGGCAAAGGACGGGATCAACAGCACTCCGCCGCGCGCGGCTGCCTGGCGCAACTCCTCGGCGAGGATGGCGCGACGCTTGTCCTGGCTGCGCTCAAAGCGGTCTCGGCCGCCATAGGTCGACTCGCAGACAACAAAGTCCCAGTTGCTGGGCGCTTCCGGGTCGTGCTCGAAGAGCTTGCTGTCTGGGCCCAGATCACCCGAGAAGAGAATGCGGGTCGGCTTGGCGCCGCCGTCACTGACTTCAACCTCGATGGAGGTGGAGCCGAGCAGGTGGCCCGCATTCCAGTAGCGCATGCGGATGCCTTTGGCTGGCGTAAACCACGTCTCCATGGACTGTGCCTGGAACTGGTTCAGCGCCTGCATGGCATCTTCAAGGCCGTAGATCGGTTCCACTTCGGGCTCGCCCTTGCGGCGCAGGCGTTCATTCAGCTGCTTCACTTCCGTTTCCTGGATATGGCCGGAATCCGGAAGCATGATGGCGCAGAGATCCTGCGTACCCACGGTCGCGTGGATAGGCCCTGTAAAGCCATGCTTCACCAGTTTGGGAACAAGGCCGGTGTGGTCGATGTGGGCGTGGGTCAGGACGAGAGCGTTGATTTTTCGCGGGTCGAAGGGGAAGGGCCGGTAGTTCAGTTCCGTCACCGTCCTCGGGCCCTGGAACATTCCGCAGTCGACCAGTACCTGGGATTCGGGTGTTTCAATGCGGTAGCAGGAACCGGTGACCGTCCGTGCGGCACCGTGGAAGGCAAGCTTGACTGTCATGGTGTCGCGTCACTCCTTGGGAATGCTGAGGCCGCAGCGCTTCAGTTCGTGCCAGGCGCCTTCAGGTGTATCAGCGAAGCTGAAGAGCTCAAGGTCGTGGGCGCTGATCAGCCCGGTTTCAACGAAGCTCTTGAAGTTCACCGTGTTGGTCCAGAATTTCGAGTCATAGAGCACGACAGGAAGCGGCTTGGTCATCTTGCCGGTCTGGCGCAGGGTGAGAAGTTCGAAAAGTTCGTCCATGGTTCCGAAGCCGCCGGGGAAGACAACGAGTGCCGCGGCGCGCATGGCAAAGTGCATCTTGCGCATGGCGAAATAGTGGAAGCGGAAGGTGAGGTCCGGAGTGGAATAGGCGTTGGGCTCCTGTTCCATCGCCAGCGTGATGTTGTAGCCGATCGATGGCGCGCCGGCGTCATAGGCGCCCCGGTTCGCCGCCTCCATGATACCCGGGCCACCTCCCGTCGCAATCACATTATGCAGTGGCTTTGCCCTATGCTTGGCGCCGCCTTCGAGTGAGCAGAGCCTGGCAAATTCACGGGCTCCGTCATACCAGCCATCGCGGGCCCCAGGTTTCACCCGGGCGGAACCGAACACCACGACTGTGGTTTCGATCCCCCATGTGCGGAGGAATTCCTCGGCCTTCATGTATTCAAGCTGGAAGCGGACACCGCGGGTGGAATCGCCAAGGACGAACTGATCGTCGAGGGCGGGCAGGATGTAGGCCCGGGAAGCAAGCTGCGGGGCGTTGGAGGGCTGATCGGTCAAGGAAGTCACCTCGATGATGGAATTGCCTCGCCCTTGCCGCAAAGCCCTCTTGCAATCAAGGGCAGCATCGCTCACGATTCCGAAGAGCAAGGATCATATCATGGCAAAGGCATTTGCAGAGAAATTCCAGGTCAGGCCTGGTTCCAGCTTCAAGCTGTCTTCGCGCAATCCGCGCGACGACAGTGCTTTCGAGGATAAGGATGAGACCAAGGCACAAACCGCCAAGGATGCTGCGGCCATCGATGCTTTGCAGGACCGTCTGTTTGCCGAAGGAAAGCACGCCCTTCTGGTGATCCTTCAGGGCATAGACTGTTCCGGCAAGGACGGCACAGTGCGGGCTGTTTTCAACACGTGTGGTCCCATCGGTGTAAGCGTCTCTCCCTTCAAGGCGCCAACGCCGGTCGAACTCTCCCATGACTATCTCTGGCGTGTGCATCAGCAATGCCCGGCCCGTGGCACGATCGGTATCTTCAACCGCTCGCACTACGAAGATGTGCTGGTGGTGAAAGTGCGGGGTTTTGCCCCTGCCGATGCCGTGGCGCGTCGCTACGAGGAGATCAATGCATTCGAGAAGCTTCTCTCGGACAACGGTACGCGCATCCTCAAGTTCATGCTGCACATCTCCAAGGAGGAGCAGGCGCAGCGCTTGCGCGAGCGCGTCGAGGATCCGGCCAAACAGTGGAAGTTCAATCCCGGCGACCTGCAAGACAGGGCTTTATGGGACAAATATCAGGACGCTTACGAGATTGCGCTCAACCGATGCTCGACATCGCATGCCCCTTGGCACGTCGTGCCGGCGGACCGCAACTGGGTGCGAAATGCAGTCATTTCCAGGATCGTGCGGGAGACGCTGGAGGAGATGAACCCACAGTATCCGCCGCCGAAGGACTGGGACCCGAAGGCGATCAAAATCGAATAGGAAGGGAGTTGTCAGCGCACGCCGCGCAGGCGGGCCCGGATATATTCCCAGATCGTCGGGTGATACCAGACAGCTGAAGGCCCGCTCGTGGCGCTGGTTTCGATTTTGCCGCTGCGCAATGCGGCGATGGCATTCCGGAGGATCGGCAGGGCCGCCGCTGTCTGAAGGAATGGGTAGGTCACGAAACTGTCCGCCGGTTGCGGATCTATCGTGGCCTGGCCGATGATATTGCCGGTGTCGATGCCTTCGTCGACAAAATGGACCGTGACGCCGCAGTGGTCCCTGTCATTCTCGTGCAGTGCCCAATAGGCGCCGTGAGCACCCCGGTAGCGTGGCGTGATGCCCTGATGCGTGTTGATGAAGGGTGCCTTTACCGACGACAACACATCAGGCTTGAGAATGCGCGTGCCATTGACGATGACGATGCGTGGATCAGCGGCACGCAGCAGGGAGATCGCCTCGTTGCTGTTGGCGCTTTCCACGTAGCGGATTGCGGGTGTCAGTGGCTGCCCTGCTTCAAGGTCGAACTGGTGGCAAAGCTCGCGGATGCGGCGGCTTGCCTGATAGCGGAGAATGGGTCGGATCAGGGCCACGAAGGCGATCTGCCCCAGAACTGCAAACAGGCCGAGCTTGCGGATGCGGTTGCGGATGAGAATCCGCCGCTCGACGGCCTCCTCGATGATGCAGGGAAAGAGACCGTGTTCGCGGACGAGCCTGTTGTAGATGATCCACGTCGACGGCGTGTCGGCCGCAATCATCAAGAGGTCCTGGTAAATCTCGTTCACAAGGCCGGGCGTAGCAGCAACCCTGCAATGTTCGGTTAATTCAGACCCCCTTCCGTCGATGAGGGCCGGACTCCGACGCTGCCTGAAAGCTTTTGGTTACAATAACTTATATGGAACTGCTGGGAATTCGGCTTCCCGTGCGGGCATGGCATGCGCTATCCTGCCTCACGGCCATCCGGAAAAGGGGTTCCGCGCTGGCATTCCTTGGAGAATTGGCTTGTTGACGGTCACGCCGGTTGTTCTCTGTGGCGGTGCGGGGCGCAGGCTTTGGCCGCTGTCGACGCAGGACCGGCCCAAGCCGTTTCTGAGTTTCGGGCAGGACACGAGCCTGTTCCAGAGGACCCTGCTGCGCCTCTCCGGCAACCCTTTTGAGGAGCGGCCGGTCGTCGTGGCCCACCAACGCAATGCCGACCTTGCCGCAACTCAGGCCCGGGCTATAGGCGTCGAAATCACGCTTGTTCTTGAGCCTGAGGGACGCGAAACCTGTGCCGCCGCCTTAGCCGGAATTCTTGTGGCCGCCCAGCGTAGACCCGATGGCCTTGTGGGCATTTTCGCTGCCGACCATAATATTCCCGATCAGGCAGGCTTTGTGGCGACATTGGCTTCGGGGTTGCAGTCGGCGTCCGATGGCTATCTGCTCACCTTCGGTATCGCTCCGCGTCATGCCTCCCCGGATTTTGGTTATATTCTTCCGGGACAAATGATTGGAGCAGGTCCGGCCCGCCGCGTCGCCTCCTTCATCGAGAAGCCTGACTCTGCTCGGGCCGTGGTCCTTCTTGAACGGGGCGCCCGCTGGAACAGTGGCAATTTTCTGGGGTCCATCCCGGTCTGGCTGACCGAAGCCTCTACGCATGCCGTATCCGTCCTGGCGGCTGTTGAACGGGCATTGCGGGAAGGCAGAGCGGATGGCGGGCGCGTCTTCCTGGGAGATACCTTTTGCGAGGCGCCAGCGACTGCCGTTGACCGTGCCATCATGGAGCGTAGCAACAAGGTTGCCATGATCGCGGCCGATCATGCCTGGAGTGATCTTGGCAGCTGGGATGAGATTGCCCGTCAGTTTGGCGATGGTTCCGATATCTTTGTCCTGCCGGGAGATCTTGAGGTTGTCGTGGCCGGCCTGGAAGACGTGGTCGTCGTTGTTGATGGCAAGCGCCTGCTCGTGACGCGAAAAGGGCAATCTGCCACCCTCAAGGGGATTCTGGCCCGGAAATGAGCCAATTCGGCCCAATCCTCGACAATTCGACGTAATTCCACGGCGTTGCCTTTATCGGCCAGCAAGGTCCTGATTCTAGGTCAGGTTCAGTGAATCTGAACTTCCGGGGAGATGCCGATGGGCGCGTTTGATGCCAGGGAACAATTGATGCTTGAACTCGTCAACCGGGCCCGCATGGACCCGGCCGGCGAGGCGGCCCGCTATGGCATCAATCTCAACGCCGGGCTTGCAGCCGGGACGATCACAGCAGCACCCAAGCAGGTGCTGGCGCCCAATAGCAAGCTGGAGACATCGGCCAGCCTCCACAGTAGTGAAATGCTGAGCAAGGGCTATTTCTCGCACAAGGGTTTCAATGGTTCGAACCCCGGTCAGCGCATGGCCCAGGCCGGCTATGCGGTCATCAATACGTTTGGCTGGGGCGAAAACATTGCCTGGTCTGGCTCGACTGGCGCCTATGATGCCAACGCTGCCATCGTGCAGCAGCACAAGAATCTCTTTCTGAGCGCCGGACACCGCCAGAACATCCTGAGGAGTTCGTTCGAGGAAGTGGGCATTGGCGCCGTCACTGGCAGGTACAAGGGTTACAATGCCCTGATGACCACGCAGAACTTTGCCTACGACAGCCCTGGGGATGTTCACATCACAGGCGTGCACTATACCGACAGTGTCGACAACAACTTCTATTCGATCGGTGAAGGCAGGGGCGGCCGAACAGTCGAGGTGCTCAAGGGTGGTGAAACTCTCGGCACCACCACGACAGCTGCTGCCGGCGGCTATGCCGTCGAATTGACAACAACCGGACAGGTGGAAGTCGTCTTTTCCGGCGGCGACCTTGCCAGTGCGCGCGGCGCCTTCGTGACGGTTGGCGTAAACAATATCAAAGTCGATCTGGTTGACGGCAACACCATCGAAACGAATGTTTCGGCCACTCTGAGCCGGGATGCTCTCAATCTGCGCCAGTTGGGCATTGAACACATCAGCGCCACAGGCAACGAGCTGTCCAATGTGCTCATCGGCAACAAGGGAAACAACAGCCTTTCTGGTCTCGATGGCAATGATACGCTGCTGGGCAATGCCGGCAACGACACCCTGAACGGCGGCACCGGCAATGATACCCTCTATGGCGGCGCTGGCGCTGACGTCTTCCGCTTCGATGCCATTGGTTTCGGTGATGACAAGATCATGGATTTTACCGACGGCAGCGACAGGCTGTCCTTTGCCAAGACTGTTGCTGACTCCATCTCGGATTTTGTCATTACCGGCAATGGCACGACCCAGGTTCTGGTGACGCTTGGGGAAGACAGTATCCTGCTCAAGGGCACCAGCAAGATCACGCTGACCTCGGCCGATTTCATTTTCACCTGACGGGGGTGAGGCCGCGCAGCAGGATGGCGAGCACGGCCGCGCGGATAGCTTCCTTGTCCCGTTTTCCGAGAATGGCATCAACCTGCACGCCGAAATCGGCATAGTGCTGCGTCACAGCCCAGATGGAAAAGATGAGGTGAACCGGCTCGACGGGGGCCAGCCGGCCCTCGGCGCTCCAGCGGCGGATCACCGCGGCCTTCTCCTCTACCAGCGTCTTGAGCGGCCCCTTGAGAAAGGGCCCGATATGCGGAGCGCGGTGGAGGATTTCATTGGCGAAGAGGCGTGAAGCCTCCGGCCTTTCGAAGGTCATGTCGAGCTTGGCTGATATATAGCGCGTCAACTCTTCAACAGGGTCGGCTTCGGCATTGAGCGCGGCGAGGGGGGCCAGCCAGTTGGCAAGGGTGCGTTCCAGAAGCGCCCGATAGATGTCTTCCTTGCGCCGGAAATAATAGAGAAGGTTGGGTTTTGAGAGGCCGCATTTGGCGGCAATCTGGTCCACGGTTGAGCCGCGGAAACCGAAGGTCGAGAAGACGTCCAGCGCGGCATCCAGAATGGCCTGCTGGTTGCGACTCTGGATGCGTGTTTTGCGGGCAGGAATTGCTTGCGCCTTGGGCATCCGGCCAGTCTGTTCATTCTTGATCAGATGGTCAAGAACGGTTAGCCTTTTGCCAAACAAGAAAAGCTGCAGGGAGTGGTGGATTGGCGGCAGCCGTCATTGATGCGCGGGACTTGAGCCTGACGTTCCAGACTGCGGACGGGCCTGTCTACGCCTTGTCCAAGGTCAATCTCCAGGTGGAAGATGGCGATTTCGTCTCTTTCATCGGCCCTTCCGGCTGCGGCAAGACCACGCTTTTGCGGGTGATCGCCGACCTGGAACAGGCAACCGGCGGCGAGATCGCGGTTAACGGCCTCTCGCCTGAGGCCGCGCGCCTTTCGCGGGCTTATGGCTATGTTTTCCAGGCGCCCGGCCTTCTTCCCTGGCGCACGGTGGAGCGCAATGTCGCTTTGCCCCTCGAGATAATGAAGATTGAGGGCGCTGCCGAGCGTGTCAAGCGCAACCTTGAACTGGTCAACCTCTCCGGTTTTGAGAAGAAGTTTCCCTGGCAGCTGTCGGGCGGCATGCAGCAGCGTGCCTCCATCGCCAGGGCGCTCGCCTTCGATCCGAAGCTTTTGCTGATGGACGAGCCCTTTGGTGCCCTCGACGAGATCGTGCGCGACAAGCTGAACCAGCAGTTGCTGGAACTGTGGGACCGCACAAAGAAGACCGTGGTGTTCGTCACCCACTCGATTCCCGAGGCGGTCTTTCTTTCGAGCAAGATTGTGGTGATGTCGCCGCGGCCCGGGCGCATCATCGATGTGATCGAGACAAAGTTTCCCCGTAACCGCACGCTGGATATCCGTGAAACGCCTGCTTTCCTCGAAGTGGCGCACAGGGTGCGGAAGGGCTTGAAGGCTGGCCACAGCTATGAGGATTGATGATCGCAATGGCTGAAGCCGCGCGCCAGCTTCCAAGAGCCAGAGGATCGGCGATCCCTGTTCTGGTGCTTTGCCTTGTGCTGCTGGTAGCCTGGTACATCGCCTGCATTCCCATGAATGCCGTTGTTGCAGAGACGAAGATCGCAGCCGCTGGCGGTGGCCTCTGGAACACGCTTTATGAGTCATGGAACCATCAGCGTCCTGTGATCCCTGCGCCGCACCAAGTGATTGCCGAATTGTGGAGTACCGTTTTTGCCATTGCACCTTGGAAGGCAAAGTCGCTGCTTTATCACTGCTGGGTGACGCTTTCGTCCACGCTGCTCGGCTTCGCGCTTGGGGTTCTTCTCGGCATGGTGCTGGCGATCCTCATCGTGCATTCGAAGCTGCTCAATGCAGCCCTGATGCCATGGATCATTGCCTCACAGACAATTCCCATTCTTGCCATTGCGCCGATGATCATCGTGGTGCTGGGTGCCATGGGTATCACCGGTCTTCTGCCCAAGGCGCTCATATCGATGTATCTCTGCTTTTTCCCGGTAACGATCGGCATGGTGAAGGGGCTCAATTCTCCGGATGTCATCCATCGCGATCTGATGCGAACCTACAATGCCTCGGCATTTGAAACCCTCTGGAAACTCCGCCTCCCGGCTTCTGTTCCTTTCCTCTTCACCTCGCTCAAGATCGCCATCGCAATTGCACTGACTGGAGCCATTGTCGGTGAGTTGCCGACGGGAGCCATTGCCGGAATTGGTGCGCGCCTGCTCGTCGGATCCTATAATGGCCTGACACTGATGATCTGGGGCGCACTCGTTGCTGCGTCCTGCATGGCGGCTGCTCTGGTCTGGCTTGTCGGCTTTGCCGAACGGCGGACGCTGCAGCGCATGGGGGTGAAGCCCACATGACCTTCCTGCGCTCTCTGATCGCCCCGGCACTCCTTGGCTTTGCCCTTCTTCTGGCCTGGGAGGCAGCGTGCCGATTCATCCCCATTCCCGCCGTCTTGTTGCCAGCGCCGTCGCAGATCGGTGAAAGGCTGGGAGGCCAGGCTTCGCTTCTGTTTCTCGATTTCATCAAGACGGTGATTCAGGCGGCCATCCCAGGCTGGATCATAGGGTGCGCCTCGGGCTTGGCCGTGGCCTTGCTGTGCGACCGCTTTGATTTCCTGCGGCGCGGTCTTCTCCCTCTTGGCAATTTCTTTTCCGTGCTGCCACTGGTCGGGGTCGCACCCATCATGGTCATGTGGTTTGGCGTGGACGTGGCGCCCAACATCGCCGTTGTCGTGATCATGACGTTCTTTCCGATGCTGGTGAACGCCATCGCCGGTCTTGATGCAGCCTCGCATATGGAGCGGGACCTGATGCGCTCCTATGGCGCGTCATGGTGGCAATCGCTTGTTGCCCTGCGGCTACCCGCCGCCATGCCCTTTCTCTTCAACGCGCTCAAGATCAATTCGACACTGGCCATGATCGGCGCAATCGTGGCCGAATTCTTTGGAACACGCGTTGCCGGCATGGGTTTCCGCATGCAGACGGGCTTTGGCAGCATGAGTCTTGATCTGGTCTGGGCCGAGATTGCCGTGGCGGCACTCGCAGGTTCACTGTTTTATGCGCTGCTCGTTCTGGCTGAACGGTCAGTGACATTCTGGCATCCGTCCTATCGCGCATGAGGTGGGAGGGTAACAAGAAGTGCAACAAGGGAGACTAAAATGAAAAAGTATCTTCTCGGGGCTGCTGCAGCGGCGGCCTTGCTCGTGAGTTCGGGCGCCGCCTGGGCCGAGGCAGTGACCCTGCAGCTCAAGTGGGTGACGCAGGCGCAGTTCGCCGGCTACTACGTGGCTCAGGAGAAGGGCTACTACAAGGATGCCGGCCTTGATGTTACGATCAAGCTGGGCGGCCCCGATATCAATCCGCAGCAGGTGCTGGCGGGTGGTGGTGCTGATGTCGCCGTCGACTGGATGCCTTCTGCATTGGCCTCTCGCGAAAAAGGGTCGCTCAACGTCAATATTGCCCAGCCCTTCAAGCGTTCCGGCATGATGCAGACCTGCCGCGCCGAAACCGGCATCAAGACCCCTGCCGACTTCAAGGGCAAGACCCTGGGTGTGTGGTTCTTCGGCAATGAGTATCCGTTCATGGCCTGGATGGCCAAGCTCGGCTACAAGATCAAGAAGGATGCAAATGACACTGCTGGCGACATCCTTGTCATCAAGCAGAACTTCAATGTCGATCCTCTGATCCAGAAGCAGGCCGACTGCATCTCGACAATGACCTATAATGAATACTGGCAGATTATCGATGCCGGCATTCCGGCCGACCAGCTCGTCACCTTCAAGTATGAAGACCAGGGGGTCTCAACCCTTGAGGATGGTCTCTATGTGCTGGAAGACAAGCTCAAGGATCCGGCCTTCGTCGAAACCATGGCGAAGTTCGTCAAGGCCTCGATGAAGGGTTGGGACTACGCCCGCGCCAATGGTGATGAGGCAGCCCAGATCGTCGTTGATGCTGATGTGACCGGTGCAGCTGGCATCGACCACCAGAAGCGCATGATGAGCGAAATCAACAAGCTCACCGAAGGTTCGGACGGGACGCTCGATGTGGCCTCTGCCGAGCGGACTGTGGAGACGCTTCTGAGCGCCGGTGGCGAAGCCCCGGTCATCACCAAGAAGCCTGAAGGCGCGTGGACATCTGTCGTTACCGACAAGATGAAGACCCTGCCGTAACATGCAATGCGGCCCCCGCCTTCCGTGGCGGGGGCCTTTCTGCCTGGGCCTCGCTGTGGCGCGCCCGTTCTATTTGCTGAAGTCCGGAGATTTAACATGTCGACCACCTTGATCCGCGGCGGAACCGTTGTGAATGCCGATTTGTCGGAGCGCGCTGACGTGCTCATCAAGGATGGCAAGATCATCGCCGTAGGCACGGGGCTTTCGGGCGACACCGTGATAGATGCCGGTGGCTGCTATGTCATGCCCGGTGGCATCGATCCGCACACGCATATGGACATGCCCTTCATGGGCACAACAACGGCCGATGATTTCGAGAGTGGCACCATGGCCGGTCTCGCGGGCGGCACCACCATGACGGTCGATTTCTGCCTGCCTGCGCCCGGCGAGAGCATGCTCAAGGCCTATCAGGCCTGGCGCCACAAGGGCGAGAAGGCTGCCGCGGATTATTCCTTCCATATGGCCGTCACGCAATGGTCGCCGATGATCCATGATGAAATGGAAACCGTTGTGAAAACCTACGGCATCAACACCTTCAAGCATTTCATGGCCTACAAGGGCGCGCTCATGGTCAATGATGATGAGCTCTACAACTCCTTCCGGCGCTGCGCCCAGCTGGGAGCCCTGCCGCTGGTTCATGCCGAGAACGGCGATGTGGTGGCGCGCATGCAGGCCGATCTTCTGGCGCGTGGTGTCACCGGCCCAGAGGGCCACAGCTATTCGCGCCCGCCGGAGGTGGAGGGCGAGGCCGCCAACCGTGCCATCATGATTGCCAACATGGCAGGCGTGCCGCTCTATATTGTCCATGTCTCCTGCGAGGAAACGCATGAGGCCATTCGTCGCGCGAAGCAGGCTGGTCAGCGCGTCTACGGCGAACCGCTGATCCAGTTTCTGGTGCTTGACGACAGCGAATACCAGAACAAGGACTGGGACTATGCGGCAGGCCGCGTGATGTCGCCGCCATTCCGCAACAAGAAGCATCAGGACTCACTCTGGGCCGGTCTGCAGTCGGGCACGCTTTCGGTGGTGGCGACAGATCACGCGACCTTTACAAAGAAGCAGAAGCGCTTTGGCGCGAAGAACTTCACCCAGATTCCCAATGGCACGGGCGGGCTTGAAGACCGCATGCCCGTTCTCTGGACCGCAGGCGTCAATACGGGCCGCCTCACCAAGGAAGAGTTCGTGGCGGCGACGTCGGCCAATATCGCGAGGATCCTCAACATGTATCCGCACAAAGGTGCGGTGCGCGCCGGGAGCGATGCCGACATCATCATCTGGGACCCGAAGGGCAGCAAGACCATCAGCCACAAGAAGCAGTTCTCGCGCATCGACTATAATGTCTTTGAAGGCTTTGTGTGCACTGGTGTGCCGCGTACCGTGATTTCGCGTGGCAAGGTGGCGTTCGAGCAGGGTGACATGCGCGCCAAGGCTGGCGACGGCGATTTTGTGCCCCGTCCCGCCAACGCGCCGGCGCATGTGGCCAATGCTATCTGGAAGGGGATCACGCAGCCGAAGGCTGTCGAGCGGATTGAAGTGACCCCCTGATGGAGCGCGCCCTGAATCCCGGCGACAGGGTCTGGATTTCAGGTGGCTATGACATGGAGCCGAGATGGCTCGGCGGCGGCAGCGGATATGCTGGTGTGGTGTCCGGCTTCATCTCCGGGCAGAACAAGAAATCCGCCATGGTGGTCATGCTTGATGCGGTGATCAGGGTCGACGGCGCTGAAGGCCGCTATCTCGTGCTTGAGTTGAGATATGTCGGCGCTGAATGGCGGGAAAGCGCCACGGTGCATCTGGAGCTGTTGCGTGATCCGCCTGAAGACAGCGACCCGCATGGCCGGTCACGCGGCGCCTGGATTGAGTCACATGCAATGTTGCGGCTGGCCTGATCTCAGGGCCGCAGGATTGTGAAGAGAGCCTGAACCCGCCTCAGGATGAGCACACCCGCAATTGAACCGGCGAGAAATATCCAGCCGGAGACTGCGCCTGCCTGGATGCCGGAAAGCAGCACGCCAATGGTGCAGCCGAGCGCCGTCATGGCCCCCCAACCGAGCAGGATGCCGCCGGACAAATTGAGCAGCGCCTTTCGCAATGTTGGCCGTTGCGGCTGAAACTGGCCAGAGGCAAGTGCAGCGCTGAAGCTCCCGCCAATGAGGCCGAGAACGAAGAGTCCGTTGCGGGAGAAAACCGTGTCGCGCAGTGCGCTGATGCAACCCCTCAGCGTATCGAGCCCCTGCAGCGTGTCGGTTACGATACCCAGAGATTGCCCGGTCATTCGCGCCAGGCTTCCGACTTCCGCGGTCACACCGAGTGGTGCAATACGCAGATAGGAGGCAGCGCTGATCACCCCGACAAGGATGCCGGTGACCGCTGCTGGCCAGCGGCCTGTGAACAGGGCTGCAAGGCCGGAGGGCGCCGGTCTTGTGCTTGCTTCCGTCTTCCGGGCATTGCGCTGAATGAAGAATGCAAGCGCCAGGAGAGCAGCACCGGTCAGGGCAAGTGCCGGAACATAGCCGGCGAGATGTGGCAGCCACAGCGGCGGATCGTCAAAGACACTCCACGTGTAGAGGCCGTTCCATGTGCGAAAGCCCGCAATGAAGCCAAGCCCCGCACCGGTAATGGCAAAGAGGGAGGAAAAGGCGCCTTCGCCGAGCCTGTAGAAATGGGCCGAGAGGCAGGAGCGTGAAAGCGCCATGCCCGCACCAAAGACCACGGCGGCAAGAAAGAGGGTCGGCCCGACGGGGCCGATATGAGCCGTCGGCGGCAGATTGGGCCAGGCCGGGTTCGGGAGCCAGGCCGAGAAGATCAGCACATAGAGCACCGCACCGCTGGCGAGTGCGATGATGATTGAAAGCAGTCCTGCCGTTTCGCGCTTGTCCAGATAGTCGGCAAGATTGCAGTAGAAGCAAAAACGCCCGCGCTGGAAAACGAAGCCGGTGACGAGGCCAAGCCCTAGGGAAAGTGTGAGGGAACGGTCCTCAAGCATGAAGGACGACAGATAGGCGATCCCGAGCAGGATTGCCGCAACGGCAAGCCCGGTGAGCAAGTTCCTTCGCTCCGGGTATGTCTTTGCTGATGTCATGTGAACGGCAAAGACCGGCCACATTGATGGCCGGCCTCCCTGTCTTGTGTGCCTAGGTTGCTATTTGCCGGTCCATACGGTTCCGGCCACATTGACCACGGGGACACCCACGGCGTTGCCGTATTCAGTCCACGAGCCGTCATAGTTGCGTACATCGTAGTTCAGGAGCTTCTTGAGGGCGAACCAGCTATGGCTCGAACGCTCGCCGATTCGGCAATAGGTGATGATCGGCAGTGAGCCATCGATGCCCTTTTCGGCGTAGAGCGCCTTGATCTCGTCGACAGGCTTGAACGTGCCATCTTCGCGGACAATCTTGCCCCATGGCACATTGATGGCGCCCGGGATGTGTCCGGCGCGCACCGAGAGTTCCTTGACGCCTTCAGGTGCAAAGATCTTGCCTTCGTATTCGTCAGGTGAGCGGATGTCGATCAGCTTGGCCTGGTTCTTTCCCTCGACAACCGAGAGCACATCGATGAGGCGGGCACGCACGCTTGCGTCGCGTTCCGGCAGCTTGATTACCGTATCGGCGTAGTCGGCGGCATTGGTATCAAGTGGCAGTCCCTGGGTCTCCCAGAGCTTGCGTCCTCCATCCAGCAGCTTCACGCGCTGGCCAAGGCCATAGGTCTCGAAGACCCAGGCCCCCCAGGCCGCAAACCAGTTGTTGTTGTCGCCGTAGAGGATGATGGTTGTGTCGTCGCCCACACCTGCCTCGCGCAGTTTTTTCTCGAAGGCCTCGCGCGAGATGATGTCGCGGCTCTGCGTATCAACAAGATCGGTGTGCCAGCTGAGCTTGACGGCACCAGGAATATGGCCGCGCTCATAGGCGCCATTGTCCACGCTTACCTCGAAGAAGCGAACCTTCGGGTCTGCCAGATTCTTCTGGGCCCATTCGGCGCTGACGAGGAAGTCGGAAGCGAAGGCAGTTACGGTCGATGCCACGAGCGCCAGTGCAGCCACGGAAGCGCGAATAATTCTGGAGATAGCCATGATGTGCTCCATTCATGTCTTTGGGTGGATGGAGCCGCATCATTCAGCAACAGAAGGGAAAACTGTATTTAGGAATTCTGTTGGTATTTTTTAGCTATTCTTGTGCTCAATCAATATATTAACAACGAAAAGCACCGAAGCGCGTGTATTGCCCCAGTGCTCATCCGGTCACGGCCGGGCTGCGGAAAGCTGCAGGAACACAGATCAATGTTTCAGTCTGAAATTGCGCCTGCGCATCCTGAGCCTTCAACATGTGCGGCAGAGGCGGAGGTTGCACGTTACAAAAACTTCATGCAAAGCGAGTGCAACGAGGAACACAACATGATCCGTCACGCTGCAATTTTTCGCCTAAAGCATGCCGCAGGCTCGTCCGAAGAGAAGAGCTTCCTTGATGCGTTGCGTGCACTCAAAGTCATTCCCTGCGTGCAGAACCTCGAGGTCGGGCGCGAGATCAGTCCCAAGAACGACTTCACCCATGCCGTCTCAATGTTCTTCGCCGATCAGGCGGCCTATGACGGCTACAATACCCACCCGCTTCATGTTGCCTTCGTGCGCGATCGCTGGGTTCCGGAAGTTGCCGCTTTCATGGAGCATGACACGGTTGCCTTGCCCTGATGTTAATCCTGCATGGGGCGCGCTTGCCTGATGCAGGAAACCGGTGTTTCATCTGCAGCTTGCCCCGTTGGTCACGCCTGAGGAAGCATCATGACGGCCTATTCCCTTACACCGTTGACGCCCCAGTTTGGCGTCGAAGTTCATGGTGTCGATCTCGGTGATCCGGGCACCGACGGTTTATTTCCGCATATCCGGGCGCTTTTTGAAGAGCACTCGGCGCTTCTTTTTCGCAGACAGGTTTTTGATGATACGCGCCACTTGGCGTTCGCGCGGCAGTTCGGCCCGATCGAAGACCGCAAGGCCGATGAGCGCAAGCCGGGTGAAGGCGTAGAGGTCTCAATGGTGAGCAATGTCCGTGCCGATGGTTCGGTCACTGATCCCAACGAAGCTCATACGCTACATCTCAAGGCCAATCTCCTGTGGCATGCCGATAGCACCTTTCTGCCCGTGCCCGCGCTTACCAACATTCTCGTTGCCCGCGTGGTCACAACAGAGGGCGGCGCAACCGAACTGGCGAGCACACGGGCCGCATGGGCGGCAATGCCGGAGGCGCTCAAGGCGCGGGTGCGTGGGCGCGGTGCCTGGCATCACTATTCGCAATCGCGCGCCCGCATTTCTCCCGAACTCGCGGCCTTGCCACAGTTCCACAAATGGCCCGAGACACATTGGAATGCCATCTGGCGCAACCCGGTGAATGGCCGAGAGGCGCTTTACATTGCCTCGCATGTGCGCCGCTTCGATGGGCTGCCGGCCGAAGAGAGCCAGGCCCTGCTTGATGATCTTACGGCTTTCTGCACGCAGCCGCAGTTTGTCTATTCCCATAAGTGGCAGGTGGGTGATGTGCTGGTCTGGGATCAGCGCGCTGTGCTGCATCGGGGCACGCCATGGCCCTTTGACCAGCCGCGCACCTTGTCGAGCCTGTGTGTGACGGTGTCTGAGGCTGATGGTCTCGACGCCATTCGCATGGCTTCATGAACGAAGGCCAGTTGCCTTCGCGTGAGGGTCAGGCTTGCGCTAGCTTCTCCGCCATGTCGGCGCTGAGGATGGCTTGCAGGGCTGCGCGCATGGCCGGATCCTTGCTCATCGTCTTTTCGACGTCCGCCACATTCCATGCAAGATAGCGCGAGCCCGGTTCCAGCCAGACGCTCGCCGTCGCGGGCTTGTTGCGGAGCAGCGCCAGCTCGCCGATGAAGATGCCGGGGCCGGCAGGAAAGCGCCGCCCGCCCTTCTCGATCACAACCTTTCCGTCGCTGACATAGTACAGACGGTCGAGCGCTTCGCCTTCGGCGGTCAGCCGCAGCGGCTTCTGCGATGTGCCCGGTGTTCCCAATCCCATGAAGCGGCGGAACTGTCCCGGGCTCAAGGTGTTCCAGCGCCGGAAGAGATTCATCTGCTCGTCGCTGGCGGGCTTGAAATGGCGGTCACGAAGCAGAAGCACGATCAGCACGCAGTTGGCGCTGATGCTGAAGCTGTTCCAGATGATTGGCTGCCAGATGCGGTCGCCGCTGGCGAGCGTGAAGAAGAGGATGTAGCTCAGGCTGCCGCAGATCGCGAGCGCGCGCAGCACGAACTGGTTCTTGAAGGCGAAGCCGATGAACAGCAATGCGCCGGCCAGATGGCCGAGATAAGGATGAACAGACGAAAACTCGAGCATGAGCGGCCTTCCCGTTCCCCCGGCCACACGCGTGGAAAGCTACCGCAATGACCAGGCAAAGTGTATCCTCAACCTTGGTCTGACATGCGCGCTGTGTTGATGCGCTGCAGCATTGCCCTGCCAGGCCGGACGCGCACCTCCGTGCGCTTTGAGTCGCGGTGCTGGTGGCCAGTTGCCTGAGCAATGGCCGATTGCCGCTTCCTTTCGGGAAAGTGGAGGCGCACAATGACGAACCATGCCGTCCGATATTAGCCAGCTTGAACCGGTCCTGCGCCTCGCACTTGCCCTGGCGCTCGGCGGTGTCATTGGCATCGAGCGGCGCTGGCGTGGCCATGTTGCCGGTCCTCACGCCAATGCGCTGGTGGCCATGGGGGCGGCACTTTTCATGCTGCTCAGCGGCAATGTCGGGCCAGAGGGACCAGCACGCGAAGCAGCACAGATTGCGGCCGGCATCGGATTCCTCGCGGGTGGCGTCATCCTGCGTGACCGATTCAAGATCCAGGGGCTCAATACGGCTGCAACGATCTGGTGCGTGGCGGCGACGGGCTGCATTGCCGGCATCGGCTCCTACACACTGGCGATTGCGGCTACGGCGCTGACCATCATCGGCAACAGCATTTTCCATGTGCTGGAGCATCGCGTGCTGCCCCTGCCGGGCGGCGGCGATCAGGATCAGCAGGACCGCAGGCGGGCACGCGAGTTGTGACCATCATTTCCATGCCGGTGGATGCGCTGCGGCCGACGCAGATGGCGGTCGGCATGCGTCTTGTCAAATTGAAGGCCAAGAACCTTCGCCAGCTGGAGCGGCGGCCGCAGGAACTGGTGAACAGCATTCTCGCCAATCCGATCCGCGTGGTGCTCGGGCCGAAGCAGCAGGCCTTTGTCATCGATCACCATCATCTGGGCCTTGCCCTTCTGAAGGAAAAATTTGAGACGGCGCCGCTTGTCGTCGAGGCGGATCTCTCGACCCAGAATGTGACGGCTTTCTGGAAGGAAATGCAGCATCGTCATTGGCTGCGGCCGGTCGATCACAAGGGCAGGCCGTGCCGGGTTGCCGACATTCCGCAGCGGTTGGAGGACCTCAGGGACGATCCTTACCGGAGTCTGGCGGGCTTCGTGCGCATGCGTGGCGGCTTTACGAAGACCAGCCTTCCTTTCATGGAGTTCCAGTGGGCCGACTATTTCCGGCCGCTGCTTCCGATTGAGCTCCTGCGCGACGATTTCGACAAGGCGGTCAAGCGTGCCCTGAAGCTTGTCCACCTGCCTGCCGCATCTCACTTGCCGGGTTATCTCGCTGCCGTCCTGCCGCAGGACACTCCGGCTGGTGCCGTGGATGACTGAACCTGCGCCATGTTTGGCTTGGCAGGACGCAGCCGCCGTGCCAATCATGCCCCGCTTTCGTTCTTTCTGTTTGAGGACCTGCCATGGCCACACGCATTGACCTGCAATCGGTTCATTTCGGTGAGAAGGAGCGGCCCGTGGCGGAAGGTGGCGGCTTCGTCATTTCGGCCTTCCGTTATGACTCGGGCATCGCCGCCCTGCGCGTCAGGAACAGGCGCGGCGAGATTCTCGTGCTGCCTTTCAAGGGCCACCAGATCTGGCGCTGCATCTTCGATGGGCGCGACCTCACCATGAAGTCGATGTTCGAGGAGCCGGTGGCCACTTCGGCCTATCTCGAAACCTATGGTGCCTTCTTCATTCATTGCGGTGCCACGGCCATCGGTGCGCCGGGGCCAACGGACAAGCATGGCCTGCATGGCGAACTGCCCAACGCGCCCTACCAGCGCGGCTGGATCGTTCTGGATGAAGCGAAGGGCACCTGTGCCGTTGTCGGCACCTATGAATACACGGTGGCCTTCTCGTTCCACTATCTGGCGACCAGCACCTATGTGATGGGTGCGGACTCAACACTGCTTGATGTGTCTCTGCGGGTCGACAATCTCAAGAAGACGCCCATGGACCTGATGTATCTGGCCCATGCCAATTTCCGCCCCGTGGACAATGGCGAACTTATCTATTCCGCGCCCTATACGCCGGAAGCCGTGCGGGTCCGGAAGTCGATCCCGGCGCATATCACGCCCAAGCCGGGCTACAAGGAGTTCATCGACGAGCTCTCCCGCAATCCCAAGCTTCACCATGTGCTGAAGCCGGAGCTTGGCTTTGATCCGGAAGTGGCTTTCACGATCGACATGAAGGCGGGCAAGGACGGCCATGCGCATGCCCTGCTGAAGCGGCCCGACGGCACATCGGACTACATGCGCTACCAGCCATCCCAGTGCAGCATGTGCGTGCGCTGGATTTCGCGGACGCCGGACCAGGATGCCATCGGCATGGCCTTCCCGGCTACCTCCGAGGCGGAGGGCTTTACCGCCGAGAAGCAAAAGGGCAATTTCGTCACCGTTGAGGGCGGAAAGTCATGGCGGGTCGACATGCTGATCGGCGCGCTGGACAAGGCCGAGACCGAAAAGGTTGAGAAGGAGATCGACAAGATCAACCGATGAGTGGCCGTCTGCCGATGCGCCTGACGAGAGATCTCGTGGCCCGCTGCCATCGCGAGGTCGCGGAGGCTGGCCGCAGGCCGGGCACCGCCTATGTCGAGGAAGAAGACTACCGGCCCGCGGCAGAGCGCTTGCTGGCTGAAAAAGGTGATGGTCCCTTCTGGCTCTTTGCCTATGGCTCATTGATCTGGAAACCGGAAATCCGCCACGTGGAACTGCGCCGGGCCACGGCCATTGGTTGGCACCGTGCGTTTTCCATGAAGATCATGAGTCATCGCGGCACGCCGGAACAGCCGGGCTACATGATGTGCCTTGATCCCGGCGGCACCTGCGAAGGCGTGGTCCTGCGCCTTCCGGATGAAGATCTCGCCGGCCAAATGGAAAGGCTTCTGCGCCGTGAAGTGTCGCGGCCGGGCGGGATGGAGGCTATCCGCTGGATCACGACGGAAACGGACCAAGGCCCGGTGACGGCCTGCAGCTTCTATGTGCGGCCTGACGGGCTCGAAAACTATCAGACAGCGCGTCCACCCGCCGAGGTGGCCTATGGCCTTGCCCGCGCCTGCGGTCACTGGGGCTCCGGCGCCGACTATCTCTACAACACGGTGACGCATCTGGAAGAGCTTGGCATCCACGACGAAGGGCTGTGGACCCTCCAGGAACTGGTCGCTGCGGAAATCGAGAATCTGCCCTGATGTGCGCGGCAAGGGCGATGCGCCTGACCCGGGAACTGGCAGACCTCTGCCATCGCGATGTGCCGCAAAGTGCGGTTCGCTATGCCTATGACTATTACGAGGATGCCGATTATGATCGCGCCGTGCAGAAGGTTCTGAGCGGCAGGCCGGCAGATGGCATCTGGATTTTTGCCTATGGCTCGCTGATCTGGAAGCCTGAGTTCGAGACAGTCGAAACGCGCCGCGCTGTTGCCCTGAACTGGCACAGGGGGTTCTCCCTGCGGATCGAGGATTATCGCGGTACGCCCGAGCAGCCCGGATACATGATGTGTCTTGATCGTGGTGGACGTTGCGAAGGCGTGGTCCTGCGCCTAGAGGACGAAAGCGCCGAAGCGAGATTGCGGCAGCTTCTTTACCGGGAGGTCGGGAGTGACGAGGCGCTCGGCGGCGTGCGCTGGATCGATGTTACCACGGATGAGGGACCACTGACGGCGCTCGCCTTCTATGCGGCACCGGTCCTGCTTGCTGACTATGACGCAACAGCCTCCACCAACGAGATTGCCCATGCGCTGGCCCGGGCCTGTGGGTCTTGGGGCTCAGGTGCTGATTATCTCTACAGGACGGTGGCGGGTCTCGAGGGACTCGGCATTCGCGATGAAGGGCTCTGGCAGTTGCAGGAACGCGTGGCCGCCGAGATCGAGGCCATTTACGGCAAGGCCTAGGGCTTGCCGAGTTCACTCCGCAGCTTGCCGCTGTCGCGCAGGCTCATGATGTAGGCCGCGAGCTGGCGGGCCTGGTCCGGTGTCATCTGCCAGTCGGGCATGGCCGGATGATCGGTCGGCACACCCTCGTTGAAAGCGTCCTCCAGCTCTTCCGGATCATACATCAGGGCGATGTCGCGGAAAGGCGGCGCCACCTTCAGCGTACTTGCACCAGCTGGCCCGATGGCATGGCAGATGGCGCAATTGGCTTCCGCCAGGGTCTTGCCTGCGGCGATGTCGGCGGGATCGGGTTGTGCCTCCTGCGCGGCAGCAGGCGACAGGATGGTAGCCAGCAGCGGCAGGGCGAGAAGCAGAATGCGTGCGCGCATCAGCGGGCCTCTAGGGTTTTGAGATAGGTGATGATCGCGTCGGTCTCTTCGGGGGTGAAGGTGAATTCGGGCATGTCGGGATGTCCGGTCACGAGCCCTTCAACCAAGGCCTCCTGCAGGGAATCGGGATCATAGCGCTTCACAACCTCACGAAAGGGAGGCGCCTGCGCGTGCGGGCTTTGGTCCTCGGTACCGATGGCGTGGCAACGGCTGCAGTTGCCATCAAGAAGCTGCCGGCCGGTTGCGGTTGCGTCGGCGGCAAGGGACTGGCCTGCCGTGAGAAGAAGTGCCATGAGGGGCAAAATCTGGCGCATGCCTCAGCCCTAGTGCAGGCCTGCGCCATTCTCATTGATGCAAGTCAAGCGGCGGCGCTGCCGATGTGGAGTTAAGGTATGGGTTTTTCGGGTTTCCCGCGCGACACGGTCGCTTTCCTGGAGTCGCTCAAGGCCAACAATACACCGAGCTGGTTCGAGGGACACAAGGCGGATTATGAAGGCGCAATCCTGAAGCCGGCCGCCGAATTCATCAAGGCCGTCGGTCCCAAGCTCAAGGCCGCCAGCAAGCGCGATGATGTCGAGACCAGGATCAATGGCTCGGTCTTCCGCATGGAGCAGGGCGCCGCCGGTGGCGAGACGCCTTACAAAGCGTCCCTCGATCTCTGGTTCTGGGAGGGCGAGGAAAAGAGCCTGGACCTGCCCGGTTACTATCTGCGCATCACGCCGGATCGGCTGGTGGTGGGCGCGGGCCTGCATCGTTTCTCGCCGGTGCTGGCGAGTGTCTACCGTGTGGCAGTGATGAACGAGAAGGCAGGCCCTGCGCTTGCCGGTGTGATCAAGGGCTTGCAGGAACTGGAACTTGTGCCGCCGCCCGCCGGGGCGAAACTGCCGGAGGGTGTTGATGCTGGCGTGCCGCAAGCCGACTTGCTGCGCCACAAGGGATTGCTCGCCGAGATCGATATTCCCCTGCCGAAAACCTTGTTCACGCCGCGGATTGTCGATCAGGTGCTGGAGAAGTGGCTGGATGGCCAGCCTCTGGTGCGCTGGATTTCGGCCGCGGTCGTAGTCCCGGCCCGGGCTGCCGTGCATTGACAGCCGCATAGAATGCCCCTCTCCCATGGCGGGAGAGGGACCCGTCAGTCAGGTTCAGCGGCCGCGCTTGGCGGCCTTCTTTGCTTTCTTCGCCTTCTTGGCCGGCTTCTTCAGGATGGCGGCCTCGACCATGATCTCGACATCGATACCGGGTGCGGCGAGCGCCGATTCCACCGTGGCGCGGGCCGGTGTCTGGCCGGGCACCACCCACTTGTCCCAGACCGTATTCATTTCGGCCCAGGTCTTGATGTTGGTCAGCCAGATATTGGCCTTGACGATGTTGGTCTTGTCGGTGCCCGCCTGCTTCAGGGTGGCGTCGATCTGGGCCAGGATGTCGGCGGTCTGCTCAGCGACAGACTTGCCCAGTGCCTTTTCAGGTGTGTAGCCGGCCAGATAGACCATGCCGTTGTGAATGACGGCAGAGCTCATGCGCTTGCCGGGTTCTATACGCTTCAGTGCCATTGTTGCCTCCAGAATGGAGTTTCGTCTCTAACCGCTCTTCTCGATGGCAGCAATGACCGAGAGCAACACTTTCGGCAAAGTTTCGAAGGCGTAGGGTGCATGGAGCCGTTCGAGCCAGGTGTGATAGTCGCGGCCCCAGGGGCCGATGTTGATGCAGGGCCAGCCACCGGAGTCCGGCATGGTGAAGCCTGTGCCCCAGATCGGGGTGTTGTCGGCCACGACCGAAAGATCGCCTGAAGCCTCGCCATAGAAGCTCATGTCGGAAATGCCGGCAAAATAATTCACCTCGCCAAGGCCATGGGGCCTGATGGCGGCCGAGATGAGATTTCTCAGCTTCTCGTCGCGCAACAGAACGGCGGGATAGGGGATCGAGGCAAAGCCGAGGAGGACGGTGGGCGCGTTGATGTCCGCCTGTTGCGCGAGCGCTGTCATGGCCAGCGCAGTCTGGTCCGGCAGGCTGAGCGATGGATCTGTGATCTGTGCCTTGAGGCCCAGTTCGGCAAATCTCGTGAGCCTGATCTTGTGGCCGGTGCGGGCCTCCGCTGCGGCAACGGCCTTGGCGGCAAGCGTCTCCGCCACGTTTAGCACCTCCGCGCCGCTGCGGCGGTGCTGCATGGTGTTCCAGTAGGCAAAGGCGTGAGCGGGTGTCGTCACATTGTAGCCCTGCTTGCCATCCTTGGCGAACAGCGTTGCCGGCAGGGCGGCGATCTCGTCTCCCGTGGCTTCGGAAAGTTCGGGAGCCAGTTCGATGGCACGCACCAGTTCGGCCATCAAGTAGGCGGCATTGACGCCATCCTGCGGGTAGCCCGCATGGGTTTGCTTGCCAACCACATGGGCGCAGAGCAGTTGCTTGCCGATGGACCCGTAGGTCACGACCCGGCCCTTGCTGCCGTCGCCCTGGTCCGAGATGGAATCGAGATTGATGATCAGTGCGATCTCGAGGCCATGTTCAGCCGCTGCCGCCCGCAATTGCGGGATGGCGGCGCGGGCTCCGGCCGAGCGCTCTTCTTCGTCGGAGACACCCAGAAAGAGCAGGCTCAAAGCGCCGTCATAGTGTTCCATTGCGGCGATGCCCGCGGCAAGCCCGGCCTTCATGTCGAGAAGGCCGCGGCCGGGCAGGTAGTCGCCACTTTCCAGATCGGCACGGGCGAGGGGATGCGTGCCAGACGCCAGCTTAGCGAGAAGGGCTGCGGTCAGCTGCTCGGGCTTCAGCGCCAGCTCGGCAAGGTCGCCGTAGTCGTCGAAAGGCACGGTGTCGAAATGGCCGGTGAGCACCACCGTGCGCTGCGAACGGCCGCGCTTGAGCGCGAAGACGTTGCTTCGCCCGGCGTGATCGCCGGGGATGGCCGCGATCCAGGCCTTGTCGAAATGAGAAAGCGCGTCGGCCAGATGTTGCGGCAGGCGCGCCTCGTCAGCGGTACCTGTGACCGAAGGCCATGACGTCAGCAACAGGGAGAGTTCATAGGCCCGCAGGGCCATGGCTTCGCTCAAGCAAAGCTCCTGTCATGGGCAAGAACTGCGTTGAGCAGCACCTGCGCACCGGCACCGCACTCTTCCAGCGTCGTCGATTCCGCCTCGTTGTGCGAGATGCCGCCAAGGCAGGGCACGAAGACCATGGTGGTCGGGGCGACACGGGCGATATAGGCGGCGTCATGGCCAGCGCCCGAGGCCATTTCGCGGCTGGCATAGCCCGCCTGTTTCGCGCCGCTGCGCACGCACTCGATCAGTTCGGGGGCGAATTTCACGGCGGGTGATTTCCAGATGCACTTCTCTTCAAATTCCACGCGGAGGTCGTCCGCGATGCGCGGCAGGGCGGCGCGATACGCCGCTTCCATCTTGTCGAGCACGCTCTCATCCGGATGGCGGAGATCGACGGTGAAAAACACTTCACCGGGCACCACGTTGCGGCTGTTGGGCCGGTTCTCGATGAGGCCGACCGACGCCACGCCCGGCAGATGGGCCATACCCACCTGATGGATGGCGTCGATCATGCGGGCCGCGGCGAGAAGGGCATTCTTGCGCAGGCCCATGGGAGTCGCACCGGTATGGCTTTCCTGCCCCTTCACCGTGACCTCATACCAGCGCATGCCCTGCACGCCCGTGACAACGCCGATCATCTTTTCCTCGGCCTCGAGGATCGGGCCCTGCTCGATGTGCAGTTCGAACATGGAGGAGAACTTGATGGCGCCGGCCTTGTGCTTGCCCTTGTAACCGATGCGCTCGAGTTCATCGCCGAGCTTGATGCCCTGGCGGTCCTCGCGCGAATAGGCATAGTCGGTGGTGAAGACACCGGCATAGACACCGGAACAGAGCATGGCGGGTGCGAAGCGCGAACCCTCTTCATTCGTCCAGTTCACGATCATCAGCGGCGCATTGGACTCATAGCCCATGTCGACAAGGGTGCGCATGGCCTCCAGCGCGCCCAGCACGCCGAGCACACCGTCGAACTTGCCGCCGGTCGGTTGCGTGTCGAGATGCGAGCCCATGGCGATGGGGGCCACGTCCTTGCGCTTGCCGGGACGGGTGGCGAACATGTTGCCGATCTCATCCACCTCGACCGTCATGCCCAGCTTCTCGCATTCGGCCTTGAACCAGTCCCGGACCCGCTTGTCCTCGTCGGACACGGTGAGGCGCTTGATGCCTCCCTTGGGCGTGCCGCCAAACTTGGCGGTTTCCATAAGCGTGTCCCACAGGCGTTGCGGATTGATCGTGAGATTGGTCTTGGCGGTCATGAAAGGTCCTTCCGAAACAGGAGTTTGAGTATGGCGCAGTTCGGCATTTTTGCACAGCGCGCGACCGTCGCGGGCACAGGGAAACGAAGGGACTTGTCATGAGCTAAACGTTTAGCTAATCGTTTCGCAAGGACGTAAAACAACCAGCGTCCGAAGTGGGAGGAACCAGCATGTATACCAAACAGGCGCTGCGGGCGCTTGGCGTCGGTCCCGATGCCATTTCCGCAAAGCAGAAGCAGGAACTGGACGACAATGGATTTTTCATTGTCGAGAATGTCCTGAGTGAATCCGATATCAAGTCGATGCGCAGCGAGTTTGAGCGCATCCATGCCGCCGAGCAGGACAAGGGCGGGCATGAAGTGCATGTGGAGCCTGGTGCGCGCCGCATCTCCAACATCTTCAACAAGACAGAAGCTTTCGACAAATGCCTGTGGATTCCCGAAGTGCTGGCGGCCTCCGCCTATCTCCTCGGCGAGATCAAGGTGCATGGCGCCAACCTGCGCGATCCGGTGAAGGGCTACGGCCAGCAGGATCTTCACGTGGACGTGCCGAAGAAGTTTGACGACGACTGGTGGGTCGTGAACTCCATGATCCTATTCGATGACATGACGAAGGAGAATGGCCCCACCCGTGTGGTGCCGACTTCGCACAAGTGGGCGCCGATCAACGTGCCATATGTGAACATCGGTGACTGGGAGCCGCAGCCGCTTTCCGCCGAGGACGAGGCCCGCGTGCCGAAGGATCTGGGCGCACCCTATGCCGGCGAAGTGCTGGTGGAAGCGCCTGCCGGTTCCGCCGTGATCTGCAATTCCTCCATGTGGCATTCGGGCACGGTGAAGACCGGCAATGCCTATCGCCGCATGCTGCATCTCACCTACACGCGCCGTGATCTGCCGCAGCAGCTGCTGCAGCTCGATTACCTCACGGAAGGGCTCTACAGCCGCATGAGCCCCGAGAAGCGCTATCTGATGGAAATCGAGCCGCCGAAGGAAGGCGACCAGATTCTCCGCCAGCCCAACAAGCACGGCAAAGGCTGGTGGAATTGACCCCTGTTCCCGCCGTCCCTTTTCCGGCATGAGCCGGGAGAGGGAGGCGGAACATGGTAACGATGAAGGACGTGGCGAAGGCGGCTGGCGTGAGCACGGCCACCGTCTCTGCTGTCCTTGCTGGCACGAGCTACGTGAGCCCCGCACTGAAGGCGCGGGTCGAGGTGGCAGTGGCGGAGTTGGGTTACGCGCCGAACTCCATGGCGCGCAGCCTCAAGACCGGCCAGTCGAATCTCGTGGGCCTGATCGTCCCCGACATCACCAATCCCTTTTTCACAGCTTTCGTCGATCGCGTTCAGGCCGAGATGGCGCGCAACAGCTATGCCGTGCTTCTTGGCATCAGTGACAATGACACGGCGCGCGAGGCCGGGCTGCTGGGACTGATGCGCTCGCATCTTGCTGCAGGCACCATTCTTTGTCCGGCCGGTGAGGCCGAGCGTTATGCGGCACTGGAGAAAAATCTCGGCGGCATGAAGCTGGTACTGGCCGACAATGCGGCCCCTCATGGCGCTTCCGACACGGTCATCATCGACAACCGCGGTGCAGCACTTCTCGCGGCGCGGCATCTGATCAGCAACGGCCACAAGCGGATTGCGGCCATGCTCGGCCCCCGTCACCGCCACAACAGCGCCGAGCGCTGGAACGGGTTCCGTGCCGCGATGGAAGAAGCCGGGCTCGCCCTGCCGGATGCCTATGTGCTGCACGGCGCCTTCCGCGAGGATGAGGCCCACACTGAAGCCGCTACGCTTCTCGGTCGCGACCCGCTTCCCACCGCCATCTTCGTTGCCAACAACCTCATGCTGATCGGTGTGATGAAAGCGGTTGCCGAACGGCGCTTGCGTGTGCCCGATGACATATCGATCGTGAGCATTGATGACTTTGCCTGGGCCTCTGCCTTCCAGCCGGCGTTGACGGTGGTGCGCCAGCCCATCACTGCCATGGCGGACGCCGCGGTCATGCGGGTGATTGCCCGCATCCAGGGCGACCAGTCTCCCCCGCAATCGCTGGTGCTGCCGCCTGAACTTCTGGTACGTGGTTCGACACGCAGCCTGCACCGCTGATCTTGCCGCCGCTTGATACATGCAATGCGGGCGTGACCCGTTCCGGAGTTTATTGATGCCTGAGATTCACGCGTTGCTGCCCTATGTCGTTCACCTGGGCGCCATCTTCTTTCTCATCTGCTTTCTGTTCCGCAACCAACTCTATCTCCGGTCTTTCGCGATCCTCGGCAGCCTTGCCTATATCGCCTACTACTATGGTGTGACCTCGGAGCCGCTCTGGGCGCCGATGGTTTATTCGTCGCTGAATATCGCCACCAATCTTGTCATGATCGGCCTCATTCTGCGCGACCAGCGCGAGGGGCAGTTCGGCGAGGGCGACCTGCAATTGTTCCGGCGCCTGTCACCCTTGAATCCCGGCGAGTTCCGGCGGCTGATGCGTGGCGGCACCTGGCAGCAGGCCGAAGGCTCCACGCAGATCACGACGGAAGGCGCTGCGCTCGACCGGCTCTATTTTGTCATGGATGGCGATATCGAGATCGAGAAGTCGGGCCGCAAGATCACGCCGGATTCCGGCATCTTCATCGGTGAGATCGCCTTCCTCAGCAACAAGCCTGCGACGGCGACTGTCACCCTGCGCCCCGGTGCCCGCTATGTCTCGTGGGACTCGAACGCGCTGCGCCAGCAACTTGCGCGGGATTCGGCGCTTCAGCACGGCATGCTCAAACTATTGAATGCGGATCTGATGACAAAGGTGGCAAGAGGATAAC
This sequence comes from Pseudomonadota bacterium, assembly GCA_020161855.1. Taxonomy (GTDB): domain Bacteria; phylum Pseudomonadota; class Alphaproteobacteria; order Rhizobiales; family Aestuariivirgaceae; genus Aestuariivirga. The sequence continues at coordinate 570,155 of JAIUNJ010000001.1, forward strand.
AAAGCACAGGCAAAGCCCTGCGCGCGCTCAGTTCACGACAATCAACTCATGGTTGGGCGTGATTCATTACTTGCCGCATATTTCTTTTGCCGACAGAGTGCCGCCTGCGGGCGGAGGCTGTCATGACTGAAGTGAGTGGATTCTTGCCGTACCTCGTGCATGTCGGCGCGGTGCTGTATCTCGTCTGCTTCGTGTTCCGGAACCAGATCCTGCTGCGCTGGTTCGCGATCATGGGCGACTTTGCCTATATCGCCTATTACTACGGCGCCACCGACAGGCCGCTCTGGGAAGCGATGTTCTATGCGGGAATGAACATCGTCATCAATCTGGTGATGATCTCCCTGCTGGTGCGCGACCAGCGCCAGGGCAGCTTTGGCGAGAAAGACCTGCAGCTGTTTCGCCGCTTTGCACCCTTGAGCCCCGGAGAGTTCCGCCGCCTCATGCGGGGTGGTTCGTGGAAAGAGACTGACGCGGTCACACAGTTGACGAGCGAGGGCGGCAATCCCGACAAGCTCTTCTATGTGATGGAGGGTGAAGTCGAGATCGACAAGGGCGGCCGCAAGATCACGCCTGACTCCGGCATCTTCATCGGAGAGATTGCCTTTCTTAGCAGGAAGCCCGCGACAGCGACGGTCACCCTGCGTCCTGGTGCGCGCTATGTGGCCTGGGAGGCTGAGACGCTGCGCCAGCAACTCGAGAGCGATGGTGCGCTCCAGAACAGCGTGATGCGTCTCCTCAATGCCGACCTGATGGCCAAGGTGGCGAAAGCCTGAGGTTCCGGACCTGCCGTTGACCGGCGGCACATGCCACCCTATATGCGCGCTTCGGGTCAGCAGTTCACCCAGGCGTCACCGTCCCCGCAAGGGAAGCTAAACCTGCGCATTCAGAAGTCCTTCGACACCAGCCTCGTGCCGGGTCGCAAGCCGGTGGCCTCGACTTTCAGTTTTCTCCGGCACGCAGAGGATTGGTCATGTCCCGTACACTTGTTGCGCTCCATGTGAGCGATCTGTCCACACTTGCAAAAGCGCTGCGCAAGCAGCTTGCCTTGCACAATGCCGTGCCCAGCCATCTCGAGCTTCTGAACATGCTCGCGAAATCGGCGGGGCTCAGGAACTACCAGCATCTCAAGGCCACGGCCGCTGCCGGGCCGCAAGCAGAGCCAGCGCCTGTGCTTCGGCCCGCAACGGAAACGGAGCCGCCCGTGGATCAGGTCCTGATCCGCAAGCTGTTGCGCTACTTCGATGCGCAGGGGCAACTGGTGCGCTGGCCCTCGAAGCAGAGCCACCAGGATCATTGCCTGTGGGTGCTGTGGGCTAGGTTTCCGACGCGCCAGAAGATGAGCGAACGGGAAGTGAGTGCTGCGCTCAACGGTCTTCATCTCTTCGGCGATCCCGCCATCCTGCGGCGGACCATGGCCGAGAACGGTTTGCTGTCACGCAAGCCTGACGGCAGCGACTATCGCCGTATCGAACAGAAGCCACCAGCCATTGCAGCAGCGCTGATCCGCGAGGTGCAGGCGGGGGGAGGACAGGCGCGCTGACCGTGAGGTCAGCCTGCCTTGCCGGGTTCCTTGCTGTTCACGAACTCGAAGCTGTCGGGGTCGAAGAAGGGATAGTCCTGGCCGAGCCAGAAGTAGCCGATGATGCCGCCCTTGATCACTTTCCAGTACTGGATGGCATCATTGCTGTCGCCGTAGGTGCCGCAGGCTGCGAAGGGTTCCTCGCGCTTGAGCAGGTCTTCGAGATAGGAGACCTCCGGTGTCCAGGCATAGCGGCCGTTGACATAGTCCATCTGGACGATGCAACGGCCCTTCTCGTCGGCCGGCGTTCCGGGCTCGGACAGCATGCGGATCACCTGCGAGGGCCTGTCGCCATTGAGCGGCCAGAACTTGGCGACGGCTGACTCGTAGGGCTGGTCCACCGCCACCTTGGCCACAAGCGTGTCGCCGTCCTTGATGGCAAAGGTGATGGGGGGCGCCACTTCCTTCGGGCAGACATGGCGGGTGAAGGTCAGCTGCTGTTCCGGCTTGCCGAAAAGTTCCACTGTCTGCTTCTCGGCCTTGCAGCCGGGATCGGGCATGTCGTTCTCATCCTGGGCATGGGCGAGGCCGGCGAGGAGGATGAGCGGGACGGCGAACAGCAGCTGGCGCATGATTTACATCCGCGGCTTCATGACGGCGACATGGGGTGCGAGCAGCGAGAGGTCGGCCGGTCCCAGGCGGCTCGCGGCATTGAGCTGGTGCCAGTAGGGATACTGCAGCGGCAGGAGACTCACGTCATCGAGGAGCTTGCGTTCCTCGGTGCTGAGCACCAGCGCGGCGGCTGCGAGATTGTCCTTGAGCTGGGCTTCGGTGCGGGCCCCGACGATGATCGAGGAGACGGCGGGCCTTCCGGCGAGCCATGCGAGCGCCACCTGTGCCGCGGAGACGCCGCGGCCTTCGCCCACTTTCACCAGTGCATCGATGATGTTGTAGAGGCGGTTCTCGTCGCGGATCGGCGGTTCGCCCCAGCCTGCTGTGTGGCGCGAGAGCTGTGGTGGCGGCGCGTTGCGGCGGAACTTCCCGGAGAGAAGGCCGCCGGCGATGGGGCTCCAGACCTGGATGCCGATGCCCTGATCGACCGAAACCGGCATGAGTTCGAACTCGGCGTCGCGGGCCTCGATGGTGTAGTGAATCTGCTGGACGGCGAAACGCTGGAAGTTGTTGTGGTCGGCGGCCATCAGGCATTTCATGATATGCCAGCCGGAGAAGTTCGAGCAGCCGATGTAGCGCACCTTGCCCTGCCGCACGAGGGTGTCGACCGCTTCCATGCTTTCCTCGACCGGCGTCATGCCATCCCATTCATGGAAGTAGTAGACGTCGATATGGTCGCGCTTGAGGCGCTTCAGCGAGGCTTCACATTCGCGGATGATGTGAAAGCGCGACAGGCCCTGCTCATTGGGGCCCTTGCCCATGGCAAAGCGCACCTTGGTGCCGACGAGCAGCTGGTCGGAACGGCCCTTGAGCACTTCGCCCACGGCCTCTTCGGATTTGCCGGTGGTGTAGACATTGGCCGTGTCGATGAAGTTGACGCCATGATCGACGGCGATATCGACGAGGCGCGCGGCCTCCTTGACGGAGAGGGTGCCGGCCATGCCGAAGAAGCCCTCGCCAGAGAAATTCATGGTGCCCAGCGTATGCAGCGACACCTTGAGGCCCGACTGGCCCAGTGAGCGGTATTCCATGTTGGGTTCCTCCCGAAATCGGAGCGGACTCATGCCCCTTTTGCGAGGCCTTGCCAAGCGCCCAGGCCGTGCGGACGCGGGCCTTCACCATGCCGGGGCGAAAACCTCTTCTTCTTGCGACTGTGCCGCAGTTGCAGCGCAGCGCAAGTTCCGCCATGCACAGACCCTGATCCCCTGCCAGAGTTCCCGCCTTGGTCCATATCATCGAACAGAACCTCGTCCATGTCGCTGCCCTGTTCACGCTGGTCTGCTATCTGTTCCGCGACCAGATCAAGCTGCGCATCTTTGCGGCCCTGGGCGATGCCATCCTGTCGCTGTACTACTACTTCGCCTTCACCGTGCCCCTGTGGGACGCGATGGTGTGGACGATCCTCAATGTGGTGATCAACGTGGCGATGATCGGCCTCATCCTGCGGGACGGCCGTATCTTCCAGATGACCGACAGCGAGCTCAGCCTCTACCAGGACATGCAGGGCCTGACGCCCGGGCAGTTCCGCATCCTGCTCAAACAGGGTACCTGGCATACGGCGGAAGAGCCGATGCTGCTGACCACCGAGGGCGAGAAGCCCGACCGGCTCTACTATGTGCTCAATGGCGCGGTGACGATCGAGAAGGCAGGGCGAAGCTTCCCGGTGGATTCGCGCATCTTCATCGGCGAGCTCGCCTTCCTGCGCAAGAAGCCCGCCACTGCCACGGTGCGGGTGGGCGAAGGGGCAACCTATATTTCATGGGCTGCCGACGATCTCGACAAGCTCTTCAAGCGCAACGACGACATGCGCAATGCCATGAACGCGATCATCAACCGCGACATGGCGGAGAAGGTGGCGAACGCCTGAGGCTCAGGCCTGTGGCGGCTCGCCTTTCGGCGGGCGGATGAAGAGCGCATAGACGCAATAGGCCAGAACCGCGACGGCGATGTAGGTCCACAGGCTTTCCTTGGCGTAGAAGACCTCGAAGGCGACCCAGAGGGCCGCGATACCGACGATGACCAGCCGGTTGAGCAGGGGTTTGTAGATGGGATGATCGTCGATGCCGAATTTCATGGGCGCGAGAAAAGCCGCGATGGGCTGCGGCGTCAACCGCAAAGCTTTCCACACGTAATTCCTCTTTCAGGAAATTAGTGCTTGACAGGCGCGCGGTGTTTCACTAGATTTATGAATAATCCGGAATTGCGCCCAGACGAATCGCGCAAGTCCGGCGGCAGGCGGGGCCGAATCCTCCGCATCTTCGAACACTCCAGAATTTCTTCAATGCTTTCTCACGAGGTGATCCATGATCCTGCGTCTGCTTTTCATTTTTGCGGCTGTGCTCCTGAGGGCCGGCGTGCCTTTGCGGGGCGCACCGGCCTTTGGCATTCAGGCTGCCTCGGCCCATTCCACCGCGTCCGGGCCTGCCGGCAGGCGGGGCGGGCAATCCGGGTCGGTTGCTGCCAGCCAGACCGCTTCAGCGACATCCAGTGGCCTGGTGGTGGGCGAGGGATCCTTGGCCCAGCCCGCAAGCACATTCTGCAGCAGGGGTGCATATGCCTGGTGGAAGCCGCCTGCGGCCGGCATCCGCCCCGCGGCATTTTCGCCGAAGCGGGTGCTGGGCGCGCGGCCCGGCATGACCACGCGGGCCCGGATGTTGAACTGTTCCAGCTCCAGGGCGAGGGATTCAGTGAAGGCATTCACCGCCGCCTTGCTGGCCGTATAGACCGAAAGCAGGGCGAGGGGCCGCAGCGTGACACTGGAGGTGACGTTGACGATGACGCCAGCCTTGCGCTCACGGAACTGCGGCAACACGGCCTGCGTCATGGCGATGGTGCCGAGCGTGTTGGTCTCGAAAATATCGCGGGTCACTTCAATGTCCGTGCCTTCGAGGGCATTGAGAAGGCCGATGCCGGCGTTGTTCACCAGCACATCGATGGGGCCCGCCGCAGCCACGGCCTTGGCGATGCTCTGCGCATCGGTGACATCAAGGGGCAGGACCCGCAGGCGATCCGAGGCTGGCAGGATGTCAGAGCGGGGGGTGCGCATGGTGGCGACAACCGACCAGCCACGGTCGAGGAAATGGCGGGCGATTTCGAGGCCGAAACCCGAGGAACAGCCGGTGATCATGACAGTCTTCATTTTGAGCTCCTGTGTTGTTTGCAGTGAGCAGAAGATAGGCGGGCCATGCGGGCACTTCAGTCACAGGTGGCGCCAAAGCATTTGCAGAAGGCGCCAATTGACCATGAGGATTGGCGAGACGCGCCTCGCCGGTTTCAGTTCAGCGCAAGGGCCGGAGATTTCGTGCCATTGCGGGCCAGCCACTGGGCAGGCGTCATGCCTTCCCAGTCGCGGAAGGCGCGATAGAAGGAACTGGTGTTCTGATAGCCGAGGAGGCAGGCCACTTCATCAATGCCCGTTGCGGCATTGGAGAGAAGCTCGCGGCTCAATTCGCGGCGCGCCTCCATGAGCAGGCTGCGGAAGCTTGCCCCTTCCTCGGCGATGCGGCGCTGCAGGGTGCGCTCGCTGGTTCCGAGGCATTGCGCCACGTCGCCCGCTTCCGTGCGCCCGCTTGGCAGCTTGCGCTTGAGCACCGATTTGACCTGCTCGCTGAAACTGCTGCGCAACAGGGGATCGCTCAGGGCGGCGTTCAGCGCCGGGGTGAGGATGTCGAGCATTTCGAGATTGTAGCCGGGGAAGGGGCGGTCGAGATCCGCTGACCTGAAGACGATCACGTCGCGCGGCGCACCGTAGCGGATCGGGCAATCGAAGAAGGCCTGGCGTGCCGCACTGTGCGGGCCCTGATGGGTGAATTCGATGCGGACCGGCGTGATGTGCTGGCCCGTGCCGCGCCGGCCCAGCGCGACGCCAAAGGCGAAGGAGAGTTCGACCAGTGAAAGTGGTTCCGGTGCAATGGCGTGGGGCCATTCCTTGAAGATCGAGAGTTCGCCGTTCTTCTCTACAAGCTGCAGCTGCTCGGCACTGGTGAGGCGCTTGAAGCGCAGGATGCGATGCAGGCCATCTCGGAAATCGGAGGCGTAGCAGGCGGCGAGAAACATGGGCGAATGACCGGCGGTGTCGCTCTTCTCGAGAATCCGGATGGCGATATCCGGATCGCCCGACAGTTCTTCGACGGCGCGCCAGATGGCGAAGAGCTGTTGGGTGGTAACGGCCGCTTCGGGATTGAGATGGAGCGTTGCCGGAAGGCGCGCCTGGCGCAGCACCATGGCGGGCGGCAGGCCAAGCTGCTCAAGCACGCGCCACAGCGTGTAGGGCATCTTGCATCTGTCCGGGAGCATGCGGTTCAGGGGCTTGTCCATGTGTGCTCTGTGCAGCCGTCTTCTGTGCAGTGGGCCGCCAAGACTAGCGCTGCCTGAACTTGAGGCAATGACAATTGACGCCAACCAGATGACAGATTGCGCCAAAGCGGCCACGCCTTCGACACATTCTGACTTTTGCATCACCCTTTCACGCTGGAGGTGACTCATGATCACGACACCGGTGGCGCGGCTGCTTCTGGCTCTTGCCGGAATGCTGGCCCTGCTTTCTCCCGCTGCGGCGCAGAGCAAGCCCTCTGAATGCCTAGCCATCGCGCAGGGCCTGGCGCGCCTGCAATATGCGGCCCTTGCCGAAGACCAAGCGAAGATCACCTTCATCACCCATGCGACCTTCCTGATCGAAAGCCCGCTGGGCATTCGCGCGGCCACCGACTATGCCGGCTGGGCGGGCGGCGTGGTGCCCGACGTGGTGACGATGAACCGGGCCCATGGCACGCATTTCACCAACAATCCCGATCCCGCCATCAAGCATGTGCTGCGCGGCTGGAGCGATGACGGCCCGCGCGCCCAGATCGACGAGCAGGTGGGCGACATGCGGATCCGCAATGTCACCACCGACATCCGCGGCGGCGTCTTCGGGCGGCAGGCCGACGGCAACTCGATCTTCATCTTCGAGACGGGCGGCCTCTGCATCGGCCATCTTGGGCACCTGCATCATGAACTGACACCGGAACACCGCGCCTGGATCGGCCGCCTCGACGTGGTGATGGTGCCGGTCGACGGCGGGCTCACCATGCCGGTCGAGAACATGATGAATGTGCTGAAGCTGCTGCGCGTGCGCGTGGTGCTGCCCATGCATTTCTTCAGGCCCGGCAGCCTTGAGCGCTTCCTGGCGGCGGCCCGGGCGGCGGAATTCAAGGTGGAATATCTGACCGAGCCCTCGATCACCGTTTCCGCCAGCCGGTTGCCAACCGAGCCGACCTTCTTTGTGATGCCGGGGCGATGAGGTCGCGAACCCAGATGAGGATAGTTGCATCAGCTACGTGGCAGCTAACCTCTTCTCAATGCTCCTAAGAAACTCAATCACCTCTTCAGCGCTCTCTCCCCATTTCTCAATGGCGTTCTCTCCCTCGTCGCGCGTCCACTGTAGCACTCTCTGCAGAAGCTCTGTCTTGCGAGACCTTCTTTCTTGTTTATCTTTAATCGCCAAGATCTGATCGATCTCCGCCGAAAATTTTGAAGGGTAGTAGTGTTCAAATGCTTCCTTTGAGAAAGAGGAGGCCGTGTCTTCATTCAATGTCTTAAACTGGGTCAGCAGTTTCTGAATTGCGGCCACTCCCGCTAAATCTCCATCAGCGCGAATCCAAAGACGCCCTTCATATACCGGCTGCAAGTGAACAAAGACGACGAGCTGGCGAAATGCCGAAATACTGGCTTCAAGGTCATCCGCACCATTGGCCGCGTACGTTCGAAGTCGTCCACGGAGACTTGGAGCAAAATTTGGTACTAGTATCTCTCGGATAATGCTCTCGGCTGAAGACTCTTCCAGAAACAACCATCCTTCATAGAGCTCAAAATCGACGAACTCATAGCCAAGTTCTCTCAGAAGTTCTCTATGTGCCATTGGGTTATGCTCGACGAGCGCCACTTGCGAGGGGCTGGAAATGGAGTCGTCAGAGCGGAAAACCCGGAAGACAGTTGAGGCGTTGTCGCCCCAAAGCTCCCGAACAACTATGTTTGAATGAGTGGCGATGATGAACTGATTGCGTTTCGACGCGTCGCGAACCATCGCCAGCAGCGCTTTCAGGCCGCTTGGATGCAGATTTGTTTCTGGCTCTTCCAGTACAAATATTCTCTTTTCTTCTGTGCTCAATTCCACAATCAGAGCCACCATCTCTGAAACGCCGTCACCCATTCTCTCCAAAGATACGAAATTGTCCGCATCGAAGTAGAATCCGGCCTCTTTCCCTTTGGGTGAAGCTCTCATCGTGATAGGCAGGCCGACTATTCTCAATATGGCTTCGCGAAATTTCTCGTGATGCGGGTGGCCATAGGTCGCCAGCAGGTCAATCCGGCTGTATAGTTGCGCCAAAGTTCCCGATATACTGGCTTGAGCGGTAGTCGAAACAGTGTGATCGAATTCAATGGCCTTTCTCTTTGCTAGGAAGGGTACAATCCCGTGATGCGGCCGATTTGACAAAAGCAGTTGCTGGCTCGGTGAAATGCTGACTTGGTTGTCTGCATAGCCCGGCAAGCCTCCCCTAAATAATGTGGTAACTCGGCATACTGGAGTTGGTAACCCCATGCTTGTTGCTTGATCTTTGATATCTTCAAGCTGAATCGATGCAAAGCAAGGACCGGTGCTGCCCGAACGAATGTCCGCATTGCTGAAGGGCATGAGCTGAAGGCTTAGAACCGCCTTCAGCAAGGTTGATTTTCCGGCATTGTTTCGACCCACAAATATGTTGCACTTCGGATGAAGTGGAATATCGCCGGTATCTTCAAAGCATCGAATGCCCGCAACGCGCATATCCAGTATTCTCATTGGCCTTTCTCCGCGGGTGATTCACTGAAATCTATTTTATAGATATGTGAAATACAAATCGTCAGATTATGGTGTTTGAGATTGGGGGGATGCTCATGCTGGTTTGCTAATGCAATGGATCGTAGTTGTGTGGCGTCGGCCGTACAGCTAATCTTGTTGTCGCCTGACAGGGCAGACAAGCTGTCCACTTTTGTGTCTCGAATTTTGCTTCGTGGATTCCGACCTAGTGCTATGAATGCCGCTAGTTTCAAATGGTGGAGTTTGTCTTTTGGGCACGATGATCAGCTTCAAGCGCAAGGACGGCAAGGATACGGGGGGCTACCTGGCCAAGGCGGGCCGCGACCATGCGCCGGGAATCATCGTCATCCAGGAGTGGTGGGGTCTGCAGGAGCAGATCAAGGGCATCTGTGACCGGCTGGCGCGGGCAGGCTATGATGCGCTGGCGCCTGACCTCTATGGCGGGAAAAGCATTGGCTACCATGACAGCGCCGCGGCCGACGCCGCCATGAAGAGCCTCGATTTCCTCGACGCCACCGACAATATCGTGGGCGGTGCTGCCGACTATCTGGCGCAGTCCGGCGCCAAGGTGGGATTGACCGGCTTCTGCCTCGGCGGTGCGGTGACGGTGATCGGCGCGGTGCGGGTGAAAGGCCTCGCCGCGGCCTGCTGCTTCTATGGCATCCCGCCGCGCGAGGCGGCGCGGGCGCGCGAGATCAAGGTGCCGTTCCAAGGGCATTTTGGCACCAAGGATGACTGGTGCACGCCGGACCTAGTGGCGGGATTCACCGAAGGCCTGAAGGCCGGCAACGTGCCGCACGAAATGTTTGCGTATGACGCCGACCATGCCTTCATGAACGAACAGCGCGGCGTGCACGACCGCGAGGCGGCGGAACTGGCCTGGGGCCGGATGCTCGCGTTTTGGAAGACGCATATTGGGTGAGAGGGCGTTCGGCGCCGCCGGGGCAGGCGCATGGGGCCTAGCACCATCCATGGCTTGCCCCGCCCCGGCCGACAGGCTACGGGACGCGCTGAAAACCCACCCTAACGCACGAGATTTCCATGGCTTCCTTCAATCTCCTCTATCTTCCCGGTGACGGCATTGGCCCCGAGGTCATGGCCGAGGTCGAGAAGATCGTGGCCTGGTTCAACGCCGAGGGCATCGCCCGCTTCGAGACCGACCGCGGCCTCGTCGGTGGTTCGGCCTATGACGCCCATGGCAAGGCCGTTTCCGATGCCGACATGGCCAAGGCCCAGGCGGCCGATGCCGTGCTCTTCGGCGCGGTGGGCGGCCCCAAGTGGGACAAGGTGCCTTATGACGTGCGCCCCGAGGCGGGGCTTTTGCGCCTGCGCAAGGACCTCGGCCTTTTCGCCAACCTGCGCCCGGCCATCTGCTATCCGGCGCTGGCCGATGCCTCGTCACTGAAGCGCAATGTGGTGGAAGGCCTCGACATCCTGATCGTGCGCGAGCTGACGGGTGGCGTCTATTTCGGCGAGCCCAAGACCATCACCGACCTCGGCAATGGCCAGAAGCGCGGCATCGACACGCAGGTCTATGACACATTCGAGATCGAGCGCATCGCGCGTGTGGCCTTCGACCTCGCCAAGACGCGGCGCAACAAGGTGTCCTCGGCCGAGAAGCGCAATGTGATGAAGACCGGCGTGCTGTGGAACGAGATCGTGACGCGCGTGCACAAGGATGAATATGCAAGCGTGCAGCTCGAGCATGTGCTGGCCGACAACTGCGCCATGCAGCTGGTGCGCTGGCCCAAGCAATATGACGTGATCGTCACCGACAACCTGTTCGGCGACGTGCTCTCGGACGTGGCGGCGATGCTGACGGGCTCGCTCGGCATGCTGCCTTCGGCCTCGCTGGGCGCACCCGACGCCAAGAGCAAGCGCCGCAAGTCGCTCTATGAACCGGTGCATGGCTCGGCCCCCGACATTGCAGGCACGGGTGCCGCCAACCCCATCGCCATGATCGCCAGCTTCGGCATGGCGCTGCGCTATTCGCTGGGCCTTGGCGAGTGGGCCGACAAGCTCGATGCCGCGATCTCGGCGGTGCTGGCACAGGGCCTGCGCACCAAGGACATTGCCGGTGACTTGCCCGCCAATGCCAACACCACGCAGATGGGTGCTGCCATCCTCAAGGAATTGCAGAAGGTGGCGTGATGATGGAGCTGCGCTCCGATTCGATCCGTGTGTTGCTGCATCCGCAGGGGGCGCGCATCGCCTCCTGTGTCGTCGACGGGCTGGAGACGGCTTTCGGCGCCGGTCCCGCAGAGCGGATCATGGCGGGTGACATCTTCGCAGGCGCTGTCTGCGGGCGCCATGCCGGGCGCATTACAAACGCTCAGTTTCCGCTCGACGGCGCGGTGGTGAAGCTCAGGGCCAATGTGGGGCCGCACCAGCTGCATGGCGGCGACATAGGCTTTCATGCGCGGCGCTGGGATTATCTGCGCGACGGCAACCGCATCACCTTCTCGCTCATGTCAAACGACGGCGATGAAGGCTTTCCCGGCCAGCTTGAGGCAACCGCAGCCTATGAATTGCAGGGAACGGAACTGTCGCTGACGCTGGAGGCGCGCTGCACGCGGCCGACGGTGGTCAATCTCACCAACCATGGCTACTGGAACCTGGCGGGCAGTGGCTCCGTGCTCGGGCATGAATTGATGATGCCGGGCGGGCATGTGTTCCCGCTCAACGACCTGCTGCTGCCGCTGGGCGAAATCTGTGATGTGACCGGCACGCGCTGGGACTTCCGCCAGCCCCGCGTGATCGGCGAGGATTATGACAACTGCATCCTGCTCGATGGCGTGCGGGGCGAGATGAAGCACGGGCTGATGCTGCGCGACCCGGCCTCGGGGCGGCAGCTCGATGTGTGGACCAGCGAAAACTGCATGCAGTTCTATACCGCCATCCACTGGCAGCCGGAGATGACCGGCCATCTCGGCCCCCTGCAGCGCTCCATGGCGCTGGCGATCGAGCCGCAGAACGTGGCGGATGCGCCGAACCATGCGGGCTTTCCGTCCTCGATTCTGCGGCCCGGGGAAATCTACCGCAACCGGATGGCCTGGCGCTTTTCATAAGTCCCGTCCGGCCGGTTTCTGCCTTGTCAGTCGCGCCAGAGCGAACGGCCGGCCCCGCGCTGGATCGAATCCCGCGAGATGCCGATGTCGCGCAGCAGGAAATCGTCATAGCCGAGGAGCGCATTGAGCTGGCGGCGCTCCCGGAAACGGCGGGGAAAGCCCAGAATGGCGTCGAACAGCACCCGGCCCGAGCGGGCAGCGGCGTGGGTTGTTGTGTGAGTATGACGCACAGTGGTCATGGTCGTCTCCTGATGATTCCGGGGTGAAGAAACTATCGAATTACCTTCTGATGTGGGCAGAATGGCGAAAATCCGGGCTATCGACAAACGACTTCGCCTCGGCTTATGTGTGAGTATAAGTCACACATGAGGACGCCATGCGCCGCCTGCCGCCGATGTCCACCCTGCGCAGCTTCGAGGCCGCGGCCCGGCACCTGAGCTTTTCCAAGGCGGCGGAGGAACTCTATGTCACCCATGGGGCGGTGAGCCGCGCGGTGCGCACGCTCGAGGATTTCCTCAATGTCCAGCTCTTCCAGCGCAACATCCGCTCGGTGGTGCTGACCGAGGCGGGCAAGAGCTATTTCGAGGTGGTGCAGGCCCTGCTCGACCGGCTCTCGGACGCCACCGTGTCGCTCATGGAGCAGCAGTCCAACACCATCCTCAATGTGAGCACGCTCGATTCCTTCGCGGCGAAATGGCTGGTGCCGCGGCTCTTCCGCTTCAGTGCGCAGTATCCCGACATCGATGTCAGGCTCTCGACCTCAACCCAGCTTGCCAATTTCGCCGCCGATGGCATCGACATCGTCATCCGCTACGGGCGCGGCAACTATCCGAAGCTTGTCTCGGAACTGCTGCTGCGCGAGGAACTGATGCCGGTGTGCAGCCCGGCGCTGCTGCAGGGCGAACATCCGCTGCGCTGCCTGGCCGATCTCAGACACCATACGCTGATCCACGACGAGTTTCCCATCGACTGGGTGAGCTGGCTGCGTTTCGCCGGGGCGAGTGATATCGATGCAAGGCGCGGTGCGCGTTTCCAGAGCTCGCTTCATGCCGTTCAGGCGGCGGTGCAGGGGGCGGGCGTGGTGCTGGGGCGGAGCGCACTTGTCGCCGATGATCTCAAGGCCGGGCGGCTGGTGCAGCCCTTCACGGTGAGCCAGCCCATCGATCTCGCCTATTATGTGGTCTATCCGCCCAATGCGCTGGAGCGGCAGAAGGTGAAGGCCTTCCGCGACTGGCTTTTCATAGAGGCGCGGGAGACGAGCGAGCAGATCCTGCAGCACTGAGCCTCTGCCATCCTCCGCTGATCACGGCACGGAACTGATCAGAGGAAATTATAAGGGTCCACGTCGATCTGGAGCTGCAACTGGCCCTTGGGCTTCACGTCCTTCAGCCAGAGGCGGAGGAAGGCCTGGAGATCGACGGTGCGCGAGGCCTTGACGAGGAGTCGCCAGCGGTGGCGGCCGCGGATGACGGCGATGGGGGCGATGGCGGGCCCGAGCACCTGAAGATCATCCGTGGGCGGAATGATTTTGGCGAGCGCCTTGGCGAAGGCCTCGGCTTCATGGGCCTTGTCGCTGGAGATGATGAGGGCTGCCAATCGGCCATAGGGTGGCAGGCCACCTGCCTGCCTGATCAGCCGTTCCTGGGCCAGATAGGAGTCGCGGTCGCCGCTCTTCAGGGCGCGCATCAGCGGATGTTCAGGCGCATAGGTCTGCACAAAGGCCCGGCCCGGCTTTTCGCCACGCCCGGCGCGGCCCGCGACCTGCGCCAGCAGGGCCCAGGTGCGCTCGCCGCTCCGTGGATCGGATGATTCCAGTGCCAGATCGGCATCGACGATGCCGGCGAGCGTGAGATGCGGGAAATGGTGCCCCTTGGCGACGAGCTGTGTGCCGATGACAAGGTTCCAGACGCCATCGGCCACTTCCTTGAGGACATCGCGCAACATCACGCCGCGTGAAATGTCGCTCGACAGGATGGCGATGCGAGCCTCGGGGAAATGGCGCGCGGCTTCCTCGGCGAGGCGCTCGACGCCGGGGCCGATGGGCACGAGCTTTCCCTCGGTATTGCATTTGGGGCAGGTGTTGGTGGCCGGTTCCTGATGGCCGCAATGATGGCATTGCAGGATGCGGCGGAAGCGGTGCTCGACCATGGCGGCGGAGCAATTGGGGCAGTTGAGATGATGCCCGCAGGCGCGGCACAGGGTGAGGGGCGCATAGCCACGGCGGTTGAGAAACAGGAGCGCCTGATCGCCCGCCTCGATTGTCGCCTTCACGTCGGCGAGAAGCGGTGCCGACAGCCATGAGCCGGTGGGAACATCGGCGCTGCGCATGTCGATGAGACCGATGTCGGGCAGTTCGGCGCGGCCGTGGCGGTCATGCAGGCGGACGCTGGCGTAGCGGCCGCGGTCGACATTGACGAGGCTTTCGAGCGAGGGCGTGGCCGAGGACAGCACCACGGGAAACTGGGCTAGTGCACCATAGAGCACAGCCATGTCGCGGGCATGGTAGGAGACGCCTTCATCCTGCTTGTAGGCCCCCTCATGCTCTTCATCGACAACGATGAGGCCGAGGTTGGCCCAGGGCAGGAAGAGGGCCGAGCGTGCGCCGACGACAATCCTGGCATGGCCTTCGGCGACGCCACGCCAGACGCGCTCGCGTTCGCGCGGGCGCAGATCCGAATGCCAACCGGCGGGCTCCGCAGCGAAGCGGCGCTCGACGCGGGCGAGAAAAGGTGCCGTCAAGGCAATCTCGGGGAGGAGCAGCAAGACCTGGCGGCCCTGGCGCAGGGCCTCGGCCATGGCTTCGAAATAGACCTCCGTCTTGCCGGAGCCGGTGACGCCATCGAGCAGCGTCACCTTGTGCTGGCGGGCGGCAACCATGCTGCGCAGTTCATCGGCGGCCTGCTGCTGCTCGGCATTGAACGGCAGCGCTTCGGCCCCGGGATCGGGCTCGGCAAAGGGGCGGAGTGCCGGCAAGGCGAGTTCCTCGATGGCGCCATCTTTGGCCATCGCCTTGACGACGGATGTGCCGACGCCGGCCAGGTCGGCGATCTCGCGGGCCTGCAGGGGAAAGCCATCGCGCATCACCTCGAGTACGCGCTGGCGCTGTGGTGTCATGCGCTTCGGCAGGCCTGTAGCGATGCGGAAGGCAGTCTGGGCGCGGGGCGCCTCGAAGGCAGAGGGCACGCGCAGCGCCATGCGGAGCACGCTGCCTTTCGGTTCGAGATAGTAGGTCGCCAGCCATTCGATGAACTTGCGGTGGGTTGCAGGCATGGCGGGCGTGGTGAAGACCTGCGCAATATCGCGCAGCCGCATGTTGCTGGCGACGAAGGGCCTGACCTCCCAGACGACGCCGATATAGGAGCGGGGTCCGAGCGGCACCTCGACATAGGAGCCTTCCACAACCTCCATGTCCGGCGGCACGCGATAGGAATAGGGCGTGGCCAGCGCCAGCGGCAGCAGCACTTCGGCAATGACGGATTCGGAGGTCACCCCTCCGGATTAGACGTGGAGCCGGGGGGCTTCCAGCCCTATATCTGCCCCCATGAAGCATGAGCGCCTGAAGCTTGCGCCGCCCCATGTCCGCGAGATCATCTATGCGGAGCCTTTCGCGCTGGCGCGGCGGCTGAAGGGCGCAAAGGCGTTGACCTTGCTCGAGAGCGTGCAGCGCCACGAGCATCTCGGCCGCTATTCCTTTCTTGCCGCCGCACCGCGGCAGACACTGGTGGTGGAAAAAGGCGTGGCCCGGCTCGATGGCGTGGCGCAGGCGGAGGCGCCGCTTGCGGTGGTGCAGCGCCTGCTCGACGGGAATGCGCTGGCCCATGTGGCGGGCCTGCCGCCCTTTCAGGGTGGGCTCGCGGGTTATATCGCCTATGAGTTCGGGCGCAGCCTCGAACCGAAGGCGCGGATTCCGGATTTTCCGGCGCTGGCGCCGGACATGGTGCTCCATGTCTATGACACGGTCATCGGCATCGACCACATGCAGGAGCGGGCCTGGATCTTCGCCCGCCATGCGGCGGAGGGCGAGGCGCTGGAGAAGGCGCTGAAGGCAAAGCCGCAGGCGACCGGGCATCATGTTGTGGAAGGCTTCGCTTCCAACCTGCCGCGCACAGCTTACGAAGCTGCGGTGCGGGCCACTGTCGAGGACATTCTCGCGGGCGACATCTTCCAGGCCAACATCACGCAGTGTTTTTCGGCGGCAAGACCGCCGGATTTTGATCCCTTTGCCTTCTACCAGGTGCTGCGGCGCAAGAACCCCGCGACCTTCGCCGCACTGCTTGACTATGACGGCGCGCAGGTGATCTCGTCATCGCCGGAGCGGCTGGTGAAATTCGATGGCGTGACGGCGGAGGCCCGGCCGATCAAGGGTACGCGGCGGCGCGACGCCGATCCGCAACGCGATGCAGCGCTCATCACCGAGCTTCAAGCCTCGCGCAAGGACCGGGCCGAAAATGTGATGATCGTCGACCTGCTGCGCAACGATCTCTCGCGCGTCTGCAGGCCGGGCACGGTGAAGGTGCCGGTGCTCTGCGGGCTCGAATCCTATGCCAATGTCCATCACCTGGTTTCGGTGGTGCAGGGCGATCTCCGGCCCGGCCTGCACCTGACCGATCTCATCGCCGCCGTCTTTCCCGGCGGTTCGATCACGGGAGCGCCGAAGATCAGGGCCATGGAGATCATCGCCGAACGCGAGCAGATGGCGCGTGGCGTCTATTGCGGCGCCATCGGCTACATGGGCTTCAGCGGCCACAGCGATTTCAACATCGCCATCCGCACGGTGCAGGCCACGCCGGATCATATCCATGTGCAGGGCGGCGGCGGCATCACCGCCAAGTCGCAGGCGCCCGCCGAATATGAGGAAAGCCTGACCAAGATCGCGCGCATCATGGAGGCCTTCGCGCCATGATCCTGATCATCGACAATTATGACAGCTTCGTTTTCAACGTGGCGCGCTATTTCGAGGAACTGGGCGAGCGCGTGCGGGTGCGGCGGAACGACGAGGTGACGGCCGATGATCTCAAGGCCAAGGCCATCGTGGTGTCGCCCGGGCCCGGCACGCCGCGCGAGGCCGGACAATCGCCCGAGATCGTGCAGGCGCAATCCGGGCAGCTTCCCATCCTCGGCATCTGCCTCGGGCATCAGGTGATCGGCGAGGTCTTCGGCCACACGGTGACGCGGGCGCGGCGGCCCATGCATGGCGACAGTTCCGACATCTCGCATGATGGCAGCGGGGTCTTTGCCGGCCTGCCGCAGGGCTTCAGCGCCGGGCGCTATCACTCCCTCATCGTGCATGAGAAGGATGTTTCGCCGCTGCTGGTGACGGCGCGGAGCGATGACGGCGAGGTGATGGGCCTTCGCCACAAGGACCATCCCACATATGGCGTGCAGTTCCATCCGGAATCGATCCTCACCGAGCACGGCTATGACATGTTGCGCAATTTCCTGAAGGTGGCGGCATGAGCCTGCTCTGGCTTGATGGCGAAGTGCGCTATTCCCACTTCGCACCCTTCGACCTGCGCGACCGCGGGCTGGCCCTCGGCGACGGGCTGTTTGAAACCATCCTCGTGATGAACCGCAAGGCGCTGTGGCTCAGCCTTCATCTCGACCGCATGGCGTGGTCGGCGGAGGCGCTGGGCATTCCCTTCGTGCGCAGCCGGGCGGAACTGGCAACCGCTGATCTTCTCGCCAAGGCGGAGACCGGCCCCTATGTGCTGCGCATCACGCTGACACGCGGCATTGCCGCGCGCGGGCTTGCCGGCGACGGCGCGGCCCCCAGCCTCTTCGCCGCACTCGATCCCTTCGATGCCGCCCTGATCGGCCAGCCGGCGCGGCTGATGACGTCCGGCATCAGGCGCAGCGTGGCCGCACCCAGCGCCAGCCACAAAACGCTCTCCTATATCGACAACATCGCGGCTGCGCGCGCCGCCAAGGCCGAAGACTGCGATGACGCGCTGATGCTGAACAGCGAGGGCCAGGCGGCCTGCAGCACCATCGCCAACCTCTTCCTGCTGCAGGGGGGCAAGCTTGTGACGCCTGCACTCGACCAGGGCATCCTGCCCGGGGTCACGCGCGCCGTGGTGCTGAAGCTGACGGGCGAGCTTGGCATGGCCACGGAAGAGCGCGCCGTGGCACCGGTCGAGCTCTTTGCCGCCGATGCCGTGTTCCTGACCAATTCGCTGCGTTTTATTCGCCCTGTCCTGGCCCTCGACAAGAGGCCCCTGGGCGAGGCAGATGTGCAGCCGATTCTTGACGCCCTGCTGGCGGCCGCCAAGGCCCAATGCGGCGTGGCGTTGCCTGTTGCATGACGATCCGTTGAAGGAGTGAAAAATGAAGTTCTTTGTCGATACCGCCGATGTGAAGGATATCCGCGAGTGCCAGGAAATGGGCCTCGTCGATGGCGTGACCACCAATCCTACGCTCATTGCCAAATCCGGCCGCAAGATCACCGAGGTGATCAAGGAAATCTGCTCCTTCGTTGAGGGACCGGTTTCTGCCGAAGTGGCAGCCCTCGATTATGACGGCATGATGCGCGAGGGCGACGTGCTGCGGAAGATCGCCAAGAACGTGGCGGTGAAGGTGCCGCTGACGGTCGACGGGCTGCGGGCCTGCCGCAAGCTTTCGAGCGAAGGCACCATGGTGAACGTGACCCTGTGTTTCTCGGCGGCCCAGGCGCTGCTGGCGGCCAAGGCCGGCGCGACTTTCATTTCGCCCTTCATCGGACGGCTCGATGACATCAACCTGCCGGGCATGGAACTGATCGCCAATATCCGCCAGATCTACGACAACTACGACTACCAGACGAATATCCTGGCGGCCTCCATCCGTTCGGTGAACCACATCACGGAAGCGGCCATCATCGGTGCCGACTATGCCACGGCGCCGCCGGCTGTGCTCAAGGGCCTGGTGAAGCACCCGCTCACCGACAAGGGCATCGAGAGCTTCCTCGCCGACTGGAAGAAGACAGGCCAGACGATCTGACCGGCGGCGATATCAGCGCGAATCCTGCCAGTTGAACCAGACATAGGCCCCCTTGAGATACAGGGGGCGGAAGGCAGGAAGGGGATAGCGTGCAAGGCGCCGCGTGATGACCGCGGGCGTCTTGTCCCTGGCCTTCGGGTCGAGCAGGAGGCGCGCCACCTGGCGGCCCGACCATGAGGCCATGGCCACGCCGTTGCCGTGATAGGCGATGGAGGTCCACACGCCTTTGGCTTCATCGAGCGGGCCCACATAGGGCACGAGATCGTTGGAGAGGCAAACAAAGCCACGCCAGAAGTGAGTGATGTCGGCCCTGGCCCAGGCGGGGAACAGGCGATGGAAAGTGGCGGTGAGATAGGCGCGGTAGCCATCGGCGGCTGCGGCCGAGGAATCGGTGCCGCCGCGGCCGCCGAAGAGGAAGCGCTTGTTGGGCAGCAGCCGGAAGTAATGCAGGAGATTGCGGCTGTCATAGGCGAGCGTGGTTTCGGTCCAGCCCTGCTCCTGCAACTCCGCATCGCTGAGCGGGCGCGTGACGATGATGTTGGAGAGTGCGGGAATGATGCGGCCCGCATGATAGGTGGAAACATCTTCCGGCGTGTAGCCATTGGTGGCGACGATGACACGCCTTGCCGTGAGCGTGGCGGCGGCCGTTGAAAGCCGGTGGCCTCCGCCGGCCTGTTCCCAGCGCAGCAGGCGCGAGCGGGGATGGAGCTTTGCACCAGCCTTGTGGGCGGCGCGGGCCAGGCCCCGCACATAGTTGAGCGGATGGACACCGAAGCCGACCGGTCCCAGGAGCCCGCCGTGGAATTCCGGCCCGGAGAGGCCGCGCTGGCGCAGTTCCTCCGGCCCGAGCAACTGGTTCTCCTCGCCGAAGGTGGCGCGGTAGAAAGCCTGCTCGGCCTTGAGTTCGGCGAAGCGGTTGGGAAGATGGGCCAGCGTGATCTCGCCTTCACCTGTCTTCCAGACATCGATGCCGTGGCGGTTCACATTGTCGGCAACGAGGGACACGCTCTCCTTCATGGCTCCGTAGAAGGCCCGCGTGGCGTCGAGGCCATAGCGCCCGATCATGGTGGCATAGGAGAGCTTGTGCGAGCCGATGCAGGAGAAGCCGCCATTGCGCCCCGAGGCGCCCCAGCCAATGGGGCCTGCTTCGAGCAGGCGGACGTCGATGCCGCGTTCTGCGAGTTCCAGTGCCGCGGACAGACCGGTGAAGCCGCCGCCGATGATGGCGACATCGCAGCTTTCATCGCTTGCGAGCGGCGGCGGCTCGATGCCGAGGGGATCGGCTGAGGCTTCCCAGTAGCTGTCTACGCTGCGGTCGAAGTGAAGGGCGTCGGGGTGAACGAGATGCATGAAGGCTCTTCTGCCATGGCGCCGGCGTGGTTCCAAGGTGTGGCGCGACGTGGATTTGATCTCCCGGCGCAGGTCTGACAGTCTGGGACTACAGGAGAACGCCCATGAAGATCATCTATTCCGAGGACCACCGCAAACATTTCGCGCAAGGCGAGATCTATGGCGGAGAACTGGTGACGCCTTTCGAGCGGCCAAGCCGGATCGAATATATCCTGCGGGAGCTGAAGGCACGGGGCATGACCGACATCAGCGGGCCGGGGCGGCTCGATCTCAAGGCGGTGACCCGCATTCATGACGAAGGCTTCGTGGAGTTCCTGCGCACGGCCTGGAAGGAATGGACCAGGGCCGGCTACCGCGGCGAGATCATCGCCACGGCCATTCCCAACCGCTCGCTGCAGCAGCGCAAGCCGCGGCTGATCGACGGCAAGGTGGGCTATTATACGCATTCGGTGGAAACGGCGATCACGGCGGGGACATGGGAGGCCGCCTGTTCTTCCGCCGCCGTGGCGCTGACGGCGCAGAAGATCGTGGCCAATGGTGCATCTTCCGCCTTTGCCTTGTGCCGCCCGCCGGGGCACCACGCCCATGACGATCTCTATGGCGGCTATTGCTTCCTCAACAACGCGGCCATCGCCACGCAGGCGTTCCGCGATCAGGGGGCGAAGCGTGTCGCCATCCTCGATGTCGATTTTCATCACGGCAACGGCACGCAGGACATCTTTTATGAACGCGGCGATGTGCTGTTCTGCTCGCTGCATGGCGCACCGGAGGACTGCTACCCGCATTTCCTCGGCTACAAGGGTGAAAAGGGACGGGGCAAGGGGGCCGGATATAACTTCAACTATCCGATGCCGCCGAAGACCGGCTTTGCCCGCTGGTCCGAGGCGCTGGCCGATGCCCTGAAGCAGATCCGGCGCTACAAGCCGGATGTGCTGGTGGTGTCGCTCGGTGTCGATACCTTCAAGGACGATCCGATCAGCTTCTTCAGGCTGACCTCGCCCGACTTCACCCGCTATGGCGCGATGATCGCAAAGCTCAAGCTGCCGACGCTCTTCGTGATGGAAGGCGGCTATGCCATCGAAGCCATCGGCGTGAACACCGTCAATGTGCTGGAGGGCTTCGAGAATGCGTGACAAGCGCTACGACATTCTCTTTGAGCCGGTGAAGATCGGGCCGCTCACCGCCAAGAACCGCTTCTACCAGGTGCCGCATTGCAATGGCGGCGGCTATCGCGATCCTTCGGCGGTTGCCGAGATGCGGCGGGTGAAAAGCGAGGGTGGCTGGGGCGTCATCTTCACCGAGCAGGTGGAAATCCACCATACCTCGGAGATCACACCCTTCATCGAGCTGCGCCTGTGGGAGGACAAGGATATTCCTTCCTTCGTCAAGATGGCGGATGCGATCCATGCGCACGGCGCCCTGGCGGGCGTGGAACTGGCCTATCCAGGCGTCAACGGGCCCAATCTCTATTCACGCGAAGTGCCGATGGCGCCGGTCAACATGCCGATCCTGACCTTCACCAGCGATCCGGTGCAGGCGCGTGCCATGGACAAGGAGGATATCCGCAACCTGCGCCACTGGCACAAGCTCGCCTATCGCCGGGCCAAGGCGGCGGGCTTCGACATCATGTGCCTTTACGGGGCGCATGGTTTCGGCGTGATCCAGCATTTTCTCAGCCCGCGAATCAATCAGCGTACGGATGAATATGGCGGGAGCCTGAAGAACCGGGCGCGGCTCTTTGCCGAACTGGTGGCCGATGCCAGGGATGAGGTGGGCGACACCTGCGCCATCTCGGTGCGCCTGTCGCTCGACGAGATGGCGGGCATCGACGGCTTCACCAACGATCATCTGCGCGAACTGGTGGCGATGCACGCAGAGCTTCCCGATGTCTGGGATTTTGCCCATGGCACATGGGAGGCCTGCTCAGGCACCTCGCGCTTCAAGGAAGAAGCGGCACAGGAGGATTTGATCCGCGGCCTGAAGCAGCTGACACCGAAGCCGGTGGTCGGCGTCGGCCGCTTCACCTCCGCTGACCTCATGGTGCGGCAGGTGAAACAGGGGATCATCGACTTCATCGGAGCGGCACGGCCTTCGATTGCCGATCCCTTCCTACCGAGGAAGATCGACGAGGGGCGGATCGAAGACATTCGCGAGTGTATCGGCTGCAACATCTGCATCACCGGCGACATGACCATGGGCATCTCGCGCTGCACGCAGAATTCCTCCTTCATGGAAGAGTGGCGGAAGGGCTGGCACCCGGAGCGCATGCGCAAGAAGGCCGCGGCCAAGCGCGTGCTGGTGGTGGGATCGGGCCCGGCGGGGCTCTCGGCGGCGCATCGGCTGGGCCTGCGTGGCTATGAGGTGGCGCTGGCCGAAGCCCGGACCGAAGTTGGCGGGCGCGTGACACTGGAAAGCCGCCTGCCCGGGCTTTCCGCCTGGGCGCGGGTGCGGGACTACCGCATGGGCCAGATCCAGAAGATGAGCAATGTGGAGGTTTACAAGGACTCCGCGCTCACGGCCGAGGATGTGCTGGGCTTCGGAGCCGCGCATGTGTGCGTGGCGACGGGTGCGACCTGGCGGCGCGACGGCACGGCACGGTTTCATCTCAAGCCCTTCGCCATCGCGGCGGATCTGCCGGTGTTCACACCGGATGACCTGATGGGTGGCGCAAAGCCCGCAGGGCAAGTACTCATCTTTGACGACGATCACTATTACATGGGCGGTGTGATGGCGGAGCTTCTGCTGAAACTCGGCTGCAAGGTGAGCCTCGTGACGCCATCGACCAAGGTTTCGGAATGGAGCACCAACACGCTGGAGCAGGGCTTCATCCAGAAGCGCCTTCTGGAGTCGGGCGTCGATGTGCGGGTGACACGGGCCCTGATGAGCGCAGGCAATGGCGCCGCGACACTTTCCTGCACCTATACGGGGCGTGAAGAAGAGATTGCCTGCGATGCGCTGCTTCTGGTGACGGCGCGCAATCCGGTCGATGGGCTGGTCCATGCCCTCAACGCACAGTCTGCGGCCTGGGCCGATGCAGGTATCGAAACGGTGAAGGCCATCGGCGATGCGGAAGCCCCGTCATCAGCCATTGCCTGGTCGACCTATGCCGGCCATCGCTATGCCGAGGATCTCGATGAGCCGGACCCTGGCGATGCCATGAGCTTCAGGCGTGAAATTGCGGAGCTGCAATCGTGAGCAAGGTGAAATTCGCCATCACCCAGATGGCATCGCGGAATGACTGGCAGAAGAACTGCGATACCGGCGAGGCGCTGGTGCGGCAGGCGGCCAAGGCCGGTGCGCAGCTTGTGCTGCTGCAGGAGCTCTTCGACGGCAACTATTTCTGCATCGAACAGCATGCACAGTTCCTCGACAAGGCGGTTGAGCTGGACAGGCATCCAACGGTGAGGCGCTTTGCGGCCCTGGCCAAGGAACTGGGCGTGGTCCTGCCGGTGAGCGTCTTCGAGCGGGCGGGCAATACCTGTTTCAACACGACGGTGATCGTCGATGCCGATGGCCGCCAACTGGGTCACTACCGCAAAAGCCATATTCCGGATGGGCGCGGCTATCAGGAGAAATTCTATTTCTCGCCGGGCGATACGGGCTTCAAGGTCTGGGAGACGGCGGTGGGCACCGTCGGCCTCGGCATCTGCTGGGACCAGTGGTTTCCGGAATGTGCCCGCGCCATGGCCCTGATGGGTGCGGAAGTGCTGCTCTATCCGACGGCAATCGGTTCCGAACCGCCCAACCCCGGCTATGACTCCAGCACGCATTGGCAGAACACCATGCGCGGCCATGCGGCGGCCAATATCATGCCGCTTCTCGCCTCCAACCGCATCGGCAAGGAGACGGCACCCGACGGGCGCTCCGATGTATTCTATGGACGCTCGTTCATTGCCGATTATCAGGGCGAGAAACTGCAGGAGATGGACCGCACGGAAGAAGGCTTCCGGCTGCAGGATTTTGACCTGGCCGCGATCAGGGACCTGCGCCGCTCCTGGGGCCTTTTCCGTGACCGGCGGCCAGAGATGTATGGTGCGCTGATGACGCTGGACGGCCGGCAGCGGAGTGCTGCGGTCTAGCGCGCCGCTTTCAGCAAGAGTTTCGCCATCCGCGCGGCCGTTGCCAGTGCAAGCAGGCCAGGCAGGCAGGCGACTGCGAAGATCAGCATCATGGTATCGCGCAGGTGGTCGCCCTGGAGCGTGGCGAAGCCAAGGACATTGCCGATGACGCCGAAGAGTGCGGCACCAATGCCATAGCCTGCTCCCATGATGGTGGGCAGAAGGCCCGATGTGACATCGCGTTCGCTCAAGGGGGCCGCCTCCATGCTGGCCTGGCTGAGTGCGCCCCAGTTGATGCCGAAAGCTGCACCCAGGGCGACTTGTGAAGCCACCATGGCGAGGGGGCTGTGCCACCACAGGGCCGCGGCGAGGATGAGATAGCCTGCGATCAAGAAGACCGGGCCGAGCCAGATGAAATGCAGCCGCCAGCGCCTGCTCGCGACATTGCTTGCGAGAAGCTGCGTGCCGCTCCAGCTCAAGGCCATGATGGCGCTGAGCAGGCCGGCGCTGAAGGCCGAATAGCCCCAGAGAAACTGCAGGGTATAGACCAGAAAGACGGCAACAGAGGCTTCCGCCACCGGCATGAGCAGCGCTGTCCACAGACCAAGCCCCACAGGCGCGGAGAGGCGAAAGGCATCGGCGGGAAGGAGGCGTGGTATGTTGCGGCGGTCGGCCATGACAACCAGCCAGAAGACAGCGCCACCGGACAGCAGGACGACCGTCTTCAGCCAATTACTCGCGGCCAGATCAGCGACGACCACAAGGGTCATGGCGGCGGCGATGGCGACGAGTGTCTTCCAGGGCAGGCTGTGCGTGATCTCCTTCTGCTCATCGTCCCGTACCACAACCGGCACAAGCGCAATGAAAGCGATGGCCAGCGGCAGCGACGACAGGAAGGAGGCGCGCCAGGAAACATGCTCGGCGAGGAGGCCGGAGAGGGCCGGGCCACCGCAGGCGGCAATGGCCCAGGCGGCTGCTTCGACACCGAAGACCTTGGGGAGAAGGCGCGACGGAAAGAGGCGCGGGATCAGCACATAGCAGCCGGCATCGATAAAGCCTGCAGCGATGCCCTGCAGGGCTCGGCCCACGAGCAGGATGGGCATGGAAGGTGCTGCAGCCGATATGCAGGTGCCGGTCATGAAGACGATGGCCGAAACGATGAAAAGGCGGCGCGCGCCGATGCGCTGCATCGTTGTTGCCGCAGCGACACCCGTGGCGATGGCGAAAACCAGATAGACGCTGGTGGCCCATGAGATGAGGTGCCCGCCGCCGAGATCGGCGATGACCGACGGCAGGGCCGTGCTCACGAGGAAGGCATTGAAGGCGAAGAGCACCACGCCAATGGACAGGGTGACCGTGGGCAGGATGAAATCACCTGAGACAAGCTCTGACCATTTGCCCGATTGCGCTTCGTCTGTTGCCACTGACATGAGTCCTGCCCGCTGTTCTGTTGTGGCTACTGGTGCTACAACCTCAACATAAGTTGAGGTCAAGGGGTTCATTGGGCATGGCGGAAATTTCCATCGGCGAGCTGGCGCGGCGCAGCGGCGTCGCCGTCTCAGCCATCCACTTCTACGAACGCAAGGGCCTGATCGAGAGCCGCCGCACGGCCGGCAACCAGCGCCGCTATGAGCGCGAAGCCCTGCGCCGCATCGCCATCGTGAAGATTGCGCAGCAACTGGGCATTCCGCTTGCTGATATCGCGAGGATGTTTGCCGCGTTGCCGCAACAGGGGCGCACCACGCGGCGCGACTGGCAGGGCATGTCGCGGCGCTGGGCGGCCGATCTCGACCGCCGCATCGCACTTCTGCAATCGTTGCGACATCATCTCGACGACTGCATCGGCTGCGGCTGCCTCTCGCTCCAGCGTTGCGGCATGCTGAATCCCGGCGACGCGCTGGCCTCGCAAGGCTCAGGCCCCATCCGCCTCAAGCGGCGCGGAAAGGATTGAGGGCCCGGCCGCGAAGGGCCATGGACTTGCCGCGCATGGCTTTGTAGAGGGAGGCCAACAAGGACTTGGGAGGATCTCATGGGCGGCAGACTGGCAGGCAAGACGGCGCTGGTGACATCGGCAGCGCAGGGCATTGGGCGCGCAACCGTGCTGGCCATGGTGGCCGAGGGCGCAAAGGTGGTTGCCACCGATATCAATGAAGCGGCACTCGCTTCCCTGGCCAAGGAAAGCCCTGCCATCACCACCATGGTGCTCGACGTTACCAAGCAGGAGCAGGTGGACAAGGTGGCGAAGGCTCTCGGCGCGCCCGACGTGCTGTTCAACTGCTCGGGCTATGTCCATGCCGGCACGATCATGGACGTAACCGACAAGGACTGGGACTTTGCCTTCGAGCTCAATGTGCGCGCCCACTATCGCCTGATGCGCGCCTTCACGCCCGGCTGGCTCGACAAGGGCAAGGCCTCGATCATCAACATGGCTTCGCTCGCTTCGTCCGTGAAGGGCGTGCCCAACCGCTTCCTCTACGGCACCTCGAAGGCCGCCGTGATCGGCATGACCAAAGCCATGGCCGCCGATTTCCTGGCCAAGGGCATTCGCGTCAATGCCATCTGCCCCGGCACGGTTGATACGCCGTCGCTGCACGATCGCATGCGGGCCACCGGCGACTATGAAAAGGCCAAGGCCGCCTTCATCGGCCGCCAGCCGATGGGCCGCCTGGGCCAGGCCGAGGAGATCGCCGCACTGGTCGTTTATCTGGCAAGTGATGAAAGTGCGTTCATCACCGGTCAGGCCATTAACATTGATGGTGGCTGGTCCGTCTAAGGCGGGCTTCACGCGGCGGCTTGATGTTTTTCGGCGCCATGCCGGTCATTCCGTTGATTCATTTGCTCTTTTCCCCGTGCATCCTGATGGCGCGGATGTCGTGGCCTGTTTTTCAGTCATGCCCTTGGCAAAGGCTGAAAAGCGGGCTTTAGTGCTTGATAACGAGGTGCCCGGCAGAGGTGCCCGTTTGTACGGTTCCTCGGGGAGACGCAATTTTGGCTTCAGTGGCAAGCGCGATTGATGCGCGCGGCGTAAGCAAAGTGTTCAGAGGTGCAGGGCAGGACGAAGTGCGTGCCCTCGATCACGTCTCGGTTGCCATCCGGGAAAACGAGTTCTTCACGCTTCTGGGCCCTTCGGGGTGCGGCAAGACCACACTGCTCCGGCTGATTGCCGGTTTTGATTTTCCGACTGAAGGCGAGATCCTTCTCTATGGCGACGATATCGCCATGCTCCCGCCCTACAAGCGGCCGGTGAACACGGTGTTCCAGAATTACGCGCTCTTCCCGCACATGACGGTGGCGCAGAACATCGGCTTCGGCCTCGAGATGCTGGGCAAGCCCAAGGATGAAATTGCGGGGCGCGTGGCAGAGATGCTGCGGCTCGTGCGCATGGAAGAGCTGAAAGACCGTCGCACCTCGCAGATTTCCGGCGGCCAGCAACAGCGCGTGGCGCTGGCCCGCGCGCTGGCGCCACGGCCAAAAGTGTTGCTGCTCGACGAGCCGCTCTCGGCACTGGACTACAAGCTGCGCAAGGACATGCAGATTGAATTGAAGCGCCTGCAGCACGAAACCGGCATCACCTTCATCTTTGTGACCCATGACCAGGAAGAGGCGCTGACCATGTCTGACCGCATCGCGGTCATGAGTAAGGGGCGTATCCTGCAGATCGGCAGCCCGCGTGATATCTATGAGCGCCCGGCGGAACGCTTCGTCGCCAACTTCATCGGCGAGACCAACATGCTGAAGGGCAAGCTCGGCAAGGTGAGCAAGGACCTGGCCGACGTGACCTTGCATGCCGGCCCCAAGCTCAAGGCCACGGTGCCAGAAACACTGCCCGCATCTGGTGAGGTTACCGTGGTGATCCGGCCCGAACATGCTCGCATCGCTCCGGGCGGCAAGACGGCCGGCCTGCTCAAGGGCGAGCTTGAAAACATCGTGTTCTTCGGCACTGACACGCATTTCCATGTGAAGCTCAACGACGGTTCGCCCTTTATCGTGCGGCAGCAGAACGCCTCGAGCGAGGCACCCGGCCTCAGCATAGGCTCGCAGGTCTCCATTGCCGTGGCCGAGAATTCGGCCCGCGTGCTGAAGGACTGAGATCATGTCCAACGCGGAAGCCGTCGCCAAAAAATTCAGGGAGAGGGATATCTTCGGGCGCTGGCTCCTGTCGTTTCCGGCCCTCTTTGTCATTTTCATCGCAGCGGTCGGGCCGCTCTTCGTCATGCTGCTCTATTCCTTCATGGTGAAGGGCGACTATGGCGACGTGAAATACTGGCAGTTCTCCGGGGACGGCTGGTTCAGCGTTTTCTTCCAGCGCGATATCTTCGACGACACGGTTTCCGTGGCCGATGCGCATCTCCTGATTCTCTGGCGCTCGATCAGGCTGGCAGCCATGACGACGGTGCTCACCCTGTTCTTCGGCTTCCCCACGGCCTATTTCATCGCCACGCGGCCGGAAGGCAAGCGCGAGCTCTGGCTCTTCCTGATCACCATCCCGTTCTGGACCAACATCCTCATCCGCACCTTCGCCATTCAGGAAACGATCCGCAACGAGGGTGTGTTCAATACCGTTCTGATGAAACTGGGGATTATCTCATCCCCCATCCAGATCATGTTCACGGATACGGCCGTGCTGCTCGGCATGGTCTATGTCTACCTGCCGCTGATGGTGTTGCCGGTCTACGCTTCACTTGAAAAGCTCGACTTCCGCCTCGTCGAGGCAGGCTATGATCTCTATGCCCCGCGCCTGCAGGTGCTGTGGCGGATCATCCTGCCGCTCACCAAGCCCGGCATCATTGCAGGCTCAATCCTCGTCTTCATTCCGGCGATCGGCGCCTATGTGACGCCACGCGTTCTGGGTGGCGGCAAGAACATGATGCTCGGCAACCTGATCGAGCTGCAATTCGGCCAGGGCCGCAACTGGCCGCTGGGGGCCGCCCTTTCCATCACGCTGATGATCATCGTGACGGTGGCCCTGCTCTTCTATGTGCGTAACGCATCAAAGTCGGGGGCCGGCCATGGCCACTAGAAGCCGCAAGCCTTTCGATCTCCGCGCCCAGCCGGGCTTCCTTTTCATCGCGATGATCTGCTTCTTCATGCTCTATCTGCCGATCGTGACGCTGGTGGTCTTCGCCTTCAACGCGGGCGAGTCGGTTGCGGTGTGGCAGGGATTCTCGACGCGCTGGTTCCAGTCGGCCTGGCATAACAGCCAGGTGCAGGAAGCGGCCTGGCGGACGCTTTATGTGGCTACCATCGCTGCAACGGGTGCCGCGATCATGGCCACCATGGCGGCGCTGGCCACGACCCGGACAGCGGGCTATCGCGGCCTCACTTTCAAATATGCCTTCATCAACCAGCCGCTGATGGTGCCTGAGATCGTCACCGCTGTTGCCCTGCTCATCGTGTTCTCGCGCTTCAAGGTGTGGAGCGGCTACACGGGCATCGGCTATGTGCTGCTCGCCCATACGGCCTTCTGCATCCCCTTCGCCTACCTGCCCATCCGCGCGCGGCTTGAATCCATGGACCTGACGCTGGAGCGTGCGGCGGCCGATCTCTATGCCACGCCATGGAACGCCTTCCGCCGGGTGACGCTGCCGCTGCTATGGCCCGGCATCCTGGCCGGTTACATGCTGGCCTTCGTGATCTCCCTCGATGACGTGGTCATCACCGAGTTCGTCAAATCCGGCGGGCAGGAAACACTGCCCACCTACATGCTGGGGCAATTGCGCCGCGTCGTGACACCGGAAATCAACGCGATCTCCTCTGTCTTCCTGGCGCTGTCGATCCTGATCGTCACCCTGTTCTTCATCGTCAGCCGCAAGAGAAACTAGAACCGCAAAGGAGCAAAGCATGAACTGGAAGTTGATGGCGACAGCGCTGAGCGTTGCTTTCGTGACCGGATTTTCACCTGTGCAAGCTGCAGGCGAACTGCACATTTTCAACTGGGGTAATTATACCAGCCCCGAGCTCATCAAGAAGTTCGAACAAACCTATGATGTGAAGGTGACGATCACCGACTACG
The DNA here is from genome assembly GCA_020161855.1 of Pseudomonadota bacterium. Taxonomy (GTDB): domain Bacteria; phylum Pseudomonadota; class Alphaproteobacteria; order Rhizobiales; family Aestuariivirgaceae; genus Aestuariivirga. The sequence goes on from JAIUNJ010000001.1 coordinate 600,648, forward strand.
ACTCGAACGACACAGCGCTTTCCAAGGCGCGGGCTGGAGGCACCGGCTTCGATATCGTGGTGCCGTCCTCGAACTACATTCCGATCTGGATCAGCGAAGGACTCGTACAAGAGACCGATCCGAACCAGATGGAAAACTACAAGCATATCGATGACCGCTGGAAGGACGTCTATTATGATCAGGGCCGGAAGTACTCCGTACCCTGGGCCTGGGGCACCATCGGCGTGGTGGTGAATACCAAGGCCTACAAGGGCGATATCAACACCTGGAGCGTGGTTTTCGATCCGCCGGCGGAACTCAAGGGCAAGATCAATATCGTGCCCGAGATGGGTGACATGATGTATGCCGCCATCAAGTTTGTCGGCGGTGAACAATGTACTGGTGACAAGGACGTGCTGAAGAAGGCGCGCGATGTGCTGCTCGCCGCCAAGCCGAGCTGGATGTCGATGGAGTATTCCACCATCGAGCCGATGGTGAAGGGGGACTTCCTCGCTTCCAGCGACTGGAACGGCTCCGGCCTGCGCCAGCGCCTGCAGAACCCCGATATCCACTATGGCTACCCCAAGGAGGGCACGGCCATCTGGATGGACAATGTGATGGTGCTCAAGGAGGCCAAGAACCTCGAAAATGCCAAGCTTTTCCAGAACTTCATCATGGACCCGGAGAACGCCGCCCTGATCTCGGCCTTCTCGCGCTATGCCAATGGCATCAAGGGCTCGGAAAAGTTCATGCCGGCTGATATGGTGAGCGCACCAGAGGTGATCATCCCGGAAGAACATCTGAAAATCACGGAAATCGCCATGGCCTGTCCGCCTGCTGTGCAGGAACTCTACACTGCGATCTGGACAGACTTGCTGAAATAAACAGGAGGAACCAACATGAAATTTCTGAAAACGCTCGCAGTCTCGGCTGCGGCCATCGTGATGGGGGCAGGTGCTGCCCTTGCCGATGGCGAACTGAACATCTTCAACTGGGGCAACTACACCAGCCCCGAGATGATCAAGAAGTTCGAAGAGCAATACAAGGTCAAGGTGACGATCACCGATTATGACGCCAATGATACGGCTCTCGCCAAGGTGCGCGCCGGTGGCCATGGCTTTGATATTGTGGTTCCATCGGCGCATTACATGCCGATCTGGATCAAGGACGGCCTGCTGCTTGAATCGCGTCCGGACCAGATGGAAAACTTCAAGAATGTCGACGCGCGCTGGGCGAATGTCGACTGGGATCCGGGCCGTCACTACTCCGTGCCTTGGCAGTGGGGCCTGACAGGCGTGATCGTCGATACCTCGCTTTACAAGGGCGACATCAATACCTGGGGTTTGATTTTCGATCCGCCACCCGAACTGACCGGCAAGATCAATGTCGCTCCTGAAATGAACGACGTGATGTACTCGGCGATCAAATATCTGGGCGGCGAGTGGTGCACAACCGACAAGGACATGCTTCGGAAAGTGCGCGACAAGCTGGTTGAGGCCAAGCCGAAGTGGATCGCCATGGACTATGGCGTGATCGAGAAGTTTGCCAGCCGCGACTTCGGCGCCGCATTGTATTGGAATGGTGCGGCCGTGCGCTCGCGCCAGGCCAATCCGGATGTGAAGTTCGGCTATCCGAAGGAAGGCTTCCCCTACTTCATGGATAGCGCTGCTATTCTCAAGGACGCCAAGAACGTCGAGAATGCCAAGCTCTTCCTGAACTTCATCATGGCGCCTGAGAATGCCGCCATGATCTCGAACTTCGCGAAGTACGCCAACGGCATCAAGGGCTCCGAGCAATTCCTGGGCGATGATCTCAAGGATGCGCCTGAGCTGGTTGTGCCCAAGGAACTCGAATCCGCCGGCACATTCATCATGCTGTGTACGCCAGAAGTGATGGATCTCTATTCGAAGATCTGGACCGAAGTTCTCAAGTAAAAATATGCCATCATGAAGCCCCGGCACACATGCCGGGGCTTTTTTCTTTGGAATGCACGCCATGGCCTCTTATCGCAACTCGGATACGCCCCCACCCATCATGCAGGGATCACCGCCCGCACTTGTTCCGCCCCGGGCTGACTGGGACCGCCCGCCCTGGAACCGATGGGCCTTCCAGCATATCCGCGAGCTTCTGCCGACGGCCGAGGTCTGGCGCGGTACAGGGCCGGTACGCGTGCTGCCCCGTGCCGACAAGGATTTTAGCGGACTCGCCGTCACCGGTGTTGATGGCGCGACGACGGATTTTGCCGGACTTCTCGACCAGACCTACACGGATGGTTTCCTGCTGCTCAAGGATGGCGCCATTGTCATCGAACAGTATTTCAATGGCATGGAGCCGCGCTCGCTGCATCTCTCGCAGAGTGTTGCCAAGTCATTCACCGGGGCCGTTGCGGGCATCCTTGCGGGTCGTGGGCTTCTCGATGTGAATGCGCCCGTGACGGCCTATCTGCCCGAACTGGCGGAGACAGGATGGAAGGGAGCGTCCTTGCAGCATGTGCTCGACATGAGCACCGGCACACGTTTCAGCGAGGAATATACCGATCCCTATTCCGACATCGGCCAGGTCGATGTGGCTTCCGGCTGGAAGCCGATTCCGCCGGGGGCCGATCCCGCCTTCCGCTGGCCGCGCCACATGTGGGAGCTGATCACCGGGCTGCGCGACACGGAACGACCGCATGGCGATCTCTTTGTCTACCGCTCGATCGAGACAGATGTGCTGGCCTTCTGCATGGAGCGGGTTACCGGCAAGCGCCTGCCGCAGATCATGTCGGAAGAGCTGTGGCAGAAGATGGGTGCCGAGGAGAGCGCCTGCTTCGCGGTTGATTCCGCCGGCTATGCACTGGCGGATGGCGGCCTCAATGCTTCGCTGCGTGACTATGGCCGCTTCGGTCAACTGATGCTCGAGAACGGCGGCGGCATCATCCCGGCCGGCTGGGTTGAAGCGACGCGGAACGGCAATCACGCCATCTTCAGGGCGCCCTATACAGTGACGCTGCCGCAGGGCGCTTATCGTAACCAGTTCTGGATCGAGGATCCGGTGTCGCGCGCGCTCTATTGCCGTGGTGTGTTCGGCCAGATGATCTACGTCAACTGGCAGCACAGGCTTGTGGCGGTGAAGCTTTCAAGCTGGCCTGATTTCCTGAATGCCGGCTTCACGACCGCAACAATGGCCGGGATCAACCGGATCGCGGAAGCACTGGCCTGAAAGCTCAGGCAGACTGGGCGGCGAGGTGGATGCCGGCTGCCGCCGGCACGGTCCGAACGGGCCGTGGCCGCTTCAGTTCATTGAAGTGAACGGCGCAGCCGCGCCCGCGGGCCTTGGCCTCATAGAGTGCGAGATCGGCTTCACGGAGCATGACCGTGCTGGGTGGTGCCAGCTTGCTGAAGCTCGAGACACCAACGCTGGCACCTACCAGCAAGGTGCCCGAACCGAAGGCAATCGGCAAGGAGAGCTCGGCGATGATCCTCTGGGCGAGATTCAGTGCATCGTGATTGCTGCCATCACAGACGAGCGCGAACTCGTCGCCACCCAAACGGGCCAACAGGGTGCTGTGGCCAGCCGTGGTGACGAGGCGCCGGGCAACGGTCTTGAGCAGATAATCGCCGGCGGCGTGGCCCATGGTGTCATTGACGGCCTTGAAGCCATCGAGATCGACCAGCAACACATGTAGATTGCCGGTCCATACGCCTTCGTCGATGGCCTGCATGCGCTCATCGAAATAGCGGCGGTTGCGCAGTTCAGTGAGTGGATCGACGGTAGCGAGCCTGCGGATCTCGGCTTCGCTGGCGGCCAGATTGCGGTTGAGACGCTCGCTCTTGCGGAGCTGCCACAACAGCAGGATGGCGCCCAGGAAGATGGTGATGAGGAAGAGGTGAAGCAGGTGGTTCACGCCGCCAAGCGCCTTGCGCAGCATCACCGTCGTATCCGTGGCTCGGTTATAGAGTTCGGTGTAGGAATCGTCGGTCATCGCGCTGATTTCCAGGGATGTCTTGTTCAGCGTGGTTTCGATCCTTGCCAGCGCCGCGTGGTCGCCCGGTTGCAAGCCTTGGACAATGGTATCGATGTCCTTCAGATCCCGTGAGAGGGCACCGAGTGTCTCCTCATAGCGCTTGAGGGCATCAATGCGCGGGCGGACGAAACGCTTGTATTCGGTGTTCACGCGTGCCCAGAGAAGATCGAAGGCCAGCAGCATCTGGTCGCGGCCGGCGGTGGGCGCTGCATGCACCACGCCCGCCGCCTGCACACGAAACTGCAGCAGTTCCTTTTCGAGACGCGTTAGCTCGGCGAGCTGCGTCGTATAGAATGTGGTGTCGGTCGAAAGGCCGCGCACATTCACCAGATCGTTCTTCACCATGGCGAAAAGGGCCGTGGCAACGAGCGCAAAGGCGATATATCTGAAGCCTTTCAGCATGATGGCGATCAGTTGAACTCGATCGACTTCACCTGCCAGACACTGCGGGCTTCATAGACCGTGTCCTGGAGTTCTGGGTGTTTGCTGGCGGGATAGATGATCCAGGCCGGGCCCTTGTCACGCACCGAGAGCTTCTGGCCGTCGATTTCCGTGGCGAGGACGACATCATACTTGAGGAAATCTTCGGTGGGCACATCCATGGTATAGCCATCTAGTGCCGCGATCTTGGCGTTTTCAGCCTTGGTGCCGAGATGCTTCATGAGATCGCGCAGGAGAATGCCGCGCACCTTGTGCTGCTCGGATCCCATGACGAAGATAGACGTGGAGATTTCCACTTCGCCGATCTGGTGAACCAGTTCAGGAGCGAGTGTGACCGGTGCCTCGCCGGAGATGTTCGCATTGACAGGAAAGGCCTGCTCGACGGCGAAAGCCGGAGCGGCAAAAACCACGCCAAGCATCAGCGCTGCAGCACACAGTGTCCTTTTCATCATTACCTCCCAGGATATACAACGAGGAGGCGAATACACCCTCTGGTGCTTGCTCTAGGCGTAGATGGCCGCTCAAATTTTAATAAACGGACCGAATTTCTAGGGCGTGGTTAAATCTTCCTTAGCGCGCAGAAAGGCGATGATGGCATCGGCGGCTTCCTCGGGTTTGTGCAGGCCCGTGTCGATCCGCAGCTCGGGCTTCTCGGGTGCTTCATAGGGCGAGGAGATGCCGGTAAAATTCTTGATGTCCCCCCGGCGTGCCTTGGCATAGAGGCCCTTGACGTCGCGCCTTTCGGCCTCGGCCAGGCTGGTGTCCACAAAGATCTCGGCAAAATCCGCACCGATGCGCTCGCGGGCCATGAGGCGCTCGGCCTTGAACGGCGAAATGAAGGACACAAGTACAATCAAGCCAGCGTCGGCCATGAGCTTGGCGACCTCGGCGACGCGGCGGATATTCTCCACGCGGTCGGCATCGGTGAAGCCCAGATCGCGGTTGAGGCCGTGGCGGACATTGTCGCCATCAAGAAGATAGGTAAGGCGGCCTTCGGCATGGAGTTTCTTTTCCACCAGATTGGCGATGGTCGACTTGCCAGCTCCCGAAAGCCCGGTGAACCAGAGCACGGCTGGCTGCTGCTTGAGAAGGTGCGCGCGTGAGACCTTGTTCACGTCGGTGGCCTGCCAGTGGATGTTGGCGGCGCGACGGAGCGCAAAGGTGATCAGCCCCATGCCAACGGTATTGTTGGTGAAGCGGTCAATGATGATGAAGGAGCCCAGGGCCTTGTTTTGACGATAGGGGGCGAAGGCGAGCGGCGTATCGAGTTCGAGCACGCAGGTGCCGATCTCGTTCAGCGCCAGTGTCTTGGCGGCCACGTGCTCGAGCGTGTTGACGTTGACCTTGAACTTGATCTTGTCGAGCGTGCCGCTCACCGACTTGGTGGCCGACTTGATGATGTAGGGGCGGCCGGGCAGCATCTCGGAATCGCCCATCCAAAGCACCTGGGCCTCGAACTGATCCGAGACTTCGACCGGAGCCGCACCGGCACACAGCACATCTCCACGGCTGACGTCGATCTCATCCTTGAGCGTGATGGTGACGGCCTGTTCGGCAAACGCCTCTTCGAGGTCGCCGTCAAAGGTGACGATGCGCTCAACGATGGACTGGCGCGCCGAAGGCAACACCTTGAGGGCATCGCCCTTCTTCACGCGCCCGCTGGCGATGGTGCCGGCGAAGCCACGGAAATTCTGGTCCGGGCGTGAGACCCACTGCACCGGCATGCGGAACGGGCCGTCAACAGCAGTGCTGCCGACGGGAACGGTTTCGAGATGTGCCATCAATGTGGCCCCTCGATACCAGGGCATGTTGGCAGAGCGCTCGATCATGTTGTCGCCCGCAAGCGCCGACACCGGAATGACGGTGACATTCTCCGCGCCAAGACCCTTGGCGAAGCTGCGATAGTCTGACTCGATCTTCTCGAAAGTCTCGCGCGAATAGCCAACGAGATCCATCTTGTTGACGGCCACGACAAGCTGGCTGATGCCGAGAAGCGTGCAGATGAAGGTGTGGCGGCGCGTCTGGGTGAGAACGCCCCTGCGGGCATCGATGAGGATGATGGCGAGATCGGCAGTCGATGCGCCGGTTGCCATGTTGCGGGTGTATTGTTCGTGGCCGGGTGTATCGGCAACGATGAACTTGCGGCGCGACGTGGTGAAGGCGCGATAGGCGACGTCGATGGTGATGCCCTGTTCGCGCTCGGCGGCAAGGCCGTCGACGAGGAGGGCGAAATCGAGGTTGCCGCCCTGCGTGCCCAGCTTCTTCGAGTCGGCCTCGAGGGCCGAAAGCTGATCCTCGAAGAGCATCTTCGATTCATAGAGCAGGCGGCCGATGAGGGTCGACTTGCCGTCATCGACGGAGCCGCAGGTGATGAAGCGGAGCAGGTCCTTGTTCTCCTGCGACTGCAGGAAAGCCTCGACGTCGCCACCGGTGAATTCAACAAAGCGCGTCATCAGAAATAGCCCTCCTGCTTCTTCTTCTCCATGGAGGCGGCCTGATCCTTGTCGATGACGCGACCCTGACGCTCAGATGACGTGGCGACCAGCATTTCCTCGACGATGTCGAGCAGGTTTTCGGCATCGGAGTCGATGCCGCCGGTCAGCGGATAGCAGCCGAGGGTGCGGAAGCGGACCTTGCGCATCTCGGGCGTTTCGCCGGGCAGGAGGCGCATGCGATCGTCATCGACCAGGATGATCTGACCATCGCGCCAGACCACGGGGCGCTCCTTGGCGAAATAGAGCGGAACGATGGGGATGTTCTCGCGGTGGATATATTGCCAGACGTCGAGCTCGGTCCAGTTGGAGAGCGGGAAGACGCGGATCGATTCACCCTTGTTCTTGCGCGCATTGTAGAGATTCCACAGTTCCGGGCGCTGGTTCTTGGGATCCCAGCGATGCTTGGAGTCGCGGAAGGAGAAGATGCGTTCCTTGGCGCGCGACTTTTCCTCGTCGCGGCGGGCCCCGCCGAAAGCGGCATCGAAGCCGAACTTGTCGATGGCCTGCTTCAGGCCTTCGGTCTTCATGATGTGGGTGTGAAGCTGCGAGCCGTGATCGAAGGGATTGATGTCCTTCTCGATGCCTTCCGGGTTCACATAGACGAGAAGATCGAGGCCATAGCGCTTCGGGATCTCGTCGCGCATGGTGTACATGTCGCGGAACTTCCAGCGCGTATCGACATGGAGCAGCGGGAAGGGCGGCTTGGCGGGATAGAAAGCCTTCAAGGCCAGGTGCAGCATCACTGCCGAGTCCTTGCCGATGGAATAGAGCATCACCGGCTTTTCGCATTCCGCCGCGACTTCACGGATGATGTGGATCGATTCCGCTTCCAGCCGGTCAAGATGGGTGAAGGCCTTGCCTGCCCTGGCGGCGGGTGTTGCGGCTGGCGGAGCCACAGCAGCAGCCGAAGCCGCCATGAAACCGCGGACCTTTTCCAGGGTGCGGGTTGAGGGCGAGCGGCCCTTGCGCAGGTCGAAAACGAAATTAGGGTCGCCCAGGGCCTGTTTGCCGAAGGCGGAAGCTTCCAAGGATTTTTCCTTCAGAAACTGCTCGATCTGGGTGAGAAACGTCTGCGCAAGCGTGTCCATTCCGGCCGAATGGCTGAGAAAATCTTAAGTGTCAAACGGAAATATCCTATAACTGGCCAGCTCTACCATCGAGGCGAATGCCTAATATAGGTTACTTCCTTCGTCAGTGGACTGTCCGCTTTCTTCCGTGGCAGCTGGCTTGGCCTTCTTCTTGCTGCCGGTGCCGACGCGTTCGATCAGTTCCTCGGTCGGGTAGGAGTCGGCGGGCATGCCCAGCTTCAGCTGCTGGTCCTTGACCGCGGCGCGCGTTCCGGCGCCGATCTTGCCGTCGACCTTGCCCACGTCATAGCCAAGGTCCTGCAGCTTCTGCTGGAGCAGGCGGATCTGGTCATAGCTGAGATGTTCAACGGGGGCGCGGCCGGGGCTGACGGCAGGCGCACCGCCGATCCGGGTGGCGAGATAGGCCGCGGTCGTCGAATAGACGAGGCTCTCGTTCCACTTGAGATAGGCAGAGGTGAAGTTCTCATAGGCCAGGAAGGCCGGGCCATTGCGCCCCATGGGCAGGAGCAGGGCGGCCGGGAAACCATCACCCTTGATGGGGCTGCCGTTCACCTGGGTAACACCCCATTCCGACCACTGGCTGCGCGGATGCCTGATGGCGATATCGGCCTCTTCCCATGGCAGTTTTGCCGGGACCTTCACTTCCTGCAACCAGGGTTCACCGGGCTGCCAGCCATGCTTGCGCAGCAGGTTGGCGGTCGAGGCCAGGACATCGGGGATGGAATTGCGCAGGTCGCGCTTGCCATCGCCGTCATAGTCGACGGCGCTTTCATCATAGTCATAGGCCATGAACTGGGTCTGGCCGATTTCGCCGGCCCAGGCGCCCTTGAATTCGTCGCGGCGCAGGTCGCCCTTGCTGAGGAGATCCAGCGCCGCGATGAGCTGTGGCCGGAACTTTTCGGGGCGGCGGCAATCCCAGGCGAGGGTGGCCAGGGCCCTGATCGTATCGAAATCGCCCGTGGTCGCGCCGAAATCGGTTTCCAGCGCCCAGAAGGCGACGATCACCGGGGCGGGCACGCCGAATTCCTTGTTGATGCGGTCAAAGAGCGCTTTGTGCTTCTGCACCAGAGCCTGGCCCTGCTTGAGACGATAGCTGGAGATCATCTTCTTCTGGAAGTCGAGGAAGCTGTCCGAGAAGATGTTCTGCGCGCGGTCGCGCTTGATGATGGCGGGATCGTATTCAATGCCATCAAGGGCGCGGACCGATTTTTCCGGCACACCCTTGGCGATCGCCTCAGCCTCCATCGACTTGATGAAGCTGTCAAAGCCCGCGGCGGTGTTGCCGCAATCGGCGGCGAGAGCCGGTGATGCCAGTGCGAGGGCGAGGCCCGCCGATGCCAGCAGAATGCGCATTTTGATCTCCGAATCTTGCCCCGACCGGCCAACGGGTAGGCCGGGACTTCGGCAAGATCAAGGAGAAGCCTTCGAGCGCCGCCAGAGGGCAAAAGCCATGTAGACGATGATGCCCGCGGCAATACCTTCGATCAGGTCCCGGAAGACGGTGATGAGGAAGGTGACGAGGACGACGAGAATCGCCTCCACTGTGCGGGCCTGTCTGATCTCGTGCCAGCCCGCCATGTTGTAGCAGACCGTCGCTAGGATGCCGGCGAGTGCCGCCAGCGGGATTTTCAGCAGCAACGGGGCCGCCAGCAGCATGAACAGAAGCAGGTAAAGGGCATGGAGCATGCCCGAAACCGGGCCATGGGCGCCGGCCCGCACATTGGTGGCGGTGCGGGCAATGGTGCCCGTGCAGGTGATGCCGCCAAACATCGGTGTGATGATGTTGGCCACGCCTTGTGCGACCAGTTCCATGTTGGAGCGGTGCTGGCGGTTCGCCATCTTGTCGGCGACCACGGCCGAAAGCAGCGACTCGATGCTGCCAAGCAGGGCGAGCGACAGAGCCGAAGGAAGGAGCGCCCAGAGCCGCTCAGGCGTCGCCGCTGGCAGCGACGGCAGCGGCAGTGTCGATGGAATCGAACCGAAACGGTCACCGATCGTTTCGACATCAAGGCCGAGCCCCAGCGCCAGCAGGCTGGCAACGACAACCGCAATGAGCAGCGAGGGCAGGCGCGCATCGATCATCTTGCAGGCCACGATGATGGCGATGGTGAGAGCGGCAATAAAGACCGCCGAGAGATTGAGCGTCGGCAGCGCCCCCCACAGCACGGCAAGCTTGGGCATAATGGCGGCCGGTTCTGTTTCGCTCAGCGTCAGGCCGAGAAGATCGTGAATCTGGCTGGCAAAGATGATGACAGCAATGCCCGCGGTGAAACCCACCGTCACGGCGTGGGGTACGCGGTGAACAAGAGAGCCAAGGCGCAGGAGGCCGCCCAGCACCATGATCAATCCGGCCATGGCGGTGGCGATCACAAGGCCATCAAAACCATGAATGTCAACGATCCCGGCTACCAGAACGATGAAGGCACCTGCGGGACCGCCGATCTGGAAGCGGCTGCCGCCCAGAAGCGAAATCAGGAAGCCGCCGACGATGGCCGTATAGAGACCCGCCTGCGGTGGTGTGTGCGAGGCGATGGCAATGGCCATTGAAAGCGGCAGGGCGACGATCGCAACCGTGAGGCCGGCGACGGCATCCTTGCGCAGGGCTTCGAGGCCATAGCCTTCGTGAAAGACCGACAGGGATTTGGGGCGCATGGTGTTTGGCATGATGCGCCATGGTGGGCCCAAAGGGCCCTGCGCCGCCATGACCAGAATGTCACGGCAGGCCTGCCGTTTGCGCTCTCACCGCCGGTTTGCTAGGAGGGTACCAGCCGCGACCAGCGCTGCATCTCCCACCCTCATGATTTCCGCCGTTCACGCCTCTCAGGCGGAGAGCGCTGTACGCAGTTTTTCAGCAAGGGGCGCCGCGCCCTGGGCCGCCGCAGTGCGACAGGCGAGGACCGCGCAGCTTTCGAGGATCAGGCCATCATCCAGAATTTTCAGCTGGTTGGCTGAAAGCGTTGCGCCCGTGGTGGTGATATCGACGATGAGCTCGGCGCTTCCCGCGGCAGGCGCACCTTCGGTGGCTCCCGCGCTTTCAACGATCCGGTAGCCGCTGACGCCCTTCTCGGCGAAGAAGCGGCGCGTCAGGTTGCGGTATTTGGTAGCCACGCGCAGGCGGTAGCCGTGATTGCGGTAGAACTGTTCGGCAACCTCATCGAGATCGGCCATGGCGGCAACATCAAGCCAGCAACATGGAACCGCCACCACGACATTGGCGGGGCCGAAGCCGAGGCGCTGCACTATGCGTATCCCGGAATCCTGCGGCGCAATGTTCTCACGCAGGACATCCTCGCCGGTGACGCCAAGATCGATCTTGCCGGCGCGCAACTGGCTGGCAATCTCGGAAGCCGAGAGGAAGGCAACCTCGATTCCGGGCCAACCTTGAAGGGTGCCGCGATAGCCGCGATCCGTTCCGTTGCGTTCGACGGCGTGGCCGGCGCGGGCAAAGAGCTCTGCCGTTGCTTCCATCAGGCGGCCCTTGGAGGGAATGCCCAGTGTGAGTGTCTTCACGGCAGCACCGCCTTGACGCGCTCGGCATGGATGGCGCAGCCCACGGCAGGAATGCGCGATGGTGCGCCGAGATCGCGCAGCAGGTCATCATAGCGGCCACCGCCCGCCACCACGAGCGGGGCATTGCGGGCCTCGACCTCCACCTGAAAGACGAGGCCGGTGTAGTATTCAAGGTCACGGCCGAAATTGGCATTGAACTGCATGCGCCGCGGATTGAGGCCCTGATCCTCAAGCGCTGCGATGCGACGCTCGAACCAGGCACGGGCGCCTGCAAATTTCTCCGTGCCGGAGAGGCCAGCAAGTTTCGCAGGGATATCGGCAAGCACGCCTTCCATCGCCAGATAGGCCTCGATGGTTTCGATCATGGCGGCGGGCAATGGCTGTTCTGAACGGTCAGCCTGCTTTTCCACCAGACGTTCGGCAATCTCGCCGATGCTGCGATCGGTGACGCGTGGAATGGCAAGTTGTGCCAGGCGTGCGGCTGTCGCCGCCATGGCATCGTTGCCTGCCACGGCATCGACATTCTCTGAAATGCTGGTGCGCTTGGCCTGCGCGGGCTTGGCGAAATGTTCGAGGAGGGCGCGGAATGCGGCAGGCCGCCAGAACTGGTGGCGCAGTCTGCGGCGCCAGCGGTCCGGCATGGGCATGTCGGCGAGAAGCGCGTTGAAGAGCCCCAGATCGCCCAGCATCACTTGCAGGCGCGAGAGGCCTGCGGCCTCGAGGGCACTGATCGTCAGCTTGATGACGCGAGCTTCCGCCCCGACCGGATCAGTGCCGCCGAACCATTCAACACCGGCTTGGTGAAACTCCTGGGGGCTGAGCAGTTCGTCGGGAAAGCGAAAGGCGGGGCCGAGATAGCAGTAGCGCGTCTCGCGGGCCGGATCGCCCGCATGACTGAGGTGATAGCGGCAGGCCGGTACGGTGAGATCGGGCCGGAGGCAGAGTTCGTTGCCGTCAGGATCGTTGAAGACGAAAGTGCGCGCCCGGATGTCCTCACCGGAACGCTCAAGGAAGATGTCGGCCGGCTGGATGATGTCGGGCGCAATGTGATCGAAGCCCGCGCGCTCGAACACGGCCATGATCGCCGCGTTCTGGCGGGCCAGTGCCTCACGTTCCTGGGATGAGCGTCCGGGCATGCGATCAGTTGCCCAGTGCCTGCTTCACCGCAGCGACGAGTTCGCTCTCAGGCACCGAGAACTGGGCCAGGCGCTGGGCGGCATATTCCTCGCGGCTGGCGATGTTGGCAGCGAGTTCACTTCCCAGGCGCAGATCCTTGATCTGCAATTCGCCCCTGGCCTTTTCATCGCCGCCCTGAATGACGACGAGGGGGGCGGAGCGCTTGTCGGCGTATTTCATCTGGGCCTTCATGCCGGCGGTGCCGACATACATTTCAGCGCGGATTCCGGCGCCGCGCAGCGCCATCACCATGCGCCAGTAGTCAGCCTGCCGGTCCTTGTCCATGACGAGGACCACGACCGGCGAAAGCACATTCGATTCCTGTGCCTTGCCGACAAGCTTCAGCGCCGAATAGAGGCGCGATACGCCGATCGAGAATCCCGTGGCCGGCACCTTCTGGCCGGTGAAACGGGCAACGAGGTCGTCATAGCGTCCGCCGCCGCCAACGGAACCGAAGCGCACGGTGCGCCCGTCCTCGTCCTTGGTTTCCATGAGGAGTTCGCATTCGAAAACCGGGCCTGTGTAGTATTCGAGGCCACGGACGACTGAGGAATCATAGCGCACGCGGTCCTTGCCATAGCCGGAGGCGGCAAAGAGCGTTTCCATCGCCTGCAGGTCCCTGAGGCCTTCTTCACCTGAAGCGCTGCCGCTCACGAATTGCGGATCGAGCGTGGTCGCGGTCGCGAAAGCGAGGCTGGCTTCGATCTGGCTGTCGCTCAGGCCCGCACCCTTGGTGAAGTCGCCGGATTCGTCCTTGCGCCCGGGACCAAGCAGAAGCGCCACGCCATCCTTGCCAAGGCGATCAAGCTTATCGAGGGCGCGGAGCCAGGTGAGCTTCACATCCTCGCCGATCTTGTAGGTTTCGGTGAAGCCGTCGAGCAGTTTGCGGCTGTTGAACTTCATCACGTACTGACCGCGCGGAATGCCAAGGGCCTCCATTGTGTCAGCGGCCATCATGCAGACTTCGGCATCGGCAGCCGGAGAGGCGGAGCCCACCGTGTCGGCGTCGAACTGCATGAACTGGCGGAAGCGGCCCGGCCCCGGCTTCTCGTTGCGGAAGACCCAGCCCTGCCGGTAGCTGCGATAGGGCGTGGGCAGGGATTGCTGGTTCTCCGCCACATAGCGGGCCAGTGGTGCTGTCAGGTCATAGCGCAGCGACAGCCACTGTTCGTCGTCGTCCTGAAAGGAGAAGACACCGGCATTGGGCCGGTCCTGATCGGGCAGGAATTTGCCGAGCGCCTCGGTGTACTCGACGAAGGGCTGTTCCACCGGCTCAAAGCCATAGTCTTCATAGACCCGCTGGATGGTGGCCAGCATGGTGCGAAGGCCGCGGATTTCGTCCGGGCCCACATCCCGGAAGCCCTTGGCCACGCGGGCCTTGGGGCGGAGGTCCTTGTTCATGTCGTGTCTCGCAAAGTTGCGAGGCTCTTAGTCGATAGAAAAGGGAGGGTCAAAGGCGGTTGGCAAAGGCTGTGATGCGGCGCGCCGCCTCGGCCATGACATCCACATCGACGGTGAGGGCCACGCGGAGATGGCCTGCACCCTTCAGGCCGAAGCTTTCGCCCGGCATGGTCACGACCTTTTCCTCGTTCAGCAGCCTGCGGGCAAAATCATCGCCGGAAAGCCCGGTGCCACGCACATCGAGCATGACGAACATGCCGCCTTCCGGGATATGGGCCTTGACGCCCCTGGCCCTGGCGACACCTTCCTTCATCACCCTGGCACGGGCCAGATAAGCATCCCGCATCACTGCGACGCCAGAGAGCTCGTGCTCAAGGGCATGGGCCGTGGCGTCTTCTAGAAAGGGCTGAGAGCCGAAAAGCATGGTCTCGGTCACGGACACCGCCCGCTTGCAGTATTCCGCCGAGGCTGCGATCCATCCGCAGCGGAAGCCGGGCAGGGCATGGGACTTGGAGATCGAGGAAACGACGATCGTGCGTTCCTCCAGATCCTTTTCCATGAAGGGGGAATGGAAAACATGATTGCCATGGATGAACATGGCGTAGACCTCGTCCGAGACGATCCAGAGATCGTGGCGCTTTGCAATGGCGCCAATCGCCAGGTTCTCCTCGCGGGTAAAGACAGCGCCAGTTGGATTGGACGGTGAATTGAGCAGGATGGCGCGAGTGCGTGGCGTGACGGCCTTCTCGATGGCCTTGATATCCGGATGGAAGCCACGGTCGGGATCGAGCGGCACGGGCACGGGCTTGCCGCCCGGGGCCGTCACCACGGCTTCATAGGTCGCGTAGTAGGGGTCGAGCAGCAGCACTTCGTCACCCGGATCGAGGATCGACAGGAAGGCGACAAAGAGGGCCGTCTGCGTGCCGGGCAGGAAGAGAAACTGGTCCGTGCCCACGGGCCGTTCCATCCGCTGGGTATAGTGCCGCGACAGGGCTTCGAGCATGGCGGGCTCGCCTTCACCGGCTGAATACTTGGTGCGGCCCGCACGCATCTGGTTGCTGGCCACGTCGAGGATCGAAGGGGCGGGCGGCAGGTCAGGCTCGCCGATCGAGAGGAGAATCACATTCTCGCCCTTCGCGGCCAGGCGGCGGCCCGCGATGTGAACGGCCCATTTGTCTGAGCCCAGTCCGGACAGTCGTGATGAAATGGATGCGTATTTCATGATGACCCGGAAAATACACGCTGCCGCGCGCCGTCACAACTGCCAGGCTGGCAGATCAGGCAGCACCAACGGCAGCCATTACCTTATTCAGGCACCTTCTCCCGGGCCATCCGGTTCATCGCCACATAGTCGATCTTGCCGGTGCCGAGCACGGGCAGCGCTGCCAGTGTGAAGATGTTCTTCGGGATCATCAGTTCCGACGAGCCGAGCTTGCGCAGGCCTTCGGTGATCTGCTTGCGGTCGGGATTTTCCAGCGTGGTGAAATAGACAAGCTGCTCGCCCTTCTTCTTGTCCGGAACGGCGACAACAGCATGGGCCTTGTCGGGGTAGAGCTGCCCCAGCTTGCTTTCGATGGCGTTGAGCGACACCATCTCGCCACCAATCTTGCAGAAGCGTTTGGCGCGGCCAAGGATGGTGATGAAGCGGCGCTCATCGACGCTGACGATGTCGCCCGTATCATACCAGCCATCGGGCGGCGGTTCGAGCACGCCCGGATTGTCGGCCCGCAGATAGCCCAGCATGATATTGGGGCCTTTGACATGGAGGCGGCCGCCTTCCTCTATGCCTTCGACCGGTTCGATGCGGTAGTCGATGCCATCGAAGAGCCGTCCCACCGTGCCGTTGCGGTTGTGCATGGGCGTGTTGAAAGCGACAGCGGGTGAACACTCGGTGGCACCGTAACCCTCAAGGATGCGGAGGCCGAAGCGCTCCGACCAGACCGCGCGCGTTTCTGGTTTGAGGCGCTCAGCCCCCGCCACGACCAAGCGCATGTTGAAGAAATCGTAGGGATGGGCGTTCTTGGCGTAGCCCGCGAGGAAGGTGTCCGTTCCGAAAAGCACAGTAGCGCCGATATCGTAGCAGAGCTCCGGGATGATCTTGTAGTGGAGCGGCGAGGGGTAGTGGAAGGTATAGGTGCCGGTCATCAGCGGCAGGATCATGCCGGCCAGCATGCCGAAGGCGTGGAACACCGGCAGCGGATTGCAGATCTTGTCCTGTGGTGTGAAAGCGATACGGGCCGAGGCCTGTTGCCAGTTGGCGAGGAGGTTGCGGTGCGACAGCACCACGCCCTTGGGTACGCCTTCGGAGCCTGACGTGAAGAGTATGACGGCCGGTGAGTTGGGGTCCGTTGCCGCGCCATGACGATGAAGTGCTGCCGGCGCGAAGTTCTTCTCGAAGAGCCCGATCAGCTTGTCGGAAGTGGTGACGGATTCACGGATGTCTTCGAGATAGAGAATGCGGCAGGACTCGCCCAGCAGCTTGACGTCATTTTCCATCTCGCCCGCCTCGATGAATTTCCGCGAGGTCAGGATGGTGCGTACTTCAGCTGCCATGCAGGCAGCGGCCATGTTGACCGCACCGGTCGAGAAATTGAGCATGGCGGGCACGCGGCCATGGGCCTGAAGGGCAAAGAACGTCACCACGGTGCCGATGGAGTTTGGCAGCAGGACGCCCACATGCTTTTCGCCGGGCGTCGCCGCGGCAATCTTGCGGCCGAGGATGAAGCTGCCGAGGAAGAGCCGGTTGTAGTTGGCGGGCTTGCGCTGGATGTCTTCGAGCACCAGCCGTTTGCCACCATAGAGCTTCTTGGCGCGCAGCAGGGCCTCCCAGAGGGTCTGGTCGATGGGGGCCGTACGGAACTGCGAATCCGTCATCACATCGTAGAGCCGCTCGGCCTGATGTTCGCGGAGTGCCGCGCCCCTGAGGTTCGCCGGGCTCGATGGCTTCACCGGCGGAAGGAAGGTGATGGTGATCTTGGGGAAAGCCCTTGTCGGGAAAATGCCCTTGAGGCGGGTGAAGGGCGAATATTGCGCCCCGTCGATCCTCACCGGCACCATCTGGCCGCGCGCCATTTCGGCAACCGCAGCCGGGCCTTCGTAGATCTTCATCAGTGAGCCGGTAACGGTGATGCGGCCTTCCGGAAAGATCACGACCTTGCGGCCCTTGCGCAACATGTCGACGAGACTGCGCAGCGCCAGGGCATTGCCGGGATTGATCGGGCAGAGATCGAAAAGCGCGAAGGCGGGCCTTACCCACCATTTCTTGGCCATTCCGGTGTCGATGGCAAAACCCGCCCGCTCCGGCAGGAAAGCCGAAAGCAGCGGGCCGTCGAGCAGCGAGGTATGATTGGCGACGATAAGCGAGCGCCGCCCCGGCCTGCCCACATGCTCGATGCCCTTGATCTCCACATCATAGAAGAAACGGAACAGGGTGCGGGCCACGGTCGCAAAGACCTCGTGGGGCAGCAACCGGATCACGTAGATGGCGGCGATGGCGTTGCAGATGGCGAGGATCAGGAAGATGCCCTTGGCCGTGATGCCATAGCCGAGGAGCACGGCCGATATCGCCGAGGCCGTCATCATGAAGAGGGCATTGACGATGTTGTTGGCGCCGATGGTGCGGGCGCGCAGATAATAGGGCGTACGCCGCTGCATGACCGCGAACAGAGGCACCACATAGAGGCCGGAGCAGAAGGCGATGGCGGCAAGATCGAAGAGCACGCGCCAGCCGGTGAAGGTGGAGAGGAGGCCTAAGGGCGTGGTTTCCGTGCCGGGTAGAAAGATGCGCTCTGCCGCGCGCGAGGCGAAATAGAGATCGGCCATGAAGATGGTCATCAGAACTGCCGCAAGCGGCACGTAGCGAACCGTGACGATGCCCCTCTGCAGGCGGTTGGAAAACACCGAACCCGCGGCAATGCCGATCGAGAAGAGCGCGAAGATCATGGTGGCGATGCGCTCGTCGCCCTGCAGGGTCGAGAAGGTGTAGAGCGGGATCTGGGTGACGAAGACAACGCCGAGGAGCCAGAACCAGGAAATGCCGATGATGGGCTGGAACACCTCGGGGCGCGCCGCTGCCGCACGGATGACACGGTAGATCTCACTGAAGACGTTCCAGTTGATCGGCATGTCGGGCTGGGCCGAGGGCGCATCGGGAATCTGTGTTGCCGTCCAGTAGGAGAAGACGGCAATGCCGATCATGGTTGCGGCGACCAGCAGAAGGCCCTGTTCATGGCGGATGAGGATGGTGCCGAAGATCGTTCCCAGGAGAACGGCCACGAAAGTCGCCATCTCGACCATGCCGTTGCCGCCGAGGAGTTCGTCGCGGTTCAGGTGCTGCGGCAGGATTGCGTATTTGATCGGGCCGAAGAATGCGGCCTGTGCGCCTGCGAGCAGAATACAGAACTGCTGCAGCAGCATGATGTCGGTGAACAGCGAGAAGGCCGAAAGAGCGACAATGCCGATCTCGATGAGCTTGATGCGCCGCCCCACCAGCGCCTTGTCATATTTGTCGGCAAGCTGGCCGGCAAAGGCCGAGAGCAGGAAATAGGGCGCGATGAAGAGAAGCGCTGAGACGGTGTTGAGAAAGCCGCCGTGTTCATTGCCGAACTTGGTCAGGAGGATGATCGAGAGGGCATAGCGGAAGGCATTGTCGTTGAAGGCGCTCAGCGCCTGTGTCACGAACAGGGGCAGGAAGCGCCGTGTCTTGAGCAGCGCGAATTGGCTTTTGCCGGCCATGTATCCTCCGTCTCAGAGGTTCAGGAACCTCCGGATCAGTTCCAGTGTTTGGGCGTGAGAATCGCTGACGGACGTTGCCCCAGCCTGCCTCAAGGTTGCAAGCCGCCCGGGGACCTGTGAAAATCCGATGAAGTGAACCCGGTTCATGAGGCCGGCCTGCACGTCGTTGGTGTTGTCGCCCACATAAACGATACGTTCCGGCGGCAGGCCGCTCGCGGCGATGGCGCGGGCCAGGATCTGGTGTTTGTGGCCGCCGCCGTCGGCCCCGAAGGCAAGCTTTTCGACAAAGGGCCAGAGCCCGGCATGGACAAGGCGGAGCCGGGCGGCCTCGCGGAAATTGGCGGTGGCGGTGCCAATGCGCACGGTTCCATGCAATGCGTCGAGCAGCCCGGCAGCGCCCGGTACGGTCACGCTGTTCAGGCCTCCCGTGGCGAGGCTGGCCGCGAGGCGGCTGAGATAGCCATCGACGATCCGGGGTTTGAGGGCAGGGGCTATGCCCTGCTTCGCGATGATCTCGTCGGTGATGTCGTCATCATTGCGGATCTCATAGGCGTTCCAGTCGCGCGACAGCGCTGCCGGATCGCAATGGGCTGCAAAGGCCGCGAAGAAACAATCTTCCTCGGCGGCGGTGAGGTCGAGCAGGACGCCATCGACATCGAAGATGACGGCCTGCTCCATCGGTCAGTTCAGCCCTGCACCATGCGGGGTGTCATCTCGATCAGCGTCGGGCCTTCGGCCTTCAGGCTGGCCGCAATGGCCGTTGCAAGCGCCTTCAGGTTCTCGGGCCGCTCAGCGCGAGCGCCATAGGCCTTGGCCAGCATCTGGAAGTCAGGGTTGCGCAGGAACACGGCATTGGGCTGGATGGCCTTGTTCACCATGTCGTCCCGGATCTGGCCGAGGGCGTCGTTGTTCCAGAGCAGGATGGGGAGTGAAAGATTGTGCTCCACCGCTGTTCCCAGTTCATTGAGCGTGTACTGGAAGCCATAGTCGCCGATCATGGCAACGGTGGGCTTGGGGCCGACGCCAATCTTGGCGCCAATGGCCGCGGGCACGGCAAAACCGAGCGTGCCGAAACCTACGGGATGCAGCCAGGTGCGCGGCTCATACATGGGGAATATCTCATTTGCCGCATAGGCAATCTGCGTCATGTCGGAGGCAATCACCGTTTCTTCCGGCAGGCTGTCGCGGATGACCTTGAGGACGCGCGAGAGCAGGCTGCGCAAAGGTGAATCATCCGTAGGCGGCGCAGGCGGGGCCGCCTTCTTGCCGCCGCCCAGGGCATTCGCAATGGCCTCGAGCGCCGGGGCGGCGTCTCCCAGGATGGCAAGCTTTGCCCGGTGCGGGCGGGCGATGGCGGCAGGATCGATGTCGATGCGGATGAGATTGTCGAGGATGCAGTTGCTGGCCCAGAAATCCGTTTCCGACAATTCGGTGCCGACGGCGAGCACGCAATCGGAAGCCTGAAGGCGCGCCTGAACATCGGGAAGTCCCATGCGGTAGTCCCAGACGTTTGGGTGATCGGCGCGCACCACGCCCTTGCCTGCGGTCGTGGTGATGACGGGAGCACCGAGCGCCTCCGAGATGCGGAGCGCTGCTGCGCCTGCATTCATCGCCCCGCCACCGAGCAGGATCATCGGTGATTTTGCCGCCTTCAACTGTGTGGCCGCCGCTTCGCAGTCACGGGCCGTGGCGTGCGGCAGCGAGGCCGCGGGGCGCGGTTGCCAGCCCGGACCTGCCGCGGTGGAGAGGAGATCGAGCGGAATCTCGAGGTAGGAGGGGCGTGGCCGGGCCGATGCAAACAGCGAGAAGGCGCGCGCCATGGCATCCTGCACATCCTGTGGCGTCAAGGCGGCCATGGCCGTTGCGGTCACTGATTCCGCGGCCTTGTGCTGGCCCAGCATTTCATGCAGCCGTCCGCGGCCCTGGGCGCTGTCCTTGATATCAAGCGCCGAGGAAACGACGAGAACGCGCGAGGAGTCCGACCAGGCCTGGCCCAGTGGCGTCAGGATGTTGAGGAGGCCGGGCCCGGTGATGGTGAAGCACACACCGGGCTTTCCGGTGGCGCGGGCATAGCCATCGGCCATGAAGCCTGCGCCCTGCTCGTGGCGCGTAAGATAGTGGCGGATGCCGGAGCGCGGCAAGGCGCGGTACATCTCGACATTGTGCACACCCGGGATGCCGAAGATCGTGTCGACGCCATAGGCTTCGAGCAATCCGACGAGGGCTTCACCGGTGGAAAGTTCAGGGCGCGTCATGATGTCAGACCTCAGTTGCGGAAGCGATGCGGTGTGATGTGTGAAAGGTCGAGCGCCTGGGCCACGACCTTGTCGGGCAGGGGGTGGCCGAGCAGGAGGGCGGCGGCTGTTTCGGAGAGAGCCGGTGCCGACTGGATGCCATAGCCGCCCTGTCCGACGAGCCAGAAGAAGCCCTCTGCTTCCGGATCAAAGCCGATCACCGGGCTGCCGTCAGGCGCGAAGGTGCGAAGCCCGCCCCAGGAATGATCGAGATGTTCGACTTCGACCGTGGTCGCGGCCTTGAAGCGTTCGATGCCGAGTGCAATCGCCAGGTCATCGGCATAGGCATCGTGCGGATCGACAGGCGTGGTGTCGGCGGAAGACACCATGAGCTTGCCACCTTGCGGTTTGCTGTACCAAGTCTCGCCAACGTCTGTGGCCAGGGGCCAGTCGGCAATGCCGTCATGACCTGGCAGTGGAATGATGCCGATGGAGCGGCGCTTGGGCTGGAGGCCGACGGGCTTCACGCCGCTGAGCTTGGCGATGACGTCGCCCCAGGCTCCGGACGCGTTGACGACGACGGGCGCCACGAAGAGGCCTTGCGGCGATGCCACCTGCCATTGGCCATTGCGATGGAGCAGGCCCTTCACCTCGGTGGAGAGGATCACCTCGCCGCCGCGGGCCTTGAACATCCGGAGATAGCCACGATGCAGGAGGTCGACATCCATGTCGCCGGTATGCGGGTCGAGGAAGGTGCGCTTGGCGTAGCCTGGCCTCAGGATGGGGAAGGACTCACGCGCGGCCTTTTCCGAGATTTCTGCAAGGCCAGTGCTGAAGGCGAGCAATTCCTCCGTCTTCTTCTCCTGGCCGCGCGCCATGAAAAAGAGTGAATCGCGCGGCGTCAGGAGCGGCGCATCGGCGAAGCCTGCCGGCGGTTCATTGAAGAAACGTGCGCTCGCGCGCGTGAAGGCCAGCATCGGCGGGGGCCCGTAGTTGGGCTCGTAGGTTGCGGCGGAGCGCCCGGTGGTGTGGTAACCGGGGCGGTCTTCCATTTCGAGGATGGCAACCTTGCGGCTGTCGGCGAGATGGGCGGCAATGGAAGCGCCAGCGATGCCGGCGCCAATGACGATGATATCGTAGTTCTTCATGGGGAACTCTCTAGCCCATTGGCATCATGAATGTCAGGGGCTGGTGATTGCAGCAGCGGTGAGGACTGGTAACCTGCTGCCCGAATAGAGGAGTTCTTCATGACCGCCGATTCCTTCAATCAACCCGTATCCGGACTCGTGACGCCGCGTTTCGGCGGCATTGCGACGTTTTTCCGCCTGCCGCATGTGGCGCCGGAGAAAGCCGAGAAGATCGACATCGGCGTTGTCGGCATTCCCTGGGACGGCGGCACGACAAACCGCCCGGGCCCGCGCCATGGTCCCCGGCAGATGCGTGATCAGTCCTCCATGGTGCGCCGCATGCACCAGACCATGCATATCGTTCCCTATGATCTCGCCAATGTGGCCGATCTCGGCGATTGCCCGGTCAACCCGGCCAATGTCGATGATGCGCTGAAGCGTGTGGAAACCTACTTCAAGGCGCTGGTCGCCAAGGGCATCAGGCCTCTGGCGGCGGGCGGCGATCATCTCTGCTCGCTGCCGGTGTTGCGTGCGCTCGGGGCGAAGAAGCCGGTGGGCATGATCCATTTCGATGCCCATACCGATCTCTATGACGGCTATTTCGGCGGCTTCAAATACACCCATGGCACGCCGTTCCGCCGGGCCATCGAGGAAGGCGTGCTCGATCCGAAGCGCACCATCCAAATCGGCCTGCGCGGCTCGATGTATGATCTCGATGACTTCGCCTACGGCGAGAAGATGGGTGTGCGACTGATGCGCATCGAGGAAGCCATGGAGCTGGGGCCCCAGAAGGTAATGGAGATCGCCCGCAAGGTGGCAGGCGACGGCGAAACCTATGTGAGTTTCGACATCGACATGCTGGATCCGGTCTATGCGCCGGGCACGGGCACGCCGGAAATCGGCGGCTTCACGACCTTCCAGGCCCAGCAGATGCTGAGGGGCCTGCGTGGCCTCAATATCGTGGGGGCTGACGTGGTGGAGGTTTCGCCGCCTTTCGATCCGTCCGGCATGACGGCCTATGCCGGTGTGGTCATGATGTTCGAGATCCTGTGTTCCATGGCGGAAGACGTGGCCAAGCGCCGCAAGTGAGATCGGCGCCAGCCTGTCTTGAGTCGGTCAACAAGGCAGGCGAAGAGGCGCCATGCGGTTTCTCGGCCTGATTCTTCTTGTGCTTGCCGGTGCGGCCTCCGGTCTCGCCCTGCCGCCGGTTGGCGCCTGGTGGGTGCTGGGCCTGAGTTTCCCGGTGTTGCTGTGGTGGTGCGAGAAGGCGCGCAACTGGCGGAGCGGATTTGCGGGCGGCCTGCTCTTCGGGCTGGGCTATTTCTGCGTTGCCTTCCACTGGATCGGCTTTGCCTTCCTCGTCGATGCCGATGCCTATCTCTGGATGATGCCGTTTGCGGTGGGTGGCCTTGCCCTGATGATGGCGAGCTACTGGGGCATTGCGGTTGCACTTGCCGTACGCTTGCCGCTCGCATTTGTGCCACGCTTTATCTCGATTCCGGTTTTCCTGTCCGGCGCGGAGTGGCTGCGTGGCCATCTCTTCACCGGTTTTCCATGGGCAGCACCCGGGCTTGTTGCGGAAGGCATGGGTGCGGTGCTGCAGGCGGCAAGCCTCATCGGCATGACGGGGCTCACGCTCATGGTGCTGCTTTGGGCTTCGCTTCCCTTTGCGCTCTGGCGCAGCCGGCATCAGGGCTTTGCCATTAAATTGCTGCTGGCCGTGCTGGCGGCGCTGTTGCCGGTGGCGCAGTTCTGGGGTGTTGCGCGGCTTGAGAGCCATGCCGTGGCATTCAAGCCGGATATCACGCTGCGCCTTGTGCAGCCGAACGTTTCTCAGAGCGACAAGTGGCGGAGCGAGAATGCCGTTGTCATGCTGGACGATCTTGTTGCGCTGTCGTCCTCGCCTGTCGCCACCCCGCAACTCATTGTCTGGCCGGAAGCGTCGGTGCCCTTCCTGCTCGATGAAGAGCCCGAGGCCTTGCGGCGCATCGGCGAAGCGCTCGTGCCGGGCCAGTCCTTGCTCGCGGGCTCCATCCGCCGTGGTGCTGATGCCGGTGAGGCCACGCCTTATTACACCTCGATCATCGGCATTGACGATGAGGGCCGTGTAACAGGCCGCTATGACAAGTGGCGGCTCGTGCCCGGAGGCGAGTTCCTGCCGCTGGAGTGGCTGTTGGCGCCGCTCGGTTTCCGCAAGGTGGTCGACCTGCCTGAAAGCCTTTCGCCCGGCCCCGGCCCGCAGAATCTTCTCGTGCCCCGCGTCGGGCTGGCAGGGGCGCTTATCTGCTACGAAGCGATCTTCCCGCACCGGCTGCTGGCTGACGAGCGTCCCGATTTTCTGGTCAACGTCACGAATGACGGTTGGTTCGGGCAGTCTGTCGGCCCCTACCAGCATCTGGCGCAGGTGCGGCTGCGGGCCATTGAGCAGGGCCTGCCGGTGGTACGTGCCGCCAACACGGGCATCTCGGCTGTGTTTGATTCTCTCGGGCGTTCCGTGATCCGCACCGAGCTCGGCGTGCGAACGGCGGTTGATTCGCCCTTGCCTATGTCCATTGCTGCGACGGCCTATGCAAAATGGGGGGACTGGTCGCTGCTTTTCATCGCGCTTCTGGTCATTTTCCTGGGTGCGGCGGCGCAACGCAGCCATCATGCTGCCGCGCGGCCATAAAAGGATTGCGATACAAGCTTCGATTGACTAAGGAAGTGCCACTTCGGCCACGTCGCGTGCTTTGTCTGGGGATCGCATTTCGCATGGCCGATGTCAGTTCAGACTGGGGGCAACAGTCTGAGGACATCTATGGCAAGACGAGAGCCTAATTATATCGATCTTCATGTGGGCACACGTATCCGCATGAGGCGTCAGCTTATCAATATGAGCCAGGAACGCCTCGGCGAGCTGCTCGGCATCACCTTCCAGCAAGTACAGAAGTACGAGAAGGGCGCCAACCGTATCAGTGCAAGCAGATTGTTCTATACGGCCAAGACGCTGGGCGTGCCGGTGCACTTCTTCTTCGAGGGTTTGCCTGGAAGCGAGAACGAAGTGGGCGGCATGAAGGAAGGTGCGCCTTCCGATGAATTCCTGGCCGCGCTGATGACGCCCGAAGGCATCCAGCTTGCCAAGGCATTTCGTGATGCCGGATCTCCGCACAAGCGCAAGCTGATCGCGGGGCTCGCCCGGCAGGTGGCGGAATCCAAAGATCCCGTTTGAGCAGAACTAAATCGTCAGTCTCACCAACAAACCCGGCTTGCCATGGTCAGGGCATTTGATCCCTTGACCGTGGCGAGGGAGGCTGCCAATAACCCGCCGACGATATAAAGCTTTCTTTATGTGAAAGTCCGGTGCAGGGGAGCCAGCCACGATGGCACGCAAGAACTTCGTTTTCACCAGTGAAGCCGTTTCGGAAGGTCATCCCGACAAGGTTTGCGACCGCATCTCTGACGAGGTCGTGGACCTGTTCTTCCGCGAGGCCCTGACGCAGGGCATGGACCCATGGTCGGTGCGTGTTGCCTGTGAAACCCTCGCCACCACCAATCGCGTGGTGATTGCCGGTGAGTACCGCGGCCCGTCGTCGGTGACGCCCGACAAGATCGAGGCCGTGGCGCGCCAGGCCATCAAGGACATCGGATACGAGCAGGACGGCTTCCACTGGCAGAAGGCCAAGGTGGAAATCCTGCTGCATGGCCAGTCGGCCGATATCGCCGTCGGCGTCGACTCCGCTGGCAGCAAGGATGAAGGTGCCGGCGACCAGGGCATCATGTTCGGCTATGCCTGCGACGAGACACCGGATCTCCTTCCGGCACCGCTCTACTACTCGCAGAAGATCCTGCGGCTGCTCGCCGAGGCGCGCCATGCCGGTGAGAAGAAGCTGGGGCCTGATTCCAAGAGCCAGGTGACGGTCAGGTACAAGAACGGCAAGCCCGTTGCGGCGACGCAGATCGTCGTGTCGCACCAGCATCTCGACGAGTCGATGACCTCCAAGGATGTCCTCGCCCTCGTGAAGCCCTATGTGAAGAAGGCTCTGCCCAAGGGCTGGATCACCAAGGACACGGTCTGGCATGTCAACCCGACCGGCAAGTTCTTCATTGGCGGTCCCGATGGCGACTGCGGCCTCACCGGCCGCAAGATCATTGTCGACACCTATGGTGGCGCGGCCCCCCACGGTGGTGGCGCCTTCTCGGGCAAGGACCCGACCAAGGTTGACCGGTCGGCGGCCTATGCGGCGCGCTATCTGGCCAAGAACATCGTGGCGGCCAAGCTCGCCTCGCGCTGCACCATCCAGCTTTCCTATGCCATCGGCGTCTCGCAGCCGCTCTCCATCTATGTTGATACGCATGGCACCGGCAAGGTGAAGGAAGAGAAGCTCGAGAAGGCGATCCGCGAGTGCATGGACCTGTCGCCGCGCGGCATCCGCAAGCATCTCGATCTCAACAAGCCGATCTATGCCCGCACCGCCGCCTACGGCCATTTCGGCCGCACGCCGGACAAGGACGGCGGCTTCTCCTGGGAACGCACCGACCTCGTCAAGAAGCTCAAGGCTGCGCTGAAGAAGAAGTGAGCGGCGACAAGCCACGGCACCAGTTTTACGGGCGGCGCAAGGGGAAACCTTTGCGCCGTCAGCATTCCGAACTGATGGCAACGCTGCTGCCGCAGCTTGCGATTGATCCGGCAGCACCGCTTGATGATGTGCCGGCCCCGCGCTGGCTCGAAATCGGCTTCGGTGGTGGCGAGCATCTGGCGCATCAGGCCGCCCTTCATCCCGGCATGACGTTGATCGGGGCCGAGGCATTCAAGAATGGCGTGGCCAAACTCCTTTCCCATCTGGCGGAGCGGGATATCCGCAATGTCCGTGTTCACTATGGCGATGCCCGCGAGTTGCTCGAGGCCCTGCCGGACGCCTCGCTGGAGCGCATCTATCTTCTCTATCCGGATCCCTGGCCAAAGGAGCGGCAGAAGAAGCGCCGCTTCGTCAATGCCGCAAACCTCGGCCATTTCCATCGCCTGCTGGCTGCGGATGGCATGTTCTTCTTTGCCAGCGACATTCCGGACTACGTCGGCTGGACGCGCGAACATGTCTCCCGTCACGGCGGCTTCCAGCCTGTCTCCGACAGTGACGAGCCGTTCCCGGGCTGGACCCGGACCCGTTACGAGGCCAAGGCCCTGCGCGAGGGCCGCAGCGGCCGCTATCTCTCGTTCCGCAAGGCCTGAGCCAACCTTCCACAGGCCTTGAATTTTTCGCCTGCGAGGCATTTCGCTCCGCGGCATCTCCGTCTAGAACCGTCATGAAACTGTCATCAAACTGTCATGATCCGGACGGCCCATGTTCCAGCTCATCAAGTCGATCCTGCCCAAGGAAGAGAAATTCTTCGATCTCTTTGAGGCGCATGCCGCCAAGGCGGTGGAGGCGGCAACATCGCTGCGCGCCATTCTCAACGGCGGCAAGGCGGCGGCTGAGCATTGCGCCACGCTCTCCAGGCAGGAGGAGGAAGCCGATCACATCTCGTATGAAGTGATGCAGGCCATCCGGCGCAGCTTCATCACGCCTTTTGACCGCAGCGACATCAAGGCGCTGTCCTCCGCGCTCGACGACGCCATCGACCAGATGAACAAGACCGGCAAGACGGTGATGCTCTACGATGTGGAGCGCTTTGAGCCCAACATGCGCGCCATGGCTGACCGCGTGATCATGCTGGCCAATATCACGGCGGAGGCCATGCCGCTGTTGCGCAGCATCTCCAAGAACTCGTCGCGGCTGCACGGCCTCACCGGCGAGATCACCAAGATCGAGGAACAATCGGACCAGCTCAATGACGAGGGCCTGCGCGCCCTGTTCAAGGGAAAGGCCCGCAAGGATCCCTTGCAGTTCATTGTGGGCTCCGAGCTTTATGAACATCTCGAGAAGGTTTGTGACCGCTTCGAGGATGTGGCGCATGTCATGAGCGACATCGTCATCGAGCACGTCTGAGGCGGGGCGGAAGACGTGGAGATCAGCGCCGTCTCATTGACCCTCGTGCTGCTTGTCGGCGTGGCGCTGCTGTTCGACATCATCAACGGCATGCATGATGCCGCCAATTCGATTGCGACGGTGGTATCGACGCGGGTGCTCAAGCCACACTATGCCGTGGCCTGGGCGGCCTTTTTCAATTTTGCCGCCTATTTTCTCTTTCCAACCCATGTGGCTGACACGATCGGCAAGGGCATCATCTCGCCCGACCTCATGGACAACGCCGTCATCATGGGTGCGCTTGCGGGCGCCATCGGCTGGAATCTCATCACCTGGTGGGGCGGCATTCCATCATCGAGCTCGCATGCCCTCGTCGGCGGCATCGTGGGTGCGGGCGTCACCAAGGCGGGCTTCGGCGCCATCGTCTGGAGCGGCCTGTCAAAGACTCTTTATGCAATCGTCCTATCCCCGGTGACAGGTTTCATTCTGGGCATCGTTCTGATCGTGCTTGTCAGCTGGCTTTTCCTCCGCTCCAATCCTGCCTTCGCGGATGCGCTTTTCCGCAAACTGCAACTGGTTTCCGCTGCTCTCTACTCGCTGGGGCATGGCAGCAATGACGCCCAGAAGACGGCGGGAATCATCGCCGTGCTGCTCTATTCAAACGGCGTCTATTCCGAATTCACCATCCCGGCCTGGGTGGTATTCTCGTGCTATGCCGCCATGGGACTTGGGACCATGCTCGGCGGCTGGCGCATCGTGCATACGATGGGGTCGAAGATCACGCGGCTCACACCGATGCAGGGCGCCTGTGCCGAGACGGGAGGTGCCATCACCCTGTTTGGCGCGTCCTATCTGGGCGTGCCGGTTTCCACCACGCACACGATCACCAGCGCGATTGTCGGCGTGGGCGCGGCGCGGCGCGCCTCGGCCGTGCGCTGGAACGTGGCCAAGGGCATCGTCTGGGCCTGGATCATCACCATTCCCTGTTCGGCTCTCCTTGCAGCCCTTTGCTACTGGATTGTATCCCATATCGTCTGATGGCCAAGAAACACACACGGCAGGTTGCGGCACTTCCCTGGCGCCCCGGAGACAACGGGTTGCAGGTTCTGCTGGTGACCTCGCGCGAGACGCGGCGCTGGGTGATTCCCAAGGGCTGGCCGATGCGTGGGCTGCGCGATCATGATGCCGCCGCCCGGGAGGCGCTCGAGGAAGCGGGCATCAGGGGTGATATCTCGGCTCATGTGCTCGGTACCTACAGCTACGACAAGCGCCGCGAGCCTGACAGGCGGATGAACATCGAGGTCGATGTCTATCCCTTGCGTGTGCGCCAGGAACTGTCGCGCTGGCGCGAGAAGGGAGAGCGCAGCCGGCAATGGTTCGATGCGGCAGAAGCACAGTCCCTCGTGCAGGAGCCGGGCCTCGCCGAGTTGATCAGGCGCTTCTGCAATGCCAGCGGCGGCGGCGAACCGGAAGAACCGACGCCAGGACTGAGTGATTCCTTCTGGACGCGCTTCCTGCGCCGCCTTGGCCACAAGAGCTGAGCTTCTGCCGCCTCAGGCAGCGCCCGCGTAGGCGACGGACCCCATCATCCCGGAATTCATGTGATAGATGTGATGGCAGTGGAAAGCCCATGTGCCGGGATTGTTGGCATCGAACTGGATCGTCACCATGTCCATGGCGGGCACCAGAACGGTGTCGCGCACCGCGCCATCGACGCGCTGCATGCCCACGGCCACAACCTTGAAATAATGGCCATGCAGATGCATCGGATGGGCCATGTTGGTCATGTTGTGCAGCATGATCTCGTAGCGTTCACCCTCGCGCAGAGTGAAGAGCTTCTCATGCATCCCCGACTTGCCATTCAAGGTCCAGACATAGTCGGCACCGCCACCGCCCAGCATCAGCATGTCGCTGCGTGAGACGGCAATCTCGGGCACCGTGACGAGGCTGCGCAGCCTGGCTTCAAGTGCCAGGCCGACGATGGCCTCCGGCTTCTCGGCCCGGTCAGAGATTTTTGCGACCGGCGCCTCGCCGGACCTGAGGATGATGCCCGACTGAAGCGTCGTGCCTTCGCCCTTGAACAGGATAGGCCAGGCGCCGCTGCCCGGTGGAAGGGCGAGGCGGATGTCGGCCCGCTGGGCGATGGCGAGCGGAAATCGCCGGTCCCTGACGGGCCTGACGGCCTTGCCATCCACGGCGATCAGTTCACCCTCGAGTTCGCCCAGGTCAATCCACAGGTTCGAGGCGGCGCTGCCGTTGATGATGCGCAGGCGGAAACGCCCGCCCTTCTCGGCCTGCACCACTTCGGGATCGTCAAGCGTCCGGTCATTGGCAAGGAAGGCGTCGAATTCGATGTCGTTGACCATGGACGGCATGTTCATGCTCGGCATGGTCATTTCACCGGCGCCCTGGGCGGAGTGATCCATGGTGCTGTGGTCCATCTGCCCACCCGGCATGGCGTGGCCGCCATGGGCACCGCCGCCACCCTTGAGTTCGGCGAGGATCTCGGCGGGATCGCGGAAGGTGAAGTCGTGCAGCATCACCACATGCTCCTGTTCGTCGTGGAGCGGGGCATCGCTTTCGCGGATGATCAAGGGTGCTGCAAGCATGAGCTGTTCCTGCAGTCCCACATGGGAATGCATCCAGTGCGTGCCGGTCTCGCGGTTCTTGAAAACATAGTCGCGGGTTTCGCCGGGCTTCATCGTGGGGCCCGAAAGCATGGGCACACCGTCAAAGACGAGCGGCGGATTGAGCCCATGCCAGTGCAGCAGTGTTTCTTCGCCCAGGCGGTTGACCACGCGAGCCCGGAACTCCTCGCCGGCCAGCATGTTGAAGCCATGACCGCCATTTTCATTCAGGATGGCGAAGACCTTGGCGGCCCGGCCCTTCACCTCGAGGATGCGGTTCTCGATGGAGAGAAGCGGCAGGTGTTCTGCGGCCACCGCCGGGTTAACCTTTGCTCCCGCTGCTGCCAGCCCCGCGGCGGCAATCCCGCCAAGCGCCTGCCTGCGGTTCATTGTCATTGCCATGTTTTCTCCTCCATGCGGATGGGCCGGTACACAAAGCTTGCGGCATTGCCTCAAAAGATAGGGATCAGGTTAAGCCTTCGGGAGACATTTCACGCTAGCGTTGGTGACGCACTGGAAGCTGCTGCCGTGAAAACCAATCCCTGGAAGATTGCCTCGAATTTTATCTGCGATGAAGCAGGCATGATTGCTGTCGAGTACGGCATCATTGCGATGGCGTTGCTTGCCGCGATCACACCGGCTTGCGTCTATGTGACGCCGGGGCTGCATCAGTAGTTTAAAGCGCGGTCAGAGCCCGCGGCCGATCCCGAGGAATTTCTCGCGGCGCTGGGTGCGCAGCACATCCGCCGACACACCCTCATAGGCCTGCAATGCGCGCGCGATGGCTTCGCCCGTGCTCTCGATGGTCTGGCCCGGCATGCGGTGTGCGCCGCCCAATGGCTCGGCGATGATCTCGTCGATAACGCCGAGCTTCTTCAGATCTTGCGCCGTGATCTTGAGGGCGGTTGCCGCGTCCTTGGCCCGGGCCGCGTCGCGCCAGAGGATCGATGCAGCACCTTCGGGCGAGATGACGCTGTAGATGGCATGTTCCAGCATCATCACGTTGTTGCCGGTGGCGATGGCGATGGCTCCGCCGGAACCGCCTTCGCCGATGATCACGGAAACGAGCGGAACACCCAGCGACAGGCAGCAATCGGTGGAACGGGCGATGGCCTCGGCCTGGCCGCGCTCTTCGGCGTCAACGCCCGGATAGGCGCCCGAGGTGTCGACGAGGGTGATGACAGGAATGCTGAAACGATCGGCCAGTTCCATGAGGCGCACCGCCTTGCGGTAGCCTTCCGGGCGGGCCATGCCCCAATTGTGCTTGAGGCGGGACTGGGTGTCAGAGCCCTTTTCCTGGCCGATCACCACCACGCTGCGGCCACGGAAGCGGCCGAGGCCGCCGATGATGGCCTCATCCTCGGAAAACTTGCGGTCGCCGGCCAGCGGCGTGAAATCGCTGATGAGGGCCCGGACATAGTCGAGGGCGTGCGGGCGTTCAGGATGGCGTGCCACCTGGGCCTTCTGCCAGGAGTCGAGGTTGGCATAGAGGTCCTGCATGGCCTTCTGTGCCTTTTTCTCCAGCGCCTTCACCTCTTCGGCAATGGACACCGAGGCATCACCCTGCGCCATGGCCCTGAGCTCGGCGATCTTGCCTTCCAGTTCCGCAACCGGGGCTTCAAAATCGAGGAAGGCCTGCAAATGTACCTCTTAGCTTCTGGGACCCTTCAATCGACGTGTTACTGGCGATGCCGCCCCTGAAAGTCAACGTTTCTTGGACAGAGGGTGAAAACGCTCAACGGTGCTGCGCAGGCGTTCCGCCTGGACATGGGTATAGATCTGGGTTGTCGAAATATCGGCGTGGCCGAGCATCTGCTGCACGGCACGCAGGTCAGCGCCATGCTCAAGGAGCGTTGTGGCAAAGCCGTGGCGCAGCACATGCGGCGAGATGCGGGCCGCCGGAATGCCGGCGGCAGCGGCAAGAGCTTTCAGTTCCAGGGCGAAATGCTGGCGGGTCAGTGCGCCAGAGCGGCCGCGCGAGGGGAAAAGCCAGGGCGAGGCCCTGGCTTCTTCGCCGCGCACCTCGATCCAGCGGTCGATGGCGGCTCGCGCTGCATCGGCCAAGGGCACGATGCGCTCGCGCCCGCCCTTGCCGCGAATGGTGAGCACGTCGCGTTCGGCCTTGGCCTGGCGCAAGGTGAGGCCAAGCAGTTCCGAGACGCGCAGGCCCGTTGTGGCAAGGAGTGTGACCAGGCAATGCAGGCGGAGGGCCCGGACAACAGCCTTGCCTTTGGCCTCGGCGAGTTGTGCGGTTGCGGTGCGTAGCAGGGTTTCTACTTCGGCGGCATCGAGGAATTTCGGCAGGGCAGCCTGTTTGCGCGGGCTTTCCACCACCTGGGTGGGGTCGGCCGCCGCCAGTTTCTCTCCCAGGAGGAAGCCATGGAACTGGCGGATGGCTGAAAGCTTGCGGGCGCTGGAGCTGCGGGCCATGCCGCGGGCTTCCAGATCTGCCAGGTAGTCCCGGACATGCTCCGCCGTGGCATTGGCCGGGGGCGTGCCGATCGTCTCCACGTAGTCAGTCAGATCGCGGCCATAGGCGGCAATGGAGTTCTGCGCCGCGCCGCGCTCGGCCGACATCATTTCGAGAAAGCGTTCGACCAGCCGCAGGGCTGGTGCTTCAGCCTTGCCGGAGTTTCTCATGCGGCAGCGACCTGATCACGTCAGTCGGTTCGGGCGGATAGGTGCCAAGCGCATAGGCACCGCCGTAGACCGCGCCGGCCAGGGCGGCCAGCAGGATGATGAAACGCAGGAAATCCGGGATCACTGTTGAATTGCCAAAGCCTTCGTTTGCCAAGCGTAAGATGGCGTTCGTTTCCTTTGCCAGAGTCGCTGCCGTTCTGCACCTGCAAAATGGCGGTTTCCCTTTCCGGAGGCCATGCTTTACAAGCAGCCCGGCAAAGTTATGGCAAAGCGTTCAACCATCAAGGATCTCGAAGCGGCCAAGACCTTCGTGAGTGGACGGCCCATCGTTCTGGTGGGGCTTATGGGGGCAGGAAAGACGAGCATCGGCCGCCGCCTGGCCGAGAAGATGGGCCTGCCTTTTGTCGATGCCGACCACGAGATCGAACTGGCGGCGGCCCAGTCCATCCCCGATATTTTTGCCCAGCATGGCGAAGCCTATTTCCGCGAGGGCGAGCGCCGGGTGATCGCCCGGCTCATGGAGAACGGCGCCCAGGTACTGGCAACAGGTGGGGGCGCCTTCATCAATCCCGAGACGCGGGCGCGCATCAAGGCCGGTGGTGTCTCGGTCTGGCTCCGGGCCGAACTGCCCTTGCTCATGAAGCGCGTGTCCAAGCGCGGCGACCGCCCGCTCCTCAAGGCCGATGACCCGGAGGCGGTGATGCGCGATCTCATGGCGCTGCGCTATCCCATCTATGCCGAGGCTGACGTGACCGTGGAGAGCCGCGACGTGCAGCACCAGCAGATGGTGTCGGAGGTGATCCGGGGTCTGGCGCGCGCCGTCGAAAGACAGAAGGATACGCATGACTGAACATCTGACCGTGCCGGTACAACTCGGGGCGCGCTCCTACGACATTCTGATCGGCGATGGCCTTCTCGCTGCGGCGGGCAAGCTCATCCGTCCCAAGCTTGGCCGTGGCCTCACCGCCATCGTCACCGACGAGAATGTGGCGCGCCACCATCTGGCGGCTTTGCAGGCTTCACTTGCCGCCAGTGGCATCGAGAGCAAGGCCATCATCCTGCCGCCGGGCGAAAAGACCAAGAGCTATGAGAAGCTCGCCTTTCTCTGCGACCGGCTGCTGGAGGCCGGGATCGAGCGCAAGGACAGCATCATTGCCTTCGGTGGCGGCGTTATCGGCGACCTGGCAGGCTTTGCGGCCGCCATCCTGCGGCGCGGCATCAATTTCATCCAGATCCCGACCACGCTCCTGTCGCAGGTCGACAGTTCGGTTGGTGGCAAGACCGGCATCAACTCGCCTTTCGGCAAGAATCTCGTCGGCGCCTTCCATCAGCCTGTGCTGGTGCTGGCCGATATCGGGCTGTTGCGTTCCCTGCCGCCGCGCCAGCTTGCGGCGGGCTATGCAGAAGTGGCGAAGTACGGGCTTCTGGGTGATGCGCCGTTCTTCACCTGGCTTGAGACGCATGTGAAATCCATCATGGCGAACGACGCCTCTGCCATCACCCAGGCGGTGCGCACGAGCTGCGAAGCCAAGGCGCGGATCGTGGCCGAGGATGAAACCGAAACGGGGGTGCGGGCCCTTCTCAATCTTGGCCACACCTTTGGCCATGCGCTGGAAGCGGGGGCCGGCTATTCCGACAGGCTCCTGCATGGCGAGGCCGTATCGATCGGCATGGTGCAGGCGTTCCGTTTCTCGGCGCGGCAGGGACTTTGCGCAGCGGAGCTTGCCGACCGCGTGGCGGCCCATCTCGCTTCTGCCGGGCTTCCAACCCACATGTCGCAGGTGCCCGGCAGCCTGCCGCCGCCAGCGGCGCTGCTTGATCTCATGAAGCAGGACAAGAAGGCCGTGCAAGGCAAGCTCACCTTCATTCTCGTTGAAGGGATCGGCGAGGCGTTCATTGCACGCGACGTCAACAGCCAGGATGTTCTGGCCTTTCTGGAAGAGGACTGCAAAGCACCATGACGGGTGAGATCGGCTATGCCGCGATTTCGATTTTCCTGCTGATCCTGGTTTCAGGCTTCTTCTCGGCGGCGGAAACCGGCATGACCGCAGCCTCGCGGGCACGCCTCACCGAGATCGAACGGCGCGGCAGCAAGCGCGCCGCCTCGGCGCTCCGGCTGCTGCAGGTGCCGGAACGGCTGATTGGCGCACTGCTGCTTGGCAACAACCTCGCCAACATCACGGCCTCGGCCCTGGCCACGGCAGCCCTCATCAAGATTTTCGGTGACAGTGGTGCTGTCATCGCCTCGGCCGCCATGACGGTGATCATCCTGATCTTCGCCGAAGTGATGCCCAAGACCTATGCCATCAGCTATCCCGAGCGCACCGCACTGGCGGTGGCGCCGCTGATGCGGGTCATCTCGGCGGTTCTCGGTCCCATCGTCATTGCCGTCGAGCTTGTGGTGAAGACGGCGCTCAGGTTGCTGGGGGTCAACGTCAAAGCGAACGTCAATGTGCTGACCGCGCATGAGGAACTGCGTGGCGCCATTGACCTTCATCACAAGGAAGAGTCTCTGGTCAAATCGGACCGTGACATGCTGGGCGGCATTCTCGATCTCAAGAATCTCGAAGTGCTCGATGTCATGGTCCATCGCACCCAGATGGAATCGATCGATGCCGGCGAGCCGGTCAAGGCGATCGTGGAGCATGTCCTGAAGAGCCGCTTCACGCGCATTCCGGTGTGGAAGGACAAGCCCGACAACATCATCGGCGTGCTGCATGGCAAGGCGCTCTTTGTTGCCCTTCAGAAGGCCGAAGGCGATGCCTCGAAGATCAAGCTCGAAGACATTATCAGCGAAACCTGGTTCGTGCCCGATACGCAGCCCCTGGAGGATCAGCTCAAGGCCTTCCTGCGCCGCAAGATCCATTTTGCCATCGTCGTCGACGAATATGGCGAAGTGCAGGGCCTGATCACCCTCGAGGACATTCTCGAAGAGATCGTCGGCGACATCAAGGATGAGTTCGACGCTGTGGCAACGGGCGTGCGCAAAGGCAAGGATGGTTCATTCGTGATCGATGGCAGCGTGCCGTTGCGCGATCTCAACCGCGCCTTTGACTGGAAGCTGCCCGATGACGAAGCCACCACCATTGCCGGACTGGTGATCCACGAGGCCCGCATGATTCCGATGGTCGGGCAGGTTTTCGAGTTTCATGGTTTCCGTTTCGAGGTGCTTAAGAAAAAGCGCCAGCAGCTGACCTCGATCCGGGTGCGCCAACTTGAGGCTGAGGAATCCGCTGACGACCAGCCGGTCAAGCCTTCATGACCTCGATCGCCAGGGCATGAACACGGGTTCGCAGTTCTTCGGCCAGGGCTTCATTGACCAGGCGGTGCTGGGCAACGCGTGACTTGCCTGCGAAGGCGTCAGCCATGATCCTGATGCGGAAGTGGCTTTCGCCCGAGGGATGGCTGCCGGCGTGGCCCTCGTGTTGATTGCTTTCGTCAATCACACTAAGGAACGCGGGCTGGAAAGCGGTCTCGAGCTTCTGCTTGAGTTTTGTGCCGACCGGTCCCAAATCCATCTTTCCTGTGCTCCTGTTACACGTTGCGGCGCAAGGTTGCCGCCCCCATAATTGACCCATGAAACTCGATTCAAAATACTTCGACAAGATCAGGATGACGCCGCGCGGCTCGAAACCCGAGCCCAAGGTGGAAAAGACCTGCGAATGGCCCGGCTGCGAGAAGCCCGCCCGCCACAAGGCGCCCAAGGGCCGCAATGCCGAAGGCCAGTTCCATGCGTTCTGCCTGCAGCATGTGCAGGAGTATAACAAGTCGTACAATTATTTTGCCGGCATGGGGGATGCCTCGATCAGCGATTACCAGAAGGCCTCCCAGACCGGGCACCGGCCGACCTGGAAGCTGGGCGAGAATGCCCATGCCAATGCCGGGGCGCGGCGCGGCACGGCCCGCAATGTCCGCGATCCGCTGGAGCTTCTGGGCCGGGAACGCAAGCCTGCCGAGCAGAAACTGGGCCGGACCCTGCGCAAGAACGAGCTGGCAGCACTGCAAACGCTGGGCCTCGACGAAAATGCGACGCCTGACGACGCGAAAGCGAAGTACAAGCTGCTGGTGAAGCGCCTGCACCCGGACGCCAATGGCGGTAGCCGGGCCAATGAGGACACGCTCAAGGCGGTGATCCAGGCCTATGATACTTTGAGGGCCAGTGGCTTCTGCTGATCTTGCCCGCCGCCGCCTGAACGACTACAAGACGTTATCCCCGACATGGTGACGGCATAGTGGCCCCCGACAGGCCAAAGAGATTGTGAGTGAGATGACTTCCAAGGCCAATGGCAGCCTGCCCGGCGCCCCCGACAAGACAATTTCCGTGGCGCAGGTCTTCGGCTTCGAGACGAACATGCAGGCACCTGCCTATTCCGAGACCAGCGAGCACGTGCCGGATCTCGATTCCGATTACCTGTTCAACAAGGAAACGACGCTCGCCATCCTGGCGGGCTTTGCCTACAACCGCCGCGTGATGGTGACCGGCTATCACGGCACCGGCAAGTCCACCCATATCGAGCAGGTGGCGGCGCGCCTCAACTGGCCCTGTATCCGCATCAACCTCGACAGCCATATCAGCCGTATCGATCTCATCGGCAAGGATGCGATCGTGCTGAAGGATGGCAAGCAGGTGACAGAATTCCGCGAAGGCATCCTGCCCTGGGCCTACCAGCACAATGTGGCGCTGGTTTTCGACGAGTATGATGCGGGCCGTCCCGACGTCATGTTCGTGATCCAGCGCATTCTCGAATCCTCGGGTAAGCTGACGCTCCTCGACCAGAGCCGCGTGATCCGTCCGCATTCGGCCTTCCGGCTCTTTGCCACTGCAAACACCGTGGGCCTTGGCGATACGACGGGCCTCTATCACGGCACGCAGCAGATCAACCAGGCGCAGATGGACCGCTGGTCCATCGTGACGGCACTGAACTACCTGCCGCATGCGCAGGAAGTCGGCATCGTACATGCCAAGTGCAAATCCTATGAGGGCGAGAAGGGCAAGAAAGTTCTGGCCAACATGGTGCGCGTGGCCGATCTCACCCGCAACGCTTTCATGCAGGGTGACATCTCGACGGTCATGAGCCCGCGCACCGTGATCACCTGGGCGCAGAACGCCGAAATCTTCGGCGGCGACCTTGGCTTCGCCTTCCGCGTGACCTTCCTCAACAAGTGCGACGAGCTGGAACGGCCCATCGTGGCCGAGTTCTACCAGCGCTGCTTCGGCGAAGAGCTGCCGGAATCGGCGGCTCGCCTCGCCATCGCCTGATCCGGCGGTTTCCGTGAGCTCCGGCAAAGAGGACCGCGCCGAACGTTTCAAGGGCGTGCTGGGCACGGCCATGAAGACGCTGGCGCTCGATCCGGAACTGGCGGTGACCTTCGGCAACGAGCAGCCGGGCCTTGTCGGGCACCGGGTTAAGCTGCCGCAGGTGGGGCAAGGCACCACCGAGAAGGATATCGCCATCACGCGCGGTCTGGCGGACAGCTTTGCCCTGCGCCTTTCCAACCATACGGATACGATTCACAACCGCTACCAGCCGCAGGGCAAGAATGCCCGTGCGGTTTTTGACGCGGTGGAGCAGGCCCGGGTCGAGGCCATCGGCTCGCTCGCCATGCCGGGCGTCAAGAAGAACCTCTCGGCCATGCTTGACGACCGCTACTCGCGAAGCGTTGTCAACCGTTCGACCAACCGGCGCGACACGCCGCTGGAAGAGGCGGTGGGCCTCATCCTGCGTGAACGCCTGACTGGCGAGGCGCCGCCGCCTGCCGCACGGCCCTATGTCGATATCTGGCGCCCCTGGGTCGAGGAGAAGGCTGCGGCTGAACTCTCCCATCTCGGCGATGCGCTGCATGACCAGCAGGCCTTTGCCCGGCTCTCGCGCGAGCTGATTGCCGCGCTCGACATGGCCGATGAACTGGGTGACGACCCGGACAAGGGCGAGGAGAACGAGGAACAAGAGGCGGAAGAAGATTCCGGCGAGCGCAACGAGACGCCTGAAGGCCAGGAACAGGAAAGCGAGGCCCAGGCCGAGCAGATGGAGCAGGCCGAGGGCGAGACCGAGTCCGCCGAGATGGAGGCGCAGTCGATCGAGACCGACGAGCAGCCCGAGGACGCCGAGACCGACGACGATGTCGATGGCGAGGAGCCATTCCGCCCGCAGCTGCCCTTCTCCTCAATCAGCAACGAGGATTTCTACAAGGTCTATACCAACCAGTTCGACGAGGTGGTTGAGGCGCAGGATCTCTGCGATGCCGAGGAACTGACGCGGCTGCGCGCCTATCTCGACAAGCAGCTTTCCAACCTGCAGGGGGTGGTGGCTCGGCTTGCCAACCGGTTGCAGCGCCGCCTGATGGCGCAGCAGAACCGCTCCTGGGACTTCGATCTCGAGGAGGGCATTCTCGACACGGCGAAGCTGATGCGCGTTGTCATCGATCCCATGCATCCGCTCTCCTTCAAGATGGAGAAGGATACGAAGTTCCGCGATACGGTGGTGACGCTGCTGCTCGACAATTCAGGCTCGATGCGCGGCCGGCCGATCACTGTTGCCGCCACCTGCGCCGATATTCTGGCCCGCACGCTGGAACGCTGTGGCGTGAAGGTCGAGATCCTCGGGTTCACGACCCGGGCCTGGAAAGGTGGGCAGGCGCGCGAGAAATGGCTGGGGGCGGGAAAGCCTGCCAACCCAGGCCGTCTCAATGACCTGCGCCACATCGTCTACAAGGCGGCCGATGAGCCATGGCGGCGGGCGCGGCGCAATCTCGGGCTGATGATGCGCGAGGGCCTGCTCAAGGAGAACATCGACGGTGAAGCACTGATCTGGGCGCATAACCGTCTCCTCGGCCGGCAGGAGCAGCGCAAGATCATGATGGTGATCTCGGATGGTGCCCCGGTCGATGACTCGACGCTTTCGGTCAATTCCGGAAACTATCTCGAGCGCCATCTGCGGCAGGTGATTACCGATATCGAAGGCCGCTCGCCAGTTGAGCTGATCGCCATCGGCATCGGCCATGACGTGACGCGCTACTACAAGCGCGCCGTCACCATCGTGGATGCCGAGGAGCTTGGCGGCGCCATGACCGAGAAGCTGGCGGAGCTCTTCGACGAGAAGACCGCGACGAAGAAGCCTGCGGCACCGAAGCGGCGCAAGGCCGCCGCCTGAGAGTGCTGCACGCGCCTCCTGTTCTCACGACGGAGCGCCTCGTTCTCCGTGTCCATGATGTCTCCGATTTCGAACCGATGCTGGCGCTCTGGCAGGATGAACGAATCTATCGCGACATCACCGGGCGCGCTTCAACGCGGGAGGAAAGCTGGATGCGGCTTCTGCGCTATCGCGGGCTCTGGCCGCTTCTGGGCTTCGGCTACTGGGCCGTGACCCTGCGCGATGGCGGGCGGTATATCGGCGATGCCGGGCTTGCAGATTTTCACCGTGACCTTGACCCGGCGATTGACGGGGATCCGGAAGCCGGCTGGATGCTGCATCCGGATCACTGGCGGCGCGGGCTGATGTCGGAGGCGCTGGCCGCCATTTTTCAATGGGCTGACGGGACGCTCAAGCCATCGCGGCTGGTGTGCATGATCTCGCCGGGGAACGAAGCCTCGTTCAAGCTTGCCGCCGGGCATGGCTTCCGGCCGTTTTGCGAGGCGACATACAAGGGCGGCGCGGTGCGGCTCTTCGAGCGGCTGCGGCCTCAGGCGTAGCGCGCGAGAAATTCTTCCGGCGAAAGCGCCTGGATGTCGGGAACGGCAGCGGCAAGGCGGTCATGCTCCCAGTCCCACCAGGCCAGCGCGATGATCCGTTCACGGATGGATTTTGCAAAACGCCACTTGATGTGTTTCGCTGGATTGCCAGCGACGATGGCATAGGGTTCGACGTCCTTCGTCACGACGCTGCCAGCGCCGACGATGGCGCCGTGGCCGATCTCTATGCCCGGCAGGATGATGGCGCCATGACCGATCCAGACATCATGGCCGATCACCACGCGGCGCCTGAGCCGCTCCTCTCGGTAGGCCTTGTCGAGTTTCGCGCCGAGAAAATATTCGTTGGGCCGGTAGGTGAACTTGTGTTGCGAGATGCGGCCGTAGGGATGGTTCAGCGCATTTATGCGGGCGGCGGCTGCGATGGCACAGAACTTTCCGATCGCCGTGTAGATGGCATGGGCATCGCGCTCGACGTAGGAGTAGTCGCCGAGTTCGCAGTCATGGAGGATGACACGCTCGGCCACATCGGTGAAGCGGCCGGGAACGGTGTCGCGGAGCGAAGCGGTGCTGTGGATGCGGGGCGTGCCGTCGCGGGACGCCTTGGGAGAATGGCGGCGGGGATGAGGAGGTTCGGCCATGGCGCGTTTCTCGCAGAACCACCGGGAGCAGGCGACTCCCAATTTCCGCCCGCTGAAATGAAAAACCGCCCCGAGAAGGGCGGTTTCAAATTCAGGTCGCCGATGTGGCGGTTCAGGCGGCCTTCTGGGCTTCGAGCTTCTTGGCGACAGCGCGCTTGAGCTTGAGGGCCTTGGCCGAGAGTTCGTCGTTCTTGGCCTTGAGCAGGAAAGCATCGAGGCCGCCGCGATGTTCGACGGTCTTGAGGGCATGGGCCGAGATGCGGAAGGAATAGGAATTGCCAAGGGCATCCGAGATCAGCGTCACGTCGCAGAGATTGGGCATGAAGCGGGTCTTGGTCTTGTTGTTGGCGTGGCTCACCTGGTGGCCACTCTGCCAACCCTTGCCGGTGAATTCGCAGCGGCGGGACATGTTACTCTCCGTGATCTAAACGTAAGAAAGCCGGGCGTTCTCGCACCCGGCGTGAATGTGGCGGTTCCCATAGCGGCGGGTCCGGGGCAGGTCAAGCCTGAAAGGGCGGGCTCTTTCAAGGTCTTATGAAAAAAGATATCAATTGTGAAATTAGTGCTTGACAGGCGCGCGGTGTTTCACTAGATTTGTGGACAATCCAGAAATGGGTCTCCAGTCCGGCGCCTTAGGCCCCGGGCTCATCTCCTTCCAGCAACAGTCTTGCAAGCCCACGAAGACGACGTGGAGGGCGAATCCCATTTCGGGACAGATGGTTAACGTAAACAGCGCAGAACGGCTTCAAGGCCCTTCCGGGAGAGGGTACGGCGGAACGCGATAGTGGTTCCGCCGCCGCCAACCCCCTAGGGATAGCGTGAACAAAGCGCGAAAACGAGCTAGGAAGCGATTCGGGCGGGGTTTGTTCCCGCCTGGAACGCTTTCTTGATTTTATGAGTCCAATCAGCGGCTTGCCGGTCACCTTCCGTTAACTTTCGCGGCCAGAAAGTTAACGCGCAAGGCCTGGCAGGCCCGCTGCCGCGGGTGGAGACGAGAAGATGACCTTTCCAGTTTGCTTCAAAATCGAAGGAACAAAAGCGGAAAACTGGTCCATCAGCGATTCGGGCGCGCTCCGTTCGCCCTTCTCTCCGAAGGTTAACAGCCTGTCTCAAAACCAGAAACGGGCCATTGAGAATCCGCTGCATTTCCCCCACCTTGGGGCGACATGAACTTCCAACGCCCACCCCTGCGGCAGAGCCCTGTGACTGCCGTTCTGGGACCTACCAATACCGGCAAGACCCACTATGCGGTGGAGCGGATGCTCGCCCATGGCGGCGGGATGATCGGCCTGCCGCTGCGGCTCCTGGCCCGCGAGATCTATGACCGGGTGCGGCTGCGGGCCGGTGACCACGCGGTGGCGCTGGTGACGGGCGAAGAGAAGATCATCCCCGTTGCGCCGCGCTACTGGGTCTGCACGGTGGAGGCGATGCCGCCCGACGTGGATGTGCCGTTCCTCGCGATTGACGAAGTGCAGCTCGCCAATGACTTGGAACGCGGGCACATCTTCACTGACCGCATCCTGCACCGGCGCGGCATTGACGAAACCGTGCTGCTCGGCGCCGCCACCATGCGGCCCATCCTCGAGAAGATGCTGCCGCGGACGACCTTCGTGTCCCGGCCGCGGCTTTCGAAGCTGTCCTATGCCGGGCAAAAGAAACTGACGCGCCTGCCACGGCGCTCGGCCATCGTCGCCTTCACGGCGGAGATGGTCTATGCCGTGGCCGAGCTCATCCGCCGCCAGCAGGGCGGGGCCGCCGTGGTGATGGGGGCATTGTCGCCGCGCACGCGCAATGCCCAGGTGGCGCTCTACCAGTCGGGCGACGTGGACTATATCGTTGCCACCGATGCGATCGGCATGGGGCTCAACATGGATGTGGACCATGTGGCCTTCTCCTCGACGCGCAAGTTTGACGGTTTTCAGTTCCGCAACCTGACGCCGGCCGAACTGGGCCAGGTGGCGGGGCGCGCCGGACGCCATCTCAATGATGGCACCTTCGGTGTGTCGGGCGATGCCGAGCCTTTCGAGCAGGAGACGATCGACCGGCTGGAGAACCACAATTTCGACAGCGTGCGGGTGTTGCAGTGGCGGAACCGCGACCTCGACTTCCGCTCGCTCGACAGCTTGCGCAAGAGCCTTGGCGTGCTGCCCCGCACCGAGGGCCTGACGCGGGCGCAGAACGCGCCCGATGTCGATGCGCTGGAAGCGGTGAACCGTGATGAAAGCGTAAGATCGCTGGTGCAGACGGCAGAACAGGTGGAGCGTGCCTGGGAGGCCTGCCAGATTCCGGACTACCGCAACATTTCGCCCGCCGAACACGCCCATCTCGTGGGCCGGGTGATCCAGTTCATCTTCGGGGCCAAGGGCCATATTCCGGAAGACTGGTTCGCCCAGCAGCTGTCCTATTGCGATAATGTGGAGGGCGGCATCGATACGCTCTCGACGCGCATTTCGCATGTGCGCACCTGGACGTTCATCGCCAACCGGGCGGACTGGCTTGAAGCACCGCTCTACTGGCAGGGCCGGGCCAAGGAGATCGAGGACCGTCTTTCAGACGTTCTCCACGAGCGCCTGACCCATCGTTTCATTGACCGCAAAACCAGTGTATTGATGCGGCGGCTTTCGAAGAAGGAAGGTTTGATGTCGAGTGTAGAAGATGATGGCGTGATCTCGGTGGAAGGCGAGGCGGTGGGCCGTATCCAGGGCCTGAGCTTCATTCCCGATCCCTCCATCGCCGGGTCCGAGACCCGGGTATTGAAGGCCGCCGCCGTGCAGGCGCTGGCCAGTGAAGTGGCCGCACGGGCGAAGTCGCTGTCGTCATCGAGCGAATCCGAACTGAAGCTGTCGCGGCTCGGGCAGATTATCTGGCAGGGCCATGCGGTGGGCAAGCTCGCAGGCGGCGACCAGCGTTTCCGCCCGCGTGCCGAAGTGATTGCCGACGATGTGCTGGCGCCGGCCGACCGCGAGCTGGTGCGCGAGCGCCTGCAGAAATTTGCCGACCGGCAGATCGCCACGCTGATTGAACCGCTGATGAAGCTCGAGGAGCCGGACGGCATCGAGGGCATCGCCCGCGGCGTCGCCTATCGCATCGCCGAGAATTATGGCGTG
Source organism: Pseudomonadota bacterium (assembly GCA_020161855.1). Classification (GTDB taxonomy): domain Bacteria; phylum Pseudomonadota; class Alphaproteobacteria; order Rhizobiales; family Aestuariivirgaceae; genus Aestuariivirga. Next base: position 645,483 of record JAIUNJ010000001.1, read on the forward strand.
CTGTCGCGCGATGAAGTTGCCGAAGAAGTGAAGCAGCTCGGCCAGGAAGAGCGCGCCAAGCTGCGCACACTGGGTGTGCGCTTCGGTGCCTTCACACTGTTCCTGCCTGCCCTGCTCAAGCCCGCGGCGACCGATCTGCGCCTGCTGCTGTGGTGGCTGGAAAAGGAAAAGCGCGGCGAGAGCCTTGGCGAATTGCCGGCAGCGCCGGCCAATGGCCTGACTTCTGCGGCCGCCGATGCAAGCAAGCCGGACGGCTTCTATCGCATGTGCGGCTATCGTGTGTGCGGACCGCGCATCGTGCGCGTCGACATGCTGGAGCGCCTCTCCGACTTGGTACGCGACCGTGTGTTCTGGAAGCCGCGTTTTCCGGAAGAGCCGCGGCCTGCGGGCTCTGTCGAGGGCGGCGGCTTCACCGTTGTGCCCGACATGATGTCTCTGGTGGGCTGCTCGGGCGAGGAGTTCGACGCGATCCTGACGAGCCTCGGGTTCCGGGCGCAGAAGCGCATGCTGCCGAAACCTGCCACACCCGGAGCCAAGGGCAAGGCGGCGGCGGACGCACCGGCACCTGCGGAAGCGGTGGCTGAAGAAGCGGTGGCCGAAATTGCAACCGAGGAGGCCCCTGCCGCTGCGGATACGGTGGTGGCGGAAGCGCCCGTGGCCGAAGCTGCCGTGGTGGTGGAGACAGAGACGGCAGTGGTGGAGACACCGGCTGCTGAGGCTGCGCCCGCCGAAGCGGAACTGGCCGAGGCCAATGTCTGGTGGCCGGAAGGCATGGGACCGTTCCGGGCCCAGCGCCAGCGCCCCGAGCACAGGCCCCGGCAGGGCGGGGCTGGCGGCAGGCCGGAAGGGCAGGAGGGCCGCGGGCCCGAGCGCCATGGCAGGCCGCATGGAAAGGGCGAAGGCCGCGGCAAGCGCGAGCATGAGCGTGGCGAGCGGCAGGAGCGGAACGGCAAGCCTGAACGCCCCCGGCAGGAGCGACCGAAGCGCCCCGAGCGGCCCGCCGATCCCAATTCGCCCTTTGCGGTGCTTGGCGCTCTCAAGGCCCAGTTCGAGAAGGGCAAGACCTGAGCCAGCGCATCGACAAGTGGCTTGTCTATGCCCGCTTCGTGAAGCACCGCGCGGCGGCGCAGGCGCTTGTGGAGGAAGGGCATGTGCGGCTCAACAAGGTGCGGGTGGTGAAATGCTCCTGCGCGGTGAAGCCCGATGACGTGCTGACGATCGCGCTGCCCGGGCGGGTGAAGGTGGTGCGGGTGCGCGGCGAGGCAGAACGGCGGGGCTCCGCCAGCCTGGCCCAGGCGCTCTATGATGACCTGACCCTGCCGGCGGTGCCTGAGGCCCATGAGGCCCAGGCGACAAGCCCTGAAAGCCACGCATGAGCCTGCGCCATCTTTGAGTTTTGAAGTGGTTCCCCTCGCGGTTTCGATGCGCTAGAGGCATCGTCCGAAAAGCCCTGCAAGAGCAACGAGCCTTCATTCATGACCTATGTCGTCACCGAGAACTGCATCAAGTGCAAGTACATGGATTGCGTGGAAGTCTGCCCGGTGGACTGTTTCTATGAGGGCGAGAACTTCCTGGTGATCCATCCGGACGAATGCATCGACTGCGGTGTGTGCGAACCGGAATGCCCGGCCGAGGCGATCAAGCCCGACACGGAGCCCGGCCTCGAGGACTGGCTGAAGCTCAACGGCGAATATGCCGTGAAATGGCCGAACGTGACGGTGAAGCGCGATGCGCTGCCCGAGGCCAAGGAATTTGACGGCAAGCCGGACAAGCTGGCACTGCTCTCGCCCAACCCGGGCCAGGGCGATTGAAACGGCGGATTTCGCCTCACATATCTGCACAAGGCGCAATTTACTGAATCGGATGGTTGCCGGACCCTTGGTGCAGGCCATTGAATTTGCCGCATATTTTTACCGGCAAAAGGTGGCTTTGGTGGCCTTCCGGGGTGGCATCTCGTTAACCATGCGGTTTTATCGCAGGGAGAAATGCGCCGTACACGGAGCACCGTCCCTTTAAATTTCCTTAAATTCGTGCTAGGGTGCCCCCATGTAGATGAATTGGGGAAGAGACGTCGGGATCCGGGTATTTGCCCGGATTTTTTCGTCTCTTTCACCTGCCGGGAACCCCGAAACGGGTCTTCCGGCCAACAACAAGGGTCAGGCAGATGGTCAAAACCGTGAAAAACAAAGCAAAAACAAAGTCTAAGCCCGCCGCCAAGGCGAAGCCCGCTGCAAAGCCCGCCAAGAAGGTACAGGCCAAGGCCCCGGCAAAGCCGGTGGTGAAGGCCAAGGTTCAGCCGGCCGTGAAGCCGGTGGCTGCCAAGCCTGCCGTGAAGCCCGTTGCGGCGCCGCAGAAGGCCGTGGTCAGGCCTGCCGTTGCCCAGCCTGCGGCACAGGCCAAGCCTGCGGCCGCCCCGGTGGCTGCCAAGCCCGCCGTTGCTGCGGCTCCGGCTGCGCCGAAGAAGCCCACCTTCAAGGTTGGCGAGCTCGTGGTTTACCCCGCCCATGGCGTGGGCAAGATCTCGAACATCGAGGAACAGGAAATCGCCGGCGTGAAGCTCGAGCTCTACATCGTCGATTTCGAGAAGGAAAAGCTCCGCCTCAAGGTGCCGACGAACCGCGCCGAAGCCAAGGGCATGCGCCACCTGGCCGACCGCACGATGATCGAAGCCGCCATGAAGGTGATCCGTGGCCGGGCCCGCATCAAGCGCACCATGTGGTCGCGCCGGGCCCAGGAATATGATGCGAAGATCAACTCCGGCGACATGATTGCCGTGGCCGAGGTGATCCGCGACCTGTACCGCTCGGAGCGCCAGCCCGAGCAATCCTATTCCGAACGGCAGCTCTTCGAGCAGGCGCTGGCGCGCTTTGCCCGTGAACTCGCCGCCGTGCGCAAGGTCGACGAAGACCAGTGCGTGAAGGAACTCGAGGATTACCTGGCCCGCAACGCCAAGCGCGGCAATGCCGCGGGCGGCGAAAAGGGCGACGACGACGCCGCCGAAGAAGCGGCATGACGGGTTATGCCCCGGCGCAGCGCCGGGGTGTTTCGCGCCGACACGAACACGCTGACTGCACACAGCACAAGACGGGCCGTATGATGCGGCCCGTTTTGCTGTTCAGGTGGCAGCATTGCGGTGGCCAATTTGCCTTTCCGTAGCGCTTCAGGTTACACTCCGCCCTTGATCATCCGCCGCGCCGCCGCGGCAGAGGAGGCTTCGTGACGCCATTCGCCATCGCCGGCATCCAGATGAACCTCAACCATGGCTCGAACATCGAGGCCATGCGGCAGCGGATCGACCTCACCATGCATCTCTATCCTTGGGTGCAGATGGTGCTGTTCTCGGAACTGGCCTGCTACGGGCCGCTCCTGCACCACGCCCAGCCGCTGCCCGGCAATGCCGAGGCGGCCTTCCAGGAGATGGCGCGGCACCATCGCATCTGGCTCATCAACGGCTCAATGTATGAGCGCCGCGAGGGCGGCATCTACAACACCACCTCGATCATCAATCCGCAGGGCGAGGTGATCGGGCGCTACCGCAAGATGTTCCCCTTCGTGCCGCTGGAACAGGGCGTGACACCGGGTGACGAATTCTTCGTCTTCGACGTGGAAGGGGCGGGCCGCTTCGGCATGCTCAACTGCTACGACATCTGGTTCCCCGAAACCTCGCGCCAGCTCACCGCCATGGGGGCCGAGGTGATCCTGCATCCGGTGATGACGCACACGATCGACCGCGACGTGGACATCGCCATCAGCCACGCCACCTCGGCGATGATGCAGGCCTATGTCTTCGATGTGAACGGGCTGGGGGCTGGCGGCAACGGGCAATCCTGCGTGTTCGATCCTTCCGGGCGGCAGCTGCACCGGGGCGACAATTCCGAACAGATCATTCCGATCGAGATCGACTTCGAGCAGGTGCGGCGCAGCCGCGAGCGCGGCATCCGCGGCTTGGGCCAGATGGCCAAAAGCTTCCGCGACCGCCCGGCGCAGTTCCCGGTCTATGGGCCGGGCTTCGACACGGGCTATCTCGATTCACTCGGCCCCGTGGCAACGCCGCGCCGCGTCGATGCGCCAGCACCGGTCAATGTGACGACGCTGCCGGTGCGAAGGAGCTTTGTGGGGTAGGCTTGAAAGTTTCCGGATTTTCCGTATATTGCGGAAAATAGGAGACAGCCTCAATGGTCACCATTACTGCCGCCGAGCTGCAGAAGAAATTCGGGCAATACCGCGAAATCGCCATCCGCGAGCCGGTGTCCATCACCCATCACGGGCGGGAGTCGCTCGTCGTCATGTCGGCGCAGGAATATCAGCGGCTCAAGGCCCTCGACACGCGCCGCGCCTATCATGCCCATGCGCTGCCGGATGAAATCCTCGCCGAACTCGACAAGGGTTATCAGGGCGAGGCAACGCCTGAACTCGATCATTTGATGAAGTGAGCCCGTGGTGCTGGAGCCCCGGCCCGGCCTCGTGCTGCGCTATGACTTCCTGTGGAAGGACGAGCGCGCAGCAGGCCAGCTGCATGGCCGCAAGGACCGGCCCTGCGCGATTGTCGTGGTGGCGGGCGAGAAGCCGGACGGCAGTCGCGATGTGGTGCTCTGCCCCGTCACCCACTCCCCACCAGGCCCTGGCGAAACCGCCGTGCCTGTCCCGCTCGCGGTGGCGCGCCATCTTGGGCTTGATGACGCGCCCTGCTGGATCAAGACCGATCAGGTGAATGTGCTGCACTGGGAGAAGGGGCTCATTCCGCATGGCGTCATGCCTGCGCGCAAGGACGCCTGGGCTTATGGCATGATCCCGCAGGCGCTGGGCAAGCAGGTGTTCGATCAATTGCGCGAGAAGGCGCGGGCGGGAAGATTGGCATCGGTGCGGCGCGAGTAGCGCAATGCGACGTGTGATCGGTGAGATGGCCAGGAACTTCCGTGACCGCCCGGCGCAGTTCCCGTCTATTGGGGCGGGTTTCGACACGGGCTATCTCGAGTCACGCGGCCCGGTGGCAACGCCGCGCCGCGTCGACGCGCCGGCACCGGTCAATGTGACCACGCTGCCGGTGCGAAGGAGCTTTGTGGGGAGGGAAGACAGATACAGAAAAGGCGAAGCACTTAGATTAATTGAGTAGATAGAGCGATCCTAAGAGAAGTAGGTGCCAAATATCTTTTCTGCCATTCGATTGTATTGACTGGATCGGTACAAGCCAAAATCAAAGCTATCTATTCCTTTGACTTTCTTTGCAATTGCCGATTGGTCGAGATTGATTTTGCTCTCAACAAGAAGCCGAGTAAGAATTAGAAAGCCGTTAACTTGAGTGGTGGTTAACAGTCTCTTGGCCACTTTCTTATCCGTCGTCCAGCGATCAGCACTGACGTTCTGTTTAATGGCCGAGAGAACTGTATTGATAGAATCCGAGCAATACTCAATATAGGCTTTCAGAGCATCAATCCCCTTTCCACTTTTCAATTTGTTTTTACCAGTATGACTCCAAGTCGAAAAAAGCGAGTCATCACCAGACAGTTTCACGAGCGGCTTGAGTCCGTAGCTTACAATTGAAGACGTCTTCAGTTTGTCGGTCTCATAGAAATGTTGCTGGATGAAACCTGTCAATGGACCTTTTCTCGCGAGCGCAGATAAAACTCTGGAAGCTATCGATTCTGGAGAGAGAGGATCTAAGACAACTCCTATTGCTTGCTTTAGGTCGGACTTAGCATTCGTTTGGTTTGAGTTTATCTCCAAGAATAGTCTTGCTTCGAACTGCTCGCGCTCTTCAGATGAGATATTCTGTGGAAAAATGATACCAGTGATCAAAAGGTTCTGCTGTATCCGCAATTTTGCGATTTCTGGATCATCTACAATCGTTTCGTGATACGCAAAAATGCGGTGCTGCCCATCCACAATCCCTACACTGTTCTGAGCAAATGGAATCTTGATAATCACTGGCGATGTGGTGGTTAAATTAGAAGTTTCAACAGTATTGCCCTTTTTGTCCAAGGGTTTCACGTCTGAAGGCAGCGTAACAACAATATTGTTGATGAAAACTCGCTTTTGATCTTTTAAGTAGTGACGTATGGCTTCGATCTTTTTCTTCGAGATCATTCGTTGATACAAATTTATTGACTCTCGCCAGCCTTCCTTCCGAAGAACGTAACAGGTTTTAAGTAAGGCCTCTGGGTCTGCATAAAAGGTGATAACTTTGTATCCGCTGTCGAAGTGCGAGTGCGATTCAGGTAATACAGAGCCGTGATAGTCTCGTGACTGTGTTGCAACGTTGATCTTACCGTCGTCGCCAATTTTCGCGGCATCTATCTCTAGAAAATGAAAGAGTTCGTGGCGTGTAGATTTCCTGATAGCCTCAACTACGGAAGTGAAGTATCGCAGAATTGGATAGTCCATATATATAGGACCGGGGACATTTTCTTTGTAGTGCTCGTCAAAATCGAAGCGTGAGCAGTAAAGAACTCTAATCAGCAATGAAGATGGATGGTATTGTGTGTCTAATATTTTTGTGATTGCAGGAAACGAGGATTTTAGAAACGTGATAAACCCCGTAGGGTTGGCAAATACCTTATCATATAATATCTTCTTCAGCTTAAGGTGCTCGCCGACAGCCGAAGATTGAGTTGTCGTATACTCCGCAAAAACAAATACATTCTCATATATGAACAGGTCATCGAAATCCGATTTCTGACCTTCGAAAATAAACTCCTTGTCGGAAAGGAAGCCAACTCTCTTAAAGCCGCAAAGATTGAATACGCTCCGCACCCCTTTTCGGTGATCAGCTTTGAGTTTCGCTCTAGCTTTCTCTTCCGCCGAAAGTTTTTTCTTTTTTTTCGTTTTGGGTTTTGGCTTCTTTTGCGAGCTTTTTGACATTACTCGGCTGCCATTTTGATCCATTCTGCTGGCGGTCGAGCTACTCGATCAGCCACGTTCGGCTCTCTAACTTCTTGACCAGATTTCCTAAGTTTTATGGATCCAACTCTGAGCTTCTTGACGCGTTTCTTCGTTAGCTCGACGTATTCCTTGCAGCGGTCAATTGCCACTGACTTTCGGCCGAGTTTAATGGCGGCGATTGCAGAGGTGCCGGCACCGACAAAGGGATCCAGTACGACATCACCTGACTTGGTGAGCGCCAACACAAAACGCTCGGCAAGTTCGTGAGGAAACTGGCAGGGATGATCTGTTAGTTCGGGATGATTGGCTTTAACGTTGGGGATGTCCCAAATCGGGTCCAAGAAAAAGTTCTCCTCTGGCGTGAATGTCCAATAGTCAGATGGATTCTTGCCGAGAGGATTGCCGCTAGGAGTGCCCGCCCGTTGAGTCCCCTTCGAACTAGAATGTCTCTTTCCAGGATAAAGTTGAGGTACGCGTACCGGATCGAGGTTGAAGGTGTAATCATCCGACTTTGTAAGCCATAACACTGTTTCATAGCGTCCAGAGAATCGCCGTTTTGCGTGCAGGCCGAAATTAAACTTCCATATAATTCTATTTCTGAGTTTGAATCCGTATTTGAGAAACAGTCCGTAAAAATAGTAATCCAGAGGATACACGGCGCCTTGGTCAACAAAGTTTCCGACCTGCCAGCAAATACTTCCCTTTGGCCCCACCTTCTTGCACAACTCTCCGACAATTGGATCCAGCCAACTAACATACTCGTCGAGCGACATAACTCTATCGCGCTCATAGATTTTCCGAAGGTTGTACGGAGGCGAGGTCAAGACAAGTTGGATTGATCCATCGTCTATGAGCTTCAGTGCGTCTGAAACATCAGCTTCGATCAGTCGTAGGTCACCTTCTTTTGCAGTCCAGCAGCGTGGCTTTTTGGTCTTGCGCCCCATCGTCGACCCTCGTGGTGCAAATCAGCTATCTGACTACCTTATGTAGTAATATTTTGCCATAGGCAACTAATGCAACTTGTGCGACTTGGGAGTTGCGAAGGGGGCGCCCGCCTTATCCGTCTAAAATCAAAACATCTTCTGATCGCCGAATGCCGCGGGCGGTGTCGGGGCTGAGGAGCCGGTGAGCGGTGTTGCCTGGAATTCGCGGTGGATGGCCGAGACCCAGGCCTTGGCGCGGTCGGTGAGCTTGCGGTCGTCGGTCTGGAAGCGCCCACGCGAGACAAGGATGCCCATGTCGGCGCCATGATAGCGGTAGTCTCCCGCCGTGTAGACACGCAGATAGAAGGCCTCCTCCTCGCCCGAGACGAGGAACCAGTCGATGGACTTGCGCACCAGCCTTATGTTGCCCTTGTCATCCATGCGGTAGATGCCCGATGAGGGCGCCTTGGTGATCATCTCCACGCGGTCCACCGGATACTTGAGGATGAGCTGGCTCCAGTTATCGAAGTCGGACCAGCGGGCCTGCACCTTGGCGAGATCGATCTCCCAGTCCACGTCCATGAACTCGAGCAGGTGGAACATGTAGACCGGGCAGCCGCCATAGGTGGAGGTGATGAGGTTCGTCATGGGCGAGGCGCCGGAGATGCGCGGGTTGATCTCGCCGAGATAGACCTCGCGCGTGTCGGTATCGATGAGGAAGTCCATGCAGAAGGCGCCGCGATAGCCGGCCTTGTAGAGCCGGTCGCCGAGCTTCTGGGCCATGCGCTGCACCGCCTTGCGCTCCTTCTCCAGCCCGTCGTGGAACACATCATTGCCGCACCAGCCGCCCTTGTAGGGTGTGACCTCGGCGAAACCCGTGATGTCGGTCTGCATGGGGCCTACCAGCGTGCCATGGCTCGTGGCGATGGCTTCCAGCGTGCCCGGCAGGTGGTTGATGCGGCGCATGACCTTGAGCTGCTCGTTGACGAGATGCTCGGCATTCTTGTTCCAGTCTTCCTCCGACTTGATGAAGAAGGTAGTGCGGCCGGAATCGCCATAGGGCGTCTGCACCACGAGATCGGGCCCGAGCTTCGCCGCGGTGGCGAGCTTGCGGAGCTGCTCATAGGATTTGGCGCGGCCCATGGTGTTGGGGGCGCTCTTGATGCCGGCCTCGTTGCCGAGCTTCGTCGTGATGATCTTGGAGTCGATGTGCTTGCGGAGTTTGGCGGGCGGCAGCGCAATGGTCTGGCCCAGTTCCTTGGCCAGCGCCTCCGTTTCCTCGTCGAACATGACGAGGAGGAGATAGCCGGGCCCACGCTCCTTCAGCCTGGCGCGCACATCCTTGTGGCGCAGGAGATAGTTGTTCACGTCCTCGATGGAGCGGAACTCATGGGGCCCATGCTCGCGCGGCACGAAGATCTTGGGGTGGCTGCCGTCGAAGCTGTCGAAGAAGTTGATGTATTCGAAATTGTTCACCCAGCGGCCGAGCCCGAGGATGTTGTAGGGCGTGGGCGAGAGGAAGGTGATGGGCGTGCGGTTGCGGCGGAAGAAGGCGTAGATGTCGGAGAGGCTCCGGAGCTTTTCCCTGGCGGGCCTTCTGGCCATGACGCAATCCCCCTCTTGATACGGGCCCTCTTTGGCGGGGCCACCGTCCTGCATCATGCGCGCAAACGGGAAAAACTGGCAAGGGCGGCGCGGCCGCCGTGGGTGATTATGGGGCGGGTGCGAGGGTGGCGAGATAGGCGACGATGTTCTCGCGGTCTGCCAGCTTCTTCAGGCCGCCGAAGGCCATGGTCGTACCCGGCACGGTCTTGCGCGGGTCTTCGAGATAGGCAACGAGCTTGGCCTCATCCCAGCTGCCATCCTTGGCGGCGTGGTCCTTCATGGCCTGCGAATAGGTGAAGCCTTCCACGCTGGCCATGGGCCGCCCGATGACGCCAGCGAGCGACGGGCCGATCTTGTTGCTGGCATCGGTGAGGGAATGGCAGGCGGCGCAGAGCTTGGCGAGATTTGCGCCGCGCTTCAGGTCGGCGGCGTGAGCGGCGGATGCGCCGGCAAACAGGGCGAGGGCAGCGGCAATTCCCAGAAGATGACGGCTCATGGTTCACTCCTTGACGGCCCTTTCTAGCGCAAAGGCCGCCACATCAAATTGATCCAGCGCAACAAGGGCCTGCGGCCTTTTGCCGGGGGTAGAAAGGCTAGAGCGAGGTCGAAAGCCCGCCATCGACGGCCAGCACATGGCCGTTCACATAGGCGGCGGCATTGGAGGCCAGGAACACGGCGGCCCCGCCCAATTCCTCAGGCTTGGCCCAGCGGCCGGCCGGCGTGCGCGCTTCCACCCAGGCGGTGAAGGCCTTGTCCTCGAGCAGGGCCGTGTTGAGCTCGGTGGCGAAATAGCCGGGCGCCAGGGCATTGATGGTGATGCCGTGACGGCCAAGCTCGGCGGCCATGGAGCGGGTGAGGCCATGGAGGCCTGCCTTGGCGGCGACATAGGCATGGATGGTGGGGCGGCCGAGAATGGCGGCGACGCTGCCCGTGTTGATGATACGGCCGAACTTGTTGGGCAGCATGAGCTTCACCGCATCGCGCGCCAGCCGGAAACAGGAAGAGAGATTGACGGCGATGACGCGGTCGAAATCCTCATCGGTCCATTCGGTGATGGGGCGGCGGTGCTGGATGCCGGCATTGTTGACGAGGATGTCGAGGCGGCCATGGCGCTTGACGATGGTATCGAGGTTCTGGCGCGCGATGGCGGCGTCGGTGACGTCGAAGGCGAGCGGTATCGCGCCGATCTTCTGGGCCGCGGCATTGAGCTCGGCGCCGTTGCGGGCATTGACGATGACCGTGGCGCCATGTTCGACGAGGGCCTTCGCCATGGCCAGGCCAAGGCCGCGCGAGGCGCCGGTGACGAGGGCGACGCGGCCCTTGAGCGAGAAGATATCAGGCATGGGCAATCATCCTTCAGTGTCGACGAGATTGAGCGAGTGTGCCGCAGCCTTGAGCCGCTTGTCACGGGTCCAGATGCGGGTACCGGGTGTCAGGCTTGCAGAGGCCAGGAGATGGGCATCGACATAGCCAATCCCGGTGCCGCCGAGGCGCCGGGTTTCGATATATGAAAGAACTTCGGGATCACTGGCGAGGCTGCTCATGGGGAGGTTTTGCAGACCTTCCAGAATTTCCCGGCGCTGGCGCAATTGTCCCAGGGCAATTTCACCGACAACAAAGGGATGGGTGAGAACCTGCGCGTCGTGGAGGAGCTTTATCAGGCGTGCGTCTCCCTTGCGGAGATGATCGATCCAGACAGAGGTGTCGACAAGGATCATTCCGGGGATGCGCGGCGGCGGCGCGGCGCCTTCGCCTGCCTGTCGCTGCCACCAAGGCGCGCCAGCCGTATTGCGCTTTCACGGGCAATGAGAGCCTTCAAGGCTTCACGTATGAGGGTCGCTTTCTCGTTGACGCCGGTCAGCCGCTGGGCCGTGGCCACGAGTTCGTCATCAAGAGCCAAGGTGGTACGCATGGGCATGTTTTCTATCATCGTTTGATGCCTTCTTCAATGCCTGCCCGCGCCATGAAAAAGGGCGGATGTTGCCATCCGCCCTTCCGGTCAATTCACGCGCAGCGCCTTACTTGGCGATGCAGGTGTCAGCGGTTTCAGGCGTGCAGACATCGAGGCCCGTGTAGGTCGGGTCTGCCGGAGCGGCCTTGCCGTCCTTCATGTCCTGAAGGGCGAACATGGTCTTGTAGCCCATCTCGAACGGACGCTGGCCGACCTGGCCAAGCGACAGGCCTTCCTTCATCTGGTCGATCTGCACAGGCAGCGTATCGGCCACCACGAGAGCGAGAGACTTGGAAGCGATCTTGTCCTTGTACTTGCCAACGGCTGCGCGGTTCGCATCGGGGATGAACTGCGGGAAGCCGCCGGTCGGCACGAAGGCATCAAGGTTCGGGTTGGCCGCCATGAAGTCTTCGAACTGCTGCACCGACTTCGGGAAATCGTCGTCGGTGTAGAGTGGGCAGCCTTCAGCTTCCGTCCAGCCACCCTGGCCGGTCAGGCGGTCGCCGGGCGAAGCGGCGGACTTGGTGCCCGACAGTTCGTCGCGGATGCCCTGCATGCGCTCGTTGTGGTTGGCAGCGGCAGCGCCACCCGACTGAATGCAGACCGTGCCGCCATTCGGCTTGATGGTCTTGATCAGCTTGGCGAGGTTGGTGCCGATCTCATAGTTGTGCGTGCCGATATAGGCCACACGGAGATCCTTGTTCTCGGGCAGGAGGTCCGAGTCCCAGGTCAGGACCGGGATGCCGGCTTCCTTGGCGGCCTGGGCGGCAACGGCCATGGCTGCAGCGTTCGATGGCGAAACAGCGATGCCGTCCACCTTCTTGGCCACGAGGTCCTGCACGATCTGGGCCTGCTCGTCACCGCCACCGTGTTCGCCGGGGCCGATGTACAGGCACTCGAAGGCGCCGTTCGACTCGGCTTCGGCCTTCTTGCAGCCGTCACGGGCCTGATCGAAGAACGGGTTGTTCATGTTCTTCGGCACCAGGGCGAAGACATATTTCGCCTGGGCGCCGCTCGTCGCGGCTGCGATGGCGCCTACGGCGACAGCAGCAGCCAACAGATACTTCTTCATTTTTATTCCTCCACTTTGTCCTGCCGCTGAAGGACCGCCGCGGCCGCGGATCTAGTGATGCCTCTTCGGCAAGAATTTCTCCCAGGTTTCGGTAATGATCGATTTGCCGGCGGGAGAACGCATGCCGATGAGCACCGCAAGAATGATGAGGGCGCCGACGAAGGTGCCCTGCCAGTTGGAATCGATGCCCGCCATGAGCAGGGCATTGCGGATCACTTCCAGGAAGGCCGCACCGATGATCGCGCCGAAGGCCGTGCCGGCGCCGCCCATGAGATTGGCCCCGCCGATGACCGTGGCGGCGATGACGCGCAGCTCATAGCCCTGGCCCAGGGCGTTGATCGCCGAGCCGTTGTAGCCAAGCAGCAGAAGCGAGGCGAGTGAGGCCGTGAGGGCCGAGAAGACATAGGCCTGGAACTTGATCCAGTTGACCGGAACGCCGGTGAGGCGCGCGGCATTCTCGTTGCCGCCGATGGCAAAGAGGTGGCGGGCCCAGGCCGTGAAGTTGAAGACGAAGCCCACATAGAGCGCCAGAACCACCATGATCCAGAAATGCGAGGACAGTTCCGGCATCCAGTGCGGCGCCCAGCCGGCGGGCTCGCGCAGGGGCCAGCGAGCCTGGCCGATGGCCTTTACGATGGGCGCATCGGGGCCGAACTTGTAGAGCATCTGGTTGCCGGAGAAGACCACGGCGAGCGAACGCGCGATCGACAGCATGCCGAGGGTGACCACGAAGGACGGCATGCCGACATAGGCCACGAAGAAACCGTTGACGATGCCGCAGGCGAGCCCGGCGAGCAGGCCCATGAAGAAGGCCAGATACCAGGGGTATTCCCATGTGAGGAAAAGCCCCGCGACGATGGCCACAAGACCCATGATGGAGCCGACCGAGAGGTCGATGCCACCGGTGATGATGACGATGGTCATGCCCAGCGCCATGATCCCGAAGGGAGCAAAGTTGCGCGTGACGTTGGCCATGTTATCTGCGGTGCCGAAGCTCGGCTGGATCGACGCCATGATGACGACGAGCACGAAAAGCGCCACGCTCACCCAGAAAGGCTGGCTGGCGGCGACGCGCTGCAGGAAGGTCTGCTCCTTGATGCCGACGACTTCCGAGATGGAGGCGTGTTCCGTTTCGGCGGATTTTTCTTTTTCAGGCGGCACGGATCGCTCCTGTGATGAGTCCGGTGATCTCCTCCGGCGAGGTGCGCCGTGTTTCCTTGTCGGCAACCTTGCTGCCGCGGCGGAGCACGATGATGCGGTCGCAGACGGCGAAGACGTCAGGCATGCGGTGGCTGATGAGGATGACGGCCACGCCTTGCGCCTTCAGCCGGCGGATCAGCTCCAGCACCTCGGCGACCTGGCGCACCGAGATGGCGGCGGTGGGTTCATCCATCAGCACGAGCTTGGCATTGGACAGCCGCGTGCGGGCAATGGCGACGGCCTGGCGCTGGCCGCCCGACATTTTCTTGACGAGATCGCGGGGCCGGGTTTCCGACTTGAGTTCCTGAAAAAGTTCGCCGGCGCGATCAATCATCGCCTGCTTGTCGAGGACGCGAAAAGGCCAGAAGCCCTTCTTTAATTCGCGGCCGAGAAAGACATTCTGGGCTGCCGTCAGGTTATCGGCGAGGGCCAGATCCTGATAGACGACTTCGATGCCCTTGCCGCGGGCCTCGATCGGCTTGTGGAAATGGCAGACTTCATCCTCGACCCGGATCTCGCCATCGGTTGGCGGGAAATTGCCGGCAATGAGCTTCACCATGGTCGACTTGCCGGCGCCGTTGTCGCCCATGAGGCCCACGACCTCGCCCGGCTGAATGGTGAAACTCACATCCGCCAATGCACGGATGGCGCCAAAACTTTTGGATACATTGCGGACTTCAAGCAACGCCACGCACGTCCTCCCACTTCCTCAGACCGTCCTGCAGGTTCTTGTGCCTGCGCTTGCCCGGAGATTGGTCCAAGCACGGGGCCGAGGTCAAGTGAAACGCTCGTTAAAGTGTCATGTTTTTCATGAGGATATGGTCAGGCGTGCATAAAGTGGCGGCAGCGATTCATGTTGCATCGCAAGATGATCAGCCTTGATGCAGAAGTGTGCCGAGCGGGATCAGTTCCTTGGCGCCATCATGCCACGGCGAACCATACCAGTCGCCCATCCAGCGCTCGGCGCGCAGACCCGCAGCCGCAAGGAGCGACTCAAGTTCGGATTTGGGCGGAAAGGCAATCTGCGAGGCGGCATGAAAGCGTTGGCCGCTTGCCGCGGCTTCGTAGAATGTTTCGTAGGTGGCGACTGCCATGGCGGGATCGTAGCGCACATCATTCCAGGCATGGACGCGGCCCAGCGCAGGATGGTCGATGTCACGCCGCGAGAGCTCAGGCACCCATTCCCGCCATTCCTCGATGTCCGGATTGCGCGAGTCGAAGATGAAGCGGCCCTGCGGCTTGAGGTGGTGGGCGATGGTGGTGAGGGCCGCGGCCCTGTCCTCACGGGTGAGGAAAACCTGAAATGCGTGGCCTGTCAGCAGAATGAGATCGAAGCGCCTGTCGAGACGAAGACTGCGGGCATCGGCCTCGATCCAAGTGGCCTTGCTGCCGCCTTCGCGATGGCGTGCAACCGCGAGCATGGCTGCCGCGGGATCGGCGCCGACCACATCGCAGGATTTCGCGGCGGCAAGCTTTGCCGCGAGAAGGCCCGTGCCGCAGCCGAGGTCGAGCACGGAAGAATGGGGAACCGCGAGATCAAAGCAGAAGGTGGTGTCCGGCGCCCAGCCGTTCTCAAGATCATAGAACTGGACGAGGGCGGGGTCGTGGTAGAGGAGGTCTGTCATGGGTGATCCAGTGGGGGCGTGAGCAGGGTCAGGGTGATGCCTGGCGGAAAGCGTCGGCAAGGCCGAGGGCGAGGCCTGTTCTCGCCCTGACATAGTCTTCCATCTGTTCAAGGGCCTCGCGGCGCGTGAAACGCTCGCCCTGCAGGCTGCGGCGAAGCCACAGTCCATCGATGAGGGTGGTGATGCCGAGAGCCGTGGCTTCGATGTCCTTGGCTGCCACGAGATCTTTGAGCGCGGAGACAAGGTTCGAGCGCATGCGGGCATGGATGACCCGCTGGATGCGTGCCAGCGTCTTGTCGTGCGGAACAGCCGCGCACAGCGACAGCCAACCCTGGCAGACCGACGGCTGGAAAAAGTGCTCCGCGAAGTTGCCGTCGATGATGGCAAAGAGGCGTTCCTGCGGCGACCGCGCCTGACGCATGCGCAGGACGATCGATTCCATGAGCTGGGCATTGGCCTCGCGCATCGCATGCTCGAAGACCTCCTGCTTGTTGCGGAAGTAATGCAGGACAATGCCCTTGGAGGCGCCAGCCTGTGCCGCAACCTTTTCCAGGGTGGCGCCTGCCATGCCCTGCTGCTGCAGGACCGCAAAAGCGGCGCGGCGCAATTCGGCGCGTCTGATCTCGGACAAGGACTTCATGGCCGCTGGAATACAGGTTTTACCGGGAAATGTTGACAATTCTGGCTATTCAGATCAATCATTGACCAATTGGATAATAAACTAACCAAATGGATAATGTGGAGGAATCGCCCATGAAGACCCGGTGTTTTGGATTGGCCGCACTGGCGCTGGCCGCAACCACTCAGGTTGCAGGTGCTGCCGATCCGGCCTCTTGCAAGGTGGTACGCATGGCCGAGCCCGGCTGGAACGATCTTGCCTTCACCACGGGCGTTGCGTCGACGCTTCTGTCGGCCATGGGCTATGAGCCGCAAAGCTCGCTGCTGGGCATCGACGTCATCTATGCAAGCATGAAGAACAAGGATCTGGATGTGTTCCTGGGCTACTGGGACCCGGCCATGGTCACGTATTACAAAGCCTATAAAGAAGACGGCAGCGTCGAAACCGTCGGCGTGAACCTGACCGGTGCCAAATATACTCTCGCAGTTCCCACCTATGCCTGGGAGGCAGGCGTGAAGGACTTCGCCGACCTGCAAAAATTTGCGGAGAAGTTCGACAAGAAGATGTTTGGCATTGAATCCGGTTCCAACCAGCTGATGTTTGACACGGTCGCCGATCCAGCTCTTGGGCTCGCGGGCTGGGAAGTCGTCGAGTCAAGTGAAGTCGGCATGCTGACGGAACTCGAGCGCAAGGCGAAGAAGGGCGAGTACATCGTCTTCCAGGGCTGGGCGCCGCATCCGATGAACAGCAAGTTCGACTTCAAGTATCTCACCGGCGGCGACAAGTTCTATGGTCCGGATTTCGGGGCCGCGACAGTCTCCACGCAGGTGCGACAGGGCTATGCTGGTGAATGCCCGAATGTCGGCAAGCTGCTTTCAAACCTCGTCTTCGACATCGACTTCGAGAACAAGGGCATGGGCTACCTCATTGATGATGGCATGAAGCCGGAAGAGGCTGGCGCCAAGTCCATCTCGCAGGCGCCGGCGTTGCTGGAGAAGTGGCTAGATGGGGTCACGACCCTTGACGGCCAGCCTGCGCTGCCTGCTGTGAAGGCAAAACTCGGCCTGTGAGGGATGATCTGCAGACAGGCTGGGTGGCTGAAAAACGCCATCTCAGCCTGCCGAACGGCGTGCGCCTTGCGATTTGGGAGCAGGATGGGTCCGCGCCCACGATCCTGTTTCTTCACGGGTTTTCCGACAGCAGCCGCAGTTTTTCGCGGCTCGTGCCCTTTCTGCCGGGCATGAGGCTCATCGCGCCCGACCTGCGGGGACATGGTGGCACGGCTGTTCCCGAAGGGCTGCAGCTCAGCATCGAGGGCATGGCGGAGGACATGCACATGCTGCTGTCGCAGCTCGCCGGGCCTCCTGTAACGGTGGTTGGCCATTCGATGGGGGCAATGGTTGCGATGATGCTTGCGGCCCGCCATCCGCAGCTTGTGCGCAATCTTGTGCTGATCAGCGCCGTGCCGCGCGTGCCCTTTGATGACGGCCATCCCGTGGTTGGCGCGATCAATGGCCTTCGTGATCCGATTAACCCGGCGCAGGCCTTCTTCGATGACTGGCACGAAGGCATCGCAGGCATCGATCCCGCCTTCGCCCGCCTGATCAGCACCGAAGCCTGCCGCATGCCCAGCGCTGTATGGCGCGAAGTGCTGCAGGCGCTTCGCCTTGCCGATCTTCGCGACATGGTCTCATCAATCGCAATGCCGGTGTTGCTGGCCAGCGGGGGCGCTGACCGACTCTTCAGCCTCGATGATCAGCACGTGCTGATGAATCTTGTAGCTGACATCCGGCAGCGCGTCTTCCCCCCGCTCGGACACAATCCGCACTGGGAGGAGCCCGCATTGATGGCGCGGGAGATCAGTGATTTTATCAAGCAAACGCCGGATGCCATGATGGCTCCGGCGCCGGCTGCGTCGGCACTCAGGCCGCGATCTTCTGCCTGAGTTCGCCCTTGGCATAGAGCTTGGCCATTTCCGAGAGCGGCAGTACTTTCTTGATCTTGCTGGCATTGCCGGCCGTGCCGAATTCCTGGAAGCGCTGGCTGCAGAGCTTGGTCATGGCTTCCATGCCAGGCTTGAGATATTTGCGCGGATCGAACTCGCTCGGATCCTCGGAGAGCACCTTGCGGATGGCGCCGGTCAGGGCCATGCGGTTGTCGGTGTCGATGTTGATCTTGCGCACACCGTGCTTGATGCCGCGCTGGATTTCTTCCACCGGCACGCCCCAGGTCGGCTTCATCTTGCCGCCGAACTTGTTGATGATCTCCTGCAGATCCTCAGGCACCGAAGACGAGCCGTGCATCACCAGATGGGTGTTGGGCAGCTTGCGATGGATCTCTTCGATCACATTCATGGCCAGCACCTTGCCATCGGGCTTGCGCGAGAACTTGTAGGCGCCGTGGCTCGTGCCCATGGCAATGGCGAGCGCGTCGACATCAGTTTCCTGCACGAACTTTACGGCCTCGTCAGGGTTGGTGAGAAGCTGGTCGTGGCTGAGCTTGCCTTCCGCGCCATGGCCATCTTCCTTGTCGCCCATGCCGGTTTCCAGCGAACCGAGGACACCGAGCTCGCCTTCGACGGAGATGCCGCCAAGGTGGGACATGCGGGTGACTTCCCTGGTGACGCCGACATTGTAGGCCCAGTCGCCCGGTGTCTTGCCATCGGCCTTGAGGGACCCGTCCATCATCACCGAGGTGAAGCCGGCCTGGATCGCCGTCATGCAGGTCGCAGGTTCATTGCCATGGTCGAGATGCACGCAGACGGGAATGTGCGGGTAGATTTCGGTGACGGCGTCCATCATGTGGCGGAGCATGATGTCGTTGGCGTAGGAGCGGGCGCCGCGCGACGCCTGGATGATGACCGGCGCGTCGTTCTTGTCGGCCGCTGCCATGATGGCGAGCGCCTGTTCCATGTTATTGATGTTGAAGGCGGGCACGCCGTAGTCATTTTCGGCGGCATGATCGAGAAGCTGACGCAATGTAATGCGGGCCATGGACGGTTCCTCCACTGATGTCGGTTGAGGCGGATAGAGGAATTCCCGGCCCGGTTCAAAGGGAATAAGGTTGCAGGCTGCAATCCTTCTCACTTCCGCGCCGGGTGGTGAACAGGCTATGGAAACGCCATGAAATTCACGCCCATCATCGACAAGCTGCCGTCGACCGTGCCCTTTGTCGGCCCCGAAGCCCTCGAGCGCCGCAGCGGTGCGGCCATTGCCGCGCGCATCGGCGCCAATGAAAGTGTGTTCGGGCCTTCGCCCAAGGCCGTTGCGGCCATGCGTGAGGCGGCCGCCGAAAGCTGGCAATATGGCGATCCCGAAAACTTCGCCCTGAAAGATTCGCTGGCGAAACATTTGGGCGTCACGCCGCAGCAGGTGGTGCCGGGTGAAGGCATCGACGGGTTGCTCGGGCTCGTGGTGAGGTTGTTCATCGATCCGGGCGACGTGGTGGCAACCTCATTTGGTGCCTATCCCACCTTCAATTTCCATGTGGCGGCAGCGGGCGGGCGCCTGGTGACAACCCCTTACGTCAACGACCACGAGGACGTTGACGGGCTGATTGCCCTGGCCAAACGTGAAGGGGCCAAGCTTCTCTATTTCGCCAATCCCGACAATCCGATGGGGACGGTGTGGCCGGCAGCGACGGTGCAGCGCCTCATCGATTCGGTTCCGGAACAATGCCTCTTGCTGCTGGACGAGGCCTATGTCGAGTTTGCGCCTGCAGGCACAGCACCTGCCATTGATGTGGGGCGGCGCAATGTGCTGCGCTTCCGCACCTTCTCCAAGGCCCATGGCATGGCGGGCATCCGCGTCGGCTATGCCTTCGGACATGAAGAGGTGATCTCGGCCTTCGACAAGATCCGCAATCATTTCGGCATCTCGCGCGTCTCACAGGCCGCCGCGATCGCTGCCTTGGCCGACATGGCGTGGGTTGAGGACGTGGCGGCCAAGGTGGCGAGCGCCCGGGCGAGGATCGGCGCCATTGCCGTGGCCAATGGCCTGACGCCGCTGCCGTCGGCCACCAATTTCGTCACCATCGATTGCGGCCGCGACGGCGCCTACGCGCGGGCGATCGTCGACGGGCTGCTCGGCCACGGCATCTTCATCCGCATGCCGGGGGTGGCACCGCTCAACCGCTGTATCCGCATTTCCTGCGGCCGGGATGCGGATCTGGCGCTGCTTTCGGATGCGCTGCCGCAGGTTCTGGCGAGATTGGGCTGAGTCTGCAGGGGCTGTAAAAATACGATATTTCAATATGATATGAAGTTTTCGGCGATTTTGGTTGCGGCAGAGCCAAGGTCTATGGCAAATATTGACTATCCATCCAGTCAATAAATAGGAGGCGCTCATGCGTCGAGCTGCAGCACGGAAACGCGAACAGTGGCCGGTTCCGCCTGTCGTGGAGCGCGCCCTCCATGTGGGGCAGACGCTTCCCTATAATCCGGTACAGCCGGAAGAGGCAGATCGCGTCGTCAAGACGGCAATGCAGCTCCTGGCCGAGATCGGCGTGCGCTTTGAGCCGGGCACCGAGGCTGACGCACTGTTGCGGGCGGCGGGCTGTGAAGTGCTCGCCGACGGCGTGGTGAAGATCCCTGAAGCGGTGGTGGAGCGGGCGCTGGCCACGGTGGCGCGCAGCGTCAAGCTGTGGAACCGCGATGGCACGGCCGGCATCGACATCGATGACCGTCACACCTGGTTCATGCCGGGCATGACCTGCATCAAGGTCTATGACGAGGTGACCGGCGAGCCGCGCGACAGCACCCGTGATGATCTTGCGCTGATCACCCGCATTGCGGACGGCCTGCCCAACATCGATGCCATCTGCGTGGCTTGCAAGGATGTGCCCAACTCGACCATGGCGGGCGAGATCGGCGAGTTCGCCTGCATGGCGGAAAATTCAACGAAGCCGCTCGAGTTTCTCTGTGAGTATCCGGAATCGCTGCAGGCTGCGATCGACATGGCCGCCGCAATCCGCGGCTCGCATGAGGCACTGGCAGCCAAGCCCTATTTCCTCCAGATCGTGACACCGCTTCCTGTCTTCTATGCGCAGCCGCACATCGACCAGGTGATCATCGCGGCCCGCGCCGGCATTCCCGTGAGCGTAGGCACGCTGGCGATTGGCGGCGCATCTTCGCCGATCACTACGGCTGGCTGCCTCGTGCATTGCCTCGCCACAGATTTTGCCGGCATGGTGCTGGGGCAGGCGGCAAAGCCCGGCTCCTTCTGCATCGGCAGCACCAATCCCTATTTCATGGAACCTGCGACCGGCGGCATCGGCAACCTGCCGCAGACCATGCTGGGCGAGCAGATCATGTGCCAGATCCGCCGCCAGATGAGCCTGCCGTCCTTTACGGGGCTCGGCGGCGAGGCCAAGTCACGGCGTTTCAACCAGGACGCCGTTTTCGAGATTGCCGCGATGATGGGGCAGATTTTCCATACACGGCCAGCCACCTGCGACTATCTCGGCTCGCTCGACCAGGGCATCACCTACTCGCTGCATGCCCTTCTGCTGTGCGACGACATGGCGGGCATGCTGCGCACCCTCTGGCGCGGCACGGTGATCGACGATGATACGCTGGCGCTTAGCGTGGTGCGCGATATCGGCCTCTTCGGCAATTTCCTCGGCCATGAACATACGGCCCGCCATTGCCGCAGCAACATGTGGGGCAGCCGTTATTTCGGCGGCAACGAGCCCCTGAGCACCTCAGGCAAGGAGGAGCGCGACCTCATGCTGCGCATCGACGACGACTTGCAGGACCGGCTGAGGGCGGCGCCACCGCCAGCCCTCTCGCCTCTCGTGCAGGCCGAAATCGACGCCATCCAGGCGCGCTTTCAAGCCTGAGCACGCTATTCGAAATCGCCGCGCTGCGGCGGTGCGAGTGGTATAAAGAGGCTTCGATCCGGCTTGATGTCGAGGAGCGGCGTGCCGTCGAGGCAATCAAGG
Organism: Pseudomonadota bacterium; assembly: GCA_020161855.1. Classification (GTDB taxonomy): domain Bacteria; phylum Pseudomonadota; class Alphaproteobacteria; order Rhizobiales; family Aestuariivirgaceae; genus Aestuariivirga. The sequence goes on from JAIUNJ010000001.1 coordinate 667,297, forward strand.
CCGCGAACATGCAGGGTGAGGCCTTCCACTCTTTCCAGTTTCACGATGGATGTGCCGATGGGATTGGGCCGCACCGGCGAGCGCAGGGCGAAGGTGCCGCGCACCTCACCATTGTTGGCGGGGCTTTGCAGCACGAGATCGCGGCGCGATTCATGCAGCCAGTAGAGCACCTCCAGCCGCTCATATTTTGCAATGCCGGTCAGCGCCTCGGCCCAGCGCGCGAAGATTTCGATGCGGCACGGAGGACCATCCTGCTTGCCCTGGCGCGGGCAGGTGAGCCGGTCGTTCCATGGCGTGTGAATGCGGCCGATATAGGTGAGCCCGGCATCGGTGAAGGCGCCGGGCTTGACCATCACTTCATTCTGCCGGACCTCATTGAGGCGGACCATGATCAGTCGATGCCGACCATCACGTCCGAGGCCTTGACGATGGCATAGGCCTCCTGACCAACGGCGAGCTTCAGCTCATCGACGGCCTCATTGGTGATCGAGGCGGTGACGATGGAGCCGCCGATGTCGATCCGCACATGGGAAGTGGTGGCGCCCTTGGTGATGGCGGCGATCTTTCCCTTGAGCCTGTTGCGGGCGCTGATTTTCATGATGATCTCTCCTTCAGGATTGCACAGACATGATGTTGTTGCCTGATAGCAGGATACGAGATTTCTGGAGGGAAATCACGATTGTTCACGAGACGGTCAAATAGACAGAAAAGGCGTGGTCTCTGGGTGCCTTGCAATTTCATATGTTATAGTTCAATGAAAATAACGAAAATGCCAGGCCGCATGGACTGCCCCGGCGGCCCGGGCCGTTTGCTTCAGGAGGAGACACAGATGAACCGCAGACATTTTGCACGGAAATTTGCAGGCCTCGCCACGGCAGGCCTCATGCTCGCCATGGGCGCCTTGCCGTCCTTCGCCGCTGACAAGGTCACGGTCTTTGCCGCCGCCAGCCTCAAGAACGCGCTCGACGCCGTGAGTGAGTCTTGGAAGGCTGACACGCAGAAGGAAACGACGATTTCCTATGCCGCCAGCTCGGCGCTCGCAAAGCAGATTCAGGAAGGTGCGCCTGCCGATATCTTCATTTCCGCCGACATGGACTGGATGAACAAGCTCTCGGAAGCCAAGCTGATCGCCGATGGTTCGGTGGTGAAGCTGCTGGGCAATGAAATCGTGCTGGTGGCCCCGAAGGATTCGGCTGCAACGGCAACCATCGCCAAGGGCTTCGATCTTGCCGGGCTCCTCGGAGATGGCAAGCTCGCCATGGGTGACGTGAAGGCCGTGCCGGCGGGCAAGTATGGCAAGGCCGCCCTCGAATCCCTCGAAGTGTGGAGCGCGGTCGAAGGCAAGGTCGCCATGGCTGAAAACGTGCGGGCCGCTCTCAAGCTTGTCTCGACCGGTGAGGCGCCGCTCGGCATCGTCTATGCGACCGACGCCAATGCCGACAAGGACGTGAAGGTGGTCGGCACATTCCCCGCCGACTCGCATCCCGAGATCGTCTATCCGGTTGGCATCATCGCCGCTTCGAAGAATGCCGATGCGGCCGAGTTCGTGAAGTATCTGCAGGGTGCGAAAGCCCAGGCGCTCTTCAAGGAACAGGGCTTTACGATTCTGGTGCCGGCTGCCACAAACTGAGGCATGAACTGGTTCACGCTCAGCCCGGAGGAATGGAATGCCGTCCGGCTGAGCGTGAAAGTGGCTACATGGGCCATGTTTGCCAGCCTGCCGTTGGCCATTGCCGTGGCCATGATTCTGGCGCGGACAAACTTCTGGGGTAAATCGCTCCTCAACGGCCTCGTGCATCTGCCGCTCGTGCTGCCGCCAGTGGTGACAGGCTATCTGCTGCTGCTCACCTTCGGGCGGCGCGGGCTTGCCGGGGCCTTTCTTGCCGAACATTTCGGTCTCGTCTTTTCCTTCCGCTGGACAGGCGCGGCGCTGGCCTGTGCCGTGATGGGCTTTCCGCTCATGGTGCGCGCCATCAGGCTTTCCATCGAAACGATTGATCGCAAGCTGGAACAGGCCGCATCGACGCTGGGTGCCAATCCGGCCTGGGTTTTCGCCACGGTGACATTGCCGCTGATGCTGCCCGGCATCATCGCCGGGATGATCCTGTGCTTCGCCAAGGCGATGGGCGAATTCGGTGCCACCATCACTTTCGTGTCCAACATTCCCGGCGAGACGCAGACGCTGCCGTCCGCCATCTATACCTTCACGCAAGTGCCTGACGGCGATGCCAATGCGCTGCGGCTGACGGCTGTTTCGGTCATCATCTCGCTTGTCGCACTTGTGGCCTCGGAGGTGCTGGCGCGGCGCGTCGGACAGCGGGTTGCGGAATGAGCATCTCGGTTGCCATCCGCCACCAGCTTGGCCGCTTCGCGCTCGATGTGAGTTTTGAAAGCCGCGGGCGGCTGACGGCGCTCTTCGGCCCTTCGGGTTGCGGCAAGACCTCCGTCATCAACATCATCGCCGGCCTGATCCGCGCCGATGTGGCGAGGATCACCATTCGGGGTGATGTGCTCGCCGATACGGCGCAGGGCCTGTGGCTTCCGGCCCATCGCCGCCGGATCGGTTATGTTTTCCAGGACTCGCGGCTTTTCCCACATCTCAGTGTCCGCCAGAATCTCGGCTATGGCCGCTGGTTCACCCCGAAGCCGGGCCGCTATGCAGATGAGGCAAGTGTTGTCGACATGCTCGGGCTGGCGAAGCTCCTGGAGCGCAAGCCGCAACAATTGTCGGGCGGCGAGAAGCAGCGCGTGGCACTGGGCCGTGCCCTGCTGCAATCACCACGTCTCCTGCTCATGGACGAGCCGCTGGCCTCGCTTGATGAAGCGCGCAAGCTCGATGTCATGCCTTACATCGAGCGCCTGCGCGATGAACTGAAGATCCCGATCATCTATGTGAGCCATTCTCCGGCGGAGGTGGCGCGCCTGGCGACGGATGTGGTTCTGATGGCGGAGGGGCGCGTGCTGCGCAGCGGTGCGGCGGGCGATGTGTTGCCCGCGATTGCCTCGGCAGGCGATGACTACAGCCGGGAGGCCGGCTCGCTTCTCGAAATGCGCGTGGCCGGCCACGACCCGGAAACCGGTCTCACGACGCTGCAGTTTGCAGGCGGTGTAGCCTTTGTGACAGGTCCCGTCGCGGCAAGGAACACGCAGGTGCGCGTCCTCGTGCGGGCGACCGATGTGATGCTTGCCACTGTAAGGCCCAAGGGGATCAGTGCGCTCAACATCCTCGGCGGCAAGGTTGAATCGATTGTGGAAGACGGCGCTTCGGCTGATGCGGTGCTGCGCGTTGGCGATGCCCGCCTCACCGCGCGGCTGACGCGGCATTCGGTGCAACAGCTCGGCCTCAAGCCCGGCAAGACGGCCTATGCCATCGTCAAGGCCATGTCAGTGAAGACACCGACGCGTCTGCCGTCCGTGGCGGATGCACAAGGTGCCGACGCCCGGCCCTGACTATGGGCTGGCCGGTGCTGGTGCTGCACGCAACACATCTTCCCACCACAGGGTGATTTCGCCGGGGTTTGCGCCCAGCCTCAAGCCTGCGTCAGCGGTGAAGGCCGACCATTCCTTGCCGAAGAGCGGGTTGACCGAGGTGAGCACGGGAATGTCCTTGAGGAAGGCAAGGCGGAAAGCATCGCAGAAGCCCCGGCCGGCAATCTCTTCCTTGCCGAACTTGCTGATGATGACGAGATCGCAAGGCGATTGCAGGGCGGCCTCGAGGGCACCGGCGGCTGCCGTGAGGCCGGTCGAGTCGAGGCTGCAGGAGAGCGAGCTGCTGCCGAGATCCTGATAAATTGTGTATTCCTGGCCGCTTCGCAGATCCTGGATGATCGCGGTGCCATCATCCATGGCGGCCTTATGCACGGATGGCACTTCCGTCATCCCGGCGACAGCGAAGCCCCGTTGCAGGAGAAGCCTTCCGAAACGCCGCAACTCCTCCTGGATGCTGCTGCTGGATGCGCCCTGCACATAGGCCAGACGGACATCCACAACGTGATCCTCATGCGGCGGGGAAGGCATGAAACTCAACCCGGTCTCCGGCATCTGCGTGTTCCATTTCTTCGGGCAGGGCCACGAAGCCATCGCAGCCAGCCAGGCTTCCCAGCATTGCTGATCCCTGCTTCGGCATGGGCATGGCGATGCTTTGACCGGCGTCATTGCGTGCAAGCGCAACCGGCATTGCTTCCCAGCGGCCCTTCTTCTTCGATATCTGTGCGCCCAGCGGAAGGCCAAGCCTTGCTGCCGCACCATGTTCCAGACCTGACAGGCGTTCGATCATGGCAAGGCCCAGCATGGTGAAGATGACTGCCGCCGCCACGGGATTTCCAGGCAAGGCAAGGATCGGGCAATCATCGATGTCGCCGATTCCGACAGGCTTTCCGGGCTTGACCCGGAGTTTCCAGACTTCCAGAAAGCCACGGCGGCGGATGACCGAGGGCATGTGGTCTTCTTCGCCTTCCGACATGCCGCCGGTGGTGACGATGAGGTCGCTTGCCAGCGCTGCCTGCATGAGCCGCGCAACCTGCTGGTCGGCATCATCGGGAAGAATGCCACCATCCGTGACACTGCAATGGCTGGCGCGCAAAAAGCCCATCAGCAATGGGCGGTTTGCGTCTGCGATCTGGCCCTGATCTCGCGTTGCCGCAAGCTCGTCGCCGGAAGAGAAGACCGTGACGCGCAAGGGTCTGAAAGCTGGCACTGTTTCCAGGCCTAGTGCCGAGACGAGGGCAAGGCGCGTTGGCGACAATCTTTGCCCCTTGTGCAGGACATGTGCACCGCTGGCGACATCCTCGCCCTGCCTGCGTATGTTTGCACGTTGGCCTGCCTTGCCCTCGACAAAAACCCAGTCGCCCTTGTGCAGGCAATCTTCCTGCATGATCACGCTGTCGCAACCCGCCGGCACGGGTGCCCCGGTAAAAATGCGCACTGCCCCCATGGCACTGACCGTGCCGGTGAAAGGATGGCCCGCGGCGGCCCTGCCTATGAGGTGAAAGCGGTTGGTGACGCCGGAGCGCAGATCGGATGTGCGAACGGCAATGCCATCAACGGCGGCGGCATCGAAACGCGGCAGATCGACGGGCGCAATGATGTTTTCGGCGAGGATGCAGCCGCTCGCTCCGGCGACAGGCACCTGTTCGGTGCTGCAAACACAAGTGTAGGTTTCTTTGACAAACGACAAGGCCTCATCCAGGCGGCGCAGGGGCTGCGCGGACGAGGCCTTGCCTTGCTGTCTGTCAATCCTTGCCAAATCCCACGATACCCTTGATCTCGAGGAAGTCGTGGATGCCCCAGTCGGCATATTCGCGGCCGTTGCCTGACTGCTTGTAGCCGCCGAAGGGCGCATGGGTATCCCAGTCGGGATAGTTGATGTTGACCGTGCCGGCCCTGAGCTGCGCCGCCACCTTGCGGGCATGCTCAATGTCACCCGAAGCGATGTAGGCGGCAAGGCCGTAGACGGTGTCGTTGGCCTTCTCGATTGCCTCTTCCTCGGTCTTGTAGGGCAGGATCGAGATGACGGGGCCGAAAATCTCCTCGCGCGAGATGCTCATCTCGTGCTGGACATTGCCGAAGACCGTCGGCCGCACATAGTAGCCGCGGTTGAGGCCATCCGGACGGCCAATGCCGCCGGTGACCAGCGTGGCGCCTTCCTTGATGCCGCTTTCGATCAGACGCTGCACCTTGGCGAACTGTATGTCGCTCACCAGGGGGCCGAGGACCGTCTTCGCGTCGTTCGGATCACCGACGATGTTGGTTTCGGCGGCCTTCTTGGCGATGGCGAGCGCCTCGTCGTGCCGTGAGGCAGGCACGAACATGCGCGTCGGCGCGTCACAGGACTGGCCGGAGTTGGAGAAGCAGGCATTGACGCCCGTCGTCACCGCGGCCTCAAGATCGGCATCATGCAGGATGAGGTTGGGCGACTTGCCGCCCAGTTCCTGGGCGACGCGCTTCACTGTGTCGGCGGCCGACTTGGCAACCAGGATGCCGGCACGGGTCGAGCCCGTGAAAGACATCATGTCGATGCCTGGATGGGCCGACATCGCCGCACCCACCGTTGGGCCTTCACCATTGACCAGGTTGAACACGCCCTTGGGCGTGCCTGCCTGCTCCATGATTTCAGCAAAGATCAGGCCGCTCAGCGGCGCGATCTCGCTTGGCTTCAGCACCATGGTGCAGCCTGCGGCGATGGCCGGCGCCACCTTGCAGACGATCTGGTTCAAGGGCCAGTTCCAGGGTGTGATGAGACCGACGACGCCGATCCCTTCCTTCACAACCCTGGTGGTGCCGCGCTGCTCGGAGAACTTGAAGTCCTCCAGAGCCTTGATGGTGGCCTCGAGATGGACCTGCCCGGCCCAGGCCTGTGCGCCCTTGGCGAAAGACAGGGGTGCACCCATTTCCATCGAGACCGCGGCAGCAATCTCGTCATAGCGGCTGTTGTAGATCTCGAGCACGCGACGGAGCAGCTTGAGCCGCTCCTCGCGCGTCGAGAGGGTCCATTTCGGAAAGGCCTTGCGGGCCGCTGCGACGGCACGATCCACATCTGCCGCCGAGCCGACGGAGATGGTGGCGCAAGATTCTTCCGTTGCCGGATTGATGACATCCAGGCTGCGTGGCGCTGCCGGATCGACCCAAGCGCCATCGATGAAGAATTTCAGATTCTGCGTCATGATCTTCAGGCTGCCTCGTAGCCGGCGATGCCCTTGATCTCGGTGAAATCCTCCAGGCCATACTCGGCATATTCGCGGCCATTGCCCGACTGCTTGTAGCCGCCGAAGGGCAGGGCCGTGTCCCAGGCCGGATAGTTAATATAGACATTGCCAGAACGCATCTTGCGGGCGATCTCGCGGCCTTTCTCGATGTCCTTGGTCTGCAGATAGGAGGCGAGGCCATAGACGGTGTTGTTGGCTTCCTCGACGGCATCATCGAGCGAGTCGTAGGCCATGATGGAGATGACGGGACCGAAGATCTCTTCCTTGGCGATCCGCATGTCCGGCGTCACATTGGCGAAGACGGTGGGACGGATGAAGTAGCCGCGGTTGAGGCCATCGGGGCGGCCGGGGCCGCCCGTCACCAGTTCCGCACCTTCCTTGATGCCGCTCTGGATAAGGTCCTGAATCTTGTTGAACTGAATCTCGCTGACCACCGGTCCGAGGTGCGGACCATGTTCACCAGCCGGGCCGACCTTGAACTTCTCGGCGGCGGTCTTGGCGTAGCGGGCCGCATCAGCCATCTTGCTGCGCTGGACCAGCATGCGGGTCGGCGCGTTGCAGGACTGGCCGCTGTTGCCGAAGCACTTGTTGATGCCCTTGGTCACGGCGTCTTCCAGATCGACATCCGGGAACAGGATATTGGCCGACTTGCCGCCCAGTTCCTGCGAGACGCGCTTCACCGTGTCGGCAGCGCTGCGGGCCACGAGAATGCCGGCGCGGGTCGATCCGGTGAAGGACATCATGTCGATGCCGGGATGGCGCGACATGGCTTCGCCCACCGTCGGGCCGTCGCCGTTGACGAGATTGAAGACGCCAGGTGGCGTTCCGGCTTCATGCATGATTTCGGCGAAGATCACGGCATTGAGCGGTGCGACTTCGCTGGGCTTCAGCACCATGGTGCAACCGGCGGCGATGGCCGGGCCGACCTTGCAGGTGATCTGGTTCAGGGGCCAGTTCCACGGCGTGATCAGGCCTGCAACACCGATCGGCTCGCGCACCACCAGCGCGTTGCCCTTCGCGTGTTCGAATTGATAGGTCTCAAGCACCTTGCGGATACGCTTGAGGTGCTGGAAGCCCGACTCGACCTGATCGCTGACGGCGAAGTCGATGGGCGCGCCCATTTCCTGGGACAGGGCCTCGGCCAGATCCTTGGCGCGGCGCTGATAGCCCGCGATGATCTTGTCGAGCAGGGCAAGACGCTGCTCGCGCGACCATTCGGCGAAGGCCGGGAAAGCGGCCCGGGCGGCGGCCACGGCCTTGTCGAGGTCGGCAGCGGAGCCTACCGAGATGTTTGCAAAGACTTCCTCGGTTGAAGGGTTCACGACGCCAAGCGTCTTCTTCTCGATGGGGTCAACCCATTGTCCGTTGATGTAGAATTTCAGCAAGTTGCTCATGACATCACCTTTCTGCGACTGTCGTTGTTCTGAAGATTGAAAGACGGGAAATCCCGCCGCCTGCTAGCTTGGCGGTGCCGGGATGGCGCTGCGCTGGCGGTCCGCCCTGCCTGCGGTTTTCCGTGTTGCTTCCGGGGCCTTGCGCTGCGTGGCCGTGCTGCCCTTGCCGGCATGGGTGTGCCTTGACATGAGGATCTCCTCATACTGGCAGCATTGTTCGACGATTGCCTTCCAGATTGCTGCCGTAGCCATCCGGGGTATGCCAAGGCCACGACCAGCAGCCTCGCGGCGCTCAATAACGGTCCTGATGCGGCTTTGAATCCGCGCCGGAATGCCGTGCTGCGCCTTGAGTTGGGCCACGCGCTCGACAATCTCGAACCGCGCTGCCAACAGCTCCACAAGTTTGCGGTCTGAGGCATCGATGTCAAGGCGCAAACGGCGAAGCTCGTCATGCATGCCGGGCAATCCCTCTAATGAAGGGGTTCAGGTGCGTGGTTCGCGGCAAGGTCAGCCAAGCTGCGCAGGGCTTCCGGCGGCACGCAGAAAGACACCTCAAATCCATCGGCGGTCTTGAGGGACAGAATGAGGTCGCGCCGGCCCGGCGCTTCCTCGAGATGATAGGTCGCAAGCGGAAAAACCATGCGCAGCGAAGGATCATCGTAGCGGGCCTTGAGGGCCGCACTGACGAGACGCGGCAAGGTCATGGCAAGGGAACCCGCCTGATCAGGCGAGAGGCACAGTTTCACCGGCTCACCGGATTCTCCTGAGAGCCCGACGCGGATCACCTGCCCGTCATGGCTGACGTCGCAGCTGTTGAGTGCGCCAACCGTCAAAACTGTCGTCATGGAAGCTTCCTCGTTATTTTCATTTGAGCATAACGAAGATGGGCGTGCAAGGGCTGCTAGCCGGAGCCTGCCCTCAGTTCCGGGATCTCGGCATCGAGCGCCTTCATATGCGACTCGGCCGCCACCATGGCGGCGCGCTCAATGGCGCGGTAGCGCGAGATGAGGGTGAGCCCGAGCGGTGTGAGAGCAGCACCTCCGCCCTTGCGGCCTCCGGTCTTGGGCATGAGCACGGGCTGGCCGAAAATCTGGTTGATTTCATCGACCAGTTCCCACGCCCGGCGATAGGACATGCCAAGGGCGCGGCCCCCGGCGGCGATCGAGCCCAGGGCGGCAATCTGCTCCAGAAGAGCGATCTTGCCGGGGCCGAGGCGATGCCCGGGCCCGAAGTCTATGCGAATGCTCAAGGCCGTCATCGGTTGCTCCTGCACCCATCATGACGGACTTGCCCAAGGGAATCCACGCCAAAGCGGCAGGCAAAGCGCCTGCTTCCCGGCGGCCGCTTCTCTAATCGATATGTCAATTTGGATATAGCGCGCTTCGCAAACTTCCCGGCCGGGCATTGGTCCGGCCGGGAAGAATATTGTCATCAATGATGGACTACACAGCGATCTGGCTCCCCACTTCCACCACCCTGTCTGTGGGCAGGCGGAAGTAGTGGCTTGCATCATCAGCATTGCGGGCCAGGGCGATGAAGAGCCCATCCTGCCAAAGCGGCATCCCGGACCTGGGCGAGGCCCGAACGGTGCGCCGTGACAGGAAGAACGATGTCGTCATGATATCGAATTTCAATCCATCAGGCCGCGCCTGTAGCAGGGCCGCCGGGATGCTCGGATTTTCCATGTAGCCGAAGCTGATCTGCATCAGTGTGAAGTGGTCGCTGAGACGGCGCGTGCTCATGCGTTCCGTTTCGGAGACAACCGGCAGAGTGCTGTTGCGTACGGTCAGGACGATATTGTGTTCATGCAGAACCTTATAGTGCTTGAGACTGTGCAGGAGTGCCGTCGGGGCGCTTTCCGGATCGGAGGTAAAGAACACCGCCGTGCCGGGCACGAGATGTGGCAACCTGCGCTCAAGGCTGCCGACGAGATCCCCGAGTGGAACCTCACTCTTGCGCGTCTTGGCAAAGAGGATCGCCGTGCCGCCGCGCCAGGTCCACATAACGAGCAGCAGGGCTGCACCGAGCGCCAACGGCACCCAGCCGCCGTGGAGAATCTTCAGCGCATTGGCGGCGAAGAAGATCACGTCGATCAGCAACAGCGGCAGCATCACGGCGAGGCTGAGCCACAGCGGCCATTTCCAGTATTTCCAGATGACGGCGATCGCCATGGTTGCGGTCACCACCATGGTTCCGGTGACGGCAATGCCATAGGCAGACGCAAGGCTCGACGATGACCGGAAGGTGAGGACAAGAACGACCACCCCGAAGAGCAGAAGCCAGTTCACGTTGGGCATGTAGATCTGTCCCGATTGCGTTTCCGAGGTGAAGCGGATGCGCATGCGCGGCAGAAGCCCGAGCTGGATGGCCTGACGCGTGAGTGAGAATGCGCCGGTGATCACGGCCTGGCTGGCTATGATGGTTGCTGCCGTTGCCAGAACGACCGTGGGGACAAGTGCCCAATCGGGGACCATCAGGAAGAACGGGTTCTCGATGGAGGCCGGGTCCTTCAGGAGCATGGCGCCCTGACCGAGGTAGTTGAGGAAGAGGGCCGGCAGCACGATGACAAGCCAGGCGTATTGGATCGGCCGGCGGCCGAAATGGCCGAGGTCCGCATAGAGCGCCTCGGCACCGGTCACGGCGAGAAAGACTGCCCCCAGCGTGACAAGGCCGATCATCCCGTGGCCGGCCAGGAAGCTCACGGCATAGACTGGGTTCATGGCTGCGAGGACGCCGGGATGATCGCTGATGTGCAGCAGGCCAGTTGCGGCGATGGCCGCGAACCAGACCAGCGTGATTGGCCCGAAATAGCTGGCGACGCGGCCTGTGCCGAAGGACTGTACGGCAAAAAGGGCCACAAGAATGGCAAGCGACAACGGCAGGATATAGGGATCGAAGGCTGGCGTGACGATCTTCAGGCCTTCGACCGCAGAGAGAACGGAGATGGCCGGTGTGATGATGGCGTCGCCGTAGAAAAGAGCGGCACCGATCATGCCGAGCACCGGGATGAAGACGAGACCCTTGCCCATGCTGCGCTGTGCCAGCGCCATCAGAGAGAGTGTTCCGCCTTCGCCCTGATTGTCGGCGCGCAAGAGAATGAAAACGTATTTGAGTGTGACGATGAGGATGAGAGCCCAGAAGATCAGCGAGAGAATGCCGAAGATGATGGGCTCGGTAATCGCGCCGCCGCCGGTTGCGGCAATGACGGCCTCGCGGAGTGCGTAGAGCGGGCTTGTGCCGATGTCGCCATAGACGACACCGATGCTGCCAAGTGCAAGAATCCAGAAGTTCGACGGCTTCGCGCCGTGTCCTTCAGATGCGGGAGAGTCCGGTCCCTCCGCGATGTGTTGTGTGTGAGTCATGATGTTTACCCCTTGATGCTGCGGTGCAGCAGGGGCGGCGCTTTACGCCTGTGCGGATGTGCCAGCGATGCAAAGTGGGCGCTGCAGGCATGCTGCCTGCGAAATGTCAGCGCCTCTTACCGATTTCCGGCATGAACGTTCAATGCATTGAAACAAAAGAAAAACCCCGGTTAAGAACCGGGGTTTGAGACGTGGTTTGCGGGTTGCCGGTTACTTGGCGGCGAGCTTGGCCGCAATCTTGGCGAGGTGGTTGCCCTGCCACTTTGCGCCGTCGAGCTCCTGTTCCGAGGGCATGCGCGAGCCGTCGCCACCCGTCGTTGTCGTTGCGCCGTAGGGCGAGCCGCCGCGGATGACGTCGTGGCCCATCTGGTCCTTGTAGGCATAGGGCAGGCCGACGATGACCATGCCATGATGCAGGAGGACGGTCTGGAAGCTCAGGATGGTCGGAACCTGACCACCGTGCTGATTGCCTGCGCCTGCCATGACGGCGCCCGGCTTGCCGAGAAGTGCGCCCTTGGCCCAAAGGCCGCCTGTCTGGTCGAGGAAGTTCTTCATCTGTGAGGCCATCATGCCGTAGCGGGTCGGCACGGCGAAGATGAAGCCATCATAACCCGCGAGATCGTCCGGCTTGGCCACAGGGGCCTTCTGGTCGGTCTTGTAGTGATAGGACTTCTGCACCTCTTCAGGGACGAGTTCCGGCACGCGCATCACGTCAACCTTTGCGCCGCCTTCCTTGGCACCTTCCGCCGCGGCATAGGCCATGGCTTCCATGTGGCCCCAGGAGGAATAGTAAAGAACGAGAACCTTTGTCACTTTGATCACCTTATTGAGTTGCTTGTTTGAGGAGGTTGTTGAGGTCGAGGCGCTGGGTCACCATGGCGAGTGAACCATCGTCCTTGCGCGGCCACTGGCTTTCGGGCTTGTCCCAGTAGAGTTCGACACCGTTTTCATCGGGATCGCGCAGGTAAAGCGCTTCCGAGACACCGTGATCGGAGGCTCCGTCCAGCGGATAGTTGTTCTCGATCAGACGCTTCAATGCGTTCGCGAGGTCAGCGCGGGTCGGATAGAGAATGGCGGTGTGGAAAAGGCCGGTCGTGCCGGGCGGCGGTGGTTTGCCACCCTTGCTTTCCCAGGTGTTGAGGCCGATGTGGTGATGATAGCCGCCAGCGGAAATGAAGGCGGCCTGGTCGCCGTACAGCTGTTGCAGTTCAAACCCCAGGACGCCGGTGTAGAAGGCAAGGGCGCGCTGGAGATCCGCCACCTTGAGGTGGACGTGGCCGATCTTCGTGCCGGCCGGGATGGGGGACGTGCTCATGGGAGACCCACAAATTAAAAGTAACTGTTGATGTTACTTAATTAGGCGGCCAGAGCAGCGGTTTCAAGTGAAAACTTGGAAAAAGTTGAAAGTGGTGGACATTTCAGACCTTTGGGCTTGTGGCAGCGGGGTCCGGCGCGGCATGAGGTGATCAGGAGGCCGCTGCCATGTCGAAGAAAACGCCCTTCACCCCGCCTGCCAATCTGACCGTGGTCGACCATCCGCTGGTGCTGCACAAGCTGAGCCTGATGCGGGACAAGCATACGCCTTCGGCGGTGTTCCGGCAGCTGCTGCACGAGATCAGCCATCTCCTCGCCTATGAGGTGTGCCGGGACCTGCCGATGACCACCCAGACCATCGAGACGCCGCTTGCCGAGATGGAGGCCCCGATTCTCAAGGGCAAGAAGCTGGTCATTGTTTCGGTGCTGCGCGCCGGCAATGGCCTGCTCGAAGGGATGCTGTCTCTCATTCCTTCGGCGCGTGTCGGCCACATCGGCATCTACCGCAATCCTGAGACACTGCAGCCGATCGAATACTACATGAAAGTGCCGGAGGACATTGCCGAGCGCCGCACCATTGTCGTCGACCCCATGCTGGCCACGGGCAATTCCGTGTCGGCGGCGGTGAAGCGCCTGAAGGAGAAGGGCGCCCAGGATCTTCGTCTGGTGACGCTGCTTTCGGCACCGGAAGGTATCCTGCATTTCAACCGGGAGCATCCCGATGTGCCAGTCTTCACGGCAGCGGTGGATTCGCACCTCAACGGCCACGGCTACATCGTGCCGGGACTGGGCGACGCGGGCGACCGCATGTTCGGCACCAAGTGAGTTTACGCTTCATTCAGCATGGCAAGATTTTGCCCTGCTGGTGATACGTCTGGGCAAGACATTCACCCCTAGGGTTTCCCGGAATGGAGAAGTCCTGAATGTCTGCTGCTGCACCCGCCCGTCATCCCCGGGCCTACGCGCCGGAACTTGCGCGCCGGCCTGATGGGCAGCCGCGCCGTGTGCTCTATGCAGAAGACCAGGTTTCATCGCGCGTGGTCACCAAGGCCATGCTGGAAAAGATGGGCTTTCAGGTCGATGCCGTCGATGACGGCGAACTTGCCGTCGAGAAGGCGGCCAGCGGCAGCTATGATCTCGTCCTCCTTGATATCGAAATGCCCGTCATGGATGGGGTGACTGCGGCCCGCATCATTCGCGCCGAGAACGAGAACTATCGTGCGACGCCGATCCTCGCGCTGTCCGCATTCCTTGCCGATTCGACCGAGAACTGCATCTGGCGCGATGCTTTTGACACGGCCGTACCCAAGCCTGCCAACATGCAGGATATTAGCCTTGCCATGCTTCGCGCCATGGAGAAGCACGGTGTCGCTCCCAAGATGGCCGAGCCAAAGCCGCAGCCGAATCTCACTGCCGGTGACGGTTCCCTGTGGAGCAGTATGGAAAAGACCCTGCCGCGCGGAACACGCGCCCTTCTGGTGCGTGCGGCCGCAGGCGAGATGGAGCATCTGGCACTGGCTGTGGCTGCAGCACGTGAGGCCGGTGAGACCGAACAGCTTCGCAAGTGCCGGCATACGCTGAAAGGTCTGGCGTTGAACTTCGGACTGGATGAGGTGGTCAGTGCCATTGCCTCGACCAGCACGTCACCTCGCACCATCGACATGAGCGCGCTTCTGACGCTCATTCGTTCGTGGCTGGAAAAGAACGGCAAGGCCTGAGACCGGCCTGCGTCAGCTTTTGCGTCTTTAATCTGTTTTGAGGGTGACCGCGATGACGATCAGCGATTGGCTGTCGTTGTCTTGTTGAGCGCGGGACGAAGCTCAAGGGTGTTCAGCATCTGCAACAGCTCGGCCACATCGGGGCTCATGCGCTTCTTGCTGTCCTTGGCGATCGTGCGGTCTTGCGTCGTCATCTTCGTGTTCCTGGCAGCTGCCATCTAAAATGCTGAACTTAAGCAAACCCTAATCCGTCACGGCTGAAGCCAGCCGGAATGGCCTGTTCATCTGCCGTTCATCGCCGCGGAACACACAGAATTGTGATGCCAGAATTCGGACAAGATATGTAACAAGGCTGGTGGCATCGTAGATGCGTTCCGGCGCAAAAAGTTGAAGGAGAAACGCCCAATGAAAGTGAAGCTCGTCGCCACACTGATGTTTGGAGCCTTGGCGCTCGGTGCCGGCACAGCGCTGGCAGGCCCGGCAGATGATGCCATCACGGCGCGCCAGGCGTGCATGAAAGCCAATGGCGCCGCCATGGGTTCGCTCGTGCCGATTGCCAAGGGCGAGAAGGCTTTTGATGCTGCAGCCGTGGCCGAAGCCGTCGGCAAGATCGAGACGGCCTGCAGCGGTTTCGCAGGCTGGTGGGGTGAAGACACGCAGAAGGGTGAAACCTTGCAGACCTGGGCCAAGCCTGAAATCTGGTCTGATGCGGCCGGCTTCCAGGCCGCAGGATCGGCCTATGGTGCGGGCCTCGCCGCTGTGAAGACGGCGACAGACGAAGCCACATTCAAGGATGGCTTTGCCAAGTTCGGCGCATCCTGCGGTGGCTGCCACCAGAAGTTCCGCATGCCGAAAGGCTGAGTCATTTCCAGCATCCTGACCAAACGCAATCTGGGAGCCCTGGCCGTTCTTGTCGCGCTGGGGCTTCTGGCTTTCTGGCTGCTGACTGTTCCGCGGCCGCTCAGCGAGGCAGATATCCCGAAGCACACGCCCGACGTTGCGAACGGGCAGCTTCTCTACAATGCCGGGGGCTGTCATTCCTGTCACCTGCCCGGGCCTGAACTGGCAAGTGCCGACCCGTCTCTCCCGGCCGGTGGTGCGCCGCTCAAGACACCGATCGGCATTCTCTACCCACCGAACCTGACGCCTGATCCCGAGACGGGTCTTGGCAAGTGGCGTGACGTGGATTTCGTCAATGCCATGCAGAAGGGCATTGGCATCAACAACGAACACCTGATCCCGGCCTTCCCTTACACCTCCTATGCCAAGATGCGTGTGGAGGATGTGCTCGACATCAAGGCTTATCTCGCCACACTGCCGCCGGTGAAGAACCCGGCCAAGGCCGATGAGGTCTTTGCCTTGCCCGTGGTCCGGCGTGGCCTAGGTCTCTGGAAATATGTGGGCCTCGACGAGGGCAAGTGGGTGCCAGACCCCTCACAGAGCGAAAGCTGGAACCGTGGATCCTATCTTGTGAACGGGCCGGGCCATTGCCAGGAGTGTCACACGCCACGCTCAATCTTCATGAGCACGGACGACTCGCAGGCTTTCCGCGGCGGTGCGCATCCTGAAGGTGAAGGTAAGGTGCCATCACTTGTCGATCTCGTGGGGCGCGAGCGCTACAAGGACGCAAAAGACCTGATGAGTGCTTTCCAGTTCGGGGAGATGATGGGTTACGACCGCATGTCATCGGGTGGCATGGGCAACGTACAGCAGAATATCTCCAAGCTGCCCGAAAGCGACATTCTGGCCATCGCTGAGTATCTGGTCAGCCTGAAGTAGTGCAGGCGCTTCCGCTGGTTTTCAAAGCAGGTCTTCGAGGTGCGGCAGCAGCGGCTTGTCGGCCGGCGGCATGGGATAGTCGCGCAGGTTCTTGGCGCGCACCCATTTGATCTCCTGGCCCTCCATGGCTTCCGCCTCGCCCTTCCAGCGTCGGCAGACATAGAGGGGCATCAGCAGGTGAAAATCATCATAGGCGTGGCTGGCAAAGGTGAGTGGTGCCAGGCAGGATTCCGCCACGTCGATGTTGAGCTCTTCCTTGAGTTCGCGGATCAGGGCTCGCTCGGGCCGTTCGCCAGCCTCGATCTTTCCGCCCGGAAACTCCCAGAGGCCTGCCAGCGCCTTGCCCTCGGGCCGCTTCGAGAGAAGCACGCGCCCGTCACGGTCAATGAGAGCAACGGCGACGACGAGAACGACGCGCATGCTAGCTGCGATATGATCCGTTGATGTCGATGTAGCCGTGGGTGAGGTCGCAGGTCCAGACACGGGCCTTGCCCTTGCCGACGCCGACATCTGCCTCGATCCTGACGTCGCGGCCCTTCATGTGCGGCATGATTTCAGCTTCCTTGTAATCAGGATCGCGCATGCCGCTCCTGGCCACCTGGATCCCGCCGATCCTGATGCGCAGCTTGTCGCGCACTGCCTTTTCACCGGCCTTGCCGATCGCCATGACGATCCGTCCCCAATTGGCGTCTTCTCCGGCGATAGCGGTCTTCACCAGCGGTGAATTGGCAACAGACATGGCAATGCGATGCGCGGCCTTGTCGGTTTCGGCTCCGGTGATGGCAATCTCAATCAGCTTCTGTGCGCCTTCACCATCCTTGGCGACCTGCAGCGCCAGATCGTGACACACGGATTGCAGTGCTTTGGCAAAACCCGCCAGCCGCGGATCGGTTGCGGACTTGAGACCCGCAAGCTTGCCTGCCGTGCCGGTTGCGAAGAGCAGGACCGTATCCGAGGTTGATGTGTCGCCGTCGACGGTGATGCAGTTAAAGCTCTTTGCCACGGATGCCGATAGCAGGGCCTGCAGAATTTTTGCGGGAATGGCGGCATCGGTGAAGATGAAGGAGAGCATCGTCGCCATGTCGGGCGCGATCATGCCTGACCCCTTGGCAATCCCATTGATGGTGATGGTCTTGCCACCCAGCTTTGCGCGCGCCGTTGCTGCCTTGGGGAAAGTGTCGGTCGTCATGATGGCGCGGGCGGCATCGCTCCAGGCATCTTCCTGGGCCGCTGCTGCGAGGGTCGGAATGGCATTGACGATGAAGGACGGATCGAGCGGCTCGCCGATGACGCCGGTTGAAGCCTGATAGATCTCATGCGGCTTGACGCGGAAGGCTTTGCCCGCTGCTGCAGCCACGGCCTTGACCGTTGCCACGCCCTTCTTGCCGGTGAAGGCATTGGCATTGCCGGCATTGACGAGCAGGGCGCGCGCCGCGCCATTGCGCAGGCTCGCGGCACACCAGTCCACCGGCGCCGAACGCGATTTCGAGGTGGTGAAGCAACCCGCGACCGTCGCCCCCGGCTCAAGAAGGGCCAGGAGCACGTCGGGCCTGCCCTTGTAGCGGATGCCGGTCGCGGCAGCCGCAAGCCGGACACCGGCAATGGGGTGGAGTTCCGGCAGGGCCTCAGGCGCAAGCGGTGAAACAGAATGCGCCATGGGCCGTCTCCTTGGCGGGCTATGAATTGAGGTGGATCAGTTGCCCGAGTCGGGCAGCAGCAGGTCACCCTTGCCGCCGCCAGCCTCCTGGCCGTCTTCGATGGCGCCCACGCCGGCCTTCTGCTGCTTGTCGAACAGCGACTTGCGCTGGGCTTCAGCTTCAGCGGCGGCGCGCTTCAGGTCTGGGTCGACAATCTCGACCTTGGCGATGTCGCGCATGCCGGTGAGGGCTTCCTGCACCTTGTTGCGCACCAGCACGTTGCGGATGGCGCTTCTCACCTGATCGTAAGGCTGGGCTGCGCCCATCTTGCGGTCAACAAGCTTGATGATGTGCCAGCCGAAATCGGTCTTGATCGGCTTCGATACTTCGTCGACCTTCAGTGCGAAGGCGGCCTTGGAAAATTCAGCCACCATCTCTGGGGCCGTGAAATAACCGAGGTCGCCGCCATAGTCCTTCGAACCGTCGAGGCTGTACTGCTTGGCAAGGTCCTCGAACTTGGCACCCCCCTTCAGCTTTTCCAGAATGGTGTTGGCTTCCTTCTCGGAGGCCACCAGGATGTGGCGGGCGCGAATGCGCTCGGTCGACGTCAGTTTCTTCGATTCTTCTTCATAGACCTTGCGGATGTCTTCTTCCTTCACTTCTGGAGCAAGCTTCTGGGCAAGATAGGTGTCGCGCAGGGCCTTGGCCTGATAGGCGCGCAGGCGGCGTTTGTAGTCTTCGCTGTCCGCGAGGCCATCGCGGGTGGCGAGCTGGGCCAGAAGATGGCGCTCAATGAGAAACTCGACGACGAAGGGATAGCGAAGCTTCGGCGGCACGTTGGGCATCTGCCCGATGACATCGTCAAAGGCCATGCGAACTTCCGAGGTGCGGATTTCATAGCCATTGACGACGGCGACCACCTGATCCTCGCCAGAGAGGGCCGTTCCCTCCTCCTGGGCGCGGGCGGGTGCGTGAAGGGCCATGAGACCCAGTCCGAGGGCAGTGGCGGCGGAAATAATCTTTGTGCGGCAGAGCAGCATGGAATCCATCGTTTTTTGCGGGTCACTCAATCGCCGCTCATGGACAGGAAACAAGGCAAGAATGTGCCTCCGGCGCTTGTGCCACCCGTCCCCGAACAGCCCCGCGCCCTCTCTTTGGGCGGGCCCGGCGGGTGTTGCAAGGGGAGAAACAAGGCCAGGGCCACCTGTTGCGTCAATGCAACAGATTGAAATAACAGCCGTTCACCGCCATCTGTCGCCCTGAATCGCGCCCAAGATTGTTCTCTCCCTCCAACTTGGCTAGACGGACCCCAAACAGCAGCCTCCTGACGCTGCCCAAGGATCGAATCACATGCTCGGACTGAATGCGCTGGCAAAGGCCATTTTCGGCACAACCAATGACCGGAAGGTCAAAGGCTATGCCAAACGGGTTCCGGCCATCAACGATCTGGAACCGCAGTATGCGGGCCTCTCTGATGAGGAACTGAAAGGCCTGACGGTCCAGTTCAAGGCCGAGCTTGCCGCCGGCAAGCCGCTCGACGAGCTTCTGGTTCCAGCCTTTGCCGCGGTGCGCGAGGCGGCCAAGCGTGCCCTTGGCCTGCGGCACTTCGATGTCCAGATGATCGGCGGCATGGTGCTGCACGAGGGCCGGATTTCGGAAATGAAGACAGGCGAAGGCAAGACCCTGGTCGCCACGCTGCCTGTCTATCTCAATGCCCTGACGGGCAATGGCGTTCACGTCGTGACGGTCAACGACTACCTTGCCAAGCGCGACTCGCAATGGATGGGCCAGGTCTATGCGGCACTGGGGCTGACCACGGGCGTGATCGTTCATGGCCTCAGCGACGAAGAGCGCCGCGCGGCCTATGCCTGTGACGTCACCTATGGCACCAACAACGAACTCGGCTTCGACTACCTGCGCGACAACATGAAGTTCCATCTGGCCGAGATGGTGCAGCGTGGGCACGCCTTCGCCATCGTGGACGAAGTCGACTCGATCCTGATCGACGAGGCGCGTACGCCACTCATCATCTCCGGCCCAATCGACGACCGCTCGGAACTCTACAACACACTCGACCGCTTCATTCCGGAGCTTGATGCCGACGACTATGAACTCGATGAGAAGCAGCGCTCGATCTTCCTGACCGAAAAGGGCAACGAGCATCTCGAGCAGATTCTCTCGGCCGCCGGCATGATCAAGGGTGGCAATCTCTATGATGCGGCGAACGTCACCATCGTCCATCACACCCAGCAGGCCCTGCGCGCCCACAAGCTGTTCCAGAAGGACAAGGATTACATCGTGAAGGATGATCAGGTGATCATCATTGACGAGTTCACCGGCCGCATGATGCCGGGCCGCCGCTTCTCGGAGGGCCTGCACCAGGCGCTTGAGGCCAAGGAGCATGTCACGGTCCAGCCGGAAAACGTGACACTCGCCTCGATCACCTTCCAGAACTACTTCCGCCTTTACGAAAAGCTCGCCGGCATGACCGGCACCGCACTCACCGAGGCGGACGAGTTCCTCAGCATCTATGATCTCGATGTCATGGAGATCCCCACCAATGTGGGCGTGGCGCGCAAGGACGAGGACGACGAGGTCTATCGTACCGTCAAGGAAAAATACGACGCCATCATCGCCACGATCCGCGAGGCGCGGGAACGTGGCCAGCCTGTTCTGGTCGGTACGACCTCCATCGAAAAGTCCGAGACGCTGTCGGCCCTGTTGCGCGATGCCAAGCTTGAGCACAGCGTGCTCAATGCCCGCTATCATGAGCAGGAAGCCCTCATCATCGCTCAGGCCGGCGGCCCGGGTGCGGTTACCATTGCCACCAACATGGCGGGCCGTGGCACCGACATCAAACTGGGCGGCAACCTGGAAATGCGTGTTGCGACCGAGCTTGCCGGTGTTCCGGCCGGGGCCGAGCGCGAGGCACGCATCGCCCGCATCCGGGAAGAGATCGAGGTCAACAAGCAGAAGGTGCTGGCCGCGGGCGGGCTTTTCGTGATCGGCACGGAACGCCACGAAAGCCGCCGCATCGACAATCAGTTGCGTGGCCGCTCCGGCCGCCAGGGTGACCCGGGCCGTTCGCGCTTCTATCTGTCGCTTCAGGATGACCTGATGCGCATCTTTGGTTCTGACCGCCTGGACGGCATGCTGCAGAAGCTCGGCCTCAAGGAAGGCGAGGCGATCGTCCATCCCTGGATCAACAAGGCCTTGCTCAAGGCACAGCAGACGGTGGAGGCGCGCAA
>JAIUNJ010000005.1 GCA_020161855.1 Pseudomonadota bacterium
CCGGGCCAGGGGCCATCACCGCCATGATCCTGCTGGCCGGGCGGGCAGAAGGTGACTTTGAGAAGCTTGGCGCGCTCTATGCGGTTGCCGCCCTCGTCATGCTGTCCTGCTATGTCTGCTTCCTCGGGGCCGAGCGGATTTCCAAGGCACTCGGCGTCACCGGCCGGGCCGTGGTCTCGCGGCTGCTAAGCATCATCCTTGCTGCACTGGCTGTGCAGTTCGTGGTGGATGGCGTCCTGTCATTGCGCGGATAAAAAAGGGGGACGGAAGGCACAAGGCCCCCGTCCCCGAAGTGATGGCGGGCTCTGCCGCCAATCGCGTGACAGTCATCAGAAATGGGAGGATCCAACACGGTCTTGCGATGCAACAAGCATCGCAAGGGTCGTGCCAGACGCCCGTGCCAGCGCAAGATTTTATTAACCCCTTGAAATAAAACGATTCAGCTTATACGCCTGAAAAGTATCAGAATGGCGGGGTGCCACCGGACGTGGCCGATTCTTGTGCACCGCATCAAAAATTGGGCGGCCTAGCTAGGCAGATGCGTCTCCAGCCAGCCCGAGAAGCGCGCAAGTCCTTCACGAAGCTTGGTTTCTTCCTTCAGATAGCACATGCGCAGGAAGCCCTCCCCGGCCGCGCCAAAGGCAGCACCCGGGGCAAAACCGACATTGGCCTCGTCCACGATGCGGCGCGCAGTGGCAAGCGAATCCGTCATCCCGTCGATGGCAAAGAACAGGTAGAAAGCGCCATCCGGCACCTGGAAGCGGATCTGGCGGTGTTTGCGCAGTTCCTCGACCACAATATCGCGGTTGCGGCGGGCCGTTGCCACCTGCTGGTCAACGAAGGCATCGCCCTCATTGAGCGCGGCCGCACAGCCCCGCTGCAGGAAGACCGGCGAGCCCGACGTGTTGTACTGGATGAAGCGCTCGATCACGGGGGCCAGCGCCTTGGGCGCCTGAAGCCAGCCCTGCCGCCAGCCGGTCATGGCCCAGTTCTTGGAAAAGGTGTTGCAGAGGATGAGTTGTTCTTCGGTGTCGCAGATATCGAGGAAGGAGGGCGCGCGGGCCGCTCCGTCCTTGCCGAAGTAGAAGCGCGAATAGACCTCGTCGCCGAGGATCCAGATGCCATGCTTGCGGGCGAAATCCCGGATCGCGGTCAGGTCGGCCTTGCTTGCCGACCAGCCCAGAGGGTTGGATGGCGAGTTGATGCAGATCGCCTTGGTGCGCGGTGTGACAGCGGCAAAGAGCCGTTCGAGATCAAGGGCCCAGGCGCCATTGGCGAAATGCATGGGCACTTCGACCGGGCGCGAGCCTTGCAGGCGCAGCGGCCCGGCATAGTTCGGCCAGGCCGGCGTGGGAATGATGATTTCATCACCATCACTGGCAATCATCTGGATGGCGTTCTGGATGGCCTGCATGCCGCCGCCCGTCGCCAGGAAATTGTCCGGGTCGAAGGCCCGTCCGTAGTGGCGCGTGTGATAGTCGGCAAGCGCCTGGCGCAGTTCCGGAATGCCGCGCTGGTGGGTGTAGAAAGTCTCGCCCTTGATGAAGCTCTCGACCACCGGCCGGTAGAAGGCCTCCGGTGTCGGCAGGTTTCCTTCGCCCGACCAGAAAGCGATCATCCCCGGGCGGGTGAAGCCGTACATGGCAACATTGACGATGCCGCTATCGGGCTCAACCTGGGCCGGAGCGGTGAGTTTGCTGATCAGATCCTGGGCATTCATGCGCCGCTCCATGCAAAGAAAAGGCCCGGGTGTCCAGCACCCGGGCCCGCATGGCGCCTTGCGCCGGACGATTACTTCTTCTTGGCCGCAGCGGTCGGCTTCACCAGCGCATCGCGGATTTCGGTCAGCAGTGCTTCCGTCGCGCTCGGGGCTGGTGGCGGCGCAGGCGGCTCGGCTTTCTTCATGCGGTTGGAAACCTTCACAAGCTGGAAGAGAATGAAGGCAAGGATCAGGAAGTTCACGAGAACGGTGATGAAGTTGCCATAGGCGAAAACGGCGCCCTGATCCCTGGCGGCAGCCAGCGTGGGAGCCGTGACATTGGGGCTGAGGCCCGCAAAATAATTGCTGAAGTCCACGCCACCGGTGATGGCACCGACGATCGGCATGATCAGGTCGTTGACGACGGAGTCAACGATCTTGCCGAAGGCGCCACCCATGATGACACCGATCGCCAGGTCAAAGGCATTGCCCTTGAAGGCGAAACTCTTGAATTCGTTCCACATTAAAAAGTTCCCCTCGAATGATGATTCCACATTGCTGTCCGGGAGATTCTTTGCTTTTGCCCGGGTGCTGGCGCATCCTAAAGGAGTTCCATGGGCCGATAAAGCAGGACCTGCGGGGTCGATCACCCAGCCGCAGCCACCTGCCAAGCCTGGGAAACGGGAGGGAAACAACAGGTGGTTCTACAGGCCTGGACAGTCGTCCTTGCGGGGCTGGCCTATGTGGGCTTCCTCTTTGCCGTGGCCACCTGGGGCGACCGCATCGCCACCGCCTCGCGCAAGCGCCGCCATCCGCGCCCGCTGATCTATGCGCTTTCGCTCGCCGTCTATTGCACCTCATGGACCTATTTCGGCAGCGTCGGCATCGCCGCCAACACGGCCTATGATTTCATCCCGGTCTATCTCGGCCCCATTCTCATGTTCGTGCTGGGCGCGCCGCTCATCAGCCGCATCGTCATGGTGGCCAAATCGCAGAACATTGCCTCGATCGCCGACTTCATCGCCGCACGCTATGGCAAGAGTGAAGCGCTGGGGGCACTTGTCGCCGTAATCGCCGTCTTCGGCATTGTTCCCTACATCTCGATCCAGTTGAAGGCACTGGCCTTCTCGCTGCAGGCCATGGTGCATCCAAGCTACTGGGCCGGGGGCGGGCACATCGGTGTGCCATTGGGCGGCGACATCGCACTTGTCGTCACGGTGGCCATGGCCGCCTTTGCCATCCTCTTCGGCACACGCCACATCGACGCCACCGAACATCAGGACGGCATGATCCTCGCCGTGGCCGTTGAATCGGTGGTGAAGCTCTTTGCCTTCATGGCTGTCGGCCTCTTTGTCGTCTTCGGTATCGGTGGCGGTCCCTCGGCCATGATCGAGGCCATGAACACCCATCCGGATGTCTCGAAAGTCTTTGCCCAGGCGCCGGAAGGCGGGCGCTGGCTCACCGTCACGCTGCTCTCGGCCTGCGCCATCCTGCTGCTGCCGCGCCAGTTCCACGTCGCCGTCGTCGAGAACGCCCATGGCAGCGACGTGCGCCGCGCCGCCTGGCTCTTTCCACTCTATCTCGTCGCCATCAATATCTTCGTCGTTCCCATCGCCATCACCGGGCTGATGCTCTTGCCGGGTGCTGATGCTGACACCTATGTGCTGGCGCTGCCGGTCTTCGCCCAATCCAAGTGGTTCTCGCTCATCGCCTTCATTGGCGGTGTCTCGGCCGCCACGGCCATGGTGATCGTGGAGACCATCGCGCTGGCCATCATGCTGTCGAACAACGTCATCGTGCCGCTGGTCCTGCTCCGCCAGGGCGAACAGAACATGTTCCAGCGCAGCGCCGATGGCGGCAAAAGCCCGGCCCTCATCGTCATCCGCCGGGCGGCCATCTGCGCCATTCTGGCGCTGGCCTACCTCTATTATGCCTTCGCCGGAAACAGTGCCGCCCTGGCGCAGACGGGCCTCATCTCCTTCGCCGCCGTGGCGCAGTTCGCACCGGCCTTCTTCGGTGGCCTGCTCTGGCGCGGTGGCACGGCGCGCGCCGCCAGCGCCGGCATCCTGGCCGGCTTCGCCATGTGGGCCTACACGCTGCTCATCCCGTCTTTTGCCGATTCCGGCTGGATCTCGGGTAGTCTCATGAGCGATGGCCCCTTCGGCATCACAGCCCTGCGTCCCCGCCAGTTGCTCGGGCTCGAATTCGACTCCCTCACCCATGGCGTGCTGTGGAGCCTTATCGTCAACGTCGCCGTCTATGTCGGTCTGTCTGTCACCCGCACACCCAATCGCGCCGAACTCCTGCAGGCCGATTCCTTCGTGAGCTCCGACCGGCATGTGCGTTTTGCCCCCAGCTATCGCATGTGGCGCTCAAGCGTCACCATCGGCCAGGTGGAAGAAACCGTCGCCCGCTACATCGGACGCGAACAGGCCCGCGAGGCCTTTGCCCGCATGGTGAAGACCCGCGACCTTGCTGACGACTCGCGCATCGAGGCCGATATCAGCGTCCTCAACTTCGGCGAACATCTCCTGGCATCGGCGGTTGGCCCTTCCTCGTCGCGGCTGGTCATGGCCCTGCTGCTTGAGCGTCACAGCAAGAGCTCCCGCGAGGCGATCCAGCTTCTCGATGAAGCGAGCTCGGCCATCGAACACAGCCACACCGTCCTGCAATCGGCCATCGACAGCATTCCGCAAGGCATTGCGGTGCTCAGCAAGCAGGGCGAACTGGTATCGTGGAACTCGACCTACAAGGAAATGCTGAACGTACCGGCCGAAGACCTGCGGGTCGGCAAGCCGCTTGAGGAAATTCTGGCCTTCATCGCGGCACATGCCCAGGAAATGGACGTGATGCCCCTTCCCGGGCGCCGCGATTGGCTGATGCGTCAGGAGGGCACCTATCGCCTGCGTCTCAACGAGCCGCCACGCATCATCGACGTGCACGGCAGCCAGTTGCCGGACGGCGGTGTCGTCGTCACCTTCTCGGACGTTTCAGTATCGGTTGCCGCCGCCGATGCCCTTCAGCAGGTCAATGAGACTCTGGAACGCCGCGTCCACGAGCGCACCCAGGAACTGACAAAGCTCAATGAGGAACTGGAAAAGGCGAGAGCCGAGGCCGAGCGCGCAAATCTCAGCAAGACGCGTTTCATCGCCGCTGCAAGCCACGACATTCTGCAGCCGCTGAACGCCGCCCGCCTCTTCACCTCGACTCTGGTGGAGCAGCAGGATGTGACGCCGCATGCCGAAACGGTGAAGAACGTCGATGCGGCCCTCGAGGCCGTCGAGGACATTCTCTCGACCGTACTCGACATCTCGCGGCTGGATGCAGGTGCCGTGAAGCCTGAGCTCACCAGCTTCCCGGTGCGCGATCTCTTCGCCACGCTGGACCGCGAGTTCCAGCCGGCCGCCAGCAAGAAGAACCTGAACCTGCGCTTCACGCGGACGACCGTTCTGGTCCGGTCGGACCGGAAGCTCCTTCGCCGCATCCTGCAGAACCTCGTCTCCAACGCCATCAAATACACCGACAAGGGCAGCGTTCTCGTGGCGGTCAAGCGGCGCGGCGAACAGGCTGTGATCGAAGTCCGCGATTCCGGCCCCGGCATCCCCAAGGAAAAGCAGAAAGCCATCTTCCGCGAGTTTGAGCGCCTGAGCCGCGACAAGGGCAATGCCCCCGGCCTCGGCCTCGGCCTCTCCATCGTCGAACGCATGTGCAAGGTTCTGAAACACCCGATCAAGGTCGTGTCGGAGCCGGGCCGCGGCACGCTCTTTTCCGTCACCATCCCGATCGGCAAGGGGGTGTCGGCCAGCGCCACGCCCGCCGCCATGCAGGAGGTGGTGCAGGGCAATCTGCGGGGCCTCCATGTCCTTGCCATCGACAATGAACCCGCCATCGTCGAAGGCCTCACCGCACTTCTCAAGAACTGGGGGGTCACGGTCGTGCCGGCGCACAGTGCGCCCGAGGCCATCAAGGCCTTCGGCCATGGCACGTCCGGCATCGATGCAGTGCTCGCCGACTATCATATCCACCGCGATGACGGCATCGCACTGGTGCAGCGCCTGCGCCAGGATGCGGGCCGCCATGTGCCCGCCATCCTCATCACCGCAGACCGCAGCCGCCAGGTTCAGGATGATGCCGCCGCCGCCGGCATTGTCTATCTGCGCAAACCCGTGCGCCCTGCAGCCCTGCGCGCCAGTCTTTCGCAGATCGCCGCGCGCCAGCAGGCGGCGGAATAAGAATTAGCTGTCGGTCGTCGAATCGCCGTCGATACGGCCTGCCGCGATCACAGCCTGGGTGCGGCTGTCGACATTGAGCTTCTGCAGGATGGCCGAGACATGGGCCTTCACCGTCGCCTCGGAGACATCAAGCTCATAGGCAATCTGCTTGTTGAGCAGGCCTTCCCGTAACATCATCAGCACACGGAGCTGTTGCGGCGTCAGCGTTGCCAGCCGCCTTGCAAGATCATCGATCTCGCGCTCGCTGTCGGAGGGCTGGCGGGCTTCCGCCGGCATCCAGACCTCGCCGTCGAGAATGGCCGACACGGCCTCGCGCATGCGGTCGGCCGTCGTCGACTTCGGCACATAGCCGGACGCACCGAGCGACAGCGCCCGCCGCATCAGGGCCGGATCCTCATGGCCCGAGACGATAGCCACCGGCACGGACGGATACTGGGCGCGGAAATAGGCCAGGCCGGAAAGGCCCTGCACGCCCGGCATCTTGAGGTCGAGCAGCACCAGGTCGCATTCCGGATCATCCTCAAGGGCCTTGTTGCCCTCCTCCAGGCTTGACGCCTCCCGGACATCGAGTTCGGCAAAGGCAGGCCGCAGCGCGCCCTTCAGCGCATCGCGGAAAAGGGGATGGTCGTCGATGATCACGATCCGCCGAGCAGCCATGTCGCGGTCTTTCTCCAGCACGTTCAAGTTTTCCACTACGAGGCTCATCCGGTCAATGATGTTGTCACGCGTTGACCGGGCCGTGTAGTCACAGAAAGTATGAGGAGTTCGGGCATGGGTGACGACGCACAAGGCAGGCTGGCAAAACTGTTTCCGCTCCGCGAGCCTTATGCGCGCGGCAGGTTGCAGGTTTCACCGCTGCATACGATCTACTACGAAGAATGCGGCAATCCGGATGGCATCCCGGCCGCCGTGCTGCATGGCGGGCCGGGCGGCGGCATCTCGCCCTTCCTGCGCCAGCTTCACGATCCTTCCGTCTATCGCATCATCCTCTTCGACCAGCGCGGCTGCGGCCAGTCGACGCCACATGCCGAACTGCGCGAGAACACCACCTGGGATCTGGTTGCCGACATGGAGCGGCTCCGCCAGCATCTTGGCGTGGCGCGCTGGCACGTGCTCGGCGGTTCCTGGGGTTCCACACTGGCGCTGGCCTATGCCCTCACCCATCCGGAACCCGTTCTGTCGCTGATCCTGCGTGGCATCTTCACCATCCAGGAAGAAGAGATCCGCTGGTTCTATCAGTCCGGCACAAGCTTCCTTTTCCCGGATGCCTTCGAGGACTTTGTCGCGCCGATCCCCGAGGCCGAGCGCCACGACCTGGTGACCGCCCACTACCGCCGCCTCACCGGCAGCGATCCGGAGGCACGGCAGCGTTCCGCCAGGGCCTGGAGCCAGTGGGAGGGAACGACCCTCTCGCTCCTGCCCAATCCGGAGCGGGTTGCCGCTTTCGGGCAGGATGAGTTTGCCGCTGCCTTCGCGGGCATCGAATGCCACTACTTCGTCAACAAGGGTTTCTTCGCCGAGGACGGCTGGATCATCAAGAACGCCCACCGCCTCAAGTCCATCCCCGGCGTCATCATCCATGGGCGCTATGACGTGGTGACCCCGCTGTCCACCGCCTGGGCCCTGCACAGGGCCTGGCCGGAGGCGCGCTTCGAGATTGTCGCCGATGCCGGCCATACGGCGGTCGAACCGGGCCTGACCGACGCCCTCATCCGCGCCACAAACGCCTTCATCCCTGCGCGGGATTCATAGCACAACTGCCAATTCTTCGCGCGACTGCAACGGATTCTGCACAATTCAATCCCATATGCCCTCTCATAAGAAATGGGAGACTATCATGCTGTCACGTTCCTTGCGGGACCTCTTCATCGGCCTTCGCCATGGCCTCGGCTACACGTTTTCAGAGCGCCGGAACCTGACGGCGGTGGTCCTCGGACTGCCGATCACTGACCGCAAGTAATTGAAATGGTTTCATAATCCGTTCATTACAGTCCTGTTACCCCAAATTCGCCGCAATGAATCCCCGCTTCTGACAAACGGCGGCACTTTTGCCGCCCAAGTCTGACGTCACCTTCATCCTCGATCCAGCGGGGGATCGGCGGGCACCGTCCAAGGTGCATACCGGAAGCAGGCAAAGCCAGCTTTCTCTCCATCCCTAGCCAGATACAGACTATCCGCCTTGGGCTCCTGTCGCCGTCCCGAGTTCAAAGCGGATTGGAGGCCCGTCCATGCCCAGTTGGTGTGGACGGGCCTTTCCCTTTTGCGGCCGCTGTCCGCCGCCCAGAATCGTGCTACATTTGTTCCATGACCCTCAATGACATTGTCCTGCAGATCGGTGGGCGCAGCATTTTGCTCATGGAACTGCTGCTGGCCGCCGGCGGGCTCGCTCTCGTCCTGCTTTTGTTTGTCGTGATTCTTGCCTGGCGGGCGCAATCGGGGCGGGCGGCAGAGCGCATTGCCGCTGAACACCGCACCTCGGAACTGGAACTCCGGCTCGCCGAATTGTCCGGCGCGCTGCAGGGCTTTGCCTCGCAGTCGCAGAGCAACCAGATTCATCTGCAGCGCAGCATCGACGAGCGTCTCGACATGGTGGGCCAGCGGGTCGGCCATGGCCTCACCGAACAGGCCGAGCGCACAGCCCAGTCGCTGGGTGTGCTCAACGAGCGGCTGGCGGTGATCGACGCGGCCCAGCGTAACCTCACCTCGCTCTCCACCGAGATGGTGAGCCTCAAGGACATCCTCAACAACAAGCAGTCGCGCGGGGCCTATGGCCAGGGCCGCATGGAAGCGATCATTCGCGACGGGCTGCATGCCAGGGCCTATGAATTCCAGGCAACGCTCTCCAACGGCACGCGGCCCGACTGCCTCATCTCGCTTCCCGAGTCCAAGCTCAAGCTGGTGATCGACGCCAAGTTTCCGCTCGAGGCCTATACCGCCTTCACCGCCGCCAAGGATGATGACGCCCGCAACGCTGCTGCGACGCGCTTGCGCAACGACGTGATGAAACACGTGAAGGACATTGCGGAGAAGTATCAGCTCGCAGGCGAAACCCACGACACGGCCATCATGTTCGTGCCGTCGGAATCGATCTATGCCGAACTGCACGAACGCTTCGAGGACACAGTGCAGAAGGCCCACCGGGCGCGCGTCATCCTCGCCTCGCCCAATGTGCTGATGCTGCTGGTGCAAACCATGCAGGCCATCGTCAAGGATGTGGCCATGCGCGAGCAGGCCCATATCATCAAGGCGGAAGTGGTGCGGCTGCTGGAAGACGTGTCGCGGCTGAAGGAACGGACAACGGATCTGCGCCGTCACTTCGACATGGCCAATGCCGATCTCGACAAGCTTTCGACCTCCGCCGACCGCATCAACAAGCGCGGCCTCAAGATCGAGAGCCTGGAGATCGAGGAAGCGCCGGCCGCCGTGGCGTCTGAGCCGCCGCGGCCGAAGCTTGTCACCAAGAACTGATCACTTGCTCAGGTAAACCTGGTTGGCGATGGCCAGCTTGATGTTCTCGAAGGCCTGCGTCAGGTCGGTGTCGCTGTTGGCCACGAAGAAGTCCGTCGTGGCATTGGTGGCGCATTTCTGCAGGCGCTTGCGCGTCGAGCTGTCGTCAAGATCGAAAGCCAGCGTGATCACGGTGATCCCTGAGTTCTTCACGTTCTTGCACAGCTCTTCGAGATTGCTCTCGCCCTGCGCCACGCTGCGCACCGTTCCCGGGCCAAAGGCAGGTTCGGTCTGCATGCCGTCGGTCAGCACGATCATGAACTTGCGGGTTTCGGTGTCGCTGTAGGAAGCGCCGCCGGCATAGGGCGCGTTGGGCGACAGCACATGATAGCCAAACTCCACGCCGAGCGCGATGTGCGTCCAGGCATAGGGCTTCATGGCGGCAAGCTGGGTGGTGACGCTTGCCGTGTCGGTGGTCAGCGGCTTCACCACGAGCTTGTTGGTCTTGTAGCCGTCACAGCCCCATGAGGCATGATCAGGCGCAATGGCCTGGCCCCATTTGGTTGCCGCAGCCGTGCCCGGCGTGGCGTCGGTGAGGTTGTAGGGATACTTCCGGTCCTGGGTGCAGCCGGTCCAGCTTGCACCGCTTGCCCCCAGCACATAGCCCGAAGGCAGCGTCGTGTAGACATGATGCGAGAAGGGCACGAGGCCGAACTGCACCTTGCCGGGATTGGCCGCGGCCAGATCATTGACCAGCGATGTTGCCGCTTCGCGCATGGCCACATACTTGACCTTGGCGCCGGACACTTCGCTCATGGAGGCTGAATAGTCGAGGACCAGCACCACCTCGGCCTTCTTGTCGGAAGCGAGGATCACGTCGGCTTCGCCGTTGATCACCATGGAACTGATGCCGGCAACGCGCATGAAGGAGGTTGGCATCTCGCCGGAAGCATGAGCGAGCATCACGCCGTTCTCGACCTTGAAATCCGTGTCGATGTCGATGCTGTCGGCCGCACCCTTGGCGATGACCGCGTTGAAGGCCGCCTGCGCTGCGGCGATGCGCGCGCTGTCGGCGACATTCAGCATGGCGCCACCCGCCAGGGCACCGGCGTCAATGGCGGCCTGCATGTGGGTCTGGGCCGCACCATAGCGGGCGAAGTCGATGGCAGCGCCAGCGCCGAGCAGCACCGGCACGGCGGCCAGCGCATAGATGATGCCCGTATTGCCGCGCGATGATGTCCAGAATGACCTGATGCGCGCTGAGACGCGCGAGAAAACCGGCATGTTGCACCTCTTCCTGTGCCAGCACGGCACAGGGCCGGGCGGACAAGGGCAGACGAGCAAGCGCGATTCCGCTGCAGCAGTGCAGCAGGCGGCACAGCGAGTCAGGGTTTATGGATGTGGTTAAAGCGGCTTCCGGGCGCGGATCGCCTGGGTCAGCGTCCCTTCGTCGAGATAATCCAGCTCGCCGCCCACAGGCACGCCATGGGCCAGCCTCGAGGCGGAAACGCCGCGCTCCTTCAGGCGCTCGGTGATGTAGTGGGCCGTCGTCTGGCCCTCGACCGTGGCATTGGTCGCCAGCACCACCTCTTTCACGCCGCTCTCGCTCACCCGCGCGATCAGGCTGCCGATGTTGAGATCGTCGGGTGTCACGCCGCCCAGCGCCGAGAGCGTGCCGCCAAGCACATGATAGAGCCCCGTCCAGGCATTGGCCCGTTCCAGCGCCCAGAGGTCGCCCACATCTTCCACCACGCAGATCATGCTGCGGTCGCGGCGCGGATCGGCACACACCGAACAGGGGTCGACCGTATCGACATTGCCGCACACCGAACAGGCGCTCACCTTGTGGCGCGCCTCTTCCAGCGCAAGCGTCAGGGGGTCGAACAGCTTCTCGCGGTTCTTGATGAGATGCAGCACGGCGCGGCGCGCCGAACGCGGCCCCAGACCGGGCAGCCGCGCCAGCAACTGGATCAGCCGTTCAAGTTCCGGCCCCGCCTGCCGCTTCATGGGAGATCAGAACGGCAGGTTGAAGCCGGGCGGCAAGGGCAGCCCGCCGGTGATCGCCTTCAGTTCCTCGGCCGCCAGCGCCTCGGCCTTTGCCTTGGCATCGTTCAGGGCCGCCATCAGCAGGTCTTCGACAATGTCCTTCTCCTCGGGCTTGAGCATGGACGGATCGATGTCGATCCCCTTCACCGCGCCCTTGCCGGTCATCGTCACCTTGACGAGGCCGCCGCCCGATTGCCCTGTCACCGACAGCGTATCGAGTTTTGCCTGCATGTCCGCCATGCGCGACTGCATGGATTGGACCTGTTTCATGATGTCAGCGAGATTCTTCATCCTGGTCTTCCGAAAGAATGGGTGTGAATGGCTGGTGCACGTTGGAAATCTCGGCACCGGGGAAAGCCTTGAGCACGGCGGCCACCGTCGGGTCGCTGCGGGCGTCCTCGAAGGCGCGGTTGCGGGCCGACTTGCGCTGCTCGGCGATGGGCGTGGCACCACCCTCCTTGGCCAGCATCACCATCCAGCGCCGGCCGGTCCAGGCCTCGAGCTTGCGTGACAATTCTCCAGGCAGGCCGGGCGAGGCCTGCGGCTCGAGCGCGATCTCGACCTTGCCTTCGGTCACGGCGATGGGCCGCACGAAGCGCTCGAGGTCGGTCTTGAGCTTGATGTCGCGGTGCGTATCGGCAAGTGCCAGGATGTCGGTGAACTGCTTCACCGCAACGGTTTCGCTGGTGCTCCGCGCGCCGGGCGCCTGCGGGGCTGGGGCGCTGACGGGCGCAAGATTGCCCTGGGCCTGCGGCGTGTCGGCCGGCATTTTCACGGCAGCGGCAAGCGGCACAACCGTCGCCGTCACTGCTGGCGCTGATTGCGCGATCCGGGCCAGTTCGGTGGCTGGCGGCATGTCGGCGGCATGGGCGAGCCGGATCAGCACCATCTCCGCCGCCTGTTCGGGGTTGCCGGCAGCGGCCGTCTCGGCGATGCCCTTGAGCAGCATCTGCCAGGCTCGCGAGAGAGCCGCCATGCCGAGTTCGTCGGCAAAGGCTGTCCCGCGCGTCTTCTCGGCTTCGGTGCGGGCGCCATCCTGCAGCGCCGAGGCGCGCGCCACCTTGAGGCGCGTCACCCAGTGCACGAAGTCGGCCATGTCCTCGAGGATCGTCTGTGGATCGGCGCCAGCTTCATGCTGGCGCGCCATCTCGGCCACCGCCGCAGCGGGATCGCCCTTCATCACCGCGGTGAAGAGTTCGATCACGCGGCTGCGGTCGACGATGCCGAGCATCTGCTCCACATCCGCCGCGCGCACCTTGCCGTCGCCATAGGCGATGGCCTGGTCGAGCAGCGAAAGCCCGTCGCGCACCGAGCCTTCGGCGGCGCGGGCAATCATGCGCAGCGCCTCCTCCTCGGCCTCGACGTGCTCGAGTCCGGCGATGTTGCCGTAGTGCTGCATCAGCAGCGCCGCATCGAGGCGCTTCAGGTCGAAGCGCTGGCAGCGCGACAGGATCGTCACCGGCACCTTGCGGATCTCGGTCGTCGCGAAGATGAACTTCACATGCGGCGGCGGTTCTTCCAGCGTCTTGAGCAGCGCGTTGAAGGCGCTCTTCGAGAGCATATGCACTTCGTCGATGATATAGACCTTCACGCGCGCCTGCACCGGGGCATAGCGCACGCTGTCGATGATCTCGCGCATGTTGTCGACGCCGGTGTTGGACGCGGCGTCCATCTCGATCACGTCCATGTGCCGCGATTCAAGGATCGCCTCGCATTGCGGCGTCATCTCCTTGAGATCGACGGTGGGGCCGGAAGGATAGTTCAGCGCCCGTGCGATCAGGCGCGCCGTCGTGGTCTTGCCCACACCGCGCACGCCGGTCAGCATATAGGCCTGCGCGATGCGGCCGGTGGCGAAGGCATTGGTGAGGGTGCGCACCATCGCCTCCTGCCCGATGAGGGCAGAGAAATCCTTCGGGCGGTATTTCCGGGCCAGAACGCGGTATCCCGCCGCACTTGCTCCGGTGTTGCTGTCGGCCATGGTTGCAGAGCATTAGAACAGGGTTGCGGGCGGTGAAACAACCAAATCGCATGACACCGCAACGGCCTCGCGCAAGGCCGGATTTCCATCCGGTCTCAATAGCTTGCGGCAATGTCTGAAGTGGGAGGCTGGACGGGCAACCCGTAACAATCTCGTTGGGGCTGCTACCTTCCGGTCCTGACCCGGTTGGCGAGCATCACGTCTGCTGCCAACCTCCCGCCGCGCCATATAGGGAAGGACGCGGGCCGTTGCAACATCGGGTGAGGACGGCCCGCACCGCTGCATTCACGTCTTGGGCAAGGTCACCCGGTAGAAGGGTGCGGGTGCGGCACCACCGGGGCCGATCGGCGCAGGCACCTGGTTTTCTGCCGGAGGCAGCGACAGGAGATAGGCCGCCAGCGCGCCCGCATCCTCGTCGGTCAGATACAGGAAGCTCGGCCAGGGCATCACCGGTGCCAGGATGCGTCCATCGGGGCGCACACCCTTGCGGATGGCCGCCACGAGTTCGGCCTCGCTCCAGCCGGCAAGGCCGGTCTTGTCCGGGG
This sequence comes from Pseudomonadota bacterium, assembly GCA_020161855.1. GTDB lineage: Bacteria > Pseudomonadota > Alphaproteobacteria > Rhizobiales > Aestuariivirgaceae > Aestuariivirga. Next base: position 13,948 of record JAIUNJ010000005.1, read on the forward strand.
TGAGGTTGGGCGGCCAGAAGGTTCCGAGGCCCGGTATCTCAAAGCCCACCGTGCCGCCAGACAGGCCCGCTTCCGCGATGGGCGCGCCGTCCGGGCCGCGCGGCATGTGACAGCCCGCGCAATCCATGATCCGGGACAGATACTGGCCGCGCGCCAGACGGGCGCTGTCCACCTCCTCGGCGAAGGCAGGGGTTGTACCGAGAACGAGCAGCGCCAGCGCAAGGCGGATGGCAATGCGAAACATGATTCATCTCCATTCAGGAAGATCCGCCCGGCTGTCGCCGGGCGGAAACAGCTCAAGCAGCAAGGGCGACGCGCACACGGCCTGCGAAGAGCCCGTCCGGATCATGCTGCGCGGAAAGCGCTGCAAGGCGCACCGCCACCGCATCCGAATGGGTCTTCAGGCGCCGGCGCGGATTGTCGAGATCGGTGTAGCCGATGTAGCTCCCGACGCTGATCGGCAGCAGTGTCTCGATCACGCCGCGCGTCCAGGCGATCTGCACCTGGTCCTCGCTCGCCTCTTCCCAGATGCCGTAGAAGGCAGCGAAGATCCGGCCGATGCTGGAAAAGGCACCATTGCCCAGTGGCGCTGCTTGCGGCGAACGCAACGAGGCGAGCGCGAAGCTGCGCGGCGACGGGGCCGCCGAGACCGCTGCAACGAGACGTGCCAGCACCTGCCCAAAGCTGCCATCTGACCAGACCGAATCCACGCCGTAGCGGAGGCCATCCGGCATGGACTGCGCGATGATCCCATAGAGAACTTCGAGCGGTGTTGGCCCGGCTTCCATCACATGCAGTGCGGCAGGTGCGCCTTCAGCAATCGCGGCGAGGGCAGCGCGCGCCTCCTGGTCGCTTGGCGAGAACGCGGTCATGATGACCTCGATCACCTTGCCTTCGACGGGCATGCCGGGCGGCGGCGCGGCAACCTTCGCGGTGAACTCGACATTGCGCAGGCCTTTGGCAACCGCACGTTCCGCCCATGCGGCAACCTCGTCGGCCATGGCCGTGGGATAGACGTGCACGGCCGTCAGGATGGCCGGGGCCTTCTGCAGGCGCAGATGATAGGCCGTGACGATACCGAAGAATCCCGGCCCCGCGCCGCGCGCGGCCCAGAAGATATCGGCATGTTCAGTCTCATTGGCGAGGATGAGGCTGCCATCGGCCAGCACGACTTCAAAGGCTTCGACCGAGAAGCAGGCAATGCCCCACTCGCTCGAATTCCAGCCGATGCCGCCACCGAGAAGATAGCCGCTCATGGTCACGCTGCCGCAATGGCCAAGGGGGAAGGCCAGTCCGGCGCGCGCCAGTTCCTGCGCCATCTTCAGGTTCGTGACGGCAGGCTCGATCCGGGCCGTCTGGCGGCCGATGTCGATGCTGAAATTTGTGAAGCCGCCAAGATCGATGATCAGTTCGCCGCGCGCCGCCACACCGCTGAACTGGTGGCCGCCGCCGCGCGGCGACACCGTCATGCCGTTCTCGGCGGCGTAGCGCACAGCCTCCTGCACGTCCTGCACATTTTGTGCCCGCACAATGAGGCCTGCATAGTTTCTGGGCTTGCGGCCATTCCAGATTAGCCCGTCATTGATGGCTGCAAAACCCTTGTCACCGGCCGCGATAACCTGCCCGGTGATCCGTTCTCTCAAACTCTTGCTTGTCATATCCGTCTTTCCTGTAAGCCCCTCGAAGCCGCAAAGCGGCGATGGCGGCGAACTAGGCGCAAACGGGCAGGCCCGCATGCTAAGACAAGCTGCGCTATTCCCTCACGAATACTCAAACAATACTCAGGCGGGCAGGGAGGGAATTTCCTCAAGCGTCAGCCGGCTGTCGACAACAAGCCGCATGCGGCCGCGGCCGCATTTCTGGATCTGCAGGCAGGCGCCGCGTTCTTCCAGCCGCCGCCGCAGGAGAATGAGGCGCGCATCCAGGTTCTCCGAATGCGTGGGCAGGCGTAGCACCGGGTCCACGCGCAGCTCGCGCAGCGAGAATTCCGTCCGTCCGGTTTCGTGATGAAGGCTCAGCAGGCGCCAGAGAATGGCACCGGCAACACCTTTGATGAGATAGTCGTTGTCGAGGAAGATGCTTTGGTCGAAGGCGTAGTAGCGCACGGCCACGGTGCGCTCCGTCGCGACGGGAGCAGGAGGAACGGCGACCTCCGTCTCTTCGGCGTCCGGCTGCAGGTGGATCATGCGTGCACCCAGATGGCTCGCGATCAACGCCAGCGCATCTTCGTCCTCATAGCCGAAGGCCATGACACTCTCGGATTCGGCAAAGAGCACGCCCAGCAACCGGCCTGCCGCAGTGATCGGCAGGGCGATCTGGCTTTGCGGTTCGGCCAGACCCGGAAAGGGAATGGCGCGGGCCGCTTCCGCAACAATCCCCAGGCGCCGCGCCGAGTCGGTCACGGCTGCGCTATAGCGATAGTCGCTTGTAAAGAAGTTGATGCAGATGGGTGTGTTCTCGCGCGCGGCAACGCCAATGACACCCTCGCCGAATGCCACCTCGGCACCGGCACCCGACGTGGGATAGCCACGCGAGGCAACAGTGTAGAGCCTGTCCTGGTCTTCCTCTGCCATCAGCAGGATGGAGTGGCGGATGCCGAAATCCCGTTCCAGGCATTCACTTGCGCAATCGAGAAGCCTTTCGAGATCGGTACAGCGGTCGAGCGCCGCGAAGGAACGGCGCACCAGCGTCATCAGCGGCTTTGCTTCCTGCGGCGGATAGGCTGCTGAGCCCGGCACGGCGGAAACACCGGTGACCCGGAAGATGTCGGCCCCCAGAAGCCTGAAGACAGATTCCATGCCGTGGTGTGAGGCAATGCCTGCGAGCTGGGCCTTCATGCGCTCAAAGACCGGCCCCGTCGTCTGGGTCTCGACAAACTCCAGATCGAGCCGGTGGTGCTGCAGCGTCGCCGGGTCAGCGATCTGCACCGCGGCCCGCCGCGTTGCCAGCAGGTTCCGCCGGGTTTTGTTGAAGAACTGGTAGGACAGCGCCACGTGATCTGCGTCGACATAATAGACCTGGCTGATCATCGAGACGTTGGGCACGCCTTCGCTGTCACAGGTCGAAATGATTGCCGCTAGAATGCCCTCCAGCGACCGCCGCAACTGCTCGATGCAATAAGCCGCTGTCATTTCAGTTCTCCTCCGGCTCCGGGGCCTGGAGTCTGCGTGAACACACGGTCGGGAACGAACTCGATCGCCACCATCTGCTGCGCATCGAACGACACATAACCGCGCGCCACGGCAGGCGGAAAACCGAGGCCGATCAGGTCAACCCTCAGAATATCGGTCTGGCGGTCCATCTCCGGCAGGTCGTCGGAAATCGCCGGCCGCACCACCGCCGAAGATGACTTCACCTGGAATGACCGATGGTCACGCGGTGTCGAGAACGTGACAGCCAGCGGCTGGCCCTGCGAGAGAAGCTCGAGGAGTTCCACATTGGCAATTCTGCTGACGATCACGCGAAGCGTGCCATTGGCCAGGATCCGGCAACCGATACCGGTCCCGACACGCGGCCACCCCTCCTTGCTGCATGTGCCGAGGCAGACGGCCATGCCGCCTTGCGCCATCGCCATGAGGTCAGGCGTCAGCAGCGTCGAGCGCGGCGTCCGGCTCTGGCTGGCCCAGGCAGCGGCGTCAGCAGCCGGACTGGTCGGCTTGAACTGGGTTGCCACGTCTTCTCCCTCTCCCCCACGGCTCGAAACGCATACACCAGCCAAAGGCGCGGTCCAACATGGACGGCCCGTGCTGGCGGCCGGTGGGAAGTTGCCGCCGGTCAGGCAGATGGACAGACACCGCATGCCCTTGCGAGGGACACGGCATCTGTGTCATGTCTTTTGGTCTTCAAGGCGGTGCGGGCGTAGTTCAGTGGTAGAACTCTTGCTTCCCAAGCAAGATGTCGTGGGTTCGATTCCCATCGCCCGCTCCATTCCTCCCCGCATGTTGTGAAGCTGTTGTTTCAGGTTCCGCGCCAGCCGCCATGGCAGGGCACCCAAACGCATCATTTAAGCCACACGCTGCGTGAAGCCTTTTGCACCTTCGCCATGTCTTGAATACGCGGGCTGCCAGATGAGCCGGACGCTGCCGGCCCGCCATCCTCAACGCGAAGGATACGCTACGGAACCGGCCGGTCCCCACCCTCGTCGTCCTCGTGAGCTTGCAGGACTTGCTGGCGGGAATTCAGAACCCAATTCCGGATTGTCCACAAATCTAGTGAAACACCGCGCGCCTGTCAAGCACTAATTTCCAACCCTAGGAAAATTCTTTATCGCCTGCCGGCCTGCGGATCGAAGGCCTTGAAATGCTTGGAAAGCTTCAGGCCCTGCTTCTGGTAGTTCGATCCCACCTCGCCATAGACACGCTCGGGCTTGCCGGTGAGCGGCTCATAGACGAGCCTTCCGATGATCTGCCCGTCCTCGAGGATGAAGGGCACCTCATGGGAGCGCACCTCGAGCACGGCGCGCGCGCCCTCGCCCTGCCCCGAGGCATGGCCGAAGCCCGGATCGAAGAAGCCTGCGTAGTGCACGCGGAATTCACCCACCAGCGGATTGAAGGGCACCATCTCGGCCGCATGGGTCGGCGGCACGCGCACCGCCTCTTTCGAGGCCAAGATGTAGAACTGGTCCGGATCGAGGATGAGCGAGCCCGTCTGCCAGAGCGGCTCCCAGTAATCGAGAACGTCGAGGGCGGCCTTTCTGTCGACATCGACGAGTGCGGAATGGCGCTTGGCGCGGAAGCCGACAGGCCAGCCCTCGCCCATGGCGGAAAGATCGACGGTCAGCGCCAGGCCACCATCGATATTGGCCTCGCCCGATGCGATCAGGGGTTCCGCGGCATGAAGGGCATGGATCAGTTCGTCGCTCGCCAGCGAGGCCCCGGAGCGGAAGCGGATCTGCGAGAGGCGCGAGCCTTCGCGCGCCAGGATGGGGAAAGTGCGCGGCGAGATTTCGGCGAAGAGCGGTCCCTCATAGCCATCGGGCACCTTGTCGAACTCCTGGGCGAAGTTCGCAATCACGCGGGTGAAGATGTCGAGGCGGCCGGTGGAGCTCTTCGGATTGGCGGCGGCGGCAACTCCCTGCGGCAGGGCAAGCGATTCCTGCAGCGGCACGATGTAGACGCAGCCCGTCTCCAGCACCGCACCTTCGCGCAGGTCGATTTCGTGGAGCGAAAGCTGCCTGATCTTCTCTTCCACCTTCTGCCGGGGCCCGGGCAGGAAGGAGGCGCGCACGCGATAGGCCTTGGGGCCAAGGCGCAGGTCAAGGCTCGCCGGCTGGATCTGGTCGCTGTCCGGCGCCCGGGCCATGCGGATATGGCCCTTGTCGCAGAAATCGGCGATGGCGCGCGCCGGGAGAATGCCCTGCGGAAGGGTCTTTTCAGGTTTCGTCATGGCCCCTTTTGGCGGCAAGGCCGCAGCCCTTGCAAGCCTTCCGAAATGTCAGTGGAAAACTGCCGTCAAAGCCCTACATTGAGGCCATGTATCAGGCGATCAGCCACAAGTTTCGCGTCACCGTGCAGCCCCAGTTCCTTGAGGGCCAGTCCAATCCCGCCGACGACAAGTATGTCTGGGCCTATACCATCACGGTCGAGAACCTGAGCCGCGTCACCGCCACGCTCAAGACCCGCCATTGGGTAATCACCGATGCCCTCGGCCGCAAGCAGGAGGTGGAAGGCGATGGCGTCGTCGGCGAGCAGCCGACGCTCGCGCCCGGCGAAAGCTTCCAATACACCTCAGGCTGCCCGCTCGCCACGCCCTCTGGCATGATGATGGGTGCCTATGGCATGGTGTCCGAAGACGGCAACCGTTTTGCCATCGACATTCCCGCCTTTTCCCTCGACAGCCCCTACGACCGGCACAGCGTAAACTGAGATCATGTATCCTGCGACCTCCGAAGCCATCCTGGCGGAGCTTATCTCCTTCGACACCACCAGCCGCGACAGCAACATTCCGCTCATTGCCTGGGTGGAAGGTTTCCTGAGCCATCATGGCGTGCCGCATTTCCGCGTCGACTATGAGGACGGCCGCAAAACCAATCTCTTCGCAACGATCGGGCCGGATGTCGAAGGCGGCGTGGTGCTCTCGGGCCACACCGATGTCGTGCCGGTCGATGGCCAGGCCTGGAGCAGCGATCCCTTCCGCATGGAAGAGCGCGACGGCCTGCTTTATGGGCGCGGCACTTGCGACATGAAGGGTTTCATCGCCGTCTGCCTCGCCATGGTGCCTAAGTTCAAGGGCATGGCGCTCAAGGTGCCGGTCCACTTCGCCTTCTCCTGCGATGAGGAAGTGGGCTGCCGTGGTGTTGTGCCGCTCGTTCATCACATGCGCGACAATCTCAAGCGGCCTTCGGCCGTCATTGTCGGCGAGCCCACATCCATGCGCGTCGTCAACGCCCACAAGAGTGCCGTGCGCTATGCTACCGAGGTGACGGGGCACGAGAGCCATTCGGCCCTCACCGACCGCGGCGTCAACGCCATCATGGTGGCCGCCGAGATCGTCGCCGAGATCAATCGCATCCGTGAGGATTTCATCGCCGAAGGCGATCCGACGGGCCGCTTCGATCCGCCCTACTCGACTATCCATGTCGGCACCATCAAGGGCGGCACGGCCAACAACATCGTGCCGAAGACCTGCTCCTTCGGCTGGGAAACGCGGCTCATCCCCGGTGCTGACCGCGACTTCGCGCCGAAGCGCGTCGCAGCCCTGTCAAGAAAGCTCGAGGGGCCGATGAAGGCCGTGGCACCTGAAACCGGCATCTCGACCACCAAGGCAACCGATGTTCCGGGCCTGGCGCCGGAGAAGGATTCAGTGGCGGAAGTACTGGCGCTCCATTGCGCGCATGCCAACAGCACGCACACGGTTTCCTATTGCACCGAGGCCGGGCACTTTCAGGCCATCGGCATTCCAACCGTGATCTGCGGGCCCGGTTCCATCGAACAGGCCCACAAGCCGGATGAATTCATTGCTGTTGAGCAGTTGCGCAAATGCGAAGCCTTCATGAGCCGGCTCGCGGCGCGCTGCTGCTGACGTACTTGAATCGGTCACAATTACACACCAGATGACCGGCCATTGGAGGTCCAAGCCATGCCCGTGATCATGTTTCTGCTCAACGTCCTGTGGTTCGTGACCGGCGGTGTCATCGCGGGCCTTGCCTGGGTGCTGGCCGGCGTCCTCATGGCTATCACCATCATCGGCCTGCCCTGGGCGCGCTCCTGCTTCATGCTGGCACGCTTCTCCTTCTGGCCTTTCGGCTACGACATCATTGCCCGCGACCAGTTGACCGGCACCGATGACATCGGCACCGGTGCCCTCGGCACCATCGGCAATGTGATCTGGTTCATCCTCGCCGGCTGGTGGCTTGCAATCATGCATATCTCTGCCGCCGTCGCCTATGCCATCACGATCATCGGCATTCCCTTTGCCTGGCAGCATGTGAAGCTGGCGATTGCCTCACTCTTCCCGGTGGGCAAGACGGTCGTCTCAACCGACCGTATCTGGGCTCCTATCCAGAAGCCTCCACTCCAGCTTCAGAAGGTGTGAAGCGGTATTCCGTCGAGCAGAACTCGCAGGTCACGCTGATCATCCCGTCCTTCACCATGGCGGCGCGCTCCTCCACCGGAAAGCGCCGCAGCATGGTATCGACGGCTTCGGCTGAGCAGGTGCAATGCCGCTGGAGCGCAGTTGCCGGATAAACGGTGACGCCGTCCTCATGATACAGGCGGTAGAGCAGTTCCTCGGCGGTCAGCGTCGGGTCGAGCAGCTCGTGATCCTCAACCGTATCGAGGATGAGCTTCGCCTTCACCCAGTCGTCATGCTCGGTCACATTTTCATCCGCGCCTTCCGGCGCATCGCCCGAAGAGCGCGGGATTGCCGACATGCCGCCTTCGCGCGGCAAATGCTGCACGAGGATGGCGCCGGCCCGCCAATGCGCCCCCTTGTCGCCTTTCACTGACAGAGGCCCGGCGGCAAGGCGCAGGCGCGTCGGGATCTGTTCGGATTGCTGGAAATAGGTGTGCGCGGCATCGGCCAGCGTGGCGTCGCCGAGCGGCACGATGCCCTGATAGCGTTCCATGTCAGGCCCCTGATCGACGGTCATGGCGAGATGGCCTGACCCGAGCAGTGCCTTCTCATTGCGCTCATGGACGGCGGCCAGCGCTGCCGCATCATGACGGGCCGTGCCGCGGATGCCGCCCGGCGCCACGAAGTCGGCGACCAGCATGGAGACCGGTCCATCTGTCTTGGTCTGCAGGATGAACTTGCCATCAAACTTGAGCGCCGTGCCGAGCAAGGCTGCCAGCGCCACGGATTGTGCCAGCAGGGCAGAGACCGGTGCGGGGTAGTTGTGGCGCGAGAGAATGTCGTCGATGGCGGGACCGAGCCGCACGATACGGCCACGCACGCCGAGAGGCTTCACCTCGAAGGGAAGAACGAAATCCGAAAGGTCAGGGGCCGCCATCAGCCACCGAGGCAATGCAGAAGGATCGCCTTCTGGATATGCAGCCTGTTTTCAGCCTGATCGAAGACGATGGATTGCTTGCCGTCGATGACCTCGGCTGTGACTTCTTCTTCCCGGTGCGCCGGAAGATCATGCATGAAGACGGCGTCGGGCTTGGCCTTGGCCATGAGCGCACGGTTGACCTGATAGGGTTTCAGAAGGTTGTGACGGCGGGCACCATCGGCATCATGCATCGACACCCAGGTGTCGGTCATCACGCAGTCGGCCTTGGCGACAGCTTCTTCCGCTGTCGCCACATGCTTCACCTTCGGATTGCGCGCCTGCGCCCAGGCGAGCACATCGCCATCAGGGCGCAGATCGTCCGGGCAGCCAAGCATGAGCGATCCGCCGAGAAGGCCCGCGGCTTCCATCCAGGAACTCGCCACATTGTTACCGTCCCCCACCCAGGCAATGTTGAGCTGCTTTAGCGGCCCCTTGTGCTCCTCAAGGGTCAGGATGTCGGCCATCACCTGGCAGGGATGGGACTTGTTGGTCAGGCCGTTGATCACCGGCACAGTGGCATGCGCGGCAAGCTCAGAGAGATTTTCATGCTTCGCGGCGCGCAGCATGATGGCATCGACATAGCGCGACAGGACGCGCGCCGTGTCGGCGATGGTTTCGCCGCGGCCGAGTTGCATGTCACCGGCGTTCAGAACGATGACTTCGCCACCGAGCTGGCGCATGGCCATTTCAAAGGAGACGCGGGTGCGCGTCGAAGGGCGCTCAAAGATGAGCGCCAGCGATTTTCCGGCAAGCGGCTTGTCGCTGTCGGTGGCCCCCTTCGGGGCACCGCTGCGGGCGTCCTTGCGGCTGCGGGCCGATGAAACGATGCCCTGCAGCGTCGGCCCATCGAAATCATGGATGTCGAGAAAATGCCTGACCGTCATGATGTCACGCGGCCTTCGGCGAAAGCTTGCGGCAGGCCCTGTCGAGCTTGTCGACGGCCTCGCCAACCTCGGCGGCTGTGATGATGAGCGGTGGAAGCAGGCGCACGACATTGTCGCCGGCCGCAATGGTGAGAAGCTTCTCGTCGAGGGCCGCCGCCTGGAGATCGGTGTTCTTCACCTTGCACTTGATGCCCATCATGAGTCCTGAGCCGCGCACCTCCTCGATCACATCGGGATGTGCATCCTTGAGAGCGGCCAGCTTCTGCTTGAGAAGCAGCGCCATGTCCTTGACGTTGTCGAGGAAGCCGTCGGCCGTCACCACCTCGAGAACGGCGCTGCCGACCGCTGTTGCCAGCGGATTGCCGCCGAAGGTGGAACCATGTGTTCCTGCGGTCATGCCTTTGGCAGCTTCTGCCGTGGCGAGGCAGGCGCCAAGCGGAAAGCCGCCGCCGATGCCCTTGGCCACGGCCATGATGTCAGGCGTGATGCCAGCCCATTCGTGGGCGAAGAGCTTGCCGGTGCGGCCCACACCGGTCTGCACTTCATCAAGCAGCAGGAGGATGCCATGCCTGTCGCAAAGCTCGCGCAGAGATTTGAGGTCTTGTGTCAGCAGCGGGCGGATGCCGCCCTCGCCCTGCACCGGTTCGATCAGGATGCCTGCCGTTTCCGGCGTGATCGCCTTCTCAAGTGCAGCACGGTCGCCAAACGGCACCTGCACGAAGCCCGGCATGCGCGGCGCGAAGCCTTCCAGATATTTCTCCTGGCCGCCCGCCGAAATGGTGGCGAGCGTGCGGCCGTGGAAGGCACCTTCGAAGGTGATGATCTGATTGCGCTCGGGATGGCCGTTCACATGATGATAGCGGCGCGCCATCTTGACCGTGCATTCCAGCGCCTCGGCGCCGGAATTGCAGAAGAACACCGTGTCGGCAAAGGTCAGCTCGATGAGGCGACGCGCCAGCTTCTCCTGCCCCGGCATCTGATAGATGTTCGAGGTATGCCAGATCTTCTGTGCCTGGTCGGTGAGGGCCTTCACCAGATGCGGATGCGCGTGGCCGCAACTCGTGACGGCAACGCCTGCGCCGAAATCGAGATAGGCATCGCCACCTTCAGTGAAGACGCGCACACCTTCACCGCGCACGAAAGCAACGCTGGCACGATTGTAGGTAGGCAGGACAGGTGCGGTCATCTCTTCAATCCAAAAGCAAAACGCCGGTCGGGTGAGACCGGCGCGTCACGGTCAACATATAAATTGCGGTTCTCCACCGGTCAATCGGAGCGCGAAGCGGGGTTTTCCACGCCTGAGTCAAAACAGCGCATGGACGCGCGAGTCAACGGCTGATTAACCTCTCGTTAACCATGCGGGAGGCGCACGAAACTGGGGAAAAACCCAACTCAAAACCTCCTACGTGTTGCGGCGAGTGAACTGCACATAGTAGTCAGTTGGCCATCGGGCTACGAGATGTAGCGTTTCAAGTCAGGCGTAACGGTTTTCACCGTGGGCTCGAAGTCGAGCCTGCGTCAAGAAAGGGATTCAATCTTGAACGACACGATCATCACGGCGGGGGCTGAGAAGATGCCCTGGACGGAAGAGCGCGTGGAGCTCTTGAAGAAGCTCTGGGGCGATGGGCTGAGCGCCAGCCAGATCGCGGCCCGCCTCGGCATGGGCGTTACCCGCAACGCCGTCATCGGCAAGGTTCACCGTCTCAATCTCTCGGGCCGCGTGCAGGCGCAGCGCAGTTCCGAGCCACGCGCACCGCGCAAGAGCCATCGCGAACCGAGCGCACCCGGCATGCGCCCTTCAGGTACACCCTCCATGCCGACGGCCGGGGCAACTGCACTCAAGACCTATGCCCAGCCGCAGGCCACGCCGCGCGCCGCGCCGCTGCCCGAGCCGAAGCCGCTTCGTCTCGTCGATCTGCCCAAGGATGGCCGCATCACCATTCTTCATCTCTCCGACAAGACCTGCAAATGGCCGATCGGCGATCCGCAGCATGAAGATTTCTGTTTCTGTGGCCACTCACCGCGCGATGGCTCACCCTATTGTGAGTATCACGCACGCATCGCCTATCAACCGGCTCAGGAACGCCGGATGCGCCGGGCCGGCTAAGCCTGCCTGAAACTCCTCCCGACCTCCGCGTGGCTGTCGCTCGCGCGGAGGTTTTTTTGTGCGTCACCGGTGAAGCTGTTGACGCCTGTTCAGACGGTCGAAGCCGTGCAACTCTGGCCGCACGAACCCGTTGAACAGAGAATGTGATGGCAGAGACAACACGCAATATCGATCCCGGCATGCTGGCCTTCTACAAGGCCCTGACCGAACAGACGCCGGCCGGCTCCGAGCACTGGCCGCTCGACCAGCAACGCGCCGCCTGGAATGCCCTGTGTAAATCCTTCCAGTCGCCACGGCCCCCGGGCGTCGTGGTTGAAGACCTGAACTGCAACGGGGTCGCAGTCCGCCTCTACAAGCCGAAAGGCAAATCGAAACTGACCGCCGTCATCTATGGCCATGGCGGAGGATGGGTTCTGGGATCGCCCGATACCCATGATGACATGTGCGCCGAACTGGCCGATGGCGCAGGCTGCGCCGTGCTGCTCATGGACTACAGGCTCGCCCCCGAAAATCCTTATCCGGCGCAGCTTGAGGATTCACTCAAGGTCTGGCGCTGGATCCGCCAGTATGGGCCATCCCATGGGCTCGATCCTGACAGCATCATCGCAGCGGGTGACAGTGCCGGCGGGCAGATGTCTGCGGCCCTCGCGCTGGCGCTCCATGAACTGTCATTGCCGCAGCTTCAGGGCCTTGTACTCATCTATCCGGTACTCGGCAGCGACCTGAATACGGCTTCCTATATCGACAATGCCGATGCGCCCTGCCTCACCAAGGGCGAGATGATTTTCTACCTCACGGCCTTCATGGGTCCGGAAGGCTCGAAGAACTGGCACGATGCCAAGGCAGCGCCCAATCTCGCAGCCGATGTTTCGTTCCTTCCGCCGACCTTCATTACCGTGGCCGACCACGATCCACTGCGCGACGATGGTGTGATCTTCCACCGCAAGCTGCAGTCGGCAGGCGTTCCATCCAGCATCCGCCATGAACCGTTCCTGGCGCACTCCTACATGCGGGCGCGGCACCACTCACAAGCGGCAAAGGAGGGCTTTGACGCGATTGTCAAAGCCCTCCGTAACCTGGCGACCGGGGGAGAGAGTTTACCAGGTTAGAGCACTGTCACCTCGGCACCGACCTTCACGAGCTTGTAGAGTTCAGTGACGTCAGCGTTGAGCATGCGGATGCAGCCCGAGGATGCGGCCTTGCCGATGGACTTCGGCTCGTTGGTGCCGTGGATGCGATAGATCGACGAACCAAGATACATGGCGCGGGCGCCGAGCGGGTTCTTGGGGCCACCAGCCATGAAGGCCGGCAGCTCAGGATGGCGGGCGCGCATCTCAACCGGGGGGCGCCAATCCGGCCATTCGGTCTTGGCCGAAACCTTGTGGGTGCCGGCCCATTCGAAACCGGTGCGGGCGGTGGCCACGCGATACTTCACGGCCTTGCCATAACCCAGGACGAAGTAGAGTTCGTTCTTCTGCGTAGAGATGATGATCGAACCGCGCTTCTTGCTGGTCTTGAACTCGACAATCTGGCCGCGCTTCACCGACGGGAACATCGAAGAGGCATCGACATCATAGATGGACGTCGAGGCCGGGACGATGATTGCGCCTGCGGCAGAACCATAGAGGCTGTCATCAGCCTGGGCGGCGGTGGAGATGAAAGCGGCGGCCAGTGCGGCGGCGGCGATCTTGAGAAGCTTGTTCATTGGAAGTGATCCCTCGAAATGCGTTTGATGGTGCATTTCTAGGGGAGCCGCCCTGAACCGATGCTGATTGTGGCATTTATCTGGCGTTCAGCAATGTGCTGACCGGAAACTTGCCGGAATGCTTCAAACTTTATTAAGCCGAAACTGCGCAGGCGTCCCGTAACGCCTTGATTTCCTTGGCATGATTGCCCTTGAAGATGGCGGAACCGGCAACCAGCACATTGGCCCCGGCCCTGACCGCAAGCGGTGCTGTCTCGGTGGTAATGCCGCCATCGACCTCAATATCGATGTCGCGTCCGCCAACCAGCGCCTTGGCCTGTGTGATTTTTTCCAGCGTGGCGCGGATGAAGCTCTGGCCACCGAAACCCGGATTGACCGTCATGATGAGAATGAGGTCGAGCCGGTCGATCACATGGGACAGCACCGAAACCGGTGTCGCCGGATTGAGCGCCACGCCCACCTTCTTGCCGAGGCCCTTGATGGCCTGCAGCGAACGGTCGAGATGGGCGCCAGCCTCGGCATGCACGGTAATGAGATCGGCACCGGCGGCGGCGAACTGCGGCAGATAGGGATCCGCCGGGGAAATCATCAGATGAACATCGAAGGGTAGTTTGGTGTGCGGCCGCAACGAAGTCATGACAGGAAAGGCAAAGGAGATATTGGGCACGAAGTGCCCATCCATGACGTCGATGTGCACCCAGTCCGCGCCACCGCTTTCAATGGCTTTCACTTCATCGCCCAGTCTGGCGAAGTCGGCGGCAAGGATGGACGGAGCAATGCGGAGCGGGCGTTGTGTCATGGCTCGCCGCTATATCAGCCCGGCTTACAAAAAAACACCCCGGCGAACCGGGGTGTGGATCACTGCAGGGATGCAATCGGGATCAGGCGATCAGCTTGCCGAAAAGTGCTGCCGTGTCGCCCATGCGGTTCGAGAAGCCCCATTCATTGTCGTACCAGGAGAGGACGCGGACGAAGTTGCCTTCCAGCACCTTGGTCTGGTCCATGTGGAACGTCGATGAATTGGCGTTGTGGTTGAAGTCGATCGAGACGTTGGGATCGTTGGTGTAGCCGAGGATACCCTTCAGCTTGCCGTCGGCCGCTGTCTTGATCGCCTCGTTGACCTCTTCGAGCGACGTCTTGCGCTTGGCCACGAACTTGAAATCGACAACCGAGACATTCGGCACCGGCACGCGGATCGAGGTGCCGTCGAGCTTGCCCTTGAGGTCGGGGATGACAAGGCCGATGGCCTTGGCCGCACCCGTCGAGGTCGGGATCATGGACATGGCTGCCGCGCGGGCGCGGTAGAGATCCTTGTGCATGGTGTCGAGCGTCGGCTGGTCGCCCGTGTAGGCGTGAATGGTGGTCATGAAGCCGTGGTCGATGCCAATGGCGTCATGCAGCACCTTGGCCACTGGCGCCAGGCAGTTGGTGGTGCAGGAGGCATTGGAGATGACCATGTGCTCCTTCTTCAGGCCTTCGTGGTTCACGCCGTAGACCACGGTGTAGTCGGCGCCGTCAGCGGGAGCCGAGACGATAACACGCTTGGCGCCGGCCGTCAGATGGGCCGAAGCCTTGTCCTTGGCGGTGAAAATGCCGGTGCATTCAAGCGCGATGTCGATGCCCAGATCCTTCCAGGGCAGCTGGCTCGGATCCTTGATGGCGGTCACCTTGAAAGTGTCCGTGCCGATCGAGATCGAGTCGCCCTTGGTGGTGACGGCATGGGGGAAGCGGCCGTGGACCGAGTCATAGCGCAGCAGGTGGGCATTGGTTTCGACCGGGCCCAGATCGTTGATTGCCACGACGTCGATGTCCTTGCGCCCGGACTCATAAATGGCGCGGACAATGTTGCGGCCGATGCGGCCAAATCCGTTGATGGCAACGCGTACCTTGGACATGCGAACCTCCAGATCTCTCAATGTCGGTCAGGAATGGCGGCTCTTATAGACGTTCCTGTGACACGCGAAAGGACAAAGTAGGTGCGCCCCTCATCCGGTGAGGAAACCCCATCGCACTTCCCGGCCACTCAGGCAGAACCCGGAATTCTGCGATATTTCAGCTGCTTGAAAAGGGGCCCTACAGACGGCGGCTGTTGCCGCAAACTGCCATCCGCCGGTGCGAAGCCGGCCCAGCTCGTGGTGATTCCGCTGGTAGTCTGGCTCGGCGTGAGGCGCCTGCGCCGCCGCATCAACGGGGCGGCGCAGGCACAATCAGTCTAGAGCTTCGTCCACTTGCCATTGTTGCGGGAGGACTTCACGCAGGCTTCGATGAAGGCCATGCCCTCGATGCCATCGGCAATGCCGGGGAATGTCACCTCCCTGGCCAGTTTCTTGCCGGCGCGGGCGGCTTTGATGGCGCGGGCCACTTCCGTGTAGATATTGGCAAAGCCTTCCAGATAGCCTTCCGGATGGCCCGAGGGCACGCGGGTCACGCGGGCAGCCTCGGCATTGGCGCCAGCACCACCGCGGGTCAGGATGGTGCGCGGCTTGCCCAGTTCGTTGTAGCCCAGATAGTTGGGATTCTCCTGGGCCCAGTCGATGCCGCCCTTGGTGCCGAAGACACGGAGCGTCAGGCCATTTTCGTGACCGACCGCAATCTGGCTGGCCCAGAGCATGCCCTTGGCACCGCCCTTGTAGCGCAGCAGGACCGAGACGTTGTCATCGAGCTTGCGGCCCTTGACGAAGCTGGTGAGATCGGACGAGAGCGAGTCAATCTTGAGGCCCGTGACGAAACCCGCAAGCTGCTCGGCATGCGTGCCGATGTCGCCGACGGCTCCGCCCGCACCCGACTGCTTAGGATCGGTGCGCCACGCCGCCTGCTTCTGCCCCGATTTTTCGAGGTCGGTTGCGAGCCAGCCCTGCACATACTCGACCTGAACGTAGCGTATCTCGCCCAGCATACCGCTCTTCACCATGTCGCGCGCCTGGCGGATCATCGGATAGCCAGAATAGTTGTGCGTGAGTGCGAAGATCACCTTCGGGTGCTTTTTCAGAAGGGTCTCAAGCTGCTTTGCCTCCTTCAGATTGAAGGACAGCGGCTTGTCGCATATCACGTGGATCCCGGCTTCGATGAAGGCCTTGCAGGCGGGGAAGTGAACGTGATTGGGCGTCACGATTGATACCGCCTCAATCCCGTCTGCCCGCCTGGCCTCGGCTTGCGCCATGGCCTTGAAGTCGGTGTAGACGCGATCCGCAGCAAGGCCCAGTTCCTTGCCGGAAGCCTTCGCCCGTTCAGGATTGGCCGAGAGCGCACCGGCGACGAACTCGTATTCGTCATCCATGCGCGCTGCAAGCCGGTGCACGGCGCCGATGAAGGCGCCCTGCCCGCCACCCACCATGCCCAGGCGGATGCGCCCGGTCTTCTTCTCACTTGTTCCGCTGACCATTGCGTCCTCCCTCAGATGCCCAGCAGGCGCTTGATCTTGGCCTTGTCGGTCGCGCCCGCGGCGAAATCGTCAAAGGCCTTGGCCGTCACCTTGATCAAGTGGCTGTCGATGAAAGGGGCGCCTTCCTTTGCACCCTGTTCGGCATCCTTGAGGCAGCATTCCCATTCGAGCACGGCCCATGAATCATAGTTATAGGCGGCCAGCTTCGAGAAGATCGCCCCGAAATCGACCTGGCCGTCGCCCAGCGAGCGGAAGCGGCCAGCGCGGTTCACCCAGGACTGGAAGCCGGAGTAGACACCCTGGCGGCCGTTCGGATTGAACTCGGCATCCTTCACGTGGAAGGCGCAGATGCGATCCTTGTAGATGTCGATGAAGTCGAGATAGTCGAGCTGCTGCAGCAGGAAGTGCGAGGGATCGTAGTTGATCTGGCAACGCTTGTGGCCCTTGAGACGCTCCAGGAACATCTCGAAGGTGACGCCGTCGATCAGGTCCTCGCCCGGATGCAATTCATAGCCGACATCGACGCCGTTCTCGTCAAAGACATCGAGCAACGGCTTCCAGCGCCGCGCCAGTTCATCAAAGCCTTCCTCGATGAGGCCCGGCGCGCGCGGCGGCCAGGCGTAGAGGAAGGGCCAGCACAGCGCGCCGGAGAAGGTCACGTGGCTGTCGAGGCCGAGATTGTGCGAGGCCTTGGCGGCATATTTCACCTGCTGCTCGGCCCATTCGCGGCGGGCCTTGGCATTGCCATGCACTTCCTTGGGCGCAAAGGCGTCGAAGCCTTCGTCATAGGCCGGATGCACGGCCACAAGCTGCCCCTGAAGATGGGTCGAGAGCTCGGTGATCTCGACGCCGTTCTTCTTGGCGATGCCCTTCAACTCATCGCAATAGGTCTTGGACTCGGCGGCCTTTTTCAGGTCCATCATGCGGCCATCCCATGAGGGAACCTGCACGCCCTTGTAGCCGAGCGAGCCGGCCCACTTGGTGATCGAGTCGAATGAGTTGAAGGGTGCAGCGTCGCCCGCGAACTGCGCGAGGAATATCGCCGGTCCCTTGATGTTGGTTGCCATGTATGATCCTCCCGGGATTTAGATGAAGCGATTGATGAGGTTTTCCAGGCGCTCCTGCCGCCCGGAATTCGGCTTTGGGTTGATGTTGTTTTTCTCAACCCGTGCCGCGATTTTCTCGAGGCTTTCCTTGCCGGCCAGCATGGCCTTGTTCTGCGGCTTGGTCCAGCCTGCGTAGCGCTCGTCGACCATGCCCTGGAAGGTGCCGTCCTCGATGATGGCGGCAGCGGCGAGCAATGCCCGGGCGCACGCATCCATGGAGCCGACATGGGCATGGAGCAGATCATCCGGATCCAGCGACTGGCGGCGGATCTTGGCATCGAAGTTCATGCCACCCGTGGTGAAGCCACCGGCCCGGAGGATTTCCAGCACGGCCAGCGTCAGTTCCGGAACATTGACGATGAACTGATCCGTATCCCAGCCCGACTGATAGTCGCCGCGGTTGAGGTCGATCGAACCAAAGACGCCGAGCGCAGAGGCCAGCGCGATTTCATGCTCGAAGGTATGACCCGCAAGGATGGCATGGTTCTGCTCGATGTTCATCTTGACGTCCTTCTGGGCGCCGAGCGAGTTGATCAGCGAATAGATTGTCGCCACGTCGTAGTCATACTGGTGCTTGGTCGGCTCCTGCGGCTTCGGCTCGATGAGGATCGGCCCCTTGAAGCCGATCTTGTGCTTGTACTCGATGACCAGCGCGAGGAAGCGCTTGGCCTGTTCCAGCTCGCGGCCGATGTTGGTGTTGAGCAGCGTTTCATAGCCCTCGCGGCCACCCCACATGACGTAGTTGGCGCCGCCGAGGCCCTTGGTCACGTCAAGCGCGTGCTTCACCTGCGCGGCACACCAGGCGAAGACATCCGGATCCGGATTGCTGGCCGCACCCGCCATGAAGCGGCGGTGCGAGAACATGTTGGCCGTGCCCCAGAGCAGCTTCTTCTTCTGCTTCGCCATCTTCTTCTCGATGTAGTTGGCGATGGCCGTGACGTTGGCGTTGCTCTCCTTGAGGGTCGATCCTTCAGGGGCGATGTCGCGGTCATGGAAGGTGAAGAAGTCGATGCCGGTCAGGTCCATGGCGTCGAACATCACGTCGGCTTTCTGCCGGGCGGCGCCCATCTCGTCGGTCGTGTGATGCCAGGGGCGCAGGAAGGTGTCGCCGCCGAAGGGATCAGAGCCCGGCCAGCAGGTGGAATGCCACCAGCACATGGCGAAGCGCAGGTGCTCGCCCATGGTCTTGCCGAGCACCTTCTTCTTTTTGTCGTAGTAGCGGAAAGCCAGTTCCTTCTTTGACTTCGGGCCTTCGAACTTGGCGGGCTTCTTTGCGGTGAAGAATGTCATGAGAACTTGATCTCCTTGATTGCGGGGTAAACCTGTGTGTAGCGCTGGAAGTGATCCTCGTAGGCAGCCTGCGCCGCCTTCTCGGGCTGGATGGTCTTGGCGATTTTCGGCTTGGTGAAGACGCTGCGGTAGTCGGCCTTGGTTGCTGCGACGAGGCCCATGCGGGCCGCGCCGAAGGCGCCGCCCACATCGCCTGCCGCCGGCAGGTCAATCGGCACACCGAGGACGGTGGCCATGATCCGCAGCCAAAGTTCTGACCGTGTTCCGCCACCGACCGCCATCAGACGGCTGATCCGTGTGCCACCGGCACGCAGGGCCTCAAGATTGTCGCGGAAGGCGAAGGCCACGGCATCGAGCACCGCATGGGTGAGAACCTTGCGGTCGGTCTCATGACCCAGCCTCAGCATAGCGCCCCGGATCTGCGCATCACCGACGGGTGAACGCTCACCGGAGAGATAGGGCAGGAAGAGCGCAGGCGCCGGGCCCTTGAGCTTGGGGCCCAGGGCCCTGGTGAGCTGCGGAGCCGGCTCCTTCAGCACGCCTGCCAGCCATTCCAGGCTTGCCGTGGCCGAGAGGATGACGCTCATCTGATGCCAGGTCTTGGGTGTGGCGTGACAGAAGGCATGGACCATGCGTTCGGCATTGGGGCTGAACCTGTCGTTGGAGACAAAGATCACACCCGACGTGCCGATCGAGACAAAGCCATCGCCATCGTTCACAGCACCGATGCCGCAAGCACTCGCGGCATTGTCGCCACCACCACCGGCGACGACCGGGCGCTTGGGCATGCCCCAGGCCTTGGCGACGCTGGCCGTCAGGCGGCCCGTGTCATCGGTGCCTTCGAACAGGTCCGGCATCTGGTCGCGGCGCATGCCGGAAGCGGCCAGCAGCATGTCGGACCATTGGCGGTTGACGATGTCGAGCCAGTAGGTGCCTGAGGCATCCGACATGTCGGAGCCATAGGTTCCGGTCATGCGGAAGCGGATGTAGTCCTTGGGCAGCAGCGCCTTGCCGACCTTCTCGAAGATGCGCGGTTCGTGCTTCTTCACCCAGACCAGCTTCGGCGCGGTATAGCCTGCCAGCGGAATGTTGCCGGAGAAGGCCACGGCGCGCGGCTCGCGCTCCATGATGTCCTTGCACTCGACGAAGGCGCGTGCGTCGTTCCACAGGATACAGGGCCGCAGCACCTTGCCATCCTTGTCAACCAGCGTGGCACCATGCTGCTGGCCAGAGAGGCCGATGCCTTCAACGGCGGCCACCGCTTTCGGCTTAGCCTTGCGCAGCATGGCCACGACCTTGCCTGCCGCCTTCCACCAGTCCTCCGGGTTCTGCTCGCTCCAGCCCGGATGGGGCCGCGACACCTTGAGCGGCGATGATGCGGTGGCAATGATTTTCTGCCTGTCGTCGATCAGCACGCCCTTCACCGAGGACGTGCCGAAATCAAGCCCGAGATACATTGTTCCTCCCTTTCTTCCCTACGGAAGATTGTCTTTGACGAAGATATCGACCGAGATGCGTTCCTGCGCCGCGATGATTGCCGCCTTGTCGCAGCGCGCCATCAATACGCGCATGGCGGAGCGCGCCTCATGGCCCGGATCCTGCGCGATCACCACATCAACGGCGCCATCAAGCAGCGCGTGGCGGGTGATCTCATTCAGCTCATGGGCCACAAAAACAATATCGCGGCTGCGGCCACTGGACTGCAGCGCCTCAATGATCCCTTCGGTGCCCGCGCCGATATTGTAAATGCCGACGAGATCGCCCTCACGGGCAATCATTCCGGCCGCAAGCTCCATGCTGCGTTCCGGATTGTCGCGCCCCTCCTGCACCGGCAGCAAGGAAAGGTCGCGATATTCAGCGGCAATCACCTGGGCGAAGCCGAAGTGCCGCTCGGCATGGTCGCGCAATGCAAGCGAACCGGCAATAATGCCGATCTTGCCCCTGCGCCCGCCCAGATAGCGGCCCAGCAGCGTGGCCGCGGTGCGGCCCGCCGCGGCATTCTCGATGCCAACGAAGTGGCTGCGCGCGGCGCCGGGCGCGTCAGAGACAAGCGTCACCACTTCCGCGCCATGGCTGGCGATATGCTGGATCGCCTCCCGCACCCGGGGATGATCCAGGGCCACGAGCGCTACACCATCATACTTTCCCGAAACGCTCAGCAGGCTTGCCGAAAGAGCCTCGGGATCAAAAATATCCGTGTACAGAATATCTGCAGAGACGCGCTCACCGGCGAGATGACGGGCATGGGATTCAATCTCGGTGGCGAGATCGCGCATGAAGATGTTGCCGCCGCGCGGCAGCACAAAGCAGAAGCGATAGCTGCGCTGGCGGGCCAGCCGGGCGGCAAGCCTGTCCGGCTGGTAGTTCAGCGCGCGGATCGCTGCTTCGACGCGCGCGGCATTGCGGGGCCGCACAGTGGCACGTGAATTGAGGACGCGGTCAACCGTGGCCACGCTGACGCCAGCGCGCTCCGCCACATCCTCAATCGTGACCCTGCCCATGAGGCGCGCTTGAATCATGCGCCCGTCATTCTGTCAAGAACTGATAGGCGTATGTCAGTTTGTGCGATGCACACAAAACTGAGCATTTGCAGCAATTTGCAGACGACTTTGAGAATGTAGAACTGAAGGCGGTTACTCGGCGGGTGCAGGCCGCAGAACGCCGCCCTGTGCCGTCGCTTCATGCCGCACACGGCGGCCCATCACGGCATAGACGGCCGGGATGACGAAGAGCGTGAGCAGCGTACCGACGGCCATGCCGCCGACGATGACCCAGCCGATCTGCTGGCGGCTCTCGGCACCCGCCCCGCTTGAGAGCGCCAGCGGCACCGCGCCAAGGATCATGGCGGCGGTGGTCATGAGGATCGGGCGCAGGCGCAGGCTCGCGGCCTCGATCACAGCGGCGCGGCGGTCCTTGCCCTCTTCCTGGATTTTGTTGGCGAACTCGACAATCAGAATGCCGTGCTTGGTGATGAGGCCGATGAGCGACACAAGGCCGATCTGCGAATAGACATTGAGCGTGGCGCCGGTGAAGTAGAGCGCCCCCAGTGCGCCCGCCATCGAAAGCGGCACCGTGACCATGATCATCAGGGGATCGCGGAAGCTCTCGAACTGCGCCGACAGCACCAGGTAGATGAAGGCGAGCGCCAGAAGGAAGACGAAGGCGAGATTGGAACTGGCGCTCAGGAATTCGCGCGCCTGACCCGTTACATCGGTCACCGTACCGGCGGGGAGGACGTCCTTTGCGGCCGCCTGCACATCGGTGATGGCCTGACCCATGGTATAGCCCGGCGAGAGATTGGCCTGAATGGTGATGGCGCGCAGCTGGTTGAAGCGCTTGAGATCGCGCGGCGCCACGGACTCCTTGAAGGAAACCACATTGGACAAGGGCACGATGGTGCCGCTGTTGCTCCGCACATAGATGCGCGAGAACACATCCGGCGAGTTGCGCTCATTGGCGGGCAAGGCCACCGTCACATCATACTGCTCGGAACCGATCTGGAAGGTCGTGACATTGCGCCCGCCCAGCAGGGTTTCAAGCGTGCGGCCGATCACCGAAATGTCGAGGCCGAGATCGGCGACACGCTCACGGTCGATGGAGACCTCCACCTCGGGCTTGTTGAGCCGCAGGTCAGTGTCAAGGTCCGCAAGGCCCGGATTGTCACGCAGCTTGGCCACGAGAGCCTGCGCCGCCGTATTGAGATCCTCATATGAAGAGGTGGACTGGATCACCAGCTGGAAGGGCTTGCCGAAGCCGCGCACGCCGAGCGAGGCCGGATTGGAGGCTGACACCTGTGCACCCGCCACGCGCCGCAGCTTGGGCAGAAGCGATTGTGTCACGTCCTGCTGCTTCACGCTGCGCTCATCCCAGGGCCTGAGCCGCGAGAAGGCATTGAAGTTCGTCACATCCGACGTGCCGACGATCAGAAGATAGGAGTTGAGTTCAGGCACGGTCGAAAGAATGCCCTCGACCTGCGTGGCATAGCGCTTGGTATAGTCGAAGCTGGCGCCTTCCGGCGCGGAGCCTGAAATGACGATGGTGCCACGGTCTTCCACCGGCGAAAGCTCGGACTTGAGCTGCGTCAGGAACCAGCCACCAAGCACGCCAACGGCCAGCGCCAGTCCCAGCATGAGCCAGCGCAAGGTCACGGCTCCCCCGACCATCCTGCGATAGCCGCTCTCCAAGCCGTTCAGGGCACCTTCCACCACGCGGGAAAAGACATTCTGCCGCTCCGAATGGCGCAACAGGCGCGAGCACATCATTGGTGTCAGCGTGAGCGCCACGAATCCGGACACGATCACGGCGCCCGCGAGTGTGACAGCAAATTCGAGGAAGAGCCTGCCTGTGCGGCCGGGCGTGAAGGCAATGGGCGCATAGACGGCAGCCAGCGTGAGAGTCATGGCGACGACGGCGAAGGCGATTTCGCGCGCACCGCGAATGGCCGCCGCCATGGGCTTCATGCCGTTCTCGATATGACGGTAGATATTCTCCAGCACCACGATAGCGTCATCGACGACGAGGCCGATGGCGAGCACCATGGCGAGCAGGGTCAGGGTGTTGATGGTGAGGCCACCCGCATACATGATGGCAAAGGCGGTGATCAGCGACACAGGAATGGTCACGACCGGGATGAGTGCAGCCCGGAAGGAATGCAGGAAAAGGAAGATGATGACGAGCACGAGGCCCACCGCCTCGAGGATCGTCTTGAAAACGTTGTTGATCGAACTTTCGATGAAGACGGTCGAGTCATAGCCGATCTCGGCGCTGACGCCCGCCGGCAGTTCGTTGTTGAGATTGGGCAGAAGCGCCTTCACCTCTTTCGACACGTCGAGGGGATTGGCCACGGCCTGCTTGACGATGCCGATGGAAATTGCCGTCTCACCGTTGAAGCGGCTCTCGCGGCGCACGTCTGCCGTCGCCAGTTCCACCTTGGCAACGTCACCAAGCTGAACCTGCAATCCGCTTGCAGGCTTGAGCATCACACGTGAGAATTCCTCGGCGGTTCCAAGCGCCGTCCGGGACAGCACCGTGAACTCGCGGTCCGTGCTTTCGATGCGGCCAGCAGGAATATCGGCGTTCTGGTTGCGGATGGCGCTTTCCACATCCTGTACCGTCAGCCCGTAGCCTGCGAGGCGGACAGGATCGAGCCAGATGCGCATGGCATAGCGGCGCTCACCGTTCACCTGTACATCGGCAACACCATCGAGATTCTTGAAGCGGTTGACGACAAAGCGGTCGACAAAATCCGTAAGCTCAATGGCATTCATCGTGGTCGAGCGCAGCACCAGGAAAATGATGGCCTGGGCATCGGCCTCGACCTTGCTGATCGTCGGTTCCTGGATTTCGTCCGGCAGGGCACGGCGCACACGGCTCACCCGGTCGCGCACGTCGCTGGTGGCGGACTCGATGGCAATGCCGGAGCGGAAATTGATGGTGATGCGGCTTTGCTCGGCGCGCGAGGTGGATTCAATCGTGTCGATGCCTTCGATGCCTGCCAGCGCGCCTTCCAGCACCTGGGTCACCTGGCTTTCAATCACTTCAGCGGACGCACCATTATAGGAGGTCGAGACCGAGACCTGCGCTTCATCGATGTTGGGATATTCGCGGACTGTCAGGCGCGTGTAGGACATCAGGCCGATGAGCACGAGCACAAGGCTCAGCACCGTGGCGAAGACAGGCCTTCTGATGCAGATCTCGGGCAGACCCATGGGCGTCAGTCCGCCTGCGCCGGGGGCGGCACCACATCGACCTCGGCGCCGTCCTGGAGCCGGGTATTGCCGGCAACGACGACATCCGCGCCTGCCGCAAGTCCGCTGGTGATCTCGACTTCACCGGGCTTGCGCAGGCCGGTCGTGACCGGTGTTGCCTTGGCCTTGCCGTCCACCACCACAAAGACCAGCGCATTGTCGCCACGCTGGAGGATTGCCGCCTCAGGCACAATGATCGACTCGCGCGGCTCGCCCTTCACCGTGACGCGGACGAGAAGGCCCGGCCGCAGCAGCAGCTTGGCATTGTCCATTTCGGCCCTCACCTTGAGCGCACGGCCTGCGACATCGACCGACGGCTCGACACCGGTGATCAGTGCTCCGAAGACCTGTCCGGGCAGCGCGTCGGCGGCCACATCGACCTGCTGGCCGACGCGCACATGGCGCAACTGGAGCTCGGGCACGGAGAAGCTGACATAAAGCCGGTCGACCTTCTCGAGCTGCACAAGGGCGGTGCCCGGGGTCACATAGGCACCGAGCGACACCGCGCGGAAGCCGAGCGTGCCGGAGAAGGGCACGAGAATATCGAGCTTGCGCAATTGCACTTCAGCCACCTCCAGCGCCGACTTGGCGGCGCTGAGTTCGGCAGAGGCCGCATCAAATGTCGCCTGCGCCACATTGCGGCTGCGCAGGAGCGTCTGGTTGCGATTGAAATTCGACTGGGCGAGTTCGAGGCGCGCCTTGGCATCCTCAACCGCAGCACCGGCAATATCCTTGTCGAGGCGGAACAGAATCTGCCCCTGCTCGACCCGCGCCCCATCCTCGAAATTGATCTCGGCGATACGGCCGCTTGTTTCCGGTGCTATGGCCACGGTCTCGCGTGGCAGCAGGGTGCCGATGGCCAGCACGTCCTCGCGCAGCGTCGTGGCTTGCGCCTTGGCGACCTCGACAGGTGACTTGCCGCGGCTGCCGCCTGCAGCGCGCGCCGGCTGACCAGCTGCAGCAGGTGCCGCCGGTTTCTCCGCCGCAAGGCCCGTGGACTGGGTGATCTTCTCGACCGCCATCGAAACGGCCGGCATGTCGCGCAGGAAAAATCCTGCCACCACGATCGCCACCAGCACCAGACCCGTCAGAATTGCCTTCTTCATTCCCTGCCACCCGGAAGACCTGCCGATTCCCGGCAAAGATCCTGTCTAACACGCTTCTCGCCCGGCCTCGTTTTCACAAACCCGTATGACGGTTCTTTTGCACCGCAGCGCCACCTGACACACCTTACAAGACGTACAGGGCAGCCCACGATCTATTCAGGACGGAGCAAAGCAGCTTTTCCGTCGCCCTGCGCAGCGAAATCCTGCCTCTCCATGATTTGCCGCAGAATTGGGCAAAGATCGGGCATTATGTGCTTGTCCGTTGCTTTCCGTCCGTGGCCACGGCAGCGTGAAGGCAGCGCCGGGCGGGCATGACCGCGTTCGCGGACACAGGCCGCCCGCCCGCGCATCACAACCATGGCCCACGACCGGGAACATCAGGGTCATGCAATCGTCAACGTGGAAAGGGGAACTCCATGGATACGCAGACTGTACTTCTCGTGCATGTGGCCGTCAGCTTCATTGCACTTCCGCTCGGGCTGGTGGCGGTCGGTGCCTATTTCTCGCCGACACCTGCTTACTGGACGCGATGGTTTCTGGCCGGAGCCATCGCCACTGTCGTGACCGGCTTTCTGTTTCCGATCACGTCGCTCACACCGGCGACAGCCGTCGGCATCGTGGCAAGCCTCGTGCTGCTGGCGATGGCGGCAATCCACTACGGCCTCGGAGCCAGGGGTATCTGGAAGCAGATCTATGCCATTGGCATGGTCATCAACGCCTACTTCCTCGCCTTTGTGCTGATCGCGCAGTCGTTCCTGAAGGTGCCGCCGCTGAAGGCCATCGCACCAACGGGAACTGAATTGCCGTTTGTGATTGCCCAGGTGATTCTGTTGGCCGCCTTTGTCTGGCTCGGCCTCAGGACCTGGAGGCAGGCCGGCAAGAGCACGATCTGAAAACACGCGACTGAAACAGCATGACGACCCTATCCTATTGGATAGGGTCGCTTTCGTTTTTCGTCTGACCACCATTTCATTTGCGCATGGCACGGCCAAATCAGGCCGGATTCCTCGGGTTTTCACGCGCATCTCTGTTGACGGGTCTTCACGGTTTGATACGCCTTACACATCAGGCCGCGTGGCTGGGTGTGGCGTCGTGCGTGAATAGGGAATGTGGGTGGCCAATGAAAAAAATACTGCTCTTCACGATCGCGTCGCTGCTGGTGCCGATGGCCAATGCCGCGGCCGCCGATGTTGATCTGCCTCCAAGCTGGTCGGGCTTCTACGCCGGCCTGCATGCCGGCTATGGCGCCGGCAAGAGCGACATGGTGATTCCGGGTGCGGGCAACACGCTATCGTCGGTCTGCCGGACCAATTCCTTTGGCGATATCCCACTGATAGCTCCACCAAGCGGCAGCGTGTTCGACTCAGCCATCGCCTATGAAAGCTACTCTCCGGCTGTTGCCTCTATTCTGGGGCTGACCGAGACGTCGCCGGGTTCAACCATCTATACGCCGACGACCCAGACGGCCTTTGATTTCCGGAATTATCCGGGTGGCATGGTCGCGGATGACGAATGTATTTTCCACACCGCCTACGCCCTCTACGACAACAACTACTATGGTGGGCGTCAGGCAAGCGGTCCGGCATTTGGTCCCCTTCCCGCCGACTTCAGTCCTAGCGACTCGGCCGGCACCATCATCACTACGGTGACGCCGGGCGCGGGCGATGAGAATGTGACGGCTGATCTCTCCGGCCTTCTCGGCGGTATTCAGGTCGGCTGGAACCACATGGCCGGAAACAACATTGTCTTCGGCTTTGAAGCGGACCTGGCACTTTCGTCGGTCGGCGGCGACGATGACATCGGCGCCGGCAAGGCCGAAACCGACATCAACTGGCTGAGCTCTTTCCGTGGCCGCCTCGGTGTCGCGAAGGACCGCTGGCTGATCTACGCAACCGGTGGTCCGGCCATCGCCGGCACCAAGCTCACCTATGACGACGGCATGAACAGCGAGACCGACTTCGGCACGGCCTTTGGCTGGACCGCGGGCGGTGGTGCCGAAATGAGCCTCAGCGACGACCTGACGCTCAAGGCCGAATACAAGTTCTTCGACTTCGGCAAAGTGAGCTACGACATCAATGGCGGTAAGGCGAAGGCCGACATCTCGCTGAACACCTTCGTCGTCGGCATCAACAAGCGCTTCTGAGCCGCTGCGGGCGCTCCCTCAGCGCCAGCCCAGCCCCGGCGCCACATGCTTGAGGATCGCCTCGATCACATGGGCATTGTAGGTGACGCCAAGCTGGTTCGGCACGGTGAGCAGCAGCGTATCGGCTTCGGCGATGGCCTCGTCCTCCTTCAGCTGCGCGATCAGGACGTCGGGCTCGGCGGCATAGCCACGGCCGAAAACGGCGCGCGTGTTGGCCTCGATGAAGCCGAATTGATCGCTGCTGTCGCCACTGCCGCCAAAATACATGCGATCCTGATCGTTCATCAGTGCAAAAATGCTGCGGCTCACCGACACGCGCGGCGTGCGGGCATGGCCCGCCTCCTTCCAGGCCTGCCGGTAGGCACGGATCTGTTCGGCCTGCTGGACATGAAAGGGCTTGCCGCCCTCATCGAATTTCAGCGTCGAGCTCTGCAGGTTCATGCCCAGTTTCGCGGCCCAGATGGCGGTGGCATTGGTAGCAGCCCCCCACCAGATGCGGTCGCGCAGGCCTTCGGAGAGCGGCTCCAGGCGCAGCAGGCCCGGCGGATTGGGGAACATGGGGCTCGGATTGGGTTGCGCGAAGCCCCTGCCCTTTGACACCTCGAGGAAAATCTCGGCGTTGCGCCGGGCCATGTCGGCCTCGCTCTCGCCGTCGGCGGGCTGATAGCCGAAATAGCGCCAGCCATCGATCACCTGTTCCGGCGAGCCGCGGCTGATGCCGAGCTGCAGGCGCCCGCGCGTCGGAGAAGTCCGTCCGGTGGTACTCCCACCAGATGCACAAGGCCAGCATCGAGGGGACAGGGAGGTGGAAGGGAGCGTAGTCGCCGCAGGTCATGCCGCCAGCTTGAGCAGCTTGTTGCTGGAGCCGTAACGACGGATATGGACGAGGACTGCCAGCCCAATCGCTTGCGCCACCTGGACCGGCACAGCGTTACCGACTTGCGTGTACTGTTTGCTTAAGTGCTCCCCGGCAAACCTGAACGAGTCCGGGAAACCTTGGAGACGTGCTGCTTCTCGCACCGAAATGGTCCTGTCCTGGGTGGGGTGGACGTAGGCACCCCAGTGAGGATCACACTTCGTCAGGATTGTGGATGCGAAGCCGCCCTTAGCAAGCCTGCCATAGCGCTTGGTGTGGTCCTGCAGGCGCGCCCTCTTCATGCCTGCGGGAAGAAGCTCGCGAGGCACGTCCCGCCAGTTTCCGCCCTCTGGAACATGGACGATACGGTTCAGGTTCACATCGGTCAGCCGGTGGCAGACATGATTGTAGAGGCCAGCGGCCCCCCGCCTCGCATCGCGCTGGTAGATGGTCGACGGCTGCCCGTGCGGCCATTCCGCCGAGTGACTCCCACCCCCGTTCTGGAGTTCGGGGAGATCACCGATTGCTTGCCAGACCGTAACGGGCCGGCGGGTCGCTCCCGGCGGCCTCTCCTTCGGCCCTCCGAATTGCGCAAGTGCCGGGCCCCAATGAGTCGGGCTTGGGATTAACTCTGCCGCGGGGCCGATACGGCTGGCCAAGACGAAGACTCGCCTGCGGAGCTGTGGTGTGCCGAACTCCTCAGCAGAAAGACGCACGACAGTGGCGCCAAAGCCGAGATCTCGCAGGCGCACCAGTATCTCTTCGATGACTCGACCGCCGTCGATAGACATAATGCCAGGCACGTTCTCCATCATGATCGTCTTCGGGTTTAGGCCCCCGACCAAAGCCAGATAGTGCTCGAACAACCGCGCACGCTCGTCGACAGCCGATCGGTGGTGGTTGTTGTGGCTGAAGGACTGGCAGGGCGGACCGCCCACGAGACAGTCGAGGTCGCCCTTATCAAGGCGGCAATCCGCGAGGAGCTCCTTGGCGGATAGCTTGGACACCGGCCCCTCGAAGAATGACGCCTCCGGGAAGTTGAGCCGGAAAGTCGCAGCCGCGTCCGCATCGGTATCGTTTCCCGCTACGACACCCCATCCCGCCGATCGGAAGCCGACAGCTAGGCCACCTGCGCCAGCAAACAGGTCTATGCAGCGGTGCTCGACCGCCTTCCACGTCCTCCGCACTGTGTAGTTGATTTCGTTCACCTTGCTTGCCTTCGACTGCCCGCAAACCCCTGAGAATCAAAAGTTTTCCGAGCATACACCATGCGAGACAGATGGTGAACATCTGGTTAACGCACAAGACCAAGCGCGCCCATCTTGACATCTTTCCTGTCTGCCTCCATCTTGCACGGACTTGCCTTAGCAAGTTTAGCAAGGAGATTGGTGATGGCCGAAGCCGCAAAACTGGAGGTTCCGCCGCAGCAGGCGGAGCGGGTCCTATTTGAGAAGATCGGAAATACGGAATGGGAGCTTCGTGAGGTCCGCCTCGACATTCACGACGACGTCGCGCTGTGGGCGGATAACCCCCGCCTGCAAACGTCAGCGATGGAGGGCTTCTCCTCCGAGGCGGACCTGGAGGCCGCACTTCGAACGACCAGCGGCTACGACGGCCTGCGCAAGTCGATCCAGGAGATCGGGCAGATGCAGTCCATCTATGTCCAACGCACGGCCACCGGGAAGTACTTAGTTCTCGAAGGAGCAACCCGTGTGACGATCCTACGGGAGCTGGATCGGAAGTTCACGACGGGGAGGCATCAGGGAATTTTTCGCCAGGTGCAGGCGAAAATCCTTCCGCAGAACTTCGGCGAGCGCGAGGTCGCCATTCTGCTTGCCGGCATCCACGTCCGTGGCTCTGGCGTCCGCGACTGGGGCCGGTACATCGAGGCCAAGTTTATCTACGAGACCGTCGTTGGACGGCCAGGCCATCCCCCTCTGATGAACCAGGCGACGCTTGCGGATAACATGGGGAAGTCGGAGTCTTGGGTTGC
Source organism: Pseudomonadota bacterium (assembly GCA_020161855.1). Taxonomy (GTDB): domain Bacteria; phylum Pseudomonadota; class Alphaproteobacteria; order Rhizobiales; family Aestuariivirgaceae; genus Aestuariivirga. Next base: position 44,758 of record JAIUNJ010000005.1, read on the forward strand.
ACGGCTGAAGGGCGCATACGAGTTCGCCCTCAAGTTCGTTGAGCATGTGGACGACGACCCTAACCCGAAGAAGCTGGCCGCCGAGAAGTTCAGCGTATTGGAGGAGATCAGTAAGGCGCGAGTTATCGGCCCGCAGCTCCGTGACTTCGACAATAAGGCATATGACGAACTCCGCGAGGAAGTCTTCGAGATGGTCCGCAGCGACGTCTTCAAGGAGTACCGGGACGCTCGGTTCCTGAAGGAGTTCTATGACGATCCTGACGCCTGGGCGCAGCTGAAGACAGGGGAGAAGCACGTCGCCAACAAGCTGGCCCAACAGACCCAGGACCGCAGTAACAGCCCGAAGGCGAAGATCGCGACGATCCCGCAGCTAGTCCGCAGGGCCATCGATCGCGGCGAAGACGGCTTCGATGACGACGATATCGCAAGCCTTCAGCGGACGATCGACCTCATCGAGGACAAGGTTCACGATGGGGTGCACCCCTACAGGCTCGCGCTCAAGAAGGCGACCCGCACGCTGAATAAGGCCAGCAGGGCCGACGTCACTGACCTCCACCCGTCCGACATCGCCGACTTCCGTGAGGCCTGCCAGTACTTTGACGGCCTTGTTGGCCAGCACGGCCAGGCAGGAGGGCAGTGAGGTGGGATTCGAGCTGCTCCAGCATCAGCACGAGGGGGTCGACTTCCTCACCGGGCGGGGGGCGGGGCTCCTCGCGTTCGAGCAGGGCCTTGGCAAGACCTTTGTCGCTATCGAGGCGTTCCGCCGCCTCCTCGACGGCGGTCGCGCCGACCGCTTGCTCGTAATCTGCCCCAACTCGCTGAAGCGCAACTGGGTGGCAGAGTTCTCCAAGTTTGCCCCCTCGGTATCGGTCGCCGTCGCCGAGGGATCCCCCAAGCTCCGCAGGCTGACGTTCCGCGAGTCGCGTGCTCGGGTTGTTATCACGAGCTACGAGACCGCGCGCGCAGAGACGACTGCCCTGCTCGCGCTGGCTCAGCGGCAGCGAACAGTGCTGGTGCTCGACGAGTCCCACGCTACCAAGAACTGGCGGTCGCAGACTTCGACGGCCGCCAGGACCGTCGCGCCGTACTGCGCGTTTAGGTGGCTGCTGTCCGGCACCCCCGTCACCAATACTGCCACCGACCTCTTTACCCAGATCGAAATCATTGAGCCCGGTCGCGGGTCCTTAGGCTCGCTGGAGTCTTTCACCGCACGCCTCGAAGACGACCCCGAGGCCTCATTTGCGAAGGACGTCATCGACCGGCTCGTCCTACGCCGCACGAAGGAGCAGTGTCTCGACCTCCCCGAGAAGTCGTTCGTGGATATTCGCGTCGAACTCCAGCCTTGGCAGCGGCGCCTCTACGACGAGATGCGGGATCAGATGGTTTGCGACATTGAGACAATGACCGGCGAGCAGTACCGGGCGTTCGCTTCAACAACCCTCGCGAAGCTCACCCGGTTAGTCCAGCTAGCTTGCAATCCGTCGCTCATCTTCCCGGATATCGATCACACGCCGGCGAAGTTCGAGGCACTCGACGGCATTATCTCCGACATCCTTTCTGTGCCTGGACGCAAGGTTATCCTCTGGTCGAACTATATCCGAACCATCGAGTCCCTTCTCGCGAGGATACCGGGCGCCGTCGCCATCTACGGCGCGACGCCGACCTTCCAACGCCAAGAGATCGCCGCCAGCTTCCAGAACGACCCGGGCGTACGCGTGCTCATCGCGAACCCGGCGGCCGCGGGCACCGGGTTCACCCTGACGGCCGCGAGCTATACGATCTACGAGTCTCTCTCCTGGCGGTACGATCACTACGCCCAGAGCCAGGACCGAAACCACCGTATCGGCCAAACCGAGGCAGTGACCTACCTACGGCTGATAGCTGCCGACACCATCGAGGAAGCCATCTTGACCGCTCTTGAGCGGAAGTCGGCGCTCGCGCGCAGCCTGCTAGGCGATGAGGGAGCTGGCGATGCCGTTTCCCAGCTCACCAGGGAGGAGATGTGTGCGCTCCTCCGGTCTAATCGACTACCGGCGGCGTAGGCATGGCAGACCGGATCAGCCCGGAGCAGAGGTCGCGGAACATGTCCCGGATAAAGGGACGTGACACGAAGCCAGAGATCCAGCTTCGCTCTGCGCTGCACCGCGCGGGGCTCCGCTTCCGGGTCTGCCGGACGGACCTGCCTGGGCGACCCGACATAGTGTTCCCCCGCCAAAAGCTGGCGATACAGGTCCGCGGTTGCTTCTGGCACCAGCACGAGGCGTGCGGCGGCGCCCGGGTCCCCGGATCAAACTCTGACTATTGGAGGCCAAAGCTGGAGCGGAACGTGCTTCGCGATGCGGCGAAGGACGCCGAGCTCCGCGGCCTCGGCTGGCGGGCGGGTCCTGGTCATCTGGGAGTGCGAGGTCGCGACCGCGGCCGGCCTGACCGCTACAGTGGGCCGGGTCCGACAGGCGTTGCCCCCGAGCCCTAATCACCGCAGCGACGCCCGCCGTCCGGGGCGCCAAGCGCGTCGGGCCTATTCCGGGCCGGGCCACCGACGCCGGAGAGCGACCGTTCGTCTAAGTATCTGATTTCGAGAGGATGGCGCGCCCGAAAGGATTCGAACCTCTGACCCCCAGATTCGTAGTCTGGTGCTCTGATCCAGCTGAGCTACGGGCGCGCAACGTTTCGTGGAAACGGGGGCTGTCTAGCGGCTGTGCCGGACAAAGGCAAGTGCGAAGCTGACAGGATTGTGACGGCCCGGTTGGGCCGGGCTCAGCGGGCCGCGCGGTCTGGAATCGTGAAGGCGAAGACCGTGCCCGAGGCTCCCGTTTCGGAGACCTCGATCATGCCGCCATGGGCCTGAACCAGCTCGGCGGAGATGGCAAGGCCGAGCCCCGTGCCGCCGGCGCGCGCCGCCGTCTGGAAGGCCTCGAACACCTTGCTGCGCACGGCGGGCGGGATGCCGGGGCCATTGTCACTCACCCTGACAGTTGCGCCCGCAGGCCCGCGCTCGGCAGCAACGGCAATCCGTGGCCCCTCCGGCTGCTCGCTCTCCAGCGCCTGCACGGCGTTGCGCACCAGATTGGTGAGGATGCGGGATAGCTGCTCGCGGTCGGCGTCGATGAGAAGATGCGCAGGCACATCGTTGGTGAAGGCAATGCGCCCGCGGCTCAGCAGGCTGCCTGACTCGAAAACCTCATCCACAAGGCCCGCCAGCGGAAACTGCTCGCGGCGCGGCGGCAGTTCCTGCGCCTGGCCATATTTCAGCGTCTGGGTGAGGAAGGAAATGGCCCGGTCGAGCGACACGATGATCTTCGGGGCAAAGCGCTGGACATTGGGATCCTGCACCTCGGCGAGGCGGTCGGACACGAGCTGGGCCGAACTCAGCATGTTGCGCAGGTCATGGCTCACCTTGCTGACCGCGAGGCCGACATTGGCCAGCCGGTTCTTCTGCTGCAGCAGGCTCTGCAGCTGCGTCTGCATGTCGTGCAGCTCGTGTTCGGCAACGCCGATCTCGTCGCGGCGCGCACTCGGCTCAATGATGCGCGTGGCATCCTCGGGGCGGTCGCGGAAGGCCATCATGTTCCCTGACAGGCGCTGCATGGGCCGCACGAGCACACGGCTGAGGGCGGCGAAGATCAGTGCTGCAACAATCAGGGAGAGGATGATGGAGAGCCAGAGGATGTTGAGCCCGTAGTGGCGCATGGCCTTGGAGAGCGGCTGTTCATGCAGCGCCACCTCGATCAGGTCGCCGGACATGTTGGGCGGCAGGTCGATGACGCCTATGACGCGATCCTCGGTGCGCACCAGCGCCGAAAGAGCCTCGAAGACCGTGCCCCAATACATGCCGGAACGCAGGTCGAAGGTGTCGGACACCATGGCCTGATCGTTGCTGCGGAGCATGAGCTGGCGGGTCTCGCCCTTCTTGAGGGAGACGGCAACAACGCCCGCCCCCTTCAGGATTTCCGTGCGCAGGTCATCGGCAAGGATGCGGTCGGGCGCGGCCTCGGCGGCAAGGGCGGCGATCTCGGCCTGGGAGACGCGCGCCTTCAGCCACTGGATGCGGAAATTGGCGATGGAGGGCACGAAGATCAGCACCTCGCCGATCAGCACGAAAATGATGGTGAGGACGAGAACCTTGCTGGAAAGGCCGATGTTGCGGGGTGGTCGCAGGTTCATCCGAAGAGCTTCAGGAATCCGATGAGACCCCTTAACAGCACTTTCTTGCCGAGGTTGCCATAGTAGGAGACGGCGGCGCGCTTTCCGGCCTCGGCCATGGTCGGATAGGGCAGCACGAGGCTGGCAATGGCAGAAATCTTGAGGCCCCGGCTCACGGCGAGCGACCACATGGCAATCTGCTCGCCGGCATTGGGGCCGACAATCGAGGCACCGACAATGCGGCCGTTCTTCAGGGTGACGACCTTGACGAGGCCGTCCGTCTTGCCTTCCGCAACGGCGCGGTCGTTGCCCTTGAATTCGGCGCGCAGCACCCGGATCCTGTCGCCATGCTCGGCCCTGGCATCCTTTTCCGCCAGACCCACATGGGCCAGTTCCGGATCCGTGTAGGTGACCCAGGGCATGGTCTCGGGCCGGTCCTTCACCGGCAATCGGAAAAGCACATGCCGGATGATCAGGGCCGCGTGATAGGACCCCACATGGGTGAACCTGGCGCCACCCGCGACATCGCCCGCCGCATAGATGAGCCGGTTGGTACTGCGCATCTTCTCGTCGACGGTGATGCCCTGACGCGTATAGGCGACACCGGCAGCCTCGAGGTTGAGGCCTTCGATGTTGGGCGCGCGGCCGGCCGCCACCAGCACATGCGAACCGACGACGCGATCGCCCGCCGCTGTCTCGACACGGATGCCCGCCGGGGTGCGCAGCACATCGCTAATCTTTGAACCGGCCAGCACCGTGACACCTTCGCTGCGCAGGTGATCGAGGACGACGGCCGCCAGTTCCGGATCATCCTTGGCCAGCGGCACGGCAGCCTCGATGACCGTGACCTGCGCGCCGAGGCGGCGATAGCCCTGCGCCATCTCGAGGCCGACGGGACCACCGCCGACGATGATGAGGTGGCTGGGCAGGACGCGGTTGCGGAAAATCGTCTCGTTGGTGAAGAAGGGAATGCTCTCGAGGCCGGGAATGGCTGGAACCGCGGCGCGCGAGCCGGTGGCAACGATGGTGCGGCGTGCCTCATAGGTGGCGCCGCCCGCCTCTATCGTCTGTGCACTGACGAATTTTGCGGAGGCGCGCACGACCTTGACGCCAAGGCTTTCGAAGCGCTCATGGGAATCATGCGGGGCAAGCGTCGCGATGGCGCGCTCGACATGGGCCATGACGGCACTGAAATCGACGGCGGGTTCATGGCCCGATACGCCAAAGGCATCGCTGTCGCGGTGCGACTGGGCAGCCTTCGCCGCGGCAAGCAGGGCCTTGGAGGGAACGCAGCCGGTGTTGAGGCATTCGCCTCCCATGGCATCGCGCTCGAAAAGCACCACCTTCTGGCCGAACTGGGCCGCTGCTGCGGCTGCTACCAATCCTGCCGAACCGCCGCCGATGACGGCGAGATCATACTTCATGACGCGACTTCCACTTCCTCAATGCCACCGGGATTAGCGCAACAAGACCCAGTGCCGCAAAGGCGAAGAGAAGTTCTTTGGTGATGAGCGAGGCAAGAGCAAGGTCAAAGGGGCATTGCTCCGCAGTTTTTTCCAGAAGGCAGGCGGCGCGGCGCTGCATCTGGGCCTCAAGTACGCTGTCGAGCCCGCCGCCAACAAAAGCGAAGGCGAAACTGCCGGGCATGATGCCGAGGAAGGTGGCGAGGGTGAAGGTGCGGAGCCTCACACGGGCAAAGGCGGGTGCGATATTGACAAGCCAGAAGGGAAAGGCCGGCACCAGGCGCAGAAACAACAGGTAGTTGAAGGCATCCGCGCTGAAACCTTCGGTGATGCGGGCCAGCGCCGGGCCGGCGCGGCGGGCGAGGCGTTCGCCGAAGGTGGACCGGGCAATCTGGAAGACCGCGACGGCACCGAGCGTGGCCGCGACGACGGCGGCCAGGCCACCGAGGAACCAGCCGAAAAGGAAGCCGCCCGCCACCGTCAGGATGGCGGCCCCCGGAAAGGACAAGGCGACCGAGAGGGCATAGACCGCGACGAAGGCCAGCAGGGCCAGCAGCAGATGCGCCTCTGTGAAAGCCTGAAGCGCCATACGGTTCTCGGCGAGGCTTTCGAGCGAGAGATAGCGCTGCAGGCCCAGCGCATAGGCGAAAATCATCAGCAGGACGATGGTTGCCGGCGCCAGCCAGCGCTGCCAGGCGGAAACGGGCGTTCCGGTGTCTGCGGGGGTCATGCAGGCCTCATACGCCGGGAGCGGCAGGCGGTGCAGGGGGCCTCACCTGCTCGTGAAAAGGGTTCAGGGCCCGTGTCGGGGCCGTGATGTTGCAAGAATACAACATATTATCCTATTTTAGCAAAATTTTCGTGACGGGCTTGCGCGCGGTGTTTCACCAGATTAATGCTACCATCTCCGGAAAGGTGGGTTCAGGCGACATTGACTTTCCGCCGCCCTTCCCCCATAAGCCCGGAAAATTCCCGACCACCCATGCCTCCGGCTGGGGCCGATCGCCCCAAGTTTGGAGGTTTTTTCTGCCTTATCAGCAGGTTAGGGTATCGGCCTGATCTTACGGAGTTACGACAGTGAAGCGCACCTATCAGCCCTCAAAGCTTGTCCGCAAGCGCCGCCACGGTTTTCGCGCCCGCATGGCCACAGTGGGTGGCCGCAAGGTCATCAGCCGCCGCCGCGCCCGCGGCCGCAAGCGGTTGTCCGCCTGAGCCCCAACAGCTGAGGCCTGTGGAGCATATTCTCCATCGGCGGGACTTTCTGGCAGCCGCCAAGGGCACGACATTGCCCTCTGGCGGCGTTCTCGTTCAAATGCGCGAGCGCAGCGACGGCAAGCCGCCGCGCATCGGCTTCACCTGCACCAAGAAGCTCGGCAATGCGGTGATACGCAACCGCATCCGGCGGCGCATCCGCGAGGCCGCGCGGCTGGCCATGCCGCAGATCGCAATGGCCGGACACGACTATGTGCTGATCGGGCGCGCCAGCGCGGAAAAGCGCGGCTTTGAAGCCCTGAAGAAAGACATTATATCGGCCCTCGCCAAGCTGCATGGCGGGGCCAAATCGCAAAGGACTGAACAGGACCCATGAACCGGAACCAAAACCCGATGAGGCCGGACAACAAGAACTTCATCCTGGCCATCGTGCTGTCCATGGCGATCATCTTTGCCTGGCAATTTTTCTATGCGGCACCGCAGGCCGAGCGCCAGGCCAAGATCGCCGAGCAGCAACAGCAGCAGACCCAGACCGGCCAGCCCGCGCAGCCGGCAGGCGCTGTACCGGGCAATCCGTCATCGGGTGCGGTTGAAACCCGCGACGCCGCCATCGCTGCATCGGCCCGGCTTCCGATCGACAGCTCCAAGCTGGTGGGCTCGATCAACCTCACGGGCGCACAGTTCGACGACCTGAAGCTCAAGAACTACCGCGAAGCGGCCGACCCCAAGAGCCCGATCGTCACGGTGCTTTCGCCTTCGGGCACGCCCAACGCCTATTTTGCCGAACAGGGCTTCATTGCCACCAGTGGTTCGACCACCAAGCTCCCCGATACGAAGAGCGTGTGGAATGCGCCGGCGGGTGCCGTGCTGAGCGAAAGCTCGCCCGTGACCCTGTCATGGGACAATGGCGAAGGCCTTGTCTTTACCCGCACGATCTCGCTGCAGGACGACTATGTGTTCAACATCAGGCATGCCGTCGAGAACAAATCCGCGGCGGCCGTCTCGATGATTCCCTATGCCCGCGCGCAGCGTCAGGACACGCCGCATGTCTCGGGCTTCTGGGTCTTTTTCGAAGGCTTGCTGGGCGTCCATGACGGCGCGCTCGTCGAAGAACATTACTCCAACCTCGCCGAAGACGGCGCCAAGGTTGTGAAGGAATCGAAGGGTGGCTGGACCGCCTTCACGGACAAGTACTGGGCGACGGCGCTGATCCCCGACCAGTCGCAGAGCATCACCTCGACCTACCAGCACTTCAAGATCGGCGCGCGCGATGCCTATCAGGTCGACTGGCTGGCCAAGGATGCGCTGACGGTGGCCCCGGGCGGCACGGGCGTTTTCGAGGATCATATCTACTCCGGCGCTAAGGTCGTGGAGACCATCAACAAGGTCGGCGAGGATCTGAAGATCGACAAGTTCGAACTGATGATCGACTGGGGCTGGTTCAAGTTCCTGACCGTGCCGATGTATCACCTGCTCGAATGGGCCAAGGGCATCATGGGCAGCTTCGGCCTCGCCATTCTGCTCGTCACCGTGCTTGTGAAGCTCGCGGTCTTCCCGCTCGCCAACAAGTCCTATGCCTCGATGAGCAAGATGAAGAAGCTGCAGCCGGAAATGGAGCGCATCAAGGCGGAATTCCCCGATGACCGCATGAAGCAGCAGCAGGCCATCATGGAGATGTACAAGAAGGAAAAGGTTTCGCCGCTGGCCGGCTGCCTGCCGATCTTCGTGCAGATTCCGGTGTTCTTTGCGCTCTACAAGGTGATCCTGACCACCATCGACCTGCGCCATGCGCCGTTCTTCGGCTGGATCCATGACCTTTCGGCACCAGACCCGACCTCGATCTTTAATCTCTTCGGGCTCATTCCCTTCACGCCGCCGCATCTTCTCATGGTGGGTGTGTGGCCGCTGCTGATGGGCATCACCATGTGGGTGCAGATGCGCCTCAACCCTGCACCCGCCGATCCGGTGCAGGCGTCGATGTTCAACTGGATGCCGGTCATCTTCACCTTCATGCTGGCGTCGATGCCGGCGGGCCTTGTGATCTACTGGAGCTGGAGCAACCTGCTCTCGATCCTGCAGCAGAGCTACATCATGAAGCGCAACGGCGTTGACGTGAACCTCTTCGGCAACATCCGCAGCAGCTTGCCCTTCATGAAGAAGAAGCCGGAAGCCACATGACGGCGCCGCGCTTTAGCGACGAACAGATGGCAGCGGGGCGGAAACTCTTTTCCGCCCCCTCCTCTTTCCGCCTGGGCGTGGCCAAGCTGGAACAGCTGCCGCCGCTCGCGGGCGTCGAGGTGGCCTTCGCCGGACGCAGCAATGTGGGCAAGTCCTCGCTCATCAATGCGCTGACGGGCGTGCGCGGGCTGGCACGGGCCTCCAACACGCCGGGGCGCACCCGCGAACTGAATTTCTTCGACGTGGCCGGCAAGGTCACACTCGTCGACATGCCGGGCTATGGCTATGCCAAGGCGCCCAAGACAGAGGTGAAGGCCTGGCAGGCGGTGCTGCGCGGCTATCTGCGCGGCCGCCCCGGCCTGACACGCGCCTTCGTTCTCATCGACTCGCGCCATGGCGTGAAGGCCGAGGACCTGGAGATGTTCGACATGCTGGACGAAACGGCTGTTGCCTATCAGCTGGTGCTGACCAAGTCCGACAAGATCAAGCCGGCCGAACTTGCCAGCCTGATCGAGAAGACACTGGCCATCGTCAAGACACGGGCCGCAGCCCTGCCAAGCCTCTTCGCCACCAGTTCCGAGCATCATACCGGACTTGAGGAACTGCGGGCCGAGATCGCCGGATTGCTGTAGCTCAGGCCCGCTTCCCTACACCGGAAATTCGCCTATAAGGCGCTGCCACTCACGAGGTCGTCCATGGCTGATTTTCCCGTCAACGAAACTGCCCGCATCCTGTCGGAAGCCCTGCCCTTCCTGCAGCGCTACGACGACCAGATCATCGTGGTGAAATATGGCGGCCATGCCATGGTGGACCCGGAACTGGCCCGCATGTTTGCCCGCGACATCGTGATGCTTAAGGTGTGCGGGCTCAACCCCATTGTCGTGCATGGCGGTGGGCCGCAGATCAACAAGATGCTCGACAAGCTCGCGGTGAAGGCGGAATTCCGCGACGGCCTGCGCGTGACCGATGACGAGACCATGGCCGTGGTGGAAATGGTGCTGGCGGGCGCCATCAATAAATCCATCGTGGCCTCGATCCAGCAGGCGGGCGGGCGCGCCGTGGGCATCTCGGGCAAGGACGGCAACCTGATGATTGCCGAGCGCTATGTAAAGGAAAAGACCGATCCCGTCACCGGCCAGAAGACCAAGATCGACTTCGGCCAGGTGGGCGAACCGGCGCGCGTCAACACCGAGATCCTGACGACGATCATGAAGAGCGACGCCATTCCGGTTGTGGCCCCCATCGGTGTGGGCTGGGAGGGCGACACCTATAACGTCAATGCCGATACGGCGGCCGGCGCCATCGCCACCGCGACGCAGGCCAAGCGCCTGCTGCTGCTCACAGACGTCGCAGGCGTTCTCGACAGCAAGAAGGAATTGATCAGTGAGCTGAAGATTGGCGATGTTTCCAAGCTGATCGCCGAAGGAACGATCACCGGCGGCATGATCCCGAAGGTGGAAAGTGCGGTTGCCGTTGTCGAGTCGGGCGTCGAGGGTGTCATCATCCTCGATGGCCGGGTGCCGCATTCCGTGCTGCTCGAACTGCTGACACCCCATGGCGTGGGCACGCGTATCTCGCGGGACGGTGTGTGAAGAGCTTCCGCCATATCGACACCTGGGTCTTCGACCTGGACAACACGCTCTATCCGGCGTCGTGCCGGCTGTTCGACCAGATGCATGTGCGCATGGGCGACTATGTGATGCGGCGCTTCGGCGTGGAATATGCCGAGGCCAAGCGCATCCAGAAGGAATTGTTCTACAAGCACGGCACAACGCTGCGCGGGCTGATGGTGGAACATGGCGAGCAGCCGGAGGGCTTTCTCGACTATGTGCATGACATCGACTACTCGCCGGTGCCACACAGCCCCGGCCTCGCCGCGGCCATCGCCGCATTGCCGGGACGCAAGCTGATCTTCACCAATGGCACCACGGCCCATGCCAGGCGGGTGATGGAGCGGCTGGGGGTGACGGCGCTTTTCGACGGCATCTACGACATCGTCGATTCCGACCACATCCCGAAGCCCGACCGGGCGCCCTATGACAAGTTCCTCAGCCTTCACCGGGTGACGCCGGGCAGCACCGCCTTCTTCGAGGACATCGCGCGGAACCTCGAGGTGCCGCATGCCATGGGGATGGCGACGGTTCTGGTGACGTCTGATGAGAATGGCGATGCCATACACCTGAACGGCGAAACGCCGGGCGCACATGTGCAGCATGTGACGCCGGACCTGACCGGATTTCTTGAACGCACGAGGCAGACATGAAGAACGCACAATCGATCATCGAACAGGCCTGGGAGACGCGCGACCAGGTGAACCTCAAGACCAAGGGCAACATCCGCAAGGCGGTCGAACACGCACTCGCACAGCTCGATTCCGGCAAGGCCCGCGTGGCCGAGAAGGTGAACGGCGAATGGGTGACGAACCAGTGGCTCAAGAAGGCCGTGCTGCTGTCGTTCCGGCTCAATGACATGGAACTGATCGGCGGCGGGCCGGGCAAGTCCAAGTGGTGGGACAAGGTGCCCTCGAAGTTCGAAGGCTGGACCGCCAAGGATTTCCGCAGCGCGGGCTTCCGCGCGGTGCCCAATTGCGTGGTGCGGCACTCGGCCCACATCGCAGCAGGCGCCATCCTGATGCCGTCCTTCGTCAATCTCGGCGCCTATGTCGATACCGGCACCATGGTCGACACCTGGGTGACGGTGGGTTCCTGTGCGCAGATCGGCAAGAATGTGCATCTGTCAGGCGGCGTCGGCATCGGCGGCGTGCTTGAGCCGATGCAGGCAGGCCCGACGATCATCGAGGACAATTGCTTCATCGGTGCCCGCTCCGAAGTCGTGGAAGGTGTCGTGGTGGGCGAAGGCTCGGTCATCTCGATGGGTGTGTTCATTGGCCAGTCAACCAAGATCATCGAGCGTGATACGGGCAAGGTGCACATGGGCAAGGTGCCGCCCTATTCCGTGGTCGTCTCGGGCTCGTTGCCGCAGAAGCCCTATGCCGATGGCTCGCCTGCGCCCTCCCTCTATTGCGCCGTCATCGTCAAGCGCGTGGACGAGAAAACCCGCTCCAAGACAAGCATCAATGAGCTGCTGAGAGATTGAAAAAGCCTCTTCCGGCTGAACCGGATTCAGGCGATAGTGTGGCAGGGGGTTCCAACGAGAGCGGAGACGTCTATGATCAATGTACAAACCTTTACCAGCTTCAGCGGGCGCATTCCGCGCCTGACATTCTGGCTCGGCACACTCATCCTGATGGTGATCCAGTGGGTGCTGTTCGCCATTTTCGGGGGTGCTGCCCTGACCAATTTCGATCCCAACAATCCGGCGGCTGCCGAACAGATGATTGGCAGCATGGCGCCACTCTACATCATCGGCCTGATCCTGCTGTGGCCGTCGCTCGCCATCGCGACGAAGCGCTGGCATGACCGTAACAAGTCGGGCTGGTGGACGCTCATCATCCTGATCCCGCTCGTCGGTGCCATCTGGTATCTGGTCGAGCTCGGCTTCCTGCGCGGCACGGAAGGCCCGAACCGCTTCGGCGAGGATCCGCTGGCCGGCAAGTAAGCCGACCCGCTTTCTTTCAAATGCCCGGCCCTGTGGCCGGGCATTTTTGTTTGGCCTATAGGAGAGCCATGAAGAACACGCCGAACGATCCCGTTGCCATGCTGCAGGCGCTGGTGCGCTGCCCCTCGGTCACACCACATGAAGGCGGGGCCCTGACCTGCGTTGAAAACTGGCTGCAGCCTGCGGGCTTCCACTGCGAGCGGCTTGTGTTCCAGGACAAGGACACGCCCGACGTGGACAATCTCTATGCCCGCATCGGCAAGTCCGGCCCGCATCTCTGCTTTGCCGGGCACACCGATGTGGTGCCGCAGGGCGACGAGGCGATCTGGTCACATCCGCCTTTCGCCGCCGAGATCAAGGACGGCTTTCTCTACGGCCGCGGCGCCACCGACATGAAAGGCTCCGTTGCAGCCTTTGCCGCCGCCGCCATCGACTATGTGCGCGAGAACCCGCAGTTCAAGGGCTCGATCTCCTTCCTCATCACCGGAGACGAGGAAGGGCCTGCCATCAACGGCACGGTGAAGGTGCTGGAGTGGATGAAGGCGCAGGGGCAGACACCGGATCACTGCCTGGTGGGCGAGCCTTCCTGCGTCGACAAGCTTGGCGACACGATCAAGATCGGACGGCGCGGCTCACTGAGCTTCATCATCACGGTGGACGGCAAGCAGGGCCATGCCGCCTATCCGCACAAGGCCGACAACCCGATCCCGAAACTGGCGCGGCTGGTGGAGCGCCTTACGGCTTCGCGCATCGACAACGGCAACGAACACTTCGATCCCTCGACCCTCGCGATCACCAGCTTCGACGTGGGCAATCCGGCCGGCAATGTGATCCCGTCACGGGCGGTGCTCAAGTTCAATATTCGCTACTCGACCGAACATGATTTCGAAAGCCTGAAGCTCTGGGTGCAGGGCCATATCGAGACGGTGAAGAACGAGCTCGGCGGCGCCTGGCAGGTGAAGACAATCGAGGGCGCCGAGGCCTTCATCACCGAGCCCGGCGCTTTCGTCGGACTCGTGCAGGACGCCATTGCCGACGAGACGGGCGTGGTGCCCAAGCTCTCGACGTCGGGCGGCACATCCGATGCACGTTTCGTCAAGGACTACTGCCCGGTGCTCGAGTTCGGCCCGACCAACGCCACGATCCACCAGACCGACGAACGCATCTCTGTCGAGGAACTCAAGGCAACAACGCGCATCTACCGGCGCATCATCGAGGCCTATTTCAGCACCTCAGGCTGAGCGCTGCTCCTGCCGGGCGCGGAAGCGCTGGAAAGCCGTGGCGAGGAGGAGTGTGGCGAACCAGATCAGCGGCGTGAAAATAAGCACCGGAACGACCGCAAAGGTCGAGAGCCCCTCCATGAAATCGGCAAGCAGCAGGAAGGTCGCGGCCTCACTGCTTTCAAGACGCTGCATGATATCGGCATTCTCCGGGTTGCCGGCAAAGGCCATGAAGGCCACGACGGCAATGATGATCAGAGGCACATAGACCACCAGCGTGGCGACGATCATGCGCAGCGGCACGCCCCAGCTTTCACCGCGGGCCAGGGGCCAGATGTCCCTGAAGAAATCCGGCGTGGAGCCGAGCGCCACACCCGGCAGACCAACAAAAAAGCGAAACATGAACCAGTAGAGGAAAGCCACGATGGCGATGATCGCCGGCGGCGTGAGGATGATGGCAAGTGCGGCGCTGTTGCTCAGGCCGACGATGATGCTGATCGGAATGAGAATGGCCAGGGCCACGACGAAATAGGCAAGGATGCTGACGATCATCATGCCGAAACCGTACATCGCGGTCATGAAGGTGGCTTTCAATACCGGGCCCGTGAGCGGCAACCAGTTAACCTCACCCCAGCGGTGGTAGCGCACGATCATGGTGAAGAGCACGCCCAGCGAAAGGATGCCGAGCATATTGCAGATCATCATGAGGCCGGTGTTCTGCAGATAGCTGTTCCAGAAGGCCGGATCGACCTGGCCCTGCGCCATGACGGCCAGCTGGCGGTAGAGCCCCGCCACCATGCGGAACTGCAGCCACATGGCAACGACGTAGATAAGGATGGGGACCGCGCTGATGCGCAGCAGGCCCTGCCAATGGGTGACGATAAAGGCCAAGACCTCGCGGCTTGTCCCTGGAAGTACCTTCTGCATGTTCCCCTGTCTCCTCCGACGGACGCAAGACTACACATTCCCTGGCCCGCTGGCGACAGGGCAATGAAAAGCCTCAACTTTCCGGCGAGGATGCGGACCCGTACTCCACCGCCATGAGATAGAGGCCCTGCGGCGGGGCAACGACGCCACAAGCCGCACGATCCTTGGCCTCCAACGCCTTCCTGAGCTGCCGGGGCTGCCACTTTCCCTCGCCCACGAACTTGAGCGACCCCACCATGGAGCGCACCTGATGGTGCAGGAAGCTGCGCGCCTCGGCATGGATCTCGATCTCGTCGCCATAGCGCGAGACATCGAAGCGCTCGAGAGTCTTGACCGGCGACTGGGCCTGACAATCGGCGGCCCGAAAGGTCGTGAAGTCGTGTTTTCCGACGAGATACTGTGCGGCCTCGTGCATCGCACCGGCATCGAGTTCGACCGGCACATGCCAGACGCGATTGAAATCCACGGTCGGCGGGGCACGGCGGTTGAGGATGCGAAAGAGATAGCGCCGCTTCGTTGCCGAGAAACGGGCATGAAAGGCCTCGCCCACTTCCTCGGCATCGACAACGCTCACGCGATGCGGCCGGACATTGCCGTTGATGGCATTGCGCAGCACGAAAGGATCCCATGATTTCGGCACATCGACATGCGCCACCTGACCCAGGGCATGGACGCCTGTGTCGGTGCGGCCTGCACCATGGACGGCGATGGGCTGGCCATGCAGCAACTCCAATGCGTCCTCCAGCACGCCCTGGACCGAGACCTGGCCTGCCTGCATCTGCCAGCCGAAAAAGCCGGTGCCGTCATATTCAATGAGGAGCCTGTAGCGGGGCATCAGGTGAGTACCGTTCCCCTGGCCAGCGAGAAGCCGCGCAGGAAGGCTTCCGCTGGCATGGCACCCTTGCCCTCGCGCTGAAGTTCAAGGCAGCGGATCGCACCTGTTGCGCAGGCAATCGCGAGCCGATCATCCAGCATGGTGCCGGGGGCCGCCTGTCCGTCAATCGCTTCGGCCCTGAGCACCTTGATGCGCTGGCCATTGGCGGCGAACCATGCCCCCGGAAAGGGCGAGAGGCCGTGAATGTGATTGCGCACAGCCACCGCATCCATGTTGAAGTCGATCTTCGCCTCAGCCTTGTCGATTTTCCGGGCGTAAGTCACGCCATCCGCAGGCTGCGGTGTGCCCGGTTCCGCCGGTGATTTCAGCACTTCGACCATGAGGGCAGCACCGGCTGCTGCCAGCGCGTCGTGCAACGTGGACGCGGTGGTGCTGGCCGCAATTGGCACCCGCACGGCCTTCATCATCGGGCCGGTATCGAGCCCCTGTTCCATGCGCATGATGGTGACGCCCGATTCCGCGTCCCCCGACATGATGGCGCGCTGGATGGGCGCGGCCCCGCGCCAGCGCGGCAGCAGCGAGGCATGGACATTGAAACAGCCAAAGCGCGGCGCCTCGAGAATGGCCTTGGGCAGGAGCAGGCCATAGGCAACCACAACCGCAGCATCGGCACCGATGCTGGCAAAACGCTCCTGCTCTTCCGTTGACTTGAGGGACAGCGGTGTCCGCACCTCGATGCCCTGTGATTGCGCCCAGGCCTGCACCGGCGAGGGGCGCAGAGCCATGCCGCGGCCGGCGGGGCGCGGCGGCTGGGCATAGACGCAGGCCACATCGTGGCCCGCAGTCAGCAGGGCCTTCAGCGTCTCGACGGCAAAATCCGGCGTGCCCATGAAGACAAGTCGCATCGCACTAGCTCCCGGCTGGCCCGGCGCAGGGCAGCCTCACAGCTTCCCCAGTTTCTGCGCCTTCTGGAACTTCTTGATGACGCGGTCGCGCTTGAGCTTCGAGATATGGTCGATGAAAAGCACGCCATTGAGATGGTCGATCTCGTGCTGGAGGCAGGTCGCGAGAAGGCCTGTGGCGTGCAGTTCGCGGGGTTCGTTGTTGCGGTCGCGGTAGTGGACCTTCACTTCCTTCGGCCGCTGCACCATCTCGAAGAACTCCGGGATCGAGAGGCAGCCCTCCTCATAGTCGCTGATCTCCGGCGAGGACCAGACGATCTCCGGGTTGGCAAAGAACATCGGCGTCTTGTCCTCGCCCTCCTTGGCCAGATCGAGAACCACGAGGCGCTGCGGCATGCCGATCTGGATGGCAGCGAGGCCGATGCCGGGCGCATCATACATGGTTTCCAGCATGTCGTCGAAAAGGCCGCGGGTGGCCGCATCCACGGCGGCAACCGGGCGCGAAACCTGGCGCAGGGTCTTTTCGTCGGGCAGCGTGATGATCGGTCGGGTGGTCATGTCAGGGCCGAGATAGGGGGCAAGCCCGGTTGCGTCAACAATATGACGGTGGCGGGGACCCCAATGCAGGTGCGGCAAGGCTTGGCGGTTGCGGTGGCGAAAAGACTTGCGGCATAAGGGCTGTGCTTCAAGAGGATCAGCCTTGGCCCAGACCGACATCAAGACCGTCAAATCCTTCCCCCGCAAGGTGAAGGAAATCGAGAATATCTTCATCCCGCTGTCGGACGGCACAAAGCTTGCCGCCCGCGTCTGGATGCCTGCGGATGCCGGGAAGGACCCCGTACCGGCGCTCCTCGAGTATATTCCCTACCGCAAGCGCGACGGCACCATCGTCCGTGACGCCCTGACCCATCCCTATATGGCGGGTCATGGCTATGCCTGCATCCGTGTTGACATGCGCGGCAATGGCGACAGCGACGGGTTGATGGACGATGAATACAGCAAGCAGGAGCAGGAAGACTGCCTTGAAGTGATTGCCTGGCTGGCGCGGCAGAAATGGTGTTCGGGCCGGGTCGGCATGTTCGGCATCTCCTGGGGCGGTTTCAACGCCCTGCAGGTGGCAGCGCTTCGCCCGCCAGCCCTCAAGGCCATCGTCAGCCTGTGCTCGACGGACGACCGCTACGAGGATGACATCCACTACAAGGGCGGCACCCTGATCAACGAGAACCTGGGCTGGGCCGCCACCATGCTGGCCTATACCTCAAGGCCACCCGATCCGAAGATCGTCGGGCGGCGCTGGAAGAAGATGTGGCTCGAGCGGCTGGAGAACGAACCGTTCCTGCTCATCGACTGGCTCAAGCACCCCTATCGCGATGCCTACTGGAAGCACGGCTCGATCTGCGAGGACTGGTCCAAGATCAATATCGGCGTGCTGCTGATCGGCGGCTGGAACGATGCCTATTCCAACGCCATTCCCCGCATGATGAAGAACCTGCGCTGCCCGCGCAAAGCCATCATCGGACCGTGGGCGCACAAGTACCCGCATTTCGCAGCCCCAGGGCCGCGGATCGGCGGCCTGCAGGAGATGCTGCGCTGGTGGGACTACTTCCTGAAAGACAAGCCCACCGGCGTCACCAGCGATCCCGACTACCGCGTCTATCTCATGGATGCCTACAAGCCGGGATCCTTCCCTGAACACATCGACGGGCGCTGGATCGGCGAGGGCTTCTGGGGCCATGGCAATATCGAGATGCGCACCTGGCAGCTGACAGCCAATGGCATCGCCGGGCAAGCCGGCCCAGAGAAGGCGCTCTCTGTCTCGTCAAAGCAGACAACGGGCTTCGACGGCGGTGAATACTGCATCATCTGGCTGGGGCCTGATTTTCCGGGTGACCAGCGCGAAGACGATGCCCAGTCGATCGTCTTCGACAGTCCGCCGCTTGCCGACGATCTCGAGATCGTTGGACAGCCCATGTTGGAACTGACACTGTCATCCGACAAGCCCGTGACCCATGTGGCGGTGCGCCTGAATGACGTGTGGCCGAGCGGCGAAGTCTCGCGCATCACCTACCACCTGCAGAACCTGTGCATGCGCGACAGCCGCGAGATGCCGATGAAGCTTGAGCCCGGCAAACGCTACAAGGTGAAGATCAAGATGGACGACATCGCCTGGCGGGTGCCCAAGGGACACCGCGTGCGCGTGTCGATCTCCACCACCTATTTCCCGATGATGTGGCCAGTGGCAGAACCCGCAACCCTCACGGTCTATGCCGGTGCTTCCAGCGTGCAATTGCCAATCCGCAAGAAGAATCCTGTGGAGCGGACGGTTTCCTTCGCACCACCGGAAGCGGCGACCCCGGTTGCACTCAAAGACATCAAGAAGCCCTGGCACAAGCGCGAGAAGACCGTCGACCCGAAGACCGGCGAAGTGAGGCTCGAGATCATCGATGATTTCGGCACGCAGGAGATCAAGGAACACGGGATGATCACCGGCGGGGCGGGCCGCGAAAGCTATCGCATTATGCCGGATGATCCGCTGTCGGCGGTCATGGAAACGCACTGGACCGAAACGCGCAAGCGTGGCGCCTGGGATACGCGGACAGAAACCTATGGCCGCCTCACGGCCAGCGCGACGCACTGGAAGGTGTGGGGAAAGATCGAAGCCTATGAGGGCAAGAAGCTGATCTTCTCCAAGGAGTTCAACGAGGAGATCGAACGCAAGCTGCAATAGCGCAGAACCCATGGACGCGCTCATGGCCCACGCGGGCCTTGCCCTTTCGGCTTTCACCTCGGCCACCCTCCTGCCGGGGACATCGGAGGTGACGCTTCTCGCCGCGGCTGCCAGATGGCCCGGCCTGATCGCCACGCTCTTCCCGGTGGCGACGCTCTTCAACGTGCTGGGCAGCCTTGTGAACTGGTGGCTCGGCCGCAATGCCGTGCGCTTTGCCGGCAGGCGCTGGTTTCCCGTGTCGGTGGCCCAGATCGAAACGGCACAGAAGCGCTTCGGTGCCTATGGTCCCTGGGCGCTGCTGCTCTCCTGGGTGCCGGTGATCGGAGACCCGCTCACGGTTGCCGCGGGCGTACTCAAGGTACCGCTCGCCACATTTCTTGCGATTGTCACGCTGGCCAAGGGCGCCCGCTACGCCGCTCTTCTGGCAGGGCTCACAGTCCTCAGCTGATCAGGCGGCAGTCACGGGCTTGCGCAGCTTGTAGATGCCGACGTCGATCAGGCCCTCGCTGAAACCCGCCTCGCAATAACAGAGATAGAGCTTCCAGAGCTTGCGGAAGCGCTCGTCGAAGCCAAGGGGCTTGATGCGTGGCCAAGCCACCTCGAAGCGATCGTGCCACATGGCCAGGGTGCGCGCATAGGACTGGCCGAAGCATTCGATCTTCTCAAGCAGGAGGCCGGCCTTCTGGGCCTGTTCACGCATGATCTGCTTGGTGAGCAGCATGCCGCCCGGAAAAATGTAGCGCTGGATGAAGTCGACGCCGTTGCGATAGCTGTCCCAGTTGCTTTCAATGATGGTGATGCCCTGGATGGCCGCGGCACCGCCGGGCTTGAGCCGGTCATAGAGCGTGCGGAAGTAGACGGGCCAATGGGCCTCGCCAACGGCTTCAATCATCTCGACGGAGGCAATGCCATCGAAGGTGCCGCGGGTGTCGCGGTAGTCCTCGAAGACGAGTTCAACCTTGTCAGCGACGCCGGCCGCCTTCATGCGCTCCCGGGCAAACTCAAGCTGTTCGCGCGACAGGGTGATGCCGCGCAGACGGGCGCCCGCCTTGCCCACTTCCTCGGCCACGCCACCCCAGCCGCATCCGATCTCGAGGATTTCCTTGCCTGGCGCCACTTCCGCGGCTTCCATGACTTTCGCGATCTTCTGGCGCTGGGCCGCCTCCAGGCTGTTGCCCGTGCCATCGAAGATCGCCGAGGAATAGCTCATCGTGTCGTCGAGCCAGAGCTTGTAGAACGCGTTGCCGAGATCATAGTGGGCGGCGATGTTGTCCTTGGAGCCCTCGCGATTGTTGTCGCGACGCTTGTGCCAGAGCTTGTCGAAGAGGCTGGCAAAGAAAACACCGGTCGAGGCGCCATCGAGGCTGCCCCGGTTCTGCAGGTAGAAGCGGAAAAAGGCAGTCGGATCACGGCTTTCAACGTCACCCGCGAGGTAACGCTCGAAGAACCCGAGCTGGCCACGGCGCATGGCCGCCCAGACCACCTTGAAATTACGGAAGGACAGATCGGCATCTATGCCCTCACCCTTGCGCCCGAGAAGCACCGTCCTGCCCGAGGGCAAGGTCAGCTCCAGCGACCCCTTGTAGGTCTTCGGCAGCAGTCGCCTGGCAACAGCAATGATCAGATTGCCAATCGGCCCCTCGGTCATGTCCCCTCGCCCGTTCGTTGTCGCAGCCGCAAATTGAAGCGACCGGACAGCAATTTCAAGGTTTTCCTCCGGGCCCGGGAATGCGACCCGGATGACCCGAAGACACGGGTTCATTTTTCTCAACAATTCAGCGGAAGTGCATCCAAGAGATGGCCGCAGCGCGGAGTGCCCTCGTGCCTTGCGCGCAATCGGAGGCGCCGGCCGGAACCCACGAAAACCCAGTATTTCCGCTGCTGCCCGCTGCAGCAGGCCGGCGCAACAGTGCCGCCATTCTTATGTCGTCCAAACGACATCTTTGCCCAGCAAACCGTCGTTCCGGATCGCTCACGGCGAGATGATCGGTTCTATTGCCGTGATTGACGGGAACCCCGCACCATGCAAGGTTTTCGTACCTTCCGGCGCGCCGGACGGCAAAGTTTGGTGCACTTAATGAAGAACGACGGGAGAAGATCTCCCGCAATGCTCTGAGGAGTGAGACATGACAGAATTCGAGTTCAAACTGGAACAGGCCAAGTCGGCCGTGACGCGCGGCAAGCTTTCCCGCCGCGACTTCATGACCTTCGCGGTGGCCGGTGGCCTTTCGATCGCGGCCGCCAACTCCCTGTTCATCAGGGCGGCCCGCGCCCAGGCGAAGCCCGGCGGACATTTCCGCGTCGGCCTCGGCCATGGCAACACCACGGACACCTTCGATCCGGCAACCTGGGCCCACGGCATGAACTTCGCCTGGGGCAAGGGCCTCACGGGCGCACCGCTGGTGCGTGTCGACCCCAAGGGCGGCTGCGTTCCCTACCTGGCCGAAAGCTTCGAGCCGTCGGATGGCGCCAAGAAGTGGGTTTTCAAAATCCGTTCGGGTGTGACCTTCCACAATGGCAAGACACTTACCGCCGATGACGTTGTCGGCACTGTGAACTACCATATCGGACCCGACTCCAAGTCTCCCGGCAAAGCCTATCTGGCCGGTGTTGCCTCGGTGAAGGCCGATGGTGCCGACACGGTGATCTTTGAACTCAAGGGCGCCGACGCCGACTTCCCCTACAACCTCACCAACTACCAGTTCCCGATCCTGTCGATCGTCGACGGCAAGCCTGATCTCTCCGGCAACGGCGCTGGCCCCTATGTGCTCGATGGCTTCGAACCCGGCGTGAAGGTGCACTTCAAGCGCAATCCGAACGCCTTCGCGCCCGGCAACTTCGACGAGGTGACGCAGCTCTCGATCCTCGATCCGGCTGCACGCACCAACGCCTTCCTCGCCGGCGAAGTCGACTTCATCGACCGCGCCGACCTGAAGACGATCGACCTGTTGAAGTCGGCACCTGGCACGGAAATCTACAACGTGTCCGGCTACCAGTACTACAACGCCCCGATGCTGACGGACGTGGCACCCTTCGACAAGCTCGAAGTGCGCCAGGCCCTGAAGTGGGCGATCAACCGCCAGGACCTCGTCGACAAGGTGCTGTTCGGCTATGGCAAGCCCGGCAACGACTCGCCCATCGCATCGGCCATGAAGTTCGCCTTCAATCCCGAGCCGGTCTACGGCTATGATCCGGACAAGGCGAAGTCGCTGCTCAAGCAGGCCGGCATGGAAAACCTCAAGGTCGACCTGTCGGCAGCGGATGCGGCCTTTGCCGGTTCAGTCGACTGCGCCCTGCTGATGGCCGAACACGCCAAGGCCGCAGGCATCGAGATCAACGTGATCCGCGAACCGAACGACGGCTACTGGGACAATGTGTGGATCAAGAAGCCGTGGAGTCATTGCTATTGGGGCGGCCGCCCCACGGCAGACGCCATGCTGACGGTTTCACTCGCAGCCGATGCCGCCTGGAACGATACGCGCTGGAAGAACCCGCGCTTCAATGAACTGCTGCCGCTGGCCCGCGCCGAGACCGACGATGCCAAGCGCACCGCCATGTATGCGGAGATGCAGCAACTGGTTCACGACGATGGTGGCCAGATGGTCCTCATGTTCTCCAACTATGTCGGCGCGCTGTCGACCAAGGTGGCCCATGGCGATCTCAACGCCGACAATGATCACGACGGCGGCTACATGTATGACCGCTGGTGGTTCGCGTAAGCCATCTGCCATCACGCTTTCAGCACCCCGCCCGCAAGGCGGGGTGTTTTTTTGTCTCATGTCGCTTTTGCCCGATGGATTGGCAAAAATTGCTAGCATTGAGTTGTGGGTCTGCTAGCATTTTCCACGTTACCGGGACACAGAAGCCCGGCCTGAAATATCGGGGAGTGACGCGCATGCATCCTGTTCTACGCACGGTGCTGCAACGTTTGGGGCTTGGCGTCCTGACACTGCTGGCAGTGTCAGTGATTATTTTCTCGAGCCTCGAGTTGCTGCCAGGCGGTTTTGCCGAGGCCATTCTGGGCCAGAGCGCGACGCCGGAAACCGTAGCCGCCTTCAACAAGTCACTGGGCCTCGACCGCCCGGCCACGACCCGTTACGTCGAATGGGTGACGGGCGTCTTCACGGGCGATCTCGGAAAATCCTTCGCCGGCGCCGGCGGCTGGCGCTCGGACAATGTGCGCACCGTGACAAGCATCATCGGGCCCCGCCTCTACAACACATTCTTCCTGGCAGCGCTGACCGCCATCATTGCCGTTCCCATCGCCCTCGCGCTCGGCCTGCTCACGGCGCTCTATCGCAACAGCTGGTTTGACCGGGTCTGCAATGCCCTCACGCTGACGACCATCGCATCGCCGGAATTCTTCGTTGCCTATATCCTGATGTTCTTCTTCGCGGTGAAGCTGAAGATTTTCTACCCGCTCTCAACCGTGAACGCCGACACACCCTTCTTGGAACATGTCAGCCGGGCGATGCTGCCCGCGATCACTTTGACGCTCGTCATCATCGCCCACATGATGCGCATGACGCGGGCCTCGATCATTGCCCTGCTTTCGAGCCCCTATATCGAGATGGCAAAGCTGAAGGGACTTACCGGACGGCAAGTCATCCTCAATCACGCCCTTCCCAATGCCTGGGCGCCCATCGCGACCGTGATCGCCTTCAACCTCGCCTATCTTGTCGTGGGTGTTGTCGTGGTCGAGGTGGTGTTTGTCTATCCAGGCATCGGGCAGTTGATGGTGGATTCCGTCTCGAGCCGCGACATGCCTGTGGCCCAGGCCTGCGCCCTGATCTTTGCCGCGACATATATCCTGCTCAACCTTCTGGCTGACATCGTCGCCATCGTCACCAATCCGAGGCTGCTGCACCCCAAATGACCACGGAACACGTCGACATCCGCGCCATCCGGTCGCGCCGCACCTTCGGGCAGAATGCCTGGCGGCTGCTCAAGTCCGCGCCCTTCACCGCAAAATTTGGCATGGCGGTGATCGCCTTCTATATCTTCTGCGCCATCTTCGCGCCGGTGATCACTCCCTATGGCGAAGCAGAAATTGCAGGCAAGGCCTACCAGCTTTCCTCCTGGGACCACTGGTTCGGCACCGACCAGATCGGCCGTGACACGCTTTCGCGTGTTATCTACGGGGCCCGCAACACGATCGGCATTGCGTTCCTCACGGTATGTATTTCCTTCGCCATCGGCGGTGTGCTCGGCATCTATGCCTCCGTCACCCGCGGCGTTCTGGACCAGATCCTGAGCCGCATCGTCGACGTGCTGATGTCGATCCCGGTGCTGATCTTCGCCCTCATGCTGCTGACAATGTTCGGCAAGTCGATCTGGAGTCTGATCTTCATCCTCGCCGTGCTCGACTCGACCCGCGTGTTCCGTCTGGCCCGCAACACGGCCCTCAGCGTTGCCGTGCAGGACTTTGTGGAAGCCGCCCGCCTGCGCGGCGAGAAATTGCCATGGATCGTGCTGCGCGAGATCGTTCCCAACATCCTGCCGCCGCTCATCGCCGAGTTTGGCCTGCGCTTCTGCTTCGTCTTCCTGACCATTTCGGCGCTTTCATTCCTTGGCGTGGGCATCCAGCCGCCGACCGCGGACTGGGGCTCAATGGTGGCCGAAAGCAAAACACTGATCACCTTCGGACGGCCGCAGCCTCTCATTCCGGCCGCGGCCATCGCCCTGCTCACCGTCGCCGTCAACTTCGTCGTCGACTGGTTCCTGCACAAGACATCGGGGTTGCGCGATGAAAAGTAACGAGAAGCGGAGCGATGCCAAGCGCGTCAAGGGCGCGCCCCTGGTCGAGATCAAGGGCCTCAAGATCGAAGGCTTCTCGGACGACAAGTGGCATCCCATCATCAAGGGACTCGACCTGACACTGAAGCGTGGTGAAGTGGTCGGACTCATCGGAGAATCGGGGGCCGGCAAGTCGACGCTCGGCCTTGCCGCCATGGGTTATACCAAGCCTGGGTGCAGGATTTCGGCGGGTACCGTCAATTTCGATGGCAAGGAGCTGACAACGGCTTCGCAGGAAGAGCTGCGCAAGCTCTGGGGTTCGCGCATCTCCTACGTGGCGCAGAGTGCCTCCGCCTCTTTCAATCCGGCCCACAAGCTCATGGAGCAGGTGGTGGAGTCGGCCTGCAATCATGGCGTGATGGATCGTGCCGCGGCCGAGGCCGATGCCAAGGACCTGTTCAAGCGGCTGCAGCTTCCCAATCCAGACACGATCGGCGGGCGCTTCCCGCATCAGGTTTCGGGCGGGCAGCTGCAGCGCGCCATGACGGCCATGGCAATGTCCTGCCGGCCTGACCTCATCATCTTCGACGAGCCTACAACCGCCCTCGACGTGACCACGCAGGTGGAAGTGCTCGCGGCGATGCGGCGGATCGTGGAGGAATTCGATACGGCAGCCATCTACATCACCCATGATCTGGCGGTGGTGGCCCAGATGGCCCATCGCATCATGGTGCTGCGCTACGGCAATCTTGTCGAAGAAGCGGAAACCCGCGCCATGCTCAAGCAGCCAACGCAGGATTACACGAAAACCCTGTGGGCGGTGCGCAAGCTGCAGAAGGAAGAGAGCAAGGGCGACGATGTCGTCATCTCCGTCAATAACGTGGATGGCAGCTATTCCGGGCTCGTCAAGGTTCTCGATAATGTGACGGTGCGGATTCCGCGCGGCAAGACCGTCGCCGTGGTGGGCGAAAGCGGGTCCGGCAAGTCGACGCTGGCGCGCGCCATTACAGGTCTCCTGCCGCCCAGCCGCGGCCGCATCAGCTTCAACGGCAAGGACCTGCCAGCCAAACTTGCCGACCGCGACCGCGACACGCTGCGCCGCATCCAGATGATCTACCAGTCGGCGGATACGGCGCTCAATCCGCGCCAGACGGTGCGTGATATCATCGGCCGGCCGACGGAGTTCTACCTCGGGCTCAAGGGCGCAGCCAAGGACAGGCGCGTGGTGGAGCTTCTGGAAGCGATCGAACTCGATGAGAGCTTCATCGACCGCTATCCCGGCGAAATGTCGGGCGGGCAGAAGCAGCGCATTTCCATCGCGCGCGCGCTCGCGGCCGAACCGGAAGTCATTATCTGCGACGAGGTGACATCAGCCCTCGACCAGATCGTGCAGGAAGAGATCCTGAAACTGCTTATGCGGCTGCAGGAGCAGACCAAGGTCACCTACCTCTTCATCACCCACGACATCGCAACGGTGCGCGCCATCTCCGACGAGATCGTGGTGATGCACAAGGGCAAGGTGGTGCAGCAAGGCCTCAAGTCTGAAGTGCTCAACCCGCCCTATCCGGCCTATACCGAGTTGCTGCTCTCGTCCGTGCCGCAGATGGACCCGGACTGGCTGACCAATCTTCTGAAGAAGCGCGCCGCGGCGTGATCCCGGGCCTGCGCCGGACATAACCATCGTGACCCGGCCAGTGATCATGTGGTTCCGCCAGGATTTGCGCCTCGCGGATCATCCGGCCCTGTCGGCTGCGGCAGCGGCAGGCCCTGTTCTTCCTGTCTTCATTCTTGATGATGAAACACCCGGCCAATGGGCCTGGGGTGGTGCGTCGCGCTGGTGGCTGCATGAAAGCCTCAAGGCGCTGTCGGCGAAGGGGCCGCTGGTGCTGCGGCGCGGCCGGGCCGACGAGATGCTGCACGCGCTTCTGGTTTCCACGAATGCATCCGGACTTTACTTTACGCGCGACTATGCGCCCTGGTCGGCAGCACTCGAGGCCCGCATCAAGGGGATATGCGACAGCGCCGGCATCACCTGCCATCGCTATGGTGGCTTCCTGCTGCACGAGCCCGAACAGATCCGCAATGGCTCTGGACAGGCCTTCAAGGTCTACACACCCTTTGCGCGCGCCTGCCTGGCACGCGGCGAACCACGCGCTGCCAAGCCCTCGCCAAAGACAACCTGGGCTCAGCATGATGCGGGCAGTGACAGGCTTGAGGCCTGGGCGCTGCAACCTCGGAAACCCGATTGGGCCAAAGGCTTCTCCGGGGTCTGGCAGCCCGGCGAACAGGGCGCGGAACAGCAACTCGCCCGCTTTCTTGATCAATCTCTGCGTGGCTATGCCGAGGGTCGCGACAGGCCCGATCAGGATTTCACGTCACGGCTCTCGCCCCATCTGCACTGGGGTGAAATCTCGCCACACCGCGTCTGGCAGACCGTGTCACACGCCATGCAGGCGCAACCGGGTTTCCTCGACCGAGACGGTGAAAAATTCCACAAGGAACTGCTCTGGCGCGAGTTCTCCAATCACTTGCTGCAAGAGTTCCCGGCTTTCCCGGATAAGCCCTATCGCAGCGAGTTTTCCAGCTTCCCCTGGCGTGATGATGCTGCGGCACTCAAGGCCTGGCAGTGCGGTGAAACAGGTTATCCCATTGTCGATGCGGGCATGCGCGAACTCTGGGCCACGGGCTACATGCACAATCGCGTGCGCATGATCGCCGCGTCGTTCCTGATCAAGCATCTGCTCCTTCCCTGGCAGGCGGGCGAAGGCTGGTTCTGGGATACGCTTGTCGATGCCGACATCGCCAACAATGCCGCAAGCTGGCAATGGGTGGCTGGATGCGGGGCTGATGCCGCGCCCTATTTCCGCATTTTCAATCCGGTGCTTCAGGGTGAAAAATTCGACCCCGATGGTGCCTATGTGAAGCGTTGGTTGCCGGAGCTGCGGGATGTGCCAACGGACGCCATTCACAAACCATGGACCTTGGCATTGCCGCCTCGCAACTATGCAAGACCCATTGTCGACCACGGCATTGCCAGAAGCAGGGCACTTGCGGCATTCAAGTCCATCAGCAAGGAGGGCCTCCCATGAAACTCGTCGGTATCAGTGGCGCATTGCGCAAGGCCTCGACCAACACTGGGCTGTTGCGCGCCGTCCGCGACCTGCTGCCGGACGGAAGCACGATCGACATCATCACGCTGCATGGCATTCCACTGTTCGATGAGGATGTGATCGAGGCATCAGGCAAGCCTGCCATCGTTGCCGACATCGCCGAACGCATCCGCGCCGCCGACGGTGTGATCATCGCCACACCGGAATACCAGTTCTCGGTTCCGGGGGTGTTGAAGAACGCCCATGACTGGCTCTCCACCATGAAGGCGCCTTTCAAGTGGAAGCGGACCGGGGTGATCGGCGCCAGCGCCGGCGCCATGGCCGGCACGGCACGCGCGCAATATCACCTGCGCCAGAACCTTCAGGCTTTGCAGGCCATTGTCATGCCGCGCCCCGAAGTACTGATCGTACACAATGAGCTGAAGTTCGACGCAGACGGCAACCTGACCGACGAGGAGACGCGGCAGCGGCTTGCCACATGGCTCGCCGCCTTCCTCGAGTGGGTTGAAAAGAAGCCCTGATCAGTCCTGCTGGAGCTGGGCCCAGGTATTGGGCTGCGACAGCATCTGCTGGAGATAAGCCAGATTGGCATCGACCTCGTCCGGCGGCAGGTCCTTGCTGGCGATGCTGCGCGCCTCGTCAAAGCGGCCCTGCAAGCCGACGACCAGTGCCAGGTTCTGCCGCACCTTGCTGTTCGAAGCCCCGTCGCCATTCATCAGCTCACGGAGCATTTTCTCGGATTCCGGCAGTTGGCCCTGCAGCGCATAGGACATGGCCAGATTGTTGCGCACGCCGACAGCGCCGGGATTGATGGCCAATGCCGCCTTGTAGCGCTCACGCGCCTCGGCATGCTGTGCCTTCTGGTCATAGGCCGATCCCAGAGCGGAGAGGGACTGCCAGTCGGATGGATTGAGCTGCGTGGCCCGGTCCAGAACAACAATGGCATCGGCTGCAGAGCCTGCACCAAGGAGCTTCTTGCCGGCCTCGGCCTGGATCGCAGCATTGCCGGGATTGCCGTCAGCCACGCCGCGGAGCACGCGGGCGGCAGCCGGCATCTGGCCGAGACGGCCGAGATTTTCGGCATAGGCAAAGCCGATCTTGGCGTTGGCCTTGTCCTTTTCCCAGGCCTGGCCCAGTTCCTCCGTCTTCTTGAAGGAGGGTGTTCCCGCTGGCTGCGAAACACTGGCTGTGGTGAGATCGCCGCCGCCGGTCAGGTTGGCCGACTTGTTCTGGCAGGCGGAAAGCATGACAGCGGCTGCCACGAGCGCCGCAGCAGGCCAAGACTGATTCAACTTACGACACAATGCCATCGATACAGGTGGCATGGGGTACTCCGGACATTCACACGTCCGTCCACCTTGGCATTGCAGTCCTCAACAAAGCATTAACCACGCCTGTTGAGGATCGGTTTACCTTCGACAATCTCCCCGGCCCGGCTGCCGATGACATCAGTCAGGCTCCGGCCCGCGAGGCGTTGCGCGAGGCCTGCGGCAATGCTCGTGACCAGTGATGGGCCCTCATAGACGAGCGCCGAATAAAGCTGGATCAGCCGCGCGCCCGCCTCAAGCTTGGCCAGAGCCGTATCCACGTCATGAACGCCGCCGACGCCGATGAGCGGTAGCTGGCCACCGGTCATCTGATAAAATTTCGCAAGCTGGCGAGTGGAAAGCGCAAAGAGCGGCGCACCCGAAAGCCCGCCCGCCTCGCCCCGGTGTGAGGACTTCAGCTCCGGCCGCGACAAGGTGGTGTTGGAAACAATGACGCCATCAACCGTGCCACCGGAACAACAGGCGGCAATATCCCGCAGTTCATCATCGCCCAGATCCGGCGCGATCTTGAGCAGCATGGGCGGGCGGCGCGCGAGCGATGCCCTCGCCTCGTTGACCGCGGCAAGCAGGCGCTGAAGTTCTTCACGCGATTGCAGGCCACGAAGGCCCGGTGTGTTGGGCGAGGAAATGTTGATCGTGAGATAGGACGCCAGAGGACCGAAGCGCCGTACACCCTCAGAGTAGTCGGCGATGCGGTCGGCTGAATCCTTGTTGGCGCCGATGTTGATGCCGACAATACCGCGATTGCCACGACGCGCTTCAAGGCGCTGCATGACACGGTCAGCCCCGTCATTGTTGAAACCCATCCGGTTGATGACGGCGCGATCGTCGCTGAGGCGGAAAAGCCTTGGCAGCGGGTTGCCGGACTGAGGTCTTGGCGTGACTGTTCCGATTTCGACAAAACCGAAACCGAGCGACAGCATGGCATCCGGCACCTCGGCATTCTTGTCGAAGCCCGGCGCCAGCCCCAGCGGATTGGGGAAGCGGAGGCCGAACAGCTCCTGCTGCAACGGCCCCGCCGCAGGCAAGGGCCGGCGCGGCAGACAGGAGAGCATACGGATGGTCAGGCGGTGGGCCTGTTCCGCATCCATGGCATGGAGGACGGGGCGCGCCAGGCCAAAGCCGGCCGAGAGAAGGCTCATGCGCGCCAGCCCTCCGGGAAGACGTGTTTTCCGTCCACCCACGGCAGGCTTTTCGCCCAGAGCGCCCTGGCCGGATCAAGGGCGCCATAGACATGTGGGAAGAGCTGCCCGCCGCGCGAAGGCTCCCATTTCAATGCCGGAGCCAAGGCTTCGGCCTCATAAGCCACCAGCACGAGCCCCGACTTTCCGGCAAAATGAAGACGCGCTGTTTCTTCAGCCTGTGATTCGCCGGAGAGATGGATGTAGCCGTCCTTCACGTCGATGGCAGCGCCGTCAAAGCGCCCTTTGGCCTGAGCTTCACGCCAGATACCTTCATCCACGATCTTGAAAACCCGCATCTTTCCGCCTTTCCACACGGGCAGGCCATATCATAAAAAAGCACTGGACAAGCAGGCGGAATTAAGGCATTCATTCCCACAAACGGCTGTTATTCAATTTGAGAGGATTCGATGTTTTCCCACAAGCAGGTCTGGAACGCGATTGATGTGGTTGCGGAACGCTATGGTTTTTCCGCTTCCGGGCTCGCCAAGAAGGCAGGGCTTGATCCCACCTCCTTCAACCCCTCCAAGCGCACAGGCCCAGATGGCCGGCCACGCTGGCCGACGATGGAAAGCATCTCGCGCGTGCTCAATGCCTCAGGCGCCTCGGTCGAGGAGTTCATGGAACTGCTCTCGGGCCGCAAGGGCGCACCACCCAAGCGCCGTGTCTTGCCTATGCTGGGCTTCGCGAAGGCCGGCAAGGGCGGCTTTTTCGACGACTCAGGTTTCCCGCAGGGTTCAGGCTGGGAAGAGATCGACGTGCCAGGCGTGACCGACAACACGGCCTATGCACTCGAGATCACCGGCGATTCCATGTTGCCGGTCTACCGTGAAGGCGACACGATCATCGTTTCCCCGGCGGCCACAATCCGCAAGGGCGACCGCGTGGTGGTGCGAACCTCTGATGGCCAGGTAATGGCCAAGATCATGCAGCGCCAGACCGCCAAGACGCTTGAGCTTGCCTCGTTCAATGCCGAGCATCCCCTGAAGACGCTCGATATGAAAAATGTCGACTGGCTGGCCCGCATCATCTGGGCAAGCCAGTAAACAGCCATAACAAGCAATCATCGGGGCATGGCGCTGGAGCATTCCGGCGCCATTGTCTTTTCAGCGCGGATCAGCGCCGGGCACCCTTGCGGCTCCAGACGGCAATCCGGTGATCAGAGTTCTCAAGCAGACGGCGCACGGCCAGCCGCGCGGCCTGCGGCTTGCGCTGGCGGATTGCCTTCTCGATATTGTTGTGAAGATCCTGCGCATAGCGCAGGTCGCCCGCCTCGACCGTGATCAGCACGAAGAGATTGCGCAGGGCAGAATCGATCAGAACCCCCAGCGGCAATAGCAGTTCGTTGGCTGACGCCTTGAGAATTTCCAGATGGAAGCGGACGTCTGCCCCGGCGCGCTCAGCCACGTTTGGTGCGGTTGCCATCTGCTGGCATGCCGCAGAGATCAATTCCATCTGTGCTTCTGTGCGATGTTCAGCGGCGAGCGCCGCCGCTTCCGGCTCGATGATGTGACGGAACTGCTGAATGGTCTTGAGAATGGAGGCCCGGTCGGGCCCCGCCGTGTACCAGCCCAATACATCATGATCGAGCAGGTTCCAGTTTTCGCGGGGCTCAACCCGGCTGCCCACCTTGGGCCGCGAGGTCAACAGGCTCTTGGCCGCCAGCATCTTGATCGCCTCGCGCACCACGGACCGGCTGACCTTGAAATCCGAAGCCCATCTGGCCTCGTTAGGAAGAACGCTGCCGGACGGAAAATCGCCGCGCACGATGCGCGAGCCAATCGCCTCGGCAACTGCAAGGTGTGCACTGCCGTTGCGCGGCAATGCCATGGGCCCGGCAGAAGCTATTTGAGGCGCTTGCGTTCTTGCCGCACCGCCCCGCGCCTTTCGACTATCCACCATCCCCGGCTTTCCCAGTCCCCAGTTTCTTGCTGCCGTTGCTGCCTTTTTGAACAAAGCAGTTCCGTTCAAGCGACGGCCCTTCTTCGACAAATTCCCGCCAGCCAATATGCAAGCAGTGCGGCCATTCGCCAAGACGATTCCGTTGCCACAGGCGAGATCGCGGCACTGCGCATCGAGAGCTGGTGCGGGTCTTGACCACGAGACAAAACCCGCACCAGCCATCTCAGGAAGTTGCCGCAACCTTTGCGAGGCCCCAGAAGCCCTGCGCCGGAAAGCCCAGACACCCGAAAAGTGCCTGTGCCTCCAGACAGGGTTTGCGCCCTCGCGCCGGCAGCGGCTCTCTTTCATAACATAAATCCTATTTGTCCGACAAATAAGTTGACGGCCTTTTGAGAGTGAGTCTAATTTTGCCTTCGCCCGGGCTTCTCCGGGCAACAAAAAGAAGTTCCGCCAAAGGCGGTTGGGAGGATCAACATGGATAAACCAGAAGCAAGCCTTGCCACCTAGCGGGCGCAGCCGAAGCAAGGGCAGAAACCCTGCCTGCGCCGAGGATGTGCCTGCCTCCGGCTGGATACCGGCACCAGCCAATACTCCCTGAAGCAACACGGCCGGCTCTCTCTCCGTCTCGACACGGGGAAAGCCGCAAATCAAGCACTGAAGGAGAAAAGCTATGAAGTTCAAACTCGGTCTCGCCGCCATCCTCGCATCGGCTGCGATTCTCGTGGCGCCTGCAGGCGCACAGGAGAAGAAATCAATCGCCTTCGTGGTGAACGGCGCCTCGGATTTCTGGAAGCTCGCAGAGGCGGGCGTCAAGAAAGCCCAGGGAGAACTGCCGAACTATGATCTGCAGTTCAAATATCCGGAGCAGGCCGCCGCCGCCGTTCAGCAGCGCCTGATGGATGATCTCGTGGCAGCCGGCATATCCGCGATCATGGTCAGCGCCGTTGACCCCAAGTCCTCGACCGACGCCCTGAACCGCATCGGCGGCCAGGTGCCGCTGTTCACGACCGACAGCGACGCACCGGATACCAGCCGCATTGCCTATATCGGCAGCTCGAACACGGATGCAGGCAAGCAAGCTGGTGAAATCCTGGTGAAGGCCATGCCGGATGGCGGCAAGTGCATGGGCTTCGTCGGCCTTCCCGGTGCCGACAATGCCCGTGAGCGCATCGAAGGCGTCAAAGAGGTGATCAAGGATACCAAGATCGAACTGGTTGACGTGCGTGGCGACGACATCGACTTCACCCGCGCCAAGCGCAACGTGGAAGACACGTTGGCCGCCAACCCCGAGATCAACTGCATGATCGGGTTCTACTCTTACAATCCGCCCTATATCTATGCAGCACTCAAGGAGGCCGGCAAGCTCGGCCAGGTCACCGTCATCGCCTTTGACGAAGATCCGGTGACGCTCGGCGGCGTGCGCGAAGGCACGATCGCAGGCACGGTCGTGCAGCAGCCCTATGAGTGGGGCTATGAGGGCATGAAGCTGATCGCCAAGTATCTTGAGGGTGACAAGTCCGGCATCCCTGACAACAAGCTTGTGATTGTGCCGACGAAGATCATCGACAAGGGCAATGTCGACGCCTTCGAAGCGGAGCTCAAGGCCCGCATCGGCGGTTGATGTCTCGGCCGGAAGAAGCAATAGTTCCTCCTTGGTCTTCTTCCGGCCACTTTTCCTGCCGTTGTCCGAAGAGAGTTCATGCATAAATTTCTAGAAGTCCGTGGCCTGACCAAACGCTACGGCTCCACTGTTGCCTTGCGGAATGTCGATTTCGAGGTCAGCCAGGGTGAGGCCCTTGGCCTCGTAGGCGAGAATGGCGCAGGCAAGTCGACCCTGATGAAGGTTCTTGGTGGCGTTGTTGCACCTGACGCCGGGACAATCACGATTGCCGATCGCAGCCATGACAAGCTCACCGTGCAGCAGTCGATGGCGAGCGGCATTGCTTTCGTTCACCAGGAACTGAACCTGTTCGAAAACCTGACGGCAGCGGCCAATATTTTCATCGGACGCGAAGCGACGCGTGGCGGGCCGCTGCGCCTTCTGGACGATCGCACACTTGCGGCCAGGGCGAAGCCCCTGCTGGCGCAGCTCGGCGCCGATTTTTCACCCGAGATCATGGTGGAAGACCTTTCACTGGCACAGCGCCAGATGGTCGAGATCGCCAAGGCCCTTTCGCTGGAGGCGCGGCTCGTGATCATGGACGAGCCTACCTCAAGCCTCACGCAAAGCGAAACCGAACGCCTGCTGGAGACCATCCGCAAGCTCTCCGCCTCCGGCGTTGCCACCATCTTCATCTCCCACCGCCTCGGAGAGGTGAAGCAATGCTGCAGCCGTGTTGCCGTGCTGCGCGATGGTGAAACAGTTGCCATGCTCAAGGGCAAGGATGTGACGCCCGAAAACATGATCCGGCACATGATCGGGCGGGACCTGAAGTCGGTTTATCGCGCCCCGGCACAAGCCGCTGGTGAAGATATGCTCGCCATGACCGGGTTGCGGACAGCCTACCGGCCACTGAGCGAAGTCAATCTCGCGCTGCGGGCCGGAGAAATTCTGGGCCTTGCAGGCCTTGTCGGATCAGGCCGCACAGAACTGGCACGCGTCATCGCGGGGATCGAACCGGCGCTTGGCGGCAGCATGCGTTTTGCCGGCAAGGAGCTCGTCGTCGCAGCGCCTTCCGATGCCATCGCGCGCGGCATTTATCTGGTCCCGGAGGATCGCAAGGGGGCGGGTCTCGTTCTCGATTTCCCCATCGCCCAGAACGTGACGATGCCGGATCTCAAGCGCTACGCACGCCATCTCCTCGTTGATGCAAGGCTCGAATCGCACACGGCCAATGCCCAGAAGGAGTCTCTCGACCTGCGCTGCAGTTCAGTGGCCCAGGCCGCCGGCGAGCTCTCGGGCGGCAACCAGCAGAAGGTGGCTTTGGCCAAGTGGCTTGCGATGTCGCCCAAGGTTCTTGTCATGGACGAGCCGACACGTGGGATCGATGTTGGTGCCAAGGACGAAATCTATCGCATCATGCGCCAGCTTGCTGACAGCGGAGTGGCGATCCTGATGATTTCTAGCGACATGGAAGAGGTTATCGGCGTGAGCGATCGCATAGCCGTGATGCATGAGGGCCGCATCGCCGGCATCCTGTCCCGCGGTGAATTCAGCGAAGAACGCATATTGGCATTGGCTGTGGGACGGCATGCCCAGCAAGAGGCAGCAGCATGAACCGCAAGGACCTTGGCCTTCTCGTTCTCATCCTCGTGGTGGGAACCATCGTGGCGATCATCAACCCGCGCTTCCTGTCGCCGATCAATCTCTCAAACACGGCCAACCTGATTGGCCTCTTCGGGCTGTTTTCACTGGCGCAGGCCTTTGTGATCATTTCCGGCGGCATTGAGCTCTCATCCGGCTCAGTCATCGCCCTGCTTGGCGTGATCTTCCTCGATCTCGTGGCGGCGGCTGGTGTGCCATGGCCACTCGCTGCTCTCCTGATTGTCGCCCTGGGCGGAATCCTCGGCCTGTGCCACGGCTTTCTCATCACGCGCATGGGTTTGCAGCCTTTCGTGGTGACGCTCTGCGGCCTGCTGATCTACCGTGGCGTTGCGCGCTATTACACCGACGACGCCACCGCCGGATTTCCCTTCGGCGCGTCCTTCCCATGGCTGGAGTGGCTGGTGGCCGGCCGGAGCTTCGGTGTTCCCCACAGCCTCGTCGCGTTCATCCTGGCCGCGGTGGCACTGGCCATCCTGCTGCACAAATCCGTCTATGGCCGCTATCTCTATGCCGTCGGCAAGAACGAAATGGCGGCACGCTACAGCGGCATCAATACACGCCTCGTCATTGCCTCGGCCTATGTGCTCTGCGGTGCACTAACGGCGGCCGCTGCTATCTTCATTGCCATGTATACACGCTCGATATCGCCTTCCTCACATGGCAACTTCTATGAGCTCTATGCCATTGCGGCGGCCGTGCTCGGCGGCTGCTCGCTGCGCGGCGGCGAAGGATCAATCCTGGGTGTGGTCCTCGGCACGATCCTGCTACAGGTCCTCCAGAACCTGGTGAACTTGCTGGGCATCCCAAGCTCGCTTAACTTCGCTGTCATGGGAACCGTCATTCTCCTCGGCGTCCTCGCGGACCAGCAGGTCATGGCCTATCGGAAGCGATCGCGATTGTGAAATCCGTCAACATCTCCTGCGGCCGAAGCCGCGCAACGATCCTCGATTTCGGGGCCACCGTCGAGAGCCTCTTCGTGCCGGCGGGGGGCACGTCACGCAACATTGTCCTGACACTTGCCGAGAGGGGCGATTACCAGCGGCATGGTGCATTCTTCGGCGCTATCGCCGGGCGCTGCGCCAACCGCACGCGCGATGGACAAGCGACGATCAACGGCACGCTGCACCAGCTTGCCTTGAACGAGCGCGGCGTTACGCACCTCCACGGCGGCATGAAGGGATTTTCAAACCGCAGCTGGAAAATCGACGCCGCGGACGAAAGGCAAGCCGCACTCTCCTATCTTTCGGCGGATGGCGAAGAGGGATACCCCGGCAACCTGAAGGTTACATGCGTCTACAGATTTGAAAGCGAGTCCTGCCTGTCGATCACTCTCACGGCCGAGACCGACGCAACAACGATCGTCAATCTCGCCACGCACAGCTATTTCAATCTCGGCACCGGTCCCGATATCCTTGGCCACCGGCTGCGTATTCCATCGGCCCGCATCACGCCCGTCGATGAGCGCCTCATTCCGACAGGCGAGTTGCGCGACGTGGCGGGAAGCGGTTTCGATTTCCGCAAGGGCCAGATCATCGGCGAGAACAGGAGGCAGACCCCTTCCGGCTTTGATGTCAATTATGCCGTCTACGACAGCCCCTTGGCAGAACTCAGGCCGCTTGCCGCCATCTCGCCCGCAGAGGACGATGTCACTTTGGAAATCTGGTCCACGGAGCCGGGCCTGCAGTTCTATGACGGACAATATCTGCCCCTGGAGACGCGCGTTGCCGACGGGCGCCATGCCCGCTTCGGCGGCTGTTGTCTTGAGCCGCAACGTTTCCCGGATGCCGTCAATCACGCGCATTTCCCATCCGTGACACTTGAACCGGGCCAGATCTACAGACAAAAAACAGAATACCGATTCACCTGAGGCCGGCTGGCAGCAGGAATCGAGAGGCAGGCGGCCATCAAAACAAGCAGATGGTCCCGGCGATGATCAATGGGAGGAATGCCATGAAGAAAGTGAAGTTTGCCGTCGTGGGCGCGGGCTGGATCAGCCAGGAGGCCTTTCTGCCGAGCATTCCGCAACTCGACAATGCGGAGGTGACCGCCATTGTCACGGGTGACGTGGCGAAAGCCCAGAAACTTGCTGACTTCTACAGCATCCCGCATGTCTTCTCCTACGATCAGTACGGCGAGATGCTGAGCCGGAAGCTGGTCGATGCCGTTTATATCGCGCTGCCCAATCATCTGCATGCGCAATACACGATCGAGGCGGCCCGGGCCGGTGTTCACGCGCTCGTCGAGAAGCCGCTGTCGAAGACCATCGCTGAGTCCGAAGCGATGATCGCCGCTGCCGAAACACATGGCGTGAAGCTCATGACAGCCTACCGGCTGCACAGCGAACCCGCCACCATCCAGTTCATGGACCTGATCTCCAGCGGTGCCATTGGCGTGCCACGCCTGTTTACGAGTCCATTCGGCTTTTCGATTGCACCGGCAAACCATCGCCTGCAGGCCATCGCCTGGGGTGGACCACTGCAGGACCTCGGCGTCTACTGCGTGAATGCGGCACGCCACGTCTTCATGGCCGAGCCCACTGAGGTAGTCGCGATGAGCGGACGGAAGCCGGACGATGCGCGCTTCTCGGAAGCCGATGAATGCGTATCCGCAACGCTGCGCTTCCCCGGCGATGCCATTGCTGTTTTCTCATCGAGCTTCGGCATGACCCCGACAGACAAGCTGCTCGTCGTGGGCAGCACGGGCCAGATTGAAATGGAGAATGCCTACAGATTTGAATTCGGCCGCAAGATCACGCTCACAACGGAATCAGGTGTGCGCGTGATTGATGTGCCGCATGTCGACAATTTTTCGGGCCAGGCGGCCTATTTTGCCGATTGCATTCTCAAGGACGTGCAGCCGGTGCCGGATGGCCATGAAGGGCTTGCCGACATGCGGGTGCTGGTGGCGATCGAGGAAGCCTCCCGCAGCGGCGTGAAACAGCTGCTGCCCAAGTCGTCACGCAAGGTGCCGCCGCTGGTGGGAACATTGCGCGAGTTCCCCACAACGACACGGCGCCTGCTGCTTTGAAGAAAGATGGTACCGCCTCCCCGGCTCGAACGGGGGACCCCCAGATCCACAATCTGGTGCTCTAACCAACTGAGCTAAGGCGGCACATTCCGGATGAACCGTCACAATGCCTGATGCATGGCCGGGCTCCGGGCGGTTCACTAGCCTTGTGCCCCGCCAAATTCAATATGAAAAGGCCCGGTCGAAACCGGGCCTCGCATGCTTCAGGAAGGGGCGGCGACTATCCGCTCCTTGCCGCTGTTCAGACCGCCTTCTTGGGCTGAAACGGGGCAAAGGCCTTGGCCATGCTGTCCTGCATCGGCACCGCGGCATCGCGCACCAGCGAGAGTGTCAGCGTATTCATGTCCTTGAACTGGCGCGCCACAGCTTCCGACTGGCTCTTCAGGAAAGACTGCTGCAGAGAGAACAGGGCCTCAGGCGACTTGGCGGAAACGGCTTCGCGCCAGAAGGCAAAAGCGGCCTTGGTGTTGGCCTCGGCGTATTCCATGCCCTTGAGCTGAAGGTCGGCAAAGCGGCTCTGGTAAAACGAGGCCGACTTGTTGAGCGCTTCCACGCCTTCCTTGGTGACATCTTCGCCGCCAAAGGCTGCCTTGGCGTTCTCAATGCTCTCGGAGACAAATTCGGTTGCCAGTTCAACGGGCGTCTTGCTCTTGGCCATGATGATTCCTTTCGGTTTTCCGGGTTGCCCTAGCACGATTTATTGTGCGTCGCAACATTAATGACGCACTGCAGCATGACCGTAAGAAGCTGCTGATATGGTTAGCAATTGGTGG
The DNA here is from genome assembly GCA_020161855.1 of Pseudomonadota bacterium. Taxonomy (GTDB): domain Bacteria; phylum Pseudomonadota; class Alphaproteobacteria; order Rhizobiales; family Aestuariivirgaceae; genus Aestuariivirga. Next base: position 84,246 of record JAIUNJ010000005.1, read on the forward strand.
ACGCCTCGGTTAAAACTTGATTAGCTTGAGAAACAGGGTTGCTGGGCCCTGTGCAGGACCTTGCCTTGACCGCCACGCCACAACCCACTCTTGAAACGCTCCGCACAGCCGACGCGCCGGCTTGGCTATGGGATGGTGCGCGCGGACGGATCGTCTGGGCCAATGCGGCGGGCGTAAAGCTCTTCGACGGCGAGACGGTCTTTGACCTTGTGGATCGGCCGTTCGACGGGCGTGAGCCCGGGGTGCAGCGGATCAAGGAGATCGTGCAGGCGCTGAACCCCGGCGAGAGCACCGATGCCCAGCTTCTCTTTCCTTCCATGGGACTGGTGGCCGCGCTGCCCTGCCGCTGCTGGATCCACGCACTGGCTGATGGCCGGCCCGGCGTGCTCGTTGTGCGGGAACCGGACAGGCCCAAGATCACCCGGGCACCCGCAAGCCTCGCCGACCAGTTCATGGAAGCCCTGCCCACGCCTGCCGTGGTGAGCGACGGCACGGGCGCCGTTCTGCATGGTAATGAGGCGGCCCGCAGCCTTCTCGATCTCGACAAGGCCTCTCACCTCAAGGATATTCTGGCGGGGGAACCCGGCGTGTCACGGCTGCTTGAGCGCCTTGCCCAGAGCAGCATGACGCATGTGAACGCCCAGATCGCGAGCAAGCTGGGCCTCCGTGAAGCCAGGATCACAGCCCTGAAACCCGGTGAGGACGACAGGCTGGTGCTGCTCATCGAGGACATCACGGATCGCCGTGCGCTTGAGCGCAGCCTTGCCGCTGTGTCTACATCGGTCGAGGCCCCCGCTGAACCGCCCGCTCCGGCCCTCGCCAAGGAACAGGCCTTCGAGAAACTCGCCCTCAGCATGAAGGAGAGCCTGAAGGACGAAGCACCGCCGGCCCGACCCGCAAGACCCAAGGCTGCCCCTGAGGCCGAAGCACCGAAACCAGCAGCCCGCCCGGAACGGGCCGCACCCCCGCCTGCCCCCTGCGTTCCCGACGCCATCAAGCTGCCGCTGGAGCAGACAGGAGAGGCGGTCATTATCGGCCGGGCATCGACGGGCCTTTACGCCACGCGCCGGGCAGCGGAACTTCTGGACCTGACGGACCCGGCGGATGTTCTATCGGACAGTGTCCTGCTCGCGAATCTCACCGCCGTGCCGGAGGTGGCAACGCGGCACCAGCTTGTCATGTCGTCAGGCAGTGCCATCGATCTCATTGTCTCGCGCAGCACGGTGCCGTGGCTGAACGGGCCCGCTGAGCAGTATCTGCTGCGCAAACCGGTAAACGCCCCTGCTACCGTGCGCGCCGAAGCGAAGCCTGCGCAAACCTCGATTGCGCCCGCAGCCGCTGCCGAAGTGGAGCCGATAAAGCCACAGGCCGCGGCAGAGCAGCCAAAGGCAGAGACAGTGGCCCCTGCTCCGCCGCCTTCAGTTGACGCACGCGAGGCCATCGCCACCGATGACATGAAGGCCATCCTCGATGTGGCGAGCGACGGCATCATCACGCTGGATCGTGAAGGCCGCATCCTGAGCTTCAGTGCTGGAGCGGAAGCGATCTTCGGTCTTGCCATCACCGAAGTGATCGACAGGCCGCTGGCTGATCTCCTCGCCCAGGACAGCCGCCGCTCCTTGCGTGACTATCTTTCGGCCCTGAATGGTCCCGGCCTTGCCAGCGTGTTCAATGATGGCCGCGAGGTCACGGCGATCGTCAAGCAAGGCGGCAGCGTGCCGCTCTTCCTCACCATCGGCAAGCTGCAGTCTCCCAAATCGCGAGCCGCCTTCTGCGCCGTCGTGCGCGACATCACCACCTGGAAGCGCACGGAGCGCGAGCTGTTGCAGGCGAAGGAAGCGGCAGAGGCCGCGAGCCGCCAGAAGTCCGATTTTCTGGCCCGTATTTCGCACGAATTGCGCACTCCTCTGAATGCGATCATGGGCTTCTCGGAGGTCATGAGGCTGGAGCGTTTCGGCGAGATCAAGAACGAAAAATACCGCTCCTATGCCAACGACATTCATGCCAGCGGCTCGCATCTGCTGTCGCTGATCAATGACCTGCTCGATCTCTCGAAGGTGGAGTCAGGCAAACTCGAGCTCAATTTCACGGCCGTCAGCCTCCAGGACGTCATCGATCACGCAGTCCGCCTGTTGCAGGAAGATGCCAAGCAGGCCCGAGTCGTGGTTCGCATTTCGCTTGCCAAAGGATTGCCGCGCGTCGTGGCCGATCTCCGCGCCATGCGCCAGGTGATGATCAACCTCCTGTCCAACGCCATCAAATATACTGATGCAGGTGGCCAGGTGATTGTCTCGGCAACGCTCAAGGAAACCGGCGATCTCCTGCTGCGCGTCAAGGACACGGGCATCGGCATGAGCGAAAGTCAGCTCAAGGATGCACTTGAGCCCTTCACGCGCGTCGACACGCCTCATCGCGAGCGGCAGGGAACAGGCCTCGGCCTGCCGCTCACCAAGGCGCTCGTTGAAGCCAATCGCGCCAGCTTCGCCCTGACCAGCGAGGCCGGCAAAGGCACACTGGCCGAAATCTGCTTTCCCGTGACGCGGGTTCTGGCAGAATAGTTTGATGACTGCCACTTTGCTTGCAGCTGAGAAGGCACCCGAACGGAGCCGCAGCCCGACTTCGGCTTGGCTCGCCTTGTTTCTGGCGCTGCCGCTGGCCCTGCCAATCCTCACTATCGTTTTCGTGGCCACCACTGCCGACGTCTCGGCCTGGCCCGCGCTCATCAGCTCGGTCCTGCCGATCATGGCGTGGGAAACCGTCAAGCTTTGTCTCGGCACGGCGCTGGTGACGCTTGCCGTGGGCACGGGCCTGGCCTGGCTTGTCACCATGTATCAGTTCCCCGGCCGGAACCTGTTGCAGTGGTCGTCGATCCTGCCGCTCGCCATGCCGGGCTACATCACATCCTTTGTCTATGTGGATACCTTCGCCTATTCCGGCTCGGCGCAGGCAGCCCTGCGCCAGGCCTTCGGCTGGACATCGAAGTCCGACTATTTCTTCCCCGAGATCAGATCGGTGGGTGGCGCCATCTTCGTCCTCTCCACGGTCTTCTATCCCTACGTCTACATGACGGCGCGGGCAGCCTTTCTCCGGCAATCCATGAACCAGGTCGACGTGGCGCGGACATTGGGACGGTCGCCATGGCGTGCCTTCTTCGAGATCACGCTGCCGCAGGCGCGGCCGGCGCTGGCCGTCGGCGTATCACTCGTCGTCATGGAATGCCTCAACGACATCGGTGCCGTCGGTTTCTTCGGCGTGAACACGCTGACCTTCGGCATCTACTCGCTCTGGCTAGGTCAGGGCGACTTTGGCGCCGCAGCGCAGCTTTCCCTGGTGCTTCTCATCGCCGTGATCATGCTTGTGCTGTTCGAGCAGATGATGCGGCAACGGGATCATCTCTCGCGGGCCGCGCGGTCGACGACACCTCTGGTGCGGCAACGGATCACCGGATGGAAAGCGCCGCTTGCCACTTTCCTTGGCTTCCTTCCGGTGACCTTCGGATTCCTGCTGCCTGTCGCCCTTCTTCTCGAATATTCCCGCAATCATTGGGAACTCGCTCTTTCGGCAGACTTCCTCTCCGCGACCGGAAAGTCGGTGCTGCTGGCAAGCCTCGCCTGCATCGGCACGATCGCGCTGGCACTGGTCTTTGGCTATGCCAATCGCCGCAACAAGATCCGCTGGCTGCAGATGGTCACCAAGCTTTCCGGCTTCGGCTACGCCGTGCCGGGTACGATTCTCGCCATCGGCCTTCTTGTGCCTTTCGGTTTTCTCGACCGGCAGATCAATGCCGTCACAGAAAGCCTGTTCTCCTACAGGCCGGGGCTCATCATCTCGGGAAGCCTGCTGGCACTGGTCTTCGCCTATGTGACGCGCTTCCTGATCGTGGCCAGCGGTGCTGTGGAAACAGGATTGCTCAAGATTTCCCCGCACCTCGAGGAAGTGGCGCAGACCCTGGGGCGCAATCCCTTGCGGGCCTTCCGCGACATTCATGTGCCCTTGCTGCGGCCCTCGCTGGTGGCAGCGGCACTTCTCGTCTTCGTCGATGCCATGAAGGAGCTCCCGGCCACGCTGCTGCTGCGCCCCTTCAACTTCGAAACACTGGCGACCTATGTCTTCTCGCTGGCTTCGCTCGGACAGCTCGAAGACAGCGCCGTTCCAGCCCTGGCAATCGTGGCCGTGGGCCTTCTCCCCGTGGCGATCCTGTCGAAGGCCGTGCGCGACGCTGCCAGAAGCTGATCAGCTGCCCAGTTCTGCAAGACCGGCGTAAAGATCAAGCGCTTCGGGATTGGCAAGCGCTTCCTTGTTCTTCACTTGCCGGCCATGCACCACCTCGCGCACTGCAAGCTCGGTGATCTTGCCCGACTTGGTGCGCGGAATGTCGGCAACCGCGATGATCTTCGCAGGCACATGGCGCGGCGAGGCACCTTCGCGAACCACCTTCCTGATGCGGGCGATCAGCGTCTCGTCGAGCGCTGTTCCCTTCGCCAGGCGGACAAACATGACAACGCGCACATCACCCTGCCAATCCTGGCCAATGCACAGGGCTTCCAGCACCTCGGGGATGCGTTCCACCTGGGCATAGATCTCAGCCGTGCCGATCCGGACGCCGCCGGGGTTGAGCGTGGCGTCCGACCGGCCATGGATCACCATTCCGCCATGGGCCGTGATCTCGGCAAAATCTCCATGGCACCAGAGACCGGGAAAGCGGGCAAAGTAGGCGTTGTGATATTTTGTGCCGTCGGCATCGTTCCAGAACATGACCGGCATGGAGGGGAAAGGCCTGGTGCAGACAAGCTCGCCCTTCTCACCACGGACAGGCTTGCCATTCTCGTCGAAGACATCTGCCGCAACGCCCAGCATCGGCCCCTGAATCTCGCCGCGCCAGACAGGTTCATCCGGATTGCCGCCGACGAAGCAGCCGCAGATGTCGGTGCCGCCTGAAATCGAGGCGAGCTGGATGTCGGACTTGATGCCATCGTATACGAAGGCGAAGCCCTCCTCCGACAGCGGCGAGCCCGTCGACAGCATGGCGCGGAGCTTGTCCAGCCTGCATTCGTCCTTGGGCTGCCAGCCCGTCTTGCGGAGGGAGTCGATATATTTCGCCGAGGTGCCGAACACGGTCATGCCCTCTTCCACGGCATAGTCGAAGAGCACCCGTTCTGACGGATGAAAGGGCGAGCCATCGAAGAGAAGCAGCGTGGCGCCCGCCGCGAGCCCGCTTACCAGCCAGTTCCACATCATCCAGCCACAGGTGGAAAAGTAGAAGATGCGATCTTCAGGCTTCACATCGGTGTTGAGCACATGCTCGACCAGATGCTTCAGCAGGATGCCACCATGGCCGTGAACAATGCATTTCGGCACACCTGTGGTGCCCGATGAGTAGAGAATGTAAAGCGGATGCTCGAAGGGCAATTTTTCGAAACTGGGGCGGGTGGCGGTCTCGCCGCGCAGCAGGGCGGCGTAGTCCGTTGCGCGCGGCAATGCTGCAACCATCTCAGCCGCCTTGCCAGCATAGTCGAACACGATGGTGTGGGTGACGCTGGGCAGTTGCTTCAGCACTGAGCCGAGCTTCTCGGCCAGCATGTGGGTCTTACCACCGTAGAAATAGCCATCGCAGGTGAGCATAACCTTGGGTTCGATCTGGCCGAAGCGGTCGAGAATGCCCCGCTCGCCGAAATCGGGCGAGCACGACGACCAGATGGCGCCAAGCGAAGCACAGGCCAGAAGCCCGATGATGGAGACCGGGTGATTGGGCACCACGGCACAGACCCGCTCGCCCTTTGCAACGCCAAGCTTCCTCAGGGCGGACTGCAGCCGGGCCACTTGCTCGGTCAGCTCCCGCCAAGACATTTCGATGCGGTGCCCTACCTCGGAACGGAAAATGAGAGCTGCTGAATCGTCGGACTTCACCAGCATGTTCTCGGCATAGTTCAGGCGTGCGCCCGGGAAGAACCCGGCATGCGGCATGCGCCCCGGATGGGCAATGACGACATCCCCGGTGGCGGAGGCCTTAACCTGGCAGAAATCCCAGACGGCACGCCAGAAGTCCTCCTGCCGTGTCAGGGAAAAATCCTGCACCGACCGGAAGCCACCGAGCGCCAGGTTGTGACGGTGGTTCACAAAGGCTTCAAAGCGGCGGAGATTGGCGCCGGCCTTGCGCGCGGCGGAGGGGGTCCAGAGAGGTTGGGCTTGGGTATCTGACATGGCTCCCTGTAGCGTAGCGGGCAAGCCAGTGGAAAGATGCCACAAATTCGACAATCCGGGGTTGGCCCTCGACCCCGCCGCCATGATGGAGCCTATAGGGGGCGGCCATGAAAGGGCCGCAAGAGAAGCCCTAAGGCTCCTTTCCTGTGCTAAGAGGTTGGCGGCATGCGACGACTCATAGGTTTCATTATCTTCATCCTGGCCTTGGCGCTGGCCGGGATTTTGGCCTTTGTTTTGCTGCCACAGATCGTGAGCGCCCGAATCGCCGATTCATTCCGCGCCAGTGGCGGCCTTTCCTTTTCACAGGACGGCCGCGGCTCGCTCGACTTCGAGAACGGCCTCGGTGTTAGCCTGTCCGATGTGGTTCTGGCGGCCTCTGATGGCCAGTCCGTACCGCTGATGACTGCGCGGACCCTGACTGTCCCCAATGTGATTTCGCTGTTTACAGGCACGAGCCAACCCGAAATCTCCCTCGATGAGGCCGTGATCTCTCTCGAGCATCGCAGCGAAGGCGACCCACCGGCCGCTCTGGTCAGCATCGCAGCACCTTTCCGCGTGAACCTGAGCAACACCACTGTGAAGCTGAGCGACCGCCAGTCTTCGATCGTGCTGTCCGCAACGGATGTCGAGGGCCAACTGGTTCACAACAACAACGGCGAGTTGCTGATCGATGCACGCGGCCTGTTCAACGGCATCTCGACACAGGCGACGATCGCCATCGACCGGGCTGCTGCCATTGTCAGCGAGGGATCGCCAGCTGATCTTGCCTTCAGCTCGGGCGGTCACAGCCTGACATTCTCCGGCCGGCTGAAGATTGGCCGCCTCGTGCAGCTTGATGGTGTGATGTCGGCCCAGAGCGACAACCTGCGCAACTTCCTGATCTGGCTCGGCCTGCCGCTGATGGAGGATGGCCGCACGACGGGCTTCTCGCTCGATTCTCCCATCGCCGTCGCGGGCGCCACGACGTCGCTCACGGCCATGCGCTTCGATGTCGGCGGGCTGGACGGTGCGGGCCGCATACTGGTGCGCGCCAACACCGACAAGCCGCAGGTGACCGGCGATCTCAGCCTGCCGCTGCTCAATTTCAATCTTGCCAGTTCCGACCCTGTGTCTCGGCCTGATCTCACTACGGACTGGTCGGAAAGGCCTTTCAGCTTCTCCGATCTCTTCGCGATGGATGGCATGCTGGCAATCAACGCCGAACGGGTGCTGGTCGGGGCCTTGCAGCTCGACAACGCCAGCCTTGCGATCGAGGACAGTGACGGCGTGTTCAAGGCCACGATCCAGTCAGCCGACATCTCCGGCGGAAAGCTGTCCGGTACGGTGAGTTTCGCCCAGGACGACACCGAGGCAAGGATCGAATCTGATCTGGCGCTGCGCGCGGCGGATGGCCAAGCGTTGCTGGGCGACAGGCTCGGCATCCCGCGCATTGCGGGGCAGGTGGACGCCACGGCAAAGTTCACCGCCAATGGCGGCAGCCCTGCGGCGCTCGTCTCCACGCTGAAGGGCAATGCCACGCTGGCGCTGCGGCAGGGCCGCGTCGCGGGCGTTGACCTGGGTGCCTTGTTGGGCCGCGCCGGATCGGCCGGTGTCGATGGTTGGCCCGCCGATGCAGGCCAGCAAACCGCGCTTGGTGACCTGAATATCTCGGCGGGCTTCGCCGACGGAGTTGCGACGCTGGCTGAAACACAGCTGCCGCTCGCGAGCGGCCCGCTCGCTGTCACGGGCAGCATCGACCTGTTGCGTCGCGCTCTGCAGCTTGCCGTGACGCCGGCAGGCGGCAAGCCCGTCTCCGTTTCCGGCCTGTGGGACAAGCCGCGTTTCGCCGTGGCCGGCAACTGACCAGGGGGATCTGCTCATGATACGCGTCCAGCAAGCCGCATTTGATACCGGCCATGAGCTGCAAGCGATCCGTGCTGGCAAGACGCATGTCGGAGGCACGGCACTTTTCGTGGGCTCCGTGCGCGAGATGACGGGCGACGACCGCATCGCCGCGATGACCCTGGAGCACTATCCCGGCATGACGGAGAAGGCACTTTCTGCCATCGAGGAAGAGGCCCGCGGGCGCTGGCCTGTCGACGACGTGTTGATCGTCCATCGTCACGGCCGCATGTTGCCGGGGGAGGATATCGTCCTCGTCATCTGCACCTCGGCTCACAGGGAAGCCGCCTTCAGCGCCTGCCAGTTCCTGATGGACTGGCTCAAGACCAAGGCGCCCTTCTGGAAGTTGGAGGAGGGCAAAGGCGGAAATCACTGGGTTGATGCGAAGACCAGCGATGACGATGCGGCGGCGCGCTGGAACACGCAGGCTTCGTGACGGGATAAGCTGTGCGAATGCCCTGGCGCAGGCTGCGCGAGCTTCTCGTTCTGCTCATCGTGCTGATGGTGACGGTGAAAGCCATGCAGTATCTCGGCATGTTCGATGTCGGCAGCGGCAACGCGACTGCCAAGGACGGCGATTCTCTCACACTGAACGACACGGAGGTGCGGCTCTTCGGCATCGACGCACCGGAGTTGCACCAGACCTGTGGAAGCCCGGATGGCGAGTATCCATGTGGCCGCGAGGCCAGAACGGCACTGCGGGATCTGCTCGCCGGACAGACGATCTCCTGCACATCGCACGAGGCAGATCGCTACGGCCGGGCGGTATCCGTCTGCCGCGCGGGGGAAACCGAGATCAATCGCGAAATGGTGCGCCGCGGATGGGCTGTGGCCTATGTGCGCCATTCCACCCGCTATCTGCGCGAGGAGCGGGAGGCGCAGGCGGCCAATCGCGGCATCTGGCGCGGCAGATTCGAGATGCCCGAGAACTATCGCGAGCGCACCCGGCTCGAACAGGGTGCCATGACATCACAACCAGCGGACGACTGATCAGACCTGAGCGGCGCCCTTGCCGTCGTTTGTAAAGCAGAGATCCAGGACACGCTGCAGGTTGGCGGCATGGCTGAAATCCGGCTCGCCACTCTTGCCTGTGACGATGGCGTTGATGAACTTGCGATAGTTGGTTTCCACAGGCTCGGGCTTGATATGGCGCCAGGACAAGGTGTTGATGTCATCGCCCGTGCAGGCGCGCAACTCCGTCCAGCCTTCATGGTGCTTGACCTCAACGGCACCCTTGTCGCCATGAAGGCGCAGGTGAAGCTCATTGTCATGGCCGGTCATGAAACGTGAGGTCTGGATAACACCCAGTGCTCCGTTATCGAACTCGGCCATCATGATGGCCGAGTCATTGGCATCCAGCGGATATTCTCCGATCTTGTCGCCAGGCGCCTTGTGGAAGGTCTTGAGTTTCGCCTGCAGGGACACGGGCTTTGCCGCCATGCCGAAGCTGGCGAAATCCAGGATGTGGATGCCGACATCGCCAAGCACACCCTTGGAGCCGTGTTTCTCCGAAAGGCGCCACAGCCACATGGGCAAGGTGCGCCAGTCACCCCAGTGGTTGCCCACCAGCCAGGACTGGCGATAGCTCGCTTCCACATGACGGATATTGCCCAGCGTGCCATCCATCACCAGCTTGCGGGCCACGTGTATGGCAGGCACGTTGCGATAGGTCAGGTTGACCATGTTGATAAGGCCTGCCCTGTCCGCAGCTGTCGCCATTTCATCTGCGAGCGCGAAGTTCTCGGCAAGGGGTTTTTCGCAGAACACATGCTTCCCCGCCGCGATGAGCTTCATCGTCGTCGGATGATGAATGGCGTCGGGCGTCACATTGGCGGCGGCATCGAACTTGCCCCACTTCAACGCCTCATCGAGATCGCTGAAACTCTTGGCGATACCATGCTCGGCGGCAAATGCCTCGGCCCGGCCGGGAAGGACGTCGACAGCCGCCACGACCTCACAACGCAGATCGTCCTGAAAGGCCTTCACATGGGCCTTGGCCATGGCTCCGGTACCAAGCACCAGGAGACGGATGGGAAGTGTCATCTTTCAACCTCTCGTCGGGAAAGCGGCCTCAGCGATAGCCCTCTTCCCCATAGGCATGAAGGCTCGGCCCCTTGATCTCAAGAGGCACAGGCGCCTTGTCATGCGGCACGTTTGGCGCATCGTTGATGCCCTTCCACGCCGGCTCGGGATTATAGGCCCAGCGCGTGGCATTGCGGATCACCTGCAGCACCTGCGGATTGTGATAGGTCGGATAGGCCTCATGGCCGGGCCGGAAATAGAAGACCTTGCCCGCCCCACGCTTGTAGGTCACGCCGGAGCGGAAGACCTCGCCACCCTCGAACCAGGAGATGAAGACCGTTTCCATCGGCTCAGGAATGGAGAAGGGCTCCCCATACATTTCCTCGTGCTCGATGAAGATCTGTTCGGGCAGCCCCGCCGCAATCGGGTGGTTGCGATCCAGAACCCAGACCCTTTCGTTCTCGCCGGCCTCGCGCCATTTGAGGGCGCAGGGCGTGCCCATGAGGCGCTTGAAGATCTTAGAGAAATGGGCCGAATGCAGCACGATCAGGCCCATGCCTTCCCAGACGCGCCTGGCGACGCGCTCGACGATCTCGTCCTTCACCTCACCGTGCGCCACATGGCCCCACCAGAGCAGCACGTCTGTCTCGTCCAGCCGTTTCTGTGACAGGCCATGCTCGGCGTCATCGTCCAGCAAGGCATGATCAACCTGGAATTCGGCGTGGCCCTCGAAAGCCTTCTTGAGGGCGCCATGCATGCCTTGCGGATAGAGCTGTGCAACCAGCTTGTTCTTCTTCTCGTGGCGGTGTTCGTGCCAGATGAGGGTCCTGATCGTCATGGCGTATCCAGTCTCTTTCCGTTGCCGTCGAAGCGATGAACATAGCCAGACACGGGTTTCAGCCAGACCTTCTGGCCCTTGCTGATCGCCGTCCTGCCGTTCTCGCGCGCGGTTATCATGCCGTAGTCCGTCGCAACATAGACGAAACTGTCGCTGCCCAGGATTTCTGTGTACTCGACCACGCCCGGGATGCCGTCAGCCAGGCTCGACGCCGAAACCTCGAGGTGTTCCGGCCGGATGCCCAGGGTCTTGCAACCGGCCCGCTCGGCGGGATCGCCGGTCACAAAATTCATCTTGGGTGAGCCGATGAACCCGGCCACGAAGACATTGCCGGGCTTCTCATAGAGTTCCATGGGAGTGCCCACCTGCTCGACGCGGCCGGCCTGCAGCACCACGATGCGGTCGGCCAGGGTCATGGCCTCCACCTGATCATGGGTCACGTAGACCATGGTGGTGTCCGGCATGGCCCGCTTGAGCTTGGCGATTTCCATGCGTGTCTGGACACGCAGGGCCGCATCCAGGTTGGACAGCGGCTCGTCGAAGAGAAACACCTTGGCCCCGCGGACGATGGCGCGGCCGATGGCCACGCGCTGGCGCTGGCCACCGGAAAGCGCTTTGGGCAGGCGGGTGAGATAGGGTGTGAGCTGCAGCATCTCGGCCACCTTCTCCACCTTCTGCTTGATCGACGCCCGGTCGAGGCCCTGGTTCTCCAGGGCAAAGGAAATGTTCTCATAGACGCTCATGTGCGGGTAGAGCGCATAGGACTGGAACACCATGGCGATGCCGCGCTTTGACGGCGGCACTTCGTTGACGACGGCGCCATCGATTTCCAGCGTGCCGGAACTGATGGCCTCCAGCCCGCAGATGGAACGCAGCAGGGTGGACTTGCCACAACCCGACGGCCCCACGAAAACGATGAACTCACCCGACTTGATGTCGAGATTCACATCCTTGAGGATATGGACCGCGCCATAGGACTTGTTGAGATTGCTGAGCTTGATGTTGGCCATGGCCTTAGCCTCCCTTCACGGAGCCTGCGAGGAGGCCGCGGACGAAGTAGCGTTGCAGTGAGAAGAATACGACAAGCGGAACGATGATGGTGACGAAGGCCGAAGCGGTGAGAATTTCCCAGTTTCCGCCACGCGAGCCGAGCAGCGCATTGAGGCGGCCCGTAAGCACCAGTTGGTCATTGCCCGAACCGAGGAAGACGATCGCCACCAGAAGATCGTTCCACACCCAGAGGAATTGGAAGATCGCGAAGGAGGCGAGCGCCGGGAACGACAGGGGCAGGATGATGCGCATGAAGATCTTGAAGTCATTGGCCCCATCGACCTGCGCCGACTCGATCAGGTCTTTCGGCAGGCCGGCGATATAGCTGCGCAGGAGATAGATCGCGAAAGGCAGGCCGAAACCTGTGTGTGCAAGCCAGATGCCGAGATAGGTCTTCGAGAGGAAACCCGTTGCATTGTAGATTTTCAGCAACGGAATGAGCGACATCTGAAGGGGCACAACGAGCAGGCCCACGATCACCGCAATGATGAAGCCACGCGCCGGCAGCTTCATCCAGGCTAGCGCATAGGCGGCGAAAGCAGCGATGAGAATGGGAATGATCGTCGCCGGAATGGTAACGGTCAGCGAGTTGATGAAGGAGCGCCCGATGCCTTCGGAGAAGAGCACGGTGCGATAGTTGTCGGTGGTGAACTTCGGCGGCACCGAGGTCACGAAGAAGACACGCTGGCCGCGGTCTCCCGTGAAGGCCGTGGGCGAGGTGTACACATAGGAGCCGTCACTGTTGACGGTCAGGCTGCGGCCATCCTGCAGTTGGGCGGTTGCGCCGGCCGAAAACTCCGCCGGGTTCTGGACCCGCGTGCCGAAGGCGGAAATCTGCCCGGCATGATCGGTGCCTTCAAAGAGATTGCCCGAAATCTCCGAATGACCATCCTTCTGGACCTGATCGGCAGGCGGCTTCATGCGGGCCTGTTCCGAACGCTCCGTCGTGGTCAGTGCCGTCCACCAGCCGGAGGTGGCAATCAGATCCTTGTCGCGCAGCGACGAGACCAGAAGGCCAGCCGTCGGCAGCGTCCAGGCGGCAACGATCAGCAGCACCGCGAGATGCAGGAAGAAACGCGAGGGCTCAAGGCGGATACGCTGCCACATGTCAGTGCCCTCCCCCGCGCTCGGCATTGGCCTGGCGGATGTTCCAGATCATGATCGGCAGCACGGCCAGCATGATGACAATTGCAATGGCGGCGCCGCGGCCGAAGTCGCCACCACCGCGGAACATCCAGTCAAACATCAGATTGGCCAGAACCTGCGTGTCCCACTGGCCATTGGTCATTGTCAGGACAATGTCGAAAACCTTGAGCACCAGAACCGTGATGGTGGTCCAGACGACGACGATCGTGGTCATGATCTGGGGCACCATGATGCGCCAGAAGATCTTGAAGGGACCGGCGCCGTCGATGACGGCCGCCTCGATGGTGTCTTCCGGGACTCCGCGCAAGGCGGCACCGAGGATGACCGTCGCAAAGCCGGTCTGGATCCAGATCAGGATCATCATGAGGAAGAAGTTGTTCCAGAAGGGAAGCGCGATCCACACCTGTGGCGAGAAACCAAACCATTCCACCACGGCGTTGAGAATGCCGATCTGCTCCTGGCCTTCGCCGCGGAAGTCATAGACGAACTTCCAGATCACGGAGGCACCAACGAAGGAAATGGCGAGCGGCAGGAAAATCAGGCTGCGCGCGATGGAGCCCCACCAGATGCGATCGGTGAGAACGGCAATGACGAGGCCCAGAAATGTGCAGGCCGCCGGCACCACAAGAAGCCAGAGGAAATTGTTGAAGATCGATGTGCGGAACTGCGTGTCCTTCGCAGCCCAGGCATAGTTGTCGAAGCCGACAAACCTGCTGCCGGTCTTGTCCTGAAAGGAGAGAATGAGCGTCTCGATGACGGGATAGACGAGATAGACACACAGCAGGACGAGCGCCGGGCCGAGAAAGAGCCAAGGCCTCACCGAAGACTGGATTTTCAGATTGCGGATGGCATGCGCATCATTGCTGGCCGAAGCCGGGAAGAGGCGGTCGAGCAGCAGGTTCGAAGCGTAGAAGTAGCCCACACAGCCGCCGACGCCGATGAGAACGGTCGCAAAGGCCCAGAACACCTGAGTCAACATGGAATGGTCCCCTGTCAGGTAAAAAAGGCTGCGCAGAACCCGGTTGTCCAGGCCCCCGGGTCTGGGCCAGGTTCCGCGCAGTTGGGAGGAATGCAGGGTTACTTGATTTCGTCCCACGCCTTCTGGATGGCAGCACCGGTGTCGGCAGCAGACTTGCCGCCAACATAATCCACCATACCAGTCCAGAACGCTCCGGCACCGATCTTGCCGGGCATGAGGTCGGAAGCGTCGAAGCGGAAGGTCGTCGCCGTGGTCAGGATGGCGCCCTCCTTCTTCAGGGTCTCATTGGCATAGGCTTCCGCATTGACCGTCTTGAGCGGCGTCAGGAAACCTGACTGCGCCATCCACAGTTCATGGGCCAACGGCAGCTTCAGGAAATCGATGAAGGCGCGCGCGGCCTTGGAGTCCTTGGTGATGGTCACGAGTGTGCCGGCACCGAGCACCGGCGTGCCAAGCTCGGGCTTGGACGCGAAGGGCGGGAAGTAGAAGAAATCCGCATCCTGTCCGAGCTTCGTGCCTTCCGGGAAGAAGGACGGAATGAAGGACGCCTGACGGTGCATGTAGCACTTGGGCGGCGTGGCGAAGAGGCCTTTCGGGCTGTCGCGGAAATCGGTCGAGGCCACACCGGCGGCACCGCCGTCGACATAGGCATCGTTGCGGGCAAACTTGCCGAACTCATCGATTGCACCGACCACTTCGGGTGAGTCGAACTTCAGTTCGTTGGTCACCCACTTGTCGTAGGCTTCTGGCGTCTGGGTACGCAGCATGAGGTCTTCCACCCAGTCGGTGGCCGGCCAGCCGGTTGCACCGCCCGAACCCAGACCGATGCACCAGGGCTTGCCACCATCGGCCACGATCTTGTCGGAGAGCGCAAAGAGCTCTTCCATGGTCTTGGGGATTTCATAGTCGGCATCCGCGAAATTCTCGGGAACGTACCAGACGAGGCTCTTCAGGTCGGCCTTGTAGGGGAAGGCAAAGAACTTGGAAGCGCCGTCCTTGTCCTTGTAAGTGCCGAGGCTGACCCAGCTTTCGCCGGCGCCATAATTGTCCTTGATGAAGCTGGCGTCACCATCGGTCAGCGGCACGAGGCGGCCCTTGGCGGCAAGATCAGCGAGAAGGCCCGGCTGCGGCAGGATGGCAATGTTCGGAGGCGAACCCGCCTCCGTGTCGATCACGATCTGCTGCTCATAATTCTCAGAGGAGGCGTAGTTCACCGTCGCTCCGGTCGCTTCACGGAAATACTCGAGAATCGACTGCACAAGCGCTTCGTCATCACCGCGCCAGGGACCAAAGACCGTGAGCGTCTCTCCCTTGAGGTCGACCTTTTTCAGTTCTTCGAAGTTTGCCCAGTTGAAGCGGGCGTCCTCGCCCGGCTTGAACTTGAGTTCTGCCAATGCGGGCGTAGCCACGGCGAGGGCCAGAGTTGCAACAGTGAGCGCGAGACGCAGTTTCATCGGATATCCTCCCAAGACGAACGATCGAAACATTATGATCCACGACGGCTTTGGCGAGGTCTTCCTTCTTTCAAAGCGCTTTGGATAAATTTCTCGTATGCTCGCGCGCCAGTAGAGTCAAGTCCAAACCATGCAATTGCATTTAAAACAGGCAAACCATGCCGCGCTGCACAAGACATTTCGCAACCGCATCATCAGTTGAACGCAGGCGGCTCGACCTCACTATTGAAAGCGCTTTGGAACTGTGAAATGTTTCAACGGCATGAATCTGCGCGAACTTTCAAGACTTCTGCACCTGTCGCAGACGACAGTGAGCCGGGCTTTGAACGGATTTCCGGAAGTGTCGGAAGCGACACGCGCGCGCGTCAAGGCTGCGGCCGATCTTCACGGCTATCGTCCATCCGCCGCCGCCCGCCGCCTCGCGACCGGGCAATCGGGCACGCTTGGTGTTGTCTTCCCGCGCGAGCGCAACATGCTGGGTGATCTGCTCTTCACAGAGTTCCTGAGCAGTGGCGTCGAACGCTGCTCCGAACTTGGCTACGACATCACACTGGCCATGGCGCGGGGCGCCCAGACGGAAGAAGCGGTCTACCGCCGCGCGGTGCGTTCGGCGCGCGTTGACGCCATGATCCTCTCCAGCCCGCTGGTCGCCGATCCACGCATTGCCCTCCTTCAAGCCTTGCGGATGCCCTTCATTCTGCATGGCCGTACACGCGCGGAGACACCCTATCTCTCACTCGATATCGACAATCGTGGCGCCTTCTTCCAGGCCGCCGGCCTTCTCTGCGATCTGGGGCATCGCCGCATTGCCCTGATCAATGGCGATACGCGCTACTATTATGCCAACGACCGCGATGAAGGTTTCCGCTCGGCACTCACCGGCAAGGGCGTTGCAGTCAATCCAGCGCTTGTGGCGAGCAGCAACATGACCGAGAGCCACGGCGCAGAGGAAACAGCGCGCATGCTTGCCTTGCCGCTGCAGGAGCGGCCCACGGCTTTCCTCTGTTCATCGATCGCGCAGGCACAGGGTGTGAAACGTGTACTCGACGGCAGCGGCTTGGCAATCGGCCGCGATGTTTCGCTCATCGCCCATGATGACCGCCTTGCCGATATGCGGGCCGAGAGTTTTGATCCGCCATTGACCGCGACCCAATCGCCGATCGGGGCTGCGGGCAAGCGTGTGGTCGAGAAGATCATCGAGCATCTGCGCGAGCCCGACGCCCCCTTGTCACAGGAGGTCTGGCCTGTTGATCTGCTGGTCCGTGCCTCAACAGGACCTGCACCTGCGCCATGATTCGCGATTTCGACGACGCTTACAGCAACAGCGCCTATATTCCGTGTGGTGCCGACTATCCCGCCCGCTGGACAGCCGATGCCGCATTGTTCCGGGCCGCCCAGACGAATGCCATGCTCGATCTGCGCTATGGCGACGGGCCCCGGCAGGCCTGTGACGTCTTCATGCCAGCGGGTACGCCGAAGGGCCTCGCCGTCTTTGTCCATGGTGGATACTGGATGAGATTCGGAAAAGCGGACTGGTCGCACCTCGCAGCCGGCGCACAGGCCCGCGGCTGGGTTGTTGTACTCCCCGGCTACACGCTTGCACCGGACAACAGCATCGGCGGCATCACCAGCGAGATTGCAAAGGCCATCACCATGCTGGCCAAACGTTTCGACGGCCCGCTCCGGATCGCCGGCCATTCAGCAGGCGGGCATCTTGCCAGCCGCATGATCTGCGAACCGAGCCAGTTGCCGCTCGAGGTCTTGGAGCGTGTGGCAAAGGTGGTCTCGATCAGCGGGCTGCATGATCTGCGGCCCTTCCTGCGCACGAAGATGAACGAGACGCTGAAGCTCACGGAGCTGGAAGCCCGGAACGAAAGCCCGGCCCTGCGCCGGCCGCGCGATGGTGTTTCAGTGACAGCCTGGGTCGGCAGTGACGAGCGGCCGGAGTTTATCAGGCAGAGTGAGCTTCTGGCCAATGTGTGGACGGGGCTCGGTGTCGACATTCACGTCCACCACGAGCCCCGTCGGCATCATTTCGATGTGATTGACGATCTGCGCTCCGCCGACTCGTACTTGACCCGGCTGTTCGCGCCCTGATCTCAGAACTGGTCCGACATCACGTTGAAGCGGGTAAGGCCGATGTCACGCAGCATGCGGTCATCCAGGTTCATCAGCTGCTGGCGGGCGGCACGGCGCAGCATGTGCTGGCGGAGCGCGTGGCTGACGCGGCCAAAGAGGCCCGGATTGTGGCGGGCGGTGATTTCGACGAGCTTAGCGGTAGTCATTGTTCTTGCCATTCATTAGGTGTGTTCGAATGGCGCGGGAAATAGCCAACCAGCTCTTTACCCAGCCTGAAGCGGGCATTCATTTTCAGTTCAGTCAGCGGAATTTTGGGGAGCTTTGGCGGTGCCTGGAAGAAATGGTGCTGCCAGAGGGAATCGGACCCTCGACCTCTCCCTTACCAAGGGAGTGCTCTACCACTGAGCTACGGCAGCGCACCTTCGATCTGCCGGGGCCTCTTGCCACAGGCCGCCCTCAGGTGCAACCCGCCCGTTGACAGGCGTGCCGCTTCGGCCAGAATTGCCCCATGACCGGCAAAACCACAGCCAAATCAGGCCGCAAGAAAAAGCTGGCTGCGGCGCTCCGCGCCAATCTCAAGCGCCGCAAGGAAACCACCAGCAAGGAACCACCCGCCCGTGACAAAACCAAGTGACAGGCCAGGCTATGTCGCCCGTGAAGGCTTCAACCTGCTCCACATCATCTTCACGATTCTGGCGGGCCTGAGCCTGCTGGCGGCACTTGGCGTCCTGACATGGGATGCCTGGAGCTGGCTCTCCGGGCGCGGCACGGGCTTCACGCTGTTCGATGCCGTGCTGCAGTGGCTGCTGGGTTCGCCACCACCTGCCTCGGAAATGGGGCTCGGGCTCAAGGCCTTAGCCATCCTGTCGCTGCTGCCGCTGGGGCCACTGCTGGCAGCACTTGCCTGGATCTTCTACAAGATCGGCAATGGTTTCGAGAGACTGGGCTGAGCCCTAAAAGCTGACGGCGGAGGTATTGGCGCCGCAGAGGAGCACGGCCACCCGCTCGCCAGGGGCCGGGCGATAGCGCCCTGACAACAGGGCCGCGAGCGCCGTGGCGCCGCCCGGTTCAGCCACCACCCGCAAAACCTCCCAGATCTGTTTCTGGGCTTCGGCTATGGCCTCATCCGGCACAAGAACCGCCTCGGCAATGTGGCGCCTGGCGATGTCGAACATGATCGATCCCACCCGGCGGGGCGCCAGCGAATCGGCAGCAATGCCGCCTGCCGGTGAGTCGACAGGTTCGCCTGCCCTGAGGGCATTGTGCAGCGTTGGCGCCAGCTCCGGTTCCACGGAAACGACCTTCACGCGGCCCTCGTACCAGGCCGCAATGCCGCCGATCAGGCCGCCGCCGCCGGTTGCCACCAGCAGCGTGTCGATGCCGGGGGCCTGCTCTTCGAGCTCGAGGCCTACGGTGCCCTGCCCCAACAGTGTTTCCACCTGCTCGAAGGCATGCACCTTCATCGCCCCGGACTGGCTGGCAAAGGCGTCGCAACCGGCAAGCGCCTCGTCATAGCGCTCTCCGCCGACCACCAGATCGGCCCCGTAGCTCCTGATCCGGGCAATCTTGGCGGGCGAGGAGATGGCAGGCACGAAAATGCGGGCCTTATGCCCCAGCCGCCGCGCGGCAAAGGCGACGGCAGCGCCATGATTGCCACCGGAAGCCGCCGTCACGCCGGCCGCCGGAACAGGCCTCGCCATGAGGTTTGCGAAGGCGCCCCGGGCCTTGAAGGAACCTGTGTGCTGCATGAACTCGAGCTTGAAGGCGAGCGCTTCCCCGGTGAGCCCGAAGTCCCCGGCCGCCACCTCGATGACGGGGGTCTGGCGGATCTGTGGGCGAATCAGGCTGTGGGTTTGGGCAATGGCGGCGCGGGTAATGGCGGGGCTGGTCATGGGCGCCAGATAGGCGCGCGCGAATCTCTCCCGCAAGACCGGAAATGTCTGCATTGTCCTTGCAAAATGGCAGTTGCCCCAAAGCCGCCATTTATGCTTGTAAGCGTCCCCACGGGACGTTTCGCACCTGCACAAATCACCGATACGCAGGCTTTCACAGGGATCACGCACATGGATCGCATCCGCATTCGCGGCGGCAATAAACTGAACGGCAGCATCGAGATTTCGGGCGCCAAGAACGCCGCCCTGCCGCTGATGATTGTGTCGCTGCTGACACCCGAGACGCTGACGCTGCACAATGTGCCGCGCCTCGTGGACGTGCTGCGCCTGCAGAAGATCCTCGGCAACCACGGCGTTGACATCATGACGGCTGGCAAGCGCGCGGGCCAGGCGGCTACGGCGGGCGAGACCCTCAGGATTTCCGCCAAGACCATCGTCGACACCACAGCGCCCTATGATCTCGTTTCAAAGATGCGCGCCTCTTTCTGGGTGCTCGGACCGCTCATCGCCCGTTGCGGCGAGGCCAAGGTCTCCCTGCCCGGCGGCTGCGCCATCGGCACGCGGCCGGTCGATATGCATCTTCTCGCGATGGAGAAGCTGGGTGCCGTCTGTGACATCGAAAATGGCTATGTCATCGCCAGGGCGAAGAAGGGTCTCAAGGGCGGACACATCGCCTTCTCGAAGGTTTCGGTGGGTGCGACCCACGCGGCCCTGATGGCCGCCGTGCTCGCGGACGGCGACACGATCATCGAGAATGCAGCAACCGAGCCGGAAATCGGCGACGTGGCCGAATGCCTCGTCAAGATGGGTGCGAAGATCGAAGGCATCCACAGCCGCACCCTCAAGATCACCGGCGTCACCTCCCTGCACGGCGCCGAGCACACGGTCATTCCTGACCGCATCGAGACCGGCACCTATGCGATGGCGGTCGGCATGGCAGGCGGCGACGTGACGCTGCGCGGCGCCCGCGCCGACACGCTCGACAATGTCGTGCTCACCATGCAGCGCGCTGGCATCGCCGTCGACAAGACGAATGAAGGCCTGCGGATCCGCCGCAATGGTTCCGGCATCCTGCCCGTCGACGTGACGACCGATCCCTTCCCCGGTTTCCCGACCGATCTCCAGGCGCAGTTCATGGGCCTGATGACCATGGCTCAGGGTACTTCTCATATCCGCGAGACCATCTTCGAGAACCGTTTCATGCATGTGCAGGAACTGGCCCGCCTCGGCGCCGACATTCACCTGCATGGCGACATGGCGGAAGTGCGCGGTGTCAGGAAGCTGACGGGCGCCGACGTGATGGCCACTGACCTGCGCGCCTCGGTGTCGCTGGTCATTGCCGGCCTTGCGGCGGAAGGCGAAACCATGCTCCATCGTGTCTATCATCTGGACCGCGGCTTCGAAGCTCTCGAAGAGAAGCTTTCGGCCTGCGGGGCAGATGTGACACGCATTTCGGGATAGGCCTTGCTGCACCTCACGGCGACAGATGCAGATGATCTCTCCGTTATCTCTGCCCAGATGCAGGATGCGGTCATCCGCTTTGGCGACATCAGGTTCCTGAAGAAGCAGCGGCGCTTTGCCCTCGTGGCCAACCGCTTCGCCTGGGATGCGCTGCCGGAAAAATCCAGGCGGCGCGCCGGGCTGGTCTTCAACGATATCTCGGGCGTGCGGCGCCTCAGCCCGAAAGCTCCCGGCGAAGATACCATTCTGTCCTTGCTCTCCATCGGCTTCACGCCGGGAGCCGGAGGCGACGGGATTTCCGGAACCGTGACGCTCACCTTCGCGGGAGGCCACGCCTTCGCCCTTGCGGCCGGCTGCGTCGATGCGCAGCTCGATGACCTCGGCCCGGCCTGGGGCACCGCCTTCTTGCCCGGCCACGAGGACAAGACGTGACGGGCAAGCCGCCTGGCCGGCTCGGTTCGGTCGAGCTTGATTCCTCGCTCGGGCGCGGGCCCTCACCTGAAGCCGAACATGAGCGCGCCACGGCCATCTATGATCTGATCGAAGACAACCGCTTTGCCCTGGCCAATGGCGTGCCCGGCCCCTACCACCTCATCCTGTCGACACAGGAAGGGCGTCTCGTGCTCGATGTGCGCAATGCGGCGCAGCAGCCGATCATGGCCTTTGGCCTGTCGCTCACGCCGTTCCGCCGCATCGTCCGCGACTACTTTGCCATCTGCGACAGCTACTACGAGGCCATCCGCTCCGCCTCGCCGCAACAGATCGAAACCATCGACATGGCGCGCCGCGGCCTCCACAATGAAGGCAGCGAAATCCTGATGGAACGGCTGGCGGGCAAGGTCGACACTGATCTCGATACGGCGCGGCGCCTGTTCACGCTGGTCTGCGCCCTGGTGTGGAAGGGCTGACATGGACAAGCGCCTGCCACATGCCATCCTCTTCGTCTGCACCCAGAATGCCATCCGCTCGCCCATGGCGGCGGCCATCATGCATGCAGCCCACGGGCATCGTGTCTATGTTGCGTCGGCCGGGATCGAGGCTGGTGATCCAGACCCCTTCGTGGGTCTCGTCATGGACGAGATCGGGCTCGACCTCACCCGCCACCGCCCGCATGCCATCGACGATCTTGCCGATCACGCCTTCGATCTTGTGGTGACCCTGTCGCCCGAAGCCAGGGCCCATGCCGAGGAGATGGCGAAGACACTCGCCATCGAGGTTGAGCACTGGCCAACACCCGACCCTTCCAAGGAACAGGGCAGCCGCAACCAGATCATGGATTCCTATCGCGCCGTGCGCGATGGCCTGGCCAAGAATGTGAGAGAGCGCTTCGGCTGAGTGCCAAAAGCAAAAGCCGCGTTCGATATCAAACGCGGCTTTCCAAAACTAAACCATCAGCAATGCCCACGTACATCCGGCGGGCGCAGCCTTTATTGGCTTAGCGTGCTTTACTTCAGCGCCTTGAGCTGGTCGGCTGAAGACTTGCCCGAGCGGCGGTCAGCGACCACTTCGAAAGACACTTTCTGTCCTTCGTTGAGGCCGTTCATGCCAGCGCGTTCAACTGCGCTGATGTGGACGAAAACGTCCGGGCCGCCTGCGTCTGGCTGAATGAATCCAAAACCCTTCTGGGAGTTGAACCACTTCACGGTACCTGTTGGCATAGTTTATCCTTTCAAATTGCAATGCCTGAATTCATGCGTTGCGGACTTGCGACACAAGAAATCACTTATCGATGTTCTGGAGAATTGAGATAAGGCTTAGACATCTGCAGTCTGAAATGCGCAGCCGAGCCTAATCGGCCGAAAACACGATGGGCATCAGATAATGGATTTTGCGAAGAATTACAAGAGGCCATTTTTTAGGCCCTGCCGATCCGGCTAGACCGGGCCGGCCAATTCGCCACGGACAGCCTTGTCGATCAACCCCCGGGTGTTGGCAATACCGTAAAGTGCCACGAAAGAGCCGAAACGAGGGCCTCGTTCCTCGCCCAGCAGCACCTGATAGAGCATATTGAACCAGGTCTGCGCGACGCCCAGCGAGCCATCCTTCTGCGTCACCGTATATGGATCACGGCGGCCCACGTCATAGACCTTGAGCTGGATGGCCTCAGGTGTTGAACCTTCCGGCAGCTCGCCGAGGGCAGCTGCCAGATCGCGCAAGGCCACTGCCTCGTCTGTGGTGGGCAGGCGGTATTTCTTGCCCGGCTTCACGAAGTCCTGGAAGTAGCGGATGGCAAAGCCCACCAGCGCATCGAGGCGGGGATGGCTCTCCGGGGTGAGGTCGGGCATGTAGCGGCGCAGGAAGGCCCACATCACGGCTTTGTCTTCTGTGTTCGCGACCGTGGCGAGATTGAGCAGAAGTGCAAAAGTCACATTGCCTGATTCAGGGGCCGGCGGATGGCCGCCGTGAATATGCCAGACCGGATTCATCAACCGGTCCTTCAACTCGAACTGCTTCGGATAGGCCCCGAGGAACTGGCTGTACTCATCGACGTTGCGCGGAATGACATCGAAGTAGAGCTTCTTCGCCTCGCGCGGCTTGCTGTACATGAACAGCGCCAGCGAGTTGGTGTCGGCATAGGTCAGCCATTCATCGATGGTCAGGCCGTTGCCCTTGGACTTCGAGATCTTCTGGCCGTTCTCATCGAGGAACAGTTCGTAGACATAATGCTCGGGCGCGGGTGCTCCGAGAATCTCGCAGATGCGATCATAGATCGGCGCGTTGGTCTGGTGATCCTTGCCGAACATCTCGAAATCAACGCCGAGTGCCGCCCAGCGCATGCCGAAATCCGGCTTCCACTGTAGCTTGGTGCGGCCACCGCGCACGTCGAGTGTGATGTCCGTGCCGTCCTCATCGGCGAAAGTGATCGTGCCCTGCTTCGGGTTGACGGCCTTCATCGGCACGTAGAGGACCCGGCCGGAGGTGGGCGAAATGGGCAGGAAGGGAGAGTATGTAGCCTGGCGCTCCTCGCCGAGCGTCGGCAGCATCACCGCCATGATGTCATCGTATTTTTCCAGCGCCCGGATCAGCACGTCATCGAACCTGCCTGCGGCATAGTAGTCTGTCGCGCTGGCGAACTCGTAGTCGAAGTTGAAGGTGTCGAGGAAGCGCCTCAGCATCGCGTTGTTGTGATGGCCGAAGCTCTCGTATCCACCGCCGAAGGGATTTGGCACGCGGGTGAGCGGCATCTGCAGATAAGGTTCGAGGAACTTGCGATCCGGCACATTCTCCGGAATCTTGCGCATGCCGTCCATGTCGTCGGAGAAACAGAGAAGCCGGGTCGGCAGGTCGCTCATCAGTGCGAAGGCACGGCGCACCATGGTGGTGCGGGCCACTTCGCCGAAGGTGCCGATGTGCGGCAACCCGGACGGGCCATAGCCGGTCTCGAACAACACCTGCTTCTGCCCCGTCCGTTTGACACGCGCCAGGAGCTTCCGGGCCTCTTCAAAGGGCCAGGCCTTGCTTTCCAGGGCAGCGGCGCGGAGGGCGGGATCAACGGGCATTTCGGGACTTTCCGGTTCGAGGACGCGCCTCTTTACGGAGGGCCCGAAAGCCCGTCAATGATCAGGCGCCAGCGTGCTGCCTGAGGAAGGCTACCGTCCGGCCCCAGGCCAGATCGGCGGCTTCCTTGTTGTAGCGCGCGCCGCCCGTGTCGTTGTTGAAGGCGTGGTTGACGCCTTCATAGAGATAGAGCTCGTAAGCCTTGCCATTGGCTTTCAGCGCCGCCTCAAACTCCGCGATGCCCGCGTTGATGCGCTCGTCCAGCCCTGCATAGTGCAGGAGCAGCGGTGCCTTGATGGCCGGCACGCCGTCGGCCGCAGGCTGGCGGCCATAGTAGGCAACACCGGCGGCGAGCTCAGGATCGGCCACGGCGAGATTGTTGACCGTGCCGCCACCCCAGCAGAAGCCGATGGCCCCCACCTTGCCCGTCGATTTCTCATGCTGCGCAAGATCGAGCCGCACGGCCTTCGCCGTCTGCAGGATGTCTTCCGGCTTCAGCGTGCCGATCATCTCGCGGGCCTTGTCGGCATCCTCCGGCGTTCCGCCGAAAGGCGACAGGAAATCGACGCCAAAGGCCAGAAAGCCTTCCAGCCCGATGCGGCGGGTTACATCCTTGATATGCGGGTTGAGGCCGCGGTTCTCATGGATCACCATCACCGCTGGCAATTTGCCGGTGGCCGCAGCCGGATAGGCCAGATGACCCCTGATGCCGGAAGCAAGGGTGACATCGGAGGCAACCAGCCGGGCATCATCCGCCGCAATGGTTTCGGCGTGGGCGTAGTTGTCTTCGAGAACCGGCAGGATCGCGCTTGCCGCAGCGGCCGATCCGGCCAGCAGTGTGAGCCTGTCGAGAAAATCGCGGCGCGACATGCCGCCATGGGTGAAGCGGTCGAACAGGTTGATGAACCTCTGGTCCATGAGTTTCTCCTCCGTTGAGCCCGCAATTCCTTTCTAGCGGAGATTCCGGCAAAGGGATGGCCATGGATTCGCATCTCCCGACCGCACTGCCCGCCGGATATGGCGCCATCCTTGCGGGCATCCCGCGGGATCCGGCGGGAGCCCTGGCAGACCTTGCGGCCCAGCCGCATCTGACCTGCCATTCGGGCTTCCTGATCGAGCGGCTCGCCTTCGCGGCGGGTGCCAGGCGCAGCGATGTGCGGGCGGCCTATGAACAGAAGCATTTCGACATTGCAGAACTCTTTGCCTTCACCTGCCCGGCG
The DNA here is from genome assembly GCA_020161855.1 of Pseudomonadota bacterium. Classification (GTDB taxonomy): domain Bacteria; phylum Pseudomonadota; class Alphaproteobacteria; order Rhizobiales; family Aestuariivirgaceae; genus Aestuariivirga. Next base: position 109,967 of record JAIUNJ010000005.1, read on the forward strand.
CAGATGGCGGTGCCGACGCCGCATGGGCTGGCGCGCGTACTTTCCCTGCCGCGCGAGGCCAGTCTTCACGACATCGCGGGAGAACTGCTGCGCCGCTTGAGCGATCCGCGTTATCCGCTGCTGCGCGAGACCGCCGAGAACGCCACCTTCCTTGCCCGCGCCAACTGGCCCTGGGCCAAGCCCGTGATGCAGGCGCTGCTCAAGGCCAACCCGCGCCTCGATGTCGGCACCTTCGCGACCGGTCTCAACGTCTGGGACCGGCTCGAGGAGTGGGAGGACGATGGCCCGCGACCGCCGGGCAAGCAGGAACAAGTGTCGCCCGATGAATTGCTGGCGGTGCTTCGCGATGCCCTCGGCACCGAGTCGGAGGCGCGGCCGCAACAGCGCGCCTATGCCGAGATGGCGGCGCATGCCTTTGCACCACGCGAGTCGCCAGCCTTCAACAACATCCTTCTGGCAGAAGCCGGTACGGGCCTTGGCAAGACGCTTGGCTATCTGGCGCCGGCCTGGGCCTGGGCGCGCAAGAACAGCAATCCGGTCTGGCTCTCGACCTACACCAAGAACCTGCAGCGGCAACTCGACCAGGAGACCGCCCGGCTCATTCCCGATCCGGCTGAGCGGCGCGAGAAGATCGTCATCCGCAAGGGGCGTGAAAACTATCTCTGCCTGCTCAACATGCAGGAAAGCTTTGGCCGCCTGCAGGCAGGAGGCACCAAGGGCGCATTGCTGGCAGCGCTCATCGCCCGCTGGGCCCGGCACAGCCGCGACGGCGACCTGATCGGCGGCGACTTCCCCTCGTGGATTCTGTCGCTCTTTCCTGACGTCTCGCTTGATGGCGAGACGCGGCATCCTTCACCGCAGTCTCTCGGCCTCACCGACCGGCGCGGCGAGTGCATCTATGTGGCCTGCCAGCACTACAAGCGCTGCTTCATCGAGAAGAACCTGCGGGCGGCGCGCAAGGCAACGCTGGTCATCGCCAATCATGCGCTGGTCCTGCACAGTGCCGCCGTCGACTATGCCCTCGGTGCCGCAACCACGACCGAGGAGGAAACGACACCGGGCGGCCTCAAGCGCATTGTCTTCGACGAGGGCCACCATCTCTTCGATGCCGCCGACAGCGCTTTCTCCTCGCATCTCACCGCCCTCGAAACGGCAGAGCTGCGCCGCTGGCTGCGCGGACCGGAAAGCGACCGCCGCCGTGGACGCGGCTTGCGCGACCGCGTCGGCGATCTTGTTTCCAGTGAGGATGGCGGCGAGGCGCTGGTGGACGAGGTGTTGCGCGCGGCACTGACCCTGCCCGCTGCCGGTTTCATGCGCCGCATCCAGGAGGGCCGCACGGAGGGGCCGGCCGAGAGTTTCTTCACGCTGGTGCGGCAACAGGTTCTTGCGCGCGACGCTGCGGAGACCGGTTTCACGCTCGAGGCCGATTGCCTGCCGATGATCGACGGGCTTGCCACAGCCGCGGGCGAATTCGCCGCCAGCCTGATCAACCTGAGGCGGCCGATGGAGCGGCTCGCCAAGCTTCTGGCGTCGAAGCTCGATGACGAAGCGGCGGAGCTGACCAGCCCCGAGCGTGGGCGGCTCGAGGCACTGTCACGCTCGCTGCGGCGGCGTGGCGAACTCATGGTGGGGGGCTGGCTTGCCATGCTCAACCGCCTGCTGGGCGAGCGCGACTCGCTCTTTGTCGAATGGTTCGATGTCGAGCAATCAGGCAACCGCGAAATGGACGTGGGCTTCCATTCGCACTGGATCGATCCGACGGAACCACTCGCCCTCTCGGTGCTGCGGCCATCGGATGGCGTGGTCATCACCTCGGCCACCCTGAAAGACCGCCCGCCAGAACTGCCCGACGACTGGCAGAATGCCGAGACGCGGACGGGCGCCATCCACCTGCCCTACCCGGTGCGGCGTGAAAGCTTCGCCTCGCCGTTCGATTATCCGAAGATGGCGCGGCTCATCGTCGTCAATGACGTGAACCGTGAAAACATGGAGCAGCTCGGCGCGGCCTATCGCGAATTGTTCCTGGCCGCGAAGGGCGGCGCACTTGGCCTGTTCACGGCGATCTCGCGGCTGCGCGCCGTGCAGCGCCGCATCGCCAAGCCACTGGCGGAAGCGGGCCTGCCGCTCTTCGCCCAGCATGTCGACCCGATGGATACGGGGACACTCGTCGATCTCTTCCGGGCCGAGCGTGATGCCTGCCTGCTCGGCACCGACGCGGTGCGCGACGGCGTCGACGTGCCCGGGGATTCGCTCCGCCTCATCGTCATGGACCGGGTGCCATGGCCGACGCCGACGATCCTCGAACGGGCCCGCAAGGAGGCCTTCGGCGGGCAGGGCTACATGGACATGACGGTGCGGCTGCGGCTGCGCCAGGCCTTCGGCCGCCTGATCCGCTCCAACAGGGACCGGGGCTGCTTCGTCATCCTCGATGCCAGGCTCGCCTCGCGCTTCGCCACCGCCTTCCCCGAAGGCGTTGCCATCGAGCGCATGGGACTCGTTGACGCGATTGATGCGGTGGCGGGATTCTGTAAAACGCCCTGAACAACGAAAGGTTCGACATGTCCGGCACGATCAGCACAGAACAGGCCCTCATCTACGTCATGGTGATGATGTCAGGCGTCGAGGGGCGGATAAAGCCGGAGGAACTCGCGGAGATTGACCTGCTGGTGCGCAGCCTCCCGGCCTTCAAGGATTTCGACCGGGCGCGGCTGGCCACGGTGGCGCAGGAATGCGGAGACATGCTGCAGGTGAAGGACGGCATGCAGACGGTGATCGCGCTGGTGCGCGAGCAGTTGCCGTCGCGCCTGCGTGAAACGGCCTATGCGCTGGCCGTGGAAGTGGCTGCCTCCGACCTTGCCGTCGGCAAGGAGGAACTGCGCTTCCTCGCCATCCTGCGCGACGGCCTCAGCCTCGACAAGCTGACAACGGCGGCGATCGAGAAATCGGCGATCGCCCGCTACCAGACGATCTGAATTTCCTTTTTCAGGAAAATAATTCTTGACATCGTCCTATTGGAGGACTATAAGCAGCATGTTCATCGCGAGATGGACCTGCTGATTGACATCGTGAAGTGGTCGTGGACACGACTTGAAACAGTCCAGAGCGAGGTAAAACCTCAGCTCCAGCGCTGGAAGATGACGCTGGCGTTGACGCCGCCGAAACCAAAGCCGTTGGAGATGGCCGTCTCCATGGCCATGGGACGGGCCGAACCGCCGACGACATCGACCCCCTCTGCAGCAGCGTCCGGCTGCTGGAGATTGAGTGTTGCCGGAGCAGTCTGATCCCGCAGGGCAAGCACTGTGAAGATCGCTTCGATACCGCCTGCCGCACCGAGGAGATGGCCGGTGGCGGATTTGGTGGCACTCACGGCAATGCGCCCGTCCTTGCCGAAGACTGACCTGATGGCGGCAAGTTCGCCCTGATCGCCAACCTGGGTCGAGGTGGAATGGGCATTGAGATGCTGGACCTGGTGCGGAGCAAGCCCGGCCTGGCGCAAGGCGATCATCATGGCTCGGGCTGCGCCTTCACCGTCTTCGGGGCCTGACGTGATGTGATAGGCATCCGCCGACGTGCCGTAGCCAAGGAGTTCGGCAATTGGCTTCGCGCCACGGGCAAGCGCGTGGCCAAGCTCTTCAATCACGAGGATCCCGGCACCCTCTCCCATCACGAAGCCATCGCGGCCCACATCGAAGGGACGGGATGCCTGCTCCGGACTGTCATTGTAGCCGGTCGAAAGCGCCCGCGCCGCGGCAAAGGAGCCAAGGCTGACAAGATCAACGCAGGCTTCAGCGCCGCCACAGAGCGCAATATCGGCCTCACCGGACCTGATGAGGCGGGCGGCATCGCCAATCGCCTGCACGCCGGCCGCACAGGCAGTGACCGGAGCACCAAGCGGGCCCTTGAAGCCATGCCTGATGCTGACCTGACCTGCGGCAAGGTTGGGGAGGAAGGAAGGCACGGTAAAGGGTGAGAGGCGCCGCACCCCGCGGGCATCGGTGGTTCGCACGGCTTCGGCGATGGCCGGAAAACCGCCAATCCCCGTTGCAATGACAGTTGCTGTCCGTTCTGCGTCAGCGGCGTTGGCGGGAGACCATCCCGCTTGCGCGATGGCCTCGGCCGCCGCCACAAGAGCAAAGAGGATGAAGCGGTCCATCTTGCGTTGGTCTTTCGCCGGCACATAATGATCTGGATCGAATCCCGCCTCCACATCCTCCGCGCGGGACGGGACAAGACCGGCGATGCGCGCCGGAAGGGTTTCCGCCCAATCCGGCAAGCGCCTGATTCCTGAACGCCCCGCCAGCAGGCGCTGCCAGACTTTCTCCACCCCGGTGCCCAGCGGCGTCACCGCGCCAAGACCTGTCACAACAATTCGCCGCATATCAATCTCTCCCGCCGGCGCGATGCCGCACGTCAATGTTTCTGTGCTGCATTCGCCTGCAACTGCGCCAGACGTCTCTGCATGGCAGGGCTCGCCGCCGGTCCAGCCACGACCCCGGTGGTCTCGAGAAGGATGGGCTCAAGGCTGCGGGCATCGACCACGACGGGATGGAGCTTCTTGCGTGTCTCGCGTTGAACAAGGAAGAGAGCTGCACCTTCTGGCGCGAGATGGCGGTTACCCCAGGCAAAGAGGCTGGCAATGACCGGAAAGAAATCACGCCCCTTGGCAGTCAGTACATATTCGTCGCGTGGCGGCTTCTTGCTGTAGGACCTGCGATCGAACATGCCACATGCGGTCAGATGAGCGAGGCGGCGCGTGAGGATGCTGGGGGCAATGCCCAGGCTTTGCCGGAATTCGTCAAAGCGGGTCATGCCCTGGAAGGCATCGCGCAGGATGAGAATGCTCCACCACTCCCCGACATTTTCGTGGGCGCGCCCGATGGGGCATTCGGGATTTGGCGTCTTTGTAACTTTCATTTCGATAGTGACTAACATGGTCACTATCGAAATGCAACTGACTATGAAGCCGCCGGTCAGGAGCCGGCGCCAAAGGCCCGGCGCTCCAGCACGGGCATGGAGGCCGCAAAGGTGATGCCGCGGGCCACGAAGAAGATGTTGAGTGCCGCCCAGAGCCCGTGATTGCCGAAAGCAGGTTCGAGGAACCACCAGCTCACCAGATAGGCGGCGAGCGACACCAGCATCATGTTGCGCATCTCGCGGGTGGCCATGGCGCCGGTGAAAATGCCGTCGAACTGGAAGCAGGCCGCGCCCAGCACGGTGGCCAGCGCCGCCCAGAGCATGTAGTGCGAGGCCGTCTCCTGCACCTCGGCATTGGTGGTCATGATGGCAATGAGCGGCGTGCCCAAGGCAATGATCACAAGAGCGCAGAGCAGGCTCAGAACCCCGGCCCAGAGCGTGGTCAGCCGGATGGCACGCCAGAACCGCGCGCGGTCGCGGGCGCCGACAGCCTGGCCGACAAGCGCCTCGGCGGCATAGGCGAAGCCGTCGATCATGTAGGCCGCGACCTCGAAGAGATTAAGCACCACCGCATTGGCGGCCACGATCAGATCGCCCTGCTTGGCGCCGCGCGAGACAAACCAGGCGAAGCCGAAGACCAGCGCCAGGCTGCGCACCATGATGTCGCCATTGGCGGCCACGAGGGCCGTGAACTTCGCCCGGTCGAAGATGACGGCGGCGGGCGGCCTGACGCCCATGCGCAGAAACTGGCGCAAGGCGAGCAGGAGGCCGAGGCCCGCAGCGGCGTATTCGGCGATGATGACGGCAAGGCCCACACCCGCCGTGGCCATGCCGAGGCCAAGCACGAAGATCATGCTCAGCGTCATGTTGGAGAGATTGAGAAAGAGCTGGACGAAGAAGGCGATGTTGGCCCGGCCCTGGCCGATGAACCAGCCCATGACCGCATAGTTGATGAGCGCCCCGGGCGCTGACCAGATACGCCAGGCGAAATAGGTCTGGGCCTCGCGCATGACATCAGCACTACCGCCAACGAGCGTCACGGCGAGGGGTCCGATCCAGGGCCCAGTGGCAATGAGGGCAAGGCCGATGGTGGCGGCCAGCACGAGGCTGCGGCCCAGCAGCGTGACGAGAGCTTCCTTGTCATTGGCGCCCGTCGCCTGCGCGGCAAGCCCGCCGGTCGACAGGCGGAGGAAGCCGAAGCCCCAGAAGAGAAACGAAAAGATGAGCGCGCCGACGGCAACGCCGCCGATGTAATAGGGCTCGGGCAGGCGGCCCATGACCGCCGTGTTGACGACACCGATCATCGGCTCCGAGACATTGGAGAGCACGATCGGAATGGCGATGCGAAGGACGGAGCCGTGGCTGATGGCTGGCGGAACCGGGGCAGACATCAACGCGGGATGGGCGATTGCCCGGCTGCCGTCAAGCGGGCGTTCATCTTTCTGTACAGCTGCTGAACACCCCATTCAGGCGCTGCTCAAGGGACAGGGCGCAGCTTCCTCACATCGGGCGATGGAGCAACAAGCTCAAACCCAAGGAGTATGACCATGAAACTGTCCCTTCCACTGATTTCCGCCACCGTGCTGGCAAGCGGCCTGACCGCACTGACACTCGCCAGCGCACCGGCGAGCGCCAGCACCACCTCCAAGCTTCTCGCCTGTAGCGGCAGCAGCAAGGGCAAGGTGGAAAACTGCTGCCAGAAAATCATCACGCGGCACAATGATCCCTTCTGGTTCCGCAATGCAGGCGGCAGCTGCGCTGCGGTGATCAAGTGCTCGACCAAGACCGTGTCGGTCGGCATCACCTATGCCGGCACCAAAAAGGTTGTCGTCTGTGCGGTCGTCATCCCCGGTGAAGGCGGTGGCCGCGGCAAGCTGAAGGTGCCGGACCGCAAGAAGGAATCGCGCGATCCGGGCGGCCGGGCCGGCGGCCCGAACTCTCCGACGCATGGCTGATGCGCTGCGGGCAACGGGACTGTTGCCCGCCCGCACACAGGCTATGATGGGGCGATGCCCCTTCATCCCCTCATTGCCGGCTGGTTTGCGGCGCGCGGCTGGACTCCGCGCCCGCATCAGCTGGCGATGCTGGAACAGGGGCGCGCCGGGCAATCGGCACTGCTCATCTCGCCGACCGGCGGCGGCAAGACACTGGCGGGCTTTCTCGCCACGCTGGAAGAGCTGGCGGAACCGCATGAACACAACGGCATCCACACGCTCTATATCTCGCCGCTGAAAGCGCTCGCCGTCGACATTGCGCGCAATCTGGAAGCACCGGTTTCGGAGATGGGCCTTCCCATCACCATCGAGACGCGCACCGGCGACACGCCGGCCTCGCGCCGCCAGCGCATCCGGAGCCATCCGCCCGATATCCTGATCACCACACCGGAACAGGTGTCGCTCATGGTGGCCGATGGCGCGGCGGCACATCTGCTGCGCAACCTGCGCTGCGTGGTGATCGACGAACTGCATGCGCTGGTGACCTCGAAGCGCGGCGTGCTGCTGTCGCTGGCGCTGACGCGCCTGCGCAGCCATGCACCGCAGGCACGCTTCTCGGGCCTCTCCGCCACCGTCGCCGACCCGGATGCCCTGCGCGCCTGGCTGGCCCCGGCAGTACAGACACCGGCAGCCCTGGTGACGGGCGCGCCCGGCGCCCCCGCCAGGGTGCGCATCCTCGAATCGGCCGAGCGCGTGCCCTGGTCCGGGCATTCAGCCCGCTACGCGATCGCCGACATCTATGCCGCGATCAAGCAGCACCGCATGTCGCTCATCTTCGTCAACACGCGAAGCCAGGCGGAACTGCTCTTCCAGGAATTATGGAACGCCAATGACGATGTGCTGCCGATCGCGCTGCATCACGGCTCGCTCGATGTCGGCCAGCGCCGCAAGGTGGAAGCCGCCATGGCGGCCAACAAGCTGAAGGCCGTGGTCTGCACCTCGACGCTCGATCTCGGCATCGACTGGGGCGATGTCGATCTCGTCGTGCAGGTGGGTGCCCCCAAGGGCTCAAGCCGCCTGCTGCAACGGATCGGCCGCGCCAACCACCGGCTGGACGAGGCCAGCAACGCCCTGCTCGTTCCCTCCAACCGGTTCGAGGTGCTGGAATGCGAGGCGGCAGCCGATGCCGTGTCCGAGAATGCCCAGGACACGGAATACCCCAGCGTGATGAAGCTCGATGTGCTGGCCCAGCACATCATGGGACGGGCCGTGGCGGGGCCTTTCAATGCCGATGATCTCTTTCGCGAGGTGACCTCGGCCTTCACCTTCCGGAACCTCACGCGCGCGCTCTTCGACCAGGCCCTCGATTTCGTGGCGACCGGCGGCTACGCGCTCAAATCCTATGAGCGCTACGCAAAGCTGAAGCGCCAGGGCGACGGCACATGGCGCGTGGCGCATCCGCGGCTGGCGCAGCAGTATCGTATGAACATCGGCACCATCGTCGAGGAGGAGATGCTGAAGGTGCGGCTTGCGAAGCTCCGCATCGTTGCGGGCAAGCGCGTGGTGACGGGCGGCTTCGTGCTCGGCGAAATGGAGGAATGGTTCCTCAGCCAGCTCGCGGTGGGCGACACCTTCCTCTTCGGCGGCGAGGTTCTGCGCTTCGAGGGCCTCGACGAGTTCGGCGGGCTGGCGACGCGGGCGCGTGGCAAGGAACCGAAGATCCCCTCCTACCAGGGCGGCAAGTTTCCGCTCTCGACCTATCTCGCAGGACGGGTGCGGCAGATCCTTGCCGATCCGGCCCAATGGAAGGCCCTGCCCGCGCAGGTGCGCGACTGGCTTGCCACACAGCGCTGGGCCAGCGTCATTCCGGGCGCACAGCAGATGCTGGTCGAAACCTTTCCGCGCGCCGACAAGCACTACATGGTGTGCTACCCCTTCGAGGGGCGGCTGGCGCAGCAGACACTGGGCATGTTGCTGACGCGGCGCCTGGAACGCTGGGGGGCCGGCCCCCTCGGCTTTGTGGCCTCGGAGTATGCACTGGTCATCTGGATGGTGCGCGATCTCTCGGCGCTGATCGCCCATGGCCGCATCCCGCTGGCAAAGCTCTTCGATGAAGACATGCTGGGCGACGATCTCGAGGCCTGGCTTGCAGAATCCTCATTGATGAAACGAACTTTCCGCAATGTGGCCATCATCGCAGGCCTGATTGAACGGCGCATGCCCGGGAAAGAGAAGACCGCCCGCCAGGTGACCGTGAACACCGACCTGATCTACGACGCCCTGCGCTCGCACCAGCCGGATCACATCCTGCTGCGCGCCGCATGGGACGATGCCGCCGAAGGCCTGATCGACGTGCACCGGCTTGGCGCGCTCCTCAAGCGCATCAAGAACCAGATCCTGCACAAGCCGCTGGAACGGGTGTCGCCGCTGGCCGTTCCGGTGCTGCTTGATATCGGGCGCGAATCGATTCAGGGCGAAGGCCATGATGCCCTTCTCGCCGAAGCCGCTGACGCGCTCATTGCCGAGGCCACCCGGCTTGTCTAGGACGCAGCTGATCGAGGTGGGCGGGCTTGCGGCCATTCCGCATCTCTCGGGCGCGCTCTACCTGCCCGACGAACGCGTGCTGCTGGTGGCCGACCTCCATCTCGAACAGGGTGCGAGCCTGGCCCGGCGCGGCGTGCATGTGCCGCCCTATGACACGGCGGGAACACTCGATGCGCTGGAAGACGTGCTGGCCGAGACCAAGCCGTGGCGGCTGATCCTGCTGGGCGATTCCTTCCATGATGCCGTGGCCCATGAAGCCCTCGATGCCCGCGACCTCGACCGGCTGCGCAGCCTCACGGCGCGGATCGAGACGGTGTGGATCAGCGGCAACCACGATCCGGAAGCCCATGGCAATCTCGGCGGCTTCTGCGTCGCGGAAGTGGCGCTGGGGCGCATCACGCTGCGCCACATTCCGCAGCGCGTGCTGAAAGACGCCTGCGAGGTGTCAGGCCATCTGCATCCGGGCGCGGCGATCGAACAGCGTGGCATCCGGTTGCGCGCCAAGTGTTTCGTGAGCGACGGCAGGCGCCTCATCCTGCCGGCCTTCGGGCGCTATACGGGGGCGCTCAATGTGCGCTCGGAAGCCTTCCGCGGCCTCTTCGACGAAGAGGCAACGCAAGCCTGGATGATCGGGAACGGCACGCTGCACCGCTTCCCGTTCAAGAGGCTGAGCTAGCCCTTCGGCTCTTCCGTCCAGTCGCGGTTGTTGACGGCGACCACATTTGCCGTATCGCGCGGCTTCTCCGGCTTCCACTGGGCCAGACGGTCCTGCACCGACTGGCGCTCGGTCTGGGTCAGGGTCTTGGCAATGGCGTTGGCGCGCTTCAGGCCTTCCTGATCATCCTGCTGGGCGGCCAGCATGTACCAGAACATGGCGTCCTTGGAATCCTTGGGCGTGCCGAGGCCGCGCTCGAGGAGAACGGCGAGATTATATTCGCTGTCCTTGAGGCCATGGGCGGCCGCGAGCGAGAACCACTTGTAGGCCTTCTCGTAATCCGGCTTGCCGATCTCGTTGCCGGCGGAGAGCACGGCAGCATTGTGCATGGACTTCACATTGCCGAGGGCAGCAGCGCGTTCGTACCAGCCGAGGGCGGCGCGCAGATCGCGAGGAACGCCCTTGCCCTTTTCGTAGAGTGTCGCAACGCGATACTGGGCCGGGGCAAGGCCCTGGGCCGCAGCCTTGCCATACCAGAAGGCAGCCTTGGCAAAATCCTGCGGCACGCGGTCGCCATTGTGATAGCGCGTGGCGATGACGAACTGGGCATCGGCATTGCCGAGAGCCGCCGCCTCGCGGAGCTTCATCGAGCCCACTTCGGCGGGCGGCATGTTGCTGCCCTGCTCCTCGCCCGCGACGATGGCCTGGATGGCATCCTCGGTCGGGGCGGTCGATGCCGTCAGCACCGAGTCGATGTCAGGTTCGGGAAGACCGAGCGCCGCTGGCTTGGCGGCCTCGACGGTCTTGGTCATCTCGCTCGCCTTCTGGGCCTGACCGGCAGGAGCGGAGCTCTTCTTCACATTGGGCTGAAGCGGCTGCTCAAGGGCTGCAGGCTCGACGGGCTTGGCCTTGTTGGTGCGGCCATAGAGATTGGCACCGACGGCCGAGACCATGGCGAGCAGCAGGAAGCCCAGAATGATGAGCTTGCGGCGCTTGGCATCATTGTTGTTGGCAGGCTTGAAACCCGGCGGCGGCTTGATTTCTCCCGAGAGACCAACGGGATCGGTCTTCTGCTTCGGCTTGCGCTTGAACAGCGAGATGTTGAACAGCTTCTTCGAGCCAACCTCGCTGGCCCGCGCCATGCCGGGGGCTACACCTGCAAAGATGCTCTTCTGCTGGGCGGAGGCCTGCGCGGCCCGGCGGGCCGCAGCGATGAAATCGTCGCCGCTGAGCGGCGCTGCATCGGCAGCAGGCATGGCGGGCTCGAGGAAGGGTGAGCTTTCCGCCGGTGACGGCCCCGCCTCCAGAGGGTTCTGGAGCGGCGGGATTTCGGATTGCGGCGCCGGTACATCCGTGGCCGCCGCAGGTCCGAGATTGAATTCTGGAATCTGGGGTTCGAGAGGGTTGTTGACGGCAGCAGCCATGGGCTCGGCAAAGCCCTGCGGGGCCGCTGCGGCGGCAACGCGCTGACCGATCGCCGCCGTCTCAAGCTCGGCGAGCTTGGTGACGATCTGCTCCAGCGTCTCGTGAACAGCTTCGAGCGTTTCCTGATTGCGCTGATCAGAACTCTCGGCCGCCTGACGCACGGCATCGAGGCCCTGTTCAAGGGCGGAGATTTCCGGAGAACCGGCCAGCGTTACCGGCTGCGGGCCCTGGGCCAGCAAGCGGTCGGCCATGCGGTTCGCTGCGTCTTCGGCGACCTGCTGGGTCCAGGTGCGATGCTGGTCGAAGCTCTCGAAGAGCTGGTTCACGGCACGCTCGATGGTTTCGATCGAGGAGAGATGCTGCTCGGTGCGGGCCACGCGATCGGTGACCTCGGCCAGGCGGGATTCGATCTCGCCGGGATGGCCAGCGGCCTGATTGGTCAGCATCTCGTTGAAGCGGTAGTCGAGCTCGGCGATGCGGCCCTCAAGCTCGTTGAAATGCGGTGACTGCTGGCTGGCGCTCTCGCTCTGCTCGATGCGCTGGGTGAGATCGAGGATGCGGCGGTCCATCTCGGCCAGCGGGCGCATGTCGGGGCCCTGGGCCACGCGCGTGGAAAGCTGTTCGACGGCGCTGCGCAGGCGCTGCACCTCGCCCGTATCCTGCGGGATGGCGTTGACCTCATCGATGCGGCGGTTCAGGCGCTCGATCTCGCCGCGCAGGCGCTGCATCTCGGCCGGTGAGCTGGTGATCGACGACTGCGCTTCCTTGACGAGGCCGACAATGCGGGTCTCGATGGCGCGCAGTTCCTGCTGGCTGGCCTGCACGGCCTGGGTCTGGGCGCGGGCGGCAAGGGCCTCGGCGGTGTCGCGCACCGTGTCGATGCGTTCGACAAGGCCTGCAATCTCGACCTTGAGCAGTTCCTTGAGACCGGCAGGGCGGGCCTGCTCGCTCTGTTCCATGCGGCGGGCGAGATCGCCCAGACGGTTTTCGAGCTGGGTGAAGGCCGGAGCCTGGCGCAGCAGCTGGTCGCTGCCGGAGGTCTGGGCCTTCTGCGAGAGCGAGGCCAGACGGTCCTGCATGGACTTCATCTGGTCGCGGTTGCGCTTCTCGCTCGACTCCATGTGCTCGACGATGCCGCGCACGGCCTTCTCAAGCGCCTGGTAGCCCGGTGACTCCTCGGGCCGCGGGGCAGTCTTGATGGCATTGGTGACCTGGCGGCCGAGCGTGCTCAGGCGCTCGTTGACCGCGGTGAAGGCTTCAACCGTCTGGCGTTCGTTGCTTTCAACCCGGTTGAGGACGCGCTGCAGGGCAGCGGAATCCTGTTCGGCCTGACCAGCCGAGCGGATGCCGATGCGCGAGGCCGTGCTGGTCTCGTTCTGCGAGAGGCGGGCCAGTGTCTCGGCGATATCTTCGAGGCGGCTGGCGGTACGCTCCAGGGCGGCTTCCTGTGGCTTTGGCACACGGCCCCGGGGCTGCTGCTGGGCAGATTCTTCACGGCCGTCGGACTGCTGGTCGAGAATGGTGCTGTTCAGCCATTCGCCCAGGGTCATGCCCGAGCGCCGGGCCGCCTGCTTGGCGGCTTCCCGGGCGTCAGGCTCGATCCCTTTGATACTCCACGGCAATCCTGGCTTCATGCCACCACTCCTTGCGTCCCGGCAGCTGTGGTGGAGGCCCCCCAAATCACGCGCCAGGACAGAAAATCCCAAACGCGAAAGTTAACTTTCTTGGTAAATAATCAGTTAAGCATTTGATCTTTTTTGCGGAATGGCGTTGAGAGCGGACAGGAGCCATCGCCTTGACCCTCGCCTTCGTGACCCCCGCCCATGACCGTATGGAAGACCTGCGCCGGGAGCCCCACAAGATCGAGGCGCTGCTGGCGTCTCCACAGGCGCGCATCTACCGGGCCCGTGGCGACCTGATCGAGGTCGAGGGCGAGCGCCCGCGCATCTCGCATGTGCCTCTCGGCGATGCCGCGATCTTCCTCGGACTGGCCGCCGACGGCGTGCCGCTTTTCGCCGAACAGGCGCCCGAGAGCGCCACGCTGGCGCCGCTGCGCGGCCTGATGCTGTCCGGGGCCCTGCCCCATGAGGAACTGACGCTGCTGGCCCAGGCCCGCAGCCTTGTGCACTGGCATGAGACCCATGGCTTCTGCGCCAAGTGCGGCACGCAATCGGAGATGAAGGACGGGGGCTACCGCCGTCACTGCAACGCCTGCAACGCCGATCATTTTCCGCGCACCGACCCCGTTGTCATCATCACCGTCACCTGGAACGGCCATGTGCTGCTGGGGCGGCAATCAAGCTGGGCGCCGGGCATGTATTCCGCGCTGGCAGGCTTCATGGAGCCGGGCGAAACCATCGAGAATGCAGCGCGCCGCGAGGTGTGGGAGGAAGCCGGCATCCGCGTCGGCAAGGTGGGCTATGTGCAGAGCCAGCCCTGGCCTTTCCCCTCCAGCATCATGATCGGGCTCACCGGCGAGGCCGACACCCACGACATCCGCATCGACCACCATGAGCTTGAGGATGCGCGCTGGTTTTCCTTTGCCGAGGCGCAGCAGATGGTCGCGCGCACGCATCCGCAGGGCCTCACCGCGACGCATCCCTATGCCATTGCCCATCACCTGTTGCTGAAGGTACTGGAGCGCTGATACAGCGGCTCCCAGGCCGACAACCTGAGATTGCGGAATAGGCGTCTGGCTGGCACTAGACAAAGCAGCCGTCATTTGATCAATCTTCGCACATGTCGGCGCAATGACCGGGGGGCCGTGCCTGACATGAGAGTGAGGCTGACTCCGTGCGCTTCCCGCATCTGAGACACACCGTTCTGACGGCAGGCTTGCTCATGCTTGGCGCTGCCGGGCCTGCCTACGCTTCCGACTGGAACGGCTGCTATGCCGGCGCAGCGATCGGCGCGGCTTCCGCCGATATGAATACCGAGGATGCGCCCTTTGAAAAGGGCGACTTTGGCGGCTCGGGCGCCTCCTGGAACAGCGGTGGCCCTCCCTATGAAACGATCAAGTCGGATGCATCGGCATTCACCGGCGGGCTGACCGGCGGCTGCGACTGGGCCATGCCGCGCGAGCGGCTCACTTTCGTCTTCGGTGTTGTTGGCGATCTCTCGGCGTGGAACCTCGAGTCCAACTCAGTGTCGTCGCTCTCCAGCGACACGCATGTGGACTATGACATGAACCTCTCGCTGTCGGTCCGGGCGCGGGCCGGCATCGCGCTGGGCAATGTGCTTTTCTATGGCACCGGCGGGCTTGTCGCATCCGACCTGTCGCTCGATGTCTCTGACTCGCAGGGGCCGGGCCTGATCGATATCTCAAACAGCGCCTTTCAGGGTGGCTGGGTTGCCGGTGCAGGCGTCGAGTTCAAGCTGAACGAGCGCTGGTCTGCCCAGCTCGAATACCAGCACATGCAGTTTGGCGTCACCGCGACAGGGGAAGCGATCGACCCGGTGGGCGCCGTGCCGCGCTTTGAAGGCGACGTGAACATCGACATCGTGCGACTGGGGCTGCTGCTGCGCCTCTAGTGTAACAGTTTGTAAGGGAGTGGCCCATGCCCAGCAATAACCCACCGATCCTCAACGGGCTCGATTCACCTGCCAGCTTCGCCGAAAACACGGTGAATGCCACGCCGCAGTTGATCGACGCGTCTGTTTCCTTCAGCGATCCGGACAGCAGCAGCTATGACGACTACACGCTGACAGTCTCCGGCCTCCTTCCCGAAGACATCATCGCCATTCGCAACCAAGGCACGGGCACGGGCCAGATCGCGGTTTCCGGAAACAGCGTCCTCTACGACAGCGAATCCATAGGCACGTTTTCGGGTGGCAATGGCTCGACCTTGACCGTCACGTTCAACAGCGGGGCCAGTGCAGCGTCCATCACGGCGGTGATCGAGAACCTCACCTATGCCAATAGCTCCGACGCTCCGACGGCCACGCGCACAATCACGATCACGGTGACGGACCCCAACGGCGTGCAGACGCTGCGCCCGGTCTATAGCGAGGCAGCGGGCACCGCCAATCCGTTCGATGGCCTGAATGCTGTTTTTGCAGGCAGTTCCACCGCACCGGTCCTCGTCGATATTGACGGCGACGGCGACCTCGACCTCGTCGTCGGCAGCAGCCATGGGACCCTGCGCTACGCTGAAAATACCGGGTCGGCCAGCGCGCCCAATTTTGTCGAGCGCACGGGCGCTGCAAGCCCCTTCAACGGTATCGACATAGGGGTTTACTCATCCCCCGCCTTCGCGGATTTCGATGGAGACGGCGATCTCGATGCCATCACCGGCGACCTGCATGGCAACGTGTTCTACCTCAAAAATACCGGAACCACTGGTTCACCGGCGTTCACCTTGCAGGCCGGCAGCGAAAATCCTTTCGATGGCGTCAATGTCAGTTCTTACTCGAAGCCCAGCATGGCCGATCTTGATGGCGACGGCGATCTCGATGTCGTGATGGGCGCCGATACCGTCATCAAGTATTTCGAGAACACCGGCCCCAACACAGCACCCGTGTTCATCGAAAGGACCGGTGGTGACAACCCCTTCAACGGCACCGGCCCCTTCAGGTTCGTCGGGATCACCTTCGCGGATCTTGACGGCGACGGCGACCTTGATGCCATTGCAGGCCGCTCGACCAGTAACAAAATCGATTATTACGAGAACACCGGGTCAGTTTCAGCCCCCGTGTTTGTGGAGCGGACGGGTGTGCAGAACCCGCTGGAAGGTTTCAATGTTCCCCAGGACAACACCCCGTTTCTTGCCGATCTCGACGGCGACGGGGATTTCGATGTCATCACCGGAAAGAATAACGGCAACATTCTCACCTATCTGAACACGCCCGCGGCCGGCGTGCAGATCGCCATCACTGTCACCGCCGAAAATGACGCGCCGAGACTGACCGGGCTCTCAGGTACGCTCACCTTCGCGGAGAACACCGTCAATGCCACGCCGCAGCTGATCGATGCGGATGTGAGCTTCACCGACGGGGACAACAATTTTGATGGCGGCACCCTGAAGGTTTCCGGCCTCCTGGATGCCGATGTGGTTGCCTTCCGCAGCCAGGGCACGGGCACGGGCCAGATCGGCATCTCCGGCAACAGCATCAGCTATGGCGGCACCCTGATCGGCACCTTCACCGGCGGCAACGGCACGACGCTCGTCGTCACCTTCAATGGCGACGCCACGGCGGCAGCCATCGAGGCGCTGATCGAGAACCTCACCTTCGCCCACACCTCCGACCTGCCGCTGGAATGGCGCAGGCTCTCCATTGTCGTCACCGATGCTGCGGGCGCCACGACTGCCGTGCCCAACTTCGTGGCGCAAGGGGAAGGGGACAGCGCCTTCGCCAGCATCGGCCCCGGCTTTGACGCCAAGCCCACCTTTGCCGATCTCGATGGCGACGGCGACCTCGACGCCGTGGCGGGGGCACGTGACGGCACCCTGATCTATTACAAGAACATCGGCACGAACACGGCGCCGGCCTTCCTGAAGCAGACCGGCCCGAGCAGCCCATTCTACGGTTTCGACGTCGGCAGCAGTGCTGCCCCATCACTGGGCGACATGGACGGCGACGGCGACCTCGATCTCGTCGTGGGGACTCACGCAGGCACGCAGCAGTATTATTTCGAGAATACCGGCACGGCCACGGCCCCCAGTTTTGAGGCGCGCCCGGGCGTCACCAGTCTCTTTCTCGGTATCGCTTTCGGCAGCGACAGCACCCCCACGCTGGTTGACCTTGACAACGACGGCGATCTCGACCTCGTGATCGGACGCGAGTTTAGCGATATCGGCTATTACGAGAACACCGGCACGGCAGCTAACTCCAGCTTTGTCCAGCGTACGGGCGGCGACAATCCGTTCGCCGGCTTCCATCCTGATTTCTTCACAGCGCCCACCTTCGCGGACGTGGATGGCGACGGCGACCTCGATCTCGTCGTGGGTGGCTACACGGGTGCAATCAAGTATTTCGAGAATACCGGCACGCCCGCAAGCCCCAGCTTTGTGGGACGCACAGGCGGCGCAAACCCCTTCAATGGTATCGATATCGGTGCCTCTTCCGCCCCCACCCTCGCTGACATCGACGGGGATGGCGACCTCGATCTCATCGTGGGCGGAGAAAATGGCGAGCTGACCATCTTCTACAACGCCCCGGGGCGCGTCGATATCGAGATCACACGTGAGAACGATGCGCCGAAACTGACGGGGCTCGCTTCCTCCGTCACCTTCTCGGAGAATACGGTCAACGCTGCGCCGCAACTGCTCGATGCCGATGTCACCTTCACCGACGGCGACAATTATTTCGGCAGCGGCTCGCTGACGGTTTCGGGCCTGCTTGCCGAAGACAAGGTTGCCGTGCGCAACCAGGGCACAGGCTCAGGCCAGATCGGCGTTTCCGGCAACACCATCACCTATGGCGGCGTGGTGATCGGCAGCTTCACGGGCGGCACCGGCACCACGCTGACGGTGGCATTCAACCTGTATGCCACGCCGGAAGCCGTGGACGCGCTGATTCAGAACCTGACCTATGCCAACGCCTCGGACACACCGACAACGACGCGGACGCTCACCCTCACGGTCACGGATGAGGCGGGCGCCGCTGTTACCGATTTCTCAAAGCCGACTTTCACCGAGGTGACAGGAACCGACAATCCTTTTGACGGCTTCGTGGTCACTGCAAGCTCATTCGCCGGGGGCTCCACTCCGATCTTTGCCGATCTCGACGGCGACGGCGATTTCGATCTGGTCGCCGGGAGCTTCTATGGGGCTCTGAACTTCTACGAGAATACCGGATCGGCAACGGCACCTGTCTATGTGGAGCGGACTGGCGCGGCCAATCCGTTCAACGGCATCGACGTGGGCGCCTACGCCACACCGGCATTTGCTGATATCGACGGCGACGGCGATCTCGACCTGCTGGTTGGAGACGTCAATGTCGGCTACCTGACGTTCTTCGAGAATGACGGAGACGCCAGCGCACCGCATTATGTCCAGAAAAGCGGCAGCGACAGCCCCTTTAGCAGCACTGGCCTTCTTGGCTCCCCAGCGCCCGCCTTCGCTGATCTTGATGGCGATGGCGATCTCGACCTCATCGTCGGCAAGGGGACGGCTTTCCTGTATTTCGAGAATACCGGCAACGCCGCGGCGGCGGTCTTCATCGAAAGAACCGGCGCGGCAAATCCACTCGACGGACTGAGTGTCGTCGACTCCGCCTTGCCGACATTTGTGGACGTCGATGGCGATGGCGATCTGGACCTCGTATCCGGCAGCAATGAGAGCGGCTTGTTCTACTTCGAGAATACCGGCACGGCCCTGGCGCCCGCCTTTATCGAGCGCACCGGCAGCGCCAATCCCTTCAGCGGAATCTCGGATATCTGGACTGCGCCGGCATTTGCTGACATCGACGGGGATGGCGACATCGATCTGGTGATCGGAAACTACGACGGCGAGTTCCTGACGTTTATCAACACCACCGGTCCCCACAAAATCACCGTCACGGTCACTCAATCCGCCGACACGATCACGGGCACGCCCAAGGCCGACACGCTTTCGGGCACGGGTGGCGATGACATCATCCGCGGCCTGGGCGGCAATGACACGCTGCGCGGCAACGGCGGGAACGACAGCATCTATGGCGGTGCGGGAAGCGACCGGATGACCGGCGGCGCCGGCGCGGATACGTTTTTCTTTACCGCGCTCACGGACTCGGGCGCCGGCTTCTCAGGCTTCATCAACAATGTGACGATGAGCGTGCTCAGCGGCCTCGGCAAGCGCGACATCATCACCGACTTCACGCCCGGCACCGATAAGATCGATCTTTCCGCCATTGACGCCAACAAGCATCTGGCGAACGATCAGGGCTTCATGTTCCTCGGCAACAACAAGAGCTTCACCCACAAGGCCGCCCAACTCATCGCGCGGCAATACAATGTGGCGGGCACCGCGAACGACAAGACGATCATCTATGGCGACGTGAACGGAGACGGGCGCGCCGACTTCCAGATCGAACTCACCGGCATCAAGACGCTGGCAACAACCGACTTCGTCCTCTGACGGCGGTGGCCTTTCAGCCCTGTTCCATCCGACGCGCGATTTCGGCGCGATAGGGGCTGGCCGGATAGACGCCGAGAACGCGCATGTATGAGGTGAAGAACTCCAGCTCCTCGAGCGCCAGGCGCACCGGGCGGTCCTGCGGGTGGCCTTCGATCTCGGCATAGAACTGCGTGGCCGAGAAGCGGCCCTCGAGCTGGTAGGATTCGAGCTTCGTCATGTTGACGCCATTGGTGGCGAAGCCGCCCATGGCCTTGTAGAGCGCGGCGGGCACGTTGCGCACCCGGAAGACGAAGCTCGTCATCACCGGGCCCTTGCCCGGATCGGCATCGTTGCGCTCTGGTGCGAGGATCACAAAGCGCGTGGTGTTGTGGGATTCATCCTCGACATCGGCGCGCAGCGTGTCGAGGCCATAGATCTCGGCGGCAAGCTTCGAGGCGATGGCGGCACGCGTCTTGTCCTTGATCTCGGCGAGTTCACGGGCCGCACCGGCCGTGTCGACGGCAACGACCGCGGTGAGCCCGAGCTGGCGGATGACCTTGCGGCACTGCCCCAGCGCATGAACATGGGAATGCACCGAGGTGACGTCTTCCGGCCTGGCGCCCTTCACCACCAGGAGCTGATGATGAACGGGGAGGAAATGCTCGCCGATGATCGACAGCGAAGAGGCTGGCAGAAGATGATGGATATCGGCGACGCGGCCCGCGACGGAATTGTCGGTGGGGATCATGGCAAGCGCGGCCTGGCCCTCCTGCACCGCCTGGAAGGCATCCTCGAAGGTGCGGCAGGCCAGCGGCTCATGCGTCGGTACGGCTTCCAGGCAGGCGATATGCGAGTTGGCGCCGGGTTCGCCCTGATAGGCAATCTTTTCTTTCATTTCCTGTCCTTGAGCGCGATGCGCGCCGCTTCCAGATCGGCAGGCGTATCGACGCCAAGCGGCACGCTGTCAACGCGGACGACGGCGATCTTCATGCCGTTGTCGAGGGCGCGCATCTGTTCGAGCGAGCGCTCCTTCTCGCGCGGCGACTGCGGCAGCGTGACGAAACGCTGCAGCGCCTCGCGCCTGTAGGCATAGACGCCGATATGATGCCAGAAGGGCGGCTCGTGGCTGCCATTGACCTGGCGCACAAAATCGCGGGCGAAGGCCACTTCACGGTCCGGGCCCAGAGGGGCGATGGCCTTGACGATCTGCGACTTGGCCACGTCCTCGGCGTCGTGGATCTCGGCGGCGATGGTCGAGATGTCGACGCTTTCATTGGTGAGGCCCGCGAGGCAGCGCTGCACCGCCAGCGGATCAATGGTCGGCAGGTCGCCCTGGAGATTGACGATATGGGTATAGCGTTGCTGGGGATCGCGGAGCGCCAGCACCGCCGCTACCCGGTCGGAACCCGAAGGCAGATTGGGCTCGGTGACCATGGCATCGCCGCCCGCCTTGCGGACCGCCTCGGCGATGGGCAGATCGCCCGCCGCCACCAGCACATGGCCAACCTTGGCCTCGACCGCCCGGCGCCAGACATGGACGATCATGGGTTCGCCCCAGATATCGGCGAGGGGCTTGCCCGGGAGCCTTGTCGCGGCCAGGCGGGCGGGGATTACGACAATGGTATTTTGCAACTCAATCATGAACTTGGGCCGGGGCGCGGCAAATTGTGGCGCAGAGCTTATAGATATTGCGACAGTGCCAGCAAGGCATTAGTTAGGCGCATCCGACTCCATTTGCAGGCATTCTGACCCATGATCGACAGCTGGACCTTCAACAAGATCGCAGGCGCCGTCCTCGGCACTGCTCTCCTGACACTGGGTCTCGGCCAGCTTGGCGCTGCCATCTACCACCCCAATGAGCCCTCGGAAGAGCATCCGGGCTTCAAGGTCGATGTTGCCGAAGCCGGTGAAGCAGCAGGCGGCGGCACCGATGCCCCGGCGCTTTCGCTCGGCGCGCTTCTGGCGGCAGCCGACCCCAAGAAAGGGGCCACGGAAGCCAAGGCCTGCATTGCCTGCCATGACTTCTCCAAGGGTGGCGTGGTCAAGACCGGCCCCGATCTCTGGGATATCGTCGACCGCCCCAAGGCACATTTCGCCGGCTTCGAATATTCTGCCGGCCTCCAGGCCATGTCGTCCGAGAACTGGACCTACGAGAACCTCAACACCTTCCTGACCAATCCGGCAGCCTATGTGAAGGGTACCAAGATGGGCTTCGGCGGCATCAAGAACGACGCCAAGCGCGCCAACCTGCTGGCCTATCTGGCAACCCTTTCGGACGCGCCCAAGCCCTTCCCGGCTCCTTGATATCGCCATCATTGGCGGACCAGTTTCAACACCGGCAGGTACCACCTGCCGGTGTTTTCATTTGCAGCTGCAAGGCTCTAAAACGGAATCCGAATCACGGAGGGATGGCGCCCATGGGACTGACGCGCAGAGGCATTCTGCAGCTTGCCGGCTTGCCGCCGCTGCTCTCCCTTCTGCCATCCACCGCCTTCGCCCAGGAACGCATCTTCCGCCACGCCACGACGCTCTTCGACACGGTCAAATACGGGCCGGAGTTTTCCCACTTCGACTATGTGAACATCGATGCGCCGCAGGGCGGGCGCATGCGCCTTGGCACGCTTGGCTCCTTCGACAGCCTGAACCCCTACACGATCAAGGGCGATCCAGCCTCGACCGGCGTCAATGAAACGCTGATGGTGTCTTCGCTCGACGAAGCTTCGAGCGAATACGGGCTGATTGCTGAGAGCGTGTGGTATCCCGATGACGCCAGCATGGTGGTCTTCAGGCTGCGCCCGGAAGCACGCTTCCATGATGGCGAGCCCATCAAGCCTGAAGACGTGATCTTCAGCATGGAGGCGCTGAAGGCCAATCACCCGCAATATGGCGGCTACTACAAGGATGTCGGCACCGGCGAAAAGACCGGCGATCATGAAGTGACCTTCCCCATCACCATCAAGGGCAATCGCGAACTGCCGCATATCATGGGGCAGCTGCCGGTGCTGCCGAAGCACTGGTGGACGGGCACGGATGCCAACGGCAAGACCCGCGATATCTCGCAATCGACACTTGAGCCGCCGCTTGGCTCCGACGCCTATCGCGTGGCCGAAGTGAAGCCCGGGCAATCCTACAGGCTGGTCAGGGTGGAGAATTATTGGGGCAAGGATCTGCCGGTCAGACGCGGCCAGCACAATTTCGATGAGATCGAGATGCAGTATTATCTTGATCGCAATGTGCAGTTCGAGGCCTTCAAGGGCGGGCAGTTCGACGTTCAGCTTGAAACATCGTCGAAGAGCTGGGCCACGGGCTATGACTTCCCGGCGGTGAAGGATGGCCGGGTGATCAAGGATGAAATCCCGCGGCTGGGCGTCAACGGCATGCAATGCTGGGCGATGAACCTGCGGCGCCCGCTTTTCCAGGATGCGCGGGTGCGGCGCGCGCTCGATCTCGCCTTCGACTTCGAATGGTCGAACCAGAACCTGTTCTACGGCCTCTACTCACGCTCGCGCAGCTTCTTCAACAATTCCGAACTGGAAGCAAAGGGCCTGCCTTCGCCGGAAGAACTGGCGCTGCTCGAACCGCTGCGCGACCAGGTTCCGCCCGAGGTCTTCACCAGCGAATATACAAGCGCCAGCAATGCCACGCCGCAGGACCGGCGCAAGAACATGCGCGAGGCACAAGCGCTGCTCGCGGCCACCGGCTGGACGGCGCAGACACAGGGCACGCGGCAGATCCTCAAGAACGCCAAGGGCGAGAGCTTCCGCTTCGAGATCCTGCTCGACTCCGAGGCCTTCGAGCGCATCGCCCTGCCCTACAGGGACCAGCTTGCCCTCCTCGGCATCGATGCCTCGGTGCGCACCGCCGATCCGGCGCAATATGAGCGGCTGGAGGGCGAGTTCAATTTCGACATGATCGTCAATGTCTGGGGCCAGTCGCTTTCGCCCGGCAACGAGCAACGGGATTTCTTCGGCAGCGAATTCGCAGGCAAGCAGAAGAGCAAGAATGTCTGCGGCATTGCCAACCCCGCCATCGACGCGCTGATCGACAGGATCGTCACCGCGCCCGACAGGCCGTCGCTGATCACCGCCTGCCGTGCCATGGACCGGGTGCTGATGTGGAACCACTATGTGGTGCCCATGTGGTTCAAGGCGGAAGACTGGATCGCCTACTGGAAGCGCGTGCGGCATCCCGGAAAGATGCCCGGCTACTCGCCCGGCTACCCGGATATCTGGTGGTTCGACGCCGAAGCCGACGCTGAACTGAAGAAGGGCTGACCCGCGCCCGATGGCCGCCTATATCATCAAGCGCCTGCTGCTCATGATCCCGACACTGCTCGGGGTGATGCTGCTGACCTTCGCCATCGTGCAGTTCGTGCCCGGCGGACCCATCGAGCAGATCATTGCCAAGCTGGAGAATGCCAATGCCGATGCCGGCAGCAGGCTGGGCGGCGGCGGCGATGAAACGCAGGATGGCGGACAGGGCTCAACCTATCGCGGGGCGCAAGGGCTCGACCCGGAATTCATCAAAAAACTGGAAGTGCAATTCGGCTTCGACAAGCCGCCGAGCGAGCGTTTCCTGAAAATGCTGCGTGACTATGCGACCTTCGATTTCGGCGAGAGCTATTTCACCAACAAGCGGGTGGTCGACCTCATCATCGAGAAGCTGCCGGTGTCGATCTCGCTCGGCCTGTGGCTGACCCTGATCACCTATGCGGTATCGATCCCGCTTGGCATCCGCAAGGCGGTGCGCGATGGTTCCACCTTCGACATCTGGACCTCGGGCGTCATCATCGTCGGCTATGCCATTCCGAACTTCATCCTCGCCATCATCCTGATCGTGCTCTTCGCCGGCGGCAGCTACTGGGACATTTTCCCGCTGCGCGGCCTCACCTCGGATAACTTCTCATCGCTGAGCTGGCCGGCCAAGATCCTGGACTATGCCTGGCATCTGGTGCTGCCGCTCTTCGCCATCGGCGTTTCCGGTTTCGCCACCATGACGCTGCTGACCAAGAATTCCTTTCTCGACGAGATCCGCAAGCAATATGTGACCACCGCGCGGGCCAAGGGCCTGACCGAGAACCGCGTGCTCTATGGGCACGTCTTCCGCAATGCCATGCTGCTGGTGATCGCAGGCTTTCCCGGCGCCTTCCTCTCGGCCTTCTTCGCCGGCTCGCTGCTCATCGAGCAGGTTTTCTCGCTCGACGGCCTTGGCCTTCTCACCTTCCGCTCGGTCGTCAACCGCGACTATCCGGTGGTCTTCGCCAGCCTCTACATCATGACCCTGATGGGCCTTGTCGTGGCGCTGATCAGCGACCTGACCTACACGTGGATCGATCCGCGCATCGACTTTGAATCGCGGGAGACCTGAAGGTGGCGCTCTTCAAGCTCACGGGCCTCAACCAGCGGCGCTTCCGGCTCTTCCGCCGCAACGGCCGCGGCTTCTGGTCCTTCGTACTGTTCACGCTGCTTTTCGTGGCCTCGCTCTTCGCGCCACTTCTGGCCAATGACCGGCCGATCCTCGCTTCCTACAAGGGCGAGCTGCTCTACCCCACGATCTTCGACTATCCGGAAGCCAAGTTCGGCGGCTTCCTTGCCGTCACCGATTTCCGCGACCCGCTGAACCAGGAGGAGATCGCAGCCAATGGCTGGATGATCTGGCCGCCGCTGCGCTACTCCTACAACACGGTGAACCGGGAATTGCCGATGCCCGCGCCGTCGCGGCCGGCCTTCCTGCTGACGCCGGACGTGGCCTGCGGCAAATACCCCGGCGGGGTGACGGACCCGCAATGCATCGCCGGAAACCTGAACTGGCTCGGCACCGACGACCAGGGGCGCGATGTGGTGGCGCGGCTGATCTATGGTTTCCGCATCTCGGTTGCCTTCGGGCTGGTGCTGACACTGTTCTCCTCGATCATCGGTGTCTTCGCCGGCGCCATCCAGGGCTATTTCGGCGGCTGGACCGATCTTCTCTTCCAGCGCTTCATCGATATCTGGTCGTCGCTGCCGACCCTCTACCTGCTCATCATCCTCTCGGCCTTCGTGGTGCCGAGTTTCTGGCTTCTGCTTTTCATTCTTCTGCTGTTCTCGTGGACGGGGCTTGTGGGCGTGGTGCGCGCCGAATTCCTCCGGGCACGGAACTTTGAATATGTCCGCGCGGCGAAGGCGCTTGGCCTGAGCGACGGCAAGATCATGTTCCGCCATGTTCTGCCCAATGCCATGGTTTCGACGGTCACCTTCATGCCCTTCATCCTCTCGGGCTCAGTGACAACGCTGACCGCGCTCGACTATCTGGGTTTCGGCCTGCCGCCGGGCTCGGCTTCGCTCGGTGAACTGGTCAAGCAGGGCAAGGACAATCTCTTTGCGCCCTGGCTCGGCTTCACCGCTTTCTTCGTCGTCTCTATCATGCTGACGCTGCTCGTCTTCATCGGTGAAGCGGTGCGTGACGCGCTCGATCCGCGAAAGACCTTCGCATGAGCGCCCTTCTCGAGATCAAGGACCTTTCGGTTGCCTTCCACCAGGGCGGCAAGACGGCGCTCGCCGTCGACAAGGTGTCCTTCTCGCTGGAAAAGGGCGAGACGCTGGCGCTGGTGGGCGAGAGCGGTTCAGGCAAATCCGTAAGCGCGCTCTCGATCCTCAAGCTGCTGCCCTATCCTTCCGCCTCGCATCCTTCCGGCGAAATCCTCTTCAAGGGCGAGGACCTGCTCGCCGCCGATGACGAGGCCCTGCGGCGGGTGCGCGGCAACGACATCACCATGATCTTCCAGGAGCCGATGACCTCGCTCAACCCGCTGCACACGGTGGAGCGGCAGATCGGCGAGATCCTCGACATCCATCAGGGGCTCAGCGGTACTGCGGCGCGCGCCCGCATCATCGAACTGCTCGGCAAGGTCGGCATCCGCGATCCGGAGACGCGGCTGGAGGATTTCCCGCACCAGCTTTCGGGTGGCCAGCGCCAGCGCGTGATGATCGCCATGGCGCTCGCCAACAAGCCGGAGCTTCTCATCGCCGACGAGCCCACGACAGCACTCGACGTGACCGTGCAGGCGCAGATCCTGAAGCTGCTCAAAGACCTGCAGGCCGAATTCGGCATGGCGCTGCTGCTCATTACCCATGATCTCGGCATCGTGCGGCACATGGCCGACAAGGTCTGTGTCATGCAGAAAGGCAAGATCGTGGAAGCGGGCGAGACGGCCGAGGTCTTCACCCATCCGCATCATCCCTATACGCGCATGCTGCTGGCGGCCGAACCCAAGGGCAATCCACCGCTGCCACGCCCCGGCGCCGAGGTGATTGCCGAAACGAAGAACCTCAAGGTGTGGTTTCCGGTCCGGCGCGGATTGTTCCGGCGCATCACCGGGCATATCAAGGCTGTCGACGGTATCGATTGCCAGATCAGGGCTGGCCAGACGCTGGGCATTGTCGGCGAGAGCGGTTCGGGCAAGACCACTATGGGCCTTGCCATCATGCGGCTCATCTCCTCGCAGGGCGACATCCGCTTCCGCGGGCGGCAGATCAACGGCCTCAATGCCAAGGCCATGCGGCCCCTGCGCAAGGACATGCAGATCGTCTTCCAGGACCCCTACGGCTCGCTGAGCCCACGCATGTCGATCGAACAGATCGTGGCCGAGGGGCTGATGATCCAGCAACCATCGCTCTCCGCCAGGCTGCGGCGCGAGAAGGTGGCACAATCGCTCACGGAAGTGGGCCTCGACCCCGAGAGCATGGACCGCTACCCGCATGAGTTCTCCGGCGGCCAGCGGCAGCGCATTGCCATTGCCCGGGCGCTGGCGCTGGAGCCCAAGTTCATCATGCTCGACGAGCCCACCTCGGCCCTCGACATGTCGGTGCAGGCGCAGGTGGTGGAACTGCTGCGCGGCCTGCAGGCCAAGCACAATCTCGCCTATCTCTTCATCAGCCATGACCTGCGCGTGGTGCGGGCGCTGGCCAATGAGGTGATCGTGATGCGGAACGGTGTTGCGGTGGAACGCGGCAGCGGCGAACAGATCTTCAGGAACCCGCGCGAAGACTATACCAAGGCGCTTCTTGCTGCCTCTCTCAACCTGAAGGCCGTGGAAGGAATCGTCCGGCAATGAGCAGCTTTCTCTTTGTAACGCCGACCTGGGACGCAACGCTCTGGGCCTCCGAAATGCGCAAGGCCATGCCTGCCCTCGATGTGCGCATCTGGCCCGAGATGGGCGACCCTTCCACTATCGACTATGTGGCCGCCTGGCTGCCGCCACCCCATGTGGTTAAGTCACTGAGCAACCTCAAAGTGATCTTCTCGCTGGGCGCAGGCGTCGACGCCATCCTCAGCGATCCGACGCTGCCGGGCGAAGTGCCCATCGTGCGCGTCAATGACCCGGACCTGACCAACCGCATGTCGGAATGGATCGTGCTGCATTGCCTGTGGCATCACCGGCAGCAGCGCCGCCTCGACGCCCAGCAGGCGAAGAAGCAGTGGGACTCCTTCCCGACCCATGCGGCAAGCGCCATGACCGTTGGCGTGATGGGGCTCGGTGTGCTGGGACAGGATGCGGCACGGAAGCTCGCCATGATGGGTTTCAAGGTGGTGGGCTGGAGCCGCTCGCCCAAGGCCATTGCCGGGATCGAATGCTACGCCGGAAGCGCTGAATTTGATCGCTTCCTCGGGCGCACCGATATTTTGGTAAGCCTTCTGCCAGCGACATCCGACACCGACGGAATCCTGAACCGTGCGCTCTTCCGCAAGCTCTCGCGCAAGGGACCTTTCGGCGCCGGAATCGTGATCAATGCGGGGCGTGGCCGCCAGCAGGTGGAGGACGATATCCTCGCCGCGCTCGATGCAGGCGAACTCCATGCCGCAACGCTCGATGTCTTCCGCAAGGAACCGCTGCCGCCGGAAAGCGGGCTGTGGTCGCACCCGAAGGTCACGGTGACGCCACATATCGCAGCCGACTCCGATCCTTCCGTGATCTGCGCCTATGTGGCGGCCCAGATCCAGGACTTCGAAAGAGACGGCACATTGCGCAACCTTGTGGACCGGTCGCGGGGCTATTGAGCCTTTAAGCCATCCGCCGGATGCTGGTGATGGGCTTGCCTGCCGCTTCGTTGCGGGCCACGGCTTCGGACAGTGGCTCGATCGCCACCATCATGTGGTGGCCGCTGGCATGGAGCAGCGTTTCCGCATCGGCCATGATGCCGACATGGCCTTTCCAGAACACGAGATCGCCACGGCGCAGCTTCTTGTGTTCGGCAGGCGGCAGAAGCGTTCCAAGCGTTGCCTCCTGCATGTCGCTGTCGCGGAGTGCCGGCCAGCCCACGGCATTGAATGAGACCTGCACAAGCCCGGAACAATCCAGACCGCGAATGGTCTTG
This sequence comes from Pseudomonadota bacterium, assembly GCA_020161855.1. Classification (GTDB taxonomy): domain Bacteria; phylum Pseudomonadota; class Alphaproteobacteria; order Rhizobiales; family Aestuariivirgaceae; genus Aestuariivirga. The sequence goes on from JAIUNJ010000005.1 coordinate 138,828, forward strand.
CCGCCCCAGTAGTAGGGGGTGAAGAGAAAGCGCTCAGCGACGGCCACGAAATCACCCATGCCGGCGTGATAGGGCCGCACATGCCTGGCAAAGACATAGCCACCGGAAGCGAGCAGCAGATAGTCCTTCTCCTGGCCGATGACCGAAAGCTGCGCCAGCATGGGGATCATGTGGGCAGGTTGCGACTTGATATCCGCCTTGGGATAGACCAGCGTCGATGGCGCCGAGACCTCATGGGTGGCAGCCAGCACCTCGCTACGCAAAGCAACGGACTCAACGTAACCCACATAGCTGTCAGCCTCGAGCTTCACCCAGGCCCAGCCATCGCGCTCATCGAGCACACGCAGGCTTTCACCCATCAAGGCTTCACTGAGTTGCATGGCAGACGGCGACGGCTCGCGGCGCAGCGAGGCGACTGGCGTTCTCACCTGCTTCAAGGTGCCTTCAGAAAAGGCCTGGGCTTCCACCTTGCCCTTCAGCGAAGCTTCCGCGAGATCGGGCCGGAAGGCATGCAGGCGCTTGTCGAGGGATGACATTCACAGAGACTCCGATTTGAGGCCGATAAGATCGGCGAGGCGCTCAAGATAGAGCACACCTTTCACCGTTCTCTGAACAAGGACGTTGCGCTTGTCCGCCTCGTCGCGGCGGCGCGACACGAGGCCAAGCTTGCCCATCGTGTCGAGAGCACGGGTAACGACCGGCTTCGAAACATGGAGCCTTGCCGCGAGACCGCGTACGGTGTGAGGCGGCGCCTCCATGTAGATGGCCAGCAACAGGGTCATCTGACGGAGCGACAGGTCAGGCTCGTCGTCATGGACCTGGGCCAAGCCAACATCATGCCAGAGCTTCAGCGCCTGGGCGGGCGTCAATTTCAGGGGCACGGATGGGCCCTCCCGGAGAAACGTTACGGGTCCGTATCATTCTCCACGGCGGGCCTGGAGTCAAATATCTCAGCCGTAACGTTCGCTCAGCAAGGCATACATGGCACGCAGCGCCTGCGCCTCACCGCCCTTGGGGCGTCCCGGCTTTCCGTTCGGCGTCCAGGCGAAGATGTCGAAATGCGCCCAGGCCTTCGCCTGTTCGACGAAGCGGCGCAGGAAAAGGGCGGCCGTGATTGATCCGGCAAAGCCCCCGGCCCCGCTGTTGTTGATGTCAGCGACCGGCGTTTCAATCAGGCTGTTGTAGGGGCGCCAGAGCGGCAATCGCCAGAGCGGATCGTTGCTGACAGCGGCATGGCGCATGAGGTCGGCGGCGAGTGCATCGTCATCCGTATAGAATGGCGGCAGATCGGGGCCGAGCGCCACGCGGGCAGCACCGGTGAGCGTTGCCATGTCGACGATGAGATCGGGCTTCTCCTCGTCTGCGAGCGCCAGCGCATCACAGAGGATGAGGCGGCCTTCGGCATCGGTGTTGCCGATCTCGACGGTAAGGCCCTTGCGTGTCCTGAAGACATCGCCGGGGCGGAAGGCGTCGCCGGCAATGGCGTTCTCGACCGCGGGAATGAGGACGCGGAGACGGAGCTTGAGCCTCGCCGCCATGACAAGCCCGGCGAGGCCGAGGATGTTGGCGGCACCGCCCATGTCCTTCTTCATCAGCAGCATGCCGGCGGAAGGCTTGATGTCGAGCCCGCCCGTGTCAAAGCAGACACCCTTGCCGACGAGTGTCACCCTGGGATGCTTCGGCGAACCCCAGGTGATGTCGATGAGGCGTGGCCTCCGGGTGGAGGCCATGCCGACCGTGTGAATGAGCGGGAAGCCGCGGGCCAACGCGGGCCCGGAGACGACCTTGACGGCCGCACGGTGCTCGCGTGCAAGGGCGCGCGCCGCTTTCTCCAACTCATCGGGGCCGAACAGGTTGGCGGGGGCATTCACCTGATCACGCACGGTGAAGACGGTATTGGCAATCCGGGCGATCTCAGTGGCATTCACGCCCTTCGGCGCAACAAGCGTGACGAGCTTCGGCTTCGTCGGCCGGAAGGGGTCATACTTGTAGAGTTCGGTACACCAGCCCAGCGCCACGGCCTCCGGCGACGATACATCTCCTTCGAAGACATAGCGGCCTTCCGGCAGGCGCGAAGAAATGGCCCCGAGGGCAAAGGGATCGTCACCCGCGCGCGGCGCGCCGACATAAACAGCTTCCAGGGCACCGGACTTGCCCGGCACCAGCAGGAGCGAGAGGGGGGCGGCATCAAATCCGGCGGCCCGGGCCCAGGCCGCAGCGGCGCCAAGCTTTGCACCGGCCTCGTCCTTGCTGACAATCCGCACCGGAACAGCAGCGCCACGCGACGCCGTGATCAGTTTCTCTGCATCAATCATGGAGTGGTCACCAAACCTTGCCGGGAAGATAGCGCTGGAAGATGGTTGCGGTCCGGCCGGTCTCTTCCATCTGATCAAGGGCGGCATCGAGCCTGTCGCGCAAGGCGAGCGAGTCCTGGCGCAACACAAAGACGAGCGGGCGCGTGACCGTTTCCGGATCAACCATGGCCCCGCCAAGACGCTCGCAGCAATCGCGCGACTGGTCACCGTTCATCCAGAACATGGCGCGCACGCCGTCTGCGAAGACGGCATCCAGCGCGCCGGTGCGCAGGGCCTCGAAAAGCTCGGCCTCGGAGTTCTCCGGCACCAGCGTGGAGCGGCCGTAGTATTTCTGCAGGAACACGCCATGCAGCGTGTCCTTGATGTAGCCGATGCGGCGATCCTGAAGGCTTCTTGGATCGGCTCCCGGTATGGGCGTGCCGCTGCGGATCACAAACTGGCCGACGCTCTTGAAATAGGGGCGCGTCATGGCGAATTGCGCCTCGATCTCAGTGGTCACCCGCATACCCGAGATGATGACATCGCCTTCGTTGGCGGCGAGGGCCGGGGCAAGTCCGGTGAAAGGCGTAGGCAGCACTTCGCAACTGAGCCCCGCATCCTCGCAGGCCACCAGCGCCATCTCTACGGCAATGCCTGCCATGGTGCCGTCATCAAGCGTGAAGCTCCACGGCGCATAGTCGCCCTCGGCAAGAAGCCGGATGGTGCTGGCCGGCGGCGCAGACCCCTGCATGGCCTCCTGCTCCGCATGGCGGAAACGCGGGAAGGTTGCAGCGTCCTGCGCCTGAGCCAGGGTGGCCACGGCAAGGCCGAGACCCAGCACAAAAATGGCCCGTATCCCGCGCAATGGCCTTGCCATGGCGTTGCAGCCGGGTTTTAGTCTCGCCCGGGACGTGTGGATGGCGCGGGAAAGCCACCACATGCTGGGGTTGTCAGGCGATGGGCGTTCTGGACGGTCGGTCGTCATTTGCGGGGCACGTTCATGCGTCGGCCCTCTCTCTAGATCATGGCCCGCCGGAAGTCTTGCCACTTTTTCCCGAAGACGGGCTTGACGTGTTGATGGCCGAACTCGACGGCGAGGGGCTCGACCTTGCCTTGCGGCACCGGCTCATTCCGGTGATGCGGCTCTTCTGTTTCACCTTTTATGGCGCCGCCAGCGAAGACGCCTTGCGCGAGGCGGCGACGCGCGACCTGAAGGTGGTTGCCTGGATTTCCCCACAGGCCTTCCACGATTCGGTGTTCCGTGTGTGGGGTGAAAGCCTTCTCGACGAGACCGTGTCGCAACTCGCCCGGACACAGCCCCTGCATTCGGCGCGTTTCCGCCTGACGCGCCCGCAGATGGCCGGCAGCGCCGCCTTGCTCGTGGTGCTTGCCGGGCTGGCATTTCTTGGCGGCAACTATCTGAGTACCGCCCTGGGCGCGGCAATGGCCGCTTTCTTTTTCGGACTCATGTGGCTTCGCATGCTGTGCCTTGTCTCCGACATGCCGTGGAGCAGGCCTGTGCCGCCGCCGCTCGGCGACGACCAACTTCCCGTTTACACGGTGCTTGTGCCGCTCTTCCGCGAGACAGAAGTGCTCAAGCAGTTGCTGCGGGCACTGCAGGCCATCGACTATCCGGCAGACAAGCTCGACATCAAGCTACTGCTTGAGGAGAAGGACGAGGCGATGCTGCGGGCCGTGGGACGCCATAACCTACCGCCCCATTTCGACGTGATCACGATCCCCGCAGGCGCGCCACAAACAAAGCCGCGCGCCCTCACCTATGCGCTGCATTTCGCACGTGGCAGCCTGCTTACGATCTATGACTCGGAAGATGTGCCCGATCCGCAGCAGCTTCGCCTGGCGGCGGCAGGCTTTGCCGCAGCGGGCAGCAATGTGGCCTGCCTTCAAGCGGTGCTCGGTTTCTATAATCCGGATGAGAACTGGCTCACCCGGCAATTCACGGCCGAATATGCAGCACTCTTCGGCGTGATCCTCCCAGGTCTTGCGGCCTGCCGCCTGCCACTTCCCCTGGGCGGTACATCAAATCACTTCCGCGCCGCCGCACTCCGCAGGGTGGGCGCTTGGGACCCCTTCAACGTGACCGAGGACGCAGACCTGGGATACCGGCTGGCCAAGGCGGGCTATCGCACCCAGACACTGGACAGCACGACACTGGAAGAAGCCAACACGCAGCTGCCCAACTGGATGCGGCAGAGGCGGCGCTGGCTCAAGGGCTTCCTGCACACCTGGCTGGTGCATATGCGGAGACCCGTGGAACATTTCCAAAGCGTGAGATGGGACGGCTTCCTGACCTTCCAGATGATGACGCTGGGGGTCTTCATGTCCGCCCTGCTCCACCCGCTGCTCCTGGCGCACGCCCTGTGGTTCTTCCTCTCGGGCCGCGCAGCCGAGGACGACAGCATCCCGTCAGCGATCATCGCGGGAATCTCCGTGGCGATCCTTGCGGCAGGCTATGGCACGGCTCTGGCAAGTGCCGCGGTCGGACTCAAGGCCCGCGGCCTTCATGGCTGGTGGGGGACACTGCTCACCATCCCGCTTTACTGGATGCTGAGCATGCCGGCGGCATGGCTGGCTCTGTGGGACTTCATCGTCAGGCCACATCACTGGCACAAGACACAGCATGGCCTTTCGCGGCTGTTCTCAGACGAAGCGCCGCCGCAGCGACGGCGCCGAACTGCTAGTCGATCTTCATCACCATGATGACCGACGGGCCGAGGATGACGACAAAGATCACCGGCAGGAAGAAGAGGATCATCGGCACGGTGAGCTTTGGCGGCAGGGCGGCGGCCTTCTTCTCCGCTTCCGACATGCGGGCATCGCGGTTTTCCTGCGCCAGCACGCGCAGGGCTGTGCCCAGCGGCGTACCATAGCGTTCCGACTGGATAAGGCTGGTGACGACGGCCTTCACCGTCTCGAGGCCCGTGCGCTTTCCGAGGTTGTCGAGTGCCTTGCGGCGATCCTGGAGATAGGACAGTTCGGCGACGGTCAGTGACAGTTCCTCGGCCAGCGGTACCGACTGCGAGCCGATCTCGCGGGCAACACGCTGCAGGGACGGCTCAAGCGCCATGCCCGATTCCACGCAGATCAGCAGCAGGTCCAGCGCATCCGACCAGGCCTTCTTAATCGACGCCTGGCGGCGTTGGATGAAATTCTGCAGAGCCACCTGCGGCATGTAGAAGCCCACCACCATAGCGATGAACGAGCCCGCGATACGCAGATTGGGCGGCACACGGTCGGCAAAGACCGTCGAAGTATAGACGAAGGTGATGATGCCGAAGACGATTGGCGTGATGACGCGAAAGGCGAGGAAGGTGACGAGGTGCTTTTCCGAGCGGAAGCCCGCCTTGCGGAGCGATTCACGGGCTGCATCGCCCTGGAATACGGCCCGCAGATTGAGTGCCTCGACGATCTGCGTGTAGAGACCCGCCTTCGGCTTCTCGCGGAGCCTCGCTTCCGAGGAATTCAATTGCGCCTTCAGCTGTGAGCGCAACCTGTCGCGCTCCTCGGCCACGGCCTTGGTACGTGACTTGAGCTTGTCATTTTCGAAGTAGGGTGCGGCCACCGTGATCACCGTCCCGAACACGGCGAGACCGACCAGCAGCGTGATCATGGTCTCGATTTGAAGCAGGGAGGTGATGAAGTTCATGGTCTTGCTTTCGCCAGTAAAGGCCTAGATTTCGAAATTGATCATCTTGCGCATGATGAGCACGCCGATCAGCATCCAGACGCCGCTGCCGATCATCAGGATGTGACCCATGTTGGTCTCGAGCATGGGCTTCAGGTAGTTCGGGTTCAGCACGGTCAGGGCGCCCATGATGATGAAGGGCAGCGAGCCGATAATGGCGGCGGAAGACTTGGCTTCCTGCGACACGGCCTTGATCTTGGCCTTCATCTTCTTGCGGTCGCGCAGCACACGCGACAGGTTGCTGAGTGCCTCGGAAAGATTGCCGCCGGTCTTGGCCTGAATGGTCATGACGATGGCAAGGAAGTTCACCTCCGCCAGCGGCATGCGATCGACCATGCGTTCGATGCCCTGGTCGATGGAAATGCCGATGCGCTGGCCGTCGACCACTTCCATGAACTCCGGCCCCACCGGCGGGCCGGATTCAGCGGCAATGATCTTCATGGCTTCCGAGACGGGCAGGCCCGCCTTGAGGCCGCGCACCATCACGTCGATGGCATCAGCAAAGTCGTTGAGAAAAATATTCTGCCTGCGCTTGCGCAGGAAATTGAGAAACCAGCGGGGAAAGCCGAGGAACCCAACGAAGCCAAGGCCCAGATTGAGCAGCAGCGGCAGGCCGAAAATGGTCGGCACGATGAAGAACAGAACGCCAGCGACAGCCGAGAGCATCCAGAACATCCTGACAGGAATGTCGAGGCCCGCCTGTTCGATGCGGTTGCGCAAGGTGAGCTTCTTCTTGCGTTCCTTTTCCTTGTCCTCGATCTGCTTGAGCGAGTCCTGGATCTGGCGGCGGCGGGCGTCCTTGGAGTCCTCCTGGAAGCGCGCGCGGAAGGATGACTTGGCTTCCTTCTTGCCGGTTGTGATCTGCTCGACGCGGCGGCTGGCCGACGAGGCGGAGATCAGCGGATAGACCAGCGCCAGGATGCCGCCGCCCACAGCAACAGCCACCATGAAGATAAACGCCAGATCGGAAACGCCCTCGCTGAACATGCCGGAAGGTCCCTAGTTCCTATTCGTTGCCATCATTGCGGGTCTCTGCCTTTTCCAAGGCATCGGCGAGGCGCCGCTCTTCGTTGTAGTAGCGGGCACGATCCCAGAAGTGCGGGCGCGCGATGCCGGTCGAACGATGACGGCCGATGATCTTGCCATTGGCGTCTTCGCCGACGATCTCATAGACGAAGAGATCCTGGGTGATGATGACGTCGCCTTCCATGCCCACCACTTCGGTGATGTGGGTGATCTTGCGCGAGCCATCGCGCAGGCGTGATGCCTGGACAATCACGTCGATCGAACCGGTGATCATCTCCTTGATGGTCTTGGACGGCAGGGCGAAGCCGCCCATGGTGATCATGGACTCAAGACGCGACAGGGCCTCACGCGGGCTGTTGGCGTGGAGCGTGCCCATCGAGCCGTCGTGGCCCGTGTTCATGGCCTGCAGGAGATCGAAGGCTTCTGGTCCGCGGACTTCGCCGACGATGATGCGCTCTGGACGCATACGCAGACAGTTCTTGACGAGATCGCGCATCGAAATCGAACCTTCGCCCTCGAGGTTGGGCGGGCGGGTTTCGAGGCGCACCGTATGCGGCTGCTGCAGCTGAAGTTCCGCGGCGTCTTCGCAGGTGATGATGCGTTCGTCGTGGTCGATATAGCCGGTCAAGCAGTTGAGCAAGGTCGTCTTGCCGGAGCCGGTACCACCGGAAATCAGCACGTTGCAGCGTACGCGGCCGATGATCTCCAGCAGTGTGGCGCCTTCCGGCGTCACCGACTTGAAGCGGACAAGATCCGGAAGCTTGAGACGGTCCTTCTTGAACTTACGGATGGTGAGGGCTGCGCCATCGATCGCCAGCGGTGGCACAATGACGTTGACACGGGAGCCGTCAGGAAGACGGGCGTCGCAGATCGGGCTGGCTTCGTCGACACGCCGGCCGACCTGGCTGACGATTCGCTGACAGATATTCAGAAGCTGGGCATTGTCGCGGAAGCGCACCCCAGTCTTCTGCATCTTGCCGTTGACTTCGATGAACACCGTGCTGGCGCCGTTGACCATGATGTCGGCGATGTCATCGCGGGCGAGCAGCGGCTCGAGCGGACCGTAGCCCAGCACGTCGTTGCAGATGTCCTCGAGCAGTTCTTCCTGCTCGGCGATCGACATCACCACGTCCTTGAGTGCGATGATCTCGTTGACGATATCGCGGATCTCGTCGCGGGCCGCCTCGCGGTCAAGCTGGGCAAGCTGCGTCAGGTCGATGGCATCGATCAGCGCGTTGAAGATCGTGCTCTTGATGTCGTAGTAGTTCTCGGAACGGCGGGTATGGTCCACTGCAGGTGCCGGCTTTGCCGGCGGAGCCGCCTGCGCGGTGGGGCGCTGGCCGCCGGCCGGCGTCGCCTGCAGATCTGGCACAGTTGCCGCCTTGGCGGCTGCTGGTGCTGCCGCGGCACCACCCGCAAGGGCACCTGGCGACGGCGGAATTGCTGAGCCTGGCTGGATCGAATTGCCGTCGCTTCTCTTGCCGAACATTCTCTAAAACCTTCTACGCGACTTAAGACGATTTCTTGCCCATGAAGGGCAGCTTGGAGAGGAGGCTTCCCTTGGCGGCCTTGCTTGCTGCAACAGGTGCCGGTGCTGCGCCAAGCGAGCGGGCCAGTTCAGCGAGTATTTCTGCGGCCTTGGACTTCTGCGCGACCTCGAAGACCATCTGGCCATTGCTCTGGGCGAGGCCGAAGGACTGCGGGTCGTAGGGAATGACGGCAACAGGCGTCAGCCCGACAGCCTTGGCGAAATCGGCAGGGGAGATCTCGGGGCGCTTGGGCACACCGACCTGATTCAGCACCAGCTTCGGCGGCTTGTCATTGGGCCGTGCCGCCTTGAGCATGTCGATGAGGTTCTTGGCGTTGCGCAGGGCCGGAAGCTCTGGCGTTGCCGTGATGAAGATCTCATCGGAATTGATCAGCGTGTACTTGATCCAAGGCGCCCACATGTTCGGTACGTCAACGACGATGGCCGGGGACGACTGCCGCACGACATTGAGAATGGTCTCAACAGCGTGGGACTCAATCGAATAGTCACGGTCAACACCACCCGGACCATTGAGCAGGCTGAGCTTGTCACCGACCTTGGTCATCATGCGGTCGATCAGGGTCGAGTCGACGCGATCCGGCTGGCCGAGGGCGTCAACAATGCCGCCACCGCCATCCTGGTTGAAGTTGAGGGCGGCGGTGCCGAAGGCGAGATCGAGATCGGTGATGATCGTGTCGATGTTCTGGCGCTGCGACAAGGCCCAACCGACATTGTGGGCAATGGTGCTTGAACCGACCCCGCCCTTGGCGCCGACAAAAGAGATGACACGGCCGAGCGGGGCCGCCTTGGGATCGTTGAAGAGCGCGGCCAAGGCTTCCATGAAAATATGCGGCGTGACCGGCGCCACCATGTATTCGCTGATGCCCTGGCGGATCAGTTCGCGATAGAGCACCACATCATTGACGTGGCCAATGATGACCACCTTCGTTGAGGGCTGGCAGACTTCTGCCAGACGGCCCAGTTCGCGGAACAGCTCTTCGCGGCCCAGATGCGTTTCGACCACAAGCACATTCGGCGTGGGCTGGGTCTGATAGACCTGCACGGCCGCGGGGATGCCGCCGAGCTGAATGGTGACATGGGCACGCGACATGCGCCTGTCAGCACTGGCACGCTGGACGACCTGGCCGGTCTCCTGCGTTTCGCAGAAGACGTGAATGTCTGCACGCGGCAGCAAGGCCACCAGCTCACTGTGGTTTGCTTCCGGATTTGACAACTGTTGCGCGCTGTTCATGCTCTTGTCCTGTCGATCACTGTGTCCCGTTCGCCGCCCGACTTACCTGAAGATGTCGAAGATCGAACGTTGCTGCGGCGCTTCGCCGGTGGTCACCTTGGTTACTGCCGCGACCGAAGCCGAACCTTCGCCCATGCTTTCCGAACGCGGACGCACGATATCGTTGGGATCGGCGATCATGGCCGCGATGTTGGATTGAACAGCACAACCGTGGTTGCTGTAGCGGGTGTTCTGGGCGGTGTTGGCCAGATTCTCATCCCACTCGCCGCATGGCTTGGTGTGGGCATAAGCCTTCGCATAGGAAATCTGCACGGGCGAGCCGGAACCGGCGGGATAAGTGCCCTTGCGGATCAGGTGGCTCGGCACACCCTGCTGCACGAGCAGACCGGCGATTTCCTGAGCGACGCGGGCCGACTTGCCGCCGCCCGCCGGACGCCTGATGGTCACCGGGGTTGCACCACCAGCCAGCGACTGGCGGGCGAAGCCTGCGATGGCGTTGACCTGCGATGGCTGCAGAGTGCCACTGGTCGTCGCCACCTGAATGGTGACCGGCGCCTTGGAGTACTCGATCGGATAGCGTTCCGAAGGCGCATAAGGCTGATAGGTATCATCGAGCGCCAGATCATCCGTGGCGCAACCGGCCAGAGCAAAGGCGACGAGAGCGGCCGACGCAGCCATCAGAAGGCGAGGCTTGGCCTTGTTATGCAAATACATGTGACTGACCCCACTCATTCCACAATGAAACCGACGTTACCGTTGTACTGACCGTCCGGAGCCTGACCCTTGCCATAGACCTTGTTCAGGCGGCCGAAGAAGATGGCCTGGCGGTCGGTCGGCGGATTGAAGCCCTTGTCCGGCGAGATAAGTTTCTTCTCGTTGGTGGCGCGCACCAGATAGGGTGTCACCATGATCACGAGCTCTGTCTCGTTCGAGATGAATTCACGGCTGCGGAAGAGCGCACCCAGGACCGGCAGTTTCTTGAGGCCCGGCGTGCCGTTGATATTCTGGCGCGTCGTCTCCCGGATAAGGCCTGCGATCATCATCGAGCCACCGCTCGGCAGTTCGAGGACAGTCGAGGCGCCGCGCTTGTTGAGGCTCGGGATCGAGGTGTCGCCCGAGGTGATGCTGGCCAGTTCGCTCACTTCCGTGGCGATGTTGAGGTTGATGCGGCCATCGTCGAGCACCGTCGGCGTGAAGTCGAGGCTGATGCCGAACTCCTTGAACTCGGTGGTGCAATCACGCGTCGTCGCCGTGCGGTCGCAGGTCTGGTAGGGGAATTCGCCACCGGCACGGAACTTGGCGCCCTGGCCTGACAAGGCGGTCAGGTTGGGTTCTGCAAGGGTGCGCAGCAGGCCATCGCCTTCCATGGCGCGGATCACCGTGTCGACGCTGTTGCCGCCGCTGGAAAAGGCCGCGGCATAGCCGCCATCCGGGCTCAGCAACTCACTGTTGAACGGATTGATGCTCGAGAGATTGAAGGCAAAGCTGCCGGCATTGATAAGCGCCTGGAGATCGACGCCAAGCTGCTTCAGCACGTCGCGCTGCATTTCAACAACGCGAACCTTGAGCATGACCTGATCGTCACCCGCGACCTTGATCATGTTCAATACAGAGGTGCCGGACTCGAGACCGGATGCGCCTTTGAGGAACTTGTCGGCAAGGTCAACGGCGGTCTTGGCTTCGATCGGGCTCTGAGCCACACCGCCCAGCGCGATATTGCCATTGATGGTGTCGACGGTGATCTTCGTGCCCGGCAGGGCCCGCAGCAGCGCCTTGCGCACTGCCGTCACATCGAGAGCCACTTCGATGTCGAGGCTCAGGATCTGCTGGCCATTCGCGTCGAAGAAGAAGGCGTTGGTCTGGCCCATCTTGCGGGCGAAGAGATAGGCGGTGTTCTTGGAGCGCACCACGATATCGACAATGTCGCTGTTGCCGACGATCACGTCGCGGGCCTCAGCAGGCAGCCTCACCACCACCGACTTGTTCTGGCCGATGCGCACGAAGTGGCCATCGCTTGCCGCCTGGGCGTCAAGATCAGTTGCAGCAGCCTTGCTGCTCATGCCCATCTGGATGCCGAAGGCCAGGCTCGCGGCCGTGAGGAGGCTCGCTGCCAGAATGCCGGCCTTGAGCAGCACGGACTCGAGCGAGATTTTGGAGTTGGAGAACATGTTGGCCTCGGTCCTCAGGGATTTGTGGAATAGGTTTCGATGCCGGCGCGGATGAACACGGTATCCGTGGACTTCTGCTTGATGCCGCCGCGGTATTTCTCCGCCAGCTGCGGACCGTCATCGGCGGTCTTGCCGTCGTTCTCGGCGATAGAGCGCAGGGTGAGTGACAATTCGCCTTCGGTCTCCACCTTGGCCAGGACTTCCGCCTGCTGCGGTTCAAGTTCGAAGGTCGCCGTCTCGACTTCCTTCATGGCGACGTCGTCACCTTCCTGAACCTTGCGCAGCACCTGGTTGATCGCCAGAACGCGGACGTTGGAGATCACCGTTTCGCTCTTCACGAGCTGCCCCGGACCCGGAATCTTGCGGGTGAGAATGATATCCACCTTGTCATTTGGCAGGATGAAGCCGCCGGCGGAGGCGCGCGAAGAAATGGCCAGCGAAATGGCGCGCATGCCTTTCGGCAGGATGGCACTCATGAAGCCGCCAGCGCCGGGCTTCACGATCTTCTTCTCCATGATGGTTTCGCCATTGAAGATCGGCACCGCAGCCCGTGCTTCAGCAAGCTGCTGCTCGGCATCCGGCATCTCATCACGGGTGATCATGATGTCCTGGATGTTTTCCTTCGGCCAGGCCTTCCAGGAAAGAGCGGCAGTGGAAAGCTTGCCGCCAATCTGCACGTCAGCACCGGCAACCAGCACATCGGTGGTCTCGACCTTGGTGACCAACTGGGTCTCGACCTTCGGCTTCTTGCCAATGACGCCTTTCGCCAAAACGCCGGCGACGGCTGCCGAACCAATGGCCAAGCCGAACATTACGATGCGCATCTTACTCATTTCAGATCCTCACAGCGCGCCACGGCGCAGATACTCAAAGGTCATGTTTCGGACGGATTGGGAAAAATTTGGTTAATGAGAAGTTGGGTCACGTGATTAACCGATCTTCACCCAGGGCGTGGCGGGGAAGGCCAGGATGGCGCCGGCCGCAATCGCGAGGCCGTAAGGCACGTTCACCCGCATCATCTGCTTCAGCCAACTGCGCTCGCCGCTGCCGGGCCCATGCATGTCAAAGGTAAAGACAAGAAAAGACCAGATGACGAAAGCCAGGCACATGATGCCGCCGAAGGTCACCGTGGCAATGAGGAAGGGCATGGTCTGGGCTGTTCCAAACCAAAGACCGGCAGCAGCCAGCAGCTTGGCGTCGCCACCACCGAAGAGCCCGACCGAGAACAGGACAAAGCCTGCGACAAAGAGAATCAATCCGCCGGCCACGTGCCAGACAAACTCGCTCATGGGCATGCCGATCAGCAATGCCATGGGGAAGAAGGCAACAGCCACCAGGGCCGTCAGCCAGTTCGGAATCTTCATGCGCGCGACGTCACTCACCGCGGCAACGATCATCAAGGTCGGAAGGAGGGCAATCGAGAGTGTATGGAGCATGATACCGCAGCTTCGGGCTAGAGGAGGTTGCCGCGAGCTTCACACAGGCTCTGTAAAGGTGTGGTTAACCGCGTTTGTGCCCGCAGCAAAAAGAAAACCGCCGGGGCAATGCCCGGCGGTCCTTGTCATCTGATGCCCGAGAGTTGCGCGAAGGCAGAACCTCGGTGCGAGGCTCAATTACGAGCCAGAGGAGATGCCACCGGCCAGCGTGGTGAACGTGTCGGTGATGGCGGTCGCCAGGAGCGGCATGACGGCCACGAGAGCGAGGCCCATGGCGGCGGCGATGAGGCCGTATTCAATGGCGGTTGCGCCCGATTCGTCCTTGAAAAACTTCTTCATAATGTAAACTCCAAACTATACTAACTGCACCGTTCAAATTTGCGCCGGGCACCACGCACAACGCCGTTGAACAGGTGTGAACCTAGTCCTCCCGTTTTAACGCAGAGTAAATTCCGGCCCGAACAGCCCCGTATTGCGGGCTTTCCGCGAGGCATGGTCGATAAATGGTGAACGACATTACCGAATTTTCAGGGGCACATCCCGGGGCCATATATGTTGTGTCCCCGCCGGTAAGGGAAGATTCACCATTCCCGTGTCAAGGTCGCCGCGGAAGGGCGCAAAGTGTGCCCAGGGGTATATTGAACATGCGTCTTGTGTTCCTGTCGGCCGCCTTCGGCCTTGCGCTTGCGGGTGGTGCGCTCGCTTCGGATCCGCTCGTCATCGAAGCGGATCAGTCCACCATGCTCAGCCTGCCATCGACGCCGGGTGCAGTTGTCATTGGCAATCCGACCATTGCGGACGCCACGGTCCAGGGCGACAAGCTTCTGGTGCATGGCCGCGCCTTCGGCACAACGAACATCATCATCCTGGACCAGGACGGCAAGCAGTCAATGAATGTCGAGGTCAGCGTCAGGCACGAAGTCCAGAACCTGGTTGCGGTCTTCAAGGCAGATGCGAGCGGTGCATCACGCCGCACTTATAGCTGCGCACCGCTTTGCCAGTCCGAACTGCAGATCGGCGACGACGTCGTATACAATGGTGTGCTCGTCGAGCAGATCAAGAACAAGATCAAGCTGGCAACCGGCCAGGAAGACTCGAAATCTGAAGCGCCTCCCGCGCCACAATAAACATAGAGCCGCTTTCGAACATCGCGGGCTGGCCGGTTAACGCCGCGCCAGCCTTTCGCTTTCATGACAAGGCCATTTGCTTCGTTAGCCAATAATTTACTTCATCGCTTCAAATCTTAGAAATCGCCATCTGCTAGCACCTAGGTTGTAGTAATAGGTGCGATGTCTCGGGAGAGATGGTGTATGTTCAAGCCCAATCCATACGGCATGATAGGCCGGCTGCTGCGACGGTATATGCGTGCGCAACGCGGCGCGACCGCTGTCGAGTTTGCACTCGTCGCAGGTCCGTTTCTTTATGTGCTGGGTTGCATCATCGAAACCGGCCTGATGCTTTTCACTGAATATACGCTGCAGTCGAGCGTGCAGGAGGCCGCGCGCCAGGTGCGAACCGGCCAGGCTCAGGCAGCCGCAATGACCCAGGGCCAGCTCAAGAGCGTCGTCTGCGATATGGCCGGCATCGTCGTCGACTGCACGCACAAGGTTTCGGTCTATGTCAACTCGGCCACCAACTTCACGACCCTGAAATCGTCCCTGCCCTCCATGCTAACGGTCGGCCCCTCGGTTGGCGGTTCAGTTTCCAGCAGTTCCTACAAGTGTGGCTCACCGTCACAGGCCGTTGCCATCGTCGCCACCTATGACTGGCACTTTGTACTGCCTTTCATGAGTTTCTTCTCCAACATGAGCGACGACAGCATGCGGCGGCTTGTCGGCTTCGCCATGTTCCAGAACGAACCCTTCCCCGCCGGCTCAAGCTGCGCCTGAGACACGATCATGATCCTGACCAAGCTCAAAACATTTGCCATCGCCGAAAAGGGCGTCGCTGCCATCGAAACGGCGCTGATCCTGCCCTTCCTCCTGATCCTCTATTTCGGCATGATCGACCTGACGCAGCTCATCTCGCTGAACCGTAAGGTGACCTATGCGGCGAGCGTGGTGGCCGATACCACCAGCCAGAACCGCACCACCGTGCTCAACACCAGCATCGCCGATTATTACAAGGCGGTAGAGCTGATCATGTCCCCGACGCCGCTCAGCAGCGTCAACGTGAAGCTCTATGGCTACCGCCTGCAATCCGGATCACCACAACTGATCTGGAAGACGCAAAAGGGCTCCGGGCCGAATTGCACGACCACGCCGCAGACCAGCAGCATGGCCTCGCTGATGACCGCCGGCAATGACATCATCGTTGCTGTTACCTGCATGCGCTATACGCCCTACATGGCCACGTTCCTTGGCGAGCAGATCCTGGGCGATACGTCCTTCGGGCTTGAACAAGCCGTGATGCTCCGCCCCCGTTCAACCCTGACACTGGAATGCCGCGTGGGTTCGGCCGCGGGCGCACTCTGCACCTGATCGCTCCCTAACAACGGCGCAGCGCTGACCCGGCAGTTTCAGGCCGGGTTTTCCTGTTGCAAAAGGGTCATATGCGGCCTAACCCGCAGCCGACTTCGGCGTATTCACCTTGGAAACAACCGTCTTTCTGGCCGTTCTTTTCGCGGCCTTCCTGCATGCGGCCTGGAACGTTCAGATCAAGCTCAATCTGGACCGATTCCTTGCCCTCTTTCTCCTGCAGATCCTCATGGGCGTGTTTGGCATCGGCATCCTGCTCGTCCTGGGATTGCCGGGCGAGGCCGGCTACCCCTACGCCTTCATCTCGGGGATCGTGCATACCGGATACAACCTGTTCCTGGCGCGCAGCTACCGCCACGGCGACCTGAGCCTCGTCTATCCGATGGCGCGGGGCGCTGCCCCCCTGCTCACGCTGATCGGTACCTTCATTTTCTCCCACGATGTGCCCTCGCCGCTGGCCATTGCCGGGATCGTTGTCCTGATCGGGGGGCTGCTGGCCGCCGCCTTCTCCGGCATGCGGCGGCGCAGTGCTGATGGCGCAACCGTCTTCTATGCCCTCGGCACGGCTGTGTTCATCGCCGTCTATACCGTGGTGGACGGACTCGGCGGGCGTGTCTCCGGAACGCCTATCGCCTATGCCGGGCTGGTCTTTGTTTTCGACGCCGCCATGTTGCTCGTGACGGTTCTTGCCGTCCGCGGCACAAGTGCCGTGCGCGACGTGCTGCCCATGTGGAAGGCAGGTCTCATCGGTGGCGGTGCATCGTCGATAGCCTATGCCGTCGTCATCTGGGCCATGGCCCAGGCGCCGATCGCCACCGTCGCCGCCTTGCGCGAAACCAGCATCATCTTCGCCCTGCTGATGTCGGCGAAGTACCTGAAAGAGACCCTCACACCCGCGCGCATCGCCGGGGGCCTCCTCATCGTCGCAGGTGCAGTGCTCCTGCGCCTGGGATAGCGCCACCCGCGCTTCATCTGCTAACTACAGCCAGCAACAAGCGAGAGACCAAGACATGAACAAGAATTTCATCGGCGGCGACTGGGTCGCGGGCGCCTCTGTCAGCAAGAATATCAACCCGTCGGACGTCAGCGACGTCGTGGGTGAATACGCCCAGGCTGACCGCGCCCAGACCGAAAGTGCCATTGCCGCGGCAAAGGCGGCCCTGCCGGCCTGGTCGCAGTCCACACCGCAGCAGCGCGCCGACGCGCTCGACTTCATCGGCAGCGAACTCCTGGCCCGCAAGGACGAGATCGGCAAGCTGCTGGCCCGCGAGGAGGGCAAGCCGCTTTCGAACGGCATCGCCGAAACCATGCGCGCCGGGCAGATTTTCAAGTTCTTTGCCCAGGAGGCCCTGCGCATCGAAGGCACGGCGCTGGCTTCGGTGCGGCCCGGTGTTGACATCAATGTCACCCGCGAAGCCGTGGGTGTGGTCGGCCTGATCTGCCCGTGGAACTTCCCCATTGCCATCCCGGCCTGGAAGATTGCCCCGGCGCTGGCCTTCGGCAACTCGGTCGTGTTCAAGCCTGCCGACCTCGTGCCGGGTTCGGCCTGGGCTCTCGTTGAGATCGCTTCACGTTCGGGCCTGCCCAAGGGCGTTCTCAATCTCGTCATGGGCCGTGGTTCCATCGTCGGCCAGACGCTTCTCGACTCGCGCGACGTCAATGCCATCTCCTTTACCGGCTCCGTCGACACCGGTGCGCGCGTCGCCCAAGCCTGCGCAGCGCGCGGCGCCAAGTTCCAGCTCGAGATGGGTGGCAAGAATCCGCTCGTAGTTCTCAATGATGCCAACATCGATGCGGCAGTGGCAGGGGCTGTCGATGGCGCCTTCTTCCAGACGGGGCAACGCTGCACGGCTTCGTCTCGCCTCATCGTGGAAAGCAAAATCCATGACGCCTTCGTCGAAAAGATGGTGACGGCGGTCAAGGCGCTAAAAGTCGATCACGCCCTCAAGGACGGCACGCAGATCGGCCCCGTGGTCGACGAAAAGCAACTCGCCCAGGACGAGATGTATATCGACGTGGGCCGCAAGGAAGCCGAACTCGCCTGTGGTGGTGAACGCCTCAACCGCGAGACCAAGGGGCACTACCTCTCGCCGGCACTCTTCATCAACAGCAAGAACGACATGCGCATCAACCGCGAGGAAATCTTCGGGCCGGTGGCGAGCGTCATCAAGGTTGCAAGCTACGAAGAAGCACTGGCCGTGGCCAATGACACGCCTTTCGGCCTGTCCTCGGGCATCTATACCACGTCGCTCAAGCATGCCTCCGACTTCCGCAAGAAGTCGGCCGCGGGCATGGTCATGGTCAACCTGCCAACAGCGGGCGTCGACTATCACGTGCCGTTTGGCGGCCGCAAAGGTTCGAGCTTCGGGCCGCGCGAGCAGGGCCGCTATGCCTCGGAATTCTATACGGCCGTCAAGACCGCCTATATTTCTGCCGGCTGACCGGAAGCACAGGCCTCCGGGCGAAACGCAATTGAACTGGCCTTTGGCAACACTGCCAAAGGCCAGTCTGCTTTACGGGTTGATCTCGACCGCGGTTTCGCGCAGGGCATGCGCGCGCTCCCGATGCCAGACATAGATGCCGCAGGCGATGACGATGGCAGCACCCGCAATTGTCCAGCGGTCAGGATAGTGGCTGAAGAGAATGATGCCGGCGATCGTCATCCAGATGATCTCGGTGTAGATGTAGGGGGCCAGCGTCGCAGCGGACGCGAGCCTGTGGGCCTGGATCAGCAGGAAATGGCCACCCACGCCCGCCGTGCCCATGATCAGCAGCATCAGCCACTCGCTGCCCTGCGGCATTTGCCAGTGCCAGGGCAGCGGCGCCAGGGAACCGATACTGCCGAAGAGCCCGACGAAGAACAGCGACGTCTCGGCCCTGTCATGGCTTCCGACCTTTCGCGTGGTGATGTTGTAGAGCGCGCTGCAAAAGGCTGCAGCCAGTGAGCTGAGCATGGCCCAGTGGAAAGCCATGGTACCGGGCCGCATGATGACGAGCACGCCGAGAAGCCCGATAGCAACGGCGAGCCAACGGCGGGGACCGACATGCTCGCCGAGCAGGAGTGCCGACAGCCCGCAGACAAGCAGCGGCACGGTGAAGAAGATCGCCGCGCTGGTGGCAAGTTCCAGATGGCGGAGTGCGATGAAATTGAACCATGTCGATACGACCAGCAGCGCGCCCCGCGTGACCTGCAGCCAGGGGTGGCGCGTGTGCAGCAGGCTCAGGCCCCCGGTGCGCCAGATCAGAACGCAGGTGAGCGCAAGTGCGATGGCATAGCGAAAGAAGACAGCCGTGAAGGTGTCGAGGGTCTGCATCACCAGCTTCGCAGTCGAATCGAGAAAGACGAAGACGGCCATCGCCGCCAGCATCAGCAGGATGCCTTTGAGGGTTTGGCTCACACGACATCCACGGTGAGGGTACCAAGGCCCGCAATGCGCGCCTCCATGCGATCGCCCCTGCTGACAGGCCCGACACCGGAGGGTGTTCCGGTGAAGATCAGGTCGCCGGCCCGCAGGGCGAAATACCGGTCAAGCTCGGCGATGATCTCATCGACACGCCAGATCATCTCCGAAAGATCGCCACGCTGCCGCGAACTGCCGTTGACATCAAGGGCGATGGCGCCTGCCGTCAGCGCCTGCGTGGCGGGCAGTATCGGGCCGAGGGGTGCGGAGAAGTCGAAAGCCTTTGCCGTATCCCAGGGCCGCTGCAGCTTCTTGGCGGCAGCCTGCAGATCGCGGCGGGTCATGTCGATGCCGATGGCATGGCCGAAGATGGCGGCACCAGGCCCCAAGGCCACAACCAGTTCGACCTCATGATGCACATCCTGCGACATGGGCGGATAAGGGAAGCGGCCAGCGGTCACGGCGGCATCGGCCGGCTTGGTGAAGAAGAAGGGCGGATCGCGCCCCACCTCGCCCCCCATCTCCTTCACGTGCTCCGCATAGTTTCGCCCCACGCAGTAGACGCGGTGCACCGGAAAGAGAGCGGCACTGCCGGAGATCGGAACCGCGGCGGCAGGAGCCGCAGGAAAGGCGAAGGTCACACGAGCACAATGCCCCGTTCTTCGAAGCTCTTGCGCGTCTGCAGGGCGGAACCGGCAAGATCGATGGCGCGTGTGGCGCGCGAGACCACAGTCACGTCGAAGCCCAGCATCTTGGCGTCTTCAGCCGAGTAGCGCACGCAATAGTCAAAGGCGAGGCCGACAAGCGTCACCTTGGAAAAGCCGCGTTCCTTCAGGTAGCCACCCAGGCCTGTCGGCGTCTTGTGGTCGTTCTCGAAGAAGGCCGAGTAGGAATCGATCTCGCGGCGGAAGCCCTTGCGGATGATCAACTCGGCATGAGGCACATTGAGCTCGGAGTGAATGGCGGCGCCGCGCGACCCGACGACACAGTGGTCCGGCCACAGCGTCTGCGGGCCGTAAGGCATCGTGATCGTCATGAACGGCACCATGCCATCATGCTGCGAGGCGAAGGAGAGATGGTCGGCCGGGTGCCAGTCCTGGGTCAGCGCCACGTGGCGGAACTGGCGGGCCAGATCATTGATCACCGGGACGATGTCGTGACCGCCGTGGACAGCAAGCTTGCCACCCGGGCAGAAGTCATTCTGCATGTCGACGATGACGAGGATTTCGTTGCTCATGAAGCCTCCGCATTGAGGGCGGCCGCGCAGCCCTTGAAGGCCGGGAACCTGTCGGTGATCACATACCAGGGAATGGGCTTCATCACTTCAGCGATGCGGCCCTTGTCTTCGAATACGGCACGGAACTTGGGGTTCTTGAGCTTCTCGGCGATGGACGGCGCTATGCCACCCGCCAGATAGACCCCCCCGCGCGCCTGGATGGCCATGGCAATGTCACCCGCGAGGCGGGCGAGGAAGGTCATGAAGTGGTCGAGGGTTTTCCCGGCGGCGGCATCCCCGCCCTTCAGGGCCGCCTGCAGCACGGCCTCTGGCGTTTCATGTAGCGGCTTCTCCGCGATGGCCTTGTAGAGATCGAGCATGCCGGGCCCGGTCAGGATATCCTCGGCCTCGGCGAAACGATCCTTGCCCTTGATTTTGTCCTTGAGGGCCAGTTCCTCTGCGGTGACAACAGGAAGCGTGGTGTGGCCAAGCTCGCCGGGGATCGGCATCCAGCCCCCCTTGACCGGCGCCAGCACGGCCATGCCAAGGCCGGTGCCCGGCCCCAGCACCACCTTCACCAGCGGCTTGTTGTTGGCAATGCCGCCAATCTGGACGAGATCCTCGCTGGCAATATGCGGCAGCGACCAGGCCAGAGCCTCAAAGTCATTAAGCAGGCGGAAGCGCTCGGCCCGCGCGGCCTTGCGCAGCGACTCGGCACTGAAGGTCCAGTCGCGGTTGGTCAGCGTGATGCGTTCACGGTCCACCGGCGCGGCCACATCGACGGCAGCCGCGGCAAGCCCGGCAATGCCGCGCTTCTCCACATAGTGGCTGATGGCATCCTCGAGACCCTTGAAATTGTCGTTGCGGAGCACCTCGACATCGCGCACCTCCATGGAACCGAGCTCGATCAGCCCGAACCGCGAATTTGTGCCGCCGATATCGCCAAGAAGTGCCAGTCTGGTCATGCAAACGCCTCTGGCCCCTCCCTGCCACACACCCCGGCAAAGGGCAACTCTGGACGCCGGGCGGCGAGGCCGCTACAGGCTGCAACAATTGTAATCTCGGGCATTCTGATTTGGCCATTTCCCTTCCGGATGAGGTTGCGCGGCGGCGCACCTTCGCCATCATCTCGCACCCTGACGCGGGCAAGACGACGCTGACCGAAAAGCTGCTGCTCTTCGGTGGCGCCATCCAGCTTGCAGGCCATGTCCGCGCCAAGGGCGACCGGCGGCGCACCCGCTCCGACTGGATGGCGATCGAGCGGCAGCGCGGCATCTCGGTTGTCACCTCGGTGATGACCTTCGAATATGGCGGCTGCGTCTTCAATCTTCTCGACACGCCCGGCCATGAAGACTTTTCCGAAGATACCTACCGGACGCTGACGGCCGTCGATGCGGCAGTGATGGTGATCGACGGCGCCAAAGGCATCGAAGACCGCACGCGCAAGCTTTTCGAGATCTGCCGGTTACGCGACATCCCGATCGTCACCTTCATCAACAAGCTCGACCGCGAGACACGGGAGCCGCTCGACCTCATTGACGAGATCGAGAAGGGCCTGGCGCTGACCGCCGTGCCCATGGTCTGGCCCATCGGGCTCGGCAAGAACTTCGCCGGAACCTATGACCTGACCGAGCCACGCATCCGCCGCCTCGAAATGGCGCCGGAAGGCGAGGCCGTCTCGGGACCCGATGATCCGCGCGTAACAGCACTGCTCGCCCCCGGCGCTGCCCAGCATTTCCGCGACGAGATTTCACTGGTGGAATCTGTCACGGCCGGTTTCGACCGGCAGGGCTTTCTGGAAGGCCACCTGTCGCCAGTCTATTTTGGCTCGGCCATCAAGAACTTCGGCGTCCGCGACCTGCTCGAAGCGCTGATCAAATATGCCCCGCCGCCACGCGACCAGAAGGCCCGCAGCCGCGAAGTGAAAGCAGTGGAGCCCAAGCTCACGGGTGTCGTCTTCAAGATCCAGGCCAACATGGATCCGAACCATCGAGACCGCATCGCCTTCATGCGCGTCTGTTCCGGCAAGCTCAACCGCGGCATGCGCACCAAGATCGTGCGCACCGGCAAGTCGCTGGCGCTGAACGCGCCGCAGTTCTTTTTCGCCCAGGACCGCTCATTGGCCGAAGAGGCCTTCGCCGGCGATGTGGTCGGCATCCCGAACCACGGCGTCCTGCGCATCGGCGATACGCTGACCGAAGGTGAGGACCTGGTGTTCACCGGGGTACCGAGCTTTGCCCCGGAAATCCTGCGGCGCGTCAGGCTCGCCGACCCGATGAAAGCCAAGAAGCTGAAATCGGCGCTGGAGGAACTGGCTGAAGAAGGTGTCGTCCAGCTCTTCACGCCCATGGATGGTTCCGGCGCCATCGTCGGTGTTGTCGGCGCCCTGCAGCTCGACGTGCTCAAGGACCGTCTCGATCAGGAATATGGCGTGCCGGTCGAATTCGAAACAACGCGCTTCGAAGTCTTGCGCTGGATCTCCGCCGATGACCGCAAGGTCGTCGACCAGTTCGTGGACGGCAACCGCTCCGCCATCGCCCATGATCTTGATGGTGCCCCCGTCCTGATGGCAACATCGCTGTTCAATCTCAACTATGCGCTGGAGCGGGCACCCGGCCTGAAGGTGCAAACCATCAAGGAAATCCACGGTTAGGAAACCACGCGATGCTTCCCTCCGATCTCGATCTCCCCCGTATGATTGCGCTGGTCCTGATCTTCGTGCTCTGGGCTTCCTACGGCCCCCTTCTCAACACCCTCGGCCGCGGCACGCTCAACGCCCAGCTTCATGTGGTGCGCATGCGCTGGATGCGGATGCTGCTCAACTCCCATCGCGAGAACCGGGTTTTCGATGCCATCCTGCTGGGCCACATCTCGAACAGCATGTCGTTCTTCGGCTCAGCCACGCTGATCGTGCTGGCGGGTCTTCTCGGCACGCTTACCAGCATCAACCGCGTCCATGCGGCCCTGATGGAGATGCAGTTCTTTCCGCCCACATCGCTCTCGCTTTTCACCACCTATTTCGTGGTGCTGACCATCATCGTGGCGTGGAGCTTCTTCTCCTTCACCTATGCCCTGCGCAAACTGGCCTATTCGCTGGCCATGATGGGCGGGCTGAACGAGTCAAAGACCCAGACGCGCTATTGCACCGACATGGTCGCACAGACGGCGGTGGTCCTGACCGAGGCCGTCAAGAGCCTTAACACCGGCATTCGCGGTTTTTACTTCGCCGTCGCAGCCCTCTTCCTCTTTGCCGGGCCATACATTTCCATGATCGCCACGCTGGCAGTGGCGGCGCTGGAGTTCTACCGTCAGGGACTCTCGACGGAATCGCTTGCCATCGAGCGCTATGTCAACGCGATGAATGCGCTTGAAACCGAAGCCGAGCACAAGTCAACGAAGTGAGGCTGCCTCACGGGCCAGCTTTTCGATAGTGGCCCAGTCTCCGGCCGACACGGCAGCCTTCGGCGCCATCCACGAGCCGCCGAGCGTGATAACATTGGCAAGCTTGAGATAGCTCGGCGCCAGCGCATAGTTGATCCCGCCCGTAGGGCAAAATTTCACCTGCGGAATGGGTGAGGCGAGCGACGACAGCGTGGCGGTGCCGCCTGCGGGTTCGGCGGGGAAAAATTTCTGGAAGCGATAGCCGCGCTCCAGCAGGCCCATGACTTCCGAGGCGGTGACGCCACCGGGCAGCAGCGGCATTTCCACATCTTCAGCGGCATCAAGCAATTTCGCCGTATGCCCCGGCGAAACGGCAAAAGCGCAACCGATCTTCGCCACCTCGTGCAATTGCTGCGGTGACATGACCGTTCCCGCGCCCACAATCGCTCCTTCGACCTCGGCGATGATGGCGCGGATCGAGTCGAGTGCTGATGCGGTGCGCAAGGTGATTTCAAGTACGGGCAAGCCGCCGTTGACCAGAGCACGGGCCAGCGGCACAGCCTGCACCACCTCGTCGATCACCATGACAGGCACGACGGGAGCCGCCTTCAGCGCCTGCTCGACCTTCTTCTGCTTTGCCTCACTTGCCATCATGCCACCTCGAAAATGGAGCCACCGCGATCGGCTGAGCCCGCAAAGCGCCGGAACGCCGCGAAGAGTTCACGGCCGACGCCCGTTTCGTTGATCGAGAGATCGGCCGTTGCCGGGGTACGGGCAGCAAGCTCTTCCGCCCCGACCAGAACCCGGAGTGTACCTGTCGTGCAATCGATCTGGATCATGTCGCCATCGCGAATGCGGGCGATGTCGCCGCCATCGGCGGCTTCGGGTGTGACGTGTATGGCCGCCGGAATCTTGCCGGACGCGCCGGACATGCGGCCGTCGGTGACAAGGCCCACAGCGAGACCGCGATTCTGCAGCACCGTGAGGCAGGGGGTCAGCGAGTGAAGTTCAGGCATGCCGTTGGCCTTGGGGCCCTGGAAACGGACAACGGCGATGACATCACTGTTGAGGGTACCTGCCTTGAAGGCCGCCTTGAGTTCATCCTGGGAATGGAAGACGCGGGCTGGTGCCTCCACCACGTGGCGATCCTTGGGAATGGCCGAGGATTTGATGACGGCAGTGCCGATATTGCCCTTCAGCACGGCAAGGCCGCCTGTGAGCTGGAACGGCTCCGTTGCGCCCCGCAGGACCGCCCTGTCGCCCGATTCCTTAGCCGCTTCGTTCCAGGTGAGACCATCGCTGCTCAAGCGCGGCTCCGAAAGATAGCCCTTGAGGCCCGTGCCCATGACGGTGTTCACGTCCTCGTGCAGGAGGCCAGCACCCAGCAGCTCGCGGATCAGGAAACCCATGCCACCGGCTGCGTGGAAGTGGTTCACGTCAGCCGAGCCATTGGGATAAATGCGCGTCAGCAGCGGCACAGCCTGCGAGAGTTCTGCAAGATCATCCCAGGTCAGGACGATGCCGGCGGCTGCGGCCATGGCAATGAGATGCATGGTGTGATTGGTGGAGCCACCGGTGGCGAGCAGACCCACAACGCCATTCACCACCGACCGCTCGTCATAGATCTGGCCGATGGGCATGTATCGATTTCCCAGCGCCGTAATGGAAAGTGCCTGCTTCGCTGCCGCCCGCGTGATCTCGTCACGCAGTTCCGAGCCCGGATTGACGAAGGTCGCGCCCGGAAGATGCAGGCCCATGATTTCCATGAGCATCTGGTTGGAATTGGCCGTGCCGTAGAAGGTGCAAGTGCCCGGTCCATGATAGGAGCGTGCCTCGGCATCCAGCAGAGCCGCCCTGTCCACCTTGCCTTCCGCATGAAGAGCGCGAACCTTGGCCTTCTCGTCGTTGTTCATGCCGGAGGTCATTGGCCCCGCGGGGATGAATACGGCCGGCAGATGCCCGAAGGAGAGAGCGCCGATCACGAGGCCAGGCACGATCTTGTCGCAGACACCGAGATAGACGGCCGCATCGAACATCTGATGCGAGAGCGCGACAGCGGCCGACAAGGCAATCACGTCACGCGAGAAGAGCGACAGTTCCATGCCCGCCTCGCCCTGGGTCACGCCATCGCACATGGCGGGAACACCGCCTGCCACCTGGGCCGTGCCACCCGCTTCGCGCGCCGCCGTCCGGATAATATCCGGATAGCGCTCGAAAGGCTGATGGGCCGAGAGCATGTCATTGTAGGCCGTGACGATGGCCAGGTTCGGGCCATCGCCATTGCGCAGTTCGTTCTTGTCATGGGCACCACATGCGGCAAAGGCGTGGGCAACATTGGCGCAGCCCAAAGCCTTGCGGCGGGGCGATTGCGCCGTGGCGGCAGCAATGCGGTCGAGATAGCGGCGCCGGCTGGATGCCGAGCGGGCCACCAGTTTTTCAGTGACGGCGGAAACGATGGAAGTCACGGTCATGGTGAGGCCTCCTTAGGGGCACCAGTAGACGGACAGCGGGCGGCCGGAATGCAGCACCGCGCGGATTGGCATCTGCATGGCATCCTTACCGGCTTGCGCCTCTGCGAGCACGCGGCGTTTTTCCACGCCTTCGATATGAAGGAAAAGCTTTGCCGGAAGGAGCCGCGCCAGAGTGAAGGTCAGGCGGGGTTCGCCGGCAGCAGGGGCCGAGATCGCCATCACACCTTCCCTGGATTGCGGATCGATAGCCTTGGACAGCGTATCGCCACCGGGAAAGAACGACGCCGTATGGCCATCGGCGCCCATGCCCAGCACGACAACATCAGGATGGAGCAGCGCGGCCGCCTTCTCATTGCGGAAAAGCGGCGCGAAGCCCGCCACCCTGGCATTGTTCTGCAGGAGCGCGGCCTTCACGAGCCGGGCATTGGAGCGCGGACTGTCGTCGTCGACCTGGCGCTCGTCGACCAGCGTCACCGTCACCTTGTTCCAGGTGATCGCGGCATGCGACAGGAGCTCAAAGAAGCGCTGCGGCGTGGTGCCGCCCGAGACGGCGAGCGTGGCCTTGCCCTTCTCCGTGATCACCCGCGACAGTGCCTGCGAAACAGCCCGCGCCAGTGCTCCGGCCAGTTCCTCGCGATTGGCGTGGACAATCATGCCCCACCGTCATGCCAGGTACGGCCGTCACGTTCGATCAGAGCAACAGAAGCCGCCGGGCCCCAGGTGCCGGAGGTGTAGGCCTTGGGTGCATCCTGTGCGGCTTTCCAATGGTCAAGGATCGGATCGACCCAGGCCCAGGCAGCGGCCACCTCGTCGCGGCGCATGAAGAGTGTCTGGTTGCCGCGCACCACGTCCATGAGCAGGCGCTCATAGGCATCCGGGTTACGGACATTGAAGCTTTCGCGGAACGACATGTCGAGCGGCACATGGGTGAGGCGCATGCCGCCCGGCCCCGGATCCTTGATCATGATGTCGAGCTTCACGCCTTCATCGGGCTGCAGACGGATGACCAGCTGGTTAGGCATGGTCGGACCCGCAGCACGGCCGAAGACATTATGCGGGATATCGCGGAACTGCACGACGATCTCGGAGACGCGCTGCGGCAGGCGCTTGCCGGTGCGCAGATAGAAAGGCGTGCCGTTCCAGCGCCAACTGCCAACCTCGGCCTTGAGAGCAACGAAGGTTTCGGTCGTGGAGACCGGATTGCCGAGTTCGTCCAGATAACCGGCAACCGGGCCCTGCGATGAGGCCCCGGCACGATACTGGCCGCGCACGATATGGCTCTGCAGACGTTCGCCCGTCATCGGGCGCAACGACTTCAACACCTTGAGTTTCTCGTCGCGCACTGCATTGGCATCGAGCGATGAGGGTGGCTCCATCACTGTGAGGCAGAGAAGCTGCAGGAGATGGTTCTGCACCATGTCACGCAGCGCGCCCGAGGTGTCGTAGTAACCGGCACGGCCCTCGACCCCCAGGGTTTCCGCCACGGTGATCTGCACATGATCCACATAGTTGTGGTTCCAAACCGGCTCGAACAGAACGTTGGCAAAGCGCAGCGCCATCAGGTTCTGCACCGTTTCCTTTCCGAGATAGTGGTCGATGCGGTAGATGGCGGGTTCCTGAAACACCTTGCCGATCGCATCGTTGAGCGCCTCGGCAGATGCACCATCCTTGCCCAGCGGCTTCTCCACGACGACACGGGATTTCGGGGTCACCAGATGGTGCTGGCCAAGCCTGCCGCAGATATCGCCGAACAGCTCGGGGGCTACGGCAAGATAGAAAACCCGCACCACATCCTTGCGGTCGGCAAGTTCCTTCTCGAGCCCGATCCAGCCTTCATCCTGCGTGGCCTCTGCCGCCGTATAGGAGAGGCGGTTGAGAAAACGCTCCACCACCTCCGGCGTGGCCTTCATGAACTTCGCATGGGAATCGATCGCAGCCGCCGCAAAGTTGCGGAATTCCTCGTTGCTCATCGCGCGGCGCGAGGTGCCGATGATGCAGGCGCCGGGCGGGATCTGCCCCTGCTCGTCACGATGGAACAAGGCGGGCAGCAACTTGCGCTGCGACAGGTCGCCCGTGGCACCGAAGATCACAAGGTCGAAGTCCTCGACGGGAATGATACGCGTCGTCATTCAATGTCTTTCATCATGAAGGAATTTGAGGTACGCACCTCAAGATCGGCGGTCCTATACACCATTGCTGCCTGCTGGCAAACGCTTGCTGTGCGTGCTGTTCCGGCTGATGCGCATGGGGAAGGCCAAGTTGGCGGGAGGATGTGATGATTCTGTGTTGCGGCGAAGCCCTGATTGATTTCCTGCCGCGACAGGGCCCGGACGGCGCCACCGTCTATCAGCCCTTCGGTGGCGGCTCGGTTTACAACACGGCCATTGCCCTGGGCCGCCTGGCGGTGCCCACCGGCCTGTTCTGCGGACTGTCCACGGACTTCTTCGGCGACCAACTGCGCCAGAGCCTGAGCGACAGCGGCGTTGTACTCAAGTTCACGCGAACCAAACCCCACCACACCACGCTGGCCTTCGTGAAGCTCGAGAACGGACAAGCACGCTACTCCTTCATTGACGACGCCTCGGCTGGCCGCAACCTGACCAAAGCGGATCTGCCAAAACTCCCGGCTGCCGTTGCGGCCCTGCATTTCGGCTCCATCAGCCTCATCCCCGAGCCCTGCGGCGGCACATATGAGGCCCTCATGAAACGCGAAATGAAAAAGCGCGTGATCTCGCTTGATCCCAATATCCGGCCGACGGTGATCAAGAACCGCAAGGCGCATCTGGCGCGGCTGGCGCGCCTCATTGCCTTGTCCGACATTGTGAAAGTGTCGGACGAAGATGTCCACTGGATGACAGGAAAGACCGACCTCGCGGCCACGGCCCGGAAATGGCTGAAAGCGGGCGCCAAGGTCGTCAGCATCACGAGGGGCGCCGAAGGGGTCGAGATCTTCACCGCCCAGCATCATCTGGCGCTGCGGCCGCCGCCTGTGACCGTGGTCGATACGGTTGGGGCGGGCGACACATTCAATGCCGGCTTTCTCGCCAGCCTGCGCCAGCAGGGCATTCTTGCCAAGAAAGCCATCGCCACCATCTCCGAGGATCAACTGCGTGCCGCCGCCAACTATGCCATGAAGGCCGCGGCGATCACGGTGTCGCGGGCGGGCGCTGATCCACCCTGGTTCAAGGAAATGGTGTAGCGCTTGACAGCAGCACCCACCCCGCCAATGGAGCGGGAGATGGAACTTCCTGTTGACCGCGTCATCCCGGAGCTGAAGGCCGCACTGGCGGCACAGCCGGCCGCCGTTCTGGTGGCGGAGCCCGGTGCAGGCAAGACTACGCGCGTGCCGCTGGCACTCTGTGACGCTTCGTGGCTGTCGGGCCGGAAGATTGTGATGCTCGAGCCGCGGCGGCTCGCTGCCCGTGCCTCGGCACGGCGCATGGCGGAAACATTAGGAGAGAGCGTCGGCGACACCGTTGGCTACACGGTGCGGCTGGAGCGCAAGGTTTCGGCGCGGACGCAAATCGAAGTGGTCACCGAAGGCATCCTCACCCGGCGGCTGCAGCATGACCCGGAACTTTCCGATACGGGACTGGTGATCTTTGACGAATTCCATGAGCGCAGCCTCGATGGGGATTTCGGTCTGGCCCTGACGCTTGATGTGCAGCGCAGCCTGCGTGAAGACCTGCGCATCCTGGTGATGTCGGCAACACTCGATGCCGACAGCCTGTGCAGGCACCTCGGCAAGGCTCCGCTCGTGTCAGCCTCGGGCCGCATGTTTCCTGTGGCCGTCACGCATCTGGAGCGGCCCTCCCGCTTCACCTTGATCGACGACACGGTGAAAGCCGTCACGCGCGCGCTTCGCGAGACGAAGGGCAGCCTGCTCGTCTTCCTGCCGGGCGAAGGTGAGATCCGGCGCACGGCCGAGACGCTGGCGCAGTCGGGGCTTGCTGCCAACATCGACCTGCGCCCGCTCTATGGCGCGCTGTCCTTCGCCGAACAGGATGAGGCCATTCGCCCCTCCTCACCCGGCCGGCGCAAGATCGTGCTCGCCACCACCATCGCCGAAACATCGCTGACCATCGAAGGCATCGAAGCGGTCATCGATACGGGCCTCAAGCGTGCGCCACGCTTTGATCCCGCCTCGGGCATGACGGCTCTGGAGACGATAAAGGTCAGCCAGGCTTCGGCCGAGCAGCGCAAGGGCCGCGCCGGACGCCTCGCGCCGGGGCATTGCTATCGTCTCTGGCCAGAAGCCGAGCAGCGGGCACTGGCCCTCCATGACGATCCCGAAATCCGCGTGGCCGATCTTGCGCCGCTCGCGCTCGAGATGGCCAATTGGGGGGTGAGCAAGCCCGATGCCCTGCCCTGGCTTGAAGCCCCTCCGGCCGCCACCTTTTCACAGGCCCAGGACCTGCTGCAAAACCTGGCGGCCATTGACGGAACACGTGCGATCACCACCCATGGCCGCGCCATGGTGCGCCTGCCGCTGCATCCCCGCCTCGCCCACATGGTGGTCAAGGCGGCAGAGCTGGGAGCAGGGCGCAGCGCAGCCGAGACAGCAGCCCTCATCTCTGAACGTGATGGCCTGCCGCGCGAGGCCAGCATCGACATCGAAGCGCGGCTCCTGCATGTGCGCGGTGCCGCGCGCGACCGCATCCGCCAGTCCGCGCGTCAGATCACCGACCTTCTGAAACTTGGCGATGATACGTCCGAGGTATCCCATGGTGTTCTCTTGGGGCTCGCCTATCCCGACCGCATCGCCCGGCGGCGCGGGCATGGCCGCTTCCGCATGGCCAATGGTGGCGGCGCACAGGTGCCGGAGCATGACGCCCTCGCCAAAGCCGAGTTCATCGCCATCGCCCTGCTCGACAATGCCCAGGCCGACGCCAGGGCCTTCCTCGCTGCCCCCCTGATGCGGGCGGAGCTCGAAATGCACTTCGCGGAACTCATCAGCAGCCGCAAGGTTTCCGGTTGGGACACCAAACAGAATGCCGTGGTGGTCGCCGACGTGCGTAGCGTTGGAGCTCTCATACTCGAGGAGCGCCCTGAGCTTTCACCCGATGCCGAGACACTGGCGGCAGGCATGCTGGCGGGTGTTCGGGCCCTCGGGCTCAAGGCTTTGCCATGGAACGAAACTGCGGAATCGCTGCGGGCCCGCATCATGTTCCTGAAGCGGACCATGCCTGACCTGAGCTGGCCCGATCTTTCGGACGGCGCCATGCTCGCCACCCTGCCAGACTGGCTCGCGCCCTATCTGGCCGGCATGGCCCGCAAGCGCGATCTTGAGCGGCTCGACATGGCGAACATCCTGCGCAGCCTTGTTCCTCACGAACTGCTGGCCCGGCTTGATCGCCTGGCCCCCGTCCGGATGGAAGTGCCGTCGGGTGGTCACTATCGCATCGACTATGAGACGGACGGCGATCCGGTCCTGCGCGTCAGGCTGCAGGAGATGTTTGGCCTTCACGCAGCGCCGCAGGTGGCGGACGGGCGGGCAAAGCTCCGCATCGAACTCCTGTCGCCTGCCGGGCGGCCCGTCGCCGTCACGCAATCGCTCGAAACCTTCTGGACGAATGCCTATCCGGATGTGCGCAAGGATATGCGCGGGCGATATCCCAGGCATTACTGGCCGGAGAACCCGCTCGAAGCACAGGCCGTCGCGCCGCGCAGACTACGCTAGGTCAAAGGCCTCGCCAGCCGACAACGGCCCCACACCGAGGTAGCGGGCGATCGACTGGCCAATGTCCGCAAAGCTGCTGCGCTTGCCGATGCTACCGCTGCAGAGACCCGGGCCGCAGCAGAGAACAGGCACCTGCTCGCGGCAATGATCAGTGCCTTTCCAGGTCGGGTCGTTGCCATGATCGGCGGTGATGATGAGGCGGTCACCGGCCTTCAGGAGGGTGAGCGCCTTGCCCAGCCAGAGATCAAAACGGCCCAGTGCCGCGGCATAGCCCGGCACATCCCGGCGATGGCCGTAGAGCGTGTCGAAGTCGACGAAGTTGACCATCAGGAATCCGCCGTCCGCAAGCGTTGGCATGGCGGCTTCGGTTGTGGCCTGCAAGGCCTCCATGCCTGCCACCTTGATCTCCCGGCCCGTACCGGAATGGGCATAGATGTCGCCGATCTTGCCGACGGTGATGACATCGCGGCCGACATCGCTCAGCATGTTGAGCAGCGTTGGCTTTGGCGGCAACACCGAATAGTCCTTGCGGTTGCCGGTACGCTCAAAGGTTTTTGCAGTCTCGCCCACGAAAGGACGTGCAATCACACGGCCGATATTCATCTCATAGGTCAGTGCGCGCGTGTCGGCACAGACATCATAGAGCCGCTGCAGTCCGAAATGCTGTTCGTGGGCGGCAAACTGGATGACGCTGTCGGCGCTCGTATAGGCAATGGGCTTGCCGCTGCGAATGTGTTCTTCACCGAATCTCTCGATCACCTCGGTGCCCGAGGCATGGCTGAGGCAGAGCAGGCCTGGCAGTTTGCAGCGCGTCACGATGGCGTCGATCAGGTCCTGCGGAAAGGCGGGCACCGTGTTGGGGAAATAGGTCCAGTCGCGGCTGAGCGGAACACCGGCGATTTCCCAGTGGCCGGTGATCGTGTCCTTGCCGCGCGAAACCTCCCGCGCGATGCCCCAGCGCCCTGCCACTGCACCGGGCAGGTGATTATGTCCCGAGACCAGGGCTGCCGCTTCGCCAAGACCGAGGCGCGCCAGATTGGGAACAGCAAGCGGAGCCCGTTCGGCAATATGGGTGAAGGTGTTGGCACCTTCGTCACCGAAACTCGCCGCATCGGGTGCCCCGCCGATGCCAAAGCCGTCCATGATGAAGAGAAAGACGCGAGCCATGGGCGCTACTCCCCGCCAATCCGCCGGATGACGACAGGGCCGCCTTCTGCCTTGTCTCCAATATGATAGGCGGCCCGCAGCATCCGCTCGGCAACAGCAAAGCTTGCTTCATCGCGGGCATGGATGCGGGCGAGCGGCACCTTGCCGTCAACTTTCATGCCCTTGCCCGCCAGATGCGACAGCCCGACGGCATGGTCAATCTTGTCGCTGGCGACGCGGCGGCCGCCACCCAATTCAATGACGGCAATGCCGAGAGCGCGCGTCTCAATGGCAGACACCTGCCCAGATGTCTCCGGAAACACGTCGCGGATGACGGGAGCCCGTGCCAGATGCCGGCTTGCCGTGGCGCAGAAATCCTGTGGCCCGCCGAGCCCCGTGACCATGCGGTCGAAATGTTCCACCGCCTTGCCGGACTCGAGCGTAGCCAGAAGCTTCTTCTCTGCCGCAGCCCCGTTTGCGAGGCCGCAGCTGGCCAGAAGTTCCGCGCCCAGCGCCACGGTGACATCGAGCAAGCGACTGTCACGGTTTGCACCGGTCAGGAAATCAACGGCATTCTGCACTTCGATGGCGTTGCCCGCACAGGAAGCCAGCGGTTCATCCATGTCGGTGATGAGGGCCGTGGTCTTGAGGCCGGCGCCATTGGCGACGGCAACAAGGCTTTCGGCGAGGGCCGCAGCCTCCTCCAGGCTCCCCATAAAGGCGCCGGAACCGCATTTCACGTCCAGTACCAGATGATCGAGACCCGCTGCCAGTTTCTTGGACAGGATCGACGCCGTGATGAGCGGCACGGACTCGACCGTCGCGGTCACGTCGCGGATGGCATAGAGGCGCTTGTCGGCGGGTGCGAGATCGGCGGTCTGGCCGATGATGGCGCAGCCCGACTCGCGCGTCACCTTGCGGAAGAGATCGAGACCCGGCTGGGTCTTGTAGCCCGGGATGGCGTCAAGCTTGTCCAGCGTGCCGCCGGTGTGGCCGAGGCCGCGCCCCGAAATCATCGGCACAAAGAGTCCGCAGGCCGCGAGCATGGGCGCCAGCATGAGCGAGACATTGTCGCCGATGCCGCCGGAGGAATGCTTGTCAACCACGGGCCCCGGCAGATCCCAGGAAAGAACCGTGCCGGAATCGCGCATGGCCAATGTCAGCCCCACCGCTTCCTCGCGCGTCATGCCCTTGAAGAAAACAGCCATGGCGAAAGCCGCCACCTGTCCTTCGGAAACACTCCCGGCGGTGAGGCCTGCAATGAACTCTTGAACTTCGCCGCGCGTCAGGCTGGCGCCGTCGCGCTTCCGCCGGATCACCTCTTGTGGAAGCATCAGGCCTTCATGTCCTTGAAGAAGCGCGTCAGAAGGCGGCGCATCTTGCCAGCGGCCTTGGCGCCCTCTCGCTTGGTTTCCTCATGCGAGGGTGACGCACCCTTGATGCCCGCCGCCAGATTCGTGACAGTCGATATGGCGCAGACCTTCAGGCCGAGACGGCGCGCAATGATCGTTTCGGGCACAGTCGACATGCCAACGGCGCTGCCACCCACGATCTGCATCATGCGAATCTCGGCCGGCGTCTCGAAGGACGGGCCCGAGAACCAGCAATAGACACCCTGCTTGAGCGGTATCTTCTCCTTCTTTGCTGCCGCCAGCAGCTGCTTGCGCAGGCCCGGGTCGTAGGCGTCGGTGAGAGAGACAAAGTCGGCGTCGGAATGGGTGCCGATCAGCGGATTCATGCCGGCATAGTTGATATGGTCGGTGAGCATCATGAGCGAGCCGGGACCGATCGAGGTCTTGAGCGAGCCCGCCGCATTGGTCAGCACCAGCGTGGTGACGTCTGCATTATGCAACTGCTCGATAGCCGGGCGCATGGCGGCGGCATTGCCGCTCTCATAGGGGTGGGCGCGTCCCGCCAGCACCGCCACTTCCTTGCCGCCGAGCTTGCCCACATAGAGCTTGCCCGCATGACCGGAAATCTTCGGCAGCGGAAAGCCGGAGAGTTCCGCATAGGGAATGACGAGCGGATCGGTGACAGCCTCGGCCACGTCACCGAGCGATGAACCGAGGATGATGGCGAATTTGGGCTTACGCCCTTCAAGACGTTGATGGAGATCAGACATGGCCGGAACATAGCATTGGCCAGATCAGGTGGAAACAATTGCCGGGTGAAAGATTTGCACCTAACCTGTTGAAGACAATGAAACACTTTCACATCGCTTTTGCTGCACTTGCTCTGCTTGCTTCTTCCAGCACGGCCCGGGCAACCGGCGGCTTTGACTGCATTGCCGGAACGGACACCGTCACCTTCTATGCCAGTGGTGTGCTGGGGCGGGGCGTTGTCACGCCCATCATGAACTTCAAGGGTCACCTCATCCTGAAGGTGCCCGAGGTGGCGAAGACCTCACTGGAGTTCGACCTGTCGGATGCCCTGCTCTTCGCGTGGGTCGAGGACAATGAGCTCCGCCTGCATCTCTACAAGGAGCAGCCGGAAGGCCAGAGGCCGCCGAGCGTCGAATTGATCATGAAAGCAGCCTCCGCTGATGAGGACGGCATCATCTACGAAGGCAGCTATGTGCTGCGTACCCAGGCCCTGCCTGCGGAAGGAAATGCCGGGCCGGGCGATCCGATCGAGCTGAAGGGCGAGATCGCCTGCGGCTGGGAATAGTCAGCGCAGGTTTTCCGGTCCGAAGGAGGCTGGCAGCAATTCGTCCAGCGTGAAGGTTCGGATGAGCGCGCCTGCTTCCGTACAGCAGTGAATTTTGACGTCGCCTGCGGCGAATTCCCGGATCTTCTGGCGGCAGCCCCCGCAAGGCGTGCACAGCGCATCGCCGTTTCCCAGCACAGCCACTTCGGTGATGCGCGTGCCGCCCGCCATGATCAGCGCCGATATGGCCGAAGGTTCGGCACACCAGCCCTGCGGATAGGCTGCGTTCTCAATGTTGCAGCCTGAAAAGACGCGGCCCTTCTCATCGCGCATGGCAGCACCGACGAAGAACTTCGAATAGGGCGCGTGGGCCCTGGCGCGAGCCAGCCTGGCTGCCTCCACAAGGTCGCGCATCTCAGCGATCCTTGCTGTAGGGAATGCCGGAGGCGCGCGGCGGGATCGACTTGCCGATGAAGCCCGCCAGCAGCACAACGGTCATCACATAGGGCAGCATGTTGATGAACTGCACCGGCACCTCGAAGTCAGCGATCTTCACGCCCTGCATGCGCAGGCCTACCGCCTGCAGATAGCCGAAAAGCAGGCAGGCCCACATGGAAGGCCAGGCCCGCCAGTTGGCGAAGATGAGCGCAGCAAGCGCCATGAAGCCACGGCCCGCTGACATGTCGCGCACGAAGCTGCCCTGTAGCGCCACGGCGAGATAGGTTCCAGCGAGCCCGCACAGGATGCCGGCGATGATCACCGCCTGATAGCGGAGGCGCGCCACGGAAATGCCTGCTGTATCGACGGCATGCGGATTCTCGCCAACGGCGCGCAGGCGGAGGCCGAAGCGCGTCTTGGCCAGGGCCCAGGCACTGAGCGCCACGAAGATGAAGGCAAGATAGACGAGAATGGAGTGGCCCGAGATCACGTTGAGATAGGGGCCGACAACGGGAATGCCGGTCAGCGACGACATGAAGGGCAGATTGAAAACGGCGAACTGTGCCTCGGGCGGAATCTGCGGCGTGCGTCCACCTTCGCGGAACCATTCATTGCCAAGCACCACGGCAAGGCCGGCCGCAAGCATGTTGATGGCAACGCCGGAGACGACCTGATTGCCCCGCTGGTTGATGGCGGCATAGCCATGCACCAGGGAGAAGCTCACGGAAACAGCGATGGCCACGATCAAGGCGATCCAGGCATTGCCGAAATAGGCGGCAGCTGCGGCGGAGGCAAAGGCCGCCGCCAGCATCTTGCCCTCAAGGCCGATATCAACGATGCCGGAACGCTCGGACCACAGGCCCGCGAGACAGGCGAAGATCAGCGGCACCGCCATGCGGACCGTCGAGGAGATCGTCTCGGGACTGAAGAGGATTTCCAGCATCACTCCTCCGCCTTGAAGAAATAGGCTGCAAGCCACGGCCGGAAGGCCTGCTCGAGGGCCCCCATGAAAAGGATGATGAGACCCTGGATCACCACGACCATATCGCGGTTGATGTGGCTCTTGGCGAGCGAAAGCGATGTGCCGCCCTGGTAGAGAAGCCCGAAGAGCAGTGCGGCGAGAACAATGCCTGCCGGGTGATTGCGGCCCATCAGGGCAACCGCGATGCCGACGAAGCCCGCGCCCTGCACATATTCAAGCAGCAGCCGGTGCTGTGTGCCAAGGATTTCATTGACGGCAACAAGCCCGGCGAGACCTCCCGACACTGCCATGGCGATCATGATGATGCGGTCAGGCTTGATGCCGGCATAGACAGCGGCATCGGCGTTGAGGCCTGTTGCCCGGATCTCGTAACCGATCTTGGTGCGCCAGAGGAAATACCAGATGGCCCAGGCTGCAGCGAAGGCGAGCAGCACTGTCAGATTGAGCGGCGAGGAACTGATGCGGATGCCGAAAGCGCCGAGAAAGATCTCAAAGAAGCTCGGGATATAGGCGCCGGTGAGATCTCCGTTCGCCAGGTCGAAGGAGCCGATGGCGCGGCTTTCCACCGCCATCTTGCCGACCGGCCTGAACCAGTAGTTGATCAGGTAAGCCATCAGGCTCGTGGCGATGAAGTTGAACATAATGGTGGTGATGACGATGTGGCTGCCGCGCTTGGCCTGCAGGTATCCCGGCACAAAACCCCAGGCCGCGCCAAACAGCGCCGCCGCAAGGATCGACAGCGGAATGAGAAGCGGCCAGGGCAGGAAATCGAGTCCCAGCCCCACCATGGCAGCGCCGAGACCCGCGAAATAGGCCTGTCCCTCGCCGCCGATATTGAAAAGCCCGGCATGAAAAGCCACCGCCACGCAGAGGCCGGTGAAGATGAAGTTGGTGGCGTAGTAGAACATGAAGCTCATGCCGCGCGGTGAGCCGAGCGCGCCATCCAGCATGATCCCCAGGGCTGAAAGCGGATTCTCCCCGATGAAGAGGAAGACAACCGACGTGGCCAGCAAGGCAAGGACGAGATTGAGCGCCGGGATCAGCGCAACGTCGACCCATGGCGGCAGTTCCCCGCGGGCACCCATCAGGCGGCTTCCTTGGTGACGCCGGCCATGAGCAGGCCAATGTCGCGCTCATCGGCATCACCCGGGCGTTCGCCCATCACCTTGCCGGCAAACATCACGATGATGCGATCCGAGAGCGAACGGATTTCGTCGAGCTCGACCGAAACCAGCAGGATCGCCTTTCCGGCATCACGCAGCGCAATAATGCGCCGGTGGATGAATTCAATAGCGCCGATATCAACGCCGCGCGTCGGCTGGCCCACGATCAGGAGATCCGGATTGCTCTTGATCTCGCGGGCTATGATGAGCTTCTGCTGATTGCCGCCGGAGAACTTAGCACTCTTGAGCAGGGGATCAGGCGGGCGGACGTCGAACTCCTCCATTTCCTCCTTGCAGCGGTTGATCACCTTCTCGCGGTCGAGGTGGAAGCTCTCACCCAGGGCCTCGCTCCAGTGCCAGCCGAGAATGGCCGATTCAGATGCATCGAATGCGGTGATAAGGCCACGGTGCTGGCGGTCCTCCGGCACATGCGCCAGACCTTCACCACGCAGCACACGCGGCGTACAGTCGGGGCCATAGACACTGTTCTCAAAGACGATCTCACCGGCGCTGGGCGTGGTGATGCCCGCAATGAGGTCGAGCAGTTCCGACTGGCCATTGCCTGAAACACCGGCGATGCCGACAATCTCGCCCTTGCGGACCTGCAGCGAAACACTGTCGACGCGCAGCACGCCCTTGCGGTCGCGCCAGCTCACATCGCGCACGTCAAGCACCATCTCGCCGGGGCGCGATGGTCCCTTGTCGACACGAAGCAGCACGCGGCGCCCCACCATGGCCTCGGCCAGTTCTTCGACACTCGTTTTCTTGGTTTCGTAGTTCGCCACCACCTCACCGCGGCGCATCACCGTCACACGGTCTGTGATCGCCATGATCTCGCGCAGCTTGTGGGTGATGAGGATCACCGTCTTTCCCTCGTCGCGCAGTTGCCCGAGGATACGGAAGAGATGATCGGCCTCGTCCGGCGTCAACACACCGGTCGGTTCATCGAGAATCAGAATGTCAGCGCCCTTGAAAAGCGCCTTGAGGATTTCAACACGCTGCTGCAGGCCCACCGGCAGCTCACCGACGACAGCGTCGGGATCGACATCGAGTTCGTAATCATGGGCAAGGCGGGTGAGCTCGCTGCGCGCCTTGGAGAGTGCCGGCCCGATCATGGCACTGCCTTCAGCGCCGAGAATGACATTCTCAAGAACGGTGAAGGGCTCAACCAGCATGAAATGCTGATGCACCATGCCGATGCCAAGACCGATGGCATCGGTCGATGACTTGATGCGAACGGGTTCGCCCTTGACGCGGATCTCACCCTTGTCGGCGGCATAGAAGCCGAACAGGATCGACATCAGGGTCGATTTGCCGGCACCATTTTCGCCAATAATGCCGTGGATCGACCCCTGCGCCACAGACAGGTTCACGTCCTTGTTGGCATGAACGGCGCCAAAACGCTTGTCGATGCCGATCAGTTCGATGGCGGGAGGCGTCTGCACTGGGCTTCCGGAAAAAGAAAACTCCTCCCGCGTCGCCGCGGGAGGAACATTCAGCTGTGCTTATTCAACCGGGCACTTGTTGTCCGACATGTAGTCGTGGACCGTGATCTTGCCGGCGATGATGTCGGCCTTGGCGGCTTCCACCTTGGCCTTCATGTCGTCAGTGACGAGCGCCTTGTTGTTGTCATCCATGGCGTAGCCCACGCCATCCTGGGCGAGGCCAAGAGCCTGGATGCCGGGCTTCACGTCCTTGCCGGCCTTCATGACATTGTAGACGGCCACATCCACACGCTTGAGCATGGAGGTGAGAACCTTGCCGGGATAGAGATAGTTCTGGTTGGCATCAACGCCGATCGACAGGATGTTGCCTTCGGCAGCGGCCTTGAGCACACCGAGGCCGGTGGCGCCGGCGGCGGCATAGACCACATCCGAACCCTGGCTGATCTGGCTCTTGGTGATTTCGCCACCCTTCACCGGATCGTTCCAGGCAGCGCCTGTGTCACCCGTCATGTTCTGGATGATCTTGGCATCGGGACGCACGGCCTTGACGCCCTGGGCATAGCCGCAGGCGAACTTGCGGATCAGCGGAATGTCCATGCCGCCCACGAAGCTCACCGTGCCGGTCTTGCTGGCAAGGCCCGCCATCATGCCGACGAGGTAGGAGCCCTCATGCTCGTTGAAGACGATGGACTGGACGTTGGGCAGGTCGACGACCATGTCGACAATGGCGAACTTCAGGTCGGGATACTCCTTGGCCACCTTTTCGAGGGCAGCAGCCTGGGCGAAGCCTGCAGCGATGATCGGATTGTAGCCCTGGTCAGCGAAGTTGCGGATGGCCTGCTCGCGCTGGGCCTCGTTGGCGATTTCAAACTCGCCATACTGCACGTTCGATTCGGACTTGAACTTCTCCGCGCCGTTGAACATCGATTCGTTGAACGACTTGTCGAACTTGCCGCCGATATCAAAGACGATGGCAGGCTTGCCGTCACCGACCTTGGCGGTCTGCTGGCTGCCGCGCAAAAGCCACCAGGCTCCCACGGCGAGGATGGCGACAACGGCCACACCGGCTACCAGTTTCTTGCTGCTCATTGCTTTCTGTCTCCCTGAGAATTCTTGACCTGTTGATCAAGGCTTGGCGACAATCAACGACAAATTGCGCCCGTTTGCAAGCAGACTTGAACTCGCTGCGGTGGATACACACATACCCGACAACTCCTCGCCGGGCCTCCGGGACGGTGCGGAAATGCCGCTTCTTTCAAGGGCCTGTCTATGACACGCGTTTCACTGTTCACTTCCCCGCTGATGCTGGGCTTCGACGAGCTCGAACGTCTCGTCGAGCGCTCCACCAAGGCAAGCGACAGCTATCCGCCCTACAACATTGAACGGTCACAGAACGGCAGCGGCGAGGCCTGGCGCATCACGCTGGCAGTGGCGGGTTTTGCCCGCGAGGATCTCGAGATCACCGTCGAGGACCGCCAGCTCGTGGTGAAGGGCCGCCAGAAGGACGAGCCCGGCCGGGACTATCTGCACCGCGGCATTGCCGCACGGCAGTTCGTCCGCAGCTTCGTGCTGGCCGACGGCATGGAGGTGCTGGGCGCCGACATGGGCAACGGATTGCTGGCAATCAACCTCAGGCGCAACGAACCGGAAAAGCGCGTGCGCCGCATCGAGATCAGTGAGTGAAGAACATGGACAAGACAGTATCAAAGATGACTGAACAGGATCTGGCGCATCTCGGCGGCGGCGTTCTCGCCTATGTCCGCGAGATCGAAGGCAAGGATGCCATCAAGCTTCTCGGCGAAAAGATCGCCGTTCCGGCCAAGGGCAAGCTCTTCTGCCTCTACAACGCCGACGGCACGCCGATCTCGATCTCGGGCACGCGCGAAGCCGCCATCGGTTCGGCCCTTGAGCACGAACTGGTTCCGGCCAGCGTTCACTGATGCAGGCAGGCGGCCGGGCCGATGTGGCCCGGCTTATGCCGCCGATTGTTTGGCTGCAGGCTCGGTGAGGATGGCGTAGAGGCCTTCCGCCGTATCGGTGCCGCGCAGCTTGGCGAGTGTCGACGGTTCGCGCAGCAGGCGCGAGATGCGCGCCAGTGCGGTCAGATGATCCGCACCCTGATGATCCGGTGCCAGCAGCACGAAGACGAGATCGACAGGCTCGTGATCGGGACTGTCAAAGGCGATGGGCGTCGCAAGGCGTGCAAAAAGACCATAGACACGGCTGATCGTCGCCAGCCTGCCGTGCGGAATGGCAAGGCCCTGCCCCAGCCCGGTCGACCCCAGCTTCTCACGGCGCAGCAGCGTCTCGTAGACAAGGCGGTGATCGACGGCGACGAGGCCTGCCATCACTTGCGACAGTTCCTGCAGCAGCTGCTTCTTGTTCTGCGCCTTGACGTTCGCCAGCACGGCCCGCGCGTCGATGATATCAGCAAGCGTCATGGTCGGGGAATTCACCTCGGTTCCGGCAAGCAACAATCAGTTGGGCGCAGCTTTCGGCTGCGTCAACTGCAACTTGTCCGACTGTGGATCACATTGTGGGCACTGTCGCTTTCAGCTCGTGCCTTCTGTTCAAATCGCGCGCTGAATAGGCGCGCATGCCCGCCAAGTCAACCCTTGTCAGGCCTTCAGACGGGCCTCGCGACGGCGCTGCACCGAAGACAAAATCCCCATTGATTCCCGGTACTTGGCAACCGTCCTGCGGGCCAGGTCAATGCCTTCGCCCTTAAGCGCCGCCACAATGTCGTCATCCGAAAGTATGGCGTCGCCGGTCTCGCGGGCAATCATCTCACGGATGCGGTGACGGACCGATTCCGAGGAGTGCGCATCACCGCCTTCATCAGCCGAGGCGATGGCATTGGTGAAAAAGTATTTCAGTTCATAGGTGCCGCGCGGCGTCGCCATGTACTTGTTGGATGTGACGCGGCTCACCGTCGATTCATGCATCTCGATGGCGTCAGCCACCATCTTCAGCGTGATCGGCCGCAGGTGCTGAATGCCGTGAATGAGGAAGCCATCCTGCTGGCGGACAATTTCTCGCGCCACCTTGAGCACGGTCTTGGCACGCTGGTCGAGGCTCTTGACCAGCCAGGTGGCCTGGGCGTGGCAGCCGGCGAGGAAGGTCTTGTCATCTTCCCGCGTTGTGCCCTTGGCGACCTTGGCCAGATACTGGTTGTTCACAAGCACCCTTGGCAGCGT
Source organism: Pseudomonadota bacterium (assembly GCA_020161855.1). Lineage (GTDB taxonomy): Bacteria > Pseudomonadota > Alphaproteobacteria > Rhizobiales > Aestuariivirgaceae > Aestuariivirga. The sequence continues at coordinate 181,881 of JAIUNJ010000005.1, forward strand.
CTCGCTGTTCAGTTCAACAATCCATGCGCCGTCCGGCGACGGCCTGACAAAAACGTCGGGCACCACCGGCATCAACGGTTCGGAACCGAAGGCTAGGCCAGGCTTGGGATTGAGCGAGCGCAACTCCGAAAGCATGTCGTTGAGATCTTCGAGCGACACGCCGCACAGACTTCTCAGGCGCTGGAAGTCGCGCTTGGCGACGAGTGGCAGGTTGTCGATGAGCGCCGCCATGGCGGGATCGAGCCTATTGCGTTCGGCAAGCTGCAGGGCAAGGCATTCGCGCAGGTCGCGGGCGAAGACGCCGACCGGTTCGAACTTGCACAGTTCCTCGAGCACCCGGGTGACATGCGCCTCGGTCGTACCCAGTGTGGTCACGAGGCTGAGCGGATCACCTGACAGATAGCCCGCCTCATTGATCATGCCGATCAGATGCTGGCCAATGATGAGGTCGGCGCCATCGCTGAAGGTGAGATTGAGCTGTTCGGTGAGATATTCCGACAGTGACGCGACCTTGGACAGGCGATCCGCAAAATCCGAATCCTCGCCATCGAATGAAAGATGGCCGGAGGAGCGCAGCGAAGCCCAGCCGGAATCGCGCGGCATCATGGCCTCGTCGGCCATGCGCGAGGCGGCGCCTTCCGCGGCCTCCGACTCCCGCGCCGAGACGTCACCATCCTGCGGCAGGCTGGAAAAACTCTGATCGAGAGGTGCGGGCTGCGACAGTTCGCCGGCCTGCTTGGCCGCGGCAGCGCCTTCTTCGCGCTCGAGCAGCGGGTTGCGCTCAATCTCGGCCTCGACATATTCGAGAAGCTCAGGCGAAGACATCTGCAGAAGCTTGATCGCCTGCTGCAGTTGTGGGGTCATCACAAGTGATTGACCCTGTTTCTGGACAAGTCTCTGGCTCAGGCCCATGCGGCGAGCCTAGTACGAGAAATTGTCACCCAGATAGTAGCGCCGTACATTGGGGTCATTGACGATTGCGTCCGGAGGCCCTTCGGTCAGGACATGGCCCTCATGGATGATAAGGGCACGGTCGATAAGTCCGAGGGTCTCTCGTACGTTGTGATCCGTAATAAGCACCCCGATTCCCCGAGAGGTAAGCTGTCGCACCAGGGTGCGAATATCACCGATCGCAATGGGATCGATGCCTGCGAAGGGCTCGTCGAGGAGCATGAATTCGGGATTGGCGGCAAGGGCTCGGGCGATTTCCACCCGGCGACGCTCTCCCCCAGAGAGCGCAACAGCCGGCGAATGCCGGATATGGGAGATTGAGAACTCATCGTACAACTCACGCAACTGACGCTCGCGCCGGTCCCTGTCCTTCTCATGAAGTTCAAGCACAGCCCGTAGATTCTGCTCGACGGTGAGTCCGCGGAAGATCGAGCTCTCCTGCGGCAAGTAGCCGATCCCCAGCCTGGCCCGCTGATACATGGGCAGGTGGGTGATGTCCTCGCCATCCAGCCTGATTGAACCCCTGTCTGCCGCAATCAGGCCCGTGATCATATAGAACAGGGTCGTCTTGCCAGCACCGTTGGGGCCAAGAAGGCCAACAGCCTCACCGCGCCTGACCAGAACCGACACGTCCCTGACGACGGGCCGTCCGCGGTAGCTCTTGGCGAGCCTCTCGGCGAACAACCCCTCGGCCGGCGGCCTCTGCTCCTGTGCCTTCCCGTTCCCATTGGGGCGGGGGGCGAGGGGCCGGGGCGCAACGCGGGTCCGGGCTTCTGGCGCGGGGTGATTACGAACCATTTATCTTAATTCCGAGTGAATGCGGCCCATGCCGATCCATCACTTCGGAACAAATGTGCCCTTGACCCGGCCGCCCTTCATGACCGTCTTCTTGGTCTTGAGGTCGGCGGTCAGTTCCGGGCCCTTGAGCACGGTCTTGCCCTGCACCACCGTGACATTGCCCGAGACGAGGAGCTGGTCCTGGCGGACATGGAAGGTGGCCTTGTTGCCGGTGATGGTCTGGGTGGGGGTGACGATCTTGACGTTGCCGGTGCAGATCATGGTGTCGACTTCGGTCTTGACCGAGCCGTCGGGCTGTTTCACGTCGGCGTAGGTGACGTCCATCTTGTCGGCATAGATGGTCTCATCCTCGCGCGTCGCCACGACCTTGTCGGTGAAGATGGCGTGCTTGTCGGTCTCGAGGATTTCCATCTGACCGGCCTCGATCTCGACTGCCGTCTGCGCCAGCGCCGCTCCGGCCGAAAGCCACATGGCTGCGCCAGCCACAAGGCCCACAAGAAGTTTCTTCATTCGCCATCTCCTGTTGGGCGCCCTTCTGTCATGAAGCGCGCCTTGACGCCACCCTTGAATAGCATCCGCTGTCCCTGGTCGGTGACCGTGAAACTGTCGGCCTTTATCGTGCCCCCGCTGACGTTTACGGTGACCGGCGACTTGGAGACAAGCGTCTGGGTTTCGGTATTGACCTCGGCGCCGTCCATCTTCGCGGTAAAGCGCCCCTTTTCGTCAAAGGTCACTTCGCCCTCGAGCTGCAGCATCTTGCTCACCGTATCGTAGCGGGCCCGGGCAGCATCGACTTTCAGCGGCTCGCCATTGGGGCGCTGGAACATGCCGTCAACGGCCTGCAGGTGAACGAGGGTCTCCTGGTCGCGGTCCTGGATACCGCTCTTGGCCTGCACCTCGAAGGGCTGGTTGTTCTTGCCGGTGCCGGCGATGGTGGCGTTCTTGCCGGTCATGAGGTCTGGGCTGGTCACCGGGACGGGCGGGGCCGTATCAGCGGGACCAGTCACGCCGTCAAACAGGCCGAGTTGAATGGCATAGACCCCGGCAAGCGCCACAGCACCTGCCGCTGCCCCATAGGCCAACAGTTTCGACACGCCACTGCGGCGCTGGGCCCGGCGTACCCGTTCGGGATCAAAACCGCGCTGCGGCGCTGCCACGCCCTCAGTGCGCGAAGACATCTTCCTCGCCCCAGCCGCCCAGGTCGAGGGCAGCGCGCGCCGGCAGGAATTCAAAACAGGCCTTGGCCAAAGCCATGCGGCCCTCGCGCTCGAGCATCTGGTCGAGCCGCGCCTTCAGCTCATGCAGATAGACCACATCCTGCGCGGCATAGGTTTTCTGGGCATCGCTCAGCACATGGCGGCCCCAGTCGGAGCTTTGCTGCTGCTTGTTGGCCTCGATGTCGAGCAGTTCCTTCAGGATGTCCTTGAGGCCATGCCTGTCGGTGTAGGTGCGGGCGATCTTCGAGGCGATCTTGGTGCAATAGAGCGGTTGCGTCACGGCACCGAGGTAATGCTTCAATACGGCAACATCAAAGCGGGCGAAGTGAAAAATCTTGAGCACGCCCGGATCTTCGAGCAGCGCCTTGAGGCGGGGCGCCTGGAACGTGGCAGGATCGATCTGCACCAGATGGGCATTGCCGTCACCGGTCGAGATCTGCACCACGCAAAGCCGGTCGCGGCGCGGGTTGAGGCCCAGCGTCTCGGTGTCGATGGCAATGGAGGGGCCGGGCTTGAAATCGGCGGGCAGGTCGCCCCGGTAGAGCTTGACGTTCATGGGTTTTCAGCGGCTTTCGGCGTCGTGGCTTTGGCCGGGCATACCGCCGCGGCGCAAAAGACTCAATCAAAGATCAGGAAAGACCGGATTGGCATCTCTGCCCGCTTTTCCAAGCCACCCCCGGAAGAGCTATTGGTGCCCAGAAGAGGACTCGAACCTCCACGCCTTTCAGCGCTAGTACCTGAAACTAGTGCGTCTACCAATTCCGCCATCTGGGCACTGGGCGGCGCTCTTAGGGGCGGCCTCCGGCAATGTCAACCGAGGCAATCTGCGGATTGCGGGCATGCCATGTTGTGCGCGTGATCTCATAGTGAACCTCGCCCTCCTCGCCACCCGGAATGGCCCCCGCCCAGTCGACGGAGACCTGGCGGACACAGTTCATGCCGATCTTTTCCATCACCCGGCGCGATCCCTGATTCACCGTCATCGTGCAGGCCACGATCCTGTCATACTGGCCCGTGCCGAAGCCCCAATCGACCAGTGCCGCAGCGCCCTCTGAGGCAAGGCCCTGCCCCCAATCCATCCGGCGCAGACGGTAGCCCAGCTCCGCGAGGCCTTCACGCTCCGGCCACAGGCAGAACCACCCCGAGAAAGCGCCATTGGCCCGGTGGCGCGCCGTCCAGACATAGGGCTCCGTGCCCCGGGGCATAAATAAGGTCGCGTTGGGATCGCTCTCCTGCTGATCGACTGGGTAGCCGCCGTTCAGGAAGCGCATCACCTCGGGGTCGCGCTCGAGGCTCATGAAATCCTCACGGTCAGCCGGAGCGCAAGGGCTGAGCGTCAGTCTCGTCGTCTGCAACAGCGTCATCATGAATATCCGTGCTTCGCCTTGGCCGCTTGCCTCTGATCTGCTTGTGCCCGCCAAGGCAAGACCAATCTTGGATCGTCCGGGGCCGTGCAGGCCGGGGTGCCGCACCCGTAATCTACACTTTGCATCCGGCAAACCGCACCGCTAAAAGGCGGCACATCAGACGCAATTGTGCCCGGGGGCCCTGGACGTGACCATTTCCAACGCAGACAAGCTCATCACGGTAGTTGGCGGCTCCGGTTTCGTCGGCCGCCAGATTGTCCGCAGTCTCGCCAAGCGCGGCTACCGTGTTCGTGTCGCCTGCCGCCGCCCTGATCTTGCCGGCCATGTGACGACCGCAGGCTTTCCCGGCCAGGTGGCGCTGGTGCAGGCCAATGTGCGTTTCCCCGCCTCGCTGCAGGCCGCCTGCGAAGGGGCCTATGCGGTGATCAATGCCACCGGCACGGATGTCTCGTCCGGGGCCCAGACCTTCGACGCCGTGCTTGTCTTTGGTGCCGAGGCCGTGGCCAAGGCGGCGAAAGCGGCCAAGGCGCAGTTGCTCATCACCTTGTCAGGGATCGGCGCTTCGCCTGAAAGCAGCAGCGCTGCATCCGTCGCCAAGGCCCAGGGCGAAGCCGCAGCGGCCAAGGCTTTCCCCGGCGCCATCGCGCTGCGCCCCTCTGTGATTTTCGGCCCCGACGACCGCTTCTTCAACAAGGCGGCGGCGATGGCCCGCTTCCTTCCGGTCCTGCCGCTCGTCGGCGGCGGCGAGAGCAAGGTGCAGCCCGTCTATGTGGGCGATGTCGCCGAAGCTGCAGCGAGCCTCATCGACCGCGGCGTGGCTGACGGCAAAGTTTATGAACTGGGCGGCCCGGATGTTCTCAGCATGCGCGAGGCCATGCAGTTTGTCCTCGACACAGTGCAGCGCAAGGGCCTGCTGGTGCCGCTGGGCAAATCCATTGCCCGTATGGCCGGTGCCATTGCAGGCCTCCTGCCCAAGCCGCTGCTCACCATGGATCAGGTCGAGCTTCTCAGCCAGGACAATGTGGTGAGCGCTGAGGCCACGCGCGATGGCCGCACGCTCGCGGGCCTCGGCATCACGGCGCGCGGCATCAAGACGATCGTGCCGTCCTATCTCTACCGCTTCCGCAAGGAAGGTCAGTTCACGGTGCCGAGCGGCACGCCGGAATAGATCAGGCCGAGCAGCACCACGCCCAGGATCACACGATAGATCACGAAGGGCAGGAAGCTCATGGTGCGCAGCATCTGCATCAGGAAGTGAATGGTGGCGAGGGCCACGAAGAAGGTGAGCACGCCGGTCAGCACCATGATGCCGGACAGCGCATGGCCTTCGCGGTAGGATTCACCAATGACCAGAATGGCTGCAGCCGCATTGGCCGGCACCGAAAGCAGGAACGAGAAGCGCGCCGCCTCCGGGCGGGTGAAGCCGAGGGCACGCGCCGCCGTCATGGTGATACCGGAGCGGCTGGTGCCGGGCGAGAGCGACAGGCATTGCGCCGCGCCGATGATCAGCGCCGAGACCCAGTTCATCTCGCGGATGCCGCGCAGCATCAGGCCGTAACGGTCGGCAAAATAAAGCAGCAGGCCGAAGATGATGGCATTGATGGCCACGAGTTCGGCCAGCCGCATGCTGTCGCTCAGGCCGCTGAGCTTCAGGATGAAGCCCACGATGATGATCGGGATCGTGCCCACGATCACGTTGATGAGGAGTTGCGAGTTGTAGGTGGTGCGGCCCTTGAGGATGTCGAGGGAGCCCCGTGTCATCCCCATCATGTCGCGCCAGAAATAGATGACCACCGCCAGCAGCGACCCCACATGTGTCACCACATCGGTGAGCACGCCCTGGTCCTTCCAGCCCATGATGGCCGGGGCCAGGATCAGGTGACCGGAGGAGGAAATGGGCAGGAACTCCGTCACGCCCTGAACGACCGCCAGAACGACGGCCTGAATGAATTCCATCACCATGCTGAGGGTCTCTGTCCCCACCTTTGCCCATTTGAAAGAGCCTGGCGAATCGCCCGCTCGTTTGTTGACCCCGGTCATAAAGCGAGCCAAATGGTGGGGCAATGGCAGCCCCCTTGCTCCACCCTGACATTGAGCCGCACATCTTAACCATGCCCAAGCTCCTGCACTTCCCCCTCGATCCCCACGGCCGCCGCACGCGGCTCGCCCTGGCGGAATATGCCGTGGAGGTGTCCCTGGCCGAGGAGAAGCCCTGGGCCCCGAGCCAGACCCTGCTGCAACTCAACCCGGCGGGCGTCACCCCCGTCTTCATCGAGGACAGCGGCATTGCCGTCGCGGGACCCGAGGCTGTCGCCGAATATCTGGAAGAAACCCGAGGCGGCTCGCGCTCGCTCATTCCAGGGAATGCCCTGGCCCGGGCCGAAGTGCGCCGCCTGGTCGCCTGGTTCGACGTCAAGTTCTACACCGAAGTGACCGAGCCGGTGCTCACCGAGAAGGTGATCCGCCGCTTCGTGCAGATGCCCGATGGCCGGGGTTCACCCGACATGCAGCGCATGCGGGCGGGCCTTGCCATGCTCAAGCCGCACCTCGACTATCTCGCCCTTCTTGCCGAGGAGCGCTCGTGGCTCGCGGGCCACGAGCTGTCGCTTGCCGACCTTGCGGCCGCTGCGCATATCTCGGCCATCGACTATCTGGGCGAGATCAACTGGTCGGAACATCCGGTGGCGCAGATGTGGTACAGCCGCATCAAGTCGCGGCCGTCTTTCCGGGCCCTTCTCGCCGACACCATTCCCGGCGTGGCGCCTTCGGCTCACTATGCCGACCTTGATTTCTGACAAGGCCGTTCTCGCCGCCAGCCTGCGCCAAAGGGCCGATGCCGAACAGGTGAGCATGTTGCGCATCACCGGTGCGGCCCTGCCCTCGGAAATCGGCGAGCGCCTCGATGGTTTCGTCCGTGCCGGCTTCCACGGCGACATGGGCTGGATGGAAGAAACCGCTTCAAGGCGGCGCTCGCCCGATGCCATGTGGCCGGAAGCACGCTCGGCCGTCGTCATGGCCCTGTCCTACACGCCTGACAGCGATCCGATGGCGCGGCTCGCCGAGGCCTCCACCGGCAACATTTCCGTCTATGCCCTCAACCGCGACTATCACGATGTCTTCAAGGGCAAGCTCAAGCGTCTGGCCCAATGGTTTGCGCAGGCGAGCGGGGCAGACGTCAAGATCTTCGTCGACACCGCGCCGTTGATGGAAAAGCCTTTGGCGGCCCGCTCCGGCATGGGTTGGCAGGGCAAGCATACCAATCTTGTCTCGCGCGAGCTCGGCTCATGGTTCTTCCTCGGCGTGATGCTGACCAGCGCGGCGCTTCCCCATGATGCTGCGGAAACAGATCATTGCGGCTCCTGCCGCAACTGCCTCGACATCTGCCCGACGGGCGCCTTCCCCGCGCCCTACCAGCTCGATGCGCGGCGCTGCATTTCCTATCTCACCATCGAGCACAAGGGGACGATCCCCGTGGAGTTCCGCAGGCCCATGGGCAACCGCATCTATGGCTGCGATGATTGCCTCTCGGTCTGCCCCTGGAACAAGTTTGCCGGTGCGGCCCGCGAGGCAAAACTGCAGGCCCGCGCTGATCTGCTTGCCCCGCCACTCGCCACACTTCTCACCCTTGATGATGCTGCTTTCCGCGCCCTGTTCTCGGGCTCTCCCGTCAAGCGCATCGGCCGCAACCGTTTCCTCCGCAATTGCCTCATTGCCGCGGGCAACAGCAGCGATGCAGCGCTCGTGCCCGCGGTCACCAGACTTCTCACGGATGATGACGCGCTGGTGCGCGCCATGGCCGTCTGGGCCCTGACACAGCTTCTCGATCACGGCGCGCTTGCAGAACTGCGTGCGGGCCACCTGCCGCGCGAGCAGGACGACACCGTGAAACAGGAATGGGCCGCATGAATCACATTCTCTTTTTCGGCTTTGGCTTTTCGGCGCAGGCACTGGCCCGCAAGCTGGACAGCCGCCACTGGCGCATCACCGGCACCAGCCGCAGCGCCGAGGGTGCTGCGGCGATCACGGCGCAGGGTTTTGAAGGTATTGCGTATGATGCGCTGGAAGAAATTCCAGCCAGCGTCACGCATATTGTCTCTTCCGTGCCGCCTGATGCAGAAGGCGATCCTGTTCTCCGACGCTTCGCCGGGCAACTGGCGCGCCCCTTCGCCTGGGCGGCCTATCTTTCGACCACCGGCGTCTATGGCGATCACGCTGGCGCCTGGACCGATGAAGAGACGCCGCTCACCCCCAATACCAAGCGTGGCCGCCGCCGCTTCGCGGCCGAGAACGGCTGGCTCGCGCTGCAGGCAAGTACGGGCTTTCCCGTGCACATCTTCCGCCTTGCCGGCATCTACGGCCCGGGCCGCAACCAGCTGGTTTCGCTGCGCGCCGGCACGGCGAAACGCATCATCAAGCCGGGGCAGGTCTTCAGCCGCATTCATGTGGATGACATCGCAGGCATCCTGCTCGCCTCCATGGCGCATCCCGCACCCGGCCGCGCCTACAATGTGGCCGACGATGAACCCTGCCCGCCGCAGGACGTGGTCGCCTATGCGGCAGAACTTCTCGGTTTGCCGGTGCCGCCTGATATTCCTTTCGAGCAGGCGGAACTGAGCCCCATGGCCCGCAGCTTCTATGCCGACTCAAAACGGGTTTCGAATGCACGGGTGAAACAGGAGCTGCGTTACCAGTTGCGCTATCCCGACTATCGCAGCGGCCTGAAATCCCTGTTGGCCACATGATGAGCAGGCTCGACCCACACCACAGCCTCTGCTAAGGCGGCGGCATCGGGGAGTAGCCACCACCTGGGTGGGGCCACGTCAACATGATCGTCCCTTGCGGGGTGTGGCGTGACCAGCCGGAAAACCGGCCCGGCGAGACCGTGATACGCACCTGTCGAAAGACGGACGATGGCTTGCGCGTATCCGGTCGTAGCTTCCGTCGTAGTGAAATATCATGTCTCCTGTTACTGTCTTTGCTCTCTCCCTGAGCATGTCGGTCGATGCCTTTGCCGTGGCCATTGGCCGTGGCGCTACCGTGCAGAGCACGCGCCTTTCAGAGGCCCTGCGCACTGGCCTCGTCTTCGGCGTTGTCGAAGCCGTGACACCCTTCATCGGCTGGCTCTTCGGCATCGCCGCCAATGGCTGGGTGGCCGACTATGACCACTGGCTGGCTTTTATCCTGCTCATCTGTGTCGGGCTTCACATGATTCAGGCGGCCGTCTGGCCCGGCGCCGATTCCGCGTCCGGCGCGGGCACAAGACCGTCCTTCGTGTTGCTGATGGCTACCGCACTGGGGACCAGCCTCGATGCCATGGCCGTCGGGCTGTCGCTGGCTTTCATCGACGTCGGCCTGCGGGGCATCCTTGCGGTCTCGCTCGGCGTCGGACTGACCACCTTTGCGCTGGCAGTAACAGGCATGGTTCTGGGCCACAGGATCGGCAACCGTTTCGGCAAGATGGCAGAGATCCTTGCTGGCCTCGTGCTCTGCCTGATCGGAAGCAATATTCTTCATGCGCATCTGACGGCGTAGACGCACGACCAGCGATCAATAGAGGCTCTCGCCGGTCTGCGCATCGAAACGCGGCCTGCGGCGGTTCACCCGCTGATCTTCGTCATCGCGGCCGAAGAACAGCGAGAGGATGCTGCGGCGCTTGCGCGGCTGATCAGGCAAGGGCTCATCGTCATATTGCGGATCGACATCGACCACATCCTGCGCATCGTTCTGCGCCACCGTCATGTCGGGTTGCTCGCTCGGAATCTCGCCGGGCAAGGCCTGTGGCGTCAGCCCCTTGTGAGCTTCCTCCATCACGTCCTTCCACACCTGCGCCGGCAGCGAGCCGCCCGTCACGCGCTTGGTGGGCGTGTTGTCGTCATTGCCCATCCACACACCGGTCACATAGTAGGGCGTGAAGCCGACGAACCAGGCATCGCGGTAGTTCTGGCTGGTGCCTGTCTTGCCGCCAATGTCGAAGCCACCGAACTGCGCTTTGGTCGCCGTGCCATCGCGCACCACGGCGCGGAACATGGCATTCATGTAGCCAAGGTCAGTATCGGAGACGACGGTGCCTCGGCTCTCGCTGTCATGGGCGTAGAGCACCTTGCCGTCGCGGGTGAGGATGCGGCTGATGACATAGGGTTCCACACCGAAGCCGCCATTGGCGAAGGGTGTGAATGAACCTGTTAGCTCGAGCAGCGAAACTTCCGAGGTGCCGAGCGACAACGACGCATCGCTGCCGAGCTGCGAATGAATGCCGAGGCGCTGGGCTACGCTGACAATGGCGGCCGGAGTCACGGCGCGGCCAAGCTTTGCCGCTACCGTGTTGAGCGAGAGAGCAAAGGCCGTTTCGAGTGTCACCGGTCCCAGATACTTGCGTTTGTAGTTTTCCGGCGACCAGTTGCCGATCGTCACCGGTTCGTCGATCTCGACCGAGTCCGGGCGATAGCCATTCTCGATGGCCGCGAGATAGACGAAAGGCTTGAAGGCCGAACCCGGCTGGCGCTTGGCCTGGGTGGCACGGTTGAACTGGCTGCGCTGGTAGGAGCGGCCGCCGACGATGGCGCGGACACCGCCCGTCGTATCGAGCATCACCACAGCGCCCTGCGTCACGCCAAGCTTCTTGGCGTTGTCGGCGAGGCGCTTGCGCAGGCTGGCCTCGGCCTTGATTTGCATCACGGTGTCGATGGTGGTCTCGACCACAAGCGATTCCTTCGCATTGGGAACGAGTTTCGGAATCTGGTCGCTGATCCAGTCGACCGCATATTGTGTGGCCGGCACATAGTCGACGCTCACGACCTTGGCGTCTTCTGCCAGCGCTCCCAGCATTTCCTGCTCGCTGATATAGCCCTGCTCCACCATGGCCTTGAGCACCAGCTTGGCACGCTCACGCGCTTCCTCGGGCCGCTTGGCGGGGTTGTAGGTTGTCGGTGCCTTGAGCAGGCCCGCCATCGTGGCGGCCTCCATGAGCGAGAGATTTTCCGGCGCCTTGGAATAGAAGGCGCGCGCCGCCTGGTCGATGCCGTTGGACCCACCACCGAAATAGACGCGGTTCAGATAGAGCTGAAGGATTTCATCCTTGCTGAAATTGCGCTCGAGCCAGATCGCCAGCACGGCTTCCTGGGCTTTGCGGTTGATGGTGCGGGCATGCGAGAGAAAGAGGTTCTTGGCCAGCTGCTGGGTCAGGGTGGAGCCGCCCTGCGTGAAGCGTCCGCGCATGACGTTGGTGACCATGGCGCGCCCCAGGCCCCAGGGATCGATGCCATAGTGATTGTAGAAGCGGCGGTCCTCGATGGCGATGATGGCGTTGGGCACGTAGTCGGGCAACGTGGCCAGCTCCACCGTGTCGCCGAAAAACTTGCCGCGCTGCGCCAGTTCGGTTCCGTCATTGGCGAGGATCATCACGCCGGGCTCGCGTTCCGGAATCTGGAATACGCCCTTCTGGCTCAGGGTGAACCAGACGAAGGCGAAGGCCGCAGCGGCGGCCATTGCCCCCAGAAGCCCGAGCTTGAAGAAAAACCTGAAAAGCCAGCCGAGCAAGCTGCGGCGGCGCTTGCGCCGGGGCGGTGGCTCGGGCGGACGGCGATCCGAAAATAACTGCGGCTCGCGCCGTCCCTTTCGTCTTGGCGGCTCATTCCGCCCCAGCAAACCCATCCCGAACTCCACAACCGAGCGCCTGTGCTGCTGTTAACCAGCAACCCTTGCCCAACCGTTACGGTTTTGCCGGTCAATCTTGGGCAAATCATGGCCCGCAGCGGCTGTTGGCGGTGACAGGACTTCTGCCTATGCTGGTGAAATGACAGAGTTAAACCCGGTTGCCGACCGCAATCCACCGGCCGCCACCCTGCGCCTCCGCACTCTGATCCGCCTGCGCTGGCTGGCGGTGATCGGGCAATCCGTTGCCATTCTCCTCGTCTCCTATGGCCTTGGCTACAATCTTCCGCTCGGTCCCTGCCTCGGGCTCATCGCCCTCTCCGCCTGGCTCAACATCTTCCTGTCCATCCGCTGGCGCGGCAGCCAGTGGCTGAGCCACCGCACGGCGGGGCTGCTGCTCGCCTATGACATCGTCCAGCTCGCGGGCCTTCTCTATCTCACGGGCGGCCTCGAAAATCCCTTCGCCTTTCTCTTCCTCGTGCCGGTGACGATTTCGGCCACCTCCCTGCCCTGGCGCTCGACGCTGTCGCTCGGTGCACTGGCCTTCGGTTGCGCCACGCTGCTCGCCTTCCTGCATCTGCCACTGCCCTGGGCCACCGAGGGCGGGCTGCAGTTGCCCACCAATTATCTGGCCGGCCTCTGGGCGGCGATTGTCTGCGGCACGGCCTTCACCGCCATCTACGCCCGGCGCATTGCCGAGGAAGCCCGGCAGATGTCCGATGCGCTCAATGCCACGGAAATGATCCTCGCCCGCGAGCAGCGTCTCTCGGCGCTCGATGGCCTTGCCGCAGCGGCGGCCCATGAGCTGGGCACCCCGCTTGCCACCATCGCCCTCGTCGCCAAGGAACTGAAGCGCGAGGCGGCCCCGGGTTCGCCGCATCAGGACGATATCGACCTCCTGATCTCGCAGGCGGCGCGCTGCCGCGAAATTCTCTCGCGCCTGTCGCAACACGACCGCCAGGCCGACGATATCTTCGGCCAGGTCAAGCTTTCGGCCATGCTGGAGGATCTGGTGGCACCCCTGCGCGGCCCCGACGTCGAGATCGTCATTTCAACTGAACCGGAGAACCGCAGCAAGGCATCGGCCGAACCGGTGTTCCGCCGCAATCCCGGCATCGCCTATGGCCTCTCCAACATTCTCGAGAACGCCATCGACTTCGCAAGGGTGCGGGTCGATATCAAGGCGCGCTGGTCGGGCCAGGCGATCACGCTCCATGTCACCGACGATGGCCCGGGCTTCGACCAGACCATCTTCGACCGTCTGGGCGATCCCTATGTCACCACCCGGCCCGGCTACGGTGCCGAGGGTGAACCACCCGACAGCGGCGGGCACGAAGGCATGGGTCTTGGCCTCTTCATCGCCAAGACCCTGCTCGAAAGAAGCGGCGCCAGCGTCACACTCGCCAACCGCAAGCCACCGGAGGACGGCGCCCATGTGACCATTCTCTGGCCGAGGGCTGCAGTGGACGCAGGCAAGGCCGCTTGACCCGCCCGCCCGCAATCGCCATTACCCAACTGGGAGTATCTCACCGATCATGAACTTGCCCACCGACAAGACCCTGCTGCTGGTTGACGACGACAAGCCCTTCCTCACGCGCCTCGGGCGCGCCATGGAAGCCCGCGGCTTTGTCGTGCGCATCGCCGACACGGTGGCGGAGGGCATTGCCGAGGTGAAGAAGCAGGCCCCGGGCTATGCGGTGGTCGATCTCAGGCTCGCCGACGGCAACGGCCTCGACGTGATTGAAGCGCTACATACGGCCCGGCCGGAAGCGCGCGTCGTCGTCCTCACCGGCTACGGCAATATCGCCACGGCGGTGACGGCCGTAAAGCTCGGCGCCATCGACTATCTTGCCAAACCCGCCGACGCTGATGCCGTCTATGGCGCGCTGACCTCGGACAAGGATCACCGCACCGCACTGCCCGACAATCCGATGTCGGCCGACCGGGTGCGCTGGGAGCACATCCAGCGGGTCTTCGAATTGTGCAACCGCAACGTCTCGGAAACGGCGCGGCGCCTCAACATGCATCGCCGTACCCTGCAGCGCATCCTCGCCAAGCGCGCGCCGAAATAATCCGCCGCCTGTCAGTGCGTCACGCCGTCCGCCCGTTCGGCGAGCCGCAGCGCGGTCTCCTGGATGAGGCGTAACTGCGCGCCGTTTGACAGCCGGTGATCGCCGTCCTTGATGAGGGTAAGGGTCACGTCAGAGCCGTGGATCGCATCGAGGGTCTTAACGGCATGAGAGGCCGGAACATCCGCGTCCGCCGTGCCCTGTAGGATGCGCACCGGGCACTGGGGGGCGAGCCCCTCAGGAAAGAGCAGATGTTTCTCGCCATCCTCGATGAGCTTCAGGGTGATGGGATAGGGGTCGCCATAGTCTGACGGGCGAAGGAACACGCCATCGCGCGCCAGCGCCTCGCGATCCTCCTCGGAGGCCTGGTTCCACATGAGATCGCGGGTCATGTCGGTCGCAGGTGCGATCAGAACAAGCCCGGCCACGCGCCGGGCCGCAGGCGGGTCCTCGCGCATCAGCTTGCGGAGCATGAGCTGGGCGAGCCACCCCCCCATGCTGGAGCCGATGACGATGCGGGCATTGGCCGTGTGGGTCAGGAACATGTGGGTGGCCTGTTCCAGCCACAGGGAGATCGTGCCGTCGGAGAAGTCGCCGCCGGACTGGCCATGGCCGGAATAGTCGAAGCGCACGAGGTTGCGCCGGGTTGCGCGCGCCAGTTCGGCCAGGGCCTCGGCCTTGCTGCCGGTCATGTCGGACTTGAAGCCACCCAGCCAGAACAGGCCTGTGGGGCTGACGCCGGCCATGGCCCCATCCTTCCGGTAGGCTATCCGGGGGCCGGCCAGGCCGGTTTCATATTCGAGCATGGGAGGGGCCTTCTTTTCTGGTCTTTTCCTTGCTAACCACGCCAGGCTGGATTCGCAAATGCTGCGGTTCCGGCGGTTCACAATGGGAGAATTTGAACACTTGAGCATTCCACCGCGCCGACCGTCCTTCAACCGCAATGCGCCACCGCCCCAGAAGGATGAGGCTCACAAGATCAACCACCGCATCGACGCGCGCGAAGTGCGCCTCATTGGTGCCGATGGCCAGAACGTCGGCGTGGTGCCGACCCGGCAGGCCCTGATCATGGCCGAAGAAGCCGGCCTCGATCTCGTTGAAATTTCGCCGGATGCCAAGCCGCCGGTCGCCAAGATCCTCGACTACGGCAAATTCCGGTTCCAGGAACAGAAGAAGGCCGCAGAGGCCCGCAAGAAGCAGAAGGTCATCGAGATCAAGGAGATCAAGCTCCGTCCAATGATCGATGACCACGATCTCGATGTGAAGATGAAGGCCGCCAAGCGCTTCTTCGAAGAAGGCGACAAGGTGAAGTTCACGCTGCGCTTCCGCGGCCGCGAAATGGATCACCAGGATCTCGGCTACAAGCTCCTGCTTCAGGTGAAGCAGGACCTGGCGGAGATTTCAAAGGTCGAGCTCGACCCGCGCCCGGATGGCCGCCAGGTGATCATGATCCTGCAGCCAAAGGGCAAGCAGTAAGGGCCAGGCTCCGGCCTGCGCAGGCACATGCTGAAGGCGATCAGACTGTTCTTCCAGACCAAGGAAGCCAACCACTTCCTTGTGATCCTGTGCCTGTTGCTGGCCAGCATCTCGGAAACGATCGGCATCGGTACCCTTCTGCCGGTCATTGCCATTGCCGCCGGCATCGAGTCGCCCGGGGCAGCGCAAATCACCAGCATCCTGAAGGTGGGTTTCGACTGGCTCGGCCTTCCGGTGACGCTGGGCGGGCTTGTTGCACTCGTTGCCGTCTTCATGACCATCAAGGCTGGCCTGACCTTCGCGGCACTGGCCTATGCGGCGAGCACGGGGGCAAATGTCTCGCGTTCCCTGCGGCAGAGGCTCACGTCGGCCATCTTCAATGCGCGCTGGGGTTTCTTCTCGGACCAGCGGGCCGGACAGGTTTCGAACACGCTTGGAACCGAGTCTTCAATTGCCGGCGAGGCCTTCGTGGTGTCGGCCAATGTTGTCTCGTCGGTCATTCAGACAGTCGCCTATGCAGTTATCGCCCTGTTTGTGAACTGGAAACTCGCGCTTCTCGGCGTGGCAACCGGCTTTATCCTGTCGGTGGGCCTGCAAAGCATGGTCACCTCGGCGCGCCGGGCCTCCTACAAGCTGACCGACCAGACCAACAATCTCCTGGCCTTCATGGTTGATGCGCTGGCCAACATCAAACCGCTGAAGACCATGCACCGCTACGACGCGATGCTGGTCTCGGTCGGCAAAATCTTCGGTAAGCTGAAGCGCGCGGTCATGACGCGCGAGCTGTCGAAGGCGGGTCTCGCGCAGGCGGGCACGTCGATTGTCGCGATCATCGCCGCCCTTGGCATCTATCTCGCGAACTCCTTCCTGCATGTACCGTTTCCCGACCTGCTGGTGAGCGCCATCATCTTCAACCAGATCGTGACGGTATCGACCAGGCTGCAGCGCATGGTCCAGGTGGCGGCGATTTTTGAAGGATCATATGTGCGGACCCTCAGCCTGATCGAGGAGGCCGAGGCAGCGCGCGAATACAATCCCGGCACTGCGGAACCGAGGCTTGCCGGCGGTTTCCGCTTCGACGGTGTCGACTTCTCGCATGGCAAGCGCAGGATCCTCACCGACGTCAGTCTCGAGATCCCGGTCAATCGGGTGACGGTCTTCAGCGGGCCATCGGGCGCAGGCAAGACAACGATCATCGATCTGCTGATCGGCCTGCATAAGGCATCCAGCGGCACGATCCACATTGGCGACAAGCCGATCAATGAAATCGACCTTGGCGCATGGCGGCACCAAATTGGCTATGTGCCTCAGGAACTGAACCTGTTCCATGCCAGCGTCCGCACCAACCTGACCCTCGGGGATGAGACAGTCAGCGACGATATCCTGCACGCCGCCCTCGACAAGGCAGGCGCCAGCGAATTCATCCGAGAGCTTTCAGCCGGCCTCGACACCGATATCGGCGAAATGGGAAGCAAGCTCTCAGGTGGACAAAGACAGAGAATATCTCTGGCGCGGGCGCTTGTGGCCAACCCGAAGGTTCTGATCCTCGATGAAGTGACAAGCGCTCTCGATCCGGAAACGGAAGCCGAAATCGTTCGCAACATCGCCACGCTCCGCGGAGAATACACAATCATCGCCATCACCCACCGGCCAGCATGGACCGACATTGCCGACCGCCTCTACACGGTTTCAGCCGGAACTGTGAAACTGGCCGCTGGCACAAGCCGCCGCCAGCCCGCAAAGCGGCCGCCGCGGAAACGGGCGAAATAGGGCCATCTGCCGCCCGCACAGGGCTTCATGACAACCTCGCGACAATTATGTTACAAGCCCGCGCCCGGCAGGCCGGACAATCCTATCTACATGCTTTCTTAAAGTTTCTGGTACGGTGATGTGGACCAAAGAAAAGATTGAAGATCAGCTCAAGACCGAGACGTTCGACTACCAGAAGATCGATCTGCCCTTTGGCCTGACGACACACGGACATGACCGTAGCGACACGGCGCGGCTCATCTTTGAGGGTGATCTCAAGGGACGCTCTGTTCTTGACGTTGGCTCCAGTCTTGGCTTCTTCTCATTCGAGTCTGAACGCCGGGGAGCAACACGTGTCCTCGGCATTGATGTCCATCCGGAGTCGGTTCGCAAGGCGAAGATTCTCGCTTCGATCAAGGATTCCCGGGCCGACTTCCTGTGCAAGGACATCGAGGACCTGCCGGTGCAGGAACCATTCGACGTGGTCTTGTGCCTGAATGTCCTGCACCATCTGCACGATCCGCTGGGCGCCCTGAACCGCCTGATCGACCTCACGCGCGAGAAGCTCATTCTCGAAGTTGCGACCTTCGGCTCCCACGACAAGAAGAAGGTTGGATTGCCGGCTTTCGTATGCGCACTGCTGGCCCGTTTCCCGATCATCTTCGTGACCCCGACAGGCACCCGTGGAACGCGTGAGATTCAGCGGTTCTATCTCAGTGAGCCAGCGGTGCTGCATCTGCTGACGAAGCACCGGACGGTTTTCGCACGGGTCGAAACAAAGCCTTCGCCCCACAAGGGCCGCTTCGTCGTCATCGCGCATAAGCGGCGCATCGGTCATCTTCTTGTGGTCGGCGGGCCAACTTCGGCGGGCAAGAAAACCCTGATGCGCCAGTTGCGGGAGAACAAGCTGCCGGAACTCGCCGGCAAGCTCGGAACACCGGATGCTGCTGTCTGGGGAACACCGCTCAACGCCAATCACCTGGACGAGCCGTCATCCGCCGTGATGGAACATGCCATCCTGCACTACGACATCATGCGTCCGCACTTCAGATCAACCCGGGTCTATGCCCGTGATGAGGCCATGGATCTGCTGTCCTGCGCCGACAAGGTCACGTTTGTCACGGTCCTGACCCCGGCCGAGCGCCTTCGCAATCAGATTCAGGTTGCAGAGCTGAGCCGCAAGAAAGACAGCCGCAAGCTTCGCATACTTGATCTCTACAAGGATCCTGCTGCGGTCAGGGGCATCTATGAATCCTGGATCGATTTTGCGAAGCCCAAGGCAGACGCTCATTATCTCGCCGAGTTGAACCCTGACGGCAGCTACACGTTCAGCAACGCCAGCGACCTCCATCGCCGCCCCGTCATCTGAGTCAGTGGCCTGAAACGGCGCGTCGTCAGAAGCCGCCATACAATCGTCATTTCGCAATTTTAGTCTCTGCTATCGTTTTCTCCTGATCCTCGCGAGTGCGATGCAGGACGTAGCCGCTACGGGGACTCGGATGCGCTCATCTCTCTCTTTCAGTTATGGCCAGATGCGAGACATCATCCGCAACCGCTCCGCGGATGTCATCGTTGTCTCCTATCCGAAATCGGGCCGCACCTGGCATCGGCTGGCGCTCGGCGCCTATGTCGCCAAATTGAGCGGGCTGGAACTTTCAAAGGCGCTCGACACGCGGAAACTCACGGCCAAGGCGGGTCTCCCCGTTGTCACCTACTCCCACAACGGCGCCAACTTTCTCGACAATGTAGGTCCGGCCCATCCGTTCGTCGCTTCGCGGCTCCTCTGGATGAACAAGCGCGTGGTGCTCCTGCTACGGGATCCCAGGGACGTTCTCGTTTCAAGCTATCATCATGCCACGGAGCGCAGCCGCACGTTCTCCGGTTCCCTCTCTGCCTTCGTACGAAATCCGGCAACAGGCATCGACAAGATCATGGTGGCGCTTCACGCCTGGAAGAACAACATGAACAGCGCCAGCGACGTGCTGATTCAGTCCTACGAGAGCATGCACAAGGATCATCAGTCGGCGCTTGAGGATGCCGTGCGGTTTTGCGGCTTCGGGCAGCCGGATTCCACCATCATCGACCAATGTGTAGAGATGTCGACTTTCGGCCGCATGCAGAAATTCGAAGAGGAATCATTCTTCGACCACGGCAGCATGAAGGGCCGCAAGAACCTTTCTGGAAGCAAGGCGGGCGCCAAGGTGCGAGAAGGCAGGATTGGCGGCTACGCCGGGCAGATGGCCGCCGAGGATATTGCCTATGTCAATGAGCGCATGAAGCATCTGGGAAATCCGTTTCCAGACTATCTGACCTTCCCTTGAGGCGCTTAGGCACCACGCACGTACGGGCGATTGAGCTATTTTGCCCAGACGGGCTGGTCGGACACGATCCGGAGCCCGGCGCCGTCGACATTTCTCGCCACAAGGCGCTCACCTCTGGAGCGGGCAAAGTCAGACCACTCCCGGAATCGAGTCTGGACCATATCGTCAGCCGTCAGGTTCTCCAGCGCGCGTGACAGGGCTTTGCGCTCGCGTCCCTTCGCACCTGCCTGCAACGTGATCAGCCGGGATCTGATATCTGCTGCGCTCTCGTCGACGGTGATCACCGTCACCTTCTCGGCGGTCTCCAGGATGTCGAGCGCCGGATCATGGCTGAATGTCATGGCCCCCGTCACCATCGGACGCATGAAATCGTAGAAGAGACATTGCGCCGCCATCTCGGGCGGCTGCGGAACATGATAGTTTTCAGCATCCAACCTTGGCAATGCAGAAAGGTCGGGCAGGCCGGGCAGTCCGAGATTGCCAAGCCCATTGGCCTTCAGGCCATGCAAGGCTCCGGGCATGGACGCAATGACAACGAGATGGCCGATACGGCGCTTTTCCGCAACGACGAGAAACCTGTTCTTGAATCCGGAGGGCGAGACTGTGACCTTGGCGAAACAGCCACGCCTGTATCGCAACAGATTTTCGATCGCTGAGATCGTCAGGTAGTATTGCTTGATGCCGGCGCCTGCCGTGCCGCTGCCCACAAGGACCGCCGGCAGGTTCCTCAGCACCTTGGCCTGAAACCAGCTCAGTCCCAGCTTGTGCCGGTCGTGCTGGCCGACCGTCGCCACCTCAAGAACGAGGCGTTTCCGACAGGCGTCCACCAGCCGGTTGATGCCCAGGATCGGATCAGTGAGATGGTGCAACACATTGAGACAGAGAACGTTGTCGAAGCGCTCCGGCAGCGGACCGGCGTCCAGATCGCCAAAATCGAACTCGACATCAGTGTTGAGAATACTTGCAAGCGTGCGGCCACGGCGGACATTATCGTTGCTGAGGTCGAAGCCCACGCAGCGCCCGGCGCCATGCCGCTTGGCCTCAAACAGGAAAAACCCCAGTGAGGCGCCGACATCGGCAACGCTTTGCCCAGACCAATCGCCCTGAAAGATGAGGTCGGCGGTGGCCTGGCGGTCATGCCCACCCGTAGACAGTCCGAACGGCAGCTTGATCGCCTGATAATCATAGGGCTCGGACGCCAGGACAGCCTTGATCTCCGCTTCCGTCCATGCGCCACGCTGTGCGGTCTGGGTCTTTGTACTCATTGTCAAATTCTGCCTCGGCGGTTCATTTGGCTGCCGACATAGGGCATACTCCCCACGAATGAAAACCCGACAATTATTCCTGCCCCGGCCATTGCGGCTTCTCCACAAAAAATCGCGCATGGCGCTAGTCCGGTGGAACAAGCATCTTCTTAACTTCGCCCTGCGTGTGGGCTTTCCAGGCTGGATCGCCCAGGATCTGGCCAGCCGGCAGATTTCCGGCATGGCCTTGCGCCTCAAGAAGGGCACGTTGCTTGTTGCAACACCAAAGGCACTTCTGCGCTACGCTTCGAACGAAAAGGCCGTCAACCGCCTGCGCAGAGAGCTGGAAGGATGGCAGCGCATGGGTGCGGCGGGCTTCGGCACACTGATCCCACGCTCCATGGAAATGAGAAACATATCCCCGGAACGCGCCATCCTGTCATCGGAAATGCTTTCGCCGATCCCGCGGGAAGAACATATGCCATACATGCTTCCGGTGGTACGGGTGCTGCACGCGCGCGCCGATGTGCGGACCGAGCAGGATCTGCCCGGAAGCGTGGAAGGCGGCCTGGCGCTTGCCCGGCAGGTTCTCGGTGGGGAATTGCCGGCCAGCTTCATGACGGAGGCCGAACTGGCCGGCTGCTTCCGGCAGCCTCTGCGGCGTGGCTATTCCCATGCCGATCTGCACTGGCGAAATGTCATGCGCCGCCGCGAGGAACCTGTTCTGGTCGACCTCAAGAAATGCAGCGACAACCGCGTGCTGGCGCTCGACATCCTGAACATGGCCTGCCAGACCATGGCAACACTCCACGGCGGCAATGTGCTCAGCCAGTCATTTCGCGGGCAAAGCAGTAACTGGAGTGAGCCGGCCCTGGCCGAGCTGATCACCCTTGTGGACCTGCCGCGAGCGCATTGGGGGCCGCTCTATGTCCTGCATGCACTGGGCCTGCATGCCTTGCGGCATGGCGGCACGCCAAATGCAGCAAGCGCCGCCCTGTTCCGCAAACTGCTGAACAGGGACTGGCGCCTGCGGTCAAGCTGATCTGAGTTGCCTCACGCCTTGTCGCGCACCACCTTCTGGTGCTGCACGCCGAGGCCGTCGATGCCGATGGTCATCTTGTCGCCCGGCTTGAGGAAGCGCTGCGGCTTCATGCCCATGCCAACGCCCGGAGGCGTGCCCGTGGTGATGATGTCGCCCGGCATAAGGGTGAAGAATTCCGAGAGATAGGCCACGATGTGCTGCACCGAATAGACCATGGTCTTGGTGCTGCCGTCCTGCACGCGCTTGCCGTTGAGCTCGAGCCAGAGATGGAGGTTCTGCGGATCAGGCACTTCGTCCGCCGTCACCAGCCAGGGGCCGACCGGGCCAAAGGTGTCGTAGGACTTGCCCTTGGTCCACTGCCCGGCACGCTCGATCTGGAACTCGCGTTCGGAGAGATCGTTGATGGTGCAATAGCCGGCCACGTGCTTCAGCGCATCGGCGCGCTTGATGTTCTTGGCCCTGGTGCCGATGACGACGCCGAGTTCCACTTCCCAGTCTGACTTCTTCGACTTGGGCGGCAGCGTCACATCGTCGTTGGGACCGGACAGGCAGCTCACATGCTTGGTGAAAAGCACGGGCTCTGGCGGCACCTGCAGGCCGGATTCAGCGGCATGGTCGGAATAGTTCAGGCCGATGGCGATGAATTTCTGCGGATTGGCCACGCAGGCCCCGATGCGCGGCGTGCCACGCACCAGCGGCAGGCTTTCCGGCTTGATCTTGCGCAGCTTGGCCAGCGACTTGGGGGCGAGTACATCGCCGCCGATGTCGGCCACGACCTTGGACAGATCACGGATCTTGCCGGCGGCGTCGAGCAGGCCCGGCTTTTCCTTGCCCTTGGGGCCATAGCGCAGAAGTTTCATCCCAGTCTCCCATTGAGCGCCGTTTCATGCCAGCGCGGTTGATATCCTTGTGCCAAGATGGCGGTGATCGATGGCGGTGTCAAAAGCCTGCCTTGCAGGCCGGCCGTCACTTTCACAGCTTCCGCATAGCCGGAGAAAGACCAGCGCAGCAATCGCTCGCCTCTTCGTGCGAAGGCTACCCCGCTGATGGCCATCATCGCGCCATCGGGCAGAGCATCTGCAGCAATCGCGGGCCCAGGTGTCCGGCGTTCGGCATGGCAGCGGCGGTCAAAGGCCTCCGCATTCATCGCCCCCAGGAAGGCTTTCGCCTCACTCCTGCGGCAGAAGAAGCAGGGCCGGTGCCCCGCTGCCAGTGCTGTCACCTCATCGAGAAAGAAAAGCGAGGTATAGCCCTGCCCCATCGCGTCATGGTGCAGGCCCTTGTAGTGCAGTTCGCAACAGATCCAGTGATGGCTGGCCCAGCGCCGCCGCCCCAGCGTGCGGTCCGCGCGGTGAAAGCGGCCACCCCGGTTGCCCAGCATCATGCCGCGCTGCGGCACGGCATGCAGCACCCCGAAGGGATCGACCCGGTTCTGCAGCGGCATCAGCGGCGCTTCTTCGCCTTCACATCGGGAGGCGGCACTTCGAAGGGAAGAGTTGGCATCAGAAGGTTATGGCGGCCCACATCCTTGACGTCGCGCTCGCCACAGAGCCCCATGGTGACCGAGAGTTCCTTCTGCAGGATGTCGAGGGCCCGGGTCACGCCCGCCTCGCCTGCAGCGCCAAGGCCATAGACATAGGCCCGGCCGATCATCGTGCCCTGCGCACCGAGGGCCAGCGCCCGCATGATATCCATGCCGGTGCGGATGCCGGAGTCGAGCCAGATCTCGACCTTGCCGCCGACCGCATCGACGATGGGGCCGAGCATATCGATGGTTGCCGGCGCGCCATCGAGCTGGCGTCCGCCATGGTTCGAGACGACGATGGCATCAGCACCAAGGCCCGCTGCGATCACGGCATCATCGACATCGTTGATGCCCTTCAGGATGAGCTTGCCGCCCCACTGCTTGCGAATGAAATCAACCGACGACCAGTCGAGGGTCGGATCGAACTGATGGTTGGTCCACTCCGACAGCGAGGTCATGTCGCCGACGTCCTTCACATGGCCGAAGATGTTGTCGAAGGTGCGCCGCTTGGTGCCCAGCATGCCCATGCACCAGCGCGGCTTGGTCATCATGTTCATGATGTTGGGCAGCGTGAGTTTGGGCGGGGAGGAAAGGCCGTTCTTGGTGTCCTTGTGGCGCTGGCCCAGCACCTGCAGATCGAGGGTGAGCACCAGCGCCGAGCACTTGGCGGCCTTGGCACGGGCAACAAGATCAGCGGCAAAGCCGCGGTCGCGCATCACATAGAGCTGGAACCAGAAGGGCTTCGACACATTGGCGGCTAGGTCTTCGATCGAGCAGATGCTCATGGTCGAGAGCGTGAAGGGCAGACCGAATTTCTGGGCTGCACGGCAGGCGTGGATCTCGCCGTCGGCATGCTGCATGCCAAGCGATCCGATCGGCGCCAGCGCCACCGGCATCGAGACGGTCTCGCCGGCCATCGTCGTTTGCAGGATGCGCTGGTCGATGTTGCGGGCCACGCGCTGGCGCAACCGGAACTTGGCCATGGCGGCCGTGTTGTCGATGAAGGTGCTGGTCGTATAGGAGCCCGTCTCGCAATAGTCGTAGAACATCTTGGGCACGCGGCGCGCATAGAGGTCGTGCAGGTCGGCGATTTCGGGAGCTTGGGCAGGAGTCATGGGCTCGGGGACATCTTGGGGGTTGGCCAAAGGTTCCGGGCGTCCATACAGGAAGCCACCCGCCTTGGGGAGTGCCATCAGCAACTAAAGTCGAATTTCGGCCTAGCGGCATACGCCTCCTGTTGAATGCACATGGCTTGAGTGCCAAGACTAGAGGCCAATCCGGAAGCAATGTCCGGAGTACGATAAAATACACCCATGGAGAGGATCCTCATGACGAAGTCACTCGACCGGCGCGGTTTCTTCAAGAAGACCGGCCTTGCTGCTGCCGGCGCCACGGCAGCCCTGGCCACGCCAGCCCTTGCGCAGGCAGCACCCGAACTCAAATGGCGCCTGACCTCCAGCTTCCCCAAGGCGCTGGACACCATCTTCGGCACTGCCGAGATTTTTGCCCGCTATGTCAGCGAGGCAACGGACGGCAAGTTCCAGATCCAGGTCTTTCCGGCAGGCGAGATCGTGCCGGGGCTTGAAGCCGCGAATGCCGTCACAGCAGGCACGGTCGAGATGTGCCACACCGCTTCCTACTATTACTGGGGCAAGGATCCGACCTTCGCCTTTGCCACTGCGGTGCCCTTCGGCCTGAACGCCCGCCAGCAGAACGCCTGGATGTATTATGGCGGCGGCATCGACCTGCTGAACGAGTTCTATGCCACCCACAACATCATCGCCTACCCTTGCGGCAACACCGGGGCCCAGATGGGCGGCTGGTTCCGCAACGAGATCAAGTCGCTGGCTGACCTGCAGGGCCTCAAGTTCCGCATCGGCGGCTTCGGCGGCAAGGTGCTCACCAAGCTTGGCGTCGTGCCGCAGCAGATCGCCGGCGGCGAAATCTATCAGGCTCTGGAAAAGGGCACGATCGACGCCGCCGAATGGGTCGGCCCCTATGACGACGAGAAGCTCGGCTTCTACAAGGTGGCGCCCTACTACTACTATCCCGGCTGGTGGGAGGGCGGCGCCATGCTGCACGTCATGACCAACACCGCCAAGTGGTCGGAGCTGCCCGCGACCTATCAGTCCATCGTCAAGACGGCAGCACAGGCCGCCAATGCCGACATGCTGGCCAAGTATGATGCCCGCAATCCGGAGGCCCTGAAAAAGCTGGCTGCAGGCGGGGCTAAGTTCGCGCCGTTCTCGCAAGAAATACTGGAGGCCTGTTTCAAGGCCGCCAATGAAACCTATGCGGAGATCTCGGCGGTCAACGCGCCCTTCAAGAAGATCCATGATGCGATGATGGCTTTCCGCAAGGACGCCTATCTCTGGGCCCAGTTCTCGGAGTACCAGTTCGACGCCTTCATGATGGCCCAGCAGCGCGCCAAGGCGCTCTGATCGGCCAGACCTGATCCATGTCGAGGGCCCGGCTCGCTGCCGGGCCCTTTTCTGTTACTGGATGCTGGGCGCGGTGTTCAGGTCGAAGGCGGGGGCCTGCGTTGCCCCCGGATTGTCGAAGCCCGGCACCGTGATCTCCATGTTGGGATCGACGACAATCTCCTTGTCGAGGAAATAGGTCACGAGCTCGGGGAAGGCGATGACAATGCCCACGAGAATGAGCTGCAGCACCACCCAGGGAATGGCGCCCCAATAGATGTCCGATGTCTTGATCGTCGGCGGGGCGATGCCGCGCAGGTAGAACAGCGCGAAGCCGAAGGGTGGATGCATGAAACTCGTCTGCATGTTGGCGCCGAGCAGCACGCCGAGCCAGACGAGATTGATGCCCAGCGCCTCTGCCGCAGGCACGAGCAGCGGTACGATGATGAAGGCGATCTCGAAGAAATCGAGGAAGAAGGCGATGATGAAGACGAAGATGTTGATGAAGATGAGGAAGCCCACCTCGCCGCCTGGCAGGTTGACGAGGAAGCCCTCGATCCATTCCTTGCCGCCCACCCCCTGAAAGACCAGCGAAAAGACGCGCGCGCCAATGAGGATCATCACCACCATGGCGGTGATGCGCATTGTCGTCGACATGCCCTGATAGACCATGTTCCAGGTCAGCCGACGGTTCATGGCGGCCAGGGCCAGTGCGCCGAGCACGCCCATGGCGCCGGCCTCGGTGGCCGAAGCAAGGCCGATGAAGATCGTTCCCAGCACGATGAAGATCAGCGCCAGCGACGGCACCATGCCGCGGATGCAGCGGACGGCGAGCGGCCAGCCTCGCAGCGTGCGGGCTTCCGGTGGCAAGGCCGGCACGTCCTGCGGCCGGATGATCGAAAGGATCAGCACCCAGGCCATGAACAGCAGGACCTGCACCAGCGAAGGACCGATAGCGCCCTTGTACATCTCCCCCACTGGCTGGCCGAGCTGGTCGGCGAGCACAACGAGCACCAGTGACGGCGGAATGAGCTGCGTGATGGTACCAGAGGCGGCGATCACGCCGGTGGCGTGGCGCACGTTGTAGCCGTAGCGCATCATGATCGGCAGCGAGATCAGTCCCATGGCGATGACTGATGCCGCAACGGTCCCCGTAATGGCGCCGAGCACCGCACCCACCAGGATCACCGCATAGGAGAGACCGCCACGCAGGCCGCCGAAAAGCTGCCCGAAGCCTTCGAGCAGGTCTTCGGCGAGGCCGCTGCGTTCGAGGATCGCACCCATCAGCGTGAAGAAGGGAATGGCCAGCAGGAGATCGTTGCGGACGATGGATTCAAGCTGGAACGTGAGGTTGCCGAGAAAATCGGGTTCTATCAGGCCCAGCTCGACGCCGAGGAGGCCGAAGAAAAGGCCGACCGCCGCCAGCGAGAAGGCGGCCGGATAGCCATAGAGCATGAACAGGATGAGCCCCGCAAACATCAGCGGTGCCATGTTGTGCGTGAGAAACTCAATCATTGCAGCGGCTTTTCATAGGCATGCTCGCGCCTGTAGCCGATGCTCAGCGCCGCAGCGCACTTGATCAGCTCCGAAACGCCCTGCAGCAGGATCAGGGCGAAGCCCACCGGAAAGAAGAGTTTCACCGGCCAGCGCGCCATGCCTCCGGCATTGACCGACATCTCGCTGGTGTTCCAGCTCTCCATGAACCAGGGCCAGCTGAAATAGATCATGATGATGCAGAAGGGCATGAGGAACGCCACGCAGCCGATGGTGTCGATCCAGATGCGTGTCCTGTCGCTGACCCAGGTGTAGAAAAGGTCGACGCGCACATGTTCATTGACCTTCAGTGTCCAGGATGCGCCAAGCATCACCATGCCCGCGAACATGAAAAGCTGCAGGTCGCGCAGGGTGTTGGAATTGTTGCGATAGAGATCGAAGAGAAGCTGGCCGATGCCTCCTGCGGCACCGAGGTTGTTGGAAATATGGAGAAGACCGCTGACACTGTAGCGCATGATGGCATCGAGCGCGCAGGCCAGGGCAGCGAGCAGCACCAGCCAGTTGGCGACAATACCCATCCGGCGGCTCACGCCGTCAATGGCCCGGCTCAGCGCCAGAAGCCCCTGCATGGATGTCCTCCCCTGACTGGGCCCCGTTGACCGGGGTCCCCGTTGCGCCCAAATCAACCGATAATGCCGCCGGACTCAACTGGAAAAAATGCTAAGAGGCAGCCCCAACCAGCCCCTGACCCTGCCACTGGACGGACGCCAGTCGGAAACCGCCAGCGCCGTGCAGCGCGGTGTCACGCGCCTGATGCGGGCCCATGGCTTTTCTGTGCTCACCGAGTTCACCCTGGCCTCGGCGCGGCGGGCTGATGTCTGCGGCATCAACGACGCCGGCATGGTCTGGATCGTGGAAATCAAGTCATCGCTGGAGGATTTCCGCGCTGACCAGAAATGGCCGGAATACCGTGACTATTGTGACCGGTTCAGCTTCGCCATCCCGCAAAGCCTCGATCCCGCCATCATCCCGCCGGAGGCGGGACTGGTCATTGCCGATGCCTATGGCGCCGACATCATCCGGGCGACGGCGGACCACCCGCTGCATGCCTCAAGGCGCAAGGCCATCACCCTGCTCTTCGCCCGCGTGGCAGCGCAGCGCTTGCAGGGACTCTATGATCCGTGATTTCTGCCGTTACAGGACGTGCAGGGCATTGCCATGGTGCTTCAGCCATTTCTGGGCGTCGCGGGTGTGCGGGCAATGGCGCAGCACGAGGCGCCAGAAGCGTGGGCCGTGGTTCATCTCGATGAGATGCGCCACCTCATGGGCAGCCACGTAGTCGAGCACCATCGCCGGCGCGATGATCAGTCGCCAGGAATATGAGAGCGTTCCATCCGACGAGCACGAGCCCCAGCGGCTCTTCTGGTCGCGAACCGTGATCTTGCGAAAGGCCGTGCCCATGGCACTGGCATATTTGTGCGAGGCCATGTCGAGTTCATGGGCGGCCTCGGTCTTCATCCAGTCGGTGAGCCTCCGGCGCAGATGCGCGGCATGGCCCGGCACGGAAAGGGTCTTGCCCTCCGCATCCTCGCTGACATGGCCGCGGGTGCGGCCCGTGGCGGCGATGCGATAGCTTGCGCCGCGGAAGGTGATGCTGGCACCATCGGCCACCTCCTGCCTGTCATACTGCTTGGCCAGTGCCGCCCTGATCCAGCCGATTGAACGCCTGGCAAAATCCTCCGCATCCTCAAGCCGTGCCCGCCGGGGCATGGTCATGATGAAACCTGCGCCATCGCGCGCGGCCCGCAGGGTGAAACGGCGGGCCGAGACATGGCGCTTGTAGGTGATGGCAACATCGCGGCCATCGACGGCAAGTGTCATGACCACGGGGGCGGGAAGCGGCGATGTCTTGCGGGCCGTGAAGGCGCGCAGGAACTTCATTTATGTCCGGCAGTAAACGTGGCGATCACCGGCACCACTTCGTTGCGGAAGCGTGAACCGGAGAAAACGCCATAGTGGCCGACGCCTTTCTGCAGGTAGTGATGCTTCATCGCCGCGGGAATGCCGGTGAGGATGCTGTGCGCGGCTTCCGTCTGGCCGACGCCCGAGATGTCATCGCGCTCGCCTTCGACGGTGAGCAGCGCCACATCGGAAATCTTCTCCGGATGCAGCGTCGTCCCGCGATAGGCATAGGTGCCGTTGGGCAGGTCGTGGTGGACGAAGACGCGTTCCACCGTCTGCAGGTAGAACTCCGCCGTCAGGTCCATCACTGACATGTATTCATCGTAGAAGTCGCGCTGCTTCTCGGCGCTCTCGCCATCGCCTTCCACCAGATGCCAGAAGAGATCGCGGTGCGCCGCCACGTGGCGGTCGAGGTTCATGGTCATGAAGCCGGTGAGCTGCAGGAAGCCTGGATAGACGAAGCGGCCCATGCCCGGCAGCGGGAATGGCACCGGCATGATGACATTGTTGCGGAACCAGTCGACGCCCTTGCTCTCGGCCAGCTTGTTCACGGCGGTCGGGTTGACGCGCGTGTCGATGGGGCCGCCCATGAGGATCATGGACTTGGGGCGCAGCGGGTCGTTGCGCTCGGCCATCAGCGTCACCGCCGCCATGACCGGCACCGAGGGCTGGCAGACGGCGGCCACATGGGCGCGTTCGCCCAGCTGCTGCAGCATCTCGATCACATAGTCGGTGTAGTCGTCGAGGTCGAAGCGGCCATCGCTCAGCGGCACCGTGCGCGCATCGCTCCAGTCGGTGATGTAGACGTCATGCGAGGGCAGCAGGCCTTCGACGGTGTTGCGCAGCAGCGTGGCATAGTGACCGGACATCGGCGCCACGATCAGCAGCTTCTCCTGCGCCTTCATCAGCTTCTCGTCGCCCTTGCGGAAATGGACGAGCTTGCAGAACGGCTTTTGCCAGATAGTCTCCTGATGGACCGCGACGTCCTTGCCTTTAATGATCGTCCCGGTGATGCCGAAGGCCGGCTTGGCATAGCGCCGCGTCAGGCGCTCGAAGAGCTGCAGCGAGGCAGAGGCCGTGCGTCCGACAAAAGACTTCGACAGCGGATTGCTGGCATTGTCCCAGAAGGCGGAAGCGCCCTCGGCCACCTGGCGCCATGGTGCGACGGCCGCGTGGTTCAGTTCGTAGATCTGATACAGCATGGTTCCAAATGTCCCCAGGGACCGGACCTTAGCTTTGGCCCGACGTGTTAACAATGGCTGAAAGCTCAACGCCCCAGCGCGGCAGCTATACCTTCGGCCATGGCCTTGGCGTCGGTCGTGTAGGTGAAGTGCTTGAGGAATCTTCCATCACTGCCCATCAGATAGACAATTGCGCTGTGGTCCATGGTATAGCCATCCGGTGCATCGGCCCGCGCCACCTTCTCGTAGAACACCTTGTAGGTGCGGGCCATGGCGGCCACCTGCTCGTCGCTGCCGGTGAGGCCGCTCCAGTTCGTGCCGAAGTTCGAGACATAGGCCGCCATCACGTCGGGCGTGTCGCGGGCCGGATCGACGCTGACGAGGATGGGCTGGATGTCCTTGCCCTTGTCGCCGAGTTCATCGAGTGCCGCTGCCATCACCTGCATTTCCGTGGGGCAGACATCCGGGCAGAAGGTGAAACCGAAGAACAGCAGCATGGGCTTGCCGAGGAAGGTCTGCTCGGTGACCGTCTTGCCCTCCTGATTGAGCATCGTGAAGGGGCCGCCGACGAGGGCGACACCGCTGCCTCCCGGGCCGGGCGGGCGCTGCATCAGGGCATAGGCAGCAAGGCCCGCTGCCAGAATGAGACAGACAGCAGCAATGGCGATGCGGCGGGTGAGCCTGCGGGACTGGTCGGGTGTCATGGCCGCCATATAGGCGATCGCCGCCCGGAAAGGGAGCGGCGAAGACGCGCGGGGGCTACATCACCGCGCCGATGTACCAGGGCACATATTCATTCTCGCCATAGCCATTGGCTTCCGACTTGGTCTGCTGCCCGGACGCGGTCTTGAGGATCTTGTCGAAGATCTCCTGGCCCTTCTGCTCCAGCGGCACGCCTTCCACCACGTCGCCGCAGTTGATGTCCATGTCATCGATCATGCGGTTGTAGATGTCGGTGTTGGTGGCGAGCTTGATCGAGGGACAGGGCTTGTTGCCATAGGCCGAGCCGCGCCCGGTGGTGAAGCACATGACATTGGCGCCGCCGGCCACCTGGCCCGTGGCTCCCACCGGGTCATAGCCTGGCGTATCCATGAAGACGAAGCCCTTGGCCGTCACCGGTTCGGCATAGTTGTAGACCGCCTGCATCGTGGTGGTGCCGCCCTTGGCGGCCGCTCCCAGCGATTTTTCCAGGATGGTGGTGAGGCCGCCCAGCTTGTTGCCGGGGGAGGGGTTGTTGTTCATCTCCATGTTGTTGCGGCGGGTATAGTCTTCCCACCACTTGATGATGGAGACGAGCTTTTCGCCCACCTCCTTGCTGGCCGCCCGGCGCGTGAGAAGGTGTTCGGCGCCGTAGATTTCCGGCGTTTCCGAAAGAATGGCTGTGCCGCCGTGGCGCACGAGAAGATCGACAGCGGCACCGAGGGAAGGATTGGCCGTGATGCCCGAATAGCCATCGGAGCCGCCGCATTGCAGGGCCAGCACCAGATCGGAGGCAAGGCAGGTCTCGCGCTTCACGTTGTTCACGTGCGGCAGCATCTCGTGCACGGCAGCAACGCCTGCGGCCACCGTCTTCTTGGTGCCGCCGGTTTCCTGGATGGTCATGGTACGGAAGAGATCGCTCTCCTCCACCTTGTAGGCTTCCTTGAAGCGCGGAATCTGGAAGCCCTCGCAGCCGAGGCCCACCATCATCACGCCACCCATGTTGGGGTTCGTGGCATAGCCCCAGGCAGTACGCTTGAAGGTGTCGAAGATCACGCCGCGATAGTCGATGACGCAGCCATTGTCCTGGGTCAGCGCCACCACGCCATCGATGTTGGGATAATTGGCAAGGATGCCCGAGCGCTCGATCTCCTTGGCGATGTGGGAGGCCACCGTCGCCGAGCAGTTCACGCTGGTCATGATGCCGATGTAGTTGCGCGTGCCGACCTTGCCGTTCTTGCGGCGGTAGCCCTCGAAGGTGGCGCGCTCCGCCGCAGGCAGCAGCGGCTCGGTCTTGGCATCCTTGGAGAAGGCATAGTCGTGGCTGAGCTCGCCCATCACCACGTTGTGCTCATGTACCCAGTCGCCGGTCTTGATGTCGGATTTGGCGAAGCCGATGATCTGGCCGAACTTGCGGATGGGTTGGCCCTCCGCGATGGGCGTGTTGGCCACCTTGTGGCCGCGCATGATGCGGGCCTGCGTGGTGAGGCCGGCCACCGATTCGCCCTTCTCGATGATGCGCGTGGCCACCAGGATATTGTCGATGGCATGCAGGCGGAGCGTGGGAGGGGCTTGTGTCGTGGCTTTGTCCATGGTCAGGTACAGCTCAAACTGTTATAACAGTTACATAGACCCCAAAACGGATAAAGACAACACGGGTTTCGGGAGGCCAGGTTGAAAAAGCGTCACTTCAAGGCGCCGTCGGGTGCCGCGATCAGTTTCACGGAGCTGGGTTTTGGTGCGGCTCCCATTGCAAATCTTTACCGGCCCGTGTCCGACAAGGATGCCGATGCCACGCTGGATGCGGCGTGGAAGGCAGGCCTGCGGTACTACGACACAGCCCCCTTCTATGGCCTCGGCCTGTCGGAAACGCGCCTGAACCGCTTCCTGCGCGGCAAGAAGCGTTCAGACTATGTGATCTCCACCAAGGTGGGGCGCCTGATCAGCGTCTGCAAGCCCGCGGAGCGCGCCGGCATCGGCAAGTTCTTCGACACGCCGACGCGCAAGGAGCAGTTCGACTATACCCATGACGGCATCATGCGTTCGCTCGAATTCTCGCTCGAGCGTCTCGGCCTTGATGCCATCGACGTGCTGCTCGTCCACGACATCGACGTCTTCACCCACGGCTCGGAAGCGGTGCGCGATGCCCATGTCAAAACCCTGCTGGCCTCGGGCTACAAGGCGCTTCTCAAGCTGCGCGAGCAGGGTGTGATCAAGGCCTTCGGTGCCGGCCTCAATGAATGGCAGGTGGCCGAGACGCTGGCGCGCGCCGGCGATTTCGATGTCTTCCTGCTCGCCGGCCGCTACACGCTTCTGGAACATGAAGCGCCGCTCAATTCCTTCCTGCCGCTTTGCGAGGAGCGCGGCATCGGCATCATCCTCGGCGGCCCCTATAATTCCGGCATTCTCGCTTCGGGTGCCAGGCCCGGCGCCACATACAATTATGAGCCCGCCCCTAAGCCCATCCTCGAGCGCGTGAAGAAGATCGAGGCGGTGTGCAAGGCCCACAAGGTCAAGCTGGCGGAAGCGGCGCTGCGCTTCCCGCTCGGCCATCCCGCCGTCATCTCGGTCATTCCGGGTGCGGTCGGCGCGCAGCAGGTGGCCCTCAACGTCAAGACCATGGGCGCCAAACTGCCCAAGGCCTTCTGGAAAGATCTCAAGGCCGCAGGCCTCATCGACGAACGTGCACCGGTGCCCAAATGAAAATCGACTCGCATCAACATTTCTGGTCACCCGTCCGTGGCGACTATGGCTGGATGGACAGTGCCGGGGCCGCACCCTTGCGCAAGCCCGTGGCGCCAAAGGACATGATCCCGCATCTCAGGGCGCAGGGCATCGACAGGACCGTGCTGGTGCAGGCCGCGCCCACCGTCTACGAAACCGAATACATGCTCGGCCTTGCCGACGCGACGGACTTCATCGCCAAGGTGGTGGGCTGGGTCGATTTCGAGAAGCGCGAGGATCTGGCGCATATGCAGCGCTTCGCCAGGCATCCGAAATTTGCCGGCGTGCGGCCGATGATCCAGGACCTGCCGGATGCCGAGTGGATGCACCGCAAGGATGTGCAGTGGGCCTTCGCGGCCATCGTCGATCTCGACATCACCTTCGATGCACTGGGCTATCCCATCCATCTCGATCCCTTCCAGCGCCTGTTCGATGCCTATCCGAAAATGCGGATCGTGATCGATCACTGCATGAAGCCGGTGATCCGCGAGGACAGGTTCGATGACTGGGCGGCGAAGATCGCCCGCATCGCCAAGACAACGCCGGCCTTCTGCAAGCTCTCGGGCATCGCAACGGAAGCAAGGCCGGGCTGGACGGTGGAAACACTCAAGCCCTATGCCCGCCATGTGATCGACAGCTTCGGCCCGGCCCGCGTCATGTGGGGCTCGGACTGGCCGGTGCTGGAACTCAACGGCAGCTATGGCAGCTGGCATGAGGCCGCGACGGCAATCGTCACGCCGGCGGAATCGGCCCAGATCTTCGGCGGCACGGCAGCGAAGTTTTACCGGATCGGGTGACCCCGTCCGCTCTCGCGCGGCTACGGCGCGGCCGATCCATGTTCCATATTTGTTCTTGACATTGTTCCTATGCTGGACTAGGTGGGAGAGGCACCCTGCCACTGGGGTCCGGTTCATGACGGTGAACCCGGGCGGCAGGGAGCGGCGGGTCCGCGCGCAGGCATGAACGTGCTGTTCTGCTCCCGGACTCCTGGACTAGCCCCGGCGGGCCACTACGAGC
>JAIUNJ010000018.1 GCA_020161855.1 Pseudomonadota bacterium
GCGCTGGCCCTCGCAGGCGTCGGGCAGCACCACCTGTGACGCTGCAGGATAGCGGTGACCCACGCTGCTCTGCCGGAACAGTTCCAGCGTGCGGGCCAGCGCGACGGCGCAGTTCTGGGCAGCGGCGCGGGCCGTCACGTCACCCGCGTTGACGGTTCCCGTGATCTGCGGGCCGGTCTGCAGCGACGCCACCTCCGTTTCCAGCGCGTCAATGCGGGCACTCAGGGCGGCGAGCTGCCGCTCGACCTCCGGGTCCGGCCCAGGAGACTGGCAGCCGCTCAGCAGCAGGACGGGCAACAGGAGGAGGCCAGCTTTCACACCCACCACGCTAGAACCTGCGGCCCAGGCCAGGGTAAAGACGGCGCTTATGGATTCTCAGCGGTTCAGGACGCTCACGATCTCGATGTGACTGGTCTGGGGGTAGAAGTCGTGCGGCGTCACCTCGCCCAGTTTCCAGCCGCGCCGCACCAGATCGTTCGGCGACAGGGACTGCACCTCCTTGCCCTCGAACATGATGTTGCCCTTGGTCACTGCACCACGCTCGGCGTGCAGCAGGTTTGAGATCGCCTTCAAGGTCGTCGTTTTGCCAGCGCCATTTGCGCCCAGCAACGCAGTGATGCCGCCCTGGGGCACACTCAACGACACGCCCTTGAGCACCAATATGACGTGATCATAGATCACCTCGATATTGTTCACCGACAGGATCGGCTCGGCAGTGTCTGGCTTGGCGGCGGTTTCGGACATTTTGGCTCCGTGGTTCCCTCGGCAGAGGGCGGTCGTATCAAATGCAGGAAAAGCCCCTCATCCGGCCTTCGCTTTACTCGGTCAATCTGTCCCCAATGGAGAGAGAAGGCCGGCAGTCTTGGCGCTTTCAACTTCTCCTTTGAGGAAAAGTCTGTCGCGAAGCGACCGGATGAGGGGTAGGCCACAAAAGACGCTACCCTCCCCCGGATAGAGGGAGGGAGCAGTCCACCATTACTGGCAGGTCTGGGTCGCCCATGGCTGGTTGGCGTCGGCATATTCCTTCGCCTTTGCAGCTGCCAATGGATCGATCGAGGCGCGATCGGCCTGATAGATCGTATCGCTGGTCTTGTTGAACTTCGCACCGTCCCATTCCAGAATCCAGCCGCCACCGTGACCGGTGTGGTTGGAGCAGCTGGTCGAGAACGGAACCACCATGCCATCGAGGCCGAGTTCAGCGATGCGCTCGGGCGTGAACTTGACGTTTTCCATGCCCCAGCGGAACTGGTCTGCATCGATCTTGTTGGTGTTGAAGTTCTTCTGCGCCGCAGTCACAGCTTCCGCCATGATCGCCGACAGCACGATGCCGCGCTGGTAGAACACGCTTTCGGCTTCACCGCCTGCAACGTCGGCCTTCGACTTGCCGGCGTCGAGCACGAGTTTCTTGACGTCCTGCATGACCTTGGATTCAGAGTTCGGGAACGAGAACGACACCGAGCGATAGCCCTTGCCTTTTTCGCCGACCAGCTTCAGGTCCGCGTCATGGCCAGACCACCAGATGCCTGCGAACTGGTTCATCGGATAGCCGGTCTTTGCCGCTTCCGTCAGCGCGCCACCATTCATGGCACCCCAGCCCCACATCAGCACGAAGTCGGGCTTTTCGCGGCGGATCTGCAGCCACTGCGCCGACTGGTTCTGCATTTCCTTGAGGCCAACCGGGATCAGCAGCAGCTCGAAACCAACCTTCTTTGCATAGTCCTCAAGCAGCGGGATCGGCTCCTTGCCATATGGGTGGTCTAGATGCAGCAGCGCGATCTTCTTGCCCTTCAGATTGTCGAGATTGCCGTCCGAAATCGCCTGAAGCAGGATCGAAGCGCCGTCCCAGTAAGATGAAGGCGGGTTGAACGACCACGGGAAGGTTGCACCATCCTGCATCGCCGAGAAGCCGTAGCCGGCCGCGAAAATCGCGCGCTTGTCGACGGCTGCCTTTGGCAGAACCTGCAGCGTGATGCCGGTCGACCATGGCTGCGTCACCAGGGCCGTGCCCTTGGTCTTCTCGTAGCACTCGACACCCTTTTCGGTGTTGTAGCCGGTTTCGCATTCCGAACCGTCGATCTTCAATCCGTTGATGCCGCCATCACGCTCGTTGAGCATGGTCAGATAGTCGGCCTGGCCGTTGGCCAGCGGAATGCCGCTCGTCGCAAATGGACCGGTGCGATAGGTCAGGTTCGGCAGATTGATTGTGTCCTGCGCAAATGACGGCGCAGAGAATGCCGCAGCGAGCGCGACGCCCGACGCAAGCAATGCGGTTTTTGTCAGCTTGTTCATTTTCATTTCCTCCACTTGTCCGTTTTTCCGTCCGGATCGGGCGAACCAACCCCGAATTCAGCGGCGGCTAGGCCGCTATTGTGCCCCGCTCAATGCGGGAATGGCCAGATGATAAGTTTCTCCCGGATGACGGCCCAGAAACGGGCGAGGCCGTGCGGCTCGACGATCAGGAAAAAGATGATCAGCGCGCCGATCATCATGATGTTGAGGTGCTCGACCGTGGCCGAGCTGATGGGCAGGCCGATCGCGGCGGGTACGAACGAGATGAGCACCGGAAGGGCGACGATCAGGATCGCACCGAGGAAATTGCCGAGGATCGATCCGAGCCCGCCGATGATGGCGATGAAGAGCACGCGGAACGACAGCGGAATGTCGAACAGGTTCGGCTCGGCCGCCCCGCGCCAGAGGAAGACGAACAGCG
>JAIUNJ010000019.1 GCA_020161855.1 Pseudomonadota bacterium
GCCAGGCGCCTGAGGCTGAAAAGACGTGTTCTGACGATCTCGGCGGCGGCTGCCATGATTGAACAGGAAGTGACGCCGAGGCCGGTGGCGGCTCTCGTCGTCACTTCGTCAGGAAACATCACCATTGCATCGCGCCGTGGCGCTGCTGCCGGGCGCCATTGATCGAGGAGGAGCCGTATGACATTGATCATCGAAACGATCCTGAGTGTCGGGA
Organism: Pseudomonadota bacterium; assembly: GCA_020161855.1. Lineage (GTDB taxonomy): Bacteria > Pseudomonadota > Alphaproteobacteria > Rhizobiales > Aestuariivirgaceae > Aestuariivirga. The sequence goes on from JAIUNJ010000019.1 coordinate 215, forward strand.
AGCAGCTGTTCGGCTTGAAGGCTGATCTTGCCAGGGCCCGTCAGGAGCGAAAGGAGCAGGTGGCTGACTACCTGTCCGCGATTGCGCAAACGATCGAGGACGCAAGCGCGTCGCTCCGGCAGAACATCTATCCCCACGGCAAATGCCAGGAGCTGTTGTTGCATTCCCAGCATATGGAAGCCGCCATTGGCGACCTTGTCGGGGTGAAGGAAGCTGCCGATCTGGGTGGGCAGCTGCATGAAGTCTGGGAGATCGAGAGGCTCTTTGGCGAGCTGAGAAGCTGTGAAAGAAACGCTCTGAGCGACTGTTTTGCCGATTGCGGATCGGTGGAGCGGGATGTTCAGACGGAAGGAAGGTGGGTGCGAGATAAGTACGAGGAAGGCGCTACGAGGGGCATTAGAGGCTCAGTAGGGGGCTCGCGGGGCGATCAGGCGGTTCGCCGGTAGGCGGAATCAGGCGACTGGCAGGAAGCCGAGAGAGCGCATGCGCATCAAGTTGTGTGCGAGGGCATGCCACAACAAGACGGCCTTGGTTTTGAGCAAGCCGCGCACAAGGAAACGCGTGAGGCCACGTCGTCGTACCTGGGCATTGGCGCATTCGACGGTGGCGCCGCGCTGGAGGTACAGTGCGCGCCCCTGTTCGCTGGCCATGAAGTTGCGCCACTGCCGTAGCGCGGGGCTATCGGTTTCCTTGGGCGCCAGAGGATCGATGCCGGGGTTTCGGCTGGCAGGCGGTGGAACGACCGGCTGGGTGCCTCGCGCGGTGACGTCCTCGATGGCCTCGAGTTTTGTGTAGCCGCCGTCAGCCAGCCAGTGCGCAGGTGCGATGCCGTAGCGGGCTTGCACCGACTGATGCATCGGAGCCATCTGGCCCACATCGGTACCGAGATTGACGACGTCGGCCGCCGCAATCAGCTGGGTTTGCGTATCGACCGCCAGTTGGGCGTTGAATGCCGGACGAAACCCGCCGTCGGCCATCTTCATGACGCGAGATTCCGGATCGGTGCTGCTGACGCGGGGTTCCGGTGCAGGCTTGCCCGGGTTGCCGGGGTTCGGCGGATCATCCTTGTCGCCGCGCGGTTTGGCGCGCTTCTTCGACTTGGCCACCGACTCGATTTTGTCCATGGATGCCAGCGCCTGGGCCAGACGCTGTTCGCGTTCACGTGCGGCGCGCTCCAGGGCCGCCTGTTTGCGCCGGCTGCTGGCACCCGCGTCTTCGTTCAATTCGCGCTTGAGCGCCTGCACCTGCGCCTTGGCGATGCCATGCAACTGCGCCAGTTTCTCCTTGCGGCGAAAGCTGGCGGCCTTGGCCGAGGCCCGGACGCGCAGACCATCCTGCGCCACGACATTCAAGGTGACGAGCTTGCGGTCGAGCAACGCGGCAATGGAACGCGTCAGTTGATCATCGAGCCACGAAGCTTGTTCAGTGCGGAAGTCCGCCAGCGAGTGGTAATTGACACCGACGCCGCCGCAAATCCAGCGATAGGCATCGTCGCGGTCGCACAGCCGGTCGACCTCGCGCGCCGAACCCACGCCGTCGATGGTCGCCCACAGCCACAGTGCCACGAGGATGGCAGGATCGATCGCCGGCGCACCTCCCGACCCATCGACCGATTTGATGCGCGCATACAACGGTGCCAGGTCCAGCGCCTGGACGAACAACCACACCGTCCGCGCCGGGTGATCCGCCGCCAGGAGCGATTCCAGGTCGCACGGCCGCAACTCGATCTGCTTACGTTGGGGCGACATCACCCGCGGCGTACCGCCCGCCGCTTTCCTTCGCCCCTGTGGCGACCTCTCGGCCTCCAACTGCTCTCCTTCACCGAACAGGCCTGTTTGCACCTGTCCTCCATCGCTTGGGTTCTTCGTTGTACTCATCTACCAATTAACGCACACGACCGGGAGTTCATTCACACCTTCTGAGGCCGCCGTCGTTCAGTTCGGGGCGGCGGCCGGCGGCAGCCCCCGATAGCGCAGCGCCAGCACGGTGATGTCGTCGAAGGGCTGGTCACCGGCCGCATGTTGCGACACGGCAGCGACGACGCGCTCGACCGCCTCCCTGGCGCTGCCATCACTGCCGAGCAGGCATTGACGCAGGCGCAAGTCACCGAAATGCTCGCCCTGCTTGGTCGCATGTGCCTCGGTCACGCCATCGGAATAAAACACCAGGGTCTGGCCGACACTCAGTTGCACCTCGGTTTCGGCGAATTCGCCCTGCTCCCAGATACCCAGCAGTGAGGACGGCGCCGGATCGAGCAGCCTCCAGTCGCCGCCCGTGCCGAGCAGGGGCGGCAGATGGCCGGCGTTGCCGATGCGCACGTGGCCGGCCAGCCCCTTGCCGATGGCGCCCAGCTCGCGCAGCCGCGCGACGACCTGCTGCACCAGGATGTCG
>JAIUNJ010000017.1 GCA_020161855.1 Pseudomonadota bacterium
ATGCGCATCTTCGGTTCTGACCGCCTGGACGGCATGTTGCAGAAGCTCGGCCTCAAGGACGGCGAGGCCATCGTTCATCCCTGGATCAACAAGGCCTTGCTCAAGGCCCAGCAGAAGGTGGAGGCGCGCAACTTCGACCTGCGCAAGAACATCCTCAAATACGATGACGTGATGAATGAGCAGCGCAAGGTCATCTTTGAGCAGCGCATCGGCCTGATGCGGGGCCAGGACGTGTCGGAAACCATCGATGACATGCGACGCGAAGTGGTCGAAGATGCCGTGGCGCGCCATATCCCGGAAAGCGCCTATGCCGAACAGTGGGACGCCAAGGGCCTCAAGGAAGAATTGCTTGAGGGCGTTGGAATCGAATTCCCTGTGGAAGACTGGGTGAAGGAAGAAGGCATCGCCGACGAGGAAATCCGCGAGCGCATCCAGACGGCGGCTGACGGTATCTACAACGCAAAGCGCGAGAAATACGGCAAGGAAGTCATGATGCAGGTGGAGAAGGCAATCCTTCTTCAGACACTTGACCGCCTGTGGCGCGACCACATTATCACCGTCGACCATCTTCGTGGCGTCATTCATCTGCGCGGCTATGGCCAGCGCGATCCGCTTAACGAATACAAGTCCGAGGCATTCAATCTCTTCGCCGAGCTGCTGACGCAACTCAAGCAGAAGGTGACGGGCCAGATCATGCGCGTCGAGATCCAGTCGCGGCTTTCCAACGATGACCTGCTGCCGGACGAGGATGAGTTGCCGATGATGCAGGCGCACCATATCGATGCCACCACCGGCGAAGACGATGTGGGCGAGGGACTCCTGACACTGGCAAAGCCGCAACCGCAACGGACGGCAGCCATCGATCCGAAGAACCCCTCGACCTGGGGCAAGGTCGGGCGCAACGAGCCGTGTCCCTGCGGCTCAGGCAAGCGCTACAAGCACTGCCACGGCGCCTTCGTCTGATCTGCGTTTAGCTCTGGCTGCCGCCGGGTGATTGCAGGGCATCTGCCAGCCGGGCGCTCGCCGATCCGGGCTTGAGCGGTTGCTGCTGGCTCGGATGCGGCTTCCACGCCATGGCCCATGCGATCTCCAGCGTAGCGCGGACGCGGCCGTCGGCATCGCTGTGATCGAGCTGATAGGCCGAAACGGCATTGAGAAGCAGCCGCCGTGAAATGCCATTGCGGCTGCGGCTGACCAGCGGATTGGAAAAGCCCAATGCCTTCACCTCACGCATGAGAGCGATGGGATCGGAGTAGCGGAGCGTCATCCGGTCGAGGTCGGAGACGGGCAGGGCAAGGCCTGCGCGCTGCAGGAGCCCTCCTGCCTCGCGGAGGTCGATCATCGGCGCAATGCGCGGCGTGGCGCCGCCCATTACATTGGTTTCAGCCGCCAGCCAGCTTTGCCGCAGTTCGGTGAGTGTTTCACCGGCGAAAAAAGCGAACATGGCAAGGCCATCCGGTTTCAGAACCGCCGCGATCTGTGCGAGGTAGCCGGGCACATCATTGACCGCGTGCAGATCAAGCAGCGAGAAGGCGGCATCAAAGCTGCTGCCGGACGGCAGACGGAGATCATCGGAATCCGTCAGGGGATGCGCGATGATGTCGTCGATCTTGCCGGACGCCCTGAGCACCTTGGCGAAGGCCTCCGGCCGGGGTGCCAAGAGAAGGGCGCGGGCGAAATGCTTGTTGATGACCGCGAGTCTCTCGCCAAGGTCTTCGGCAACGCGGAAATCGAGCAGGTCTACCGCCTCGCCACTGGCGCCGGCCTGGCGCGCCAGATAGAGTTTGCGATCGAAGATCACCGGGGCATTGCTCATCGTGGATGAATCGATAGCGGAAGGCGGACAGGTGGGCCAGCGCGTCAGCGTCGCTGCACGTCGCAGTCTTCACGCCTTTGTCGACTGGTTGACGCCCCCCAAATGTCTTCTCTGCAGGAAAGATGTGCAGGGTGACGCATCGCTTTGCCTCTCATGCTGGCAGGGGCTCCATTTCATCGATGAGCCCGTCTGCGATGCTCTGGGCACACCCTTCGCGTATGATGAAGGCGAAGGCGCGCTATCACCTGCCGCCATTGCCGAGCCGCCGCCATGGAACAAGGCCCGGGGTGCGGTTGCCTTCGATCATACGTCGCGCCAGATTGTTCATCTCTTCAAGTACCGGGACACGCAGGAGGCAGGGCTTGCCATGGCCCGCATGATGGCTGGCGCGGGACGCAGGCTGCTGGCGGATTGCGATCTCATCGTGCCGGTGCCGCTCTATCGCTTTCGCCTGTGGCGGCGGCGCTTCAACCAGGCTGCCTTGCTGGCACAGCATCTCTCGCGGCATGCGGCGAAGCCCTATGCGCACGACGTTCTTGAACGCCGGCAGGCCACCCGGTCGCAGGTCGGCCTCAGCGCAGACGAACGCCAGAAGAATGTCAGGAGTGCCTTTGCCGTGCGGCCCGAGATGCGGCCGAGGATCGAGGGCAAGTCCTTGCTTCTGGTCGATGACGTCCGCACGACCGGCGCCACGTTGTCGGCCTGCGCCAGCACGCTGAAAGCGGCAGGTGCTGCGCGCGTCGATGTGCTGAGCTTCGCCCTTGTTTTGGAGCCTGCGCGGTTACATATTGATCTGTAACGGATTGACGACATGCAGCCTGTCACCATCTATACCACGCCCACATGCCCCTACTGCATGATGGCCAAGAGCCTGTTGCGGAAGAAGAATGTGGCTTTCACCGAGATCGATGTGAGCAGCGACCCGGCGTTGCGGGCCGACATGATGGCGCGGGCCCATGGCCGCCGCACCGTGCCGCAAATCTTCGTCGGGGACACGCATGTGGGTGGCTGCGATGACCTGCAGGCCCTGGAAGCACGGGGCGGACTTGATCCGCTGTTGGCCGCATGAGTTTCAAGGCAGGACTTGTCCAGATGCGGTCGGGCCGTGACATGGCCCGCAATCTCGCCGATGCGACAGCTCTCGTCCGCGAGGCTGCGGCTGCCGGCGCCCAGTATGTGCTGACACCCGAAGTCACGAATATCTTTGAGCCCGACAAGGCCAGGCTGAAAGCGATCGCGCAGAGCGAAGCCGACGACCTGTCGGTGAAAGGCTTCTCGGAACTCGCCCGGGACCTGGGCATCTGGCTTCATGCCGGCTCGTTGGCCTTGAGGGCAAGCAGCGAGAGACTTGCCAACCGCAGCCTGCTTTTCGCGCCCGATGGCCGCATCGCTGCCCGCTATGACAAGATCCATCTCTTCGACGTCGATCTGCCGACCGGCGAAAGCCATCGGGAGTCTGCGACCTTTTCCCCGGGCGGTGAAGCTGTAACGGCAACGCTGCCTTTTGCCCGGTTGGGGCTCAGCATTTGCTACGATGTGCGCTTTCCCCGGCTCTACAACGCGCTGGCAAATGACGGTGCCACCGTCATCTCTGTGCCCGCTGCCTTCACAGTGCCGACGGGCCAGGCGCATTGGCATGTGCTGTTGCGGGCGCGAGCGATCGAGACGGGCAGTTTCGTGCTGTCGGCGGCGCAAGGTGGCATGCATGAATGCGGCCGCTCAACCTATGGCCACTCGCTTGCCATCACCCCGTGGGGAGAGGTGCTGGCGGAGGCCCTAACCGATCCGCAAGTTCTTGTTGTTGAAATCGATCCTGAGAAATCCGCTGAGGCAAGGACACGCATTCCGGCTCTCCTGAATGCGCGGGATTTCGCCGTGGCGGGCGCTCCCTTGAAACGGGTTGCAAGCATTGTTACGTGAAATGCCATGATCAGGTACGATCTCGTTTGCGACAAGGGCCATGAGTTTGATGGCTGGTTTTCGAACTCCGAGGCATTCGACAAGCAGGCCAAGCGTGGCTTTGTCGAGTGCACGGTGTGTGGTTCGGCGCGTGTTCAGAAACAACTGATGCGGCCCAGCATCGGCGCAAAGTCGAACCGTAAAGTGGAGGCGCCGGCGCAGAAGATGGTCGCAGGGGAGGCAGATCCGCGCCTTCAGGCGATGATGCAGATCGTGCGCGACTACCGGAAGCACGTGGAGACAACCGCGGAGAACGTTGGCGACAGGTTTGCAGACGAAGCCCGCAAGATTCACTATGGCGAAAGCGAAGAGCGAGGCATCTATGGCAATGCCACCGGCAATGAGGCGCGTGACCTGATCGAAGAAGGTATCGCCATCCATCCCTTGCCGCGCCTGCCTGAAGACGGAAACTGATCCTTCCGGGCTATTGTCAGAGCAGTTTTTCCATCGCGTAGTTGTGTGTCGGGGTGCCGTTCAGATCAAAGTCGCGGCGCTGCAGCAGCCTGAATCCAAAATGGCCAAAGATGGGCCGGGCGCCTTCGCTCGCCTCGACGAACAGTCTCTTGATTCCAAGCTCGTGAGCCCTGCGGACGAGTTCAGTGTGGAGCAATGAGGCAACACCTCTTCCGACCCAGTCGGGGCTGACGAAGAGCATGTCGACGTGGCCGTTGCTTTCCAGGTCGATCCAGCCGCAGGGCGCATCGTTGCTATCGACTGCCACCAGCGCCTGGCGCCCATCGCTGTTCTTCTCATGAATGTCGCCGGCTTCGGGTGGATCGAAAAGCCAGGCCGCTATCTGCTCCGCTGAGTAGAAGCGCGCGGCAGTTTCGCTGACGGCGCGCCGGAAAATGAGGGCCAGTGCCGGCGCATCGCTCTGGCGATAGGGCCGGACGATCACGCCTTTGCCACCACCACCATGTAGTTCACGCCAAGATCGCGCGACCGCTTCCAGGTGCCTTCCAGTGGATGATAGGTGACGCCAACCTCATCGCGTATCCGGGCGCCATTGCTTTCAATCCATTCCTTCAGCTCTTCAGGCGTGATGAATTTTTCCCACTGGTGTGTGCCCTTGGGCAACCAGCGCAGCACATATTCTGCCCCGATGATGGCGAGTGCAAAGGACTTGGCGGTGCGATTCAGGGTGGCAACAAACATCAGGCCCCCCGGCCTCAGCATCGACAGGCAGGTCCTTGTATAGGCCTGCGGGTCGGCCACGTGCTCTATGACCTCCATGTTCAGGATGACATCGAACTGCTCGCCCTGTGCCGCCAGGTCCTCGGCGAGGCCTTCGCGGTAGTCAATCTCGAGATCCATCTCGAGGGCGTGGACGCTGGCCGTCTTGATGTTCTTGGCCGAGGGATCAACGCCCACGACCGAAGCGCCAAGCCGGGCCATGGGTTCACTCAGGAGCCCGCCGCCACAGCCGATATCCAGAAAGCGCAGGCCCTCGAAGGGGCGGCGCAGCAGCGGGTCGCGGCCCAGCCGGGCCGTGACCTGTTCCTTGATGTAGTCCAGGCGCACCGGATTGAAGACATGAAGCACACCGAACTTGCCCCTCGGGTCCCACCATTCGGCGGCCAGTTTCGAGAACTTCTCGACCTCAGCAGGATCGAGGCTCGGCGGCAGTGATTTTGTATCGATTGTCATGTGTTCAGTGCCTGAGATTTCCCGGTGGCTTATATTGCATCGCATGGCCCCGTCTACTATGACACGGGCCCGACGCCGCCGGGGATTCCCTTCAGTTCCTGTAATGGCCCGAAATCGCTGTGATTTCTGGCAGGTGGCGGATTTGGACGCTTGAGGATTCTGGGCCCATGGGCCGATTGGTGATGAAGTTCGGCGGCACGTCGGTGGCGGATATCGACCGTATCCGCAATGTGGCCCGCCATGTCGAACGGGAAGTGAAGGCTGGCAATCATGTGGCCGTGGTCGTTTCAGCCATGGCCGGCACGACCAACCAGCTTGTCGAATGGTGCCGACAGGCGGCAGCGATCCATGATGCCCGCGAGTATGATGCAGTGGTCTCGACCGGTGAGCAGATCACGGCTGGCCTCCTTGCCATCGTGCTTCAGGACATGGGCATTCCGGCGCGGTCCTGGGCCGGCTGGCAGATTCCGATCGAAACCGATGGCGTACATGGTGCGGCCCGGATGACGCGCATCAACGGCGCCGAGATCGTAAAGCGCATGGAGCAGGGCCAGGTTGCGGTGATCACCGGCTTCCAGGGCATCGGGCCCGACAAGCGGATCTCCACGCTTGGACGCGGCGGTTCGGACACCTCGGCCGTTGCCATTGCGGCGGCACTTGATGCGGCTTGCGATATCTATACCGACGTGGACGGCGTCTACACGGCCGATCCGCGCATTGTGACCGGGGCGCAGAAGCTTGACCGCATCGCCTATGAGGAGATGCTGGAGCAGGCCTCGCTCGGGGCCAAGGTGCTGCAGACCCGCTCGGTCGAATTGGCCATGGTCTACAAGGTGCCGCTGCAGGTCCGGTCATCCTTCGAGGCGCCCGACAGCCCCCACCAGAACAAGCCCGACGGTACGGGCCCCGGTACAATCGTTTGCGACGAGGACAAGATCGTGGAACAGCATGTTGTGAGCGGTATCGCCTATTCCCGCGACGAGGCGAAGGTTTCGATCCGCCGCGTGAAGGACCAGCCCGGTGTTTCCGCGGCCATTTTTGGCCCTCTCGCCGAGAACGAGATCAACGTCGACATGATCGTGCAGAATGTCTCGCCCGATGGTGCCTTCACTGACATCACCTTTACCCTGGCCCGCAAGGATCTGCGCAAGGCCATTGAAGTGATCAATGGCCTCAAGGAGAAGGTCGGCTTCCAGGACGTGGTCCACGCGGCTGACGTCGCCAAGGTTTCGGTGGTCGGCATCGGCATGCGGAGCCATGCCGGCGTGGCCGCGCGGATGTTCAAGTCGCTGGCTGACAAGGGTATCAATATCCAGGCTATCACCACCTCGGAAATCAAGGTCTCGGTGCTGATTGATGAGGCTTATACGGAGCTCGCCGTGCGGGCCTTGCATCAGGCCTACGGATTGGACAAGAAATAGGCACAGGATGACTCAGCGCACGACCATCGCCGCCACATTTGCTCCGGCCCAAGCCGGTTGCTGCTGGCGTGCGGGCATGCGCCGGGCTGTTCTTGTCCGCTACCGCCACAAGCGCCCATAAGGATACGCCTCATGCCCAGTCCCGCACTCGGCCCGCGTGTCCTCCTCCGAAGGCTCCGGGAAGTGATGGCGGAGCCGGAGATAGCGCAGGCAAGACTAGACAGGATCGTCATGCTGATCGCCGCCAACATGGTGGCGGAGGTCTGTTCCATCTATGTGATGCGGGCAGGAGAGGTGCTTGAGCTCTTCGCCACAGAAGGCCTCAAGTCAGAAGCTGTCCACAAATCCCAGCTCAAGGTGGGCGAGGGCCTCGTCGGCCTGATCGCCGAGCAGGCGATCGGTCTTAATCTGGCCGATGCGCAGCATCATCCGAAGTTCAAATATCTCCCGGAAACCGGTGAAGAGATTTATCAGTCCTTCCTCGGTGTGCCGATCATGCGGGGCGGCTCCGTCATCGGCGTGCTCGTCGTGCAAAACCGCACGCAACGGCACTATACCGAGGAAGAGGAAGAAGCTCTCCAGACCACGGCCATGGTGCTGGCCGAGATCATTGCCTCGGGCGAGCTCAAGGAAGTTGCGCGTGAGGTTGCCATCGATGTTGCGCATATGCGCAGCCATAACTTCCGTTTTGAATCCCTGGCAGAAGGCATTGCACTTGGCGAAGTCGTGCTGCACGAGCCGCGCGTCGAGATTCACAACCTCATTGCGGAGAGCATACCGAAGGAGCTCAAGCGCCTTGGTGAGGGCATTGAACAGTTGCAGCAGCAGGTGGATGAGCTGCTTGACGGCTCCGATGCCATGCGCGCCACGGATTATTCCGACGTGCTCGAAACGATCCGGATGTTCGCCCATGACAAGGGTTGGGTGAACCGTCTGCGCGAGGCGGTGCAGACCGGGCTTACGGCCGAGGCCGCTGTCGAACGCGTGCAGAACGATAATCGTGCCCGCATGATGCGCATGCAGGATGAGTACTTGCGCGAGCGCATGCATGACCTCGACGACCTGTCGAACCGCCTGCTGCGCATTCTCACGGGTGCTGCGGCCACGGCCTCGCGCACGGATCTGCCGCAGCATGCCATTGTTGTGGCCCGCAACATGGGTCCTGCCGAACTGCTCGACTATGATCGCAGCAAGGTGCGCGGTGTCATTCTCGAAGAGGGCGGCAAGACCAGCCACGTCGCCATCGTGGCGCGGGCCCTCGGCATTCCGGCGATCGGCCTTGCGCATGGGCTTATCGATCTTGTCGATCCCGGCCACGAGATCATTGTCGATGGCGGCACGGGCGAAGTCTTTGTGCGTCCCAATCAGGACCTGCAGAAGGCCTATGCCGAGAAAGTGCGCTTCTATGCCCGGAAGCAGGCCCAGTATGCCGCGCTGCGTGAATTGCCCGCCGTCACCAAAGATGGTGTCGAGGTTGAACTCAATATCAATGCCGGCCTGATTGTCGATCTGCCGCATCTCCATGATTCCGGTGCGGCAGGCGTCGGCCTCTATCGTACCGAGCTGCAATTCATGATGGCCCAGCGCTTCCCGCGGCTTTCATCGCAGATCCGGCACTACAGCCAGATCCTGGAGCAGGCCAAGGGCAAGCCTGTCGTCTTCCGGACCCTCGACATCGGGGCCGACAAGACACTGCCCTACCTGCGCCAGCCGCGCGAGGAGAACCCCGCTCTTGGCTGGCGTTCGATCCGCATGGCGTTGGACCGTCCGGCGCTGCTCCGGTTGCAGGTGCGCGCCATGCTTATGGCTGGCGCAGGCCAGGAGATCCGCATCATGTTTCCGATGATCGCCGATGTGGACGAGTATCTGCAGGCCAAGGCTGCCGTGGACAGCGAGATCGCCTATCTCAACAAGCGCAAGCACAAGCTGCCGAAGCTCCTGAAGCTTGGCGTGATGATCGAGATTCCCTCCCTCATCTGGCAGCTCGACAATCTCCTGCCGCTGGTTGATTTCGCGTCGATCGGCTCCAATGACCTCGTGCAGTTTCTCTTTGCCTCGGACCGGGGCAATCCGAAGCTTGCAGGCCGCTATGACCCGCTTTCCCCGTCGGCGCTTTCCGCCATGCGCATGATCGTCGAAAAGGGCCGCCAGCACGGCAAGAAGGTGACGCTCTGCGGCGAGCTTGGCGGAAGGCCCCTGGAGGCCATGGGCCTTGTCGGCATCGGCATGAGTTCCATGAGCATGGTGCCGTCGGGAGTCGGGCCTGTGAAGGCGATGATCCGTTCTCTCGACCAGAAAAAGCTCTGGTCCTTCATGGAACCGCTTTTGAGGTCGCCGACGCATTCGCTGCGTGGCGACCTGCTGGAATTCGCCAACCGCCACGGCGTGGTGCTCTGATATCGGAATAGGCACCCGGGCCGACTTCCGGTCGAACGCTGTTTCGGCTGCCTGGTTACCGCCTGGAAGCGGATTTCACTATCCATATTCGCTTGTTCGACATCTAAAATACAATTTTAAGGGGAATTTAACGTCCGACTCGTTTCTTGGTCGCAACAGTGTGCCGCAAGGTTACATTTCTAACCTCCCTTGCGAGTGGCAATGACGACGGGGAGTTCTGGCGTGTCCCTGCCCAGGCAAAGTACGACGAGTTGGGCCGACTACATCGACCGGCTCGAGCAGGAACTGAGCGAACTTCGGGAGAAGATTCGACTCTATGAGGCCGTGATCGACAACTTTCCCGGCGGAATCCTGCTGACTGACAAGAACCTTGATGTCGTTCTCTGCAATCAGCAGCAGCGCGATCTGCTGGAATATCCGCCGGCCCTGTTTTTCAAACGGATGCCCTCGCTTCAGGAGCTGTTCCGCTACAACGCCCAGCGTGGAGAATATGGCCCGGGCGACATCGAAGCCATCATCGACTACAAGATGGAACAGGTGCGCAAGCGCGTACCACATGTCTTTGAGCGGACGAGACCCAATGGCACGGTGGTTGAGGTGCGCGGCATGCCGCTGACGGAAGGCGGCTTCGTCACCAGCTATACGGATGTCACCGAGAACCGGCGCAATGCTGCCCTTATCGCCAACCTCGCGATGCATGACACGCTGACGGGGCTCGGCAACCGAAATAACTTCAAGAGTCGCTTTGAGCAGGCCGCTGCGCGAGCCAAGCGCGGCGAGGGCTTCGCCATTCACTACATCGACCTTGATCACTTCAAGCCGATCAACGACCGCTTCGGCCATGAGGCCGGCGACAAGATCCTTGTCGAGGTTGCCCGCCGCATCAAGCATACGATCCGCGAAACCGACGATGCCGTGAGGTTGGGTGGCGACGAGTTCGTGGTCCTTCAGTCGGATGTCTCGTCATTCTCCGGTGCGCGTGAACTCGCCAATCGCCTGATGCGGGTGATCACCGAGACCTATGTGGTCGATGGGGCAATGCTTGAGGTCGGTGCCTGCATTGGCGTTGCCCTGTCGACGCGCGACTGCATGTCCATGGATGAAATGCTGCGCAAGGCAGACCGCGCCCTCTATGCGAGCAAGAATGGCGGGCGTGGCACGTATCAGGTTGCCCTCTGCGCCATGGCAGATAAGTGTCCGCTTCACAAAGGCAGTTGCGAGTGCTGAAACCGCCGCTCGCGGTGGCCGGAACTCCCGAGAACTGATCGCCTGGAACGGGCGAAATCTTCGCTCCATTAGCCAATCATTCACCATTCCGCGCCATTGTTCACACTTGGTTAGTCATGATTGGTGAGGCCTGTGCCCGCCATCAAATTGTGTGTGAGCCCATGGACCAGCAGTACGACGACATTCATGGCAACGCCGGTGTGGCGGAGCCCCAGCTTTCTCCCCGTGCAAAGCCCGATGGCCAGATGGATCCTGCCGGTGAGGCGGGCTGGTATCTGGAACGTGAGCGCGAGGCACGCGGCTTGTCACTGGATGATGCAGCCCATGCGACGGGCATTCACCCCTATCACATCATGGCCATCGAATATGGTGACATGACCCATATGCCGCCGCGCCTCGAGGCACTCGAGATGATTGCGGCCTATGCAAGCTTTCTGGGCTTTGATCCCGATCCCTTGCTCGAACACTATATCAGCTTCCTGCCGCAGCCAGAACTCGCGCCGCGGCACCATCCCGCCGATCCGGCGCCCATGTCGAGCGCCAAGGTTCTGCTCTTTGGCAAGTTCCCTAAGATTCCAGCCCTCAACATGAAGCTTCCGAGCATGCCCGGCGGGCGCAACGGCATCGTCGCCTCGGTTGCTGCTGTCCTTTTGCTTTTGACGGGTACGGTCTTTGTCCTTTCGGTGGGCTCCGGAGATGTGCAGACTGGCCAGGCGCAGACAGCGCAGGCTGACGGCGATGCAGATCCAATGCCGACGGCAACAACCGGCACCGATGCGGCAAATGTCAAAGTGACGGAAACACCTGCAGAAGAATCAGCTGATGCGCAGTTGGAAGAGTCTCCGGTTGAGGCTTCCGAAGAGGCGGACGTGGCCATGGCTGATGGCAATGACGATCTCGGCGCATTCATCTCCAAGCAGGTCGATGGCGCACAGGAGCCGGCGGAAGTCGTTGCCTCGGTAGCGCCGCTGCAGCAGAGTGTCGTCCAGGAAACGCCTGATGGCCGCATCTTCGGTGTGCCGGATCCCAAGGCGCGGGTGATGCTCAAGGCCACCCGTTCCATCTGGCTTCTCATTGAGGATGGCCAGGGCAACCGCATCGCCACGCAGCTTCTGAATAAGGGCGACATGTACCGTGTGCCCAGCCGTCCCGGTCTCGTGGCCATTGCGCAGGATGGTGGCGCCATCAAGTACATGATCGACGGCAAGGAACGTGGTGTTCTCGGCCTGCCGGGCACGTTGCTGGCTGCCGAGCCGCTGGACGTCGCCAAGCTTCAGGCGAAGGGCTAATCCTCTCTCCATGCGGGCCCTTGTGCAGCGCGTGGCGGAAGCGCGCGTTGCCGTAAGCAATGCCGTCGTCGGCGAGATCGGGCGCGGCTTTCTGGTGCTCGTCTGTGCCATGGAGGGCGATACACCCGAGACGGCACAATGGCTGGCCCGCAAGATTGCTGCCTGCCGGATATTCAAGGATGACAACGGCAAGATGAACCTGTCGCTGGCGCAGACCGGCGGCGCTGTGCTTGCCGTGAGCCAGTTCACGCTTGCGGCCAATGGAGCCGCGTCCGGCAACCGGCCTGGCTTCTCGCGTGCTGCTCCCGCTGCGGAAGGCGAGGCCCTCTATGAAACCTTCTGCGCCACACTCGCTGGTGAGGGCCTTGCCGTTGCCCGCGGTATCTTCGGTGCTGACATGAAGGTGTCGCTGCTCAACGATGGGCCCGTCACAATCTGGTTTGATACAGCGCTGAAGTCCGAGTAAGAGGCGCGCCAATCATGGCCGGCCTTTCCCCCGAAAAACTGGATCGCATTCTTGAACGTTTCGCAGGCGTCGAGCACGCCTTGTCCAGCGGCGCGACGGGCGAAACCTTTGTGAAGTTATCCAAGGACTATGCCGAGCTGGAACCGACGGCAAAGGCCGCAAAGGAACTGCGGGCCATTTATGGCGAGTTGCGGGGCCTCGACGAGATGATGGCTGCGGGCGGCGAGCTTGCCGGGATGGCCGAGGCCGAGAAGCCTGCGCTTCTGCAGAAATTGGAGAAGCTTGAGCACGACATCCGCCTTATGCTTCTGCCCAAAGACGCTGCCGACGAGCGCAACGTCATCCTGGAAGTGCGCGCCGGGACGGGTGGGGACGAGGCAGCCATTTTTGCTGGCGACCTTTTCCGCATGTATCAGCGCTATGCCGCCTCCAAGGGGTGGCGCGTTGAGGTGATTTCGGCGAGCGACGGTGAGCATGGCGGCTACAAGGAAGTGATCGCCAATATCTTCGGCGCGGGCGCCTATGCGCGGTTGAAATTCGAATCGGGCGTACATCGTGTGCAGCGTGTGCCGGACACGGAAACCCAGGGCCGTATTCATACTTCTGCGGCAACGGTTGCCGTGCTTCCCGAAGCCGAGGAAGTGGACATCAAGATCGAGGACAAGGATCTGCGCATCGATGTCTACCGGTCGTCCGGGCCTGGCGGGCAGTCGGTCAACACAACCGACAGCGCGGTGCGCATCACCCATATCCCGACCGGTCTGGCCGTTGCCCAGCAGGATGAGAAATCGCAGCTCAAGAACAAGAACAAGGCCATGAAAATCCTGCGGGCCCGTCTTTACGAGCGTGAGCGCGAACGGATCGACGCCGAGCGCAGCGCCACGCGCAAGGGGCAGGTTGGCTCCGGGGACCGTTCGGAACGCATCCGCACCTATAATTTTCCGCAGGGCCGTCTTACCGATCACCGCATCAACCTCACACTCTACAAGCTGCCCGAAATCATCGAGGGCCCGGCTCTGGAGGAGGTGATTGAAGCCTTGATCACCGATCATCAGGCAGCCCTGCTCGCTGCCGAAGACGGCAATGGCTGAGACGCTGGGGCGGGCCTATGCCACGGCTCGCAAGCGCCTGCGGGCAACATCAGCAAGCCCTGATCTCGATGCGCGTCTGTTGCTGCAGCATGTCACGGGCCTCGATCATGCAGGTTTTGTGCTGGAGACGGAACGCGCGCTGTCGGCCGGTGAAGCGGATCAGTTTGAGCGCTTCCTGTTGCGCAGGCTCAATCACGAGCCGGTTTCCAGGATTCTTGGCTGGCGGGAATTCTACGGCCGCCGCTTCGCCGTTACGCCGGATGTCCTGGACCCGCGTGCCGATACTGAAAGTCTGGTGGAACTGGCGCTGACGCTTTGCACACCGCCGCCAAAGCGCATTCTCGATATCGGCAGTGGTAGCGGGGCGATCATCGTTTCGCTTCTGGCGGAATGGCCCGGTGCCAGGGGCGTGGCTGTCGATATTTCGACGGCGGCGCTGGAGATGACGCAGCGCAACGCTGCTGCGCTCGGTGTGGCGTCCCGGTTGACCTGCCTCGAAGGGAGCATCTTTGCGCCGGTGTCCGGGCGCTTTGATCTCATTGTTTCCAACCCGCCCTATATCCCGGCGGCGGATGTCGAGGCCCTTGCTCCAGATGTGCGGGCCTATGATCCACATCTGGCGCTAGATGGAGGGACGGATGGGCTTTCCGCCTACAGGATCATTGCGGCAGGCGCTGCCGCCCATCTGGAGGCCCGCGGGCTCGTCGTTGTCGAAATCGGATGCGGACAGCAGGGTGATGTAAAGGCCGTCTTTTCGGCCTCTGGAATGAGTTTTGTTAAATCAAAACATGATCTTGCAGGTGTTGAACGGGCCCTGGCCTTTGTTTGCGCCTGACTGCGGCAAAAGGGATGCGCTGAAAATTCCATTGGAATCATCCGCGGCATCCGCTATGTGAGCTTTCGTAATCCCCTGCCTTTTGCGACGGTACCAGCGAGCATCAGGGATTTGGCAGCCTCATAGCGCAAATTCCCGTCTTCGCAGTTTCGCAGGCAATGCAATCGCCAAGCTGGAAACAGTGCGGACAGACGGCGGCAGGATGATGCACCAAGGCAACAACGACTGAAGAAGCATTCTTGGCTTTATTCGCGAGACAAAGGTGATGGCATCCGAAAAGCGGGCCTCTGCGGCTTTTCGACGTGCGGCTTTGCCTGACCAGATGGACGCATGATGAGACCCCAGCATAACAACAAGCGCGGCCGTGGCCGCAACCGACGCCATGGCGGAAACATGGGAGGCGGAGGCGGCAACGCGAACAATCGCGTGCTCGACTCGAACGGGCCGGACGTCAAGCTGCGCGGTACGGCGCAGACCATCGCCGAGAAATATATGCAGCTGGCCCGTGATGCGGCCTCCTCGGGCGATACGGTGATGGCGGAAAGCTATTTCCAGCACGCCGACCACTACTACCGGGTCTGGCTTGCCGCCCAGCCGCCGGGACAGCCCATCCAGTTCTCGCGCCGCCTGGCGGAAGACGAATTGCAGGATGATGAGATTGAAGGCGCCGAGGGCGAGGACGAAGCCGCCCCCGAAGGCGAGAGCCACGATGGTGCCGAAGCTGCCACAGCGGCGGAGGCCGCAGGCGAGGGTGGCGAAGCACCAGCCGGTGGCGACAACCAGCAGCGCCAGCCACGCCAGCAGCGCGAGTTCCGCGACAATAACCGTGAACAGCGTGAGAATCGCGAAGGCGGCAATGGCCGCGAACGGTTCCGTCCGCGCTGGCCGCGCCGCAACGACCGCTACGAGAACCGCGAAGGTGGCAATGGCAACGGCCAGTACGTGGAAGGCCAGGGAGAATCTGGCGAACGTCCCGAGCGTAATGACCGCCCCGAACGGGCTGAGCGCCCGGAGCGTTTCGAACGCCGCGAGCGCCCGACCACCGAAGAGCGTGGCGAGGCCGGCGAAACAGGTGATTGGGAAGCCCCGTCCTTCCTGAAGCGCCCGGTGCCCGCCGTGGCTGAGGGCGAGGGAGGTGCGGAAGCGCCGCCCGCAGAAGTCCGGAAGCCCCGTGGCCGGCGACCCCGTCAGGGGGACGATGCCGCCCCCGAGGTTACTTCGCCGCAGTCCACGGAAGACTGACTCTTTCCTCTTGCCGGTTTTTGAGCCCGTTCCCACATGGGTGGCGAACGGCGGGTTTGTTTGTCTTTGCCATCATGGATTGACGGACCGGCCCAATCTTGACCGTAGACGGCATTCCTGGCGGGCCTTCGGGACGCATGGGATGCGCCGAGGAAGAGGAACACAATGGACTTCGAGAAATATACTGAACGGTCGCGCGGCTTCATCCAGTCGGCTCAGGCCATGGCCTTGCGCGAGGGGCATCAGCGTTTTGCCCCGGAACATCTTCTGAAAGTATTGCTGGACGACGAGGAAGGGCTCGCGGCGGGTCTTGTCCGTGCCGCCGGTGGCGATCCGCGTTTGGCACTCAAGGAAACTGAAGCAGCTATCTCCCGCCTTCCCAAGGTCTCGGGCGGTGGTGCGGGGCAGGTCTATCTTGCACCGGAAATGGCCCGCGTCTTTGACGCCGCCCAGAAGCTTGCCGACAAGGCGGGCGACAGCTACGTGACCGCCGAGCGCTTGCTGCAGGCCCTGGCGCTGGAGCAGAGCGAGGCCGCCAAGGCCCTGAAAGCGGCTAACGTGACGGCGCAGGGCCTCAACACGGCCATCAATACCATTCGCAAGGGTCGCACGGCCGATACGGCCTCGGCCGAACAGGGCTATGACGCCCTGAAGAAATACGCGCGCGATCTGACCGAGGCGGCGCAGTCGGGCAAGCTCGATCCGGTGATTGGCCGCGACGAGGAAATCCGGCGCACCATTCAAGTGCTGTCGCGCCGCACCAAGAACAATCCCGTGCTCATTGGCGAGCCTGGCGTTGGCAAGACGGCCATCGCGGAAGGCCTGGCGCTGCGCATCGTCAAGGGTGATGTGCCTGAAAGCCTGAAAGACAAGAAGCTTCTTGCGCTCGACATGGGCGCCCTCATTGCCGGCGCGAAGTATCGTGGCGAGTTCGAGGAGCGTCTCAAGGCCGTGCTGTCCGAAGTGACGGCAGCGGAAGGGGGCGTTGTCCTCTTTATCGATGAAATGCACACGCTGGTGGGGGCAGGCAAGGCCGACGGCGCCATGGATGCCTCGAACCTCCTGAAGCCGGCGCTGGCGCGTGGCGAGCTTCATTGCGTGGGCGCAACCACTCTCGATGAATACCGCAAGCACGTGGAGAAGGATGCGGCCCTTGCCCGCCGCTTCCAGCCTGTCTTTGTGAATGAGCCCACGGTCGAGGACACGATCTCGATCCTGCGCGGCATCAAGGAGAAGTATGAGCTGCACCACGGCGTGCGCATCACCGATGCGGCGATCGTGGCGGCGGCAACGCTTTCCAACCGCTACATCACGGATCGTTTCCTGCCCGATAAGGCGATCGACCTGATGGATGAGGCCGGCTCGCGGTTGCGCATGCAGGTCGATTCCAAGCCGGAAGAGCTGGACGAGTTCGATCGCCGGATCATGCAGCTGCAGATCGAACGGGAGGCCCTGAAGAAGGAAGAGGACGCGGCTTCGCGTGACCGCCTTGTGCGTCTAGAAAAGGAGCTCGCCGATCTCGAGGAGAAGTCGGCAGCATTGACGCGCAAGTGGCAGGCCGAGAAGGACAAGCTTGCCAGCGCTTCAAAGCTCAAGGATGAGCTTGATCAGGCCCGCACCCAGCTTGAGGTGGCGCAGCGCAAGGGTGATTTTGCCAAGGCTGGCGAGCTTGCCTATTCGCGCATTCCGGAGCTTGAGAAGAAGCTGAAAGCGGCTGAGCAGAGTTCCGACGGCAAGCTTCTCGAAGAAGCTGTGACGGAGGCGCATATCGCACAGGTCGTATCGCGCTGGACCGGCATCCCCGTAGACAAGATGCTGGAAGGCGAGCGCGAGAAGCTTCTGGCGATGGAGCAGGCGCTGGCCAAGCGCGTGGTCGGGCAGTCCGATGCGGTCGTGGCAGTGGCGACAGCTGTTCGCCGCGCCCGCGCCGGCCTGCAGGATCCCAACAGGCCTATCGGCTCCTTCATGTTCCTTGGGCCTACTGGCGTCGGCAAGACCGAACTGACCAAGGCACTGGCCTCATTCCTCTTTGATGATGAGCAGGCCATGGTGCGGATCGACATGTCGGAATACATGGAGAAGCATGCGGTTTCGCGGCTCATCGGGGCGCCTCCGGGCTATGTCGGCTATGATGAAGGTGGCGCCCTCACCGAGGCGGTGCGGCGCAGGCCGTATCAGGTGGTGCTCTTCGACGAGGTCGAAAAGGCGCATCCAGATGTCTTCAACGTGCTTCTTCAGGTTCTCGATGATGGCCGCCTGACCGATGGTCAGGGCCGCACCGTCGACTTCAAGAACACCCTGATCATCATGACCTCAAACCTTGGCTCCGAATTCCTCGTGCGCCTGGGCGAAGACCAGGACGTGGACGAAGTGCGAGGTGAGGTGATGGACGTCGTGAAACGTGCCTTCCGCCCGGAGTTTCTCAATCGTGTGGACGAGATCATTCTCTTCCATCGCCTGAAGCGGGCTCACATGGGCGCCATCGTCGACATCCAGTTCCAGCGGCTGCTGAAGCTGCTCAGTGATCGCAAGATCACCCTGAAGCTGACGGACGCTGCCCGCGAGTGGCTGTCTGACAAGGGCTATGATCCGGCCTACGGTGCACGCCCCTTGAAGCGCGTGATCCAGAAGGCCGTGCAGGATCCCCTGGCGGAAGCCTTGCTCTCGGGCCGGGTCAAGGATGGCGAGACGGTTGAAGTCGATGCCGTCAACGGCCGCATTGCGCTCAACGGGCTGGTTGATGGTGAGCCTGCTGCTGTGAGCAATGTCGTGACATTGCATTGAGCACTGCATGCCACACACGGGCAGGTGATTTCACTTGCCCGTGTGTTGCGCTAGGGTGGCCGCGATCGAACCGCAGAGGAGTGACCGCCATGTCCATTTTTCATCGCAGCCTTGTGGCAGCGGCCTTGCTGATTATGGCCTCGCCAGCTGTGGCCCTGGCCTCGAGCTGCAAGCCCGCATTGAGCAATGACGGTGCCCGTTCCGGCAACGAGGCGGTTGCGCAGAATCTTGCCATT
Source organism: Pseudomonadota bacterium (assembly GCA_020161855.1). Classification (GTDB taxonomy): domain Bacteria; phylum Pseudomonadota; class Alphaproteobacteria; order Rhizobiales; family Aestuariivirgaceae; genus Aestuariivirga. Next base: position 18,411 of record JAIUNJ010000017.1, read on the forward strand.
GCCCGCTGGGAACACAAGGCACGGCGGATTTATGGTGCTGCCTATGACAACTGGGGCAAGGCCGTGAGCACCCGCATCAGCTGCAAGGAAACAGCACTCACCAATGTCTATGGCAGGCCGAGCTACGTCTGCGAGATCAAGGGTAAGCCCTGCCGCAGCTGACGCCCCGCTGGCCATGAAGCTCAGTGCCTTTAACCGTTTCTGCGGTGCGCTGCCGCATGTGCATCACGTGGTGCAATGGGGTGGCGCGCATGTGTGGAAGGTTGGCGGAGCACAAGGCAAGGTCTTTGCCCTGGCTCGGCCATCGGAAGAGGGCAGTGATATTCATGTCAGTTTCAAATGCTCGGCGATGAGCTACGATCTGCTGAAGGAGCAGGAGGGCCTGCGGCCGGCCCCCTATCTGGCGTCGCGCGGTCTCACATGGGTTCAGCGCTTCTCGCAGGCTGCCATGGATGATGCGGCGCTCAGGGATTATCTGCGCGAGAGCCACCGCCTCGCTGCGCAGAATCTGACCAAGGCGTTGCGGATCAAGCTCGGCCTGATTCAATAGAACTGAAGTATTTCAAAGTGTCATGCCGCTTGGGGCAGGCATGTTCATCTTGCTTTTCAGCATGTGCAGAGTCGCCAGGTCGCGCACCCATTCATAGTGGATGCCCTTGCAGTTCGTAATGGTGACGCCTGCCGAGGCCAGACGCTTCAGACCCGCCTCGTGGTGCGGAGGCGGCGTTCCGGTCGCATCTTCAATGACCGCCACCTTGTAACCACGCTCCTTGAGGCCGATTGCCGAATGAGCGATGCAGACATCCGTTTCGAGCCCGATGAGGATGAATTCCGTGCGGCCGGAGGCCTGCACATCGGCGAGAATATCGGCCTGGTCGCAGAGGCCGAAAATCAGCTTGTCGTGGACGTGAGTTCCCGCCGGCAGAGCTTCGAGAAGCGGAGCGGTGAGCGTGTCATTCTTCGCGATGTCTTCAGCTGTGGCGATCACGGGAATGCCGAGGGCCTTCGCTACGTTCACAAGCCAGACCATGCGCTCGACCAGTGGCTGGCGCCAATCGAGTGGCAGCTTGCCGAGGAAGTAATCCTGCACATCGATGACGATCAGGGCGCTCTTGCTGCGATTGAAGAGCATGCGCGTGATCTGGGTTACTGGTTCTGGGCGACCTGCGCCGAGGTCGGCGCCTGTTGCATCATGGCGAGAACACGCTGCTTCATGTTGCGGAAGTTCTGCAAGTCCTTGCCGGCAAGCTGGCGGCCGCCGGTTGCCTTGATGGTCGTCGGATTGACCGGGCGGTCGTTGACGCGAACTTCATAGTGCAGATGCGGGCCGGTGGAGCGACCGGTCGTGCCAACATAGCCGATGACCTGGCCCTGATTGACACGCGTGCCCTTGCGGACACCTGCGGCGAGCTTGCTCATGTGGGCATAGAGTGACTTGTACTTGCTGCCGTGCTTCAGCACCACGGCGATGCCGTAGGCGCCATTGCGGCCTGCGAGATCAACCACACCGGCACCGGAGGCGCGGATTGGCGTGCCGGTCGGGGCACCGAAGTCAACACCGGTGTGCATCTTCGAGTAACCCAGAAGCGGATGGCGGCGCATGCCGAAGCCAGAGGTCAGGCGGGCGCCGGAAACCGGTGTTTTGAGCAGGGCGCGCGAGGCGGACAGGCCATTCTCGTCGAAATAATCGGTCTGGCCGTCGGGTGTCGTGAAGCGGTAGTAGGATTTCGACTTTCCGTCGTAGTTCAGCTCGGCGTAGTGCAACACCATGCGGCGGCTGGATGAGCCGGACAGCGGTTTGCCGAAGAACATCTCGAAGCTGTCAGAGGCCCCGAGCTGGCGCTGGAAGTCGACGTCGTAAGAGAAGACGCGGGTGAATTCGGCCACAATGTAGTCCGGGATGTGGTCATCCTTGGCCGTGGCATAGAGGCTCGAACCGATGCGGTTCTGGGCGCGATAATGGAAGATCTCGGCATACTGCGATTTGCCGCCTTCCTGCCGTCCGTCAATGCGGGCAGCGAAGCGGCCATCTTCGTCAGCCTCGACGACGATCGTTTCCTTGGGCCCCGGTTTGAAAGACAGTTCCACCGGGAAAATCACTTCGCGGCCATAAAAGTCATACTGGCGGTCGAAGGTTACTTCGAACTCGGTGCCGGCCTTCATCTGCCGCGCCGGAAGGATCGGCTCGATGGCCCGGGCAAGCGATTGCGCCACGCTCTTCGACACGCCCCGGTTCACCAGCTCCTGGGTGATCGTGCTGCCCTTGGCCAGCGCGAAGGTTTCGTCGACCGGTTCAGGCGGAGCCTGCTTGGTGATGGTGGTGATATTCTCGTTTTCCGGATCGGTCGAAGCGATGTCAGAGTCGAGAACGACAGTTTCTTCGCTGTAGGGCAGTTCGTCCTGGGTGATTTCCGGATAGGCCCAGTCGCCCATTTCCTCTGCCGGCAGTACTTCTGCCGAAGCGACCTTGGTGTTTGACGTGCCGAGCACCTTTGCGGTCGATGAGCCCAGCGTCAGGGCATCATTGCGCTTGATCGCGGCATTGGCGCCGAGGGGCACGGCTGTCTGGCCGAAAATGCCAAGCGTGATGCCGCCGATCAGCAATGTTGCGGCAATGCCGGCGATGCAGGTGGTCAGCAGCCAGCGATGATGATTGGCTTCCTCGAGGAACGAGGTATCGAGCTCCAGGGGCTCAAGCTCCTGCGGGATTGGCTGCAGACCCTGGCGCGGAGCCCGCACCGGAAGATTCAGCCGTCTATGCCCCGCCTCGTCTCGCAACAGCCCCGCGCTCCTGTCGGTTGGTCAATGGGTTTTCGAATCGGAACGTCACACTTTGGCGACAACCGCATGAATCGGCGTCTGGCGAAGCGCTCCGGGCTGGCGCGACAATGCCCGCCGCCCGGCTTCCCTGTCAACCTTTTCGGTCCTGCAGCGCGATATTGGCGCCGGGGGCCCGGAATGACCTGAAATTCACGCCGAACTCAAACTCCGCCACCATTTTCGCGACAGGAGGTTGACGGACCGTTAACCATGGTGAAAGCTTCTGCAGCAAGGCGAGCCTGGCAAGACCGTCCTCAGTCCTTGCCGGTTGGTGACAATTGGCGTCCGGAATCGGAAATTGTCACGGGCGCTTCCGCCCAGCACGTCAGTCAGGCTACGGGCCACCGCATATCTGCATCCGTTTATCCAGTAATTTCAATCGGATGCAAGAATCTCAAAAAAATGCGAGAAGTCTGCTTGACACTTTCGTGAAGGTGAACATATAACCCGCATCACTGAGGGACACCGGTGCTTCCGCGCCGATGCCTCTGTACGAAATCTCAAGCGATCGGCTAACCGAGCCGGCCTCCCTGAAAGGGGAAACCGGCAAGAAGGTTGTCTGTCGCTTAAAACGGCCCTCCGGGTCGTTGGACCTGCGGGTCCCTGCTGATTGACATCGTTGTTGAAAGAAAGAGAAACGCAGACGGCGTGTGTCCTTGCGGTCACCACGTGAGTGGTGGCGAAGAAACAAACGTCTAAGCGTTTCAAAAGTGAGATAGTACAAGCTTCGATCGAAAGATCGAAACACATTATCTCGTCAATTTTTTGAAAGCTAAAGACCAGCTGATGACTTCGGTCATCAGATCCAGTTTCAAACTTGAGAGTTTGATCCTGGCTCAGAACGAACGCTGGCGGCAGGCTTAACACATGCAAGTCGAGCGCCCCGCAAGGGGAGCGGCAGACGGGT
>JAIUNJ010000006.1 GCA_020161855.1 Pseudomonadota bacterium
CGTCTCAGCCAGAACCTTCGTGATCGCTGCCGTCAGCGACGTCTTGCCATGGTCAACGTGGCCAATCGTGCCAATGTTGCAATGCGGCTTGTCGCGGTTGAATTTCTCTTTGGCCATGGTCTTTGTTCCTGTCAGTCAGTGTCTGTTGTTAAACGGCACATATGGGGACGCGCGCCGCAAAAAACACGCGGCGCTCATAGAAAAAAACTTCCGGCGCCGCAAGGCCTTCCTCGACCATGGTCACGGCACCGTCACATTCGCTTTCGGGCTGAAATCCAAACCCCGCCATGCCTCCGGGCGCGGTTCTGGATTGTCCACAAATCTAGTGAAACACCGCGCGCTTGCCAAGCACTAAATTCCTTAAAAAGGAATCATGCCGCAAGCTTCACCAGCGTCTGCATCAGTTGCCGTGTGCCCTTGAGCCGTGCCGCCGGCGTAGCCCAGTCGCGGATGATCACCAGCTTCATGTCGGGGCGGAGCTTGGCCAGCGTCCCCTGCCCGCCGATCCATTCCACGAGCTTCGGCGGATTGGGGAAAATGCCGTTCCGCAAAGTGATTGAAGCGCCCTTTGCCCCCGCATCCACGCCCTGCACGTTGGCGGCGCGGCACAGAAGCTTGATCGACACGATCTCCAGCAGGTGCTGCACCTCTTCCGGCGCCTTGCCGAAGCGGTCGTGCAGTTCCGCGGCAAAAGCGTCGAGTTCCGCCTGCTCCTTGAAATCGGCCAGCCGCCGGTAGAGGCCGAGGCGCACCTGCAGGTCGGAAACATAATCCTCGGGGATCAGCACAGAGGTGCCGATGTTGATCTGCGGCGACCATTGCGAGTCGTCGGCGGCCAGCGCCTCGCCCGTCCGCATCTGCGCCACCGCCTCTTCCAGCATCTGCTGGTAGAGTTCGAAACCCACTTCCTTGATGTTGCCTGATTGCTCCTCGCCCAGCATGTTGCCCGAGCCGCGAATGTCGAGATCATGGCTGGCAAGCGTGAAGCCGGCACCCAGCGAGTCGAGCGACTGAAGTACCTTGAGCCGCCGCTCGGCCGTGGCCGTCAGCGCCCGGTTGGCCGGTGTCGTCATCAGCGCATAGGCGCGGGTCTTGGAACGGCCTACCCGGCCGCGAAGCTGGTAAAGCTGCGCCAGGCCGAACATGTCGGAGCGGTGCACGATCAGCGTATTGGCGGTCGGGATATCGAGTCCCGATTCCACGATCGTTGTCGAAAGCAGCACGTCAAATGCCCGGTCGTAGAAACCGGTCATGATGTCTTCGAGTTCGGTCGGCGCCATCCGGCCATGGGCAGCGCGGAACTTCACCTCCGGCACGCTCTCGCCCAGGAAGTTTGCGATCTCGTCAAGGTCAGTGATCCGCGGCACCACATAGAAGCTCTGCCCGCCCCGGAAATGCTCGCGCAGAAGATGCTCCCGGATCACCACCGGATCGAAGGGCGTGATGTAGGTCCGCACCGCCAGCCGGTCGATGGGTGGCGTTGCGATGATCGACATATCGCGCACGCCGGAAAGGGCCAGTTGCAGTGTTCGCGGAATCGGCGTCGCGGTCAGCGTCAGCACGTGGACGCTCGACTTCATCTCCTTCAGCCGCTCCTTGTGCTTCACGCCGAAATGCTGCTCCTCGTCGATGATCAGAAGCCCCAGGTCCCGGAACTTGACCGAGTCCGTCAGCAGCGCATGGGTGCCGACCACGATATCGACCGAGCCGTCGACCAGCCCCTTCTTGACCTCCTCGATCTCCTTGCGCCCAACCAGGCGCGAGGCGTGGGCCACTTTCAGCGGCAGGCCCTTGAAGCGCTCGCTGAAGGTCTTGAAATGCTGCCGTGACAGCAGTGTTGTGGGAACCACAACCGCCACCTGCTTGCCAGCATAGGCTGCCACGAAGGCGGCGCGCAGCGCCACCTCGGTCTTGCCGAAGCCCACGTCACCGCAGACCAGCCGGTCCATGGGCCTGCCCTTCTGGAAATCATCCAGCACGGCTTCGATGGAATTGAGCTGGTCCTCCGTCTCCTCATAGGGGAAGCGGGCGCAGAACTCGTCAAAGGCGCCTTCGGGCGGCGTATAGACATCACCTGCCTTCAACTCGCGGGCCGCCGCGGTCTTGATCAGGTCGTTGGCGATCTCGCGGATGCGTTCCTTGAGGCGGGCCTTCTTTGCCTGCCAGGCACCACCACCCAACCGGTCAAGCTGAACACCTTCCGTCTCCGAGCCATAGCGTGACAGGAGATCGATGTTCTCAACCGGAATGAACAGCCGGTCGTTGTTGGAATAGATGAGCAGCAGGCAGTCGTGTGGCGCGCCCTGCACCTCGATGGTCTTGAGGCCTTCGAAGCGTCCGATGCCATGATCGACATGAACCATGTAGTCACCGGGCGCGAGCGACGACAACTCGGCGATGACATCCGCCGCCTTGCGGGCCTTGCGGGCCCGCCTGACCATGCGGTCACCGAGAATGTCCTGTTCGGCGATGACGACAAGATCCGCCGTCTCAAAGCCCGTTTCCAGCGGCAGAACCACGATCTGGATGAGTTCCTGTGAACGCTCCAGAACCTCGTTCCACGTCGCGGCACTGGCGATCGGTTCGACGCCATGATCGCGCAGGATGGTGGCCAGCCGTTCCGCCGAGCCGTCGGACCAGGCCGCCAGAACCACTCGCTTGCCACCGGCCATCTGCGCCGCGACATGGGTCTTGACCGCCTCATAGACATTGCCGCCGGCCTCGGCGCGCTCGGCGGCAAAGGTGCGGCCATGGCGGCCGCCGAAACTCACCGCATGCGATTCCGGGCGCTCGAAAGGCGTAAGTTCCAGAACGTGATGGTTGGCCAGCATCTGCTGCCATTCATCGCGCATGACATAGAGGCGTTCGGGCGGCAGCGGCTTGTAGGGGCTCGCCCCAAAGTTCTGCTTGTTGAGGGCTTCGCGGCGCGCATCGTAGTATTCCTCGATCTGGTCGTGCCGGGCGGCAGCCGATTCAAGAACTGCGTGCGTCAGCGCGATCACCGCTTCCGGCAGGAAATCCGGCAGGCGCGAAAGCGATGCATTAAACAACGGCAGCCAGTGCTCCATGCCCTGATAGCGCCGCGCGGCCGTCACGGACTCATAAAGTGGATCGCTCGTATCGATGCCGCCGAAAGCCTCGGCATAGCCCTTGCGGAAGGCGGCAATGCTCTCCTGATTGAGCAACACCTCGTTGGCAGGATTGATTGCCAGCTTCTTCAGCTGGTCCGTGGTGCGCTGCGTCTCGGGATCGAAGCTGCGGATGCTTTCAAGCGTGTCACCAAAGAAGTCGAGCCGCACCGGCTGGCTCTGCCCCGGCGGGAAAATATCGATCAGGCCACCGCGCACCGCGAAGTCGCCGGGGTCAACCACCGTGCCCGTGCGCGAATAACCATTGTCGGCAAGAAACGCCTGCAGCCTGGCGGCGTCGATGCGATTGCCCGGTGCCGCTGACCAGCTCGATTTCGCAACCATACCGGCTGGCACGGTTCGCTGCAGCATGGCGTTGACCGTGGTCAGCACCAGAAGCGGCGACTGCTGGGGCGTGGCAAGCGCCGCCAGCACCGCGAGCCGTTGCGCGATGATATCGCCCGACGGCGAGACGCGGTCATAGGGCAGGCAATCCCAGGCGGGGAAACGCAGCACTCGCAGGGTCTTGTCGAAAAACGACAGTTGCTCGGCAACTGTCGCTGCCTGCTGGTCATCAAGGCAAACGAGGATCAGGCCCCGCGTGCCGGCCGCCTGAACCAGTGACGGCAACACCGCAGCATCAAGCCCGCCCGGAAGACCCGAGAGGATTGTCCGGCCGGAAACATTCCAGCGCCCCGTGATTGTCTGAAGCGCAGTCATACCGGCCTGAAAGCGAGAATGTCGCGCAGCATCGGATTGTCGATGGCGACAGGCACTGCTGATTGTCCCGTGGCATAGGCCAGCAGATCCTGATCGGGCACGTCGAGAAGCTCTTCAAACAAGGCAAGCTCAGCCGCATCCATGCGCGGCAACGCCTGGGCAGCATAGCCACCCACAAGGATATCCATTTCCTTGATGCCGCGATGGCTGGCCCGCCACATCAGGCGCTTCCGCCAGACGGCCAATGTCGTTTCACTTGTCATGATGCGAGCGGCATATCCCGCGCCGCGCCGCGCTTCAAGCCCGCCGCTGTCAAAGCTGCTTTGCCATGAAGACGGCAATGCTGCCCGGCAGCAGTTCCCGGCGCGCCGTCTCGGTATAGCCGCGCCTCGCATAGAAGGCGATGTTCTCCAGAAACCTGCTGTTGGTATAGAGCCGCATGGTGTGGCGCTCCTGTGAACGCGCCATTTCCTCGGCCCGGCGCAGGAGTTCCCCGCCGAGCCCCATTCCCTGCAGGTCCGGATGGATCGCCAGATTCTCGATCAGCATGGCACTCTCGTCAGGAACAAGCTGCACAAGCCCCAGCAATGCACCATCCCTTTCGGCAAGGATGAAAAGCTGCTCGCGCACGCACGGCCTTGTCATAGTCTGCCGTCATGGGCAGCGGCTCCCGTCCGATCAGCGGCACCCATTTGGCATAGGCGAGGCGCGTCAGGGCCAGAATGCCTGGTGCATCTTCGGGAGTGGCGGCGCGGTAGCGGATGGCATCAAGGGTCATGTCCGGCGTCTTAGGCTTGCACTTGCGCCGCTGCCAAGTTCATCCGAAACAGGCAATGCCATGCGGCCCCATGTCCTCACACCCCTGTTTGCCTCGGTCACGTCCATCAAGGGCGTGGGCGACAAGGTCGAGAAGCTCTTTGCGCGGCTTGTGCCGGGCAAGGCTGGCCATGTGAGGCTGGTTGACCTGCTCTTCCACCTGCCGAGCGGCATCATAGACCGGCGCGACCGCCGCCGGATCAGCGAACTCCCACCCAGCGGCATCGTCACGATCGAGGCCGTCGTCGGCAAGCACAAGCCACCGCCGCGCAACCAGCCACGCCTGCCCTATCGCGTCGAGGTCCATGACGACACCGGCAGGCTCAGCCTTGTCTATTTCAAGGCCTTTCCCGATCACATCCAGCGCCTGCTGCCGGAAGGGGAAACGCGCTACATCTCCGGCGCTGTCGAATGGTTCCGCGACGAAGCCCAGATGTCTCATCCGGATCATGTGCTGAGTGCGGAGGAATTCGCCCGCATGCCGGCTCTGGAACCTGTCTATCCGATGACGGCGGGGCTCTCGTCCAAGGTGCTTGCCAAGGCGATGCTGGCCGTCCGCGAGCGAACACCGCCCCTGCCCGAATGGCAGGACAGTGCCTGGCTGCGCCAGCAGCACTGGCCTTCCTTCAATGCGGCAATTGCCGAAGCCCATGCGCCGCAATCGCCGGAAGCCGCGCAACCGGCAACAGCAGCGCGGCAACGGCTTGCCTTTGACGAATTGCTGGCAAACCAGTTGGCCCTGATGCTGGTGCGCCAGCGCATGAAACGGGCCTCCGGCCGGATGCTGAGAGGCACCGGAGACCTGCGCCGGAAGATCATCGATGCCCTGCCCTACAAACTGACTGGCTCGCAAGCACATGCCGGCGAGGAAATCCTGCGGGACATGGCGCAACCGCAACGCATGATCCGTCTGCTGCAAGGTGATGTCGGCGCGGGCAAGACGGTCGTGGCGCTGCTCGCCCTCGCTACAGCAGTTGAGGCAGGTGCGCAGGGTGCCCTCATGGTCCCCACGGAGATCCTCGCGCGCCAGCATCTCGCCACGCTGACAAAGCTCGGTGCAGCGGCAGGCTTGCGCGTGGCCCTCCTCACCGGCCGCGAGAAAGGCCGTGCCCGCGATGAGATCCTCGACGCGCTTGCGGCCGGAACCATCGATATCCTCATCGGCACGCACGCGCTCTTCCAGGACGATGTGGGTTTTCAGAATCTGGGTCTTGTTGTCATCGACGAGCAGCATCGTTTCGGCGTGCACCAGAGGCTGGCCATGCAGGCCAAGGCCGGGCAGACGCCCGACCTGCTTGTGATGACGGCAACACCTATCCCGCGCACCCTGGCGCTCACGGTCTATGGTGACATGGATGTCTCGAGGCTGACAGAGAAGCCCGCCAGGCGTTTGCCCGTCGACACGCGCGCCATGCCGTTGTCACGGATCGACGATGTAGTCGAAGGCCTGCGCCGCAGCATGGAACAAGGTGTGCGGGCCTATTGGGTCTGTCCGCTTGTCGAGGAAAGCGAAAAAGTCGATCTCGCTGCAGCAGAAGATCGCTTCGCAGCACTCGAAAAGGCATTTCCGCGCAGGGTCGGCCTCATTCACGGCCGCATGAAAGGCGCCGAGAAGGATGCCGTGATGGCGGCCTTCAAGGCGGGCACACTTTCCATCCTCGTCTCAACGACTGTTATCGAGGTGGGCGTCGATGTCCCGGAGGCGGCCATCATGGTGATCGAGAACGCAGAGCGCTTTGGCTTGTCGCAACTCCATCAGCTGCGCGGCCGCGTCGGACGCGGCAGCGCCAAATCGAGCTGTGTGATTCTATACCAGGAGCCTCTCGGGGAAACGGCAAAGGCACGGTTGCAGATCATGCGGGAAACCGAAGATGGCTTTCGCATCGCCGAGGAAGACCTGCGTTTGCGCGGCGCTGGCGAGATGCTTGGAACGCAGCAATCCGGCATGCCGGTCTTTCGCCTCGCGAACCTCTCGATCCATGGTGAGTTGCTCGCTGCGGCCCGGGACGATGCCAGCCTCATTCTGGAACGTGATCCTGCGCTGGCAAGCCCACGCGGTGAAGCACTGCGGCACCTCCTCTATCTCTTTGAAAGGGACGAAGCGATCCACCTGCTCGCCGCGGGCTAGGAAGCCTTCGCCATTTTGACTTCCGCATCCGGCGAAAGCGGCTTCTCCGGGAAGACAAGTCCCATGGAGATGACGAGCTTGAGGCCATCCTCAACACTCATGCCGAGAATCTTCACATCCGACCTGTCGGCAAAGAAGACATATCCACCTGTCGGATTGGGCGTGGTTGCGATGTAGACGGCATACATGGCGCGCCCTGCTTCAAGCCCCACTTCGCCGCCATCGATCTCGCGTGACACGAAGGCAATGGCCCAGACGCCCTTGCGTGGCCATTCAACCAGGCAGACGTTGCGAAAGGATTGCCCCTTGTCGGAGAAGATCGTCTGGAAAATCTGCTTCGAACCCTTGTAGATCGAGCGCACCACCGGTGTGCGGTGGATGATCGAATCCCACCAGCCGATCAGCGTGGCGCCAACGAAATTCACCGAGGCCATGCCGACGAGTGTGATGATCACCAGCGCGAAGACGAAGCCGGTGCCCGGCACCGTGAACGGCAGATAGTGATCCGGATTGTACATCGTCGGGATCAGCGGCTTGATCACGTCATCGAAGAGCCGGATGAACCACAAGGCCGCCATAACAGTGATTGCCGCAGGCGCAATGATCACGATGCCAGCGATGAAATAGGTCCGCAGCCGCGCGAACACCGATGAGCGCTGCTCCTCGCTGATTTTCCGGGAATTGCGGCCATCTGACATGGGAGACAGATTGCATCAATCGCGCAGCCGTGCAAGCAACGCGCGCATGCGATTGGCGAAACCTTTTTATCTGCTGCTGGGATGGCTCAGCGTGGCGCTGGCTGTCGCCGGCGTGGTGCTGCCCGTGCTGCCGACAACGCCATTCCTGCTGCTCGCTCTTTGGGCATTCGGCAAGTCATCGCCAGAGCTGGCGGCACGGCTGCGCGCCCATCCGAGATTTGGCAATACGATTCGCAACTGGGAAGACCATGGTGTCATTCCCCTGCCCGCGAAAATCCTCGCCATCACCATGATGACGGCAACCAGCATCTACCTGTTCCGATTTGGTGCCGCCCCCCGCTGGGCTGCAATCGCCGCAACACTCGTCATGGCTGGAGCGGGCCTCTACGTCGTCACGCGCCCCTCTGGTCCGCGCGGCAGCTAGTCCTTGTTGAGGCTGGCCGGATACTGGTCGGCATAGACGCGCGCCCGGGCCTCAGCCTCGAGCCGCATGTCCTCGTCGGAAGACCAGAGCATCTCCTGATAGCGGTCGATGATATCGCGATCTTCGGCGGGCCGGGCCGTCTGCGAAGCGAGAATGTACCACATCAGGGCGCGGGTATGATCCTTCTGGACCACCGTTCCATTCCAGTAGAGCTCACCGAGATAGGCCTGCGCCCCGGGGTGGCGTTTGCGGGCGGCAGCCGTCAGCCACTTGAGGCCCTGCTGCGGGTTCTTCTTCACGCCCTGCCCGAGAATGTTCATCTGGCCCAGTGCAAGCTGCGCCGCGGGATGGCCATAGGTGGCGGCAATGCGGAGATACATGCGGGCAGCGCGCGCGGGATCGGCCTTAAGGCCAGCCGTCGGAATGCCGACACGGGTGTAGTCGGCAAGCCGCAACTGGCTATCGACCATGATACGCAGACGCATGCCGTCCTGCTCATCAGGATCGTAGTTCTCGGAAACGCGCTGATAATAGGAATAGGCGACGGCCGGATCCGGGCTCACGCCGCGCCCAAGGCGGTACATATGGCCGAGATACCAGTCGGCGACGGCATTGCCGTCTTCCGACTGGCGCCGGAACAGTTTCAGGGCCCGTCCGAAGTCGCCCTTGTTATAGGCCTTGCGGGCCTTCTTGAGATCGTCGGTCCAGAAGGGAATGATATCAAGCTTGGGCAACCTGATATCGGGGGCTGGCAGGTAGTGAAAAAAGCCGGCACCCTCTTCTCTGTCGTCGTCAGCCGCTGTCGAAGTGTTCACAGTCAGGCACAGCGCGAGGAGGACAAAAAGCATCGTGACGATGCTCCGGCCTCCTGTCTGCGCTGTGCGCCAAGGGCTGTGATCAAATGTCAGCGTAGCAGACACCTTCTGCCGAACCTCCGGGATGGGTGAGCGCCCCGTTGACGGCGGGGCCGACGAGCTGGGCGTATTTCCACAATGTGCCCGAACCATATCCATGTTCGCGCGGCTTCCAGTCTTTTTTGCGGCGAGCGAACTCGTCGTCCGTCACATTGCAGGACAGCGTGCCCTCAACCGCATCCAGATGGATGATATCGCCATCCTTGAGGAGCGCGATCGGCCCGCCGACCTGCGCTTCGGGGCCGACGTGGCCCACGCAGAAGCCGCGAGTCGCACCCGAGAACCGGCCATCGGTGATGAGCGCCACCTTGTCGCCCATGCCCTGGCCGTAGAGGGCCGCCGTGGTTGCCAGCATCTCGCGCATGCCCGGGCCGCCACGCGGACCTTCGTAGCGGATGACCAGCACTTCGCCTTCCTTGTACTTGCGGTTCTGCACCGCGTCGAAACAGGCTTCCTCAGTGTCGAAGCAGCGCGCCGGGCCGGAGAACTTGAGGTTCTTCATGCCTGCCACCTTCACGATGGCCCCTTCCGGCGCGAGGTTGCCCTTGAGGCCGACAACGCCACCGGTCCTGGTGATCGGGTCGTTGGCCGGGCGCACCACGTCCTGGTCGGGGTTCCACTTCACGCTCGCCATGTTCTCGGCGATCGTGCGGCCGGTGACCGTGATGCAGTCGCCATGCAGATAACCGTGCTCGAGCAGCGTCTTCATCAGGAGCGGAATGCCACCGGCCTCGAACATGTCCTTGGCCACATATTTGCCGCCGGGCTTGAGGTCGGCGATGTAGGGCGTGCGCTTGAAGATCTCGGCAACGTCAAAGAGATCGAACTTGATGCCGGCTTCGTGTGCGATGGCCGGCAGATGCAAGGCCGCATTGGTCGAACCGCCGGAAGCTGCCACCACGGTAGCGGCATTCTCCAGCGCTTCACGGGTGACGATGTCACGCGGGCGGATGTTGCGGGCGATCAGTTCCATGACCTTCTCGCCAGAGGTAAAACAGAAAGTGTCACGGATTTCATAAGGTGCAGGCGCGCCGCAGGAATATGGCAGGGCCAGGCCGATGGCTTCGGCAACGGTCGCCATGGTGTTGGCCGTGAACTGTGCGCCGCAGGAACCGGCCGACGGGCACGCCGCCTGCTCCAGCGTGGAAAGATCGTCATCCGACATCTGGCCGACGGAATGCTTGCCGACCGCCTCGAAGACATCCTGAACGGTGACCGGGCGGCCCTTGAAGGTACCCGGAAGGATCGAGCCGCCATAGATGAAGACCGAAGGCACGTTGAGGCGCACCATCGCCATCATCATGCCGGGCAGCGACTTGTCGCAGCCGGCAAGGCCGACGAGCGCGTCATAGCAATGGCCGCGCATGGTGAGTTCGACCGAGTCGGCAATGACTTCGCGCGACACGAGCGACGCCTTCATGCCCTGGTGGCCCATGGCGATGCCGTCGGTGACCGTGATGGTGCAGAACTCGCGGGGCGTTCCACTGGCGGCAGCGACGCCGCGCTTCACGGACTGGGCCTGGCGCATCAGGGCGATGTTGCAAGGCGCGGCCTCGTTCCAGCAGCTGGCCACACCAACCAGCGGCTGGGAAATCTGCTGGGCATTCAGGCCCATCGCGTAGAGGTAGGAGCGGTGCGGCGCCCTCTGCGGACCAACGGTCACATAGCGGCTTGGCAACTTGCTCTTGTCGAAGGTTTTGGCGTCCATGGAATATCCCCAGGGCTGTTGTTTTCGGTGCGTTTTTTGAAGGAAGGTTTCCCGCGGCCCTCCTATAGCGCACTCTTTTGCCCGTACTAGGCCTCCATGAGGGGCGGAATGCCCCTGCCAACTGTGGCGCATATCGGCCAAATGAGGCGGATCATGGCCTCGAACACTTGCGGAAAAGCCGCGAAAACATAAAAGCGACGCCTGTTGCAGGAATGTCACAGCCTGCAGCCACGTGACCTTGCAGCGAAATCCGTGCAAAGCTCCGGCCCGCGAGGGAACAAGCGAGATTCGACCATTGCCATGACAGCCGAGACGATAACCGAGCCACCGATTGCCGCCGCCCCGCACCCGCCCGAACAGCTGACTTTCGGCTACACGCCCCGCAAGGGCCTGCTCAGGCTGACGGTGGTGAACTTCCTGCTCGGGATCGTAACTCTCGGCATCTACCGCTTCTGGGCCAAGACCAATGTTCGCAGGCATATCTGGTCCTGCGTCCATATCAACGGCGAGCCGCTGGAATACACCGGCCGCGGCATCGAGCTCTTCAAGGGCTTCCTGATGGTCTTGCTGGTGCTCGTTCTGCCGATCGCCATCATTACGGCGGCCATCTTCCTGATCGAAGGCAGCGAATCGCCAAAGCTCATCGTCGTCCAGATGCTGCTGCTGATCTTCGTCTACGTGTTCTGGGGATACGCCGTCTACAAGGCGCGCTCCTACCAGCTCTCACGCACCAACTGGCGCGGCATCCGCGGCGCCCTGACCGGCTCGGCAATGATTTACAGCCTGCTCTATTTCGGGGCCCTGCTGGCCAAGAGCATGTCCTTCGGCTGGGCGACGCCCGTCATGAACACCGTGCTGCAGGAGCAGATCACCAACGACATGCGCTTCGGGGATGCCGCCTTCAAGTTCAAGGGCCGCGCCGGCCCTCTCTACCCGACCTATGCCCTGTGCTGGTTCCTGACGCTGGGCGCTATTATCGCCATCATCGTCCTTGCCGTCGGCGCCGGCGCGGGCCTCTTTAGCGAAAGCGTGGGGGCCGCCTTCGAGCATGTCTTTGGCGACAATGCCACGGCGACCGAATGGGAGTATGGCGTGGTGGGCTTGGTGATCCTCGCCATCCTGGCATTCATCCTGATTTTCTCGCTTGTCATTCCCATGCTCTGGGCGGTCTACATCGCCAAGGAGCTGCGCACCTTCGCCAACTACACGCGTTTTGACGGAGCCCAGTTCCAGCTCAGGGCTTCGGCCGGATCGGTGATCTGGCTGACAATCGTCAACCTGCTCATCCTGATTTTCACGCTTGGCATTGGCTGGCCCTACATCAACCAGCGCGTCGTGCGCTTCGTCGTCGACCGCATAAGCCTCGATGGCGCCATTGACATCGACCGCATTCGGCAATCGCAAGTGCCGTTGGCCAAGCGCGGCGAAGGCCTGGCGGACGCCTTCGATGTCGGAGGCCTCTGATGCAGATCCCGGCCATATTCTTCGACGGCGAACATGCCCGCGACAACCAGGTGACATTGCGGCTCGAGGCGAATGATCTTGTGTTCTCAGGCCCGGACGTCAGCGAAACACGATGGTCCGTCGCCGGCTTGCATCCCATTGATCCACCCACGGCTGGCCAGCCTTTCCGCATCACCCATGATGGCAAGGTCGGCGCCCGGCTCGTCATCAGGGATCAGGCCTTCATCGATGAACTGGTCCGCCGCAACAAGGACCTCAAGGGCGGCTACTCATGGAAGCATGTGAGGGATGTTGCGGTATGGACCGTCGGCGGCCTCGCGGCGCTCGGTGTCATTGGCTATGTCGTGATGTCACTGCTGCCCCAGCAGGTCGCCTATGTGCTGCCGGAGGAGTGGCGCAACCGCGTCGGAAATCAGGTCGTCAGGTCGCTGGTTGACAACAAGCAGGCCTGCACCTCCGCCGCCGGGCAAGCCGCTATCAGCAAAATGTTGTCAGTGCTCGCCAACGGCAACCCAGACATGCCGCCCGTCTCCGTCGCGATCTACGACCTGAAACTGGTCAATGCCTTCGCGGCCCCCGGTGGCAAGATCGTCTTCACCAGCGGTATCCTCAAGGAAGCGGCCGGGCCGGATGAAATCGCCGGCGTGCTGGCCCATGAAATCGGCCACGTGGCCTATCGGCATCCTGAGGCACAGATGGTCCGGCTTGCCGGCCTGCAGGTGCTGATCAGCGTCTTCACAGGAACAGGTGGCGGCGACCTGACGACGAACCTCGCGGCGCTGGCGGCACTGCTGCGCTATTCGCGCGACGCCGAGCGCCAGGCCGATGCCTACGCGCGCAAGACCATGGTCGCCGCAAGCGTTGACCCGACAGGCCTGAGGCGCTTCTTCGAAAAGCTTCTGAAAATTGAAGGCAGCAAGCCTGCGGCCGATCAGGCCGCCGCCAAGCCTTCGACGCTCGACCGCATCGGCAACGTGTTTTCTACGCACCCCGGAACCGAGGATCGCATCAAGCAGATCGAGCCGCTGCCTGCGGGCATGACGCCTGTGCAGATTCTCACACCGGAAGAGTGGAAGGCGCTGCAGAACATCTGCGGCACCTGATCGCCACGCCTACTTCTTCTTTTTCTTGGCGGCCTTCTTCTTCACGGGCGCCTTTGCAGCCTTCTTGGCGGCAACCTTCTTCGCCGGCGACTTCTTCTTGGCAGCGGCTTTCTTAGCCACGGCTCGCGCGGGCGCCACCTTGTGCTGGGCAGCCAGCGTTGCAAATTTCTCGAAGAACTGAGTTGCCATCGATTGCGCCGTCGAGTCGATGAGGCGCGAGCCCAGCATGGCCAGCTTGCCACCGATCTGGGCATCGACATCGTAGGTCATGCGTGTGCCTTCAGGCACCTCTTCCAGCTGAATGCTGGCGCCACCGGTCGCGAAGCCGGCAAGCCCGCCTTCGCCCTTGCCCTCGATACGATAGGAATGCGGAGGCTTCAGGTCCTTCAGTTCAACATTGCCGTTGAAACCGGCCTTCACAGGGCCGACCTTGGCCACCACGCGAGCCTTCATGGAGGTGGCAGAGGTCTTGGTGATGCTCTCGCAACCCGGAATACACTGCCGAAGGATCTCGGGATCGTTCAGCGCGGCCCACACGGTTTCGATCGGCGCCTTGATGACTTCTTCGCCATTCATCTTCATGGATTTGTCCTCCCCCTGTCCGGCATTATGCCGCGGCTTCGCCGCGCTGCCACTGTTCCTTCGTCGCACGCCGGAAATCCTCGAACCGGCCCTCGGCGATGGCGGCGCGGATCCCCTGCATGAGCGACTGATAATAGGCGATATTGGCCCATGAGAGGAGCATCATGCCAAGCATTTCTCCGGAGCGCATCAGGTGGTGGAGATAGGCCCGCGAATATTGCGACAGGGCCGGGCAAGAATGCTCTTCGTCGAGCGGCCGCAGATCGCTCGCATGCTTGGCATTGCGCAGGTTGACCTTGCCGAACCTTGTGAAAGCCTGGCCGTGCCGGCCGGAGCGGGTGGGCATCACGCAATCGAACATGTCGACACCACGCGCTACCGCTTCCAGAATATCATCAGGGGTACCGACCCCCATGAGATAGCGCGGCTTGTCTGCGGGGAGGCAAGGCACCGTGAAGTCGAGGGTCGACAACATAAGCTTCTGGCCTTCGCCGACCGCAAGCCCGCCCACGGCATAGCCCTCGAAGCCGATGTCGACAAGGCCGGCAGCACTTTTCCGGCGCAGCGCCTCATTGGTGCCGCCCTGCACGATGCCGAAGTTTCCCCGCCCCGGCTGCGATCCGAAAGCGGCCCGCGAGCGCTCCGCCCAGCGGAGCGAGAGTTCCATGGCCTTGACGGCCTGCTTCTCCGTATGGGGAAACTCGATGCACTGGTCGAGTTGCATCTGGATATCTGATCCCAGCAGGCGCTGGATCTCCATGGCCCGTTCGGGCGAGAGTTCATACTTCCGCCCGTCAATGTGGGACTGGAAGGTAGCGCCCTCCTCCCTGATCTTCCTGATCTTGGACAGCGACATGATCTGAAAGCCGCCACTGTCTGTCAGGATCGGGCCATCCCATCTGATCAGGCTGTGGAGGCCACCGAGCTTCGCCACCTGCTCTGCACCGGGGCGCAACATGAGGTGGTAGGTATTGCCCAGGATGATGTCGGCACCGGTTTCCTTGACCTGATCGAGATAGAGGCCCTTGACGGTGCCTACCGTGCCAACGGGCATGAAAGCCGGTGTGCGGATGTCGCCCCGTCCGGTGTGCACAGTGCCAAGCCGTGCCGGGCCATCGGTCCCGTGCAGTGTGAATCCAAATGCGCGTGTCATGCCTGCGGCCATAGCAGGCTGGCGTCACCGTAGGAATAGAACCGATAGCCTTGGTCGATGGCATGGGCATAGGCCGCCTTCATGCGAGCGGTTCCCGCAAAGGCACAAACCAGCATGAAAAGCGTGGATTTCGGCAGATGGAAATTGGTGATCAGGCCATCAACGGCCCGGAACGCATAACCCGGTGTGATGAATATGTCCGTCGCGCCTGCAAAGGGCTGCAGGCCTGAGGCCTCAAGGAGGCGCAGCGAAGTTGTACCCACGGCAATGATCCGCCTGCCATCCGCCCGGGCCACTGCCAGGCGACCCGCAACATCGGCCGGAACCTCGCCCCATTCCGCATGCATCTTGTGGTCGCGCGTATCCTCGGCCTTCACCGGCAGGAAGGTTCCCGCCCCCACATGAAGTGTCACGTATTCCTGCTGAATCCCCTTGGCCAATAGCCTGGCCATGAGCTCAGGCGTGAAATGCAGCCCGGCTGTGGGTGCTGCGACAGCGCCGGCGTGTTCTGCAAAGATCGTCTGATAGTCGGATTTGTCCTGTTCGTCCTGCTGGCGCTTCCCGGCGATGTAAGGCGGAAGAGGCATGCGGCCAGCCTGGGCAAGCGCAGCATCGAACGCAGCACCAGCGATGCCGAAGGCGAGCGTGATTTCCCCGGCCTCACCCTTGGCTTCCACCGTAGCCGATAGTCCCCCGGTGAAGACAACACTGTCGCCCTCCTCCAGCTTCTTTGCCGGCTTTGCAAATGCCAGCCACCGCACGGCATCGAGACGCTGATGCAAAAGGACTTCAATCCTCGGAGAGGTGCCGAGCCTGCCCTGGCGATGGCCGCTCAAGGCCGCCGGTATCACCCGGGTGTTGTTGAAGACGAGGACATCGCCCGCCCGGAATTCGTCTGGCAGGCTGGCTATGGTCCGGTCATGCAAGCCATCTCCCGCAACCAGAAGCCGCGCCGACTCGCGCGGAACGGCGGGGCGCAATGCAATACGCTCCTGCGGCAACTCGAAATCAAAGTCTGAAACGCGCAACGAATCCGGCCCGGGCTGAAGACATAGGGGTTGGAGCGGGTGAAGGGAATCGAACCCTCGTATTCAGCTTGGAAGGCTGCTGCTCTACCATTGAGCTACACCCGCGGCACCTTGACCAAATCTGGCATTACCGGTTCTACCACCGCAATGGTGGGAGAGGAAGGACTCGAACCTTCGAAGCCGTAAAGCAGCGGATTTACAGTCCGCCCCCTTTGCCACTCGGGACACTCTCCCAAACCGGTAGGCCAATAACGAACGAGGCTCGCGTCACCGCGAGCCCGTCGCGGGCGCTGTATGCAACCGGTGCCCAAGCCTGTCAAGCGCGGCGGATTGCGGTTGCAAACGCCTGCCAGTTGCCATCAACGGCATGGACGGGGCATATGGCACGGGCCAACTGATTTGGGTGCTTGCTTTGAAAATCTGTGTCGCCGGGCTGGGCTATGTGGGCCTCTCGAATGGCGTTCTGCTGGCGCAGAACCATGATGTCGTGGGCCTCGATATCAATGCGGCCCGCGTCGCCATGGTCAATGCCCGGAAGTCGCCGATCGCCGATCCCGAGATCGAACATTTCCTGGCCCACGAAAGAATCTCTTTCCGGGCAACAACCGATGCCGACGACGCAATCGATGGCGCGGAAGTCGTCATCGTCGCCACGCCGACCGACTATGATCCGGCTACCAACAGCTTCAATACCCGCTCGCTGGAAACCGTGGTGACGCAGGTGCTCGACAGCAACGACAAGGCGCTGATCGTCATCAAATCCACGGTGCCCGTCGGTTACACGGAAAGGCTGCGCAAGGCCTTCGAGACCGACAGGATCATCTTCTCGCCGGAGTTCCTGCGTGAGGGCAAGGCGCTCCATGACAATCTCTACCCTTCCCGTATCATCGTGGGCGACCAGGGAGAAAACGGTCAGCGCATCGCCGGACTGCTCAAGCAAGGCGCGCGCAAGGCGGATATCTCCGTGCTGCTCACCGGCTCAACCGAAGCCGAGGCAATCAAGCTTTTCGCCAACACCTATCTCGCCATGCGGGTGTCTTTCTTCAACGAGCTGGACAGTTTCGCCCTCACCCATGGGCTCGAAGCCCGGCAGATCGTCGAAGGTGTCAGTCTCGATCCGCGCGTCGGCAACTACTACAACAACCCCTCCTTCGGCTATGGCGGCTATTGCCTGCCCAAGGACACGAAGCAGCTGCTGTCGAACTATCGCGATGTGCCGCAGAACCTCATCCGGGCCATCGTTGAATCGAACGAAACCCGCATGGATTTCATCGCCGAGGACATCATGCGGCGCAAGCCGAAGGTTGTCGGCATCTACCGGCTGGTGATGAAGGAAGGTTCCGACAACTTCAAAGAATCAAGCGTGCTGGGGGTGATCAACCGCATCCAGAAGAAAGGCGCTCAGGTCATCGTCTTTGAGCCTGCAATTTCCGAAAACCACTACCTAGGCATCGAGGTGACCCGCGACATTGCGGAGTTCAAGCGCAGGTCGGAGATTGTGATCAGCAACCGGCAGGCCCCCGACCTGCAGGATGGCAGTGTTGAAATCTACACGCGCGATATCTTCCGGGAGAATTAAGACGCCTGCCCGCCCTGGCCTACCTGTTAGCCGCCTCTCCATTCGGCAGGGTCAGCGCAACAAGATAGAACAGAATGTCGCCGAGCGTGGTGACAATGCGGCAAGCCAGAATGACTACAAGCAAGGTGGCTTCTGGATAACGGCCTGCAAGCAGATAGAGCAGGACGACTTCCCTGATGCCGAGTCCGGCTGGCGAACCAGGCACCACAAAACCAGCCAACCACGCAAGAACATAGGCAACGCCAGCCAGGCCCAATGCGCCATAGCCGGAGTTACCCATTCCCCCGGCGTCCAACTGCTGAAGTCCTGCCACGAACAAGGATCCTGCGACGACATGAAAGGCCGCATGCATCAACAACGCTCTGGCCATCAGCGGGCGCACAAGCCGGCTGGCAGCACCATATCCGGCGAGAAAAGTTGCCGTTGCAGCAAGTGCACAAAGCCAGAGATGGTCGCTTGACCATAGCAGAGCCGGCAGGAACCAGCCCAAAGTAGCTGCTGCAAAGGCAAGCGAAAGTAGTTCCGAGAACGTCGACTTAATCAGCAGCCCGCCCGAAAGACCGTCCTGTACACCGATCGAATAGCGGGAAACGTATTGAAACACGTTTCCCGGGATGTACTTTGCAATCTGGGAAACGCCGTAGACCTTCGCCGACCACAATCGAGTTTGCTCAAAACCCAATGCAAAAAGTTGGTTGTGCCACGCGAGTGCGAGTAGAAGATTCGCAAAGGCATAGATTATCGTTGCCGAGGCGATGAAGGGCCACAATGACAACAGTTGGATGGTGTCATTGACAGATTGCCATTGGCTAGCCAATCGCCAGCTGACAAACGCAATACCAATGATCGCGAAGAGATTGCCCAGTATCCGTGCACATCTCTTCCAATTCAGTCTGTGTTTCACGGGCGCGCGCGACAAAGCACCATTGTCCATGGCAGAGGCGTTCGAACCTCAACTATTTCAAAGTGTTCAGCAAGCAAACCATGGATTCCACTGCGCGACCAGTGCTGAAGATGGCCCGGCGTGTTTCCCAGAGCCCTCCAGTACTTGCCCCGAGCCATGTTGAGAATCCGCCAGATTGGCTCGCGAGGCACGCTCACGATCAGGTTGCGCTTCACCAGTCGCTTCAGCACTTGTACTGCCAAGCCCGGATGCTCAAGATGTTCAAGCACCTCGCAACAAACGACGAGATCTGCCCCATCCATATCGGGGGTCAAATCATATATGCTCCGCTGACTGAAGATTTCATCATCGACATTTAACTGCCGGGCGTTAGCCTTAGCAATTCCCACTACGGTTTCCGAGAAGTCAGAGCCTCTCGCCTGCCGCCCTTCCCTCGTCCAGCGAAGAACCCAGTATCCTTCACCGCAGCCGACCTCATGAATGTCAGCAGGAGCTGCTAACTGCACCAGCGCCTGCAAGTCGTCGTGAAACCCCTGCATCAATCTTTTGACGATCGGGTTGCGAGAACCATACTTATCGAAGTAGTTGCCGACCACGATGTTTTGTTCGGTCGCACCACCGGCCATACGTATGTCATTCATAAACATGCACTCGCAATCTGCACAGGACCCTTCGCACCTTAACCAGGGAAGCGGACTCCTGATACGTCAACGCACATGAGACCATCTCGCATAAGCTCATCACGCGAAACCAAACGCTCGGGTAAGTCGGCTGGATATCTACCCAGATCAACGTTGGCTCCGCGAATGTCGGCAACGTCAGAACCACCTCCAGTAGTTGGCTCGAGACGAGCCCAAGGAACCTACACCCATTGACCATACACTCGCGCAGTCAACTCTGGCTTCCCCGAAAGACTAACCCAATGAACCGGAGACGACAGCGCCACCAGCCCCGTAACTCCCATTGCGGCTGTACACCCATGTGTCAAGTTGAACGACGCTCGATAGCTATTCGAGATCACCTTGCGGCCGACACAATCACCTCCGACAACATGCAAGCGGGCCTCGGAAATAGCACTTGTCGTAGCAGACATCTCGCTGGAGTCCGAAACTGACACAGCGTGATGCCCAGCAAGCACCACTTCTTCGAAATCCACCTCGCCAGACGGAGCATGCCAAGATTCACCGTATAGAAACCAAACAAGCTAAGAAGCCAATCGAACAGAATGCTCAGGTTACGGCCGATCAGCTCCTGCACTCGTTCTAAAAGGTATCAATGGCATTATATATTGGGAGAGAAAACCTGACCCAATAGACTGAATCAAATGCAATAAACAACACCAACAACAACATGAATATATACTTCGAATATCTTATGCTTGAAATTTCACTGACAAGAGCAACAAGAAACACAGGCGCGATCATGTATACGTACCGGCCATGAAGCGCCCCGGAACGCCCGCGGTCCAAATAAATACTATAAAAGGCCTGCATTACGAGTATGAGTGAACACATCATCGCTGAAAAAGCGAGAATAGAGAACTCAAGCGACGGGCTGTTTTCGGGGATCAGCTTGTACGCTCTGATCATCGCACTAACGCACAAAAACGAAATCAGAGCTACAATTAGACTTGAAAGAATTGTCTGATGCGAAACGTAGAGGCCCAGAAACAAGGAAACTGCCCCGCAGCACGCAAAGCTACCAAGGGTTAGAGGAACATTCCCGGCAGCGTGCCAACGTTTTCCAGATAGCATCCCCCAAGCCGCGCTTCCAAGAAGGGCAATAATCGATGCCATATAGAAGAACAACAGCCTTCCAGAAGGGAAACTCGTAACTGCGGAAACAGACTGATCTCTGACGACCCAGATGAATCCTGAGAAAGTGGAGACCACAGTCTCTATGACCGGCACCTCTCTCAAAAATTTTGCAAAAGAGACTTTATCTGCAGAAAGCACGTTTTGATCGCGATAAGGAACCAGAAGCAGCCCATGCTGAAGCGCCATGTAGCCATGCCAGCCGACCACCGGCACCCAAAGCAAGAACACCGCAAGACAGTACTTGTAGTCGAGACGGCCCTTCAAGGCATTTGCTGCCCCGAAGTACAAGGTGAATCCCAGCAGAAGCGGCACGCCAGTAGATTTCGACAGCGACATCAGGGAGAACATCAACAACGTCAATAGCTGAAAGCGCTTTTGGCGGCTGTAGAGAGCACGGATAAAAAAGTAGGCTGCACAAGCGCCAAGTGCAAAGATGAGCACATCATGGTTTGCTATTCCTGCGGTCGTAGCAAACATTGGAGTGAATGCCGGCACGGCCATGGCAAACATTGACGCGTTGAGTGATCCAGTGAGCTGCAGAGTGGCGCTGTAGATAAAAGCCAGAGCTACAACGGCAATAATAGCGCTGAGGCTTCGGATCCAACGAAGCTTTGCCTCGACCGTGAGATCCAACTGATCAAGCAAAAATGAAAGTGGCGCCGCAGCCGCATGATAGAGAGGCGGATGCGTGAGAATCCAATTGCTGGACTGATTTTCATTCTTCCATGCACTTTTCACCGCCTCAACATCCATGTCAGCCTTGCCGAGGACAGGAAATTCGCCCTTTCCAAGATCGGAGATATAGCTGTAGTGGCCAATCTCATCTGGTCCTGACCAAGGTGGTATTATCAGCAGCCCGAGCACAAGGAATTTCACGAAGGCGAAGGCCAGGAAAAACCGATAGAGATGAGGACTGAGCGTCATCTGCGTGTGCCCTGCATTACAGCAATGCCAGCGACGAACGCACTGGAGATGCACGCAAAAGCAAGCAAGAAGGCCCCGAGGCGCGACTTGAAATATAGTACCGAGGGAGGCTGCGCGTATGACCAAATTCTCAGTTGCATTGAAGTCTGACCATCAAGCTCCAGCGACGCCCCAAGGCTCGTGTCTTTGGTCAGCCAGACTGACGGTGCCTTCGATTTGTCTTTCTCAATCCCGGAGATAGCAAACACGACACTCTCACTCCGACCTGGATCTGCACAGATCTCGTTGTAAGCGTTGTCAATCATCGTGCCCGGCGGTATCACAGTCTCGGCAATAACTTTTCCATCGGCCAGCAAGCTCAGAGCAACGCTGCCCGTCGCCTGTCCGCGATATGTCCCGATAGGTACGGCGACACAAACTCTTCCACCGGTGTGGTCCTTGAGCCCAATGACCTGGGAAATCTTCATTCCCTGGACAAGTCGTGAAGAAGGTTGGCGTTCGACGGAACGCAGATTCACCAGCTCAGGTATGACGGGCAGAGCAAAGAAAATCCACGCAGGAATTGCTACAGCTGTCGCAATGCAAAATAGTCTCGACACCATCATGCGATCCATCTGCATTCAGATTGCGCCCCTTTGCTATATCTAAGTTAACTTCGCTACTGAAACTCCCCAGAGAACGATCAGCTCATCGTTCAACCACACCATTGACTCTCTCCTGGCACCGACTGCCCATCGTTCGCACTACTGCTTGGGACTCTCTCTCACAGTCACTTTCACCTGTGTTGAAGATATTCCCTCAGTACGCCGCAGATATACTACCTTCACGATATCGCTCAGGAAGTCAAACTTGCCCGCCCAGTCGTCCCCCATGGCAAAGATATTTGCCCCTTCACGCAGGACATCTTCACGCTTCTGCTCCCAGTTCGACTCGGGGAAAACGTGGTTCACAAACCGGCACGCAAGAAGAATCTCAACCCGCTGATCATACGGTATGGCGACACTTTTTCCCTTGATGCGGTTGAACTCGTCGGTCGAGCATCCGACAACCACGCGATCGCCTAAATCTGCCAGCCGCTTCAGCAGCCGAACATGCCCGACATGAAAGAGATCGAAAGTTCCGTAGGTAATAACCGTTGTCAATCTAGCCCCCTTCTCTCCCCGCCCCTCGAGAACTAATGCAAACTGAGATCCCGGCCCGCTGCCCTTCCCTTCTCCAAAAGCGAAGACAGCACCTCCTCCAGGCGAGACGCGGAGTTCTTGGCCGAAAAATGCGCCAGGGCTCGCGCGCGCGCGGCCAGTCCCACGCGCTGCCGCTCATCTGCATTGTCGACCAATTTCAGGACGCAATCAAACCAATCCTGCTGCGAACTTGGCAGATATCCATCAACACCGTGCTCGATGCAGTCCCGATAGGACCCGGTAGGTGACGCGATCGTTGGCACGGCATGCAGCGCTGCCTCAAAAACCTTCAACTCGCTCTTGCAGTCGTTGAACCGGCCGGCCTTCAGAGGCGCCAAGTTAATATCCATCCCAGACAAGAACGCATGCATCGCCTCGTATGACATCTTCTGATGCGAGATAAAGCCTCGCTTCAGTTCCTCATCATGGTTCGAATCGTAGGCCAATGCCCCAACGATATGGATCTCAACATTCCTCCGGCTTTCCAGCACTCGCTTCAACGCTTCAGCACAGATCATAAAATCTGCGCGATGCGTGCGTGTGCCAGACAAATAGCAGATGCGGATGGTCTCAGCAGCCCGCCTGTCAGGCAAGCTGGAAGAATAGCGGGCGATAAGCCCATCGGAGATTGCATTCGGTATCACCGAAGCGGAACAGCCCAAGATCTGGGCCTCCTCCACCAATGCGGCCGTCGAAACAGTGGCATAATCTGCAAGCCGCATACCACGCCTGACACCATAGCTTTGCGCCACAATCTTGGCGTAAGCATCCGAACGATCGAGAGCATATTCCGACTCTTCAATCGCTTCACCAAAGATCAGATCATCAATATCGGCAACAACCAGTCCGCCTGTGGCCTGAAACACCTGGCAGAAATCAGAGATCTGATCGGTCACCGCCACGCGAGATATGATGACAATAGACGCTGCAGCAAACTGCGCCATGCTAACGGACTGGTCATCTGCGATCAGGCAGCCCCATCCCCGCTTGAACATCTGCTCAGCCAAGGCAAATACGCGATACCGGGCCGAACCTTCCTCTCCCTTTCCGTAGACCCACAGAATTGTCCGTTTGGTGGCGGAGACTGAGCGCGCAAACGGCACTGATGATCCGCTGCCGCTGGCGACCACCTTTGCTGCAACCCTTTCCGAGTTCCTGTCGTCGCGGTAACTCAGGAACAATCGCGCCTTCTGCTCGTATTCGCGAGTTTCCTCGGGTCTGCGTGGCAGCAGCGAAGCCTCAAGCGCAAGCATTAACTGAGAAAAATCGCGCGCCACCGGACCTGGGAAACACCATTCAAGATCATAAAAAAAGCCACGTTGCTGCTGGGCATAGCTTTCGAGATCATAAGCGAAACTCACAACCGGCCGCCGCGTGATTAAGAAGTCAATGAAGCTGCTTGAGTAGTCCGTGAGAAGTACGTCCGCGCGCCGGTATAGAACCTCCGCTTGAGGATATCTCGCCTCCGATAGATCGATAAAATTGTCACCAGACAATACTCTTGCGTATGCATGACCTTCATCTGCCATGTGTTCGCGAATGCCCATAACCATGTTGTTGCGTGACAAAAAGGCGTTGATAGCCTCAACCTCGTCTGGGCTGAACTTATAGTATCCGTCGACCTGATCGGTGCGGAATGTCGGCATGAAAAGTAACAGTTTTCTCTCACCCACCGTTTCTTCAAGCCGCCGCAGATCCTCCCGCAGATCCGGAGCAAGCGCATCTGGAGAACACATGATGAAATCATGCCTCGGCAAACCAGTAACCCACACATTCTGATAGGTAAGCGGATACTGCCCCGCTGTCATCGCCAACCTATCCACCTCAGAAGCCGATATCACCGATGCAAACTTGCGGTTTTCACTTTCGACGCCTGCGAGATTGTCTTGAAAATCAAGAGATGCGTAGTTGATCCGCTTCAGAGGAATTCCATGCCAGAGATTGTGAAACCGATGATGGTCCGGCGAGAGTCTGTAGTGGGTATTTGTGACTGTGGCGTGCTTGATAAACACGTGTCTCGAACGAAGCAGGTAGAACTGCCCTTCACGACTCTGCAGCGGCACCACAACGACGTTCTCGCCCTTGACCGGCACATTCTTTGTACGCGTGAGAACAATCTTCTTAATTCTTGGATTGTTGGCCACAAACTCAAAAAGCGCCCGCAAATTGTCGTTCAACAAATGACTAAAGGCGCAAACGGGAAACGCCCACCAGCTATCATACTTAGGCGTGAGGAGATCCAGTTCCTCCATCTCGGAATAGCCAAATGGCGGCTCAACGCTCTCCACTGCAACATGTAAACTAGTGTGTAATTTTTTAGCGTCGCTCACTCGCTCGAGGTTGCGAGAAATGTGACTCAGGTCCTTCTCGATTCCGGCCATCCTGAGCCGCTTCTGCCAATGATCGAGCCCCGAAACCTGATAGTGATTATCGCTGAGAAAATAGCGCTTCAGCAGCGGAAATCCCTCAGAGATCACATCGAAGACGATGTCGGAAAAGACCGCGTTCTTGGCATACACCTTCGGCAGATACGCATCGAAATCATAACCACGGGACAGCAGCCAACGCGTCAGTCCAATCTCATATTTCTTTATAGTCAGCTTCTTGCTTCCATGTGGCGCTACCGAGTTCAGAAGCTGTCTGAAATCCTGATCGTTAAAAACGGGACTTCGATACGCCAAAAAATATGAAGCCACGAAGAAGTCATACTCTGGATCGTCTTCAAACGCGGTGAGAAGACCGGCCTTTACCTCCGTGACAGCGGTATCGAAAGCGAGGCCCTGGCGCCGCCACGTGGAAATCAGGCCCTTGCCTGCCTGCATGCCCCACCAGTCAGCATCAGACCTAGCCATTGTGGAGAAGGCCTCATCGAGCGGCCGCAGAAGATAGCAACTATCGTTGACCAGCAGTAACTCATCATAGGTCTCAATGGTCTCCCAACCGACCAACTCCCTGGCCAGCTTAGACCACGATCCAAAGTCGTATGCGCCATGCCGGATAGCCCATGCGCCTCTTGTTATGCCGCTGAGCTTGAGCAACTGGCTGCCGTCCATCTTGCAATCGGCAAGGTAGTAGACATCCGAAAACTTCGAAAGTTCCGTCACATACTCAACGACAGTGTCGTCCATCTGCCCATCACGATCATAGCCGGCAAAGAGGCATATGCGGCGATAGGTGTGAGCCTGAGATCGCGTTTCAGAATGCGAGCGCAATACGACAGGAGTTGGGGGTTTGGTGAGGAGCCCGTTGCTGCGCCCTTCCTGAATGTAGTGGAGCAATGGATTCTGGTCGAACCTTCCATCCAGGTGCTCCTGAACATACCACCAGATATCAAAAGCGGCGCTCGGATTGCTGAGTTCCTCAACGCCACTGACAAGAAAGTGAAGCAACGGATCCGCCCCAAGGCGGCCGATACGCGGATTGTTTTGGAGGTAGTATCCAATGTCAAACAATCCGCTGCGAGCAATCTCCTTATATACCCGCCGAAGATCTCCCATATCCGCTATGGATTTTCCGATGCCGTGTTGAAAGCAGTGCAGCAACGGATTGGCATCGCGCGCACCTTCGCGCCTGGCCTGAAAATCGGCGGTCACGATGTAGGCCGAAGGATTGAGCTGCTCTTTCCATCCTGCTTCCATGAAATGTTGAAATGGCTTCAGCGCGCTCTCTGAAACAAAGGGATATGCCGATAGATAGTAGCGCGCATCGAACAAGCCACTTTTCTCAATTGCATTGAGCAAATCACTATCAATGACCGATTTCACCGCCACCACTTTCCAAACTCTTTTCTACGAAAAGCAACTTCCCAACAATGCAACTGAGGGAACATACGAAAGCTCACACCTGCAGACCGAATTCTGCGGTAGAATTCAGGCAACCACGCGGCTGCATGCCTTGAACCAGGAGCGCACCGTCCCTGAACATCAATCTTGCCATAGGTCTTGAAAACCCGCCGGCTGAGATGTGTGGCCAAGATCCTCGGCCGCTACCTTGAGCTCTTCGCGCAACCGCTCCGCTATCCGCGAGCCAAGTTCCTCGTCGGCAGCAACCACATGATCGTGAATTTTGACGGTGCGCTTGCTTGTAAGCATGGGAAACAGGATCCTGGCCCGGTTGGAAACTTCAGGGCCGGCGAAAATGCTGGCCCGCGCATGTTGAAAGACTGCCCTTGATCCAGCTTCAGCACCGTCGGGAAAATGTTGTATAGTGGAGAAGATCGGAATACCGCTCTGGCTGAGCGGCACGATGAGGCGAGCCGCATCAAGATCGTGGACCACAATGAACTTTGGATGGTAACGCGACAAAAGCTTGCGCGCCAAATGATCCAACTCTACTCGATCCAAGCTCCCATCTAAGTTGCCCGGAGCCATGACAATTGCTTGTGCAGCCTCAGGCTCTCGTGTCGTCCCTGTTGAAAACGCATAGGCCACGACTACGTCATACTCTGTGGCCAAGGATCTAACGAAGCCAGCCAGTACGCTGCGATCTTGCCCGCTCTGACTGGGTGCGTGTGTGGCTAGAACCAAGCCTGCCGGGCGGTTGCCGGAAAGTGCAGGCATGTCGTACTCGGCAGCCACTGAGGTTGCCCGTAAGGACAAATTCTTGCCCTCGAACAGAAAGTGCATGGCGGGACTCACGCCGGCCCTGCCGACCACAGGGTATCTGGCAACGTAGTAGGTAGGGTCAAATGCGCGCGACGGAGCCACCCCTTTTTGTTCACCGACAGAAAGATAGTGAATTGCAGGGTCCATTTTCGCCGCACGCGCAGCCAGGAGGAGCGGGTATTCTGCTTCCTTGAAGATCCCATGCGCCCGAAGCAACTTGGCGTTGTACGCCAGCTCCATCACATTTAAACTATTGTTTTTAATGGACATTGCGCCCCACCATGTCACCCTTGCCCCTTCGCAACTGTGCCAACACTCAACTAGATAGTTGAGACCGGCTGCAGATGCAAAGGGAAGCGCCATGCTGGCGGGCATTTAGTTGCAGCGCAACATATATCAGCGGCGCCTCACCTCCCGCCGCGGTATTGAGGCCAACAACTCACTCTGCCTGGTGCGTGAAGCTGTTCTCGGATCAAGTGGCCGGCGCCTGGCCGCACATCCGGAAACAGTGCTTCAAATCTCGTCCACGAGAGCCGAGAGCTCTGCATCTTGCAAGGCGAACTTCAACCACTCCCGCGCTTTTGCCGAAAGCAGCCACCTAACAGCATTTGCTTTGACGTAGGGACTGCCGTGTTCCAGAAGCCACTTCCAGTTTGATGTCAGCGGATCAGAGAAGCCAGACCGCTCCTTCGGTAGTGTGAAAATTGCGCTAGCGGTGAAGCCAAGCTGCCTGACCTTGCTTGTCAACTGCATTTCATATGCTTCCGTGACATCACGTTTCCTCTGCAGATTTTGGATTGCTCCCCACATTCCCTGAAAGCCGGCAGACGACAGAAGGTTTCTATTGAGGAGAAGAAAGTGCCTCGGCAAATAGGCCCGCGCACCACCTATCTCGACAAGACCGACCATATCTGCGTCAATTCTGAAGGTGCCTTCGAGAAAGTCCGTGAAGCCTCGCCCGGGCCCCAGAATACTATCGTCGAGCAGAAGCAGCCGCTCTGCCTGCCACAGTTCGGGAAAGAGCCGGAAAGCATCAGCCCAAGCACCAAACTCATGGCCAAGATTGGCCCGCAGGATCAGACTATCCGTATGGGCCGCGATGTCATCGTATGATTGGCTTTGAAATTGGTCCGAAGTGAGGACGAGGCAGCTCAAGAGACCAGCCCTACGGAGCGCAGAGAGCTGGTAAGCCACCAATGGTTCCAACGCGCCGCGATGAGAGTAGGCCACATATACCGCAACCACTTTGCCCTCGAGGCCTTTAAAGCGCGACAGTACATGGCTCGGCGCAAGAGATTTCATGGCATCAGCCCGGAGGGAACCAGGCAAGACCATTCACGCGGGTCTTGGCCATAGTGTAACCCGCATGTTCAGCAGCCACCACCAGCAGTCGCTCGAGCGCATGCAACATCGTCCCATCATTGCCGACAGGCTCTGCTGGAAGGTCATCCAAGCCAAGGCCAAGTTCAAGAATTGGCCGCATTGCCTGAGGGCGGCACCAGAACATCGTTCCGACGGGAAACTCGGGCGATTTGAGAAATGGTTCTGAAATGCCCATTCTGCTTCCAATTTCCCTCGCCATTGCGAGATTCGGGTGCCAGCCAAACCGGTACGGTTCTTCCGCAATAACTATCCCTACCTTGTCGTCGCCAGAAAATTGGTTCAGGACCATGTCCATCTTGCATCCACCAATTGGTCCGCCGAGCAAGTGTTCCCAGAGGAACGTACGCCAACTTTCACCTCGAGCTGCCCCTGCGGCCAGACTTCGCTTTCCATGAAAATGGCCAACAACATCATATCCTCTCCCGAAAAGCTCTTCTTTGAAGGCGACAAGGAACGGGCCGATATCTCTGCCACGATTTGGCACACAGCGAACATCCACCTGCAGGCCGGTTTCTGCGAGTTTTCCACGGATGCGAGATGCGACATCCTCGTGCGCCACGCTGATGTAGAGATCTGGTCGACTTGCGTTCAACAACAGTCGTGCGACAAATTCATCAACGAGTTCCGGATAGAAGAAGTGACCGTGCACAGCAACGCGCAAGTCACTCGCCTGCGGCTGCGACTTCCCTTCCAGCACGTCATATTTCCAAGGACCATCGGGACGGCCCGAACGCGGGTAGTTTATGAGCAAATTCTCCCCATCAGCCAAACTGGGATGAGCAGCCACATATGAACTTGATATAAACCCGGAAACAGCTCGCCTCGCGCTTGAATCAAGTCCCTTCGCCTCCGTTCTCACGTAGCGGCCGACGCCCTCGGCAGAGTCCAGCAACTCAAATGGAGCGCGGTACAGATCCAGGGAGAACAACCCTGAATCCGCAATCCGCTGCGCATCAGACTTCATGCGCGCCATGTCAGCTTGCAGATTCATGAACAGTCGCCACACATCATTGGTCAGGGCAGCGACGCGAGTGTTCGACCCCGGCTCCGCGATGCTGCTCTCAACAACCGCCTCTCTCTCCCGGCTCACATTTTCACCAGGTCGGGCCTGGTCGACGATAGCATCTGCCTGCCAGCCGACGATCAAGACTTCGCTTGCGCTTATTCGCTCCAACTCATCTGCATCAGGCGGTGACGCCCCACTCCACAGCACGATGCAAGCATCGACAGATTTGGGAAGTGCCGAAACCGTCATATGCAACGGGCCCTCTTGAGACTCGCGGGCCAGCGTGATGACCGGTATAAGCCGATGCGCAAGCCTGACTTTTAGTGCCGGGGCGAGCTCCGTGAACGCGATCACGAGTTGTGGCCTATAGCGCCCGACCAAGTCTCGGACCAAACATGCCGCTTCCAGATCATCGATCGCATAAGCCTTCGCTGGCGCATCGCCAGGCGAGCTTCGGGCGGCAAAGTTTAAGGTGCCGCCATTCTGCGAAGTCAGAGCCGGATCAAGGCCCGAGACGGCAACAACAACAACCTGCGCTCTCTTTGCCAGAGCGTCCAGAATTTCAAAGTTCTCAGTGAGTTGAGCGGACGGCTTGTCGCACTCGCAAAGCGCAATTACCACAGGCCTATCCCCTGTCAGGGCGACATTGGGCCAGCGAAACTCCGCCGCCAAAGGCAGCGGTCGCTTTTTCTCCCGCTGTCCTGAATAGATGAAGTGAAGCAAGGGGCTTAGCTCGGCATGTGCGACCTCGATTGGATAGCGAAGGCGGTAGTAGTCGGGTGCAAATGCTGGCGAAGGCGTAAGGCCGGCAGCTTCCCCTTCAAGCAGGTAGTGCACGATGGCGTCATCGTGCGCCTGAAGCAGGGGCACCTGAGACCGATAGTGAGATTCATTAAACAATCCGCTCTCACGAATTGCAGCAACCTGGTCGGTAATTGATTTCCAGAGTCTGGCCCTAGGCACCGGGTTCATCCTCACTGCCAATTTGGCCACTCAGACTTTCGCTTTGGAACCCAGCCTTGCCTCAAGCCCATCGCACCTTCAATAGGCCACACCAACACAACTCAAGAGGGCAGCTCAGCCGCCTCAAGGCTTGGTGCAGCGGTATCCTTGGCATTGAGGAGCGGGATCGCACCTGAGAGTGGCCAATCGACCCCAAGGCTCTCGTCATTCCAAAGAATGCTTCTTTCGTGCTCCGGGAAATAATAGTCCGTTGCCTTGTAGAGAAACTCCGTATCGTCAGCGAGGCTCAGGAAGCCGTGCGCAAAACCAGGAGGTATCCAGAACTGGCGCTTGTTCTCTGCCGAAAGAGTGACGCCCGTCCATCTGCCGAAATGCGGCGAGCTGCGCCGGATGTCCACTGCCACATCAAACGCTGCGCCGGATGTTACCCGCACCAATTTTCCTTGCGGATGCTGAATTTGATAGTGCAGCCCGCGCAGCACATGCTTGGCTGACTTACTGTGGTTGTCCTGCACGAAATCTACGTCAATCCCGGTTGCCGACCTGAAGTTCCGCGCATTGAAACTCTCGAAGAAGAACCCCCGGGAGTCGCCAAAGACTTTCGGCTCGAGGAGAAGAACGCCCGGAAGTCCCGTCTCTGTCACAGTATAGGGCACGCCCTCGCCTCCTAGCTCAGAAGGCCAAGAAGATATTTACCATACGCACTCTTTGACAAGGGCGCCGCGAGCTCTTGTAGGTGTTCGGCCGATATCCATTTTTGATGGAACGCGATCTCCTCGGGGCAAGCAACCATAAGTCCCTGGCGGTGCTGAAGCGTTGCCACAAAGCCCGAGGCTTCCAGAAGACTGTCATGCGTTCCGGTGTCAAGCCAGGCATGACCCCGTCCCAGCATCTCGACCTTCAATGCGCCAGCTTCAAGATACCTACGATTCACATCGGTAATTTCGAGTTCACCGCGGGCAGACGGCTTGATGGTCGCCGCGATATCGCAGACGGACTCATCGTAGAAATAGAGCCCCGTAACAGCGTAATGGCTTTTGGGCTGCTTGGGCTTTTCCTCAATGCTGATGGCGCGCTGGTTTTTGTCAAATTCGACGACGCCGTAACGTTCCGGATCAAGCACGTGATAGGCGAACACCGTGGCGCCCGCCTTGGAGGCGTTGGCTGACCGAAGCTGCAAAGCCAGATCATGCCCATAAAAAATATTGTCACCCAGAATGAGCGCCGAAGGGCTCCCGCCCACAAAATCGCGACCAATGATAAAGGCCTGCGCCAACCCGTCTGGTGAAGGTTGGACGGCGTAGGAAATACTCATGCCCCATTGGCTGCCATCACCAAGCAGGTCGGCAAAGCGCGGTGTGTCCTGAGGCGTCGATATCAGCAGGATTTCCCGGATGCCGGAAAGCATCAGCGTGCTGAGCGGATAGTAAACCATCGGCTTGTCGTAAACCGGCAACAACTGTTTGGACACAGCACGGGTAACCGGATGAAGCCGCGTGCCGGAACCGCCAGCCAGAATGATGCCTTTGCGCGCTTGCGCCATGTGCCTTCCCCCCAAGGACGCTAGGATACTGTAGAGCCACCGAGCAGCCGGTCAAGGACGTCATCCACCCCCTGCTGCCAAGGGGAAAGATCGCTCCGAAAGTTCCGCCGGAACTTGTCGGTCGCCATACGAGAATTCAACGGCCGCTTGGCCGGCGCGTTGTACTGCGCGGTCGTCGTGCGGGTGACCGCATCGGGCTGCAGCCGTACAGGCAGGCTCGAACGTGAGGCCTTAGCCACGATATGCTGCGCGAGCGCATGCCAGGTCGTGCTGCCGCCAGGCACCAGATGATAGAGGCCAAATGGAAACTGCCGCCGATCAGTAGCCAGAGCCTCGACAAGCATGCGCACCATCTGCGCCAGAAAATCGGCCGATGTGGGCGCACCATGCTGGTCGTCAACTACGGCTATGGTGTCCCGCTCCTGCGATAATCTGAGAATTGTCTTCACGAAATTGTTGCCGTGCGCACTGACGACCCAACTCGTGCGCAGAATGACGCAGTCGGCCCCGCTGGCTGAAAGTGCCCTCTCGCCGGCAAGCTTGCTGGCACCATAGACGCTCACGGGATTGGGCGCGTCCTCCTCCACATAGGCGCCATCTTTCCGGCCATCGAAAACATAGTCCGTCGAGAAATGAATGACAGCTGCCCCGAGCTTCTGTGCCTCCTCCCCGAGGACACCCGGCGCAACACCGTTGACGGCAAAGGCCTCGCCACGATTGCCTTCGGCCTTGTCCACGGCGGTATAGGCGGCTGGATTAATGATCACATCAGGCCTGAACTCCCGAATGACCGGCCGCAAACTTTCCGGCTGGGACAGATCAAAGTCAGAGCGATCAGGAGCCAGCACGGTCTCGCCCAGAAGCGGCAGCAGAGCATTCCCCACCTGCCCCCCCTTCCCCGTCAGAAGGATACGAAGCGGCTTAGTTGCCATACTGGGCCTTCACCCAATCGCGATAGGCACCCGAAGTCACATTCTTCACCCAGCCCTGATTGGCCAGGAACCATTCAACGGTCTTCCTGAGGCCCGTTTCAAAGGTCTCCGAAGGACGCCAGCCCAGTTCGCGTTGGATCTTCGAGGTATCGACGGCATAGCGGCGGTCATGCCCGGGCCGGTCAGCAACGAACGTGATCAAGTCAGAATAGGACTTGCCACCAGCACGCGGTTTCAAATCGTCGAGCGTTGCACATAGCAGGTTCACAACATCAATGTTCGCCCGCTCCGAAGAGCCACCAATGTTGTAAGTTTCACCAACCTGGCCCTTTTCGAGAACCATGCGAATGCCGGAGCAATGATCCCGTACATAGAGCCAGTCCCGCACCTGCTGCCCGTCGCCATAGACAGGTAGCGGCTTGCCGGCGAGGGCATTGTGGATCATCAGGGGAATGAGCTTCTCGGGAAAATGATAAGGCCCATAGTTGTTCGAACAATTGGTCGTAAGAACCGGAATGCCGTAGGTGTGATGATAGGCGCGCACAAGATGATCAGATGCCGCCTTGCTGGCCGAATAGGGACTATTGGGTGCATAGGCCGTATCTTCACGAAATGCGGGATCGTTCGGGCCTAGCGTACCATAAACCTCATCGGTCGAGACGTGCAGCAGGCGAAAGTTCTGCTTCTCCGCCGTACTCAGCTCACTGAAATAGGCTCTGACGCTTTCAAGCAGCCGGAATGTGCCCACGATATTGGTGGCGATAAACTCTCCGGGCCCATGAATGGAGCGGTCCACATGGCTTTCCGCCGCAAAGCTGACGACAGCACGGGGGCGATGTTGACGCAGAAGGCTTGAAACAAGCTCGCTGTCGCCGATGTCACCGCGCGTGAACGTGTGGCGCTGATCGGATTTGAGGCTTTCAAGATTCTGGAGGTTTCCGGCGTAGGTCAGCTTGTCCAGATTGACCACAGGTTCGTCGCAGTGAGCCAGCCAATCCAGCACGAAATTGCTGCCGATGAAGCCCGCACCACCCGTAACAATGATCATAGTCCCTCCAGCTTTGCGGCACTCCCCCTCCGCAGCGACGCAACCATATGGCGGGAAAGGCAATGGCTTTCAACGGCGAGATTGCCCCAAATTTTTAGCCAACTTTCCCGGTGTTAATACGGGCAAATGACGCTAAGAGGCCCCATGTCGAAGAAACCAAGCCGGCCGCAGCAACCATTTCGGCGCCAGAGTGGCCCAAGGCCGCCGGCAAAGCCCCAACCGACGACCCTTGCCGGCGATCTGCCGCGCGAGATATCCCGCCTGCCCGATCCGGCCAATGACCTGATCTACGGCCTCCATGCGGTTGCGGCAGCGCTTGCCAATCCGGCCCGCAAACATATGCAGTTACTGGCCACCGAGAACGGTCTGAACCGGCTCAAGGAGGAGATCAGGGAGCTTTCCCTCGTTCCAAATCTCGTCCATCCGCGTGTGCTCGATCATGTGCTCACGGGCCAGCAGGCGGTCCACCAGGGCCTGCTAATCGAATGCAAACCCCTGAAACAGCCAAGGCTCGACGAGATTGCGCGTGATGGCCTGCTTGTGCTGCTCGATCAGGTGACCGACCCGCACAATGTTGGCGCCATCCTGCGCTCCTGCGCGGCTTTCGGTGTGAGCGCCCTCGTAACAACGGCGCGCCACGCACCGCACGAGACCGGCGTCTTCTTCAAGGCGGCATCAGGTGCCTATGAATTGGTGCCCGTCAGCCGCGTCACAAATCTGGCTGCAGCCATGGAAGAGCTGAAGGGTTACGGCTTCACGCTCGTCGGCCTCGACAGCGAGGCCGAAGGCGACCTGCGGGATGCCCCCAGAACACGGCCTCTGGCGCTTGTGCTGGGAGCCGAGGGCAAGGGCCTGCGGGAAAAGACGCGCGCAACCTGTGACCAGGTGGTCCGACTCGACATGCCAGGCACGATCAAAAGCCTTAATGTCTCCGTTGCCGCAGCAGTTTCACTATATGCCATAACACATTAAAATATCTATATTTTATACCTCTCAAATTCCTTCTCGCAGGCTTTCGGGCCGTGCCCACTCCAATCGCGTGACGCGAGGCATTGCAGGATCGCCGGGAGTTCGACTAAAGAGTGCGCGGCTGTAGTGCGCCTCGCAGATTGCCGGATTAGCTCAGCGGTAGAGCAGCGGTTTTGTAAACCGAAGGTCGGGGGTTCAATCCCCTCATCCGGCACCATATGCCTTGCAATTTCATGTGCTTGAATGTCTTCTGCGGCGAGTTCCAGGATCCCAGGAAAGCCGCCCGCTCATGAAGTTTCGTCGTCGCCTCGCAGCCGTTGTCTTGGCAGCTGCCACTTTGTTTCTGTTCAGCTTTTCTGGCCCGCCGGCTGCGGCGGCGACAGTTGCAGACTGTGAAAGCCAGAATGGTCGGCAGAGCGTCGAGGCTTGCACCAGTCTTCTGGCGAATAAGAAGCTCAACAAAGCCGCCCGCGCCAGCCTGCTGCTCCTCCGCGGCCTGAGCCATTTCAGGGTTGGCAATTTCGAAGAGGGACAGGCTGACCTGAAAGAAGCCACGCGCCTCGCCGGTGAGAAATCCCAGATCGGCAGCACCGCCGCGATGAACGCAAGCATTCACGACCCAAAGACGGCGGAGGGGAATTACTGGCTCGCGCTGGCAGCCACCCAACCGGAAAACGGGCGGGACATGAGCTTCTTCCTGGACAGAGCCATTGCGCTGGATCCCGAACATGGGCTGAGCCGCGGGCAGCGCGGCTACATGCGTTTTAAGTCGGGAGATATCGAAGGGGCCGTGAAGGATCTGGAGATTGCCATGGCCCACTATCCGAAGAAGGACTACCTGCAGGAAGAGCGCAAGCTGCTTGAGGAAATCCTGATCAAGGCCCGGGAAGACCTCCGCAAGAGCAGGTCTGCACCGAGTGCCGAGGCTCTGGCCAAGGCGGTCGATGAAGCCAGGCAGTTGGAGCCTCGCAAGCTCTGCTTGCGGGCACTGAACAGCGTCAAGAATGATTTTGAACGCGACCCGAACTTCAAGATATTCGTGGATGAAGCTGGCCACCGGGCGCTGACGGCACGCAACTGCATAGACATTGTGGCCCAGCCGGAAACACCCGCCATCGACATCAAGCGGGTGGCGCAGGCCTTCGTACAGGCAGTAGATGCCTTTTCGAGAGAGAACCCGCAGGCCAACCTCGATCTCACGATTGTCCGCGCAACCGTTGCGCTGAATGCAGCAATCGAGGCCGGCGATCAAACGGCCATGCAGCAGCATACTGCAACCCTGTTGCAACTGAGCCAAGGCAACGCCGCGCTCGCAGCGCGCCTTCGCACCGAGCAGGAAAAGTTGGCAGAACAGACCAAGGCTGACGCTGACAAGACGCTCGACCAGGCGCGGATGCTTGCAGAGTTTCTGAGGGATTTCGCCACGGATAACATGCTCGACAAAAGAGCCCAGAACGCCCTCGATCTGGCGGACAAGCTTTCGGGACCAGCAGGCCCTGAACTGTTCAAGGCAAGTGAAGAAAGTGCCACAAACCTTGCAGCGCTGGACCTCGCCGCCAGCTACAGCGCATTCAAGACTGCCACATGCATCACTGCAAAGCGTCCAGGCTGTGACTGACGCCTCTTTGCGGGGCCAACTTCCACCAAGGGAAACAAGACAATGTCGACCGTCAAATTGCTGAGCGACGCCGAGAAAGATCCGCGTGTAAAGGCCGTCTTTGACGATATCCGGGCCACGCGGAAATCCGACTTCATCAACAATTTCTGGCTCTATCTCGCCTTCGATCCCGCCCTGCTC
The DNA here is from genome assembly GCA_020161855.1 of Pseudomonadota bacterium. Lineage (GTDB taxonomy): Bacteria > Pseudomonadota > Alphaproteobacteria > Rhizobiales > Aestuariivirgaceae > Aestuariivirga. The sequence goes on from JAIUNJ010000006.1 coordinate 36,518, forward strand.
AAGGAAACCTGGGAAGGTGTGAAATCAGTGATGGCACAGCCATCGGCACTTGATCCCCTGACCAAGGAGCTGATCTACATCGCCGTCTCGATCACCAACTCCTGCCGCTATTGCGTCCACTCGCACACTGCGGCGGCCAGGGCCAAGGGCATGACAGACGAGATCTACGCCGATCTGCTGCGCGTGGTTGCCACAGCCGGGCGCACCAACCAATTGCTCAACGGCCTTCAGGTTCCCGTTGATGCCGTCTTCGACATGGAAGCACAGAAACCAGACGCCTGAGCACGCCCCTGCCCGTTCGGCTAGGACGCGAAGACTCCCCGCAGGGCTTCCATGGCGTCGATCTGCGTCAGGTTCATGTGCAGCGGTGTCACTGAGATGCGCTTCTGGAAGACCGCGGCGAGATCGGTGCCGGCCGGCGGATTGCCCCGCTCGCGCGCAAAGCCGAGCCAATAATAGTTGCGGTCGCGTGCGTCGATCCGTTCGTCCACGAGCAGGAAGTTCTGGTCACGCTTGCCCTGCCGCGTCACCTCGATGCCCGCCAGTTCGTCCGGGCGGCAATCCGGAAAATTCACGTTGACCAGCACGCCCGGCCCGAATGGCAGAGTCAGCAGCTTCTTCACAACGCCCTCGCCATAGGCCCTGGCGACGGCAAAACTCTCGCCATTCTCATAGATGCCAGAAACCTGCGAAAGAGCGATCGACTTGAGGCCGAGCGCCGTTCCTTCCATCGCAGCCGCGATCGTGCCCGAATAGGTCACGTCATCTGCAATGTTCTGGCCACGGTTCACGCCTGACAGAACAAGATCCGGCATTTCCGGCAGGATCTTCCGAACCGCCATCACGACGCAATCCGTCGGCGTTCCCGTCACCTCAAAGCGGCGTTCTCCCAGCTTCTGGTAGCGGATCGGGTTGGAAAGCGTCAGCGAATGCCCCGCCCCCGAGCGCTCCTCATCCGGCGCAACAACCCAGACATCATCGCTGATGGCGTGGGCGATCTCCTCAAGCACCGTCAGGCCCGGTCCATGGATACCGTCATCATTGGTCACAAGAATACGCATCAGGCAGAAATCCTCTCTTCACCCATCATGTAAGGCCGCAAGGCCTCGGGAATGGTCACTGTTCCATCGGCGTTCTGGTAGTTTTCCAGAATGGCAACGAGAGTCCGGCCAACCGCCAGCCCCGAGCCATTGAGTGTATGCACGAAGCGTGTGCCCTTGCCATCGGCCGGCTTGTAGCGGGCCTCCATGCGCCGGGCCTGGAAGTCGCCGCACACAGAACACGATGAAATCTCGCGGAAGGCATTTTGCCCCGGCAACCAGACCTCAAGATCATAGGTCATGCGGCTGCCGAAGCCCATGTCACCCGTGCACAGGCGCACGATACGATAGTGAAGACCGAGGGCCTGCAGCACGCTTTCGGCACAGGCCGTCATCCGTTCCAGTTCATCGCGCGATTGCTCCGGCGCCGTGATCGAGACAAGCTCGACCTTCGAGAACTGGTGCTGACGGATCATGCCGCGCGTGTCACGGCCGGCAGCACCTGCTTCCGCCCGGAAGCACGGCGTATAGGCCGTCAGCCGCATCGGCAGCTGGGCCTCATCAACGACGGTCTCGCGCACCGTGTTGGTGAGCGAGACTTCAGCCGTCGGGATCAGCCAGCGCCCGTCTGTCGTGCGGAACTGGTCGTCAGCAAACTTTGGAAGCTGTGCTGTTCCAAACATCGTCTTGTCAGACACCAGCATGGGCACATAGCACTCGGTATAGCCATTCTTGCCCGTGTGCAGATCGAGCATGAGGTTGGCGATGGCCCGCTCCATACGCGCCAGCTGACGCTTCATCACGACGAAGCGTGCACCCGCCATGCGAGCCGCCGTTTCAAAATCCATCTGGCCCAGGCGTTCGCCAATCTCGAAATGCTGCCGTGGCTCGAACTTGAAAGTGGGCTTGGTGCCCCAGCGGCGCACCTCCACATTGTCATGTTCATCCTTGCCGTCAGGCACTTCATCCAGCGGCAGGTTGGGAATGACCGAGAGCTGATCCGTGAGCTTCTGCGTCAGTTGCCGCTCCTGCTCCTCGCCGCCGGCGATCACATCCTTGAGGCTCGCCACCTCGGCCTTGAGCGCCTCGGCCTTCGCCTTGTCACCACCCTTCATGGCTTCGCCCACCTGCTTCGACAGGTCGTTGCGGCGGCTTTGCGCATCCTGCAGCCTTTGCAGCAGGTCGCGCCGCTCCTGATCGGTGGCCAGCAGGGCCGTCGAATGCGCAGGCAGACCCCGGCGCGCCAGAGCGGCGTCAAATCCTGCAGGATTGTCGCGGATCAACTTGATGTCGTGCATGGGAATCGGCCGTCAACGTTCGGGGTTCAAATCGGGCTCTCTATAGGCAAGCCCGCCTCCCGGCTCAAACAGCTTTTGTGACGCTCGTACTATCGGATTCCTTGGCCTCTTCGGCCTCCTTGGCCAGCCGGTCCTTCTCGCGGCGCTTCTCAAGGATACCGACGGAAATGACCGACAGTTCGTAAAGCAGCGCCAAAGGCACCGCCATGGAGAGCATGGAGATCGGATCAGGTGGCGTAATCAGGGCTGCAATGCCGGTCACGCCAACGATGGCGAAGCGCCTGCCATGGCGGAGCTGGGCTGAACTCACCACGCCGATATGGCCAAGAAGCGTGAGCACAACGGGCAACTGGAAGGCCAGCCCGAAGGCGAGGATCAGCATCATCACGAAGTCGAGATAGGCTTCGACGTCGGGCATGAGTTCGACGATGTTCTTGTCGCCGAGGGAACCAACACCTGCCGCGAGATTGTAGAAGAAGTGGATCGCAACGGGGAGCAGGAAGAAGTAGACGAGGCAGGCACCCGCCACGAAGAAAATAGGTGTAGCAAAGAGATAGGGCGCAAGCGCCTGGCGTTCATGCTTGTAGAGCCCGGGCGCCATGAAACGATAGACCTGCACCGCGATCAGCGGGAAGGCGATGAACATGCCGCCAAACATGGCGATCTTCAGTTTGACGATGAAGAAGCCGAGAAGCTTCGTCGAAATCAGGCCGACATCCTTGCCCGTTCCCCAGACGAAGGGCTTGATCAGGATGTGGAAGATGTCTGTCGAGAAATAGAAGCTGACGATGAAGGCGAGAAAGAAGCCCAGAACACACTTGATGAGCCGGGAGCGCAGCTCCAGCAGGTGCTCCATCAAGGGGGCTTCGCTGTTGTCGATATCCTGCTGTGTCATGAAGTTGACGACGGGCCGGCCGTCACTCCTGCCACCTTGGTTTCGCCGGCGGGGGCCTGGTCGCCAAAATAGTCGTCAAAGGCCTTGGCACCCTGCGCCTTGGCGGACTCATCCAGAGGCGAAATCACGTTAGGCGCCGACATCACCGACTTGAACTGGTTCTTGGTGCTGTCGAGATCCTTCTTGAGATCCGAAACACCTGTTTCCTTCATGGCGGCGTCGACGTGGCCCTGGAATTCGGAGGCCATCTTCCGGGCCTTGGACATGAACTGGCCAAAGGCACGCAAGACCTTGGGCAGGTCCTTCGGCCCGATCACGATAACCGCGATGACGGCCAGAACAAAAAGTTCGGAATAGCCTACGCCGAATTCAAACATGGATGCATGCCCGCATCATCGCGGGCCCGCCTATCAGCTTTTGGCTTTGTCAGCGGCCACCTTGGCCGCATCGCCCGCCTGCTCACCGATCGTCTTCACCTCGGCGGCGGCACTGTCGCTGGTGTCGTCAGTAAGCCCCTTCTTGAAGCTCTTGATGCCCTTGGCCACATCACCCATCACGTCAGAAATCTTGCCCTTGCCGCCAAACAGGACGAGCACAACGACAAGCAGGATGACCCAATGCCACCACGAACCGAAACCCATGACAAAACTCCCTCGTCAAGACCGGACCATGATACCGTCCGGCGTGTTGGTTTGACTATTGCAGAATCCCACCCGCGCTGCAATGCGCGAGGCACGGGCGCTATGTGGGAGAGGCCCCCGGGCTTGTAAAGACAAAAACGCCTGAGGGGTCGACCGAAAGCCTTACTTCCCCGTTAGTTTCCACCTTGTGGCGCACGCTCACGATGGAGTGAACCGGTGCTTCCTGCCCCTTCACCAGCAGCGTGAGGCGCTGCGTTTCGCCCAGGAAGCGGATGTCCTTGACGAAGCCTGCGACACCAAGGCCTCCCTCCGCGGGCAGCACGGCCTCCGGCTTGACCAGAATATCCACGATGTCGCCGTCCTTGACGTCCTTTGCGGCAAATGTGCCAAGCGGAGTCGGCGCTGCCCCATTTTTCACCGCGACGCGGAAAACATTGTAAGTGCCAAAAAACTGGGCCGCATCGGCATCCACCGGATGCTCGTAGATATCGCGCGGTGTGCCGTGCTGCACCATTCGCCCGTCCCGCATCAGGAAAATGCGGTCCCCGACATCGACGGCTTCCCGCGGATCATGAGTGACCAGAATGGCCGTTGCCCGCGTTTCGCGAACAATTGCCAGAGTCTCGGCCCTCACCTGGTCGCGCATACGCTGGTCAAGGCCGGAGAATGGTTCATCCAGCAGGATCACCTGAGGCCGGGGCGCGATGGCCCGCGCCAGGGCAACACGCTGCTGCTCACCACCGGACAGCGATCCCGGATAGCGGTGAGCCAGAGCCTCTAGCCCCACGCGCTGCAAGCCCCGGCGCGCCGCCGCCATCGCATCGCTCCGTGACAAGGCATAAAGGCCATAGGCCACGTTCTCGAGGGCCGTCATGTGCGGAAAGAGCGCAAAATCCTGAAAGACCAGTCCCACATTCCGCTTCTCGGGCGGCACGAAGCGGGCAGGCCCAGCCATTTCCAGCCCGTCGATCAGGATGCGGCCCCGGTGCTGCTTCGAGATGCCGGCGATGAGCCGCAACAGGCTGGTCTTGCCGCAACCGGAAGGCCCCAGAAGGCAGGCGATCTTGCCGGCTTCAAACTCGGCCGAAATGTTGTGAAGAATGGTCCGTCCCTGCCCCTCGAAACCCACGTCCTCAAGCGTGACGGTCCCGGCAAAGGAGGCGCCAACCGGGGTTGGTTTCTCAGCAGCGCGGGCAGTTTGAGCAGAGTCTTCGGTCATGTCCGGTCTGCCTTATAGCAGACACCGGCCGGGCAAAACGAAAATATCCGAGTGATCTGCTCAGGCAGCCAGGGCGCGGACGACCCGGTTCCGGCCTTCGCGCTTGGCCGTGTAGAGCGCTTCATCGGCCCGCTTGAGCAGATGTTCGAGCGTATCCTCTGCGCCCAGCAGGGTCGCCATGCCGACCGAGACCGTGACGGGCACGGTTTTCTTCACATCCAGGGAGAAGGAGCGCGCGGCCACCGAGCGGCGAAGCCGCTCCGCAATCCGCTCCGCCGTATCACCATCGGTGCTGGGCAGCACCACGATGAATTCCTCGCCACCGGTGCGGCAGCTGAGGTCAATCGAGCGTGTGTTTTCGCGCAGGCGGCTGCCGAGTTCCTGAAGCACCTTGTCGCCAGCGTCATGGCCGTAGGTGTCGTTGATGGCCTTGAAGAAGTCGACATCCACCGCAAGCACCGACAGCTGCTTGCCGCGGTTGATGTAGTGCTCGATCATGTGGCTGAGATGGGTGTCGAGATAGCGCCTGTTGTAGAGACCGGTCAGCGGATCAGTGATCGCCATCTCGATCGAGGCCTTGACGCTGGCACGCAGCTGCTCGGCATAGCGCCAGCGCTTCACCTGCGTGTTGATGCGGGCCAGAAGCTCCTGGTTGTCGACCGGGCGCAGCAGATAGTCGTTCACGCCCATGTCCAGGCCACGCAGCAGCAACTGCTGCTCGTCCGGATTGACGATGATGAGGATTGGAGTCTGCCGAGTCGCCTCAAGCGAGCGAAGCTGCGAGCACAGGCGCAAGCCGTCGAAGTTTGCCTGATCGAATGAAACGATGATCAGTTCGTAAGGAGACAGCGTTTCCGTGGCGGTGGCAATGGCCGTGGCGCCATCGGCAACAACACTGATATCGTGATGCTCGCCCAGCCTTGCAACAAGGCGCTCATAGCCCGAATCTTCGCTGGCAACGAGAAGCACGCGGCCCGGATTCTCACCGAGCGCGCCGGGCGTGCGCATCATCACTTCAAGTGCATCCCCGCCAGTTGCACGCAGGCGCAATTCGTCGGTGAGCATCTTGAGCCGGGTCAGGCTCTTGATCCGGCAGAAGAGCGAGATATCGTTGACCGGCTTGGTGAGAAAATCGTCAGCGCCTGCTTCGAGGCCACGCACGCGATCCTCGGGCTGATCAAGAGCGGTCACGATGACTACTGGAATGTGCTGCGTCGCAGGATCGGACTTGATGCGCTTGCAGACCTCGATGCCATCGATACCGGGCATCATCACGTCAAGCAGCACGATGTCGGGCTTTGATTTCTGCACGGCCTCAAGCGCGTCGAGACCATTCATCGCCGTGAGGACATCGAAATACTCAGCAGAGAGCTTGGCTTCGAGAAGCCTTACATTTGCGATGATGTCGTCAACAACGAGAATCCGAGCAGTCATTGCTTGGCCTTAAGGAAACCATCTATCGTTTGCAGGAAGCTCATCACCGAGATGGGCTTGGAAATATAGGCCTCGCAGCCGCCTTCACGGATCTTCTGCTCATCGCCCTTCATGGCGAAAGCCGTGACCGCAATCACCGGAATGTGCCGAAGACCGTCGTCTTCCTTCAGCCACTTGGTGACTTCAATGCCGGAAACTTCTGGAAGCTGGATGTCCATCAGGATCAGGTCCGGCATGTGCTTGCGGGCCAGGTCGAGCGCACTGAGTCCGTCACGCGTCTGCACCACGCGATGGCCATGCGCTTCCAGAAGGTCATTGAACAGTTTCATGTTCAATTCGTTGTCTTCGACAACGAGAACGGTTTTCTGCATGGCCGGGGCGGCTCCAGAATTCGAATGCGAACCCAACTGATTTGGTCTCTGAAAGTCCATCTCGTCTCCGGCCGTGGCTTATTGTCAGGCGCGGCTTCACGAATTCCAGCGCCCCTTGCTGCACACATTGAACCAAGGTCCGTAACCAACGTCTTAAACCTGCCCTTGCTGGCCCGAGGCTGGTTAACTATTCGAGAAAGCCATGTTGAAGGAATCGAAGGGCCCATCCGATGAGCCGGCCGTCATTGCGCTCCAGGCCCTGACCTATGTTGCTGGAAATCCTGAAATACTGGGGCGTTTCATGGCCTTGACAGGTGCCGGGCCCGAGGCTGTCCGGGGCCGCCTGGAAGATCCATCCTTTCACCTCGCCATCCTCGATTTCCTCATGGGCGATGAAAGTCTGCTCCTGGCCTTTGCCGCCGACCACAACCTTAACCCACAGCGCATCACAAGAATACACGCACAACTTCAGGGCGAATTTGAATGATCTCGGATTTTACGCAGGAACAGTTGCGCGCCCTCTCCATCCCCTCGGATCGCCCTCTGGTGATCTGCGATGTTGATGAAGTCGTCGTCCACTTCACCAGGCGCTTTGAGGATTATCTTGGCCGCTCAGGATTGTGGCTGGATCTGGCGAGCCTGGCACTTCACGGCAATATCAAGGATCGCAGCAGCGGCACGCCTGTATCCCTTGCCGAGGTCGCCCAGCTGATCGACAGCTTCTTCGTGGACGAAACCGGCACACTTGAGGCAATTGATGGGGCCGTGTCTGCCCTTCAGTTGCTCGGGGAGGACAGCACGGTCGTCATGCTGACGAACCTGCCGCATCATGCCCGCGACAAGCGTATTGCCAATCTTCTGGCACACGGGCTGCACTATCCGGTCATCACCAACTCCGGCCCGAAAGGCCCGGCCATCTCGCATCTCGCAGCCCAGACGCGTGAGACCGTTGTTTTCATCGATGACAGCCCGAACTTCATACAGTCGGCGCGGGATCATGCGCCGCATGTACATCTCGTGCACTTCCTGCACGACGAGCGCTATGCCCGCCATGTGGAGCCTTTCGACTACGTGTCGCTGATGACGGCTACATGGCAGGAGGCACTGCCGCATGTGCAAAAGCTGGTCCGCCGCTGAGGCCGAAAACCCGCACGGTGTTACATCTCGCCATTGTTCCCGTTTTGATCTAAGCTGCGCGCGATGTCAGAGAGCAATGCAAGCTCTTCTTCCGGTTTCTGCCGCGACTGTCTGAAGGACGTTCCGGAGGATGCTGTGCGCTGCCCGGCCTGTCATTCACCCCGGCTTGTGCGCCACCCGGAACTGAACACGCTCTCCATCGCTCACATTGATTGCGATGCCTTCTATGCCGCAGTCGAGAAGCGCGACGATCCCTCGTTGCGCGACAAGCCCTTGATCGTCGGCGGCGCCCAGCGCGGCGTTGTTTCCACCTGTTGCTATATCGCTCGCATCCGCGGTGTGCGCTCGGCCATGCCCATGTTCAAGGCCTTGAAGCTTGCTCCCGACGCCGTGGTGATCCGGCCCGACATGAAGAAATATGCCGAGGTCGGGCGCGAAGTGCGAGAACTGATGCTCTCGGTAACACCGCTCGTCGAGCCCCTCTCCATCGACGAAGCCTTTCTCGACCTGTCGGGCACAGAGCGCCTTCATGGACAAAGCCCTGCCCGCACCCTGGCAAACCTCATCAACACGATCGAACAAGACATCGGCATCACCGCATCCGTCGGCCTCTCTGCCAACAAGTACCTCGCCAAGGTCGCCTCTGACCTCGAAAAGCCCCGCGGCTTCTCTGTCATTGGCCGGAGTGAAGCCAGGGACTTTCTCGCCTCAAAGAGTGTCAGCCTCATCTGGGGGGTGGGTACTGCCATGCAACAGCAATTGGCCAAGGACGGCATCGGCAAGATCGCGCAGCTCCAGACCATGGAGAAGAACGAACTCATGCGCCGCTATGGCAGCATGGGCGCCCGGCTGTATCACCTGTCACGCGGTGAGGACATGCGCCGCGTCTCGACCGACGACAGCTCCAAGAGCATCGGTGCTGAAACCACGCTCGACGAGGACGTAAGCGAAGTCGAACGCCTTGAAGCCATTCTCTGGTCCATGTGCCAGAAAGTGTCACGCCGGGCCAAGGCGGATGGCCTCGGCGGCCGGACAGTAACGCTCAAGCTCAAGAGCAAGGATTTCAAGCTGCGCACCCGTGCTGTCTCGCTCGACGATGCGACACACCTCGCCCATCGCATCTTCGAGGCCGTCAAGCCTCTGCTTCACAAGGAGGCTGACGGCACAAAGTACCGCCTGATCGGGGCCTCCCTCTCAAACCTCGAACCGCACGCGAGTGACGAAGAAGTGTCGCTGGATCCTCGCCTCAACGCCAATGCCAGAGCCGAGAAGGCCATCGATCTCATCCGCGAAAAATTTGGCCGCAAGGCCGTCGACAAGGGACTCGCCCTCAAGTCACGGGACTCCTGACTCCATCGACATCAACGCGGCATTGCCGCCTGATGCGGTGGTGTCCTGCGAGACGACCCGCTCAACGGCGAAGCGCTGCAGGTAATGTGGACCACCCGCCTTGGGTCCGGTGCCGGAAAGCCCCTCGCCTCCGAAAGGCTGCGCTCCCACCACGGCACCGATCTGATTGCGATTGACGTAGATATTGCCCACGCGGGCTCGCGCGCGCACCTGCGCGGTGACGCTCTCAATGCGTGTGTGCAGGCCAAGCGTGAGCCCGTAGCCAGTGGCATTGATGGCATCAATGACATCATCGAGATGACTGCCGCTGTAGCGGATGACGTGCAGGACGGGCCCGAAGACCTCCGCCTGCAAGCGGGACAGGCGATCAATCTCGTAGGCGGCGGGAGCCACGAACGTGCCGCGCGCACAGGCCGCATCGAGCTTGCTTTCGAAGAGGAGCTTGCCCTCCTTGGCCATGCGCGCCTTGTGTGCGTCGAGGTGGTCCTTGGCCTCCTGATCGATGACCGGGCCAATATCCGTCTCGTAGTCGAGCGGATCGCCGACCTTCAGCTCGGCCATGGCACCCGTCAGCATCTTGACGACCTTCGCCGCAACGTCATCCTGCACGAAAAGAATGCGCGCGGCCGAGCAGCGCTGCCCCGCGCTGTCAAAGGCCGAGGCGACCACGTCACGCACCGCCTGCTCCGGCAACGCGGAGGAATCCATGATCATGGCATTCATGCCACCGGTCTCGGCAATCAGCGCTGCGAGAGCCCCGGGCCGCGAATAGAGCGTCCGCGCAATGATGCCGGCTGTCTCGTTGGAGCCGGTGAACGCCACGCCAGCGAGCCTCCGGTCCGCCAGCAGCACCTTGCCGATGGCAGCACCATCACCCGGCAGGAACTGCAGCACATCGCCCGGCACGCCTGCCGCATGCAGCAGCTTCACCGCTTCAAAAGCCACAAGTGGCGTTTGCTCGGCAGGCTTGGCGATGACGCTGTTGCCGGAAGCCAGTGCTGCCGCGACCTGGCCCGTAAAGATCGCCAGCGGGAAGTTCCACGGTGCAATACAGGCGAAGACGCCGCGCCCGTGCAGGGAAATCTCGTTCTTTTCTCCGGTCGGCCCTGGCAGAAGCCGGGGTTCGGAGAAATCAGCTCTTGCCTGGGCCGCATAGTAACGCAGAAAATCGACGGCCTCGCGCAGGTCGGCCATCGCATTGTCGAGCGACTTGCCGGCCTCGCGCACCAGCAGTGCCATGAGCCGGTGGCTTCGCGCCTCATAGAGATCGGCGGCCTTCTCCAGCAGGGCCGCGCGGGCCGCGCCACCCTGCCGGTCCCACATGACCTGCCCCTGCACCGCAGCCGAAAGCGCCTGCGCAACATGCGCCGGATCTGTCTCCGTCACCTGTCCCACCACGATCTGCCGGTCGTGCGGTGATGTAATGCTTCTTGCCGCTCCGGCCACCGCCTTGCCCGCCACCAGGGGTGTCGCGTGGCTTGGCTTTGCCAGTTCGGCAGAAATCGCCTTCGTCACCTCGTGCCGCACCGGTGCATGCCAGAGCGGCACGCCCGCAGAATTTACGCGCGGCGCGAAAAGCCGTGGCGGTGGAGCGATGCCCGGATGCGGTACGGGATCGAGGGCCAATGCCGCTTCGACCGGATCGGCAATGATCTCATCCACTGGTGCATCGTCATCCGCCAGCCGGTTGACGAAAGATGTGTTGGCGCCGTTCTCAAGAAGCCGGCGCACGAGATAGGCCAGGAGGTCTTCGTGGCTGCCCACCGGCGCATAGATGCGGCACGGCTGCGCGACGAGAGATCCCTTCACGACCTGGTCGTAGAGCCCAAGACCCATGCCGTGCAGGCGCTGGAACTCGTAGCGCCTGTCGTCTCCGGCCATCACCGCAACGGCGGCAATCGTATGGGCGTTATGGGTCGCGAACTGCGGAAAGAACACATCACGGCGCGAAAGCATGAACTTCGCGCAGGACAGGTAGCTCACATCAGTCGAAACCTTGCGCGTGAACACCGGGAAAGTTTCAAACCCGGCTTCCTGCGACCGCTTGATTTCGGTATCCCAGTAGGCGCCCTTGACGAGCCGCACCGGCAGCACACGGCCCGTTTGCTTTGCAAGTTGTGCGAGCCGTTCGAGAACGGCCCTGGCGCGCCGACCATAAGCCTGCACAGCAAGCCCAAGCCCATTCCAGCCGCCAAGCCTTTCATCCCGGGCGAGCCGTCCGAAAAGTTCAAGCGACAGATCAAGCCGCGCCACTTCCTCCGCATCAATGGTCAGCCCTATGCCCAGTGTCCTGGCGCGGCTGGCAAGCGCGACAACCTTCTCATGCAGTTCAGGCAAGGCATGGGCCGCAGTCTTCTCCTCATAGCGCGGATGAAGCGCCGAGAGCTTCACTGAGACGGAAGGGGCAGCAAAAATATCGGCACCGCTTCTTCCCTTGCCCACCGCCTCCACCGCAGCAAGATAAGCCCGCTGATAGCGCTCCGCATCGTCGGCTGTCATGGCGCTTTCCCCGAGCATGTCATAGGAGAAGCGCCAGCCCTCGCCCTCGAGCGGCCGGGCAATGTCCAGCGCTTCACCGATGTTGCGTCCGAGCACAAACTGCTTGCCCATGATGCGCATAGCCTGGCGCATGGCGGCGCGGATCACCGGCTCGCCCGAGCGCTGCACCAGCCTCTTGAGGAAGGAACCTGTGTCGGCACCGCCAAGCTCAACGATCTTGCCGGTCAGCATCAGGCCCCAGGCCGAAGCATTGACGAACATCGACTCCGACTTGCCGAGATGGGCCTGCCAGTCGCGCTCGCCAATCTTGTCGGCAATGAGCTTGTCCGCCGTCTCGGCATCGGGAATGCGCAGCAGGCTTTCAGCCAGGCACATGAGAACAACGCCTTCTTCAGAGGAAAGCGAAAACTCCTGCATGAAACTGTCGATGGAACCCTGCTTGGCGCGGTTGGCACGGACACCGTGAACCAGCTGCTTGGCAATGTTGCGCACATTCTGGCGCTCGGCGTCACCAAGCGCGGCAGCGCGGGCCAGGCGATGAACGAGTTGTGTTTCGTCGGCAAACAGCAAATCGGCAATGGCGTTACGATTAGGCAGTGCGGTCATCAGTGTGGCTCCCCTGTCATCCCTGTAGCACCAATCCGGGACGCAAACTCACCAACCTAAGGCCGGAAATCAGAGGATCACTTTACTCATGCGGCCATCGACAGCTATAAATCACCGCTTACGGAGGATTTCATGGCGACTCTTGACGACATAGACCTGTCCATCCTCGACCAGTTGCAGCGCGACGCCCGCATGCCGGTGACCGAGATGTCCAAACGCATCAACCTGTCGCCGACGCCCTGCACCTTGCGCATGCGGCGCCTCGAATCCGAGAAAGTAATCCAAGGCTACCACGCCCGCGTCTCGCCCGCTGCACTCAATGCAGCGCTGCTGGTCTTCGTGACGGTCAAACTGCGCGCCACGGACGAAGCCACGCTGGCGAATTTCAACAGCGCTGTGAAGCCGGTGCGCCAGATCCTTGAATGCCATATGACCGGCGGTGGCTTCGACTATCTTCTCAAGATCAGGGTCAGGGACATGGCGGAGTACCGCGAGATCCTCGGTGGCGTGATCGGGCAACTGCCGATGGTCGAAGGCACGCATTCCTACTTCGTCATGGAGGAGGTCAAGGAGACAAACATCATCGCCGTCCCTCGCAGCAAGGGGCAACCCTCATGAAGCCCGTCCTCGTCCGCAGCGTCGCTGAGTTGCGCAAGATCACCGGCGAGTGGCGAAGGAAAGACGAGAAGTCCGCTGTCGTTCCAACGATGGGCGCCTTGCATGAAGGACATCTCACACTGGTGCGCGAAGGCTTCAGGCGCGCAGACCGTGTCGTCGCCACGATCTTCGTTAATCCCAAGCAGTTTGCCGCCAACGAGGATTTCGGCCGCTATCCACGCGATGAAGACAGTGACGTCGCCATGCTGGCATCCGAGAAGGTGAATGCCGTTTTCATCCCCTCGCCCGCGGAAATGTATGGCCCGCATTTTGCGACAACCGTAAGCCTCGCCGGCCCCGCGAAGGCGGGGCTGGAAGACAAATACCGGCCGCAATTCTTCGACGGCGTGACGACCGTCGTCGCGAAGCTTTTCCTTCAGACAGGCGCCGATTTCGCGATGTTCGGCGAGAAGGACTATCAGCAGCTTATGACGGTCACGGCGATGGCGCGTGACCTCGATATCCCCATCACGGTGATTGGCGTTCCCACCGTGCGGGAGGAAGACGGCCTCGCCAAGTCATCGCGCAACCGCTACCTGAGCAAGCACGAGCGCAGCCAGGCCGTGGCAATCTACAAAACGCTCACGCAAGCCGCCGAAAAGATCAGGAACGGAACCGATCACCAGGTCGCCACCACGGCTGCCGTCCGCTCCCTCACGACCCTGGGCTTCAAGGTCGACTATGTGACGGCGCGCAATGCCGAGACACTTGCCGTCCCCAAGACAGCATCCGAACCGCTGCGGCTCATTGCGGCGGCCTGGATCGGCAAGACGCGCCTCATCGACAACATCGCCGTCTGACCCCGGATCACAAGGTCTTGAAAAGCAGCAAGCGCCCGTCATCGGCAAAACCCATGGCTCGATAGAAGGCCTTCAGCCCCATGTGTTCCTCGCCAAAGGGCGTCACCGTCACCTGGTAGCCAGTGGCGCCACCTGCCCTGGCATAGGCCTCAATGGCCGCAACGAGTTGCCTGGAAAGGCCCTGGCCCCGCCATTCCGGCACCACATAGAGATCGCCCATCTCTGCCCACCAGCCGAACTCGATCCCGAATTCCATCGAGCAGGTTGCCACGGCCACCGCCTGTCCGCCCTCTTCGGCGACAAAGAGTCCGCACTGATCGATCCCTGCCATCTGCGCGACCCGCGCCGCGATGATGCTAGCCGGGGTATCAAAGCCCTCCTCCGCAAAGAAGCGCTGCAACAGTAAGGCGGCGTGGCTGCAGTCATCGCCTGCCCGCAGCCTGCGGACCGTCACAGCAGCCCCAGCTCGGCAAGCTCGCGCTTCATCTTCTCCGGCAGGTCATCGGCCCCCGATCTCTTGGGCAGGTCGGGCGGTGAGTCCGACGCTTCGAGATAGCGCCAGCCCTGAAAGGCGCGGCGTGGCGTCGGCCGCACCGGAATGATCTGTGGCTTGAAGACGATGCGGCAGCGTTCAATGCCATCGGCGCCTGTCACCGCCTCAAGATCAGCAATCGGCTGCCGGCAGAGGATGAGGCCCCGGATCACCCAGAACAGAGACCCGCCCGGCAAGATATCGGCCTTCCGCCGCGGGAACATGCGGGTGACGTGATCGAGCGTGTCGCGGCCCGCCTTGCAGTCCCGCACCCAGGCACGCAATTCCTCGATCTCGGAAACACCGACACACAGTTTGATCATATTGAGAGGCATGGTCTATCCTGCATCAAGCCCGTCTTGTAGCGCCAGCCGCGCCAGTGGTGAACCTGCAAGAGGGACTTGTTCACAGACAGAAGGAGGCCACCATGTCTGCCGTTGCCAAGGTCATCGAACTCACCGCCGGTTCGTCCAAGTCCATTGAAGACGCTGTCGAAACCGGCATCCGCCGGGCCGACTCCACCCTCGACAACATCGAAGGCGCCTGGGTGCAGGACATCAAATGTGTCGTGAAGAACGGCAAGATCGCCGAATGGCGGGTGAATATGAAGGTGACATTCCTGCTCAAGGACTGAGCAGGTTCAATAGAAAAGGCCGGCCCCGCAGGGACCGGCCTGAATCTTTAGATCAGGACTTGCTGACGAAGCAGTCGACGCCGCTCTGCTTCAGCGTAGAGCATGTGTCATTGGCGCCGCTCTTGCCGTCAAAGCCGTGCAGGCGCACGCGATAGACAACACCTTTGGTACCGCCGAGATCGGCCTTCACGACGATTGCCTTCTGGTCCTTGAGGGCATCGACACGGCCCTGCATTCTCTTCCAGACGCCCCAGGCAGCATCTTCGCTGTTGGCAGAGGCGATCTGCACGGTCCAGCCGCTCACCTTGTCAGTGACTGGCGGTGTGTCGGCAGCCACGTCAGCATCGTCATCGGACGGCGCGGCGGCAGGCTCAATCTGGATATCAGGCTTGCTCACCGAAGCCGTGACGATCTCGTCGGCGGGAACACTCGGCTTTGCCTTCTTGGCGGCCGCCTGCTTCTTCTCGGGCACAGGGATAGCCGGAACCTGATCGACATCAACCAGCACTTCCTGCTCGTCGGAAGGTTGCGGCTGCGGTGCGATGGCATGCTTCGGCTTGGTCTTGGGCTTCAGGCCAACCGGCTCAAAGGCCACCTGCTCCGAAGTGGGAAGGCGATCAGTGTAGCGCTTCTTGATCTTCTCGCCGCTGCTGGCGAGCGTATAGGTCTTCTGGCCACCAGAAGCCAATGGAACATCGACGGCCTTCGGCAACACGGGCTTCTTGGCCACAGTGCCACCGGCAATCGCTGCGACCGAGCCTGTCAGGATCGGGTCGGTGGCTGAGGCGTCAGCACTGACGTTGTCGAGCCTGGCAAGTTGATCCTTGGCCTGGGCAAACTGCGGATTGGCGGCAAGCGAGAGTTCAAGCTCCTTGCGCGCATCAAGCGGTCGGCGGAGCGCCACATAGGTCATGGCAGCGCCGTAATGAACGCGCGCCGTATCCGGATGCTTGCTACGCAGTGCGCGCTCATAGTCAGACAAGGCAAAAAGAAGCTGGCCGCTGTCGCGCAGTGCGTTGCCGCGGCTGAAGAAGGCCTGGGCGAAGTCCGGCTTGAGCAACAGCGCACCGGTGTAGTCCTGGATCGCCTGGGGCGCGCTGCCCTGCTTCTGATAGGAGAGACCGCGATTGTAGAGCGCCATGGCGCGCAGATCCGGCGACATCACATCAAGCTGCAAGGCCGTGGTGTAGTCGGCAATGGCCTCGGCATTCTTGCCGAGATGCTGATAGGCGAGCGCCCGGTTGATCAGGGCATTGGCCTGCATCTCCGGCGCCAGCGTGCGTGAATCGATCGCCGTGGTGAAATGGACAATGGCCTGCTGCGGATTGCCCTGCTGCAAGGCCGCGAAACCGGCCCGCGCAATCTGGTTTTGCGGGCTGGTGGATGAGGCGAGAGCAGCACCACAGGTCGTGGCATACGCAGCAAGAAACGCGGCACTGACAAACGCAAAGGATACGCGACGAACTTTCATAGCCCGTCATAATGGCTGGTTAGGGTTAAGAGACCGTTGCCCGCAAGCCGCAATATAGTGAACGCCAGGTTAAGCTGGCGCGCATATCTGGCACAGGCCGTCAGCTCTCGCGCATCGCGTGGCTGAGCTGATCGAGCAGCGGCTTGACGAGATAGGACAAGGGCGAGCGCGCCGATGTCTGGATGAAGGCTTCGGCCTGCATGCCCGGCTTCAGCTTGTGCTCTTTCAGCCGTTCCAACTCCTTGGCCGGGATGGTGATGCGCACCGAGTAGAATGGGGGAGACTGCGCGTCGCGCTGCGAGACGTCAGCGGCAACCTGCGTCACCTCGGCATTGACCTCGGGCGTAACCCGGGCATTGAACGAAGGAAAGCGCACGAGAGCATGCTGGCCCGGCGCCACTTCGTCGATATCCTTCGGCAGGACCTGCGCCTGCAGCACGAGATCATCGCCTTCCGGCACGATCAGCATCAGCGTATCGCCTGAACCGATCACACCACCCTCGGTGTGCACCATCAACTGATAGACTGTTCCGGTGATCGGCGCCTTGATGCTGGTGCGGTCGAGGCGCGCCGATGTGGCCACACGGCGTTCCCGCAACTCGGCGATCTTTGCTTCCGTGTCGCGCAGATCAGACAGCGCCTGCGTGCGGCGGTCATCCTGGATCTGAATGGTGCGAAGCTTCACTTCGCCGATCCGTGCCTCTGCAGCAGCCCGCGACGACACCAGATTTGCCTCTTCGCCGAGAAGCCGCGCCTGCTCGCGTTCGGTCGAAAGAATACGGCTGGACGGCACCAGTCCCTTGGCTTGCAGCTTCTTCAGATTGTCCAGTTCCTGATCAATGAGACTGATCTGGGTTTTGATCGAACTCGATTGCCCGTCGATGCCGTTGATCTGTTCCCGGAGCTGGCTCACCTGCTGCGCCAGCTGTTCGGTCTTGCCGCGGTCGCTCTCGGCATTGGATTGCAGCAGCTTGCTCTGGCCGGAGATGATCTCGGAAAGCCCTGCTTCGGCTTCCCTGCCCCGCAGTTCCGCCGGCAGCGTCAGGCTCGCCACACCGTCGCGCTCTGATTCAAGCCGCGCCTTGCGCACCATGAGTTCGTCGAGCGCGCTCGCCACGATACCGAGCTCCGCCCGTGACTCCGTAGGATCGAGCAGGATCAGGTCCTGCCCCTCGACGACGCGATCGCCATCCTTGACCAGAATGCTCCTGATCGTGCCGCCATCGCGATGCTGCACACGCTTGGAATAGGTTTCGACGATGATCGTCGCAGGCGCAATGACGGCACCGTTGAGGTCGGCAGTCATCGACCAGGCCGTGAGGACACCTGCCATCACAAACACCGAAACATAGCCGGTGAGAATGATGCGGTTGAGCGAGCGTTTGGTGTTCAATGCCATAGCAGTCAGTTCCGGGTTTCGGGGACGGGCGGCGTGATCATGGCGGTGGTCTGCATGCCGCCTTCGCCGCGTTGCTGCTGGCGCTGCGGCTGGGTCACGCGCTTCAGGATTTCGTCGCGCTTGCCATAGGCCGCTTGCTTTCCGTCGTTGAGCACGAGAATGTCGTGCACCGCCTGCAGAGCACTTGGCCGGTGCGCGACGATCACCACCGATGCACCGCGGGTCAGCGTTGCCCGGATGGCGCGGTCGAGGGCGGCTTCGCCTTCCGCGTCGAGCGCCGAGTTTGGTTCGTCCATGACGAGGATGGCCGGATCACCAAAGAGTGCCCGGGAAAGGGCCAGCCTTTGCCTCTGCCCCATCGACAGGCGCGAACCATTCTCACCAAGCTGCGTGTCGTAACCGTTAGGCAGCTTCATGATGAGCTCGTGGATATTGGCCATCTTGGCCGCCTCCACGATCTTCACCGGGTCAGGCGTCTCGGCAAAGCGGGAAATGTTCTGTGCCACCGTGCCGTCGAAAATCTGCACGTCCTGCGGCAGGTAACCCATTGCCCGGCCCAGTTCATCCGGATTGCGCTGATCATGTGTAGCGCCGTCCAGCCGCACGCTGCCACGTTGCGGATCGATGATGCCTACGAGCACACGGGCCAGAGTCGATTTGCCGGCCCCGGTCGGGCCGATTACGCCCAGTGCCTCACCGGGGTGCACGGTGAAGGTAAGCCCCTGCAGCACAGCCTTGTCGCTGCCAGGCGCGAAGACGATGAGGTTCTCGACTTCGAGCAGTCCCTTGGGCGGCGGCAGTTTCATCGGTTCAGGATCGGGCGGAATGGCGGCCAGCGCCGCATCGAGCCTGCCAAGCGCCTTGCGCGCCGCAAGGAACTGCTGCCAATTGGCCACGGCCGTTTCGATGGGAGAAAGGCCGCGCGAGATGATGATCGATCCGGCGATGATGGCGCCCGGCGTAATCTGCTGATTGATCGCAAGATAGGCGCCGAGGCCCAGAATACCGGATTGAACGGCCAGACGGATGACACGTGACAGCGAGCCGAAGCCACCACTCACGTCGTTGGCGCGCGTGCTCGAATCCATCGCCTCCTGCTGCACCCGCGCCCAGCGATTACGCATGATCCCCTTCATGCCGAGCGCAAACATCGCTTCGGAGCCGCGCCGCGCCTCGTCAGTCATGGCGTTCGCCTTGGCGGAAGCGATGGCCGCGTCAGTGATGGGCTTGCGGCTCGAGGCTTCCGTCATGATGGCGACGATCAAGATGGCAATGGCCGCCGCAACACCCGAAAACCCGAGCCATGGATGCAGGATATAGGCAACACCCATGTAGATGATGACCCATGGCATATCGAGGAAAGCCGTGGGGCCGGTGCCCGAGAGGAAGCCCCGGATCGTGGACATATCCTGCAGCGGCTGGCTTCCCGCAGCCATCGGCAGCTTCTTCAGCGAGGCCGTGGCGACGACATCAAAAACGCGATTGCGAATGCTCTCCTCGAAGGCGCGGCCAAGCCGCACCATGATCCGCGAGCGCAGGGCCTCCAGAAGGCCGTAGTAGGCATAGAGCACAAGCACGATGATCGACAGGGCAATGAGCGTCGGCACGCTGGCAGAGGTCATGACGCGATCATAGACCTGCAGCATATAGATCGGCCCGGTCAGCATCAGGATGTTGATCAGGCAGGAAAAGGCAAAGATCGAGACAATCGCAAACCTGCGCGATCCCATGGCGCGCCGCGCCTCGTTGCCAGACCTCGGCATCAATGCCATCGCTGTCCCCTGCTTCCCTGAAAATCTTGCCCCGGTCTCGAAATAGAGAACCGGCGTCAAGTTTCGATTAATGCTATATCCCAACTGCCGCCGTCAGGGCGAGAGGCTTCGCGGAAGTGTCGCAATCAGGATGGCGATGCCGCAGCCGGGTTGACGGAAGCAGGCAAATCCTGTCATCCTGTTCACGTTCGGTGCTTCGTGAATGGCCTTCAGGCCTGAAGCCTAATAGGGAACGCGGTGAGGACGACCCAACAGGGGCCAAATCCGTGACTGCCCCCGCAACTGTAAGCGGCGAGGATGGGCAACAGCCACTGGGAAACCGGGAAGGCCGTTCATCCGCCAGAGCCGTGAGTCAGGAGACCTGCCGGACAAAATCGGGCGCAAGCCCACAGTAAACCCGGTCTCACGGAGGGTGACATGACCACATTCGTTCAATCTCGTTCCATCTCGTCCAGCCAGCGTCTTGCCATTGGCGCACTGGCTTTCTTCCTCGGCACGTTCCTCGTTTACGGCGTGGGCTTGTCCCAGGATGTGCGCATGCACAACGCCGCGCACGACACCCGCCACGCCATCGGCTTCCCCTGCCACTAAGCACCGGCTTCTAAAATCATGATCGGGCGGGTTTTGCTCGCCGCAATCCTGGCAGGGCTTGCGGCAGGGCTTGTTATGAGTGTGATCCAGCATGTGCGGCTCACCCCATTGATCCTTCACGCGGAAGTTTTTGAAGAGAAATCAGCCGAAGGCGGGCATGACCATGCCACGCCCCCGGCTCAGCCTGAGGCCGCAGTGCCGGCAGAAGGCACCGCAACGGCTGAGACTCATGAGCACGACGAAGATGCCTGGGCCCCTGCGGATGGCCTGGAGCGGACCTTCTACACCACCATGTTCTCCATGCTGGCGGGTGCAGGCTACGCACTGGCTCTGGCCGGCGTCGCGCTTTTGGCAGGGCTCAACATCACCCGGCAGAATGCCGTGCTGTGGGGTCTTTCGGGATTCCTCGCGGTATCTCTGGCGCCAGCTGTAGGCCTGCCGCCGGAACTGCCCGGCATGCCGGCCGCTGACGTGACGATGCGTCAGATCTGGTGGGCCGCAACGGTGCTGTTCACGGGAGCGGGCCTCTACCTGCTCGCCACGCGGCAGAATGCCGTCGGCATTGCCATCGCCATTGTTCTCTTCATCGCGCCACACCTCTACGGCGCGCCGGAGGCCCCCACATCAGACAGCCATGTCCCGGCCGGCCTGGCAGCGGAGTTCGCCGCGAACAGCCTGGCGGCCAATCTGGTCATGTGGGTGCTGATCGGCGTGTTCCTGTCGATCACCCTGGCGAAGGTGGAAGGAGAGGCAAAGGCATGACGGAAAAGATCCCGGCCACGGTCATCACCGGCTTCCTCGGTGCCGGAAAGACCACCATGATCCGCCACATCCTGGGCAATGCCGGCAATCGCCGGCTTGCTCTCATCATCAACGAGTTCGGTGATGTCGGGGTCGATGGCGATATCCTGAAGGCTTGCGGCAACGACGCCTGCAGCGAGGACGACATCATCGAACTCGCCAACGGCTGCATCTGCTGCACCGTGGCCGACGATTTTATCCCGACCATGAGCAAGCTTCTGGCGCGCAAGGACCGGCCCGACCACATCATCATCGAGACATCGGGCCTGGCATTGCCGCAGCCCCTCGTCCGCGCCTTCAACTGGCCCGAGATCAAGTCGCAGGTCACGGTGGATGGCGTTCTGACGGTAGTCGACGCCAAGGCCCTCTCCGAGGGCCGCTTCGCCGATGATGAAGATGCGCTGGCCGCCCAGCGCGCCGCCGACGAGAACCTCGATCACGAGAATCCCATCGAAGAACTCTTCGAGGACCAGTTGAACGCCGCCGACATGGTGATCCTCAACAAGGTTGACCTGCTTGACGAGAACACGGCCCTCGACACGGCACTCGACCTCAAGAAGAAGGTGCGCCAGGCCACCCGCATGGTCACGGCCCAACAAGGCAAGGTTGATCTCGCCGTGCTTCTCGGCCTCAAGGGCAATGCCGAAGATGACATGCACAACCGCCTCTCCCACCACGAGATGGAAGGCGAAGAGCAGCATGACCACGACGACTTCGTGACCTTCATCGTCGAACTGCCCGCTGGCATGGACAAGGCGGCTTTGCTCAAGCGCATTGAGAACACGATTGCCGCGCACGACATTCTGCGCCTCAAGGGCTTCGCCGATGTGGCGGGTACAAATTCGCGCCTGCTCGTCCAGGCGGTGGGGCCGCGCCTCAACAGCTATTTCGACCGGCCATGGGCCGTGGGCGAGGCTCGCGCCACGCGCCTTGTGGTGATCGGCGAAAAGCACATGGACCGCGCGGCAATCGAGGCCTCGCTCAAGGGCTGATGCACCTCCTCGCCACCACCACCGGCGCCATCGACGGGGCGGCCGAGGCGATCGACCTCAAGCAGGATCCGGCGGAGATTGTCGTTCTCTCGGCTGCCGACAGCGAGTTGGCCAACCTGGCCCGCGCTGTTGACCATCTGGCTGGGCGCATTCCATCGGTACGCCTCGCCAATCTTCTGCTGCTGCAACACAACTATGCCATCGATCTCTATGCGGAGAAGACGCTTGCCGGGGCGAAGCTCATCGTCGTCCGGCTGCTCGGAGGCGAGAGCTACTGGCCCTATGGCATGGCGTCGCTCCGGGCTTTGGCGGAAGAGCGGAACATCCAGTTGGCTGTGCTCCCCGGTGGCGCCGATGCCGATCCGGCCACCCTGGCGTTGTCCACCATCCCGCCTGCCGATGCCGAGCGCCTGCGCCGCTATTTCGCCGCGGGCGGTGCCGACAACGCGCGCAATGCCCTGCTCTTCTGCGCCAGCCTGCTTGGCTCATCCATCCCGTTTGAGCAGCCTGTCCCGTTCGCCTCTGCAGGCGTCTATCTTCGGTCGCCCGGGCAGGCCACGGGCCGCGCCGGGATCGTCTTCTATCGCTCCGTCATCGAGGGTGGCCAGACGGCCCCGATCGACGCCCTCTGCACCGCGCTCGAAAGCCATGGCCTCGCCGTGTCTGCCCTCTACATCGCCAGCCTCAAGGACAAGGCCAGCCGCGAACAGATTGCCGCCGAATGGCAGCATTCACCGCCAGATGTAATCCTCAACGCCACCGCCTTCGCCGTGGGCGACGAGGCCCAGGACCCGCTGGCGGCCTTTGACTGCCCGGTGCTCCAGGTGACGCTGGCCGGCTCCGATGAGGAAAGCTGGCGGCAGTCGTCCCGCGGCCTTGGCGCCAAGGACCTGGCCATGTCCGTGGTGCTCCCGGAGCTCGATGGCCGCATTGCCACGCGCGCGATCTCCTTCAAGGCAGATCAGCTCTGGCATGAACCGACGCAATGCCGGATCGTCACCTACCGGCCTGTGGCAGACCGTGTCTCTTTCGTCGCCGAACAGGCCGCGGCCTGGGTCCGGTTGCGCCAAACGCCGGACGGCCAGAAGCGCGTCGCCATCATCCTGGCCAACTATCCCAACAAGGATGGCCGGATCGCCAACGGCGTGGGCTACGATACACCCGCCAGCACCATCGCGATCCTGCGCGAAATGGCCGTCATGGGGCTTGCCGTCAGCCCTATACCGGACGGTGGCAACGACCTGATCGCATTGCTGCAGGCAGGCCGGACCAATTCTGCCGCCAAACGGCACTCAAAGTGCCAACTCGGAATTGACGATTATCGATTCCATTTCAATCAATTGCCGGAAGAAGCAACGGCGAAGCTTGAGTCTCAATGGGGCACGCCCGAAACTGATCCATTTTTTGCCGAAGGGGCCTTCCAGTTGCCGCTTCTGGAGCTCGAAAACGCAGTAGTCGGCATCCAGCCGGCCCGCGGCTACAACATCGACCCCAAGGCCACCTACCACGACCCGGCCCTTGTGCCAACGCACGGCTACCTCGCCACCTATTTCTGGCTACGCCATGTCTTCCGTGCTCAGGCCATCATCCACAACGGCAAGCATGGCAATCTCGAATGGCTGCCGGGCAAGGCCACCGCCCTGTCGGCCTCGTGCTGGCCGGAGGCCGTGCTTGGCCCAATCCCGCAGCTCTACCCCTTCATCGTCAATGATCCCGGCGAAGGAACACAGGCCAAGCGCCGCACCTCGGCCGTCATCGTGGACCACCTGACCCCACCGCTGACCCGTGCCGAGTCATATGGCCCGCTCAAGGACCTCGAAGCACTGGTCGACGAATACTACCTCGCGTCCGGCCTCGACCGGCGCCGCATTGCCACCCTCAAGGACCACATCCTCGACCTCACGCGCCATCACCGGCTCGACAAGGATGCGGGCTTCACCGGCGACGATGAGGCCGACTTGCAGAAGCTCGATTCCTTCTTGTGTGACCTCAAGGAAGCACAAATCCGCGATGGTCTGCACGTCCTGGGCGCATCGCCGCAAGGCCAGCAGGAGACCGCCCTGCTGGTGGCGCTGACGCGCGTGCCCCGCGGAACTGCCCAGGGCAGCGACCAGTCCCTGATCCGCGCCCTTGCCGGGGACCTCGGGCTCGAGGCCTTCGATCCGCTCGCCTGCGATTTTGCCGCAAGCTGGCAGGGCCCCAAACCTGAGATGCTGAGCACGGTTTCGTCCGACCCCTGGCGCAGCGCCGGTGATACCGTCGAGCGATTGGAACTGCTGGCGCAGCGCCTTGTCGCGTCACCGCAGGATTTCGACCTGTCATGCCTGCCCGCCACGGCGGAAGTGCTTGAAGCCATCGCGAGCCGCGTCCGCCCGGCCCTCCGCGATTGCGGCCCGCGCGAGCTGGACGCCATCAGGCGCGGCCTCATGGGGCAGCGCCTGCGCCCCGGCCCATCGGGCGCGCCAAGCCGTGGCAGGCTCGATGTCTTGCCCACAGGGCGCAATTTCTTCTCGATCGACAACCGTACGCTGCCGACACCGACGGCCTGGAACCTCGGCAAGCGTTCGGCTGAGGAACTTCTCAGGCGCCACTTCCAGGATACAGGGCAAAATCTTGTTTCCGCAGGGCTTTCTGCCTGGGGAACATCAAATATGAGGACTGGTGGCGACGACATTGCACAAGCCCTGGCGCTGATCGGGGCGCGGCCAGCGTGGGATCCGGCCAACTGGCGGGTCACCGGATTCGAGGTGATCACGCTGGCCCAGCTTGGCCGGCCGCGCGTCGATGTCACCCTGCGCATTTCCGGCTTCTTCCGCGATGCCTTCCCCGCCCAGATCGAACTGCTCGACAAGGCGATCCTTGCCGTGGGCAGTCTCGATGAACCTGCCGGGGACAACCCCATTGCTGCCCGCATGCGGCGCGAGGCGAGCGCACTGCAGGAGGCAGGCATCGCCGCAGATACGGCCCGCGCCATGGCCGCGCATCGGATTTTCGGTGCCCAGCCCGGAGCCTATGGTGCTGGTCTGCAGGCCCTGATCGATGAGGGCATATGGGAAAAGCGCAGCGACCTGGCCGCCGCCTATGTCACCTGGGGAGCCTTCGCCTATGGGGCGGCCAAGGAGGGAGTTGCCAGCGAGGACGCCTTCCGTCGCCGCCTCGCTGGGATTGAAGCGGTCATCCACAATCAGGACAACCGCGAGCACGACCTACTGGATTCCGACGACTACTATCAGTTCGAGGGTGGGCTGAGTGCCGCTGTCGAAACGGCTTCGGGCAAGAAGCCCCGCAGCTACCACAATGATCATTCCCGGCCGGAACGGCCCGTCATCCGCACCCTGGATGAGGAAGTCGCCCGCGTCGTCCGTTCCCGCGTGGTGAACCCGAAATGGATCGATGGGGTGAAACGCCACGGCTACAAGGGCGCCTTCGAGATCGCCGCCACCGTCGACTACATGTTCGCCTTTGCCGCCACGGCAGACGCGGTGAAATCGCATCACTTCGACCTCGCCTACGACGCCTATCTGGCCGACGATCACACACGCGAATTCCTCGCGCAGAACAATCCCCATGCCCTCAGGGAGATCGCCGCGCGCCTCGAGGAAGCCATTGCCCGCGGCCTCTGGCAACCCCGCCTCAATTCCACCTATGATCGGCTGAAGGACCTGCAGCGATGACCGAAGAAACAGAACACGACCTCGCCCGCCACCATGAGAAGATGGCCAAGAAGAAGGCCGCCCGCGACAAGATCATGGCCGGTAAGACCATCGAGCGCGGATTGCTGATCGTCCACACCGGCAAAGGCAAGGGCAAGTCGACGGCAGCCTTCGGCATGGTCTTCCGCTGCATCGGCCACGGCTTCAAGTCCGGCGTCATCCAGTTCATCAAGGGGGCCTGGAACACCGGCGAGCGCGGCGTGCTTGAGAAATTCCCGGATCTCGTCACCATCAAGGCCATGGGCGAAGGCTTCACCTGGGAGACGCAGGATCGCGCCCGCGACATGGCCCATGCCCGCGCCGCCTGGGACGAGGCCAGGAAGATGATTGCCGATCCGAGCTACAAGATGGTTCTGCTTGACGAGCTCAACATCGTGCTGCGCTACGACTACCTGCCGCTTGAGGAGGTTCTGGAGGTGTTGAAGTCGCGGCCCATGGACAAACACATCGTCATCACCGGCCGCAATGCCCGCGAGGAAGTGATCGAACTTGCTGACCTGGTGACGGAGATGGAACAGGTGAAGCACCCATTCCGCTCTGGCGTAAAGGCCCAGGCCGGGATCGAATTCTAACTGCAGGCCGCCGCAGGGCCGTCCTTGAGCGA
This sequence comes from Pseudomonadota bacterium, assembly GCA_020161855.1. GTDB lineage: Bacteria > Pseudomonadota > Alphaproteobacteria > Rhizobiales > Aestuariivirgaceae > Aestuariivirga. The sequence goes on from JAIUNJ010000006.1 coordinate 62,974, forward strand.
GCTTGCCAGCCGGGATACGACGGCATCATAATTCTGCTTCTGGTCGGCCGGGTACTCGATACGGAAATTGACCGACAGCGTGCCTTTGCAGGCGCTCAGACTCTTCGCGTAGACGATGCGGCCGTCCTTGCTGCCGGAATAGATCAGTGAACTGCCGTCATCCGAGCGCTTCACATAGCTGATCTGCCACAACTGCCCGATCTCGCCGTCCAGCCGGTCGTCAGCCTCGTCGGCAAAGCTGTCAGCGGTCACGTGAGTGCCCCAGACCAGCAACTCCGCATCACCGCCGGTTGTATGATAGGTCAGGCCGTCGCCGTTCTCTGGCTCAGGCACATCATTCACGAAGCCCGGCGGAATATCGATTTCCACGCCAAAACGGGCATTCTGGTAATGCGACCAATCGGATGCGAAGGCGGCAGTTGTACCGAGAAAGAAGACAAGCAGGAAGCGCATGGCCCTAGCTATCAACAGCGACGCAATTGCTCAAGCACAAGTCGCCCAAATCCTTGACGCTGCCACGGCCCGCGCCTAGCAAAGATGGCAAGCAGCGCCCCAAGATCGACGGGGCTGAGAGCGACTCCGGTGCGGCCGACCCATGGCGGGGCCAACTCCGGAAGCTGCCTTTCCCCGTAAGTGCACGGGCGGCGTTGTGTTGCGTTGGGAAAGGCATTGAGTATGTCAGGAAAGCTTGGAGTCATGCTGTGCGGCCATGGAAGCCGGGATCGCGATGCGGTCAAGGAGTTTGCCGTGCTCGCCGGGCATCTCAAGAAGCGCCTGCCGCAATATCCGGTTGAGTTCGGCTATCTGGAATTTGCCACGCCCATCATCCGCGAAAGCCTCGACAAGCTGAGAGCTGGCGGCGCCGAACGCATCCTCGCCGTACCGGGCATGCTCTTCGCAGCGGGCCATGCCAAGAACGACATTCCTTCCGTTCTCAACACCTATGCGGCGCAGAACAACATCACCATCAACTACGGCAAGGAACTCGGTATTGATCCCCGCATGCTGCGGGCCGCCGGAGACCGCATCGCCGAGGCCATCCAGGCGGCGGGCGACCACGTCTCGAAACATGAAACCCTGCTCGTCGTCGTCGGGCGCGGCGCGTCGGATCCCGATGCCAATTCCAATGTCGCCAAGGTCATGCGCATGCTGTGGGAAGGCTTCGGCTTCGGTTGGGGCGAGACGGCCTATTCCGGCGTTACCTTCCCGCTGGTGGAGCCGGCACTGGAGCATTGCGCCAAGCTCGGCTTCAAGCGCATCATCGTCTTTCCGTATTTCCTGTTCACCGGCATTCTCGTGCAGCGCATCTATGATGCGACCGATGCCGTGGCGGCCCGGCACCCCGGCATCGAATTCGTCAAGGCGCCTTATCTCAACGATCACCCGGCAGTGATCGACACCTTCATCGAACGTGTCGAACAGATCCTGACGGGCGACGTCGCCATGAATTGCCAGCTCTGCAAATACCGCACCCAGGTGCTGGGCTTCGAAGCGGAAGTCGGCGCCGTGCAGGAAAGCCATCATCATCATGTGGAGGGCATCGGCACCTCCGATGAAAGCGCACCGGCAACAGAAGGTCCCTTCGCGCTCGTCGACCGGCCGACCCATACCCATGGGCACGGACATCATCACCACCATGATCACGACCACAGCCATACGCACACACCCTACCCTCACGCCGATCATCCTTTGGGCCCAAGGACCTTGAAATCATGAACACATATCTCAAAGATCCGGACGCCATCTACGAACAATCCTTTTCGTCGATTGAAGCCGAGGCAGATCTTTCGCTTATCCCGACGGCGGCACGGCCCATCGCCGTTCGCGTGATCCACGCCTGCGGCATGACCGAGGTTGCCCGCAATCTCATCTTCTCGCCCGACTTCGTTTCCGAGGCCCAGACGGCCCTGGCGCGCGGCTGCAAGATTTTCGTCGATGCCGAGATGGTGCGGCATGGCATCATGCAGCGCCTGCTGCCGGACCGCGAACGCATCATCTGCACGCTCAACGATCCTGCCATCAAGAACCTGTCGCGGGAACTCGTCACCACGCGTTCAGCCGCCGCCGTTGAACTCTGGAAGCCCGAACTTGCAGGCAGCATCGTCGTGATCGGCAATGCACCGACAGCACTCTTCCATCTTCTCGATATGATCGACGCGGGTGGCCCGAAGCCTGCGGCCATCGTCGGCTTCCCTGTCGGCTTCGTCGGTGCTGCCGAAAGCAAGGATCTGCTGATCACCCGGGCGCGCGGCATTCCTTTTGCGGCACTGCGTGGCCGCCAAGGCGGCTCCGCCATGGCCGCAGCCGTTATCAACGCCCTGCTGAGCGGACAGGAATGACGCCATGGCTCACCATCGTGGGCATCGGCGAGGATGGCTGGGACGGTCTCTTCGCGGCGGGCAGGCATGCGCTGTCTGAAGCCGAGATCGTCATCGGCTCGCAGCGGACGCTCGCCATGCTGCCTGTTTCGGGAGCCGAACGCCTGGAATGGCCACAGCCCTTTGCAAAGGTTGTCGAGCAACTGAAACCACTGCGCGGGCGCCGCACCGTAATGCTCGCCACCGGCGATCCAATGAATTTCGGTGCAGCCCGCAAGATCCTGACCTTCGTGCCCAAGGCGGAAGTGACGATCGTGCCCCATCTCTCGGCCTTCTCGCTGGCCGCAGCGCGCCTGGGCTGGTCTATTCCCGATTGCGACTGTTTCACCATCCATGGCCGCCCGGCCGCCAATGTCGAAACTTTCATTCAGCCCGGGGCCCGGTTGCTGCTGCTCACCGAAGATGGCTCATCCATCGGCGAGGTCTGCCGCCGGCTGGTGGCCCGCGGTTTTCCCGAAAGCCAGGTGACGGTGCTTGAAAACATGGGCGGCCCCCATGAGGCGATCACAAGCTTTGCCGCGAGCAGTCCGCCGCGCAAGGACTGGTCGCCGCTCAACAGCATGGCCGTTCACTGTATTGCGGGTACTGCTGCCAAGATCTGGCCGCGGGTGGCGGGCCTCCCGGATGAGGCTTTCACCCATGATGGCCAGCTTACCAAGCGCGAAGTGCGTGCCACAACACTGGCCGCATTGTCGCCCGCGCCAGACCAACTGCTCTGGGACGTTGGCGCAGGCTGCGGTTCCGTTGCCATCGAATGGATGCGGTCTACGCGCGGCTGCGAAGCAATCGCCATCGAATCCGACGCGGGCCGCCGTGCGATGATCGTGGCCAATGCCGACCAGCTTGGCACGCCACGGCTGAAGGTCATTGCGGGATCGGCGCCGGAAGCCCTCAAGGATCTGCCACGACCAGATGCCGTGTTCATTGGAGGTGGCGTGGGCGTTCCCGGAGTCTTCGAGGCAGCATGGGATGCGCTGAAATCGGGCGGCCCGATGGTGGCCAATGTCGTGACCATCGAGGGGGAAATGCATCTCTATGACCTGCAGGAAAAACATGGTGGTGATCTGGTGAGGATCGAAGTTTCCATCCTCCACAGGATCGGCAAGCTCCGCGCCCTCAAGCCGCGCATGCCCGTGGTGCAATGGCGGACGCGAAAGCCATGAGCGGTATTCTCTACGGCGTGGGTGTCGGCCCCGGCGATCCGGAGCTGATGACCGTCAAGGCCTGGCGCCTGATCTCGACAGCGCGCGTCGTCGCCTATCTGGCCGCCAATGGCAGCGACAGCACGGCGCGAAGCATCGCAGCGCCCTTCATTGCCGAAGACGCGGCCGAGATCGCCATCGACATGCCGATGCGCGTCGAGCGCGAGCCGGCGCAGGCAGCCTATGATGCCGGTGCGGCGCAGATCGCAGAACGCCTCTCGCGCGGCGAGGATGTCGTGATGCTGTGCGAGGGCGATCCGTTCTTCTACGGAAGCTTCATGTATGTTTTTGAGCGGCTTGCCGCCCGGTTCAAGACGGTGGTCGTGCCCGGCGTAACCTCGGTGACGGCTTCAGCAGCTGAACTCGCGACACCGCTCTGCGCCCGTGACGATGTACTCAAGGTCCTGCCTGCCACCCTGCCGATCGACCGGCTGCGCGAAGAATTGCTCACCGCGCAATCGGCAGCGATCATCAAGGCCGGCCGCCACTTCGGCAAGGTGAAGCAGGTACTCGGCGCGCTTGATCTGATCACCCGCGCCACGGCGATCTCCAAGGCAACCCATCAGGATCAGTTGATCCGCAAGGTCGCCGACATTGCCGAGGACAGCCTGCCCTACTTCACCACCATCATCGTGAAAGTCTGATCTTGCCCAAAAGACCGATCGCCATCTTCGTCCTTGGCCCTTCGGCCCTGCCTGTTGCGGACAAGATCAAATCATCCGTCGGCGGACTGATCCATGGCCCGCATGGCCTCGCGGGATGCGACAGACATTTCGAGAAGGCAACCCACGCCATCGCACTGGCCTTCAGGACGGGAAGCGCGGTTGTCGGCGTGTGCGCCTCCGGCATCCTCGTTCGTTCCATCGCGGCACAATTGCGAGACAAGCAGCTTGAGGCGCCCGTGATCTCGGTGGCAGAGGATGGCTCTTCCGTTGTCCCTCTTCTCGGCGGGCATCACGGGGCCAACGACCTTGCGCGCAAGATCGCCCTGGCAACCGGGGGGCATGCGGCCATCACCACGGCCAGTGATGTGGTGTTCAGCGAAGCTATGGATGAACCGGCGCAGGCGACGCTGGCAAACCCGGAAGACCACAAATCTGCAGCGGCAGCGCGGCTGCGCGGCGAAACCATCACGCAAGACATCACGATCAACAGCAAACAGGGCAGCGCGCGGCATCTGGTCTATCACCCGTGGACACTGGCCGTTGGCATCGGTTGCGAGCGCGGCACCGATCCGGCCGAAGTGAAGATGCTGCTGGAGAATACGCTGGCATCCCACAACATCGCGGCACAATCGATCTGGCAATACGGGTCCATCGACCTCAAGGAGGATGAACCGGCCATCACCCAGTTCGGCAATGTCCAGTTCTTCTCCGCCGAACAGCTGAAGGCCCAGTCTCCGCGCCTGACCGCACCTTCAGAGATCGTCGAGAAAGAGGTTGGCACGCCGGGCGTGGCGGAAGCCGCAGCCCTTGCCCTCGTTGGCGCAGAGGGAAAGCTGATCGTACCCAAGACCAAGAGCAAGCGGGCAACCATTGCCATTGCCGAGGCCAGGCGGCATGAAGATTTCATGGAGCACGCGGGCAAGCCGCGCGGCCATGTATCGGTCGTCGGTATCGGGCCGGGCTCGGCCGGGACGGTGACACCCGATGTCGATTTCGCGCTGTGGCAGGCGACGGACTGGGTTGGCTACTCGCTCTATCTCGATCTCGTCGAACACCTGCGCTCGAACCAGACGCGCCATGATTTTCCGCTCGGTGATGAAGAGAAGCGCTGCCGCAAGGCCATTGCGCTGGCGCAGGACGGAAAGCGGGTGGCCCTCGTCTGCTCAGGCGATGCCGGAATCTATGCCATGGCGGCCCTCGTCTATGAACTGATCGACCGCGAGCCCTGCCGCATTGCCGTCGAGGTTCATCCCGGCATTTCGGCGTTCCAGATGGCGAGCGCCCGGGCCGGCGCGATGATCGGCCATGATTTCTGCTGCATCTCGCTGTCCGACCTGCTGACGCCGTGGGACGCAATCGAGCGCCGCATCAAGGCGGCGGCGGAGGGAGACTTCGTGATCTCGTTCTACAATCCGCGCTCCCTCAAGCGCACCGACCAGATCGGCAAGGCCTTCGCAATGCTGAAGCCGCATCGCAACCCGGACACGCCCGTGGTGCTGGCCTCGAACCTCGGGCGGCCGGAGGAGAAGGTCCGCATCATCCGCTTCGATGAATTCAAGCCGGAGGATGTGGACATGCTGACCCTGGTGATGGTCGGCTCAACGCAATCGAAGGCCTTCAAGCGCGGCGACGGCCAGACCTACGCCTATACACCGCGCGGCTACGCCAAGAAGATGGGACCAGCATGACAGTGCATTTCATCGGTGCGGGACCGGGCGCACCCGACCTCATCACCATCCGGGGCCTGAAACTCATCCAGTCGTGTCCCGTCTGCCTCTATGCCGGATCGCTGGTGCCCGAGGAAATCGTGAAAGCGGCACCCGCAGGAGCCCGCGTGCTCGACACAGCACCCATGCACCTCGACGAGATCATCGCCGAGATGCAGATGGCCCACGCCAAGGGCGAGGATGTGGCGCGCGTGCATTCGGGCGATCCCTCCCTCTATGGCGCCATCGCCGAACAGATGCGCAGGCTCGACGCCCTCGGCATTGACTATGACGTGACACCCGGCGTGCCCGCCTTCGCGGCGGCGGCAGCGGCCCTCAAGACCGAGTTCACCCTGCCCGAGGTGGCGCAGACGGTGATCCTCACCCGCACCTCGATGCAATCCTCGGCCATGCCGCCGGGCGAAGAACTGGAGAAGCTCGGCGCCGCGAAGGCCACGCTGGCGATCCATCTTTCTGTGCGCAACATCCCGCATATCCAGCGCTCGCTGATCCCGCACTACGGCGAGGACTGCCCGGTGGTGGTGGCCTTCCGGGTGGGCTGGCCGGACGAGCAGTTCATCCACGGCACGCTGGCCGACATCGCCAAGAAGGTGCGGGCCGAAAAGCTGACGCGCACGGCGCTCATCCTCGTCGGCCACGTGCTGGGGCACCGGACTTTCCGGGATTCAGCGCTTTACGACGCCGGGCATGAGCATATTCTCCGAAACAGGAAATCAATCAAAGAAAAATCTTGACAACAGTCCTATTAAGGACTAAATGCAGGATGTTCGCCAGAAATGGCAAACCTGCTGATTGACATTGTTAAGCATTTTCCGGGCGCGCGAAGAGCCCTTAACCGTTTCGCCAAGGCCGCAGAGGCAGGATGGCTTGCGAGGAGCCATCATGTCACAGAGCACCATCGACCTTGACCAGCTTGTCCAGGATTGCCGGACGGCGCTCGCCAGCACGGAGGAAGGCGGCCCCTGCCCGCCCGAGACCACCATGCGCGAACGCTTCTTCGAGCTGCTCGTGCTGAGCCTCGGCAACCTCTACAACAAGACCCCAGTGGCGGCCGCTCTCTTCGACCGCACGACCATGCTGCGCGTGACCACCGGCATGGATGACAATGACGCGGGCAAGCTTACCGGGCGCGGCGAGGACTGGCTGCGGCTCGAGGGCATCTTCCGCCAGCAGGACGGCCAGAAGGCCTACTACCTGACACGGCCGGCGCTGGCCGTGCTTTCAACGATCACCAGCACGGGCACGCTGGGCGATGTGCTCGATGCGCTGCTGCTGCGCTACCAGCAAGCCATGCCGACGCCGGAGATCCGCAAGTCAGCGCGCATGCTGGGTGCCTATTTCCTTAGCCGCGTGGCACGGAGCTGACGGCACCAACACAGGCGCATTCGCCTCTCTGAAGGCTATCCATCCACTATTGCTAGGTTTTATTTGAATCAACTTGCAAGAGACTGCTGGATCGTGCCAGCGTGATCTTTTCCGGGGCAGGCCTGTATCCGCAGTGAAAGCGAGGAGCCCCGATCTATGCCGACCAATCCCGCCGTGATCCAGTTGTCGTCGCTCGACGGCACTACCGGTTTCCGCCTCGATGGCATTTCAGCTTATGACGCGAGCGGCGGGTCAGTTTCTTCGGCGGGCGATATCAATGGCGACGGCTTCGCCGACCTCATCATTGGAGCCTATGGCGCCGATTCGAACGGATTCAATGCCGGCTCCAGCTATGTGGTGTTCGGCAAGGCCGAGGGCTTCTCCGCTACGTTTGCCCTCTCATCCCTCGATGGCAGCAACGGCTTCCGTCTCAATGGTAGTGCGGCCGGTGACCAGAATGGCATCTCCGTTTCTTCAGCGGGCGATGTCAACGGCGACGGCTTCGACGATCTCATCATCGGGGCCAATGGCGCCGATCCGAATGGCAGTTACCTGGCTGGCGCAAGCTATGTCATCTTCGGCAAGGCGGGCGGCTTTTCTGCCGTTCTGAACCCCGCTGATCTTGATGGCAGCAACGGCTTCCGCCTCGACGGCGCAGCGTCCTATGACCAAAGCGGCTTCTCTGTTTCTTCGGCAGGAGATGTCAACGGCGACGGCTTTGCCGACATCATCATCGGCGCGAGATTGGCCGACCCGAACGGCAACAGCATCGCAGGCTCCAGCTACGTGGTCTTCGGCAAGGAGGGCGGCTTCTCCGCGACGTTCGACCTGTCATCCCTCGATGGCAGCAATGGCTTCCGCCTCGACGGCAACGCATCGAGCGACCTGAGCGGCTTCTCTGTTTCTTCGGCAGGCGATGTCAACGGCGACGGCTTCGCCGACATCATCATTGGAGCCTATGGCGCCGATCCGAACGGATCCAATTCCGGCTCCAGCTATGTGGTGTTCGGCAAGGCCGGGGGGTTCTCCGCCACGTTTGACCTCTCATCCCTCGATGGCAGCAACGGGTTCCGCATCGACGGAGTGACTACCTCTGACCTCAGCGGCTGGTCCGTGTCCGGGGCGGGCGATGTCAACGGCGACGGCTTCGATGACCTGATCATCGGGGCCAAATACGCCGGTCCAAATGGCAAAGGTGCGGCGGGCTCCAGCTACGTGGTCTTCGGCAAGGCCGGGGGGTTCTCCACCACGTTTGCCCTCTCATCCCTCAACGGCAGCAATGGTTTCCGCCTCGATGGCGTTGCGATCAATGACCAAAGCGGAGCCTCCGTTTCCTCAGCGGGCGATGTCAATGGCGACGGCTTTGACGATCTCATCATCGGGGCCAAATACGCCGACCCAAATGGCAATGTGTCCGGCTCAAGTTACGTCGTCTTCGGCAAGGCGGGCGGTTTCTCTGCCACAGTCAATCTCGCCAGCCTGAATGGAAGCAATGGCTTCCGCATCGATGGCGCCGCGCCCAATGACCAAAGCGGCCTCTCTGTCTCTGCGGCGGGCGATGTTAATGGCGATGGCTTTGACGATCTGGTCATCAGCGCCCCCTTTGCCTCTCCCAATGGCGTTTCGGCGGCCGGCTCCAGCTACGTGATCTTCGGACGCGCCACGAGCACCATGACCCGGACCGGCACGGAGGCCAGCGAAGGCCTGGGTGGGGGCGACTGGGACGACTGGCTGGCAGGCCTGGGCGGCAATGACCGCATCAATGCCGGCGCCGGTGACGACTATGTGGACGGCGGAGCTGACGACGACGAGATCGATGGCGGCGACGGCGATGACACACTCTATGGCGGCTCAGGCAAGGACACAATTGCCGGAGGCGACGGTGACGACTTCATTGACGGCGGTTCCGGCGACGACGAGATCGATGGCGGTGACGGCGACGACTATGTGGAGGGCGGATCGGGCAAGGACACGATCTCGGGCGGGCTCGGAAACGACTATCTCTCGGGCGGCTCGGGTGACGATATTCTCGACGGGGGCGATGGCGCTGACACGCTCGTGGGCGGTTCCGGCAACGACACCTATGTGCTCGGCAGCGAGGCCGACGGCGTCAACAATGTCATCGAAGCAACCGGAGCAACGGGTGGCGGCGACGATACGATCACCACGCTCATCAGCCGCTGCCTTGACGGTTATGGCGGCATCGAAAACCTGATCCTGCTCGGCAGCGACCATATCAACGGCACGGGCAACAGCCTGGCCAACATCATCACCGGCAATGACGGCGACAATGTTCTCGACGGCGGCAAGGACAGCGTTGTCGACGAATTGCACGGTGGCCTCGGCAGCGACACTTATGTGCTGCGCAACGGCAACGACATCGTGATCGACAGCGGCGGTGCTGCCGACACCATCACCTCGACGGTCACCAGAAGCCTTGCCGACTACAGCGGCATCGAGAACCTGACGCTGGCCGGCACGGGCCATGCCGACGCAACCGGGGACGGCTTTGTCAACGTGATCACCGGCAATGTCGGCAACAACGTGCTCGATGGCGGCCTCGACAGCCTGACCGACACGCTGGCGGGCGGCTTCGGCAACGATACCTATGTGCTGCGCGATGGCAACGACATCGTGATCGAGGCAGCGGGTGCGGCCGAAGGCATCGACACCATCACCTCGACGATCACCCGAAGCCTTGCAGGCTACGCCGGGATCGAGAACCTGACCCTGCTGGGCACAGACCCCATCAACGGCACCGGCAACGGCCTTGCCAATATCATCACGGGCAATGACGGCAGCAACGCCCTCAATGGTGCAGCGGGGGCCGACACGCTGATTGGCGGCAAGGGCAAGGACACGCTGACCGGGGGCACGCAAAGCGACAAGTTCGTGTTTGCGGTGGGCGATTCCGCCTTCAGCAATTTCGACGTCATCACCGATTACCAGAAGGGTGCGCTTGGCACGGGCGACAAGTTCGACTTCTCGTCGGCCCTGGTGCGCGGCGGAAGTGCGGCGGCAGCCACGGCCACGCAGGCCTCGATCAACCAGACCACGGGCATCGCGACCTTCAAGGCCGGTTCCGGCACGACCATGGCCGACTGTGTCAACGACATTGCCGCCCGCATCAATGCCTCTGGCACCAAGGCGGGCGAGTTCGCCTTCTTCAAGGTGAACAAGGCAGGCCCCTACTATCTCTTCATATCCGACGGGGTGAACGGCGCCAGCGCCGATGACGTGGTCATACAGCTTGCCAGTGTCACCACCATCAAGACCCTCAACCTCAGCGGCGGCGACCTCACCATCCTCAGCTGATGAATGGGCTCTATTCGCCTGTATTTTAATCAGCTTGCAAAGCACCGGCGGGGCGTGGCATTTTCCCGGTGGGGGCCTGACGACGATTTCCGCAGTTTTGCGAGGAGCCCTGTCCCATGCCGGTCAACCCTGCTGTCATCCAGCTGTCTTCGCTCAACGGCTCCAATGGTTTCCGTATCGAAGGCGAAGTGTCTGGTGATCTAGTCGGCCAGTCCGTTTCCGGGGCGGGAGACATCAACGGCGACGGCTTTGCGGACATTGTCATCGGGGCTTCACGGGCCGAATACAACATGAATGCCCACGCCGGCATAGTCTATGTGATCTACGGCAAGGCCGGCGGCTTCGGCGCCACGTTCGCTCTCAGCAGTCTTAATGGCAGCAATGGTATCGGTTTCGCAGGCCCCGTTGCCGATGCCTATCTCGGCACATCCGTTTCCGCGGCCGGCGATGTCAACGGCGACGGCTTCGACGATTTCATCGTCGGCATGCCGGGCAAAACTGACATGTTCGACCAGAGTCTTCTGGTCCTGGGATCGGGCACCGGCGACTTTACTCGTACAATAGCCTATAACGGCGTCGTCTATGTCGGCGACCAGAGCGGCTGGTCGGTTTCCGGTGCCGGCGACATCAACGGCGACGGCTTCGACGATCTCATCATCGGCGCGCTAAACGCCGATCCTGGCGGAAGCGACAGGGGCCTGAGCCATGTGGTCTTCGGCAAGGCCGGGGGCTTTGGCAACTTGCTGGACCTCACCGAACTCGATGGCACGACTGGTTTCCGCATCGACGGGGCGGGCAACGGGGACCGGAGCGGCTGGTCTGTTTCGGCGGCGGGCGATATCAACGGCGACGGCTTCGGCGACCTCATCATCGGCGCCCCGGGCGCCGATCCGAATGGCGGCAGCTCCGGTGCCAGCTATGTGGTCTTCGGCAAGGCCTCGGGCTTTGCCGCCACGCTCAGCCTCTCGACGCTCAATGGCAGCAATGGTTTCCGCCTCGATGGCGCCGTGTCCAATGACAGCAGTGGCGTCTCTGTTTCCGCGGCGGGCGATGTCAACGGCGACGGCTTCGACGATCTCATCATCGGCGCGCCTTATGCCGATCCGAATGGTACAGACTCCGGCGCCAGCTATGTGGTCTTCGGCAAGGGCGGCGGCTTCTCGGCCACTTTCAACCTCTCGACGCTCGACGGCAGCAACGGCTTCCGCATCGCAGGTGTGGCTGCTTATGACCTAAGCGGCTTCTCCGTGTCCGGCGCCGGCGACTTCAACGGCGACGGCTTCGACGATCTCATCATCGGCGCCAGATATGCCGATCCGAATGGCATCTATTCCGGTGCGAGCTATGTGGTCTTCGGCAAGGCGGGCGGCTTCACGGCTTCGCTCAATCTTTCGACACTCAATGGCACCAACGGCTTCCGCATCGAAGGCGCGGCTGCACATGATGTCAGCGGCTACTCCGTGTCCGGGGCGGGCGATGTCAATGGCGACGGCTTCGACGACCTCATCATCGGCGCCCTAGGTGCCACCACGAGTAACGGCCAATCCGGCGCCGGCTATGTCATTTTCGGCTATGCCACCGGAACGCTGAACCGCACCGGCACGGATGTTGCCGAGCACTATGCGGGCGGTGCCTGGGACGACAGCTTCATCATGCTGGGCGGCGATGACATTGTCGACGGTGGTGCGGGCGATGACCAGATCGATGGCGGCGAAGGCAGGGACACGCTCAGTGGCGGCGAAGGCGACGACATCATCAATGGCGGATCAGGAGACGACACCATCGATGGCGGCGAAGGCGACGACACCATCAATGCCGGATCGGGCTACGACCGTGTGCACTTCAGTGCCGGCAACGACATGATCAACGCCGGATCGGGCATCGACACGATCAATGTCCAGGGCTTCCTGAGTGGCGGGGGTTCAGTCAACCTCACCACGGCCAAGGCCGCGGCCACCGGCAGCACCGACGTGAGCACAATCCTGGGCTTTGAACATGTCCTCGGGAGCGACGGCAAGGACAGCATCACCGGCAATGCCGCCAACAACACCTTAATCGGCTTCGTCGGCGACGACTCGCTCTTCGGCCTCACCGGCAATGACGCACTGAGCGGTGGCAGCGGCAAGGATCTCATCAACGGCGGCAAGGGCAAGGACTCGCTGATCGGCGATTCGGATAGCGACAGGTTCGTGTTCATCGCGGGTGACTCTGCCTTCAACAACTTCGATGTCATCGAAGACTATCAGAAAGGTGCGCTTGGCACGGGTGACAAGATCGACTTCTCGTCGGTCCTCGTGCGCGGCGGAAGCGCTGCGGCGGCCACGGCCACGCAAGCCTCGATCAACCAGACGACCGGCATCGCCACCTTCAAGGCGGGCTCCGGCACGACCATGACGGATTGCGTCAACGACATCGCGGCCCGCATCAATGTTGGTGGCACAAAGTCGGGCGAGTTCGCCTTCTTCAAGATCGCCAACACCGGCAGCTACTACATCTTCATCTCCGACGGGGTGAACGGCGCCAGCGTCAATGACGTGGTGGTGCAGTTGCCGAACGTGACCCAGATCCGGACCCTCAATCTCAGCGGCGGCGACCTCACCATCCTCACCTGAGGCGGCCTGTTCCGGGCCGGAGCTTCAGCCGCTCCACACCTGGCCGGGGCGGAAGGCGACGAAGCGATCCGGCGAGAGGCCTTGGGCTGCGCGCGCCGCAGCCAGATCCTGCTCCGGCTGGCCATGGGCTTCGTTGGTGAGCTGGAACGTGCCCCAATGATGGCCGATGGCCTGCCGGGCACCGCAATCGGCCAGGATCCGCACCGACTCTTCCGGGTTCACATGCATGGTCGACATGAACCAGCGCGGTTCATAGGCCCCGATGGGGATATGGGCGAGGCGCAGCGTTCCGAACTCCGCCTTCACCTGGCGGAAGAAGCCGCCATCGCCATAGCCTGTGTCAGCAATGTGATAGAGGGTGCCCTGGGGCGTGGTCAGCACGAAGGCGCACCAGAGCTGCATGCGCCGGTCATGCAGGCCACGCGCCGACCAGTGATAGGACGGGCGCAGGTGAATGCCGACACCCTGCCCTGCATCGACCTCCTCGCCCCAGTCGCGCGCCACAATGCGCGACGGCGCGCGGGTGGCCTTGGCAATGATGCCGTCATTGCCCAGCGGGCATACAAAGCGCGGATGAAAAGCCGCCTCGAGGCGCGCCAGGCTCACGCTGTCGAGATGGTCGTAGTGGGCATGCGAGACCAGCACGAAATCGATGGGCGGCAGCGCCTCGAAGCGGATGCCCGGCGCGTTGACGCGCTTCGGGCCAATCCTGCTGAAAGGGCTGACACGCTCCGAGAACACCGGATCGATGAGAATGTTGAGGCCCGCTACCTGCACAAGAAAGCTGGCATGGCCGATGAGCGCCACCCGCAACTCATCAGAACGCGGCGGCGGCCGGTCCTCAAAGGGGCTCGGCACCTGCAGGGGCCAACGGGCCCGCTTGTCGCCACCGAACTGCCAGCGCAGCAGGCCGCGCAGCGTGTTGGGCATGGGATGGCCGGGAACGAAAAAGCGGTTGCCATCGAAATGATCCGAGGCCGGGCCCTGATAGTGACGGTTGCGCATGATCAAAGCTTTCAGAGCAGCAAGGCGCCTTCATGGCGCAGCAGCCATTCCTTGCGGTGGATGCCGCCGCCATAGCCGGTCATCGATCCGTTGGCACCGATGACGCGATGGCAGGGCACGACGACGGCAATGGGGTTGCGGCCGTTGGCCAGGCCCACGGCCCGCATGGCGTTGGGGTTGCCCAGGCGGCGGGCAAGCTCGCCATAGGAAATGGTGGTGCCGCATGGAATGCGGCGCAACTCGGCCCAGACCTGCGCCTCGAAGGCCGTGCCGCCGCCATCGGCCAGCATCGCGTCGATGATACCCACCTGCCCGTCAAAATAGTCGCGCAAGCGCCCGGTGAGGCCGAAGGGATCGCTCACCTGCTCCAGCGTGACATCGCCGAAGCGGCGCTTCATCTCGCGGGCGATGCGCTCCTCGGCTTCGATGAATTCCAGCAACAGGAGAACACCATCGCGGGCAACCAGCATCATGTCGCCGATGGGTGTCGGGAAGCGATCCGTCTGGAAACAGTGAAGTGCCGCCATCACCGGACGATAGCAGGAGCGGTGCGCCGCCGCACAGGCGAAATCACTTCACCTTCCACTCCAGCATAATCTCATCCTCGATGGGTTCAGCCCCGAGGCCGAGATAGAAGGCGAGCGCCCGCGGATTGCGGTTCCAGACCGTCCAGGCAATGCTGCCGCAGCCCAGCTTGCGCGCTATCTTTCGCATTTCCAGCATGAGCTTGCGGCCGGTGCCCTTGGCGCGGACGGCGCGCCTGACGAAGAGATCCTGCACATAGATCACCGGCTTGCGGCGGCTGGCATTGAAGGCCGGGCAATAAAGCACATAGCCCAGGGGCTTTCGTCCCTCCTCGGCCATGAGCACATGGGCAAGCGGCGGCTGGTGGGCCATGGCCTTGCGCAGAGCCTTCGCAAAGCCCTGCATGGCGAAGGACTTCTTCTTGCCTTCTATCGCGGCAAGATGCGTCTCGAACTCCACCATCATGGTGGCGACGGCGGTGACATCATCAAGCATGGCCGGGCGGATACGCATCACGCACGCCATATCGCGATGCCCGGCCCGCCGCCACCGCTATTGCGAGAAACGCGCCGCCAGGCAGCCGTGTGTTCAGAAGTGGAAGTTGACGCCGACGCGGACGATTCCGCCCGTCATCTGGAACTTCGAATTGTGCTCGAAGCCGTCGGGAGGAAAGGTCAACGGCGCCTCCGTGCCAACGACGTCGACAGCACCGAGGTCGTAGTAGAGTCCCTCGAGCTTGAGGCTCCATCTCTCGGAGACCGCATATTCCACGCCGCCGCCGACCGTCCAGCCGAACTGCATGCCCGAATCGGAGCCTTCATAGGTCGTGCTGGTAAGCGGTGAAGTATAGAACGTACTGGCCGAAACCCTCGCATAGGCAAGACCGCCAGTTGCGAAAAGCAGCATCCGGTCGGTCACCGACAGGCCGACGCGGGCACGAACCGTGCCCATCCAGTCGATTTCCGATTTCGGCTCATAGACTCCCGCCGGCTCCGCCGCTGGATAGCCATCAGCTACGAAAGGAAATGGGCCGTCAATGGTGTGAGACCCCGCAATCGCCGCGGCGCTGATATCAGCTTCCGCACCGATCACAAGCTTGTCGCGTTGCCAGTTATAGCCCACCTGGCCACCGAACATTGCTCCGGTCGCCGGAGCGATATCATCCGTTCCATCCGGCATGCGCTGGCAGAAAGGGCCGTTATATTCAC
Source organism: Pseudomonadota bacterium (assembly GCA_020161855.1). GTDB lineage: Bacteria > Pseudomonadota > Alphaproteobacteria > Rhizobiales > Aestuariivirgaceae > Aestuariivirga. The sequence goes on from JAIUNJ010000006.1 coordinate 78,976, forward strand.
CCAGGTCATCGTAGCAGTAGTGCTTGCCCTCACCCGAGGTCCAGCCGAAGCCGGTACTGGCGCCGGCATAGGGGCCCGACCAGTCGAATGATGCCGAGGGAACGTTGACATCATCTGCGGCATAGGCCGGCGCAGAGAAGAGCATCGCAACAGCCAAAAGCAAGGGATATCGCATCAGGCACTTCCTTTCGTTCCGTTGTGCCTGCCGCATCGCGCAGCCGGCGAACTTGCTGGGGCATCACCCCTCATTGCGGTCGCGCGGCCCGAACCGGGCCGCACGCATTCCAGCTCCCGGATCGTCTCCGGGAGCTGGCGTGCAGGGCGCAGGGAAAGCCGGGCCATGGTTTCAAAACTCGGCCCAGCCCTCTTCCGCACCAACGGCTTTGGCCTTCCGGCGCGGTGGCTCCGCTGCCGGGACATGTTCCTGGCCCCCGCCATGGGAACCATGCGTTGCCTTTCGCAGAACATTGCGGGCATTCGTTACAAAGGTGCCAATGACCTCGTCGAGATCCACCGACTGCTGGACCAGGCCTTGCGTGGCGTTCGAGGTCTGCTCGACTTTCGCGGCATTTGCCTGGGTGGTGCGGTCCATTTCGCCAACGGCCTTGTTGATCTCGCGCAGGCTGCTGGCCTGTTCCTCAGCCGATTCCGCCACGACGTTCATGAGCTTGTTGATCTCGACGATGCGGGCCGTGATCTGCTCGAGCGACGTGCCGGTTTCATCGACGAGCTGGACACCGAGATTGACCTGGGTGAGTGCCGAGGCGATCAGGGTCTTGATCTCCTTGGCGGCATCGGCAGACCGCACCGCGAGGGCGCGGACTTCCTGGGCCACAACGGCGAAGCCCTTGCCGTTTTCGCCGGCACGGGCAGCCTCGACACCTGCATTGAGGGCCAGGAGATTCGTCTGGAAGGCAATCTCGTCAATGACACCGATGATCTGCGTGATCTGGTTCGACGATTTCTCGATGCCGGCCATGGCTTCGATGGCACGCTTCACCACGGCACTGCTCTTGTTCACCTCGACCTGGGCAACGGAAGCCACCTCCCGCGTCCGGTTGGCGCTTTCCGAAGACTGGCGCACCTTGTCGGTGATGCTGGTCACGGCGGCAGCCGTTTCTTCGAGGCTTGCAGCCTGTGACTGTGTGCGGTGCGACAGGTCGTTCGATGCGCTGGAGATTTCCCGCGTGCCTGTCGAGATGACGTTGGTCGATGCCGAGACACTGCCGATGACGGATTCCAGTTCTTCCATCGCATGATTGAAGTTCTGGCGCAGGTCCTCATAGGCCGCTGGAAGACTGTCCTTGATGCGATAGGTGAGATCCTTCTGCACCAGCCGTTCCAGCGCCACCCCGAAGGCCCCTTGCACCAGGCCGCGTTCGCCGCTGATCGCCTCTTCCTCATTCTGCCGGAACTTGGCCAGCGCCCGGGCAAAGAGCCCGATCTCGTCGCGGCGATCGAGACCCGAAGGTGTGATCTCCTTGTCGCCGCCCGCCATGGCGTTCACGTCCGCCGTGATGCGGCTGAGCGGGCGCATGACCTGGAAAAGAATGACGGCGGCGGTGACCAGGCTGGCGATCAAGCTGGCGATCATCGCGCCGACTGTGAGCCAATGCGCCATCTCGGCCATGTCATGACCGGCAACCGTCGCGGCATTGGAACGTTCCTCGATGGCCGCAGTCACCTGCTCCATCCGCTCCTCCAGGGCGGAGAACTTTTCCATGAAGGCCCCGAACCCTGCCTTTGCACCGGCCGGATTGATTGCTGCGACAGCGACAAGGCCCCTGGCCGCGGCGACATACTGCTCAACCGTCAGGCGCGTATCGGCGATGATCGCATCGAGCGCCGGATCGATCCGGTTCGCAGCCATGTCGTCGAAGTCCTGGATGAACTTCGTGCTGTGCTCTTCGAGATCGGCCTTCACATCCGCAATGCTGGCGTTGAAAGCGGGATCGGAAGATGAGATCGCCAGCAAGGCATCGCCGCGCAGCGCATCGTGCATCATATCTGCATGCATCTGCGTCTGCGTGAGCTTCGTCAGCGTGGCGGCATGCTGCAGTGAGCCGGTGAGCGACCCAACGAGATAGATGCCCAGCGCACCGGTGGCGAGCGACATGAGCGTCAAGGCAATCATGCCGATGAAAATCTTGCGTTGCAGATTCATAAAGTTCCCCTGAGTCGAATCATCCAGGAGCGAGAACCCGCCCCCTCGTAACAGAGGCCTAGTGCATCAACATTGCCCGAAGTTGGATTATCGGTTGTTTCGATTCGAGTAAATCGCCCTAAGATTGCACTCGGTCGCAAGCTTGGGAAATTCCCAGGGAGGGTAAAGGGAAACTGATTGAGCCCGGTTGCTAGCCCAGCCGCTTCAGGGCCTCACCCACCTTCAGCTTGCGGGCATCCAGCGTAGCGCGGAGTTCGCGGCTTTCCTCCAGAACTTCCGGCGGCGCCTTGGCCACGAAACCGGGGTTGTTGAGGCGGCCGTCAATGACGGCCATGTCCTTGGCCAGCTTCTCCAGTTCCTTGCCGAGACGGGCGCGCTCGGCGGCAAAATCGATCACGCCTTCAAGCGGCAGGGCAATCGTCGCCTCGTCGAGCACCATCTGGGCAGAAGCCTTGGGCACCTGATCCTCAAAGCCGATGGCAGAGAGCCGCGCGAGCCGCATGATCTCTGCTTCCCAGGTCAGCGCGCGGCGGCGGGACTCCTGCCCCGCCCCCACGAGCACGCAGGGAATCTTGGCGCCGGCATTGACGTTCATCTCGGCGCGCACAGAGCGCACCTCGGACACCAGGCGGATCACCCAGTTCATCTCGGCATCGGCTGCGGGATCGCCCAGACCCTTGTAGCTGGCCCAGGGAGCTTCAATCAGCATCGTGCGACGCGCCGCCGTCTTCTGCCACAGCTCTTCGGTGATGAAAGGCATTAAGGGATGCAGCATCAGCAGAATCTGGTCGATGACCCAAGCCGTGGTTGCCTGAGTCTCGGCCTTCTCGGCCTCGTTCGTGCCCGAGAGGATGGGCTTGATGAGTTCCACATACCAGTCGCAGAAGACGTTCCAGACGAACTGGTAGGCAGCACCAGCCGCCTCGTTGAACTTGTACTCCTCGATGCCCTTGGTGACGGCCGCCTGGGCGCGGGCCACTTCGCCCGCGATCCAGCGGTTGACCGTCACACGCACGGCAACCGGATCGAATGACGAGCTGTGCTTCGCGCCGTTCATCTCGGCAAAGCGGCAGGCATTCCAGAGCTTCGTTGCGAAGTTGCGGTAGCCTTCGACGCGCTGCGTCGAAAGCTTGATGTCGCGGCCCTGTGCGGCCATGGCTGCGAGCGTGAAGCGCAGGGCATCGGCCCCGAACTGATCCATGAGATCCAGCGGATCGATGACGTTGCCTTTCGACTTCGACATCTTCTGGCCCTTCTCGTCGCGGACCAGAGCGTGGATGTAGACCGTGTGGAACGGTACATCCTTCATGAAGTGCATGCCCATCATCATCATGCGGGCGACCCAGAAGAAGATGATGTCGAAGCCGGTGACCAGCACATCGGTCTTGTAGTGACGCTTCAGTTCCGGCGTCTCATCGGGCCAGCCGAGCGTCGAGAACGGCCAGAGTGCTGACGAGAACCAGGTGTCGAGCACGTCTTCGTCGCGGATCAACGCGGTCGCCTTGCCATAGTGGCGGGTGGCGCTGGCCTTGGCCTCCTCTTCGCTCTCCTCGACGAAGATGGTGCCATCGGGGCCATACCAGGCCGGAATCTGATGCCCCCACCAGAGCTGGCGCGAAATGCACCAGGGCTGGATGTTCCGCATCCATTCAAAATAAGTCTTGTCCCAGTTCTTCGGGATGAAGCTGGTATCGCCCTTCTCCACCGCCTCGATCGGCTTCTTCGCCATCTCGGCCGCGTTCACGTACCACTGCTCGGTGAGCATCGGCTCGATCACCACGTTGGAGCGGTCGCCATGAGGCTGGGCAATGACCTTGTCTTCCTTGCCGCGGAAGAAGCCCAGTTCCTCGATTTCGGCGAGCACCATCTTGCGCGCCTCGTAGCGGTCCTTGCCGTCATAGCGCGCGGGCACATGGTTCTCGGGCGTGGAAATCATCCGCGCCTTCTTGTCCATGAGCTTGATGAGCGGAATGTTGTGGCGGCGGGCGACTTCAAAATCGTTGAAATCGTGGGCGCCCGTGATCTTCACCGCACCCGTGCCAAATTCCGGATCGGGATATTCATCGGCGATGACCGGGATATGGCGCTCGGCAATGGGCAGGCGCACCAGCTTGCCGATCAGGTTCTTGTAGCGCTCATCAGACGGATGCACGGCCACGGCACCATCGCCCAGCATGGTTTCGGGCCGCGTCGTCGAAATGACGATCTCGGAGATGCCATCGATGGGGCCATCAACGAGCGGATAGGCGAAGGACCACATGGAGCCCTTGGTGTCACGGGTTTCCACCTCAAGATCGGAAATCGCCGTCTCGAACACAGGATCCCAGTTCACGAGGCGCTGATCCTTGTAGATCAGGCCTTCCTTGTAGAGCTGCACGAAGACCTTGAGCACGGCCTTCGAGAGCCCTTCATCCATGGTGAAGCGCTCGCGCGACCAGTCGCAGGACGCGCCGAGACGCTTCAACTGGTTGACGATGAGGCCACCTGATTCCGCCCTCCATTCCCACACCCGCTTGACGAAGGCCTCGCGGCCCATGGTCCGGCGGTCGGTCTTGTTCTCTTTGGCCAGCAGGCGCTCCACCACCATCTGCGTGGCGATGCCGGCATGGTCGGTGCCCGGCTGCCAAAGCACGTCTCGCCCGCGCATGCGCTCGAAGCGGCAGAGGATGTCCTGGATGGTGTTGTTGAGGGCGTGCCCCATGTGGAGCGAGCCCGTCACGTTGGGTGGCGGGATGACGATCGTATAGGGCTTGGCCTTGGGGCGGCGCCCCGGCTTGAAATAACCGCCCTTTTCCCAGCCTTCATAGAGGCGGGCTTCGATCTGGGCAGGCGTAAAGGTTTTCTCGAGCATGATCACAAATATGGGGATTGAATTTGTGACCGCGTATAGGGGGGCGGATGGCCTTGATCAACCGGGTTGGGCACCCCCTGATCATCAGCATTACGTGCCAATCACCAAGGATCAGAACAGCCTCACTATGCGGTCCCTTGACATGCAGTCAATCACCTGCATATAAAATGCAGGCATATTACTGCATATTGAGCTTTGCCCGTGAAAGAGATCGACAAGGTTTTCAAGGCGCTGGCCGATCCGAACCGCAGGGAGCTGCTTGATCGCCTGCACAAGCGCAACGGACAGTCTCTCAACGAGCTGTGCGGAATCCTCGACATGGCGCGCCAGTCAGTCACACAGCATCTGGAAATCCTGGAGGACGCCAACCTCGTCACTGTGCGCTGGGAGGGACGCAGGAAACTTCACTTCTTCAATCCGGTGCCCATCCACGACATCTACGCGCGCTGGATCCGAAAATTCGAAGAGCAGCGCCTTGAGGCACTGCACAACCTGAAAAACAGACTGGAAGGGAACTGACCATGAGCAATACCAAATTCACCTACACGACCTATATCGCTACCACGCCTGAGAAGCTGTGGTCGGCACTGACGGAGGCCGAGTTCATCGCGCAGTATTGGTTCGGTTGCCGCTGCGAGTGCGACTGGACCAAAGGTTCATCGTGGAAGCTGTTTTCCCCCGACGGCCAACTTCTCGATGACGGCGAGATTCTGGAGTGCGACCCGCCACGACGCCTGGTGATCCGCTGGCATCATCAAAGCAAGGCAGAACTCAAAGCCGAAGGCGCTTCGATCTGCACCATGCAGATAGAGACTTTCGGGAGCGCCGTGAAACTGTCCATCACCCATACTGTCGACAACGAGCCATCGAAACTGCTCGAGGCCGTGTCCGGCGGTTGGCCGAAAGTGCTGTCGAACCTCAAATCTCTCATGGAGGGCGGCAAAGTTGCGCTCGACGACCCCTACCCTGCGGCTAAAGCCTGAACGCCCGGGCCAGCATGATCAGGCGAAGGCGGCCCCCAGCTCACCAACGCCGATCCAGACCTTGCGGGCAGGCCGCGGCGGCTGGCCATGGATTTCGAGTTCAAAATTCTCCGGCACCCGGAACGGTTCACCGATCTTGAGGCGAAAGCCACCTTCGGAGAGATCGCGGACGAGACAGCTCATGACCGACTTGCGGTCATTGAAGATCACCCGGCCCTCCTTGAGACGGCGGAGCCGGACGGTCGCGCGCGGGATCGGATTTTGTGTCGCCATGGCACAGGCCCTCATTGCTTGAATGGGACCAAAGCAAATTGCGGGCGCGAACGGCCTTTCTCCACGCTATTCAGGGGTGAGGGTTAACGGCCGCGGCGGGCCACCCGCTGGATCTCATCGCGGACAAGCCGCTCGACCAGCGACGGCAGATTGTCATCAAGCCACTGCTTGAGCATGCCGCGCATCAGGTCGGTCGTCAGTTCCTCCAGCGGCCTTCCCCCGACGGCACGCGTGAGCAGGCTTTCTGAAAGTTCGCGGAAGGCAGCAGCAGCAGCCGCCTCGGACTGCTGCGAAAGGATTGGGGGCTGCTGATAGCCGGCCTGTGGCTGGGCTGGCTGCCGCGGCACAAGATGCGGCGGCAGATCTTCCTCATAGCCATAGGGCGTGTTGGCATAGGGGTCGTGATAGGGAATGGCCGCCTGCTGCACCGGTGGCTGATGATAAGCCTGCTGCTGGTAGTTGATGTCGGCAAGCTCATCATCATCGATGCTGCCACGGAAATCAGGCGGGGCCGGCACATGGCCCCGATAGTCCGGGCCACGATAATCCGGCGGCTCAGGCAGGAAAGGCGGCGGCGCAGCGGGCGCCACATGGGGGCCCCGTGCCGCGCGCGGCGTTGCCATGATGCGGCGGAAATCATCGCGCGGCGGCTCGACGGGTGAGCGCGTCAGGCTGCGCCGCGGCGCTGGTGGTGCGGGCGGCATTTCAGCGGAGCTGCGCAGGATACGGCCCCGAATCTCGGCAATTTCCTTCTCGGGCGAGGTGCCATCGCGCTCATGGCGTTCAAGGCTGACGCGCATTTCGCGGAGCGCACCGCGCATGAGCGTACCGCGCGCCTCACCTCTCGTGGACGCGGCTTCGCCGCCCAGGTCATTGTCGATTGCCTTGCGGATGGAGGCCAGCAGGTCCTCCATTTTGGGTTCCATAGACAACTCTAACCCCCTGCGATTCCAAGCCCCCGAATCCGGGCCCGGTGGATCGCCGTCAAAATGCTTCTATGGAAACTGTAGCAAAAAGTCACCCGCACAATGGTTAATGACCGTTAACAGGGTTAACGCCACAGATCGGGCGCCCTGCCCTCAAGTCCTACAGAATGGGGAAACCGGCCGGGCCGGTCAGCGCAGCGTCTCGGCGCCGGTGCCAATCCACTTGTTCTTGACGTTGTCGTAGTTCTCTTCAACGTCATAGTACGGCCCGCCCAGCGACAGCCTGCGCGCCGTCAAACGGCCGACAGCCGAAACAACCTCGTAGCTCGACAGCACATAGCTGTATTCGGACGAGACCTGCGTGATCTTGGCGTTGGTCACTTCCTGCTGGGCATTGAGGATGTCGATCGTCGAGCGCGAACCGACGAGATATTCCTGCGTGACGCCATCAAGCGACAGCTCGGAGGCATAGACCTGCGACTTGGCCGAGGCCATGGCTTCCTGCGCAGCGATCATGTCGTTCCAGGCGGTCTTGACGCTCTGCCGGACAGCGCGGCCCTGCGCCACCACTTCAAGCTGGCGCTGGCTTTCCACGTGCTTGGCTTCACGCACTTCCGAATAGACACGGCCGGCCTCGTAGATCGGCACGGTCAGCGAGGCGGAAACCTGGGTGTTTGTCGTCCAATTTGGGTTGCTGCCCGAAGGATCGCTCACTGACGAAGAAGCCGTGACACGGGCTTCCGGCAAGAGGTCGCCCTTCACAACTTCGATGGCGTGTTCCTGGGCCTGGCGCGTATGTTCGGCAGCCTTGATGGTCGGGTTGTTGGCCCGCGCGATCTCAAGGGCCTCATCAAGCGAGGATGGAATATTCGCAATGCCCGGCATCTGCAGCTTGCCCGGCTTGGAGCCAACAAACTGCTCATAGCGAGCGATGCTGCTGGCGAGCTGCGCCTTGGCAGAAGCCACTGAAGATTGTGCGCCGGCGACACGGGCCCGGGCCTGTGTCACGTCAGTGCGTGTGACTTCGCCAGCATCAAAGCGCGCCTGGGCCGCCTGAAGCTGCTTGGCCAGATTGCCCACATTCTGCTCGCGCAGAGAGAGAATCTTGCGATCACGGATGACCGAGAGATAGGCGTCCGCCACAGTCAGGAGAACGCTCTGCTCTGTTGCCAGAAGCTGCTCGCGGCCGGCCTCGACGATGGCCTTGGCCTGCTTGGTGCCTTCAATGGTCTTGAAACCGCGGAAAATCGGTTGCGACAGCTGGATGCTCAGCGACTGGGTCGTATCGTCCACATTGTCCGACTTGATCGTGGAGCCGAAAAGATTCGAAATCTTGGCATCCTCGATATGTGTCCATGAGCGCGTTACCGTGCCCTGCGCGGTAATGGTGGGACGCCAGCCAGACTTGGCCTGGGGAACCACTTCATCGGTGGCCCGCTGCCGGGAGCGCTGCGCCTGCAAAGTGGGATTCGTGCGGTAGGCCTTGAGCATGGCGCCCTTGAGCGTATCGGCCCAAGACGGCGCAACAGGCACGGCTGTCAAAGCCATCACCAGTCCCATCAAGGCTATCCCGCCCCGCATGCGGTTCCGCCACGCCCCTACCATCTGCACCAACCTAGTTCGCGACCCTCGCATCGACCTCTATCGGATCGATATATGACACTATTGAGTACAGTCAGCACGAGGTTGCAAGTGCTTTCTTGGAAGCTGTTGCGAGTGCGGCAAAAACGCAACTTTCCCTGCACAATCCGCGCTTCACTGGCGCCGGGGCCAACAAGAAAACTGCTTGGAATCTACTGCTTCAGACCCGACTCACGAGCGAATCCCGGCCTGCCCTGCACGACATTGGTGCAGTTCCTCCGTCTCGCGGTTTCCAGCCGCCTGTGGATCACCTGACAAACAACAATGCGGCACTGTGCTGTTGTCACAGCCAGTACCCTCGCCTATAAGCGCCACCAATTCTTTACCGGTTGAATACTAAGCACTCCGGTCTAGGCCTCGTGGCGGAGTGGCTACGCAGAGGACTGCAAATCCTTGTACGGGGGTTCGATTCCCTCCGAGGCCTCCAATTACTTGGCGCCAGGCGCCGAATCCTTCCGCTGCATCAGCCCAAGGCGGGCAGCCAGCGACGGCCAGCGCCTCCTGATCCAGTTTCCAAGCTTCACGGTCACGTGGCGGCGAAAACGGCGCACCGGCGGAAAATCGATCGACAGGATCAGAAGGCCAAAGGGCAGCATCCAGAAGCCCAGAACCGGCAGGAAGCCGAGAAAGCCCCCGAGGACGAGCAGGATGCCCAGAGGCACCCTCAGATAAATATTGCCCGGAACGGGAATGCGCCGCCCGAGGAAAGAGATCGTGGTCAACGGGCTCGCTCCATGTCGAGGCAATCATATAGGAGTTTGCACGCCGTTTTCACCCCCGGCTTCAGCTTCCAAAAAACCTTTTACAGGCGGAAACGCTCTGCTATAGCGCCCGCACATTCCCCGATAGCTCAGTTGGTAGAGCATTCGACTGTTAATCGAATGGTCCCTGGTTCGAGTCCAGGTCGGGGAGCCAGTTTCCGTGAAGGGCCCGTGCATCCGCTGCACGGGCCCTTTCCGCTTCGTGGTTTGACCTGCCACAGGCACTCGGGCAAAACCCGGGCCGAAAAGGATGGAAGTCATGGACATTCGCAACGACGTCATTGCCGCCATCGGCAACACGCCTCTCATCAAGCTGCGCAAGGCCTCGGAGCTGACCGGCTGCACCATCCTCGGCAAGGCGGAGTTCATGAACCCCGGACAGTCGGTCAAGGATCGCGCCGCCCTCTTCATCATCAAGGACGCCCTCGCCCGCGGTGAACTCAAGCCGGGTGGCACGATTGTCGAAGGTACGGCCGGCAACACCGGAATCGGACTGACTGTCGTTGCCAATGCCATGGGCATCAAGTCAGTTATCGTCATCCCGGAAACGCAATCGCAGGAGAAGAAGGACGCCTTGCGGCAGCTCGGCGCCGAACTCGTTGAAGTGCCTGCCGTGCCCTACAAGAACCCGAACAATTATGTGAAGTATTCCGGCCGCCTTGCCGCGGCCATGGGAGGCGTCTGGGCCAACCAGTTCGACAATGTGGCGAACCGGCAGGCACATATCGAAACCACGGCGCCAGAAATCTGGAAGCAAACGGATGGCAAGATCGACGGCTTCGTCTCGGCAGTGGGCTCCGGTGGTACGCTGGGCGGCGTTAGCCTCGGACTGAAAGAGCGCAACAAGAACATTTGCATTGCGCTGGCCGACCCGCTCGGCGCCGCACTGTTCAGCTACTACAAGACCGGTGAACTCAAGTCCGAGGGATCCTCGATCACGGAAGGGATCGGTCAGGGCCGCATCACCAAGAACCTCGAGGGCATCGTGGTGGACGAGGCCTTCCAGATTCCCGACAGCGAGGCCATCCCGGTCGCCTTCGACCTGCTCGAACATGAAGGGCTGTGCATGGGCGGCTCGACCGGCGTCAATGTCGCGGGTGCCATCCGTCTCGCGAAGCAGATGGGCCCGGGACACACCATCGTCACAGTGCTCTGCGACTACGGCACGCGCTATGCCTCGAAGCTGTTCAACCCTGCCTTCCTGCGTTCCAAGGACCTGCCCGTGCCGCACTGGCTTGAGGCAAAGTCCACAGCACCCAAGGTCTTCGAGCCTGCATGACCGCGCTTCTGTTCCGGGACGACGCCTACACCAAGTCTTGTGACGCGACGGTGGTAGACATCAATGACCGTGGCGGGATCGTGCTCGACCGCACTGTTTTCTATCCCACAGCAGGCGGCCAGCCAGGTGACAAGGGCGTGCTGCGCGCTGGCGGCAGGACCATCACCATCGCCACCACCGTCTATGACGAAATGAAGCGCGCGATCCACGTGCCCGCAGAAGGACAAGTGCTGCCTGGTGCAGGAGAAACAGTCACTGCAGAGCTTGACTGGGACAGCCGCCACAAGCTGATGCGCTGCCACACGATGATGCACCTGCTCTGCGCCGCCGTGCCCTTTCCGGTGACGGGCAGCGCCATCACCGGCGATGGCGGGCGCATCGACTTCGACATTCCAGAGGGCCAGATTCCAGACAAGCTGGAACTGGAAGCGAAGATCAATGGCTGGATCAGCGAGAACCATGCCGTGGCCACGCGCTGGATCACCGATGAGGAACTGGATGCCAATCCTGAGCTGGTGCGCACCATGTTCGTGAAACCACCGCGCGGCACAGGCCGCGTGCGGCTGGTGCTGATCGGCGACGGCGGCAAGGTCGACCTCCAGCCATGCGGTGGAACGCATGTACTGAGCACCGGCGAAATCGGCACCATTGCCGTCCAGAAGATCGAGAACAAAGGCAAGATCAACCGCCGCATCCGGCTCGTGCTGGCCTGACTTAGATTCCCTGCTGCGAAAGCCAGCTACGGAGTTTCGCCAGGCCTTCCTCCGACCAGCCCTGCGGCGCGCTGACGGAAAGCCAGCCATCAAGATAGTCCTCCGCGGCATAGACGTGGCCGACACCTGCGGGAACGGTCGTCGCGGTCATCATGTCTGTCATGAGTTGCAGGCCTGTCACAACCGGCACCCATCGCAACTGCGGCGCAACATCGGCACCGCGCGGCTGATCCATCCATGCGGGCCGCCGCCAGAAGCTGGCCCACTCGAAGAAGACAATCGGGTCGGAAGCATATTGCAGATACATGATCCGCACCGGCCCCCAAGGTGATTCCGGCGAGACGGGCGTGCCCACCTGATTGCGGAAACGGAACAGCGTGCTGTCACGGAACACCGGAAGCCAGGCGGGGCTTTCCGGCTGGCGTGTTCTCGTGACTTCTTTCCATGTCTTGCTGGCATAGGGCGGGCCGGCCCAGAGCGCTCCATCATAGGGCGCTGCGATGATATCGAAGAAATCCGCCGACAGATCGGAGTTCAGGGCACCGAGGCTGAGGCCGAAAAGATAGAGCCGCGGCCGCCTCTCCGGCGGCAGGTCGCGCCAATAGCCATAGACCGCCTCGAAGACCGCACGTGCCGTCTCGGCCCCATATTCCGGCTCAACGATCAGCGAGAGCCAGCTTGGCAAATATGAGTATTGAACAGCTACGGACGCGATATCACCCCGCTGCAAAATCTCGACGGGCAACATGCCGGCCGGATCGACCCAGCCGGTTCCCGTGGGTGTGGCGATGACCAAGACCGCGCGGTCGAAGGCACCGGTGCGCTTCAGTTCGGCGAGGGCCAAAGCCGCGCGTGCCTCGACGTCATCAGCAGAGTTCAAGCCGACATAGACCCGCAGCGGCGCCATCGCAGCTGGCCCGGCGAGATCAACCATCTCGCGCTGGCCGGGCCGTGACGCGATCCAGTCAATGCCCTGGGCACCGAGCCCCTCCCAGGCAATCAGCGACGCCGGGCTTCCTGTACTCTCCGTGGCGGTCGGCTGAGAGACACCCGACGGCAACAGGCGGTCGATTTTCTGGTAGGAATTGTCCAGCACATGCAGACCCGCGGTCAGCAGGATGCCGTCACCAATGGCCCAGAAGAACAGAGCCGTTCCGAAAATGCCTGACGCAATGGCGATCTTCTTCGGCAGGTAAATCTTGAGCCAGGCCGTGAGAGAGCTGGACAGCCATCTGAAGGCCCGCGCAATCCCCAGAAGCAGCAGGATGACGATGGTTGCCGCACCGGCAATCGTGAAGGGGCGCGCCGATTCGACTGGCGGCATCTTCATCGCGTCGTGAATGGCATTCTGCCAGCCGGTGGCCTGCGACAGGCCAAAGACCAGGATCATTGCGGTCAACAGCAGCGAGGCAGGCAAAGTCCGCCGCCGCAGGCGCGTTGGCAGCAGCGGCAGGCCCAGCCACTTCCATGCACTTTCAACCGCGACGGCGAGCCCATAGGCGATCGCAAAGGCAAGCCCCGCAAGAGCGCCCTGCAACAGGCCAGCCCGCGGAATGAGGCTGGGCGAGAGACTTGAGACAAAGGCCACGGCCCCGAGCAGCATGCCGGTTTGCGCAGGCAGGACGCGGCCGAGCCTCTCGACGATCCACAGTTTCTCCGGCCGCCGCCACATCAATTCTGTCCCCGGCAATGTGCCCGCAGAGCTTAGCGGACCATCAGGGATTTTTGAACTGGTGAGAAACCACTCTTTCCGGAAAGAGCGACTGCCAGCGCTCGCGCGTGAGCATCAGCCTGGTCTTCTGCACTTCGCAGGCGCGTGCCCTGGAGAAACTCGTTCCCGGGCCGATCTCGACAAAGCCGATCCGGCGCAGGAGTCTTCCGGAAACAGGATTATCGTTGAAGTACGCTGCCCGCAGCAGGCTATGCCCCGCCCGGACAAAGGCGTCTTCGACCATGGCACTGGCGGCTTCGGTGCCATAGCCCCTGCCCCATGCCGGCAGGCTCAGCCAGTAGCCAAGTTCGGCGTCGTTCTCTGCCGCGCTGTATTCATAGCTGATCATGCCAATGAGCGCTGCCGGATCATGGCGCAGGGCAATCACCCGAACGGCGGAATCGGGCGGCAGCGCTGCTGACCACGCGATGAAATCCTCGGCATCGGCGCGATGATAGGGATAGGGCACGCGGGCAAGATGGCGGCACACGCGGAAGTCACTCAGGCCCTCCACGATCAGCGGCACATCGCTGCCGGCAACGGGCCGCAGGAGAAGCCGGTCCGTTTGAATTGCGTACGTCATCTGCGGCTCCAAAGCAAAACGGAGGGATGGCAGCCATCCCTCCGTTTCAAGTCCGGAGCATGGCCCCGGAAAACACAATGTTCAGAGCTTACTCGGCAGCCTTCGGTGCCACGACCGAGACGAGCTGCTTGTTACCCTTGGAGCCGCGGAACTCAACCGTTCCCGTCACCATTGCGAAGATGGTGTGGTCGCGGCCAATGCCGACGCCCGTGCCCGGGTGCCACTTGGTGCCGCGCTGGCGGACGATGATGTTGCCCGGGATCGCCTGCTCGCCACCGAACAGCTTGACGCCGAGACGGCGGCCAGCGGTGTCGCGGCCGTTGCGGGATGAACCGCCTGCTTTTTTGTGTGCCATGGCTGTCTCTCCTTATTCCTTGGCGCGGGCCTTGTCGGTCTTGGCGCGCGGCGGCTTGCCGGCGGCCAGTTCCTGGGCCTGCTCGATCCATTCTTCACGGGCCACGCGGCCCTTCTGCTTCAGATGGGCCTCGACCTTGGCCACGTCATCGGCCGTCCAGGCGGCGATCGAGGCAAAGGTGTTGTAACCCAGCTCGCGGAGGCCCGACTCCATCTTGGGGCCGACGCCGCCGATGAGCGAAATGTCGTCCGAACCCGAAGAGGCAACCGGAGCCGCCAATGTGACTGGCGCGGCCTCCGCCTTCTTCTCGGCCTTCGGCGCAGCGGCCTTGGCCTTCGCGGCAGGCTTTGCACCACCGGTCAGGATCTCGGTGATGGTCACCGAGGTCAGCAACTGGCGATGGCCATTGCGGCGGCGATAGTGCTTGCGGCGGCGCTTCTTGAAAATATAGACGGTCGCCGCCTTTTCCTGGGCAGCGATTTCGCCGACCACGGTGGCGCCCGAAACGAGCGGGGCACCGACGTCAACGGCGCCATCATTGGCAACCATAAGCACTTCGGTGAACTGGACCTGGTCTCCGGCGGAGCCTTCCAGCTTTTCGATGAGGATCTTGTCCTGGGGCGCAACGCGATACTGCTTGCCGCCCGTCTTGATGACTGCGTACATATCTTTCCTTCTTTCCCGCGCCCTGTGGAGCCGCTTCATAACCCGTTGTGAAAGCGGTCTTTATCAGTGGTTTCAAAGAAACCGGGGTGCCCTCGGACAGCGCACAAAACGCCCGCCAAGAACACTCCTGGCGGGTTGCGGCGGGCTTTAGCGGCAATGGCACGGAAAAGTCAAGCACAGTGGCCTAACCGGAACGACGCTGCTATCGTCGGCGGGTGTCCCGCCTGATCCAGGTTCTGCCCATGTGCCGCCAACTGATTGCAGCCCTTGCGCTGCTGGCCCTCGCCCTTTTGCCCGGCGAGGCGCTAGCTGCCAAGAAAAAGCCCGAGGCCTGGGAACTGCCCATGGCCTTTACCCATGTCCGCGCCAGCGGCGCCTGCGAACCCACCTGCCCCGAATGGATCGTGGCCGACGGCAAGATCACCCCGGGCACCAGCAAGCGCTTCAAGGCCTTCCTCAAGTCGATTGGCGACGCACATCTGCCGGTGATCCTGCAGTCTGCCGGCGGCGATGTGAATTCGGCGCTGGCCCTCGGACGCATCATCCGCGACCGCAAAATGGACGTGGCCGTTGGCTACACAGTCTTCATCGGTTGCGCGCCCCGTCAGGACTGCAAGCCGCCAAAGGCCCAGAACGGAATTTACCGGGGCATGGTGCGCACGCGGAATGCCTATTGCAATTCGGCCTGCCCGCTGGTGCTGGCTGGCGGCATCCGGCGCATTGCTTCGGCTGACGTGAGCATCGGGGTGCATCAGGTGACAACCACCTGGCAGAATATCCGCGTCACCTATCGCGAAACCTATCAGATCGTGGACGGCAAGAAGAAGATCATCAGCCGCAAGGAGATCGGCCGCAAGAAGCTGAAGCCGAAAGTCACGCAAGGCATGTATGCGGATCTCAAGAAAAAGCTGCTCGACTACTACTCCGAGATGGGCGTGGATCCGGGGCTCATCGATGAAGCCGAGAAGACGCCACCGAGCAAGCTTGGCGTGCTCTCCGAGCATGATCTCAAGGGCTTCCGCATGGTGACGGGCATGGATGGCGCGCTTTCCCTCGCGGCACCCGACATCTGCAATGGCCGCGGACAAGCCAGCAACTGCATCACTTCCTCACCCAAGACCTGAATACGGATAAAATCTTGAGCAACCTTGTTTCGACTGACTGGCTGGCGGGCCGCCTTGGCGCCCCCGATATCGTGATCCTCGATGCCTCATGGCACCTCCCCGCCGCCAAAAGGAACGCACGCGAGGAATTTCACGCCAAGCGCATTCCGGGGGCGCAGCTCTTCGATATCGACGGCACGGCCGATACCAGCAGCTCCCTGCCACACATGCTTCCATCACCGGCGAAGTTCGCCAGCGACGTGAAGAAGCTCGGTGTTGGCGATGGCAAGAAGGTGATCTGCTATGACGCGGCCGGTCTCTTCTCGGCGGCGCGCTGCTGGTGGATGTTCAAGGTCTTCGGCCATGACGATGTGGCCGTGCTCGACGGTGGGCTTCCCAAGTGGGAGCGTGAAGGAAAGCCGTTGGAGAATGGCCCGGCCGCCCAACCCCAGGAGCGTCATTTCACGCCGCGCTTCCGGGCCACCATGGTGCGCTCGCTCGCGGACGTGGCAAAGGCTGTAGCCTCAGGATCGGCGCAGATCGCCGATGCGCGCTCGGGAACGCGCTTCCGCGGTGAGGAACCGGAGCCCCGCGCCGGCGTGCGTCCCGGGCATATGCCCGGTGCCCTCAACGTTCACTATGCCTCGCTTCTGAGGCCCGATGGCACCCTGAAAGATGAAGCGGCCCTGGCCAGCACCTTCAGCAAGGCCGGTGTTGATACTGCAAAGCCCGTCATCACAAGCTGCGGTTCCGGCGTGACGGCCGCGATCCTGACGCTGGCCCTCAGCGAACTCGGCGCCAAGGATCATGCTCTCTATGATGGTTCCTGGACCGAGTGGGGATCGAGCAACGAGGCCGTGGAAACCGGCTGAGGCTATTCAGCCGCCCGCCGCAACCACTCCGCAAGCTGCGCTTCGGTGAAATCACTGGCAGCAAGACCAAGTACAAAGGCGGCAATATCCGGCTCTTCGAAGGTGACCTCCGTGCCGTTGAGTGAAAGAAAGACAACAGCGGCCAAGATTCCCGTCCGCTTGTTTCCATCGATGAACGGATGGTTCATGACGATGCCATGGCAGTAGGCGGCAGCGAGCCTGAAAATGTCAGCCCCCTCTTCATATGCCGCAATATGCGCTGGCCTCGCCAATGCGCTGCGCAATAGTCCCTCGTCACGCACCCCTTCCTCGCCACCAAAGGAAACCAGAGCCTCCTGATGGAACGCCAGCACCATATCGAAAGTCAGCCAGTTCAACGGCTACTTATTCCGCGAGCTCTTTCATTGCGTTTGGATAGGTGCGCATGAACTTGCGCGCCGCATCGACCGCCTTCTCAAAATCCGGATCATAGGGTGATATCTCGAAGCCACGCGGTGTACGCACCGCATAGACTTGATCGCCCTCGCCAAGACCCAAATCCTTGGCCAGTTCAGAAACGGTCAACGTCAGAGAGTTGCCGACTTTGCGGATAACCATGGGCTTGTTCATTTGCCCAACTTAGTACCGCCAAAGAATTATACAACCCGTAAAACTAGCGCACAGGCGGTGCGTAGAGGATGCCGCCCTTGTTCCAGAGATTGTTGAGACCGCGCTCGATCTTGAGTTTTGAAGATTCACCCAGGTTGCGGTCAAAGATTTCGCCGTAGTTGCCGACGGCGCTCAGCGCCCGCGACGCCCAGTCATTGTCGAGACCGAGATTGCTGCCAAAGTTGCCCTCCAGTCCCAGCAGACGGCGGACAGAGGCCTTCTTCGACTTCTCCTTGGCCTCAGCCACATTGACGCCGCGCAACGATTCCTCTTCGGCATCGATCAGCGCAAAAAGCGTCCAGCGCGCGATATTGAACCACTGCTCGTCACCGGCGCGAACCGCAGGCCCCAGCGGCTCCTTGGAAATCACTTCCGGCAGAATGATGTGCTCCTCAGGCTTCTTGAGGCGGAGGCGAACGGCATAGAGCTGCGACTGATCCGTCGTATAGGCATCGCACTTGCCAGCCTCATAGGCAGCAACGGCTTCGTCGATGCTCGGGAAGGTCTGCGCCACATAGGCCATGTCCTTCTCGCGGAAGAAGTCGCCGACATTAACCTCGGTCGTGGTGCCGCTGACGGTGCATATCGAAGCCTGGCTCATGGCGAACACGGAGGTAATCCCCGCCAGCTTGGGAACGAGGAAACCCTGGCCATCATGATAGCTCACGCCGACAAACCGGAATGGCAGTGCCGTCTCGCGCTCCATGGTCCAGGTTGTGTTGCGCGCCAGCAAATCAATGGCGCCCGACTTCAGCGTATCAAAACGATTCTGGGCCGTAAGCCCAACAAACTCGACCTTTCCCGCATCGCCTAGCACAGCCGCGGCGAGCGCCCTGCAATAGTCAACATCAAAGCCAACCCAGCTCCCATCTGCCTGCTTCTCGGCGAAGCCGAGAAGGCCGGTGTTGACGCCGCATTTCAGCACGCCGCGCGCCTTGACCTCGTCCAGGGTCCCCGCCTGCGACAGGCCTGTGCAGGCAATAAGGGCGAGGAACAGAGCGGCAAGTTTCTTCATGAGGACAATCCTGATTTGTGGGCCGCAGCCTACCGCGTGTTGCAGGCGATTCCAAGCAAGGCTGCCTTCATCCGCCAAGCCAGTCCACAGCGGCTGAAACGTCAGAGACAACCGTGCAAGGCGGCTTGAAGGGCCGCCCAATCATGACGACAGTGACACCCAGAAGTTCCGCCGCATCAAGCTTTGCAGCGGTGGCGCTGCCGCCTGAGTTCTTCGTCACGAGGTGGCTGGTATGGTTTGCCTGCATCAACGCAACTTCGCTGTCCACGGTGTAGGGCGGGCGCTGCAACAGCAGTTGCCAATGCGGCGGCATGGGCGTTGCCGCCGGTTCAATGGTGCGGATGACGCCCGAGATATCCTTGCGCGCGAGGAAGGACAGCAGGCCGCGATGCCCGGTGGTGATCAATGCACGCGCCTGTGATGGAAGAACCTGTGCTGCCTCGTCGATGCTGCCGACCATAAGCCACCGGTCCCGCAGAGGCCATGCCGGCCGTTCCAGCCGCAACAGCGGAATGGACAGAAGGCGCGCAGCATCGTGTCCATGCGCAGACATGTTTGAGGCGAAGGGATGCGTCGCGTCGATCAGATGGGTGATGCCGTTGTGGCGCAGATAGTCGACAAGACCCTCCGTGCCACCAAAGCCGCCGCGGCGAATTTCGCCGGGCGGGAGAAGTGGTGATTGCGTCACGCCCGCCAGAGACGTAATGGCGTGCACGCCCTTCTCGTGAAGCTGTGCAGCAAGGTCGCGGGCCTCGGACGTACCGGCCAGGATCAGAACGCGCCTAGCCGGCATGGGCCATGACCTTCCCCGCTCGATCGACAATCATCACGTCGGCGCGGATCCCTGCTCCCTCAAGCATGCTGTTGACGTGGCGAAGCGCTTCACCGGCCACCTGCTGTGCGATTGCGGGTCCTGCAAGCTCGAGCACCTGCTGCGCGGTATTGGCGCCTCGCACCGCATCGGCCAGTCCGGCCGGCATTCGTGCTGCCAGCCAGTCAAAATCAACCTGGCTCCTGCCCGAATGCAAATCCATGGCCCCTTGCGCAAGCTTGGTGATCTTGCCGAAACCACCCCCGATGGTGACGCGTGGCACGGGATGCAGGCGAAGATACTTGAGAAGGCCTCCCGCGAAGTCTCCCATGTCGAGCATCGCCTCAAGGGGAAGATCATAATGCGCACGAACAGTATCTTCCGACGTGGAGCCCGTGCAACCCGCCACATGGGCCAGGCCATTGGCGCGTGCGACATCGATGCCGCGATGAATGGATGCGATCCAGGCCGCGCAGGAGAAGGGATTGACAATGCCCGTCGTGCCAAGGATCGAAAGTCCGCCGACAATACCGAGACGCGGATTCCAGGTCTTGGCGGCAAGCGCCTCACCACCCGGAATCGAGATTTCAATCTCGGCTCCGCCGCCCAGTTCCTCGACCACGCGCGTCATCATCGCCCGCGGCACCGGATTGATCGCGGGTTCGCCCGGCGCAACGGGAAGCCCAGGCTTGGTCACGCGCCCCACGCCCTCGCCCGCCCGGAACGAAATGCCGGAAGGTAGGCGCCGCACGCGCGCGATCACAGTTGCGCCATGGGTGACATCCGGATCGTCGCCGGCATCCTTGACGATCCCTGCCCTGGCCCAGTCGCCATCCCGTTCTTCCAGCGTGAGGGCAAATGCGACCTGCTGGCCCTTCGGCAGGGTGATGCTGACAGGGTCCGGGAAAGTCCCGGTCTTGAGAGCGACAAGCGCCGCCTTGGTTGCGGCGGTGGCGCAGGCCCCTGTCGTCCAGCCGCGCCGCAATGTCTGTTCTGGCTTTTCCGCCCGCATAACGCATGGGTATAAGGGGCCATGAGCCACACGCCAACGAAAAGCGCCAGTGCATGGGAGGGGATCGACCAGGCAACAGGTTTTGCCCGCCTCGACCATGAGGCCTTCCCTGTTTTCCATCCGGGAACGGTCTGGCTGGTGGGAGCAGGACCTGGTGCACCGGGGCTCATGTCACTCCTCGCCTATCACGCCATGCAGAACTGCGATGTGGTCGTTTATGATGCGCTGGTGAACCCCGACATCCTGCGCTGGGTGCGGGTCGGTGCCGAACTCGAATATGCGGGCAAGCGCGGCGGCAAGCCCTCACCGGTACAGCGTGACATCTCGCTTCGCCTCATCGAACTGGCGGGCCAGGGCAAGCGCGTGCTGCGGCTCAAGGGCGGCGACCCCTTCATGTTCGGGCGCGGTGGAGAGGAAAGCCAGACGCTGGCCAAATCGGGCGTTGTTTTCCGCATCGTGCCGGGCATCACGTCGGGCGTTGGCGGGCTGGCCTATGCCGGTGTTCCCGCCACCCATCGCGACACCAATCATGCCGTGATCTTCCTCACCGGCCACGACGCCACCGGCCAGATGCCAGCCAACGTGAACTGGCAGGCTGTGGCAACCGCCTCACCCGTGATTGTCATGTACATGGCGGTCAAAAACCTCGGCGACATTGCAGGCGCGCTCATGGCCGGTGGGCGCCCCGCCGATGATCCCGTGACGATTATCTCCAACGCCAGCATGCCGCAGCAGCAAGTGGCAGCGACAACACTCACAGAAGCGGGTCGGTTCGTCGCCGAGAATGAACCACCGACACCCGCGATCGTTGTTGTCGGCCATGCCAGTGACTGGCGCCCCCTGCTCGACTGGTACGGCGCCGCCGAGCGGGAGAACCGTATTGGCTAAGGCCTTCGTCGTCGCGGGCACGCAGTCCGGGAGCGGCAAGACGTCCGTCACGCTGGGCCTCATCAGGGCCTTCCGCAATAGTGGCCTGCGCGTGCGGGCTGCAAAGGCGGGGCCCGATTACATCGATCCGGGCTTCCATGCCGCCGCAAGCGGCGCGCCTTGCTTCAATCTCGATCTCTGGGCCATGGGCCGGGCGACATGTGCAGGCCTTCTGTCAGAGCTTGCAGCAGACTCTGACCTCGTGATCGTCGAGGGCGTGATGGGGCTTTTCGACGGGCCGCAAGGCGCCGAAGGGTCTACCGCGGACCTCGCGGCCGCGCTGGGCCTTCCCGTGGTGCTGGTGGTCGATTGCTCCCATCAGGCGCAATCGGTCGCGGCCCTCGTCCACGGCTTCGCCAGCTACAGCAAGGATGTCGAGATGGCCGGCGTCATCCTCAACCGCGTGAAGGGCGACAGGCACGAAAGCCTGCTGCGCGAGGCATTGCCGCCTTCATGCCCGGTGCTCGGCGTGCTGCGGCAGAGTGACTCAATCAACATGCCTTCGCGGCATCTCGGACTGGTGCAAGCTCAAGAGAATCAGTCGCTTGAGACCCTCATTGAAAGTGCGGCCGCAGGAGTTGCACGTGAAACATTTCTTGACAAACTGTCTCAAATTGGAACCGACATCACGAATCAAGCGCCCGGCGTGGCCGTGCCACCACCCGCGCAGCGCATTGCGGTGGCCCGCGATGTTGCCTTCGGTTTCGCCTATCCGCATCTCCTGACGGGTTGGCGGGCGCAAGGCGCTGCAATCGAAACCTTCTCGCCACTCAATGATGAGCCGCCTCCGGCAGCAGATTTTCTCTTCCTGCCCGGCGGCTATCCGGAACTCCATGCCGGCACGCTGGCGGCCAACCAGCGCTTCCTCAACGGCCTGCGCAGCTTCACTGGCACCGTCTATGGCGAGTGCGGCGGCTACATGGTGCTGGGCCAGCGGCTGACCGATGCCGAGGGCCAAGCCCATACCATGGCAGGCCTGCTGCCCGTGGAAACAAGCTTTGCCAAGCCTCGACTCCACCTCGGCTACCGGCAGCTTGATTGTGCCTCGGGGCCCTTTCCCCGGTCCCTCCGCGGCCATGAGTTCCACTATTCGAGCGGCGCCGTGACGGGCAGCGGCGAGGCGCTCTTCACGGTTCGCAATGCCAAGGGCGACGCCTTGCCCCCCATGGGACTTCGCGCAGGCAAGGTCATGGGCTCCTACGCCCACATCGTCGCGGCGGCCCCACGATGACGGCCAAGGCCATCATGTTCATGGGCACCGGGTCCGATGTCGGAAAGTCGCTGATCGTGGCGGGGCTGGCGCGGGCCTTTGTCAGGCGCGGCCTGAAGGTCGCGCCGTTCAAGCCGCAGAACATGTCCAACAATGCCGCCGTCGCCATTGATGGCGGAGAAATCGGAAGGGCCCAGCACCTGCAGGCCCGGGCGGCCCGTGTTCCGCCCTCGGTTCACATGAACCCGGTTCTGCTCAAGCCCGAAAGCGAAACAGGCGCCCAGGTCATCGTGCAGGGCCAGCGCGGGCAGACCCTCAAGGCGCGCGACTATTTCAAGGCCCGGCAGAGCTTCATGCCAGCGATCCTAGAGAGCTTTAGCCGCCTGAAGGCGGAGAACGACCTCATACTGGTCGAGGGAGCGGGAAGCCCGGCGGAAACGAACCTCCGCGACGGCGACCTGGCCAATTTCGGCTTCGCCCAGGCGGGTGGTGTGCCCGCGATTCTCGTCGGCGACATTCATCGCGGCGGTGTCATCGCCTCGATTGTCGGCACGCAACAGGTTCTGGGGCCTGCAGACCGCGAACTCCTAAAAGGATTCATAATCAACAAGTTCCATGGCGATCCTTCGCTCTTTGATGAAGGGCGCGCCGATATCGGGCGAAGGACCGGTTTGCCATGTCTCGGCGTCGTGCCGCATTTTGAAGGGGCCCGGAAACTACCCGCCGAAGATGCCCTCGCACTCGAAGAGATGACCGGCGTTACCCGCGACGGCCTCGTCATCTCCGTGCTGCGCCTGCCGCGGATCGCGAATTTCGACGACCTCGACCCGCTGCGGCAAGAGCCTGGCATCGCCCTCCGCTTCGTCAATCCGGGCGAAGCCATTCCGGGCGATACACGCCTCGTCATCATTCCGGGCAGCAAGGCAACGGCGGCCGATCTGGAAGCCCTGCGCCACAACGGCTGGGACATTGACCTTGCCGCCCATGTGCGCCGGGGCGGCCATGTTCTGGGCCTCTGCGGCGGCTACCAGATGCTGGGGCGAGCCATCCATGACCCGGAAGGGTTGGAGGGGCGAAAGGGCAGCCACACCGGGCTCGGCCTGCTTGACATCGAGACCATGCTGCTGCCCGGCAAGACGGTGACGGAAACCCGCGCCACGCATGTGGCAAGCGGCACGGACATCACGGCCTACGAAATTCATCTGGGGAACACCACCGGCCCGGACTGTTCCCGGCCCTTTGCCAAGACGACAACAGGGCCCGATGGCGCCGTCAGCGCCGATGGCCGGATCGCCGGCACCTACCTGCATGGCTGCTTCACTGCGGACGGCTACCGCGCGGCCTATCTCGCGGGCCTCGGCGCCGCTGCCGGCGGATTCGCCTACGAGAGCGTGATTGACGAGACGCTTGACCAATTGGCCACACTGCTGGAACGCCATCTGGACCTTGGCATGATTCTGGGACTCGCACGCTAGGCCATGACGCTTCTCGACCCACTCCTGCAGCCTGCCCTCGCCCTGCTCACCGACAGGTTCCTGGGGTATCCGCGCTTGCTCGCAAGCCAGATCGGCCACCCTGTGCAATGGATGGGATGGTTCATCAGCTATCTCGACAGCAAACTGAACACCACACCGCATGTCCGCAACCTTGCCCGCGTCAACGGGCTCCTCGCCCTCTTCCTTCTGATTTCCGGCGTCTGGGCCGTGTCGGTCATCATCCACCTCCTGTGCCAGCTCATCCCGTATGGATTCGTTCTCAATGCCCTGCTGGCCTCGACGCTGATTGCACAGAAGTCGCTGCGCGAGCATGTGAAGGCGGTGGGACAAGGGCTCAACGTCTCGCTTGCGCAGGGGCGCGCGGCCGTCTCGCACATCGTCGGTCGCGATACGCGGAACCTCGATGTCAGCGGTGTGGTCAAGGCTGCACTCGAGAGCCTGGCCGAGAACACTGCCGACGGCATCGTGGCGCCAATCTTCTGGTATGCGATCCTCGGCCTGCCGGGGCTGGCGATCTACAAGGCGATCAACACCGCTGACTCGATGATCGGCCACAAGACGTTCCAGTATCAGCATTTCGGCTGGGCGGCCGCGCGCTGCGACGACCTCGTGAACCTGCCGGCCTCACGCCTCACCGCCCTGCTCTTCGCCGCCGCTGCATGGTTTAAGGGCAAGCAGCATGCCCAGAATGCATTGCGCATGGCCTGGCGCGACGCCAGCAAGCACCGCTCCCCCAATGCAGGCTGGCCGGAAGCGGCCATGGCGGGTGCACTCGGACTGCGTTTCGGAGGCCCACGCGACTATGACGGCGAGTATGTGAATCTGCCATACATGGGCGATGGGCGCGATCACTTCCTCCGCCAGGACATCGACCTCGGCCTCAAGCTTTATGACCGCGCCATGTGGGTGCTGCTGGCGGCAGCCATCACTCTGGCAGTCGTCCTTTAAGAGCAAGCGGCAGGCCGGCCGCGACGAAGAAGACGTTGTTGGCAATGGCTGCCATGCGCTGGTTGAGAATGCCCTGCGCGTCGCGAAAGGCGCGCCCAAGAGGCGTTTCGGGTACAAGGCCCATGCCGACCTCGTTCGACACGAGCACCACGCTTGCCTGAAGCCGTGGCAGCATTGCAGCGAGATCATCCGTGGCGGCCTGCCAATCCTGCCCCGCCAGCAGCACGTTGCTGAGCCACAAGGTCAGGCAGTCAACGAGCACAAAGCGGCCCGGTGCATCGATGTCAGCAAGCGTTCCCGTCAGTGCCAGCGGCTCCTCATGCGTCACCCAGAGCGCGCCGCGATCCTGCCGGTGCGTGGCAATGCGGGCCCGCATCTCGTCGTCGAAAGCCTGTGAAGTGGCGAGGTAGTGGCATTCGCCGCGCGCCAGGCCCTCAGCGAAACGTGACTTGCCGGAACGTGCCCCGCCAAGAACCAGCGTCGTGCTCATGGCTGCACCGGCGGAATGCGCGCGATGAAATGACCGCGCATGGCATCAGGCCATTGGCGGAAAGGCACTTCGCCGCGTTCGCTCGCCCCGTGAAGATCGAACCAGCCGAGAATGGCTTCGGCCTGCGCAACGGTCGGCACATGGCCACCGGTGACATAACTGAAGCGCTGGTCATCCTGGATGACGACGCTGCAAGGCCGGTTGCAGTTCCACAGGCAGGCCTGCGTAACGACCGAGATATCATCGCGGCCCCGTTCTGTCACAAGCCCTTGCAAGGCCTCGGCGAGCAGGCTGCCAGCAGTCCGGCCAGCGTCGTCGGTCTTGCGGCCATCCTGGAACTTGCATGTGGTGCAGACGACGATCGAGCGCATGACAGGGGATGATTTGCCGTAAACCGAAGAGCAGTGGTATGAACCATCCTCCATGTCGCTCTCCCCCGCCCCTGTCAACGCATCCGTGTCGCCATGAGTTTCAAGCGCATTGCCTTCGTCGCCTCAGAGTCGCCGCAGGCGCGCCGCGCCCTGCAGGCGTTGCAGAAGCGCCATGGCAAGACCGATCCCGCCGACGCGGACGTGATCGTGGCACTCGGCGGTGACGGCCACATGCTGCAGACCATGCACCGCTTCGTTTCGACCGGCGCGCCGATCTACGGGATGAACCGTGGTTCGGTCGGCTTCCTGATGAACGACTATGGCGAGAAGGATCTTCCTGCCAGGCTGCAAGCGGCCGAGCTGACAACCATTCATCCGCTGCGCATGGTGGCCCTGACACAGGTAGGCGACCGCCAGACAGCCATTGCCTTCAATGAAGTGTCACTGCTGCGCCAACGTCACCAGGCTGCAAAGATCATGATCTCGGTCGATGGCCAGGTGCGGCTGGAAGAGCTGGCCTGTGATGGCATTCTCGTTTCAACACCCGTGGGCAGCACTGCCTATAACCTTTCGGCCCACGGGCCGATCCTGCCCATCGGGTCGCCCCTCCTGGCACTGACACCAATCAGCGCTTTCCGGCCGCGCCGCTGGCGCGGCGCTGTGCTGCCGCAACGGGCCAAGGTGCTGCTGACCATTCTCGAGCCCGATAAGCGTCCGGTCGCGGCCGTGGCCGATCACCTTGAAGTCCGGCATGTCGCGTCGGTCGAGATCGCCGAAGACAAGAAGAAGAGCGTGAAAATCCTTTTCGACCCGGGCCACAGCCTGGCCGAGCGGGTCTTGAACGAACAGTTCAGATACTAGCCGGGCTGGCCGCTATGCGGCGCGCTGGATATCGACGCGGAGCTGGCGGGCGATCTTGCGCACCTTCTCCTCGCCAAGCCGGCTGACGAAGGCGATTTGCTTAGACCGGTCGGCGGCCGTCATCCCCTCATAGCGGGTCATCAGGTTCTCAAGCAGGCGGCGGCCGAAGAGTTCGCTGGAAAGCTCGACTTCTTCCTCGCGGGCCTCAAAGACAACTTCACTGAAGGCGACGAGCACGCCGGTACAGGACAGCGGCAGCCCTGCCTTGTTGACAATCGATTTCATGTTGCCGCCACCACGCCCATAGATCACCGCCGCCGCACGCGCTGCGGTCATGCCGCTGAGATGGGCAAGCGTGGCCTCGACAACGCGGCGCTCACCAAGACACGCGGCGCGCAGAATGAGCGACGGCGTGAGCATCTGCTTCGACGCCATGAAGGCAACGGCTGCTGCGAGTTCCTTGTCGCCAGCGTCGACCAGAACCTGCAGAATGGCGCATTCCTCTGCATCGGCCACAAGTTCGGAAGCGTCGTTCGCCGGAATCCAGCCACGCTCCGCCATCAGCTGGCGCATGCGCGTGGCAGAACGGCGGGCCTGCAGGATACGAATGTCGAGCGGAAGGCCCGGCAAGGCCAGCAGCCGTTCCATGACCTCTTCCGCATTGGAAAAGCGGCCATAGATCGTGTGAAGATCGGCAGCACTCAGCCTGATGGCAGGATTGTCCATGACGGCGACAACAGCCGCGATGGACCCCGACTTGAGGATGAAGGCCGTGGCCTCGGCTGAAAGATCCATGCGGCTCGCGATGACAGACTGACGGGCCGGATCTCCGACGCGCAGCACTGCCATCATGTGCCAGTTATTGAGGCCGGGGGTATTGCGCAGGAATGGCAGGGCAAGATCGTCTTCGGAGGCGATGACCGAGAACAGAAGGTCGGCGGGCAGGCTCTCGACGGCGGAGAGTTTCTCGACAAGGATTTCACGTACAGCGCGCTCCGGGTCGACAGCAAGCTTCAGAAGAACCGGCAGAACCTGCTCGCGTTCGACGGCCGGCGTTTCGCTGGAGGCGACCAATGCCGCGAGCTGCCGGGCCAATGCGATGCGTGCCTCAGGCCCGCCCTCATCGATCACCGCATCCAGAACTGCAACGTCCAAACCTTGAACTGACTGAGCTTCCATCCCGAGCCTCGCCGACACAAGCATTCAGGCTATGGCGCAAGGCTTAACAAAGGGTTCACCATGGTTGTTAAGACCGTGGCAGGAACTACCTTGGCGTTTGAAGCAAATTGCCAGCACGCGCGTCTCAGGCAGCGTTGTAGTGCGGCTGAAGCACGCCAGCCTGGGCCAGCTTGAACTGCAACAGGTCGCGGTCGAACGGCCTGATCAGGAATTCGGCGGCACCGTCGAGGATCGTTTCACCCATCGTGGCCAGATTGGCGCGGTCGGCATAGAGGATCACGACCGGCTTGCCGGTGCTCTGCCCCTTGTGCCGGGCGAGCCGCAGGAACTCCTTCGCCGCCGGAAGCGCCGAGGCCTCCATCATCACCACATCCGGATCTGCTTCCGAGCAATAGCGGATGCCTTCCTCCGCATCCTGGCGCTCGACGCAAACAATGCCGAGGCTGGCCAGGAGCTGGGCCACCTTCTGGCGTTCCGCCGGGTTCTTGTCGATCAAGAGGCACCTGATCATGGGGTCTTCTTTCATTCGTCTCTGGGGTCTGGCCCACTCGTGGGGCGAGTCCTGCGCCTCCATGGTTAATGAGACGTTAAACAGTTTATCCACAGGTTTTCCACAGAGATCAAACCATTGAAAATAATAACAATAATGCTTCTGCCCACAGGTTTATCAACAGTGGCTGAATTGCGGCGTTCAGGCTCTGTTCGAGACTCGCAGAGCGACTCGGTCACCGAGTCCTTTCAATCTAAAATTGCCGGTCTCCCGGACCGTCAATCTGGCCGACGCATACGCCAGGTTTCACGCACCGTGGCATATTCCGCGTAACCCAGCCGGGCCACGAGTTCCATCGCACCAGTGTTGACCCTGCCCTCGCTCAAGTAGCGGTCATCGATATGAACGCCGACGACCCGGCCAATGACCAAGAAATCCCGCGGCACACCATCATCACCGGGCAGAGGGACAGTGAGATGATGGCGGCACTCGAGCGTGGCGGGGCTTTCGGCAACGCGTGGTGCCTCAATCATGCGGCAGGCCGCAGGCTTCAGCCCGGCAAGGGCAAACTCATCGACATCGGACCCTGCTCGCGCCGAGGAAGCATTCATGGCGTCGCGCAAGCCATGAGACACCAGGTTGACAGCAAAGCAGCCCGTCTCTTCGGCATTGACCAGCGTGTCTTTCCGTCCACCGGAACCGAAAGCCACATAGTAAGGCTTGTCGGAGAAGGCGTTGAAGAAGCTGTAGGGCGCGAGGTTGTTCACGCCGGCGCCCGAGCGCGTCGAAATCCAGGCGATCGGACGCGGCGCGATCAGCGCCTTGACGGGATCGATGGCAAAGCCATGGTCGTTCCTGATCGCATCATAGAACATCAGAGCGACCGGAGCAGCGCAGGCAGCTCGGCAACCGAGGCGATGACGTGATCCGCCAGATGCGCAATGTCATCATGGGCGGCATTGCCCGTGAGCACCCCGATGCCCAGACCGGCACCGCCATTGTGGGCCTCTTCAAGATCATGCGTGTTGTCGCCTACGATGGCGATCTCGCCGGGCGCGAAGCCCGTCTTCGCCGCGAAGCTGCGGATCATGTCACCCGAGGGTTTTGCAACGGGCACCGTATCGGCTGTGATGATGGCATCGAACAGCGGCGTGAGGCCGAGCAGTTCCACGTGCCGCACGGCGGAAACATAGCTGTCATTGGTCGCCAGGCCGAGCCTGTAGCCCGCATCGCGCAGCTCATCCATGATGGGTTGCAGTGGCATCAGGGGCTTCAGCTGACGCTCCACCACCTCGACATAGTCATGATCCAGCGCCCGTCGCTTGTCAGCGCGCACGGCTTCGCTCTCGCCCGACCACCACACATCGACCAGTTGCCCGGTCGTCCCCCCCGCCATCACGGAGCCAGCCCGCATGCGGCCCGTTGCCGGATCAAGACCCGCCTTCTCAAGCATGCGCTCCACCGTCTCGGCATCGGCATTGAACTGATCCTTGAGAATGAAGCGGTAGATCGGAATCCAGGTCCGGTCGACGTCGATGAGCGTGCCGTCCTTGTCGAAGAGGATGCCCTTGATTGCCATCAGGCCCCCCAGCGCGTGTGAAGGGCCGCGGCATCGGGCCTTGGCCGGTCCTCGAGCGCCGCGCTCGTCCTGCCCACGTAGATGAGGCCCGCAATACTCTCGTGCGGCGCAAGTCCCATCGCCGCCTTGGCCTCGTGATCATAAGCAAGCCAATCCGTCTGCCACTGGGCATCAAAGCCATGTGCCTGCGCTGCAAGCACCAGATTGAAGCAAACCGCTGCTGCCGACAGCTGCTGCTCCCAGACGGGGATCTTGGCATGCTCCGACGCCGTCGAGATCACCGCTACCACAAGCGGCGCCCTCATAAAGAGATTGCCAACGAACTTGAGCGACTCCTCGCCATGTTCGGGATGAAGCACCTTCCAGCGGGCGGCAAAGGCCTTGCCGACTTCGGCCCGCGCACCGCCCTCGAAAGAGACGAAGCGCCATGGCGCGAGCTTGCCATGATCCGGCACACGCACGGCCAGCGCCAGCATCTCATCCAATTGCGTTGCACTGGGGCCTGGGCCGGTCATGGCCTTGGCGGAGGCCGACTTGCGGCTGCGCAGGAAGGCCAGAAGGGACGATGTATCGTTGAACTGGGTCATGGCGCCCATTAGGCGGGCCTGCCCGGCAAATTCAATCCCCGCAATTGCATGGCCCACATTAACCACTGATTAAGCATCTGCTTGCCGCCAGCGGCGGCCTCATGCTTGATGATCCCAGCCGGCCGGAGAGCCGTGGGAGAGAGTTGAACAGGGGACTGAGACGCATGGACGCCTGCACCCGTCCATCGCACACAAGCCGCCAGACGCGGGCACCACAGCCGCTGCGTCTGGCGGTTTTCATGTCTCTTGCCCTGCTCTGGCCCACAACGCCTGCCCTGCCCGCCGCCCCCAGCACAACACCGAATGACGAGGCGACCCTCTCCACCTCCCCGGCCTCGAACTACGAGCTAGGTGTCGAGGCCGTGCCCGCCGGGGAAGAAACCGCCAGCTTCGCAGCGCGGCTCACAGAAACCAGCACGCGCATTGCCAGAAACGTGACATGGCAGGTCTTCGATGCCGAGGGCGCAATGCTGCTCGACGCAACATCGAGCGCTGCAAGCCTCCCACTTTCGCCGGGCAGCTACGAGGTCAGGCTGGAACTCGGCGCCGTGAACTTCCAGGAAGCCTTTGCTGTGCCACCAGGCGGGGCTGTGACCATGAGCTTCGTGCTCAATGCGGGCGTACTCCGCGTCCTGCCACGGCTTGGCCAGAACCCGGCAGCCGAGATTGCCAGTGAAAGCCGCATCTATGCACTCAACGGAATTGCCGCTGGCCAGTTGATGTCAAAATCGACACAGCCGGGCGAGATGCTTGTCCTGCCAGCTGGCACCTATCGCGTCGAGAACCAGTTGGGCCTCGGTAACGCCGTTGCCGTTTCCGATGTCGTCGTGAAAGCGGGTGTCGTCAGCGCCATGGAATTTGACCACAACGCGGGGCTCATCCGGCTTGCCTATGAAGGCCAAGACGCCAGCGCCACGGCCTGGGAGGTGAGACAAGGTGAAACGGTGATGATCGGAAACCTGACAGGCCCGAAAGCCGATGTGGTGTTAAGGCCGGGCCTCTATACGGCAGTCATGCGCGCTGGCAGCCGATTGCTGCAACGGGACTTCACGGTGACCGCAGGCGAGACGGGCATTGTGCTCATCGGCCAGTGAACCTCAGTCCGGGAGCGGGATGAACTCCTTCTCGTCGCCGGGAACGATATCGAAACGGGCCCGCTTCCAGTCTTCTTTCGCCGCGTCGATCTTCTCGCGCGACGAGGACACGAAATTCCACCAGATGTGGCGCGGGCCGTCCATGGGCTCGCCTCCCAGCAGCATGAAGCGCGCACCGGTCTCCGTACCGACGACAATTTCATCGCCCGGCTTGAGCACCAGCAGCCTTCCGGACTCATGCCGCTCACCAGAGACCACAATAGAACCATCGGCCACATAGATGCCGCGCTCCTCGTGCTCCGCCGGAACGGGCAACCGCGCGCCGGCTTCAAGCGTGATCTCGGCATAGAACAGGTCGGAATGGGTGCGCACCGGAGAGCGCGTGCCGAAGAGCCCGCCCGCGATAATCCGAACCTTGCGGCCCGCATCCTCGAGAAGCGGAAGCTGGGCATCGTTGATGTGTTCGAAGCCCGGCAGCGTGTCCTCGTGAATCCTCGGAAGCGCCACCCAGCTCTGGATGCCATAGATTTTCTGGCCTGCCGTGCGCTGTGGCGAAGGCGTGCGTTCCGAATGGACGATCCCCTTGCCTGCCGTCATCCAGTTCAATTCACCGGGCTTGATCGGCATGTCGGAGCCGAGGCTGTCCTTGTGCTGGATCACACCATCGAAAACCCAGGTCACAGTCGAGAGCCCGATATGCGGATGCGGCCGCACATCAAGGCCAAGCCCTGCCCGCATCAAGACCGGTCCCATCTGATCGAAGAAGATGAAGGGGCCGATCATCTGACGCTGAGCTGAGGGTAGCGCGCGGCGCACTTCAAAATCTCCAAGGTCACGGGCACGCGGCACGATGACGGTCTCGATGGCATCAGCGGCCGCGGCATCGCCTGGCATGGGATCTGGAATGTGAGGAAGACTCATGGATTTTTCTCCAACGCTGCACGCACACGCGGAACCACTTCGGTTCCAAGCAAGGTGATGGCCTTCAACTGCGCGTCATGCGGTACCGTACCAATGGCCATCTGGATAAGGAAGCGCGTATTGCCGAACAGCCTGTAAAGCTCGACGATGCGCTTTGCCACACGATCAGGATCGCCAACAACAAGATTGCCGTTGGGCCCTGCCGCAGCCTCGAAATGTTCGCGCCCCTGCGGCGGCCAGCCACGTTCCCGGCCGATGCGGTTCATCACTTCGGTATGGCCCGCGTGATAGATATCCTTGGCCTGCTCTGTCGTTTCGGCAACAAAGCCATGCACGTTGAGCGAAAGCTGGATCGATTTCGGATCATGGCCCGCTTTCTTGTGAGCATCGCGATAAAGGCCGAAGAAGGGTTCGAAACGGCGCGGATCACCGCCGATGATCGCAAGCGCCATCGGCAGATCGAGCGAGGCCGCACGCACCACAGACTGCGGCGTGCCGCCGACAGCAATCCAGACTGGCAGCTTCTTCTGTTCCGGCCGCGGATAGATGCCGGCATTGCTCAAGGAGGGGCGCAAGGCGCCGGACCAGGTGATATGCTCCTGCTCGCGCAGCTTCA
Source organism: Pseudomonadota bacterium (assembly GCA_020161855.1). Lineage (GTDB taxonomy): Bacteria > Pseudomonadota > Alphaproteobacteria > Rhizobiales > Aestuariivirgaceae > Aestuariivirga. The sequence continues at coordinate 112,112 of JAIUNJ010000006.1, forward strand.
TCAGCAGGTCGAGCTTCTCTGCGAACAGAGCATCGTAGTCGTCCAGGTCATAGCCGAAGAGCGGATAGGACTCGATGAAGGAGCCCCTGCCCGCCATGATTTCGGCACGGCCATTGGAAAGCCCGTCCAGCGTTGCAAATTGCTGGAAGACACGTACCGGATCATCGGAGCTCAGAACCGTGACCGCGCTTGAGAGGCGTATGCGCTTGCTGCGGGCAGCGCCGGCTGCCAGCGCCACGGCAGGCGATGATACCGCATAGTCAGGCCTGTGATGCTCGCCAACGGCAAAGACATCGAGCCCGACCTGATCGGCGCGCTCCATTTCCTCGACAAGATTGCGCAGACGCTGCCCGGCCAGATCCGGCCGCTGCGGGGCAACGTCCGCGAAGGTGTAAATGCCAATTTCCAACATGATATGCCTTTCAGCACTTATTTGGAACTTGGTTTGTTACTTTTCAAGCCGCCGCGCTGCGGCGGCCTGTCACCTCAAATCAGGCGGGGTCGCTTCGGCCCTGAGCGCTGCGATTGCATCGACAAGAGTCATGGACTTCTGATCCTGGGACCCGAGCCGCCGCATGTTCACGGCCCTCTCCTCCGTCTCACGCTTGCCAACCACAAGGATCACCGGAACCTTCGTCACCGAGTGTTCGCGGACCTTGTAGTTGATCTTCTCATTGCGCAGATCGACTTCGACGCGGAGCCCGGCATCCTTGAGCTGGCGGACGACATCGACGGCATAGGCATCCGCCTCGGAGGTAATGGTGCAGACGACGATCTGGAGCGGCGCCAGCCAGAGCGGGAAATGCCCGGCGTAGTTCTCGATGAGAATGCCGAGGAAGCGCTCCATCGAGCCGCAGATGGCGCGGTGGATCATCACCGGCACATGCTTGTTGCCATCCTCACCGATATAGAAGGCGCCAAAGCGCTCCGGCAGATTGAAATCCACCTGCGTCGTGCCGCATTGCCAGTCGCGGCCGATGGCATCACGCAGCACATACTCGAACTTCGGCCCGTAGAAGGCGCCCTCTCCGGGATTGACGGCCGTCTTGATCTTGCCGTCAGACTCGATGGCGATCTGTTCCAGCACCTTCGACATGATCGCTTCGGCACGATCCCAGGCCGCATCGGAGCCAACGCGCTTCTCCGGCCGCGTTGAAAGCTTCACCACGAACTCGGTGAAACCGAAATCCCGGTAAGTGGAGAGGATCAGGTCGTTGATCTTCAGACACTCGTCCGCCATCTGGTCTTCAGTGCAGAAGATATGGGCATCGTCCTGCGTGAAGCCGCGCACACGCATGAGCCCGTGCAAGGCACCAGAAGCCTCATAGCGATGCACCGTACCAAATTCGGCGAGCCGCATTGGCAGTTCACGGTAGCTGCGAAGGCCGTGCTTGAAGATCTGCACATGGCCGGGACAGTTCATCGGCTTCAGGGCGAAGACCTGTTCATCCTCGGTTTCGTCGCCGGCCGACGTGACGGCAAACATCGACTCTTTGTACCAGCCCCAGTGACCGGAAGTTTCCCACAAGGACTTGTCGAGCACTTGCGGCGCGTTCACTTCGTCATAGTCGAGCTTGGTGAGACGGCGGCGCATGTACTGGATGAGTTGCTGGAACATCGTCCAGCCCTTGGCGTGCCAGAAGACAACGCCGGGCCCCTCTTCCTGAAAATGGAACAGGTCCATCTCACGGCCGAGCTTGCGGTGATCGCGTTTCTCAGCTTCCTCAAGCGCCGTGAGATAGGACTGCATGTCCTTGTCGTTGGCCCAGGCGGTGCCGTAGATGCGGGTCAGCATCGGATTGTTGGAGTTGCCGCGCCAGTAGGCACCAGCCACCTTCATCAGCTTGAAGGCAGAACCGACCCGGCCTGTCGAAGGCATATGAGGGCCGCGGCACAGATCAATCCACCCGCCCTGATCATAGAACTTGATGTCCTGGCCGGCGGGGATCGCATCCACCAGCTCGACCTTGAAGTTCTCGCCCTTGGCCCGGAAAAAGTCCTTGGCCTCATCGCGCGATTTGAGCGACTTGGTGAAAGGCTTGTCGCGCTGGATGATCTCCCGCATCTTCTTTTCGATGACCGGGAAATCAGCGGGCGTGAACGGCTCGTTGCGGAAGAAGTCGTAGTAGAAGCCGTTCTCGATCACGGGACCGATGGTCACCTGCGTACCCGGGAAGAGTTCCTGCACCGCTTCGGCAAGCACGTGGGCGCAGTCATGGCGGATCAGTTCCAGCGCCCGGCCATCGTCGCGCATGACGAGTTCAAGCTTCGCATCCGACTGAAGCGGATCCGAGAGGTCCGAAAGTGTTCCGTCCACAACGGCGGCAACCGCTTTCTTCTCCAGTGATTTCGAGATGCTGGCGGCAACCTGAGCTGCCGTAGTCCCCTTCTCATAGCTGCGCTTGGCGCCGTCGGGGAATGTAACTGTAATCATTTAAACCTCCCGCCCACTCCCGGTCACAAACCCGGGTAGGCACATCCGTTGAGTTGCATAGCGCATGTGCCCGGCCTCCGCCGCAACGTCAAGATTAAGAATCGTGGCGGAAATATCACGAAAACCGGCCTTTTGCTTTACTTCCTATTAACCTTAACAAGCCATGTTGCCCGGGAACGTTAAGGTTAACAGTCACGGGTATAAACATGAAAAAGCTTCTTCTGGCACTTGCACTCTCGACCGCCGCGCTCGTTCCTGCCGCTTCGGTCAAGGCAGCGGACCTGCCGCCTCCTCCAGTCGAAGATCTGCGTCCGTCGACCTACGACTGGACCGGTCTCTATGTTGGTGGCTGGATTGGCCTGACCTGCATCGACGGTGAACTCAACGACCAGACGCAGGACTGGGAAATGTCCGGTTGCGGCTACAAGGGCGGCGCCCTCGGCGGTTACAATCATCAGTTCGACAAACTCGTCCTCGGCATCGAAGCCGACTGGGGCCGTACCGGCGACATCGCCACGAACGAAGAACCCGGTGGCGATTTCGCCTTCTCGATGAAGTCGCTGGCAACCCTGCGCGCCCGCATGGGTATCGCGCTTGACGACACCCTGCTCTTCGTGACCGCAGGCGGCGCCTGGGCCAAGGGCAATCTGGACGCCATTGACTTCACCGACCCGGACAACATCCAGGAAACCCATTTCGGCTACACGATCGGCGGCGGTATCGAACAGGCTCTCACCGAGAACATCCGTGTGAAGCTCGACTACCTCTACACCAAGTTTGACGGCGCCAACTATTACAGCAGCGATTGCGCCGCCACCTGCGATATCGATGTGGATGACTTCGGCGATCACGAAGTGCGCCTTGGCGTGATCTGGGCTTTCTGAGCCTCTTAACACCATCAAGTTTGAAGGGGCCGGATCAACATCCGGCCCTTTTCATTTATGGCGCGAGCAATCGGGATGATCCGGAACCGGATCGAAGCCCTCGCCGCCCCAGGGATGGCACCGGCCGATCCGCCGCAGGGCCAGAAGCGTGCCGCACCAGACGCCATGTTTCTCGATGGCCTGCCGCGCATAGTCCGAACATGTCGGAAGAAAGCGGCACGACCGGCCCATGACGGACGAAAGTGTCAGCTGGTAGACCCGGATCAGGATAAGCAGGACGGTCTTCACGGGAGTGATTTAGATGGCACCGGCAGAAAAACCAAACATCCTGTTCATCATGGCGGACCAGTTGGCCGCCAGCGCCCTGCCCTTCCACGGCCACCCGCTGGTGAAGACGCCGCATCTTTCCCGACTCGCCGCCGAAGGCGTGGTGTTCGAGAATGCCTATTCCACAAGTCCGCTCTGCGCCCCTGCCCGCGCCACGGTGATGAACGGCCTCCTGCCCTCGCGCACGGGCGTCTACGACAATGCCGCGGAGTTCCCCTCAGCCATCCCGACCTGGGCGCACTACCTTCGCCTGCAGGGCTATCGCACCGTCCTTTCCGGCAAGATGCATTTCGTTGGCCCGGACCAGTTGCACGGCCTTGAAGAGCGGCTGACCACCGACATCTATCCCGCCGATTTCGGCTGGACGCCGGACTGGCGCCTGCGCCAGGAACGCATCGACTGGTGGTACCACAACATGACCAGCGTGCTGCAGCCCGGCATTGCCGAGATCACCAACCAGCTCGAGTTCGACGATGATGTGGCCTTCCAGGCGCAGCGCAAGATCTATGACCATGCGCGCTTCGACCGGAACACGCCGCTCGCCATGCTCGTTTCCTTCACCCACCCGCATGACCCCTACGCTGCGCGCAAACAGTTCTGGGATCTCTACCGCGATGAGGACATCGACCTGCCGGCAGTCCCGGCGATGTCACGCGACCGGCTCGATGCCCACAGCCAGCGCCTCTATGACGTTTCAGCCATGGAAGACTATACCGTCACAGAAGCTGATCTCCGCGCGGCCCGGCACGGCTACTATGCCAATATCTCCTATATCGACGATCTGGTCGGCAAGCTGATCGGAACCCTCGAGGCAACCGGACTCATCGAGAACACTATCGTCTTCTTCACATCTGATCACGGTGACTTCCTTGGCGAGCGCGGCCTCTGGTACAAGATGAGCTATCTCGAACCGTCAGCGCATGTGCCGCTATTGGCCTGGTCGCCGAAGCGCTTCAGGCCACGGCGGGTCGGTGAGCCCGCCTCATTGGCTGACATCCTGCCGACATTCGCCGATCTGGGTGCCGGAAAGCCCGCGCACCTCGCAAGACCGGTGGACGGCCGCTCACTGGTTCCCCTCATGGAGGGCGCGGCCGAGAACCCTCAAGCCACCGTCTGGGGTGAATATCTCGCCGAAGGAACGATCTCGCCCATGTACATGCTGCGGCGCGGGCCATGGAAATTCATTCACGCCCCGACCGATCCGGATCAGCTTTTCAATCTGGTGGACGACCCGCTGGAGCTCAACAACCTCGCGGCCAGCCATCCTTTGGCCAAGACCATGCGCAAGGAGACCGAGTCGAAATTCGACATTGCCCGCATCCACGCCGAAGTGCTGCAAAGCCAGCAGGCGCGGTTGATGCTGTTCGAAGCCATGAAGAAAGGCGCGCTCTTCCCCTGGGATTTCCAGCCCCTTCGCAAGGCCTCGGAGCAATATACCCGCAACCACATGAGCGTCACCGACAGGGATTTGCAGTCACGCTATCCGCAGGCGCCCGATATCGAGAGCAAGCGCCGGCGCTGATCAGATGCGAGGCATGTCCCGCACCACCGGCAGGTCAAGGGCCTCAAGGATGTGGCTGGCGAGCAGCACGTAAACGAGCACGAACACAACCGTAGCCACGATCGTCGTCACAAGAACCTTCCACTTGAGGCCATGCTTGACCGGAGCACCCGGCTCGTTTCCAGCCTCAACCGCCTCGCCACTTTCATGGGCATTGCGGATGCCGAAGGGCAGCACGACAAACAGCGTCAGCCACCAGATGATGAAGTAGATGGCGACTGCCGATATCCAGCTCATGCCTGTTCAAGCTCAATCAGTGTGCCGTTGAAATCTTTGGGGTGAAGGAAAAGGACAGGCTTGCCGTGCGCGCCGATTTTGGGCGCACCATCACCCAGCACACGCGCCCCCGTCGAGACGAGTTTGTCTCTTGCCTGAAGGATGTCGTGCACCTCGAAGCACATGTGATGGATGCCACCGGAAGGATTGCGCGCAAGGAAGGAAGCAATCGGGGAGGCCTCGCCCAATGGCTCCAGCAACTCCACCTTGGTGTTCGGCAGCTCAACAAAAACCACGGTGACGCCATGCACAGGCTCCGGCTGCGGAGCCGAAAGCTTTGCACCCAACGCGTCACGATAAAGGGCCGAGGCTGCGGCCAAATCCGGCACGGCAATGGCCACGTGATTCAATCTTCCGATCATGTTCTGCTCCCTTGCCCCCTCTTACGAAGAGGGCAAGGGAGAGAGCAACTCATCCAATTGGCGCAGGTCTATTTGCGCAAGGTCTTGGGATCCTCATACTTTGCGCGATGCCCCAGGAAAGCCTTGCCGTCCTTGCCAAAGATGGCCCGCCCGCTATGCGGATGCAGCCTGAAGTCTTCCACCTCGAAGTCCTCCGCCGTCACGGTCTGTGGCGAGATATGGTCACTGAACCACTTGCGCTCACGCTGATGAGCCTGGCGCTTGTCTTCCTTTTCGGAAGCCACATTGGCGTTGGGCACGATGGGCGTGTGGCGGAGAGAACGAGACATGATGAACTCCTTTGCTCTTAGAGCAGCAGATGGTCATGCGGAACCACATGACCATCGATAGCCTGCTCGATAGTCATTATCTTGGCGTAACTTTCCGCTCTCAAATCGTTCCGATTTGATCGCCCGTTGCGCCAAAAGGAAGTGCGCCGTCCTCTTCCAATTTTGGACCGACTCGCGCGGAGTTCAAGTGTTTTTCTTCGTCTTTTGCGACTTCATGAAATTGAAGGTATGATCGAAATCGATAACGCCTGCCTGCGACCCAAGACCGGTGGCATTGAGCGCCGACGTTGCTTGCGCGAAGCGGACGCGCGTTGCCGGATCGAAGTCGCGCACGAGCCCCGTCGCAAAGCCTGCGTTGAAAGCGTCGCCGCAGCCGCAGGTGCATTTCACTTTCACATCAAAGGCCGGAACCGTGAAGCGGGTGCCGTCCTTGTGATGGTAATATGCGCCATCAGCCCCCAGCGTCAGCACGCAGGCCGTCACGCCCATATCGAGAAAGAACTTTGCCGTATCGCCATAGTCGGTGAGGCCCGTCAGCGCCTGCGCCTCCTCGATCGAAGGCATGAAATAGTCGGTATAGGGCAGCACATCGGCAATGGCCGGAAGATCTTTCGGCGAGCCGGCAAAGACATCGACTGTCGTCGTCGCGCCGGCAGCCTTGGCCGCCTTCATCACCCTGCCATTCTGGCCCTTGTCCATGGACTCCGTAAGGCCGACGCCACCGATATGAAAAACCTTCGCATCGATGACCTTGGGCGTCATCGCATCATCGACAAAGAAATCCTTCGTGGCGCCCTTCATATGCAAGGCGGGCCGCGTGCCGTCGGCGCGCGTGGTCACAATGGATGATGATGTCTTCCATCCCGGCTTGCGTTGCATCGCCGAGGTATCCACGCCGAAATGCTGCAGCCGGGCCAGCACCCAGTCGCCCATCAGGTCTTCGCCGACGCCGCCAATGGCAAGGGTCTTGAGGCCCATCTTGGCGGCGGCAATTGCCGCCGTGCCCGCTGCTCCGGAAACAGCCAGAGTCAGTTCGTCGATGAACACCGTGCCACCGCCCGGCGGCACCTCCGTGAAAGGCCAGCCCAGGCAATCATAGGTGTAGAAGCCCATGGAGGCGTAGTCATAGCGGGGCATGGCACCTTCTCACGAATGAAACGACAGGCAGATTCCTACGGGACAGGGCCCGGGTCAACTAGGCGGCCTTGGCACTCAGCATGGCATCCTGACGCTGACGCAGCTCATAGATTTTCGCCGAGGTATCGACCGCGCAATTGGCCGTGGTCAGCAACTCACCCTTCTTGATCGCGCGCGTGACCTTGCCATTCTCGAGCAAGCCACATGGCACCGCTTTTGAAGCCGCGGCTTCGCCGCGCGTCATGATCCAGGCACGGTAGGTATACTCCCCGATCGCATCGAGACGCTCGCCCGGCTGCAGGTCCTTCTTGGCCACGGCGCAAACTTCGGACGTCGGAACATCGAGCGGCACCATGTCGGCGCTACGGTAGAGCACGGCCCGGGCACAGGAAAGCGGCACCTCCAGGCTGGTCAGGTGATAGGGGCGGACAAACTTGAAATACGGCCCCTTCCCCATCTTGAGGTCAGACAGGCGCTCATGGATGCGCTCGTGCGGCGCCTTGGCGACGACGAAGACGCCCGGCGCCACACCCTTGCCGATGCTGTAGTCGACCACACCGGAGCGGGACAGGATGCCGCCATCCGCCTTGGGGCACAGGGTGGAGGCAAGCTCATCAAGAGACGCGGCCGGGCCATGCATGCCGGGGCAATCGGGCACCAGGCCTGTGGCATTGGAGATCGCCGCCATCTCCACCATGGTCTTCGAGCCGTCGACGAACTCGACCAGCATGCGCGGGTTCATGTTGCGGCGGCGCGCTTCCTCATCATAGGCATCCGGCGTGGCCTCGATGTTCAGCGGGTTATTCTTGCCTTTTCCAGCTGCAACAATAGGATAGCCCAGGCTTCTTACAAAATTGATGAGCTCGATGCAGGACGACGGCTCATCGCCGGCCCCGAGCGTGTACACGACGCCGAGCCTTTGCGCCTCGCGCATCAGATAGGCACCGATGGTGACGTCGGCCTCGACATTCATCATGACGAGGTGCTTGCCATGCTCCATCGCCGTGAGGCCGATTTCAGCGCCGACACCTGGCTTGCCCGTGGCATCAATCACCACATCGACGAGCCCGCTCTTGCACACAAGCTGGGCGTCTTCAGTCAGCGCCACCTTGCCCTGCTCCAGCGCACCGTCAAAGGCAGATTGCGTGGCCACCTTGCGGTGAATGTCAGCGGGCCGGCCGGCAATGGCCAGGGCCTTCTCGGCCGCTCCTGCGCGAACCTCGGCGATGGCAGCGACAGTGATCCCTTTCATCACGTCGCATTGGGTGACAATATCCGTACCCATCTCGCCGGAGCCAATCAGGCCGATGCGGATCGGGCGGCCCAGTTCAGCGGCGCGGCGTTGCAGGTCCACGGGAAGGTTGCCCGTCACAGGGATCTTGGTCATGTCGGGACGACTCCGGTTTTCAAATTATGTTACTTTTGATTTCACAAGTGTCAATATGTACTATAATGTTGATCAACCGCCAAGACAGGCGGACGGGGCAACCGGGTCAGCGCAGTTCCTGCTGCTGAAGCTTTTGTTCCGATCAAAAGCAAGACAAATGGGAAGAAGCGAATATGGCGTCGATCAGCCTGAAAAGCGTCACCAAGGCCTGGGGCAGCGTGGTCGGTGTCGACGCGATTGACCTCGACATCAAGGACAAGGAGTTCATGGTTTTCCTCGGCCCCTCGGGCTGTGGAAAGACCACGACCATGCGGATGATCGCCGGCCTCGAGGATCCGACCGGCGGCGACATCACCATCGACGACCAGCGCGTCAATGACGTCGATGCCCGTGACCGGGACGTCGCCATGGTGTTCCAGTCCTATGCGCTCTACCCGAACATGTCGATCTACGAGAACATCCGCTTTCCGCTGCGCATGCGGGGCGTGCCCGCCGCCGACCAGGACAGGATGGTGCGCGAGGCGGCCACCATGGTCGAACTGGGCGACCTTCTGGAGCGCAAGCCAAAGGCGCTTTCCGGCGGCCAGCGCCAGCGCGCCGCCCTCGCCCGCGCCATCGTGCGCCACCCTCAGGTCTTCCTGATGGATGAACCCCTCTCCAATCTCGATGCCAAATTACGCCTCTCCATGCGGGCGCAGCTCAAGCACATCCAGAAGCGCCTGCAGACGACGACGGTCTATGTGACCCATGACCAGATCGAAGCCATGACGCTGGCTGATCGCATTGCCATCATGAGCAAGGGCAAAATCCAGCAGCTCGGTACGCCGGATGAGGTCTATCACGACCCAGCCAACGTGTTCGTGGCCGGCTTCATCGGCTCACCGCCCATGAACCTCATCAAGGGAACGCTGGCTACGGGCAAGTTCACCGGCCCGGATACGCTGGTTCCCAAGGCCGGCAAGGGCAGCAATGCCGATGTGACACTTGGCATTCGCCCGGAAGACATCAGCGTTGCGGCCAAGGGCAAGGGCCACATCAACGCCGCGATCTATTCCCTGGAACCGACCGGCGACCAGACGCTGCTCACGGTGCGGATCGGCGACCAGCTCGTGGTGGCCCGCGCGCCACGCGACTTCCGCCAGCCCATCGATTCGCCGGTGTCGCTCAGTTTCGACGTGTCCCGCATCTATCTTTTCGACGGCAAGAGCGGCGAGAGAATCAGAAACTAGGCTGCAAGCCTCTCGGCCAGCATCTGGCGCACCTGCGGCATGGCAAGGCCGCGCGGCCCAAGGACATGCCGGTCGAGAAAATAGGCGGTGAGCCTGAGGCCGTTGTTCACATCCAGGCGGGTTGCGGCCTCGGCGCGCGAGAGAAAGCCAGGCAAGGCAAACAGCCGTTCGTGATAGGGCTCGCCTGCCGTCCGGCTCACGGCCCGGCCCGATTTCGGTGAGACATAGACGAGCTGGTCCCTGCTCCCGGTCGCAGCACATTGGGAAAGATCGAGACCGAAGCCCAGTTCATCGAGAAGACCGAGTTCCCAGCGCACCAGCAGCGCCGGCCAGACATGGTCATCGTCCATGGCTTGCAGGATGATCTGCATGGCCGTGAAAAGCCTGCCATGCGGCTCGCGCTCCGGTAATGTCTGGGCCAGTGCCGTCATCGAAGACAAGGCCATGAGCCGCAGCGGCTCCTCCATGATCAGCCCGGCCTGGAGATGAAGCGGCTCAATGGCAAATTGACCGAGATGTTCTTCGAGGCGGGCCCGCCATGTCACCGCCACATGATTGCCCGGCTGCAGAACCGGCCGCATCTGGCGCGATCGGCCACCACGGACAAGCCCGGGACAACGGCCGTGTTCTGCCGTCAATACCTCGGCAATCGCCGACGACTCGCCGTGATTGCGAACCGTGAGGATGATTCCCTCGTCCCGCCATTCCATGGCGCTCTCTTACAGCGTCAGGCCCATCATGCGAAGACGCTCGGGATCCTCGGCCCAGTTCTCGCGAACCTTGACGAAGAGGAAGAGATGGATGCGGCGCCCAAAGGCTTCCTCCATCTCCTTGCGCGCCAGTTGCCCGATCTGTTTCACCATCTGGCCACCCTTGCCGAGCACGATGGCCTTCTGCCCGTCGCGCGCCACGAAGATGGCCTGCGAAATCTTCACCGAACCATCCTCGCGCTCTTCCCAGGTCTCGGTCTCGACGGTCGAGGAATAGGGAAGCTCCTCGTGCAGCCGCTCGTAGATCTTCTCCCGGGTGATTTCAGCGGCCAGGAAGCGCAGATTGAGATCTGCCGTCTGGTCCTCTGGATAGTGCCACGGCCCCTCGGGCATGAGGCCAAGAAGCCGTTCCTTCAGCTTGGGAATGCCCGAGCCGGTCTGGGCCGAGATCATGAATGTCTCGGAGAAGGGAAAGGCCTCGTTCAACTCTTGCGCAAGCGGCAGCAACGCATCCGGCCGCACCAGATCGGTCTTGTTCAGCGCGAGCATCGCCTTTGCCTTCGTCGCTTTCAGGTGCGCGACGATGGACTGTGCTTGCTCATCATTGCCGCGGCGGGCGTCGACCAGCAGCAGGACTGCGTCAGCCTCCGTTGCACCAGCCCAGGCATTCTCGACCATCGCCTCGTCCAGCTTGCGCCGCGGCACAAAGATGCCTGGCGTATCAACCAGCACCGCCTGCGCGTTGCCTTCCACCATGATGCCGCGGATGCGCGCGCGCGTTGTCTGAACCTTGTGGCTCACGATTGATATCTTCGAGCCGACCAGCTGATTGACCAGCGTCGACTTGCCGGCGTTGGGCGCTCCGATGATTGCTATAAAGCCGAAACGTTGATTGGTTGGTTCGCTCACCTGAGTCCCTCGCGCGAAATGAAGCTCGATGCCGCTGCCATCTCTGCTGCCTGTTTGCTGGCCCCCTCGCCCTGGGCCGCCTGATGCTTTTCGATCTGCACTTCAATCATGAAGCGCGGCTTGTGCTCAGGGCCGTCGCGCGCCACAAGATCGTAGCGCGGCAGCGGCAGCGATTTGGCCAGAGCCCATTCCTGGATAAAGGTCTTGGCATCCTTCAGCGCCGTATCCGGCTTGTTGAGCGCGCTGGCCCAGAACCGAAGAATGACATCCCGCGCGTGGCTGAGGCCGCCGTCGAGATAGATGGCGCCGATCAATGCCTCCACTGCATCGCCCAGTACCGAGCGCATCTTGTGAACGCCCACGCGTTTTTCGGTGTCCCCCACGGAGATGAATTCATCCAGGCCCATGTCTTCACCGACGGCGGCACAAACGTCGCCGCGTACCAACGCACTGTGCCGGGCGGCAAGCGTGCCTTCCTTTTCTTTGCGGTGCTTTTCCATGAGAGCTTCAGCGATGACGAGGCTCAACACGCGGTCACCAAGGAACTCCAGCCGCTCATAGTTCTGGGTCGATTTGCCCTTTGAGCCATGGGTCAGCGCCTGCTGCAACAGTTCCCCGTCCCGGAACTTGTATCCGAGCCTTTCGTGCAGGCGGTCAAAGGGCGCGCGGCGCTGCGGTGCCAAACGCGCCTCAGATCAACTTGAAGAAACGCGACCAGCGGATCTCAAATGGCCAATTCCAGACCTGCCAGAGCGTCGCATCCGACGAGATGGAGAAGAACAGGATGTCAGCGCGCCCGACAAAGTTCTCGAGCGGCACATAGCCAACCGCATCAAGGTAACGTGAGTCCTGGCTGTTGTCGCGGTTGTCACCCATCATGAAGTAGTGGCCTTCAGGCACCACATAGACGTCAGTGTTGTCGGCCCCGCTGAACGGATTCGAGTCGAGAACGTGATACTTCACGCCATTGGGCAGCGTTTCTTCAAACTGCGGAATGGGGCGGCCATAGCCACCCTGGCTGTCCGGATCGACGTAATCCTCGATTCTCACCTTCGGTACGGCCGCGTCGTTGATGTAGAGGACGCCATCCTTCATCTGCACCCGGTCGCCCGGAAGGCCAATGACGCGCTTGATGTAGTCGATGTCCGTATCGGTCGGCAGCTTGAACACAGCCACGTCGCCGCGCTGCGGCGCGCTGTTGAAAATCACGCGGCCGGGAAAATCAATCGGGCAACAGCGCACCAGAACATTGTTGCCCCAGCCCAGCGAGAAGTTGAAACTATACTTTCCATATCCGTAGGAAAGCTTTGAAACAAAAAGATAATCCCCAACCTTTAGCGTCGGGTACATGGACGAGGATGGAATGTTGAAGGGCTGATAGAAAAACGTCCGCACGAAGAAAGCGATCAGCAGCGCCTGAATGATGACCTTGGCGGTCTCCCAGATTCCGTCTTCCTGCTTGCGGCCGGAAGAACGTACCGCGGCGAGGCTATGGTCTTGCTTATGCATCAACTACCAGGCCTGCCTAAAGCGGCCCCCCATCAAGAGGTTAAGGTTATACTGTTGCGGCTCTATTCACCGCAATCTTGGCAAGACCAAGCCAAAGTACTGTTGCAAAAATGCAACAGTCAGACCGTCTCGATGATCACGATGGCCTGGGCATAGGGATACTCATCGGTCATCGTCAGGTGGATGCGCACCGTCTGACCGGCAGGCGTCATCTTCGCGAGCCGCTCTGCAGCACCGTTCGCCAACTGCAATGTGGGCTTGCCCGATGGCTCATTCACCACGCCCATGTCCCGCCAGTAGACCCCCTGGCTTAGGCCCGTTCCCAAAGCCTTGGAACAGGCTTCCTTGGCGGCAAAGCGTTTCGCATAGGAGGCGGCGCGCTGCGCCCGTCGGTCTGATTTGCGGCGCTCGATGTCCGTGAAGACCCGGTTTGTGAAACGTTCGCCGTGCTTTTCCAGCGTTTTCTCTATGCGCCTGATGTCGATGAGATCGTTGCCGAAGCCGATGATCATTTCAGGCCCCGGCTCCCGGGCTTGATTGCCGGTATCGCCGCAAGTTCGGCGGGCAGCTTGTCGACGGCATAGGTGGGCACGTCGAGCTGGGCCAGAGCATACAGCGGAACGCCGACATCGGCCTTGCCACCGGAACGGTCGATCAGGCAGGCGGCCGCCACAGGAACACCGCCCTCTTCCCGGATGCCGTCAATACATTCGCGCGACGAAAGGCCGGTCGTCACAATATCCTCGACCATCAGAACGCGTGCACCCTTTGTGATGTTGAACCCGCGCCGCAAGGTAAGCTTGCCGTCGACCCGCTCAAAGAAGATGCCCGGCACGCCAAGCTGCCGCGCCATCTCGTAGCCGACAACCACACCACCCATGGCCGGCGAGGCGACGAGATCATAGGGGCCCGAAGCCTTGGCCTTCTCTGCAAGTGACCGGCACAGCCGCTCTGCCCGTTTCGGGTCCATGAGCACGCGCGCGCATTGAAGGTAGCGCGGGCTGTGCAGGCCCGACGACAAGACGAAATGCCCTTCAAGGAGCGCCCCCGCCGCCCGGAACTCCGCCAGCACCTCTTCGTGTGACAATGCCATTATCCTGTGACCCGCCTGACCTTGTTGACGCTGGATTTGCCCTTAAGCCCGTTCATGATGTCGTTCAAATGCCGGTTGTCGAAAACCTCGACAAGAATGGTGAGGTCGAAGAAGTCGCTGATACCCTCGCGCTTTTGCAGCGTGAGTTCATCAATGTTGCCACCAAGCTCGCCGATCACATGTGTGACCTGTGCCAGCGAACCCACTTCATTGATCAGTTCCATTGTGATGCGGGCGGGAAAGCGCTGCCCCTCCTCCGGCGTGCCCCAGGCGAGATCGACCCAGCGTTCCGGCTGATTATCGAACTGCTCCAGCGCCGTGGCGAAGATCGGAAAAATCGTGATCCCTTCATTGGGCGTGATGATGCCAACAATGCGCTCACCCGGAACCGCACCCGTCTGGCGATGGAACCTGAGAACGCTGCCGGCGGCGGCACCACGCACCGGAATGGCACTGGCGCCTTCCTTGCCGGCCTTCAGCGGCGCCTTTCGTTTTGCCGCGCGAACATCTTTCTCATCGACGGCGATGCCGAGGGCTTTCAAAACGTCGACACCTGACAGTTCCCCCCTGCCAACCGCGGCCAGTGCATCGTCCGAATTCTTGTGACCCAGCCGCGGCACAGCGACCGCCAATGCCTTGTCCGAAAACTCCACCTTGTGCCGTTCAAGCAACTTGGAGACGATGTCCTTGCCCAGTCCGGCGAACTGTTTGCGCACGGCAGCGCGGGTCGCACGACGGATCGCGGCCTTGGCCTTGCCGGTGACGGCAATCGCCTCCCAGGCCGGCGGCGGCGTCTGGGCGTCGGAGCGGATGATCTCCACCTCGTCGCCATTGTTGAGCTGCGTCACCAGTGGTGCGTGGCGGCCGTTGATGCGGCAGCCGACACAGCTGTCGCCGATCGAAGTGTGAAGCGCGTAGGCAAAATCAATGGGTGTTGCGCCACGCGGCAGCGCGATGAGCTGGCCCTTGGGCGTGAAGCAGAAGACCTGGTCGTGGAAGAGTTCCAGCCGGGTATGCTCAAGGAACTCCTTGGGGCTGTCACCCTCCTGGAGAACCTCCATGAGATGCCGCAGCCAACGATAGGCGCTCGATTCCGCCGTGCCTTCGCGCGCACCAGAATCCGCCTGCTTCACCTCGGCGGTATCCTTGTAGAGCGCGTGAGCGGCCACACCACGCTCGGCGATCTCGTGCATGATCTTCGTGCGGATCTGCATTTCGACGCGCATGTGATGAGGGCCAACCACCGTCGTATGGATTGAACGGTAATCGTTCTGCTTGGGCGTCGAGATATAGTCCTTGAAACGCCCGGGCACGGCCCGCCAGCGGCGATGCACGAGCCCCATAGCCCGGTAACACTCATCGAGCGTTGAGACGATCACGCGGAAGCCGAAGATATCCGAGAGCTGGTCGAGCGACAGGTGCTTGCGCTCCATCTTTCGCCAGATGGAATAGGGCCGCTTTTCGCGCCCGAACACGTTCGCATCGATGCCCTTTTCCTCGAAGGTCCGGCGCAGTTCCTGCTCGATTTCAAGCAGGATATTGCCGCTCTCCTGATGCAGGCGGCTCAACCGGTCCGTGATGATCTTGTTGGCGTCCGGATTGAGGATGCGGAAACAGATGTCCTCCATTTCGTCGCGGATCAACTGCATGCCCATGCGTCCGGCAAGTGGCGCATAGATGTCCATGGTCTCCTGCGCGATGCGCGCCCGCTTTTCGGGCTTCACCCACTCGAGCGTGCGAAGATTGTGCAGCCGGTCAGCAAGCTTCACGAGCAGCACCCGTACGTCGCGCGACATGGCGAGCAGAAGCTTGCGCAGATTCTCGGCCTGCGTGGCCTCGCGCGTCACGCGGTCGAGCTGCTTGATCTTGGTCAGGCCATCGACGAGCGCCGCGATCTCGGGGCCAAACTTCTCGCTGATGTCCTGGGTCGTGGAGCCCGTGTCCTCCACGGTGTCATGCAGGAGTGCGGCCGCGATGGTCGCATCGTCGAGCTTCATGTCGGCCAGGATGGCGGCAACTTCCAGCGGATGGTTGAAATAGGCCTCGCCGGATTCCCGCTTCTGGTTGCCATGCGCCTTCATGGCATAGACGTAAGCGCGGTTGAGCAGATCCTCATCCGCATCGGGGTCGTAGCGCGTCACCCGCTCGACCAGCTCATATTGGCGCATCATGCTGGCCTATCCTACAAAAAGAAAGGCCGGGGTACAGCCCCCGGCCTCGCAGAAATGCAGGTATTCGAAAAGCTTAGTAACCGTTGCGCTGGCTGCCCGGGCTCTCGGCGGGCGGCATGCCTTCAAGGCCACGCAGCAGTTCTTCCTCGGTCATCTGCTCGAATTCGGCATTGTCTTCGCCGGATTCGGCCACAACTGACATATCGCCAGACTGGGCAATAAGCGGAACTTCCGTTTCCTCGGGCTCATCGACCTCGACATGCTTCTGCATGGCGTGGATATACTCTTCGCGCAGGTCGTCCTTGTTAATGGTCTCCGCCGCGATTTCGCGCAGCGCCACCACCGGGTCCTTGTCACGGTCACGCTCGATGGTGAGCGGAGCGCCCTGGGAAACCAGGCGGGCGCGGTGAGCGGCCAGCAGAACCAGCTCGAAGCGGTTCGGCAACTTGTCAATGCAGTCTTCGATGGTGACGCGCGCCATGAAGCGAAAACTCCTGGGAAAATGTGGAAGGGTGGCGGGCTTCTAGCGAGAGCGGGCCCAAAAGGCAAGCTTTTCGCAAGTCGGCCCGCCAGGCCGCCAAACCCTGCCGGAAGTGTCTAGGCAACCGGCTTCTCTCCGAGAAAATCCAGCACGGCCTGCTTGTAGACACGGTCTCCCACGGCATTCATGTGACCCCGGCCCGGCAGAATCACCCCTCTTGCAGCGGGGATGAGGTCCAGCAGCGGCTGAACCTCGCCCGCAATGTCATCGAGTTCCCCGGCAACCACCAGTACAGGCAGCCGGATCGCCGACAGCGCCTCAGCCTTGATCCGAACCCGCGACGATCGCATGCAGGCGGCCAGCGCCCGCCGGTCACCCTTTGTCTGCTCGGCAAAAATGCGGAAGGTCCGCGCCCCCTCATCCTGGACATCGGCGAGCGTTTCCGCTTCCAGCCCGTCGGCAATCTCCTCGGCCCCCGGCACGCCGGACACCATCCGCGACGCAAGGCCCGCGAAGACAACCCGGCTGACCCGCTCTGGATAGGTGAGCGTGAGGAAGGCCGAGATGCGCGCGCCCATGGAATACCCCATCACCGCCGCCTGCCCGATGCCGAGATGGTCGAGAAGGCGCCGGGCGTCGTCAGCCATCAACGGCGACGAGTAATCAGCGGGGGAATAGAGCTTCTCGCTGTCACCGTGGCCACGATTGTCAATCATGATCACGCGATAGCCACCATCGGTGAGCGTTCTCTGCCATCCCGTGGCCACCCAGTTAATGCGATGGTTGGAGGCAAAGCCGTGGATGAGCAGCACCGGCGGCCCCTGCCCGACGTCCTCGAAGGCAATCTCCACACCTGCCGAATTGAATTTTTGCATGGCTTCCGGAATATGCTATTCGCTGGCCAAACAAAAGGACTTGGAGCTTCCCGGCATGGCCTCTGGTGCAACACCGCATTTCCACAACTCCATGGGCGTTGCCACCATCGAGATCGGCGCCAAGGAGTTCATGTGCATTGGCGCACGGTCGCCCTATGACCATCCGCACGTCTTCCTCGACATGGGCAATGCGGGCGAGATTATTTGCCCCTACTGCTCCACACTCTACCGCTACAACAAGAAGCTCGCCGCCGGCGCTGCCGTCCCGTCCGAAGCCGTCTGGCAGGACGAGGCCGCCTGAGCCTGATCGATGCCGCGCCTGCTGACGAACGCCGAAGCGCGTCGCATCGCCCTCGCGGCGCAAGGTTTTGACAGCAAGCACCGTTCTACCACCGCCAACTGGGCGGCCCTCGCCCGCACCATTGACCGCATCAAGCTGTTGCAGATCGACAGCGTCAACGTGCTGGTTCGCTCCCACTATCTGCCGCTCTTTGCCCGCCACGGCCACTACGACCGGAATGTGCTCGATGCCCGCAGCCTGAACAGGCGCAAGCGCCATATGTTCGAGTGCTGGGCTCATGAAGCCAGCCTTGTTCCTCTCTCCCTGCATTCGCTCATGCGCTGGCGCATGGAACGTGCCAGGGCAGGCAACGGGACCTACGGGTCCATGGACCGCTTTGGCATTGAGGAACGGAAGTTCCTCGATGCCACACTCGATCACATCGCGCGACATGGCCCGACGCGCGCCAGCGAGGTGCCTGGCGGTGGCAAGGCCGAAGGTGGCTGGTGGGGCTGGAGCAAGGGCAAGATGACGCTCGAAGTCCTCTTCGATCAGGGCCGTGTCACCACTGCTCACCGCGACGGCTTCGAACGCATCTATGACCTCACCGAGCGCGTGATCCCCGCCGACGTGCTGGCTTTGGAGACGCCTCCGGAGCGCGAAGCTTTCCGGCAGCTTATCGAGCTTGCGGCTGAAGCGCTCGGCATCGGCACGGAATTCGACCTGCGGGACTATTTCCGCCTGCCTGTCCTGGAAACCAAAACCGCCATCGCCGATGCAGTTGCCGCCGGAACACTCATCCCCGTGAAGGTCGACGGCTGGAAGCATGATACCTACATCCATCGCGACGCAAGGAAGCCGCGCAGCGCGGGCGGCATCGCCCTGCTCTCGCCCTTCGATCCGATCGTCTGGGACCGCGACCGCGCCGAACGCCTCTTTGACTTTCACTACCGCATCGAACTTTACACGCCAGCCGCCAAGCGCAAGTTCGGCTACTATGTTTTGCCCTTCCTGCACGGCGAGAAGCTGGCAGGCAGGCTCTGCCTCAAGGCGGATCGCGAAAACAGTGCGCTGCTGGTCAACACGGCATACCACGAACCGGGCACAGACCCTGTCACCATGGCGCCCGCCCTCATGGCCGAACTGCAACTCATGGCAGGCTGGCTCGGCCTTGCCGATTTGAAGATTGCCAAGACCGGCAATCTCGCGGGCGCGCTCCGCAAACTGTCCTAGAGAAGCTCGCGATTGGCTTCGACAAACCGGCGCAGGGATGCTTCCAGCGCAGAAAAATCTTCATCGCTCAGCGTCAGAGCCAGCGCCATGAAGCCGCGCTCGGCCACATACAGCCCCTCGTCCAGTAGGTGGAAATAGGCGAGCCGCTTCAGGCGGAGATCGGCCTTGCCAGCATCTTCGGCAGACTTGATCTCACCGCCCATCGGATGAAGCGTCAGCAACGAGCCCACGCCTGTCACCTGCATCGGCGCCTGATACTGCATGAACATCTCGTTCAGGCGGGCCTTGAGGCCTTCACCACGCGCATTATGCGCAACACAGGCGTCGGGTGTGAAAATCTGCGTCAGCCCGACAGTCCCGGCACTCATGGTGAGCGTGTTATTGTTGAACGTGCCCGCATGAGGCAAGGGCTTTGGTTGCGAAGGATCGAACAGCGCCATGATATCGGCGCGCCCGCCAAAGGCGCCGAAGCTCATGCCGCCGCCAATATATTTGCCCAGTGTCTTGAGATCGGGCGTGACACCATAGGCCGCAGACAGGCCACCGGGATGAAGGCGCGATGTCATGACCTCGTCGAAGATCAGAATGATGCCATGAGCGCTGCATTCGGCACGCAGCATCTGCAGAAATTCCGGCGTTGCTGGCAGGCAACCGCCACCGCCAAGCATGGGCTCCAGAATGACGGCAGCCAGGCGATCCGCATTTTCCGTGATGAGGGCGCGCGTCATTTCAACATCGTTGAAGCGGCCCATCACGCAGTCAAAGGGCGCGTTGACCGGCGATGCACCCGTGCTGAAATAGAGAGTGCCGCCATGATAGCCGCCCATCATCGGCATGATGGCCGGGCGCATGGTGAAATTGCGCGCCGCAGCGAGTACCATCATGTTTGCTTCGGTGCCGGAGTTGGCGAATCTCACGCGCTCGAGGGCAAAGCGCGACGTCACGGCCTCGGCAAACTCAATTTCGCGCACATGTTGCGCACCGATGTTGAGGCCGCCCGCCATGGCCGCGGCAACTGCGGCAGCAATCTTGGGATGGGAGTGCCCGTAGATACCGGCGGAGTATTCGCCGACAAAGTCGCGATAGAGGTGGCCATCCACATCGGTCAGGCGCGATCCTTCAGCCTTCTCGATCCGGATTGGAAAAGGTTGTGAAAACAGGACGGTACGGGTGTTGCCGCCGGGCATGACAGCCTTCGCCCGCTCATGCATTGCAGCGGTTTTCGGGCGTTTCGCCACGAAATTGGCCACCGCTGCCGCGACAGCACTGTCAATCCGCTCACTTTTCGAGGAAATTGTCATGCATCACCTTGATTTGCGCGACAAAGAAGCATGCAGCGATTTCTGCGCCAAGTCTCCACATTGTCAACAAATTGCCCTAGCAAACCGGTCCAGAGGACGAAGAGACGGATCGCACTCATGATGAGAACACGCAGTATGGCGGCAGGCCTGTTTGCAATGGCAGCCGCAGCAGCTTTTCCAGTGATGCCGGCTGTGGCAGCAGATCGGATTGTGTCTTCATATGAAGTCGAGATCGCCGGTGTCACGGTTCTGAACATCAAGCTCGACGCCAATGTCGACGACCACAGCTACGATGCCACGCTGCAGGCCAAGACCAAGGGCATGGCCAGCCTCTTCACCAACATGGAGCTCAAGGCCCGCAGCGGCGGCAAGGTTGGCATGCAGGGCCTCATGCCCGGCTCATTCAGCCTGAAACGAAAGTCTGGCGACAGAACGCGCGAAGTCGATCTGTCATGGGACAACAAGGGAGTGGCCAATGTTGATGACACCTTCAAGCCCGATGGTCTGAAGCGTCTCAACAGTGCCCTTGCAACCGGATCAATTGATCCGCTCACCGTGCTCCTGAGCATCAGCTTGGCCGGCGACCGCCATCCCTGCAATGGCACCTACCGCACCTATGATGGCCGCGATCTCTATGACATGACCTTCAATCCGAAGGGCGGCGTATCCGATGTCAGCACCAGCGACGCCAAGCAGGAATGCAACATCGCGGCGACGTCGGTTGCCGGCAAGGATTTCGAGAAGGCTCTTCCGGGCAAGGCCGATCCGTCGAACTACCGCGCGGTGTTCCAGTCCTATGATGCCGCCGGAGGCCAGTTGAAACTTCACGTGCCGGTCCGCGTCACCGGCAAGATCGAGGGCCAGAACTTCAAGGCCAGGATCAAATCGCTCTCGGTGAACGGCCAGAAGATAATCAACTGAAGGCCGGTGCCTGGTGCGGGCGGAGGGACTCGAACCCTCACGGAGTTTCCTCCAACGGATTTTAAGTCCGTAGCGTCTACCATTCCGCCACGCCCGCGGGCGCATACTGCTGTAAGCTGCCGCATGCTTGCTTGACAAGCCGCAAGTGAACCAGTGAACATGAAGCAAGGGGGCCAGGAAGGTCGGCAATGACGGATGTTTTCACGCTCGGAGAGGCCGTAGGGCACCTCTCCTACCTCCTGATCGCACTCTCCTACTGGCTGACCAATATCTATTGGCTGCGCGTTGCCGCCGTCGCCGGCCTGCTGTTGCAGGTGATCTATTTTTACTCGACCGGAACATCGCAGGTTGGCGCCTTCTGGGGCCTGGTGTTCGTCGCTATCAACATCTTCCATCTGGTGTGGCTCACCCGCGACCGACTCAGCCTCCGCCTGCCCGCCCAGGATGCGCCGCTGCTCCGCGAAGCGCTGTCCGGGCTCGATGACGCCCAGATCGCCCGCCTCATCAAGGCCGCGGACTGGCGGGATTGTTCGCCCGGGGAAATCCTGACCCGCCAGGATGCGCCGGTTGATGCCCTGTTTTTCCTGTGCCGGGGCCGCGCCAATGTCGAGGTCAATGGTTCGTTCGTGACCTATCTGGAAAAGGGATCCTTCATCGGCGAAATCGCCTACCTCACCGGCAACCCCGCAACCGCAACCGTGACCATCGAGGAGCCATCGCGGCTGCTTGCCTTTTCCAAGATGCGCATGGCGAAGGTGGTCGCGGCCGACGAACAGATATCAGGGATCGTCTATCAGCTTCTGGGCCGTGACCTGGCCATGAAGATGCGGCGCACCAATACCCGCCGCGTGCTGACGCCGGACGACGAAGGAATCAGGGTCTGAGGGCCAGCCAGGCCAGCAGCAGATAGGTCAGCTGATGAAGCCCCTGGTCAGCGCAAAAGGTCCACCAGAATGGCGCATCCCTGGTGGTCCAACCGGTCCACTTCAGGAAGTTCTCCTTCGCAAAGTCCACGTGATAGTGGATGAGAAATTCAATGACCGCGAGCACCAGCACGAGCTTGGCACCGAAACCCGCGACGGCCAGCACCACGGCGGTGCCGAGCGCGTGAATCGCAGCGTGGGCGAGACCGAGGGGCCGCCCGTAATGCGACTTGGACTGGACCATGCCCAGCGTCTGCAACGGCCCGTCACAGACGAAGTGCTTGACTTGCAGGCCAGCAACCAGAAGTAGGACGAAGGCCAGATCGTAGCTTTGCATGGCGCACCTTCTAGCGCAGATTCCGGCCGGGCCAATAGTTGTAAAGAGCGCGGCTGTTGGGGCCAGAACAGCTATATTGCCAAGGCAACAATGCGGGGATATGAAGGTGCGGGGCAGAGACCGCAGCACATGCGGTCGCAAGAGATGCTAATCGGGATTGTTCCTATGTTTCGCATGATATCCGCTGTCCTCGGACTGGCGCTTTGTTTGATGATGCTCCCCACCCTTGCCGAGGCCGCCACGCCGATTGGCAAGGTCGTCGCGGTTGCAGGAAAGCCGACAGCTTCCGGCCCCGGCGGTAATCGTAACCTGTCTGCCGGTTCGCCCGTCTTCGAAGACGACAAGATTACGGTGTCAGGCAGCGGCAATGCCCAGATCGTTCTCCGTGACGAAACCAAGCTCGTTGTCGGCCCGGGTTCATCGCTGCTGCTTGACCGTTTCGTGCTCCGCGGCAGCGGCACGGCCCAGAAGGTTTCCATCAAGGCGCTACGTGGCACCTTCCGCTTTATCACCGGCAAAAGCAACAAGAGCGCCTACGAGATCGCCACATCCTCGGCGACGATCGGCATTCGCGGCACTGGGTTTGATTTCTGGGTCAGGGGTCCAACAGGTGTTGCAGTGATGGAAGGCCTCGTCAACCTGTGTCCCGGCGGATCGAAGAACAAGCGCGGCTGCGTGACGCTGCGCGACACCTGCGAAGTTGGCCGGGCCCAGCGCAATGACGCGCGCGAGTTCCGCAATGCCCAGGCTGCCGGCCAGGCGATCAAGGGCAACTTGCCCTATATCGTGAACCAGAAGCCCTTGCAGAAGACCTTCTGGCTTTCGACCGGCAAGTGCAGCCGCAAGATTTCCGCGGTCAAGGTTGAAGGCGGCAAGAGTTCGGATGGCCGCAGCCGCAGCCGCTCTTCGGGCCCGCCTGGCCCCTCGCCCAACAATCCTCCAGGTCCGCCGGACCGGCCAAATGACCCGCCGGATCGATGCATCGATTGTTGAGCTGCCTGGCTCCGGCTAGGCATCCCCGGGAAACCTCTGCTTGAAAAGCTGGAAACCCCGTCTCTTTGCATTGATTGCATCCCTGCTCGTGCTGGCGCTGGCCATTCTGGTTCGCGCCAGCGACAGCGGCATGGTGGCCGCGCTGCGGGGATCGGGCTTTGACACCTTGCAGCGGATATGGCCGCGGGAGCTTGCGGAGCCAGCTCCCGTGCGCGTCGTCGATATCGATGAAGCATCGCTCAAGCAGCTTGGCCAATGGCCCTGGTCGAGAAGCACGCTGGCGACACTGGTCAATGAACTGACGGAACTGGGCGCAGCAGCAGTTGCGTTCGATATCGTGTTTCCTGAGCCTGACCGCCTTTCACCACGGCTCGTTCTCACGCAGAAACCCACGGCGGATGTGCTGCGCAGCTTGGCCCCGTCGCTGGATGTGTCAGCCCTGCCCGACAACGACGCCCTCCTTGCCGATGCCATCCGCGGGCGGCCCGTTGTCATGGCAATGGCGGCCTCGGGCGCTGAGAAGCCGGAGGATGCCGTCGTCAAGGCAGGCTTCGCCCAGACCGGCGCGCCGGCGATCGAAGCGCCGCCGCGTGCGGCCGGTGTCACCTCCAACATCCCCATGATCAATCTGGCGGCCACAGGGATCGGCAGCATCAACATCGACCTCGCCCGCGATCAGGGAGTCGCCCGGCAGATTCCCATGCTGCTCACCGACGGACAGCGCTTCATTCCAGCGCTCGTTCCTGAAACGCTGCGCGTGGCGCAGGGCGCCGACACGTTCCTTGTCCACGCTGCCTCGGATACGGAGAATGCCATCGATACGCTGGTTGTAGGCGATCTTGAGATCCCCGTTTCCGAGAACGGCAGCTTCTACGTCTACTACCGGCCGAACTCCCCCGATCTCTACGTTTCCGCTGCCTCGGTTGTGTCGGGCGCGGAGCGCGAACGCCTGCGCCCGCTCATTGAAGGTCATGTTGTCTATATCGGCGCATCTGCCGTCGGCCTCCTCGACACCCGGACGACCGCCCTCGGCGAGACCGTGCCCGGCGTTTCCATCCATGCCCAGGCCACCGAGCAGATCCTGACCAATACGTTCCTGACGCGACCTGAATGGGCGGTTGGTGCGGAATACATTGCCGTGCTGCTCGGCGGGCTTGTGCTGTCTTTCCTTGGCGCCCTGATCAAGCCGTCGCGGACCATGCTGGTTTTCACCGGCATGGCGCTTTCCGTGCTGGCTGCTGTCGTCTTCGGCTTCCGCGGCGCGGGCGTTCTGGTCGATGCCACCTTCCCACTCATCGCGCTGGCTCTCGTCTTCCTCACCGCCATCGCCATGCGCCTGCTCGTGACCGACAGGGAAAGCCGCAAGCTGCGCAGCGCCTTCGGCCAGTATGTGGCCCCTGCCGTGCTGGCTGAAATCGAGTCAAATCCGGCCGCCCTGAAGCTCGGCGGCGAAATGCGCGATGTCACCGTGCTCTTCGTCGACATCGAGAACTTTACGCCGCTAAGCGAGAAGCTGCCGCCGGAGATTCTCGTGCGCGTCGTCAACCGCCTCCTTGACGCCTGCAGCAAGGAGATCCTCGCCGAGAAGGGCACCATCGACAAATATATCGGCGATGCCGTCATGGCATTCTGGAATGCACCCGTTGCGCAAGCCGATCACCAGATGCATGCGGCCAAGGCTGGCATCGGCATCAGGGGGGCTGTCGCGCGGCTCAATGATGACCCGCAACTTGCAGAGCTTCTCAACAAGTATGGCTGCCCGCGGCTGGCCACCCGCGTCGGCATCGCCAGCGGCCCCGCCTGCGTCGGCAACATGGGCTCGGAAGAGCGCTTTGACTATTCGGTTCTCGGCGAAACCGTGAACGTGGCTGCCCGTGCGGAAGGCGCCTGCAAGCACATCGGCCATGACCTTGTGGTTGCCGGTGACCTCCATGAGGCCACGAAGAAGCTGGCAACCTTCCCGGCAGGGCATGTGCCGATGAAGGGGAAATCCCTGCCGCAGCCCCTCGAGGCGATCATTGGCGCAGAGGAAATGGGCAGTTCTCCCCTCTTCGGCGAACTCAAGTCATCGCTGGAAGCGGCCACCAAGGAACTGCTGGGCCATCAGAAGGGCCGGATACCGCTCGCCCTGCAAAGCCTGCTGGACGAGCTTTCAGCGCAGCACCCCAACCTTGCGAAATACATCGCAGCGCTGCCGGAACGCTTGGAAGACTTCAAGCCAGCCGAACAGGCCTGATCAGGGCGTCGACCGCTCGCGGATCGGCGGCGCAAACTGCAGGTCCATGTCCCAAGGCAGGTAAATCCATGTGTCCTGGCTCACCTCGGTCACGAAGGTATCCACCAGGGGGCGCCCTGACGGCTTGGCATAGACCGTTGCGAAATGAGCCTTGGGCAGCATTTCCCGCACAACCCGCGCCGTGGCCCCCGTGTCCACCAAGTCATCGACGATCAGCACGGCCTTGCCCTGGTCCGTCCCGATGATGTCGGGCGAAACGGTCTTGAGGACGCTGATCTCGCCCTGCTTGTCATAGTCGTATGAGGCCACCGAGACGGTCTCGATCACCCTGATGCCCAGTTCACGCGCCACGACTGCGGCAGGCACCAGCCCACCCCGGGTCACGGCAAGCACGGCCCGGAAGGGTCCCGCCGCAGAAAGCCGCCAGGCCAAGGCCCGCGAATCCCGATGAAACTGGTCCCACGACACGGGAAAACTCTTCTGCCACTTCTCGTCCATTGCCTTCACCCCTCTGCGCCTGCCTCATGGTTTATGCAATCCTGCAGCAGCACTGGCAATGGCGGGCGCCACGGCAAGGTTTGCTTCACGATTTTGGCCTTAGATGACGGTCTGGCAGGCGCAAACTGGTAAACGAATCATAAATGCTGGAAAACCTCATCAAGGCCCTTGAGCTGGCAAATGTGGAAGCACTCGTGGTGCAGCTTCCCGAGGCCATCATCACGGACGTGACGCCAGCCTTGCTCGGGTCTTGGAGCTGCCAGCGCAATGACCTCGTCGGAAAGCCCCTGCTCAAGGCGGGAGCCGGAACGATTTCGGCACGGCATGTGCAGAGCACCAACGAGAGCGGACCCAAGCAGATCGAGGTAACCTTCACCCATCCGCTCGGCGCTGCCAACCGCTGCGTCTTCCACACGCAGCCCTGCCAGGAAGGCAACAAGCAGTACTACATCCTGCTCGGTCGCGGCGTGAACGCCGAACAGGCGGAAGCCGGCAAGCGCAACGAGAAGCGCCTGAATCTTGCCTTGCGTTCTGGCGGCTATGCGCTTTGGGACTACGACTTTGACACCAACGAGACATATAACTCTCCCGAGATGCAGCAGATCTTCGGCGAGAAGGTCGGTGACGCGGTCCTGAACTTCAAAACCTTCAACGACCTGATCCACCCGGAAGACCGCGACAAGACTCTCGACGAGAAGATCCGCAAGGCGCCATTCGGAACCGACATGTTCCAGACGCGCTACCGTGTGCGCACCGTATCCGGCAGCTACACCTGGGTTGAATCGCTGGCCGGTGTCGTTCGGGATCCAGTGACGGGAAAACCCAGCAAGGCCATCGGCCTGTGCCGCAACATCGACGACCAGATGGTGGCGCTGGAGCGCCTCAAGAATTCTGAAAAGAACTTCCGCCGCACACAGGCTGCGGCAAAGCTCGGCAGCTTTTCGCTGCGCCTTGATTCCAACGTCTCACGCCTGAGCGCCGAGATGGCCACTTTGATCGGCATGGCCGATGCCATGGTGCATCCAACGCTGCCGACCTTCATCAACATGATTGAACCCGGCGACCGCGAGCGCTTCAACGAGGCGCTGGAATTCGCCAAGCTCGGGCGGCAGATCAAGAACCTCGAGATCGCCGTCAAGACCAAGCAGGGCGAACTCGCCCATTTCGAAGTTTCGATCGAACCTGACCGCAACGAGCACGGCCAGATCGTCAGCATCTTCGGTTGCTGCCAGAGCGTAACCGAACGCAAGTCCCTGGAGCGGCGCTTTCACCAGGCACAGAAGATGGAGGCCGTCGGCCAGCTCACGGGCGGCATCGCCCACGACTTCAACAATCTCCTGATGGTCGTGATGGGCAACCTGCAGCTTGTCGAGCAGCTTGTGCGCAACGACGAACGTGCCGGGAAGCGCATCCGCGCCGCCATCGAAGCCGCCGAGAAGGGTTCCGATCTCACCCGCCGCATGCTCGCCTTCTCGCGCCAGGGCACGCTTCAGAACAAGGAAGTTCTGGTCAACGATCTGGTCTTCTCCATGGAAGACATGCTGAAGCAGGCACTCACAGCCGTCGTCCGCCTGCAGATCATGCCAGGCAGCAACGTCTGGCCCGTCAAGGTCGACAAGACCATGCTTGAGACGGCCATTCTCAACCTGGCCATCAATGCCCGCGACGCCATGAAGCCCAAGGGCGGCAACCTGGTGATCGAAACCAGCAACCGCGTTCTCGATAACAAGTACTGCACGACCCACGAAGACGTCGCCCCCGGCGATTACGTGGAAATCGCCGTGACCGACACGGGCTGCGGCATCGCACCCGAAAACATTGAAAAGGTCTTCCAGCCCTTCTTCACGACAAAGGCGCCGGAGGCAGGTTCCGGTCTCGGGCTCTCGATGATCTATGGTTTCGTCAAGCAATCGAACGGCCACATCAAGCTCTACTCGGAAGTGGGCCACGGCACGACGGTGAAGATCTACCTGCCGCGCCTCAGCGAGGCCGCAAAGGACAAGGGCGCCACAGGCCCTGTCGAGCTTCAGGCCCATCTGCGCCGCGAACTTGGCTCCATGCCCTCGCTTGCAGCGCAGCCGGCCATGGAGGCTCGGAAGCCGCTCGTCCTCGTCGTCGAGGATAATGCCTCGGTACGTGACGTCGCTGCAGCGATGATCGAGGAAATGGGTTTCGAGGTGCTCACCGCCTCCAACGGCCATGAGGGCCTGAAGGCCATCGAGGAACGCAAGGACATCGATCTCGTGCTTTCCGACGTCATCATGGCGGGTGGCATGAACGGCCCCGAACTCGCCAGCAAGGGCATCAAGCTCCGGCCGGACCTGAAAGTGCTCTTCATGTCGGGCTATGCGCCGGGCTCCGTGCGCCAGATGCAGGACCTGCCCGACACCATCGACCTTGTGAATAAGCCCTTCACACGCAGCGACCTCACCGAAAAGGTGAGAAAGGCGCTGGCAGCCTAGATTTCGCTGACCCCACGTGACTTACCGGCAGCCACCAGTTCGGCTGCCCCGGCCCGGACCATGGCGAAGGCATCATCGAGCCGCGCCTTGTCCCTGCCCCGCAGCACGAGATTTGTGCAGAAGCCTTGTGGTGACTCGAAGGGGTAAGAACCGATGACGATGTCGGGATAGCGGTCCTGTGCGTCCTTCAACGGCTTGGCGATATCGCCTTCGCCACCGAGGAACTGCAGCGTCCGCGAGATCATCGGTTCGCCGCGCTGCAAGGTCGGCGCGATCTGATCCATCATCGCCTGCATGATCTTCGGAACACCGGCCATCACATGGACATTGCCGATGCGGAAGCCAGGAGCACGCGACACCGGATTGTAGATCAGCGTGCCGCCTTCCGGGATACGGGCCATGCGCATCCGGGCTTCGTTGATCTCGCGGCCGATCTCCCTGAAGTAGTTCTCAAGGATCTGCACGGCTTCCGGATGATGCGTGATCGGCACGCCGAAGGCCTTGGCCATGCAATCAGCGGTGATGTCGTCATGCGTGGGGCCGATGCCGCCGGTGGTGAACACATAGGTGTATTTCGCCCGCAAGGCATTGACCGCCTCGACAATGGCACCCTCGTCGTCGGCCACGACACGCGCCTCCAGCAGGTCGATGCCGATGGCGTTCAGATAATCGGCGATGTAACCGAGGTTCTTGTCCTTGGTGCGGCCGGAGAGAATTTCATTGCCGATCAGGAGAACGGCGGCGGTCGGGGCTGTGGTCATGGCTGTCTCAATCCGGCTGGACTTGTGACACCCGCCATGGTCTCTGTCAAAACATGAGATTTCAAAGGTCCCTTGAGCCTGCAACGCTGCTCAAGCGATACAAGCGCTTCCTGGCCGATGTCAGGCTGGGCGATGGCAGCCTTGCCATCGCTACCTGCCCCAACACCGGTTCCATGCTCGGCCTCACAGACCCTGGCTCCACCATCTACCTCTCACGGTCCGACAAGCCCTCCCGGAAATATGCCCTGACCTGGCACCTGACGGACAAGGCAGGTGTCGGTCTCGTCGGCATCGACACCGGGTTGCCGAACCGGCTTGTTGAGGAAGCCATCGGGGCGGGGCAGTTGCCGGCGCTGGCGGGCTACGGCGGCCTGCGCCGCGAGGTCAAATATGGCAGCAACAGCCGGATTGATCTTCTGCTCCAGGGAGAAGGCCGTCCGGACTGCTATGTAGAAGTGAAGAACGTGACGCTGCTGCGGCAGCCGGGCCTTGCCGAATTCCCCGACTGTGTGACGGAGCGCGGCACGAAGCATCTCAACGAACTGGCGCACATGGTCCAGGCGGGGCACCGGGCCGTCATGGTCTACTGCGTGCAATGCGCGAGCCCCGGGCGCTTCACCCTGGCCCGCGACCTTGATCCGGCCTATGCCGACACCTACCTCAAGGCCAGGGCAATCGGGGTTGAAGCCATTGCATTGACCTGTCATGTCAGCCCTGACACAATCACCATCAAAGACCAGATCCACATCACCGATCCCTGAACGCGAGCCGCATGAGCACCAGAACCGAAAGCCAGCCCATCATCCGGATTCACAAGCCGGCCGATTTCGAGTGCATGCGCAAGGCAGGGCAGCTGACGGCGACACTTCTCGATGAACTGGTGCTGGCAGCCAAGCCCGGCGTGACGACGGCGGCCCTCGACAAACTGTGCGTGGAATTCGCCCGTGACCACAAGGCCATTCCCGCCACCATCGGCTACCGCGGCTACAAATATGCCCTCTGCACCTCGATCAATCATGTGGTCTGCCATGGCATGCCCAATGACAAGCCGCTGCTCGATGGCGACATCGTCAACATCGATGTGACACTCATCGTCGATGGCTGGTACGGCGACTCGAGCCGCATGGTGAATGTCGGCGAAGTCTCGCGCAAGGCCGAGCGCCTCGTCGAGGTGACCTATGAATGCCTGATGCGAGGCATCGCTGCGGTGAAGCCCGGAGGTAGGCTTGGCGACATCGGCCATGCCATCCAGTCCTTCGCCGAAGCCGAACGCTGCTCGGTGGTGCGCGACTTCTGTGGCCATGGCCTCGGCCAGGTGTTCCATGACCATCCCAATGTGCTGCATTATGGCCGGCCCGGCGAGGGCGTTCAGCTCAAGCCCGGCATGTTCTTCACGATCGAACCCATGATCAATCTCGGCAAGCCGCATGTGAAGGTACTGGCTGATGGCTGGACCGCGGTGACGCGCGACCGTTCGCTTTCGGCGCAGTTCGAGCACACGGTTGCTGTGACCGAGACCGGCTGCGAGGTCTTCACCTATTCGCCCAAGGGCCTGCACTGCCCGCCCTATCCGGCCTGAGGCCATGGCGGCGAAGGGCGGCAGCAAACCCGGCTTCGACGATGCCGCGCCGCCCGACTATCTCGGACACCGCGACCGCCTGCGTGAGCGCTTTCTGGAAGGCGGTGCCGCTGCCCTCCCCGACTATGAACTTCTCGAACTGGTGCTCTTCCGCTCCATCCCCCGGACAGACACCAAACCGCTGGCCAAGGCACTAATCGCCCGCTTCGGCAGTTTCGCCGAGGTCCTCGCCGCCAGCCGCGAGCGCCTGCTGGAGGTCAAGGGCGTTGGTGATGTGGTGGCAACCGACCTCAAGCTGATCGAAGCCGCAAGCCTGCGGCTGGCCAGGGGCGCGGTCGTGCAGCGACCGCTCCTCGGCAACTGGCAGGCGATGCTCGACTATTGCCGGGCCGCCATGGCCTTCGCCGAGCGCGAGCAGTTCCGCATCCTCTTCCTCGACAAGAAGAACCAGCTCATCGCCGATGAAGTCCAGCAGGAGGGCACGGTCGATCACACCCCGGTCTATATCCGCGAGGTGATCAAGCGGGCGCTGGAACTGGCGTCGACGGCCATCATTCTCGTCCATAACCACCCCTCCGGCGATCCCACGCCGTCCATGGCCGACATCGACATGACCAAGAAGATCGTCAGCGCCGGGGAAAAGCTCGGCGTCATGGTCCATGACCACATCATCATCGGCCGCAAGGGCCACACGAGCTTCCGCAGCCTCGGCCTCATCTGAGAATCTTCTTGACTATTTCCTATGAATGGATTATAGTCCTTTTCAGATCATGGAGAAATCCATGGTCCGGCTGATTGACATTGTGAAACGGTCTTTGGGACAGA
Source organism: Pseudomonadota bacterium (assembly GCA_020161855.1). Lineage (GTDB taxonomy): Bacteria > Pseudomonadota > Alphaproteobacteria > Rhizobiales > Aestuariivirgaceae > Aestuariivirga. The sequence goes on from JAIUNJ010000006.1 coordinate 144,135, forward strand.
CCTGAAAAAGCCCCGGCGGAATCCCGTCATACGGCGCAGCCATGCGCCGAAGTGATGGCCGTCACAGGCGGCGCAGTTCCTCCAGCGCTTCCGGCGTGTCGGCATCGCGCAACACGGAATCGCTGCCAGCCTCGATCTCGACAGCTTCCGCCTTGAGGGAGGCAATGAGCGTGCGAGCCCCCCGGTCGCCGTCAAGGCCGGTGAGCTTCCCGAAATGCTCCGCCCCCCAGAGCACCGGATTGCCGAACTGCCCATGGAAGGTGGGAACGACAATGCTGCGCTGCTCGACGGGATTGTAGGCGGCAATGAGCCGGTCAAGGAGCTGGGCCCTGACCAGCGGCATGTCGCCCAGATGGATCACCACACAATCGGCCTTGCCAGCCACGGCGGCAACACCAGCGCGGATCGAACTGGAAAGGCCCTCGGCGAAGTGCGGGTTGGGAACGATACGAAGCTTGAGCCCGGCAAGCGCTGCCGCAACGTCATCGCCCCGATGGCCGGTGACCACGACAACTTCATCCGCCGATGAGGCCAAGGCCTCGGTGACCGTGGCGCGGATCATGGGCTGGCCATGAAAATCCGCCAGCATCTTCGGCGCTCCCATGCGCGACGAGGTGCCGGCTGCAAGTACCACCACGGCGACACGCGGCGCCGACGGTATCTCGCCCTGCCCGGCGCGGGGCGTGGGCCGCGAGGGAATCTCCGCAAGAAGCCCCCCCAATCCCATGTCCATCAGATCCTCTGCGGAAACAGGCAGGCCCGCGACGAGGCGTTCGAGGACCCAGTCGAAACCATTGACCTTGGGCGAGCGGGCGCAGGAAGGAACGCCGACAACGGGCGTCTCGCCGATGCGGCCCAGCATGAGCAGATTGCCCGGATCGACCGGCATGCCGAGATGCAGCACTTGCCCGCCGGCCCCCGTCACCGCCGCCGGGATCACATCGGCACGATCGACGATGGCCGAGGCACCGAAGACAAGAATGGGATCGAGGCCGCCAGCCTTCATCTCCGCCACGGCTGCGCGGACATCATCCTCCTGATGCGGGCATACAACAACCTTGCCAAGGCTTGCCCCCAGATCAACCAGGCGCTCGCGGATGGCACCCTCTGACTTGGCGACCAGTGCGGGCTTGGTCTGCGGCAGTTGGGTGATCACAAGGCCGGCACGCTTGGGTGCAAAGGCAGCGACCTTCAGCAACGGCTCCGGGCCGATGATGGCCAGTGCTTCTTCCAGGACCGCGCGGGGCACGGCGAAGGGAATGACGTTGATGGTGGCCACCATCTGGCGTGGCGAAACACGGGAATGATTGGGCAGCATGGCGAGCGTCAGGCTTTCATGCAGGCGGTTGACGGCGCGGACACGCGCCTCGTCAATCACCAGAAGGCCCGGCGCCGAACTGTAGAGGTTGGCGCGGCCGGTGAAGGCCTCCTGCGGCCGGGCACCCGCCCCGCAGGCGGCAAGCGATACGCGACGCGCCGCCTCGTCTTCCGGCACGTCATCGGCGCCCAGGCGCGCTGCGATAATGCTGGCAACACCCGCTTCCCTCAATGCGGCCACATCCTCAGCCGACAGCACGCGGCCCTTCTTGAACATGCCGCCCGCATGTTTCGTGCCGTGCGCAAGGATGGCGCCGACGGCCTCGTCGATAGCTGTGGGACCGAAGATCATGGCTGCGGGGCTGCGGCCATCACCCGAGCCTCAGGGCTCTGGTCATTTCGGCAAGGATCGACACGGCGATCTCGGGCGCACCAACGGCACCGATAGGAAGGCCGATGGGACCATTGATGCGCGACAGCTGATTGTCGCTGAAGCCCGCGGCCCTGAGGCGGTCAAGGCGCGCGGCCTGTGTCTTCTTCGAGCCGAGCGCGCCGATGTAGAAAACATCGGACTTCAGCGCCAGATCCAGCGCCGGATCGTCGATCTTTGGATCATGTGTGAGCGCGATGAAGGCCGTGCGCTGGTCGAGGCCGATCTTGGGAATGATCTCGTCCGGCCATTCGGCGTGAAGATGGATGTCGGGGAAGCGTGCGCCCGTGGCAAAAGCGCCGCGCGGATCGACCACCCAGATGTCGTAACCGACGGCGCGGGCCATGGGGATCAGTGCCTGGGCGATGAGCACGGCGCCTGTTACGACCAGGCGGAGCGGCGGATTGTGAACGGTGACAAAGACCTCACCCTTCTCAGTCTGCTCCACGCCTGACTTGTCGAAGCGGAAGGCCTTGTCGAGAATGGCCGCAAGCTCATCATCGGCCGCAGCCTCGCGGGCGACGATGCGCTGCTGGCCCGAGGCAAGATCGGTGATGACAGCAACGGGACGGCGCGCAGCGCGGGCAGCAAGAACCTCGGCCAGAAGTGCGGGAGTCATCGAATCCGGTCTTTCCGCCCCGGCGGCAGCACATGCAGGGCTGCGTGACGCAGCTTCACTTTACCGCCTCCACCAGGATCCTGATCTTGCCACCGCAGGCAAGGCCGACCTTCCAGGCGGTTTCATCGGCAACACCGAAGGACAGGAGCTTATGGCCACCCTGCCCGATCAGATCCATGGCTTCCGTGATGACCGCGCCTTCAACGCAGCCACCGGAAACAGCTCCTTCAAAATTGCCTTCGGCATCGACCACAAGCTGGCTGCCCACCGGCTGCGGCGCCGAACCCCAGGTTTCAATGACCGTGGCGATGGCGAGCTTGCGGCCTTCCGCCAGCCACTGGCCTGCCGTTTCAAGCGTGCCGTTCTGCATGATGGCCTCCCTCTCTCAGCGCTGCAGCGCCTTGCGCATCCACTTCGCCGGATCATGGGCATCCGAACGCTTCTCTGCAAGGGTCCGGGCCAGATCCGACAGGCTGTCGAGGCTGTGAACCGGGCGGAATTCATCGACATGAGGCATCATGGCGCGGATGCCGCCGGCGCGGGCCTCGAAGCCGGAAAAGCGCAGCAGCGGATTGAGCCAGACGATGCGGCGGGCCGAACGGCGCAGGCGCTTCATCTCCGCGGCGAGCGAGTCCACGTCCTCCCGGTCGAGGCCGTCGGTCATCAGCAGGACATGGGCGCCCTGCCCCAGCACGCGCCTTGCCCATTTGATGTTGAACTCGCGCAGGGCCGGGCCGATGCGCGTGCCGCCGGACCAGTCCTTGACGGCGGCGGAAACCTTGGCGAGGGCCTCGTCGATATCCTTGCGCCGCAATTCGCGCGTGATGTTGGTCAGCCTGGTGCCGAAGAGGAACACATGTACGCGGTCATGGTCGTTGATCAGCGTGTGCAGGAAATGCAGGAACATGCGCGTGTAGTTCGAGCAGGAGCCGGAGATATCGCAGAGGATGACGAGCGGCGGCTCGCGCCAGCGCCGCTCCTTGCGGGCGATATCGACAACCTGCCCGCCCGCACGGATGACACCGCGCAGGGTGCGCCGCATGTCGATGCGGCGGCCGGCATGGGCAGCCCGGTAACGCCGCGTCGGCACCTCGATGCGGTTCAGCCTGATGCGGCGCAGGGCCTGGCGCGCCTCGGCCTGCTCCTCCAGCGTCATCTGCTCGAAATCCTTGGCGCGGAGGATCTCGCTGGCCGACGCGGTGAACGAGGCATCAACCTCCAGTTCCTCCTGGCGCTGGCGGCTCTGCACTTCCGCCTTCTCGAACATCGCCTCGGCGAGGCGGCGAAAGCCCGCCTGCTTGCGGTTCTCGTGCGGCTTGCGGGCGATCTGCTGATACATGAGCTGCATCAGCTGCTGCAGCATCTTGGGCTTCTTCCAGAAGACATGGAAAGCCTGATCGAAAATCTCGCGCTGCTCGCGGCGCTTCACGAAGACGGCGTGGAGTGTCCAGTAGAAATCGGCACGGCGCAACAGCGGCCCGGCACGCACCGCATCGAGTGCATCAAGCACAGCACCCGGCCCCACCGGTATACCTGCCTCGCGCAGCACACGGGCAAAATGCATGATGTTCTCGGCGAGCTTGCCGGAGGGCGGCAGCGTCGACTGTGCCGCGCCGCCAGGCATCACACGCGCCCCATGCTGCGCAGTTCGTCCTTCACCTGATCGAGAATGCGCTTGGCCTCGGAACCTTCCATGCGCGAGATGTCGTCCTGATACTTGAGCAGTACACCCAGCGTGTCGTTGACGGTCTGGGGATCCAGCGTCACGCAATCCAGCTCATGCAGGGCCGAGACCCAATCGAGCGTTTCGGCGACGCCCGGCGCCTTGTAGATGTCGCCGCCGCGTAAGGCCTGTACGAAGCCCACAACCTCGCGCGCCAGCTCCGCCGAGGCCTGCGGGCGCTTGGCCCTGAGGATCGCCACTTCGCGCGCTGCATCCGGATAGCCCACCCAGTGATAGAGGCAGCGGCGCTTCAGCGCGTCGTGCACTTCACGGGTACGGTTCGAAGTAATGATGACGATGGGCGGTTCCTTGGCCTTGATGGTGCCAAGCTCGGGGATCGTCACCTGGAAATCGGAGAGCACTTCCAGCAGGAAGGCCTCGAAGGCTTCATCGGTGCGGTCCAGTTCGTCGATGAGCAGCACCGGTGCCTCGCCATCGCCGCTGTCGAGCGCCTGCAGCAGCGGGCGGCGGATGAGGAAGCGTTCGGCAAAGACATCGGATGAGAGGCGCTCGCGGCTGATCGTGCCCTCGGCCTCCGCCAGCCTGATCTCGATCATCTGGGCGGGATAGTTCCACTCATAGACGGCGCTCGCCACGTCGAGGCCCTCGTAGCATTGCAGGCGGATCAGCTTGCGTCCCAGCGCCTGCGCCAGCACCTTGGCGATCTCGGTCTTGCCGACACCGGCCTCGCCCTCGAGGAACAGTGGCCGCCCCATGCGCAGGGCGAGGAAAACCACCGTGCCGAGGTCACGCCCCGCCACATAGTCTCCGCTTTTGAGAAGCGCGATGGTGTCGTCAATCGAGGCAGGCAGAGCTTGCGGCATGGTCAGTCAACACTAGCAGAAAAAACAGATGGCCGGGAAAGACCCGGCCATCCGATCATTGCAGGGGATAGATGGTCCAGAGCCTTACTTCGCCGCGGCCACGGCGCGCTTGGCCATGACCGAGATGAGATGGGCACGATAAGCCGCCGAGGCGTGGATATCGCTGTTGAGGCCCTTGGCCTTGACGCTGACGCCATTCAGCGCATCGGCCGAGAACTTCTTCGACAGTGCTTCCTCGAACTCCGGCACCCGGAACACGCCAGGGCCTGCGCCCGTGACCGCCACACGCACCTTGCCGTCCTTGCCCTGCGCCACGAAGACGCCGACGAGGGCATAGCGCGAGGCCGGGTTCGGGAACTTGGCATAGCCGGCCTTGGCTGGAACCGGGAACTCGATGCCGGTGATGATCTCGCCGTCCTTGAGGGCTGTCGAGAACAGCCCCGTGAAGAACTTGTCGGCGGCGATCTTGCGGGCATTGGTGTGAACCGTTGCGCCGAGGGCCAGAACCGCCGAGGGATAATCGGCGGCGGGGTCGTTGTTGGCGACCGAGCCACCGATGGTGCCGCGGTTGCGCACTTGCGGATCGCCGATGCCGCCCGCCAGGGTGGACAGCGCCGGGACCGCCTTCTTGACGCCCTTGTCAGCCGCGACAGCGGCGTGAACCGTGCCCGCCGCGATGACGACGGACTTGGCCCCGACCTTGACGCCTGAATTCTTCAGGCCGCCGAGATCAATGAGCGCCGACGGTGCGGCAAGCCCCTGCTTGATCGTGGGCAGCAGAGTCATGCCGCCGGAGAGCAGCTTGCTCTCCTTGGTTTTTGCGAGCTTGACCGCATCGGCAAGCTTGGCGGGACGGTGAAAGTCAAAGTTTTCCATGGTGTCTCCTCCTCGCTTACTCAGCGGCCTTCTTCATGGGCTGCAGTGCATTCCAGACGACCTGCGGTGTTGCAGGCATCGGTATGTCGACCACCCCCAGCGCATCGGTGACGGCGTTGATGACAGCCGCTGGCGATGCGATGGCGCCGGCTTCGCCGCAGCCCTTCATGCCCAGCGGGTTCGACGGGCACGGTGTGCAGGTGAAGCCCAGCTTGAAGGACGGCACGTTGTCGGCACGCGGCATGCAGTAGTCCATGTAGGAGCCGGTGAGCAGCTGACCGGAGTCGCTGTCATAGACACAGCCTTCCGTCAGCGCCTGGCCGATGCCCTGGACGATGCCGCCATGGACCTGGCCTTCGACGATCATCGGATTGATGATGTTGCCGAAGTCATCGACTGCGGTGTAGCTCGCCACCGTGGTGACACCCGTGTCCGGATCGATCTCCACTTCGGCGATGTGCACGCCGGCCGGGAACACGAAGTTTGCCGGATCGTGGAAGGCGCTCTCCTTCAGGCCCGGCTCGATCTCAGCCGAGTTGAACTTGTGCGCCACATAGGCAGCAAGCGCCACTTCACCGAAGGCCATCTTCTTGTCGGTGCCCTTGACGGTGAAGGTGCCATCCTTGAACTCGACGTCATCGGTTGCTGCTTCCATGACGGCAGCAGCGACTTTCTTCGCCTTGGCTTCGATCTTGTCGAGCGCCTTGGAGATTGCAGTCATGCCAACGGCACCCGAACGCGAGCCATAGGTGCCCATGCCGAACTGCACCTTGTCAGTGTCGCCATGGACGATCGAGACATTGTCGATGTCGACGCCGAGGCGATCAGAGACGAGCTGCGCGAAGGTGGTCTCGTGGCCCTGGCCGTGGCTGTGGGAACCGGTGAGGATCTCCACCGTGCCGACCGGGTTCACGCGCACTTCCGCCGACTCCCAGAGGCCGACGCCCGCACCCAGCGAGCCGATGGCCGCCGAAGGGGCGATGCCGCAGGCTTCGATATAGGCCGAGAAGCCGATGCCGCGGATCTTGCCCTTGCGGGCAGCGGCGGCCTTGCGGTCCTTGAAGCCCTTGTAGTCGGCAATCTCCAGCGCCTTGTCGAGGGCAGCCGCATAGTCACCGGCGTCATAGGTCATGATCACCGGCGTCTGGTGCGGGAACTGGGTGATGAAGTTCTTCCGGCGGAATTCGGCTGGATCCATCTTCAGTTCGCGCGCCGCGGTTTCGACGATGCGCTCGACCACATAGGTTGCTTCCGGCCGCCCTGCCCCGCGATAGGCGTCGACGGGCGCGGTGTTGGTATAGACCGCATCCACCACCGCATAGATCGCAGGGATGTTGTACTGGCCCGAGAGCAGCGTGGCGTAGAGGTAGGTCGGCACGCAGGACGAGAAGGTCGAGAGATAGGCACCCATCGAGGCGATGGTGTGGACCTTGAAGCCGGTGATGCGGCCCGACGCGTCAGTTGCCAGTTCGGCACTCGTCACATGGTCGCGGCCATGGGCATCGGCGAGGAAGCTCTCGGTGCGTTCCGCCGTCCACTTCACCGGACGGCCGCCCACACGCTTCGACACCCAGAGGCAGACAACTTCCTCGGCATAGATGAAGATCTTGGAGCCGAAGCCGCCGCCCACATCCGGCGCGATGACGCGGAGCTTGTGCTCCGGGCACAGGCCGTGGAAGGCAGAGATGACCAGACGCGCCACATGCGGGTTCTGGCTGGTGGTGTAGAGCGTATAGTGATCGGAACCCGTGTCATAGGAGCCGATCGCGGCGCGCGGCTCCATGGCGTTGGGGATCAGGCGGTTGTTGACCAGATCGATCTTCGTCACATGCGCGGCGTTGCGGAAGGCTTCCGCCGTCTTGGCCTCGTCACCCAGCGACCAGTTGTAGACCCGGTTATCGGGAGCAACGTCATGGACCTTGGCCTTGCTCTTCATGGCCTTGGCGGCATCGACGTTGTGCGGAAGCGCCACATAGCTGACGGCCACTTCGGCGGCGGCCGCCTTGGCCTGCGCCTTGGTTTCAGCAACGACGACGGCGACGTGATCGCCGACATAGCGCACCTTGCCATCGGCCAGGATCGGATGCGGGCCCGCCTTCATCGGAGAGCCGTCCTTGGAGTGGATCATCCAGCCGCAGATGAGGCCGCCGATCTTGTCTTCCTTGACATGGTCGCCGGTGAAGACGCCGAGCACGCCCGGCATCTTCGCGGCCTTGGCCGTGTTGATCGACTTGATGGTGGCATGGGCATGGGGCGAACGCACGAAATAGGCGTAGGCCTGGGCCTTGAGATTGATATCGTCGGTGTACTGACCCTTGCCGGTGATGAAGCGGTGGTCTTCCTTGCGCTTGACTGAAGCGCCAATTCCTGTGGCAGACATGACAGCCTCCTCCCTTACATGTTCTCGGCGCCGGCCTGCACGGCCTTGACGATGTTGTGGTAGCCCGTGCAGCGGCAGATGTTGCCTTCGAGGCCGTGGCGGATGGTTTCCTCGTCGAGTTTCTTGCCCTCGCGGTTCACGAGATCGACCGCCGTCATGATCATGCCCGGCGTGCAGTAGCCGCACTGAAGCCCGTGATGCTCGCGGAAGGCTTCCTGCATCGGATGAAGCTTGCCGTTCTTGGCCAGGCCTTCGATGGTCGTGACCGATGCGCCGTCGCAGGATGCAGCGAGCGCCGTGCAGGACTTGACGGCTTTGCCGTCGAGATGGACGACGCAGGCGCCGCACTGGCTGGTGTCACAGCCGACATGCGTGCCTGTCAGGCCCAGGTCTTCGCGCAGGAACTCAACAAGCAGCGTGTTCCCGGGGACATCCCGGGTGACCTTCTGCCCATTCACAGTGATGGAGACTTTTGGCATTTTGCTTTCCTCCCATGTTCCACTGTTTGCCACCGCCGCGCTTTGTGACCGCGCGTTACGTTGCTCGAGCAGAGACGTTGTGCCGGTGATGATGATCATCATCGACCGGTGAATCCGTCAAGAGTCGGAATGCAGGGTGATGCCAAATTTCCCTTATATCTCAATAACTTGAGTGATTTTGTCGGGAATTATTCGTAATATCCATTCGGGAATATCCGAGTTGGAATCGAGGCCCATAACAACAGGAAAAATGCCGCTTCTGAAAAGCGCTATAGCTGACCGGCTATAGGTGCCGCATTCCTAGGCATCTGGCGCAGGCCGGCTCTGCGACGATTGTTCAACGCACCGCTTTGCAACAAAGCCGCTGCGCCGCAACATCAGACTCAGCGCACGAAGATATGATCAACGCACCAGCGGCGGCGTATTACAATCATCGCACCCCATCTTTCACGGAGGTTCCGCCATGGCGAAGATTGTGACTGCATTCTGCCTGTTGCTGGCGCTGATGATCACGCCCCTGCGTGCTGCGGAGATCGCAGCCGACGACCAGAAAGCGATGTCTGCCATCATCACGCAGCAGCTGCAGGCCTTTGCTGCCAACCGCGATGCCGACGCCTATGGCTACGCCGCCCCCATCGTGAAGTTTGCCTTCCCGACCATCGAGAGCTTCATGGGCATGGTCAAGCAGGGCTACCAGCCTGTCTACCGCAACAATGGCTATCGTTTCGCCGAAAGCTTCTTCGATCCGGCCGGACGGCCTGCACAGAAGGTCATCATCGATGCCGCCGACGGCAAGACCTATGAGGCCGTCTATTTCATGGAACAGCAACCGGACGGATCGTGGCGGATTGCAGGCTGTGTAATTCGAGTACTCGCCGACCTGAATGCGTGATAGGTTTTGTCTGGGGCTTGGCCCGGGCTTTCAAGTATTGAGACGCTGCGGGCATCATCTTTATTCAGGGGAGACAATACCATGGCGTTCGTTGCACTTTCCGGCGGGTCTTCAGGAAATCTCAACGTCTCACAATACAGCTACGGCTACTTTGCCGATACGGTCATCGTCATCGATAATCCCAGTTCCGCGAGTTATACGATCAAGACGTATGAGGACAATGACATCATCGACCTGAGGCGCGGCACGAGCGGCGGGCTGATTGCTACAATATACGCCGGCTCCGAAAACGACCGGGTCTATGGCAGCGCCGGCAGCGACACTGTCTATGACGGCAGCGGAAACGACATCATCTCGCTGGGGCGTGGCGCAGACCTGAGCTTTGTTGGAACCGGCAACGACTATATCGACGGTGGGGAAGGCATCGACACGGTGGATTTCTCCGGCCTGAACGACGACGGTTTCGGAGCCACCGACAGCGCCGGCAGCAACACCGGCGGCATCACGCTCGATCTGAAGCTGAGAACAGCCCAGAATCTCGGTTACTACGGCACAGACAGCATTCTCAACTTCGAGAACGTGAATGGCTCTCCCGGCAACGACACAATCTATGGCACCGATGGCGCCAACATCATCAGTGGTGGATATGGCGACGACAAGCTTTATGGCCGCGGTGGCGACGATACTATTCACGCGTGGATTGGAAAGAGCTTGATCGTTGGCGGGAGCGGCAAAGACACAATCGAACTCGCGGGCGATTTTGCTGGCCAAGGTCCGCATTATCCCAGTCCGGACGCCTTTTCAGACAGAGTGAGCTATCTCGCGGTAAGCGACAGCACTCCGACCGGTTTCGACACGATCTGGGCCTTTAATATAGCAGGCACCACTGCGACAACCGCCGATGACGACAAGATTGACATCTCCGCCCTTGATGGAAATACCAAAGTTTCGGGAAACCAGGCCTTCACATGGCGGGGTAATGCCGCCAGCTTCGGTACCAATGCGGCAGGCGAAGTGCGCTGGCAGGCAGCCACGGCGGATGGCTATTCCGGGATCAAGATCTTTATCGACACAGACGCCGATGCCGATGCCGAGATGGTGATCTTCATCGGCTACCTGACCTCAATAGGGCAAGCAGACTTCATCCTGTGAAGACTGCGGCGTCAACGAAAAGCTGAAAATTTGGGCAGGACCGCGATCCTAACCATGGTTACGAAATCGTAAACCTGCGCCCTTCCCTTGTGGAATGATTCCGACTAGCTTCGCCGCACCGGGGTTGAACTTAGCGAAGTCTATATTGGGGGGACATGATCAGTCATGGCCAGTTCAACTGTTTATCTCGACGGTGACGATTGGGGTGATTTTGCCGAGCGTCCTGCCGAAGACTGGGGCTATTGCGCCGACAAGGTCGTTGTCAAAAGCACCTGGGTCGATGGCGGCGACGGCAATTTCCTGATCGCCACCTATGAGAGCGATGACGAGATCGACACGCGGGAACACAGCTTCACCGGGTCACGGGTCTTCATCTTCGCCGGCTCCGGCGACGATATCGTGCTCGGGGGCAACGGCAGCGAGCATGTCTTCGACGGCAGCAATTGCGATTACCGGACGATGTCGGTGCCGTTCGGAACATTGTCTATTTCCGGTGGCGACTACCTGAATCTCGGCGGCGGCGACGACGTGGTCGAAGTTGGCGCAGGCGACGATACCTATATCGGCGGCGACCATGTCGATGGCGACTGGCTGATGTTCCGCTGGCTGAGCAATGATGGCCTGAGCCCGCTCGTCAAGAACGACCAGTATGGCGTGACAGTCGACCTTGCCAACACAACAACCGCGCAGGACTGGGACGGAGCAGCCAACTACGACGACCACTATGGCTCAGACATCATCTCGGGCTTTGAACATGTCGTGGGCGGCGGAAAGAATGACACGATCTCCGGCAACAGCGCCAAGAACAAGCTTTATGGCGGGGCTGGTGACGACAAGCTCTATGGCCGCGATGGCGCAGACACACTCTATGGCGGCAGCGGCAAGGATACGCTCGAAGGCGGAAAAGGCGCTGACTACATCTACCTGACCGGCGACGACAACGCGAAGTCCGACACGGCCTCACGCGACACCGTCGTCTACAGAAGCATCTCCGACAGCGGCAACACGCTGGCCACACGCGATGTGATCTATTTCTTCGACCGCGGTGGCGGCGCCAACGACGACAAGATCGATCTCTCGGCACTCAACGGCGCGCAGAAGCTGGTCTGGCGCGGCTTCGCCAGCAGCTTCGGCACCGATGCGCGCGGCGAGGTGCGGCTCGAGAAGGTTGGCCAGAGCATTCTCGTGCATGTCGACACCGATGGCGACCGCGCCACCGAAATGTCGTTCTATGTCTATGGAGTCAGCACCCTCACGAGCGCCGACTTCATTCTCTGAGACAGGCGGCCGGGATCAGCGCGGGTTGACGCAGAAGGCGCGCTTGGCGGTGCAGCGGGCGTTGCCAACTTTCTGGTTGCCGTTGGCATCAATGCTGACGCCACCGCCCACGCAGGCCATTTCCAGCGACTGCAGAACGAGCCGCTTGCCATACTTCTTGCGCAGGGAGCGCACCTGCTTCTTGATGCCGTTCTCGGCAAGTCTTGAGGCGTTCTCGGGCTTCGATGAACTGCCCCAGGCTTCAAGCCCGCCACAGAAGGCCTGCGCCGGTGAAGCGCTCCACAGGCTGAGGGAAAGAAGGGCGGCCGCTGCCGCAACAAGTCCACGTTTCATGTGCTTTGTCCGTTGTTGGCTGGATGGGCCCCCGCTCGTTGCGGACTATAGGCAGGTTCGATGCGGGGTCAAATCTTCTTGCGGCGGCAGCTCCATTCCGCAACGCCTGCGAAAAGCATAGTCTGCGGTGCATGACCGATTCCTCGCGAAGCCAGGTAACAGGGGCGCTGCTCGCCTCCGGCATTCTCATCATTGCCGCTGCCGCCATCCTTCTCTGGATGGGCCGCGAGCCCATCTGCAAATGCGGCTACGTGAAACTCTGGCACGGCGAGCCGGTGAGTTCAGAGAACTCACAGCACATCTCCGACTGGTACACCCTCTCTCACATCATCCATGGCTTTATTTTTTATGGCCTGACCTGGCTGGTGGGACGGCGCTGGAGCCTTGCGGCACGGCTCGTCGTCGCCACGCTGGTCGAAGGCGCCTGGGAGATCTTCGAGAACACTGACTTCGTGATCAACCGCTATCGCGAGACGACGATTTCCCTCGACTACTATGGCGACAGCGTTCTCAATTCCGTCTGTGACATGCTGGCGATGGTGGCGGGCTTCTTTCTCGCCTGGCGCCTGCCCATCGTGGCGACAGTGCTGCTTGCGGTCGCCATGGAGCTGCTGGCGGGCTACGTGATCCGCGACAACCTCACGCTCAATGTCATCATGCTGCTCTGGCCACTCGAAGCCATCAAGCAATGGCAGGCGGGGCCGTAACCCCGCCTGCTTACCGTTGAATTACTGGCAGATGATTTCCTTGAACCCGTCGCAAGACGGATCTGTGCAGTTCTGGCTGGTCTTCAGAATACGGGTCTTGCCGATATCTGCATCGATCTTGAATTTTACGACCTTGTCGTAGCCTTTTGACTTGCAGAAATACTCTGCTGCCGGCTTGCCGCAATTGGTCGCCCAGGTGAGGCACCAATCAAGCCTGCGGCTGCCGGCCTTGGGCTTGATGAAGAGCCCCACGCCTTCATCCTCGACGTCAGGGCCACCGTCGTCTGCGGCCTCATCGGGTTTTGAGCAGGTGATCGACGCGAAGCTGTCGCATTCGGTCTCGTCGCAGACTTGATTGCTGCCGATGAGACGCGTGGCAAAGCCCGGGTTCTCCCACTTCTGAAAAGCCGTAGATTTTTCGTAGCCTTTGGCCTGACAATACTTGTCGGCTACAGGCTTGCCACAACTCGCGCCCCAGTTGAGACACCAATCAAGGCCATAGCCCTTCCATTTCGGGTCTTCGATTTTCGCCGTCTCAGAAAGAGCTGATCCAGAAAAAAGAAAAAGCGACAACGCGCCGGCCAGATAGATGCGAACAGAATCCATTTGTATCTCCCCGGATTCATGCCCCTCGCAACTCCTGTTAGCCAGAGCCAAAGATGACCGTCAAGCGTCCCTTCTCGCTCATCGCCCATCATTCATGCATGTGCGGCCTTCGCAACTGCGCGAGCAACAGACCGGCAAACGCATAAACCCGCCAGTGCGTCAGCGGCCGAAATCGTGCCGGGCGAAGATCTGCGGATAGACCGGTTCGACAATGTAATAGGGAATGAGCGTGACATAGGCTTCGCCGTCAGCGAGGACGCGGCAGATGTCGCCGTCGATCGAGGTCACACGGCCTTCGCGCCCGTCCGGCACCATGACCTTGTAACCTGGCGTGCACCAGTTTTCGGAGACCGGGCCCCTGGCCACCGCCTCTTCGCGTGGGAATATGGCTGCTGTTACCAGCATGAAGGCCGAGATCACGCCGTCCACTGAGTTCCCTCGTGACACTGATTTGCCTGCTGAGCGGAATGTTTCATGATTACAGGCCCTTGGCAAGAGGCCCCGGGGTGCGCCGCAACATGCTCGGCGGCCTCCCGTAGCAGTCGCGGAAGGCGCGGGAGAATTCCGCCAGCGTCGAGAAACCGGTGGCCAGCGAAACATCGCGCACCGACATGTGCGAATAGGTGAGAAGGCGTTCAGCGCGCTCGAGGCGGATGCGGCGGTAAACCCCCATGGGCCGGGCCCTGAGCCCATCGCGGAAAAGCCGCTCCATGCTGCGCACCGAAACGCCCGCATGGCCCGCAAGCTGTGGTGCCGAAAGCGGCTCCTCCATGTTCTGCTCCATGGCCGCGATGACGGCGAGCAGGCGCGGATCGCGCGTGGCATAACGCATCTGGGCGGGCGCCCGCACCTGCCCCTGCTCACCCTGATTGCGGAAGTGAATGAGCTGGTCTGCCACCATGACGGAAAGCCCCTGTCCCATCTGGTCGCCAATCCAGCCGAGCATCATGTCGATGGCCGCAGCACCACCTGCAGAAGTGAGCCGGTCCCTGTCCTTCTCATAGAGCGCCTCGGTGGCGATGACCTGCGGAAAGCTCTCGCGGAAACCCGGCAGGCTCTCCCAGTGGCAGGTGGCACGATAACCATCGAGCACACCCGCCTCCGCCAGCAGGAAGGGGCCGGTGTCGATGGCGGCAAGCTGCACCTTCTGGCGCGCCAGCTTGCGGATCGCACCAAGCATGGGCCGGGAGATTCCGGCTTCCGGCTCGTAGCTTGCCGCGACCATGGCCATGGTTGGCTTGCCAAGGCTCGCGAGATCGCCGCCAACCGAGACGGGAATGCCGTTGGAGGCCGCGACCGGCGCACCATCGACCGAGACGAAACGCCAGGAAAAGACCTCGCCCGCAAAACGGTTGGCCACGCGCAAGGGCTCGACGGCGCCATAAAGCGCAATCATCGAAAAACGCGGCACAAGCAGAAAGGCAACGTCGAAGCGGGCCATGGCGAATTATGTCAAATCTTGGCGGAATTTGTCAAATGCGGGCTATTGGCGGGTCTAGTTTGCCGCCCACGGAGGAGACCCCATGCAGTCAAAAGTCATTATCACATGCGCCGTCACAGGCGCTGGCGACACGGTGGGCAAGAGCCCGAATGTGCCCGTTACCCCGGAACAGATCGCCAATGCCGCGCTCGAAGCCGCAAGCGCCGGCGCCACGGTCGTTCACTGCCACGTGCGCGAGCCGAAGACCGGCAAGGGTTCGCGCCGCGTCGACTACTACCGCGATGTGATGGAACGCATCCGCGCCAAGAATAGCGATGTGATCATCAACCTGACCGCCGGCATGGGTGGTGACGTGGTGATCGGCGACGGCGAGAAGCCGCTCGACTTCGGCCCCGGCACAGATTGCGTAGGCCCCGAGGAACGCCTCGTCCACATCAAGGAGCTGCGCCCGGAAATCTGTACCCTCGACTGCGGCACGCTCAACTTCGGCGACGGCAACTCCATCGTCGTGCAGACGCCGACGCAGCTGCGCAAACAGGCCGAACTGATCAAGTCCTACGGCGTGAAGCCGGAGATGGAGATCTTCGACTCGGGCAATCTCTGGTTCGCCAACCAGCTGGTCAAGGAAGGCCTGATCGCCGACCAGCCGCTCTACCAGCTCTGCCTCGGCATTCCCTGGGGTGCGCCCTTCGACAGCGAGACCATGGCCTACCAGAAGGCGCAGCTGCCGCCGAACGCCATCTGGGCCTCCTTCGGCATCGGCCGCAACCAGTTCCCGGCGGTGGCACAGGCGGTGCTGCTCGGCGGCCATGTGCGCGTCGGCCTCGAAGACAATCTGTATCTCGAGAAGGGCGTGTTCGCCACCAACGGCACACTCGTCGAAAAGGCCGTGAAGCTCATCGAGCTCCTGGGTACCAAGGTCGCTTCTCCCGAGGAAGGCCGCGCCATTCTCGGCCTGAAGAAGCGGTGAGCGCCATGAAGATCAAGACCGTCGGCATTGCCGGAACCGGCCTCATCGGTGCGGGCTGGGCCGCCCGCCTGCTCTTCCGTGGCTTTGACGTCATTGCCTATGACGTCTCACCCGCAGCGGAAGAGAAGCTCAAGGCCCAGATCAAGACCGCCTGGCCCTCGCTGGAGAATCTGCTGGGCAAGCCCAAGAAGAAGGGCAAGCTCAAATTCACGACTGATCTCAAAGAGATGGCATCAAAGTCTGACTTCATACATGAAGCAGCACCAGAGCGCGAAGAGCTCAAGATCAGGCTCTTCAAGGAGATCGATGCGGCAGCCCGCCCCGACGTGATCATCGCCTCCTCGTCGTCAGGCTTCCTGCCAACCAACCTGCAGAGCCAGTGCGCCCATCCCGAGCGCATCATCATCGGCCACCCCTTCAACCCGGTCTACCTCCTGCCGCTGGTCGAGACCGTGCCCGGCGAGAAGACCTCGGAAGAGGCCATGGACCGCGCCGGGGTCTACTTCGAGGCCATCGGCATGCATGTGCTGCGCCTCAAGAAGGAGATCATGGGCTATATCTGCGACCGCCTGCAGGAAGCCCTGTGGCGCGAGGCGCTGCACATCCTCAACAAGGACATCGGCACCACCGGAGACATCGACGATTCCATCGTCTATTCGGCGGGCATGCGCTGGGCCTTCATGGGTTCATTCCTCACCTATCATCTCGCAGGTGGCCCCGGCGGCATGCGCGACTTCATCAAGCAATTCGATCCGACGCTTGAACTGGACTGGACCGACCTCAAGTTCCCCAAGTGGAACGCCACGCTGGAACAGCGGCTGGTCGAGGGTTGCGAAGCCCAGGCAGGCGGCCGCGCGGTGCGGGAGATCGAGGCCAAGCGCAACGCCGTGCTGGTCGACATGATGAAGCTCTTCAAGAAGCACAAGATCGGTGCCGGCCTTGTGCTCGACCGCGAGATCAAGGCAATGAAGAAGCCCAAGGGCAAGAAGAAGTGAGTATCAGCGCGTGGCGATCGTCCACGCGCTGCGTGCTCCATATGTCGCAGCGGAGGAACGCATGTCTCAACGCGTCATGATCACGGCGGCGGCCACCGGCATCGGCCGCTGCATCGCCCGCACCTTCCATGAGAACGGTGCGAAAGTTCACGTCTGCGATGTGAACGAAGAGGCGCTTGAAAACTTCCGGGAGGAGTTTCCGGAGATCGGCGCAACCCACGTCAACGTGCGCAGCGAAGCTGAAGTCGAAGCATGGTTCGACGAAGCGCTCGACGACCTCGGCGGCCTCGACGTCATGGTCAACAATGCCGGCATCAAGGGCCCGACAGCGCAGGTCGATGACATCGACTATGCCGACTGGAAGGAATGCCTGGAAGTGGGCATCGACTCGTATTTCTTCTGCGCCCGCCGCACCGCCCCCATCCTCAAGGACCAGCGCGGCGGCACCATCATCAACCTCTCGTCAACGGCAGGCCTTTTCGGCTTCGGCAACCGCACACCCTACGCGGTCGTGAAATGGGGCGTGATCGGCTTCACAAAATCGCTGGCGATCGAACTTGGCCCCTTCAGCGCCACCTGCAATGCCATCTGCCCGGGCGTTGTGAAGGGTGACCGCATCAACCGCGTGATCCAGGGTGAAGCCGACTTGCGCGGCGTGCCCTTCGAGACAGTGGCAGCCCAGATGGTGGGCGGCCAGTCGATCCCGCGCTTTGTCGAACCACAGGAGATTGCCGACATGGCCTTCTTCCTCGCCTCCCCGGCGGCAAAAATGGTGAACGGCCAGGCCATCGCCGTCGATGGCCATTCCGAAACTTTCCACATCAGGTGACATCTCATGGATTTCAATCTCAGCGAAGAACAGCAGATGATCGTCAAGACGACGCGCGATTTTGTCGTCAACGAGCTCTACCCCCATGAGGCCGAGATCGAGGAAACGGGCGTGCTGCGCCCGGAGCTGCGCGACTCGATCAAGAAGAAGGCCATGGAAGCCGGCCTCTATGCTGCGAACCTCCCCGCCGAGGTGGGTGGTGCAGGCCTCGATACGCTGACCTGGGTGCTCTATGAGAAGGAACTGGGCAAGGCCAACTATGCCCTGCACTGGACCTGCGTGTTCCGGCCTTCGAACATCCTCATGGCCTGCAACGAGGAGCAGCGGCAGAAGTATCTCTATCCCGCGGTGCGCGGCGAAGCCTCCGACTGCCTAGCCATGACCGAGCCCGGCATTGGCTCCGACCTGCGCGGCATGAAGACCTTCGCCAAGCAGGACGGCGACTGGTTCGTCATCAATGGCACCAAGCATTTCATCAGCCATGCTGACGAATCCACTTTCTGCATCCTCTTTGCAGCGACGGGAGAAGAAGAAACATCGCGCGGCAAGAAGAAGCTGATCACCGCCTTCCTGATCGACATCGGCACGCCCGGCTTCACGGTGCGCATGGGCTACAAGAACGTCAGTCACCGCGGCTACAACAACTGCATTCTCGAGTTCAACGATTGCCGCGTGCACAAGTCGCAAATCCTCGGCGAGATTCACAAGGGCTTCGAGGTTGCCAATGAATGGCTGGGCGCCACGCGCCTGCAGGTCGCTTCCACCTGCCTTGGGCGGGCCGAGCGGGCGCTGGAACATGCCAAGCAGTATGCGGTGGACCGCGTGCAGTTCGGCCAGCAGATCGGCAAGTTCCAGGGCGTGTCCTTCAAGCTTGCCGACATGGCGCTGGAACTGAAGGCAGCCGAGCTACTCACCCGCGAGGCCGCCTGGAAATTCGACCAGAAGACCGTAACCGACATGGACATGGCGATGGCCAAGCTGAAGGCCACCGAAGTTCTGGCCTTCATTGCCGACGAGGCGATCCAGATTCACGGTGGCATGGGCCTGATGAGCGACCTGCCGCTGGAGCGTATCTGGCGCGACGCCCGCGTGGAACGCATCTGGGAAGGCACCAGCGAAATCCAGCGCCACATCATCAGCCGTGCGCTGCTGCGGCCGCTGGGAGGCTGAAACATGGCGGACATTCTGATCCGCAAGGCGGAGGCTGGCGACGAGGCGCGATGGCGGGAGCTCTTTGCCGCCTACAACAAGTTCTATCGCGCCAGCGTTCCCGAAGACGTGGTCAGGCACACCTGGGCCCGCATTCTCGATCCGCAGAACGGCATGGAAGCACTGGTGGCCGTGCAGGACGGCAGGGTCGTGGGTATCTGCAACTACCTCTTCCACGACTCTACCTGGAGCATACGGCCCAGCTGCTACCTCGAAGATCTTTTCGTCGATCCCGAGTGCCGTGGCGGCGGCGCAGCGCGGAAGCTGATCCTCGCCTGCGAGGCTGACGCGCGCGCCAAGAACGCCCGGCGGCTCTACTGGCAGACGCAGGAATACAACGCCGCCGCCCGCTCGCTTTACGACACGATTGTTCCGCGCTCGTCATTCATCGTCTACCGCAAGAGCCTCGAAGAATAAGCCGCCATGACACGTCTCGCCCGCTTCATCTCCCCGCGTTCGATCGCCTTCATTGGCGGGAATGAATGCGAGATCGCCATCCGGCGCACCAAGGAATTCAACTTCGACGGCAAGATCTATGCCGTCCATCCCAAGCGCGAACAGCTTGCGGGCATCGCCACGGTCAAGTCGGTGGAGGAGATCGATGGCCCCATCGACGCGGCCTTTATCGCCGTGAAGCGCGAACCCACGGTGGATGTCGTGCGCCAACTCCGCGCCAAGGGCTGCTCGGGTGCTGTGATCTATGCCGCTGGCTTTGCCGAGGCCGGCGACACGGCCCTGCAGGACCAGCTTCTGGCCGCCGCCGATGGCATGCGGCTCATGGGCCCCAATTGCTACGGCTTCGTCAACGGCCTCGGGCGCGTTGCATTGTGGCCCGATGAACATGGCATCAGGCCGCTGGAACGCGGCATCGCCATCATCACGCAATCAGGCAATATCGCCTGCAACCTGACCTTCACCAAGCGCGCCCTGCCCCTCGCCTGCGTCTTTGCCATCGGCAACCAGGCCGATGTCGACATGTCGGACATGATCGCCGCCCTCGCGCAGGATGAGCGCATCACAGCCGTGGGCCTGCATGTCGAAGGCCTGAAGGACCTCCCGGCTTTCGCCCGGGCCTGCGAGGCGGCACGCGCCGCACGCAAGCCCATTGTCGTGCTGAAGACCGGGCGTTCCGAACAGGGCGCCAAGGTGGCGATGAGCCACACGTCATCGCTCGCCGGTGCCGACCAGCTCTATGACGCGCTGTTCGAGCGCCATGGCGTGGTGCGCTCGACATCGATCACGGCCTTTGTGGAGACCTTGAAGTTCCTGCATTTCGGTGCGCTGGCTGGTGGCCGGCTTGTTTCGCTCTCGTGTTCGGGTGGCGAAGCGGCACTGGCCGCCGATCTCGCCATGGGCCGTGGTGTTTCCTTCCCGCCCTTCGATCCGGTCACCAGGCCCAAGGTGGCGGCGACGCTCAACGAGTTCGTGGCCATCGACAACCCGCTCGACTACCACACCTTCATCTGGAACCAGGAAGAGAAGCTGACCAACACCTTCACGGCGGTGTTGTCCGGTGGCTTCGACGTGGCGATGCTGATCCTCGACACGCCAACCCAGCCGCACATGGATCCTGCCGCCTGGCTCAAGACGGCGCGTGCCTTCCGTCAGGCAGCCCAGAGCAACAAGGCCCGGGCCGCCGTGGTGGCCACCCTGCCCGAATGCCTGCCGCTCGACCTCGCCGATGAACTGGCACAATCCGGCATTGCCCCGATGTTCGGCCTTGATGACGCGCTCACGGCCTTTGAGGCCGCGGCAAGGCTCGGCGAGAACTGGGCCCGCAGTGAGAAGGCGCCGGAGCTTGCTCCCGCCAATGCGCCCGGCGGCACCGACAGCGTGCTGAGCGAGATCGCAGCCAAGGCATTGCTCAAGGGCTTCGGCCTCAGCGTTCCGGATGGTGCAGAATGCAACATTGCGGAAGCCCCGCAGCTTGCCGACCGGATCGGCTATCCGGTGACGCTCAAGGTGTCCTCCGCCGCCATCGCCCACAAGACCGAAGCAGGTGGTGTTGCCCTCAATCTGAAGAACCGTGATGAGGTGGCCGCCGCAGCCCAGCGCATGGCGAAGCTCTCGGACAAGGTTCTGGTCGAGCGCATGGTGACGGGAGCCGTGACCGAACTGATCATTGGCGTGAAACGCGATCCGCAGTTCGGCCTGGCGCTTGTTGTTGGCGCAGGCGGCATCCTCACCGAGCTCCTGAAGGATTCGGCAGCGCTGCTGTTGCCCACTTCGCGCGCAGAAATCGCCCGTGCCCTGAAAGGCCTGAAGGTGTGGAAGCTGGTCGAAGGCTTCCGTGGCAAGTCCGGCGATCCGGAAGCGATCATCGCCGCCGTTGAGGCCGTCGCCACTTTCGCCCAGACCCACCGCGGCACGCTCGAGGAACTTGATGTCAACCCGCTGCTCGTCCTCCCGAAGGGCGCTGTTGCAGTCGATGCTCTCGTAAGGATGAGGAAGCCATGACCAACCCGATCAAAACCGAACGCCGTGGCCGCGTGCTGGAAGTGACCATCGACCGGCCCAAGGCCAATGCCATTGATGCCGCCACGAGCCGCATCATGGGCGATGTCTTTGCGAGCTTTCGTGACGACCCTGAACTGCGCGTCGCGGTGCTGACCGCAACGGGGGAAAAGTTCTTCTGTCCGGGCTGGGATCTGAAGGCAGCAGCCAACGGCGAGCGGCCTGACGTCGACTATGGTGTCGGCGGCTTCGGTGGCCTGCAGGAACTCAAGGGCCTGAACAAGCCGGTGATCTGCGCCGTGAACGGCCTCGCCTTCGGTGGCGGCTTCGAGATCATGATTTCCTGCGACATCATCATCGCCGCAGAACATGCAACCTTCGCCCTGCCCGAAATCAACTCCGGCACGGTGGCCGATGCTGCAACGATCAAGCTGCCGCGCTTCATTCCCTATCACGTGGCGATGGAGATGCTCTTCACCGGCCGGCGCATCGACACGGCAGAAGCCAAGCAGTGGGGCATCATCAATGAAGTGGTACCGGCCGACAGGCTGATGGCACGGGCCCGCGAATTGGCCGAACAACTCGCAGACGGCCCGCCGCTGGTCTATGCCTGCATCAAGGAAATCAGCCGCGAGACCATGCACCTGCCCATCCAAGAGGCGTTCAACATGGTGACCAAGCGCAAGCTGCCCACGGTGGACAAGCTCTATTCCTCGGATGACCAGATGGAGGGCGCACGGGCCTTCGCCGAAAAGCGCAAGCCGGTGTGGAAGGGCAAGTAAGGCCCTAAAACCTCAGAACAGCACCTAGAAAAAGGCCGCCCGTTCAGGCGGCCTTTCGGAGGTTCGGCGGGGAGTGAACAACCGCCGGTTCAGGGGTTGAGATCAGACGCCCCAGAGGCGCGAATTGCGGCGCACTTCAACGTGGGTCTGCTCAAGCATGCGGATGGCAGCCGGATCAGCGGTGAAAGCGAAGGCAACCTTGCGGGCGGCGTTGGAAAGGAACTTGGTCATTGCTTTAATCTTTCATTTAGAAATCGTTGATGGTCTTCATATAGTGAATTGCCAGAACAAAGAGAAACGACTAATTTTCAGCACACCATCAAATTTCATTTGAAGATCGCCACGGTTTTGCCATGCTTGAGCTGTTTCCGGGCCTCCGGTCCCTCCGCGCCTTCGACGCTGCAGCCCGGCATTTGAGCTTTACGCGGGCCGCCGATGACCTGGCCGTGACCCCCGCCGCCATCAGCCACCAGATCAAGGAACTTGAAGCACAGCTGGGCGTTACACTTTTTGCGCGCACCAGCAGGTCAATGCAGCTGACGCGCGAAGGCGAGATCCTGCAGGTCGCCGCCCACGAATCGCTGGAAGTTCTGTCGCGGGCCGTGATGCGCCTCAAGCGGCTGGAAAACCGCAGCCAGATCAGGGTTTCGGCCTCCCCGTCGCTGGCCGCCAAATGGCTGGTGCCGCGCCTGGACCGCTTCCTTGCCCTCAGGCCGGGCTCGGACGTGCGGCTCGACGTCTCCCATGCCGTCGTCGATTTCGACCGCGAGGACATTGACATCGCCATCCGCTTCGGCGAGGGCCGATATCCGGGTCTCCGCGCCGACCTCCTGTTCCAGGACAATGTCTTCCCGGTGTGCAGCCCGCGCATCATTTCCAAGGACAAGCCGCTGAAGCACCCGCGCGATCTCCTGCGCCACACCCTCATCCACCTCGACTGGGAAGCCCAGGGCTCGCCCTGGCCCAACTGGGCCATGTGGATGAAGGCCGCGGGCGTCAACGACTTCGACGACCGCTCCGGCCTGCACTTCGGCCAGACCTCCTTTGCCGTGCAGGCGGCGATCGACGGCATGGGCGTGGCGCTGGGAGATTCCAACCTCGTGGCCGACGACCTCGCGGCCGGACGGCTGGTCAAGCCCTTCGAACTATCGCTGCGGGCCCCCAAGCAGTTCGCCTACTACGTCATCACGCGGCCCGACACCTCGGACGCGCCTCTCGTCAACGCCTTCCGGGACTGGTGCATGGACGAGGCCCGCCTTACAGAAGCCAAGAACACGGAGCCTGATGCCGCATGATTTCACGACGCGGCTTCTTCCGCTGGCTGGGCGGCCTGGCCCTCGCCGGCCTCTCCACCGCCACCTATGCCCTCGCCATCGAACCCGGCTTCCGCCTGCGCCAGGTCACCTACAGCTTCACGCCGCCGCGCTGGACACCCGGCCTCAAACTGAAGGTCGTGGCACTTGCCGATCCGCATCTGGCGGAACCCATCATGCCGCTCAGCCGCTGGCTGAAAATCATGGATGCCGCCAATGCCATCGAGCCTGATCTCATCGTCCTGCTCGGCGACTATCTCGGCACCCACCGCTTCGTGAGCAAGGAACTGCCGATCGACAGCGTTCCCTCATCCGCCCCCCGCCTCAAGGCACTACTCGGCGTTTATGCCATCACCGGCAATCACGACTGGTGGGGCGATCCCGTCGCCCAGGCCGCGGGCCACGGCCCGCTCGAGGTCCAGCGGCTGTTCGAGGCCCAGGGCATTCCGGTTCTCGAAAACAAGGCCGTGCGCCTGGAGAAGGACGGCCTGCCCTTCTGGCTTTCTGGCACATCGAGCATGGTTGCCATCAAGCGCCCCGGGCACAGCAACTTCGAGAGCCGCGCCGACATTCCCGGCACCATGGCGCAGGTCACGGATGACGCGCCTATCATTCACATGGCGCACGAGCCCGACCTCATCGTCGATCTTCCGGAGCGCATCTCCGTCACCCTCTCGGGCCATACGCATGGCGGGCAGATCCGCCTCTTCGGCTGGTCGCCGATTGTGCCCTCAATGTATGGCAACCGCTTCGCCTATGGCCACGTGATCGAAGAGGGCAAGCATCTCATCGTCTCCGGAGGCCTCGGCTGCTCGATCATGCCGGTGCGCTTCGGCATGCCACCCGAGATCACCGTGCTTGAGCTGGGCTGAACCGGCAGCCGCCTATTCCGGCAACAGGGCCGGATGCGAGTCGAACACGCCAATCGGCATCTGCTCATAGTCGATGATATTGCCGGTCATCATCTGTGCGGGTGGCGAGGCGAGGAATGAGCACACACCTGCAATGTCGTCCGGCGTGATCAAGCGGCCCGACGGCATGCGCGCACCAATCTGTTGCGCCCAGTCCTGCGGCAGCTTGTGGAATTCCGTCTGCAGCTTGTGCTCGCCGTCCGTATTGGCCCAGCCGAGATTGATGGCGAAGACGCGGATGCCGTCGCGCTTCACGGTGTTGGCCACACTGCGCGTGAGCGTCACCAGCGCCGCCTTGGAGGCTGAATAGGTCGCGAGATTGGGCGGGCCGCCATGGGCCAGCATCGACGAGATGTTGATGATGACGCCGGAACGCGCCGGCTTCATCACCTTGATCGCCTCCTGCATCATGAAGAGCGGCGCCTTGACGTTCACATCGAAGAGGCGGCCATAGGATTGCGGCGTCGTATCCTCAATGCCGCAGCGCTCGGTATTGCCCGCGGCATTCAGCAGAACATCGACGCGGCCGAACTTCTCCCTGGCAAGCGCGAAGGCCCGGGCGGGAGTGGCTTCATCAAGGAGATCAGCGGTCAGCGTTTCCGCCTTTGCGCCGAGGCGGGACTTGGCGCGCGCCAGTGCCTCGGCATTGCGGTCGAGAAGAAGGACACCGGCAAACCCTTCGCTCAGATATTGCCGCGCCGCGGTAGCACCTATGCCTTGTCCGCCACCCGTGATCACCGCAACGCGTGTCATATGAAGTTCTCCCACTTTGCCGCAAGGTTGCGGAAAAACCCAATGACGTCAAGGAACTACGCCACAGTCACGGCGGGCAGCCATGCGCTGCACCACAACCTGCATGCAAAGAATGGACTGATCCATCGCATCAGCAGGCGGCATTCCAAAAACAAACCGGCGGCCATTTGCATCCAAATGACCGCCGGTCGTTAATGCTTGAATCTGCGTATCAGTTCGTCAGCGTGATGCGGGTCCGGCCTGCGCCATACTTCTGCACCAGCGAATAAAGCTTGGCGGCGTTGCTCGGATGCAGGCGCACGCAGCCATGCGATGCCGGGCGGCCCAGCGACTTGACGTAGTTGCTGCCATGGATGGCGTAACCGCCATGGAAGAAGATCGAGTTCGGCATCGGCGAGTTGTCATACTTGCGCGAGAAATAGACGCGCGCCATGCGCTTCACACTGTAGCTGCCGCGCGGTGTGTAGTAGCCCGCGCGCGCCGTCGAAACCTTCCAGCGCGCATAGGGGAACCCGTTCACCTTGACCATCATGGTCTGCGAGGAAATGTCGATGTTGACGACAACCGCGGTGCCGCCAGCCTTCTTGGGCGCCTTGGCCTCAACGGTGGCAGCCCAGAAAGTAACGGCAAACAAAACGCACGCAAAAAGCGAGAATAGCTTCTTCATATCTTAGCCCCAATTATTGCCCCGTGAGCGATTCGCTACCACAGATTGGCATTTGAGGCCAGCGCGCGCGCCAGATATCCCTAATCGAAGAGGAACTCGCGCCCGACTTTCACGCGCTTTTGGCCGCCATAGGAGATGATGTCGGCGGTTGCATAGGTTTCGGTCAACGTCGCCGGCAGGAAGCTGCCGGTACCGACGAGATCAAGCGGCACGCGGGCGGCCCCCATGATCTGGCACTTCTGCGGGTCAAAGCCGGAAGAGCCCACGATCTGGGCACTCTTGTAGCCGGCCTTGTCGAGAGACTGGCGCATGTGGATGGCCGAGGCCGCAGACACCCCCTTGCCGAACAGGATACGGCGCACCTTGTCGACGAGAATATTGGTGGGATCGAGCTGCACGGCCCTGCCCCCGAGCACGGCTTCAACGATGTTGTATTCGCCCGGCACCTTCAGCCACTGGCCGACGACGTCAACCGACTCCTCATAGTCGAGGCCCTCGGCGAAGCGCCCGCCATGGGTGTCGAGGCGCACGCCGAATGTCTTGCCCTGCTTGTCGAGCTTCGCCTCGTTGTAGAACCAGTCGGCGCAGCGCAGCGTGTCGCTCACCTCGTGGCCGGTATAGTCGACGAGCGCGATCAGCGACTTGGCCTCCGGGATCGTGCTCGCAAAGAGCTTGAGGGACTCCAGCACATCACCATCGGTGTAGCCGACGAGCGCATGGGGCATGGTACCCATGCCGCCCGCTGCCCCGAAGAATGGCGCCGTGAGATCCTGTGACGAGCCGATAAAGCCGCGGGCCTTGCTGTTGGCACGCCGCGCCGTCTGCGAACCCACCATGGCGCCATACGCTGCAAGGATGTTCATCTCGGCACCGCTGGCGTGGCGGGCGTGCATGTCCATGAAGGCCGCCTCCGGCATGGCGAGGCACATCTCATAGGCATTGTTGGCGCAGACGCAGGGGAAGCCGATTTTCTGCAGGAGCACGGTTTCAACCTCCGACAGACGCTGCATGGAACCGGTGATCTCCATGAGCTTGCGTTCGGAAGGAACGACTTCGCCTTCTTCGGCGAAGCGCTTGATCTTCACGCCCGGCACCAGAGCCCTTGCCAGCCGGATGGCGGGCTCGAGGGCAGCAACAACACGGCGGCGCATGAAGACCGCAAACGTCACTTCGGTGTCACCATGGGCCGCAACGATGCGGCTCGTGTTGGTGAAATACTTGTCGGTCTGTGCCGACAGCGGCCCCGCCGCATGAACGAGGTCGATGAGCCTGTCGAGAATGACGGCATGCGAAGGGTCGAGCTTGGGTGCGGGCTTGTCCATGGTCAGGCTGATTCACCCGAAAATTGCGCAAGCGTCAAATGCGCTGTCAGCCGTCCGGGCCAGTCCAGGTCGTCGGACTACTGCCGCGCGCAGTCAGCCAGAGACTTCAGTGCCTTGCCGCTGCCGGCCAGCGGATAGTAGGCCAACTGTTCAGCACCTTCGGCGCTGTAGGAGAACTCAACCTCGGACGCTTTCGCCAGCAGCGTCTCAAGGCCGGGGACGGCATCAGCCTTTTGAAGATGCAGATTGTAGACAATGCCCTCTTCCGTCGCGCCGGGCTTGAACGGGAGTGTGATGGCCCCCGCAGCCTTTCCGTCGACGGTGACCTTCACCGGTGTTTCCGCCTGCAACGGCGGACCCGACATGCCGGCCTGGAAGCCGACTAACAGGTCCTTGGCAGTATCGCGGATATAGAGGCTCATTTCGCCGTCGAAACCGACATGCGCCGCACAATAGACAGGCTTCGTGCCTTTGGCATCGTCATAGTAGCGCCTGACCTGCCACTCACCAAGATCGGCAAAAACGGCCGCGTAGTGACCATCGGGCATTTTCTCAAGCGGCGCCGCCAAGGCAGAGCAAGAGGCGCACATGACCGCAACGCCGATGGCGGCAAGCCTCTTCATCGGAAGGCTCTCACCTGTGTCCTAGCTGCGGCCGATGCTGTTGAAGAAGCTTGTGGCGCCCGAGCGCAACAGGTCCGTGTCGGTCGGACCAGCAAGGAAGGTGAAGCCCAGATCGGTATAGGCTTTCACGCCATCGGCCGTGCCAGCAAAGGCACCGGCAATCAGCTTGTTCTTCTTGCAGGCCGCAACGACCTTCTTCATGGCATCGGTTAAAAGTGCACCGACTACGAGGAAAACCATGCCTGCTTGGGGGTGAGGGGGCTGAACTTCTTCTAATGTCAGTTCTTTGCTTTTGTGGAATTGTGCCCCGCCAGTGAGTTTGTATGCGTCCATAACGAAGCAAGATCTGAAATTTGAATCACACTATCAAGTTACACTGGGGCAGTCGGGACAAGTAACTGATTGTTCAACAAGTCTTGAGTCTGTCCTTACCGAACCGGAATGTACTTATCACTGCCCGTAAACTAGAGACTCTACCGTAAACCTCGTAACACTAATCAACAAGCTATTTCACATGACTTGGCCCACCAGTTTCCATTTCCAATCACTTGGCACTGAACTCTCGAATCCAGGAATGCAATTCGTTCTAAATTAAATAAATTTACTCACAATAAAGTTTTCACATTGTTTTGTGACTAAAACATCTTGTACAAGGATATGAGTTTCTTAGGAGAGGTACCTCTTGGGAGGGCCTAATTCGTCAATGGAACAGTAAACCAGGTACGCAAGCACCGTAAAGACGAACATGACCATCATGGACGAAGAGAGGGAGCGAAGAGATCTCAACTCGGAAATGACCGGTTTCAAGTCGGTCGTGGGAGGTCGGTAAGCAACGTTCAATTGTTTTGTTTCCTTCTCTCTTTCCTGAATCAGGGCTTGGGCAGCCGCCAGAGCACTTTTGGCGGCCAACAAATCAGCTTCTAATTTTTGAGTTTTTCCTTCTGTTTCATGCCTCAGCTCGGATGTCTCATTCTGCTGCATCTTCAGTAATGTTTGGGCCTCAGCGAGAGAACGCTCGTGGTCCATTTGCGCTGCTAGAGAGATTCGGCGCTCATTTGCAGTTTCGTTCTTCAGTGCAGTTGTTTGCTCGTTCAAAGCTAATAGAGTGCCTTCCCTCTCGGCTAAGGCTCGTTTTAGTTCTATTTCCCGGTCAGAAACTACACTAGATGCCATTTTGAAACTATCCAGCTCGGACTTTGAAGTTTGGACTTGTTCCTTCAAGTAGGACTCGTTGAGCCTGAGCTCAGCTAATGATTTCTCGAATTCCCTTTCTTTTGTCTCGAGTAAAGCACGATCCGATTTGAGGGAAACTTCGAATTTCTGGGCCTCGTTCCTTGCCAACTCCAATTGCTCACCAAGATGGGTTACAGTCGAGGTCAATTCACCGATGCGACGTTCAAGGGTTGATTGAGATTCAGAATGAGAAGACAAAAGAGATTCACGTTGAGCATCCTTTGCAGAAGACTCCTTTTGAGCCAAGTCCAATTGTTCTCGAAGAGCAGCAGATGATGCCGACAGCTCACCAATTCGACGTTCAAGAGCCAATTGAGATTCAGAATGAGAAGACAGAAGTGAATCTTTCGCAGATTCTTTTTCTGAGATTTCCTTTTTAGCCAGTTCCAATTGTTCACCAAGATGTGTTACAGTCGATGTCAACTCGCCAATTCGACGTTCAAGAGCCAATTGAGATTCAGAATGAGAAGACAGGAGTGAATCTTTTGCAGATTCTTTTGCTGAGATCTCCTTTTTAGCCAGTTCCAATTGCTCACCAAGATGTGTTACAGTCGACGTCAACTCACCAATTCGACGTTCAAGAACTATTTGGGACTCAGAGTGGGAAGATGAAAGTGATTCTTTTTCAGAGTTCAATTTCTCGATTTCATCCTTCATTGTTGATATCTTTTCTTCCAAATTTGCTTCAACAACATCCTTTTCGGCCAATGAACGTTCCAATAGAGTTTGATGTTCAGAAGCATCTGCACTGGAGGCCAAAAGTTGAAGCTTTTCGTTTTCCTTCTTCAGCTGATCCAATTGTTGTTGAACAAAGTTTGAAGTGGTTTGATGTTCGGCCATCTGTCGTTCAAGAGACTTTTCCTTTTCGCTGTGATCTACCAAAAGGGAATCCTTAACTTTTTGCAACTTTTCAATTTCCTCTTTTGCCGATACCAGTTCAGATTGAAGTCGAGCGAAAGATGATTTTGATTCAGCGTCAGATCGTTCCAACGAGATGATTTTCTCAAGGTGGTCAGCCTTCATGGTTTCTCTTTCAACTTCCAATTTCTTGGCTTGACTATTGGCCATTTCGAGTTGCTCAGTTAATTGTGTAGCAGATACTGTCAACTCTCCAACGCGACGCTCGAGGGCTGATTGCGACTCAGCATGAGAAGAAATCACATTTTCCTTGTCCAAAATACTTTTCTCAAGAGAGGCCTTCGAGGCTTGCAGCTCTTCTCTCAGAGCTACCAATTGGCCATCCTTTTGAGCATGTAATCTCTCCAGTTCAGTGACACGATCGTTTGCGGCATTTGAAGATTTTAACTCGTCAAGTTCCTTTTCAGCTCGGCTCAATTCCTCTTTCAAGTGATCAGAAGAGGCTCGCTGTTCCGCTAAAAGTCTTTCCAATTCGACCAGTTTCGCCAAGCGGGCTTCGTTGTCAGACTTTCGCTCAGACTCATTCTTTGCTGCTGCCGTTTGAGCCACTTCCAATTTTTCGATCAAGATGGCAGAAGAAGCTGTCAGCTCACCAATTCGATGTTCAAGTGCCGACTTAGATTCAGAGTGAGAAGATAGCAGAGATTCATGCTGAGCATCCTTTTCAGAAGCCTCCTTTTTAGCCAATTCTAATTGTTCGCTCAAGATAGCAGAAGAAGCCGTCAACTCACCAATGCGACGTTCAAGGTTTGATTGAGATTCAGAATGAGAAGATAAAAGAGATTCTTTATCTGAAATTTCCTTCTTAGCCAATGCCAATTGTTCTTGAAGAACAGCAGAGGATGCTGACAGCTCACCAATTCGACGTTCAAGAGCCAGTTGAGATTCAGAATGAGAAGATAAAAGGGATGACTTTTGTTCTTCTTTGTCTGCCGCATCCTTTTTAGCCAGTTCCA
>JAIUNJ010000002.1 GCA_020161855.1 Pseudomonadota bacterium
AGGCGCCCATCGCGCTGGGGCAGGAGGCGGCACGAGCGGTGTTCGGCCAGTTGCTCCGCAACGCGCGGGAGCATCACGCGACAACTGTGAGCATCAGTGCCGAGCGGCGCGAGAACGTGCTGCATGTCCGCGTCATCGACAATGGCGAGGGCGTCTCCCCCGGCAATCGCGACCGCATCTTCGAGCCGTTCTTCACGACGCGCCGTGAGTCCGGGGGCACCGGCATGGGCCTCCAGATCGTGCGCTCGATGCTGACCGCCCATGGCGGTACGATCGCCCTGCTGCCGTCGGAAGCTGGAGCGGCGTTCGAGATCCGGGTACCGCTGGCCTAAGCCAGGTAGCGTCGCCGGAGGTGTTCTTCGAAGTGCCTGCCGTTGAGCTTTTCGCCGGTGGCCCTCACCAGCAGCTCCGGCGTCGAGTAGCGCGAGGCCTGTGACCAGACCTTGTCGCGGCGCCAGCCATTGATCTCGACGAAGCGGCCGTTGCGCATGTCGTCACGGGCGCCCGGATGATCCTTCTCGAGCGAGGCCCAGAGCTGAGCGGCGATCATGGCACCCAGGGTGTAGCTCGGGAAGTAGCCGAACGCACCCGAGGGCCAGTGGACGTCCTGCATCGGACCGTCCTTGTAGTTGTCGCGCGTCGACAGCCCGAGATACTCGCTCATGCGGGCGTGCCATTCCTCGGGTACGTCCCTGGGCCTGATCGTTCCTTCGACGAGGCCCTTCTCGATCTCGTAGCGGAGGATCACATGCAGCGGGTAGGTGGTCTCATCGGCATCGACGCGGATGAGGCCAGTCTTGACCTCATGTACGTGGAGCAGCAGGTCCTCGATCTCCCAGCCGTCGATCGCCGCCGGTCCCAGGTGCTCGCGCACCAGGGGCATCGCCCACTCCCAGAATTCCGCGCTGCGGCCGATCTGCTTTTCGACGAACAGGCTCTGGCTCTCATGCACGGTCATGCCCCGGGCCGATCCCACGCTCCAGTGCGACCAGGCCTTCGGCAGGCCCTGCTCGTAGAGGCCATGACCCGTTTCATGCAGCACGCCCATCAGCGCCGAGAGAAAGTCCGCCGTGTCGTAGCGCGTGGTCATGCGCACGTCGGTCGGCACGCCGCCGCAGAACGGATGGTGCGACACATCAAGCCGCCCATGTTCGAAGTCGAACCCCACGGCTTTCATCATCGTTTCGCCCAGGGCCTTCTGCCGGTCGATGGGAAAGCTGGCGGAAAAATTCTTCTGTGCCGGCTTCTGTGCGGCGATGGCCTGCGGGATGAAATCCTTCAGGAAGGCCTTCAACTCGGCAAAGACCGGCGCAATGGCCGCCACCCTGCTCCCGGGATCAAACTGCTCGATCAATGCGTCATAGGGATCGAGCTTCAGCACGTCGGCCCGCCGCTGTGCCTCCTCGCGGGCGAGTTCGATCACCTGGGTCAGCGCCGGCAGAAAGCTCTTCCAGTCGCCCGCAGGCCTGAGTTTGCGCCATAACTGTTCCGAGCGCACCCGCGCTTCCACCTGCCGCTTCACGAAGTCGGACGACAGGCAGGTGAGGTTCACATAGACGCGCTTCTGTTCCCGCAGCGCCGTGCGCTGTTCCGGCGACAGGTCCTCGCCCTCGGCCGTCGCGATCATCTCGCCCACCTCCGGGCCGGAAGCCATCTCGTGGCTCATGGCCGCCAGCATGGCCATCGCTTCCGCCCGCTTCTCGCCGCCGCCATCGGGCATCATCACCGCCTCGTCGACGCCCAGCATGGCCTGGGCATGGCCCAGCGCCTCGAGCTTGCGGTTCAGCATATCAAGTCGGGCAAAACTCATTTCGGGACGTCCTCATGTTCGATCCTTGCCCATAGCTCCGGCGCCGCTGCCTGCCAATGCATCACCGCCACCGGTGTGCTTTTTTGACGGGCAGCGCGATTGACATGGCCCCTCCCCATCCTGCAACCTCCAACCTTGGGAAACGTGCCTTGAAGCAAAATGTCATCGAGTTCCGTAACGTCTCCAAGCTCTTTGGGAACGTCGCGGCTGTCATCGACAATAACCTCGCAGTGGAAGCGGGTGAGTTCCTTTCGATCCTGGGTCCATCGGGCTGTGGCAAGACCACCAGCCTGCGCATGATGGCGGGCTTCGAGCAGCCCACTTCCGGCGAAGTCTACATACGCGGCGAAAACGTCACCGGCGTCCCCGCCTTCCGCCGCCCGGTCAACATGGTCTTCCAGCATTACGCGCTGTTCCCCCATCTGAGCGTACAGGACAACGTCTCCTATGGGTTGCGCCAGCGCCGGCCGCGCCCCGCCACGGCCGATGTCGCCAAGGCGGTGGACGAAGCACTGTCGATGGTCCGGCTTGATGGCTATGGCAGCCGCCGCACCTATGAGCTTTCCGGTGGGCAGCAGCAGCGCGTCGCCCTCGCCCGCGCCCTCATCAACCGTCCGGCCGTGCTCCTCCTCGACGAGCCGCTGGCCGCCCTCGACCGCAAGCTTCGCCGCGACATGCAGGTGGAGCTGCAGAATCTGCAGCGCAATGTCGGCATCACCTTCCTGCTCGTCACGCATGATCAGGAGGAAGCGCTTTCCATGTCTGATCGTGTCTGCGTCATGCGCGAGGGCCGCCTCGTGCAGGTCGGCACGCCACGCGAACTCTATGATAAGCCGGTCAACCGCTACGTGGCCGAGTTCGTCGGCAAGAGTAATTTCTTCAAGGCCGGTGAAGCGGGCAAGGTGACCAGCGTGCGCCCCGAACTCATCGACGTGGCCAAGTCGAAGAAGGCGCTGCCCGATGGCCTGGTCACTTCCACCGAGGCCAAGGTGCTCAACCGCATCTTCCTCGGCGAGCAGACCGAATACCGCGTGGCCTCGGAGAGTCTCGGCGAGTTTGCCGTGGTAACGCCACGCAAGGCCGAGCGCGAGGCTGGTGCCTTCGACATCGGTGACAGGATCGCGGTGGGATGGCGTGCCGAGGCGGCGCGTCTCCTTCCGGATGAGTGAAGAACCAAACTTACAGGGAGAAACACATGAGCAAGATCATTGGACATCTGCCAGCCTCGAAATTCCTTGAGGAACTGCGCCGCTACCAGAAGGGCAGCGTCAGCCGCCGCCACTTCCTCGGCGTCACCGGGCTCGGCCTCGCCACCGCCGTCATGAGCTCGGCGGTTCCGGGCCTGCGCCCGCGCAAGGCCTATGCGGCCCTTTCGGGCACGGTGAACTTCACCACCTGGCCGAGCTACTTCGCCCAGGAGAACCTCGACAACTTCACCAAGGACACCGGCGTCAAGATCAACGTCGCCGTCTTCGGTTCCAACGAGGAGATGCTGGCCAAGCTGCAGGCTGGCTCGACGGGCTGGGATGTCTTCGTCCCGACCAACTATACGATCTCGACCTATCACGAACTCGGCCTCATCGATCCGCTCGATCTGGCCCGCCTGCCCAACTACGACGCGGCCCAGGTTGATGACCGCTTCAAGGGCGAAGGCATCATCGGGGGCAGCACCTATGCTGTGCCGAAGGACTGGGGCACGACAGGCTTCGTCTACAATTCCAAGTCGGCGGCCGAGAAGCCGACGACATGGAAGGAATTCTGGGATCTGGCCCAGAAGGAGTGGACCGGCCGCGTCATGGTGCATGACTACCAGCTGACGACCATCGGCAATGCCCTCAAGTATTTCGGCTACTCCTTCAACTCCAACGACGAGAAGGAACTGGCAGACGCCGAGAAGCTCATGCTCGCGGCCAAACCGCATCTCTTTGGCATCAACTCCGACTACAAGCCTTCGCTCGCGGCAGGCGATGCCTGGGCCAGCGTCTGCTGGACCGGCGATGCCGTGCAGTTGCAGCGCGACCAGCCGGAGTTCGTCTATGTGCTGGCCAAGGAAGGCGGCGAGATCTGGACCGACTACTACGCCATTCCGAAGGGCGGCCAGAACGTCGATGCGGCCTATGCCCTGATCGACTACCTCCTGCAGCCACCGAATAACGTCAAGGAAGGTATCGCTCACGGCTATCCGATCTGCGACAAGCGCGCGATCAGCATGATGCCGAAGGAGCTTCTTGATAACCCGGTTCTCTATCCGGCAGCCGAAGCTCTTGCTCCGCTGGAGTTCGGTGCTGCGGCAACACTCGTCAATCCGCTGCGCGCCGAGATCATGGCTCGCTTCAAGGCCGCCTGACCGGTACCGCGACGTTGAACGACAAACGACACTCCCGCGCGGTGACCGCGGCGCTGCTGGCGCCCGCGGGGGTGTTTTTTCTGTTCCTGCTGATCATTCCGCTGGCCGTGGTGCTGGTCTTCTCCTTCGGCGAGCGTGCGCCCGCCGGTGGCTATGCCGCGGCCTTCACCTTCGACAACTACCTGAACCTCCCGGCCCGCAGCAAAGCCTTCATCAACACGCTGACCCTGGCCCCGCTCGGCACCCTGCTGACCGCGATCATTGCTTTCCCGGTCGCCTACTTTCTGGCCGTCAAAGTCAGTCCGCGCTGGCGCGTCACCATGCTGGTGCTGATCATGGCGCCGTTCTGGACGAGTCAGCTTCTGCGCTACTACGCTTGGATCATGCTTCTCGGCGCCAAGGGCATCCCGTCATGGCTCGCGCTCATTGGCATCACCGATGTCCGTCTCATCAACACGCCATGGGCAGTGCTGATCGGCGCGGTCTATGGCTTCCTGCCGCTGATGGTTCCGCCCATCTATGTTTCGCTGGAGAAGCTCGACAAACGCCTGCTCGAGGCCTCCGCCGATCTCGGTGCCACACCCGTTTCCACGTTTTTCCAGATCACCCTGCCGCTGGCCCTTCCCGGCGTTGCAACGGGTTCCATGCTGGTCTTCATCCTGCTGATGGGTGACTACATCCTTCCGCAATATCTCGGCGGCGGAAAGGTCTTCTTCATCGGCAATGCCCTGGTCGACCTGTTCCTGCAATCGCGTAACTGGCCCTTCGGTGCCGCCGTGTCCGTCGCACTTGTCCTGATCATGCTGGTGACCATCTATGCCTACATGCGCTTTGTCCTGTCGCGCGGCGACAGGCGGCGGGCGGCTCTGGTCTGAGCCATGCGCATCTTCATCGCCTTCATTTACGTTTTCCTCTACGCCCCGATCGCACTCATCGTCGGCCTGTCGTTCAACTCCGGGCGTCAGGCCTTCGTCTGGCAGGGCTTCTCCACCGAGTGGTATGGCAAGGCCTTCTCCAATCCGCTGATCACCGAGGCACTCATGACCAGCCTCATGATCGCCCTCAGCACGGCCTTCCTCTCCGCCATCTTCGGCACATTGCTGGCACTCGGGCTCGAGCGGCTGAAAGGCTGGCTGCGTGTGCTCTTCGACATCCTGATCTACACTTCAATCATGGTGCCCGGCATTGTGATCGGCATCGCCACGCTGATCGCCTTCGTTTCGTTCTTCGATCTGGTCAATCCGGTCCTCGAAGCTGCTATTGGCTGGCGGTTGCAGATGGGGGCCTGGGCCGTCATTGCAGCCCACGTGCTGTTTAATATCGCGGTTGTGGCGCTGCTCGTCCGCGCGCGCCTACAGGGCATGGACCGCAGCCTCGTCGAGGCCTCGGAAGATCTCTATGCGACGCCCGCCGGAACCTTTGTGCAGGTTGTGCTGCCCCTGCTCGCGCCCGCGATCCTGGCGGGCTTCCTGCTAGCCTTCACCTTCTCGTTCGAGGACTTCATCATCGCCTACTTCGTGGCAGGCCCGGACGTGACGCTGCCCATCTACGTCTTCTCGTCGATCCGCCGCGGCGTCACACCGGAGATCAATGCTGTCGGTACGGTGGTGCTGCTCTCCTCCCTGCTGCTCCTGATTGCCGCGCAATGGGTTCTGCGCCGGGGAGACAGGACTGCGGACTAGCGCTTCTTCGGCTTTGCGGCCTTCAGCGAAGCATTGAGCCTGGCCGCAGCGCGGATCAGGTCCGCCAATGCCGCTTCGTTGATCTCGTCACCCTCGCGGAGGTCGATCGCACGGCGGACATTGCCGTCGAGACTTGAATTGAACAGACCCGCGGGATCATCAAGCGATGCCCCTCTCGCGAAGGTCATCTTGACCACGGCCTTGTAGGTCTCGCCGGTGCAGATGGTGCCGTCGCGCTCCCATACCGGAACATCGCCCCATTTCACCGTCTCCACCACCCCGGGATCGGCCTCCCGGATGATTGCCCTGAGGCGGTCCAGGGTTTCGCCTCGCCAACCGCCCAGCGCCCTGATTTTCGCGTCGATCTCTTTCGATGCAGACGGACCGGCCTCTTTGGCGGCGGTGCGCTTTGCGTTCACATCTTTTCTCCCGGCAGAACACTCGCCTGCCTGACCCAGTTGATGAACTGCCCCTCATCCAGACCGTCATTCTCGCGGATGTCGAGGTAGCGAACATCCTTCTGCTTCGATGGTCCCGGCGGTACGGGCGACAGCGAGGCCCCTTTGAAGAAGGCCACTTTCACGTATTTCTCGAAACAGTGAAAACTTAGGAACCAGACACCCTGCTCGACGCCATAGAAAGGCGAGTTCCATTTCACCGCCTTCTCAACCTGCGGAACCGCCTGCGCGATCAGCGCGTCCACTTTGCGGCAAATGTCGCGCTTCCAGCCGGGCACGGCTTCGATATAGGCCTGCACCGGCGCATCGCCATAGGCCTTGGCGATCTGCGGGTTGCCGCCTGAGAGGAGTTTCGGCCTGGGTGGCTTACCGGCCACCCTGCCTGTCCATCAACTCAACGAAGCGAGTGAACAGATAGTGGCTGTCCTGCGGGCCGGGCGAAGCTTCCGGGTGGTGCTGCACCGAGAACACCGGCTTGTCCTTCACGGCGATGCCGGCGTTGGAGCCGTCGAACAGCGAGATGTGCGTTTCTTCGACATTGCCCGGGAGAGAGTCGCGGTCCACCGCAAAGCCGTGGTTCATCGAGACGATCTCGACCTTGCCGGTGGTGAAGTCTTTCACCGGATGGTTGGCGCCGTGATGGCCCTGATGCATCTTCATGGTTTTGCCGCCCAGCGCGATGGCCAGCATCTGATGGCCGAGGCAGATGCCGAAAACCGGCTTGCCGCTGTCGACCAGCTTGCGGATTTCCGGTACCGCATACTCGCCTGTTGCTGCCGGATCGCCGGGGCCATTGGACAGGAAAATGCCGTCCGGGTTCATGGCCAGAACATCCTCGGCCCTGGCATCGCCGGGTACCACGGTCACGTCGCAGCCGGCGCTGGTCAAACAGCGCAGAATGTTGCGCTTCAGACCGTAGTCGATGGCAACCACCTTGCGGCTGCCCTTGCCGTGCGTATAGCCATCCTTCCAGGTCCAGAGCTTCTCGTCCCAGTCGAGGCGCTGTGTGAGCGAGACATCCTTCGCCAGATCGAGACCGACGAGACCCGGCCAGGCGGCGGCCTTCTTCTTCAACGCCACGAGATCGAACTTGCCCTTGCTGGAGTGGGCAATCACGCCGTTCGGCATGCCTTTTTCACGGACGAGATTGGTGAGCGCCCGCGTGTCGATGCCGCTGAGGCCGATGATGTTGCGGGCCTTCAGCCATTTGTCGAAGTGCTTAGCGGAACGGTAGTTCGCGGGCTCCGTCACAGGAGCCTTGACGATGCAGCCGAGCACGGCAGCGGAAGCGGCCAGATTGGTGGTTTCGATGTCTTCGTCATTGGTGCCGACATTGCCGACATGCGGGAAGGTGAACGTGACGATCTGCCCGGCATAGGACGGATCGGTCAGCACCTCCTGATAGCCCGTCATGGCGGTGTTGAAGCAGACTTCCCCGACGGCGTCGCCCTCGGCACCGAAGCCCTGCCCCTCGATCACCGTGCCATCGGCCAGCACCAGAAGCCCGGTCACGCGCGGACTGTCCCAGTCACCAAACTGGGGAGCCTTTTCTGCGCGCGCGCGCGGCTTGGCCTTCTTGGGCTGAGCGGGTTTCGCCATCTATCGAGTCTCCGGGGATTTGCCCGGAATTAGGGACAGCGGGCGCCGCCGTCAAGTTTGCCGCGCAAGCCTCCACATCTCCGGTTTGCATGCTTCCGGCAAAGCGCCTATGGGAGCGCCATTCCCCAACAGCCTGGAGTTTCTCCCATGAGTCTTCGCGACAAGCTCAACGCCGACCTCAAGGAAGCGATGAAGGCCGGTGAAAAGCGCAAGCTTGCCACCATCCGCCTGATGAATTCGTCCATCAAGGACAAGGACATCAACTCCCGCACTGACGGGCATGAGTCGGCGCTGACGCCTGATTCCGGCCTCGTCGAGCTCTTTGCCAAGATGGTGAAGCAGCGGCAGGACTCCATTGCCGCTTATGATCAGGGCGGCCGCCCCGAACTGGCACAGCAGGAGCGCGAGGAAATGGAGATCATCCAGTCCTACATGCCGAAGCAGCTCTCCGAGGAGGAAACCCGCGAGGCGGTGAAGGCCATCATCGCGGCCACCGGTGCCAGTTCGGTCAAGGACATGGGCAAGGTCATGGCGGAGCTCAAGGCAAAGTATGCAGGGCAGCTCGACATGGCCAAGGCCGGCGGCGTGGTGAAGGCCCTTCTGGGCTAGTCATCGGACCGTCACCAGACTGTCATGGAGCCTGATGCAGATGCAGCATGCTCCCCCTGCAGGCCATACCCGGCTTCGTCTGCGCCTATGCGTTCGATGCCCACGGCACCGCAGAAGCGCTCACAGAACATGATGTTGCGCGGCTGGCAGGTGACGAGGACGGTTGGTTCTGGCTCCATCTCAATCTCACTGACCAGCGCTGCGGGCGCTGGCTGAGCGAGGATCTGGGTGTCGCGAAGGGCGTGACAGAGGCGTTCTGCGAGCCCCAGACTTATCAGTCTCTGCAGCAGCGCGGTCCCTTCCGCGTCGGGCACATGCCGGATTTCCGCCGCGACTTCGATGCCAACTCGACCGAGCATGCCTGGCTGCATGTCATCGGCGGGCCGCGCTTTCTCGTCACTGGCCGGACCAGGGCGGTACGCTCCGCAGAAACAATCAGGTCGGAGATTTCCCGGGGCACGCCCTTCGCGAACCCGGACGACTTGCTGTTCGCCATGATCTCGAACTATCCCGATACGCTGGACGAGACCCTGCAGCGCCTGCTCGAGGAACTGGAGGTGATCGAGGACCATATCCTCGACGACCGTCACCGGGGCGAGCGGCGCAGGCTGATGATCGTCCGGCGCGAGGCCGCCCAGCTTCACCGCCATATGCGAGCCTTGCGGCGCACACTTAGCCACGCCGAACGGACCATATCCGATCTTCCGGCCGGCGCCGCCGCCATCGTGCAACGCCTGACCCATCTCGACCAGGATTTTGACAGCCTCGAATCCCGCGCCCGCTTCTTTCACGACGAGATTGACGCCAAGCTCTCGGCCGAAACAAACCGGCAGCTCTACATCCTGTCCTGCCTCACCGCCGGATTCCTACCGCCCGCGCTCGTGGCAGGCCTCTTCGGCATGAACCTGCCTGACATGCCCTGGGCGGGTTCAGCCCATGGCTTCTGGATCGCCGCGGGGCTTTGCGCGCTCTCGTCTGCCGCCGTCGGGCTCTTCCTGTGGCGGGCCAATCGTAACTGATTGAAACAGCGCTTGATCCGGCAAGGCCACCTCCCTAATCCCCCTTGCCATGATGACTGCCATCCCAACCGGCCTCGCCGGTGCTGTCCTGTCGATCGACCTTGGCGCCCTGCAATGGAACTATCGCGCGCTTGCGAAGAAGGCGGGCAAGGCGGAGTGCGGAGCGGCGGTCAAGGGCGACGCCTATGGACTGGGTCTCGCTCCCGTCTGCCGGGCGCTCTGGGACGCAGGCTGCCGCAGCTTCTTCGTTGCCCGCCCGACCGAGGGCGGTGAACTGCGCGAGGTACTGCCGCAAGCCATCATATACGTGCTCGACGGTTTGGCGCATGGGCAGTCCGAATACTACGCCAAGAACGACCTGCGCCCGGCCCTGATCTCGACCGAAGAGGCCCGCGAGTGGGCGGCCTTCGGCCGCCAGTACGGCCGCACGTTGCCCTGCGCTCTGCATGTTGATACCGGCATCAACCGCATCGGCTTCTCCATGGCAGAATTGAAGGGCCTGCTGGCTGATGATGTTTTGCGGGCCGGGCTGAATATTGCGCTTCTGATGAGCCATTTTGCCTGTGCGGACGAGCCGGACCACCCGTTGAACAAGCGCCAGATCGCGCGCTTTGCCGAAGCTCAGGCCTTGCTTGCGGATATTCCAACAAGCTTTTCAAATTCCTCGGGAATATTCCTCTCGGGAAAGCGTCCAGAGAGCCTCACGCGGGCCGGAATTGCCATCTATGGCGGCAATCCAACACCCTGGAAGAAGAACCCGATGAAACCGGTGGCCACTCTGGCCGGTACGGTGATGCAGGTCCGCAGCGTCAACAAGGGCGAGACCGTCGGCTACAGCGCCACCTGGAAGGCAAAGCGCGACAGCCGGATCGCCATCCTGGGTGCAGGCTACAAGGACGGCATTCCCCGCCACCTCAGTTCGCGCACCCAGACAGGCCCGGCGCAGGTGTGGATCGGCGGGCGGCGCTGCCCCATCGTCGGGCGCATTTCCATGGACATGATGGGCGTGGATGTCACCGATGTGCCCGCCAGCCGGGTTTCGCGCGGCGCGCAGGCAGAAATCATCGGTGCTCGCGTTTCGGTTGATGAGATGGCGGGCTGGGCCGGCACGATCTGCTACGAACTTCTCACGCGGCTGGGCAGCCGCTATGCACGCGTCTACTCTGGCGCGGAATCATGAACCCATTGGCCCCACTCGGACGTCTGGTGCTCGGCTTTCTCGCCGAGACGGGCCGCATTGCGCTCTTCACGCGCGATGCGCTGCTGCAGGGCCTCACGCCGCGCTACTATCTCCGACAGATCGCCCTGCAGTTCTTCCGCATCGGTTACACGTCCCTGCCCGTGGTGGCGTTGACGGCCTTCTTTACCGGCGGTGCGCTCGCGTTGCAGATCTATCTTGGCTCATCGCGCTTTAATGCGGAAAGCCTCGTGGCCTCCATCGTGGCGCTTGGCATCACCCGCGAACTGGGACCGGTGCTTGCGGGGCTGATGGTCTCCGGCCGCGTTGGCGCGTCCATCGCCGCGGAGCTCGGAACAATGCGCGTTACCGAACAGATTGACGCGCTGGTGACCCTCTCCGCTAACCCGCAAAAATATCTCGTGGGGCCGCGCCTCTTGGCGGCGGTGATTTCGCTGCCGCTGCTCGTTGCCATCGGTGACACGATCGGCATATTCGGCGGCTACATGGTTGGCACTCATTCGCTTGGCTTCAACGAATACGCCTATCTCAAGAACACCGCGGATTTCCTCAAGCTCGATGACGTCACTTCGGGCCTCATCAAGGCTGCCGTCTTCGGCTTCATCATCGCCCTTATGGGCTGCTATCACGGTTTCAACTCCAAGGGTGGCGCACAGGGTGTCGGCCGCGCGACGACAAATGCGGTCGTGTCTTCGGCGATCCTCATCCTTGCCGCCAACTTCGTCCTCACTTCCTTGCTGTTCGGGGACTGAGATGACGGCACACATCGTCCTTGAGAATGTCGAGAAGCGTTTCGGGCCCAAGCATGTGCTGCGCGGCCTCACTGTGAGCGTCGCGAAGGGCCGTTCGCTGGTGGTGATTGGCGGCTCCGGCACCGGCAAGTCGGTGATGCTCAAGTGTATCCTGGGGATCATCCGCCCCGACAGCGGGAAGATCAGCGTCGGCGGCCAGAATGCCGTCGGGTTGCGGGGCGCAGAGCGCGACCAGTATCTCTCCCGGTTCGGCATGCTGTTTCAGGGTTCCGCATTGTTCGATTCCCTTCCCGTCTGGGAAAATGTCGCCTTCGGCCTGACCCACGGCCGCAACATGGCGCGAGGCCGGGCCAAAGACATCGCAATCGAGAAGCTGGCGCAGGTCGGGCTTGGCGCCGATGTGGGCGCTCTCTATCCCGCTGAACTTTCTGGCGGCATGCAGAAGCGCGTGGCACTCGCCCGCGCCATTGCCGCTGACCCTGAGATCATCTTTTTTGACGAGCCGACGACGGGCCTCGATCCCATCATGGCGGATGTCATCAACGACCTCATCGTCGACTGCGTGAAACGCCTGGGCGCCACAACCATCTCGATCACACATGACATGGCTTCGGCCCGCAAGATTGCAGACGACATTGCCATGATCTACCGCGGCCAGATCATCTGGTCCGGACCGGCAAACACCATCGACCGATCCGGCAACGATTACGTCGACCAGTTCATCCACGGCCGCGCCGATGGGCCGATCAAGATGGATGTGCTCAAGGCGTGACGTTCCGGCGCGCTCACCATGGCCGTGGTTGTATTGCTGCGGGCGCGATGACATTGTTTCTTACTTTCTTGGGAAAATGACACATGACTTCCGCTTCCTTGATCATCCTGAATGCCCGCGTCATCACCATGGACAAGAACAGGCCCTTCGCCACGGCGCTGGCTGTGGCCGGCAACCGCATCCTGAAAGTGGGTTCGGAGGATGACGTATCGGGATTCAAGACCACCAAGACACGGGTGATCGACGCCAGGGGCAAGACCGTCATCCCGGGCATCATCGAGAGCCACGTCCACCTTTTCATCGGCTCTGTCGAACTCGACCTTCTCAATGTCCTCGGCAAGGGTGGCTATGATGATGTGAAGGCGCTCATTGCCGCCCACCGAAAAGCCAACCCCAAGCTGGATGTCGTCTTCGTTGTCGGCGCATCGCATGAACAATTCGGGGC
Organism: Pseudomonadota bacterium; assembly: GCA_020161855.1. GTDB lineage: Bacteria > Pseudomonadota > Alphaproteobacteria > Rhizobiales > Aestuariivirgaceae > Aestuariivirga. The sequence continues at coordinate 12,692 of JAIUNJ010000002.1, forward strand.
AACGGCGCCGATCACCCGCCAGCTTCTGGACTCGCTGGTGAGTGACATTCCCTTCATTCTCGGCTGTTTCGACCATCATACCGTCTGGGCCAACAGCAAGGCGCTGGAGGCGGCCGGCCTGATGCATGGCAAGGAATTGCCTGTCGGCAACGAAGTCGTTCTCGATTCCAACGGACTGGCGACGGGCGAGCTTCGGGAGCCTGCGGCCTTCATGCCCGTTCTGGCATTGACTCAATCCGGTGGCCGCGATGCCCTTGGCTTCACGACGGGCGGCAATCCCATTCCGCCCGCGACAGCGGCCCAACGTGCCATTGACGAAGCGACCCTCAAGAAGGGCATCGCCCATGCCAATGCGCTTGGCATCACCTCGATGCACAATATGGACGGCAACTGGTATCAGCTTGAGTTGCTGGACGCCCTTCATCAACGCGGCGAGTTGAACTCGCGCATGGAGGTTCCGTTTCATCACAAGAACTTCTTCAGGCTAGAGCAGGTCGATGAGGCGCGTGAGTTTCACGCCCGCTACAAGGGAGACATGCTCCATTCCGGCCGGGTGAAGATCTTCATGGACGGCGTCCTCGAGACGCTGACGGCCGAGATGCTCGATGACTACCCGGGCTATCCGGGCAACAAGGGAGCCCCGCTCTACACCCACGCCGAGATGCTGGCCCTCGTGCAGCGCGCCGACTCCTACGGTCTGCAGATCAGCACCCACGCAATCGGCGATGGTGGTGTGCGCACGACGCTCGACGCGTATGAACATGCCCGCAAGATAAACGGCGCGCGCGACTCCCGCCATCGCATTGAACACATTGAACTGATCGATCCCGCCGATATTCCGCGCATTGCCGCATTGGGCGTGGTTGCGTCGTTGCAGCCCGTGGCAGGTGTCGGTGTTCCCGGCAATCCGCATGAGCCGATCCTGTCGCGGGTGGGCGAAAAACTTCCCTATGCCTATGCCTGGCAGACAATCCGCGATACCGGCGCTCACGTGGCATTCTCGTCAGACTGGCCGGTTGCACCGCTCAATCCCTTCTTGGGCATGCAGGCCGCAATGACAGCCGTGCCGATCCGCCCTGACTGCCCGCCGCAGGCCCAGAGCCTGATGGATACGATCCACGGCTTTACGCTCGCGGGCGCCCACATGGAGTTCATGGAGGACCGCAAGGGCATGCTGAAGGAAGGCTATCTCGCCGATATTGCCGTTCTAGATGCCGACATCGAGAAAACGCCCGCCAACGAGGTGGCGGGCGTGAAGCCTGTGATGACCATCTGCGATGGCCGCGTGGTCTACGAGCGGATCAGCGCCTGATCGACCCGTCAACGCACATCTGGCCGGGGCGCGTGCCGAAGCCCGTCGAACCGTAGTTCAGTTCCAGCTGGGAGACCCGGCGGCCATCGGAGCGAAGCTCTATGGCATTGGTGCGGGCATTGGCCGGAACTACGGTGTTGAGCGTCAAACGCTCGGAAGAACCGTCGTTGTACTTCACGCGGATCGTCGAGACCTGAATGTCGAATGTCAGTGCGCGCAGGCGGATCGCCGTCAGGCGTGCCGCCGGTGCAATATCGATACGGTCCGTGTCATTGAGGAAGCTCACCTCATTGCAGCCAAGCTCGGCCCATGATGGCGGGCTTGGCGGTGGCTCGGGCGGCGGTGTCGGCCGGCCACCGCCTTCGACCATGAGGGCGATCCTCACCCGGCCCTGCGGCGTATAGGCAATTTCGATGGAACGCACGCGGCGGTCCGGATCGATGTCAAAGGCCTCGGTCCGGTCACCGGACTCAAACCTGTCGCGGATTGTGAAGCGCTCCGAGTCGCCGTCGCGGTAGCGTACCCGGAACGACCGGATCTCGGTGCGGCCTTCCTCAACGCGGAAGCGCAACGAACTGATCCGGCTCATCTCCGGTGCTATATCATAGGTGCCGATCTGCTCGGCTGCCGGTGCCGGATTGTAAGTGACCGTGCCGGCAGGCCGGTACTCCGCTTGCGCCGGCATGGCCACGGCGAGAACGGCCGCGGCGGCGGCCATGAGAAGTCTTCCAGAACGCATTTTGCTGTCCTCCCGAATCCCTGTTGATGGTAGCGCAGGGCCGCAGCAGGTCAAATCAACTGCCCGCAGACGGCTTGCGTTCCCCAAATGTTCCATGCTATTGGCGGCAATGGCCAAATCATCTTCCGTCTTTGTTTGTCAGTCCTGTGTCACGAGCCATTCAAAGTGGACGGGCCGCTGTGATGGTTGCGGCGGCTGGAATACCATTGTCGAGGAAACGCGCGAGGCGCCCGCCTCCGGTGCCAAGGGACAGGCCCTTCCCAAAGGCAGGCCGTCGCGGCTTGTCGGGCTCAAGGGCGAGGCTGCAAGCCCGCCCCGCATCGAGACTGGCATATCTGAGCTGGACAGGGTGGCGGGCGGAGGTTTCGTGCCCGGTTCGGCCGTCCTGATCGGCGGCGACCCAGGGATCGGAAAATCCACCCTGCTCCTTCAGGCCCTCGCCAGCCTGGCGCGGCGGGGCCAGCGCGTTGTCTATGTCTCCGGTGAAGAAGCCATTGCCCAGGTTCGGCTCAGGGCCCAGCGGCTTGGCCTTGAGGACGCGCCAGTGCTGCTCGCGGCCGAAACCAATACATCGGATATCATCGCGACACTCGGTGAAGATGCGCCTCCCGCCGTGGTGGTGATCGACTCGATCCAGACCCTCTGGTCTCCCGTCATCGAGGCCGCACCAGGCACGGTGTCTCAGCTCAAGGCTGGTTCAGAAGCTCTGGTGCGATTTGCAAAACAGAAGGGCTCCTGCATCCTGCTGGTCGGCCACGTGACCAAGGATGGCCAGATCGCGGGGCCGAAGGTGGTCGAGCATCTCGTCGACGCCGTGCTCTATTTCGAGGGCGACAGGGGGCATCAGTTCCGCATCCTGCGGGCCGTCAAGAACCGCTTCGGGCCGACGGACGAAATCGGTGTCTTTGAGATGTCGGATGGCGGGTTGCAGGAGGTGACCAACCCGTCGCGCCTGTTCATGGGGTCGGCAGAGCGTCCCTCGCCTGGAACCGCGGTCTTCGCCGGCATGGAAGGCACCCGTCCTCTACTGGTCGAGGTGCAGGCTCTCGTTTCGCCTTCGCCTCTGGGAACGCCGCGGCGCACGGCCGTGGGCTGGGACGGCAATCGCCTGGCGATGATTCTCGCGGTTCTGGATGCCCGGGCCGGGGTGTCGCTGTCGCAACACGATGTTTTCCTGAATGTGGCTGGCGGACTTCGCCTCAAGGAACCTGCGGCCGATCTTGCGGTGGCCGCTGCCCTGCTCTCCTCCATGTCAGATACGATCATCCCGCACGGCACGGTGCTGTTCGGGGAGATCGCGCTTTCCGGCAATGTGCGCCCGGTGAACCAGACAGAAGCCCGGCTCAAGGAGGCTCAGAAGCTGGGTTTGAAGGATGCGGTGCTGGCCGAATCAGGTGACAAGCTGGCGGTGAAGGGCCTCAACGCGCGGCAGATGGCCAATGTCGCCGACCTCGTGGCCTGGGTTGCCTCCCGTGCCAAGGGCCTTCGGCGCATTGCCTGAAGGATATCCCGATAAAACTTTCGTCAACCGGGTTTTCGCCCTTGCGGGCAAGTCACTGGTAGGGATAGTGCAACAGCCCTATATAGGGGGCTTCCAAACAGGCGGACAAAGCGGCCCATGCCTTTTCAAGTTCTTGATCTCATTCTGATCGGCATCATGCTGATCTCCGGCCTTCTGGCCCTGATGCGCGGCTTCACCCGCGAGGTTCTGTCCCTCGTGGCCTGGGGCCTTGCGGCCCTGGCGGCCTACTTCGCCTTCCAGCAGCAGCAGTTCGTTGACCTGGTGATGCCCTATGTCAACAATCCAACTATCGCCAAGGTAGTTGTAGCTGCCGCGGCCTTTGTGGTGGTTCTCATCGTTGTTTCGGTGATCAGCGTGAAGATTTCCGACTCGGTCGTCGATTCCTCCGCCGGCGCCTTCGACCGCACACTGGGCTTCCTCTATGGGCTGGCCCGTGGCCTTGTGCTTGTGGCCCTCGCCTACCTCTTCTACGGCTTCCTCGTTCCCTATGAAAAGCAGGAAGACTGGGTGCGCAACGCGCAGTCCCTTTCGATCATCCAGACGGTAAGCTCGGCGCTTCTCAGTGTCATGCCGCCCGACATTGCCAAGCAGCTCACACTCGATGTGATCAGCAACCCCGAAGGTAACACCGGCGTCGATCAGGCGCCCGTCGTCACCCCTGATCCCAATGCAGTTCCCGCCCAGGGCGGCACGACCACAACAGGCCAGTAACCGATGACAGAGACCTACGACTTCGACCTCGACGGCGACACACTCCGCGAGGAGTGCGGTGTATTTGGAATCTACGGGCACCCGGATGCCTCAGCCCTAACCGCGCTCGGGCTTCATGCCTTGCAGCATCGCGGGCAGGAGGCGGCCGGTATCGTCTCCTTCGATGGCGGGCGCTATCACGCCGAACGCCGCATGGGCCTGGTTGGCGATCACTTCTCTAAGCAATCCGTCATCGATCGTCTCAAGGGCAATGCCGCCCTGGGTCATGTGCGCTACTCGACAACAGGCGAAACCATTCTGCGCAATGTGCAGCCACTTTTCGCGGAACTGGCGGCCGGTGGCCTCGCCGTGGCGCACAACGGCAATCTGACCAACGGCCTGACATTGCGCCGCGAACTGATTTCACAGGGCGCAATCTGCCAGTCGACCTCCGACACAGAAGTGATCCTCCACCTTGTTGCGAGGTCGCAGCGTTCGCGCCTGATCGAGCGCTACATTGAAGCCCTACGCCGCCTTGAGGGTGCCTATGCCCTCGTCTCGCTTACCAACAAGAAGCTGATTGGCGCCCGCGATCCTCTTGGTATCCGGCCGCTGATCCTGGGCGAGCTCAACGGCGCCTATATTCTGTGTTCCGAGACCTGCGCCCTCGACATCATCGGCGCCCGTTTCGTTCGCGAGATCGAGAACGGTGAAGTGGTCGTGATCTCGGAGAATGGCGTCGAGAGCCACTGGCCCTTTCCACGCCAGGCACCCCGGCCCTGCATCTTCGAATATGTCTATTTCTCCCGCCCGGATTCAGTGCTCGGCGGCCGCTCTGTCTATGACGTGCGGAAGAAGATGGGCATGGAACTGGCCAAGGAGTCGCCGGCCGACGTTGACGTCGTGGTGCCGATCCCCGACTCCGGTGTTCCTGCAGCGCTTGGCTATGCGCGGCAGCTCAACATTCCCTTCGAACTCGGCATCATCCGTAATCACTATGTGGGCCGCACCTTCATCGAGCCGACGCAGTCGATCCGTTCGCTGGGCGTCAAGCTCAAGCACAACGCCAACCGCAATGCCATCGAAGGCAAGCGCATCGTTCTCATCGATGACTCGGTGGTGCGCGGCACAACATCCGTCAAGATCGTGCGCATGATGTATGAGGCAGGCGCCCGCGAAGTGCATATGCGGATTTCAAGTCCGCCGATCCGCTTCCCGGACTACTACGGCATCGACACGCCGGAAGTGAAGTCTCTGCTGGCGGCGACACATTCGCTTGAGGAGATGCGCAGCTTCATCGGCGTGACCTCTCTCGCCTTCCTGTCGGTTGACGGGATTTACCGGGCCGCCGGCCACGAGGGCCGCAACAACGCCGCGCCGCAGTTCACCGATCATTGCTTCACCGGCGAATACCCCACCCACCTTACGGATATCATCGGAGAGAGTGCCAAACAGCAGCTTTCCATGCTGGCAGAGGCAGGCTGACCATGGCGAAGAGGCTTGAAGGCAAGATTGCGCTCGTTACGGGCGCTTCCCGGGGCTTGGGTTACGATACGGCACTTCATCTGGCGCGGGAAGGCGCCCATGTCGTCGCCACGGCCCGTACCAAGGCCGGGCTTGAGGAGCTCGACGATGCCATCCGCGCCGTCGGCAGCACCGCCACACTCGTGCCGATGGATATCCGCGACTTTGAGGCCATCGATCGCCTGGGGGCTGCAATCTTTGAGCGCTGGAAGAAGCTTGATGTGCTGATCGGCAACGCCGGCATTCTCGGCAAGCTGACGCCGCTGCCGCAGCTCGACCTCAAGGTCTGGGACGACGTGATGAAGATCACGGTCGACGCCAACTTCCGGCTGATCCGTTCCATGGACCCGCTGCTGCGCATGGCCGACCATGGGCGCGCTATCTTCCTGACCTCCGGCAAGTCCTACAAGACGATTGCCTATTGGGGCGCTTACTCCATTCCGCGCGCGGCTCTCGAGTGCATGATGCGCATCTATGCCGCCGAGATGGAAACAACGACAGTGCGGGTGAACTGCTTCTCCCCTGGCCCGGTACGCACCGATCTGCGCGCCCAGGCGCTGCCCGGCGAGGATCCACTCACGGTGCCCACCGCTGAAGAGGTGATGGCGCAGATCATTCCGATGTGTCTGCCCGAGTTCACCGACAATGGCTCGGTCTACAAGTACGGGGCGACCGGACTCTACCGGCAGTACGGACCACACGACCTGCAGCCCAAGGAATAACCGGTCGCCACCAGAAACACTTAGTTCTTGACCTAAGTTTCGAGCACGCTCATACTTAGGCATATGCCTCATCAATTGCAGGTCGATCAGGTTTTCAAGGCCCTTTCCGACGCGACACGGTTGGCTGTCGTTGCCCAGTTGGCACGCGGCGAGGCCTCGGCCAGCGAACTCGCCAGGCCTTTCAATATGGCTTTGCCATCCTTCGTGCAGCACCTCGGCGTGCTGGAGGATTGCGGCCTCGTGTCATCACGCAAGTCGGGCCGGATTCGCACCTATCGGCTGGAGCCCCGACGTCTCGATGCCGCGCGCCACTGGCTCGATGAACAGCGCAGCCATTGGGAGAAGCGCTTCGACCAGCTTGACCAATTCCTCATCACAGCAAAGGACAATGACCATGGCTGATATCAATCCCGACCTCGACCTCGTGCTGGACCGGACCATTGATGTGCCGGTCGCCAAGGTTTGGGCGGCCTGGACCGAGCCAGAGCTGATCAAGCAGTGGTTCACGCCAGTGCCCTGGAAGACGGTGGACTGCGCCCTCGACCTTCGGCCTGGAGGCAAGTTTCACACGGTCATGCAATCACCCGAGGGCGAGCGCTTCCCCAACACAGGTTGCTTCCTAGAGGTGATCCCGCTCCGGCGCCTGACCTGGACCTCCGCCCTTGGGCCGGACTTCCGGCCGGTGCCAAAGCTCCAGACGGGCCAGGACGAGTTTCTCTTCACCGCTACGCTGACTTTCACGGAAGTTGCGGGGGGCACACGCTATATCGCGCATGTCCTTCACGCGGACATTGATGGACAAAAGCGCCACGCTGCCATGGGCTTCCACAGCGGCTGGGGCGCGGCCCTCGACCAGCTTGTCGCCCTCATGAAACGGAACTGAGTTTACTCGCCGTAGGGATTGCGGCCGCCGCGCAGGGAGAAGCGGATGGGCACGCCCGCCAGATCGAAGTCCTGGCGCAGCCCGTTCATCAGGTAGCGAAGATAGCTCTCCGGCAGCTTGTCGAGCTGGTTGCCGAACAAGGCAAACGTCGGCGGCCGGGCATTGGCCTGCGTTGCATAGCGGATCTTGATGCGGCGCCCTGACGGCGCTGGCGGCGGGTTGCGCTCCATGGCCTGTTCAAGCCAGCGGTTCAGCCTGCTGGTGGAGACGCGGCTGTTCCAGCGAGCATCCGCCTGGGTCACAGCCTTCATCAGTGTGTCCATGCCGCGGCCCTGCTTTGCCGACAGCGTCACAACCGGCACGCCCCTGATCTCGGGCAGCACGTCCTCAAGCTTGCTCTCGACTTCGCGCAGTGTTTTCGCCTTCTCAGCGACCGCATCCCACTTGCTGAGCGCCAGCACCACGGCCCTGCCCTCGCGCGCTACAAGATCGGCCAGAGCCAAATCCTGCCGTTCGATCTCCAGGGTGGCGTCAATGAGGACAACGACGCATTCGGCAAAGCGTATGGCGCGCAGGGCGTCTGAAACCGAGAGCTTCTCGATCTTCTCCTGCACACGGGACTTGCGCCGGATTCCGGCCGTGTCCCAGAGCCTGATCTCGCGCCCCTTCCATGACCAGTCACTGACGATCGCGTCACGTGTGATACCGGCTTCGGGCCCGGTCAGCATGCGGTCCTCGCCAAGCATGGCATTGACGAGGGTCGACTTCCCGGCATTCGGCTGGCCAATGATGGCAAGCTTGAGAGCACGGCCCTGTTCCTCCGCGCCCTCCTCACCATCAGCGTATTCATGAGCGCGTTTGGCCTTGCCGACATGCGGCTTGAGGGCATCGTGCAGTTCATAGAGGCCTTCTGCATGCTCGGCGGAAATGGCCACCGGCTCACCAAAGCCAAGCGCATGAGCCTCGCCAAGACCGGGAAGCGCGGCCCGCGACTCAGCCTTGTTGCCGACGAGAATGACGGGCTTTCCGAGCTTCCGGATACGTACTGCAAAATCCTTGTCTGTAGGTGTCACCCCCGCGCGCGCATCGATGACAAAGAGGATCACATCAGCCAGCCGTGCAGCCTCCTCGCTCTGTGCGCTCATGCGTGCTTCGAGGGAGCCCTTCCGCGCATCATCAAGACCCGCGGTATCGAACAGGCTGAAATGCAGATCGCCGAGTCTCGCCTCGCCTTCGCGCCGGTCACGGGTGACACCCGGTGTATCGTCAACGATCGCGAGCTTCTGGCCCACGAGCCTGTTAAAGAGTGTCGATTTGCCGACGTTAGGGCGGCCGAGGATGGCAACAGTCGCCATCACTGGCCATCGCTGTAGAAGCCGTCACCCGTGTCCGCGCCGGCTCCGCCGCCGGAGACGCCGCAGTTGATATCCGTCTCCGGATCACAGGCGGGGCCAAGATCATTTGGTGCCGTCGAGTTACTGGAACCACTGCGCTTGATGTCCGGGCTCTTTCCCGTCGTCTGGTCAGGCGGCAGGATCGGCTCACGTTCTCCCGGCAGCACGGTGTTATCGTTCTGTCCCGTCAAACGCTTCACCTGGCTGCAACCCGCAAGTCCGGTCGCCGCAACCGCGCTGAGCAAGATCAGAACTGATCTGCGTGTGGTCATCGCCTGGCTCACTTTGCGGGCAATTCCGGCGTGATGAGCTGGATCATGACCTGGGCCCGCTGACGCATGGAGTCGGGTGTATCCGGATCTGCGAAAATGGCGTTGAAGTAGCGGTCGGCCATGGTCATGTCGCCGGTCCGCCATGCCGCCAGGCCGAAAATCTCGCGGGCCTGATTGCGCCAGACCTGTCCATCCCTGTCGTACTGGCCAAGCCGGGTGAGCAGCTCATCCGGCGTCTTGCTGTCGACCAGCGCGTAGCCGGCGCGAATGCGCGCCAGATCGGCAAAGGTCTTGTCATTCGAACTGTCGGCCGCAAAGGAATCATAGATGGCGACAGCACCGTCAATGTCACCCTTCTCGGCAAGAACGGCAGCTTCGCGGAGCCTAGCCAGCTGACCATAGCCGGTCGACTTGACGGCCTGCAGGGCTGCCAGCGCGTCATCATACTTGCCTTCTTCGGCCTTCTTGGCAGCGTCGAAATAGACGACGGCCGCAGCCTCGGACTGCTGCTTCTGGTAGTATTTCCAGCCCTGGAAGCCAGCGACACCGGCAACAATGAGCACGGCTAGGGCGAGGAACAGCTTGCCATAGCGCTGCCAGAGCTGCTGGTATTGTTCCGCACGGATTTCCTCATCGACTTCGCGGATCAGGCCATCATCAGTCACTAGGCATGCCTTCTTTTTATGCTTGGATGGGTTGCGGCCTAGAGCAGGCGCAGGGCCAAATCAAGGCATATCGGAGACCGTAAACCCCGCGATCAAGCCAGCATCAAGCCGCTCCGCAACCAGGCTTTGCAGTGCCCACTGGCCGGGATTGTCAGCCACCATCAGCAGCTTCGCCTTGCCCTGCGCGACGACAACGTGTGTGTCGCGCCACGGAGCATCTGCGACCGGCTGGCCATCCTGCTCGATCACCTTCCAGACATGGCCGTGAATGTGCAGCGGCTGGGAAAAATTGGTCTGATTGACGACATCAAGGATCAACGTTTCACCCTTGCGGGCGTCCATGAGCATCGGCCCACCGGTGCCCGCAACCCCGTTGATGGCCCAGGCTAGGCCACGCTCCAGCATGGCGCGGAGTTCCATCTCTTCCTCGCCAACCCTGGCCGACTTCAGGCCTCCCTTGGCACCGCCAGCGATCACCACCGGCACAACGCGCGCTTCTGACACCTCGCCTACGGGTGTCAGCGGATTTGCGGGAAGCGAGAAGCGATCCGGCAGTGGTGGCGGCGTCTGGCCAGAAGCCAGCAGGAACGAGGACTCCACAACATCTTCAAAGAGATCGATCGAAATGATCACCTGATCCAGCGGATTGACCAGCAGCAAATCCACACGCTGCCCCGGTGCGAGCGTGATGGACTCCGGGCCGAGCGCACGCATCGGCACAGGTTGGCCGTCGAGCGCCAGCAGGCTCAAATCGGTGTTCTTGAATTGCAATGTGAAGCTTCTTGCGTTCGCCACATTGGCAAGGCGCAGCCGGTTGTTCCGGTTGCGCTCAATGGTGATCCTCGGCTTGAAGGCACCATTCACGGTGAACCAGTTACCCTGCCTTCCCTCCGCGATGGCGGCGTTGAGATCACCAAAGTTCTCGTCGAGCTTGCCATCATCGCCGATGATCCAGTCATCGAAGACCAGCGGTACGTCGTTGAAGTTGGCGGGCGGCTCGGCCTCCTCAACGATCAGCAGTGCCTGCAGGCCCATGTCCCGCTGCCGCGAGGCATTGAGCAAGGGAAGGATCAGAAAGGTGCCGGCGTCAGGCGGCGTGAAGCGAACATCCACAGGGCTGGTGGTATGGGCTGGTACCTGCACGGTCATGGCCTCATATCCGCCGCGCACACCGTGGAAATGCAGCCACAGTTCTACATCAAGTTCGTTGCTGATCTGCAGGTGAAACTCGACGCCCTGCCTGGCGCGTAGCACAGGCAACGATCCGTCTACCGTCAGTTCCCAAAGCTCGGTAGGTGGGCCATCCGGAGCCAGAACCTGCCGCTTCACCTTGCGGGCCCGAAGTGTTGCCGGGGTGGATGCCTCTTGCGCATGCGTAGCTGTTCCAACGGCCGAGGCCGCCAGTGTCAGCAACAGTTCGCGCCGTGACGGATGCCATCCTCGCATGCGGCGACGATCATAGGGCGATTCTTGGCAATTTGATGAAGGTGGTCCCTACTCCTTGAGGGCGTAGGTGTTATCCGCACCTGGAAACTGCCGCGAACGGACATCTTCCGCATAAGTTGCAATGGCGCGCTCGATGGCCTCGCCGACCTTGCCGAATTCCTTCACAAAGCGCGGCACGCGCGGGCTCAGGCCCAGCATGTCTTCCATGACGAGAATCTGGCCGTCGCAGACCGACGAAGCGCCAATGCCGATGGTGGGCACCGCGACCTGTTTTGTGATCTTCGCCGCCAAAGGTTCAGCCACGGCCTCAATCACCATGGCAAAGGCTCCGGCCTCGGCAACAACACGGGCGTCTTCCTCAATCGCTGCCCACTCCTCACGCGTGCGGCCTTGCGCCTTGAATGAGCCGATGGTGTTGATCGATTGCGGCGTAAGGCCGACATGTCCCATGACCGGAATGCCGCGTTCGGTGAGAAAATGGATGGTCTCGGCCATCCGGCGTCCGCCCTCGAGCTTGATGGCGCCGCACTCGGTTTCCTTCACGACGCGCGCCGCATTGCGAAAGGCCTGCGATGGGCTTTCCTCATAGGAGCCGAAGGGCATGTCGACCACGACAAGCGCCTTCTTGGCGCCGCGCATGACAGCGCGTCCGTGCATGATCATCAATTCGAGCGGTACCGGCAGCGTCGACTCAAAGCCATGCATCACCATGCCAAGCGAGTCGCCCACCAGCAGGAAGTCGACATGCCTGTCGGCGATCGCCGCCGTATGTGCGTGGTATGAAGTCAGCGAGACAATCGGAGCGCCACCCTTGCGCGCTCGTATGTCCGGGGCTGTGGTTCGCTTGGCGGGACTGTGCTGTGACATGCCGGGAGATTTAGCCCCCACGTCCTACGCGGGCAAGCGCACCTTGAACTCGGGCATCGCGGCGACAATCCTGACCGGGAGCCCCAGCGCAACCGGCCCGCCCGTCAGCACTTTGCAGGTGATGCCGCCGCGCCACTCCTGCGCCAGCGCGCTGAGCAGCCCCGGATGCACCTCATTCATGCGGCTGCAGGGATATGTCTCTTCGGTGACCTTCAGCATGCAATTGCCAAGCGCAACAACAGAGCCGATGCCACGCGGCAACCGGATGCCCTCGACCAGAACATTTGCGCGGCGCGCGGTCCATGGCAGTTCAGGTGTGCCTGCGGGGCCGCTCAATTCGTTCATCGCTGCCTGCCAGTCCTCTGCCGACATGATCGTGATCTGGCGCTCCGGGAACTTGCTACCCTTGCAGTCGCCGAACAGGCCCTTGTCGATGGTCAGCAGCCCGCTTTGCAACTCTTCCATCGGCGCGCGGCTGACAGGCCGCCGGGCCAAGCCAGTGATGCGGCCGATCATGACTGAAACACCGAGATATCGATCACCGGCACGCCGGCAAAAACGCTGTGCAGTTGCACCGCGACGCCATAGAAAGCAGCACCAAAGAGAAGCGACAGACCATCATGGCCTGCCCGCACTTCACTGGGCTTCCATGCCCGAAGCCTCAAAGACAACAAAACCTGCACGATTGCTATTCCCCAGAATCCTGCAAAGAAGACGATGCTCCGCGCATCGCCATTGGCCAGCAGGTGGCCGATGGCCCAGAGTGTCACGCCAATCGCTACCGGGTACTTAAGGCGGTTACGCAAACTGCCGCGAAACGCGAATATGCCGAAGCAAAAAAACGCGAGCAGCGTTAAAAGAAAATTGGCGTGCCGTCCCCACGCGGGTGGCGAGTAGACATAAGCAGTCGGTGCTGCCCTGAGTGCGACAAAAACCAATACAAGAAGCAAAAGTGACAGAACGCCATAGACGGGGCCATAGGCTCGCCCGAGCATGGACAGTGCCATACTTTTCGCTGGTGGAATGACCGGAACAAGATGCGCCAAGGCAAACAGTGCCAGCGCCGCAACAAGCATACTCATGATACCACCGGGATGTTAAGGACATAAGGATGAAAGACGAGCGCGAAGAACGCCGCAACCACCGCGCCTCCCAAGATTGCAATGACATCGGCGCGGAGCTGCGGCTTAAACCCGGACACGCTCTTGCGGGCCGTCGAGCACACAATGTCCGTCAGTGCGATACCGAGGAACATTGCAAAGATCACGACAACAACCTTCTCGCCGTTTGCAAGCAGGTGCCCGAGTGACCATAGCGCAATTCCGATCGACATCGGATTGCGAACCCAGGCCTTGATGTGGCTTCTGCCATGCGAAGCGGCGATGAAAACAAAACTCAGCGCAATCAGCCCAAGGATGGCGTGGCGTGCGCCATAGAGCGGCTCGTAAAATGCATCTGAAGGCGAAGCTCCCGTCCGGCCGTCGTAATAAGCCATTGCCAGGAGAAGCAAACCAGCCGCGGACAGTATTGAGAAGCCCGCCTTGTAGAAGCCCACGCCAATGCGGGCCTGCAGGTCGTCACGCAGACGGCGCGCCACTATCGAAAACAGGTGCGGAGCAGCGAAGAGCATCACACCGAGCCACAATTTCCACATGATGTTCTCCTGTCTAGGCGCTGCATAGCTTAGCCGATAGCCCCGCGAAACGGGTCTCACCATTCGCAGCAGCGGCAAAGTGTACTCACCTGCGCTCCCGTGATATGGCTTCACCGTGTCTCGGAGGCAATCGATTCACGAGAAAAGACAAGGGGATAGTCATGAAGCCTACTTTGATTTTGGTCGGTGCTGACAAGGGCGGTGTCGGCAAGACGACCGTGTCACGCGCCCTGCTCGACTACTTTGCGCGCAAGAATATCTTGACGCGCGCTTTCGACACGGAAAACCCGAGGGGTTCCCTGCACCGCTTCTATCCCTCCATCACCGAGGTGATCGACCTCGGCAACGTGGCGCACCAGATGCGCATGCTCGACACCATTGAAACCGCCAATGTTCCGGTGACGGTCGTCGATCTCAAGGCGGGCAACCTCTCATACTCGCTTGATCTGTTCGAGCGCATTGGCGTGCTGGAAGCCGCGCGCAACGGTATGTTCACGCTTGGCCTTTTCCACGTCGTCGGCCCCTCCATCGCCTCGCTCGACGAGATTGGCGAAATCGCAAAATATCTCACGGGCATGCAGTATGTTGTGGCACGCAACGCCATCAACGAAACGAACTTCTTTGAGTGGGACGAGGCGACCTATCGCAAATACTTCTCACAGATCGCCAAGACGCAGGAAATCAACATCCCGAAGCTCAATGAAATGGCCTATGAGCAGGTCGATGTTGCAGGCGTCACCTTCAAGGACTTCATCGACAACCGCTCCGCTGACGGCAATCAGGGCAAGTTCTCCTTCGTGCTGCGGGGCTATGTGCGCAAGTGGTGTTCCGAGATTGACGCCGAATTTGCCCACATCAAGGTGCTGCAGGATATCGTCTCTGGCGGCCGCCAGGGCTGAACTCCTGCCATGAAAGGCTGATCCCGTGGCACAGCCCACGGTTCACATCGTCTGTTCCGACCAGCACCGCAACGGCAAGACACTGCTTGCGCGGCTGCTGGTCGATTTTCTGCTTCTCGATGGGCGGGATCCCCTCGTCATCGATACGGATGCGCCGGAAGGCCCCCTCCGCGCCTTCTTCCCCGGTCGCACGACGCTTGCCGATTTTGCAGCGATCACCGGTCAGATGAAGGTGTTCGACACCATCATGAACTCACCTGGCCGCGACTATGTGATCGACCTGCCGGTGCGGCATCGCGAGGCTTTCTTTGCGGCTGCACGCGACCTGAACTTCTTCGAGGAGTGCCACAAGACGGGCTTTCGTGTCTTCGTGATGTTCATTGTTGACTCCAGCCTCGCGTCTCTCAAGATCGCGAGGCAAGTGCGCGAGGATCGCAGCATCGACCTCTTTGTACCGGTGCGCAGCATGCTGGTGAACAGCCAATGGCCTGCCGACGAAGGCGCGCTGACCTTGCCACTTCTTCCCGCGCCGCTCGCTTCTGCCATTTCCAACAAGCGTTTCTCGCTGCGTGAGTTCATCAACGGAGACCCGCAGGGTCTTGATGACGACATGGCCCACACGCTTCGCACCTTCATGTACGAGGTGTTGACCGGTCTCAACAATCTGGAACCAATCAACACACTTGAAGCCTTGAAGCGCTGATCCGCAGAGGCCCCGGGAGGCCTCGCGGAGACCGCCTAGGGTTTGCCTTCTACACAGCGGCCATTGTTGTCACGATAGAAGCCGCGCGGACAGCTCTTCTGGATGTTCACGCCATCATTCTGGCCGTCATCGAAGGTCTGGATTTTGCGCTTTGGCTTGGGTTGGAGCTGTTCAAGGAGCTTGCCTGGATCAATCGTCGGCGTGCGCTTCAAGGTTGGCACATTCGGCTCATCATCAACGTCGAGCGGAATGCACTTCTGATAGCGCTTGCTGTAGACAAAGCCATCGGGGCAGCCCTGAGGTACGCGACGGATGCGCTCGCACTCGCCGTCCTCATTGCGCCGGAAGCCCTCAGGGCAGTTCCGCTGCACCGGAATGTCCACGCACAGACCGGATTTGCCAAGCTGAGTGCCACGCGGGCAGACGCACTTGCCATTCTTGCCGCGCACAAAGGTGTCGCCACATGCCGGCACGCAGCGGCCCTGATAGCGCTCGGTTCCCTGCGGACAGGCGGGTGGCATGCAGCGGCCGTTCTTGTCACGGACGAGGCCCTGATCACATTCCGGCACACAACGGCCACCGACGAAATCCAGGCCATCCGGACAGCCGCAACGGCCATTGTCACCGCGCACAAGGCCCTGCTTGCACTTCGGCACACACTTGCCATTGAAGTTGTCGGTGCCTTGCGGGCAGACGCAGCGGCCGTTGCTGTCGCGGGTCAGACCAGCGGGGCAGCGCGGCACACACTTGCCATTGAGCTTGACCTGGCCATCCGGGCAACCGGTCGGGATACAGCGGCCATTGTTGTCACGGACGGTGTCACGCGGGCACTCCGGCACACACTGGCCGTTAAAGCGCTCGGTGCCGTCCGCACAATCGGTCGGTATGCAGCGGCCGTTTCCGTCGCGCCGGGTCTCTTCCGAGCAGACCGGCACGCACTGGCCATTCCACTCTTCCGTCCCTTGCGGGCAATCGTCATCGGGAGGCACACAACGGCCGTTCTCGTCGCGGCTCCAGTCCTGCGGGCAGGACGGGATGCACTGGCCGCGGATGTTGTCGCTGCCTTGCGGACATTCCGGCTCCTGGCATTGACCACGGAGGTTCGGGTAGCTGCCATCCGGGCAACGCTCCGGCACACAGTAGCCATAGGGATCACGGCGCGTTCCCTCGTCGCAGACCGGCACACAGCGGCCGTTGTAGGGCTCGAAGCTGTCCGGGCATTGGGGCGGCGGCGGAACGCAGCGTGTGGGCTGGTAGATGTCACGCACATAGTTCGGCGGACACTGCGGCAAGCAGATCCAGTCGTAACCAGATGGCCAATCACCCGGTGGCAGGCAGCGGCCCGTCTGAGGATCACGCGTGTAGTTGGCCGGGCATTCGCGCTCGTAATAGCTCTGGCACAGCCCGTTCTCGCCGATGTAACTGCCTTCCGGGCAGTCCACCACACACTGGCCGGTACGCGGCGAAAGCACCATGCCTGCCGGGCAGTCATCCTGCGTGCTATCGTCGAAATCCGCTACGCAATAGTCTGGGTTCGCCAGATCGCGGTGGAATCCTTCCGGACAGCGCGGCAGAGGCACCTGGTCCCAGCCTTCCGGGCAGCCATGGGTGCAAGGTGGCGTGCACAGGCCGGGGTAACCCGGATAGCGCTGCCACCCTTGAGGGCACGCCGGCAGGCAGATGTCGTTGTAGAGTTCCTGGCCCGTGGGGCAGCGTGGGACACCAATGTCACCGCAGCCGCATGTCGCACAGCCGCAGGCGTTGACGGGTGCCGCCGCGCAGAAGTTGTTGCCTGCAAAGGCTTGCGTCGCCGCCGGAGGCGATGCCAAGATAATCCAGAGACTGAAAGCAAAGAAAAGCAGTTGCAGCGCTGACCGAAGCGCGCTCGCAGCCGAAGATCGCATCATGGCTCAAGTCCTCTGGACCTAGCCCCCAAGTTGCAAGCTAACAGACTTGTAAGAATCGTCAATCAGGCGCCTTCGCAATTGCAGCACCGTTGGTCCCTGACGAAACGGAGAGGTCAGCGTGGGCGCGCGCTACGCACGGCCGCCACTAGCGCAAAGACAATGGCAAAAATGACTGCCAACACAGGGCCAATGATGAAGATCGCGCCCATTGCGCCGCCGCCGTCGCGGTCAAATACCCCGAAGAAGTTGGTTGCCACGATGTAGCCGAGGATCGCCAAGCCTTCACCCGCAACCAGGCCACCAATGAATGCCAAAACGATCTCCAGAAAACGAGGCACCCGTCATTCCCATTCGATCGTGCCGGGCGGTTTCGACGTGACATCGTAGACCACGCGGGAGACGCCCTTCACCTCGTTGATGATGCGGGTTGCCGCCCTTCCGAGAAAGGCCATGTCGAACGGATAAAAGTCCGCCGTCATGCCATCGACGGACGTCACGGCCCTGAGAGCCAGAACCCGGTCGTAGGTCCGGTCGTCGCCCATCACGCCCACAGTCTGCACGGGCAGCAAGACAGCGAAGGCCTGCCAGATCACATCATAGAGGCCCGCCCTGCGGATCTCGTCGAGATAGACGGCGTCGGCCTTGCGCAGGATGTCCAGCTTCTCGCGGGTGACGCCGCCCGGCAGGCGGATCGCCAGACCGGGTCCGGGGAATGGGTGTCGGCCGATAAATTTCTGCGGCAATCCAAGCTCTTGCCCGAGCTTTCGCACTTCATCCTTGAAGAGTTCGCGCAGCGGCTCCACCAGCTTCATGTTCATCCGCTCAGGCAGACCGCCGACGTTGTGGTGCGACTTGATCGTGACGGAAGGCCCGCCGGTGAAGGACACACTCTCAATAACGTCCGGATAGAGTGTTCCCTGCGCCAGGAAGTCTGCGCCGCCCAACTTCCGGGCCTCGCGCTCAAAGACATCGATGAACAGCTTGCCGATTGTCTTTCGCTTCTTCTCTGGGTCGACCTCGCCTTCGAGGGCCGTGATGAATTCGTCGCTGGCATCCACATGGACAAGCGGAAGGTTGTAGTGCTCCCGGAACATGGCGACGACGTCCGCCGCCTCGTTCTGCCGCATCAGGCCGTGATCGACCAGGACGCAGGTCAGTTGGTCACCAACCGCCTCATGGATCAGCAAAGCCGCCACCGAGGAGTCCACGCCCCCCGACAATCCGCAGAGAACCCTGCCCTTGCCCACCTGTGCACGGATGCGGGCAACGGCCTCTTCGCGAAACGAGGCCATCGTCCAGTCACCACGGCAACCGGCGATCTTGAGCACGAAGTTCCTAAGCAGAGCCGCGCCATCCCGCGTGTGTACGACTTCCGGGTGGAACATGGTCGTGTAGATGCGCCGGGCCTCGTCGCTGGCCACTGCGTATGGCGCGTTCTCCGACGTTGCCTTGACCGTGATGCCGGCAGGCATGCGCGTTACGCGGTCGCCATGGCTCATCCAAACGGGATAGCGCTTGCCGACCTCCCAGATGCCATCGAACAGCGCGCTCGGCTCTTTCACCTCGACATCGGCGCGCCCGAATTCGGCGGCATGGCCTCCCTCGACCACGCCACCCAACTGGACGGCTGTTGTCTGCTGGCCATAGCAGATCGACAGGATGGGAAGACCTGCGTCGAAGACCACTTGCGGAGCCCGCGGCGAGCCCGCCCGCGTGACTGAGTCCGGGCCCCCGGACAGAATGACGGCCTTCGGCTTCATGCGGTGGAAGGCCGCTTCAGCGCTCTGGAATGGGACAATTTCCGAATAGACCCCCATTTCGCGTACGCGCCTGGCGATCAGCTGCGTGACCTGGGAGCCGAAATCAATGATGAGGACTTGATCGTGCTGGGGCTTCATGCGCGGCCAATAAGGAAAGTTCCCGGAGTCTGCAACCCCGCAGCTATGCCCCTACGGCAACATCCCACAGCAACTTGATGTTGAGGGCAATGATGATGAGGGCAATCGCCCCCGAGACAGCCGTCAGCCACCCAGGGGCGACAAGGGCGCCCATCTTGGCCTTGTCCCGCGTAAAGTGGACGAGCGGCACGATCGCAAAGGGAAGCTGGAAGGCCAGGATGACCTGGCTGAGGATCAGGAGATACCCCGTCCCTTCCGCTCCATAGTAGATCGTCACCGCCGCCGCCGGAACAATGGCCACCATACGGGTGATCAGGCGCCTCAGCCACGCGGGCAGCCTGATGTCGAGGAACCCTTCCATGACAATCTGTCCGGCAAGCGTCGCTGTCACCGTCGAGTTCAGGCCGCAGCACAGCAGGGCAATGGCAAAAAGCGAGGGAGCCAGCATCGACCCCACCAGTGGCTCCAGCATCGCGTGAGCGTCACCGATCTCGGACACCTGGAAATTGCCTGTCTTGTGGAATGTCGCCGCAGCCAGAATCAGGATCGAAGCGTTGACCAGGAGCGCAAACATCAGGGCGATGGTCGAATCCGCCGTGGCCAACTTCAGTGCCTCCCGCTTCTCCGGCAGGCTTTCCCCGTAAGCCCGGGTCTGCACGATGCCGGAATGGAGATAGAGATTGTGCGGCATCACAGTGGCACCGATGATGCCAAGCGCCAGATAGAGCATGTCCGGATTCTTCACGATCTCCACCGTCGGGGCGAAGCCACGGATCACCTCGCCCCAGAGCGGATCAGCAAGGGCGATCTGCACGAAGAAGCAGACAAAGATGACCGCCAGCAACGCGACCACGAAGGCTTCGACCCAACGGAAGCCAAGACGCTGGAGCATCAGGATCAGGAATACATCGAGCGCCGTAATGATAACGCCCAGTTCCAGCGGAATGCCGAAGAGCAGGTTGAGGCCGATGGCGGTGCCGACAACCTCTGCAATATCCGTAGCAATGATGGCAATCTCGGCAAAGAGCCACAACACCCAGGCTACGGGCCGCGGGAAGGCATCGCGGCAGGCCTGTGCCAGATCGCGCCCCGAAGCAATCGCCAACCTTGCGCAGAGCGACTGCAGGATGATCGCCATGATGTTCGACAGCAGCGCGACAAAGAGCAGCGTGTAGCCGAAGCTGGCACCACCGGCGATTGATGTCGCCCAGTTGCCGGGGTCCATATAGCCCACGGAAACGAGATATCCGGGGCCGACAAAGGCCATGAAACGGCGGAATAGGGAGCCGCCGCTCGTTACCCTGACGCTGCGGAAAGATTCCACCAGAGAGGGTTCACCCCGGGCGCGGGACCAGCCAGAAAGAACAGTGTCGATCATGTAAGAGTTTAGCCTTTGCTAAACTTAATTTAGCATTGGCTAAACCGTTGTCAACGGGGTATTGAGCGGTCGAATTGTCATGCCCCAGACCGCACGCCGAGCACGCGCCGCAAAGGCCGCAAAATTGCAATCTGCAGCATTCCGGCGCACGCGTTCGGATCACTCGCGGGAACTGGCAGAGGATTATGTCGAGTTGATCGCCGATCTGATCGACGAGCGCGGCCTTGCCCGCGGCACAGACGTGGCCGGGCGCCTCGGCGTGGCTAACGCCACCGTCGTCAAGATGCTGAAAAGGCTGCAAGATGCCGGACTTGTCACCCAGGAGCCTTATCGCGAGATCAATCTTACCGGCGAAGGCTGGCTTCTTGCGGAGAATGGCAGGAAGCGCCACAGGATTGTCGAGAATTTCCTGTTAGCGCTGGGATTGTCGGAAGAGACGGCCCGGATCGACTCGGAAGGCATTGAACATCACGTCAGTGACGAGACCTTGAAGGCCATGGCCCGTTTCGTCGCGCGCAATAGTTGAAGGAGTTATCATGCGTCTTTTCATTCTGGCGGCCGCCCTGCTGGCCAGCACCCCTGCCTTCGCACAGGACCTGAGCTTTGATACGGCCAAGCTCTGCGCCTGGCAGTCGCAGAACAACGGCATGGATCCCAACGAATGCGCGAGTTTGGAACAGGAGGCAAAGGCCTCTGTGCCGGCGCTCGAGGCTGCGGCCGACCAGCCGCGCAAGGATGCCTGCACGACCGAAGCCCAGAACTATTCCGGCGGCTCCGGCTATGCGAGCTACACTGTCTACGCAGAATGCCTCAAGAACGGTCCCGGCGGCCAGTAAGCCTCAGGCCTTACGCAGGACTGTCATGAAGAAACCGTCAGTGCCATGGCAGCGTGGCGACAACAGCAGGCCGTCGTCGCGCCCGTCGGCCGACACCGGCGGCTCGGAGCCGATGCTGTTCTTCCATTGCGTTGCATAAGGCACGACGCTGAAGCCGCCGCCCTGTTGCAGGAACCACGTGACTTGCTCCGTGTTCTCCTGCGGCAGAACCGAACAGGTGATGTAGACAAGCCTCCCGCCCGGCTTCACGAGGGCAGCACCGCGCGACAGCACCTCGCGCTGCTCTCCGATGCGTTGCGTCAGTTGCTTGTCAGTAAAACGCCACTTGGCATCCGGCTTTCTCCGCCATGCACCAGAACCGGAGCAAGGCGCATCGATGACGACGCAATCGAAGCCGCCCTGATCGGCCAGCTTCTCGCTCTGCTCCGCAGCCAGCACTTCGATGTTTGTAGCACCACTCCGGCCGATGCGCTCGAAGATCGGCCGCAAGCGATGGCGGTCCCGGTCGTGCGCAAAGATCCTGCCACCATTCTCCATCATGGCTGCAAGCGCCAGGGTCTTTCCCCCGGCACCAGCACAGATGTCGGCCACCGTCTCGCCGGTGCGCACGCCCGACATCAGAGCCGCCACCTGCGAAGCGGAATCCTGCACCTCAAACCAGCCCAACCCATGCGCAGGTTCGGCTTCCACATTGATGTTCCGCTGCTCGGGGCCCGGTGCCCCGATACGCACGGACAGGGGCGACAATGGACCCGCGGTCGCCCCAAAGCGCTGAAGCGCCTCCTGAACCTGTTGCCGATTGGCCTTGAGTGTATTCACCCGCAGATCGATCGGCGCACGCGATGAAAGTGCAGCACCCTCAGGCACCAGCCCTTCGCCGAAGACCTGGCGGAAAGATGGCTCGAGCCATTCCGGAATGTCAGCTGCCGCCCAGGCCGGGGCATCATCGCCATCGGAAGACAGCAGCTTCCGCTCGGCTTCCGTCAGCTTGCTTGGTCCATGCTGTTCCTCTGCAAGTGCCGAGATCTGGTCAGCCGAGAGCTGCCATTGACTGTGCAGCGTCGCCAGAACCAGCGGCCTCGCACCCTCGCTCTTCATGCGGAATGCTGCACTGGCCCGTTTGCGCAGCGTATCATAGACAAGAGTGCCGATCGCATGCCGGTCTCCCCCGCCTGCAAAGCGATGAGCCTTGCCCCAATCCTTGAGGGCTTCTGACGCCGGCCGATGGCGATCCTGTATTTCCGTCAGAATCTCAATCGCCGCACTGACCCGGCCCGGGAGACGCATGTATTATCCGATCACGAAAAGACGCAGGCCGAACCACAACCACAGGACCATCACCGCTGTAAAGCCGGCCAGAAAGAGCGTCATCCGGGCCGGCACATCATTGCTGCCGCAATGCACGTAGCTGTGGGCGATGCGCAGGCTCACAAAGAGCCAGGACAGGGCCACTGCAAACCAATCCACAAGGCCCGTCGCCACAATCAGCCCACAGCCGGCATACCAAAGCATCGGAACCTGAAACTGATTATCAAAATTATTGCCCAGAGCCCGAACATCATCGGGCCAGCCTTGCGTACCGACTGCAATGTCCTTGAGCTTCGTCCTGCCACGCTTGACGCTGCGGAAGCGTGCCTTGAGCGTCAGGTAGCCAACGAAGAATATCAGCAGCAGGTGGACAAAGAGCGGCAGCAGAAGAAGCTTGGTCGCCGTCATCAATCAGGTTGTCCGCTGGTAGTTTGGCGCCTCACGGGTCACCATCACGTCATGGGCGTGGCTCTCTCGCAGCCCGGCATTTGTGATCCGCACAAACTGGGCCTTTTGCTGCAGTTCCTCGATTGTCGCCGCTCCAACATAGCCCATGGAGGCACGCAGACCGCCGACAAGCTGGTGCAACACCGTGGCAACAGCGCCCTTGTAAGGCACCTGCCCTTCAATGCCTTCCGGCACGAGCTTGAGCGAGTTGCCCACGTCCTGCTGGAAATAGCGGTCTGCTGATCCCCGGGCCATTGCGCCCACCGAGCCCATGCCGCGATAGGATTTGTAGGAACGGCCATTATAGAGATAGACCTCTCCTGGGCTCTCGTCAGTGCCTGCCAGGAGAGAGCCGATCATCGCAACGTTGGCACCGGCAGCCAGGGCCTTCGCCATATCGCCCGACAGCTTGATGCCGCCGTCGGCGATGATGGGTACGCCCTGCTTGGCGCCTTCTTCGGCACACTCGACGATAGCGGAGAACTGCGGTACGCCGACCCCCGCAACGACACGCGTTGTACAGATCGAGCCGGGACCAATGCCGACCTTCACCGCATCAGCACCGGCATCAATCAGTGCCTTGACCGCTTCGGCCGTGGCTACATTGCCACCGATGATCTGCACCTTGTTGGACAGCTTCTTCACAAGGGTGACCTGCTTCAACACATTGATCGAGTGGCCGTGTGCTGTGTCCACGATGACCACGTCGACCCCGGCGTCAACCAGACGTTCCGCCCTCTCCCGACCCGCGTCACCGATGCCGGTCGCCGCTGCTACAAGCAGCCTCTCCTTGTCATCTTTCGCTGCCAGCGGATGGTCTGCCGCCTTCTCCATGTCATTGACGGTAATGAGCCCAATGCAGTGATTATCGTCGTCGACAACGATGAGCTTCTCGATCCGGTGCTTGTGCAGCAGGCGCTGGGCCTCGGCGCGATCAACACCCTCCTTCACCGTCACGACGCTCCGCGTCATCAGGTCAGCCACCTTGGCGTTCATGTTGTCGGCAAAGCGGACGTCGCGGTTGGTGATGATGCCCTGCAGCCTGCCCTTGCCATCCACAACCGGAATGCCTGAAATCTTGCGCTGCTGCTTCAGGCTCATGAGCTCGCCAATGGTGGCCTCCGGCGAGATCGTGATGGGATTGACGACCATGCCGCTTTCGAAACGCTTCACCTGGCGCACGTGATCTGCCTGGGTCGCAGGGTCGAGGTTCTTGTGAATGACGCCGAGCCCGCCAGCCTGGGCCATGGCAATGGCCATGCGGGCTTCGGTGACCGTGTCCATAGCCGCCGACATCACGGGGATCGACAGACTAATCGATTTGGTGAGCCGCGCGCGCGTGACGACGTCGGATGGCAGGACGGACGAAGCCCCCGGCTTCATCAGCACGTCGTCAAAAGCAAGATATTCGGGAAATGTGCGGGCCATTGCCAACCTCGGAAAAACTGGGATTCGGTGAGTTGGCGGCTGCCCATAACACCCCAGTGACGGCGGGCGCAAGCCTTCCGGTCAGGCGGCCCGCGTTCCTGCTCTCAGGGCAAGCACGCCAGCCATGGCGATCAACATCATGCCCAGAATGGTCAAAGGCTCGGGCACCTCGCCAAAAAGCAGAAAGGCCAGCAGGCTGACCCAGATCATGCCGGTATATTCGAAAGGCGTAACCACGGCTGCCTGGCCCACCCGATAGGCATGCGACAGCAGCACCGACCCGAAGGCCGCTATCACGCCACAAAGTCCCATCAGTGCCATATCGCGCGGCGCTGGAATGGTCCAAGGCCGGACCAGGAAGTCAACACTGGGATGACCCGGCGGCTGAACCTGGAAGGCGTACATCACACCGGCAAAGGCAATCGGGGCGAGAAGATATACGATGTTGCTGTAGAAGGACATGACGGATGCCTGCACACCTGCGCCATGCTTGCGGGCGAGGATCATGGAGTAGGCGTAGGCAGCGGCACTGGTCAGCGACAGCAGCGCCGCCGGCTCAAAGACACCAAAGCCCGGCCGCAAGATGACGAAAACCCCGAGAAGGCCAATCAACACAGCGCCTGCGGACTTGAGCGTCACCCGCTCCCCCAGCAGCGGCGCCGACATCAAAGTCACAAACACGGGCACCATCAGATAGAGCGCGATGGCCTCGGACATGGGCAAGGCCGGAAAGGCCATGAAATAGGTGGTATAGGCACAGAGCAGCGTGAAGCCCCGCAGCAGCATGATGGGCCAATAGGGCGTTGCGATCTGCGCAAGGCCGCCTGAAAGCGCCACCATGGCCACGAGAATTGGGAAAGACACCACGGCCCGCAGGGATACGGCCAGTGTCACGGCATAGTCGCCGCTGATGGCCTTGATCACCATGTCCTGCATCGAAAAAACCAGTGATCCAAGGCAAAGCGAGGCAATGCCGATCAAATTGTTGCGGGAAGCGGAGGCGAGCATGGGGCCCTCAGCGATAGCGTGGCTGCCCCATCCCCCGCAATGCCACGGCTTCTCACCTGCCCTGCGGCAAACTCATCAAGCCCATCTCGACAGCCTGCGCCCTCTTACCTAAGCACACCCGAGGAGGTGCCCCATGTCCCTGCTCGACCCCATCCATGCCGTCCTGAAAAGAACCGGGCTTGATGCCATTGCGCTGGTGCCGGGGGCCAATTTCCTCCGTGTTTTCGGCAAGGATTTCCATCAGATGGAACGGCCCCTTGTGGTGATCGTACCCCGAACGGGCAGCCCCGCGGCAGTTGTTCCAAATCTGGAGCTTGGTTCGTTCAAACCGCTGGGCTTTCCGGGTGAAATTTTCGACTGGCGCGACGAGGAAGGCTACATGGAAGCCTTTCTTTCGGCGGGCCGTTTCCTGCCGCAGCTCGGCAAGGGATCCAGGGTCGGGGTCGAAGGCCAGCGCATGCGGGTCTTCGACTTTCTGGCCCTCCAGCAGGCCTTGCCGCTGGCCTCCTTCACCGACGCCCATGCCGTCATCTCCACCGTTCGCCTCCACAAGACCCCGGCCGAGGTCGCCGCCCTCAGGGAAGCCATCCGCCGCTCGGAGCTGGCACTTGAAAACACGCTCCCTCAGGTGAAGGTCGGCATGACGGAAAAGGACATTGAATCGATCCTGCTGCGCGAGCTTTTTGCGGCGGGCTGCGACGGCATCTCCTTCGACCCCATCGTTGCCGCCGGTGACAACGCTGCCAAACCTCATGCCTCGGCCCGCTCAGACTATCGCATCAAGGCGGGCGATGCCCTGCTGTTCGACTACGGCGGCCGCTACAATCACTTCAGCGCCGACATCACCCGCACCTTCTTTGTTGGTAGTGTAAGCGAGCACGATCGGGCCTTCTATGAAACAGTCCTTGCTGCGAACAGCAAAGGCCGCGCCTTTGCCAAGCCAGGCCTCACGGCCTCCGCGGTGGATGACGCCGTTTGCAAGGTGCTCGAGAACTCCCAGTTTGCGGCTTTCAAGCGCCACAAGACCGGCCATGGCCTTGGACTCGACGTTCACGAGGCGCCTCAGATCATGCGCGGAAACCAGCAGGTTCTTGAGCCCGGCATGATCTTCACAATCGAGCCGGGGCTCTACCGAGACGGTGAGGCGGGCGTGCGGATCGAGGATGACGTCGTCGTCACGGAGAGCGGCATCGAAAGCCTCACGACATTCCCGCGCGAACTGCGCATCATCGGACTCTAGCTAAACTGCTCCGGCACATAGCTGTCGCGGGCGAGATTCTGGAATTTTGTCAGCATCGCGTTGAATTGCAGCTCCACAATGCCGGTGGGGCCGTGGCGCTGCTTGCCGATGATGACTTCGGCAATCCCCTCCACCTTGTTCATCTCATCCTGCCAGGTGATATGTTCGGGCGTTCCGGGGCGCGGTTCCTTGCGCAGCATGTAGTACTCTTCGCGGTAGATGAAGAGCACCACGTCTGCGTCCTGTTCGATTGATCCGGATTCACGAAGGTCCGCCAACTGGGGACGCTTGTCGTCGCGGTTCTCGACCTGACGCGAAAGCTGCGACAAGGCGATGATAGGTACACTCAGTTCCTTCGCCAGTGCCTTGAGGCCGACAGTGATCTCCGACACTTCCTGCACGCGGCCCTCAGCAGCCTTGCGCGCCGAGCCTGCGAGAAGCTGCAAGTAATCAACCACAATGAGGCCAAGCCCGCGCTGGCGCTTCAGCCGCCGCGCCCGCGCTGCAACCTGGGCAATGGTGAGGCCGCCCGTCGCGTCGATATAGAGCGGCAGACGCTGCAACTCCTGACTCACTTCAACAAGCCGCGAAAACTCCTCGGAGCTGATCTTGCCGCGGCGGATCTTCTCCGAGCCGATACCGGATTGTTCCGAGATGATACGGGTTGCCAGCTGCTCCGCCGACATTTCGAGCGAGAAGAAGGCAACGACGCCGCCGTTCTTGACCTCCGTCGTACCGTCCGTCTTGAACTCAGCCTCGTAGCTCTTGGCCACATAATACGCGAGGTTGGTACCCAGCGCCGTCTTGCCCATGGATGGCCTGCCCGCCAGAATGATCAAGTCGGACGA
The DNA here is from genome assembly GCA_020161855.1 of Pseudomonadota bacterium. Taxonomy (GTDB): domain Bacteria; phylum Pseudomonadota; class Alphaproteobacteria; order Rhizobiales; family Aestuariivirgaceae; genus Aestuariivirga. Next base: position 40,282 of record JAIUNJ010000002.1, read on the forward strand.
CTGAAGCCCGCCAAGCTTCTCATCGAGGTCGCGCAGGCCCGTCGAAAGCCCGGACAGGTGGCCATCACGCTTATATGCGGCCGCCGCCATGTCGATGGCATCGGTCAAGGCCCGGCCAAAGGGCATAAAGCCCTTCCCGTACTTGTCGACCTCAGCCAGCGAATAGAGTGTAGACTCCGCCCGCTCGATCATGTCGCGCGCCGTATTCTCCACGTTGCTGTCGAAGGCGTCGTTGACGATGTCCGTGCCGATGCCGATCAGCTTGCGCCGTTGCGCCAACTCGTGGATCGAGCGGCCATATTCCTCGGCATTGATGATCGTCGTGGCCGATGCCGCAAGTCTCGCGAGATAGACCGGCCCACCGATTTCCTTCAACGTGGCATCGTTGTCGAAATAGGACTTCAGCGTCACAGGCGTGGCGAGCTTGCCCATGCGCACGAGGCTTGCTGCCGCCTCGTAGATGCGGGCATGAACCGGCTCAAAGAAGTGCTCGGCATTGAGAAATGCCGACACACGGTCACAAGCTTCGTTGTTGGTGAGGATCGCACCCAACAGGGCCTGCTCCGCCTCGATGTTGTGCGGAGGCGTGCGGTGGGCATCTTCCTGCTGCGGAGCGGAATCAACGGGGCGAAGCGGCGCGACAGTGTTCATAATCATTTCGGTGTGAAGGCCGATCGAAGTTTATTCAATTCCGAATCGTCGGCTGCCCCTGTTTTCCAGCGACACTGTGGAAAAGAAAAGGCTTGCGCCATAAGGCCTTGAAATCACTAGCTACGCTGGGCCGAATAAGCTCCCACGCCTTCACCGAGAAACTTGTTATTGGCTTCCCGCACCTTCGCGGCTGCATCGTCGTAGAGAAATGGCAGGAAGGCATAGCGCCTGCCCCGCGTGACCTGAGACACGCGATGCAGCAGTGAGCACGAGAAGACGACGGCACCGCCCGGTGGCGCCTTGAAGCTACGCGGGCCATATTCGGGGAAGCTCACCTCACCGCCATCGAAGTCCGCATTCAGATTGATCGACACTGCAAATCGCCGATGGGCTGTGCCGGCAGTGGTATTGTCGCGGTGGCTGTTGAAGTGCCCCTTGTCCTCTGCCGAGTAGCAGCAGACGATGTAGCGTTCCATGCGCGTCACATGGAACTGATGGACCTTCATGATCTCCGGCACAACGCGCCGCAAAATGCGTGTCTGTGCATCCTTGATGATGGCCGCATCCTTGATTTCATGATCCTTGCGGCGCTTGTGATTGTGATCGTGGATCTTGACGGTCTTGCCGTCGATCTCACGCATGAAGCCGGATTCCTCGCCGCCGTGCTCGTCATAGAGGCTGATGAGCTTCCGGCAGAAATCCGCCTCAAACACATTCGGCAGGATCAGAACCGGGGCCTGAACCTCAAATCCGGCATAGCGTGCGGGCGGTGGCAAATTTCGCAGATAGTCGAATATGGATTGTCCCTGCCCCTCGCCTGCCATCGGCCGCATGTGCAGAATGCGCAAGGTGGGATCGAGCACCATCCACATCGGGCGAAGCTGCGCCTGCGCGTCCTGCTCGCCAGCATCAAGGTTGATGGCCCCGTATTTCTTGGCGACTGCAGCATCACCGTCCCAGACAACCCGGATGCCTGGCAAGGCATCCTTGAGCCTGCCCTGCTTCTCATCTTCCGTGTCGTTGCTGACGATGAAAAGCGACACAATATCGTCATCGAACAAAGCTCGGTTACTTGCGATTGCGGCAAGCGCTCTCTGGCTCGGCGGCAGGCTGGCAGATCCGAGAAAGCAGAGCACCACATAACGCCCACCGACAGTATCGAATGCGTAGGACGGATTTGCACTCGTCCTGGCGCGGAACCATGGCGCTGGTTCGCCTTCCGACAGTGCCTGGTACTTCGCCACGCCGCTTCCTCCCGTCTTCCAAGACTGCTCAGGACGATAACACCTCAGGCTGTCATGGCAACCCACACGGTGACTGCTGGCAAAAACAGAAAGGGCCGCACGAGGCGGCCCATTCCAATCTTCAGAAGACAGTACCTTACTGTTCGTTGGCCTCTTCGGCCAGACGCTCGGCTTCAGCTTCCTGGAACAGGGCTTCTGCTGCCGCGCGCACTTCGGCGCGATCAGAGGCAGAGCCCGTCAGAACTTCACCACGCGCCTGCGCCGCAGCTTCGTCCTCGGAGCGAGCCACGTTGACCGTTACCTTGGTCAGCACTTCGGGATGCAGGGCGATATCGACCGCATGGACACCGATGGTCTTGATCGGCGTGTTGAGCTCCACATGGTTGCGATGCACCGCTACGCCCGATGCCGCCGAAGCCGCATCGGCGATGTCGCGCGGGCTCACGGAACCATAGAGATGGCCCGATTCACCGGCTTGCCGGATGATGACGAAGGTCTTGCCCTCGAGCTTCTTGGAGTCGACTTCAGACTGGGAACGCGTCTCGGCGTTCCGCGCCTCAAGCTGCGCGCGCTGAGCTTCAAACTTGGCCTTGTTGGCGTCGTTTGCGCGCAGTGCCTTGCCGCGCGGCAGAAGGAAATTGCGGGCATAGCCCTCCTTCACCTTCACGGTCTCACCCATATGGCCAAGCTTGGCAACGCGTTCGAGAAGAATAACGTCCATGTTGTCCTCCTTAGCCGATCACATACGGCAGGAGACCGAGGAAGCGGGCGCGCTTGATGGCCTGGGCCAGTTCACGCTGCTTCTTGGCCGACACAGCCGAAATGCGGGCCGGAATGATCTTGCCGCGCTCGGAAACATAGCGCTGCAAAAGGCGGGTGTCCTTGTAGTCGATCTTGGGCGCGTTTGCGCCGGAGAACGGGCACGACTTCCGGCGGCGGAAGAAGGGACGGCGGGCTTGCTGTTCGGCCATCAGTTGAACTCCTCTTGTTCGTCGTCGTCACGGCGGCGGTCTTCGCGACGGCGCATCTGGGCCGACGGACCGGCCTCGAGTTCCTCGACGCTGACCGTCATGAAGCGGATGACGTCTTCCGAAATTGACATCTGACGCTCCATTTCCTTCACGGCAGCGGAAGGGCTGGAGATGTTCAGCAGCGTGAAATGCGCCTTGCGGTTCTTCTTGATACGATAGGTCAGGGACTTGATGCCCCAGCTCTCGACCTTTTCGACCTTGCCACCACCAGTGGTGATGACACCCTTGTATTGCTCCACCAGCGCTTCTACCTGCGCTGGCGTCGCATCCTGGCGAACCAGGAAGACATGCTCATAAAGACCCATTGGGACCCTTTCTGTTTCAATCACACGAGCCAGGCACCGGCGCGAAGCCTCCTCCAAACCAAGACAGAAAGGTTTGAAAGACCGGTCATAGAAGAGCGGAGACACTGGAAACCGGCCTCTTGCGAAGCCTAACCCCTTGATTTACCGCGAGGTCTTTCCGTTCAGCCACCAGCCTGATGCCTAGACGTGCGCGGCTTATGGCGGAAGCCAGCCAGAATTGCAACCCATGCGCTGCTACATCGTGTCCGTTGTCACGGACCTCTGCTTGGTTATCCTGACCGAATGAGTGGCTGGATAACATCCGTGCTGAGAACGGTTCAAAAGCTCGCGGCGGCGTTCGCTATCGCCGCGCTGCTGCTGCCGGCCATTCTGACAGTGCTTCCCTCTCCGGCTTCGGCAGAGGAACAGGCTCTGTATCGTGACCTCATGGTGAGCCGCTGTCTCGACGGCGAAGCCGGCAAGATCCCGATGCCTGGCATGGGCAGCCATGGGGAATGCTGCATCCTTGGCAAAGGCCTTCCGGTGGCCGACCGCGCTGCCGATGTCTTGGAGCCCGTCGTCTTTGTTGCGCCGGTTCAGGAAGCAGACGTGTCCGTCTGGTTCCAGAAGGAACACCTGCCAGACCCCACACATTGGCTACCGCTGTCAAGGCGCGGCCCACCAGCCTGACCCTCAAGAATTACTGAATTCCGCATCCGGCTCTTAGGGCCTGATACTGCTTAACTTCTCAGTCTTGAGGACTTCATGTCTTTTCAAACGTCTTCCGGCGATGAATTTCGCCAATCCAACCGGCTGTACCGTGCTGTATGGCGCTGGCATTTCTATGCGGGCCTCTTTGTTGCCCCGTTCCTTCTCATGTTGGCCACAACCGGCCTCATCATCCTGTGGGTGACTGCAATCAGTCCCGAATACGGCGACTGGCTGAGAGTTAAGGCCGCTGGCGAGGCCTTACGGCCCAGCGCTCAAGTCGAGGCCGCACTGGCTGCCCACCCGGGCAGCTCGGCCGGCAAATACATTTCGCCGTGGGGATCCGATTACCCCGCAATCGTGCGCATTGATTTGCCGGAGGGGAATCGCGTCCTCGCCATCAACCCCTACGATGGCGCTGTCCTCCGCGACACCGCCGAGGGTGACACCTGGAACGACTTCATCACCGATATCCATGGAACGCTGCTGATCAGCGGCGATAATGGCATCGGCGATTGGCTGATCGAGATTGCTGCAAGCCTAGCCATCATCGTTGTCATCACCGGCCTATACCTTTGGTTCCCCCGGGACCGCCGCGGCATTGCCTCTGCCCTGCTTCCACAACTGGGCCTCCGTGGCAGGGCGCTGTGGCGTTCGCTTCACCAGAGCGTCGGCATCTGGATCTCCGTCATTCTGTTGTTCTTCGTTCTTTCGGGTCTCTCATGGACGGGAGTATGGGGCAGCAAGATCGTGCAGGCATGGAGTACTTTCCCTGCAGAAAAGTGGGACAACGTTCCCCTTTCCGATTCGGCACATGCCAGCATGAATCATGGAGCTGTGAAGGAGGTTCCCTGGACCCTCGAGCAGACCCTCCTGCCAGAGTCGGGTTCAAATGCGGGCATTGAGGGCCTGCCGCCTGGTATCCCTGCAAACGTCGACTCGATCGTGGCTCTGGGGCGCGCAATTGGCCTTCAGGGGCGTTTCCAGGTGGCTTACCCGGGTGACGACAAGGGGGTTTGGACGATCAGTCAAGATTCCATGAGCTACGACAGCAACAGTCCGACGGGGGACCGGACCGTTCACATCGACCAGTTCACCGGCAAGATCCTCGCCGACGTCAAGTTTGCTGACTACCCCTTGGGCGGGAAGGCCATGGCGGTGGGAATAGCCCTTCATGAGGGCCAACTGGGCTGGTGGAACGTAGTGCTAAATGCGCTCTACTGCCTCGCCGTGATCTTTGCCTGTATCTCCGGCATTGTCATGTGGTGGAAGCGCCGTCCGGCGAGCGAGTTTGGTTCGCCACGCTATGCCCGCGGCTATCGCGTACCCACCGGTGCGCTCATCGCCGGGGCCATACTCGCGGTGCTTTTCCCCCTCGGCGGCATCGCCATTCTCACCTTTGCCATCATCGACTTCCTTCTGCCCAACCGGCTCAAACAAGCCGGTGCGGCATGAAGGAAAAACAATCAACACCTCGGAACAACAAGGACTCACTCATGAAACTCTTGAACCAAGTCATCTTTGCAACCGCATTGACCCTCGCCTCCTTCGCGGACATTGCCCAAAGCCATGCCCACGAAATCAAGTTTGGCAACATCGAGATCATCCATCCCTGGGCACGCCAATCACCGGCGCGCGCGGATGTCGCCGCCGGTTTCCTCATCATCAAGAACAACGGAACGGAAGACGACAAGCTGATCAAGGCGACTGCGTCGATAACGCCGAACGTTCAGCTTCACGCGATGAAGATGGAGAACGATGTCATGAAGATGACTGAAGTGGACGGCGGCATTCCGATCCCGGCTGGTGGAACGGTGGAACTGAAACCGATGTCCTATCACATCATGTTCGTCGACTTGAAGTCAGCGCCAGTGGCCAATACGCAGTTCGCCGGCACGCTCACTTTTGAAAAGGCCGGCACTGTGGACATCGAGTTTGAGGTGACAGAACCAGACGCAGGGATGAACTGAGTCACATGAAGATCATTCGCATGATCCTCTGGGGAGCGGCGGTGCTTTGCACCGCCCTCCTCGGCTTTCTCTATTGGCAGGGGCTTAGCCCCAGCCAGACACAACAGATGACACTGGGTGGGGAATTCACCCTTCCAGCTACAACGGGTGCAACGATCACCCGCAAGCAACTCCAAGGCAAACCCTATGCAATCTTCTTCGGCTTCACACGATGCCCCGAGGTCTGCCCCACCACGCTGTTCACGCTCACGGCAGCCTATGAAGATCTCGGCGACGCTGCGCGCGACTTCAATGTCTATTTCATCAGCGTGGATCCGGAGCGTGATACACTTGAGTACATGCGGGACTATCTCACGAACTTTGATCCGCGCATCGTGGGCCTTGTGCCAAGCGTCGCGCAGCTGGCTGAAATCGCCAGGTCCTTCCATATCCTCTACGAAAAGGTACCAACGAGCGACGGCAGCTATACGATGAATCACACGGCCAGCGTGTTTCTGTTTCGTGCAGATGGCAGCTTTGCCGGTACGATCGCCTATGGTGAGGAAAAGGGCACGCGCGTCGCAAAGTTGCGGAGATTGCTGGGCGGATAGTCGAACTCGGGTTCCACCATCGAATTGTCTGCTACTCCAACGGCCCAATCGAGCATGTCCTGCAGCCGCAGCTGCTCGCGCTGCAATGACATGCTCAAGTTGGCCGGAGGCATGGGGCCAAGCTCCGGCTTTCTCCTCCCGGGGCGGCGGGTGGAGCAGATCGGGCAGACTACGCACAAACTGGCCAGATGCGCGGCATCATGGCTGCCGTGTGGTTGGCAGAGCAGTTTATCGTTTGAGTGACGGTGCGGCCCGAGGGCCGCGCCCGTTCCATCAGTCGCGTTGATGTTCTGCAAAGGCTGCCGCGATACCCGCAGCAACGCGGGCATTGTTCAGGACCAATGCGATGTTGGCCGCCAGAGAGCGGCCCGCCGTGATTTCTGTCAGGCGCTTCAGGAGGAACGGCGTAACGGCCTTGCCCGAGATGCCGTCTGCGGCCGCATCTGCCAATGCCGCCATGATTGCAGGCTCAATCTGAGCCGCCGGAATCTCATCTGCCGCGGGGATGGGATTGGCCACCACGACCCCCCCGTCCAGCCCCATCTTCCACTTGGCCGCCATGAGCGCCGCAACCTCGCCCACTGTATCGCAGCGGATCGGCACCTTGTGACCACTCTGCCGTGAGTAAAATGCCGGGAATTCATCCGTACCGAAGCCCACCACCGGAACACCGCGGGTCTCCAGCACTTCAAGTGTCAACGCCAGATCGAGGATGGCCTTGGCGCCGGCTGTCACCACGGCAACATTGCTGCGAGCAAACTCGTCCAGATCATTTGAGATATCGAAGCTCGTCGCAGCACCGCGATGAACGCCACCAATTCCGCCGGTTGCAAAGACTGCGATGCCTGCCAGTGCTGCGATGCGCATCGTCGAAGCGACGGTCGTCGCCCCCGTTCCTCCCTTTGCCACAATGCCCGGCATGTCCCGGATCGAGACCTTGGGGATGGAAAGGCCCTGCTCAGCGAACAGCGCCAACTCGGCAACGTCCAGGCCAGCCCGCAGCTTGCCGTCAATGATGGCAATGGTGGCCGGAACAGCGCCGCCTGCCCGGACCGCCTGCTCGACATCGCGCGCCATCGCCAGATTCTGCGGAAACGGCATGCCATGCGCAATGATGGTGGACTCGAGCGCCACCACAGGCTTGCCAGACTTCAGGGCCTTCCGGACATCGCTTGTGAGATGAACTTTCATCGCATTCCTGATCAAAGTGTCGAAGCGTTGGAGGCGATCACCCGGCCGGCGCAGACCTGCCCCCGGGCCGCCGCATCCACCAGCGAGTCGCCCTGCAGCAGGCCAAAGACGAGCCCGGCCACGGCCGCATCACCCGCACCAGTCACGTCGACAATCCTTTCGGGAGGTTGAGCCGCGACGTGTTCCACTTCCTTGCCATCGGAGACAAAGGCGCCTTCCGGACCAGCATGGAGGACGGCATTCCGCAAGCCTTTGCGATGCAAAAAGGAGATAGCCTCGTAGATATCCCGCGTGCCCGAAAGATGCTCCATCTGGTCAAAATTCGGTGAGGCCAGAAGCACTTGCTGACGCGCCAGCGCCTTTAGCAGCTTTTCCGACTTCGGCACCGAGACCGGCTCAATGATAAGCTTCGGCCCCACCATCTCGGCAATGGTTACCAGCGTGTCGGTGCGCAGGTTGCAGTCAGCGACGACGTAGTGGGCACCATGAAGCCGGGCCTCATTGCTCCGTACCATTTCCGGTGTGATCATCTCGACAGCCCGCATATCGTTAAGCGCCGTAATCAGTTCACCATCATGATCGAGGAGCGCGACGTAAGTCCCCGTCGAGATTGGCGCGGTGACAACCCCAGACATGTCAACACCTGCATCCCGCGTCATGTCAAGAATAGCGGCTCCATGAGCCCCTTGCCCGACCACCGATATCAGATCGACCTTTGCCCCCAGCCGAGCAAGGTTGTGGGCAATGTTGCGCCCCACTCCGCCGGGCGACGTTACCACAACACCCGGGTTCGACGTTCCCAGCCGGTTGGCCTCGATTGACTTCGCCTTGATGTCGATGTTGGCGCCACCAACGACCACCACGTCGCTCATGCTCAGAAGTCCGTCTTGACGCCGCCTTCCTTGATGCGGCGGTCAACAAAGGCGTCAAGCTCAGCACGGATCGTCGCGTCCATCGGAGGTTCCTCATAGAGTTCGAGAACCTGCTTGTAGACCTGATTTGCCTTTTTGTATGCATCGGGGCTGCCAGCGGCGACCCATTGTTGATAGTTGCGCCAGTCCGATATGATCGGCTCGTAGAAGGCGGTCGAATAGCGCGCCAGCGTGTGCTGGGCGCCGAAAAAATGGCCGCCCGGCCCAACCTCACGAATGGCGTCGAGCCCCAAGGCTTCTTCACTGGTATCAATGGGTTGCAGGAATGCCTTGATCATTTGAATGAGATCGCAGTCGAGCACGAATTTCTCGAAGCTTGCAACCAGCCCGCCTTCCATCCAACCGGCGCTGTGCATGATGTAGTTGCCGCCTCCCATGGTGACACCCCACAACGAGAAGACACTTTCATAGGCCGCCTGTGCGTCGACGACATTGGCCGCGTTGGTGTTGGAGGTGCGGTATGGCAGGCCGTAGCGTCGGGCCATCTGGCCGCCCAGCAGAGTGCTTTTCATATACTCGGGCGTACCAAAGGCCGGCGCGCCCGACTTCATGTCAACATTCGAGGTAAAGCCGCCATAGATCACCGGCGCGCCCTTGCGCACCAACTGGCAGAAGGCAAGCCCGGCCAGCGCCTCGGCGTTCTGCTCGACGACGGCACCCGCGATCGTTATGGGAGCCATTGCTCCGGCCAGCGTAAACGGCGTCACACATACAATCTGGTTGCGTGACGAGAGCTCCATCATCCCCATCAGCATGTTGCCATCAAGCTTCAGCGGCGAATTGGTGTTGACGATCGTCATCAGTGATGGCCGGTGGTTGAACTCCTCCTCGCTCACGCCATGCGAGATACGTGCGATCTCTATCGCATCGAGAACGTTCTGCCGCCCGAGTGAATAGCATACCAGGGGCTTGTCGAGCATCGTCGCCATGTCGCGAACGGCCACAAGATGGCGAATGGAAGGATGGACGTCGATTGGCTCGACACAGTAGCCGCCGCAGGCGTCGAGGCAATTAAACCACTGTGACAGTTTGAGGAACTTCCGGAAGTCGGCAAGCGTGCCGGGCCTGCGGCCCCCTTCCATGTCATGGCAGTTCGGCGGGCTGCCCACCGACACAAAGGCCATGTGGCCACCGCCGATGGGTACGTGCTTCTGGGCATTTCGGGAGTGAAAGGTGAAGTTCGAGGGCGCATGAGCTACCAGCTCTTCGATCATTGCGGGGTCGAAGCGGACCCGCTCGCCCTCAACTTTGGCGCCGGCCTTCTTCAGCAGATCCCGCGCCTCCGGCAGCAGGAACTCCATGCCAATCTCACTGAGAACCTTCAGCGAGGCCTGATGAATGGCTTCCACCTGATCATCAGAAACAATCTTGGTCGGTTCGAAAGGCCGCTTTGCCACGCCGCGCGGAAGCTGGGGCACGGTCGTGCCGGCGGCGGCACGCCGCGGACTGTCACGGCGGCTGCGGCGGGTGGTTTCGGCGTTTGTCTCGGTCATGCTGCCTTGCCTGTTTCTCGGTAAACTTCCAGCGCAGGGTCTGCGGCCACCTGCTTGGCGAGCCATTCCTCAAAGCGCTTCACTTTCGGCTTGTTCCGGTGCTCAGTGTGGCACGCAAAATACCAATTATGACGGTGCTGAACACGCAGCGGGAACGGCTGGACAAGCCGCCCCAGCTTGATCTCTTCGGCGGCAAATGGCCCAATGGTCATGGCAACGCCCCGGCCTTCAATCGCGGCCTCTTGCGCCAGGATGTAGCTGTCGACCGTCAACCGGTTGTTCGGCTTGACGCCCTTCACACTGGCCGCATCGAGCCAGAGCTGCCAGTCTTCTTCAGCTGTATAAACGTCAATGAGCTTGTGCTTCTTCAGGTCGTCGGGCTTCTTGATGGCATTGTCGCCCTTGAGCAGCGCAGGTGCACAGACAGGCGCCAGGTAAGAGCGGAACAGCGGCCGGTAGTGATGCCCAGGGGCCTTGTTGCGCGCCAGAATGATACCGACGTCAACATTGCGCTCGTCGAAATCCCAATCGAAATACGACGTGGACAGGCGGACTTTCATGTCGGGGAAGCGCCGTTCGAAATCATGCAGGCGCGGGATCAGCCATTTCAGCGCCACCGTCACATAGACCTGCACCGTGAGTTCATTGTCGGCAACGGAAGGCCTGATGGCCCGCGTCTGTGCCTCGATCTGGTCGAAGGCATCGCGAATGGCCGGATAATAGGCCTGCCCGCCCTGGGTCAGTTCGGCCCGCCGCGCATCCCGGCGGAACAGCTGCAACCCGAGACGATCCTCAAGAAGTTTAACCTGATGGCTTACGGCGGAACGGGTAATTCCCAGTTCGTTGGCCGCCATGCGGAACGAACCGAGCCGGGCGGCGGCCTCGAAGGCCGTCAGCGCGCGCAGCGGCGGCAGATCACGTCTGGGCAAGATGGCTCACCATGGGTATTGACGCTCTCTCAATAGCAGTCTTGTTTTCAGTATGTTAGAGGCCGCGGAGGGCCATGGTCACAATTTAGCGTGAAATCTGCTCACCATTCAACGGGCAAAAAACAGCCTTTGCCTTCGCCGCGTTTCGGCGCATCTATGCGCTGACTGGCTAGGGAGTCCGCCATGAGTGTTGCCGAAGATCTGTCAAAGCGCCGCGGGGGACGCGAAGCACGGAAGGCGCTGCGCGCCCGCGCAGTGCCGATGTCGGAGGCCGCCGTCCGTCCCGGGATGACCGGAGGTCAATACAAGCCGCTGAAAGACGCTGACCTGCCGAAGATTCATGACGCGGCCATGAAGCTCCTGGAGACCGTGGGCCTCGGCAATGCCATTCCAAGCTGCATTGAAGCGATGACTGCTCACGGCTGCTGGGTGAATGCAAGGGGCAGGCTTTGTATTCCGCGCAGCCTCGTCGAAGATACCGTCGCCAAGGCGCGCCGCCACTTCATCCTGCATGCACGCGACCCGCAGCACGATATGGAGCCTTCGGGCAATCGCGTGTACTTCGGCACTGCAGGCGCCGCGGTTCATATCGTCGAGCCGGAGAAGCAGGAGTATCGGGAATCGCTTCTGGTCGATCTCTATGATGCCGGACGCATCGTTGACGTCTGCGACCATATTCATTTCTATCAGCGGCCCGTGACGGCCCGCGACATGATCACCGGACACGACCTCGACATCAACACCATGTATGCCTGCGTTGCCGCCACGCGGAAACACGTTGGCACCTCGATGGTGGATCCCGCCCATGTGGCCGAGTGCCTGGAAATTCTTCATCTCGTCGCCGGAGGCGAAGACAAGTGGCGCGAGCGTCCGTTCGTGTCGCAGTCCAACTGCTTTGTCGTGCCGCCGCTGAAGTTCGCCGAGGATGCTTGCCGTTGCCTTGAAGTGGCAGCGCGCGGTGGCATGCCTGTGCTTCTGCTTTCGGCCGCGCAGGCCGGCGCCACGTCGCCTGCCGCTCTTGCCGGCACCGTCGTTCAGGCTGTTGCCGAATGCCTGGCGGGGCTCGTCTATATCAACTGCGTGGTGCCCGGCGCTGTGGCGATCTGGGGCCCATGGCCCTTCGTCTCCGACCTGAGGACCGGCGCCATGTCTGGCGGCTCGGGAGAGCAAGCGCTTATCACCTCGGCCTGCGCCCAGATGGGGCACTTCTACGACCTCACCGTCGGCTCGGCGGCGGGAATGTGTGATTCCAAGCTCCCCGACATGCAGGCAGGCTATGAGAAGGGTGTGACGGCCGGCATTTCCGCGATGACCGGCGTCAATATGCTGTATGAAAGTGCAGGGATGCACGCGTCATTGCTGGGGTTCTGTCTTGAGAGCCTGCTCATCGACAATGACATGCTGGGCTCGATCAACCGTAACGTCCGCGGCATCGAAGTGACCGAGGATTCACTGTCGATCGAGGTGATCTCTCAGGTTTGCCTCGAGGGGCCCGGGCACTATCTCGGAAGCGACCAAACGCTCAACCTCATGCAGAAAGACTATGTCTATCCTTCCCTCGGTAACCGCATGAGCCCCAAGGAATGGCTCGAGGCCGGCAAACCCGACATCGTAAAGCGTGCTGCTGCGCGCAAGCGCGAGATTCTCTCGACCCATTATCCGGACTACATCCCTCGCCATATCGACGAGCTGATCCGCGCCAAGCATGACATTCGTCTGCCGCGCGAAGCCATGGAAGCCGGGGATCCGCGCTGGGCCCGGTAAGTGGAACACCCGGTTCTGATCCGTATCCGGGCTGAGGCCTTCACACCGCTGGGCTGGTTTGAGACTGCAGGTGGCGATTTGCTGCCGGAGAATACCCGCTTCGTCATTCTCATCGGAAATGCCGGTCCGGCCATGTTCAGGCGCTTTGCCCGGGAGCGCGATCCCCTGCGCCATGCGATGGACGACTGGACTCGCGATGTTGTGATCCCGATGGCGGAGGACCTCGGCGCGCAAGCCGTCTTCGCTTTTGACAGCCCGCCGCGCCCCTTTCTGACCTGGGCCAGAAAGGCGCAAGCTGGTCACGTCTCGCCCCTGGGCCTCAACATCCATCCTATCTACGGATTGTGGCACGCTTATCGGGCCGCCCTGCTCTTTCCTGTGGTGTTCGACTTACCGCGCACAAGTGCAGGTGCCCACCCTTGCGAGAGCTGCGCCAGCAAGCCCTGCCTTTCATCCTGTCCCGTCGGTGCTTTCGACGGCCAGAGCTACAATCTGAAAGCTTGCGGCCAACACATCATGAGCGACGCTGGACATCAGTGTCTTTCCGGCGGATGCCTTGCCAGGCTGGCTTGTCCTGTGGGAAAATCATACGAATACACACCGCCGCAGAAGCAGTTTCACATGCGTGCCTTCCTGGCGGCACGGCAGAAGGAGTTACCTTGAGCTACGACCATGTCCGAAAGAAACTCGTGAGTGGCGAGATCATCGTGCTCGACGGCGGCACAGGCACCGATATTCAGCGTCGCGGTGTCGCGATGAGCGGTGAAACCTGGTGCGCTGAAGCGAATCTCACGCATGCGGATGTGGTTCGGTCGGTTCATGATGACTACATTGCCGCCGGTGCCGATGTCATCACCGCCAACACATTCGCCTCGAGCGCGCTCTTATTCAACCATCTGGGGCGGGACGCTGATGTTCCGCGCGTCGACTCAGCTGCCTTGCGTGCTGCAAAAGCTGCGGCATACGGCAAGCCTGTGGCGGTTGCCGGATCCATGTCAACAATGCGGCCGATGACCAACGGTTCCGATCGCAATCAGCTTACGGTCACCTGGCCGGAGGAGGATGCGCGCAGATTGTTCCGGGCAAAGGCAGCGGCCCTGAGAGATGCCGGCGCTGACTTCATCATGATGGAGCTTCTGAGGGACACTGACTACGCGATATGGGCGAGCGAGGCAGCGCTCGAAGTCGGGCTACCGGTTTGGATAGGCCTGTCATGTGAGCGCGGCGAAGACGGCGCCCTGTATGGCTGGGGCAGGCCGGATTGCGCATTTGACAGGATTGCAAGCTCTCTGGCCGCTCTGCGGCCGGACGTCATGAGCATCATGCACACCTCGCCCAACGATACCGGCGAAGCGATCAACATCTTGAAGAAGTACTGGGGTGGTCCAATCGGTACATATCCGGAGAGCGGCTATTTCAAATCTCCTGACTGGGTCTTCGTAGATGTCATCACACCTGGCGATCTTGTGGACAAGACGAGAGAGTGGCAGCAACAGGGCGCGACTATATTTGGTGGCTGTTGTGGAATCGGGCCAAGTCATATCGAGGCACTGAGCGAGGCATTTAAGCTATGAAAACTGGTTCATGCCTCTGTGGCAGCGTAAAGTTCGAACTGCATGGACCGCTTGATCCGGTTGTCGCCTGCCACTGTACGCAATGCCGCAAGCAGACCGGGAACTACTGGTCATCCACGCGCTCGGCAGACTCCGACCTGAAGTTCATTTCGAATGACACGCTGACCTGGTACCGGACCAGCGAAGCGGCGCAGCGCGGCTTTTGCCAGGCCTGCGGCTCAACACTGTTCTGGAAGGCGGATGGCCGGAGCACGACCTCAATCTGTGCCGGATCAATTGACGGCAAGACTGGCCTTGCTCTCGATGGCCACATCTATGTTGCCGATGCGGGCGACTACTACGAGATCGCCGGTGGCAGCTACCGGCTTCCAAAGGACTAGATCAGGCTCTGGCGGCAAGTCCGCTTGCCAGTTCCCCATAACCAGTGAAGCGATATTCGTAGCCGAGACCCAGACGCTTGGCAGCTGCCTCCGCCTTTCTGGCAAGCCCTTCATCTTCCGTCTGCGCGAGATAGATGATCTTCGTATAGTTGCCGAAATACATGGGCAGCAGCTCCGGGTGGCGGTCAAGCCCCAGCCCCTCCCACACGAGCTTGTCAAAGTGCCGGGCCAGATAGTCCGTCAGGAAGAAGGCTGAAAAGTCCTCTGCCTCGCGCTGTGCGAAAAGTGGATTGCCGCTGAAAAAGGCATAGCAGTGCGGTCCGTCAATGCGCTCCACGCGCTCTTCCTCAAGCATCTTGTCCAGCAGGCCACCGGTGCCGCAATCGCCATAGAGCACGTAGATCGACTTGTAGTGTTCGCGGCCCTCATGGATCTTTTCGCGCACGGCTGGTACGATGTGCTGAGGCGTGTTGTGCCACTTCGCAGGCAGGCACTGGATATCGAAAGCCCGCCACCTGTTGTGTTCGATGAGATCGACGATCTCCCGGGCCAGCGCTCCGCATGCAATCAGAAGCACCTCGCCTTCCCCCTTGCCGAAAGCAAAGGTTTCCG
The DNA here is from genome assembly GCA_020161855.1 of Pseudomonadota bacterium. Lineage (GTDB taxonomy): Bacteria > Pseudomonadota > Alphaproteobacteria > Rhizobiales > Aestuariivirgaceae > Aestuariivirga. The sequence continues at coordinate 55,635 of JAIUNJ010000002.1, forward strand.
AGGGAGCGAGTTCCAGATGATCCTGCGGGGTTGTGCTCGTCACGTCTCAGCCTGCTCAACGTTCATTGACCGTTTACCATAGTGCAGCCTTGGTTCGCTTTCCGGCCCGTTAGTTTCGAATTGACAGAACCTGCTTCAGGTCCCGTTAAATTTCCCCGCCTTACATTACGCTCACGTTCATGGCGCATAGGGTTGTGTCGGCAAGAACTGTGAACAACGACTTCTGGAGTGGCAAGATGATCAAGTTCTTCAAGGATGAATCCGGCGCAACTGCGATCGAATATGGCCTCATAGCCACAACGATGGGCATGGCACTGATCGCAGTGATGCCGACCCTCGTGTCAGCGATCAGCGACCGCTTTACGATCCTTGCCTCGGACCTTGCCGGCGGCTCCTGATCCCCGGACGCCCTCCAGTACAACGGCGCCCCTCTCTGGGCGCCTTTCTGCCTGTGGTTGGCCGAACCTGATCAGCCGCGCTTTCCCTAGCCAGCCAACTGGTTGTGCTTGCGCGCCATGAAGGACTTGGCCGTCTCTACGGCGACCGCAGCATCACGGCAGTAAGCGTCAGCGCCAATCGCCTTGGCGAAATCTTCGTTCAGCGGCGCACCGCCGACCAACACCGTATAGTCGTCGCGAATGCCCTTTTCCTTCATCGTGTCGATCACGACCTTCATATAAGGCATCGTCGTCGTCAGCAGCGCAGACATGCCCAGGATGTCGGGCTTGTGCTGCTCCATGGCATCAAGATACTTCTCGACAGGGTTGTTGATGCCCAGGTCGATCACCTCGAAGCCCGCACCTTCCATCATCATGCCGACAAGGTTCTTGCCGATGTCGTGAATGTCGCCCTTGACGGTTCCGATCACCATCTTGCCGAGGCGCGGGGCGCCGGTGGCGATGAGCAGTGGCCTCAGGATGAACATCCCGGCCTTCATCGAATTGGCGGCCAACAGCACTTCCGGCACGAAGAGAATGCCGTCACGGAAATCGATACCGACGATGCGCATGCCTTCGACCAGCGCTTCGGTCAAAACCTTGTAGGGCGCCCAGCCACGGCCCAGCAGAATATGAACACCCGCCTCGACCTCTTCCTTGAGGCCATCATACAGATCGTCGTGAATCTGCTGCGTCAGTTCCTCATCATTCAGGGAATTCAGGTCAAGATCGCCAGCATCGCTCATGGATCACTCCGGGGGGTCGCACTCGAACCACAAATATAGCTTCCGCAGCGCCAAAAACCGCGCCACGCCGCGACTTCCCCATGCCGGAAAGCGACGGGCAAGACAAGGACTTATCAGGAAGGCCGAAGGCGGATAAAGAGCTGCCATGACTCACACCCTCGACATTGCCGCCATCCGCGCCCGCTTCCCCGCCCTTGCCCTCCGGGACAACGACACAGCCCGGATTTACTTCGATAATCCGGCAGGAACCCAGGTTCCGACCGAAGTGGTGGAGCGGACCACGGAGGCCCTGCTACGCAAGAATGCCAATCTCGGTGGCTACTTCCGCACGACAGTCGATGCAGACGCGCTGGTGAACGATGCTCACCAGGCTGTTGCCGATCTTTACGGTGCGGCCTCCGCGGCAGAGATCATCTTCGGCCAGAACATGACGACGCTGACGCTGCATATGTCTCGCTGCCTTGGACGCTCCTTCAACGCGGGGGATGAAATTGTCCTGTCGCGCATGGACCATGACGCCAATGTCGCGCCCTGGCTGCTGCTTGCCGAGGACAAAGGCCTCACTGTTCGCTGGATGGATTTCGATCCCGGAACTTTCGAGTTTCCGGACGATGCGCTGGAAAAGGTGCTGTCGCCGCGCACAAAGCTCGTGGCGCTTGGCTATGCCTCGAACTGCACCGGCACAATCAATGACGTAAAGCGTTTCTGCGCCCAAGCGCGGGCGGCGGGGGCACTTTCCTATGTCGATGCCGTGCAGTTCGCCCCTCACGGACTTGTCGACGTGCAGGACATCGGCTGCGATTTTCTGGTGTCTTCGGCCTACAAGTGGTTCGGGCCGCATATGGGAATCCTGTGGGGCCGCGAAGCGCTTCTCAAGCAGACATTCGGCTACAAGGTCCGTCCGGCTGGCGAAGATCTGCCCCACAAGTTTGAAACTGGCACATTGTCTCACGAAGGCATGGCTGGGTGCCTCGGGGCTGTCGAATACCTGGGCTCGCTCGGCACCGGCGGCGATGCCCGGACACGCATCAAGAGTGCCTGGAAGACATTGGAAGCTTACGAGCAGGCGCTGACACTGCACCTGATCAATGCCATCAAGCCGGTCAAAGGCCTCAAGATTCAGGGCATCACCTCGGCCAATGCCATGCACCGGCGCGTGCCGACGGTCTCTTTCACCATTGACGGCAAGACGCCGGAGAGCCTGGCCCGGCACTTTGCGGCCGAGAACATCTTTGTCTGGTCTGGTCACAATTACGCTGTCGAACCGGTGGGCCGCCTCGGCCTGCTCGACAAGGGCGGCGTGCTTCGCGTCGGCCTCGCCCACTACAACACCACAGAGGAGGTCGACCAGTTCGTGGCCTCCCTGTACCGCGCCATCCAGTGAGGATACCATGGTCTACCGCATTGCCGTCGCCGGTCTCGGAAAGATCGCCAACGACCAGCACCTCCCCTGCATCGCCAAGAACAAGAACTTCAAGCTGGTGGCTGGTGTAAGCCGCCACGCCAGGATCGACAGCGTCCCCTGCTTCGAGTCATTGGCCGGGCTTCGCGCCAGCAAGATCGCAGTGGATGCGGTAGCGCTGTGCACACCACCTGCGGTGAGGCTGGCATTGGCCCGCGAGGTTCTCGATGCCGGCTGGCATCTGCTCATCGAGAAGCCGCCGACACCTACAGTCGGCGAACTGATCAGCATGGAGGCCTATGCCCGCAAGAAGAAGCGCGTGCTCTATGCCACCTGGCATTCGCGCTATAACGCTTCCGTTGATGAGGCGAAAAAACGCCTCAAGGGCAAGCGGGTGTCGCACCTCCGTGTGACCTGGAAGGAAGATGTCAATCGCTGGCATCCCGGCCAGGAGTGGATCTGGCAGCCCGGTGGCTTCGGTGTCTTCGATCCGGGCATCAATGCGCTCTCGATTGTCACCAAGATCCTGCCTGAACCCATCTTCGTCGAAAGCGCTACGATCGAAGTGCCGTCGAATTCTGCAACGCCGATCGGCGCCGACATCCGGTTCAAGCGCGGCGATGGCGAACAAGCGGATCTATCTGCTGTCTTCGATTGGCGGCAGCGCGGCGAGCAGATCTGGGAAATGGAGATCGCGACGCGCGATGGATTGAAGCTCGAGTTGAAGAAGGGTGGTTCCGTTCTCCTCGTCAACGGCAAGACCGTTCGCGAAGCGCCGCTCGAAGAATATGAAATGATCTACGCGAAGTTTGCGCGGCTGTTGAAAGCGAAGAAGTCCGATGTGGACCCCTCGCCGCTGCAACTCGTGTCCGACTGCTTCATGCTGGGCAAGCCGGTGGTCGTAGACGCCTTCAGGTGGTCGGTCTGATTGACTTTGAAGGCGCTAGCGCCGCAAGCGATAGCGCCATTCATTGGCCTCATGCCTGAGTCTGTGCCGCTGCAACAGGTCGTCTGGCAGGTTCAGATCGCGCAAATGGGCCTCCGACAGACCCTGGAGATCCAGCCGCGCACCTGTCGACCGGCGGATCCCTATATTCCCGAGTAAATTCAAAAAGATATTGAGTGTTCCGGTCATCTCGCGACGCGCCTCCGCATTGGATGTCTCGCATTCTGCTGCCTCGACCAGGAAAACTCCAACGCGAAACCTGGCATAAGCCATCAATCTGCTTTATGTCTTGGCAATGAGTGCTTCCCCACCACTGCAGGCTGTTCGCGTCTTCGAGGCCGTCGCCCGTCACGGCAATTTCACGCGGGCAGCGGCCGAACTGAACATGACCCAGTCGGCGGTCAGCTATCAGATCCGCCTGATCGAACGGCACGCAGGCACCATCCTGTTTATCCGCCAGGCGCGGGGTGTTGCCCTGACGGCCGAAGGCCAGCGCATCTTTCCGATCATCCGGCAAAGCCTTCTCGACATCGGCAACGCCTTCCGCAACCTGAAGGACGATCGCGAAAATCTTCTGGTGATCACCACCATGCCAACCATCGCCAACGCATGGCTCGCGCCTCGTCTTGGGTCTCTGCAAATGGAGCATCCAAACCTCGCCGTGAGGCTCCATATCGGCAACGACGTCATGGACCTGTCAGCAGGCGACATCGACGTCGCCATCCGCTCCGGCAAAGGCAATTGGCCAGGCGTCACCAGCCACCATCTTCTCGATCAGAACTTCATCGCTGTTGCGAGCCCAGCCTATTTGGCGCGCGAAGGAACGCCAGAGACAGCCGCTGCGCTGCTCGATCACGTCATCATCGCGCCCACCGATGACTGGTGGGCCATCTGGCTTGCCAAGGCAGGCTATCATAGGCCCATTGCCTTCAAGAGACCGGGTGTCGACGTCGAAACACAGCAGATGAGTGTTCGTCTTGCATTGTCCGGGCAAGGCATCACGCTGGCCACACCAGCCTTCATCCGGCAGGAGCTGTCCCAGGGCCATTTGCTGCAAGTCCTCGATGTCGAGGCCACATCCGGGCTGAGCTACCATGTTGCCTATGCCAAGGCGCGTGCGGACAGCCGCAAGATCAGGCTCTTTCGCGACTGGGCCCTCGGTCAGGCCCGCGGCAACAGCTAGGTTTCAGCTTTGTCGTCGCCCAGAAGCCGCCGCAGCATAGCTTGCGGGCGCTCCAGAAACGTCCGGGTGATCTGAACGTGCTCGGTTTCGTCAAAACTCACCTGTTGAATGCCGTTCTCGCTGATCTGGTAGATGCAGGCATCCGGATAGGCCATGAGGATCGGCGAATGGGTGGCGATGATGAACTGGGAATTGTCATCGGCCAGTTCCTTCATCCGCACGAGCATCGCAAGCTGCCGCATCGGTGAGAGCGCCGCCTCGGGTTCGTCGAGGATGTAGAGGCCGTTGCCACGCAAGCGGTTTTCGAGCAGCGCCATGAAAGACTCGCCATGCGATTGCTCATGCAGCGAGACGCCGCCATAGGACGAGATCACGGGCGGAGAAAATCCCGGTTCCCGGTCCAGTGCATCGATGTTGCTGGCCACGTTGAAGTAGCTTTCGGCCCGCAGGAAAAAGCCGTCACGGGCGCGCTTCACGCCCTTCACCAGCCGCAGTGCCTTGTGCAGGTCGGAGTGTGCCTTGACCGTTGCGAAATTGAAGTTCTTCGAGCCACCCTCGGCGTTGAAGCCCCAGGCTACCGCCAGGGCCTCGATCAAGGTGGATTTGCCCGAGCCATTCTCGCCGACGAGGAACGTCACCTTTGGATGGAAGGTGATTTCCGCGAAGTCGCGCAATACAGGCAGCGAAAATGGATAGACCTTGTGATCAGGAATGCGCTCAGCGAGCAGCTGGGCCTTCAGAAGATAGTGCCTGGCCTCAAAGGCCTTCACACCATCAGCCCCTGCGGCGCTCGCGGCGGGCAGCCCCTTCCGCAGCCTTGTCGAGCCCCTTGGCAAGCTCTGACACCGGCCCAAGCTTGGTTTCCACCAGTTCCAGTGTCGGCATCGGCCCTTTGGTGTGGCCTTCGAGGGCCCGGCGCATGGAGGCAAGGTGCTCCGGGCTGGTGCCACAGCACCCGCCGATGATCCGCGCCCCGCTGTCGAAGGCGATGCGGGCATAGTCCGCCATCAGCTCCGGCGTCCCCGAGTAGTGGATGCTGCCATCGACATATTGCGGAATGCCGCAGTTGCCCTTGGCCACCACAGCCGCATCCGGCCGCGCCTTGGCGATCCCCATCACGGTGGCCACGAGCTCGGACGCGCCGACACCGCAATTGGCCCCGATGGCCACAGGCTGCACCGGCAATGACGCCGCGATGTTGCCAAAGGCTGCAGGCGTGATGCCCATCATCGTCCGTCCATTGGTGTCGAAACTCATCGTGGTGACGATCGGAAGCCCTGCCTGCGCGGCACCTTCAACGGCCGCACGCAGCTCCTCCTCGGAGGACATGGTTTCGATCCAGAGCACATCCACGCCGCCATCCTTCAGCGCCATGGCCTGCTCGGCGAAAGCAGCGACACCTTCCTCATGCGGCATTGTCCCGACAGGCATGAAAATCTCGCCGGTCGGCCCGATGGAGCCGCCAACATAAACATCACGTCCGGCCGCGTCGGCCTCTGCGCGCGCATTGCCCGCCGCGGCTACGTTGATCTCATGCACCTGATCCTGGGCGTTGTGCAGCTTCAGGCGGTGCCTATTGCCTCCGAAAGTGTTGGTCAGAACGATGTCGGCACCCGCCTCGATGAAGCGCCGGTGCAGCGAACGCACCCGGTCCGGATGCTCAAAGTTCCACATTTCCGGGGCATCCCCGGAGACCAGCCCCATCTGGAAATAGTTGGTACCGGTGGCACCGTCAGCGAGCAGCCATGGGCGGGTGGCGAGTGCTTCAGTAAACGACTGGCGCGGCATATTCGTTGTCCTCGAACTATATAAAGAGTTCTTTATATAGATTCCGACGGCTGCTGCCAAGACGCAAATGCGTGCGGCGCCGTCAGCAGGTACATGCGTTCATTGACCTCGATCCGCTCCGGCCGATCACCGCTTTTCTTCAGATTTTCCAAAGTGGTTAGCAGGTCTTTCAAATCCTGTTTGTAAAGGCGGGGTGCATCATGCCGGCCATCGTCGTCGGGCTTTCCATGTGCCCCAAAGATCAGCGTATCGTCGCCCACCAGTGCCAGCAGCTCCTCAACCACCCGCAGATAGGCGGCCAGATCCGCCCCACGCACCTGTCCATACAGCGCACCGAGATAGATGTAGTCCGCCGCCAGCAGAAGGTTTGCCAGCGGGTCCCATAGCGCAACATGATCGGGCGCATGCCCCGGCGTGTGCAATATCTCTAACACTCGGCCACCGAGGTCAATCTTGTGCCCGATAGGCCACCACTGCTGCACACGCATTGGCTTCCAGGTCATGCCCTCGAGATGGCCGAGAAAGCGCTCGCCGGGCTCGAACAGGATGCCGTTCCGTTCGTGCGCACGCAGCAGCGGCAGGTCGGCCACGGCGACATCGTCGAAGCGATGCAGGTTCCCCACATGGTCGAAATGCATGTGTGAGCAGAAAGCCGTCACCGGCAGTGGCGTAAGCGCCCGCACGACTTCCGTGATGTCGCGGACACCGGGGCCTGTGTCGAACATCAATGCACGCTCGGTTCCCGCCACCAGATAGTTCCAGTTCAACTGGTGAAAGCGCGGCTCGCCAATCGCCGTCACGCCCGGTGCAACCTCGCGGATGGCGAACCAGTCATCAAACCAGCGAACACCGGGGGCGAGCATGTCAGGCATTTGCCAGTCCATAGTAGAGGTTCACGACGTGCACTGCCTCTGCGAAGAAGAGCCAGCGCTCGATAACTGCGGCAGCGAGGGCAGCCACGGCAAGCCCGAAGGATAGCCACGGGCTCAGCAAGGCGGCAAGCACGGCAAAGACAATGGCCATCGCTAGCAACAGGAACACGAGGCGCCGCAGCTTTTGTGCATGGCGGCGGGCCACGGCATAGCCCATTTCCTTCTGGATGAAGTTGATGTTCGTATGCGGCACTTCCCACTGGCGCACACCGGGGCCGAGGCCGGTGGCCGCCGCCATTGAGTGCTTGCGTGGGGCATTGTCGATCGAGTGCCAGTAGGCAAACTTCAGGATCAGCACCGCCACCAGCGCCACCACAGCCAGTACGATCTGAAACCACTGGAACCTGCCAAAGAGTGTCGCAATGGGAGCAAGCAGGGCCGCACCGGTCGCCAGCCCGAAAACCAGATATACCGGCACCGTCAGGCCATGATGCCATTGCGGGATGGTTTTGAGGGAGGAATAGATCTTGCCGGTGCAGAACACCGTCACGCCGCTCATGATGGCCGTGGCCCAGCCCAGCGGCCCAATCAGTGATGGCCAATCCACGAGTCCTGACCAGACAAGCCCAAATGCCAATGCGACGGGATAGGTGACAACGGCCGCCACACCCTCGCGGGAGAGCCAGGATGAGCGCCACTGCGAAAAGGCGCGCCAGGCTCGCTCCGGATGACCGAGATGGAACGTCGAGGACAGCAGCCCCACCGTGATCAGTGCCAGCGCTATGAACAGCGCGACCAGCGCAAAAGCCAGTGACGAAGCCTGTCCATGCTGCACGCCAACCAGCCCGAGCAGCGCCAGAAGCCCGTAGCCTGCTCCCGAAGACGTCGTGAAGAGGATCACAGAGTAGGCCGGATTCATTGTTCAGCCTTCCAGCCGGTCGGAGACATCGGCCGGATTCACCGACGCCGTTGCCCGTGAACTCGTCATCAGCTTGTCTGCCCAGGCAAAGAGCCTGTCGAGTGCTGATCCGTCCTGGGCCGGAAGTGGCTCGATGCCGGCAATTGCCTTGTCCCGGCGCGGGCGCGGCGGCAGGTATTTGTTGGTCGGCTTGTAGCCCATTTCCGGAAAGAGATCATATCCGCCCCGTTCGGCCACCAGGGTCGATACATCCGAGTTGGGATCCCCAAGGTCGCCGAAGCTGCGCGCACCTGTCGGGCAGGCCTTCACGCAGGCCGGCACACGGTCTTCCGGAACAAAGTTCTCGTTGTAGATCCGGTCCACGCAAAGCGTGCACTTCTTCATCACACCCGACGCATAGTCATACTCGCGCGCGCCATAGGGACAGGCCCAGGAACAGAGCTTGCAGCCGATGCAGGTCTCGGGGTTCACCAGCACAATGCCATCTTCCGCCCGCTTGTAGGATGCACCCGTTGGGCAGACGGTCACGCAGGCCGGTGTTTCGCAGTGCAGGCAAGAACGCGGAAAATGCACAATGCGGCTGTCATCGCGCCCTTCTTCCTGCACCTCATAGCCGTGGATGCGGTTCAGCCAGGTGCCCATGGGCTGGGGGCCCCGGGCATTGTCGTCGCTCAGCGGCGCGGAGACGCCCTGCCCGTTCCACTCCTTGCACGAGGTGGCGCAGGCCTGGCAGCCGACACAGATATCAAGATCGATGACGAGGCCGAGCTTCTTTCCGGTCGTGGCGGGCAGCGAGGTCACAGGGCTCTCCGCAATGGCTTGAGACGCTCGAATTTCGGTTCGCTCACGGCAGACTGGTCTGCGCATCTTTCGACACGGACCCGAAGATCATACCAGGCCGCCTGCCCCGTGATCGGGTCACTGTTGGAATAGCGGTAGCCGCCTTCGCGTTCCGGCAGAAGATCGCTGATCAAGTGGTTGAGCAGGAATCCCTTTTTTGATTCCGGTGCATTGGCATCCAGCGCCCAGGTGCCGGAGCGCTTGCCGATGGCGTTCCAGGTCCAGACGGTGCTGTCGTCCTGTCCTTCCATGAGCTTCGCCTGACACTTGATGGTGCCGTGATGTGAAATCACGTTGACCCAATCGCCATCAGCAACGCCAAGTGCCTTGGCACGGTTTCCGTGAATGTAGAGCCAGTTGCGCCCGAGGATCTGCCGCAGCCACGTGTTCTGCGAGCCCCACGAATGATACATCGCCATGGGGCGCTGCGTGATGGCATGCATCGGGAACTCGGTGCCGCTCACCTGTTCTTCTTCAAAGGGGGGATACCAGAAGGGCATCGGATCGAAATAGGTCTCGACACGCCTGCGATGCTCAGGCGGTGGCAGGACAGTGCCATGGCCGCGCGCCGCCAGCCGGAACTTCTGAAGCGGCTCCGAGTAGAGCTGGTGAATGATGGGCTCAGGCCGCGCCAGAAAGCCCATGAAGGTGGCCCAGTCCAGATAGTCCCAGTTCACATGGCGATAGTATTTGGCGCGGTCGGGGATTTCCTGGAACCAGTGGCAGCCATTGTCGATATACTGCTGCAACTGGTCCGGATTGACCGGTCCGCGTCCGGAGGCCTTGCCGCCCGGTCCACGGAAACCAGCCAGTGGCCCAAGGCCGGGCGCGCGCTCATGGTTCACAATGTAGTCCGGATAGCCGCCGGGATAGCGTGGCGTGCCGTCAGCCTTCGTCAGCCCCGGCAAGCCGAGCCGGTATCCGAGATCGATCAGAACATCCTGAAATGGCCGAACGTTGCGGTCTGGCTGGACCACCGGCTGGCGGATCGAGTCCGCCGGACCTTCAGGTTCCGAGATAGGCCGGTCGAGGAGCGAGATGCAGTCCCAGCGCTCAAGATAGGTCGTATCGGGGAAGATCAGGTCAGCGTAGTGCACCATCTCCGAGGCATAGGCATCGGAATAGATGATGTGGGGAATGACATATTCGCCGTCGTCCCTCTTGGCGGTCAGTGCTGCAATCGTGTCTGGAACATTCATGGCCGAGTTCCAGCTCATGTTGGCCATGTACATGAACAGCACGTCGATCGGGTACGGATCTCCCTTGGCGGCATTGTTGATGACCATGTGCATCATGCCATGGGCGGCAAGCGGTGCCTCCCAGGAATAGGCCTTGTCGATCCGCAGCGCCTTGCCCTCTGCGTCGACAAGGAGATCGTCCGGTGAGGTCACGAAGCCAAGCGGCGGACCGGGCAGTGGCGTGTTCGGTTTCACCTGATGAGCCTTCCCCGCAGGCTTCACGCCGGGCGGTATGGGCTTCGGGAACGGCGGCTTGTAGCGTGTGCCGCCGGGGCAATCGATGGTACCGAGGATGATCTGCAGCAGATGGATGCTGCGGCAGGTCTGGAAACCGTTGGAATGCGCAGATATCCCGCGCATGGCATGCATCGCCACGGGGCGGCCGCGCGTCGTCTCATACTGGCGGCCAAGATAATCTGTCCACGGAATATCAATCTCGATGGCCTGCTCGAAAGCCGTGTGCGCCAGTTCGGCGGCAATGCGGCGGATCGTGTCTGCCGGAACGCCGCAGCGCTCGCTGACGGCCTCGGGCGCGTAGCCCTTTGACAGGAAACGCTCGGCTATCAGCGTGAAAGAAGTTACGACCTTGCGGCCATCGGCAAGCAAGAAGCGTCCCAGCAGTGGCGGATTGATGCCATAGGTTCCGGCCACCTTGGTCGATTGGGTCTGGGGGTCATAGACAAGCGGTGTTCCTGCCGTGTTGCGCGCCACAAGGCCGTCGTCAGCGCCTCCCGGATTCTCGATGATGAGCCAGGGCGCATTGGTAAAGCGAGTGAGATACTCGCCGTCAATCTTCTGGGCGGCGAGCAGCACATGTATCAGCGCACCGACTAAGAGTCCGTCGGTGCCCGGCCGGATGCCGATCCATTCATCGGCAATGGCCGAATAGCCCGTCTTGACGGGATTGACGGAGACAATCTTGGCGCCGCGCTTCTTGAGCTTGCCAAGGCCCATCTTGATCGGGTTCGAGGCATGGTCTTCTGCCACGCCAAAGAGCAGGAAATACTTGGTGTGCTTCCAGTCTGGCTCCCCGAATTCCCAGAAAGAGCCGCCATAGGTGTAGAGGCCTGCCGCCGCCATGTTGACGGAACAGAAGCCCCCGTGAGCTGCATAGTTTGGCGTGCCGAACTGCGAGGCCCACCAGCCGGTGAGGCCCTGCGACTGGTCGCGGCCCGTAAAGAAAGCGAGCTTGCGCGGGTCGCTGCTGCGCACCTGGGAAAGCCACATGGTGGCCGTGCGCAGAGCCTCTTCCCAGCTGATCTCCTTGAACTCGCCCTTGCCGCGCTCACCCACACGGATCAGCGGTGCCGACAACCGGGCCGGCGAATAGTGCTGCATGATGCCCGAGGCACCCTTGCCACAGATCACTCCCTTGTTGACGGGGTAGTCGCGATTACCCTCGATGTATTTGACCGTGCCGTCCTTGAGGTAGACCTTGATGCCACAGCGGCAGGCGCACATGTAACAGGTGGTGGTCTTGATCTCGTCCCAAGTCTTGATCTGGGTGTTGACGACAGGTTGGCTCATGGACTCGTTCATTGGCTGGCAGGAGATTGACACGCATGCGGCGCACGCGCACCTGCCAAAACTTGAGGCAAATTCCTTAGGCGCAAAATTGGCCCTATGATAGGTCCAGTCTCATCCAACCTCGGAACCCAATTTCGTGCGCGACTGGCTTATCCATCTGAAACGTGGCGAATATTCAAGCCTTCAGGCGCAGATCCGCGAGGCGCTGGTCTCGGCGATTCTGGACCGAAAGCTGGACCAGTCCGAGCCCGTTCCGTCGACGCGGAAGATGGCGAAGTCGCTCGGGGTGTCACGCAACACCGTGGTGCTGGCCTATCAGGGCATGCTGGACGATGGCTATCTCGTCGCCCGCGAGCGTTCGGGCTACTACGTCGCCGACAAGGCATTGGAAGACACGGCCCCCGCCCTGCGCCAGGCCAAGGTGAAGCCCGCTTCGGTTCCCGCTGCCGATGTAGCACGGCATTTCAAGCTCAAGCCTGCGGCGCTTGAGAACACCGTCAAGCCGCTCAACTGGCAGGATTTCCCCTATCCCTTCATCTACGGCCAGGTAGATCACACGCTGTTTCCACTCGCCGAATGGCGGGAATGCACCCGCCAGGCGCTGGGCAAGCGCTGGCTGGGCGCCTGGACCAACGACAGCTGGGCCTCTGACGATCCGCTGCTTGTGGAGCAGATCCGCCGCCGCATTCTGCCGCGCCGGGGCATCATGGCCAGCGACGACGAAATCCTGGTGACGCTGGGCGCCCAGAACGCGCTCTATCTGCTCACCGAACTGCTTGTGGACGGCACGACGCGCGTTGGCCTCGAGGAGCCGGGATTCCCCGATGCCCGCAACATGTTCCGCCTCAAGACCAGCAACATCTCTTTTCTGCCGGTCGATGATCATGGGCTTCTTGTGTCACCGGCACTCGACAATCTCGACCTGCTCTTCACCACGCCGAGCCACCAGTTCCCGACGACGGTGACGATGCCGCTGGAACGGCGCATGGCGCTCCTCAAGAAGGCGCAGGAAAAGAACTTCCTCATCATCGAAGACGACTATGAGTTCGAAACCAACTACGTGAACGAGCCCTGCCCGGCACTGAAATCCCTCGATGACGACGGGCGCGTGGTCTATGTCGGCTCGCTCTCGAAGACGCTGTTTCCCGGCCTCAGGCTCGGCTTCCTCGTCGGCCCCAAGGAGCTTGTGGCGGAGGCGCGCGCACTGCGCCGTCTCATGGTCCGCCACGCTCCCAGCAATAACCAGCGGGCGGCTGCGCTGTTTCTCTCGCTCGGCCACCACGACACGCTCATCCGCCGCCTGCACAAGGCCTATCGCCAGCGCTGGGAAATCATGGGCAAGGCTCTTGCCGACCATCTGCCGATGTCATCACGCAACCCTTCCTTCGGCGGCACGGCCTATTGGGTCAAAGGCCCGCCGCGACTCGACAGCGAACGCCTGGCCAAGGCAGCCCTTGAACGCGGCATCTTCATTGAGCCCGGGCGCTTGACCTTCGGCGGAAAGACGCCACCTCAGAACTATTTCCGCCTCGCCTTCTCATCGATCGACGACAAGAAGATCGAGCCGGGCATCAAGCTTCTCGCCGAAACCATCCGCGCGCTTGGCTGAACATGGCGCCTGCAATTGAACAGAACCGGTTGAAAGCGGCGCTTCTGGCCATGCTTGCCGTCGGCCTGTCATGCATCCAGGACGCGCTCGTCAAAGGCGTCAGCGGCGAACTGCCAGCCTACGAGGCGGTCGTTGTCCGCACCTTGACCTCCTTGCCCATGCTCTACGGCTATCTCTGGCTGCGCGAGCGGCAGACGAAGATCTGGCCGGAAAACATCGGCCTGATCCTGGCGCGCTCCTTCATTCTCTGCGGGGGCTATTTCTGCTTCGTCCTGTCGCTTGCGGCCCTGCCGATTGCGACATCTGTCTCGATCTACTTCACCATGCCGTTCTTCGTCGCTGCCCTTGCCGGTTGGGCGCTTGGGGAACGGGTGAAAGCCTATCGCTGGGCCGCCATCACCGCCGGCTTCATCGGGGTCCTCATCATGGTGCGCCCCGGGGCTGATACCTTCGAGCCCGCCGCCATCCTGGCTCTCGCTTCGGCATTCCTCTACGCGCTTGGGCAGATGATGGGACGGAAGGCTTCGCAATCCTCGTCACCAGCGATCATCGCCACCTGGCAGACGATCATCTATCTTGCCGTGGGGCTCGGTATCGGACTTCTCGCGCCGCTGTTCGCCGGGATGGCAGGCGACAGCAAGGTGCTCAACTTCCTGCTGCGGCCATGGGTCATGCCTGACCTCACGCAGTTCTTTATCCTTCTCGGCATGGGCGTGCTGGGCACGCTCGGCTCCGTCATCTTCGTCGCGGCCTACAAGATCGCAGAGGCGAACTTCGTCGCCCCGTTTGAATACACCGCCCTCCTCTGGGCGGTGATCAACGGCATCATCTTCTTCGGAGACTTCCCCGATCTCTACACGATGACAGGTGCAGCCATCGTCATCCTCGCGGGGCTCTGGATGCTCCGCCGGGATCTTGCGACAACTGCAAAGACCTGAGTCCTCCCGTCAGTCCTTGGAGGACTGACGTTCGCGCAGGCTCTGGGCATAGACGTTGATCACCAGTGCGGCGAGCAGGATCAGGCCACGGATCAGGATCTTCTGGAAACTGTCCATCTGGATATGATCGAGGCCGTTGTTCACGACGCCGAGCACGAGAAGGCCGATGATCGTGTTACCGATGCCGCCGCGGCCACCGAAAAGACTGGTGCCGCCGACAACCACCGCAGCGATGGCATCCAGCAGGAAGGTGTCAAACTGGTTCTGCTGAGCCGAACCGAAATAGGCCACGCCAAGCATGCCGGCGATGCCGGAGCAGACGGCGCAGATCACCATCACTGCCGAGATGACCAGCTTGACGTTGACGCCCGAATATTCAGCCGCCTCGCGGTTGCCACCGACCATGTAAACATAGCGGCCAAAGCGCGTGTAGGTCAGCACGAGATGGGAGACGATCAGGAAGATCACAAAGACAACGATCGTCCAGCCAATCGGAATGAAGAGAGCCTTGCCAGCCTCATCGACGCCCAGCGGAATGGTGAAGGCGGTCTTTGAACCCAGCGTCGTGATCAGGTCCGGGTATTGATAGGCGATCTGGCCACGCACCAGCATGGCGGAAATGCCATTGGCGATCTGCATGACAGCGAGCGTCATGATGAAGGACGGAATCCCGACGTAGGTCATGCCCAGCGCCGTCACCAGGCCGAACAAAAGGGCCGCAGCAAGCGCCAGAATGATAGCGATCCAGCCCTGCACCGGCATATTGGCGATGTTCACGTAGTCCGGCTGGATCGTGAAATAGGCCACCGTGATACCCACGGCATTCGCAACAGCGGCGACCGAGAGATCGATCTCCGCCGTCAGGATGACGAAGGTCAATCCAATGGCGATGATCCCCGTGATCGACATCTGGCGCAGGATGTTCATGCCATTGTCGAGGGAAAGGAATGTCGGGCTCGCGACGCTGAAAAAGATCACCAGCACCACAAGCGTGAAGGCCGGTGCGATGTTGCGCAGCTGTTCGGCCAGGAAGCCTTTGGCATTGAAGCCCTTGGCCGCAATAACTTCAGTCTGTGACATACTCTTCCCCAGTACCCCTCATGCCGCTCCGAGAAGATCAGACTTCTCGATCCGGCCAGTTGAAAACTCCTTCACCGCCATGCCCTTCTTGATGACCGTCACGCGGTCAGCAAGCGTCAGCACGGTTTCCGGCTCGGTCGACAGCACAAGAACGGCGACGCCCTTTTCACGCAACGACTTCACGATGCGGATGACGTCTTCCTTGGCGCCCACATCCATGCCGCGGGTTGGTTCCGAAAGGATCAGAACCCGCGGCAGATGCGTCAGCCACTTGGCCAGCGCCACCTTCTGCTGGTTGCCGCCCGAGAGCGAACCCAGCGCGATGCCGGGACGTGGCGGACGGATCGACAGATCCTTGATATGCGCCTCGGTGATCCCGCGTTCCGCCTTCGGCCTGAGCAGCAGGCGATGAATACGGTCGAGAATCGCAATCGAGACGTTCTTGAACACAGGTTCGCTGCGGAACAGCATCATGCGCCGGTTTTCCGGCACAAAAGCAATACCGGCCCGACGGGCCGCAGCGGTGGAGCCGAATTTCACCGGCTTGCCATCGAGCAGAACGGTACCCTTGCGCAGCTTCAGCTTGCCGAAGAGCGCGCGCGCCAGTTCGATCTGGCCGGAGCCCATGAAGCCGTAGACACCGGTGATTTCACCCGCCCGCAGCTCGATGTCGAAGTTGTGCAGGAACTTGCCGTCGCTCACGCCGGACACCGCAAGGACCACAGGCTTGCTGTCGTCGCCCTTGAGCACGGCGTCTTCGCCCATGTGCATGTCCTTGGAGCCGCGCCCGATCATGTGGGCGATCACGGCATCCTTGTCGAGATTGACCGTGTCCTCCGTGATCACCTTCCGCCCATTGCGGAAGACGGTGATGCGATCCGAGATTGCCAGCACGTCATCGAGGAAGTGCGAAATGAAAATGATGCTGCGGCCTTCGTCGCGCAGCTTGCGCAGAACCTCGAAAAGCCGGGCTACTTCCGGCGGCGACAGCGCCGAGGTCGGTTCATCCAGAATGATGACCTGCGCGCCGGAGAAGAGGACACGCGACAGCTCGACAAGCTGCTGGATGCCGACAGGCAGTGAGCCCATCGAACGCTTGGGATTGATTTCGAGACCGAGGCCCTTGAGCAGTTCCCTGGCCTTGCTGTTCATCTGGGCCCAATCGACCTTGCCCAGCTTGTTTGTCGGCTGGCTGCCAAGAAACACATTCTCGGCGACCGACAGATCGGGGATGGCGGACAGTTCCTGATGGACCATGCCGATGGCATTGGCCAAGGCATCGCGGGCCGAGCGCAAGCGCACCTCGCGGCCCCTGATCTTCATCACGCCTTCAAAATCCGTGTGCACACCCGCGATGATCTTCATCATCGTCGACTTGCCGGCGCCGTTCTCGCCAACAAGGCCATGAATCTCGCCGGGGCGCAGCTCAAAGCTTACGCCCTGAAGCGCATGGACACCGCCAAACTGCTTCGAAACGTCGACAAGTTCAAGCAGGGGCGGCTGGCCGCCCCTGCTCGTCTGATCCTTCTGATCAGTCATTGACTGGATATCAGATCAGGAAGTTCTTCTGCAGCCAGAGGTGACCGGCAGCAGTTTCCTTGGTGATGACCGGGCCGTCGGCCAGGATGAAGTTCGGGATGTCCTTGCCCGCCTTCTCACCACCGACGACAGCGGCCACACCGGCAGCAACCGACCAGCCATGGATACGGCAGGACGGGTTACGGACGGTCGCCACCATGATGCCTTCCAGCACCGCGTTCACGGCGGGCGGCATGGCGTCAACGCCGGCGATCAGGATATCGGTGCGGTTCTTGGCCTTCATGACGTTATGGGCAGCAAGCGCCATGTCGTCATTGTGGAAGAATGCACCCTTGATGTCCGGATACTGGGTGAGGAGCGAGTCCCAGATACGGGCCACCTTCGTCACGTCCCAGTCAGCGGGCTGCTCGTCGAGGAGCTTCAGGTTTGCGTTGCCATCGACCACCTGATGGAAGCCCTTGGCGCGGCCCTGGGCACCGGAGTGACCGAGAGCGCCCTGCGTCATGGTGATGTTGCCCGCGCCGCCCATGGCGTTCACGAGCGCCGAGGTAACGACCGAGCCCATCATGACGTTGTCAGGGGCGATGAAGGTGTGGATGGCCAGCTGGCCTTCCGGCGCCATCATCGTATCCATGGCGATGACCGGCGTGCCGGCATCCATGATGCGCTGCATGGGTTCGTTGAGCGTGCCGATACCGAAGGTCTGCACGGCCACAAAGTCCCACTTCTGGGTTGCCATGTTTTCGATGGTGGCGCGCTGCTTGGTGGCAGACAGCTCACCGTCGAACCAGGTGATTTCGACGTTCATCAGCTTGCCCCAGGCTTCGGCAGCCTGCTTACCCTGGGCGCACCAGGTGGCCTGCAGACCGGCGTTGCTGAAGGCGGCCTTGAGCGGCTTGCCCGAAGGCTTCAGTTCCTGCGCGATCGCGGGATCGAAGCCCGCTTCGGCGATCAGGGCTGCGCCCAGCGCGGTTGCGCCAAGCTTCTTGAATACGTCACGGCGGTTGGCTGATTCCTTGATCAGCCCGTCGAGTACTTTCTCAGTCACGGTAGATCCTCCCTTTGCCTGCATTTCGCATACGCAAAAAATTTCTCTGGTCCCGGTTCTTCATGAACAGGCCGTCACGAGCCGGTTCCCAGATGCGCACGTGATGAGAAAACATCATCACCGCGAAATTGTCCACTTGAATTTGTATGACAATAAGAGGTTGTTCGAAAGTGCGGCGCACACCGGATCGGGCTCGCGCAAATTTGTGGCACGGCCGCCAGCGCAAACGCGCAAAGATGATTGATTAGGCAAGATCACACGGCGAAGGCGCCGTCGCTATGCCGCATCAATGGGCAAACCCGCCCATGCCTTGACGGTGCGCAGCGCGAGTGCTGACTGAATCCGCTGAATGCCGGGAAGGCGCGCGAGTCGCGTGCGATGGATTCGCTCGTAATCCTCCGCGTCCTGAGCAACGACTCGCAGCAGATAGTCGAACTGCCCGCTCATCAGATGGCACTCCAGCACTTCCGGAACACGCTGCACTGCACGCTCAAATTTTTCAAAAGCTTCTTCTGTTTGCGCTGCAAGAGAAACCTCGACGAAAAACTCATTGGCGAAGCCGAGCCGCTTGCGATCGATACTTGCCGAGTAGCCGGTAATGACCCCTTCCTGCTCCATGTGTCTGATGCGGCGATGACAGGACGATACCGATAGCCCAGCTTTCGCGGCCACCTCGGCCAGTGGCATCTGAGAGGCCTTTTGCAGCGTTGCCAGAATGATTTTGTCTGATTTATCGAGTTCGAGGGAAGCCATACCGAAAATCTGCCACAGCCCGCCAAATCATTCCAGCCCCGCCGTCTCCGGCGCCTAAATCTGGGAAAATCTTGCAGCGCACACGCCCTATTCTGGCTTCTTCATCTGGAGGGAACAGAATGCTCATCGGCGTGCCAAAGGAAATCAAGAACCACGAGTATCGCGTCGGCATGACGCCAATCTCGGTGCGCGAAGCGGTGCGCAATGGCCACATCGTGTGGGTGCAGGCCCAGGCCGGCGCCGGTATCGGAGCGAGCGACTCTGACTACGAAAAGGCTGGCGCCAAGATTGTTCCGACGGCGGACGAAATCTTCGCCAAGGCCGACATGATCGTGAAGGTGAAGGAACCGCAAGCGCAAGAACGCAAGATGCTGCGCGAGGGCCAGATCCTTTACACCTACCTGCACCTCGCACCCGATCCGGAGCAGACCAAGGACCTGGTCAACTCGGGCGCCATCTGCATCGCCTACGAGACCGTTACATCGCCGCGTGGCGGCTTGCCGCTACTCGCCCCCATGTCACAGGTTGCGGGCCGCATGTCGGTACAGTCCGGCGCGCATGCGCTGGAAAAGGCACAGGGCGGCCGTGGCGTTCTGCTGGGCGGCGTGCCCGGCGTGGCCCCCGGCAAGGTGGTCATCCTTGGCGGCGGTGTCGTCGGCACCAATGCTGCGGCGATGGCGCTTGGCCTTGGCGCCGATGTGACCATCCTCGAGAAATCGACCGACCGTATGGAAGAGCTGGTTGCCCGCTTCGGCACGCAGCTCAAGACGCTCTACTCGACGCAAGGTGCTGTCGAGGATGAATGCGCCGAAGCCGATCTGGTGATCGGTGGCGTGCTGATCCCCGGCGCTGCCGCGCCCAAGCTCGTCACCAAGAAGATGCTGCCCAACTGGAAGAAGGGCGCGGTGCTCGTCGACGTCGCCATCGACCAGGGCGGTTGCGCCGAAACCTCGAAGGCCACGACCCATGCCAATCCGACCTATGAGGTCGATGGCGTCATCCACTACTGCGTGGCCAACATGCCGGGCGGTGTGGCCCGCACCTCCACCTATGCGCTCAACAACGTGACCCTGCCCTTCGGCCTGGCGATTGCCGGCAAGGGCTGGAAGAAAGCCCTGAGCGACGATCCGCATCTGCGCAATGGCCTGAACGTGGCCAATGGCAAAGTCACCTACAAGGCCGTGGCCGATGATCTCGGTTACACCTACGTTCCTGCTGACAAGGTCCTCGGCTAAGCGCCAAGCCTCCCAACCTTGCCGGCCAGAGCCGCGCTCCGGAAACGGGGCGCGGTTTCTTATTGTTTCTAAACGAGGAATTTAATGCTTGACAAGCGCGCGGTGTTTCACTAGATTTGTGGACAATCCGGAAATGCGCCCGAAGCTCCGGCCCTCTCCCCAGCAATAGTCTTGCAAGCTCACGAAGACGACGTGGGGATGGGCCTGATCTTACATACCGGCGCGTTTCGCCCCGGTCTGGAGGTAGTAGTTGGCCTCCTTGCCGTAGATGATGCCGCGCAGGAAATTGCGGATCGCTTCCGACTTGCGCAGCGGATCGAGGACGGCATGGATTGCGTCATGGGTGACGACCTTGGCGGCATCGCGCAGCGGCGAAACGCCAGGCGCGGACTGCGGCAAGCCAAAGCGGCGCAAGGTGCCATTCATGGTCCTGATCTTGTTGAGGCGCAGAACTTCGCGCGTCTTCCAGGTCATGGCCATGGAGATGGAATAGGTGGTTCCAGTGCTGACCCAATGCGGCACGACATAGGGCATGTGCAGGGCCTCGCCGGGCTTCAGCGCATGACGGGTGGCACGCACCTCGAAGAGTTCGCCATAAGGCAGGTTGCGATGCTTGGAGGGGGAAATCTCCAGGGCCTGCTCCGAGACAAGGCTGCGGTCGGCATTGTCGAAGGTGTGCACGAACTTGTCGCCACGGATCTGGATGAGGATGTTCTCTTCCATGTCGACGTGGAACGGCGTGGTGGCGTTGGCGGACGAGACGAAGATGAAGCCCTGAAGGTCACTGCAGTCGTCGGTCGGGCGGCCGGCGGCGCGATTGGCTTCCAGAACGAAAGCCTCGAGAATGGCGCGATAGGCCGGATCCTGCTCGACGCGCTTGATCACCATCCAGGCATTGTCGGTTTCGATGGAACGGATGACCTCGGCCGGTGACTTGTCGATGCGCGGCACATCCTCAGGCTTCACACCGACGGCAACCTTGCCGGAGTTATACTCGATGCGGTCACCCGGCATGGACTGGGCCAGTTCGATCAGGCGCGGCAGCGTGAAGAGCGGATGATCAGCGAGGCCGTGGTTCAGCGTGAAGGGCTGCTTGAGGAAGCGAGCCCGGGCAACTTCGGGATCGATGGAAACGATAGGAGATGTACTCATGACGGACGCCTTCCTGTGACTGTCAGATAGAGCTGCTTGACCTTCCCGCGCAGTGCATCGGCCGTGCCATAGCCCTGGGAGATGAGTTTGAACTTGAGTGGATTGCAGGCGCCCGAGGCAATGACGACATCCATGCACAGCACACGGTCGCGCCAGATGCGGTCGATCATGGGGTGGCCAGGGATGGCGTTGCCGTCAGCGTGGCAGATCACCGGATCGGAAAAGAGGCTTTCGGTTGCCGCGATGATCAGCAGCACGCCCGGGGAATAGCGGGCATAGGCTTCGTCATAAGCAATCTTGCCGAGTGTGGCCTGCCCGCCGTCAACAAGGGCAAAGAGCGTGGCAATGGGCCTGCCGTCGAGGCGGAAGGTCCAGAAGCGGACCTTGCCAAGGGCATGCATGGCCGCAAGGCCATGGCGCAGGGCTTTCGACAGTTTCGGATCGAGGTTGATGGCGCTGCCGCGACGGCCCTTCCAGCCACCCGCCTCCAGCGCGAGGAAGGCATCAATATGCGAGGCAAGTGCGCCGTCGGCGCCAAGCGTGTCGAGCGTGAGGACGCCCTGCTCCGCGAGGCGCGCCTTGAGACGCTTCAATTCCTTGCGGCGCTTGTGATCGAAGTTTTCGAGAAGCCAGGCGTCAAAGGAACCGGTGACGTCGAGCGCCGCCCGTTCCCACTGGTTCAGAACCTTGACCTGGCTTGCAGCCTTGACCAGCGACTGGGTGACGGCATGAGCGACGGGCACGCGGCGCATGACGAGCGGCTTAGCCAGGCGATCGAGATAGGTCACCGCCTCATCGACGCTCGGCACGGCCTCAGCGGCCGGCAGCGGACTGGGTGTCAGCGGCGTGATGTAGCTTGCCACGTGCGGCAAGGGGAAGTTGCGGCGCTGCACGGCATGGTAACGAAAGGGTAAATCGCCTGTTCCATCGACGAGGACAGCCGCCCCGGGGAGCTGTGCCACTACGGCACGCATCCATGCGGGATGGGAAAAACTGGCTGGGTTTGCGGTCATCATATGCCAATTGGTGCAAGTGACCGGCCATAAGCTTCAGATTTTAACAGAAGCGGTGCCGCAGGGCCAAAGCTGCAACACAGGGTTACGGCTTTCTAAAAGTCAGCGAGTTTTGGGCTGTCAGGACCGGAGACGCCGCCGGTCGAGGAGGACGATGGTGACGCCGCTTGCCACGATCAGGGCGATGCCGGCCAGCGCCAAGGCATTGGGCAAGGTGCCCCAGATGACAAGCCCGGCGACGACGCCCCACAGCGCGAAGCTGTAGAAGAACGGTGCAACCGACGATGTTTCGCCAAGGCGGTAAGCCAGCACGAGCCCGGCATGGCCCAGCGCAAGGCACAGCCCTGCTCCGCCAAGCAGGCCCAGTTGCGGGGCGGTGGGTGTGACCCAGGTTTCAAGCGCCAGCGACGCAAGGCCGGCCACCACCAGCGAGACGAGAATGGTGGCAAGGATCACCACAGTCACCGGGATTTCCGACGGCACACCGCGGCCGATAAGATCGCGCGTTGCGATGAGCACGGCGGCACCGAAAGCGAGAACAGCGGCAGATGACATGCCCCCGGCTCCCGGTTGCGCCACCAGCAAGGCACCGGCGAAACCGAGCAGCACGAGCATGACGCGGATGGGCCCGATGCGCTCGCGATAGAAAAAGGCAGCACCGAGAATAAGAATCAGGGGGGCCGTCTGCAGAATGGCGATGACATCGGCCAGTGGCATGCGCGCCAGGGCCACGACATAGCACAGGGTGTTCAGCGCCTCGCCGAAGGCCCGCAGCAGCGTACGCAGACTGAGGACACCAGCAATGGCGTGCCACTCGCGGCGCAAGGTGACGAGCAAGGCGCAGACAAGCCCCGCGACGACACAGCGCAGCACCAGCACCTCAAAGGGTGGAAGCTGCTCCGCCGCGATCTTCATGAAGGCATCGCCGACGGTGAAGGTGGCAGTCGCTGCCAGCATCGCGATGATGCCGCCGAGATTCGAGGCTTTCTGCATGTGCGCTTGCTGGGGCCAGAGCAGACCGGGAGTCAAGCCGCGCCCGGGCATGAAACGCAAAAGGCCGGAACGCTGTTCCGGCCTTCAATAACTTGTGCCCGAAGGCTGCGATCAGGCGTCGGTCTTGGCAGCCAGAACCTGACGGCCACGATAGGTGCCCGACTTCAGGTCAATGTGGTGCGGACGCTTCAATTCGCCCGAAGCCTTGTCCTCGACCCAGGTGACGGTCGGCATCTTGTGGCCCGAGCGGCGCATGCCGATACGGCTCTTGGTCATTTTCTTGCGTGGAACGGCCATGGCTAACCCTCTGAAATGTCTCTTAAAACAAGAATCGCCGCAAAAGGCTGCGGCAAATGTTGGCGGGCTTATAGCGAGGACTGCCCCTAAAGGCAAGTCAGATACGGGCCCATAATCCGCGCCCTGATCATGATGCGGTTGGCGATGGCGCTCAAGCGCTTTGACGGCTTGCCGGCCTTGCGCAGGATCGGGTTCGGCAGGGCCGCCGCCAGCAGCGCCGCCTCGCGGCGCGAGAGCTTCGCCGCCGGCTTTTTGAAGTGATACTGCGACGCGGCCTCGGCGCCATAGATGCCCGGCCCCCACTCCACGATGTTCAGGTAAATCTCGATCATGCGGCGCTTGGACCAGACATTGTCCATGTAAAGCGCCAGCGGAAGCTCGAGGCCCTTGCGCACCGCGCCGAGGGGGCCCCGGCCATCCCAGAGAAACAGGTTCTTGGCCGTCTGCATCGAGATCGTGGAGGCGCCGCGCGACGGGCCGTCATCTAGCGCATCATCCACCACAAGCCGGAACTCATGCCAATCAACGCCATAATGCGAGCAGAAGCGCGCATCTTCCGAAGTGACGACGGCAGCGGCGAGATAGGGCGACATGTCATCGATGCTCACCCAGTCCTTGCTGATGCCGTTTCCACCCAGGAGGCGCAGCAGCATGATGTTCGAGAAGGGCGGCGGCACCACGCCATAGACCACGGTCATCAGCAGCGGCCAGGTAACGATAGCGGCAAGCCCCCAGGCCAGCAGGCGCTGCCAGCGCGGGCGGCCGCTCCAGGAGGAGCGTTGCTCTGGCGCCGGCGCGGGTTGAGATTCGACGGTCATGTGCTATCCCGCGCTGCATACACGGGAAAGGACACGTGGCACCAGACGCAACACCCTTCGCGCAAGCGCTGAGCGAGACTGCCGCCGACATGGAGCGGGAGCTTGATGCCCTGCTGCCGGTGAGATCCGGTGACAGGTTGCGGGCGGCCATGCGCTATGCGGCCCTGGGACAGGGCAAACGCCTTCGGCCGTTCCTCGTGATGCAGTCGGCCTCGCTGTTCGATGTTGCACCGGCAGAGGCCCGGCGCGTTGCTGCGGCTCTTGAATGCCTGCACTGCTATTCGCTGGTGCATGACGACCTGCCGGCCATGGACGACGATGACCTGCGGCGCGGCCAGCCCACGACCCACCGGCAATTCGACGAGGCCACGGCGATCCTCGCCGGAGATGGCCTGCTCACCCTCGCCTTCGAAATCCTGGCGCGCGAAGAAACCAGCACCGACCCCGCCGTGCGCAGCGCCCTTGTGCTGGCGCTGGCCCTTGCCTCAGGCGAGGCTGGCATGGTGGGCGGACAGATGCGCGATATCGAGGCCGAGACGACATCATTCGCCTCCTATGCCGCCATTGCCGCCATGCAGGGGATGAAGACAGGCGCCCTCTTCCGCTTTGCCTGTGAATCCGGGGCCATCATGGCCCGGGCGGACGGCGCCGCCCTTCGTCAGTATGCAGAGCATTTCGGCCTTGCCTTCCAGATCACCGACGACGTTCTCGATGTGGAATCAACGCCCGAGGCGCTGGGCAAGGCGACCGGCAAGGACAAGGACCGCGGCAAGGCGACTTTCGTGGATTTTCTCGGCCTCGACGGCGCGAAGAAAGAAGCTTCCCGGCTTTGCGAAGCTGCGGTGGCGGCCTTGTCGCCCTATGGCGGCAGGGCCAGGCTCCTCCAGGATGCGGCGCGCTTCGTGGTGTCGCGCAAAAGATAGTTTCAGCTGCGCAGCACGCGGATGCCGCGTTCATAGTTTTCCACCGCATGGACCCAGCCGCGCCGCGCCACATAGAGCCAACGCAAGCGCGGCGAGCGGGCAACATCCTCCGGCGTCACCGCCAGGATGCCGTCATAGTCGTTCGGCGAAAGCCCCTCCTTGAGCATCACCGAGGGCGTGACATCGAGCAGGTCTGCCGCCCGCACCAGCCCATACTGGATGAAGCCGGAGCAGATGAACTGCGGCGGAATCCACTTGTGCTTGAGCCGCCGCCGCGTGCGCTGTACGGCTGCACGCATGGAGGCTGGCGAGCCCTTGCTGATCTTGGACCAGCCCAGCCTGAGGCCGAAGCCCGCCGACAGCCCCATGCGCATGACCCGGCCATAGTCGTAACCCGAGTTCACGTGATCGAGCATGAGACCGCGCACCCGCTTGAAATAGGTCTCGTTCAGGCCCTCGCCCTCAAGGCGCAGGATGGCGATTTCCGAATGGGGCCTGCGGCCGCCGATATAGTCGCGAAGCTTGGCGAGGCCGACACCGGAGCGCGCGCTTTCCAGCACGAAGGTGCTGTTGAAGCTCTCCTCCGGCTTGGCAACAAGAAAGACGAGTGCGGCATGGCTGAACTGGCTGCCGGTGGCGAAGCGGATGAGCCAGCTCATGAAGGTGGGGCTGCGCGAGAGAATGATGTCGCCAATGCGCAAATGCTGTTCCCCGCCTTCGAGGAACTGCTTGGCCGTCATGGGGAAAATTTCAGGCGACGTCACGTCCCCACCTGTTGCGGACATAGTCCTCAACAATCTCCTTGAACTGGCCCGAGAGGTTTTCACCGCGCAGCGTTTTCACCTTCTTGCCATCGATGAAGACCGGCGCGGAAGGAAGTTCGCCCGTGCCGGGCAGCGAAATGCCGATGTCGGCATGCTTGGATTCGCCGGGCCCGTTGACGATGCAGCCCATGACGGCGAGTTGCAGGGTTTCAAACCCGGGATAGGCCGAGCGCCAGTCCGGCATGCGCACGCGCACATAAGTCTGGATATCCTGCGCCAGTTCCTGAAACACCGTCGAGGTGGTGCGCCCACAGCCCGGGCAGGCAATGACCATGGGGGCGAAGGCCCTGAGCCCCATGGTCTGGAGAATTTCCTGCGCGACGATCACCTCGCGCGTGCGGTCACCGCCGGGTTCCGGGGTGAGCGAGATGCGGATCGTGTCGCCGATCCCTTCCTGCAGCAGCACGGAAAGTGCCGCGGTGGAGGCCACAATACCCTTTGAGCCCATGCCGGCTTCGGTGAGGCCAAGGTGCAGCGCATAGTCGGCGCGCCCGGCCAGCAGCCGGTAAACGGCGATCAGATCCTGCACCTCGGAGCATTTGGCCGAGATGATGATGCGCTCGCGCGGCAGGCCCAGTTCCTCTGCGCGGGCGGCCGACAACAACCCGGACTGCACCACGGCCTCGTGCATCACGGCGCGCGTCTCCACAGGTTTTGCCGACCGGGCGTTCTCGTCCATCAGGCGCGTCAGCAGCGACTGGTCGAGCGAACCCCAGTTGACGCCGATCCGCACCGGCTTTTCATGCCGGATGGCGGCCTCGATCATCTGGGCGAAGTTGCGGTCCTGCTTTTCCTTGAAGCCGACATTGCCGGGGTTGATGCGGTACTTGTCGAGGGCCGCGGCACAATCGGGATACTGCGTGAGCAGCAGATGCCCGTTGTAGTGAAAGTCGCCGACAATCGGCACCTGAAGGCCGCGCTTCAGAAGAAGTTCACGGATGCGCGGTACCGCTGCAGCCGACTCCTCGCGGTCGACGGTGATGCGGACAAGCTCGGAGCCGGCCAGGAACAGCTCGGCGATCTGCGCGGCGGTGCCCACGGCATCGGCCGTGTCGGTGTTGGTCATGGACTGCACGACGACGGGCGCGCCGCCGCCGACCCTGACGCCACCGACATGGACGCCGACCGAGGGCCGCCGCACTTCTGTTGCCGAGAAACTCATGATGCGGCTCTAAGTGGCGCGGCGCCACGCCAAGGTCAAGACAAAGAGCAGGCCCGCCGCAAGCACGACCGAGGGACCAGCGACCGTGCCCCAGGCCGCCGACATGAGAAGCCCTGCCGCCACGGCGATCACCGCCAGGATCACGCTGATGACCGCCATGGCCTCCGGCGTCGGTGAAAGCCGCCGGGCCACCGCCGCCGGAATGACGGTCAGGGCCGTGATCAGGAGAAGACCGACGATCTTCATCGATATTGCCGTGACGAAGGCGATCAGCAGCATGAAGATCAGTTCGGCGCGCGGCACGTTGATGCCCTCTGCCCGCGCCAGATCCTCATGCACCGAGATGGCAATCATGTCCTTCCAGAGATAGCCGAGGAGGACGAGCGCTATGCCCGTGACGACCCAGACCTCGATCAGATCAGCGGACGAGACCGTCAGCACGTCACCGAAGAGAATGTCGAGGTGGCTGGTGATGGCACCGGTCACGAGACCGATCACCACAATGCCGAGGGCCAGGGCGGTGTGCGACAGGATGCCAAGGATCGTGTCGACCGGAAGCTGCTTCTGGCGGCGCAGCGCCAGCAGGATGAGCGACAGGATCACCGATACGACGATGGCGAAAAGCGCCGTGCTGGCGTTGAAGAGCAGCCCCAGCCCGGCCCCAAGAAGCCCGGCATGGGCCAGCGTCTCGCCGAAATAGGCCATGCGGCGCCAGACGATGAAGCAGCCGATGGGTCCAGCGATCAGTGCCACCGCAAGCCCAGCCAGCAAGGCGCGAATGAAGAATGGCTCAGTGATGATATCGAGCATCACTCGTCCCGCGGATGATGATGGTGGGCATGGCCGTCGCCGTCATGATGGTGGTGACCATGGCTCTCGTGGTCATGATCGTGATGATGGGTATAGGCGGCGATCATGCTGACTGCGGCGGGGCCGAAGAGCTTGGCAAATTCCGGATTGCGCTGGACGGCAGTGGGCCCACCCTCACAGCAGACGTGGCCATTCAGACAGATCACATGGTCGCTTTCGGCCATCACCATGTGAAGATCGTGACTGACCATGAGGATGCCGCAGCCGCGCTGCTTGCGGATGCGCGAGATCAATTCATAGAGCTTGAGCTCGCCATGAAAATCGACGGCCTGCACGGGTTCGTCGAGGACGAGAAGCTCCGGATTGCGAAGCAAGGCGCGCGCCAGTAGCACACGCTGCAGCTCGCCACCCGACAATTGCTCGACGCGGGCATCCTTCAGGTGGCCGACACCGGTTTCCTGCAGGGCCGCCTCGATCTCGGCAGGCGGCGCGCTCTTGGTCAGGGTCATCAGCCGGTTCACGGCCAAGGGCACATTCGGCTGCACGGGGAAACGCTGCGGCACGTAGCCGACACGCAGGTTCTTGCGCAGATGAACCTCGCCCGAGGTCGAGGGGATCAGCCCGAGAAGCACCTTGACCAGGGTCGACTTGCCTGCCCCGTTGGGGCCGATCAGCGTGACGATGGTTCCGGCCCAGACATCAAGGCTCACATTGTCCAGCAACAGCCGGTTGCCCACGCGGAGCGACACGGCACGGGCCGAAACGAGCGGTTCATTACCCTTCAGCATCAGGCGTGCCCACAATGGCTGCACAGCCCCGAAAGCTCGACCACGGCGTGGCGCACGGCGAAGCCCTGCTTCCGGGCAGCACCCGCCAGACCATCAGCCGCATGGCGGTCGAGAATCTCGGAGACATTGCCGCAGCCCTCACAGATGAGCAGCGCGGTGGGGGCATCTTCATGGGCTTCGCTGCAGGCCACATAGGCGTTGCGGCTCTCGATCTTGTGAACAAGGTTGTGGGTCTGCAGGAAATCCAGCGCCCGGTAGACGGTGATCGGCGCCGGGCGCGGGCCATGGGAGGCCATGCGTTCGATGATGTCGTAGGCGCCGATGGCCTTGTGGCTCTGCGCGACGCAGACCAGAACCTCGCGGCGCTGGTCGGTGAGGCGCGCGCCCTTGCCGTCGCAGACCTTCTGGGCATGGGCGACAATTTCAGCCGTACAGCTGGCATGGTCGTGGTGCGGTGTCGGGAAAGCCATGTCTGTTATATTATTACGTTTCATCCGGATTGCAATGGCGTGTGACCGCCTGGCCGTTCAAGCGCCATTCATGGAGGCGGCGCTAGACGCAGAGACGCAACGGAGACACCTCAGCCATGCGCCTTCCCCTCATTTCCTCCCTTCTTGGCCTTGCCCTGCTCGCCGGTCCCGCCCTGGCCGTCGATTTCACGCCGCAGGAGAACGGCAGCATCGATTTCGACATGCCCTCGGGCAACATGTGCTGCAGCCTGACCTCCGATGACGAAGGCGGCTCCCTTCTCCAGTGCACCCGGGTCGAACCGAAATACTGGATTGTGCAGATGAGCCAGAGCGGCAAGATCGACCTCTACAAGAACCCGGGCGAAGTGCCGGGCTGCGGCTATGGCAAGGCCTCCGGCAACGTCCTCGAATATGGCGAGACCTGGAAGCGCGACGGCTATTCCTGCACCTCGGCCACCAATGGCATCCGCTGCTTTGCCAATGGCAATGGCTTCCGCCTGTCGCGGGCCGGCATCAAATACTACGATTGAGCATCGCTCACTGACCGCTTGATTGTTTTCATGGCGCATCGGAAAGCTGCGCAATGAGCAAATCCATCCTTGTCCTCAACGCGGGCTCGTCCTCGCTCAAGTTCGCACTCTTCGATGCGCGTGCGATGGATGAGCGCCTGCGCGGCCAGGTGAGCGGCATCGGCAGCATGCCCCGCCTGGAAAGCGGCACAGCGCGCATCGAGCTTCCGAAAGACATGCGTTACGGCGAGAGCCTGCCACGGGTGCTGGGCTGGCTCGAACAACAGGGAATTCAGGGTGGCGACGTCTGTGGTGTCGGGCATCGCATCGTGCATGGCGGCACGCGCTTCGTGCAGCCGGTCCAGGTCGATGAAGCGGTTCTCACAGAGCTGGAAGCACTGCGGGCGCTGGCGCCGCTGCATCTTCCTTTCGGCCTCGGTGTCCTGCGCGAGATGAAGCGGCTGCGGCCGGACGTGCCGCATGTGGCCTGTTTCGACACGGCCTTCCATGCGACCCAGCCCGAAATGGCAACGCGCCTGCCGCTGCCACGCAGCTATTTCGACAAGGGCTACCGCCGCTACGGTTTCCATGGCCTCAACTACGAGCATGTGACCGCCGCGCTGCCGGGACTGACCGGACGCAACCTGCCCCGCCGCATCCTCGCAGCCCATCTCGGTTCCGGCTCCTCCATGTGCGCCATTGTCGACGGCAGGAGCGTGGCCACCACCATGGGATTCTCAACCGCCGATGGCCTGGTGATGGGCACAAGGACCGGCACGATCGATCCCGGCGTGCTGGTGGCCCTGCTGCGCGACGAGGGCCTCACCCTCGAAGGCCTCGAAGACCTGCTCTACCGCAAGAGCGGATTGCTCGGCCTCTCCGGCCTTTCCGGCGACATGCGCATCCTCCTCGCCAGCGACCGGCCCGAGGCAGCGGAAGCCGTCGCCTATTATTGCTATTATGCGGCCAGGCACGGCGGCTCACTCGTCTCCGCCATGGGCGGTGTCGATGCCGTGATCTTCACCGGTGGTGTGGGAGAGAATGCGGAACCCGTGCGCCGGCAGATCATGGCGCATCTGGCCTGGCTCAATATCCCGGCGGATCAGGTCTTCGTCATTCCGGCCAATGAGGAACGGGCGATTGCCCGCCATGTCTCACGGCTGGCCAGCGACTGACATGGCGAGGAGCAGCGCGCCGGTGTTGACGATGTCGTCGACGGTTGCTCCGCGCGAAAGATCGGAGACCGGCGCGGCAAAGCCCTGCAGCACAGGGCCGATGGCCTCGGCCCCGGCCAGATACTGCGTCAGCTTGTAGGCGATATTGCCTGCATCCAGATCAGGGAAGACCAGCACATTGGCCCGGCCCGCGACGGCACTGGATTCTTTCAGTTTGCGGCTGGCAACGGCGGCGGAAAGCGCCGCATCTCCCTGCAATTCACCATCGACAAGGAGCGCAGGCGCGCGCTCACGCACGATGCGCAGGGCTTCAACGACCTTTGCCGCATCGGCGTGATCGCCGCTGCCCTTGGTCGAGAAAGACAGCAAGGCGACGCGCGGCTCATCGGCGAGAATACGTGCCGCACTTGCAGCCGAGGCGATGGCAATGTCGGCAAGCTGCGAGGCCGAGGGCTGCACATTGACGGCGCAATCGGCAAAGATCAGCCGCCGCTCAGGCCATTGCATGAGGAAGAAGCTCGATGGCGTCTCGACGCCAGGTGAAAGGCCGATCGCCATATGGGCAGCTTCAATGACCCGCGCGGTGGCATTGGCCGCTCCGGCCAGCATGGCCTGTGACTCGCCCGCAGCAACGAGCCCGGCCGCGGCATAAAGAGGCTTCCCCAGCAGCTTGCGGGCCATGGCCTCCGAGAGCTTCGGGCGGTTGGCGATCAGGCGGCTGATGGCACGCGCCGGAGGCTCGGGCACAGTGGTTGCCGTGAAGAGGATAACCTTTGCAAGCCCTTCCGACTCGAGCCGTGCTGCCGCTGCCGCAATCCGGGCGTCGTCGCCTTCTGGCATCACCAGTTTCAGGTTCCTGCCCTTGATTTTCGCCTTTGCTTCCTCGATCACCGACATCGTTTCAATTCCGGACCACGCCATGACGACTGACGAAACAGTGCAACTCCACCGCGGCCTCAAAGGCGTCTACTTCGAGCGCTCCGCCACGACCTTCATCGACGGCAAGGCTGGCGATTTGCGCTACCGGGGATACTCCATCCACGACCTGGCGCAACGGTCCACTTTCGAGGAAACGGCATACCTGCTGCTGCATGGCGAACTGCCCACAGCGGCGCAGCTTGCCGGCATCGACGCCGAACTGAAGGCTGCACGCAGCATCCCTCCTGCCATCGTCGAGATCATTCGCACCATCGCGCAGGCGCATCCGATGGATGTGCTGCGCACCGCTGTCTCGGCGCTGGCCGCTTTCGATCCGCAAGCCGATGACAATTCCATCGAAGCGACGCGCGCCAAGGGCATCCGCCTCACCGCACAGGTTCCCGTGATCGTCGGCACGCATGCCGCGATCCGCGCCGGAAAGCCGGTGCCGCAATCGGACCCGGCGCTCTCGCATGCAGCGAACTTTCTCTGGCTTGTCACAGGCCGCAAGCCCTCCGCCGATGCGGCGCAACTCATGGATCGCGATCTCATCCTGCATGCCGAACACGGCAGCAATGCTTCGTCCTTCACGGGCCGCGTCGTGATCGGCACCGAAGCCAATCTGCACGCCGCCATGACGGCGGCCATCGCAGCACTCTCCGGCCCCGCCCATGGTGGCGCTGCTGAAGACGTGATGAAGATGGCACAGGAAATAGGCTCGCCAGAAAACGCCGCCGCCTATGTGAAGGCGAAGCGGGCGGCAGGCGACGCCGTGACGGGCTTCGGCCACCGCGTCTATCGCACCGAGGATCCACGCGCGCGCCATATGCGCGACGGTGTCGAGAAACTCAGCCGCGAAATGGGCGAGCCCAAGTGGTTCGCCATCCTGCAGGCCGTGGTCGAGGCCATGAAGCCCTATGCCCGCTTCGGCGTGAACGTGAACGTCGATTTCTATTCCGGCGTCATCTACTACCTGAACGGCATCGCGCCCGATCTCTTCGTGCCGATCTTCGCCGTCGGCCGGGTACCCGGATGGACGGTGCAATGCCTTGAGCAACTGCAGAACAACATCCTGATTCGTCCGCTGACGCTTTACGATGGACCAGCCCCCCGCGACTATGTTCCGCTCAGCCAGCGCTGAAACCGCAAGAATCCCCATTTCTGCCCCGGCTTCGCCACAAAAGATGACAACAAGTTAAGGACGTGGGAACGTGACGGCACGGTCCTCCTTGGGACGGCTACCAAGGGTATTGAATGGCGGGTCTAGGCAAATTGGGTCTGACGTTGGCGGTGGCGAGCCTTTGCGCCACCATGGCCAATGCTGCTGACCAGCGCAGCGCGGCATTGAACCAGAATGCCGTGGGGCTTCTGGCCGCCGAGGCGCGCTGGATGCCCAATGCCCTCGAAATCGCCGACTCCATTCAGCATGAAGACAGCCTGCGCATCCTGCCCATGGTGGGCATTGGCGCGGTGCAGGCCGTCAATGACCTTGCCTTCCTGCAAAGCGTCGATGCTGCCCTGATCCCCGCCGACACGGTGACCTACGCCAAGCTGCAAGGCCTGATGCAGGGCCTCGACGGCAAGATCGCCTATCTGGCGCGGCTTTCGCAGATCGAGTTCGTTCTGGTGACGACAATCGAGGTCAACAGCCTCACTGAACTTGCGGGCAAGCGCGTTGCCACCGGGCCCGCCCAGTCTGCGGCGTTCGCGACCGGTGAGTTGATCCTCGGCATGATGGAAGTGCCGTTCCTGCGTGTGCCACGCCAGGGCAAGGCAGCCTTGCAGGCCCTGATCCGTGGCCATGCGGATGCGGCGCTCGTCACCACCGCTGACATAGGCGACATGGCTGTCGACCGCGCCCGCTTCCATGTTCTGCCGCTGCCCGTGCCTGCCTCGCTCGAGGAAACCTACGTCCCGGCCATCCTGACGCCCGATGACGTGCCGGCCCTCATTGGTTCGGGCGAGGCCATCGAAACCGTATCGACATCCCTCGCGCTCGCCGTGTTCAACTGGCCGGCGCGCAACCAGCATTACGACAAGCTCCGCCGCCTTTCCGAAGCACTCTTTGCGGCGAGCAACGAAATTTCGGCTGGCGGCGACCAGCCCATCAACCTTTCAGCGAGCATTCCGAACCTCACCCGCCATGCTTCGGCGGCTGAGGTGCTGGGGCTTTCTGCGGACGGCGGCACGACTTCTGACAACACCCTGCAGCCAGGAGATGGACAATGAGCCAGACCGAACGCAAGCCCAACCTGATCGACATTGAACAGGGTGAGTATGAACTTCAGCCCGATACGGCCGAGGCCATGCCCATGCTCGGGCAGGATGAGCACGCGCCCACCTGGTTTGCCCGCGCCTATCAGGGTGCCGACACCAGCGATCTGGCCCTGCGCTACCGGCAGCGGCTGGAGACCCAGCAGCAGGAACTTGCGGCAATGACCGCAGCGCAGGAACGCTATCGCCGCCACATGGAAGAGCGCTTCCAGACGGCGAAGCGCATGGCCGAACGCGACCGCGAACTCTCCGCCTCTGGCCAGCCAGGGCACGAGTTGCCGCCGGCACGCAAGCCCATCGCCAGCAAGGTGGCCGATGAAGGCGGCTTCCGCTACGCGCATTGGGAGGACAACACGCGCCCCAAGGCGGAAAAGCCTGCACCCAGGCAGGCCGCTCCCCAGCAGGCCATGCCCCAGGCAGTACGGACGCAGGCAGCACGGCCACAGGCGCGCAAGCCGGGCCGCAGCCGTTCGAAGATCGTCGCCGGTATTGCGTTTGCCTGCCTGCTCGGCGGCAGCGTCGGCTTCCTCTCGGCCCACCCCGCCCTTTTCAACGAAACCTATGCCCGCATCGCCGATGGCGCCAAGTCGGGCTTCGATGCCCTCACCGCCGTGCCGCAAGTGGCAATGACCGATGTGGATGAGAAGGTGGCGGTTCCGGAGACGGTCCTGACCAAGAAGCCGGTGAAGGCACCGCGCCTTCAGGTCGCCGATGTCTCGGGGGCTCTCAATGATCCTATTCCACTCGGGCTGACCGCGATCCCGGCGAGCCCCGACGAGCCCATCGCCCTGAAGATTACCGGACTTCCTGAGCGCGCCTACCTCACGCAGGGAACGGAAGTGGCCAAGGGCCAGTGGCTGGTGAAGCCGCAGCAGATCCAAAGCGTGCAGATCGTCGTGCCGCAGTCAGCCACGCCGGAAATTGATCTTTCGGTGGCACCAGTGGCGGAGAAGACGGGTGAGCCCGCGGCTCCGGCCCAGTCCATGACGGTGGCCCTCGACAAGGGTGACCTGACTGTGGTGCCGGTGAGCGCTGCCCCGGAAGGCACAGTGCAGGCCCAGATTCCCGAAGCCATTCCTGTGCCGAAGTCGCTTGAGATCAATGAAGCTCAGGGCCTGATGGGCAAGGGCGATGCCCTGCTCAAGACAGGCGATCTGGTTTCGGCCAGGCAGTTTTATCTGAGGGCACATGGCCAGGGGCTTGCGGAAGCGGCCTATGGCATCGGCCAGACCTATGATCCCCTGGTCTACAAGGCACTGAATGTCCGCGGGCTTGAGCCCGACAAGGCCAAGGCCGAGGAGTGGTATGGCAGGGCCGCACAGGCAGGCTCCGCCGCGGCCACGGCCGCCCTCGCCAAGCTCGCAGCCCAGACACCCTAGCACCGCAGAGCTTTGCCTCTCCCCTTTGCCGGGAGGGGCTGATATGAGGCTCGGCATTCTTGCAAGGAGTCCTCATGCGCGCTGCTGATGTCATCGTCCGGTCTTTGAAAGCCCATGGCATCAAGCGCGTCTATTGCGTTCCCGGCGAAAGCTATCTGGCGCTTCTCGACGCCCTGCATGGCAGCGGCATCGAGATTATCGTCTGCCGCCACGAAGGCGGTGCGGGCTTCATGGCCTGCGCCGAGGCC
This sequence comes from Pseudomonadota bacterium, assembly GCA_020161855.1. GTDB lineage: Bacteria > Pseudomonadota > Alphaproteobacteria > Rhizobiales > Aestuariivirgaceae > Aestuariivirga. The sequence continues at coordinate 91,488 of JAIUNJ010000002.1, forward strand.
AAGCTGACGGGCAAGCCTGCCGTCTTCATGGTGAGCCGCGGCCCCGGCGCCACCAACGCCTCGATCGCCGTGCACATGGCCGATCAGGACGCCCTGCCCGTCATCCTGCTGGTGGGTCAGGTCGCCCGCGAGGAGCGCACCCGCGGCGTGTTCCAGGAAGTGGACTACCGCGAATTCTTCGGCAGCATGTCGAAGGGTGTCTTCGAAGTGAATGACGGCAACAAGCTGCACGAGCTTATGCCGCGGGGCTTGCGGCTCGCGGCCGAAGGTGTCCCCGGCCCGGTGATCTTCTCGCTGCCCGAGGACATGCTCAACGACGACGTTGCCGAACACGAACCCGTTGTCTTCCCGCTGGCCTCGCTCTCGCACGCGCCGCGCGACATCGCCCGCATCCAGGCCATCATTGATCGCGCCGACCGGCCCGTGCTGGTTGCCGGTGCGCGCCTGCGTGGTGCCGCCGGTGCGGCAGCGCTCGCACGTTTCGCCGGAGCCCAGCGCATGCCCATCGCCGTGTCATGGAAGAACCAGGATGTCTTCGACAATGCCTCGCCACTCTATGCCGGGCATCTTGGGTTTGGTGTTCCGGCAGCATTGAAGCAGGTGCTTGCCGATGCCGATCTCATCATCGCCGTGGGCACGCGCCTCGGCGATGTCGCGAGCCTCGGTTACAGCTTCCCCGAAACACCGTCGCCCCGCCAGACGCTCATCCACATCTATCCCGACGGCAAACCCATCGGTCATGTGTTCCGCACCGATTTCGGCCTCGTTGCTGATCCTGCAGCAGTGCTCGCCGATCTCGCTCAGGAGGCGCGCGTCGTTTCCTCCGGTCGCGAAGCCTGGATCGGCAAGGTCAATGGCGCGGTGAAGAAGCTGCAGGCCTTCACGCCTGTCGAGGCCGAGGACGGCATCGACTTCGGTATTGTCACCAAGGCGCTTGAGAAGTTTGCCCCGAAGGACTGCATCATCACCACTGACGCCGGCAATTCCTCGACCTGGTTCCACCGCCACTGGCTCGCCTCGCCGCAGAACACGCTGCTTGGCGGCATCGTCGGCGCTATGGGACTGGGTGTGCCCGCAGCCGTGGCCGCCTCCATCGAACAGCCGCAGCGCGTGCCCATCTGCTTTGTGGGTGATGGCGGTATGCTCATGACCGGCCAGGAACTGGCGACGGCACTTGCCTATGGTGCAGCCCCCAAGATCGTCATTTCAGACAATGGCATCTATGGCACCATCCGCACGCATCAGGAACGCGAGTATCCGGGTCGCGTCTCCGGCACCAACCTGAGCAACCCCGATTTCGCTGCCTGGGCCAGGTCCTTCGGCATTTCGGCCTTCACCATCGAGAAGGGCTCGGACGTGGATGGCACGGTGTCGGCCTTCCTCGCCACCAATGGCGCGGCGGTTCTGCACGTGAAATCAAGCCGCGTGGCGCTCAGCGCCAATGGCCGCCTGCCGGGCTAGATTGCCGCCGCCTCAGCTCTGGGGGCGGCCGAAAAGCGCCTCGTAGAGCTTGCGGTCGCGGCCATAGACATCGCTGCGGAACTCGATACCACGATCGGTGGCAAAGGCCGTAGCATAGACCATATGAACCGGGATGCGCTTCGGCAGATCGACGCGCTTGGTCTTGCCGGTTGCCCAGATCGCGTCGACCAGCGACTTGCTCATCCCCACCTTCTCGCCCAGCAGTTCATAGGCAAGGTCGATGGGCCGCGAGAGCCTGATGCAGCCGTGGCTGAAGGCCCGCGTTGAATTCGCGAACTTGTCCTTGGCTGGCGTGTCGTGGAGATAGATGTTGTGCGAATTGGGCAGCATGAACTTCACCTTGCCCAGCGCATTGCGGGGACCGGGCTTCTGCCGGAAGGTGAAGGGAAACTTGCCTGCACCGTAAGATGACCAGTTGATGCTGCTCCAGTCGGAGAGCTTGCCGTTGGCGAAGACTTCGAAGTCCTCGGCATATTCATAAGGATTGGCGCGCAGCTTGGGCAGCATCTCCTTGGTGGCGATGGAGTATGGCACCGTCCAGGTCGGATTGAGCTCCACATACTGCATCTCGCCCGTGAACTCAGGTGTCTGGGTTGCCACCGCACCGACGACAACGCCCATGCGCTCCTTGATCGCCTTGCCTTGCACCCAGTCCAGTTCATAACCGGCAATGTTGATGAGGAAATGCTCGTCGCCGAGATTGTCCGGCATCCAGCGCCAGCGTTCCATGTTCAGGATGATCTGCTTCTGGCGTTCGCGTGGCGACACATTCATCGCCGTCACGGTCTGCTTGCCAAGGAGGCCCTTGGCTTCAAGGCCGTGGCGCGCCTGGAAGGTCTTCACCGCCGCGAAAAGTGCCGGATCATAAACGGTCGAGCGGCTCTCGGGGCCATCATAGTCGCCGGTAAAGGAGAGCAACGTCCGGATCGCCGGCACGCGGCCGTCAGAACCACCCGGCTTCAGCGCATCGCCCTGCCCGACAACGGGCCAGTCGATACCCTCGTCAATCACCTGAGTGTAGACGCGCAGCATGCGCTTCAGCACCTGATAGTGATTGTTGCGCGGTTCATAGGCCGAAAGATACTTGCCCGGATCCTGCTGCTTGCCCATGTCGTTGAGCACGCGCAACGCGTCCAGCGTCTTGCGGGTACGGAACAGGTTGGGGTCAACCTTCTGCGGCGTCACGCGGCCGATGCGCAGGTCGGCGGCATAAGCCACATAGAAAGCAGAGTAGTAGAGTTCGGCGGTCGCGGCGTCCTGGGCGCTGCCGGAGCGGGCCTGCTGCGCCAGCTGCACCAGTGAATCCGTCGGATAGGCGGAAGGATCGAGGCCGTCATAGAGGGCGTTCTTCAGGCGTTGCGTGAACAGGCCCATGCGGTTGGAGCCCACCCAATAGGCTTGGCCGCCGCCTTTCACGTAGTAGGCGACGAGTGCGCTCCTGACCTTCTCGATGGGCAGCGGCAGGCGCTGGCCGGAATTGAGAATCTGCGCGATTGAGCTCTCGACGGATTGCGCACGCAAAGGCGCGGGCAGCGCCAGAAGCATGAACGCGCTCACAACGAGCAGAAGCCGCAACACTGGCCTCATCGGCACCTCCAGAATCACACCTTGCCGATCCTATCACACGTTGAGCAAGAGATACTCGCGCTCCCACGAACTGATAACGCGGCGGAAGTTCTGCATCTCCTCGAACTTTACATCCTGGTAAGCTTCCACGAACTTCTCGCCGAGCACGAGCTTCAGCGGCTTGGTGTAGTTGAGCTTGTCGAGGGCTTCATCGAGGCTGATCGGCAGGGTGTGGGCATAGCGATAGGCCGAACCCTCGACCGGTTCCGATGGCTTGATGCGCTCCACCATGCCGAGATAGCCGCAGGCCAGCGAGGCGGCAAAGGCGAGATAGGGATTGGCGTCGGCACCCGGCACGCGGTTCTCGATGCGCAGGTTGGCTGGATCAGACGACGGCACGCGGAGCGAAACCGTGCGGTTGTCGATCCCCCAGTGCACATTGGTCGGTGCATCGCTGTCGGGCACAAGGCGGCGATAGGAGTTCACGTTCGGCGCGCACAGCGGCAGCGCCGCCGCCAGATAGCGCTGCAAGCCGCCAATGTGGTTCAGCATGATCTTCGATGGCTTGCCGTCTTTGCCCGCGAAGATGTTCTTGCCGGTGCGCATATCGAGCACCGACTGGTGCATGTGCATGGAGGAGCCCGGCTCGTTGGCATGGGGCTTTGCCATGAAGGTGGCATACATATCGTGCTTGAGCGCCGCCTGACGCACGGTGCGCTTGAAGAGGAACACCTGGTCCGCCAGTTCCAGCGGGTCGCCGTGGTTGAAATTGATCTCGAGCTGCGCCGGGCCGCTCTCATGGGACAGCGTGTCGACATCAAGCTCCTGCGCCTCGCAGAAGTCATAGATGTCCTCGACGATCGGGTCGAAGTCATTGGCGGCGTCGATGCCATAGGCCTGCCCGCCAGGTTCCTTCCGGCCTGAGCGGCCGACGGCGGCTTCCAGCGGGTAGTCGGCATCCGGGTTGCGCTTGACGAGATAGAACTCAAGCTCAGGCGCCACCACAGGCCGCCAGCCCTTGTCCTTGTAGGCCTGGAGCACACGCTTCAGAACGTGGCGCGGCGCGATCTCGACCGGATCGTCGTTGAGATGAAAGGCATCGCAAATCACCTGGGCCGTCGGCTCCGTGTACCAGGGCACGATGCGCACCGTGTCAACGTCGGGCTCCATATAGATGTCGATTGCACTATCGCTGACCGCCTGGGTGTCCTGCGTGTAACGGCCATTGATCGTGAGGGTGAAGATCTCTTCCGGAATGCGCAGGCCACGCGAACGTTGCCCTTTCAGGAACTTCTTGGGCGGCAGGATCTTGCCGCGCGCCGTTCCCGACATGTCGGCCACGAGGCATTCCACCTCGCTGATCCGGTTGGCGGTCACATAGTCCTCAAACTTCGCGTAGCTCATGATTTCCTGCTATGGTATTGATTTGAGAACAATAATGCCTTGTTTCGGGGCCGCCCGGAAGGGGGCCGTACAGGTTATTGAAAGCATGAGACAATCATTGATTGCGCAGAGCTATTACCAGGCGACTGCGCATGAAACGCCGTCCTATCCGGCCCTCGCCGGCGATGTGTCGGCCGATGTGGTGGTGATCGGCGGCGGCTTCACCGGCCTGTCCGCGGCGCTCGAACTGGCAGAGGCGGGTTACCGGGTGGTGGTGCTCGAAGCCGGCCGCGTCGGCTCCGGTGCCTCAGGGCGCAATGGTGGCCAGATCTGCACCGGCTTCTCTCCCGGCCAGGCCCGGCTCGAAACGCAGATGAGCAAGGATGATGCCGCCAAGTGCTTCCGCATCGCCGAGGAGGCAAAGCAGCTCATCGAGGCCCGTATCGCCCGACACAACATCGATTGCGGCCTCACCTGGGGCTACCTGCACTGCATTCCCAAGCCGTCACAGTTCGATGGTCTCCAGCACGAGGCCGAGGACTATGAGAAGCTCGGCTATCCGGGTTGCACTGTGCTGAGCAAGGCGGAGCTGGAAGCGAAGCTTGGCTCGACGATCTATCACGGCGCCATGCGCGAACCCCGCGCCGGGCACTTCCATGCGCTGAACTATCTGCATGGCCTCGCGCGCGCGGTGAGCAAGGCAGGCGGCATCATCCATGAAAACTCGAATGTCATCGCGCTCGACACGGGCCCTGCGCCATGGGCACGGACCACACAGGGCAAGGTGACAGCCAAGTTCATGGTCATCGGCGGGAACGCCTATCTGGGCCGCACGGTGCAGGCGCTCTATGGCCGGGTCATGCCCGTCACCAGCTACATCATCACGACGGAGCCGCTGGGCGAGGAGCGCTCCCGCGCCCTGATCCGCGACAACGAGGCCGTGGCCGACACCAACTTCATCGTCGACTACTTCCGCCGCACTCAGGACAACCGTCTGCTCTTCGGCGGCCGCGCCAGCTATTCCACGCTCGAACCCTCGGATCTTGCTGCCTACATGAAGCCGCGCATGCTCAAGGTCTTTCCGCAGCTGAAGGACGTGCGCATCGATCATGCCTGGGGCGGCTATATCGCCATCACCTCAAACCGCATCCCGGATTGCGGCAGGCTCTCGCCCAACGTCTATTATGCCCACGGCTACTCGGGACAGGGCGTGGCACTTGCCCAGATGTATGGAAAGCTCATGTCGGATGCCATCCGCGGCGCGGCGGAGCGCTTCGACCTTCTGGCGCGTTTCAGGCACCTGCCCTTCCCTGGCGGCCCCATTCGCACGCCGCTGCTCACCGCAGCCATGCTCTTCTACCGCCTACGGGACGCGCTGAGCTAGCGCCCCCTGAGGACCATCCAGATGCCACCGCCCGCAAGCAGGAGCCCGCTTACCACCTCAAGGGCGCGTATGCGGCTGCGTGACAGCCAGGTTCCAGCGCTGCCCGCCAGCAAGGCGTAGGCAGTGTCCGTCGCCGAGGCGATGGCCACGAAAGTTGCGCCAAGAAGCGTCACCTGCAGCGTCGGATCGCTGTCACGCGACATGAAGGGCGGGATCATCATGCCGAACAGCACCAGCACTTTCGGGTTGGTGAGGGTGACGAACAGGGCCTGCGTGAAGAAATTGCGGTCGCTGCGCGGCACGGCATCGACGCTGCCGAGATCGCCCTTCGAACGGAGCAGCTTGTAGCCGAGCCAGACAAGATAGGCGGCACCGGCATAGCGCAACAGGTCAAACCAAACGCCCATCATCTGGATTGCGGCCGTGAGGCCCAGCGCCGCAATCGTCACCCAGATGAGGCCCGCGGCCACCGTTCCGGCGACATTGAGCAGGCCTGCGCGGGTGCCATAGCGCAGGGAATTGGCGATGATCACGGTCACCGTCGGGCCAGGCACGACGGCAAGCGCAAAGGCCGCAACACAGAAGGCGATGTAAGACGACAGCGAACCCATGACACAGTGCTAGCACCGAACCACGGCAAGGCTCAATGTGATGGCCTAGGCGGCTTCGTCGCCGTTGCCGGCCTCGTCTTCGGAGATATGCTCAACCGAAACGACATGCTCGTCATCGGCCGTATCGAAGACAATGACGCCCTGGGCTGAACGCCCGGTTTTGCGGATGTCATGCACCGGGCAGCGGATCATCTGGCCCTGGTCCGTCACCAGCATGATCTCGTCATTTTCCTCGACGGCGAAGGAAGCCACCAGCGGACCGTTGCGCTCATTGACAGCCATGGCCGTGATGCCTTTGCCGCCGCGCCCGGAGATCCGGTATTCATAGGCACTGGTGCGCTTGCCGTAGCCGTTTGACGAAATGGTCAGTATCACCTGCTCGGCGGCACTCATTTCCGCATAGCGGGCCTGGCTCAGCATCGAGTCGACCGGCGTCTCATCATCACCATCCTGGGCGCTGTCATCGCCGGAAACCGCGCGCGACATCTTCACGAAGGCAGCACGTTCGGCAGGCGTTGCCTCGAAGTGCTTGATGATCGACATGGAAATGACCTTGTCGCCGTCCTCGAGCCTGATGCCCCGTACGCCATCGGAAGCGCGGCTCCTGAAGACGCGGATATCCGTCATCTCGAAGCGGATGCACTGGCCCTGCGCCGTTGTCAGCAGCACGTTGTCCTGCTCCTGGGCGAGATCGACACCGATGATTGTGTCGCCCTCCTCCAGCTTCATGGCAATCTTGCCGTTGCGGTTAATCTGCTCGAAGTCTTCCAGCTCATTGCGGCGCACATTGCCCAGCGCCGTGGCGAACATCAGGAAGGGCTTTGCCACGCCTTCGGCAAGCTCCGGCAGCGGCAGGATCGTGGTGATGCGCTCGCCCGTCTCGAGCGGCAGGATGTTGATCATCGCCTTGCCGCGCGATTGCGGCGTGCCCTGCGGCAGGCGCCAGACCTTGAGGCGGTAGACCATGCCGCGCGACGAGAAGAACAGCAGCGGTGTGTGGGTGTTCGCCACGAACATCTTGGTGACGAAATCTTCCTCGCGCACGGCCGCACCGGCCTTGCCCTTGCCGCCGCGCCTCTGCGCCCGGTAGGTCGAGAGCGGCACGCGCTTGACGTAGCCCGTGTGGCTCACCGTCACGACCATATCCTCGGACTGGATCAGATCCTCGTCCTCGACTTCGCCCTCGTTGTCCAGGATCTCGGTGCGGCGCGGCGTGGCAAAATCCTTCCGGACGGCGCCCAGCTCATCCTTGATGATGGTGCGCACACGCAGGCGGGACGACAGGATATCGAGATAGTCCTTGATCTCGACAGCGAGCTTTTCCAGTTCCTCGGTGATTTCCTCGAGGCCCAGCTGCGTCAGACGTTGCAGGCGGAGCTCGAGGATGGCCCGGGCCTGCTCATCCGACAGCCGGTAGCTGCCATCGGATTTCAGCCGGTGTCGCGGATCGGCGATGAGCGCAATCAGCGGCTCCAGTTGCCGTGCCGGCCAGTCACGCGCCATCAGTGCTTCGCGGGCTTCGGCCGCGTCCTTGGACGCACGGATCAGGCGGATCACTTCATCGATGTTGGCAACGGCGATGGCGAGGCCCACCAACACATGCGCGCGGTCACGGGCCTTGCGCAGCAGGAACTTGGTGCGCCGTGTGACCACGTCTTCGCGGAAGCTCACAAACGACCGCAGCAGGTCGAGCAAATGAAGCTGTTCCGGCCGGCCGCCCGATAGCGCAATATTGTTGATCGAGAAGCTCGACTGCATGTCGGAGAAGCGCCAGAGCTGGTTCAGCACGATCTCCGGCTCTGCATCGCGCTTCAACTCCACGACCACCCGCATGCCTTCGCGCGAGCTTTCATCGCGGATGTCGGAAATGCCTTCGATCTTCTTGTCGCGCACCAGGTCCGCAATCTTCTCGATCATCACCGACTTGTTGATCTGGTAGGGAATCTCGGTGACGATGAGCGCCTGCCGGTCTTTGCGGATCTCTTCGGTATGAACACGGGCCCGCATGGTCACCGAGCCACGGCCCGTCATGAAGGCGCTCTTGATGCCGGCGCGGCCCAGGATGATGCCACCAGTCGGAAAATCCGGCCCTGGAATGATCGGCAGAAGCTGCTCGATGGTGATCTCGGGATTGTCGATCAAGGCGAGCGTCGCATCGATCACTTCGCCCAGGTTATGCGGCGCCATATTGGTCGCCATGCCGACGGCAATGCCACCTGCCCCATTGACGAGAAGGTTGGGATACTTCGCCGGCAGCACCACCGGCTCCTGGCGCTCACCGTCGTAGTTGGGCTGGAAGTCGACGGTCTCCTTGTCGAGATCGTCGAGCAGCGGCATCGCCGACTTTGCCAGCCGCGATTCGGTGTAGCGCATGGCCGCCGGCGGATCGCCATCGACGGAGCCGAAATTGCCCTGCCCGTCGATCAGCGGCAGGCGCATGGAGAAATCCTGCGCCATGCGCACCAGCGCTTCGTAGATGGCGCTGTCACCATGCGGGTGATAGCGGCCCATCACATCGCCGACGGTGGTTGCGGACTTCGAGTATTTCTTGTCGGGCGTGCGGCCTGCCTCGTGCATCGCATAGAGGATGCGGCGGTGAACGGGCTTCAGGCCATCGCGCACATCGGGAAGCGCGCGGCTGACGATGACCGACATCGCATAGGAGAGATAGCTCTGCCGCATCTCCTCTTCGATGGTGATGGGCGTAACTTCATTGGGATTGGCGGGCGGCAAGCCAGCCTTCTTGTCGTCGTCTTCAGCCACGAATTGTCCTGTTCAGCCCCGCGAAGCCGTATCCGGAGGCCGGACAAACGACTCAAAAAACCCGTTGCTGCAGACTAGTCCGCAGCGGGCTTCGGAGCAACGAAAAGGCCCATAATAATTGGAGAATCCGGTTCAAATCCGGCGCAGATAGAGGCCGCCGCCGCTATAGGCGCCATTGCCTCCGGAAAGGCTCGCGCAGCGCTGCTTGCCGCCCACCCAGTTGTTCCAGGCGACGCACAGCTTCTGACCGCGCACAGACCAGCGACCGTGATCCTTCTCGTCACCCTTGATGCCGGTGATGGTGCCATTGCGGCGGATCGAAACGGTGATTTCATAGATGCCCATGACGCTCACGGCGTAGCGCCCCGGGGCCAGGCCGCGGAGTTCTTTGGACGTCAGGGTTTCACCGGCCAGGGCCGGCACGGAAAGAGCCACAAAGGCAGCCGCCGCGAGGAGCGCGTTTTTCATCGTCATCGGTACCTCTTCGGGAATGTTGCGCCGCAACAAACGCCCTCTTGTGACGATTATTTGACAGAGTCAACCGGGACTTTATGTCCGTGCTGGCATTTTACTGAACCTTGCCGTCCTTCAGCACGGCGCGCTCATTCATCTCGCCGTCGTAGGTCGGATCGACATCATAGTTCCACAGGATGAAGCGGCTTTCGCTGAAGCGATAGAAGCCCACCGAAGACGCGTCGCCAATGCCCCGCCACTTGGAGAAGGTGGTGATCGTGTTGTCGGCCGGGTTGAAGTCCGAGTTGACCACCTCGAAGGCACTGTCAAAGCCTTTCACCGCCATTGTGCGGAGCTTGGTGCTGTCCGGGTCGTCATAGGTGATGTCGAGCACGGGCTTCACGAAGGCTACCGGCTGCAAGGGATCGATCGGCGCCTTCAGATAATAGACGTGGGTCTCGTTATAGGCGCCCATGTTGCACGGGAAGCGGAAGAGGCTGGCCTTGCTGTCCGGTTTGCCCTCGCTCTTCTCATCATATTTATACGAGATCTCGTAGACATCGGGTGGCGTCGAACCGCCCCGGACGCCGGCCGAGAGGCCACAGCTTCGCCCGAACTCGGCGAGGTAGAGTGCCGTTGCCTCCTCTGCGGTGGCGGATTCAACCGGCCCCTGCCCGGCGCCGCAATCCGGCACTGCGGCATCAATCGCCAGACTCTCGCTGGGCTTCAGGCTGCCCTTCTCGATCTGCAAGGCGCGGAAGGGTGGATCCTGGATCGTCGCATTGATGGCCCGCACGGTATAGCAGCCGGCGAAAAGCTGCTCCTTGCCATCCGGCCCTTGCGATCTGATGGCGACCGGCACCGTATAATAGGTCGAGCCTGCCGCCCCCTCTGCCAGCACCGTGCCGATAGCGAGATCGACGCTCCTGGTGCCGTCATAGCCCTTCACATAGGCGTCGAAGGAATCTGCGGGCGGGTTTGAAAAATAGCTATAGGCACGCGCGAATTCCTTGCGGTTGATGGCGTTGTAGAGCGACTCGATGAGGGAAGCCGCGTCACTGCGGTTATCAAGATAGGGAAGCTCGGCCCGCGCCGCCTGTGCAAAGACCAGAATCGCCGCAAGGGCCGTGAGCGCCTTCAGCGACGCTGTCATCATGCGGCTGACGCAATAATGCGCCAAGGCCGCCTCAGAACGGCACTTCGTCGTCGAGATCGCCACGCGCGAAGCTCTGCTTCGCGCCGCCACCGCCGCGCGGGCGTTCCATGGGCGAGGCCGCGCCGAAATCGTCGCCGCCGCCGCCATAATTGCCGCTGCTGTCACCGCCACCGGGCCTGCCGCCCAGCATGGTGAGTTCACCACGGAAGTTCTGCAGCACCACTTCGGTGGAGTATTTCTCGACACCGGACTGGTCAGTGTATTTGCGCGTCTGCAACTGGCCCTCGATGTAAACCGTCGAGCCCTTCTTCAGGTACTGCTCGGCCACCTTGGCGAGATTCTCATTGAAAATGACCACGCGATGCCACTCGGTCTTTTCCTTGCGTTCGCCGGTATTGCGGTCACGCCAGGTCTCGGAGGTGGCGATCGAGAGGTTGACGATGGGCTTGCCGTCCTGAGTATGCCGCACTTCCGGGTCGCGGCCCAGATTGCCCACCAGAATCACCTTGTTCACAGAACCCGCCATCACGCATCTCCCTTGGCCAATTTCACTCGTCTCATAGTCCGGGACATCTCCGCCTGCACCGATGAGCGCAGGTCATCCACAGGGGAATTGCCCTTATTGTTCCTCATATGTTCTTTTTCGAGTCAAAAAACAAGGCCCCGTGGTGTTCGGGACCTTGCTAGATGGAGTTTGTTTTACAACAACTTCCGACTGTGTCAGCCACGGCCGAACAGCTTCGCGATGCGAGAGACCGGCTTGGTCTTCTTCGGGGTTTCGACGTGGAAATACGGCTTCTGCTCGATCATCATGGCAGTGCTGTAAACGTTTGAATACGTGTCAAAAATCCAGTTCATGGTGTTTCTCCTGAGGTTTCTCTGCGCCGGTTCCTCGCCGACGCCCTCCATGTAACTTTTGCTCGCTACAGAGACAAACTGTGAAAACTGACACGACATGTGAGGAAATGTTACACGCCCTGTGCTAGGAGCGGGCATGGCCAGACGCCTCCCATCGCTCAACGCCCTCAAGGCCTTTGAAGCCGCCGCCCGCCACGAGAGTTTCTCGGATGCAGCGGCGGAGCTTTTCGTCACCCACGCCGCCGTCAGCCGCCATATCCGCGAGCTTGAGGACTATCTGGGAACGGAACTGTTCAACCGCACCGGCCGTGGCGTCACCCTCACCGAGGCCGGCCGCCGCTTCGGGCGCCGCCTCACCCCCCTCTTCGACCAGGTGGCAGAGGCCGCCCGCGAGGCCGCCGCCGTCGGCCAGGCGCGCACCCTCAAGGTTTCAGTGGAGCCCTCCATCGCCTCGCGCTGGCTCGTCGGCAGGCTTGGCCACTTCAACGAACTGCATCCCGACATCGAACTGATGATCGATCCCTCCAACAAGCTCGTCGACTTCTATGCCGACGATGTTGACCTTGCCATCCGCTACGGCCGCGGGCCGTGGGATGATGTGGAGATGACCAGGCTTTCGGAAGTGGTCATTTTCCCGGTCTGCGCCCCGAAGCTGCTGGCCGACAGGGTAGAACTCAAACCGGCCGACCTCCATGACTTCACGCTCCTGCACGAAAGCCGCAAGCAGTATTGGGCCGACTGGCTCAAGGAGGCCAGGGTCGAGGGCGAAATGGACTGGCGCGGCACCGTGTTCCAGAACCACCTTGCCATCGAGGCCGCAGAGTCGGGCCAGGGCTTTGCCCTGGGCGACCAGATCCTCACGACGGATTCTCTTGTGGAAGGCTGGCTCGTGCGCCCCTTCGCAATCGACATGAAGGACCACGGCAGCTATTGGATTGTCCGCAAGAAGGGGTCCAAGGAATCAGGACCGGCGCGGGCCTTCCGTGAATGGCTGCTGGGTGAGATGACGGAGACAAACCGCCGCTTCCAGGCCATCCGCACGAGGGATTCAAAAGCCGGGTCCAAGCCGATTGCGGCATGATGCGCCCTTTCCCGGTGGGTTCGGTGTCGCGTAGAGGCCAACAAGCAAGAAGAACGACTGACACATGGCGACGTCCAAGAAAACCAAGACCGCAGCGCGCCCCAAGAAGCTCAAGTATAACTGCCTCAAGTGCCCGGGCTATTGCTGCTCCTATCCGGTCATCGAGGTAAAGGATCGCGATGCCGAGCGCATCGCCAAGCATTTCGATGTCACGCTCAAGGTGGCCGAGAAGCGCTATTTCAAGGCGGCCCATGGCTACAAGCGCATCATGCGGCGCAAGGCCGACAAGCATTTCGGCAAGATCTGCCAGTTCTTCGACACTGCCGAACGGCGCTGCACGATCTATCATGCGCGCCCCTCGACCTGCCGCGAGTTCCCCGGGCCGGACAATTGTGGCTACTATGATTTCCTCGCCTTCGAGCGCGAGACACAGGAAGACGAGACCTTCATCTCCGGCACCTGGAACATCGAGAACTGAGAGCCGCCGCCGGGGCCGGTTGGTGCATCGCATCAACTCGCTCTAGCCCTGCGCCCCGGGACAGGCTAAGTGGCTCGCCCGATCATGAAAAAGCCTGTTCCCCGGAAGCTCAAGCTGCCGCCGGCCACCATCGTGGAGCCGCCGCGCCGCGTAGGCTCTGCGCCCTCCCGCACCGTTCCGCCGCGGCCCAAGCTGCCATCCTCTGCTGCCCAGCAGACGCCGATCGTCTTCACGCCGATCGAACCGCCGCGGCCACGGGCGGATGCCTATCGCCCGCCGGCCCCTCAGCCCGTGCTCGGCCCGGAACCACTGGCAGCACCCGTGCCGCCTCCGCCCCTGCCACGCGAGGACCTGCCGCCACCGGAACGCCGCGCCCCCCGGGCCCGCCGCAAGGAACAGGAAAGTGGCAGCCGCTCCGGTCCGCGTGATTTCATGATTGCAGCCATCGGCGCGCTGATCATGTTTCTGGTCGCGATCATTCCGGCCGCCATGGGCATCGATGCCTTCGGCATTGGCCGCATGCTGGGCATCGCCAGCCGCCAGACGACCGTGCAACCCGCTACGCCGGCCCCGCAGCCACCGGCGCCACAGGGTGCCTCGGTACGCGACATTGAAATTCTCAACCTTCGCCTCAACCAGGCGACGGAACGCATTGTTTCCCTTGAAAGAAGTGTTGAAGTTCTGGCCGCGCGTTCGTCCGGCGCCGAGGTGCATGACGCGCCGCAGACAGACCTCAGTACGGCCCAGCAACCACCGGCAGACAATATCCCCGGCTTCGGCACAACGGTTGTCGAGCAGGCCTCCCCCCAGCCCGCGCAGGAAGCCCCTGCAGAAACCGCAGCGGCACCGAAGCCAACCGTCAGCGAGTCGACGACCGAGCAAGGCGGCCTCAAGTCGGACCGGGTGACCTACACGCTCAAGCCCGGCCAGGGCATCAAGGTCAACCTCGCCATGGATAAGGGTGCCACCGTCCGGTACGCCTGGACTGTCCGCGGCGGCCTTGTGAACTACGACATGCAGGGCAATGGCGAGGAAACGACCACGACCTACAAGTCGCGGCGCGATGCCTCCTCGGACAACGGCGTGCTGACGGCGGCCGTCACCGGCAATCACGGCTGGCTCTGGCGCAATGCCGGCAATCAGGATGTTGTCGTGACGCTGGCCACACGGGGCGCCTATAGCCGGTTGACCAGTTCGCCCTAGTCTGGCTCCCTGCCCCTCTGCTGCTCTGGCCCTTGCGGCGTCCTGTTGAATCTGTGATGGCACCCGCCGAATGAATTCCGCGAGCCCATCTCAGCACGTCAAATCCCTGAAGGTCGGGGCCTTCCTCGTTGCGGGCAGCGCCATCACATGGAGCTTCGGCGGCACCATCGCCCGCTTCATCACGGAAGAGTCGAGCTGGACCGTGGTTTTCTGGCGCTCTGTCTTTGCCGCCCTTTTCATCCTGGCCTTCATGATCATCCGCAACGGACTGCCGGAGACGGTCCGCATGTTCCGCGCCATGGGGCTGGCGGGGCTTGGTGTCGCCACGTGTTTCGCCATCGCCTCAACCTCTTTCGTCGTGGCGCTGGCCTACACGACGGTTGCCAACATCATGCTCATGCAGGCTGGCGTGCCACTGATCGCCGCCCTGCTGGCCTATGTGCTTTTCCGGGAGAAGGTGTCTCTTGGAACCTGGCTTGCCATTGCCGCCGTGATCGCAGGCGTCGCCATCATGGTCTCGCAGTCCTTCACCGGCGAAGTTTCGGCAATCGGTGACGGGCTGGCGCTGCTCATCACCATTATCTTCTCCTGCGCCATCGTCATCACCCGCCGCAACGCCCACGTCCGCATGATGCCTGCCGTCTGCCTCGGCACGACCATGGCGGCGATCTTTTCCGGCGCCATGGCGCTCAGCGCCACGAGCCTCATGGTGACGCCGCACGACTTCTTCTGGCTCTTCCTGTTCGGCGCGGCCAATCTCGGCGCAGGCCTCGCCATGTTTGTCACGGGTGTCCGCGCCATCCCGGCAGCCCTTGCTGCCCTCATCGGAACCCTGGAGCCGGTCTTCGCTCCGCTCTGGGTCTGGCTGGTGCACAGCGAAGTTCCAACCCGCATGACGATCATTGGCGGCACAGTGATCTGCCTCGCCCTCCTCATTCACCTGCTGCTGGAGCTGCGGCGCTCGCGCGCCTGACGCCGTTCAGGCGAGGCCGAGCCCTGCCTTCTGCCGCGCCGCCGCCCCGGCAATGAGGCGGTCGCTGACAATGGCGATGAAGGCCACCGCAAGCCCCGCCACAATGCCGCGTCCGATGTCGGCCTTGGTCAACGCGATATAAACCTCCTGCCCCAGGTCGCGGGTGCCGACGAGCGCCGTGATCACCAGCATCGACAGGGCGAACATGATCGTCTGGTTCATGCCCAGCAGGATATCCGGCAGCGCCAGGCGCAGCCGGATGCGGCTGAGGATCTGCCAGGGCGTGGCGCCCATGGCACGGCCCGCCTCGATCAGTGAGGGATCGACCTTCTGCAGGCCGAGCACGGTGTACCGGATCGCCGGCACCACAGCGAAGGCCACAATGGCGATGAGTGCTGTGAAGTCGCCCACACGGAACAGCATGACCACCGGCATCAGATACACAAACGATGGCAGGGTCTGCAGCGTGTCGATGACGGCTTGCACGCCGCGCCACAGGCGCTCGCGGTCAGCCGCCAGCACACCGACCGGCACGCCAATCAGCGTGGCGAGCACCACGGCGGTTCCGCAGAGATAAACCGTGATCATGGCCTTCTCCCACTGCCCCGTTGCTGCAATGAGAAAGACAAGCGTGCCCGCGAGGACCGCCAGCCGCCAGCCACCGAGCTTGAAACCCAGCGCCGCCAGAACGGCCACCGCCCCGATCCACGGCACGGTGAACAGCAGGCGTTTGGCGGGAACCAGGATGTTCAGCAGAATGAAATTCTTGAAGCCTTCCAGCGCATCGAAATAGTTCACATTGATCCAGGCAACGACATCCGAAAAGAACGCTCCCGTCGAAACCGACAGCGCCTGCGGATAGGCCTGCAGAACCGGCGCCATATAGGCCAGCAGGATCGCCATCACCGCGACGGCCGCAGCGGCAACACCATGAGGATGGCGCTGCACGAAACTCCGGCCCTCGGTGGAGGCTTGCGGCGCACCGAGCTTGTCGGCCGCAGCCTGGCTCAGCCGATCCAGCACCAGCGCCAGCACCACGATGGCAAAGCCTGCCTCGATGCCTGCGCCAAAGTCGAGCCGCCGCAACGCCGTCAGCACATCGAAGCCAAGGCCGCCCGCACCAATCATGCTGGCGATGATCACCATGTTGAGCGACAGCATGATCACCTGATTGACGCCCACCATCAGGCTCTGCCGGGCGGCAGGCACCAATACGCGCCACATGGTCTGCGCCTGCGTGCAACCGACCATCGCTGCCAGATCATGGATTTCGCCGGGCACGCCTTTCAGCCCCAGCAGCGTCACGCGGATCATCGGCGGCATGGCGAAGATCAGCGTCGCCACGATTGCAGCCGTGGGCCCGAAGCCGAAGAGCACCAGCACCGGCACGAGATAGGCAAACACCGGCATGGTCTGCATCAGGTCAAGCACGGGCGCGATCAGGCGCTGGAACAGCGGCCAGCGGTAGCAGGCGACGCCGAGGAGGATGCCGCCAATGGTGCCGAGCGGTGCAGCCACAAGGATCGAGGCCAGCGTCACCATGGCGCTGTCCCATTGCCGGAAAGCAGCGAGGAACAGGAAACAGGCGGTCGTGAAGAGCGCCAGCTTCCGCCCACCGGCCCAGTGGCCGAAAAGGGCCGCGATGATGGTCACCGCCCACCAGGGGAGCGGCGGCACGATCTGCACCGCCGCAGAGCCCTGCCCTTCGAGGAAGCCTGTGGCCAGCAGCGACAGCACGATGCGGTAAGGGAAGTCGACCAGCCCCGCGAGGAAGCGCGTCAGCTCCTTGAAGGTGAACAGACCGAAATGCGCCTGATCCACCAGCCATTTGCTGAAACCGCCCACCCACTGCATGGCCGGAATCATCCAGGCCTTGGGATAGTCGAAAGCCCAGGGCACGGTGCCCTTGCCCGCAAACCAGAGCGCCAGCGCCGCGATGAGTACCGCTGCGAACCACCAGTTGCCGATGTTTCTTGCGGGCGCGGCCGCCATCTCAGCCCGCCATGATCTGTGCTGTGAGGGCCTCGCGGCGGATTTCGCCCACGAAGGCACCAGACGCATCGACCACGCCGACGACGGCAACACCCGGCTTCAGGGCCTTGGCCGCCTCGGCCAGGTTGCTGCGCACAGGCACGCGCGCGGCATAGGATTTGGCCTTGGGCTTCACCATGATCTTCTCGACGCGGATCACCTTGGCGCGCGGCACGTTCTCCGTGAACTTTGCCACATAGGGCGTTGCCGGACGGAGGATGATCTCCTCGGGGCTCGCCGCCTGCTCGATCACGCCGTCCTTCATGACGGCGATGCGGTCTGCAAGGCGGATCGCCTCGTCGAAGTCATGGGTGATGAAGACAATGGTTTTCTTCAGGCTGCCCTGCAGGCGCAGGAACTCGTCCTGCATCTCGCGGCGGATGAGCGGATCGAGCGCCGAGAACGGTTCATCGAGGAACCACAGGTCGGGTTCGACCGCCAGCGACCGGGCGATGCCGACGCGCTGCTGCTGGCCGCCGGAAAGCTGGCGCGGATAGAAGCTCTCCTTGCCCTTGAGGCCGACGAGCTCCACCATCTGCTGGGCCCGCGCCGCGCGCGCCTTGCGCTCCATGCCCTGGATGTCGAGCGGAAAGGCCACGTTCTCCAGCACCGTCAGGTGCGGCAGGAGCGCAAAGTTCTGGAACACCATGCCCATGTGCTTGCGGCGGATCTCGATCATGCGGCGGGTGTCGGCGGTGAGCAGGTCCTCGCCGCGGAAAAGGATTTCGCCGCCGCTCGGCTCGATGAGGCGCGACAGGCAGCGCACCAGCGTGGACTTGCCGGAGCCGGACAGCCCCATGATGACGAAGATCTCGCCCTCACGCACATCGAGGCTGGCATCGCGCACCGCCGCCACAAGGCCGCGCGCCGTCAATTCCTCGGTGCCCAGGCCTTCAAGCTCGCGCGTTGGCGGCAGCGGCTGCGGCCCGAAGACCTTCCACACCTTGCGGCAGCTCAGAAGCACATCACTCATGGGCAAAGAATATCACAGCTAAAATGACACCGCCTGCCCCGAAGGCAGGCGGTGCCGTGTTGTCTGAAAGGTCCGGTTACTTCTTGATCCACTCGGACCAGCGCGGCTCGTTGGCGGCCATCCATTCGGCCACCACGTCATTCACCGACTTGCCGTCGAGATCGACCTTGGTGATCATGGCGCCCATCTCGTCGTTGTTGATCGAGAAGGCCTTGATCGCCTTGTAGGCGCCCGGCCACTTGTCCTTCAGGCCGGCCCAGCCCACTTTCCAGATTTCACCGAAGGGCTTGCCGCAGTCATAGAGGGCGTCGGGGTTCGAGCCCCACTTCGGATCGGTGTAGCATTCCTTGGTGTAGGCCGGGAACTCCACCCACTCGCCCTGATACTTGGCCGGGGCCCAGTGCGGGGCGTAGATCCACAGCAGGATCGGCGCCTTGCGCTGATAGGCGCTTTCAAGCTCGGCGAAGAGAGCAGCGTCGGTGCCGGCATGGACCACCTCGAAAGGCAGGCCAAGGGCCGCCACGCGCTCGTCGTCAAAGCCGCCCCAGGTCACGGGCCCGCCCAGATAGCGGCCCTTGGGTGCGGTCTCGGCGGTGCTGAAGGCCTCGGCGCATTTCTCGTCCTTCAGCGCTTCCCAGTTGGGAAGGCCGGGGCATTTTTCCTTCATGTAGGTGGGATACCACCACTCTTCCTTGGCCTGCATGCCGGTGGGCCCGATCACTTCGGTCTTGCCCGTGGCAGTCGAGGCATCCATGGCGTCGCGGCCCGTGGTCTCCCACATTTCCATGGCCACATGCAGGTCGCCTGCTTCCAGTCCTGCGAACTGCGCCAGATAGTCGGCCTGCACCAGTTCCACGCTGTAGCCCGCCTTCTTGAGGACTTCGGCCATCAGGTTGGTGGTGATCAGCTGGCCGGTCCAGTCATGGAGCGTCAGCTTGATCGGATCGGTTGATTCCTGGGCCATGGCAGGCGTGGCGGCCGCCAGCGCCGCCGCAGCCACGAGGCCGAACATGGCGCCGCGCAGGCCCCGCGTCATCGACCGTGTCATCGACTTGAGCATTTCATTCTCCCTGTTGTGAATTTTGCCCGATCACACGACATGGCCCTGATGTTGTCAATCAGCGCTGATGCCCGACTTCACGGCATTGTTCGCGATTTTCGCGCCGGAGCGCTTCACGTTTCACCCGAAGATGGAATTGTCACGAAGCCTGACTTACATGTGGACAAGTGCCAGTCTGCTGACAGGCTCCTGACGCATCCCCGCTATCGTTTTCTCCCGATTGTATTTGTTCACGGTTTGATCTAGTTCCTCCCCATGGCCGAGCAGAAGAGAGTCATTTCCATCCAGGGCGCGCGCGAGCACAACCTGAAGAACGTTTCATTGGAGCTGCCGCGCGACAGCCTCATCGTCTTCACCGGCCTCTCCGGTTCGGGCAAGTCCTCGCTCGCCTTCGACACGATCTATGCGGAGGGCCAGCGCCGCTATGTCGAAAGCCTGTCGGCCTATGCCCGGCAGTTCCTCGAGATGATGCAGAAGCCGGATGTCGACCAGATCGACGGCCTCTCGCCCGCCATCTCCATCGAGCAGAAGACGACGAGCCGTAACCCGCGCTCCACCGTCGGCACCGTCACTGAAATCTACGACTACATGCGCCTGCTCTTCGCCCGCGTTGGCGTGCCCTATTCGCCGGCCACGGGCCTGCCCATCGAGAGCCAGACGGTGACGCAGATGGTCGACCGCGTCATGGCCCTGCCCGAGGGGGCGCGGCTCTACATCCTCGCGCCCATCGTCCGCGGCCGGAAAGGCGAATACAAGAAGGACCTCGCCGACCTGCAGAAGAAGGGCTTCCAGCGCGTCAAGGTCAATGGCGTCTTCCACGAGATCGACGCGGTTCCCGCCCTCGACAAGAAATACAAGCACGACATCGACGTGGTGGTGGACCGCATCGTCGTGCGCAGCGACATGGCCACGCGCCTGGCTGACTCCTTTGAAACGGCCCTCAAGCTCGCCGATGGCATTGCCGTCGCCGAATTTGCCGACAAGCCTTTGCCGAAAGAGCAGACCGCCGAGGAAAGCGCCAACAAGAGCAAGAACGAAACGCACGAGCGCATCCTCTTCTCCGAGCGCTTCGCCTGCCCCGTCTCGGGCTTCACTATCGAGGAGATCGAGCCCCGGCTCTTCTCCTTCAACAATCCGCATGGCGCCTGCCCCACCTGCGACGGGCTTGGCACCGAGCTGAAATTCGAGCCGGAGCTTGTGGTGCCCGACAGCGCGCTGTCGCTCCGCGATGGCGCCATCGCACCCTGGTCCAAGACCGGCGCCACCTCACCCTATTACATGCAGACGCTGGAATCCCTCGCCAAGCACTACAAGGTGTCGATGACGGCGCCGTGGAAGGATCTGCCCAAGAAAGCCCGCGACGGCATTCTCCTCGGCACCGGTGAGGACGAAATCACCATCACCTATGACGATGGCCTGCGCGTCTACAAGACCAAGAAGCCCTTCGAGGGCGTCATCGGCAACATCGAGCGGCGCTGGCGCGAGACCGACAGCGAATGGATGCGCGAGGAACTGGCGCGCTACCAGTCGGACCATCCCTGCCACGCCTGCGGCGGCATGCGCCTCAAGCCCCAGGCGCTCGCCGTCAAGATCGACCGCCTGCACATCGGCGAGGTCTCGCAGTTCTCGATCCGCATCGCCGACCAGTGGTTCCGCGATCTCGACGGCAAGCTCAAGCCCAAGGAAAAGGAAATCGCCGCCCGCATCCTGAAGGAGATCCGCGAGCGCCTGAAATTCCTTGTCGATGTGGGGCTCGACTATCTCTCGCTCAACCGCGTCTCGGGCACGCTCTCGGGCGGCGAGAGCCAGCGCATCCGGCTTGCCTCGCAGATCGGCTCTGGCCTCACCGGCGTGCTCTATGTGCTGGATGAACCGTCGATCGGCCTGCATCAGCGCGACAATGCCCGCCTGCTGCAAACCCTCACCCACCTCCGCGATCTCGGCAACACGGTGATTGTCGTCGAGCACGACGAGGATGCCATCCGCCTTGCCGACTATGTGGTCGATATCGGCCCGGGTGCGGGCATCAATGGCGGCCGCGTCATCGCCCAGGGCACGCCTGAACAGGTGATGCAGAACCCGGCCAGCATCACCGGGCAATATCTCGTGGGGCTGCAGCAGGTGCCGCTGCCGCGCGCCCGCCGCAAATGGGAGAAGAAGCGCTCCATCCGCGTCTTCGGGGCCCGCGCCAACAACCTCAAGAATGTCTCGGCGGAAATCCCGCTCGGCGTCTTCACCTGCATCACCGGCGTTTCCGGCGGCGGCAAGTCCACGCTCCTCATCGACACGGTGTTCCGCGCCCTCGCCCGCAAGCTCATGGGTGCGCGCGAGGCGCCCCTCGCCCATGACCGCATCGAGGGCATCGAGCATCTCGACAAGATCATCGACATCGACCAGAGCCCCATCGGCCGCACGCCGCGCTCGAACCCCGCCACCTACACCGGCGCCTTCACCCCCATCCGCGACTGGTTTGCCGGCCTGCCGGAGGCCAAGGCCCGCGGCTATGAGCCGGGCCGCTTCTCCTTCAACGTCAAGGGCGGGCGATGCGAAACCTGCCAGGGCGATGGCGTCATCAAGATCGAAATGCACTTCCTGCCCGATGTCTATGTCACCTGCGATGAGTGCCACGGCAAGCGCTACAACCGCGAAACCCTGGAGATCAAGTTCAAGGACAAGTCCATCGCCGATGTGCTCGACATGACCGTCTCGGAAGGGGCGGAGTTCTTCCGCGCCGTGCCGTCGGTGCGCAACACCATGGAGACGCTGGAGCGCGTCGGCCTCGGCTACATCAAGGTCGGCCAGCAGGCGACGACGCTGTCAGGCGGCGAGGCGCAGCGCGTCAAGCTTGCCAAGGAACTGTCGCGCCGCGCCACGGGCCGCACGCTCTATCTCCTCGACGAGCCGACGACGGGCCTGCACTTCCATGACGTGAAGAAGCTGCTCGAGGTGCTGCACGAACTGGTGGACCAGGGCAATTCGGTGGTCGTCATCGAGCACAATCTCGAGGTCATCAAGACGGCGGACTGGATCATCGACCTGGGCCCGGAAGGCGGCGATGGCGGCGGCGAGATCGTGGTGGCCGGCACGCCCGAGGACGTGGTGCGCGAGAAGCGCAGCTACACGGGCCACTTCCTCAAGGACGTGCTGAAGCGGGGGCGGAAAGAAGCGGCGGAGTAGTAGAGCGCGAACAAAAATGCATACCAGCGAAGCTGATAACTTATCTGTAGGTAGCTGATGATTTAGTCACTTCGGCGTCACGAAATCCTGCAGCATTCAGCGCCATTGAGATTTCTACGCCATTGCAATTGCTTTTAGGACCTAGAACGACGTTACGTATGAGATTGTCGCCCAGTCCCTGAATTGGCATCTCAATAAATGCCACTATACCATTAGCTCTGGGTCTAAATTTAATTGGAAGTTTAGCGCTACTCAACCTTTCGCCCTGCCCTCCAGAGTCTTTGAGTGTCCAACCAGATTCTCCAACCTTCAAAACACCGACTGCGCGCATGAAGCGGACTTCGCCTTCTTCACTAAAGGCCGGATTCTTAAAGCAAACCAGGTCCAAGTGCATAATGTGCCCTATCTCGTCTAAAAATTTACGCCGCTTATTCTTAGGCACATGCTGATATGTGTCGTGCGATGCTCTGATCATTGTGTAGAAATGATTCACCTGCTCTTCTTTGGAGTAGATTACCTCCACATTGCGGGTGGATAGTTTGCAGAGTTTTGACGCGTCAAATCCAATTGCCACCCCACCACCATCGTTTGCGTAAGAGCGCCACTGACTAAGTAAATCGCCTACGATTGAAAACGACGCCACGAGAGGAAGCGAACGGAGTTGTCCTGTCGAAACTCTTTCATCTAGCTCCGTAACAAAATCTTCTCCGACATCTCCAATGGCAAGATTGACCGCCTCAATAAATCGATCATAGGCCCAATGGGATTCTGAATAGTCGTTCAATGTATTTACGTCCGAGAACCAGATCTTTCTCGTATTAATTATCCCCAGAAATGCATCCAGATTACAATAATGATATATTATCTCGTGTTTTTTACAATCTAGGGGTGGCGGTTTTATGAACGAATATTTCTTCTGCTTGCGCCAAATCATTGGAACCCTCGTAAAACCGCAACAGCAAACCGCATAAGCTTAGCCAAATTTCCAGGGCACGGGCAATCTATCTGACCCCCTTAAAAGTCTCGTCATACAGGGGAAGCTGACGCGTATGACAGTGTGAACAGAGAGTCCGGTAAGAACCAGCGTCTAACTTCGGCTTTCCAGCCATTCGCCGTCACCTCTTTAAGCTTGCAAGACTTGATACAAGGTTTCGGAGACCCAACTCCGGATTGTCAGCAAATCTAGTGAGAATCGTTCGACCAACCACCTCGCCCTTCCCCACGCCACGCCGCCATGCCATCTTCCGCCCTCCCCAACGCGGAGATCGCCATGGCCGAACTTGCACTGCATCATGTGTCCGTCATCGTCCACGAGGTCGACCGGGCCGCCGCCTTCTACGAAAACGTTCTCGGCTTCCGGCGCATCGCCCGCCCGCCCTTCACCATCCCCGGCATCTGGTATGGGCTCGGCGCGCTGCAGGTCCACATCACGCAGCATCCGCCCGGCAATTTCCGCAGCAAGCCGGTCGACAATGACGACGTGCATTTCGCCCTGCGCACCGGCAATTTCGACGAGTCGCTCGCCGACCTCGAGGCCAAGGGTTACAGCGCCGACCTTCCGCCCGAGAACAACAAGCGCCTGATCGTCAAGAAGACCGGACTTGCAGGTTTTCCGCAGATTTTCCTGACCGACCCCGACTGGAACATCATCGAGATCAACCAGGCACCGGTGTGAGGCGGGTTCCGAAGGGGCCTCTCCCGCCACGTCGTCCTCGTGAGCTTGCAGGACTGTTGCTGGCGGAAATCTGAACCCAGTTCGGGATTGTCCACAAATCTAGTGAAACACCGCGCGCCTGTCAAGCACTAAATTCCGTTTTCAGGATTTTTCTTACAAGAGCCTGATCCGCCCCGTCTTTCGGGCGCCGCCCTCAGAACAGTTCCTGGCTGCCCTTCGAGAGGAAGAAGCCGTAGCCGCTGCCATTGCGGCAGGTCAGGCCGCTGCTGTCGGAGCGGCAGGTGATCTGCCCCACCCGTATCTCGCGGCCATAGGCCAGCACCCGCGCATCGGGTGTCCGCACCGTGTCGCCGTAGCAGCCCATGATGGCGGGGCCAGCACCCTCCAGCTGGAAGCGGTTGCCATAGTCGAGGTCGCAGTCGGCGGGCCGCGGCGGCAAGGGGCTGCGCACGCTCATCTCGGCGATCTCGCAGTCGGCCAGGCCGCCGCCACCGGCGATCAGCCCGCAGTGGATGTTGTCCGAGGGGGTCCGGAAGAACACCACGTCATCGGCCAGCGCCGGGCCTCCCGCCATCGCCAGAACCAGCAGTGCCGCGCAGCCTCTCCAAGCCATGTCCATCTCCTTGATGGCGCCATGCTGGCGGAAGCCCCTGGCCTTCGCAAGCCGTCATCGCCCGCCCTGCGGCGCGCGGGTCCCTGCCCTGCGCCCGGCCCCACTTGCGGCGCACGGCCAAATCAAGGCATGAGCGGCTTCTCCCACGGTTCCTCCATGACCCCCTCGCACGCCACAGCCCGTATCGGGCTCCTGATGATGATTGCCGGTTCGGCGGTCGATTCCACCTCCGGCCTGTTCACGCGCATCATCGGCGCGGATGGTTTCACCCTCACGGCCGGCCGCGGCTTCTTCGCCTTCCTGATGGTGCTGGCCATCCTGTTCTGGCGCGATGGCCTGCGCACCTTCTCGTCCCTCATGAGCGTTGGCCTCACGGGCCTTATCCTCATCGGCTGCAACGCCATGGGCATGATGTTCAACATCGTGTCGCTGAGCTACACGGGTGTGGCCAACTTCTTCATGATCTTTGCCACCGCCCCCTTTGCCGCCGCCGTCGCGGCCCGCCTCGTTCTGGGTGAGCGGCTTGATGTCGCCACGCTGCTCGCCGCCATCGCAGGCTTCATCGGCATCGCCGTCATGATGCTGACCGGGGCCAAGGGCGGCGCCCTCATCGGCGATCTGCTGGCCGTGGCCTGCGTTCTCAGCTTCTCGCTCATCGTGCTCTTGGTGCGCCGCGCCCCCAAGCTCGATATCCTGCCGGTCTCCTGCCTCACGGTGCTGACCTCCGGCTTCATCGGCCTACCATTCGCCGATTTCTCGGTGCTCGATGGCCGCGGCTGGAGTCTCATGGCGCTGTTCGGCATGGTGCAGCTGGCCATCGGCAACCTGCTGATCTTCTATGCCATGCAGCGCATCCCGGCCGCGCAGTCCGGCCTCCTCGGCATCCTCAATGCCGCCTTCGCGCCGCTCTGGGTCTTTGCCTTCCTGGGCGAGGTCCCGACAGCCAATGTGCTGCTCGGCGGCGCGATCATCCTTGGCTCGTCGCTGCTCCACGTCATCTGGACGATGACGCGGCCACACCCGATCGCCGCCTAGACGTCGAGCGCCTCTTCCTCGACGAACTGCGCCCGCTCGGTGATGAAGTTGAAGCGCTCCTCGGGCTTGTTGCCCATGAGCTGCTCCACCACCTTGGCCGTCGAGGTCCGCGCCGCTTCGGAAAGCGTCACCCGCAGCAGCGTGCGCTTGCGCGGATCCATGGTGGTTTCCTTGAGCTGCGCAGGCAGCATTTCACCAAGGCCCTTGAAGCGGCCGACCTCGACCTTGCCGCGGCCGGAAAACTCCGTGCGCAGCAATTCGTCCTTGTGCGCGTCGTTGCGGGCATAGGCCACCTTGCCACCCTGGCCGAGGCGATAGAGCGGCGGCACCGCCAGATAGAGATGCCCCTGGTCGATCATCAGCGGCATCTGCCGATAGAAGAAGGTGATCAGCAGCGAGGCGATGTGTGCGCCATCGACGTCGGCGTCGGTCATGATGATGACCTTCTCGTAGCGCAGGTCCTCCTCGCGGTAGGATGTGCCGGTGCCCGCTCCCAGCGCCTGCAGCAGGTCAGAGAGCTGCTGGTTCTGCGCCAGCTTGTCCTTGCCGGCACTGGCCACGTTGAGGATCTTGCCACGCAGCGGAAGAATGGCCTGCGTCTCGCGGTTGCGCGCCTGCTTGGCGGAACCGCCGGCCGAGTCACCTTCCACGATGAAAAGCTCCGAGCCTTCCGCCTGTGTCGCAGAACAGTCCGCGAGCTTGCCCGGCAGTCGCAATTTGCGGACGGCGGTCTTGCGGCCGACTTCCTTCTCCATCCTGCGGCGCAGGCGTTCCTCGGCCCGCTCGATGATCCAGTCGAGCAACCGGTCCGCCTGGGCCGGATGGCCCGCCAGCCAATGATCGAAGTGATCGCTCACCGCCCGGTCGACGATGCGCACGGCCTCGACGGTGGCGAGCTTGTCCTTGGTCTGGCCCTGGAATTCGGGTTCGCGGATAAAGACCGAGAGCATGGCGCCTGACTGCACCATCACGTCATCGGTGGTGATCACGCTGGCGCGCTTGTTGCCTGCCAGGTCGGCATAGTTCTTGAGCGCCCGCGTCAGCGCGGTGCGGAAGCCCATCTCATGCGTGCCGCCTTCAGGCGTCGGGATGGTGTTGCAGTAGGACGAGATGAAGCCGTCCTCGCCGCCGAACCAGGCTACTGCCCACTCGACGTTGCCGTGGCCCCCTTCCTTCTCCACCTTGCCGGAGAAGACATCGGCCACCACGCGCGTGCGGCCCTCGAGCCGCTCCTCGAGAAAGTCCTTCAGGCCACCGGGGAAATGAAACACCGCCTCTTGCGGCACATCCTTGTCCTTGATGTGCCTGGTGGCGCAGCGCCAGCGGATTTCCACGCCACCGAAGAGGTAGGATTTCGAGCGCGCCATCTTGTAGAGGCGGCCGGCATTGAATTCGATGTTGCCCTTACCGAAGATCTGCGGGTCAGGGAGAAATTTCACGGTGGTGCCGCGGCGGCCCGAAATCTTGCCGAGGTTCTGCAATGGACCCGTTGCCTTGCCGCGCCGGAACTCCTGCCGGTACAGCTGCTGGCCACGCGCCACCTCCACGATCAGGTGTTCCGAAAGCGCATTGACCACGGAAACGCCGACGCCGTGCAAGCCACCCGAGGTGTCATAGACCTTGGAGTCGAACTTGCCGCCGGCATGCAGCGTGGTCATGATCACTTCCAGCGCCGACTTGTCCTTGAACTTGGGATGGGGGTCGACCGGGATGCCACGGCCATTGTCAGTGACCGCGAGATAGCCGTCGTCCTGATATTCCACCTCGATGCGGCTGGCATGGCCTGCCACGGCTTCGTCCATGGAGTTGTCGATGACTTCGGCAAAGAGATGGTGCAGCGCCTTCTCGTCGGTGCCACCGATATACATGCCCGGGCGTCGGCGAACCGGCTCCAGGCCTTCGAGCACCTCGATGTCGGCAGCGGTATAGCTCTCCTCGCCGCGCGACTTGGCCTGCGCCTTGTGCGCGGGCTTCGCCTGCGGAACATCGCCAAAGAGATCGTCTGCCTTGTCGGCCTTTGCAGCTTTCGCCATGTGGTGAATTCAATCCCGAATCGTTTTCCGCAATATGGCGGCCCGGGCCGGAAATCTCAAATCGGCGTAACTTCGTTCCAGGTGGCGTTCCAGAATGTCTCCGGGGCCGTCTTGAGTGTTTTCAGGGCACCAACGCGCGGCAAGGGCAGCGGCACACCGGCCGTCCGCCGCACGAGTTCGGCCTTGGCCTCCGCAATGCGCTCCGGCGCAGCGAGCAACCGCACAGCCCCCAGCGCCAGCGTCTGCGCCGCCATCAGCGGCCCCGCTGCGCTTGCCTTGTGGCCTGACAGCGAGGTCCAGGACCAGTGGTGGATCGGCACCTGCTCAGGATAGGCCCAGTTCACACGGCCGAGGGGGATGCGCCAGCTGAGGTCGCCGTCGTCCTGGCCGTAATAGTCCTCGCCGCTGCCGAAGTAGTGGACGCCACGGTCGAGCTTCATCTCTGCATCCGGCGCGCAGGTTGCGCTGAGCTCCCGCATGAAGGCGATATCAGCGTCCTGCCAGGCGGGTGGGCCAACTTCGCGCATCGCCTCAAACAGGGTTGTCCCCAGCACATCATTGCCGAGATAGCCCCGGCTTTCGGCAATGAACTGGTGCCTGACCGCCTGCTTGCGCTCCGCACCGACAGTGTCGGCCAGTTCGCAAATCATGGCGTAGGCCGCTGTCGCATCTTCAAACGATAGGGCACGCGTTGAATACCAAACCCTCGTCTCATCCGGCGTTATACCGGGCATCACGCCCGACCTCCGCAGCACATGCCGGCGCTGGACCTTGGGGAAAGCTTCAGCCAATGCGGTTTCGGCGCGCTGCACCAATTGCTCGGCGGCCAGAAGTGCGTTCGACGACAGGGCGAAGCCTGCATGCCCCGCCTCTCCCTTGAAGACGAACTCCCCCATCACGACCGACTGGCATGGCCGCGAGAGACTTCCCGTCTGATAGTCGCCATGTGACGTGAGGATGCAATCAACGCCGTCGAAGACCCCGGCATGGAGCAACGCAATCTTGCCCCAGAGGATTTCCTCGGCAGGGCAGCCAATCACCCGGATCTCGCCAGCGAGCTTGAGATCACGGGCGGCCTTTACTGCAAGGATAGCCGCTGCACT
Source organism: Pseudomonadota bacterium (assembly GCA_020161855.1). GTDB lineage: Bacteria > Pseudomonadota > Alphaproteobacteria > Rhizobiales > Aestuariivirgaceae > Aestuariivirga. The sequence continues at coordinate 120,579 of JAIUNJ010000002.1, forward strand.
ATTGGCAGGACCGATGTGATTGTGGCCGCAGGCGTGCCCCGCGACGGCATTCACCGGCTTGAAAGAAGCTTCCGCCTCCGCGGCGAGTCCCGGCAGGGCATCATACTCGGCGAGGATTGCAACAACCGGTCCGCTTCTGAGGCGCAGCCGCGCCTCAAAGGCCGTCGGCACCCCGCCAATACCTGCGGTGACCTCGAAGCCATGATCCTTGAGAAACTGCTGCAACCGGGCGCTGGAACGATACTCCATGGCCGGAACCTCGGGGTCTCGCCACTGCGCCTCGAAGAGCGCTTCGATTGCAGCCTTGAGGGGGCTGAAATGAAACTTCACGCGGTCAAGTTCGGCAGACATCACGCCTGCCCGGTTCCAAACTGCCGCAGCGCCAGCATCATGACGGCATGAGCTTCGCCCTCGCCGACATTGACGATCCTGTGGGGCACGTCCGCCTTGAAGCGCAGGGCCTCGCCTGCCTTCACGACACGAGCCTCGCCCCCTGTCGTCACCTCAAGATCGCCCGAGACGATGTAGAGATGTTCCACCGTGCCCGGCGGATGGGGTGAGGACTCCAGCACACCCTTGGGGCTGGCGTGGAAATCGTACCACTGGAAAAAGTCGACGAGATTTAGCGGCCCGGCAATGGCCAGCCGGCAAAGGCCGTCCTCGCTCTGCAGCATGGGAATGCCGGATCTGGTCTGGTGTTCCAGGAAAAGCGACTGCTGCTCGCCGCGTAGAACTTCGTCAACGGTGGTGTCGAGGGCCCGCGACAGCCGAACGACAGTGGCCAGCGTCGGGTTTGTCTCGTTGCGCTCGATCTGGGAAATGATCGACTTCGCCACCCCGGACTGCTCGGAAAGCTCACCCAGCGACATGTTGTAGGCTTTGCGCAGGCGCTGGATGGTCTTGCCCAGATCGGCGGCCGTCACATCCGCAGCCTGTCCCTTGCCGCCACTCCTGCCGCGCGTTGACATCAACCCGTTTCCTCTGTAGGACATCTGTTCGGAAAAACGAACACTTCGTATTTCCGGGCTTTCACGGTCTCAATTGCATGAAATTGCGGCGAGATTCAACGGAATTCGAAGGCCGATACTGAATGGATGACGGTCGTCCGGTTCACCGAACGGCAGGAAGAGGAACGCAGATGCGCTATTTTCCGATCTTCGTCGACCTGAAGGGCCGCCGCGTTATTGTCGTGGGCGGCGGCGAGGAAGCCACCCGCAAGGTGCGGCTCCTGCTCAAGACCGATGCCCTCATCGAGGTCATTGCCAATGAGCTGCATCCTGAACTGGCCGACGGCAGCCGCATCCGGTGGATTGCCAAGAGCTTCCTGCCAGACCTGCTGGATGGGGCCGCCCTTGTCTATTCGGCCGATCCCCAACTGAATGCCGAGGTCAGCGCGGCTGCCCAGGCGCGCGGCATTCCCGTCAATGCTGTCGACCAGGCCGATATCTCCACTTTCATCATTCCCTCAATCGTTGACCGCGACCCGGTGATCGTCGCCATCGGCACCGAAGGTACGGCGCCTGTTCTGGCCCAGGGCATCCGCGGCAAGATCGATGCCCTGCTGCCACAGTCGCTCGGCAACCTGGCGCGCAAGGCAGCCTCGTTGCGCGAATTCGTGGCCACCAAGGTTCCACACGGAAACCGCCGCCGCAGCTTCTGGCAGCAGTTCTTCTCTGGCCCGCTGCAAGAGGCCGTACTCGCTGATGATGCCGCCGGATTTGAACTTCATTTTCAACAGGCCCTGTCAGGTAATGCGACGCCTGCAGCGGGGCGTGTCTCTCTGGTGGGTGCGGGGCCCGGCGATCCGGAACTGCTGACGCTCAAGGCCCATCGCAGGATTCAAGAGGCGGATGTCATCGTCTATGACCGGCTTGTCTCCGACGGCGTTCTCGAAATGGCGCGGCGTGACGCCATTCGCATTCCGGTCGGCAAGACACCCTTTGAGGCTTCGCCCTCGCAGCGGGAGATCAATGATGTTCTTCTCCGCGAGGCGCAGAAGGGCCTTCACGTTGTCAGGCTCAAAGGAGGCGACCCTTACGTCTTTGGCCGTGGCGGCGAAGAACAGGCCTTCCTCGAATCTGCCGGCATTGCGGTCGATGTTGTACCCGGCATCACCGCCGCATTGGGCTGTGCGGCCTCCGCCAGGCTGCCGCTTACCCAGCGCGGCCACAACCGCTCCATCACGCTCCTGACAGCAGCCAGCGAAAGCGGCATCGCCGAGCACGACTGGGCCCCTCTCGCCAAGCCTGGCCAGGCATTCGCCATCTACATGGGTGTCAATGCCGCTGGTGACATCGCTGGGCGCCTGCTCGATTCCGGCATTGCCCCCTCGACGCCCGTGGCCATTGTCGAGAATGGCACGCTCGCCAGCGAGCGCGTCCTCACCACCACCATCGGCGGACTCTGGGAAACAATCCAGTTTGCCGGCGTCACAGGCCCATCGATGATCTACGTCGGTCTTCGGCAGGCACGTGCTTCGGCCGATGTCGTTCCCTTCCCCATCCGCGAAGACATTCGCGATGCACTTCTCAAGGCAGCCTCATGAGCACTCCCGAAAAAGGTCAGGTCATGACCGCAAACCGCCTGCGTGACGGCGAGGTCGTCTTTCTCACCCGCGCCGGCATCTGGAGCGAAAAGATCGATGACGCCGTTCTGGCCCTTGAACCACAGGCCGCAGCGGCCCTCGAAGAGCGCGCCCAGCAGGATGTCAAGGCCACGGCCGTGACCGGCACCTATCTGTTCGACGCCGAACGGATCGACGGCAAGATCCGCGCTCTTCATTTCCGCGAGCGCATCCGAACGCTGGGGCCCACAGTTCGCACCGATCTCGGCAAGCAATCACAAGGAACGGCTGGCGCCTTCGCTGCCGTCGAGGAGTGATCCCATGTACCGCTACGACGAATTTGACCGCCAGTTCGTTCTCGAACGTACGGCCCAGTTCCGCGACCAGGCCGAACGCCGCCTGAGCGGCGAGTTGACGGAAGAGGAATTCCGCCCCTTGCGACTGATGAACGGGCTCTATCTGCAGCTTCATGCCTATATGCTGCGGGTGGCCATCCCCTATGGCACGCTGTCATCGAAGCAGATGCACCAGTTGGCCTACATCGCCGACAAGTGGGACCGCGGCTACGGCCACTTCACCACGCGGCAGAACATCCAGTACAACTGGATCAAGCTGGAAGACACAGCCGACATCCTTCAGGCCCTTGCCGATGTCGAGATGCACGCCATCCAGACCTCCGGCAACTGCATCCGCAATGTGACCACCGATCACTGGGCCGGAGCGGCGGCGGATGAAATCGCTGACCCCCGTCCCGTCGGTGAGTTGCTGCGCCAATGGTCATCGCTGCATCCCGAGTTTTCCTTCCTGCCACGCAAGTTCAAGATCGCCATCACCGGCGCTCCCAACGACCGTGCTGCCGTCAAGGTCCACGACATCGGCCTCAGGCTGCATCGCAACGCCAAGGGCCAAGCCGGCTGGGAAGTGATGGTGGGTGGTGGCCAGGGCCGCACGCCGATGATCGCCGTGACGGTGCGTGAGCATCTGCCGGAGAACGAGCTGGTGCCCTATCTCGAAGCGATCATGCGCGTCTACAATCTCTATGGACGCCGGGACAACAAGTACAAGGCGCGCATCAAGATCCTCGTGCACGAGATCGGCGCCGAGAAATTCCGTTCGGAGGTCGAGGCCGAATATGCCCGGCATCCGCACCAGACGACGGAAGTTGAGGAGCGGGAGCTGGCGCGCATCGCCAAGTACTTCGCGCCACCGCGCTTTGAGAAACTGTCGCGCTTCGTTCCGCAATTCGAGGAAGCAAAGCTGAAGGACAAGGACTTCGGCCGCTGGGTGAAGAACAACACCGCAGCTCATCACGTTGATGGCTACACAATCGTGAACATCTCGCTCAAGGCCACCGGAGAGATTCCGGGCGATGCCACCGGCGAGCAGATGCGTGTGATGGCCGACCTGGCCGAGCACTATTCGTTCGACGAGCTCCGCGTCTCCCATGCCCAGAACATCGTTCTGCCGCATGTGAAACTGTCCGATGTTCACGCCGTCTGGCTGAAGCTCAAGGCGCACAACCTGGCAGAGGCCAATTATGGACTGGTGGGCGACATCATCGCCTGCCCCGGCATGGACTATTGCTCTCTTGCCACCGCGCGTTCGATTCCGATTTCGCAGGCAATCAGCCGGAAATTCGCGGATGCGCGCAAGCAGGAAGAGATCGGCGCCATCAAGATCAACATTTCAGGCTGCATCAACGCCTGTGGCCATCACCATGTGGGCCATATCGGCATTCTCGGCCTCGACAAAAAGGGCGAAGAATTCTTCCAGATTACGCTGGGTGGTTCTTCCTCCGAAAATGCCTCGATCGGCACCATTCTCGGCCCCGGCTTCGCCGGCCATGAGGTACCCGATGCCATCGAGAAGATTGTCGACACCTATATCAAGCTCAGGTCGCCCGGCGAGGAGTTTCTCTCCACCTATCGCCGCATTGGTCCCCAGCCCTTCAAGGAAGCTCTCTATGCCGCTGCTTAAGCAAAATGCCTTTGTGGCTGATCAATGGTCGCATCTGGCCGACGAAGATGCGCTGCCCGACAGCGCGGCCATCACCGTTTCACTGGCCCGCCTGCAGAAGGAATGGGACACGCTTGCCAAGCATCCCGGCCAGTTCGGTGTGCGCCTGCCGAACACGGTGCGGGAGGCCGAGCTTGCGCCATTCCTGCCGCGGCTGGCGCTTGTGATCGTGACCTTCCCGGCCTTTAACGACGGCCGCTCCTATTCGATTGCGCGGCAGCTGCGCCTGGAAGGCTATCAGGGTGAAATTCGTGCAGCGGGCAATGTGCTGCCTGATCAGCTGCAGTTCATGCGCCAGGTCGGCATCGACAGCTTTGACGTCAGCGACCGCTTCCCGCTCGACAGCTGGCTCAAGGCCTCGCGCCAGATGTCGCTGGCCTATCAGCGTGGGCTGTACCGGCCGGTCGGTGAACGCGAAGTCTGGTCGGAGCGGCACCGCGGTTTCGATGCCTGGGAGGAACAGCCACATGCTGGCTGATGCCCACGGTGCCATTCAGGCCAACGCAGCGATTGAACGCTATGCGGGCATTGAAGGCCGTAACCTGATCAAGTCCGTACTCAAGGACTACCCGGGACGTGTCGCCCTGCTCTCGTCCTTTGGAGCGGAGTCGTCGGTGCTGCTGCACATGGCGTCTGAAGTTGACCCGCATGTGCCGGTGATCTTCCTCGACACCCTGAAACTCTTTCCCGAGACGATTGCCTATCGCGACAAGCTGGTCAGCGAGCTGGGCCTCACCAATCTGCTCATCGCCAAGCCGGACGAGGCCGATCTGGCGCAGTTTGATCCACAGGGCGATCTCCACGGCAGCAATACCGATTTCTGCTGCTATGTCCGCAAGACCGTTCCGATGGACGAGGTGCTCAAGGATTTCGATGTGATCATTTCAGGCCGAAAGCGCTTCCATGGCTCGGCCCGCAGCGATCTCCAGTTCGTCAACCTGCAGGATGGCAAACTCAAGATTGAGCCGCTGGCCGGCTTCTCCGCACTCGACCTGCAGACCTACATGCAGCAGCACCATCTGCCGTCCCATCCCCTGAAGCTTGCTGGCTACCGTTCCATCGGATGCGTGCCCTGCACGGCGGTTGGCGGCAACGATGAGGATCCCCGTGCCGGACGCTGGCAGGGCACGAACAAGACCGAATGCGGCATTCACTTCTCCGCCAATGGACAGGTCATCCGGACCGTGACACGGCAAGCCGCCCTGACCTAGGCTTCGCCCCTAATAGACCGGTCACTTAAACTTGGCGACGGCCCCCACGGTCGGCGGCCTGCTCGGCATCGGCGCCTATCGCCTGCTCTTTGCCTGAACCCTTGCGGCTCTCCGGGCCGGCAGGCAAACTGCGGCCATGCGTATTGCAACCTGGAACGTCAACTCGATCAAGGCCCATCTGGAGGCGGTCACGACCTGGCTGAAGGAGGCGCAGCCCGACGTCGTCTGCCTGCAGGAGATCAAATGTGAGAACGCAGGCTTTCCGAGTTTCGAGATGGAGGCGCTCGGCTATGCCTGTGCGATCCATGGCCAGAAGACCTATAATGGCGTTGCCATCCTCTCGCGGCTGCCGCTTGAGGATGTGCAGCGGGGCCTGCCCGGCGATGCATCCGATGAGCAGTCCCGTTTCATCGTCGCCACTGTCATCGACGGCGCGCATGCCGTGCGCGTCGCCTCACTCTATCTGCCGAATGGCAATCCGGCACCCGGCCCCAAATATGACTACAAGCTCGCCTGGATGGACCGTCTGAGGGCCTTCGCCTCGCAGGCGCTCAAGCAGGAAGAGGCGCTGGTTCTCGCGGGTGACTACAATGTCATTCCCGAGGCGCGCGACGCGAAGAACCCGCAGCTCTGGAAAGATGACGCACTGTTCCTGCCACCAACCCATGCCAGATTCTCCGAACTGACGTCGCTGGGCCTTGTCGAGGCCTTCCGCTCACTGCATCCGCTGACGGAAGGCGCCTACAGCTTCTGGGACTATCAGGCCGGCGCCTGGCAGAAGAACAACGGCATCCGCATCGACCATCACCTCCTGTCGCCTCAGGCAGCGGACCAGTTGGTATCGGTCGACATTCACAAGCACGTGCGCGCCTGGGAGAAGCCCTCGGACCACGTTCCCGTGGTCATCGAATTGCGCGCCTGATCAGGTGCAGCAGTGGGCGGGCTTGGCCGCCGGAACATCCAGGCCCGGATTCTCGTCAAAGAAGCCGACCGGCATCCAGTGGAAGTTTGCATAGACACAAGGTTGCACTGGCCAATCCTCGGGCCGCGGCAAATGGTGGTAGTTGAGCGTATACCAGACCACGAGGTTCTCCCCTTCGAGGTTCCGGTTCTTGGCCGCATAGGCCGGAAGCCCGTCGCCGCCCTTGTGCTGGTTGGGGAAAAGACCAGCAGCGTAAAGCTCCTCGGGCGCAAACTGCGTCGCCCAGAAGTGGTTGTACATGAAGCCTGCCCGCTTCCCCACCGGCGAATCCGGCGGAAGGAAAGGCAGCGCGTTCACGCCCGGCACGAGCTTGTAGCCCACGGGCTGGCCCAGACTGTTGGGCTTCGCGGTGTTGACCACCTTCCAATAAGCCTGCGTTGCAAGGTCGATCCTGCCCTGCGCCTCGCTTTCGGAGGCGAGCTTCCGCTCACTCACATCGATGGCGTTCCCATGCGGGTTGTCGGGACCATAGGGTCTTCCGGCGAAGGACACCTCGCGCAGCGCGTTGCGCTCGCCATCCACGGTCATGTCAAAGCGGAAGGAGAAGACGTGCTGGTGAACATGGGCATTGATGCCAGAGGCCACCGCTGCACCATGCTTCGGCTCGGAGCCCACTGGTATGGCCGTCGGCAAGGGAATGCCGGTCGCCTTCACCTCTACGCCGATGGTGCCGTCCTGATAGAAGTACCAGAAGAAGCCATAGACATAGTTGCCAATGGTGCAGATCGAGGAGATCACAAACCGCCGGGAACGCTTCACCGTCACGTCGCGCGTCAGCCAGTTTGAGTATTTCCAGAGGATGCCGAAATCCTCCTCGTGCATGCAGACGGCATTCTTGATGAGAACTGGCTTGCCATTCCAGTCGTGGCGCCAGGCGTCAAAATAGTGAATGTGTCCCAGGCAGTCGCAGCCCAACGTCAGTGAATCCGTGAGTTGGCCAATACCATACTCGCCCGTGTCAAAAGCGTTGCGGCGGTAGTTGCCGCCACCCGGTTCGCCATAGGGCACCACCATCTCGGACAGCGAGGCGCGATGCATGATGGGCCTGACACGCCCGCCATCCTCATAGCCGATCTCATGCAGGATCAGCCCGTCGCGCACATGGAAGCCGACACGAATGCGCCACTTCTGCCACTTCACGAGGTGGCCCTCGACTGCGAAGCTCGCCCCTCCGGGCTGCGTGATCTCCAGCGCCTTTACATCTTCACGAGGCTTTGCCGTCGTGATCGGCGTGCATTCGGGCGGCAATGGTACCACGCCAAAGTCGTCGATGCGGATCACCCGGCGGCGGCGCAGATCGATGACGGGATGCAGATTGGCGATCGGGCGCGCATAGGGGTTGTCGCCGTTGGCATTGCGGTGGAAGCAGTGGCCATAGGCAATGCGCTCGCCCTCCTCGGCCTTCACACCGAAATTTCCGGCAGCCCAAGGCTCAATACTCACGGCATCCATATCAGTGATGCCGCGCCGGGCGCAGGCCTCCACAAAGCGCGGGTCCTGCTTCGCCATCTCGCCACAGAGCACGAATTCATCGGTCACGATGCGGGCCTGCATGCCCGCGGCGTGGTGCCAATCGATAAGGGCATTGTTGGCAAGGTCGGCAATGCCGAACCACGTTTCACCGGAGGCTGGATCGTAACAGCAGACAAAAGCCTGCCGGCGGCTCTTGCCCGCGCCCAGTTCCGCCTTTGACGGCTCATGTAGCGCTATGGTTTCGAACCAGGCTTCCGGGCTTAGGCCACCCTTGCTCCGCACCAACTCGGCTGCCGCAGCTATTTCGACGGCGTTCAGTGGATCAAGGGGATGGGAGGTCATGCCGTCATTCCGGCATTGCTTGCGCACGCGCACCGCGCTGCCAGGCCCTGAGGCAGAGATATTCCATGATCAGCGAGGATGCGGCCGAAGCGGTCACCTCGGAATGATCGTAAGGCGGCGACACCTCGACCATGTCCATGCCGACGAAGTTGATACCCGTCAGCTTGCGGATCACCGATGCCGCCTGATGATAGGTAAGTCCACCCGGAATGGGTGTTCCCGTACCGGGGGCCGCAGAAGGATCGAGGCAGTCGATATCGAAGGTAAGATAGGCCTTCGACGCACCAACCTTCTCCGAAATGATGCTGGCAAGTTGCGCCGCGGTCGAGTCGTGAACCTCATCGGCATAGATGATCCGGAAGCCCATGGTCGTCTCGCCAACAAATGTCGTGCGGATGCCGATCTGCACGGACTTGCGCGGATCGATGAGCCCTTCCCTTACGGCATAGCCAAACATGGTGCCGTGATCGATACGCCCGCCATTGTCGACCTCAACATCGCGATGGGCATCGAAATGCACCAGAGCCAGCGGCCCGTGCTTCTTCGCATGAGCCTTGAGCAGCGGATAGGAAATGTAGTGATCGCCGCCGAGTGTGATCATCTCCGCATCCGACGATATGATCTCGGTCGCATGACGTTCGAGTGCTTCGGGGAAATCTTCTTTCCGGCCCCAGTCAAAGAAGCAGTCGCCGTAATCGATCACACCCAGCGTCTCGAACGGATCGAAGTTCCATGGCCAGAACGGCCCCCAGGCGTTCTCTGCAGAAGCCCGGCGGATTGCTTCCGGGCCCATGCGGGTGCCTGAACGATGCGAAACGGCCTGATCGAACGGAACGCCCGTCACGGCAAAATCCACGCCTTTCAGCTCGCGGGTATATTTGCGCCGCATGAAGGAGAGCGCACCTGCGTAGGTCGGCTCCCAGTTCGTGCCCTTGATGCTGCTGCGCCGAAACGCATCATCTCCCGGCACCCGGCCGAGCTTGTCCATTTCCAATGCCATAAAGCCTACTCCGTCAGGATCAGGGAATCCGTACCCTGCCAGCTGACCCAAATCTTGTCGCCACGCTTGGCGGCCGAACCGATGCTGCGCTTCTCGTTCTGTACGTTCACGGACACGGATGTGCCATCGGCCATTTCAGCCACGACCTCGCTCCAGTCGCCATAATAGGCCACGTCACGTACTGTTGCCTGCGCCTTCACGATGCCTTCTACCTTGGGGGCCGCATCCGAAAGCTTGAGCTTCTCGGGCCGCACGGCAATCGTCACATCCTTGCCGCAGGCCTTGTCGCTGACCAGCTTGAGCTTACCGAGGCCCTTCACATTAGCGATCACATCCGAGCCCTTCTGGCTGACCACGCTGGCCTCGAACAGGTTCACCTTGCCGATGAAGTCGGCGACGAATTTGTTGGCCGGATGCTCATAAAGCTCCGCCGGCGTGGCGATCTGCCTGATCTTTCCCTTCTCCATGACGGCGATGCGGCTGGCCATGGACAATGCCTCGTCCTGATCATGCGTGACGATGATGAAGGTGATGCCGACCGTCTGCTGCAGCCGCGTCAGTTCCATACGCATGTCGTCACGCAACTTCGCATCAAGGGCTGAGAGTGGCTCATCCAGCAGCAACACCTTGGGCCGCTTGACGAGTGCGCGCGCCAGGGCAACGCGCTGGCGCTGGCCACCCGACATCTGATCCGGCTTGCGGTCCGCGAGATGGGAGAGCTTCACCATCTCGAGGCCTTCGGCTACGCGCCGCTTGATCTCATCCGAGGGCACGCCCGTCACCTTGAGCCCGTAACCCACATTCTGCGCTACGGTCATGTGCGGGAACACGGCATAGGACTGGAACACCATGTTGGTGGGACGCTTGTTCGGTGGCGTCAGGGCCATGTCCTCGCCGCCGATATAGATGTGGCCTTCCGTGGGTGTATCGAGCCCGGAAATCATGCGGAGCAATGTCGTCTTCCCGCAACCCGACGGCCCGAGCAGCGCAAAGAACTCGTTCTGCTCGATGTCGACGGATACGTCATCGACGGCCACAACGCCGCCAGGATAGCGGCGGGAAACATTGCGGATGGAAACAATGGCGTCTGGCATGATCAATGACCCGATTTTTCTGGCGCCTGAAGCTTCATGGCGATGACTGTTGCAACGATGGTGACGACAATGAGCACGGTGGAGGCCGCATTGATTTCCGGTGACACGCCCCTGCGCACGAGAGAGTAGACCTTGACCGGGAACGTCACAGTTTCCGGCCCTGACGTGAAGAAGGTGATGACGAAGTCATCAAGGGACAGCGTGAAGGCAAGGAGCGCCCCCGCAATGATACCCGGCATCATGAAAGGAATGAGAACGTTCCTGAACGTTTGCCATTCACTGGCTCCCAGATCCTTGGAGGCCTCTTCCAGCTGCCGGTTGAAGCCCACGAGGCGCGAGCGCACGACCACGGCCACGAAAGGAAAGCAGAAGGCCACATGCGCGATGATGATGTTGGCGAGATTGAAGGGCCAGACGAGCCCAACGACAGCATTCATCATGCCGCTTTCGATGAAAAACAACAGCAGCGCCACGCCCATGCAGATTTCCGGGATCACGATCGGCAGCGCCATGAAACCTTCGAAGGCGCCCTTGAACGGGAACTTGAAACGCCAGAGCAGGATGGCGACCATCGTGCCGATGATCGTCGCAATCACCGTGGCGATCAGGGCAATCACAAGCGAATTGACCAAGGCCTCGATCAGCGAGTCATTGGTCATGGCCTTCACGTAGTTGTCGAAGGTGAAGCCGCGCCAGACGATACCGCGTTTGTCCGTGTTGAAGGAGAAGGCGATCAGCGTGATGATCGGCATGTAGAGAATGAAGAAGATGCCGATGAACAGCGCCCGCAGCCAGGTCCTGTTACCATAATCGAGAGGGCCTGCGCCCGGTTTCAATTGCCCAGCCATCAGACGCCGACCCCTTTGCTGAAGCGCGCGAACAGCGCACGCAAGGCCAGGGCCCCGAATGTCGCATACATGAGAAGGAATGAAATGGCGGCGCCAAAGGGCCAGTCATTGGCCGCCTTGAACTGGCGTTCGATGACGTTGCCGATCATCACCGCATTGGCTCCGCCGAGAAGATCAGGCGTGAGGAACGAACCCAGGCAGGGGATGAAAACAAGAATGATGCCGGTGATGATGCCGGGCATGGTCAGTGGCACGGTCACCTTCAGGAAGGTCTGGAACTGCGAGGCACCGAGATCAAGGCTGGCTTCCAGGAAAGAACGGTCCAGACGCTCGATCGTGGCATAGAGTGGCAGCACCATGAACGGCATGTAGACGTAGACAAGCCCGAAGATGACCGCGAAGTTATTGTAAAGCATGTCGTAGGGGCCGAGCCCCACCCAGCCGAGCGCCAGATTCACATAGCCCTGCGTACGGAAGACGGCGATCAGGGCGTAGGTGCGGATCAGCAGGTTGATCCAGAACGGCAGGATCACCAGCAGCAGAAGCAGCGGCTTCCACTTGGCCGGCGCAAAGCAGATACCGAAAGCAATGGGATAAGCCGTCAGCAGGCAGACCAGCGTTGCCAGCGCGGAAACCCAGATCGATTTCCACATGATGGTCAGATAGAGCGGCTCGAATGCCCTGATATAGTTGGAGACACCGGTCAGATAATCATAGTCGGTGATCGAGACCTGCCCGTCGACGACGGCCTTGTCGCTGAACGACATAACGAACAGGAAGCCGAGCGGCACGACAAAGAACAGCAGTAGCCAGAAGAAGCCGGGCGTTCCTAGTGTCCAGAATACGCGCCTGTTGCCTTTCCAATCATCCAAGATGCCGTGTCCCCGTTCCGACGTTTCCCAATGTTTTGCGCAAGTCTAACCCCATTTCCCCGGCAGGGGCAAGCTCAGCGCAAGGCCTTGAGCGCGTCATCCAGAGCGGAGATGGCAATATCCGCCTCGGTGCGGCCGAAGATGAGCGGGGGTCTCACCTTGAGCACATTGCCCAGCTTGCCATCGCTTCCGACCAGCACACCGAGATCCTTGAGGGCATTGATGATCTTCCGCGTCTCTGCCGCCGCCGGCTCCAGCGTTGCCCGGCTGCGAACGAGTTCCACCCCGATTGCAAGCCCCGAGCCACGGACATCCCCGATGAGTTCGTGCCGGTCCATCAGGCTCCTGAAGCCTTCGCGGAGGTATTTCCCGGTTTCCAGTGAGTTGCGCACGAGTTCTTCCCGGGCAATCACGTCGAGCACGGCCATGCCTGCCGCGCAGGCCGCGTTGCCGCCGCCGAAGGTCGAGAAGAACGGCCCTGTCTCCGCAATGAATTTCTCGAGGATTTCACTCCGCGTGATGATCACACCTACCGGATAGCCATTCCCGGCGGGCTTGCCGATGGTCACAAAGTCAGGGACAACGCCATGGTGCTGATGGCCCCACATGTGGGTTCCCATACGGCCAAAACCCGATTGAACCTCATCCGCCACAAATAGCCCGCCAGCGGCGCGCATGCGCCCGGCGATCGCCTGCACATAGCCCGGTGGTGCATCGATGATGCCATTGGTCATGAAGGCGCTGTCGAAAACACTGACCGCGACGCCAAAGCCAGCAGAAGCCAGTTCGGCAATGGCCGTGTCGGCAAAGGCCGCATAGCGCTCAGCTATATCATTCGTGCCCTTGCGATGGGGGCCGCGATAGGTGTCCGGCGCTTCCAGCTGACGCACCTGCGGCTTTGAGAACTTCCCCGCGGGGTAGTTCGACGGTGACATGGCATCGCTGATATCGGTGACGCCGTGATAGGCAAAATCCATCACCAGCATGCCCGTCTGTCCGGTCCAGCAGCGGGCCATGCGATACGCGACGTCGTTGGCTTCGCTTCCGGAGTTGACGAAGATCACGGTATCAAGCGACGGATCAAGCGTGGCCTTGAGCCGCTCGGCGTAGGCGATGGACTCATCCGTGAGGTAGCGCGTGTTGGTGTTGAGGACGCGGAGCCTGCGGGCCACCACCTCGCTCACATGCGGATTGCAATGCCCGACGTGCGGCACGTTGTTATAACAATCGAGATAGCGCCGCCCGTCAGAGGCGGTGAGCCAGACGCCCTCTCCCTTCACCATGTGAAGCGGCGTGTCGTAGAAGAGCAGCGGCTTCGGCCCCATGGCAGCCTCGCGGCGCGCGATCATACTGTCATTCGCCGCTGAAGGACTCGGTTCGAAATTGGCGGCGTAGCGGATGGCCTCACTGAGCTTCCCGGCATCAAGAGCCGCCAGAATATCGAGGCTGATGCTGTCGAGGGCGGCAATCTGTGGGGTTACGGGTGCTCCATCCTTCCGCCGGATGGCGGTGATGAGCGCGGTCAGGGCCAGCCGGGAACGCATGAGCGGCAGGATCAGATCAACCTCCTGCTCTTCCAGCGGCACATGGCGCACGAAACCCGAGGTGATGGAGGTCATAATGCGGGCGAAGTCCCGGCCCGGCAGAAGACAATCGGCCAGAACATTCGCAAGCTCCATGACACGCGGACCATGCACCATGTCGCCGAAGTCGATCACCCCTGACACATGCCCTTCTTCCGACAGCAGTACATTGAAGGGATGCGCATCGGCATGCATGATCTGGGCCGGAAGTCTGGCTGCCGCCGGCTCAACAAGCGCCCTGCTCTCGGCGAGCACCGCGCCGACAAGAGCCCGGCGACCGGGCGCGATGAGATCAAGATGGCCCGAGAGTGCGTGGGCCTGAACGGTGTTCCACACAAGCGCCCGCCCGGCAGGTGCGGGATGAACGAAGCCGCGGAGCGCCTTGTTCAACCGGCCAATGGTTTCCCCCAGTTCACAATACTGCGCTTCCGCAAGATCGCGGTCGCCTGCCACGTCCCCCTTCAGCCATGAGAGCACGGCAACGGGAAGAACAGAGCCGCCGCTGGAGAAGCTGTGCAGGAGGCCGCCCTGCAGCGTTCGGTGGACGCGCGGTACGCCAAGGCCGGGGTCAACGGCTGCGATATGCTCCAGTGCCAGCAGCTGGCCCTCAACGATGGAGAGGCCCTCCGCCGGATTGCAGATTTTGACAACAAACTCGCCTTCGGCAGAGGAAAGCCGGTGGTTCTGGTCGCGCTCGCCATCCAGCGCCCGGTAGGTGCCGTCGAGGCCGTAACCCGACTTCACCGCCGCGCGGATACTGTTCAATGGCAAAACCGGTGCCTGCACCAACATGCCTACCTCCCACAAAGAAGGCGGGAGCCACCGGCCCCCGCCCCATATTCAAAAGCCCGCGTGCCTGATCAGGCGGCCTGAATGGCGGTCCAGATTTCGTCGCGGACGCGGAGCGCTTCCTCGCCGAGATAGACATTGCCTTCGCACTTCGCGATCAGATCCGCAGGCGGATAGATGGCGAGGTTGTTGACGTATTCTTCCGGCATCAGCTTCTTGGCCGCGAGGTTCGGCGTGGCGTATTGCACCGTCTCGGCGATGTGCTTGCCTGCCTCCGGATCGAGCACGAAGTTCAGGAACTTGTGAGCGTTCTCGGGGTGCGGCGCGCCGTTTGGAATGCACCAGGCTTCTTCCCAGATGTTGGCGCCTTCCTTCGGGATCACATAGGTGAGGTCGTCGTCTTCCTTCATCACCTGGGCGATATCGCCGTTCCATTCCTGGCAGGCGGCCACTTCGCCGGAGGCCAGGAGATCCTGTCCGTTGTCGTCAGCGAAGACCTTGATGTTCTTCTTCTGCGCGATCAGCAGGTCCTTGACCTTGTTGAGTTCGTCGGCGTTGGTCGAATTGAACGAGTAGCCGAGATACTTGAGGGCACAGCCGAGAACGTTCTGCGCGTCACCGAGCAGCGCCAGCTTGCCGGCAAGCTCATCAGACTCGAAGAGGATTTTCCAGCTGTCGATCACGCCGTTTGGCGCCGCCGACTTGCGGTAACCGATGCCGATCGTTCCCCACATGTAAGGAACGCCGAACTTGCGGCCCGGATCGAAGGTCGGATTGGCGAAGGCCGGATCGACATTGGCAAAGTTCGGAATCTTGCTGTGGTCCAGCGGCATCAGCATGTTGGCTTTCATCATGCGCTCTTGGAAGTCCGAAGCGATGATGACGGCGTCATAGCCGGGGTTGCCCGCCTTCAGCTTGGCGAACATCTCGTCCATGTCGGCAAAGAGATCCATGCGCGTTGCAATGCCGGATGCCTTGGTGAAGTCGTCGAGCGTGTGCTCGCCGATGTAGGTGTCGTAGTTATAGAGGCTGATCTGCTTTTCCTCTTCGGAAAAGGCATTGCGCGAGGCAAAAGTCAGCCCGGCGATCACGGCGCCGGTGCCCTGGAGCAGCGCACGGCGGCTCGGGCGGAATTTCGGAACGTAGTTGGTCATGGTCTTTCCTCCGGTTTTTGATGTGGCCATTGCCATCGTCTGAGCGATATCAAGCAATTAAGGGGCCATTTGCGGCGATGCAATGGCCCCTATCGTCATTCAGGCCAGCTCCGCCTTCACATCGGCATGTGTCTTGTCGAGCGCTAGCCGCGCAAGCCTGCCGATTTCATCGATCTCCTTCTTGGAAACGCAGAACGGAGGCGCAAGCACCATCGTATCCCAGCAGGCCCGCATGATGAGGCCATTGTTGAAGCAATGGTCGCGGCAGATGCCGCCCACGCGGCCCGGTTCATGGAAGCGCTCACGCGTCTTTTTGTTCTTGCAGAGCTCAATCGCACCGATCAGGCCCACCGACCTTGCCTCGCCGACGATGGGGTGGTCCGCCAAAGCTTTGAGCATGTTGCTGAAATATGGAGCGAGCTCGGCCACCCGCTCGACCAGCTTTTCATCCTGCAGGATCTGCAGGTTCTTGAGCGCCACGGCCGCGGCCACCGGATGACCGGCATAGGTCATGCCGTGGTAGAACTCGCCGCCCTTGGCGAAGAAGTCCTTGGTGAGGTGGTCGGAGAAGGCAACCGCACCAATCGGCAGGTAACCGGACGAGAGGCCCTTGGCCATGGCGACGATATCCGGCTCAAACCCCATGGTCTCGAAACCGAACCACTTTCCGGTGCGGCCGAACCCGCAGATCACCTCGTCGGCGACGATGAGAATGCCGTACTTGCGGCAGATCTTCTGCACTTCCGGCCAGTAGGTCGACGGTGGAATGAGCACACCAGCCGCCCCCTGGATTGGCTCACCATAGAACGCCGCGACATTCTCCGGCCCGACCTCGAGAATCTTCTTCTCAAGATCGGCAGCAGCCTCAAGGCCGAATTCCTCGGGGCTCTTGTCGCCGCCGAAATCGAACCAGTGCGGCTGCTGCACGTGATGGAAGCCCGGCAGCGCATCACCGCCCTGCTCATGCATCGCGGTCATGCCGCCGAGATTTGCCGCTACCCAGGTGGAGCCGTGATAGCCGCGCCTGCGCCCGATGATGTGCTGGCGATAGGGCTTGCCCATCAGCTTCCAGTAGTGGCGGATGAAGCGCACGATGGTGTCGTTGGATTCGCTGCCGGAGTTCGTGAAGAAGACATGCTTGAAGCGCTTCGGCAGAACCGACGAGATCTTCTCGGCCAGTTCCGTGGCCGGCACCGTCGTCGTCTTGAAGAAGGTGTTGTAGTAGGGCAGATCGAGCATCTGCTTGTAGGCGACTTCGGCCAGTTCCTTGCGGCCATAGCCGATATTCACGCACCAGAGCCCGGACATGCCGTCCAGAATCTTGTTGCCCTTGCCGTCCCAGAGATAGACGCCGTCGCCCTGCGTGATGACGCGCGGGCCGCCCGCCTCGTGAAATGTCTTGTGATCGGTGAAGGGATGGAAATGGTGGGCGATATCCGCCTTCACGATTTCCTCGATATTGATGTTCTTCTGATGGATGGTCATTGCCACACTCCGTGCCTGAAACGAAAACGAGCCATGGCATTTGCCACGGCCGGATAGAGGATCGAATCCGGGAGTCCTAAGGCTTGAAACCGATACGGGCGCAGTTGACGAGGACCGCCGCCTTGGCCGTGCGGCCGCGCAGGCGAAGCACCTCTCCCGTCGCTGTCAGGTGAAAGCACATGCCAAAACTATGGCAGGACAGGTCCGAAAAGGCAAATCAGCTGACGGGCAGAGGCACAGCTCAGTTGGCTGTCGACCTCAGATCGGGCTCGGGCGCAATGGTTGCCGTTGAGGTTCCGGCGGCCTCGAGACGCGCCAGATTGGATTGCGCCATCTTGTTCCCCTTGCTGAGGGCCATGCGATAATATTCGCGGGCCTTCTGAAGATCCTTGGCGACACCCCAGCCCATTTCATACATGGACCCGAGATTGTTCATGGCCCAGGCATCACCACGCTTGGCGGCATCCTGGAACAGGTTGATGGC
Source organism: Pseudomonadota bacterium (assembly GCA_020161855.1). Classification (GTDB taxonomy): domain Bacteria; phylum Pseudomonadota; class Alphaproteobacteria; order Rhizobiales; family Aestuariivirgaceae; genus Aestuariivirga. The sequence goes on from JAIUNJ010000002.1 coordinate 138,475, forward strand.
GATGCCGTAGTCGCGCGGAACGCCCTGCCCGCGCACGCGCAGCAGCCCGAGATTGACTTCGGCAGGCGCATAGCCCTGGTCAACCGCCTTCTGGAACCAGCGGGCAGCCTCGACCATGTCGACATCGATGCCTTCGCCGTTCTGGTAGCGGAGGCCCAGTTCATTCTGGGACATGGCGTGGCCCTTCTCGGCCCCCGCCTGGAACAGTGTCACGGCCGCAACCTTGTCGGCGGTCAGGCCCCGGCCGCCCTTGCTGATCAGCTTGGCAAGCCTGTACTGTGCCTCGATATTGCCCTTGAGCGTGGCCTCGCGATACCAGCGCGCCGCCTGCTGGACGTCCTTTTCAGCCTGATCGCCGGCCTCGTAATGCATGCCAATGGCAAGCTGGGCCGTGTCATCGCCAGCCCTTGCCAGCTTGATTTTCTTGGCAAAGGAGAGGCCTTCCAGAGGAATGGACTGCGCCGAGGCACCAACCGCCAGCATGGCGAGCATGGCGCCAGAGAGGGCGAGCCTACGAATCAACGTCAACACTTAACACCTGTATCTGCCCCGCCGGGGCTATAGCATGGTCTGGCCGCAGCATCACATGACTTTTTGACATTTCTGGGCCCCGGCTCTGACGGCAGCTGCCATATTGCCCAAGCCTCTCCACCAGACTAGCCTTGCCCCAAGCTAGAACGGAGGTTTCCATGGGCGACGTCACTTCACTGAAGCGCAACCCGGCCAGCAACACCGAATGGGAGATGCGTGTCGATCTCGCAGCCGCCTTCCGGCTCGCCGCCCACTACGACTGGCATGAGGCCGTGGCCAACCACTTCAGCCTGGCTGTGTCGCCCGATGGCAAGACCTTCCTCATGAACCCGCGCTGGCGCCACTTTGCCAAGGTGAAGGCCTCTGAGCTTCTGCTTCTCAACGTCGAAGACAAATCCACCATGTCGCGCCCCGATGCGCCCGACCTGACGGCCTGGAGCCTGCACGGACGCCTGCATGCCAACCTGCCCCACGCCCGCTGCCTCATCCATCTCCACCCGCCCTATGCGACGGCCATCGCCTCGCTTGCCGACCCGGAAATCAAGCCGATCGACCAGAATACGGCGCGCTACTACAACCGCATCGCCTACGACATGGAATATGGCGGCATGGCCAACACCGATGCCGAGGGCGACCGCATTGCCCGCCTGATGGGCAACAAGTCCATCATGATGATGGGCAACCACGGCGTTCTCATTGCCGCCGCTTCCGTCGCCGAAGCCTTTGATCTGGCTTATTATCTCGAGCGCGCCTGCCGCAACCTGGTGTTCGCCTACCAGACCGGGCAGAAGCTCCATGTGATGACCCCTGCCGTGGCCGAAAAGACGGCCCAGGAATGGGAGAGCGACCGCGAACAGTTCATCTCCCACTTCGAGGAGATGAAGTCGATCATCGCCGCGGAAGACCCCAGCTTCGCCACCTGACGGCGCGGCTTGCCAATCGGGGCAGGCATGCTAGATGCGGTGCGCTTCGATCTGTGAACCATCTTGTGGAGGGGTGGCAGAGTGGTCGATTGCGGCGGTCTTGAAAACCGTTGGGGGTGCAAGCCTTCCGGGGGTTCGAATCCCTCCCCCTCCGCCATTTCTAACCGAGTAACCTATTGTAAAATAATATGAAAAATAAAAAGCATATAGGCAAATTAATTTCAATTAAGTTCACTGACAGAAAAACTCCAATCTATGGCATTGTCATTGATTGCAGCGATGACTGGACTTTGATGAAATATAATCCTGTAGACTATATAGTCGATGGGTATGTGATTATAAGACATAAAAGTATTGAGGGGTTTTGTATAAGCTCAGAAGAAAAATTTAGACACAAGGTAATTAAGTTAAAAGGAATAGAAGTAACGAAAAAAGATTCGATACCGCTAAATGACTTGAATACAATATTAAAATATTTGACAGAAAAGTTTGGAGTATTTCAATTTCAAACCAAATCTGAAACAGCTTGTTATTTAGGTCGTCTTAAATCACTAGATAGCAAACATCTTGTAATTGATTGCCTAGATACAAATGGTAAATGGGATGGACAGATGAAATTCAGACCAAATGATATTCGAGTCATTGAATTTGATACTGACTATATCAATTCCTTAAAGTTGGTGTCTGGCAATAAACGAAAATAAGCTTTCATCACGCCAAACTTATCACCTGCCTTTCTTAACCATTTACGAAAATAGCTTGAGCGTAAAGGCATAAGAACTACAATAGCATAAGTCTCACGGCAGGTTCGCATAGCGTCTACAACGCCCCGCCATTGAATCCGCTCGTGCCACTGGCTTTTAAAGATAGCTAGGACTTCGGCTGGTCTCTGCTAGGCGCCCGGCTCCCGACTTGGATAGGGCTTCTGCCTCGCGACGATGGCATTCTTACTTGGTACCCGAGATCCCGCTACTCCGCCTGCTCGGTGCCTTTTTTGAAGTATACCCTGAGGAGCCGCCATAGCCCGCTCCGCTCCCGCGAATGATGTTTCCAATCATAAGGCCAGCATTTACACCATCGATAACACTTTGAAGGGCGCTTCCGCCCGAGCCGCCACTGGACTTTGAGGGATAGCTATCCGGGCCACCGTCGGTGAGTGTCGTTTCAAAGGTGTTTCCGCAAGTGGTGCAGCAGTTATCGCATGCGTTTCGCCACGTTTTGCCTACCCCCCAGTACATCGTTTGGTAGTCTCGCCAAGCCCCAAAGCAGACTTTTTCCCCGGGGGAGCATTGAAGCTTGTAGGTCGCGGTACCGCCCTTAAAGACGTAGTGCTTGTTGCCACCGGGCCAACCGTAGCCCTTCCTCTTGATCGAATGGAACTGCAGAGAGAGTGTGTAACGGTCATTGTTGGTCATGATGAACGTTACTGTGCGCTTGCGCTGCTCTTCAGCTTTCCTTTCTGCCACCCTTCGCAGGGCCTCCGGGGAATCATCTGGAGCACTTGCATTGTAGGTCGCTGAAGGCTTTTTGCGCTTGGTAGCGTCGGCTTCGGCCGGGCCTGAGCTGTTCGGCACTTCAACACATTTCGAGCCGCTATCCTTCTTTTCGTAAGCGGCCTGGCTCAGGTTGCCGGTCAGATAGTCTTCTTCAAACTCAGCAACCAGCTGCGTAACAATATCTTTCGCGCGACCAAGGGCCAGGCGTCTTGCTTTGTCCTTCTTGTCCGATCTTGCACAGGCGACCCCTGCAAATTTCAGGCGGTTGTCTGGATCATTCCAGTATTTTCTGATCTTCTGCCAGCGCGCATCATTCTTGAGTTTGGTGTCGGGTATCCAACCGTTTATTGCTCCGATCTCAATGTGCTTACACGAATACTGCCACGTGCCCGTGTCGAACTCCGAGCACTCTTCAGGTCGCATTCTGGTTGTTGAAAATCTGGAGAAGTCTTCGATATCCGAAGCGACTGCCTGCACAGGGAACAGTGGCGTCAAAAGAAGCGAAAGCAGAACAAACCATCTCAGCATGGTCACACCCGGCGTTTCTATATGCAAGATGCTACTTATGTTACTCCACAAGAGTCAATGGCATCTCCAGGTAGCAGCGCCTTTATTTTAGAACTGCCCGAATGCACAAGTATTCGTTCCAGCGAGCATGTTATGCCAGTACAGAATTACTACGATCTCTTGCTGCGATGCAGACCGATCTTCGCATCAGCGAATGACTTCACCGGCATAGACTTCATCTGGTCCCTTTCAGATTCCTGCGCCGCCGGCCCTGTTTAGCTGCCACCTCAACAACAAGCTGCCGGAATGCCGGCCCCCAAGCTGTAGGCTTGGCGACATTCCGGCCACTGTCACGATTGCTGTTCCAGGCCGAAGGCCGGGTGATGGATCAGTTCACCGTGTGGCGCGATCCCGTCGAACGGCAAGGCCAGAACCACTTCCGGAGGACAGCCAGCCACGCCGAAGCCCGGAAAGGCGCGAAAGCCGAACCGGCCATAATAGGCGGGGTTGCCCACCAGCGCGGCGCCCCGGCTTGTCGCCCGCAAGCGATTGAGAGCTTCAGCCATCAGGGCTGAGCCAATCCCCTGGCGATGCCGTGACGGCAGGACGGCGAGCGGCCCGATAAGCCCCCAGCCCTCCTGCGGCCCGATCCGGGCCGCCGAAGCGGCAAGATGACCGATCACCTGCCCCTCCTCCTCGGCGACGAGCGAGAGGGCAAGGGCGCGATCAGCCCTTAGCCTCTCGACGATGCGCGCCTCGGTGCCGGTGGATTGCGGCAGCAGCAGGAGCGCCTCCGTCACAACATGGCTGATTGCCGGAATGTCAGCGGCGGTTTCATTGCGGATCAGCATGTCATGCTCCTTGATTGTCGAGTTGGGCGCGGACAGCGGCCCGGCCGCGCCGAGAGATGCGGTATGGGCCGCCGGACAGGGATTCGATCAGCCGCCTGCGCCGCAGCCGCGCGAACACGGCGAGGTCACAGTCGGCGAGGATCATTCCGTCGCGGGTAAAGCAGGTGATGGCGGTGATCTTGGGGCCGTCGGCCCGCTCATGCCTGATGTGGCCGCCAAGGGCCAGAACGTGCAGAACACGTTGCTCACTTCGTGAAATGTTCATGGAAATCTCGTGCAATAGGCGTGAAAAAAAACCCCGGATGCAGCTGCACCCGGCGGCTTTGGATTTCACGAGGCTCTCTGGGATTCAGAGAGCCTTATCGCACAAGCTCTGACATTCCTTACTCCGGCGTCTGCACAGCGGACATTGCCGCTGCACCGGCTGTCCATAGATGGCGCGCGAACCGCAGACAACCACGAATTCCGCTGCAAACAAGAACGAAGAGTTGTCCGTCTCGACCCACCATTTACATAAAACATTCAATGGGTTGACAGAACTGGTGAAGGCATCACAGCAGCCCCCGCGGCCCGCTCACACCTGCTCGCGCCGGGCCGCCCAATAAAGGCGCCATTGCCGCCGCCATTGCGGCGGAGTCCGTCCCTGAGTGAAGTAGAGATCGCTCAGCGCAACCGGAAGCATGACGGGGAACAGCTGCTTCGGCAGCGCGTTGATCGCCGCCTGCGCCTGCGCGAGGCGCTTGCGGCCGTGGGCCATCGCCTCATCCTTGCTTAGCCCCGACGGTATGAATCGGTCGCCATGAAGCGCCAGGCCGCGCGCCAGGCCAAAGCTGACGCCGCCGTAGCCGGCAGCCTCGCTCGCACCGGATGCAAGCTGCGGCGCAATGATCATCGCGGCAAGCTGCAGGAAGATGGAAGTTGCCTGGCCGAGATAGCCCTCGAGCGCCGCAACGTCCGGAAAGCGGTCGGCATAGAGGTCGCGCCGCTTTGCCTCGACGAAGGCCAGAAGCGGGCCCGTTGGAAGCCGGTGCTGCTGCACGACATCCGCCAGCGCGCGCGCCACGGGATGATCGGGCGACTCGCCGCGGGCAATCGCTTCAACCGTGTCGGCCCACCATTGCAGCCTGATCTCGCCGATCTGCGCCTCGCTCACGAGCAGCGGAATGCGGCTGATCTCGGTGTGGAAAGCCCAGAGGGCGAAAAGGTCCACCTGCCTTTCCGCCGGACAGAACAGCGTGGAGAGAAAGAGATCCTTGTCCCCTGCCCGCACGATCTCCTGGATGCCGTCAGCCATGGGCCGCCGCGACGGCCAGCAAGGCCGCGCCAACCCGACGCCCCTCGCCAAGGACGATGTTGTAGGTGTGAATGGCGGAGCTCGTGCTCATGTAATCGAGGCGGACGCCCTGCGTTGCCAAGTGATCGAGCACAGGCTTCGGCGGCCGCGCCATCCTCGCGCCTGTTCCCAGAAGCAGGAAGTCGATGCCGTCCCGCTCGTCGATCAGCGGCTCGAAGTCATCCGGCCGAAGTGCCTCGATATCCAAAGGCTGCCAAGCCCGCATGCCGCTCGGCAGCACCATGAGCGAGCCCACATGAGACATGCCGGCAAACCGGAAGCCGCCATTGCCGAAGCTCTCGATGAGTGCCCGCTGCGGCAGGAACTTCATCAGGGCCGGGCTGCGGCCGCCTTGCGTGCCTCGGCGGTCCAGTCACGCTTGGTACCGAGCAGGATGAGAACCGGCGCGGCGACGAAGATCGACGAGTAGGTGCCGACGAAAACACCCCAGATCATGGCAAAGGTGAAGCCGCGGATGACTTCGCCACCGAAGATATAGAGCGCCGTCAATGCGATCAGCGTACAGACCGATGTGAGCAAGGTGCGCGGCAGAACCGAGTTCATCGAAAGATCGATGAGATCGACCAGGCCCATGCTCTTGAACTTGCGGAGATACTCGCGGATACGGTCATAGATCACGACGGTGTCGTTCAATGAATAGCCGATGATCGTGAGGATCGCCGCGATGATCGACAGGTTGAACTCCAGCTTGAACAGGCTGAACAGGCCGATGGTCAGCAGCGTGTCATGCAGAAGCGAAATGATGGCGCCTACAGCAAACTGCCACTCGAACCGCGCCGTGAGATAAATCAGGACGCCGAGGAGCGCCACGGTCACGGCCAGAATGGCCTGTTGCGTCAACTCGCCGGACACTTTCGGCCCGACGGACTCGATGCTGAGATACTCGATCTTCGGATCGAGCGCGCCACGCACCTTCTCCTGGGCCTCGCGTTCGGCGGCTTCACCGCCCTCCTGGGCTTCGACGCGGATCAGAACGTCATTCGGGCTGCCATACTCCTGGACTTCGACATCGCCGATATTCAAGGCAGACAGCGTCTCGCGCAGCTGGTTGATCTCGGCGGCGACGGGCGTGCGGATCGTCATCACGGTGCCGCCCTTGAAGTCGACGCCGTAATTGAGGCCCATGACAATGAACAGCAGCACCGAACTCAGGCAAAGAATGCCCGAGAAAAAGAAGCCGAAGCGGCTCCAGCGCATGAACGGCAGCTTGGTGCCGTCGGGAATGAAACGGATGGGTTTCCAGCGCATCAGAGATTGATCTCCTTGGGCCGCTTCCAGCGCACCCAGAGGGCCACCATCACCTGCGTCAGGGTGAAGGCCGTGAACATTGTGGTGAGAATGCCGATGGCGTGGGTTACGGCGAAGCCCCTGATCGGGCCCGAGCCCACGCCGAAGAGCACAACTGCGGCAATGAGCGAGGTTAGGTTCGAGTCAAGAACCGTTCCGAGGGCCGACTTGAAGCCAACCTCGATACTGCTCAGGGCCGTTCGGCCACTCCGCCATTCATCTCGTATGCGTTCGTAAATCAGCACGTTTGAGTCCACGGCCATGCCGAGGCTCAGCAGGATGCCGGCAATGCCTGGCAACGTTAATGTGAAGCCGATGAATGACATGAGACCAATCAACAGCAGGAGATTGGCGATCACGGCAATGTCGGCAATAACGCCGAAGAAGCCATAGGGCAACAGCATGAAGATCATCACGCCAATGACGCCGACGACGCAGGCGATGAAGCCCGCTCGCACCGAGTCGGAACCGAGGCTCGGTCCCACCGTCCGCTCTTCGACGACCTGAAACCGTGCCGGCAAAGCGCCAGACCTCAGGATGATTGCCAGCTGCGCCGTCTCGGCAACGCTGAAACTGCCGGAAATCTGGCCCTGGCCACCGAGGATCGGCTCGTTGATGACGGGCGCACTTTGCACCACGCCATCCAGCACGATGGCGAAAGGTTTCTGGACGTTTTCAGCCGTCAGCCTTCCGAAACGGAGTGAACCGGCATTGTTGAAGCGGAACGACACGACGGGGCGGTTGTTCTGGTCAAAGTTCGGCTGCGCATCGGTGATGTTTTCGCCGTCAACTGTGGCACGGCTTCCCGTCTGCACCCACATCTTCGGAAGTGCTGCAATGTCGGCATCGGTCAGAACGGCTTCGGGATTCTGATTCCGCTTCGTGGCCAAAGCCCTGTCCACGTCTTCCTTGGTCGGATAGGCCGCACAATCCTGCGGCGGGCGCTCCAGCGGATCCCGCGGCTGCTCCTCGCACAACAGTCGGAAGTAGAGCTTGCCGGTGCCTGACAGAAGCTGCAGCAGGCGCTTGGTGTCACTCAGGCCAGGATACTGGATGACGATGCGGTCATTGCCCTGCTGCTGGATGACAGGCTCGGTTGTGCCGAGGCCATTGATGCGCTTCTCGAAGATGCCGAGAGATTGCTTGATGGCATTGCCAATCTTCGCGTCGAGCCCCGCCTGGTTGATGGCAAAGGTAAATACGCCGTCCCTTTCGGTCAGCGTGTAGAGATTGTTGGAAACACCTGTCGAGAAAATGCCACTCTGCACCGGCTGCAACAGCGTGTTGAGCTTCGTGCGCGCGTTGTCGACATCCTCCGGCTTGGCAATCTTGACGCTGGCACCGGTGCCAACGCGCTGCACCTCGCGATAGCCGATGTTTGCCTCACGAAGCACTGGGCGGATGTCGCTCGTCAGCTGTGTCTGCAGCTGCTTCGTCATGTCGTCCTTGTCGACCTCCAGCAGCACGTTTGAGCCGCCCTGAAGATCAAGGCCCAATGTCATGGGCCTCAGGCCATATCCAGCCAGCTTCTCCTGCATGTTTTCAGGCAGGATATTGGGCACGGAAAACAGCGCCGCCAACAAGACGGAGCCGAGGACGAGGATGAGTTTCCAGCGGGGCGTTTGCAGCACGTGATCGGCTCTTACTTCGCCGGCTCGCCCTTGGCCCGCACGTCGCTAAGGCCACTCTTGAGAACGCGCACCTTCACGTTCTCACCGACTTCGACCAGAAGTTCGTTGTCGTCGACAACCTTGACCACCTTGCCGATGAGGCCACCCGAAGTGACGATTGTATCGCCCTTGGCAACCTTCGAAAGCATCTGCTGATGTTCCTTCATCTTGCGCTGCTGCGGCCGGATGAGCAGGAAGTAGAACACACCCATGATCAGAACGAGTGGCAGGACCATGCCGAGGAAATCGCCAGCACCCGGCGCTCCCGCGGTCTGGGCATAGGCTTCGGTAATGAACATGAAAGGCTCCGGTTGCGGGACCAATGGCCCGGATTGAAAAGGTTGCGCGGAATATAGCGATGCAATAGGCCATTGCAAGTTACCGGCAAGAATTCTTTCGAGGTTGAAATCATGGGCAAAAAGCTCCCTTTTCTGCGGCGGATCGCCGATGCGCTGGACCGGCTCGCGCCGCCGCCGCCGTCAGCACCGGATCTCGCGGCTCATGAGGCCTTCCTGTGGCGCTCCGAACCGCCAGGTCTCGAGGCCGTCAACAAGGTCAACCGTGTTGAACTCTCGCTGCTGCGTGGCATCGACCTGACACGCGATCAGTTGCTCGAGAACACACGCCGCTTTGCCAAGGCCCTGCCCGCCAACAATGCTCTGCTGTGGGGCGCACGCGGCATGGGGAAATCCTCCCTCGTGAAGGCCGTGCACAAGGCCGTCAACGCAGAGAGCGGCGGCAAGCTGAAGGTGATCGAGATCCACCGCGAAGACATTTCGACCCTGCCCTTGCTCATGGGGCATCTACGGCAGGCACCCGATCTCCGCTTCATCATCTTCTGCGATGATCTTTCCTTTGATGCGCAGGACACATCCTACAAGTCACTGAAGGCCGTGCTCGATGGCGGCCTCGAGGGCCGTCCCGCCAACGTCATCTTCTATGCAACAAGCAACCGCCGACATCTTCTGCCGCGCGACATGATCGAGAACGAGCGCTCGACGGCAATCAACCCGTCAGAGGCGGTGCAGGAGAAAGTCTCTCTCTCGGATCGCTTTGGCCTGTGGCTGGGCTTCCACAACTGTTCGCAGGACGAATTCTTCGCAATGGTCGAGGGCTACGCCAAGCACCACAAGCTGAAGATCAAGCCGGAGGAGCTTCGTGCAGCAGCGGTCGAATGGTCGGTCACGCGTGGTGCACGTTCGGGCCGTGTCGCCTGGCAGCTCGTTCAGGACATTGCCGGACGCCTTGGCCAGCGGATCGACTGATCCAGCAAAAGATAAAGACCGGAACGTGTCCGGGCCTCACCTTGCAGGGGCTCGTTGGCCAGATCAGTTCGAGGCGGTCGACGACGCAAGATACTTGGCGGGATCAAGTGCGGTCGCGCCCTTACGTACCTCGAAATGAAGCTGTGGGCTGGAAACAGCACCGGTCTGGCCGGCCTTGGCGATGATGTCACCGCGCTTCACGGTGTCGCCACGCTTGACCATCAATTCCTTGGCATGGGCATAGGCCGTCACATAGCCACCGGAGTGGCGGATGAGGATAAGGTTGCCATAGCCCTTCAACTCGCTGCCGGCATAGGCCACCACGCCACCGTCAGCAGCGCGGACCGATGTGCCTTCCGGCACGGCAATGTTGATGCCTTCATTCTTCAGGCCATTCGCCTTGGGACCAAAGTCGGAAATGACCTTGCCCTTGACCGGCCAGCGCAGATTGAGACCCGACGACGCTGCCGGAGCCTGTGCCACCTGCTCTTCCGAGCCGGCACTTGCCTTAGGTGCCGGTGCAGACGTGTCATCGGCCATCTGATCATTGCTGCTGTCCACGCCACCGGCAGTGGCCTGTTCTTCGGCCAGCGAGAGGGTGATCTTCTTCTTCGGCTTCTGGGTGACTGGTGCCTCAATCGTCTCGGACGAAGCAGCGCTATCGTCACTGTCGACGCTCGCCATCTGCTGGCTTGCGCCCGGGATGCGAACCTTCTGGCCAAGCCTCAACGTCTGGCTACGATCAAGGCCATTGGCATCGGCGATGGCGAAAGGCGAAACCTGATACTTGCGGCCGAGCGAGTAGAGCGTTTCACCGCTGCTCACTGTATGAACGGCACCCTTGCCCGAGGGCTTGGGTACTTCCGCAAACGATTCCTCGCTGTCCGAAGTGACCTTCTTCTTGGCCTTTGGTGTCTGCACCGCGGCCATCTCCGAACCCTTGGCCGGAATGCGCAGGATCTGCCCGCTCACAACCGTGTAGGGCTTGCGGATATTGTTGGCGCGGGCCAGTTCATCGGTCGAGACACCATTGGCCTTGGCGATGGAAAACAGCGTCATGCCCTCGCTGACACGCACGGTGCCGGACTTGGCCTTGTAGCCGTCGGCGCGCTGGAACGGCACGTCCTGCTGCGTCGAGTCGTCAATGATCTCTTCCTGCCCAGAGGCCTGCTCACCCGGAGGCGGCAGCTGGTTGAGCTTCACGCGTGGCTTGGTTGCGCCATAGGACGGCTGCTCATAGCTCGGCTGCTTGTAGGCCTTCTGATAGCTCTGCTCGTAGCTGTAAGAAGGCGTGCTTGGCGCCTTGGCAATTGGCGTCTCGACGATCGTATCGTCCGAAGGTGCGGGCGCCTGATAGGCCGGGCGCTTGTAAACCGGCTTCTTCGCCGGAACCGACGCGGTGTAGACCGGATCGCTGTCAGACGGGTTGTCGTAGTTGGCCGAGAACCGCTCGATTGAGTTTGAGCAACCTGCCAGCACCGCTGCTGCTGCAACTGTCAAGAGCCACTGGGCAGCCAACCGGGCAACGGGGCCACGAGACTGTGGGATACGCATACGCACAAACTCCGAAACTTACCAATAATGGTAAATTGCCGCGTTTAGGTTAAGGGAGAGTTTAGCATGCGGGCCTCGAGCGGAATTTTCACTCGACCACCACGCGCGCACCGATGGCCACACGGTCATAGAGCTCAATGACATGTTCGTTGAGCATGCGAATGCAGCCCGAAGACACAGCCCGTCCGATGCTCCAGGGCTGCGTGGTGCCATGAATGCGGAATTCCGTATTACCGATATAGAGCGCGCGGGCGCCAAGCGGGTTGTGGGGGCCGCCGGCCACAAAGGCGGGAATGATTTTCCCCTGCCTGAACTCACGCTCGATCATGCGCTTTGGCGGCCGCCAATCGGGCCACTCCGCCTTGCGTGACACGACGTTCTCACCCGACCATGTGAAGCCTTCGCGGCCAACACCCACCGGATAGAGGATCGCCTGGCCATCCGGCAGGATATAGAAGAGCTGCCGTGCATGGGTGCGGACCAGAACCGAGCCCGCTGGCAAAGGACCATCATAGGCGACGATCTTCGTCTCAAGCCTCGCGGTACCTTGCGGCTGGCGCTCAAAGGACAGAACCGCATCCTGCGACAGCGCGCGCTTGCCATTGGGAAAGTAAGGCGCGGGATCCTGCATGCCGCCCAGGATTTCCAGTTTGCCACTGTTGAGGGCCAGTTGCTCCTGAGCCCGGACTGACCCCGCCAGCGCAGCAAAAATCATCGTCGCCGTCACTACGAGCCGCATGCCATCCACCTGAATACTCACTGTCCCACCAGGGCGCAGGATTGACCGTTCAGGCTTAAATTGACGCTAAGCGGGATAGTTTCCGGATCATTACCGGCACTGCTTCGCGGCTCACGGGATGACGCCACTGCGGCGCCATCTCTGCCAGCGGTTCAAGCACGAATGACCTTTCGGCCATGCCGGGATGAGGCAACACCAACGGCTTGATCGAAAGCGTGCGCTTCGGGCGCACGACGCCATGATAATCGAGCAGGTCAAGATCGAGCGTGCGCGGCCCCCAGCGCAAACGCCGCGCCCTCCCCGCCTCGCGCTCGATCATGTGCAACCGCCGCAACAGCGCGTCAGGCGAAAGATGCGTGTCGACCAGCGCGACCGCATTGACAAAGTCCGGCTGGTTCAGGCGGCCAAAGGGCGCTGTGATCCTGAGTCTTGAGGCCTGGCGCAGCTTGACCGGTCCAGAATTGAGCGCTTGCAACGCCCGTTCGACGGCCTGCCTCGGCGTTCCCCAGGGACCGTCAAGATTGCTGCCAAGACCGACCAGGATCATCCGGCGTGATTCCGGATCCATGACAGGATTTCGGCGGCATCCTCATCCGGCTTCGCATAGTGCGTCTTGTCGAAAGCGACGGTACCATCGCGCAAGACCAGCGCACGCCGACGCAGGAAAGATCGGTCCCCCGCATTGAATGTCTCGAGCGCGAGGCCATTCGTCAGCACACGCTCGCGATCCGACAGCAAGGGAAACGGCAAGCCGGCGCGCGCCACGAACTCCTGCTGCCACGCCGTGTCCTGAAGGCTGATGCCAAAGACACGCGCACCCAGTTCCGAGAAGCTTCGATGCAGGCTGGCATAGGCCTTTGCCTGTGGTGTTGATCCATGCGCGCCCGGGATGTCGTCCCAGCCCACTGGATCGGCAGCGCCAGGCCGGCCTGTATAGGGATAGATGAAACACACCGTGAGGCCATCGAGCCGTGCGAGATTGACGGTGCTTCCGTCCGTCGCAGCGAGCCCTGCATCCGGCAAACGCATCTCAGCCGCGTTCACGCAGCAGGCGGGATTTCTCGCGGTTCCAGTCACGCGTCTTGATCGTTTCACGCTTGTCGGTCTTCTTCTTGCCGCGCGCCAAGGCCACATCGACCTTCACCCGCCCGCGCGGGTTGAAGAAGATCTTCAACGGCACGATCGTCAGGCCTTCACGAAGAACACCCACAGCGAGCCGGTCGATCTGCTTGCGATGCAGCAACAGCCGGCGCGGCCGCTTCGGCGTATGATTGAAGCGGTTGGCCTCCCGGTACTCCGGAATGTTCGCGTTCAGCAGAAAGAGTTCGCTGCCTTTCATTGCGGCATAGGACTCGCCCAGATTGACGTGGCCGACACGCAAGGACTTCACCTCGGAGCCGACAAGCTCAATGCCCGCCTCGAATGTTTCGATCAGCTCATAGTCGAAGCGGGCCCGCCTGTTGTCACCCTTGACCTGCAGGCCTTCCGTCTTGGCAGATTTCTTGGCTCCGCCACTCTTTGATGACATTTCAGTTCAGCAATCCTGCATGCACCATGGCATCGCGAACCGCCTTCTTGGTGCTCTCGGCAATGGGAACAAGCGGCAGGCGCGCCTCGGGATCGCAGAGGCCGAGCAGGCTGACCGCATATTTCACCGGCCCGGGGCTCGTCTCCACGAAGAGCGCATGATGCAGCGGCATCAGGCGGTCCTGCAGCTTCAGCGCCTTGCGATAGTCACCGGCAAGGGTGGCCTCCTGAAACTCGGCGCACAGGCGCGGCGCCACATTGGCCGTCACAGAAATGCAGCCAACGCCGCCATGGGCGTTGAAACCAAGGGCCGTGCCATCCTCGCCGGAAAGCTGGATGAAGCCTTCACCGCTCATCAGGCGCTGCCGCGAGGGGCGCGTGAGATCAGCGGAAGCATCCTTCGTGCCTACGACGTTGCGGCAATCCTTGACGAGGCGATCCAGCGTCTCGACCGAGATGTTGGCAACGGTGCGGCCCGGCACGTTGTAGATGAAGATCGGAATGTCGACTGCATCAGCCACGGCCTTGAAATGGGCATAGAGCCCTTCCTGTGTCGGCTTGTTGTAGTAAGGCACCACAACCAGCGCAGCATCGGCACCCGCGGCCTTGGCATGAACCGTATATTCAATTGCCTCGGCTGTGTTGTTCGATCCCGTGCCTGCAATGACAGGAACACGGCCACCGGCCTCTTCCACACAGAGTTCGATCAACCGCTTGTGCTCTTCGGGCGTCACAGTCGGGCTTTCGCCGGTCGTTCCGACCGGGACAAGTCCATGGCTTCCCTCTTTGATCTGCCATGCTACAAATTTCCGGAATGCGGCCTTGTCCACAGCACCATTCTTCATGGGGGTGATCAAGGCAGGCATGGAACCACGGAACGTCACGGAAGACCTCTTCGGTAAGGAGTTGGAAACCATCGGGGAGATACGGTTAAGCTTTGTCGCTCTATCCCCCCAAGGTTGGCGCGGCACCATAGTCGTTCGCAGGGACGCGGGCAAGCAAGGTGGATGGAACATTTTCGGGTTGGATTCAGCGTCCAATTACGGTCGTATTCCCTCAATATCCGCCTGGGCAGCGCGAGTCGCAGGCTGAAGGAGTTTTGATTTGACGGGTGAGAACGTATCGCGACGCATGTTTCTCAAGGGTCTGGGCGCTGCCTCGGCCCTCGCAGTGCTGCCGATTCACACGACAGAGGCATGGGCGGTCAGCGCCGATGCCGTATCTGCCGTAAAGGCCGCGCTGTCGGGAGATTTCTCGCGGGCCGGCGGCCTGGCCCGGTCATCAGGCGATCCCGTCGCTTCAAAACTCGTCGAGCTCATCTATTTGCGCGATCACGGCCGCACCGCTGGCTACGATCGCGTCATGGCCTTTCTTGACGCAGCTCCCCTCTGGCCACTCAACGACACCATGCGTCGCCGGGCCGAACAGGCCCTCTATGAAAGTGGCGATCGCGCCCGTGCCCTTCAGCATTTCTCAGGTCGCGCGCCGCTGACCGCAGAAGGCTATGTCGCATTGGCCCGTGCGCATTATGCGAGTGGTGATGCCAAGGCCGGCAAGGCGGCCCTGCGCGGTGCCTGGCTTGATGCAAGCATCAGCGGCTCCATCGAAAGCACCATCATCAGCGAATTCAAGCCGGAACTCTCGGAAAGCGACTACCGCTCGCGCCTGTGGCGCTTGATTTATGCTCAGGAAGCCGATCCCGCCAGCCGCTTTGCCAAGGTCATGGGCAGCAAGTATTCACGCCTTGCCCAGACTGCGATTGCACTGCTTAAGGGCTCGGATGGCGCTGAGAAGAAATACGCGGCCCTCTCTTCTTCCGACCGTAGCATTCCCGCCTTACGTTATGCGCTTGCTCGCTACTATCGCCGCGATCAGAAATTTGCGAAGGCCCGCAGCGTACTGCTCGATGCGCCGGCCACCGCCAGCGAGATGGGCGATCCGGTTGCCTGGTGGACAGAGCGCCGCATCATTGCACGCCGCTCCATCGGACCAAACCAGAAGAGCAACTGGCAAGCGGCCTACAAGATTGCGAGCCGACACGGCCTGACCTCGGGGTCTGATGCCATTGAAGCGGAATTCGTCGCAGGCTGGATCGCGCTGCGTTACGTCGGCGATAACGAACGTGCCCTCAAGCACTTTGCCGCCTGCCGCGATCTTTCGACGACTCGCACAGATAAGGCACGTGCCTATTACTGGCTGGGCCGCACGGCGCTCGCCAAGGGTGACCGCAACGCAGCCAAGTCGGCGTTCCGCGAAGCATCGCAGTATTCGACGATCTATTATGGCCAGTTGGCGCGCGAATACCTGGGCCTCGGCAATGTGCCTGAGCAGATTGCCTCCGCCGATACCACCAACGCGGCGCGTGGCAAGGTCGAGAACGATGAAGTCATCCGCGCTTTCCGTATCATGTCGAAGGCGGGAACCAAGCGGCATCTCAATCTCTTCATGTGGTCTATCTCGCAGCGCTTCAATTCGCTGGCGGAAATGAATGCGGCGGCAGCTGTCGTCCATGGGGTCGGCGGCACATCGCTGGCCGTGAAGCTGGCAAAGGCGGCCGGCACACGCGCCATCGATATCGACAGCTACTCGTACCCGATCCGTGGCCTGCCCGACTGGAAGCAGATCGGAAAGCCGGTCGAGAAGTCTCTGGTCTTCGCCTTGTCACGGCAGGAAAGCGAATTCGATCCCGAGGCAGGCAGCAAGGTTGGTGCACAGGGCCTGATGCAGCTCATGCCGGGCACCGCCAAGCTGGTCGCCAAGCAGTATGGCCTGCCCTATGCGCCCGCGAAGCTGACGGCCGATCCGGCTTACAACGTCAAGCTCGGCGCGGCCCATCTTGCCGATCTCGTAGATGATTTCGGCGGCTCCTATGTGTTGACGCTCGTGGCCTACAATGCCGGCCCGCGGCGTGCGAAGGACTGGGTTGCCGATTTTGGTGACCTGCGCTCACCAGACATTGATCCGATCGACTGGGTCGAGACGATTCCGTTCCAGGAAACCCGCCAGTATGTGCAGAAAGTTCTCCAGAACCTGCATGTCTACCGCTCGCGCCTCGCACCAAAGACGGTGCGGCCGATGTCGGCGGATCTGCGCCGTGGCTCCTCTGCCGAGTTGATCGTCGCATCGACGTCAGCGCCGCCAGAAGGTCAGGCCCAGTGCTCGGGCAACTCTATCGTGGCACTCATCCGGGGCTGTGACTGAGTTTCAGGCCAGGGACGTTTTTGTTGCGGCAGCAGACGGAACCAGTCTCTATGCCGCCGACTTTGGTCCACCGTCTCCAGCGCCGACGCCACTTCTCTGCATTCCGGGGCTAACGCGAAATCATCGCGATTTCGAGCCGGTGATCGCGCGGTTCGCTTCCATGCGCCGCGTCATCGCGGTCGATTTGCGTGGCCGCGGAAGATCGGCAGCCGCGCACGATTCGCAAAGTTACCGGCCCGACGTTGAATTGGCCGATGTCATTGCCGTGCTTGACCATCTCGACGTGGAGCGTGTTGCCCTGCTCGGCACCTCGCGCGGCGGCATCATTGGCATGCTCATGGCGGCCCTGCATCCAGGACGGCTTGCAGGCCTGTTCCTCAACGACATCGGTGCGGCGCTCGAGCCGGCCGGGCTCCGGCGCATTGCCTCATATCTTGGCAAACCTGCTCGCTACGGCTCCTGGCCTGAGGCCGGTGCGGCGCTCGCTGGCATCTCATCGGGCTTCTCCGGCGTGACGGACCATGAATGGCAGATCGCCGCCCGGCGTATCTTCATGGAGACAGCCGGCGGCATCGTGCCCCACTATGACTTGCGCCTTGCTGACACGTTTCCGTCGGCCGAAACCATCCGCGCCGGTGAGATCGCCGCGCTATGGCAACTGATGCCCGCGTTGGCAAGGCTGCCGACAGCCATTCTGCGCGGCGAAAACTCGGACCTACTTGAACGTGCAACCGTTGTGAAAATGAAAGAGCTATTGCCGGATCTGGCCGCAACAGAGGTACCAGGCCGAGGCCATGTCCCATTCCTCGACGAACCGCAGTCTGTTCACGCCATAAGTCAGTGGCTGGCGCGCGTTGACAAAGCCTGAGTGCGCCTCAGCTTTTGCGCGTCCTGCTGCCTGAGAGCTTCTCACCCTGCCTGTTCTTCATGCCGCCGGTGCCATAGAGCCTGGCAAACTCCTGCTCTTTACCTTCCGCCAGAAGCCTGGCCTGCTTGGTCCACTCCTCGCGGCGGATGCGGCCGTTGAACTTCAGGTGATTGTCCACCCATTCGATCTGCTCGCTGGTCCAGGCCGCGATCTGGTCAAAGTGGAAGAAGCCCAGGCTGTGCAGCACTTTCTCGTTCTTCGGTCCAACGCCACTGAGACGCTGCAGCTTGTCAGGTTTTCCGCTGCGCGCCGCCGCAATGCCTTTCGGCCGTTCCATCTTGCCCGGCTTCGAAGGCGCGGAAACCTTGACTTCCGGAGCAACTTTCTTCGTCTGCGAGACCGCGCGAACCGGTTCCACCGCAGGAGGCACTGGTGCCGTCTCGACCGGCGCATATGTGACAGAAGCCGCAGCAGCAGGCACGGAATCAGCAGCAACCGAAACATCCGGCGCAAAGAGCTTCTTCAGCAACACGCCAAGCAGGCAGCCCGCAAAGAAGAATGCCAGCATCCAAACGGCAAGTTCGATCAGATAGTGGGTCATGGCCGTGCACCGCCGGTCTCGTCGTCAACGCGTTCTGTGGTGGACCAGCCGACATAAATGCCGACGGCGGCCGCTGTCAGCATCCATATCCAGTGCGTCTCGACCAGTATCCAGGTGTCGTGCCAGTTGAAGAACTCGCTCATGGCCTTCCCCTATCGCTTTGTAACCGTCACTTCGACGCGCCGGTTGATGGCATAACCCTCGCGCGTGCGCTCCGTGCTGATCGGCATGGTTTCGCCGTACCCGCGGAACGTCAGCCGGTTGGCCTCAATTCCCCTCTGCTCCAGCAGCTTGGTGATCGCTGCGGCGCGGTTCTCGCTGAGCGTCAGATTGTATCCCGGCGAACCGCGCTCATCGGCATGGCCGCTCAGTTCAATGTGAACCCCCACACAGCGCGGATCCTTGAGCAGCGCTGCATACTGCGAGAGAGAGATTTCGTATTTCGGATCAAGGGTTTCTGCATCGAGAGTAAAGCGAAGTGGGAACACCGAGCTGATTCTTTCCAAGACGCCGGTGCAATCATAGGCCGGCGCTGCGGAAGCTTGCCCCGCCGCCGCGACAGTCAATTCTCCAGCAGACCCATCATCCTGTATGCGGCCATGCCGGTCGCTGCTGCGGGCATAGACTTCATAGACACCGGGATCGACAGTGCCGCTGAGGCTGAGCGTCCAGTTGCCAGAACCGTCAGACGTAAGCGGGCTTGCAGCCGCGCCCAGATCGGCGTTGATCCCGAGCGCCGGCACTTCGACCTTGAGCGTCTTGGCCTTCGCCTCGTCCCACGTGCCTTTCAGCGCTGGCGGAGCCTTGTCTCCGGCGTAGCTTTCGATCGTCGGCTTGGCAGGAGGTGTTGCCTCCACCTCGAGCTCGGCTACTGACACATCCTTGGCCGAGATTCCGGCCGCATTGGTCGCGGTCGCTACCACGTCATAGATGCCATCCTTGAGCGGCGCCGTCACGATGAGGCGCCAGTTGCCTTTCGCATCGGCCCGGAGATTCGAATCCCGTCCAAGCACATAGCTGTGCCCGCCAAGCGAGACCTCAAGAGTCTTGGCCTCGGCGACAGGCCAGGTGCCGCGGATGTTTGGCTTGCCCGTCAGGTCGAGCAGCTTCTGAACCGTCGGTGCGGGTGGCACGGGCGGAGGCGGTGGCGCTGCTACCACAATGGCATTTTCCGCTACGGTCTGCGTCACGTTCCCCAGCTTGTCAGCAAGCTTAAACTCGACGTTGTAGCTGCCGGGCGCAAACTTGCGGGCAGGCGCGAAGGTGAACTTGCCCGGCGCATCGCTGGTCAGGGCGGCCCCCCGGCCCAGTATATACTCCCGGCCGTCGACCGTGGCCGAGAAGGACGACGTGTCGGCCTGATTGAATGTTCCCGTGAGCGCGTAAGGCCAAGACGTCCCTTCAGCAACCGGATCCAGTGCCGGCGCCGCCGGGCCTGCCGTATCGACCTCAAGCTCGGCAACCGAGAGGTCGCGCGTCGCTGCGCCAGCAGCGTTTGTTGCCGAAACAACCACGTCGTAGATACCATCCTTGAGTGGCTGCGAGGGTGTGAGTGTCCAATTGCCCGCAGCGTCTGAGGTCAACGCAGCGTCCTTGCCGAGTTCGTAGGCCGTGCCACCCACGGTGACGGTGAGCGATTGGGCTTCGCCCTGCGGCCAGGTGCCCGATATCTGTGGCGTTGCCGAAGCAGCCACCGCCTTGCTTACTGTTGGCGCGGGCGGCGGAACATCTGCTGCGGCTGTAGGCTGCTCGACGGCTGGAGCAGCAACCGCGTCAGGCACAACAATGGCCTTCCCCACCTTCTGGGTGGTCACATTGCCTGCCCCGTCAACCAGCTTGAAATCGACGTCATGACTGCCGGGCGCAAGCTTGCGCGACGGTGCAAAGACGAAGTTGCCCTTGCCATCCGACGTGAGCGCCGCGCCCCGGTTGAGGACATATTCCCGGCCGTCGAGCGTGGCACTGAAGAACTTCGTGTCAGCTTCATCGAAGGTGCCGGACAGGGACTGCGCCTGCCCGGAGACCGAGAGCACCGGCGCAGCCGGCCCTGCCGAATCGGCCGCAGAAGCAGCGGGAGGAGGCGCGGCGGCGGGCTCCGGCACGACAAAGGCCTTTTCGGCCTTGAATGCCGTGACATTACCCACTTTGTCGGCCAACTTGAAATCGACATCATAGTGGCCGGGCACCAGCTTGCGCGACGGAGCGAAACTGAAATTCCCTGCCCCATCCGAGGTCAACGCCGCCCCGCGGTTCAGGACATATTCCCGGCCATCCAGCGTGGCGCTGAATGATGCGGTGTCAGCCTCGTCAAAGGTACCTGCGAGAGCGAGGCCGCCAGAAGTGGTCAAGGCCGGTGCTGTGGGGCCTGTTGTGTCGGGCGGTGGCGGCAGCTTGACGGTGAGCTTGCCTGGCGCAGCGGATGCGACTGTCTGCTTGTCCCCGTCGGAAACCTCGGCCGAGACATCATAGTCACCATCAGCCAACGGTGCTGCGAGAGCCAGAGTCCAGTTAGGGCCATCTGCCGTCAATTCAGGGTTCTGGCCCAGCTTGTAAGTGGTTCCGGCGACAGTCACGGCGAGGGTTTTGGCCGTTTCGTTGCCATAAGTGCCCTTGATCACGGGCGTTGCCGAATCCGAGACAAAGGATTCGACAACCGGAGGCGACAGCCTGACCGGCTCCACAACCTGGGCGACAGATCCGACTGTGCGGATGCCATAAGTGCCCCTAACAGCGCTCACCGCCGCGTCGACTGCCGCCTGGCTTGTTGCTGTTCCTGCCACCGTTGCATCGCGGCCGTCAAAGCTCAGGGTTGCCCAGCTTGTCGACTCACTGGCGGTCACGGCCGCCGTGGCCCGACTCAAAACGTCATTCTTCAAGTCTTCGGTTGTAATGAACGTGGCAGCCAGCCACGGAAGACCTGCCCCAACAAGCGACCACGGGAGCCATTTCGACGGGCGCCACTTGTACATGCGTTCACCTCCCTGTGCCCCGAGCCTCGCATTTTGGGGGATCGCGGCAAAGGCCTCAAAACCGCCCCGAAGGCTTGGAATTCAGCATCTTGCTAGCACTTCGACGGGTTCTTGCCTATCCCTCTGCGCCAGTCCTCCAGAGCCCTGTACGTGCCTGGACTGCCCCGCGGACCGCACTGTGGCAGGCTTGCCACATGTGGCGACTTTCTGGCCAGAACGAGGCCTTGTTCGTTGACGTTAACGGTCGAAGAAGCGAGAAAGTCCCTGTGTGCGATGACTCGTGCATTGCCTACCCAATTTTCTTGCAGGGGATCGGGGGGCTAGTCCAACTCCAAAAGTTTGGGAGAAACCAAATGAAAGTTATGAAGCTTGCTCTTCTCGGTGCAGCTGCTGTGGCAGCCGTGTCGGTTAGCGCTCGCGCTGACGATCTGTCCGATCTCAAGGCTCAGATTGAAGCGCTGAACGGCCGTATCTCCCAGCTCGAATCCGCTCCGGCGGTTCCTGCTGGCTATCAGCTGATGACGCTGACCGAAGCCCCGAAGATCCTGGCTCCTGGCGTCGAACTCGACAAGAACGAGATGCCAACCGTCAAGACCATCGGCATCCTGCCGACGGCTGACGTCCCGGCTTCGACCAACATCCAGTGGGATGGCTACGTCCGCGCCGCGATCTACTACGCTGAAGACCGCAGCTACAGCGATGACGCTTACGATGACGCCGATGTGGTGTTCAAGTCGCGCGCTCGTCTGAACCTCACCGCCACGACCGACACGGCCGTGGGTGAAGTCGGTGCCTTCATCCGTTTCGAAGTGAACTCTGAAGGTCACTTCCTGAACGCCGCCGGCATCTCGTCGGATGGTGATGGTTACTCGGGTACGGCTGAAATCATCCGTTGGTACGGCTGGTGGAAGATCACCCCGGAAGTGTCGCTGCTCGGCGGTTACACTGAATCGATCGGCAAGGTCGCTCTCGGTATGGGCGCTTGCACCTGCAACTACGTTGGCTACGTTGGCACGACGGAAGGTCAGGACGACTCGACGCAGTTCCAGCTCCGTTATGACTCGGGCCCGATCTCGGCTGCTATCGCTGTCGAGAACCACGACACGACCGACGAAGACAGCGACTACGCAGTCGCCGCCTCGTTGGCTTGGAAGGGTGACACGGTCTCCGGTAAGATCGCTGGTGTTGTGACCGAAGAAGACGGTCTCGGCAGCGATGACACCGCTTGGGAAGTCGGCGCCGGCATCACTTTCGGCCTCGACATGATCACCGTGACGGCCATGGCCGGTCTGGGTGAAGATCTCCAGTACGCTGACAGCTACTGGGTGGCTTCTATCTTGGCCTCGGCTGCTCTCAGCGAGAGCGTGACCCTCGAAGTCGGCGCTGGCATCGCCTCGCCGGATGGTGACGACAACGACGAGTACAGCGTTTACGGTGCGGCCTACTGGTCGCCTGTGAGCCAGCTGTCCATCGGCGCTGAAGTTGCATGGGGCAAGAACGAAGCTGATGACGACGGCGCTATCGAAGCCGCTCTCGTGACGGTCTTCTCGTTCTAATCTCTGAGCAATCAGGAATTGGGAACGGCCCGCTTCGGTGGGCCGTTTTCTTTTGTATTGTTGGTTGTGCGTTGCCCCTGGTGCAACAACTGCAAGCAGCCTTGTTGCTGCCCCTTTCCTCCGCTAAGAACTTTTGGAAATACCGGGTGCGCTTTGAACCGTTGTCTCTCTCTCTTGGTTGTTGCCATGTTGCTTTCTGCTTGTGCTGGCGGAGAGACAATCGACTTGGAAAGCCGCTCCATCGCTGTTGAGCAGAATGCAATTCCGACGGCCGGTGCCGCAGCGTCGGTCTCGCACCTGTTGCCGCAGACCGGCCCGACCTATGTTACGCTGAACGTCATCAAAACCGACAAATTCGAAGCGAACGCCATGAAGTCGCGTGGCACAGCAGTCACGTCCGGCAGCGGTTATCTCGTGGATGGTTCAGGCCTCGTCATGACGGCCGCCCATGTGGCCGTCGAGAAAGGCAATGACATCTCGGCCCGTGCTGCAAACGGCCGGGTCTATTCCGGCAAGGTCATCGCCATAAACCCCAGCAACGACATGGCGATCATCAAGCTGCGCGGATACTCCGGCATGGCCGCCAAGCCTGCCTCCCCGGGCTGCGTTGCCCAGGGAGAACTCGTCTACACCCTGGGGCGCCCGCACGCACAGGGTGACACAGCACGTGTCGGCGCTCTCGAAAGCCTTCACTTCGGCCGTGCTGTTGCCTACGGGCGTTTTGGCTATCCTGACGCGCTCGTGCTGCGCATGGGCACTCAGAAGGGCGAATCCGGCGGCCCCCTCTTCAACTCCAGCGGACGACTGATCGGAATGGTGGTCAGCACATTGACCGACTCCACCGGGCGCCTGATCAACGTGGCTCACGCCGTGCCGTCGACGGCCCTCGCCAAATTCCTTTGCAGTGAAACGCAATGCTCGCCCGACTGGGCAAGGCTATCATCAGCGCAAGTCGAATCCTGCGACGGCGCCTGACGCCATGCTACTCAGGGGATCAGGATAGTCGTTCCCGTCGTCTTGCGTGCTTCCAGATCACGATGGGCCTGAGCCGCCTGAGCAAGAGCATAGCGCTGGTTGATCGCGATCTTCACCTTGCCTGAGGCGACCATGGCCACCACCTCGGCAGCTGTCTCCTTGAACTCGGCATCTGCAGCGACGTAGCTACCCAAAGTGGGACGCGTGACATACAGCGATCCCCGGGCAGCGAGCAGCCCGAGATCCAGCGACTTTACCGGACCTGATGCGTTGCCGAAGCTCACGAGCAAACCGCGCGGGCTCAATGAATCCAGTGATGACATCAGTGTCGCCTGGCCGACGCCATCATAGACAACAGGTACACCTGCCCCACCGGTGATCTCCCGGACGCGCTTGGCCACGTCCTCCTGGGACGAATCGATCACATGCGCGCAACCATGTGCCTTTGCGGTCTCAATCTTCTCGGCCCGGCCCACGACCCCGATAACCTTGACACCGAGTGCCTTGGCCCACTGCGACAGAATGAGACCGACGCCGCCTGCCGCCGCATGCAGCAGAATGGTCTGGCCGCGCTTTACGCGATAGGTGGCGCGCAACAGATAGCGCACGGTCATGCCCTTCAGCATCATGCCGGCCGCTGTCTCATCGCTGATGGCCTTCGGCAACTTGACGACCCGATTGGCCTGGACGTTCCTGACCTGCGCATAGGCACCGACCGGGCCTGTTCCATAGGCCACGCGATCACCAACCTTCAGTCCCTTTACAGCCACACCGACGGCCTCAACGACACCCGCAGCCTCGCCGCCAAGGCCTGCCGGCAAGGGCACCGGATAGAGACCGCTGCGATGATAGGTATCGATGAAGTTCAGACCGATCGCGGTCTGGCGCAGCCTGACCTCGCCTTCCCCTGGCGGCGGCACATCAACATCCACATACTTCAGAACTTCCGGGCCGCCCGTCTGCTCAAACTTGATCGCCTTCATGAATGCATTCCCCGCTGATACCCGGCCGCAATATCCGGCTCGGTGCTCCCACAAGCTTATAACCGGCATGTGTTTGTTGTCATGCATTGCCTGAAGGCCGGACCCTTGCGCGCCCCGAACAGAACCCGGCCAGATGCACTTGCATCGGGCCTTGCGATGGCGCAATTCACTGACACTTCAAGTGTTTCCAGAGCCATACTGATGACAACCCCTATCTCTCCGCTCGTCGCTCGCGTTGAAGCGCCGCCTATTGCCGAAGCCATGAGCTGGGTTCGTCCGGGACCACGCAACCGTGATCTCCTGAACATGTGCCAGGCCGTTCCGAGTTATCCACCGGCTGAGTCTCTCCAGGCGGAATTTGCGCGCCTGGCGGCGCTGCCCCACATGGGCGGATATACTGACAGCCTTGGCATCGGCCCCCTGCGCGAGGCCCATGCCCGCCACATCAGCCAGGACTATCGCTGCATCATTCAGCCAGATCAGGTCGCCCTCACCTCCGGCTGCAACCAGGCCTTCGCCGCCGTTGTCATGGCCGTGGCGAAGGCCGGCGACGAGATCATTCTTCCAGCCCCCTACTACTTCAATCACCAAATGTGGCTCACGATGCTCGGCATTGGCATCAAGACCATCCCGGCGTTCTCCGCCTCGGGCTCTCATCCGGATCCCGCCATAGCTGCAGCGGCTGTCGGGCCCAACACTAAGGCGATTGTTCTGTGCTCGCCGAATAATCCGACAGGGGCTGTTTATCCGCCACCCGTCCTGCAGGCCTTCTATGACCTCGCACGCGAACACGGGCTGGCACTGGTCATTGACGAAACCTACAAAGACTTTCGCCCGTTCCCGGAGCCAGCACACGGCCTCTTTCTCAACAAGGACTGGGATGACACACTCGTCCAGCTCTACAGTTTCTCGAAGGTCTATGCGCTAGCGGGCTACCGGCTCGGCGCCATCATCGGCAAGCCTTCGCTTCTTGCAGAAACGGTCAAGATCCTCGACTGCATGACCATCTGCCCGCCTCATATCACACAGGAGGGAGTGGTCTTTGCGCTGCGTGAGCTGGAAAGCTGGAAATCGCAGAAGCTTTCCCTGATGGCCGAGCGCCTCTCGGCCATCCGCACGGCATTCTCGCATCCGGAATTGCGCTACGAACTGGTGAGCAGTGGCGCCTATTTTGCCTATGTCCGACACCCATTCCGGGGACAGAAATCAAAGGATGTCGCGATCAGACTGGCCCAGGAAAATGATGTCCTCTGCCTGCCCGGCTCGATGTTCGGCCCCGGACAGGAAGACTATCTGCGGTTTGCCTTTGCGAACGTCGATGCAAGTCTCATGGTGCCGCTGGTGGACCGGCTGATCGAAAGCCAAGGCTGACGGCTGCATGGCCCGCCGCGTTCTCTTCATCAACGAGTTTGGCAGCGGGCTGACGCATTTCAATGCGCTTGTGGGCGCCTTTCGCCACATGAAGAAGCACGCGGACATCGAAGCCAGATTCTACGTCAAGGCTGTCGATGAGCTGCAGGCGCAGGGGTTCAATGAGGCGCCCTTCGAAGCGCCGCCGCACCGCGCCCTGCATAAGAACAAGAAGCAGTTCAAGGGTCGCACCTTTGGCGAGGAGATGTTTGGCGAGATCTTTGTACTCCGCGACCAGCCCGACTTCTGGTTTGGCACATGGGACAAGATCTTCAGCGAGTTCAATCCACATCTTGTTGTGTTGGACTACGCCCCCGTGGCGCAGATGGTGGCCTTTGGGCGATGGCCCACCATTTCCATCGGCTACGGCTATACGATGCCACCGGCCGCAATGCCGCGCTTCGTTGCCTTCGGCCAGGAGGCGCCCAAGCCCAAGGACGAGCGCATGATGCTCGAGCAGTTTCAAGCACAGCTCGCCAAGCTTGGCATCAATCGCCTCACGAAGTTCACCGACATCTGCGCCGTGGACACGGAAGTGAACGCCACTGTTCCGCCGTTCGATCCCTACATCGAGCATCGCGCGCAGGATAGCTATGCCGGCCTCCACCATCCGGGGGGCTCACCTTGGCCTACGTCACAGGCCGAAGGGGCGATGGCCTATTTCCACGCCTTTTCCCAGGATGACAACGATCTTCTCGCCGGTTTGAAATCTGCCGGCGTCGCAACGGACTTCTATGCAGGGCCACCGAAAGACACGTTGCTGGCGAAGTTCGCAGGTTCACACGTTACGGTGCACAGCGCACCGCTGCGCCTCAAGGAGACGCTGCCGGGCAAGGCCGTCTGCATTCACATGGGTGGGCAAGGCGTTGCCCTCGCCGCCCTCTTCGCCGGCGTTCCTCAGGTGATGCTGCATACCCATCGGGAAAATGCCTTCAACGCTCGGATCATCGCGATGAAGGGGGCCGGCATCGCGCATCCCATGCGCGCCATCGACAGAAAATCATTGCCTTCACTCATTCTTGAGGCGGCCAATGACCCGAACATGCGCCAGAAGGCATTCGAGATGGGGCGCCTTCTCTCGAAGTATCGTGACGCCGACCCGATCGGCGTGCTGGCCCGGGAGGCGTTGCAGATGACTGGTGGATCTTGAGCCGCCATAAGCGATCTGGTTTTGATTGTGCGCCGGTTTTCATTTGCAGTCTGCCGGCGATCACCTAGCCCCTGAGCATCACAAGAGTGGAACGGTACAGCCTTGCCCAAAACAGCTTTGATAACCGGTATAGCAGGCCAGGACGGCGCATATCTGGCTCGCCTTCTGCTCGAGAAGGGCTACACCGTACATGGCACCACGCGGCGAAGCAGCATGCCGCAGGGCCATACGCGGCTGGAAGCGCTCGGCGTCATCGATCATTTGCACCTACACGAATCCGAACTTACTGAAGCATCGAATCTGCAGCGCCTCGTCGGCCGTGTTGCTCCAGACGAGATCTACAATCTGGCGGCACAAAGCCATGTGGCCACTTCATTCGACGTTCCGATCTACACGACGGATATAAATGCGCTTGGCCCGCTGCGCCTGCTTGAGATCGTCCGCACCATGGGCGGCAAGTGCCGCTTCTACCAGGCGTCCACATCAGAGATGTTCGGCAACGCCCCTGCTCCGCAATCCGAAGAAACGCCGCTCAATCCCAGAAGCCCCTACGCTGCCGCAAAGACGTTGGCGCATCATGCCACCTTGAACTACGCGTCAGCCTTCGGACTTCACGCGTCTTCGGGCATCCTCTTCAATCACGAAAGCCCCCTGCGCGGCATCGGCTTCGTCACGCGCAAAGTGGCCCGCGGGCTTGCCCACATTGCGCTTGGACGCCAAGACAAGCTGCTACTTGGCAATCTTGATGCTGTGCGCGACTGGGGCTACGCGCCCGACTATGTTGAAGGAATGTGGCGCATGCTTCAGCACGACAGTCCTCGAAGCTTTGTGCTGGCTACAGGTGAGGGCCATACAGTCCGCGATTTTGTTGAAGCAGCCTGCCGCTCAATGGATTGGTCTATCGCATGGAGCGGCGAGGGAGAGCACGAGATTGCAATCGATACAAAGACGGGCCGGACGATTATTACGATTGATCCTCAGCTATACCGGCCTCTTGAAGTGAACAAACTCGTCGGTGATCCCTCTCTCGCAGAACGAGAGCTGGGCTGGACGAGAAGCGTTGATTTCGCTCAGCTGGTAGATCTGATGATACGTCATGATCTTCATGAGGCCACCGCAAGGTGACCATAAGCCTGCGGGAACTTCTAGCTCCACAACTCCCTCAGCAGCGCCGCAATCTGCCGGCCGACAACAGCAGGGGCATGCTGCCGCTCCATGAGCTGTCGCCCTGCCTGCCCACGAGCGCGGCGCAGTGACTGATCACTGTAGGCAAGGCGCAGCTTTGCCGCGGCGTCGTCAAGAGAGGGGTCGGCCCATTTCATACCCTCGGTACCTGCGACATACTCCCCGGTGGTAATGCTGGTGATGTCGTATGTGACCGGATATCCCGTCTCATTGTTGATAAAGTCGCGCGTTCCGGAATAGTCAGTCGCGACGACAGCTTTCTCCAGAATCAAAGCCTCTGCTGCACCCAACCCGAAGCCTTCGGAGCGATGCAGAGACAGCAGGACATCGCACTGCTGCAGCAGTTGATCCATGGCAGTTCGTGATACAGTTTCGTCGATGATCTTGACTTGCGGGATCTTCTGCATGAGCGCCTGGAAAGACCGACGGATTCCGTCATCCCGGGTTCCGCGCAGTTTCACCCACAATTCGATGCCTTGCGGCACGGGTGAGAAGGCGCTCAGGAACGCATTCACCGCGCCCGTCGGGTTCTTTCTCTGCACATGGGAGTCGACGTCCAGATAGGTCAGAACGACAAACCTGCCGTTCACGCCGTCAGGCTTTCCCGCCGGATCCAGGAACGGCATTGGCAGGGGCACATGTATGACCGGCAGGGATGTCGCCCGGCGGAAGGCATCGGCTATGAACTTTGATGGCGCCCAGATCGCGTCAAATCGCCCTATATTGCGAAGCCATGGACGCGGAATCTCCTCAAGCTCCCAGAAAGGATAGAGAATATTCTTGCGGCCAGGTACCGGCTCAATTGCCCTGCGCTGCAGTCCAGCAACAGGAAGAACATGAATTGTCGTGCGTTGATCGTTGACGGGGCTGGTCCGTCCTGAGAACTCCAAGGCGTTCTGGCGGCCTTCGCTTGGCAGGTTGACGTAGGTCGTCTCAATACCCGCCGCCTCAAATGCCAGGCCGAGATTGCGGGCAGCCTGCCCTAAGCCGATTTCAGACAGCACGTAGCCAGAGATACAGGCGCCAGTGCGCAGCGTTCCGCGCCCGCCCAAATGAGATTCTGCCAAGTTAATAACCGCACCCGCCCCCGGTGCTTGTTAGGTTATTTCATGAGTTTACATGGCGGGGGCTGGCGGAGACAGAGGGATTCGAACCCTCGATACGCCTTTGCAAGCGTATAACGGTTTAGCAAACCGCCGCCTTCAGCCACTCGGCCATGTCTCCGCGATCGAGGTGGAAGCGTGGGCGGCTTTTGCCGTGATTTGTCGGCCAGCGCAAGCTTGGGCAGCCGCCAGACCCTTGAGAAAGCTTACCGCGATTTAATCCGACTCTTGGTG
This sequence comes from Pseudomonadota bacterium, assembly GCA_020161855.1. Lineage (GTDB taxonomy): Bacteria > Pseudomonadota > Alphaproteobacteria > Rhizobiales > Aestuariivirgaceae > Aestuariivirga. The sequence continues at coordinate 168,414 of JAIUNJ010000002.1, forward strand.
TCGGCTTTGATTGACAGGCTATGGCGGGACGCCTAGACGAAATCCGATTAATTTAATCGGAGAACGTCAAATGAACACTCGCCGTTTCGTGCTCACGCTTCTGGCCTCCGCCATGCTGGCAGGTCCTGCCCTCGCCGACGGAGTCGTGAATGTCTACTCCTATCGCCAGCCCACCCTGGTCGATCCGCTCTTCAAGAAGTTCACCGAGGAGACGGGCATCGAGGTGAAGACGGTGTTCGCCGAAAAGGGCCTGATCGAACGCATGGAGCAGGAAGGCAACCTGAGCCCGGTCGATATTCTGATGACGGCAGATATCGGTCGTCTGGTCGAAGCCAAGGAAAAGGGCCTTGGCCAGCCTGTGAATGATGAAAAAATCAATGCCAACGTGCCGGCCACCCTGCGCGATCCGGGCAATGAATGGTTTGGCCTCACGATGCGTGCCCGCGTCGTCTACGCTTCGAAAGAGCGCGTGGCACAGGACACGATCAGCTACGAAGAACTTGCTGACCCGAAGTGGAAAGGCAAGATCTGTATCCGCCCTGGCGATCATCCCTATAACATCGGCCTGATCTCGGCGATGATCGCCAAGCGCGGCCTGGACAACACCCGCACCTGGCTGCAGGGCCTGAAGGCCAATCTCGCCACCAAGCCGAACGGCAATGACCGCGCCCAGGCGAAGGGCGTGTGGTCCGGCGAATGCGATCTCGCCGTAGCCAACACCTATTACATGGGTCTGATGGCCAACAACGACAAGGAACCCGAACAGAAGGAATGGGCCAAGGCGTCCAAGATCCTGTTCCCCTCGTCCCCCGAAATGGGCACGCAGGTGAATATCTCGGGCATGTTGCTGGCCAAGAATTCGCCGAACAAGGACAATGCGCTGAAGCTCATGGAGTTCCTTGCGAGTGATGAAGCCCAGGCCCTCTATGCCTCCCAGAACTACGAGTATCCGGTAGACCCGCATGTTGCTCCGTCGGAGACCGTCGCCTCCTGGGGCAAGTTTGAACCTGAGACAACCAACATCGCGGAAGTGGCAGCCCACCAGAAGGAAGCTGCCAAGCTCGTCGACGAAGTTCAGTTCAACAACTGATTTCCCGCTGATCCACAATCAATCCCCCGGCCCTTGGCTGGGGGATTTTTGTTTCAGTGCAGGGTCATGAAGGCCCGGGCCTGGCGCTGGGCCTCGGCAATGTCACCCGCCGACATTTCACGGGCGAGTTCGCAGCGATAGGATTTGGCGGCATCGCTGCCCTTGAGCGCTGCAATGTTGAACCACTTGTGCGCGGTCACATAGTTGCATTCAACGCCACGACCCAAGCAATAGCGCATGCCCGCGGCCAGGAAAGCATCAGCCGCAGCATCCGCGGCAAGTGTGTTGATCTCGTTTTCGATCGTATCCCAGATCATGGTTCTGTCCCTCTGTCTGACGCACAGGGACCTGTCTCGGTTCTACCCCTGCGAGGCGCCACGCCCACCGCGGCCTCCATGTGTCACAGCATGCCTCACCCGTCAGAACAGGCACTTAAGCGGTTTGCTTAAGGCTCCTTGAACAGCGAAAGCATGAAGGCACTTGCTAACCAGTGCGCAGGCAGAAGATTCAAATGGTTACGGCTGCAGCAAGGTTGGCTTAACCATGCCGCGTTGACTCATGCTTTACGCTGAACTCGGGTTTCGTCCGCAATCCGGATCACTTGTCGGGAATCGCAAGCGTCATGGCGATGGGGAAGTGATCGGAACCGGTGGGATTGCCAACGACTTCCGGCGTCAGTGACCTGATGTTCTGACTCGTGAAGATATGGTCGATTGCCAGCTGTGGCAGCACATAGCCCGTCGGCCAGGTCGGCAGGCTGGTCTGGCGCACAAGTCCCGCGCCTCCTTCGATGGTGCTGACCACGCGCGAGAACGGCGTGGCATTGAAGTCACCCATCATGATCACGCTGCCACGCTCCGTCTGCAGGTTCTGTACCAATGCTGTCACCTGGCGCAGTTGCGCCCGGGAATGGGGAAAGCGCGTGGTGTGAACACCCAGCACAGTCAGGCCGCCCAGTGTCGCAAAGCGCGCCTGAATATAGGGTGGCCCCTCCCATCGGCCTTTGGCCTCCGGACTGCTGATCGGATACTTCGAGATGATGGCGAGGTGACACTCGGGCTCCTGATCACAGGAGAACTGATACGGATATGCGATGCGCAGCCGGTCAAGGATCGGCCGCTTGTTTGGCGAGAACTCGATCAACGTCATGATGTCGGCATCGAGCCGCTCGATCTCCTGTGTCAGGCCATCGAGATCGTCATTCACATAGAACATGTTGAAGTGAGCGACCTTCAGCGGCCGTTCACCGGCCGGGAGATTGAACTCCTGCGAGACGGGCTGGTCGGAAACGATCAACGGCCACAGGCCATATCCAATCAGCGAGAGAACGAAGAACAGCAGGCCGAACGTGCTTTTCAAGCGAGGCAGCGCGACCGCCAGCGAGAAACTCGCCGCCATCAGAACAAACTGCATGCCGAACTGGGCAAAAACATCAAAAACGGGCCAGATATGCCCGGCGCGCCCAAGGGCCAGCCCGCCAATGGCGCAGAGAAGACCGATCAACGCGCCACTCCAGCCAACATGGCGGCGCTTGCGGCGCTCTTCCTTCGGACGTTTGGGGTCGATCAGGACGAGATTCGGATCAAGATCCGTGATGTCCAGCTCGTTCTCATCCTTCTCGATCCGCGCTGGAACCTTGGGTTCAACGCGGATGACAAGGGGCGCTGGCCGCGCCATGCCGGGCGGCGGTGGCCTTCTGCCGCCGTCCATGGCCTCTTCACTGGAACCGTCTGACACCTTCGAAACTGCCGCTCAAAACTGACTCGGCAATTCTCTTACACCAACCGGCTCTCAAGGGGCAAAAGTTGTTCGGGTGCGGCAAATCCCGGCAGCGCCTCGATGCGCTTCTTCCAGGCCAGCACATGCGGATAGTGCGCGAGGTCGATGTTGGCGTCGGGCGCGAAGCGAACCACGCCGTAGATGCCGATATCCGCTGCCGTCGGCTTCTTGCCGGCAATCCATTCAGATTTGGTCAGGTCCTGCTCGAGAACGGCAATCGCCGCGCGGGCTTCCGTATCGTACATGACGCGAACTTCATCGCCGAACTGACGGAAACCCCGGTTGCGGGCCCTCAGCCTGTAAACCGGCACGGCGAGCTTGTCCCACTGCCAGAACAGCCATTCGCGGATCCGCTCCCGTTCATGCGGCGTCTTGCCATCGAACTTGCCAAGCGTTTCGGCCAGATGCATCAGGATTGCAGCGGACTGGACAAGGAATTGCTGGCCATCGCGCAGGGCCGGAACCTGACCATAGCGGTTCTTCACCAGAAAATCGGCCTGCTTGTGCGCACCATCGCGCAGGCTCACATGAATATAGGAGAACGGGTGCCTGGCGAGCGCGAGCATCAGGGCGACGGTGTAGGTATTGGGCGAACCGGCAAAACCATAGAGTGTAAAGCGGTTCTTCTCGGCGGCAGAGGGACCCTTTTCCTTCGCTGGTTTGGCACTTTTGGCGGTCTTCGCCGCCTTGGCAGATTTTGACGCAGACTTACTCTTGGCCGCCGCCTTTGCTGGCTTTGCCATTCGACCCGACTCCCCTACCCATTCGTATGCTGAAATTCAGCGTACGGACTATAGCGGATCGGCCAGCGCCTGCCAATGGTTAATAACCATATGTTATTGCATGGTTATTTCGAGTTTTTTGCGCAGCAGCTCGTTCACCGCCTGGGGATTGGCCTTGCCGCCGGTGGACTTCATGACCTGGCCCACGAACCAGCCCAGAAGGTTCGGCTTGGCCTTGGCGGCCTCGGCCTTGTCGGGATTTGCCGCGACAATTTCATCGACGGCCTTCTCGATCGCCGACATGTCGGTCACCTGCTTGAGGCCACGGCTCTCGACGATCGCCGCCGGGTCGCCGCCTTCCGTCCACATGATCTCAAAGACATCCTTGGCAATCTTGCCCGAGATGACGCCGGACCCGATGAGGTCCACGATGCCACCGATCTGGGCCGCGGTGACCGGCGAGTTCTCCACGGTTTTGCCTTCCTTGTTCAGGCGGCCGAACAACTCGTTGATCACCCAGTTTGCAGCGAGCTTGCCATCCCGGCCCTTGGCAACATCCTCATAGAACGCAGCTGAAGCCTGCTCGGCGACGAGAACCGATGAATCATAGGCGGTCAGTCCGAAGGACGACATGAAGCGGTTGCGCTTCTCGTCCGGAAGCTCCGGCAAGGATTTGGCGATGCCATCGACCCAGGCCTGCTCCAGTTCGAGAGGCAGCAAGTCGGGATCGGGGAAATAGCGGTAGTCGTGGGCCTCCTCCTTCGAGCGCATGGAGCGCGTCTCGCCCTTGCGTGCATCGAAGAGCCGCGTCTCCTGATCGATCTTTCCGCCATCCTCCAGGATGCCAATCTGACGCCGCGCCTCATACTCGATGGCCTGGCCCATAAAGCGGATCGAGTTCACGTTCTTGATCTCGCAACGGGTACCAAACTCGCCGCCCGGCCGCCGCACAGAGACGTTGACGTCAGCGCGCATGGAGCCCTGCTCCATGTTGCCGTCGCAGGTGCCGAGGTAGCGCATGATCTGGCGGAGCTTCGTCACATAGGCCTTGGCTTCGTCCGCCGAGCGCATGTCCGGCCGCGACACGATTTCCATCAGGGCGCAGCCCGAACGGTTCAGGTCGACGAAGGACATGCTGGGGTGCTGGTCATGCAGCGATTTCCCAGCATCCTGCTCAAGGTGCAGACGTTCAATACCGATCTCGGTCGACTTGCCGTCATCAAGGTCGATCGTCACCTTGCCCTCGCCCACAACAGGCTGCTTGTACTGCGAGATCTGGTAGCCCTGCGGCAGGTCGGGGTAGAAATAATTCTTCCGGTCGAAAACCGAATAATTATTGATCGTGGCTTTCAGCCCGAGACCGGTGCGCACGGCCTGCTCGACGCAGTAGCGGTTGATCACGGGCAGCATGCCGGGCATGGCCGCGTCCACGGTCGAGACGTGGTCATTGGGCTCACCGCCAAATTCCGCCGAAGCCCCCGAGAAGAGCTTGGCCTTGGAGAGAACCTGGGCATGGACTTCAAGCCCGATGATGATCTCCCAGTCGCCGGTGGCGCCCTTGATCCAGTCCTTCTTGTCGGCAACGCGCTTTGCGGAATCCATGTTCATGTCCAGATATGCTTTCGGCGGGTGGTAACGTCTCGACCTGCGGCGATCAACCCCCGTCGCGATTGATTTCCTTGCCAATGGCGCGGACCAGATAGGCGGCGAGAAGGACCAGGACAAAGAGCACGGCCAGAAAACCCCAGTCCTGGCGGCTCAGCGAGATGCCGTTTTCCGGGTGGCTTCTCTGCCACACGAGCAAGGCGGCGAAACACAACAGCAGCAAGCCCGCCGCCAGCGCACCGGAGCGCAGAATCTTCAGCAGAAGCCGGGCCAGGGGAGACATCTCTGCCATGCAGCCATACCCTCCAGTATATTGATTTCAGGGGCAAAATAGTCTCTCGTCCGCCGCATGGCAAAAGGCAAATCAGACCGCTCCAAACTCCACCCGGCAACCCGCATCGTTACGGCGTCGCGCAGCTACGCCGAGCATGGCATGGTCAATCCCGCCGTCTACCGGGCATCGACCATCACCTTTCCGGACGTCGAGACACTTCACAACCGGAACCAGCCCTATCTCTACGGCCGCCGCGGCACGCCGACATCCCAGGCCTTCGAGACGGCCGTGGCGGAGCTTGAGGGCGGGCACAATGCCAAGGCCTGCCCCTCCGGGCTTGCCGCTATCTCGACAGCCCTGCTCGCCTTCCTCAGGGCGGGCGACCATCTGCTCATGGTCGACACGGTCTATCAGCCTGCCCGCCAGTTCTGCGACACGATCCTCAAGGGCCTCGGCATCGAAACCACCTATTATGATCCGTTGATCGGGAAAGGCATCTCCGGCCTGACGCGGCCCAACACGCGCGTCGTCTATTGCGAGAGCCCCGGCTCGCAGACGATGGAGGTGCAGGATATTGCGGCCATCGTCGACGCTGCCAGGCCCGCCGGCATCACGGTGATCCTCGACAACACCTGGAGCGCCGGACACTACTTCAAGGCCTTCGCCCATGGCTGCGATGTCTCGGTGCAGGCAGCCACGAAATATCTCGTCGGCCATTCCGATGCGATGCTTGGCACAGTGACCTGCAATGCCGAGGCCTGGCCGCGCTTCAAGGACGCCTACGAGAACATGGGCATGTTTGCCGGGCCGGATGACATGTATCTCGCCTTGCGCGGCATGCGCACACTCGACGTCCGCCTCGAACGGCACATGAAGAGCGCGCTTGCCGTTGCCGAATGGTTGCGCAGCCGGCCCGAGGTGGAGACCGTTCTGCATCCGGGCCTCTCCAACGCACCGGGGCATTCAATCTGGCGGCGCGACTTTGCCGGTGCGTCCGGCCTGTTCTCCGTCGTGCTCAAGCCCGTGGCGGAAAAGGGTGTCGCCGCCATGCTCGACAACATGGAACTCTTCGCCATGGGCTATTCATGGGGTGGTTTCGAGAGCCTGGTTGTTCCCTTCAAGCCACACCGTACGGCCACCTCATGGACCGCCAAGGGTCCGTGCCTGCGGCTTCATATCGGCCTCGAAGATACTCAGGATCTCATCGCTGATCTTGACGCCGGATTTGACCGGCTTGCCGCTGCGTGATCGCAGAGCCTCGCGGAAAGGCTTGAAATCGTCGCGCAGGGGCCCACATTGCCGGGGTCGGAGGATGACATGAAGAAGTTCGCTGCCGCCTTGCTTGCCCTTGCCTGCCTTGCCGCGCCTGTCGCCGCGCAGGAGGCCGACGATCCGGAACTCATCTTCAAGAAGACCACTGTTTGGCGCATGCTCTCGCCCGACGCCAAGCTTGCGACTTATGTCATCGACGACCCCAATGTTCAGGGTGTCGCCTGCTACTTCACCGTGCCTGAGATCGGCGGCTGGGTGGGCTGGGCCGGTTTCGCCGAGGAACGTTCGGAGACGTCAATCTCCTGCCGCCAGATCGGACCCATTTCCATCAAGGGCAAGTTTGAGCAGGGCTACGAAATCTATCGGCAGCGCCGCTCGCTCTTTTTCAAGAAGATGCAGATCGTGCGCGGCTGCGATACCAAGCGGAACGTGCTCGTCTATCTCGCCTACACGGACAAGCTGATCGAAGGATCGCCGCAGAACTCAACGTCGACGGTGCCGATCATGCCCTGGGGCAATGACACGCCCCCCAAATGCTCAGACTTCATGGACTAGGCTGCGCGCTGCCGTGACTTGCTGGCCGGGGCCTTCGAGGCCCTTGATGACGGCATCTCCAGCCATTCGAGGTCAATTGCCACGATCCTCAGCGCGGCGACGAAGCGCTGATGCTTCTCGGTGATTGTGCCTGCTACCGGCACGACGATGCGACCGACATTGTCGCCTCCATGCAGCAGCGCCACCGCCACGGAGACGAAATCGGGCTCCGTCACCAGATGAGCATTTGTGTAATACATGCCAATCTGGCTGTTGGCTGAGCTGCGGCTGTGGGCGTCAACGAAGTCGCCAAACCAGTCGACCCGCGCGACCGGAACACCAGCGCCGCTCGCCTTCACCTCAGTCGGGCCATTCAGCTTGCCTGCCTCGCCAGCCACAAGTTCGAGATCATGCGTGGCGAGGGCGCGTATTTCGCCGTTGAAGGGTGCAACATTCACCGGCCTGTTGCATAGCACCCGAATGGCTTCGACCTGATCGCATCCCAGCATCAGATGCGGAATCTCCAGGAAATCTCCACAATAGTCAGCAATAAGTGCGGCGCAGGCTAGGCCAAAGGCATGTGTGTTTGTCTTCGGCTGCTGGCGGCGCAGGATGATCTCGCGCACGAGAGGCATCGAGTCGCTATAGCTATTGCTCTCAAGGCGGATACGGCATTCGCTGAGGCGCGGTTCGGCTTTCAGGATACATTTCATCAGTGATTCTTTCCGCCGGGAAGCAGGTCTGTTTCGACGGCGCCAGAGCCAATCTGCGCGAAGGCAATGCCCGTCGCCTTCTGCAGCCTGAACTGCATGAGTTCAATGTCCTGCCTGCCTTTGATGCGTGGTGTGAGCAGGTAGTAGCACTCGCCATCCTCATCGCAGTCGGAGACAAGGCTTGTCGCATTCCGGAGTTCCAGCTTCGTAGCCAGCTTGGCGCGGGCCAGCAGGGCTTCAGCACAGTCACGGAAGGGTTCGGAGCGCAAACGGCGGGAACCTGCCTCAAGCTTGAGCGCTGCCCAGTTGAAAGGCGTGGTGCGGTCAAGTTCGCTCTGGCGCACAGCGCAGAGATCTATGGGGGCGTCGACTAATGCTTCGAGAGCCTTCTTGGCAGCCATCGCCTTGGCCGCACCTCGGATCGGTTTGGTACGGAAATATATGCTCTGATTGAGACCCGAAAGCCTGGTACAGAGCGCGCCATCGGTCTTGCGATAGAGGCGCTCCAGACGGCTCCGGTCTACGGGTGAGTAGCTCCCGCCACTCTCTCGCAACGTATCCGTCTCAGCGTCTGCATCCACTTCGCCGTCCGTCTCCGCCCTCAAGGCCGCTACCGGTACGAAGAGATGCCATTCCCCGGCGTAGCCCGGCAGCTTTTCCGCAATCGCCGCAAGCGACATGGTGTTGCTGCAATAGACTTCGTCGTTGACTGTCTTGGCGATCTCCTGCAGGCCCTCGCTTTCACGCCAGCCGAGCGCCATAGCCTGCCGCGCCCGGGCCTGCAGCCCACGCACAACCTGGTTGGACTGCCCGGTGATGGTGACGTTTGTGGCGTGGAATCTCCGAAGTGTCACGAAGCTCCGCGTGTGAGTCACCTCGATGCCCATCATGGCCATGCGAAGCGCCAGGTCCCAGTCGGAGCCGAGAAGATAACTCTCGTCGTAGCGCGCCCTCTTCAGCACGTCAGTACGGTAGAAGCTGGCGGGATGGCAGGTGACCTTGCCTGTCCCCTTCAAGAGGGTCGCAAGCTTGCGTTCCTTGCCCTGGTTTCTCTCGATGATGCCACTATGTTCATCGAAATCGATCCAGCCGCCGTGGGAGCCGTGGATCAGGCCATCGCGTTCAAAAGCCTTCAGGTGGTCAGCCAGGCGGTTGGGCAAGGCAATGTCGTCATCATCGACCACCGCCAGATAGCGCCCGCGCGACAGGTCCGTCGCAATGTTGCGCGCTTTCGGGATCGATGACTCCGAAATGTGCTCCACGCGCACCGCAGCAGCCCAGGTCATGGCCTCCAGTTTCTTTCTCAGACTCAGAAGGTCGCCTTGCGAAGAGCCATTATCCACCGCAACGATCTCGATGTCGTTGCCGACCTGCCCGCGGAAGCTCTCCAGGGCCTCGGTGATCATCTTGAGCCGGCCGGGCCGGCTGGTCGTGGCCACGGCAAGCGAGACCAGCGGATGCAGGGACTTCACGGCTGCGGGCGCGGCAAGCTTACTTGCATTGGAATGAGGAAAGCGAATAGGCCTCAGAACGCTTCTGTCGGACTTCGCCAGCTCTATGTTGCGCTGGCGATGGGCCAGAATGCCTGTCTTGGCGAAGGTTGGCGGATGCCACACGTGATAGCATTTGAGCTGGTCGCGGTCGGTCCAGCCCACGCGGTGGCCAGCCATCCGCATGCGTTCATAGAAGTCATTGTCTTCGTTTCCCCAGCCGGTGAAGCGGGATTCAAGTCCGCCGATATGTTGCCAGGCAGGGCGGGAGAAGAAGACGAGCGCACCCTGCCCCCACTTCGGGCGCAGCTTCTGCGGCACCTCCAGATCCTGTTGAGCAGCCTCGACGGCGTCTTCAAGCGGAACAGTATTGGGAAGATCGATAAACTGAGAAACGGCCAATCCAAGTTCGCCACGTCCTACCCGCTCGACAGTCCTGTCGAATTCGTCCCGGCTGTCAGGCGAGATCAGCGTGTCGGCATCAATTTTGGCGAGCACCTGGTTGCTTGATGCCAGAACGCCAGCGTTGATCGCCTCGGCGAGGCTCCACTCGGATGCCGAAACGCGGAACTGCCGCACTTCAGGCTTCACCTTCAGGTGCAGCCGAAACTTGCGGGCCGATCCGAAATCAACAACGACAATGTCAGTGAGGTGTCGCGAACGCAGCGCCACGAAGCTCTTGATGCTGGCTTCGATGCGTTGGACAGGCCAGTCCCGGACCGGGACGATGAGTGTAAGCATGTGCGGTGATTCTTCCCCGCACCAGACTTGCGCAGTATTCCTTGCCTGAGTCCTGCCTCAGGCAAACTTCAAGACCGCAGACTAGACGCCGGAAGAGCCGAGCGGGAACAGGCAGGTGTCTTGGTTCTGCACGCAGTTGTCAGCCACCGTACCGCGCAATGCCGGGACCTGATCGGCCAGCACCCGTTCGCCCGAAGCAGCCAGCATCAGCGCAGCCGCAACAGCCATGTTCAGTTTTTTCAGGCGCCGTGCCTTACTCATGTCCACCCCACACACCGAAAGCCTACAATGCACGGGGAGTGGTTAACTTGACGCTAAGCGCACTGGGCCAGCGGATGGGCACGCATAGTCAAATGGCGACCCCGGCAGGATTCGAACCTGCGACCTAGTGCTTAGAAGGCACTTGCTCTAGTCCAGCTGAGCTACGGGGTCATTGGCCGGCCAGCCGACTCAATGGGTCCAATTGTCGGTCCGGCCGAACTTGAAATTGTCCGAGTAGGACTTCTTCTGGGTGCGCACCGGCGCCTCGGGCTGCACCAGATAGGCAATGCCGTGCTTGCGGGCATAGGCTTCAGCCTCGTCGCGCGTCGGGAAATTCAGCTTCACCTGGGTTACGGTCTCGTTGGCCGACGTCCAGCCCATGAGCGGGTCAGCTTCGCGCTTGCTGGACTGCTCGAACTCCAGAACCCACGAGTCATACTTGCCCTTGCCGGATTGCATGGCGTTGCGGGAGGGCTTGTAAATTCGGGCGGGCATGAAAACCTCTGGCTCTCAGAAATCTCGTCTTCCGAAGGGTGGTCGGGGCGGCGGGATTCGAACTCGCGACCCCCTGCGCCCAAGGCAGGTGCGCTACCAGACTGCGCTACACCCCGATCCTTCCTTCCGCTGGCACCGCTTAACCGATTTGGGGGCTGCCCTGCAAGCGCTGACCGCGTAGCTAGCTTACTGAGGTTCCGTCGTGAATATCCGGTGATAGACCTTGTCGTCGCGCTTGATGCCCAGCTTCTTCGCGGTGCCTGCGGCCAGTTCGACCACGCCCTTCACAGGCTCCTGCACGCTGATGATCTGCAGCGAAAGCGGCTCGGTGTTCTCGGCCACGGCGGCGATGGTGCCATCCGCCCGCACAAACAGCATGTCGAGCGAGATGTACGTATTCTTCATCCACATGGCCGCGGGCCGGGGTGCGCCGAAGTCAAACAGCATGGCCTGGTCGGGCGGCAGCTTGTGCCTAAACATCAGGCCACGCGCCCTCAGTTCATCGGTGTCGGCAATCTCGGCCGAGAACAGCGCCGCTGAACTTTCGGTGACGATCGACACCGGCTCGATCTTTGCCGGCTCCGCCGCAAATGCGTGAGAGATCATCAGGCAGATGGCCAGAGACAGCAGGCGAAACAGGCTGAGAAACTTCATGACCGCTCCCATCCGGGGGGATTGAAGCAAAAATACGGCTGCTCAGTTGGTGAGCGGCGGGCCGCCTTCAAGCGTGAGGCGAACTTCTGCCGCCATCTTGCCCTTGTTGCTGTCACCGTAGCGGACATAAATCCACTGGTCCGGAATGAGCTCGGCAATCGCCGTGCGCCGCATCACTTCCATATGGACGAAGATGTCGCCCTGGCCGTCACCCTCGGTGACGAAGCCGAAGCCACGAGCCCGGTTGAACCACTTCACGCGGGCACGCACCCAGCCCGTCGACGGAACAACCTCATTGTGCGTCTTTGCCCGGCGTTCGACCGGGTGAATGGCTGTCGATTGATCAACCGAGAGAACACGCAGGCATTGATAGCCCTTCTGGCGCGCCACGACTTCGCAGGCGATGCGCGTGCCCTCAAGCGGCGCTTCAAAACCGTCGCGCTTCAGGCAGGAGAGATGAAGAAGGATATCCGGCAGGCCATTGTCGGGAATGATGAAGCCGTAGCCACGGCCGACGTCGAACCATTTGACGAGACCATCCACACGAATGATGTTGACACCAACCTCGCCCGCCACCTGCCCTTGCGGTGCTTGCCCGGCGACTGCCGCGTTTTCGTCTCTTGCCGCCATGAACAGACTCAACCCCAAACGGCACTTGCCCCTGCCGTGCTCATCTTTGAACAAAAAATTAACTATTTGTACAGTGCTGCCCTGTGCAGGGGTGGATAACGGCCCAGGTTGCACTGCAAAGCGAAGATGCAGGCCGCAAATAACTCAATCTGTGTCTGCACTTGTGCCATGGACTGCACTGTTGCCGAAGTCCCGTGCGAAGCATGCCGGGGCAATGCAGGGCGAAGGCAAAGCCTGCGTCATCACATTGAAATTCTGGCAATTGATTCGTCTTCCGTCTATCGGAACCGCCACAAGAGAGGAACCAGCATGAAGTATCTGCACACGATGATCCGCGTTTCGAACCTCGACCAGTCGCTCGACTTCTTCGTCAATACGCTGGGCTTTGTGGAGCAGCGCCGCCATGTCAGCGAAAAGGGGCGCTACACGCTGGTCTTCGTCGCGGCGCCAGAGAGCCCCGACGCTCCGGTTGAACTGACTTACAACTGGGATCCGGAAGTCTATACCGGCGGACGGAACTTCGGCCATCTGGCGCTCGAAGTGGACAATATCTACGACTACTGCGCGATGCTGCAGTCCAAGGGCGTCACCATCAACCGTCCGCCACGCGATGGCCGCATGGCCTTCATCAAGACACCGGACGGCATCTCGATCGAGTTGCTCAACAAGGATGGATCGCTGGAGCCGAAGGAACCCTGGACCAGCATGCCCAACACGGGCAGCTGGTAGCAGCTACCATTTGCCGGTGACCGGATAGGCCTCATCCGGTCCCGGCCAGGGCGGCATCGTCACGCCGACAATCTCCAGCGCTGCATCATTTCCGGCGCGGAACTGAAACGACGTGCCGACAGGAATGGTCAGCGAGAGCCCCGGCGACAGTGCCGTCACTTCCTCCGCGTTGCGAGAGCTTCGCCATATCTCCCCGCTCCCGGCCGTGACATACCAGACCTCATCGACAGTCCGATGGCAGACGGCGACCGAGACTTGCCCCGGCGGCAGCCTGAAATGCGCCATCGAACCGCGCGAAGCGCCTGCAAGCACACGCACCTCGCTGCCATCCGGCGCCAGGACATCATAGACCTCGGGCAGTGCTTTCGTGCTGAAGCCGCTCACGCCATCAACTGGCCGCCATTCACTTCGATCACCTGCCCGGTCACGTAACCGGAAAGCTGATCGCTGGCGAGATAAAGGAAGGTGCCCGTGCAGTCGTCAGCCAGGCCCAGGCGCTGCATCGGGATGGTCTTGGCAGTGGCCGCCCGCTTCTCGGCGGAAGAGAAGCGGTCATGGAAGGCGGTGTGGATCGTGCCGGGAGACACGGCGTTCACGCGAATGCCGAAGCCCACCAGCTCCTTTGCAATGGTCTTGGTGAAGGACGACACGAAGCCCTTGGCACCGGCATAGACGCTGCCGCCCGGGCTCGCACCCTGGCGTGCCGCAATGGAGGTCACGTTGATGATGTTGCCGGAGCCCTGGGGCTTCATCACATCCGCAGCGAGCCGCGTCGTATGGATGAGCTGGCGGCAGTTGAGATCGAAGACCTTGTCGATGAAGTCATCGGTCAGGGCCTCAAGCGGCGTACGCGCAACGAGGCTGCCGGCATTGTTCACCAGAACGTCGATGCGGCCGAACTCTTTCTTGGCCGAGGAGATGAGGTTTTCGGCAGCGCCATCTGCGGTCAGGTCGAGGCGCATGGTCTTGATCCCTGCAGCCTCGATGGCTTTCAGTTCATCGCCACCGCCGAAGTACTGGGCGAAAACCTTGGCGCCGCTGCGGGCGAAACCCAGTGAGGCTGCCCCGCCAATGCCGGTGACGCCCCCCGTCAAGACGACAACCTTGCCCTTCAGATCTTCAATCATGCTGTTTCCCATTCGGTTCTGAAATTTTGGGCAGACTATGCAGCATCGCCCCACGCAGGCCAGCATTTTGTTGCGGCCGCTGGTAGGTTTCTGCCACCTGCGAATTTCACTGAATGAGGGAATGATAAAGTGGCGCGCCCTACGGGAGTCGAACCCGTCTTTGCAACGTGAAAGGCTGCCGTCCTAACCGATAGACGAAGGGCGCCCGACCTGCGCCGAAGCGCCGGAAGTCGCGCCTCTATAGGTGCGCCGCCTTGCCTTGGCAAGCCTCATGAAACGGGTGCTGCATCCTCGATATGGACGCCCGGTTCACGCTTCGGACCCCACTCGTCCGCCACCAGCCGGCCCGCGATATGCAGCGGAAATTGCCGCTCCGAGAGCAGCGCCTCTCCCAGCGCCGTCCCCATGGCACGGAAGGCCACGGCCTTGATCCGCTTGCCATCGGAGCCGATCAGCGTGCAGCGGATATGATCCGTGCCGGCGCGTGCCGCATAGACGACGCGGTGGGCGGGAAAGACAAACATCGGCGAAGGATTTGCCGATCCATAGGGGCCTGCCTGCTCCAGCATGTCGACGAGATCAAGCGAGGCGCCCGCCGCCGTCAAGGCACCATCCACCTCCAGCGCCTGCTCGCCCAGTGACTGGACATCGCCCGAGAGAGAATCTTCAAGCGCCTGGCGCAGGTCTCCGAGCCTGGCGGTCTCGACCGTCAGTCCTGCCGCCATGGCATGGCCGCCGCCCTTGACCAGTATGCCCTGCTCCAGCGCCTTGCGGACGGCAGCACCGAGATTGGCGCCCGCGACCGATCTGCCCGAGCCGACCGCCAATCCGGTCTTCCTGTCGATGGCAAGCGCAAAGGCCGGGAGGCGGAAACGCTCCTTGAGGCGCGCCGCGACCAATCCGACGACACCCGGATGCCAGCCTTCAGCGGCAACAATGACAACCGAGGGCCGGGCTTCCTTGCCGAGCGACAATTCCGCCTGGACAACCGCTTCCTCGACGGCCCGCATCTCGGTCGCCTGACGCCGCCTGTTCATCTCATCGAGGCTGCGGGCGAGATTGGCGGCCTCGCCTCGGTCGTTCGCCATCAGCAGCGCAAGCGCTTCGTCAGCGTGGCCGATGCGGCCTGCGGCATTGATCCGGGGGCCGAGCATGAAGCCCAGGGCATAGGCATCGGGGCGGCGCTTGAGGCCCGCGACATCCGCCAGCGCGGCAATGCCGGGGTTCTCGCGCCGCGCCATGATCTTCAGGCCTTGCGTCACATAGGCCCGGTTCACGCCGCGCAGCGGTACCACATCACAGACGGTCGCCAGCGCTACGAATTCCAGCCACTGCAGCATGTTCGGTTCGGACCGCGCCTCGCCATAGTGCTTCTGCTCACGCAGCAGGCGGTTCACAGCCGCAATCAGGATCATCACGACACCGGCAGCGCAGAGATGCCCCTGCCCCGATGTATCGTCCTGCCGGTTGGGGTTGATCACAGCCTGGGCCTGCGGAAGCTCGACGCCGGCCTGATGGTGATCGACGATGATGGTTTCGAGACCGAGGTCGGCGGCATGGGCCAGCGGATCGTGAGACTGCACGCCGCAATCCAGCGTCAGCAGCAGTTGCGTTCCCTCGGCCTTGAGAGCGGAGACAGCCTTCTCGCTGGGCCCGTAGCCTTCGCTCACACGGTCGGGAATGTAGACATGGGCATCGCTGCCCACGGCGCGCAGAAAACGCGTGAGCAGTGCAGCCGAGCAGACGCCATCCACATCATAGTCGCTGATGATGCCGATCTTCTCGCCGTCACGGATGGCACGCGCCAGGCGTGCCGCGCCCTTGTCCATGTCACGGAACAGCGACGGCGCAGGCATGAGTCCACGCAAGGTGGGATTGAGGAAGGCCTCAGCCTCGTCAATGCCGACACCACGCGCCGCCAGCACCCGGCAGAGGAGTTCCGGCAGGTCGTGGCGCTGGGCCACAGCCTCTGCCGTTCGCTGGTCTTCGAGACGCGCAATCCAGCGCTGGCCCTTGAGGGAACGCTCGACCTTGAGGAAGGCCGGCTTCACAAGCGCTCGATGCGGATGACGCGCGGGTTGCCCACGACGTGACCATCCTTTTCGATCCGGGCGATTGCCTTGCGGATCGCCGGCTCCAGCGTGTTGTGGGTGATCAGGATGAAGGGTGCCGTGGCGCGCGCCGTCTCGGACGAGGCCGCACCCCGCTGCACGATGCTTTCAATCGAAATCTGCTCGTCGGCGAGTATCCGGGCCACCGAGGCCACGGCGCCTGGCCGGTCATGCAGGGTCAGCGACACATAGAAACCGCCCTCATGGGCCATCTGCGGGGCCGAAACATAGGGCCTGAGCCTGGCCGCCGGAATGCCAAAGGTCGGCAGGCGAAAACCACGGGCAATATCGACGACATCGGCGACCACCGCCGAGGCTGTCGGATGCGAACCGGCTCCCCGACCTTCGAGCATCAGGTCGCCTACGAAATCACCCTTGACCACGACGGCGTTGAACACCCCATCGGTCTCCGACACGGGCGAGCCCTTGGGCACAAGGGTGGCGTGCACGCGCTGCTCGATGCCTTCAGCATGGGCCACGGCCACGCCGAGCAGCTTGATCTTGTAGCCAAGCTCTGCGGCGTTTCGGATGTCCTCGAGCGTGATGGCCTCGATGCCTTCGATGGCAATGCTCTCGACATTCACCTGCGTGCCGAAGGCGAGTGACGTCAGAATGGCAAGCTTGTGGGCCGTATCGAAGCCGCCGACATCGAACGTCGGATCAGCCTCGGCATAGCCAAGCCTCTGCGCTTCGGCGAGAACATCGGCGAAGCTGCGGCCTTCATCGGCCATCTTGGTCAGGATGTAGTTGCAGGTGCCGTTCATGATGCCGAAAACCTTGCGCACGGCATTGCCGGCAAGGCCTTCACGCAGGGTCTTGATGACGGGAATGCCGCCTGCGACTGCAGCTTCGAAATTCAGGCTCACGCCCTTGGCCTCTGCGGCCTTCGCAAGTGCAACACCGTGATGGGCGAGGAGCGCCTTGTTGGCGGTCACAACATGCTTGCCGTTGGCCAGGGCCGTCTCGACGGTCTGCTTCGCCGCGCCCGCTTCGCCGCCGATCAATTCGACAACGACATCGACGTTCGGCGCTGCAGCAAGAGCAACCGGATCGTCGAACCAGTCGACTTTCGAGAGATCGTGGCCCCGGTCCTTCTTGCGGGTACGCGCACTGACGGCCGTCAGCGCGATCGGGCGGCCTGCGCGCGTCGCCAGAGTTCCGCCATGAGACTTGAGGATATCGAGCACGCCCGTGCCCACTGTTCCAAGGCCGGCGATCCCGAGGCGAAGTGCATTATCCATTCGTTGCAAAACCCGTCTTTTTTCGCGGTCCTTATGGCTTCCAGGCCCCGATTTGGCAAGGAAGCCCTTGCCCTCCAATACCCTGCCTCTAAACTGAACGGGCCCATGCAAGGCGAAAGGTCATGACCGAGACAAAGCCAACCACAATCGCCGATTTTACGCTGCCGGACCCGGCGCGATTCGCGCAGAATCTGGCGCGCCTGGCCGAGCAGGCCGCCCTGCTGGCACAGGTGATGTCGTCGCATCAGGAAGCACAGCAGAAAGAAGCCGAGACCCAGGTTGTGCCGATCGCGCAGGTCAGCAAGACCCTCTCGGAGGTGTGGCAGGCCCATCTCAACGACCCCAACAAGCTGGTCGAGGCCCAGACCAAGCTCTGGGCGCAGTATACGGAAGTCTGGAACAATGCCTGGGCCCGGGCGCTGGGCCAGCCGGTCAAGCCGGTGATCGAGCCCGCCCGCTCGGACAAGCGCTTCAAGGACCGCAACTGGGTCGAGAACACCGTTTTCGACTTCATGAAGCAGATCTATCTCGTCTCTGTGCGCTGGGCTCAGGAGATGGTCGCCAACGCGCCGGGCCTCGATGACCACACCCGGCAGAAGGCGCGCTTCTATGTCGAGAACATTGCAAATGCGCTTTCGCCTTCCAACTATGCGCTGACTAACCCGGAAGTGCTGCGCACGACATTTGCGACAAGCGGTGAAAACCTGCTGCGCGGCCTTGAGAAGCTGGCCAAGGATTTCCAGACGGCCGACGGCCGCCTGCGCATCAGCCAGGTGGATGGCAGTGCCTTCAAGCTTGGTGAAAACATCGCGACGACGCCGGGCAAGGTTGTCTTCCGCAACGACGTCTTTGAACTGATCCAGTATTCGCCACAGGTGGCCCGCACTTTCGAGATTCCGCTTCTCATCGTGCCGCCCTGGATCAACAAGTTCTACATTCTCGACCTCACGCCGCAGAAATCCTTCGTGCGCTGGTGCGTCGAGAACGGCCTCACGGTTTTCGTGATGTCCTGGGTCAATGCCGACGAGGAACAGGGGCGCAAGAGCTTCTCCGATTATATGCGGCAAGGCTTCATCACTGCCGTCGATGCGGTGCAGAAGGCAACGGGCTCCGACAAGGTGAACACCGTCGGTTTCTGCATCGGCGGTTCGCTTGTTGCCTCTTCCCTGGGCTACATGGCGGCGAAGAACGACAAGCGTGTCAACGCCGCGACCTTCTTCACCACGCAGGTCGATTTCGAGAAGGCCGGCGACCTGCTTGTCTATGTCGATGACGAACAGGTGAAATGGATCGAGGAGCGCATGCAGGCCAAGGGCTATCTGCCAGGCGCTCGCATGGCTGATGCCTTCAACCTGCTGCGCTCGAACGACCTGATCTGGTCCTATGTCGTGAACAACTATCTGCTCGGCAAGGATCCAGCCCCTTTCGATCTCCTGTACTGGAACAGCGATTCCACACGCATGCCTGCAGGGGTGCATTCCTTCTACCTGCGCGAATGCTATCTTGAGAACCGGCTCTCGAATGGGCGCATGGTGCTCGACAATGTCCGCATCGATCTCAAGAAAGTGAAGATCCCCGTCTACAATCTGGCGGCAAAGGACGATCACATCGCGCCCCTGCCCTCGGTCTTCCGGCTCGGCAAATACTTCGGTGGTGAAACCACACTTGTCGTCTCGGGATCAGGCCATATTGCCGGCGTGGTCAATCCGCCTGCCGCCCAGAAGTACCAGTACTGGGTCGACGGCAAATCCACGGCGTCCCATGAGGAGTGGCTGCGCAGCGCCACCGAGCATGCGGGTTCATGGTGGCCGCACTGGCTGGAGTGGATCACGGCCAAGAGCGGTGACAAGATCGCGGCGCCCATCCCCGGCGAGGGCAAGCTGCCTGTGTTGGGCGACGCCCCCGGTGAGTATGTCCGGGTCAAGGGCGTCGCCTAGGCGTCACTCCGGCGCGGCGTTGATTGGGCAATGGCAACGCCTGCCAGCATGATCACACCGCCCGCCACAAGCCAACCCGTCACCGGCTCGGCCAGGATCAGGTATCCCGCCGCGACCGCAATCACCGGCAAGAGATACAAGAAGGAACCGACCACGGCGCCCGGGAGATGCCGCGTGCCGAAATTCCACAGCACCGCGCCAAGGAGCGAGTTGAAGGCCGCGAGATAGAACAGTTCGGCCCAGGTCCGTGCGCTGGTCGTTGAGACAAGCTCGGCATAGGGCCTGCTCGCCATGAGCAGGATGAGTGGCGCGGCCAGCAACATGGACCATGCGGTGACGGTGAAACCCGAGTAGTGGGCGAGCAAGGGCTTGGCACCAATGGTGTAGATGGCCCAGCAGGTCGGCGCCGCCAGCAGAAAGAGGATGCCGAGAGCGTCGACAGGATTCGCCGCAGAGGCCGTGATGTCCGGCCAGAACAAGACCGCCGCACCGGTGAGGGAGACCATGAGCCCCAGCCAGATGCGCGGCGACAGCGGTTCGCGCAACACCGCCCAGAACAACAGCGCGATGATGATCGGCTCGACCATGGAGATCACAGTGCCAAGGCCAGCCGCGACGCGCGCGAAGCCCTGTATCGTGAACCAGCTGGAACCGAACATGCCGGCGGCCGTCAGGGCCAGGCGCGGCCAGTGCTGGCGCGATATGCGCCACCCACCCGTGAGCAACAGTCCCGGCACAAGTATGAGCACCAGCAGCACATAGCGCAGGGCCAGGGCATTCTCCGGCGTCAGGGTCAGCGCCGTCGTCCGCATGAAAACGGCCGACGTGCCCCAGATGAGCATGGTGGCGAGCAAAGCTGCCACGGCCTGCGAGCGCTGCGTTGTCATGCGTCTTTTGACGCCTGATCGCAGCTAAAGGTCAATGCATCTGTCGAAGCTCGCCACAAAAGAAAAGGCCGCCCGAAGGCGGCCTCTTGAACCTGTGAACCAGATGGACTGGCTTAGCGCTTCGAGAACTGGAAGCGGCGGCGGGCCTTTGCCCGGCCATACTTCTTGCGTTCCACCGCGCGGCTGTCGCGGGTGAGGAAGCCGCCCTTCTTGAGGGCAGAGCGCAGTTCCGGCTCGAAATAGGTGAGCGCGCGGGCGAGGCCGTGACGCACGGCACCGGCCTGACCGGAAAGACCGCCACCGACGACGGTGCAATCGATGTCCAGTTCGGAGAGGCGGTTGGCCGTGACCAGCGGCTGCTGCACGAGCATGCGCAGCACGGGGCGCGCAAAATACTGCTCGATGGCCTTGCCGTTGACCGTGATCTTGCCCTTACCGCGCTTCACCCAGACGCGCGAGGTGGCGTCCTTGCGGCGGCCGGTGGCATAGGCGCGGCCCTGCTTGTCGAGCTTCGGCTTTGCCGGAGCAGCCGATGCGGCAGCGGCCGGAGCCGAGCCGAGGCCCATGGCCTGGCCGAGATTGGCGAGCGTTGTCTGTTCAGCCATGTGGATTAACCCCTGATGGTGTTCTTGGCGTTCATGGCCGCCACATCGAGCTTCACAGGATTCTGTGCTTCGTGCGGATGGGCCTCGCCCTTGTAGATGCGAAGGTTGGTGAGCTGCTGGCGCTTGAGCGCCTCGCCGGGCAGCATGCGGCGGACAGCGGCTTCGATCACACGCTCGGGGTGCTTGCCCTCGAGGTACTGGTGCGCCTTGCGCTCCTTGATGCCGCCGGGGAAGCCGGTGTGCCAGTAGTAGGTCTTCTGCTGGGCCTTCTTGCCGGTGAAGACGGCCTTCTCGCAGTTCACGACGATGACATTGTCACCGCAATCCATGTGAGGCGTGAAGGTGGTCTTGTGCTTGCCGCGCAGGCGGTTGGCGATGATGGTGGCGAGACGGCCAACAACGAGGCCCTCCGCGTCGATCAGCACCCACTGCTTCTGGATGTCCGCGGGCTTTGCGGAATAGGTTTTCATGAGCAATATCTCTCGGTTCAACAAAACATGAAACGCCCCGTGCGGGGCGTTCAGTTGCGGCGGGGAATAGGCGGCGGGGCCATTCCTGTCAAGCGCAAGATGTGTGGTATTATGATACCTCACAAAACACAGCGTGTCGATCTTTCCTGTGGCCCGGATGCAGAAGGTCGGTTAAAGTTTGTGCAGAGGATTTCACATGCGTCTGCGTGGTCTTGCAACTGCTGTTGGATTTGTTGCGCTTCTGGGCTGCGAGGCTCAGGCGGATGCGTCCGGGGCCGATATTCGCGGCTGGCAGCTGGCGCAGTCCACGACGACTGCACCCGGCACCACAACGACGCCTGAGGCGCCCCCTGCCCCCGCAGCGGGACAGACAACCCCTCAAGCCGGCGCCACGACAACGCCACAGCCTCCGGCGGCAGCCAGCGGCAGCAGCGCCACGGCACCCAAGGATGGCGAACGCCTGCCCGGCATGGAAGGCAAGGACGCCCCGACAAAGCCCGGCGATTCCGCACCATCTGGCGGAACCGGCGCAAATGCCGAAGACCCGGATGGCGTGCTTCCAAACTTAGACAACAACGAAGACGACTCGGATGTCAGCGTCGGTGAGATTCCCGACGTGCAGACCGTCGAACTCACAGCGGACACGGCCAAGAAGGCCATCGACGCCTATGTGCTGGTGCGCGACAAGTACAAGGATGCGGCGCTCGAAGACTACGAGAACCTCCAGGACTTCGTGGACCAGACCGATCACGGCAAGGCCTTCGAGGCCGACGTCAAGTCCTTCGGCTTTGCCAATGTGACGGAATGGAACACGGCGATCACCATGGTGGGCTTCGCCTATGGCAACATCCTTGATGACCAGTCCGCCGACATCAAGAGCCAGATCGAGGAGATCAAGCAGGATACCGAGATGGCCCAGGACATGCGCGACCGCATGGTGGCTGCCCTTCAGGCCATGATCCCCTCCGAGAACAACCACAAGATTGTTCAGGAACTGCTCAAGGATCCCGTCTATGCCGAGAAGATCAAGCTTCTCGAAACCGAGGACGACGGCGAGGAAGGATGACGGCGTTCATCCGGACCGAGCAGGACGGGGGCGTTCTCCGCATCATCCTGAATGACGACGCGACACGGAATTCGCTGTCCGAAGGCATGATGGCCGACCTGCAGAGCGCTTTCGACCGTGCCGAGGCCGATCCGGCGGTGCAGGCCATCATCGTGTCCTCCAATGGCAAGATTTTCTCGTCGGGCCACAATCTCAAGCAGCTCACCGCACATCGCGCCGATGCCGACAAAGGCGCCGGCTATTTCGAGAAGGTGTTTGGCACCTGCGCGAAGCTGATGACGAGTATCGCCAAGCATCGCTGCGCCATCATCGCGGAAGTCGATGGCCTCGCCAGTGCTGCGGGCTGCCAACTGGTTGCGACCTGCGATCTCGCCTATGCCTCGCCCCGCGCCGCGTTCTGCACACCGGGCGTCAACATCGGCCTTTTCTGTTCCACGCCGATGGTGCCGCTGTCGCGGGCTGTCTCTTCCAAGCATGCGATGGAGATGCTGCTCACCGGCGACATCTTCGATGCCGACTATGCCCTGCGGGCCGGTCTCATCAATGCGGTTGTGCCGCAGAATGAACTGGCCGGACACACCGCCCAGGTGGCGAAGAAGATCGCCTCCAAGTCTCAGGCCGCGGTGCGCTATGGCAAGCGCGCCTTCCAGGAACAGCGCTTCATGGCGCTGGAGGAGGCCTATGCCTTCACCTCCGGCATCATGGCGAGCAACATGCTCGATGGTGCGGCCTGCGAAGGCCTCGACGCCTTCATCAACAAGCGGCATCCCCATTGGCCTCCCCTGACCTGACACCGCGCCTGAATTTCGTGACGCTGGGGGTGCGCGACGTTGCGGCGTCCAGGGCCTTCTATGAGCGGCTGGGCCTCAAGCCTCACGGCATGAGCAACGAGCATGTGGGCTTCTTCGATATCAACGGCACGGTGCTTGCCGTTTTCGGCCATGACAGCCTTGCCCATGATGCGGGCACGGCGGCTGGCGAGCCGCCCTCCTTCCGCGGAGTGTCGCTGGCCTGGAATGCCACAAGCACGGCGGAAGCCGATGCCATCTATGCCCATGCCATCGCCTGTGGTGCCAAACCGGTGAAGCGCCCCGAAAAGGTCTTCTGGGGCGGCTATTCTGGTTACTTCTCCGATCCCGACGGCCATCTCTGGGAAGTTGCGCACAACCCCTTTGTGAGCATCGATGCGAAGGGCCATATAGTGTTGCCATGAACCACGACAGCTATTCTCCCGACTACATCCGCGGCATCCTGCGCAGCGTGAAGACCATCGCCATGGTGGGTGCTTCCGCCAATGATGTGCGGCCCTCCTATCTCGTGCTCAAATATCTGATCGAGAAAGGATACAACGTCATCCCGGTCAACCCGGGCCTCGCCGGCCAGGAGCTGCTTGGCCAGAAGGTCTATGGTTCGCTCAAGGACATTCCGGTGGCGATCGACATGGTCGACATCTTCCGCAATTCGGAGGCGGCAGGCCCCATCGTGGATGAGGCGCTGGCCCTGCCCGAGAAGCCGAAAGTGATCTGGATGCAGCTTTCGGTGCGCAACGACGAGGCGGCGGCGAAGGCCGAGGCGGCGGGGCTGCAGGTGGTCATGAACCGCTGTCCGAAGATGGAGTACGGCAAGCTTTCAGGCGAATGGGCCTGGGTCGGCGGCAATTCCGGGGTGCTCTCATCGAAGCGCCAGGTGCTGCATTCCAGCGGGCGGACGCAAAGCCTTGGAATAGCAGAAAAAGAAAAACCTTGACTTTTATTCCTGTTTCTTCTATCTTCGGGCCATGACCCAAACATCCCGATACACCGCCGTCGCCATCACCCTGCACTGGATCATCGCCATCCTGATGATCTTCATGCTGTTTCCCGGCGAAGACCTGATCAAGGTGCGCGAGGGCGCCTCGCTCGCCGGCACCGGCCCCAGCGCCCACGCGTCAATCGGCCTTCTGATCCTGCTGCTATCGGCCGTGCGCCTCGCCTGGCGCATCGCCAATCCGCCGCCACCCCTTCCACCCATGCCGGCCTGGCAGCGGATCGCCTCGCGCGCCCTGCATGACCTGTTCTATGTGCTGATGATCGCCATTCCCGTCACGGGCTGGTTTGCGCTCGTGCCCTATGGGGCCGAACGGCTCGACGCCAACATGGTGACCTTCTTCAAGCTCTTCCCCATGGCAATCCTGCCCAACATCGGCGAATGGACGAAGGATGCCCATGAACTCCTCGGCACGCTTGCCAAGTTGCTGCTGTTCCTGCATGTCGCGGCAGCCCTCAAACACCAGTTCTGGGACAGGGACGGCACCCTGACTCGCATGTGGTACGGGCGAAAAGCCTGACCGCACCATCCATCACACGCAATGGGAGACGACACAGATGAGCGACAAGAAACCCGGCTTCGACACCCTGGCGATCCACGCAGGCGCTTCGCCTGACCCGGCGACGGGCGCGCGCGTCACGCCGATCTACCAGACGACATCCTTCGTCTTCAACGATGTGCAGCATGCTGCCGACCTGTTCGCGCTGCGCACCTTCGGCAACATCTACACGCGCATCATGAACCCGACGCAGGCGGTGCTTGAAGCCAAGGTGGCGGCCCTCGAGGGCGGCACGGCGGCCCTCGCCGTCGGCTCCGGCCATGCGGCCCAGCTTCTGGCCTTCCATACAATCATGCAGCCGGGCGACGAGTTCGTGGCGGCGCGCCAGCTCTATGGCGGCTCGATCAACCAGTTCAACCAGTCCTTCAAGTCCTTCGGCTGGCATGTGGTGTGGGCTGACTCGGAAGATCTCGCGAGCTTCGAGAAAGCCATCTCGCCCAAGACCAAGGCGATCTTCATCGAGTCGATCGCCAACCCCGGCGGCCGCATCACCGACATCGCCGCCATCGCCAAGATCGCACAGAAGGCGGGCGTGCCTCTCATCGTCGACAACACGCTGGCCTCGCCCTATCTCTGCAACCCGATTGCCCATGGCGCCAATATCGTGGTGCATTCGCTGACCAAGTTCATGGGCGGCCACGGCAACTCCATGGGCGGCGTGATCGTCGATGGCGGCAATTTCGACTGGTCGAAGAGCGGCAAATATCCCCTGCTCTCGGAGCCCAACGAGAGCTACCACGGCATGCGCCTGCATGAGACCTTCGGCAACATCGCCTTTGCCATTGCCTGCCGTGTGCTCGGCCTGCGCGACCTCGGCCCCGCGATCTCGCCGATCAATGCCTTCTTCATCCTGACCGGCATGGAAACGCTGGGCCTGCGCATGCAGCGCCACTGCGAGAACGCCCTCAAGGTGGCGGAATGGCTGGCCAAGCACCCGAAGGTGGCGTGGGTGAACTACGCCGGCCTGCCCTCCGACAAGCACAATGCCTTGCAGAAGAAGTATGCCCCGCGTGGCGCCGGCGCCGTGTTCACCTTCGGCCTCAAGGGCGGCTATGATGCGGGCATCAAGCTGGTGTCGTCGGTGCAGTTGCTCTCGCATCTCGCCAATGTCGGTGACACGCGCTCGCTGATCATTCACCCGGCCTCAACGACACACAGCCAGCTCAGCAAGGAGCAGCTGGTGAAGGCCGGGGCCGGACCCGACGTGGTGCGTCTGTCGATCGGCATTGAAGCCGTCGAGGACATCATCGCCGATCTGGAACAGGCGCTGGCGTAAGCGATAGAACATGGATGTGCCACAGGGCGAGCGCGACGATAACGAGCGCGCCGCCCTGGTGCATCAGGGCGATGCCGAGCGGCACCTGCATCAGGATGGTGAGGATGCCCAAGAGAAGCTGCAGGCAGAGCCCCGCAAAGAGCAGCCATGACGTGGCAAGGCCTGTGCGCCAGGCATTGACCAGTGCTGCCAGGAAAATCACATAGGCCAGCAGGCGGTGGTTGAACTGCAGGGTGAGCGCGTTCTCGAACAGGTTCTTCCAGCCGGGGCTCTGGCTGAACAGGCCACTGGGGACCAGCGCGCCATTCATCAGCGGCCAGGTGTAAGAGGCATGACCGGCATCGAGCCCGGCAACGAAGCCGCCAAGAGCCACCTGAAAGAAGACGAGCAGCAGCAGCGCGAGCGCCCATTTCAAGGCTGGTGAACCGGTCCAGCGACGCTGGGCGGCGAGGCCATAGATCGTCCAGACAACAGCAGCGAAAAGACCGAAGGCGAGCGCGAGATGGGCGGCGAGCCTGTACTGGCTGACATCGAGGCGCTCGCTGAGGCCCGAGGCCACCATATACCAGCCCAGCGCGCCCTGAAGGCCGCCCATGATGAAGATGAGAAAGAGGCGTGGCCAGAGGCGGCGCTGCACGCGCTTGGTGAGCACGAAAAAGACGAGCGGCAGGAAGAAGACAAGCCCGATGATCCGGCCGAGGAACCTGTGCGACCATTCCCACCAGTAGATGAACTTGAATTCATCCAGGCTCATGCCCTTGTTCTGGATCTGATACTCGGGGATCTGCCGGTATTTCTCGAAGGCTTCGAGCCAGTGGGATTGATCGAGCGGCGGGATGGCGCCCAGCAAGGGCTGCCACTCGGTGATTGACAGGCCGCTGTCGGTGAGGCGCGTGGCACCACCGACGATGACCATGCAGAAGATGAGAAAGGCAACGGCAATGAGCCAGGCCCGCACCAGCGGGTCGGCCTGGGCAAGATCAGCCTTCAGTGAGCCAGCATTCATGGGGCCGGGATAATGCGCCTGCCCTGCCCCGGCAAGCGGCGGGAGGCCGCAGCGGCGCCATGCGCAAAGGCCCTGCATCTTCACCCGAACATGCTCTAAATGGAGCCATGAACATCCGCGTCCGCAAACTCATCGGCACCTTCGCAATGCTGCTCTGGCTGATCGTCTATGCCCTCCTGGCCATGGGCGTGGGCGGCAACTACGTGGTGGGCCACGGCCTTCTCATCGAGCTCGGCTATTTCATCATCGCGGGCTTTGCCTGGCTGCCGCTTTCCATGCTGATCATCCGCTGGATGAGCAGGCCCGATCCGGCCACACCGGATGACGACACGGCAGCAGACGGCGGGCGCTAGCTGACGTTGACCTTGCGGAAGCCGTTGGCAAGTGTGGCGGGAAGGCCCGAAACAAGCGCCTCCAGATAGCGCACCTTCTGATATTTGCCTGACACCATGACACGGGGCAGCGCCTCGAGATGGCTTGCGTGCTCCGCGAAGACCACACCATGCCGGGTGGTGACGCCGCTCAGATAGCCCGCCTCCTTGCAGATCTCGAAATCGCGGGGACCTGCGTGGGCGACATTGCCGTAAGGATAGGCGAAGTGCTCGATGGGCGTTTCCAGCTCCGCTGCGAGCCTTGCGCCCGACTCGATGATCTCGCGGCGGGCATCATCCTCGCTGAGCTTGATGACGGCATAGTGGTTGAGCGTGTGGGCGCCGATGCTGGCCAGCGGCTCGCGGCTCATCTCGCGCAACTGCTGCCAGTTCATGGCGGCAGCACGGCAGAGCGCATTGAGGTCAATGCCGTGACGCTCGCAAAGCGCCCTGATCCAGTCGCGCTGCTCATACTCCGGCATGGCGTGGACAAGGGGAAACAGACGCTTCCAGGTTGCCCACTTCTCGGCGTCGGTCGCTGTCGGCAGGCGCAAGGCCTCGCCGCCCAGTTCCAGCGCAAGTTCATTGCCACTGCCAGCGATCACATGTTCCAGGCCGACCCACCACAATTCACAGGTGCCCTCGACGATGCGCGGCGCGGCAAAGACCGTGAACGGGCACTTGTGCCGCTTGAAGACCGGCATGGCGTGAACAAGATTGTCGAGGTAGCCGTCATCCAGCGTGAAGACGGCGAAGGGTGTGGACGAAGGTTTTGCGGCCTGCATGCGGTGGCAGGCTTCGGTGAGCGAGAGAAACTGATAGCCCCAGCGCTTCAGGGCCGAAAGCATGTCATCGAGAAATTCCGGCGTGATCTCGAGATTGGCGTTGGGCGCGAAGCCCGTCTGATGGCCGCCGCCGGGGCGTACATGATGCAGGCAGAAGATCGCGCCCTGCCCGCGGAAGTAAGGCCCCAGAACAGTGCTGGCCCCTGAATAGTGCAGGACATCGAAACAGGTTTTCAGCAGGGCCGACTTTGACATGCGCGCAGGTTCCTCGCAGAGCGGAAAAAGGCTAGCGGCGAAAACTTAACAAGCGTTAGCCGACGCGACGGGCCTCGGAGCCCTGAGCGCCGCTGGCCGGCTCGATCTTGACGAAAAGCGCATGTTCCAGACCCTGCTTCGACAGGGTGGCCGCTGCCGCCACGGCATCACGCTGGCGGCTCGGCGCTGCCAGCAGAATGCCACCATTGCAGCCGCGCACCAGGGCGGCGGTCTGCGGCGAGGCTTCGCCAGCATGGACGAGCACCACATCAAACATCTGCGCAAGAGCCCCGACAATGGCCTCGATCCGGGCTGCGATCTGCCCCTGTGCCGTGGCATCGTCGCGCAATCCGAAGCGGATGATCCGGGCATCGGACTGCGGGTCACGCTGGACAATATGGGTGAAATCAACGGCACCGGTGACGAGTTCACCGAGGCCCTCACCATTGTGGAGCGCCAGAAAATCCACGAGCGACGGGCGGCGCGCGGTGGCATCGACCAGCACCGTCTTCAGACCATTGGCCACGAGCTTGCGGGCGAGCGCCACGCTGACCATGGCCGCCTCATGACCGCCACCGATGCTCATGGCACAGAAACTGCGGATGGCGCGTGCGCCCTGCAGATCGCTAACGGATGCCGCGATGCGGTTCACGGCATCGCTGATGCCCCGGCCGTCATGGGTGTCAGCAAGCAGCACCTGCGCCTCGCTGAAGGATGGCGGGAAGGCCATGCTGGCGACAAGCTGCGGCATGGCAGGCACAATCGCCGACGCGGTTGCCATCGCGGGCGCCATGGCCGGTGCCGACGGACGGAAGTCAGGCACGAACATGGGATCAGGGAGATTCTGCAAGCGCGGGCGGCGCTCGCGCGGCGGACGCGCCGGATCGCCTTCGAAAGGTGCCGCGGCACGGCCAGCGAGGGCCATCATCTCAAGAAGGAAAGCAAGACCGAGACCAAGGCCGAGACCGGCAAAGGTCGTCAGCATCAAGGTCGGGCCGACCTTCGGGAAATAGGGAGCCGCAGCCGGCGTGGCAGTCTGGATGATGCGGGCATAGCCCGGCTGCAAGGAGCTTTCCTGGCGGGCGCTGGCGTCGGCATAGCGCGACAGCATGTTCTCCAGCAGCGTGCGGTTGGCAGCGGCCTCACGCTCCAGCGCATTGAGCTTCACTTCATCCTGCAAGGCGCCGCCCTCGCGGCCCTTCAGCCGCTCAAGCTCGCCACGCAAGGTTTCAGCGCGGGCGGCAGCGACATTGGCCTCTTCATGGAGCGAGTCCACGATCTTGATGGCTTCGCGCCGGACCTGGCGATTGATATTGTCGATTTCCTGCTGGGCCGCCTTCATCTTCGGATGATTGGGCAGATAGGTGGCAGAGAGATCTGCTAGGCGGCGCTGCGCGGAAATCTGCTGCTGGCGCAAGGCGAGGATCAACGGCGAGCCCAGCACTTCCGACGAGGCATCGACCGAGCCTGTGGTGCGCAGCATGCGGGAAATGCCATCGGCCTTGGCCTGAGCCTCCGACGCGGCCGCCTCAGCCAGCGTGATCTGCGAGTTGAGCTCCGAAATCTTCTGGACGCCGAGCGTGGCGGTCTGGCCCTTGAGCAATCCGGCATCAGCACGGAATTTCTCAACGGCGGCTTCGGAGTCCGACACCTTCTTGCGGAGATCGTCGATCTGGCTGCCCAGCCATTCGCGGGCGCGGTCATTCGCACCCGTATCGCGTTCACGCGTCGAGGTGACATAGGTCTCGGCCAGCGCATTGGCGAGCCGCGCGGCGGTCTCGGCATCTTCCGCCGTGTATTTGACGGCGATGACATTGGAGAGCGCAATCGGATAAACGGTTTTGCTGGCACTCAGTACGCGCAGCGCGCGCTGCTCTTCGGTCATCTTGCGCGGATCGTCGGAGAAGCCGCTGGCAACGAGAAGCTTCTTCGCCGTGCCCATGCCCTTGGCCAGCGGATCGAATTGCGGCTTTCCGACCAGATTGAGATCACGCAGGATGCGGCGCGCGAGATCCTCGGAATCCAGCACAGCCACCTGGCTGGCAACAAACTGATCGGTGATACGGTCCGGGCGCAAATCCTGCTGGGCGCTGTTCGACTGGTCGAAGGGCGTGGCGAGGCTTTCGATGACGACGCGGGCCTCACTCTGATACTGCGGCTTGAAGACCTTGATGATGGCGAGGCCGCCGGCGATGCCCGCAACCAGGAAGAGGCCGATGAGCAGCCTGCGCCTCAAGGTGCCCTTGAGAACATCGAACATCGAGAAGGCGGCTGGTTCTGGTGCCAGCTGGTTCATGACAATTTTTTCAGGTCCGGCAGATGGTTGGGATGGCGGTGACTCGCCTCTGCGCAGCATTCAGCGGTTATGGTAACGATTTGCTTAACGCTGCCGGAGCCCTGCCGCGGTTAAGCGATTATTCACCATAAGTGCATAGGTTCGGCCACGTGGGCGGCCTGTTTCGGCCTGCCCTTCCCGTGAGTTTGAGACAGTTCAGTATGCGTTATTTGGCCCTTATCGTATGTGCGGTGTTGCTTCAGGCCTGTGCCAGTGCCTGGGAGAAAGACGCGCCTGCGTCCCTTCCAGGTGGCACAGGCATCACCGTCAATGATGATGTCAGCATGGGCCCCGATGCCGTCTCCTCGGTCTCGCAGCTTCCCGATGCCAATCGCAAGGGCGCCATTCCTCCCTATGGCACGCAGGGCGAAGCCGCTGCCTATGAATACAAGACAGGCTACCGTGTCGGTGCAGGCGACAAGCTGAACATCCGCGTGGCCGGTGAGGCCGACCTGACCGGTGAATATGTGGTCGATCCGACCGGCATGCTCTCGATGCCCTATGTCAATTCCGTTGCCGTTGCCGGGATGACCACGGGTGAAATCGAGCGGCTGGTGATCACACGCCTGCAGGATGGCTTCCTGCGCGATCCCAAGGTTTCCGTGCAGGCCGTCAACCTGCGGCCCTTCTACATCATGGGTGAAGTAACGACCGGCGGCAGCTTCCCCTATCAGGGCGGGCTCACCGTGCAGCAGGCCATCGCCATCGCCGGCGGCTACAGCGCCCGCGCCGATCATGGCGAAGTGCTGATCACCCGGCGCAACGCCAAGGGCACGCTCACCTACAAGGTGCCCGTCACCACGCAGGTCTATCCCGGCGACATCGTGTTCATCCGCGAACGCTGGTTCTGAAGGTTCTTTCCGGTGCGCATCATTCACGTCTTCCGCAGCCCTGTCGGCGGCCTCTTCCGCCATGTGCGCGATCTCGCCCAGGCGCAATCCGCCGATGGCCACAAGGTCGGCATCATCTGTGATTCAACATCGGGCGGCGTCATCGCCAAGGGACTGCTCGACGAAACCAGCCAGCATTGCGCGCTGGGCGTCACCACCTTCCCGATCGGCCGCCTGCCCTCGCCCAACGATGTCCGGCTTCTTTCATCGGTACGGAACGCGGTGCGCAAGATCGGCGCCGACGTGCTGCATGGCCATGGCGCCAAAGGCGGCCTGCATGCCCGCATGGCAGGCCCGCCACTCGGCATTCCCTCAGTCTACACCCCGCATGGCGGCAGCCTGCACTACCGCTGGAACAATCCGGTGGGAGCACTCTTTCTCGGCACCGAACGCTATCTCGCGCATCGGGGCAGCGGCTGCGTCTTTGTCTGCGAATTCGAGAAGCGGCTGTTCTCCGAAAAGATCGGCCTCGCCGGAAGGCCCTCGGCGGTGGTGCATAATGGCCTGTGGCCCGAAGAATTCACGCCGGTGACACCGGCGGCCAACGCCAAGGATCTGCTCTTTGTCGGCGAAGTCCGCCACATGAAGGGCATCGACATCCTGCTCGAGGCCATCCACCGCCTTACGCCGCAACGCCGCTTGTCGCTCGCCATTGTCGGCGACGGGCCGGAGATGGAGAACTACCGTCAGCTTGCCGCAAAGCTCGGCCTTTCCGACCGGGTAAGCTTTGAGGGCCGCAAGCCCATTCGCGATGCTTTCCCGCTCGGCAAGATGATGATTGTGCCATCGCGCAACGAGTCATTTCCTTATGTCGTGCTTGAGGCCATCGCCGCCCGCATACCCCTGATTGCAACATCGGTCGGAGGCATCGCAGAAGTTCTGCCTGCCGAATTCCGCATCGCGAAGCCGGATGTGACCTTGCTCGCCGACAAGATCAGCGAGATGCTGGCCGACATCGAAAAAACCCGCGCAAAGTCGGGCGCCCTTGCGAAGGATGTGCAGGCGCGCTTCTCCGTGAGCAACATGGCGCGCAACGTGACGCGCTTCTACGAGACGCTCAAAGTCTGAGCATTTACCACCTGTTCACCATGCCCGGGGTGCCTGCGGCTCGCGCCTCCTGACGGCTCGCCGCTTGCTGCGCCGAAGGCGAGACAGCCTGTGCTGTTTCGAATTGGTGCATTGCATGAAATACCGGACCAGCGTCAGCACGGACCTTGCCCGCGTCGTCGATCTCGAAGCGCTTGCGCAGGCGACGCCCGCCGAAGCACGCGAGAAGATCATCCATCAGTTGCCGGATGAACCCTTCGTCGCCCCGCAGGTTGCAGCCGCGCTGATCCGCATGACGGAGACCGTGCTTGTCGCCGCCGTCGCGCTTGCGCAGCTCTCCTTCTATCCAGGCGTATCGCAGATGGAACCGCTCTGGTTCTATGCAGCCATCATCGGCGGCGTCGCCATCGCCTACCCCGTCGTGCTCCGCGTCCTCGGATTCTATCATCTGTCGCAACTTCTCAATCCGCTGCGTGCCCTGCCCGCCATCGTGCTGGTCTGGGCCGGCCTGCTGGCCCTCACCGCTTTCGGAATCCTGATCAGCAAGACCGGGCACAATCTTTCGCGCGGCTGGTTCTTTGCCTGGAGCCTCTCCGGCCTGGGCTGGGCCATTGCCGTGCGCTTTGGCATTGCAGCCGTGGTGCGCCGCCTGAACACGCGCGGCCAATTCAACCGCCGCGCCATTCTGGTGGGCGGTGGCGAAGCCGCAGCGCACGTGATCGCCACGCTGAAAAACTCCCATGACACCGGCATCTCGCTTCTCGGCATCTTCGACGACAGGAGCGACGAGCGGACGCCCCGTGAAACCTCGGGGCTTCACAAGCTCGGAACCACTGCCGACCTGATCAGCTTCGTGCGCCGCACGCGCATCGACACGCTGATCGTCACGCTTCCGGTTTCGGCGGAAGCGCGCCTGGTCGAGATCGTGAACAAGCTCTGGGTGCTCCCTGTCGACATCAGGCTGAGCGCACAAGGCCAGAGGCTTCACTACCGGCCGCGGGCCTATTCCTACATCGGCAACCTGGCCCTGCTCGATCTCTTCGACCGGCCGCTCGGCGACTGGGGGCCACTCATCAAGTCGGTCGAAGACAAGATCATTGCCAGCCTGGCGCTCGTCCTTCTCAGCCCCGTGCTCGCCGCCGTGGCACTCGCTGTGAAGCTTGACAGCAAGGGGCCGGTGTTCTTCCGGCAGAAGCGTTATGGTTTCAACAACGAGCTGATCGAGGTCTTCAAGTTCCGCTCCATGTACCACAACCAGGCGGACGCCGATGCGCGGCGCCTCGTCACCAAGGGCGATCCGCGCGTCACCCGCGTCGGCGCCTTCATCCGCAAGACAAGCCTCGATGAACTGCCACAGCTCATCAACGTGCTGCGCGGCGAACTCTCGCTTGTCGGTCCCCGTCCGCACGCCACGAAGGCCTCGGCTGCAGGTTCACTCTACGAGAATGTGGTGGACAGCTATTTCGCGCGCCACAAGGTGAAACCGGGCATCACCGGCTGGGCTCAGATCAACGGCTGGCGCGGGGAAACGGACACAGCCGAGAAGATCGAACGGCGCGTCGAGCATGACCTCTACTACATCGACAACTGGTCACTGAGCTTCGACCTCTACATCCTGGCCCGTACGCCGTTCGCGCTGCTCAAGGGTGAGAACGCTTACTGAGCGTGAATGCGGGAAGGCCGGGCGGATAACGTCCCGTTAACCTCCCTTGTTTACGAGTTGGAAAGAACTCCATCCCTGCAGGCCTGAACCGCACCAATGACTTCGAGCGCCATCAGTGTGCCGCCCTACCTGAGCTGGTTCTCCATGGACCGTCTGCGGGCCTTTCTGGTGGCGATGATCTTCATCAGCTCGTTCTACGTCAAATTCGAACCGGCACCGCCAGACCTGTTCTTCCTGATCGCCTTCCTCGCCTGCATCGGCGGCGGCCTGCGCTTCAGCCCGGCGATCTTCCCGCTCTTCCTGATGCTGCTGATCTACAATCTGGCCTGCCTCGTCAGTTGGCTGCTGGTGCCCTACGACGTGCTCGAAGGCGAACAGTTCCTGATCGGTCTTGCCTACACGACGGCCTCAGGCTTCTTCTTTGCGGCCTATCTTTCAGCCGATCCGATGCCGCGCTACAGGCTGATCATCAAGGCCTACTGGATCGGGGCGACGATCGGGGCCATTCTCGGGCTCTACAGCTACATCGTGCCCTTCAATACCCTGCTGCCGGCTTTCGGCGGCCGCGCGCTTGGCGGCTACAAGGACCCCAACGTCTATTCTACATGGCTGGTGCTGCCTGCCGTCACCCTGCTGCAGGCCCTGGTCATCGGCACAGTCAAGCCGCGGCTCATCACTGTGCTTTCGTGCCTTGCTATCTTTGCCGCATTGTTCCTGGCCTTTTCGCGTGGTGCCTGGATCAACGCCATTGTCGCAACGGCAATCACGGTCACTCTCTCCTTCGCGCTTTCGCCAAGCCAGCAACTGCGCCTGCGCGTTATCTCCGCTTCGGTGCTCGGCGTCATCGCCTGCGCCGTCGGCCTCATCATTCTCCTGTCAATTCCCCAAACCCGCGACCTGTTTCTCGACCGCTTCACGCTGGTGAAGAACTATGATGCCGGCGAGACCGGCCGCTTCGGCAACCAGCTCAACTCCATCCCGATGCTGATGGGCCTGCCCTTTGGCTTTGGTCCCTACCAGTTCGGCGGCATCTTCGGACTGGCCCCGCACAACACCTTCCTCAACTCCTTTGCCTCCGGTGGCTGGGTGGGTGGCGTGGTCTTCCTGCTGTTCACGCTCAGCAACTTCATCATCGGCTTCAAGACCATTGTTGTGCGCAGCCCCTTCCAGCCACAATCCATTGCCGTCTTTGCCTGTCTCATCGGCGTCACCATCCAGGGCATCCAGATCGACATGGAGCATTGGCGCCACTTCTACTGGATGACCGGCATTCTCTGGGGTTTCTTTGCCGCGACCTACGACTATGGCCGCAGACCGGCCACGCCCGCGGAGATTGCCGAGGCCTGGAACTCGCCCGTGGCCCGAGGCGCATCCAGATGACGGCTGCCGTCAGGACGCCCCTCTTCACCTGCCCGCCGGCGACAGCCGCGAATGGCAGGTTTTCCTTAAGCAACAACAGCAAGCTGCATGGACCTCGATGCAATTTCAGGCCAAGGGCCGTCTGAGTCATGACGTCTGTTGCCGCCAACACCGCATCACATTCCCGCCGCCTGCTCGGCCCGGGATTGATTTCGCTTGTCATCAAGGGCGCCAGTGCGGTCCTCACCTATGGCATGCTGGTGGTGCTGGCGCGGATCATGAGCAATGAGGAATACGGCCGCTTCGCCCTGGGCCTCAACCTCGCGATCATCCTCTCATCACTGGGCGGCATCGGCTTTGCCACCGCCATCATGCGCTTCTGGCCGAAGCACATGGTGGCAGGCGACACAGCAGGCGCGCGCGGCTACACCTATCTCGGCCTTTGGGGCACCGTCCTGGGATGTTCCGTCGTCGGACTCCTGGCCCTGGCAGTTGTGCCTGTTGCCGCATGGCTCGGTCACGACTTCACTTTCGGTCTCGCCGCGACCATCGCCCTTCTCGGCCTTGTCACCTCGCTCAGCGACTATGCCGGAAACCTGCTGCGCGCCATGGGCTCCGTGGTTGTCTCGCTTTTACCGCGCGATGTGCTGTGGCGCATCCTGACGCCGCTCGGTGCCTTCGCCCTGCTCGCTCTGGGATACCAATTGAGCGGCACCGCTGTTCTTTTCCTCGCCACCATCCTGCTCGGCCTCCTGACGCTCTGGCAGATCATCACCGCCTGCCGCCAGATGCCGGGACGCACAAGTGTCAACGAAATGCGAGGGCTCTGGCAGGCCTCGAAATCCAGCGTGCTGCCGCTCTGGGCGGCCGCAGTCATCTACGCGATGATCCAGCAATTCGATGTCGTGATCGTGGGCTCGCTCCTCGGCACGGCAGATGCGGGCGCCTATTTCGCCGCGCAGAAGACAGCCCTGCTGCTCAGTCTCGTGCTGCTGGCCGCCAACCTGGTGACGGCCCCGACAATGGCCGCGCTGTTCCATGACAACAAGATCGCGGAACTGCAGAAGCTCTGCCGCAACGTGGCCATCGCCATCTCACTGGCAACGCTGGCCGGGTTGATCTTTCTAATTGTGGTCGGCAAGCATCTTCTCGCCTTCTTCGACCCGGCCTTTGTGAGCGCCTATCCCATCCTGATCATTCTCAGCATCGGCTATCTGGTGGACGCAATGGCGGGCCCCAACGCCTATCTCATGCAGATGACGTCCTACGAGCGGCACTACGTGTGGATCATGGTGCTGTGCTACATTGTGGTCGTTGCGGCCCAGTTGATCCTCATTCCGCTCTATGGCGCCATCGGCGCCGCCATGGCCTCCGCAGGGGGTGTGGCGTTGTGGAATGCGGCAGCCATCATTGTGCTGCGCCGCCGCGCCGGTCTCGATCCCTCCATTCTCTCGCTGCTTCCATTCAAACCGGGAAGGTGACATGCCCGACACGACGACACGCCCAGACATCGCCGTCCTGATGCCGGTCTACAATCCGGGACCGGAGCTTTTGCCGACGGTGGAAAGCATCCGCAGCCAGGGCGTGCCGTGCAGGCTTTTCCTTGTCGACGACGGCAGCAAGAAGAAGGCCGACTATGAGGCGATCCTCAAGGGCATGGACCACAAGCTGATCGTGCTGCCCCAGAACAAGGGCATCACCGGCGCGATGAATGCAGGCCTTGCAGAGATCCTCAAGGGCGACTTCACCTATATTGCGCGGCTCGACAATGGCGACATGATGCTGCCCGACCGGCTGGCCGTGCAAACCGCCTACATGAAGGCCCATCCGGAGATCGATATCCTGGGCTCGTGGATCGAGCTGGAAGACATGAACTCCGGTGCGAAGCGCATCCTCAAGCATCCCGTTTCACCCGAAGCCGTGGCCCAGGCCATGTGGCACAACATGGCGATGACGCATCCGTCGCTGCTCATCCGCACATCCTTCTTCCGCACGCACGGACCCTATTCCGATCTCTACGACGCAGCCGAAGACTATGAGCTCACGCGGCGGGCACTGAAGCGTGGCAGCAAGATCGCCAATGACGACAAGGTGCTGACACGCAAGATTGAAACCAGCCAGAGCATTTCCTGGCAGAAGCGGCGTGTGCAGTTGCTGAGCCGCCTGCGCATCCAGTGGCATTACCGCGACCTGACGAAGCCAGCCTGCTGGATCGGCATGGCGAAGACACTGGCCCTCAGCATCACACCGGTGAGCATCTCCGCAAAGATCAAGAATCTGATGGCGGCGCGGGGATAGCGGAAAACGTCCGCGTTCTAAGACCAGCTTGGGGCGGAAGGGTAGAAAATGGTCGGAGCGGTGGGATTCGAACCCACGACCCCTACCCCCCCAGAGTAGTGCGCTACCGGGCTGCGCTACGCTCCGACTTGGGCGATGCCTCTAGCTTGAGCCTGCCCGCTTGTCCACCGGCTTTTCCCTGCGATTCATGAGCAGCCAGGCGAGATCGCCACGCCGCCCCAGCAGCGATGAGGCCTGCAGGGCCAGCGCCAGAAGCCACGTCACTTCCGCAACAATCACAGCGTAACCGAAGCCGATGGGGCCGAACCGGCCGCCGAGCACAATGGACAGCACGACGAGCACGGCAAGGGCCACGAGGCAGGCTCCGGTCGTGCGCAATTGCTGGCCGTGGATCGAGAGCAGGCTCTGGTTCATCCCGCCAAGCGCCCGGATTGACTGGCCGATCATGAAGAGCACCAGCAAGGGTGCGGCTGCCGCATAGTCTTCGCCAAAGATCAGCAGTACCCAGTGACCAAGGATGATGGCGCCCAGCAAGCCCGCCGCTACGACAATCAGCGTCATGCTGTTCATCTTCCAGAGGATGGCAGTGGCGGCTGCATCGTCCTGCTTCGTCACCGCCGCGGTGAAATCCGGAAGCACGAAGAGTTGCGTCGCCTGCAAAACAAAGCCCGCAATGGCGGCGAGCCTCATGGCGATGCCAACCAGCGCCACCTCCTCCGCCGGGAGGATGAGACCTGCGAGCATCGTGACGATATCGGCAAAGGCGAGCGACACGGCACTGACCAGCACAAGCGCGCCCGAGCGCCGCCGCACCAGGGCTGCATAGCGTGGCTCAACCTTGCGCCAATGGGCCGGAACCAACCCGAGATTGCCGAGCAGCAGCGCCTGGCCCAGAGTCACCGCCATGCCGATCAGAACATAGATCCACAAGACCGTCGCATCGCCGAGTTGCCAGCCCAGAAACCAGAAGAGGAGCAAGGCAATCAGAAAGAGTCCGGGGCGCACGAGGAAGTCCGGCAGGTAGGACAGCGTGAAGCGCTTGTAGGAATTCGCCACCATGGCGTTGAAGCGCATGAGGCCGGAGGCAGGCGCTGCAGCGAGGCCAAAGACAAGCGCCAGCTTCACATTAGTGGCGATGGGGAGGAGCCAGACCGCGAAGCCCACCAGCGCCGAGAGCAGGAACAGCGCGTAAGTGGCATCCCGCAGCGTCGTTCCGAGAAAGGCCTTCATGCGGCGCTCGCTGCCATGGGCGAGAATGCGCGGCAATTCGGTGGAGGCCAGAAGCGATTGCCCGCCAATGGCGAAGAGGCTGATGAAGGCCGTGGCACTCATGGCCATGAGCACCGCGCCGACATCGGCCTGGGGCAAGAGGCGGGCGAGCAGGATCTGGCTGAGCAGGCCCACGCCCGCGCCAAGGAAGCGGGCGCCCACATAACCCACGAGGAGGCGCAGCATGCGGGCGATGGTCATGACCGCGCGCTTTCCGGCAATTCAGGCCGTGCGGCGGCCTGAAGCCTCATCGCGTGGCGGGATCGAGAAGCTTGCGGGCGTCAGACAGATCCTTGAGGGCCGCATGAAGGGCGTCCGACTGGCTGCCCGAGAGGCGCGCAGAGGCGCCGTCTGCAGCAGGACGGGCCAGAGGCGCCCTTCCCGGCGGCGGCGGCGAGGCATGTGCCAAGGCCGCAGCAACCCCCGCCTTGCTCAGGCGCGGTGCTACCTTGGCGCCGCCCGGTGGCGGTGCGCCCTCGTGCTTGGCATCGCCAGAACGCGGCTTCACCTCGCCACGGCCGATGGAGACGATATAGGCGGGGCCTTCTTCCTTGAAGATGCGCTGCACACCACGGATGGTGTAGCCCTCACCATAGAGCAGGACGCGGATGCCCTTGACGAGATCGACATCGGCGGGCCGGTAGTAACGCCGTCCACCGGCGCGCTTCATCGGCTTGATCTGGCTGAAACGTGTTTCCCAGAAGCGCAGCACATGCTGCGGCACGTTCAACTCTTCCGCCACTTCACTGATGGTGCGGAAGGCATCCGGTGACTTTTCTGCCGTCTTCTGTTCCATGGCCTAATCTTCCGTGCCCGGCTCAAGACCATTGATGACGTTCTTCATGACCTGGCTCGGCCTGAACACAAGAACGCGGCGCGGTGTGATCGGCACTTCCTCGCCCGTCTTCGGATTGCGGCCCAGGCGCTCGCGCTTGGCACGGACAAGGAATGTGCCGAACGACGAAAGTTTCACCGACTGGCCCTGCACGAGGGCTTCGGAAACAAGGTCCAGAACCGTGTTGACCATTTCCGCTGACTCGGTGCGTGACAATCCGATGTCCCGATGCACCGTTTCCGCAAGGTCCGCACGCGTCAGAGTCTTGTTGCTCATGCAAGCCCTCCCCTAAACATTGCGGAACTGTATTGCCGCAGGGCTGACTCGTCAACAATAATAGCCCGGAAGTCAAGGGCTTAGCGGCGAGAGTTAAACCCTGGCGAGGACCGCCCCCCAGGTGAAGCCGCCGCCCATGGCCTCCATGAGCACCAGCTGGCCCGGCTTGATGCGGCCATCCTGCAGCGCAACATCATAGGCCAGCGGGATGGAAGCCGCGGAGGTATTGCCGTGGCGATCCATGGTGAGAACGATGCGTTCCTCAGGGATCCCGAGCTTCCTGGCCGTGCCTTCGAGAATGCGGCGGTTGGCCTGATGAGGCACAAAGCAGTCAATATTGGCGGCGGAAATCCCTGCCTGATCAAGCACTTCCTGCATAACGGCAGCAATGTTTACGACCGCGTGCTTGAACACCTCGCGGCCTTCCATGCGCAGGTGGCCCACAGTTTTCGTCGTGGACGGTCCACCGTCGACATAGAGCTTGTCGCTGTAGCGCCCATCGGAGTGGATACGGCTGGCAAGGATGCCGTTTTCCCCTTCCTCGCCACTCAGAACGAAGGCGCCCGCACCATCACCGAAAAGAACGCAGGTGGTCCGGTCAGTCCAGTCAAGGATACGGGAAAAAGTCTCGGCGCCGATAACCAGCACATTGCTGGCCATTCCGGTGCGGATATAGGCATCAGCCGTGGTCAGCGCATAGACGAAGCCCGAGCAAACGGCCTGCACGTCGAAGGCGGCCCCCCTGATGATGCCAAGGTCAGCCTGCACCAGCGTGGCGGTGGCGGGAAAGGTATTGTCCGGCGTAGAGGTGGCGAGGATCACGAGATCGATCGCCGAAGCCTCAAGCCCGGCGTTGAGCAAAGCCTTCTTCGCAGCATCAACAGCGAGGCTCCGTGTCGTCTCGTCATCGCTGGCGATGTGGCGGGCGTGAATGCCGGTACGCTCGACAATCCACTCATGCGTCGTATCGACGATCTTGCTCAGATCGGAATTGGTCATGATGCGCCGCGGCAGCGCCGAGCCAACCCCCTTGATTACACTCCGCAACATAACTGAAACCCTATTCTGCAGCCTTTGCTGCCGGCGCCAGGATGGCATGGACCTGCGCCACATCTTCCGCAATCTTTTTCACGAGGCCCGTTTCCACCATCTCAATCGCGACATCGACCGCCGTCGCAAAGCCGAGTGCATCGGTGCCGCCATGGCTTTTCACGACGATGCCATTGAGACCGAGAAATACGCCGCCATTGTGTTTGCGCGGATCGAGCCGTTCGCGCAGGGCACGGAACGCCCCCTGCGCCAGGAAGGCGCCGATCTTGGAGAGCAGCGAGCTCGATAGCGACATCTTGAGGAAAGCCGTGATCTGCTTGGCCGTTCCTTCCGCCGTCTTGAGTGCCACATTGCCGGTGAAGCCCTCGGTCACCACCACGTCGACAGTGCCCTTGCTGATGTCGTCGCCCTCGACGAAGCCGGAATACTGGATGGGCAGGCTCAGTTCGCGCAGAAGCCGTCCGGCCTCCTTCACATCTTCGTTGCCCTTCACTTCTTCGACGCCGATGTTGAGAAGGCCAACAGTCGGGCGCTCCAGCCCGAACAGCGAACGCGCCATCGCTTCGCCCATGACGGCGAATTCGATGAGCTGGCGGGCGTCAGCACCGACGGTAGCGCCCATGTCGAGAACCACGCATTCGCCCTTCACGGTCGGCCAGACGGCCGCGATGGCAGGCCGCTCAATCCCCTGAAGCGTGCGCAGGATGAAGCGCGCCATGGCCATGAGGGCGCCTGTGTTGCCGGCCGACACCGCTGCATCGGCATCGCCGTTGCGGACGGCATCAATCGCCATCCACATGCTGCTCTTGCCACGGCCGCGGCGAAGGGCCTGGCTGGGCTTGTCATCCATGGCCACGGCCACTTCCGCGTGCCGTATCTCCGAAACCTTGGCGAGGCGCGGATGCCTGGCCAGCACGGGCGCAATCTTGCTTTCATCGCCGACCAGCAGGAAGCGCACCGACGGATGCCGCTCGGCTGCAATATCGGCGCCCGGAATCACGACAGCCGGGCCAACGTCCCCGCCCATGGCATCCAAGGCAATGGTCAAACCAGCTTTCAAGAAACCCGCCGAATCATATCAGGGCGGGCCTTCGCACCCGCCGTGCCCAAAATAGTGGCTTGAACAGCCGAAACAACTGCAATCTTTGCGGTTGCCGAAGGCTCATTTTCCGTTGTCGTTGGCCGCAAACGTCTCACCCGGCTTGCGCGGGTAAGGGTCGAGTTCAAGGGCAATGGTTTCCGCCACCACCTCGCCCAGATCAATGTGGCCACCCGAGATCACGTCGAAATCGTCGTCGCTCTCGCCTTCAGGCACATTTGGCAGAAAATAGCGTTGGACCTTGAAGGTCTCGGTCTGGCGGAAGGCTTCAAGGCTGATGACGGACACCATCTCGAGATCGCACTTCACTTCACCGCTGACATTGAGACCGCCACCCCGCCAAGGCTTGATGCGCAGCTCGGCCGCGACGGCATGGATCGCCGGAACACCATAGCGGCGGGCCAGTGCCGCGCATTCCGCCTTGTCGGCGAAGATCTTTTCGAAAGATCCCTTTGGCGACACGCGCGCGGCCGTGAAGGGACGGGACAGTTCCAACTGCGGTTGCTTCATGGGAAGACGACCTTTCCAGCAGTGAGATCGGCAGGTGCCTGCTCCTTGAGGCGGGCGCGGGCGCCCATGGCCCAGCGCGCAACGTCAGGCGCATGACTGGCGTCGCCATCGGCAAAGATATTGCGCGCGATGCTCTCGGCAAGACCTGCTTCACCCGTTTCCAATCCCTTGGCATAGGCGGTGACGCGGCCATAGAAGGCCTCCGCCATGCGGCGCACCTTCTTGCCAACAGAAAGGTCGCCCACGCCCATCTCGCGCAGCGAGCGATCCATGTCGTCAAAGAAGGTATCAGTGAGTTGCTGGCGGATCGACTCGGCATAGGCGCCTTCCTGGCCAAGCCTGTCGAGGACCAGAAACATGTGGAGCACGATCATGTCGAAGCGGCCATCGACCGTATCCGGCACCAGCCAGTCGGCATAGAAGCGCTCCTGCCGTGCGGAGGCCACAATCGCCCCATAGAGGGCGGCAGAGGGGTCGGGTTTTGCGGCAAACAGACGCCTGAGTTTCATCGCCTTGCTCCCCGATACGAGACAAGGCAAAAGGCG
This sequence comes from Pseudomonadota bacterium, assembly GCA_020161855.1. Classification (GTDB taxonomy): domain Bacteria; phylum Pseudomonadota; class Alphaproteobacteria; order Rhizobiales; family Aestuariivirgaceae; genus Aestuariivirga. Next base: position 212,081 of record JAIUNJ010000002.1, read on the forward strand.
GTCATGAAAAGCATGCGGGGAATTTCCGGGATCACGCGTCGTAAGGCCCTTATGTGGCTTGGCGTGGGCCTGAGCGCAAGTGCAGTCTCGGGTTGCACGTCCGAGAAGATCATCCGGGGCTACAGGCCCAAGCCCGGGGCCTTCTCCCAGATTTCCGAAGGCATGTCCAAGACCGAAGTTGAATCGGCGCTGGGCTCGCCCTCGACCAAGGCGTCGATCAACTACAATGGCGACAGTTATTACTATATCAGCAGCATAGCCGAGGCGCGGGCCTTCCTGAAGCCGGCGGAAGTGAGCCGCGAGATCATCGCCGTCCGCTTCGACCAGCAGGACCGCGTCACCAGCGTGGCACAGTATGGCCTTGAAGACGGCCGCGTGTTCAATATCAATGACCGCAAGACACCCGTGATCGGCCAAGAACTCAACATCCTGCAGGAGCTGTTTGCAGGTGCGCAGAAGGGTGGACCGGGCACCAGCATCCTCGGCCGCAGATTGGGGCAATAGCAGACATGGAACTTATCCTGCGTGGCGGAAGGGTCATCGACCCTTCGCAGAAGATCGACGGCGTCATGGATGTCGGATTCGCAGGTGGCCGCGTTGCCGCCCTGGCACCGGCCATTCCGGAGACGCCAGAGACCACCGTGCTCGATATGCGTGGCCTCATCATCACGCCCGGCCTCATCGACATGCACACGCATGTCTATTGGGGCGGCACATCGCTTGGTATCGATGCGGAGGAATTCTGCCGCATGAGCGGCGTGACCACAGCAATCGACACAGGCTCGGCCGGCCCAGGCAATTTCGCAGGCTTCCGCAAGCATGTGATCGAGCCGTCGCAGGTGCGCATCCTCGCCTACCTGCACATTTCGCACGCCGGCATCTATGGCCTCGACCACGGCATCGAAGTGGGCGAGAGCGAGAACATGAAGCTGATGAGCCCGGCGGCGGCGCTCGATGTGCTGGAAGCCAACCGCGATGTGCTCATCGGCATGAAGGTGCGCGTCGGCCGCTGGTCCAGCGGTGATCAGGGCGTTGCCCCGCTCGATATCGCGCTGCAGGTGGCAGAGCAGGCCGGGATGCCCCTGATGGCGCATATCGACGAGCCGCCGCCTTCCTATGACGAAGTGGTCAACAGGCTGCGGCCCGGTGACGTTCTCACCCATTGCTTCCGCCCCTTCCCCAATGCGCCCTATACGGGCCAGGGCAAGATCAAGGCTGCCGTCGAGGCGGCGCGGCGGCGTGGCGTGCTCTTCGACGTGGGCCACGGCATGGGCTCCTTCGCCTTCAAGACGGCCCGGACGATGATGGCCAACGGTTTCCTGCCCGACACGATTTCATCGGATGTGCACAAGCTCTGCATCAACGGCCCGGCCTTCGACCAGGTGACGACGATGTCGAAGTTCCTGTGCCTCGGCATGGACCTGCGCGATGTGATCGCCGCCTCCACCAACAATGCGGCCTTTGCCCTGAAGCGCCCGGAACTGGGTTCGCTCAAGCCCGGCTCCGTCGGCGATGCCACGGTGCTCTCCATCCATGAGGGCGAGTTCGACTATGTCGATACTGTCGGCGAGCACCTGATCGGCGACCGCCGCATTGTCTCGCGCGGTGTCGTGATCGGCGGCAAGTGGTGGCATCCCACCTGACGGCAGGCTGACAACCCGGTTCATCACGGGTTCAGGACAGAAGCGTCAAAAGCACCTCCAAGTTCAACACCTGGAGTTTGCCATGTTCAAGAATCCGCTCATTCTCGCTGCCCTCGCCGCAGCTTTTGCACCCCCTGCCTTTGCCTCGGCGTTCTGGGCCGGCGAAGTGATCAATGTTTCGGGCGACGACGTGCTCAATCTGCGCAAGTGGCCCGCCGCCTATTCGCAGGTGATCCACGAGTACGACAACGGCGACAACATCTCGCTCACCGGCCGCTGCAAGAATACCGCGACCAATGTGTCGTTCTACATCGACGGCTCGCAATCGGCCTCATGGAAGTACAATCGCATGAAGAAGGCCAATGTCTGGTGCCAGGCGATGTCGCCTGATGCCGGCCTCGGCTGGGTTCGCGGCAAATACGTGTGGCCCCAGTAAGCGCTATTTCTGCTGCGCCATGGCGATGAGGTTTAGTTCCTCGAACATCATCACCATGGCCATCTGCGCCGTAATCTGATTGGGGCTATCCTTGGTGGGCATGAGGCAGACGACATCGGCGCCGATGATGTCGAGCCCCTTGAGGCCCTGAAGCAGGCGGGTGGCTTCGCGTGTGCTGAACCCGCCAAAGCCCGGCTCGAGATTCGACACGCCGGGCGCCACCGAAGGATCAAGACAGTCAAGATCGAAGGTGATGTAGCAGGGGCCATCCCCTGCCCGCTCGCGGATGATCTTCAGCGTCGCCTCGATGCCAATTTCCTCGAACTCACTCATCTTGATCACGCGATAGCCCAGCGCCTCGCTGGAACCGCCCACCTTGCCACCATGGATCAGTCCCGAGGGATGGCCGCGCATGCCGACCTGCGTCGAGCGCGAGGCATCCACGGCACCTTCATGCACCGTATAGGCTGCCCAGTGAGCAGCCGAACGGCGCGCGCCGAGCCAATGCGGCATGTTCTCGTAGGAATCGGTGTGGGCATCGAAATGAATGAGTGCCACCGGCTTGCCCTTCGAGAGCTTGCGCCCTGGCCCGGCAATCGCCTTGATGATGGGGCCGGTGATGGAGTGATCGCCGCCGATCGAGACAGGGCGTGTTCCTGCCGCATCGAGCCGCGCATAGAAGGCTTCGATGTCGCGCACGCAGGCTTCATTGTTCATGGCCTCGGGCAAAGGCACATCGCCCAGGTCATGAATGCGGCGGGCCTCGAAGGGCGCATAGTTGTGAACCCCATGAGCGCGCCTGTAGAAGCCCGAAACATGGCGCACGGCGCGCGGACCCAGGTGCTGGTCACGCTCGGTGGAGCCATTGCCGCTTGAGTGTGGCACGCCGACAAGTGCGATATCGCAGGCGGCAGGATCCTCGTTCCACGGGCAGCGGAAGAAGGTCGGAATACCCCACCAATACCAGGACTCGGCAGACTTGCGGGCGGCTTCAAACGATGGCTCGGACATGGCTTCTCCTCTGGCCGGAAACTGCCATGAAGCTTCGCCGCGGCAAAGGGCCAGAAAGTGGAAAAGCCGGGCATCGCTGCCCGGCTTCTGCATCATGTCAGATTGCAGCACCTCAGTTTATTGCCACTGATGTTCGCTTCAGAAAGGCGATGATCCTTCCGGCGATGTCCTGGTGCAGTTCCTCGCGCGTACGGCTGCCACGCTCCTGGCACACCGGATCGTCGCCCTCCAGCCAGATCCACAACGCACCGAGCGGCTTGCATGTTGCAAGGAACGAGAAGTGATTGGCACCATCCACGCTCTCATATGCGATGGCCGGGGGTGTCGCGGCCTTCATCCGGTCCGGCTTCACCGTGGCGGCAACGTCATTGCCTGCCCCAAGGTTGAGCACAAGTCCCGGTACTTTCATGACCGCCAGCGAGGCGGGATCATAGGCCTGGGCCATGGCCGGATCGATTGCCACGAAGCGCTTGATACGCGGATCAGACTGATCAGCGCCGAACCGGGCCGCATCGATCTTCCAGAGATCGAGCGTGCCGGGGATCATCCTGTTGCCGCGCGCGAACCACACGCAATCCATCGAAGCCGGATTTTGATCGCAGAACCTCGCATAGTCGCTGCTCACCGCCCGTGCCCCGGACAGGGCGAGTGCCGTATGGCCGCCAAGCGAAAAGCCCATGACCGTGATGTCCGAGCTATCGATCATGCGGCTCATCGCGGGAGAGGCGGCAAGCTTATCGAGCAGGACCCGCACATCGGCCGTGCGCTCCCAGACAAGCAATGTGGTCTCTGGCTTCGAATCTGCGGAGGTGGAACCCTGATGCGTGGGCAGTGCCACCACATAGCCCTCGCTCGCCAGCCGCTTGGCGATCCAGGCCAGGTTTGACGGGTTGCCACCGGAGCCGTGCGAGAAGACGATGAGCGGATGCCTGACGCCATCGGGCCTCGCATCACGGAAGGCAGGAACGCCGCGGAACACCGGATTGTCGCCGATGCTTTCAGGGTAGCCGCCCTTCAGGGCCGGGTACCAGATGGTGGCCTGCACCAGCCGGTCGCGGTGGGGGGCATCATAGGTAAAGCTGATCACCGAGCTCGTGACCTCCTTTTCCTCGGCCGCCGGGGCGGCGCCCGCGACAAGCGGGAGCATGAGGCAGGCCGCCAGCAGGGATTTGAAACGGGAACAAATGCGCATGGGAAACTCCTGTGAAGTACTGTTCGCCTCACTGGGCATGACGCCTCCGCCATGCTGAAACGTCCTCAATCAGGATCGAGGACGTCTTCGATCGCAATTGAGGACTATGGTGTCCGCATGCTGCATCTCTCGATTGCCCAGATTCTGGCCGCCGCCCTGTTGCTGGCCGCCTGCCGCCTCGCATTTCAGGTGAGCGAGAACCGCCGCTTCCTGCCCTTCCTGCTGCTGGCACTGGCGGCTGCCCTGCAGGCGACGCTGGTGAGCCTGCGCTGGGATTTCGATGTCACCACCTTCCGGCCGCTGCAGATCCTGCTTGCCTGTATCCTGCCGCCCCTGGCGTGGTTGGCGGTTCGCAGCCTGTCATCTGCCCGGGCCAACAGGCCGGGCGCGTCCGACCTGATCCATCTCCTGCCGGCTGTCGCAGCGCTCGTCTTCCTCGCCGTTGCGCCGCTCCTGATCGACGCTGTGATCATCATCACCGACGTGGCTTACGGAATTGCCTTTGTGAAGTTGCTGCGTGACGATGACTCGGTGCTCGACAGGGCGACGCTGTTCAGCCTCGCCAACCTGCGGCGCGCCATCTGGCTCATCGTCATCTCACTCCTCGGCTCAAGCCTCGTCGACATTCTCGTGATGCTGGATTTCATGCGGACCGACGGCGCCCACGCTGCAACCTATGTCAGCCTCGGTGCGCTCATTCCGCTGGCCGCCCTGCTCGCAGGCGCTCTGTTCGGCGCCTCTGCCATCCCCGAAGCAGACCTCGACGTGGACCCGGAAGATGCCGTTCCATCAACGGAAGACGACGCGCATATCCTCGAAGAGGTGCGCGGGCTTTTGGCGGGTAACGGGCTTGCCAAGGACCCGGAACTGTCGCTGAGCCGCATTGCCCGCAGGCTTTCGCTGCCGGCGCGCAGTGTTTCGCGCGCGATCAACCGGCAGACGGGCCTCAATGTCTCACAGTTCGTGAATGACATCCGTATCGCGGAGGCCTGCCGCCTGCTTGCCGAAACCGAGCAATCGGTGACCTCGGTGATCTATGACAGTGGCTTCCAGACGAAATCGAACTTCAATCGAGAGTTCCTGCGTGTCACCGGCCAGACACCCCGGGCCTGGCGGCAACAAAAAAGGCCGGCCCCGCGGGACCGGCCTTCGTAGTCTGGCAATTCAGGATCAGTGACCGGCCAGCACCGCGAGCAGCAGGAGCGCCACGATGTTGGTGATCTTGATCATCGGGTTCACGGCGGGGCCCGCCGTGTCCTTGTAGGGGTCACCGACGGTGTCGCCCGTGACCGAAGCCTTGTGGGCATCGGAACCCTTGAGGTGCTTTACGCCCTTGGAGTCAACGAAGCCGTCCTCGAAGGACTTCTTGGCGTTGTCCCAGGCACCGCCGCCCGCCGTCATCGAGATGGCGACGAAGAGGCCGGTGACGATCACGCCCATGAGCATGGCGCCGACCGCCGAGAAGGCTTCCGCCTGGCCGGCGATGGCCTTGATCACGAAGTACACAACCAGCGGCGAGAGCACCGGCAGCAGCGACGGGATGATCATTTCCTTGATGGCGGCGCGGGTGAGCAGGTCCACGGCGCGGGCATAGTCAGGCTTGTCGGTGCCCTTCATGATGCCCGGCTTTTCCTTGAACTGGCGCCGCACTTCCGACACCACGGCCTGCGCGGCCTTGCCCACGGCGGTCATCGACATGCCACCGAAGAGGTAGGGCAGCAGGCCACCAAAGAGGAGGCCGACGACGACATAGGGCGACGACAGGTCGAAGGAGACCTGCAGATGCGGGAAGAAGGCCTTCAGGTCCTGCGTGTAGGCGGCAAAGAGCACCAGCGCACCGAGACCGGCGGAACCAATGGCATAGCCCTTGGTCACGGCCTTGGTGGTGTTGCCCACTGCATCCAGCGCGTCGGTGTTATGGCGCACTTCCTTGGGGAGGCCCGCCATTTCGGCGATGCCGCCGGCATTGTCCGTTACCGGACCGAAGGCATCGAGGGCCACGATCATGCCAGCGAGCGCCAGCATGGTGGTAACCGCGATGGCGATGCCGAAGAGGCCTGCGAGGTTGAAGGTCGCCAGGATGCCTGCAACGATCACGAGGGCTGGCAGCGCCGTCGATTCCAGCGAGACCGCGAGGCCCTGGATGACGTTGGTGCCGTGGCCGGTGATCGAGGCTTCAGCGATCGAGTTCACCGGACGCTTGCCCGTGCCCGTATAGTATTCGGTGATCCAGATGATCAGCGCGGTAATGATAAGACCAACGCCGCCGCACCAGAAGAGCGACATCGGCGTATAGCCGCCGAGATCAACGCCCATGCCGCCGAAGACCAGATTGATCACGGGGAAGAGTGCGATGAGCGAGAGCACGCCCGTCACGATCACGCCCTTGTAGAGGGCGCCCATGATGTTGTTGCTGGGACCGAGCTTGACGAAATAGGTTCCAATGATCGAGGTGATCACGCAGGCACCACCGATGGCGAGCGGCAGAACCATGCCGGCGAGCTTGTAAGCTTCCGGAAGGGCAATGGCCGCGAGCACCATGGTCGCCACCGTGGTGACAACATAGGTCTCGAAGAGGTCAGCGGCCATGCCGGCACAGTCGCCGACGTTGTCACCGACGTTGTCGGCGATGGTGGCCGGGTTGCGTGGATCGTCTTCCGGGATGCCGGCTTCGACCTTGCCGACCATGTCGCCGCCGACGTCTGCACCCTTGGTGAAGATGCCGCCGCCGAGACGGGCGAAGATCGAGATCAGCGAAGCGCCGAAGGACAGCGCCACAAGCGCGTCGATGACGGAGCGGCTGGTGGGCGCCAGAGCGAGCGGGCCGGTGAGGACCGCAAAGTAGATGACGACGCCGAGGAGGCCGAGGCCCGCCACGAGAAGTCCGGTAACGGCACCCGCCTTGAAGGCGAGGTCAAGGCCGCCCGCGAGCGACTTTGTTGCGGCCTGGGCCACGCGCACGTTGGCGCGCACCGAGACATTCATGCCGATGAAGCCGGCGACGCCCGAGAGAATGGCGCCGATGGCAAAGCCGATGGCGGCGTAGTGGCCGAGCAGCCACCAGGTGAGAAGGAAGATGACGACGCCGACACCGAAGATCGTGGTGTACTGGCGCTTGAGATAAGCCGAGGCGCCCTCGCGGACGGCGGCCGAGATTTCCTGCATGCGTGCGGTGCCGGCATCAGCGGCCAGGAGGCCGCGGGTGGTGATGATGCCGTAAACAACCGAAAGCGCGCCTGCCAGGACGATCAGCCAGAGTGCTGTGTTCATGGAAGGGATTCCCATTAGTGTTGGTTTGACTTGCCCCGAGCCCGACCGTTGGCCGCGATGCCGGGGAAATGCACATCCCGGAATCACGCTTCCCTGCCAAAGGGCTTCAGGTTAGGCAGCGCTATGCCAAAATCCCGCCATAAACTCAATGGTGCGATGAAATGAATTGTTAAGGGGCTTGAGGGGCGCACGTCATTCAGGTGATTGATTGCGATCAAGCCACTCTTCGTGATTCCGGCTCGCTTGCATTGCGCGGGCGGCACGGCCAAGAGGCTGCAACAGCGCGAATCCGGCGCAACCTAACTTTTCTTATGTTCTGTTTTTATTCTCCTTATTGCCGTCACAATCGGCGGGTAGATTTTCCAGATCAGGAGAACCACCAGAAATGCTGAAATTCGTAACCACCCTTGCCGCCGCCCTCTTCATCGCACTGACGCCTGCGGCATATGCAGACGAGGCCAAATTGAATCGCACGATCACCATCAACGGCACCGGAGAGGTGCGCGCCGTTCCTGACATGGCCACCGTGATGATGGGCGTGATGACCACCGGCCAGACGGCCAAGGAAGCCCTCGATCTCAACACCAAGGAAATGCAGGAGCTGCTGGCGCTGCTGAAGGCCGCCGGAATCGAGGACCGCGATGTCGGCACGTCGAATTTCTACGTGAACCCGCGCTACGACTACGGCCAGGGCGGTGCGCAGCCGCCGAAGGTCGTAGGCTACGATGTGAGCAACACGGTGAATGTGACCGTTCGCAAGCTCGACATGCTGGGCAGCCTGCTCGACAAGGGCGTTTCTTCCGGCACCAACCAGATCAACGGCATCAACTTCATGGTTTCGCAGCCCGACACCTATCTTGACGAGGCCCGAAAGCTTGCCGTGGCCGACGCCCGCCGCAAGGCCGAGCTCTTTGCCGCTGCCGCCGGCATCGGACTTGGCGAGATCGTGGCCATCGGCGAAGGCGGTGCCTCGGCTCCATCGCCGGTTTTCACGAAATATGCACGTGCCGCCGCCTCCGATGCCCCGGTTCCGGTGGCTCAGGGCGAGCAGTCACTGACAGCCGATGTCAGCATCACGTGGTCCATCAAGTAGGCGTGAGAGCAAGTTGAAGCATGGCCTGCTATGACAGGCCATGCCCTTTCATGTTCGCGATCCCTGGCGCGTTCAATATTTTACAGGCGTTCCATGCCCTGCCGGGGTTGATGTCCCGGTCGATGACATCGATTGCTGGGACTGGTTCCCGGAATACCGGTTCATCTACGACAAGCTCTTCGTGGCCCGCAGCCAGGGCGTAGCCGCCGGAACCATCGCAGAGCTGCCCAGGCATTTTCCCGTCTTTGCCAAGCCGCGCGTCAACCTGAAAGGCATGGGCAAGGACAGTTGCATCCTCGCAGATGCGGCGAGCTTTACCGCCTTCATGACGCCCGAGCATATGTGGATGGAACTGTTCCGGGGCGAGCATGTCTCGACCGACTGTGCCGTCGTGCAGGGCAAGGTCATGTGGAGCCGCCACGCAACGGGCATCACCTGGCATAGCGGAACGTTCAAGCACTGGATCATTCATGCTGCTGCACAGCGCGCGCTTGAGGACTCGCTCTCCATCTGGATTGCCCGCTCCCTGCCCCGCTACACCGGCATGATCAACATCGAGACGATCGGCGGCAGGATCATCGAAGCGCAACTGCGCTTTGCCGACCAGTGGTGCGATCTCAACGGCAAGGGCTGGCTGGCGTCCGTGGCGAAGCTCTATGCCAGCGGTAACTGGAGCTTCGACGACAGCGGCAGGCGCGATGCCTATTCCGTGCCGCTCTTTGCCCGGCATGGTCTCGTGCCGCCCTATCCCGCTGCCGATGTGCAGCAAGACATCCGCAATATGCCTGGGATTGCCAGCCTGCAGATCACCTATCACGAGGAGAAGGACGGCACCGATCACCCCATGCCGCCCGGCGGCTTCCGGCTCGGCATCGTGAACTGCTGGGAGCTTGAGGCCGGTTTCACCGCACGGCGCCGTCTCGCCGAAGCCTTCTCCGGCACGGACGTCATGCTGCCCTAGCAGACGGCCTGCGCGGCGGAGATCACGGCATCAACTGACTTTCAGATGCAGGATCGGCTGCCCCGGCGCCAATGTCTCCGCGGCCCTCATGATGCCTTTCGCATCAATGCCGAAATGCCGGTAGAGATCGGAGATCGTGCCGGCCTGGCCGAAATGCTCGACACCCAGCGAGCGGGTGCGATGACCATGCACGCTACCGAGCCAGGCGAGCGTCGCCGGATGGCCATCGAGCACGGTGATCAGGCGGCAGTCCCGCGGCATTTCAGCGAACAAACGCTCGACATGTGAGCGCGCATGGCCGTGACCATGTTCGCGCGCCCTCTGCGCTGCTGTCCAGCCTGCGTTGAGACGGTCGGCCGAGGTGATGGCCAAGAGCCCGACATCGCGCCGGTATTCTGCCATCAGGCCCACCGCCTCGATGGCTTCAGGCGCAAGTGCACCTGTGTAGGCGATGACCACTTCGGTGTTGGGCACGGGCTTGCGCATCCAGTACCCGCCATCAATGATGTTGCGGGCGAGCTCCGGCGTCATTTCACGCGCCGGCTGATCGACCGGCCTTGTGGAAAGCCGCAGGTAGACCGATCCGCCGGTCTGGTCGCGCAGCCAGCTTCGCTCATCGGGCTTGGCATCGCCATTGCGCTGCATGTAGTCGAAGCCAAAGCGCATGATGACGGCAAGCTCGTCGAGAAAAGCCGGCTCGAAGGAGCACAGGCCATCCTGCGCCATGCCGACCAGCGGCGTACCAATCGACTGGTGGGCGCCGCCCTCGGGCGCGAGCGTGACACCGGAGGGCGTGGCCACCAGCATGAAGCGCGCATCCTGATAGCAGGCGTAGTTCAGCTGATCGGCAGCGCGATAGATGAACGGGTCATAGACCGTGCCGACCGGCAGAAGCCTTTCACCGTTGATGCTGTGAGAGAGGCCAAGGGCCGAGAGCATCAGGAAAAGGTTGGATTCAGCGATGCCGAGTTCGAAGTGCTGGCCCTTCGGAGAGAACTCCCAGGCATAGGTCGAGGGGATGCGCTCGGCCTTGAAAGTATCCGCCATGCTCTCGCGCGCGAAGAGGCCGCGCCGGTTCACCCATGGCCCGAGATTGGTGGAGACCGTGACATCGGGGGCCACGGTGACGATGCGTTGCGCGAAGCCGCTGTTCTCCCGGCCGATCTCGTTGAGGATCTGGCCGAAGCCCATCTGGGTGGAAACCGGCTTGCTGGCCGGTGCCGGATATTCGAGACGCTCCGGCACGGCGACATTCGGTGCCGACAACCGCCTGCGGCCTGCCGCGAAGAACGGCGCCTGGTCGACCAGCGCCTGGAGCTTGTCGCCCGGAAGCCGCGCCCCTTCCCACTTGTCCCATTCCTGGCCCGCGCGCACCTTTTGCGCCGTGCGGAAATCCTCAAACTGGGCGGGCGTCATCAGGCCGGCGTGATTGTCCTTGTGACCCGCCAGCGGCAAGCCAAAGCCCTTGATCGTGTAGCAGATGAAAAGCGTGGGGCGATCGTGGCTTCCCGCCTTCTCGAAGGCCTTGAGCAGCGACGGCAGATCATGCCCGCCGAGATTTCCCATGAGGCGGGCCAGTTCCTCATCGGAGCGGCTTTCGATCAGGCGCGTGACCGGCCCCTGATCACCGATCTCGTCGAGCAGGCGCTTGCGCCAGGCGGCTCCGCCCTGGAACACCAACGCCGAATAAAGCTGGTTCGGGCAGGAATCGATCCAGTTGCGGAGCCTGTCACCGCCGGGTTCGGCAAAGGCCTCCTCCTGCAGCGTGCCGTGCTTGACGATCACCACATCCCAGCCGAAGTTGCGGAACATGGCCTCGAAGCGCTCCCACAATCCCTCGCGCACGACGGCATCGAGAGACTGGCGATTGTAGTCGACAATCCACCAGGTGTTGCGAACGCCGTGCTTCCAACCCTCGATCAGGGCCTCATAGATGTTGCCCTCATCCATCTCGGCATCGCCGACGAGCGAGATCATCCGGCCTTCGTTGCGGCCCTTCATCCAGCCATGGGCGGTCACATAATCCTGGGCAAGGCTCGAGAAGAGTGTCTGCGCCACACCGAGGCCGACGGAGCCCGTCGAGAAATCAACGTCATCGATATCCTTGGTGCGCGATGGATAGCTCTGCGCGCCACGATAGCCGCGATAGTTTTCCAGCATTTCACGCGTCTGATTGCCGGCGAGATACTGGATGGCATGAAAGATGGGCGAGGCATGGGGCTTGACCGCCACGCGATCCTCCGGCCGCAGGATGTCGAAGTAGAGGGCCGTCATGATGGTGGCAAGCGACGCCGATGACGCCTGATGGCCACCGACCTTCACCTCATCGGCGGCGCGCACATGATTGGCATGGTGGATCATCCATGTTGCCAGCCAAAGCACGCGGCGTTCGATCTCTGCCAAACCGGCAATCCGCGCCACTTCGTCCTGATTCTGCTTCGCCATCCGATAAACCTCCCAGCCGAACAAGGCAGGCCGCATGAAACCCTGCTTGCAGACATTTCCGCAAGGGCTTTCAGGCGTGGCATCTGCCCGGTTCTTGCATGACAGCAACTGCACACACATGGGCCGCGCGAGAGGCTTTCGCGGTCAGAAGCCCGCGCCTGTGGTCATGCGCCGGAGCAGATCCGTGGCGGCGCAATGGGCCGTCGCAAAACAGGCCTGCAGAAGATAACCGCCCGTCGGCGCATCCCAATCCAGCATCTCGCCCGTGACATAGGTGTTTGGAACCTTGCGCAGGCGGAAATGGTCATCAACCTCTTCCCTGGCCACGCCACCTGCCGAGGAAATGGCCCGCCGCAGTTCGAAAGGCCCCAATGTTTCGAGCCGCACGTGCTTCGGACTTTCGGCACCGCGCTCGCGCATGAGCGCAATGGCGGCTGGCGAGAGGTTGAAGGCCTTGCGCAAGGCGGTGCTGCGGGAGTCGCCCCTGCGCACCTTGCCAAGCCTTGCCGCCACTTCCGCATCGGTGAGGCCGGGCTTCAGATCAATCTCGACTGCAGCAGGTTCCCGCAACTGCCGCGACAATGCGTAGATGGCGCCGCCCTCGATGCCTTCACGCGCCAGCATGAGTTCGCCTCGGCTTTCCGTGCCGCCGACGCGAATAGCGATGTTCTTGAGTGGCGTGCCCGCGTGACGATCCGCGAAGAGTTGAGACCATGCCACGCGCTGCCTGCCGTTGGAGGAAACGAAGGGCTGCACGGCAACGCCTGCCTCTGCGAAGGCCTGAAGCCAGGATGCGTCGGATCCAAGCTCGGGCCAGCTGGCGCCGCCAAGCGCCAGAACTGTCGGTGTGTCGTCGAAGCCCTGCCATGGTGTGTTGCCATGAAAGACCACGCCCTGTTCGGCCAGCTTGCGCAACCAGGCGCGCAAGAGCGGGGAAGCCTTCATGGAGGCGGGAAAGATGCGACCGGAAGAGCCCGTGAATGTCCTGATCCCGAGCGCCTCGCACCAGGCGACGGTGGCCGATGGCGGAAAGGCCCTGATGGCGGGTTCAAGAAAGGCGCGGTCGCTGCCGTAGCGCTGCAGGAACTGGTCGAGCGCTTCAGAATGCGTGAGATTGAGACCGCCGCGCCCGGCGAGCAGAAATTTTCGGCCCGGTGACGGCCGGTGATCGATGAGCGTCACGCGCGCGCCGCCAGCGGAGAGAATGTCCGCCGCCATCAGGCCCGCTGGGCCTGCGCCCACTATGCGCACCTGCATGAGATTGCTATCCGCGACAGTCATCGCCGCGGAGGCTTATCAGCGGTCAGACCGGTTGACGAGGCATTTGCGCTCCTCGCCCGAGAAGGACGTGTAGGTGCCGGTCTCGCGATTGAAGCTTGCGTATTTGCGGTCACAGTAATCGAGCCAGGCCTGGCTGCCCGGGGCCAGCTTGCCCCTGGTCTTGCGGGCGGCCTGCTTCTTGGTGGCGGGCTCCGGAGCATCGCCATAGATCGAGGCTTCCTGCGCCGAGTCGTCGGAAGGGGCGGGCAGCTTCGGTTTGGGTTTTGGTTTGGGCTTTGGTTGCGGCGGCGGTGGCTCGGCTGCAGCCGTGGTGGTGGTGGCAGCGGCGGCTGCGGCAGGCGTGAACTGCAGCAGGCAGGCATCCTTGGCGATCTCGAAGCGATGTTTCCAGATCACCTCCTCGCGGCGACCGGCATCAGCAAAGTCGCGGGCATAGGCGGCGCAATAATCCTCGGCAGCGGCCATCGCCTGCGGCGACGCCAGGCACAGAAAGACAAGGCCGATCAGACGCCGCACGGTTTTCTCCGAAATGATTGCCAATGGACCACGAAACTTGCGCCGGAATGTGGCCCTGCTTGGGCGGGAGGCGGGAAACACCATGACCGGCCAGATCCCTTCTCGATCACACTGCTCAGTAAGGCAGATCGAAATACTGCGCCGCAGTGATGCGGAAAATGATGACCGGCTCGAAGCGGCCCTGCCCGATGGCGTAATCCGCATGCTTGCCCACTTCCTGCATGCCGATGTGCTTGGCAACGGCAGCCGAAGCGCCATTGGCCGTCATAACCTTGCACCAGAGGTTCTGGGCCTTCATGCGCTCGAAACCGAGGCCGAGGAGCGCCCGGCCGATTTCGGTGCCGAGCCCCATGGACCACATGGCCGGATGGACGCCCCAGCCGATCTCGCAGCCCTGGCCGGGGTGAACAATGATGAAGCCTTCGCCCACAACCTCACCGCTGAGTTTCTCTTCCGAGGCCAGATGGTAAACTTGGCGGCGCATGTCGCCCTGCACGGCCACCTGGCGGCGGACGAACTCCTGCACGGCCGCGTCATCCTTGAGGCGGTGGGCAATGTGCTTCTGGTAGCGCGGCTGGGTCATGAAGCTGGCCAGGTAACGGGCATCGGCGCTGCGTATTTCACGCAAAACGAGGTTTGGCGTTTCGATTGCCGGCAAGGTCAGAAGCGTGGCCATGACTCACCATACATTAACGGCCCGTCATTGGGAATTGGAAGCCAAGGGCTTGGTGTATGGGTTTGTTATGGCTGATGTTTCGGCGCGGCAGGCCTCGATGCACCGGCAAAGCGGCCCAGAATCAGCCAAAAAGGCTCCAGGGCGCACTCGCCACACGGAGCCTTTTCAAGACCTTATCAGCCTTCGGCTTGCAGGGATCAGGGCTTCTGCTTTCAAAGGGCGACTGCGCACCTTCTGGGTGGTATGCGCAGCCGCTCTATCGTCATGGAGCGGAATGGAACTGTGCAGGCGGAGTCATTGTTCGAGACCTCTCTGCTTCAAGTTTCAAAAGGCTAACACGGGGCGCCATCCTGACGAAGTCAACTTTTAGGTCAGGATGGCTGTACTTGTTAAGCCCCGGCCTGCCCTAGCGGGCGAGGTCGAAGCGGTCGGCGTTCATCACCTTGGTCCAGGCTGCGACGAAGTCTTCGGCAAACTTCTTCTGCATGTCGGATCGGGCATGCACGCAACGAGATCGACACCAATAGCGCGAGACCGCTTGTGAACAACAATCATACCGTGATACCGATTCCTGGCGGGGAGTCACATATGTCTGAAGAAGTACGTCACACCTACGAGTACGACGTTGATCTTGATAGCGATGTCGCCCCCGCGCGCGTGATACGGTTGGTCAAACCAGGCTCCCGCGTTCTTGAAATTGGCGCCGGACCCGGCTCAATCACCAGGCACCTTTCCGGGACGTTGAACTGCAGCGTTGTGGCCCTGGAAATAGATCCAACCGCTATCGCCAAGCTCAGGGCTTTCGCAAGCAGCGTTTATTCTCTCGATCTGAATGATGAGCGGTGGAGTGCAACTATTCAAGATCAAGAAGGCCTGTTTGACTACGTCATTGCAGCCGATGTCCTGGAGCACGTCTATGATCCGTGGACCGTACTCAAAGGCATGAAGTCGCTACTCAATCCAAGTGGTGCAATCATACTCTCGCTGCCTCATGCCGGCCACGCCTCCGTTGTCGGCTGCCTGATGGATGAAGATGTTGACTATCAGCGCTGGGGCCTACTGGACAAAACCCATATCCGGTTCTTCGGAATGAAGAACATAGAGAAGCTCTATGCCTCTCAGGGGCTCGCCATTCAATCCGCCGAGTTTGTGGTTCGCACGCCCGAGATGACGGAGTTTGTCCGCCGCTGGAAGCGCCTGCCCCGGGACATCAGGGACGCCTTGCAGCGAAACAGATACTCCCACGTCTATCAGGTTGTCAGCCTTGCTGTTCCGCGGGAGAGGGCAACTCGGAATCTAGACCTGCTGGAAATGACCGTACCAGCGCCAGATGCGAAAACCATCGCGCACTGGACAAATACAATGGCCAATCTCCGGCTCGAGTCAGATTCAGATACGCGGTCTACGATTGACCGGCCAACTCCAGCCGGCGTTAATGAACCAGCACCTGCAAGACAGGCTATCGTCGGGGATAGCAACCCTGCTCAGGGCGTGAAGCCCACCGCTCCCAATGCACCTGCGGCCGTCGCGCCAGAGACGATGTTAGTTCAGAACGACAGGAACAAGCCGCTGCTGGTCGCCTATTACCTCACGCAGTTCCATCCCATACCGGAAAATGATGAGTGGTGGGGCAAGGGCTTTACAGAGTGGACCAACGTTACAAAGGCCCATCCTAGATACTTTGGACACTATCAACCTCATCTGCCCACCGAGCTGGGTTTCTATGACTTGAGGGTGAGAGAGACCCGCCGCGAACAGATCAAGTTGGCCAAGCAGTATGGCGTAGGAGGTTTCTGCTACTACTACTACTGGTTCGCCGGCCACAAGCTGTTGGAGAAGCCGCTTGAAGACATGCTGGCGGATCCGGCCAGCGACATGCCGTTCTGCCTGATGTGGGCGAACGAAAACTGGACAAGAACGTGGGATGGCGGAAACAATCAGATTCTGATGGCACAGCGCTTTGATCCAGAAGACGACGTCAACTTCATCAAGTCCTTGATCCCCTACATTTCGGATAGCCGCTACATAAAAGTAAACGGGGCGCCACTCATCCTGGTGTATGCTCCGAAGCAACTGCCGACCCCGGTACAGACAATTCAAACGTGGAGAGACTACTGCCGCGCATCAGGCATTGGCGACATCCATGTCGCATGTGCGCTCACCCACGGTATTCGCGATCACCGCCCCTTTGGTTTCGACTCGTCAGTTGAGTTCCCCCCTCACCTCCATGTTACCAAGGACTTTTCTAACCAGCTCTTCCTTCTTAAACGTGAGCAGATCGCCGTCAGAGATATTGTCGATCTCGCCGAAGCCTACCTTCGGCACAGCTACACCCGGGATAAACCGGGATACCGGGCTGTATGTCCATCCTGGGACAACAGCCCCCGCCGAGCCGAGAAGCCATCAATTTACGTGAACGGAACGCCACAGAACTACGAGTGGTGGCTGGCGCAGGCGATTGCCAAGACCCAACAAGAGTTTCCGGATGAAAGCCGCATTGTATTCATCAACGCATGGAACGAATGGGCGGAAGGTGCACATCTTGAGCCTGATCGGAAATATGGACGAGCCTTTCTCGAAGCAACGCTCAAAGCTCTGCAGGGTACAAAGCTCACCGGCTGGACTCACCGCGGCTTGAGCGAAGAGCTCGTCCTTCCGCCGAATCCAACGCGCTATTTCAGATTCAGCTCCCAAGCCCCAGCGAGCCCGGCCAATACATCGGCGCCTCAGGGGCCGCCCTTGGCATAGGGAGGCGGAGAAGTAGCGGCCTTCGACTACCACTCATCGAGAAATCACCTTCAGCCTGAACCGGGAACGGGGCAAATGGGAGCTCCCAACACGGCGCCTCGTGAGGCTAGAAACGACTTGTTTTGCGCCCTGCGGTTACGAGCATCAACGTGGGCGCCTAGCTCGGGTGTTTGACAAATGCGGTCATTCCAGTTTCGTATTTCTGACGGTCCGGCCGCGACTTGCGGTCGGCAAACGCAATGACACAGGAGTGCTAACTTGCCATCGGTGGATATTACTTCAGCCGAACTTCTGGATGATCCAGGGGCGAGAACCAGCGCCAGAGTTTTCAGAATGGAGATTCTTGCCGGCGGACAGAGAATTCCTGCGCCGCAGTATCTCTGGGCGACCGATTCAATTGCCGGCATCGACAGCTCCGTCGCACCTGCACTTCACCTTTATTTTGCGAATGACGTGCTGCTGCATGGCCCCGCCGTCCTTCAGTCTGGCGGGGAACGGCTTGCTTCAAACAGCATAAATCCACCTTACGTGGACGACTACATTGAGACAGGCGAGTTCTACCGGCACTACGGGGGCAACTATCTTCCGTTGGAAGAGAGTCGAAAACTACCACAAATCAATGTTGGCCAGTGTTTTGTTGTCCACCATTTTAACTACGCCGTTTATGGCCATGCGCTGCTTGAAATTTTGCCCAAGCTCTTCGTCATTCGCCAACTGCCTCAGCTGAGTCAGATACCAATTCTGGTTCCGGCCCGATGTCCCGGCTGGTATCTTGCACTGGTCAAACTGGTGTGCCCCAGATCACCGTTGCTGATCTACGATCCCAAGCTTCATAGCGTCAGGATTGGACGCGCTATTCTGCCTCCCTGGGGTGGGGGAGACAAATATCTGGTGCATCCCTTTCTGATCGATCAGTGCCGGAAACTCCTGGCAACCGTCAGATCAGGAAAGCCGTTCAATGCAACCCGCCTGTTGCTGCTGCGCAATCAGCCTCACAGCTTTCGGTTGCTGGAGAACCAACGTGAAATCGAGATGGCTTGCCAACCGCTGGGCTTCATTCCAGTTTATCCGGAGAAGCTGTCCTTTTCCGATCAGGCGCAACTCTTTGAATCTGCAGAACTCATCGTTGGCGAGTTTGGCAGCGCACTACACAATTGCATTTTCTCCAAGCCGGGCACAAAGATCGTCGCGCTCAATCGCCTAAATGAACTGCAGGATCTGATCGCAGCTGTTGGCAAACAGAAGATCGGCTATGTGCTCCCGGTCGGTGGACGCCCGGTTCTCTTCGATGACTATCGGGAAGAGACGCTTAGGTATCGCGTTGATGTGCAGGAACTCATCACAAAGCTTCAATCGCTGACCAGTACCTAAGGCAGTGCCGTACGCGCACAGAGGCCCCCAGCGCCATCCTGACGAAGTCAACTTTTAGGTCAGGATGGCTGTACTTGTTAAGGCTCGCCCTATCCTAGCGGGCGAGGTCGAAGCGGTCGGCGTTCATCACCTTGGTCCAGGCTGCGACGAAGTCTTCAGCAAACTTCTTCTGCATGTCGGACTGGGCATAGACTTCGGCAATGGCTCGCAGCTGCGAGTTCGATCCGAACACCAGATCGGCGCGCGTTGCTGTCCACTTGATCTTGCCCGTCTTGCTGTCGCGGCCATCGAAAGTTCCGGTGGCCGAGGCATTCGGCGTCCAGGCGTTGTCCATGCTCAGAAGGTTGACGAAGAAGTCATTGCTGAGCACGCCGGGGCGCTTTGTGAAAACACCATGCTTGCTGCCGCCATGATTGGCACCGAGCACCCGGAGGCCGCCCACCAGCGCTGTCATCTCCGGTGCGCTGAGGGTCAGCAACTGCGCCCTGTCGACCAGAAGCTCTTCCGACGAAATCGCAAATTCCGTTCCGAGATAATTGCGGAAGCCATCCGCAATGGGCTCAAGCACGGCGAAGGATTCAACGTCAGTCTGGTCCTGCGTTGCGTCGGTACGGCCGGGCGCAAACGGCACCTTGAGCGAAAGGCCCGCAGCCTTTGCCGCCTGCTCGATACCGACCACACCGCCCAGCACAATGAGATCAGCAAGCGACACCTTGGCACCCTTGCCCTTGTTGTGGGCCGACTGGATCGCTTCAAACTTCGCCAGAACCTTCTCAAGTTCCGCCGGCTGATTGACCTCCCAGTCTTTCTGGGGCGCCAGGCGAATGCGCGCGCCATTGGCGCCGCCACGCTTGTCGGAACCACGGAACGTCGACGCCGAGGCCCAGGCCGTCTGCACGAGCTGTGCAACGGAAAGGCCCGAGGCGCGAATCTTGCCCTTGAGAGCCTGAATCTCCTTGGCGCCGATGACAGCCCCGCGCCGGGCCGGCAGCGGATCCTGCCAGATCAGATCTTCCGCCGGAACTTCCGGGCCGAGATAGCGAACCTTCGGTCCCATGTCGCGGTGGGTGAGCTTGAACCAGGCGCGGGCAAAAGCATCCGCAAACTTCTGCGGGTTCTTGTGATAGTCGCGCGAAATCTTCTCGTAGGCGGGGTCCATGCGCATCGCCATGTCGGCGGTGGACATCATGATCGGCACCTTCCGCGACGGATCGGCGGGATGGGGCGCCATATCCTTTTCCGCGAGGTTCTTCGCGGCCCACTGGTTGGCACCGGCGGGGCTCTTCACAAGTTCCCACTCATAGCCGAAGAGCACGTCAAAGTAGCCCATGTCCCACTTGATCGGGTTCGCGGTCCAGGCGCCGTGCAGGCCGCTGGAAATGGTATCGCCACCCTTGCCGCTGCCATACTTGCTGATCCAGCCGAGGCCCTGCGCTTCAAGCGGCGCGCCTTCCGGTTCACGCCCCACGAGAGCCGCATCGCCAGCGCCGTGGGTCATGCCGAAGGTGTGGCCACCAGCGACGAGCGCCACGGTCTCCGCATCGTCCATCGCCATGCGGGCAAAGGTCTCGCGGATGTCGCGCGCCGAGGCGACCGGATCAGGATTGCCGTTGGGGCCTTCGGGATTCACATAGATGAGACCCATCTGCACGGCGGCAAGCGGGTTCTCGAGCTGGCGTTCGCCGGTGTAGCGCTTGTCACCGAGCCAGGTGTCTTCCGCGCCCCAATAGATATCTTCCTCCGGCTCCCAGACATCCGCACGGCCGCCTGCGAAACCAAATGTCTTGAAGCCCATGGACTCGAGGGCGACATTGCCGGTGAGCACAAGGAGATCAGCCCATGAAATACTGTTGCCATATTTCTGCTTGAGCGGCCACAGCAGGCGGCGGGCCTTGTCGAGATTGACGTTATCGGGCCAGCTGTTGAGCGGTGCAAAGCGCTGGCTTCCGGAGGATGCGCCACCACGGCCATCGCCGGTGCGATAGGTGCCGGCGCTGTGCCAGGCCATGCGGATGAACAGAGGGCCATAGTGGCCATAGTCGGCCGGCCACCAATCCTGCGAGTCGGTCATGACCTTGCGCAGATCGCGCTTCAGTGCCTTGAGATCGAGCGCCTTGAACGCCTTGGCGTAGTTGAAATCCCGCGACATCGGGTTGGACAGAGCGGAATTCTGGTGCAAGACTCGTAGATTGAGCTGGTTCGGCCACCAATCACGGTTCGAACGAACGCCAAAATGCACCGGGCTGTGCATCACCGGGCACTTGCCTGTGCCGGTCTTGTCCATCTGGTTCAAGGGAGTCTCCTATTGTTTAGAATTGTTCTAAACAATAAAGCTGCGCTGCGCCAATTGGCAAGGTCAAACTTGTCGCGGCACGACAGCGTCCCGAACCTCACCCCTGCAACACTCTTGCGGCGGATTGCAGCCGTTCAATGACAAAGGGCGCTCCTTTCGGGAGCGCCCCTGCCGCTTCAATCAGATCAGTCTTCAATCATCGCTCAGCAGTGCCTTGTGAATGACAGCACCAATCACTGCGCCGGCCACCGGCGCAACAATAAAGGCCCAGAGCTGCTGCAGGGCCCAGCCCTCCGCAAACAGCGCCACGCCCAGCGAACGCGCCGGATTGACCGAAGTGTTCGATACCGGAATCGAGATCAGATGGATCAGAGTCAGCGCCAGGCCGATGGCGATGGGGGCAAAGCCTGCAGGTGCGGCCTTCGCGGTGCTGCCGAGGATCACGATGAGGAAACCTGCCGTCAGCACCACTTCCGTGAGCAGCACGGCGAACAGCGAGAATTTTCCGGGTGAATGATCGCCATAGCCATTTGAGGCAAAGCCACCCAGGGCACCGGCGTCGGCCTTGCCGGTGGCGATAACGTAGAGCACCAGCGCAGCGAGAATGGCGCCAAGGCACTGTGCGATCACATAGCCCGGCAGATCACGCCAGGCGAAGCGCCCCGCCGTGGCGAGACCTACAGAGACGGCAGGATTGAAATGGCCGCCCGATACATGGCCAACGGCATAGGCCATGGTGAGCACGGTGAGGCCGAAGGCCAGTGCAACACCGGCAAAGCCGATGCCAAGCCCCGGAAAGGCCGCCGCCAGCACGGCACTGCCGCAGCCACCGAATACCAGCCAGAATGTGCCGAAGAGCTCGGCTGCAAGTTTTTTCATGGTTGTAGTTCCCCAGTCTATCTTCACTTCCCGTAGAATCACGGTGCCGCATTTATAGGCGGCACAGCCTGCAGGGGCCAACGCCCCGGCCGGGCCGGCGAGAGTTGACCACGCGGCAATTGCCGGTTTGACTCTTGTCCGTGATGCTCCTATTTGCGGCCTGTATTCAGGCGCTTCGGCCCAGGCGAGCCCTTAACGCCCTGACAAAATCCCTGATCGCCCAGGTCACTTCGCACCCGCATGAGTTTCTCCGAGCTCGGACTGAGCCCCAAAGTTCTCGAAGCCGTCGCACAAGCCGGCTTCACCCAGCCAACGGCCATCCAGGCCGAGGCCATTCCCCACGCCCTCGCCCGCCGCGATGTTCTTGGCCTTGCCCAGACCGGCTCCGGCAAGACGGCAGCCTTCGTGCTTCCCATGCTGACGCTGCTCGAAAAGGGCCGCGCCCGCGCGCGCATGCCGCGCACACTCATCCTCGAACCGACACGCGAACTTGCGGTCCAGGTTCAGGAGGCTTTCGAGTCTCTCGGCAAGCAGCACAAGCTGACGGTTGCACTGCTGATCGGCGGCGTGGCCTTCGAACCGCAAGCCGCCAAGATCGACCGCGGCGCCGACGTCGTCATCGCCACGCCCGGCCGCCTGCTCGACCACTTCGAACGCGGCAAGCTCCTGCTGACCGGTGTTGAACTTCTCGTCATCGACGAAGCAGACCGCATGCTCGACATGGGTTTCATCCCGGACATCGAACGCATCTGCAAGCTCCTTCCTTTCACCCGCCAGACGCTGTTCTTCTCGGCCACAATGCCGTCGGAAATCCAGCGGCTCACGGCGCAGTTCCTGCACAATCCGGTGCAGGTGGAAACAGCGCGTGTGTCCTCCACGGCGTCGACGATCAGCCAGTTTGCCGTCAAGGTGCCGCACGATCCCAAGGCCAAGCGCGACGCGTTGCGCAGCCTGATCCGCAGCCAGGACAACATCAAGAACGCCATCATCTTCGCCAACCGCAAGACGACGGTGGCCCTGCTCGAGAAGTCTCTGCGCAAGCACGGCTTCAACGCTGGTGCCCTGCACGGCGACATGGACCAGAGTTCGCGCCTGAAGATGCTGACGGCCTTCCGCGCCTCGGAGGTCACCTTCCTGATTGCCTCCGACGTGGCTGCCCGCGGCCTCGACATTCCGGAAGTGAGCCACGTCTTCAACTTTGATGTGCCGATCCATTCGGAAGACTATGTGCACCGTATCGGGCGCACGGGCCGTGCCGGCCGTGAAGGCCATGCCTATATGCTGGTGACGCGCGAAGACACAAAGCACTTCAAGGCCATCGAGGACCTGATCAAGAAGCAGATCGAATGGTTCAGCACCGGTGCGCCCGTTGCCGAAGATGCTCCGGCTACGGAAGAATCAGGTGAGCGCCGGGAACGCCGCGGGCAGAGACCGCGCCGCCAGGAGCGCAGCGAGCCGCGCCCTCCCCGCTCTGCCGAACAACAGCCGCGGACGCAGGCGGCCAAGCCGCAAGGGCCGAAGCCCGAGCGCGAACGCCAGCAGGGCCGCCGCGAGAAGCTCGATGACGCGCCGGATCATTCCGGCTTCACGCAGGGCACCCTGCCCGCCTTTCTGAGCAAGTCGGTGCGCGCCAGCACCGGCTGAGCTGGGGACACTTGCTGTCACCGCGACCTTGTTGCCGGCAAGGATGCCGCAACCCGAAATAGCGACAGGGACGGTTTTCAACTCAGCGCGACAGAAAGTGCCCATCGGGCGCAATCAAGCTGTAGATCATTTCGGCAAATATGCTCATCCTTGCGCAAGGCCTGCGCCAGATCAGGGCATGATACTGGCGCGGCACGCTCACGAGGCGCCCTTGTCGATCGAGAACAGACAGGCCCAACGTCAGAAAGTCCTGAAATCGGCCAAGATCGTCTTGGACGATTGGACTGCTATTGACTGTACAGTGCGCGATGTCTCGCAGACGGGCGCACGGCTTGTCTGCGACAACACCATCAACCTGCCGCCGAAGTTCAAGCTCTTCATGGTGAGCGACAGAACGATCCGCGATGTCACGGCCATGTGGCGCAAGCCGAGCCTGATCGGTGTGCGCTTTGACAGCGAACCAAAATCTGCCGGACTGAGAAAGTTCTGAGCGCTACTGGGCCAGCTCGGCCGGCTTCAGCTCGACGCTTTCGCCGCAGCCGCAGGCACTGGTCTGGTTCGGATTGTTGAAGACAAAACCCGACTTCAGAATGCTGGCCTGAAAATCCATCTCCGTACCGAGCAGGAACATCAGGGCCTTGGCATCAATGAGCACCTTGGCGCCCTTGTCTTCGACGACTTCATCAAAGGGCTTCTGCTCTTTGGCCCATTCCATGGTGTATTCCATGCCGGCACAGCCGCCATTCTTGACGCCGACCCTGAGGCCAACGCCCTCTCCCTTGGCCATGAGATCCCGGATGCGCGCGGCGGCGGCATCGGTGAGTGTCAGCACGGCAGGACGGGTCTTCTGCATCATGTTCATGGGTCGAAGCTTACCTTTCCGCGAGCATAGATTCCAGAGAAGCTCACATTATGGCCGCCACAGTTTCCTGAATCCTCAACGGCCAGATAGTTTGTACCGATCATTTTCAGCTGGATGGCGCAGTCAAAATTATCGCGCGCCTCTTCAGAGAAGGGCTTGTAGCTGCCGTCGACGGTCTGGGTGAAGCCGAGCACACCGTCCTGGACAGGTCCCTCGCTCGAGACATTGCCGATGTTCACGCCACCATTGCGGGCGGCCTCTGCCGAGGCGGCCCAATAGGCCTCGCCCTCAACCTGCAGCCAGCCTGGCTTGCCGCCACGCTTCACAGTCAGGTTCTGCCACTCGCCTGTCGTCCAGTCACCAGCCCAGCCTGCCGGCTCCGGCGCTTCCGGCTCGGAAATCTCAACGGCATCCCCGGCCAGATAGCCGGACGTCACCTTGCCCTTGCCGCTGATGAAGGTGGCGCAGACGAAGCCATCCGCCGCTTCCTCTGCAAGCAGGATATCGCCCTTGATGACGAAGGCCTTGAGCTTGTGACCCTTCTCATCGTGAAAATAGGTCTTCGCCGCCGTTACGGTGGCAATGCGGCCGCTGTCCTCGTCAAAGCCCGCATCCATGGCCTGACATTCCTCGCGCGCCAAGGCGGGCCCGGCGAAGGCGATCAGAGACGCGGCGATGGCAAGGCTGTGCCGCAAGGCATTCACCACATGTTGAGGGCCATGCGCGCCTCTTCCGACATGCGGCTGTGATCCCAGGGCGGGTCAAAGACGATCTTGCACTTGGCCGAGGCCACGCCCGGCACGGATGAGACCGCATTCTCCACCCAACCCGGCATGTCGCCCGCTACCGGACAGCCCGGCGCCGTCAGCGTCATGTCGACGAGCACGTTGCGGTCATCGTCGATATCGACCTTGTAGATGAGGCCGAGTTCATAGATGTCGACGGGAATCTCTGGATCGTAGACAGTCTTCAGCGCCGTCACGATGTCATCAGTGAGGCGCGCCAGCTCATCCGCCGGAATGGCGGATGGATTGGGGGCGTTCTCAACCGGGGCCGTCTCGGGGGTGGCATCCATCATCCGAAGATCCTCTGGGCAGAGATAAGAGCCTCGGCCAGTTTATCAACCTCTTCCCGTGTGTTGTACATGGCAAAGGAGGCACGGCACGTGGCGGTAACGCCGAAACGCTGCAGCAGCGGCTGGGTGCAATGGGTGCCGGCCCGCACGGCAACGCCCTGCCGGTCGATCACCGTTGCCACGTCATGGGCGTGGGCCCCCTGCATGGTGAAGGAGATGATGGGCCCCTTGTGCTTCGCCCGCCCGAAAATGCGCAGGCTGTTGATGGCCGAAAGCCGTTCCATGGCATAGTCATGCAAGGCTTTTTCATGGGCGGCGATGGCATCGAGTCCGACCCTGCCCATGTAGTCGAGGGCAGCGCCGAGACCGATGGCCTCGACAATCGCAGGCGTTCCGGCCTCAAAGCGGTGCGGCGGCTCGTTGTAGGTGATCCCGTCTACAGTGACTTCTGAGATCATCTCGCCACCACCTTGATATGGCGGCATTTTCTTCAACAGGCTGGTCTTGCCATAGAGCACGCCGATGCCCGATGGCCCATAGGTCTTGTGGCCGGTAAAGACGAGGAAGTCGGCGTCCAGATCCTGCACGTCGACTTGGCCGTGGACAGCGCCCTGACTCGCATCGACCAGCACCGGAATGCCCTTTTCATGGGCCAGGCGGATCACCTCGCGGACCGGCACGATGGTGCCCAGGGCATTGGACATCATCGTGATGGCCACCATCCTGGTGCGCGGGCCCAGGAGCTTCGCATACTCATCAAGCAGGAAATTGCCCTCGTCATCGACGGGCACCCACTTGAGCTTCGCCCCCCGGCGCTCGCGATGAAAATGCCAGGGCACAATATTCGAATGATGTTCGAGGATCGACAGCATGATCTCGTCACCCTCGCCGATCACCAGCCCGCCGTAGCTCTGCGCCACGAGATTGATGGCCTCCGTGGCGTTGCGGGTGAAGATGATCTCGTCCTTCGACGGCGCGTTGAGGAAGCGGCGCACGCTCTCGCGGGCATCCTCAAAGCCTTGCGTTGCGGCGTTTGAGAGGAAATGCAGGCCACGGTGCACATTGGCGTATTCCGCCGTCATGCTGTGCATCATGGCATCAAGCACGGCCTTGGGCTTCTGGGCGGAAGCCGCGTTGTCGAGATAGACCAGCGGCTTGCCATAGACCTCGCGGGCGAGGATCGGAAAGTCGCCTCTTATGGCGGCAATGTCAAACATCAGCGCCGCGCCAGCCAGCCTTCGGCATAGGCCGTGAGTGCCTCACGCACGCCCTCGTGCTCGATCCCGTCAAACGCCTCGCCAACGAAGGCGGCGATCAGCAGGGACTTCGCCTCCTTCTCAGGGATACCGCGGGAGCGGAGATAGAAGAGATGGTCGTGGTTGAGATCGCCCGATGTCGCGCCATGGCCGCAGACAACGTCGTCGGCGTAGATTTCCAGTTCCGGCTTGGCATCGAACTCCGCCTCCTCCGAAAGGAGCAGCGCATGCGATGATTGCTTGCCATCCGTCTTCTGGGCACCGGGCCGGACGATGGCCTTGCCCTGGAAAATGCCACGGGACTGGCCATCCATGGCAACTTTGAAGAGCTCGCGGCTGGTGCAGCTCGGGACCGTATGATCAACCACCAGCTTGGTGTCGGCATGCTGCTTGCCGCCAAGCAGATAGGCGCCGGAGATACGCGCATCCGCTCGCTTGCCCTCGAAGATATAGCTGCCATCCTGACGGTTGAGTGCCGCTCCCGAAGAGAGCGTGAAATCCCGCAGGATAGCGCCCTTGGCCAGCGACACTTTCACGAACGCCAGATGCGTGGCCCTGACGCTCTCGCGCTCGGCCTTGATGCGATCAAGGCGGGCCCCTTCACCCAGTGCCACCTCCACGACGGCGCTGGAGAGATAGTCCCCCTCGCCCACATAGGTCTCGATCAGCGTTGCGGAGGCACCATCAGCCACCTCGATGCGATGATGTGTTGCGACGCCGCGCGGCACGTCGTCAGTGACAACATGAACGATCTCTACCGGCAGGCTGGCGTTGCCCTCAAGCCGCAAGGTGGCGCCACGCGCCTCAAGCTTGCGGTTGATCTGCAGCAGCACGTCGTCGTCAGCGACCGCAAGGGCCTGCGACGGCGATGAGGCAAGGCTGGAACGCGAAGCATCCAGTTCGCCGTTCACAAAAACGATGCGCTGCGCCTTCACGGCAGCAAACGGTGAGGACCGCACCAGGCGATCCACGTCGGCCTGCTTTGCCGTCACTGGCATCCGCACGTAGGGTGCCTGCACCATGCGGCGGAGATCGGTCCATTTCCAATCTTCCATGCGCCGGTGCGGCAAGGACAGGCCCAGGGCCTCCTCGGCTGCGGTTCTTGGCACAATCATGTTCATGCCGCCTTCCCGGTGTATTCGGCATAGCCCTTTTCCTCGAGCTCGAGTGCAAGGTCCTTGCCGCCGGACTTGACGATGCGGCCATCCGACAGCACGTGCACGTAATCAGGCACGATATAGTCGAGCAGGCGCTGATAGTGCGTGATGACCACCATGGAGCGCTCCGGCGAACGCAGAGCATTGACGCCCTCGGCCACGACGCGCAGCGCATCAATGTCGAGGCCCGAGTCCGTTTCATCGAGCACGCAGAGCGACGGCTCAAGCACCGCCATCTGCAGGATTTCCGCCCGCTTCTTTTCGCCGCCGGAAAAGCCGACGTTCACCGGCCGCTTCAGCATCTCCTGCGAGACATTGAGTTTGGCGGCGCGCTCCTTCACATGGCGCATGAACTCAGGGGCCGTCATCTCCTTCTCACCACGGGCCTTGCGCTGGGCATTGAGCGCGACCTTGAGGAACTGCATCGTGGCGACGCCCGGGATTTCAATCGGGTACTGGAACGCCAGAAAGATACCGGCAGCGGCGCGCTGATCGGGCTCAAGCGCCAGCAGGTCCTGACCCTTGTAGGTTACCGAACCCTCAGTCACTTCATAGCCTTCGCGGCCAGACAGCACATAAGAGAGTGTCGACTTGCCGGAGCCGTTGGGGCCCATGATGGCATGCACCTCGCCCGGCTTCACGGTGAGCGTCAGGCCTTTCAGGATCTCGCGATCTTCGTCCGCCAGCTTGACGTGGAGGTTGTTGATTTCAAGCATTGTCATTTTCCGTCTCAGAGTATTCCAAGCATTTTGTAGGCCAGCATGATCACGCCGGCACCGAGGATGCCCTTGAGGGCATCGATTGCGGCCAGATTCAGGGCATTTGGCGCGCCCGCCTGCTGCAGCCGCACGTAGCGCATCACCCCGAAAAGCAGGCCAAGGCCAATCGGAAAGGCGATATCGAATGTCGTGAGTTCAAATTTCATCCGACGCTCCCTTCGAGGCTGATGCCGATCAGCTTCTGCGTCTCGGCCATAAACTCCATGGGGAGCTGCTGAAGCACATCGCGGACAAAGCCGTTGACGATCAAGGCCACGGCTTCCTCTTCGGAAAGGCCGCGCGACATGCAGTAGAACATCTGGTCATCCGAAATCTTCGACGTCGTGGCCTCGTGTTCGAACTGGGCTGTCGACGTCTTGCTCTCGATATAGGGCACCGTATGCGCCCCGCACTTGTCACCGATGAGGAGCGAGTCACACTGGGTGAAGTTGCGGGCATTGATGGCCTTGCGGTGCGCCGAAACAAGTCCACGATAGGTGTTGTCGCTGCGGCCGGCGGCAATGCCCTTGGAGATGATGCGGCTGGACGTGTTGCGGCCGAGATGGATCATCTTGGTACCGCTATCCACCTGCTGGCGGCCGTTGGAAATGGCGATGGAATAGAATTCACCACGGCTTTCCTCGCCGCGCAGGATGCAGCTAGGATACTTCCAGGTGATGGCGGAACCCGTTTCCACCTGGGTCCACGAGATCTTCGATCGCGGCCCGCGGCAATCGCCACGCTTGGTGACGAAGTTATAGATGCCGCCCTTGCCGTCCTTGTCGCCGGGGTACCAGTTCTGGACGGTGGAATATTTGATCTCGGCATCATCCAACGCGATCAATTCGACGACAGCGGCGTGAAGCTGGCTTTCGTCGCGCGTCGGCGCCGTGCAGCCTTCCAGATAGGACACATAAGAACCCTTGTCGGCGATGATGAGGGTGCGCTCGAACTGTCCTGTGTTCTTGGCGTTCATGCGGAAATAGGTGGACAGTTCCATCGGGCAGCGCACGCCCGGCGGAACATAGACAAATGAACCATCCGAGAAGACAGCGGCATTGAGGGCGGCATAGAAGTTGTCGCCCTGGGGTACAACCGATCCAAGATACTGCTTCACAAGTTCAGGATGGGTGCGCAGGGCCTCGGAAATCGAACAGAAGATGACACCGTGCTTGGCCAGTTCGTCCTTGAAGGTCGTCACCACGGAGACGGAATCGAAGACCGCATCCACCGCCACTTTACCGGAGGCATACTCGCCGCCAGACTCGCCATCGAGATCACTGCGCTCGCCCTGCCTGCGCACGCCTGCGAGAATTTCCTGCTCCTTCAGCGGAATGCCAAGCTTGGCATAGGTCTCAAGCAGCTTGGGATCGACCTCATCCAGCGACTTGGGCGCAGGCGTGGACTTTGGCGCCGCATAATAGTGCAGGTCCTGAAAATCGATCTTGGGATAGGAGACCTTGGCCCAGGTGGGCTCGTCCATGTTCAGCCAGACGCGATAGGCCTCCAGCCGCCAGTCGAGCATCCATTGCGGCTCGTTCTTCTTATTCGAGATAAAGCGGACGATATCCTCGCTCAGGCCCTTCGGCGCGAGTTCGGATTCAATATCGGTCTCGAAGCCGTACTTGTACTTGTCGACGTCGATATCCTTGACGAGTTCGATTGTTTCTACATCAGCCATGATAACCCTCAGGCCGCCTTGCGCGCCCGGTGGCGCGACAGCAGCTTGTTCCAGACGGTGGTGAAATGCTGCACATCAGCGGCCGTGGAGTTCCAGCCCAGGCTGACGCGAATGGCAGCGGATGAAATTTCAGGGGCAACACCCATGGCTTCCAGCACATGGGAGCGGGCGACCTTGCCGGATGAACAAGCCGACCCTGACGAGACAGCGACGCCATCGAGGTCGAAGTTCATCAACAGGGTTTCGGCTTTCATGCCCGGCACGGCAAAGCACACCGTATTGGGCAGGCGCTCAACGGCTGCGCCGAAGATCACCGCATCCTGCAGCGATGATTCAATCTGTTGGCGCAAGTTCTTGATTTCGAGTCTCTTTTCCGCGGCAGCGGCCGCAAAGCCCGCGATCGCGGCAAGGTTCTCCGTCCCGGCGCGGCGGCGCAGTTCCTGGCCGCCACCATGGAGCAACGGCGCCACGGCAAGACCGTCGCGGATTACCAGCGCACCGATACCGACCGGACCACCCACCTTGTGGGCAGCAACCGTCAACAGATCGCAGCCCAGCAGGCCGAAATTGACAGGCAGCTTGCCGAAACCTTGAACGGCATCGACATGCACAAGCGCGCCGAACTCCCGTGCCAGCGCGACGATGTCGGCAACAGGCTGGATAACGCCCGTCTCGTTGTTAGCAAGCATGACACTCACCAGCACATTGGGGCCGCCGAGCATGCGGCGGAGAGCAGCGAGATCAACGACACCATTGCCATCGACGGGAATGCGTTCGACACGCTTTCCGCTTGCTGTTGCCGCAGCGAGCACACTCGGGTGCTCAACCGCCGAAACCAGCAGGCGCTCGGCCTCTACTCCGCGCAGCGCCATGTTGTTGGCTTCCGTGCCGGAACCAGTGAAGACAATCATCTGCGGCAGGCAGCCGAGGGCCAGTGCCAATGCCTCGCGCGCATCATCGGCCAACTTGCGGGCAGCCCGGCCTTCCGCATGAACCGACGAGGCGTTGCCGCCGGTCTCCATCGCCACCAGCATCGCCGCCTTCACCACAGGGCGAAGCGGGCTTGTGGCGTTATGGTCGAGATAGGCTCTCACCTGACCGCCATCATGGCAGGCGCACGTTCCTTGGCCTGCTTGATCGATGCGGCCAGCGCCAGGTTGCGCTTGTTCACGACGTCATCAAGAGAAACGGATTCGAGGAAATACATCATCTGCCGGCCGAGCGAGGCCCACAGGTCATGGGCGCAGCAGCGCTCACCCCGGACGCACCCTTCGACGGCATCACCCTCACAGCGCGTGACGCGCAGGGGTTCATCCACCGCCAGGATGATCTCCGACATCTGGATTTCCATCGGCGGCTTGGCCAGCTGGTAGCCGCCACCGGGGCCACGCGCCGACGTCACAAGGCCTGCCCGGCGCAACTTGCCGAAGAGCTGTTCCAGGTATTCCTGGCTGATATCTTGCCGCTCGGCAATCTCGGCAAGTGAAACGGGGCGATCGCCATCCGACTGGCCAATGTCGATCATGGCCATCACGGCATAGCGTCCCTTTGTGCTCATCTTCATCGCCAGAAACCCTTGCTTCGTTTCACGAAATACTTGCAATCCGCCCCAGGCCCTGTGTTAAAGCGCGAGCCCGCCGAGGGGAAGTGCTGTTTGGAATTATTCTAATGTCCAGATAGAATTTCCGACTACCGGAGTCAAGTATTACGTGCCTTGCGTACCAAGCGTGGCATGATGCTCAAGCAGCAAGGACGTACATGCCAGAAGTGATCTTTAACGGGCCCGCAGGGCGAATTGAGGGCCGTTACCACCAGGCCAAGGCCACGGGTGCGCCCGTCGCCATCCTCCTGCACCCACACCCCACTTTCGGCGGCACGATGAACAACCCGATTGTGCATGCGCTTTATGGCATGTTTCAGAGCCGTGGCTTCTCGGTCATGCGCTTCAACTTCCGCGGCGTCGGCCGCAGCCAGGGCGTATTTGACAATGGCGCCGGAGAGCTTTCCGACGCTGCTTCGGCCCTCGACTGGCTGCAGTCTTTCAACCGTGAGGCGAAAATCTGCTGGATTGCGGGCATTTCCTTTGGCGCCTGGATCTCCATGCAGCTGCTGATGCGCCGCCCGGAAATCTCGGGCTTCATCTCGGTTGCGCCGCTGGCCAAGCACTATGACTTCTCGTTCCTGGCGCCCTGCCCGGCCTCCGGTCTCTTCGTCAACGGTGAGAAGGACACGGTGACGGCCCCGGAGGCGGTTCACAGCCTCGTCTCGAAGCTGAAGACTCAGAAGGGCATCACCATCGAGCACAAGGTGATTCCCGGCGCCAACCACTTCTTCCAGGACAAGATCGAGGACCTGACCAAGATCTGTGCCGACTACCTGGACCGCCGCCTCACCCGCGAGGCATAGCAGACCTTCCGGTTTTCGGGTGGCTGCCCGCCAGCCACGCGCCTATCCAGCGCCCTCGCAAGCGAGGCGCCCATGACAACCCAGATACCAACGCAACCCAAGGACATCGTTCGCGAAGATTGGGTTCTTCTTGTTGTCCTGTCGATTCTGTGGGGCGGCTCCTTCATCTTCATCGGCGTCGCCGTCAAGGAACTGCCAGCACTGCTGATCGTTCTGGCGCGTGTCGTACTCGCCGCCGCCATTCTCCTGCCGCTGCATTTCTGGCTTCAAGGCCCGCTGCCGCGCGATCGCCGGAGCTGGACATCCTTCTTCGTCATGTCGCTCACCAACAATGTCATTCCCTTCACGGCAATCGTCTACGGCCAGCATTTCATCACGGCGGGCCTCGCCTCGGTGATCAATGCCACCACACCGCTTTTCGCGGCCGTGGTCATGGCAACCGCGGGCGTCGAAGGCCTCACGCGGCGAAAGTCTGTGGGACTGTTTCTCGGCATCGCCGGGGTCGTTGTGCTGCGCGGTGTCGGCTTTGCCGACCTCGGCCAGGAGACAATCGGCATTCTCTCCTGCCTGCTGGCTTCTGCCAGCTATGGCTTTGGCGCCCTCTGGGCCAAGAAGCGGCTGACGGGCATTCCCGCCGTCACCAGCGCCACAGGACAACTTCTCTGTTCGAGCCTCACAGTCGCGATCCTCGCCCTGCTCTTTGCTGAACCGTCGCAATTTCTGGCGGTCTCATCCCATGCCTGGCTGGCGATTCTCGGTCTGGCCATTCTCTCGACAGCCGTGGCTTATCTTCTGTTCTTCAAGATCATCACGCGCTCGGGGCCGATGGCGGCCAACCTCGTGACCATGCTCATCCCCGTTTCGGCCATTGCCATGGGTGCTGCCTATCTGGGCGAGCGCATCACGGCCAACGAGGTTCTGGGCGCCGTGCTGATCGGCTTCGCCCTGCTGATCATCGACGGTCAGCTGCTGCGCAAGTTCGGCCTCATCCGCTGAGCAGTCACGGCCTGGAGACCACGCCACCTGTGACAGGCTCGGGGACACCCGTGGTTCGCGGATAGGACAGAGGCAACCCGCGCAGCGCCCGCACTGCGAGATAGGCCCACGCCTCCGCCTCCATGCTGTCGCCGTTGAAGCCCAGATCATCGGCGTTGCAAACGCCCGGCAGCAGCCGG
This sequence comes from Pseudomonadota bacterium, assembly GCA_020161855.1. Classification (GTDB taxonomy): domain Bacteria; phylum Pseudomonadota; class Alphaproteobacteria; order Rhizobiales; family Aestuariivirgaceae; genus Aestuariivirga. The sequence goes on from JAIUNJ010000002.1 coordinate 245,910, forward strand.
CTCAAGGCCGCCATGATCGCCAGATTGTGCCGGCCACCACCGCAGATCACCCACTGCTGCGGCATCTCAGGCATCTGCGCGCGCGACATGCCGATACTGCGCGCGGTGACGGCAACAAGCGTGGCTGCGCCATCGGCGGGTGCCAGTCCATCCAGGCTGATGCCCGCGAAGCTGTTACGGTCCAGAGACTTCGGCGCATGCTGCTCGAAATAGGCATCCCCGAGAAACTGCGCGACAGTGGCCTCGTCAACTTCACCGGCAAGGGCCAGGGCCCCGCCCTCATCCCGCGTTGCCCCTGTGTGAAGCTTCATCCAGTCATCAATCAGGGCATTGCCGGGGCCTGTGTCGAAGGCCACCAGCGCGCCATCCGCACCGACCCAGGTCACGTTGGCAACACCACCGATATTGACGAAGGCCACCGGCCGCTGCGGCAACCGGGAGGCAAGCGCGCGATGATAGACGGGAACGAGTGGAGCACCCTGCCCTCCAAGGGACACGTCACGGGCCCGCATATCGTGCACGACCGCGATTCCAGTTGCCCTTGCCAGGGCCGCGCCGTCACCGAGTTGCACTGTCAGGCGCCGCTCCGGACGATGGATCACCGTCTGGCCGTGAAAGCCGACGACATCGATCGCAGCGGCCTGCAGGTCCTCGCCGGCCAAAAACTCTTGAACGGCTTGCCCATGCCACCGCGCCAGGGCCGCTTCGGCATCGCCAAGCACGCCTGACCGGTCATTCCGGTCGGCAATCCGCTCGGCAGCCTTCAAGGCCGCACGCAGCAGGTCTCGCTGTGACGAGTCATAGCTGAAGGTCCGCGACGGGCCGCGGCGCACTTCGTTCTCGCCGTCGGTTTCCAGCAATGCCACATCGATGCCGTCCAGTGACGTGCCCGACATTAGCCCCAGTGCCTTCAGCGGTTTTGACACGCAATTCCCCTGTGTTAAGAGCGCGCCACCATGAGCACGTTCCAATCCGATTTCCTCAACATTCTATCGAGCCGCGGCTACATTCACCAATGCTCCGATACGGCGGGCCTCGATGCCCTCGCCAAGGATCGCAAGATCACGGCCTATATCGGATTCGACTGCACCGCCCCATCCCTGCATGTGGGCTCGCTCGTTCAGATCATGCTGCTCCACTGGCTGCAGCAGACCGGCAACAAGCCCATCGTCCTGATGGGTGGCGGCACAACCCGCGTCGGCGACCCATCGGGGCGCGACGAAAGCCGCAAGCTTCTTTCCGTCGACGACATCGAGAACAACAAGCGTGGTATCCAGCAGGTCTTTGCACGGTTTCTGCAGTTCGGCAGCAGCGGCAACGATGCCGCCATGGTCGACAATGCCGAATGGCTGACGAAGCTCAATTACATCGACATGCTGCGCGACATTGGCCGGCATTTCAGCGTGAACCGCATGCTGACCATGGATTCGGTGAAGCTCCGGCTGGAGCGCGAACACGAACTTTCCTTCATTGAATTCAACTACATGGTCCTGCAAGCTTATGATTATGTTGAGCTTGCCCGGCGTTATAACTGCAATCTGCAGATGGGCGGCTCTGACCAGTGGGGCAACATCGTCAATGGCATCGACCTGGGCCGCCGCATGGGCACGCACCAGCTCTACGCCCTGACCTCACCGCTCATCACACTGGCTTCGGGCGCCAAGATGGGCAAGACAGCGTCAGGCGCCGTCTGGCTCAATGCCGACATGCGTTCGCCCTATGAATACTGGCAGTTCTGGCGCAACACCGAGGACGCGGACGTGGGCCGCTTCCTGCGCCTGTTCACCACCTTGCCGCTGGATGAGGTGGCGCGGCTCGAGAAGCTGGGTGGTGCTGAAATCAACGACGCCAAGAAGATTCTGGCCAATGCCGCAACCTCCCTGCTGCATGGCGCGGCCGCGGCGGACGAGGCCGCCGAAACGGCACGCAAGACCTTCGAGGAAGGTGCGAGCGCCGAGGGCCTGCCGACCGTCGGCGTGACACTGGGCGAAGGGCTCGGCATCCTTGCTGCGCTGGTTCAGGCGGGCCTCGCTTCATCCAATGGCGAGGCGCGGCGTTCGATCCAGGGGGGCGCCATCCGCGTCAACGACGAGCCTGTGCGCGACGACAAACTCGTTCTGGGTGAGGCCTTGCTGAAGGACGGCAGCATCAAGCTTTCCATGGGCAAGAAGAAGCACGTGCTTCTGAAGCCCGTCTGAGAGCCCGCGAGTTCTTCAGTTAGTCTTTGCCGGGCGCTCGTTGGTCTTGCGGGGCCGTTCGCGGCAGGCCGTCTGCTCATATTCAAAGAGCTTGCGCAGGATTCCGGGCGCCAGGAAGGACAGCGGATTGAGCTGGTATTCCGGCTTCTTCACCGTGCCGCCCATGGCATAGGTGATGCCCAGAAGGCCTTCGCGCTTGCCACCTGTCAGGATGTCGCCCAACAGCGGCACATCATTCAGCGCATTGTTCAGGATATAGGCCGGGATGTAAGTGCCGGTGATATCCATGGCGCCATCGGCCTTGCGGATGAGCCCGGAAGCCGTCGCTCCCATGTCGGGGCCGCGCAGGCTGACCTTGCACAGGCGCACGAACTGATTGTCGGAGGTGAACGGCAACTGCAGCCTGTTGAAGAAGACGCCGCCGCGGCGCGGACCTGACTTCTTCGGGCGGCCGCGGGCGTCTAGTTCGGCAAGTGCGGCCTCGTCACGAACCTCGAAGCGTTCGATATTCAGGCGGCCGTTCTTGACCGGGGCGCCCTTGCCATTGCCGATAAGGGCATAGAACTCCAGTTGCCCACCTGCGACCTTGCCGTAGAAATCCGTTGACCGCAGCACAGCGCCGCCGTCGATGCTGGCCACGCGCAGTTCGCGGCCCTCGGCAGTCGGCGTCAGCCGGATCGTCAAGGGTTTGCCGCTCTTGAACATGCCCTCGACATTGGCCGTCTTGATCGTTCCGCCTTCGGAAACGAAAGTCGCCTTGACGCCCGTCACCTGCTCACCACGGAAAGCATAGACGGTGTCAATCTGTGCGTTGACGATGAGGTTCTGGCCGCTGGTGCCTTTCGGCGAGGCATCCGGCGTTGCTGCAGGCAGCGGTGATATCAGTTGCCGTATGTAAGGGCGCGCATCGATCGATGTGCCGGTGAGTTGCAAGTTGAGCGCTTCCTCACCAGGCGTCAGCGTGGCGGCGAAGGTGTCGTCCTCCTCCAACTGAATCTCGGTCGCCTTGATGGTGGCGATCTGTCCGCCCTTCACAGATACCATCCCGCGAAGCTTCAGATTGGGTCCATCGATCTTGATGTCGTCGATGCGGCGGTTGCCCTTGCCCATCTCCCGCACGGTGAAGGTCGCCGTCGTGCCCTTGGCGGGCTTCCGCGACCAGCCCGCAGCAGCGAGCTTCATGGCAACCTTCGACAGGTCTGCCTTGACGGTGATTTCCCGGCCTTCGTCGCTGGGAGGGCCAATCACTGCCTGCACCGGAATGTCGCCCGAGATATAGTCTTCAATCTTCAGGCCGATCTTCGTCCGCATGTCAGCGTCGGCGACTGTCTCGATTTCGGTTGTCGGCTCGCCCGGCCCGCGCGGCTTCGACCAAGTGATGTCCGCCGGGACGCCGTTCAGCTTTGCCGGGCCGGTAACCGTGATCTTGTCGGGATCGACTGTGACGCCGAACTCGCCATCTGTGAGATTGATCCCCGGCATGGCATTGGCGAGCTTCGCGTCAGAGATGTTGACCTTCGTCGAGATCTGCACGCGCTCGCGCGGCGGATTCTTGATCAGCGGCAGGCCGAGTTCGATGTGAGCCTTGGCCGTGCCGCCAAGCTTGGCAGCCGAACCCGCGTCGGCGGGCGCCATGTTGAGATCCGGATGGGCGGCAAAGGCCATCATGTCCTCGACCGAGCCGGCGATGTCGAAGCTGAACTCGCCCGGCACCTCTCGCTGCAGCAAGGGCGTGGCGATGAACTGGCCCTTCACCAGCTTGACGGTCTCACCCGTCTCGAGAGTGGCCTGCCCGTCATCCAGGGTGAGCTCAAACGTGCTGCCCTTGAGATGGGCGGAGCCGCGTGCCTTCTGCAGCGGCGGGAGGGATTTGAAATAGGTTGTCGTCACGTTTTGCATCGTGAAAGATACGTCGACAGCACCGTCCTGCAACTGCCTCTCGCGAAGAGCGCGGGCCAAAGCGTTGGCCGGGAAATTGACCACAAAGGTGCCTTCCTCAATTTCTCCGGCCGAGACGTGCTCGTTGATCCAGGCGCGCGTGTTAGGCGTGAGGATCGGGGGCCAGAGTTCCTTGAGGAGATCGGCAGACACTTCGCGCAGGCGGCCGGCTATCTGGATACCGGCAGACTCGTCTCCGCCCGTGATCGCACCGCGCAGCCTGACTCCGGTCTCGCCGGCCATCACAACGAGGTCATCGATCTGCAACCGCGCATTTTCGACTGCCGCGGAGCCCTTGAAGGCAATACGGTCAATCTGTTGCGGTGCCTGATCAGGAACGGCCGCCGGCACATTCTCAGCCTTGGCGAGCACATCAATATCAAGAGCCAGCAGCTTGCCTTCGGCATTACGTTTCGGTGTCACGTCTCCGGAAACATTCATCTTGCTGCCGCCGACAAGCAGAGACGAATCCTCGATCTTCAACTGGTCTTCGTCGACGTTGTAGTTCACCTTGAAAGCGCCCTCGTCCACCTGGATGGGCTTGGCGAAGTAGTCCGGCAGATTGAGTTCGCCGGCGGAGGCAAACAATTCGCCGCTCGCCTTCCTGACCATGCCGCCCTTGCTGACCTCGAACTCCACACGGCCGGAGAACGGCATGCTGAAGCGGGCAAACTGCGCCAGCGCAAAGATCTCGTCCGAAACATTGGCCGGCACGAGATCGGTCACGGCGAGATTCACGGTATAGACCTCCGCGTCGCGCCGGTAGTTGGCCGAGAGATCGGCATGCCATGGCTTGCCACCGCTGGAGATCTCAACCTTGGCAACGGAGATGAACCCATAGGGCATGCGGCGAAAAACCAGATCCGCACGCGGCGAGCGCCAGGTGGCGTCATTGGCCTCATCGTAGAAGGTGAGCGCTGCCTGGCTGACTTTGATATCATCGAGATGCGCAAGCGCCCCGGTGCCCGTGTCACCGGACAGGATCTCGGCGAGCTTGCCGCTTTCCGCACGCATGGACTCCGTGCTCGCCTGCGGTGCAGGGTCAGGTGCCACATCGCTTTCGATGTCGCCGGGCGTCACCACGGTCACTTCATCGGCGCCCGCAGCCTGCTCGCCAATGCCGAGTTCCATCGAGCCATCGAGATTGCGGCGGGCATTGATCTTCGGCCCGATCAACTCGATCGATCTGACGACGACGGAGCCGCGCATGATGGCCGAGGGATCGAGCGTTACACCGACCTTTGGCGACGTCGCGAGCACCTGCCCATCGTTGTCACGCAGCACCACATTATGGGCGCGGACACTCGGCATGCTGGTCTCGGGATCAAGCTCGAGGGCTGTGTCACTCAGGGTGACATTGAGACCGGCAAGCTGCGCATTAATGGCCCTCTGGATCGAACCCTGCAGAAAGGTCAGCGGCATCGGCGCGGCCGCGAGCCAGAGAAACGCACCGCCCGCAAGCAGCGCCACGACAAGCGTAAGCCCCAACAGCGTATAAAGCGTTGCTTTCAGAGCTCTGCGCCCCAAGTCTCTCTTCCTTTGCCGGCCGCCTCAGACATTCATTCCGAGTCGTGCCGCTCTGCTGCCCAATCAGGCTGATACCTCATGGGGCAATGATCGCCAAGATTGACCAAAGCAAGGCAATCTGTCTCAATCAAGTCAAAGGCTTCCGGAGAAAAATCCGCGATGACAGGCGCGTCCGGACCGTCTAAACTTCACCTCCTGTTTGACTGTCCTGTGACAGGCCAGTACGAGGTTGCCTGAGGGGGCTGCTGAGATGTTTTTCAAGAAGAAGGGTACTGCCAAGCCGGCTGTCTCGCCTGCTACGCCGGTGGTGGAGAATGATCCCGCCGAGCCGTCATACATCGGACAGGACGTGGCCATCGAAGGGCAGATTTCCTGCGATGGCGAATTGCACATCGATGGTGCCTTCCGTGGCACGGTCCGGGCGCGTGTTTGCGTGATCGACACCCACGGCGTTCTCCAGGGCGAGCTGAGCGGCGAAGTGATTCATGTGCGGGGCCGCGTCATCGGACCAATCCAGGGGGCCAAGGTCTATATCCACGCGGGCGCCCATGTGGAGGGCGACGTCTTCCACGACACGATTAGCATCGAGAACGGTGCCTATATCTACGGAACGGTCAGGCACAACGGCACGCCTGTGCCGCCTGCCTCCGTCTTCCAGACCATGCCTGATCCGTCGTCCAGCATCCCGGTGGCCGAGCCACTTGATGACAACGGCAAGGACGCAAACGGCATCCGCGTCGTTCATTCGCGCGGCTGAGTTCCCGAAATCTAGTCGATATCTTCCACGACCGTGTCGCCGCCGTGAATCTTGTGGGCGAGCGAGGCCTGGATGAAGTCGTCAACGCTGCCATCGAGAACGGCATCGGGATTGGTGCTCGTGTGGCCCGTGCGCAGATCCTTCACCAGCTGATACGGCTGCAGCACGTATGAGCGGATCTGGTGGCCCCAGCCGATATCGGTCTTCTTGGCATTGGCCGCGTCGATCTTCTCCTGCTTCTTCTGCAGTTCCATCTCATAGAGGCGGGCCTTCAGCATCTTGAGAGCCGTGGCGCGGTTCTTGTGCTGCGAGCGTTCGGCCTGGCAGGCAACGATGATCCCGGTTGGCATATGGGTAATGCGGACGGCCGAGTCAGTGGTGTTCACATGCTGCCCACCCGCACCTGAGGCGCGATAGGTATCAACCTTCAGATCGCTCTCGACCACTTCGATGTCGATATTGTCGTCGATCACCGGATAGACATAGACCGACGCGAAGGAGGTCTGCCGCCGCGCATTCGAATCATAAGGCGAGATGCGGACAAGGCGATGAACACCGCTTTCCGTCTTCAGCTTGCCATAGGCATTGTGGCCCTTGATCTGCAGCGTGCAGGACTTGATGCCGGCTTCTTCACCCGCATGCTCATCGAGAACCTCGACCTTGTATCCGCTCTGGTTGGCCCAGCGCACATACATGCGCATCAGCATGGAAGCCCAATCCTGGCTCTCTGTGCCGCCCGCGCCCGCATTGATCTGGAGATAACTGTCGTTCGAGTCAGCCTCTCCCGAAAGCAGCGTATCGAGTTCGACGGCGGCCACTTCGTTCTGCAACGCCGCGATTGCCTTCTCGGCCTCGGTCACAATGGAGGCATCGCCCTCGGACTCGCCCATGGCGATGAGTTCGATATTATCGGCCACGCCCTGCTCGATCCTGAGAATGCCGTTGATGCGGTTCTCAAGGTCCTGGCGGCGGCGCATCAGCGTCTGGGCCTTCTGGGGATCGTCCCAGAAGTTGGGGCCTTCGGATTTTGCGTTCAGTTCGGCAAGTTCTCGCTGGGCATTATCCCAGTCAAAGATGCCTCCTCAGCAGTCCCAGGGACTGCTGGATTTCGTCGGCAAGTTTCGCGGTTTCCGCGCGCATGTCGTTGTTCCGATTCGGATTTGTTAGGTAGCGTGAGGGCTCAATAGAGGCCGCCGCCCTGCGGCGTCAACCCGGGGTCAGCACCGCCGCCGCCCTGCGCCGGCTGGTTCGGCGGCACGAGGACAACGCCCTCGCCGCTCGCCGTCTGCTTGGCCACACCATCCTCACCGATGGTGCGCGAGGTATTCGGCGGCTCGTCACCCGGCTTGAAGGCTTCGAGGATCACGTTCTGCTGGCCGAAGATACCGCGCTTACCGTTCACCGCGTTGATGGGGATGAGTTCGATGGCGCGCGGCACATGGAAAGGCGCTGCCGCCTTGCCTTCAAGCGCCTGCTTCATGAAATCAGCGACGATCGGCGCGGCCAATTCACCGCCGGTGCGCTTCTTGCCCATGGGCTTTGGATTGTCGAAGCCGATATAGGCGCCAACCGCAAGGTTCGGCGTGTAGCCCACAAACCAGGCGTCACGCTCGTCGTTCGAGGTGCCGGTCTTGCCGGCCACCGGCTTCATCACGGCCTTGAGCTTCTGCCCGGTGCCGCGCTCCACCACGCCTTCCAGCATCGAGGTGATCTGATAGGCCGTATAGGGGCTCATCACCTGTTCGCGATTGTCGAGCGGATCGGGATCGGGAAGATCGGCAGAGAAGGTGTCAACAGAGCAGCCGCTACAGTCGCGCTTGTCATGGCGCCAGATGGTCTTGCCGCGGCGGTCCTGGATACGGTCGATAAGCGTCGGCTCGATCTTGCGTCCGCCGTTGTCGAACATGCTGTAGGCCGTCGTCATGCGCAGCAAGGTCGTTTCGGCGGAACCCAGCGAGTTGGCGAGATGCTGCGGCATGCGGTCATAGATGCCGAGCCGCTGCGCCAGATCGGCGATGCGCGTCATGCCGAGATCAGCGGCAAGGCGCACGGTCATGGCATTTCGCGATTGCTCGATGCCGCGGCGCAAGGTCGAGGGGCCATAGAATTTGCCCGTATAGTTCTTGGGCCGCCAGATCTTGCCATCCGACATGCGGAACTCGACCGGCGCATCGAGCACGACAGAAGCCGGCGTGTAGCCGTTGTCGAGAGCCGCGGCATACACGATAGGCTTGAACGAAGAGCCCGGCTGGCGCATCGCCTGCGTGGCGCGGTTGAACTGGCTGGTGCCATAAGAGAAGCCGCCGACCATGGCGAGCACACGGCCCGTATGCGGGTCCATGGCAACCATTGCGCCTTCGACCTCCGGCATCTGCATGAGATGGAACTGCTGCGGGTTCTGCGACGGCGCTACATAGACAATGTCACCGATGGCCAGCACCTGGCTGGCATCAGTCACGGCCTTGCCGCGCTTGCTGCCGTCCACATATTTCTCGGCCCACTTCATCAGCTCCAGCGGGATGGTCGCCGTGGTCCGCTCATCGGAAGGCTTGCCGTTGTCGGCAAGGCCAGGCTGCAGGCCTATCGTTGCCTGTTCCTTTTGCACGTCGAGCACGATGGCCAGCTGCCAGGGCGTCAGGTCAGCCGCGACCTTCATGGTGCCCATGAAGGGTGCCCAGTCGCCGGGCGTCAGCTCCACATGCTTCACCGGCCCGCGCCAGCCGCGCTCCCGGTCAAACGAAATGAGGCCACGTGCCAGCGCCTGGCGGGCCATGATCTGCAGCTTAGGATCAAGGGTGGAGCGCACCGAATAGCCGCCCTTGGCAAGCTGCTCCTTGCCAAAGATATTCACGAGATCGCGGCGGACTTCTTCGGCGAAGCTCTCGGCCGCAAACATCTGCGCGCCGAAGGGGCGCGGATTGACCTTCAGCGGCTTGGCTTGCGCATCAAGCATTTCCTGGCGCGAGATGTTGCCGTTGTCATACATCTGCTCGAGCACCCAGTTGCGGCGCTCGATGGCGCGCTTCTCGTGCCGGAACGGATGATAGTTGTTGGGGCCCTTGGGAAGCGCCGCCATATAGGCCATTTCGTCGAGCGAGAGTTCATCGAGTGACTTGCCGAAATAGTTCAGGGCCGCCGCGGCGACGCCGTAAGAATTGAGGCCGAGAAAAATCTCATTGAGATAGAGCTCGAAAATCTGGTCCTTGGTGAAGGCCGCTTCCATGCGCTGCACCAGCATGGCTTCCTTGAGCTTGCGCGTCAGGGTCTGCTCATTGGTGAGAAGGAAGTTCTTGGCCACCTGCTGGGTGATTGTCGAAGCGCCGACAATCTGCCCCTTGCCTGTCGCCTTTACCTGCACATAGCGGATGACGGCCGCGAAGATGCCACGCCAGTCGAGGCCCGCGTGCTGGTAGAAGGTCTTGTCCTCGGCCGCGAGATAAGCCTCTTTCAACTTCAGCGGAATGGAGTCGATCGGCACGAAAAGGCGGCGCTGCTCGGCATATTCCGCAAGCAATGAGCCATCGGAGGCATGCAACCGCGTCATCACCGGTGGCTCATAGGCAGCAAGCTGCTTATAATCAGGCAGGTCCTTGGAAACATCCCACATGATGTAAAGGGAAGCGCCTGTAAGGCCGAGGGCGATCATGAACCCCGCAGCAAACAGCCAACCCAGAAACTTCAACATGCCTTCGTGCCGCCTCTTGAACCGGTGCAAACCAAATCAGTGACCCTCTAACACAACTCGTGAGTGGTCCACACCCCATTTAACAAGACGGATTATCGCCCGCGAATATGGCAGCGCGGGGGCAAAAGCCCATCAGCGATTGGCCGCCACTTCCGTCGCGAAATGCCGGTTGATGGCCGCCGTCATGGCCTTCGCCGTTTCGGCCCGCCATTCTGTTGAAAGCAGGCGTTCCTCATCTGCCTTGGTCGAGAGAAAGCCGAGTTCCACGAGCACCGAAGGCACGTCCGGCGCCTTCAGCACCTTGAAACCCGCGGAACGCAAGGGCTTGCCGGCCATCGGTGTGACGCGCTGCAATTCCTTCAGCGCGTTGCGCGAGAAAGACACCGCATAGTTCTTGGATTCGCGGCGGATGAGTTCAATCAGTACATCGGTCACATCCTCGTTCTCAAGCCCGAGGTCGATGCCCCCCACCATGTCGGCGCGGTTTTCCTTTTGTGCCAGGGCCTCGGCTTCCTCGTCCGAGGCCTGGTCTGAAAGCGTATATATAGTCGTGCCTGTCGCGGTCTTGCCGCGCACGATATCGGCATGAATGGCGATCATCAGGTCGGCGTGATGTTCGCGGGCAAATTTCACACGGTCGAGCAGCGTCATGAATGTGTCGTCGCCGCGGGTCATGATCGCAATGTTGCGGCCATCGGCATCGATCGCTGCTTTCAGAGACTGGGCGAAAGCAAGGACGACATCCTTCTCCTTCGTGCCGGTCGGGCCGACGGCGCCGGGGTCCATGCCGCCATGACCGGCATCAATGACGATCACCTTCTTGCCATCGGGCCGGGCCGGCTTGGCGATCACCTGCTTCGGCGCCGGAGGTGTCTCCACCTGCGGTTCAGGCTTCGGCACCGGCTTGATGATGACCGGTTGAACCGCGGGCTCCGCCTCTGCCACTTCAGGCTCCGGATCGGGTGCGGCCTTTGGCTTGGGCTGATATCCGGGATTGTCCTTGGCATAGGCCGCATCGAAGACGTCCTGATCTATCGCCATCAGGTCGATGATGATCTGGGCCGGTTTCTTGCCGTCCTTGGGTTTCAGGAAAGACCCCTGGATCAGCACCGGACCCGCGGTATCGATGACAATCCGCGACTTTCCCTCTTCGATAATGCCGTAGCGGAGGGCCTTGACGAGCCCTGCCCCCTTGCGGCCGAGGCCGGGCGGCACGTCAAAGGAGACATCGGCCATATCGACAATCACCCGGAAGGGGTCAGGCAGCACCCGTGCCGAGTAGCCGACATCCCGGGAAACATCGACGGTGATGCGGGTGGTCTGCGCATCTCCCTTAAACGTGAAGCCCGTCGCCGTTGCGGCGGCCTGCGCTGCCGGGTTGAGCAGCAGCACCCCCGCAAAAAGGGCAAAAGCCACCCAGAGGATCCGGAAAAATCTGGAAATGACCACGGAACACATTGAAACTATTTTATTTTTCCTCAAGTCGACATGGCAGTCCGGGGCCACGATAGAAGGCCATGGTTAACCCCGCGTTGAGGCAAGGCCCGTCGCGCTCTTGCCATTCCGCCCTTTGATCCCTACAAGAGACCGTCCCTCAGACAGGACTCAAGTAGCCGCCGTGCTCACGTTCTGATTGCAAGGGCAACAGTTTCGCAACGTGGCGGCGTCCGGTCCGCTTTGGCAAGCAGCTGCCACTCTGCGTTTGGCTAGGTTCTACGGAACCGCAACACCGTCCAGCCGGTCAGGGAACCGGAGGGCGGGCCGACAAGTGTATCACCGTCAGCGTCCTTTGCGGATGTTGGCAAATGTCAATCGAGGGATATGAACCAGCTCCCCGTCTGCATTCCCGGCACAGAGACCGGAACAGATTGCGAAACCGCAAGGCGGCTTTCGTTCAGGCGAGCGGCAGTGTCCCACTTTGCAGGCGCATGCGCCCGCACCCATAACGCCAAAGGCCCGGACGGGCGAATGGGTGCGTCGAGCCGCAGCGCTGCCAAAAGGACTTACCATGGGCAGCAAAATGCTCATCGACTCCAGCCACCCGGAAGAAACACGGGTGGTTGTCGCCCGCGGAACCCGCATTGAAGAATTTGACTTCGAAAGCGCCTCCCGCAAGCCCCTCAAGGGCAATATCTATCTCGCCAAGGTCACACGCGTAGAGCCGTCGCTTCAGGCTGCTTTCGTTGAGTATGGCGGCAACCGCCATGGCTTTCTCGCCTTCGCTGAAATCCATCCCGACTACTATCAGATCCCGATTGCCGACAGGCTCGCCCTCCTCGCCGAACAGGAAGCTGAAGAAGCGGAGGACGATGACGACGATCACGCGCCGCACGATCGGCATGCGGCCGATCACAACGGGGACACCGCTGCTGATGCGGAAGCGGATCACCAAGACGATCATGGCGATGATGATCATCCCGTAGAAGCTGCCGCAGACGAAGAAGCGGATGGGGATCATTCCGAGGCTGAAGACGAACCAGACAGCGAGGCGATCCCGCTCGAGGCAGAACCTGCCGAAAGCATCTCTTCCGAGCCCGTCGCGGAAACTTCTGAAGAGCCCGCTTCCGCCGCTGAGCCCACGGAAAACGCTGGCGAAGCATCATCGGGCGAAATCGTTTCTGTTGAAGAAGACGCCGAAGCCCGCAAGGTCGAAACCCTGGGCAACAGCGAAGATGCCCTTGAAGAAGTCGCACAGCGGCGCCAGCGCCGCCAGCCGCGCCGCCGCTACAAGATCCAGGAAGTCATCAAGCGCCGCCAGATCCTGCTGGTTCAGGTCGTCAAGGAAGAGCGTGGCAACAAGGGTGCGGCTCTCACCACCTACATGTCGCTCGCCGGCCGCTATTGCGTGCTGATGCCAAACACCGCGCGCGGTGGCGGTATCTCCCGCAAGATCACCGACGCCAATGATCGCCGCCGCCTCAAGGAAGTGGCGCGTGATGTGGAAGTGCCGCAGGGCATGGGCCTCATCGTCCGCACGGCTGGTGCGCAGCGCACCCGCCCCGAGATCAAGCGCGACTTCGACTATCTCATCCGCCTCTGGGAAAGCGTGCGTGACCTCACGCTGCGCTCGCAGGCCCCCTGCCTCGTCTATGAGGAAGGCAACCTTATCAAGCGTTCGATCCGCGACCTTTACACCAAGGACGTGGATGAAGTGATTGTGGAAGGTGATGAAGCCTATCGCGAGGCGAAGGACTTCATGAAGATGCTCATGCCTTCGCATGCGAAGAACGTGAAGCTCTACAAGGATACCCGTCCGCTCTTCTCGCGCTACCAGGTCGAGAACCATCTCGACGGCCTGCTCTCGCCGACAGTGACGCTGCCCTCCGGTGGCTACATCGTTATCAACCAGACCGAAGCGCTCGTCTCCATCGACATCAACTCGGGCAAGGCCACCCGCGAACACTCGATCGAAGACACGGCTCTCAAGACCAATCTTGAGGCTTGTGACGAGATCGCCCGCCAGTTGCGCCTGCGCGATCTGGCCGGCCTCATTGTCATCGACTTCATCGACATGGAGGAGAACCGGAACAACCGGTCGGTCGAGCGGCGCATCAAGGAAGCGCTGAAGAATGACCGCGCCCGCATCCAGGTGGGCCGCATCAGCCATTTCGGCCTTCTCGAAATGTCGCGCCAGCGCCTCCGCCCCGGCATCACCGAAGGCACCTTCCGCACCTGCCCGCATTGCGAGGGCCGCGGCATTGTCCGTTCGGTCCCGAGCTGTGGCCTTGGCGTGTTGCGCAGCATCGAGGATTACCTGCTCAAGCGGCAGGAGAACCTCACGGTCAAGTGCGCCCGTGAAGTGGCTTTCTATCTGCTCAATGAAAAGCGCGACAGCGTGCTCGCCCTCGAGCAGGCGCATGGCATCACCATCTTCATCGTCCCTGCTATAGGCGACGAGTTGAAGGGTGCGCAGGTGCTGATCGAACGCGCCACCGATCGCGACATCGCGCCGCGCCGCCTGCCGGCCGCACAGCCGGTGCGCATCGACTCGGCCTTCGAGGACGAGCCGGAAGAGGAAGACGCCGCCGCCGACACCGATGCCGAACAGTCGGATGAAAATGCCGCCGAAGCCGGCGATGAAGGCGAAGGTAGTGAATCCCGCAACGGGGAGCGCAGTGGCGACCGTGATGGCCGCCGCAGGCGCCGCCGTGGCCGTCGTGGCCGCCGTGGTGACCGCGACCGGGAACGCAGTGAATCGACTGAGAGCGAGACATCGGAGGAAGAGGTCTCGGAAATCTCCGCCGAAGCGCCGCATGAAGATGCCGAAGCCCCCGCTCATGGCGATGACGAAGCCGCCGATGAGATTGTGCCGGCGCCGGAAGGCGAAGAATCTGGCGATGCCGCAGAAGCAACCGATGAAAATGGTGAACGCCCGCCGCGTGAAGAGCGCGAGCGCGGTGGCCGCCGTGGCCGCTTCGGGCGTGACCGTGGCCGCCGTGGTGACCGCAATCGTGGCGAACGCAAGGAAGGTGGCGAGCGCCAGGAGAGTGCCGAGCGTCCGCGCGAGCGTGAGGAACGGGGTGAGCGGCCCCGCCGCGAGGATCGCCCGCGCCGCGAAGGCCGTGGCGAGAATGGCGGAGAACGCCGCGAGCGGCAGGTGGAATATACTGCGCCGCCGCCATCGCCGGTGATCAACATTCCGGAGGTCATTGCCGACCCGGAACCCCGCAAGTGGCAGCCGCCGCAGGCCAACGTACAGGGCGAGGCTGGCGAGCGCAAATCCGGCTGGTGGAGCAAGAAGAAGTAGGCCTGTGGGCGGGCCTCAAACCCGCCCCATTTGACCGTCATTCACGGCACGCTCGTGGTCCGAAGATGCTTTGCGGCAGGCCCATGGGCGTGATCTGGAAAGGCGACGAGGCGCGTATCATTTCCGGCAACACTCGCGGTTGCCGCTGATGTGCGGCGGGATGGACAGGTTCTGATGAGGCTGTGGAGCCGTATTGCCGTTTGTGTGCTGGTGATGTTTTCGCTTCTGGCGGAACAGGCTCCCGCATGGGCGCAGCAGGCCCGCCGCCCCAATCTGATCCGCGATGCCGAGATCGAGGGTTTCCTGCGCCAGCTGGCACGGCCGATCTTCAAGGCAGCGGGCATCAACCCGCGCTCCGTCCGTGTCTACTTGATTGCTGACGACCGTATCAACGCTTTCGTCGCCGGCGGGCAGCGCATCTTCATCCACACAGGCCTTCTCACCAAGGCCAAGACCCCGAACGAGATCGTCGGGGTTCTCGCCCATGAATCGGGCCATGTGGCGGGCGGGCATCTTGCCTCGCTCAATTCCGAGCTCGAGCGGGCCAGCGCCGAACGCATCATCGGTATGTTGCTGGGTGCTGCCGCCATGGTCGGCGGTGCCATCGCGGGCAGCAAGCAGACGACGCGGGCGGGTTCCGGTGTCTTGATGGGCAGCCAGGGCATGGCCCAGCGCAACCTGCTGTCTTACCAGCGCGCAATGGAGGCTTCTGCCGACCAGGCCGCGATCAAGTATCTCTCGGCGACGCAGCAGAGTGCTGCCGGCATGCTCTCCCTTTTCCAGCGCCTGGCGAACGACAGCATTGCCATGGCGGACCGCATGGATCCGTACATGCAGTCACATCCCATGCCGCTCGACCGTATTCGCAGCATCGAACTGGCGGCGCGCAAATCGCCCTATTTCAACAAGAAGGATGAGCCGGGCATGATCCTTCGCCACGAATTGATCAAGGCGAAGCTCATGGGGTTCATGGAATCTCCCCAGAAAGTCTACCAAGCCTATCCGCCATCCAATGACTCCCTGCCCGCCCGCTATGCCCGCGCCATTGCCATGTTCCGCAAGGGCGACCTGCGCGGCGCTATTCCGGTGATCAACACCCTCACCGCCGAGTTGCCGCAGAACCCCTATTTCTGGGAGCTGGAGGCACAGGCCTATCTGGAGAACGGCCAGCCGCAGCTCGGCCTCCCCGCCATCAAGACGGCGATGGAACTCCTGCCCAACAACAGCCTGCTTCAGGCGCTCAACGCCCAGATGCTGCTGGCCACCGAAAATCCGGCCAACGCCACCGCGGCGATCCGCCTGCTGCAGAAGGCCATCCGCGTCGAAGCAGATACAGCTTCCTTCCAGAAGGACCTGGCCCGCGCTTACGCGCTCAAGGGTGATTTCGGCCGCGCCGAACTGGCCACCGCCGAGTATTCACTCATGACCGGTGACCGCAACAACGCCATTGAACGCGCCAAGTCGGCCCAGACCAAGCTCGCCGAGGGCACGCCGGAATGGGTCCGGGCAGGTGACATTCTTAACTTTGCCAGCCGCAAGAAGAAGAACTGAGGATCACGGAAAAGTCGTTTGAACTCCCCCTGGGAATGAGACACTCTCCGGCCAACAAGAGGTAAAATGATGAAGCGCATTCTGATCGCGGCTGCGGCCGCCCTTCTGGTTTCGACGGCTCCCGTCCTTTCGGCCTCCATCACGCCGGAGCAGAAGAAGGAGATCGAGCAGATCGTCCGCAGCTATCTTCTGGAGAACCCCGACATCCTGCGCGAGATGAGCGCCAAGCTTCAGGAGCAGGAGCAGGTGGCCGAGGATAGCGCGCGCGGCGATGCACTGACCAAGAACGCCGATGCCGTTTTTCGCACAGAGGGTGATCCGGTTGTCGGCAACCCCAAGGGCGACGTCACGCTGGTGGAGTTCTTCGACTACAACTGCTCGTGGTGCAAGCGCAGCGTTGGGGAAGTTATCTCCCTCACCGAGCAGGACAAGAACCTCAAGATCATCATGAAGGAGTTCCCGATCTTCGGTGAGAACTCCGAATATGCTGCCCGCGCCGCCATCGCATCGGAACGGCAGGGGAAGTACTGGGAGTTCCATCAGGCCCTCTTCAAGCACGAGGGTCAGGTGACCGCCGATGTCACCGATCAGCTGGCTGAAACGGTTGGGCTCGATGTCGCCAAGCTGAAGGCGGATATGCAGGATCCCAAGGTGACCGAACGCCTCGCGGCCAACCGTCAACTGGGCCAGTCGCTTCTTATCAACGGCACCCCGGCTTTCATCATCGACGATCAGGTTGTCCCTGGCTTCATGGAGCTCAGCGGGCTGCAGGCTGCCATCGCCCAGGTCCGGGAGGGCGGTGGCTGCAAACTGTGTTGACGGCCAAACTGGCCGTTTGCCAGCCCGCACGACCACGCATATAACGGCCCGGGAGCACCGCAGGCCTCTTTGAGGCTTACGAATCGCTGCGCCCGAACAGTCACGTCGCAAAGCAAGGTCGCCCATGCCAACGAAGAAGAAACCTGCCGCCCCGGCCTCCCCTGAACTCAATCTCATCAACAGCCTGGCTGAGATCCTCAATGCCACCGGCCTGAGCGAGATCGAGCTCGAGCAGAAGGGTGTGCGCGTCAAGGTTTCAAAGGCGCTGACCGCTGCCGTGCATGCAGCCCCGGTGGCGATTGCGGCACCTGCCGCAGCGCCTGTTGCCGTTGCCGCCGCCCCTGCTCCGGCAGCGGCAGCTCCGAAGCCGGGCGATCATCCGGGAGCCGTGAAATCGCCCATGGTCGGCACCGCCTATCTCTCGCCGTCGCCCGGCTCGCCTGCCTTTGTTGCGGTCGGCTCCAACGTGAAGGAGGGCCAGACGGTTCTCATCATCGAAGCCATGAAGACCATGAACCAGATCACCGCGCCGCGTTCCGGCAAGGTTGTCAGCGTTCTTGTCGAGAACGGCCAGCCGGTCGAGTTCGGCGAAGCCCTTCTGGTGATCGAGTAAGATGTTCGACAAGATCCTCATCGCCAACCGCGGCGAGATCGCGCTGCGCGTGCTGCGGGCCTGCCGCGAACTTGGCATCCAGACGGTTGCCGTGCATTCGACGGCAGATGCGGACGCCATGCATGTGAAGCTTGCCGATGAAACGGTCTGCATCGGTCCGCCGCCCGCCAAGGACAGCTATCTCAACATTCCGGCCATCGTCGCGGCCTGCGAAATCACGGGCGCCGAGGCCGTCCATCCCGGCTATGGCTTCCTTTCCGAGAATGCCCGCTTCGCCGAAATCCTCACCGAGCATCAGATCAAGTTCATTGGCCCGTCGGCGGAAAACATCCGCACCATGGGCGACAAGATCGAGGCCAAGCGCACTGCAAAGGCCCTCGGCATCCCTGTCGTTCCGGGCTCGGAAGGTGGTGTTTCCACGGTTGAGGAAGCGCGCCGTGTCGCCAAGTCCATCGGCTATCCGATCATCATCAAGGCCACGGCCGGCGGCGGCGGCAAGGGCATGAAGGTGGCACGCAACGACAGCGATCTCGAGCTTGCCATCTCTACAGCCCAGGCCGAGGCCAAGGCGAATTTTGGCAACGGCGAAGTTTATATCGAGAAGTATCTGGAAAAGCCGCGCCACATCGAAATCCAGCTTCTCGGCGACGGCAAGGGCCGCGCCGTTCATCTTGGCGAGCGCGACTGTTCCTTGCAGCGCCGCCACCAGAAGATCTGGGAAGAGGCCCACTCACCGGCCTTGAACGCGCAGCAGCGCGATGAAATCGGTGGCCGCGTGGCGCGCGCCATGGCCGAACTTGGCTATGAGGGTGTCGGTACAATCGAGTTTCTCTATGAAAACGGCGAGTTCTATTTCATCGAGATGAACACGCGCCTCCAGGTGGAGCATCCGGTGACAGAGGCAATCACCGGCCTCGACCTTGTGCAGGAGCAGATCCGCGTTGCTTCGGGCGCCTCGCTCAGCATCACGCAGGACGACATCCAGTTCGCAGGCCATGCCATCGAATGCCGCATCAATGCCGAGAACCCGCAGACCTTCGCACCCTCGCCGGGCCGCGTGGATTCAGTGCATTTCCCCGGCGGCCTCGGGGTGCGTGTCGATAGCGCGCTTTATTCCGGCTACCGCATTCCCCCCTACTATGACTCGCTCATCGGCAAGCTCATCGTTTTCGGCAAGACGCGCACCGAATGCATGATGCGCCTCCGGCGCTCCCTGTCGGAGTTCGTCGTCGAAGGTGTGGAAACCACCATTCCCCTGTTCCAGCGTCTGCTCGGTGAAGCCGATATCATCGACGGCAACTATGACATCCACTGGCTGGAAAAGTATCTGGCCCGCGGAGCGCCGTGAGCGGCGTCACACCACAGGTTCTGCTCAAGGCCTACGCCGCCGGCATCTTCCCCATGGCAGAGAGTGCCGACGATCCATCCCTTTACTGGATCGAACCGGAAGAGCGCGGCATCTTTCCGCTGGATGGTCTCAACGTCTCCCGCTCGCTGCGCAAGGTTGTCCGCCAGCACTTGTTCGATATCCGCATCGACACCGCCTTTGAGCAGGTGATGCGGGCCTGTGCCGAGCGCACCGATACGCGCAAGGAAACCTGGATCAACACACGCATCCTCGCTCTGTATACACAGCTTCACCGCATGGGCTTCTGCCACTCGGTCGAAAGCTGGCGCGGCGGCAAGCTGGTGGGCGGGCTCTATGGCGTGAAGATCGGCGGCGCATTCTTCGGCGAGAGCATGTTCAGCCGCGAAACGGATGCCAGCAAGGTGGCGCTCGTTCATCTGGTGGCGCGGCTCAACTTCGGTGGCTTCCGCCTGCTCGACACGCAGTTCCTCAATCCGCATCTCGAGCGCATGGGGGCTGTTGCCATCGCCAAGGCCGAATACCACAAGCTTCTGGAACCGGCACTTTCCGCCGAGGCGGATTTCATGGCCTTCGCGGAGGATGGCGATGCGGAAGCGGTCCTGCGCAATGCCCTGCCGGGCGCGCATCCTCTCTGATCAGTCCGCCGGGGCCTGCTCGGTGCTGCCGCTGTCTTCTTCTTCGACCTGGGTTTCAGGCGTCTGCGGAACCTCGACCGGCGGCGGCGGCGCGCTGGGATCAAAGCAACCCGTCAGCCAGACGTCGAATGTCGGGTCTTCGACGGCGTTGAGGCCTGGACTCTCGGCAAACATCCAGCCGGAGAAGATCTTCTTCCGCTTATCCTGCGTATCCAGCAGATCAACTTCGACGAAGGATGTCGTCTTCGGCTCTTCCGTAATGGGCCGCGTATAGCAGGCATAGGGCTTGACGATGAGACGGCCGAAATGTGCCTCCTCATTCACCCTGACTTCAAAGGTCGTGGTCACGCCGGTGATCTTGTCCAACCCGGCGAAGCGAGCAATCGGGTTGGAGATGCGGTCTGCCATGGCGCCTTGCGCCGAAAGACCCAACAGCGCCGCGGCCATGCCGGACGTCAGCAATGCTGCCTTCATTGCGGCGGAGGCTCCGCCGGCGCTGGCGTATCGCCCTGCTTCTTCTCGCTCGACGAGAACATCGCCTGGCTGATCAGCGACCAGATATCGACGGCACCCTGGGTATAGCTGAAGGCATCGCCTTCTTTCATCTTGGTGTCCGAGCCACCGGGCTCAAGCTTGATGAAGTTGCCGCCGAGCAGGCCCTCCGCCGTCACCTTGGCGGCAGAATCATCCGAGAGCTCGACGGTCTTGTCGATCGTCAGTTCGAGGCGCGCCATATAGTTCTCGGCGTCGAGGCTGGAACTAGTCACCGTGCCGATCTTGATGCCAGCGAGGCGCACATCGGCGCCCACATTCACGCCCGAAGCGTTGTCGAACTCGGCAATCAGGCGATAGCCGCCTGCGCCGCTGCCCTTGCCGATCCCCGCTGCCTGATAGGCATAGATGAAGAAGCCGGCGGCCAACGCGACGACTGCAGCGCCGACGAGCGTTTCAATGGTTGTGCTTCCGGAAGCTTGACTCATGGCCTACTCCATCTTGCCGCAATCTGCGTGGCAGCATTGCGGCACGGGCCTCATTGCGGGCGCCAGGCCTGGTAATCCGGCGCACGGCTCTGCGGTGCACCGCCGACAGCGATGGAACCGGGTGGATGATAGGCGTCGACGGTGCCGGTCAGGTTCTCCTGATGCGGCTTCTCCCACGACCACTGCTGTTCCTTGCCGGTCGGTGGCGTGTCGACCCGGTGATGCATCCAGCCATGCCAGCCGGGCGGCACCTGGGACGCTTCGGAATAGCCTTTGTAGATCACCCAGCGGCGCTCCGGAATCGACTCAGGCAAAGCCGATTTGGCGCGGTAGTAGCGGTTGCCGAGCTGGTCGGTACCGACGAATTCGCCCTTGCGCCACGTATAAAACAACGTGTTCCAGGTTGCCCCGTTCCACCAGGTAAAGAACTGCTTCAAGAGTCGCATGCGCTGCCAGGATGCTGTTTCAAATCGGCGCGGAATATGGCGGAACGCCCCTGCTCCGTCCAGCCTCAATTCACCCCTGTGGCTGCGCCAAAATGACGGCCAGCGGCGGCTCTCCGGCGGGCTGCACATCGCTCCCCGCGGCACGCAGTTTGGCCAGCAGGTCGGCGGCCACGTCTTCAGGCACAGGGCTTGTCTTCGGCATCGTGTAGAGGCCGAAGCGCGGCTGGTTCTGCTCCAGCATCAGGCTGACGAGATAGACGGGCAGGCGTGTCCCGCCTCCGGCGTCCACGCTGTCAGCCGAGCGATAGACGCGCAGCACGTATCTCCGGCCCGCATCGGCCGGATCCTGGCGCAACGCTGTCAGCTTGGCGCGCAGTCCTTCATGCAACAGGGGCCGTGGCGGCACCCGGTCAAAGGAGGCCGACGGGTCGAAATAGTTCAGCGCTTCGCTCCAGCCCCAGGTGTCGTGCGGCACGTATCCGCCGGCGGCAGTCACATCGCGCAGGCGCTCAAGCGGTCCGATCCATTGTGCTACGAAAATGTCCTCACGCCGCCCCGTGAGATCGATGCGGCGCGCAGGTGCCTGCTTCCAGGCGCCATCGCGCCAGGCGGCAAGCGAGAACTGCTCGACCGGATTGATCTTGGCATAGCGTTCGGCCCTGCCTTCATGGGTGAACATGAGGTCGGCAGACCAGGCGATGACGAGCGTCGCCAGCGCGACGCTGATGAAGCGCAAGGGCATCAGACGGCGCACCGGATAGGCCTCCAGCACGAAGGCAAGTGCTGCCACCGGAATGAGCGCCAGCATGATCCCGCCCAGCACATCGCTCAGCCAGTGGGCCCCGAGATAGACACGCGAGAAAGCGATGGTGACCACGATCATGCAGACGAAGGAGAGCAGCGTGGCGCGGCTCCAGCGGCCCAACGCCTGCCCGGCAATGACCGCCAGCAGGCCGAAAGCCAGGGTGGAAAATGCGGCATAACCACTGGGGAAGCTCCCCATGGTGTCGAAAGCAGAGGGATCGAGGCCGGGTGGCCTTGGCCGCGCCACCGCCATCTTCATGATCGAGGTCAGAATAATCTGCGCGATGATCGCCGCGGCAATGCCGAACACGGCAGGCCAGGCGCGCCGCACCGCAAGCCACAGCATCATCACGGCGCACATGGCGAGCAGCACCCACCAGTCGCCCAGCATGGTGAGGGCGACCATCAGTTCATCGCCCGGCGCATTGCGCAGTTCCAGCATCAGCGTCCTGACGGAAAGATCGATGCTGGAAGCGGAGTCGCGGTGCGAGATGCCGTAGAGCAGGTTCAGCAGCAGCCCGAGGCAGACGAAGGCGAGAAGGCCGAAGCTGAGCAGCCGTGCCGATGACGGATGCCCCGGGGCAATGCGGCGGCCGAGGCGGTGGAAGGGCCGTGACCCCAGGGTCTTGAGCCAGCGCGACACATTGCTGAGAACGCGCTGCGTGAAGGGTGACAGCAGGCCCGCCGCCAGAAGCCGCGTAAGCCAGCCGATGACGCCGAGCAACACCAGCAGGACGAGGATGACGATCACGAGGCGGCCGCTCACGTCACCGGCAAGAGCGAGGCCGTGGCCCAGCAGCATGCCGGGCAGGATATGGGCAATGGCCCAGAACAGGCCCGACGAAACATTGACGGCGATGAAGAACGGCTGGTTCATGCCGAGCATGCCGACGATACCGGGCACCACCGCCTTCACCCCCGGCACGAAGCGCCCGAGTGCGATCGACTTGCCACCGTGATTGCGGACGAATTCCTCGCCCTTCATGACCAGCGACTGATATTTGTTGAGTGGCCAGAGCTGTTTCAGGCGGTCGCCGAACATGCGCCCGGCCCAATAGGAAACCTGGTCGCCGAGAATGCAGCCCAGTGCCGTTGCGGCAAAGACCGGCCAGAACTCGAGATGGCCCGTGCCCACCAGCATGCCCGCCCCCACCAGCACTGCCGTCGAGGGAACGAAAAGGCCGATGATCAGCAGCGCCTCACCGAAGGCGATGAGGAAGATGATGATCAGCGCCCATTGCGGATTGGCAGAGAAATAGTCGAGATAAGGCTGGATGGATTCCATTACGTGCCGGTCGTTGTCCCTCGTTCGCGGTCGTCCCTAAACATATTCAATCCGATGCGCAAATGAACCCTTGCTCATTGTAATGTTTGCGGCCGTGCATTGGACCTGAAATCGGCACAATGATCCTCTTCATCGTGCTATCGACGCCCCGCCCACAACTGGAATCATGGATCTTCCCAGCTTGACCCACATTCTTCTCCGTTCCTCACGACATCTGATTCTGCGCGCCACGCTGGCATTCGCAGCACTCCTGGCGCTGGCCCTGTTGCCTGCGGGCGCGGAAACGGCCCCGCCCAAGCGCACCATCCTGCTAGTCGAGGTGGAGAACACGCTCACCATCAGGCTGCAGTATTATTTCCCGGTGGGCTCCGTGCAGGAGACGATTCCGGGTGTTGCCCACTATGTCGAGCACACCAAGTTCAAGCATGATGGCGGCGCCAAGGCCGCCGCCTTCAGTGCTGTCGCTGGCAGCCAGTTCAATGCCAGCACCACGCATCGCTTCACGCGCTATGAGCTGGGCACGACGCCCAAGGGCTTTGCCGCCGCGCTGGATTTCCTGGCCTCGCTGCATGAGCCGCTGAAGCTCTCGCCCGGCGACATGGAAACCGAGCGCTCGATCATCCAGCAGGAACTGGCGCAGCGCATGAACGCCAATCCCGACACGCCCTTCTTCCTCGACTTCAACCAGCAGGTTCTCTCCGGCTCCTATCTGGCGCGCTGGCCCGGTGGCACACCGGAAGACATCGCCAAGGTGACGCGCGAGGAGGTCAAGGCCTTTGCCGACAAATACTATCCCGATGCCTCCACCTTCCTCGTCATCGTCGGCAGGCCGTTGCGCGATGTCGATCTTGCCAGCCTCAAGGCACATTTCCCGGATGCCGCCGTGGCCCGTGTCCGCGTGCCGCCCGATCGCAAGGTGGTGATCGACGATGCGGCGCTGGCAGGCTTCAGCGATTTCCTGCCGCCGGAGCCCGATGCCACATTCCCGTCCGATCCGGTCTCGGTTCACAAGCTTTCGGCCTTCGCCAAGGCCGACACCTATGTCTATCTGCGCCTGATCAAGGGGCCGACGGGGCTTGATCAGCTTGTCGCCGGCAGGCTCCTCGACAATGCCATCGAAAGCCGCCTGCCCGAGGGCCTGCATGATCTGCTGGCGGAAGATGCCGCACTCATCAATGATCCCTCGGTCTCGCTCAACGAGGCCCAGGAGGGCTGGTGGGTGTTCACCCTGCGCGGTACGCTTCTGCCCGGGGTGAAGCCCGCGCAGGTCCGTGCCGTCATCGATGCCTATCTGCCGGAACTGGCGAAGAACGGCATCTCGGAGAAGTCCTTCGAGCGGCTCAAGAAGCGCTTCTTCCTGCGCGATGAATGGGAGGATCCAGGCAGCCGGGCCACTGTCATCGGCGGCGACACCGTCAACCAGGGCTATGACTATGCCACCCGCTGGAAGGAGCGCATGCGCAGCCTCACCCGCGAGGAGGTCAATGCCCTTGCCGCAAGCCTGGCGCAGCCGGTCCGTGTCGGCGAAGCCCATCTTGAAGCAGAGAGGTAATTCCATGAACCGGCGTCAGCTTCTTGCGGGCGGCATTGCCCTGCCCTTCCTGCTTTCACCACAGGCCCGTGCCGCACTCGTCTTCAAGTCTCCGGACAACGTGATCAGCAAGGGCGGACTTCCCTTCCTGCATGTCCGCTCCAATGTGCAGGACACGGTCGGCATCGCCATTGCCTTCCAGGGCGGCGATGCGGAAGACGGGCTCACCGGCCCTCTCGTCACGCAGACGGGCGTTGACCTCATGTTCGCGGGCTCGAACGGCATCGCGGAATCGGAAATCGTCGAAACCTTCCTCGATTCCGGCGGCTCCATGTGGCTCACCGCCAATGGCGACCGCACCAACATGCAGATCAAGGCACCCTCCGCAGGCATCCGCGGCGCCATCGAGATCGCCAATGTGGTCCTGCGCCATCCGGATTTCCTCGAGAAGAAGATTGCCCGCACCATCGAGGACAAGGCCCGCGGCGCCCGCCAGGCGCTCGCCTGGCCCGAGGCGCAGCTCAATCTTGCCTTCGCCAACGCCTTGGCCGAACCGCATCCCTATCTCAACAGTCTCGCACCCGAGCCCGACCGCTTCCTCGCTGCCACCCGCAAGGATTTCCAGGCCTGGCATGAGTCACGCTTCACCACGCGCGATGCCGTGGTCTGCGTGGTCGGTGACATCGATCAGGCCGCAGCCGGCGCACTCGTCGATGGCCTGCTCAACGGCTTGCCGCAGGGCAAGGGCAAGCGTGAACTGCCGGATGTCGTCTTCAAGCCCACGCCCGCAGCACCTGTCCGTCTCACCGTCGGCAGTGGCAACCAGGCCTCGCTTCTGGTGGCCGGGGCCTATCCGCCGACCCACACCGTCACCCTCGATATCGAGCGCACCCTTCTCACCTCGATTTTCGGCGAAGGCATGAAGTCGCGGCTGAGCCGGGCCGTGCGCGAGACCCTGGGGTCGACCTATGGCCTCTCCGCCAGCCGCTTCGACAGCGACAAGCTGGCAACGCTCGCCATCAGTGGCCGCATCGACCTTGCCCGCGTCGATGACTCGATCGCCGCCGTTCTCGCCACCTGGGACAAGATGCGCCGCGACGGCCCCGATGGCGATGAGATCCGCGATGCCCGCGCGTTGTGGAACAACCGCCTTGGCACCATCGAGCGCGACCATTCCGGCTATGCCCAGATGCTGCGCGACGAGGCCTCCTCCTTCGGTTCGCTCAATGATGTGGGCCGCGTGCGCGACATCGCCCTCAAGCTGCCGCTGGGCTCGCCCGAGGGCCTTGCCATCTTTGCCGAGAAGCCGCTGGTGCTGGTGTCCACGCCCGGCTGAGCCGGGGTTTACTGCGTGGCAGGCAGCACGTCCTTCTCATGGCAGTTCTTGCCCGGAATGGCCGTCTGCTCATAGGGATTGAGGGCGTGTTTCTGGCGCCGGTCGTCGCAGGATGGCATGGGCTTCACCAAGGGCCCCGGGATGCCCTCATAGAAGGCCTCAAAGGGCAAGGTGTCGTGAAACCAGCTCTCCTTGCCTTCCCAGTTCACAGCTTCGGCGCGTGACGAGAAGGCCACAAGACAAGCGGCGAAAAGCAAGCTATGACCCGCCGCCCAGCCATGTCGTCCGAAGCCCAGAACCTTCCTGCCCTGCATATTCCGCTCCTGCCGCGCTGGATTGGCTATGTCGCTGCCTGCATCGGCATGTTCATGGCCATCCTCGATATCCAGATCGTGGTCACGGCCCTGCCCCTGATCCAGGACGAGCTGCGCATCGGCGCCGATCACATGAGCTGGATTCAGACAGCCTATCTCATCGCCGAGGTCGTGGCCATCCCGCTCATCGGCCTGTTCATGCGCGTGTTTTCCATGCGCTGGCTCTTCGCGGCGGCGATCTCGGCCTTCACCCTGGCCTCCATCGGCTGTGCCTTCAGCAGCGGCTTCTATGACCTGCTCGTCTGGCGCGTCATACAGGGCTTCGCTGGCGGTGTTCTCATTCCGCTTGTCTTCTCCTCCATCTTCCTCCTCTTCCCGCGCGGCTTCGAGCAGACACTGGCCACCACCGTTGGCGGCTTCCTCGCGGTGCTGGCGCCCACGCTGGGGCCCATCGCCGGCGGCTGGCTCACCGAGCACTATTCCTGGGAGTGGATCTTCCTCGTCAATGTCATCCCCGGCATTGCCGCCTTCGTGGCTGGCCTCGGCTGCCTGCCCAAGGCCAGCATCAACACCGGCCTCCTGGCCACGCTCGACTGGATTTCGCTCGTCTGCTTCGGTCTGTCGCTGGCGCTCCTCATCGTCGGCATCAAGGAAGCGCCCACGCGCGGCTGGCTCGATCCCGTCGTCATCGGCTGCTTCCTCGTCTCGATCCTCATGCTGGCGGTATCGGTGCAGCGCCCCCGGCCCGCCATCATGTATCACCTGCTGAACGACCGGGCGCTGGCCTTCGGCTGCGGCCTCAGCTTCGTCCTCGGCTTCGTGCTCTACAGCGCCGTCTATGTGCTGCCCGTGTTCCTCGGTTTCGTGCGTGGCCATGGCCCGCTCGCCATCGGCCTCATCACCATTGTCATGGGCATCGCCCAGATCGGTGCGGCCCCTGTGGTCGTGCAGCTTGACCGCTACATTGACGCGCGCCTCCTCACCGCCGTCGGCTTCATCGCCTTCGGCGTCGGCCTCGCGCTCGACGGCGACCTGACGGTCAACTCCGACTACAACGAAGTCTTCTGGCCGCAGATCATCCGCGGCCTGGCCGTGGCGCTCTGCGTGCTGCCGCCCATCCGGCTTGCCCTCGTGCTCCAGCCCAAGGACAAGGTCAGCGACGCCTCCGGCCTCTTCAACGTCATGCGCAACATCGGTGGCGCCATTGGCATTGCCATCATGGATACGGTGATGTTCTCGCGTACGCCGGAACATGCCGACCGCGTGATGGAGCTGATCAGCAACGACCCGGACAAGGCTGCCGCCGTGCTCGGCATCAATGTCGCCGACCTGCCGACGCCTGACGACGCCATGAGCATGATGGGCATCATGGACCTGATCCAGAACGCCAGCCTCACCATGGCGATCAACGAATGCTGGTGGCTGCTCGCCGCCGTGTGCATTCTGCCCTTGCCGCTGCTGCTCTGGCTGGGAGATGTGCCCAGCGCCACCCACTACAGCCGCAGGAAGAAGGACGATTGATCCGGTAGGCCCACGATGCAGGATTTCCCCTACAATCTGCCGCTGCCGCCCCTCCTGCTCTTCTGCCTGGCCGTTGCTGCGGCCTTTGCCGCCCTGATCCATTTCGGCCTCAAGATGGCCCCCGGTCCCCGCCTCGCTGAACGCAGCAGTGGTATTGCCCCGGTCATGCAAAGCATCGTTGCCGTCTTTGCCGCGCTCTCGGTCACCTTCCTCTCAAACACCGTCTGGCGGGCCGAAGACCTCGCGCGCGAGGCCGTTGCCACCGAGGCCCGCAATCTCCACCTTGTCGTCACCTACGCACGGCAGATGCCCGAGGCCACGGGCGCAGCGATTCTGGCCAATGCAGCTGCCTATGCCGCCGCCGTCGCGGGTCCCGAATGGGTGAGCATGGTCGATGAAGGCGCCCACCCCGGTGCGGAAGCTGCCCTGCGCTCGCTTTATGCCGGTGCGGTGCTTCTCGCGCCGGGAGACACCATGCGTGGGCCGCTACTCTCCGCCCTCGACCGTCTTTCCTTTGCGCGCGATGCCCGCCTCGCACAGGCGCAGGATGCCGTCAGCCCGACACAATGGACTGTGGTTCTCGTCTTGATGCTTCTGCTGCTCGCGGTCGTCGCCATCTGCCATGGCAGGGATGCCAGGGCCCGCGCCATCGCGCTTGCCTTCTCCGCTGCGGCCATCGGCATCTCGCTTTTCGGCATCCTCGCCCACGACCAGCCCTTCATCGGCCATCTGGCCATCACGGCAAAGCCGGTTCTGCAGGCAGCGGCGTCAGCCCCGCCGGGCTGATGACGGCGTGCGCCCCGTATCGTCTGCGTCCATTGAATGGATGGCTGCCATCAGCTCCATAGACATAGACATGGAGTCACTTCGTCCTGAAGGACATGCTGTGAATTCTATTCTTGAAATGATAGACTGGCAGAGCCTGATCCCTTCCAATAGTGCCGACGAGCTGATCCAACCAGGGGATGATGCGATCGACCTGTCCCGTGGTCAGTTCCTCTTCGGTTATCTCAAGCAGAATGCTGCTCAGTAAAAAGCCCGGACCAAGGGTCTCGGCCGCGTTTTCCGGCTTCACTTCCATAACCGACTGGGGGTCGGCAAGATTCGAGAAGGTGACCAGCAACGGATAGTTCTTATGGGGCACTGACTGCGTGGCGCGAAGCTTTTCAAGCGCGGAGTAAAACGCGTTCCATTCTGTATCTGGGCCCGGATAGTGGCCAAGCACCTGCTTGCTGAACGTTCTCACTGCCAGATAGTCGGCACGGCCCTTTCCATCCGTCTCAACCAGCGCGAACAGGTATTTCCCATTGCCGAGATCGACCACTGTTGCATCACCTTTGATTCTCAGGCTGTTGCCCCCTCCAACCCCGAGGAACAGGTCGCCGATCGCTGCCGATATCTGGACGACGGCAGAACCGGTTTTCAGGCCATCGGGCGTCCACACCTGGACAGTCAATTTCTGGCGCCAGCTGTAGTGTTCCTGGCATCCGGCCAACACCGGCGCGAGCAGCAGCAGGAGGACCAGCGCCAGCATCCGCCGCGACGCCTGAAACAGCTTCGCCGCGCGGGAAGGCAGAATCCGCAGGTCACCCAGCACTGGCATCTCTATCGTTCCGTCTTGAAGTGGCTGCTGCCGAGGTGATTTGATAGATTTGGATTCTGTACGTTGCTGAACTTGCTTCCGTCAAAATACACATCCAGATGCCTCTCGAACCATGGAAGCAGCTTGACGATTTCATTCGTCAGCGGCTCATCGGTGATCTGCACTTCGATCCTCTTGAGGCTGTAGCCGGGCCCAAAAGTGCGGGCCAGATCGTCCGGGTCAACCTCTCTGACCGTGCGGGGATCGTTGATGTCGTAGAAGGTTACGAGCAGCGGGTACATGTTCCTCGGAACAAGCCGGCTTTCCCGCGTCTTCACAACATAGTCGAAGGTCACCTCCGCATCGTCGTTTCGGTTTTTACGGTACACGGTTGAGGCCAAAGCCTCTGTCTTGAGGCCACTGAGCACTGCAAACATGTATCGACCCGGCGCCACCTCGACCACAGTCGCCTCACCCCGGATGGTATAGGAGATGCCATTCGCCATCGCCGGGAGCTGTCCGAGCAGCACCTTCTCGTAGATCACCGCCGAGCCTGATCTCTCCCCGGCGGGCGTATCCACCACCACAGTCAGCTTCTGGTGCCATTCCCAACTGGGCAGGACGCACCCTGAAAGCGGCAGGGCGAGCAGCACGAGCAGAGCAGACAGCGTCCAGATGATCCGAGCGCTCCTCTCCGATTCCGGTGGCAGCGTTCTTGCTGTCGAACTGCAAAGTGCCGTCATGATCTGGTTCCGATTGCACCGCCCGGCAGGGACCCCTGTTTGGGCGCAATCCTGCCTGTTCCCACACGTCTTGCCTCGCCGTCGTCCTCGTGGGCTTGCAGGACTATTGGCGGGCTGGTTCGTCTGGATACAGTTCTGGATTGTCCACAAATCTAGTGAAACACCGCGCGGTTGTCAAGCACTAATTTCCTTTGATTTGCTTTTTTAGCTATCACACTGATTCCAGCCCGAATCCCCCGCCCCGGCCGCCCGGCCCCGGCGCCGGCATGGCAGAAACCCGACATGCATCTGTCGTTTTTGCACTACCGAAGGAGCGGCCGCCGCCCGCTGCCCTGCAAATTTATTTGGCTCCCTCGCCCCTCTTTTCTCTTGACGGAGTCAAGCCCAAAGCGCCGCCGCTCCACAACCTGTGACAGGGCTGTGACATAACCCACCGAAACTCTTGAGCTTCGCCGCAGAATCGTATGAACGTTTGGTCATCCACAAGAAACGACGGCCTGTGGACACAACATCTAGTATTAACCCTTCGTTAACACACTAGGTATTGACGCGACGGACGGGACGACATACGGTCGGTTTCCAAGGTCACGAGGCCAAAAGGTCTGTATCCGAGTGGGTTTTCGTTGTGTTTTGCGAGAATCCTGCGTCGTGCCGCTGGGGGCGTAACAATCGCCAAAACAGGAAGTAGCGTTGAACACGGGTTGGGCAGATCCGTGGGCGTTTTCATGCGTCCGCGATCAACAAGAACGATAGATTTACGAGGGCAAAGACTATGAAGATTGAACGGCGCTACACGGTGGAAGGTCAGGATGCCTATGAGGGCATCGATTTCCGCAAGGCCGTGAGCGAGATCAAGAACCCCGATGGTTCCATCGTCTTCCGTCTTGAGGATATCGAGGTTCCGGCCTCCTGGTCGCAGGTGGCGACCGACATTCTCGCCCAGAAGTATTTCCGCAAGGCCGGCGTGCCCAAGGCGCTGAAGCGCTGCGAGGAAGAGACCGTGCCGTCGTGGCTGTGGCGTTCCATGGCCGATGAGGAGGCTCTCGCCCCCCTCGCCGAGAAGGAACGCCTCACCGGCGAACGTTCGGCCAAGCAGGTCTTCAACCGCCTCGCCGGTACCTGGACCTATTGGGGCTGGAAGGGCGGCTATTTCGATACCGAAGGCGATGCCCGCGCCTTCTATGACGAACATTGCGCCATGCTCGCCCGGCAGATCTGCGCGCCCAACAGCCCGCAGTGGTTCAACACCGGCCTGCACTGGGCCTATGGCATCGATGGCCCCGGCCAGGGCCACTACTATGTCGATTTCGAAAGCGGCAAGCTCACCAAGTCCAAGTCGGCCTATGAGCACCCGCAGCCGCACGCCTGCTTCATCCAGTCGATCTCCGACGACCTCGTCAACGAGGGCGGCATCATGGATCTGTGGGTGCGCGAGGCCCGCCTGTTCAAATACGGTTCGGGCACCGGCTCGAACTTCTCGCACCTGCGCGGCGAAGGCGAAAAGCTGTCGGGCGGCGGCCGTTCTTCCGGCCTCATGAGCTTCCTCAAGATCGGCGACCGCGCCGCCGGCGCCATCAAGTCGGGCGGCACCACCCGCCGCGCCGCCAAGATGGTTGTCGTCGATGTCGATCATCCGGATATCGAGCAGTATGTGGACTGGAAGGTGAAGGAAGAGGAGAAGGTTGCCTCGCTCGTTACCGGCTCAAAGGTTGTCCGCAAGCACCTGACCGCCATCATGAAGGCCTGCGTCAACTGCGAGGGCCCGGGCAACGACTGCTTCGAGATCGAGAAGAACCCTGCCCTCAAGCGCGCGGTCAAGGATGCCCGCCGCAACATGGTGCCGGACAACTACATCAAGCGCGTCGTGCAGTTCGCCCGCCAGGGCTACACCGACATCCAGTTCGACACCTATGACACCGACTGGGACGGTGAGGCCTACCGCACGGTTTCGGGCCAGAACTCGAACAACTCGGTGCGCGTCACCGACGACTTCCTCAAGGCCGTCGAGCGCGATGCCGACTGGAACCTCAACGCCCGCACCTCCAGCAAGATCATCAAGACGCTGAAGGCCCGCGCCCTGTGGGACAAGATCGGCTATGCCGCCTGGGCCTCGGCCGATCCGGGCATCCAGTTCCATACCTCGATCAACGACTGGCACACCTGCAAGGCCAGCGGCGACATCCGCGCTTCCAACCCGTGCTCGGAATACATGTTTCTGGACGATACGGCCTGCAACCTCGCCTCGCTGAACCTCATCCAGTTCCGCCAGGCCGATGGCTCGCTTGATATCGCCTCCTATGAGCATGCGGTCCGCCTGTGGACCATCGTGCTTGAGGTGTCGGTGCTGATGGCGCAGTTCCCCTCCAAGGAAATTGCCCGCCTCTCCTATGAATACCGCACCCTGGGCCTGGGCTTTGCCAACATCGGCGGCCTGCTCATGACCGCGGGCATCCCCTATGACAGCCATGAAGGCCGCGCCATCTGCGCCGCGATCTCCGCCATCATGACCGGTGTTGCCTATGCCACCTCGGCCGAAATGGCCAAGGAGCGTGGCACCTTCCCGGGCTTCGCCAAGAACCGCGAACACATGCTGCGCGTCATGCGCAACCATCGCCGCGCCGCCTATGGCGCTGCCGTGGGCTATGAGGCGGTTGCCACCGCCCCGGTGCCTCTGGATGAGAACGACCTGTCGGACAAGGCGCTGGCTGCTGCGGCCCGCCGCGCCTGGGACCGCGCCGTCGAACTCGGCGAGGCCCATGGCTATCGCAATGCCCAGGCCACCGTCGTTGCCCCCACGGGTACGATCGGCCTCGTCATGGATTGCGACACCACCGGCATCGAACCGGACTTCGCCCTGGTGAAGTTCAAGAAGCTGGCCGGCGGCGGTTACTTCAAGATCATCAACCAGGCGGTGCCGGAAGCGCTGCGCACCCTGGGCTACGCTCCTGAGCAGATCGAAAAGATCATCGGCTATGCGGTCGGCCACGGGTCGCTGGCGGATTCGCCCACCCTCAACCATGCCCAGCTCCGCGCCAAGGGCTTCGGTGACGAGCAGATCCAGAAGATCGAGTCGGGCCTCGCCTCGGCCTTCGACATCAAGTTCGTCTTCAACAAGTGGACGCTGGGTGAGGATTTCTGCAAGTCGGTGCTCAAGGTCACCGAGCAGCAGCTCAACGACTTCTCCTTCGACATGCTGTCGCATGTCGGCTTCGCCAAGGCCGATATCGAGAAGGCGAACATCCATGTGTGTGGCGCCATGACGCTTGAAGGCGCCCCCGGTCTCAAGACCGAGCATCTGCCGGTTTTCGACTGCGCCAATCCCTGCGGCCGTATCGGCAAGCGCTATCTGTCGGTGGAAAGCCACATCCGCATGATGGCTGCCAGCCAGCCCTTCATCTCGGGTGCCATCTCCAAGACCATCAACATGCCGAACGACGCTTCCGTCGAGGATTGCTCGCAGGCCTACATGCTGTCCTGGAAGCTTGGCATCAAGGCCAATGCCCTCTACCGCGATGGCTCCAAGCTGTCGCAACCGCTGTCGGCCCAGCTGATCGCTGACGAGGATGATGACGCCGAGGATGCAACGGAAGCCCTGCTGGCCAAGCCGCAGACCGCCCGGGTTGAAGCCATCGTCGAAAAGATCGTCGAGCGTATCTTCGTCAAGGAACAGGAGAAGCTGCCGACCCGCCGCAAGGGCTATACGCAGAAGGCCAAGATCGGCGGTCACACCATCTTCCTGCGCACCGGCGAATATGACGACGGCCGCCTCGGCGAAATCTTCCTCGACATGAACAAGGAAGGATCTTCGCTCCGCGCCTTCATCAACAACTTCGCCATCGCCGTGTCGATCGGCCTGCAATATGGCGTGCCGCTGGAAGAATACGTGCAGACCTTCACCTTCACGAAGTTCGAGCCGGCGGGCATGGTGCAGGGCAACGAGTCCATCAAGAACGCTACGTCGATCCTCGATTATGTGTTCCGTGAGCTCGCCATCTCTTACCTTGGCCGCAATGACCTGGCGCATGTCGAACCTTCGGAATTCGGCTTCGACTCGGTCGGCAAGGGCGACGGGACCGTCAAGACACCGGCCCCGGTGCCTGCCGCCCGCGTCCTCTCCTCAGGTTTCGTGCGCCGGACCAACCTCACCAACGTGGTTGTCATGCCGCAAGGCGCTTCCGCTTCAAGCTCGCCGGCCCACGCACTGCAGATGCGGGCAGCGGATTCAGTCGGTGCACTGGCGCTTGCCACGGCCAGCACCAGCATCGTCGAAACCAAGGTCGCCCTGGCAGAACCGGTCAGCGTTGCTGTCATGGACCGCCGCACCGAAGCCCGTCTCAAGGGCTACGAAGGTGAGAACTGCTCCGAATGCGGGAACTTCACGATGGTGCGCAACGGCACCTGCCTGAAGTGCGATACCTGCGGCTCGACGAGCGGCTGCTCGTAACGATCACAGCCAGTCGATGCGAACAACAGAGAGGCCGGAACACAGGTTCCGGCCTTTTTCATTTCGCAACAGCAACAGGATGTGCGCTACCGCGGACGATTCCTGCCTGAAACTTGCGATGATGACGAACAAGAAGAGCGCGTCGGCTACAATGAATCGTCTTTCCAGGCTTCCAACCATGCCGTCGCCAACATGTCTGACACCTGCTTGATGCTGTTTTCTGCCTTGGTCGATCACCAATACTGTTGCTTTCAAGTGACTCGGCGCCGAATTCTCTGTGGATAACAATGACCGCCACGGCCCGTCGCCCGAAAAACTCCCGACACCAGGCGGAACGAACCACCATCAGTCCGTATACGGAGCGCATCGCTTGAAAAAGGGCTGGATCGCCTTCCGGTGTCTTGAGACACATCGTCAGTGTACGGAGCGCATATGGCAGCACCGCAGCCTTTACCACTTATTAGCCACTTTCGGCGCAGAGACTGAATCTAGTCGTCATATTGCCGAATCACAGAAACGGGTTCAGAAGAGCCACAGTGACAAGCGC
Source organism: Pseudomonadota bacterium (assembly GCA_020161855.1). GTDB lineage: Bacteria > Pseudomonadota > Alphaproteobacteria > Rhizobiales > Aestuariivirgaceae > Aestuariivirga. Next base: position 281,282 of record JAIUNJ010000002.1, read on the forward strand.
GATTACGGCGATGAGCCATGCAACACGCGTGTCGCACGTAAGTGGAGCCTGCGTTGTGGGGCTAATGCAAAACCAAATCGATATCTCTAGGAGATGAACTATGGCTGCGAAGAAAGCTAAGAAGGCTGTGAAGAAGACCGCCAAGAAGGCCAAGAAGGCCGTGAAGAAGAAGAAGTAAGCTTCTCGACCAAGCTTTCTCTTTCATCGGCTCCGGGAGGCGCAACCGCCACCGGAGCCGATCTCGTTTCGGAGGGGCGAAGTTCGCGCGTCCGTCTCCATCAACGAAAGAGGGCCGGCAGATTGCCGGCCCTTTCGCATGTGCCTCCTGTGAGGCGTATCACTGATAGACGTAGATCCGGGAACCGAGCTTCACCCGGTCATAGAGGTCAATGACATCGGTGTTCATCATGCGGATGCAGCCGGAGGACACCGCACCACCGATCGAGGCGGCATTGTTGGTGCCATGCACGCGGAACATCGTGCCGGAAATATAAAGTGCGCGCGCACCCAGCGGGTTTTCGGGGCCGCCCGGCATATAGGCCGGAAGGATGTGGCCCTTGGCGGCTTCGCGTTCGATCATCACCTTGGGCGGCGTCCAGCCCGGCCATTCCTGCTTGGAACCGATCGTCGAGGAACCGCTCCACTGGAAGCCTTCACGGCCGACACCAACCGAGTAACGCAGCGCCTTGCCATTATCGAGCACCAGATAAAGGGCACGTTCTGGCGTGCGGACAATGATGCTGCCCGGTGCATACTTGCCTTCCGACCAGGATACGGTCTGGCGCGTCACGCGATCAGCGGCGACGGACTTGCTGGCGCTGAACGAGGCGGTCTGGAAAAAGCTGCCATTGCGCGTCACGCGCGGCTCGCGCTTGCCGAACAGGCACTCGAGGAACTTGCACTTCTTGGCCGAACCGGCCGAGGCAAGCTGCTGTTTCTTCTTCATGACGGCAAGCTTCTGGGCCTGCTGCTTCTTCAGAGCGTCCTGCTTGGCCTTGGCCTCTGCGACCTTCTTCTTTTCGGCCGCAAGCTTGGCCGCCTGCTTCTTTTTCTTGAGGAGCAGCTGCTGCTCCTGCTGGTCCTTGCTGGCCGTGGCGGCGGAAAGCGGCGCCACGACGCCGAAGGAAAGCGTGGCGCCGAGGACGGCCACCATCAGTTTACGCATCATCATCTACCTCTATGTTGCCCGCAGGGGTTCAGTAGCCAGTCCCCCAGAGTCCGGCAAGCCGGTTAATCTCAGGTTTCCGGCAAATTCACGCGGATGTGGAGTTCGCGCAACTGCTTGGGCGTCGCCCCGGAAGGAGCACCCATCAGAAGGTCCTGGGCCTGCTGGTTCATCGGGAACAGGGTGATCTCACGGAGGTTTGTCGCCCCCACCAGAAGCATGACGATGCGATCCACACCGAAAGCCATGCCGCCGTGCGGCGGTGCACCATACTGGAAGGCCCGGTACATGCCACCGAAACGCTCTTCGACCACGTCCTTCGACATGCCGGCGATCTCGAAGGCCTTCACCATGGTCTCCGGCGAATGGTTGCGGATGGAGCCCGAGGCAATCTCGAAGCCGTTGCAGACCATGTCGTACTGGAAGGCCTTGATGGTGAGCGGATCCTGCGACTTGAGGGCCTCAAGCCCGCCCTGCGGCATGGAGAAGGGATTGTGGCAGAAGGCCACCTGCTTCTCCTCCTCGTCCCATTCATAGAAGGGGAAATCGACAATCCAGGCCAGGGCGAACTCGTTCTCGTTGACGAGACCCAGTTCCTTGCCCACGCGGCTGCGCGCATCGCCTGCGAACTTGACGAACTTCTCAGGGCGGCCGGCCACAAAGAACACGGCATCGCCAACACCAAGACCGAGCTGCTTGCGGATGGCCTCGGTGCGCTCAGGGCCGATGTTCTTGGCAATGGGACCGGCAGCCCCTTCCTCGCCATCGCGCCAGAACACATAGCCGAGACCGGGTTGGCCCTCGCCCTGGGCCCAGCTGTTCATGCGGTCACAGAAGGCGCGGCTGCCGCCTTTGGGTGCAGGCACCGCCCAGACCTCCACCTTCGGATCGCTGGCAATCATTCCGGCAAAGACCTTGAAGCCCGAGCCGGCGAAATGCTCCGTCACCGCCTGCATCTCGACAGGGTTGCGCAGGTCCGGCTTGTCGGTGCCGTACTTGCGCATGGAAACATCATGGGGAATGCGTGGCACATCGCGGCGCACGGACTTGCCATTGGCAAAGGCCTCGAAGACCGACAGGATCACCGGTTCCATGGTGGCGAAGAGATCATCCTGGGTCACGAAGCTCATTTCCAGGTCGAGTTGGTAGAATTCGCCTGGCAGGCGGTCGGCCCGCGGGTCCTCGTCGCGGAAACAGGGCGCAATCTGGAAATAACGGTCGAAGCCCGCCACCATGAGCAGCTGCTTGTACTGCTGCGGCGCCTGCGGCAGCGCGAAGAAGGTGCCGGGGTGGATACGTGACGGCACGAGGAAATCGCGCGCGCCCTCAGGCGACGAGGCCGTGAGGATCGGCGTCGAGAATTCGTTGAAGCCGATGTCGTTCATCTTCACGCGCAGTGCCGAAACGATTTTCGTGCGCGTCATGATGTTGCGGTGAAGCGTTTCGCGGCGCAGATCGAGGAAGCGGTACTTGAGGCGCGTATCTTCCGGATAGTCCGGCTCACCAAAGACAGGGAGAGGCAGCTCGGCCGCCTGCGACAATACTTCGATCTCGGAGGCATAGACCTCGACCAGGCCCGTCGGCATGTCGTGGTTCTCAGTGCCTGCCGGGCGCAGCCGGACCTTGCCATCAATGCGGATCACCCATTCGGAGCGAACCTTCTCGGCGGTCTTGAAGGCAGGCGAATCCGGATCAGCCACGACCTGCGTCATGCCGTAGTGATCGCGGAGGTCGATGAACAGCACGCCGCCATGGTCACGGACGCGATGCACCCAGCCTGAAAGGCGCGTCTCGCCTCCAGCATGCTCTGCGCGCAAGCCGCCACAGGTGTGGCTGCGGTAACGATGGGTCATTGGTAATCCTCGGGAAATGCCTGAAATTCACGCGCTAAAGCGCATGCAGGCCCCGATTTGTCAAGAATGGCGGGAAATCAGCCGTTCGAGCCGCCAAAGAGCATGAAGGGCTTCTTGCAGACCTTCTTGCCGTCCTTGACGGTGCACTTCTCGGCCACCTTCTTCGCCGGCTTCTTCTTGGCAGCCGGCTTCGTGGTGGTGGTCTTCTCGATGTCGTTGTTGATCTGGGCAAAGCTCTTGCGCTTGCTCTTGTCGTTGGAGCTGGTGAACCACGGCGAGGACTTCTTGCGCTCGCCGCCAAAATCCAGGAAGCCGCCCTTCACCACTACCTTGGTGTTCGACATGCCTTCCGCCTTCACGAGATTAAAGAGGATCTGGGCATTGTCAGGGTGTAGGCGCACGCAGCCATGGGAGGCGCGGCGGCCCAGGCTCTTGACGTGATAGGAGCCGTGCACGGCATGGCCGCGGGTGGTGAAGAAGATTGAATGCGGCATGGGCGCATCATCCCATTCCTTGGAGAAATGTTCCTTCTCCATGCGGAAAGGCTTCCAGGTGCCGCTCGGCGTATCGTAGCCCGCCGCACCGGTCGATACCGGCCAGACATACTTCACGCTGCCATCGACCCTTACGGTCATCTTCTGCGTCACCTTGTTGATGGTGATCTCAACGGCCTCGGCAGAAGCCGATTCGGCTGCCGCGAAGGCGAAGAAAGCTGCAACAAAAGCAATCAGAATCTGACGAAACCGCATCGTGTAAACCCCATACTATCCCAAGAGTTGTGGCAAGATAGTTGATCCCCCCATGCGCGTCGAGGGGTTATCGACGGCTTGCACGAAAGCGTGAACCGCCCTTAACGTCAGCGCATGTCCGTAAGCAGCTCACATCCGATTTTTCACTCTTCCTTCAAGCCCATGCCTTTCTGGTGGGAAGCCCACAAGCCCACAGCACTGCCCGAGGTGGACCTGCCGAAGGATATTCCGGTGGCCATCGTCGGCGCTGGCTACGCCGGGATGAACGCCGCGATCGAGCTCGCCAAGAACGGCATCGAGTCGATTGTGCTCGATGCGGCAGAGCCGGGCTTCGGCGGCTCGACGCGCAACGGCGGCCTTGTCTCGGCGGGTGTCAATGTCGGCAAGCGCATCATCAACAAGGCCCTGACGCCGGAGCAGGCCAAGCCTTTCCTCAATGATGCGGTCGATGCCTTCACCAATATCGAGAATCTGGTGAGCGAAAACGGCATCGAGTGCGGCTGGACAAAAAGCGGCTATTTCCTCGGCGCCTGGTGCCAGTCGCATTATGACGCCATGGCCAAGAAGGTCGACCTCCTCAACGAAGAGGCGCAGTCAGGCGCCTTCATGGTGCCGCGCGAGATACAGCGCGCCGAGATCGGCTCTGACTATTATTTCGGCGGCATGGTCGTGTCACGCGCGGCGCATATTCACCCGGCGCTCTACTACAAGGGACTGCTGGGACTGGTGCAGAAGGCAGGCATCCGTATCGCCTCAAAGACGCCGGTCACCAAGCTCACCCAGGAAAGCGGCGGAAGCTGGCAGGTGCAGACACCGCGCGGCACCATCCGCGCCGGTCATGTGGTGATTGCCACCAACGGCTACACCGGCGATGTCACGTCGCAGTTCAAGCGGCGGGTCGTGCCCGTCGGCTCTTACATCATCGCCACCGAAGAGCTGCCGCCGGAACTGGCCGCCTCGCTCTCACCCAAGAACCGCAGCTTCGCTGACACGCGCCGCGTCCTCACCTATTACCGGCTTTCGCCCGACGGCAAGCGCATGATCTTCGGCGGGCGTGCCAAGTTCGGCTTCACCGATCCGGTGGAAACGGCACCCCTGCTCTACCAGTTCATGCTCGACCGCTTCCCGCAATTGCGCGGCAGCAAGATTACCCATGCCTGGACCGGTAATGTGGCCTTTGCCATGGATGAGCTGCCGCACATGGGCAAACTTGACGGCATGCATTTCGCGCTCGGCTGCAACGGCTCCGGCATTGCCATGATGAGCTATCTGGGGCGCGAAACAGCCCGCAAGATCGTTGGCAAATCGAATCGTCGCGTCGCCTTCGACATGCCTGAGTTCCCCACCCACCCCCTCTACAACGGCAACCCCTGGTTTCTGCCGCTTGTGGGGGCCTACTTCCGCACGGCGGACTGGTGGGACCGGCGGTTTCACTGAGCTGAAAACTGTCACGGAACTGTCACAGGGCTCGGACAAAGGGCTGAATTGGACTGACAATGCGGCGCCTGCCGCGCCGGGCCTCTTGCACGAGCGGCAAGGCTGGCGTGAACATGGCCGCTGGACATCCTGACAAGCCTGTGGGGACCACATGAAACTGGACGTTAAAGACCTGAACGGCGGCGCCAAGGAAGCGATCCTTGATGGCAGGCTCGATGTGCAGGGCAGCCTCGCCATCGATGGCGAGTTCGCCAAGCTCGCGGCCGATAGCAAGAACCTGTTGGTTGACCTGTCTTCCGTTTCCTTCCTTGCCTCGCTCGGCATCCGCATGCTGGTTTCGGCAGCCAAGGCGCTATCGGAGAACAATGGCAGCCTCGTCCTGCTGAACCCGCAGGAAAACGTCGCCAAGGTGCTGTCCTCGACAGGCATCGACACGATCATCCCGGTCAAGAGCGACCGCAAGGAAGCCCTCGCCGTTTTCGGCGGCTGAGAAATCTTCAGCCTCGGGGAGAGACGGATGGAAACACGCCGTTTCGAAGCGTCATGGCCATCACTCACCGTGGCCGAGCGCTGGGTTGCTGATGCCTGCCGCAACCTCGCCCTGCCAGGGGATGCGGCCTATGCCCTGCAGGCCAGCTGCGAGGAGCTCTCGACCAATGTCGTCCGTCATGGCGACCGGCAAAAGGACCAGCCGCCCGGCGACGATGATCTGTGGTTCGAACTGGCGATCAACCGCACGCATGCCATTGTCACCCTCACCATCAGCGACAACACTGCAGCCTTCGACACCGCTGCCGCAATAGCAGCCGCTGGCCGTACGGCCGGCCCGGATTTCCAGATCGGCGGCCTTGGCCTGACACTGATCAAAAGCCTCGCTGCCGCAGTCAGCTATCGCCGTCACGACGGGCAAAACGAGACACGGCTTGATTTCCGGCTGTCGGAGGAAGGCCCAACCGTCGAAGAAAAGCCTGCATGAGCCAAACGGCCGCCCCCGCGCAGTCTTCGGAGCTTGATCGTCTTTTCCGCATGGCCGGAGAACCGCACGACCTGCAGGAGGGTGATGTGCTCATCCGCCAGGGCGCGCCAGACAGCAGCGTCTATGCGCTGCAGGATGGCACACTCGCCGTCTTCGCCAGCACACCCTTTGGCGAGGTGCAGCTTGCCACACTTCATCCACCGGCCATCGTCGGTGAGATTGCGGCACTCGCCGGCATCAGCCGCACCGCCAGCGTCAAGGCCCTGAGCAAGGCCCGTGTCCTCCGGCTTGATGGGGAGCGCCTGCTTGAGGAAGGCCGCAAGAATCCGGAACATTTTGTGCGCGTCATCCGCAAGCTGGGTTCCGAGATCGAAACGGTCAACCAGGCGATCGGCCTCTACACCAATGCGCTTACCGCTCTTGAGCAACAGTCCCTGAGCGCCGATGTTCTGGCACAGCTGGCAAGCCCGCCGCCGCAGATGGCGGGCTTTGCCTCCGTCTTCGCCCGCTTCGCCAGCGAAATCACAGCAAAGCGGAAGCAGCAGGAGGAGCTGGCAAGCGCCGCCTTGATCCAGCAATCCTTTTTGCCGCGCGCCAGCGATCTCAAGACGCTGCCAGGAAGCGTCTCACTTTATGCGCGCATGCGCGCTGCCAAGCAGGTGGGCGGAGATTTTTACGACTATCGTGATCTCGGCAACGGCCGCCTGCTGCTCGTCATCGGCGATGTTTGCGGCAAGGGCATGCCGGCAAGCCTTTTCATGGCCGTTGTCATCACCACCTTGCGCAGCCTGGCCATGGGCCACGACGACATCGGCGCATTCACTGCGGCTGCCAACAGTTTGATCTGCGCGAACAACAGCAGTTCACTGTTTGCCACCGCTGTCATCGGTGTTCTCGACACCACGTCGCGCCGCTTCACCTATTGCAACTGGGGCCATTGCCCGGCGTTTCATCTCCGTGACACCGGTGATGTCGCCGAACTTGGCAACACTGGACTGCCACTGGGTCTCTTTCCGAGCAAGGCGGCAAGCGTTGCCAGCGTGACACTCGCGGCGGGCGACGCATTGCTCTTCTACAGTGACGGCATCACGGAAGCTGTCAATCCGCAACTCGAGGAGTTCGGCGAAGACCGGCTCAGGCGTTTCGTTGAAAGTGCTTATTCTCGTTCTGCGAAAAGCCTTGTTGAAGTTGTCATTGAGCAAGCCGACAGCTTCGCGGCTGGTGCCGAGCAGGCCGATGACATCACCTGCATGGCGCTCCGCGTTGCAGCCCCCTAGCCCACACTCAAAGTCATGATCGACCTCACAGAACTCCGCACGCCCGACATTTTCACGGCCCTGTTCCACCTGTCGAACCTCGTCGCATTCCTCTCTTTCCTGCTGCGCGATCAGATGAAGCTGCGCATCACCATGGGGGTGAGCCTGCTGATGCAGGCAGCCTATTACTATTCGATCCCGGGTGGCCCGCTGATCGATCCGTTGTTCTGGAAGATCGTTTCCTTCCTCGCCAACCTATTCATCATTGTCATTTTCGTTCACGACAATCTCGACATCGGCATACCGGAGTATCTGCGTGGCCTCTTCACCCGGCTGAGGGTGCTGAGCCCGGGCCAGTTCCGCAAGCTGGTGTCGAAAGTCGCACGCATCGAAGGCCAAGGGCAAACCATCCTCGCCGAGGGCCAGTATCCCGACAAGCTCTACTTCCTTCTGCGCGGCGAAGCGCAGGTCGGGAAGGGCAGCGCCGTAACACCCATACCGTCCGGAACATTCCTGGGTGAAATCGCCTTTCTGAGCGGCGTGCCAGCGACAGCCACCGTCACACTGTCACCGGGAGCGCTGGCTGTGGCCTGGAATAGTGCTGCCCTGCAGCAGATGATGGACAAGAATGCCGCCATCGACATCGCCATGCGCGGCTTCTTCAATCATGATCTCGCAGGCAAAGTGGCGCGCAGCATGCCCATTGCAGCAAAACAGCCTGCAGCAGCGCCGGGCGCGTGATGTTTTAGTTGGGAAGCTGGATGCGGCCGTAGACTTTCACATCCAGTTCGCCTTCCTTCTGGATGTAGGCCGCCAGCGCATCTGAAAGGCCCTGCGCCTGTGCCGCGGCAATGACAGGCTTTGCAGTGGCGAGAGCTGAGTAGCCAAGTCCGCCGCCAGCAAGTTCGTCGGTCGTGGCGAGCCGATAGTTGCGCGTGAAATCCAGGGCCTCGCCATTCACCGTCAGCTTCACAATCCGCTGCCCTGCAGGCTTGTTCGGATCAATCTGAAGCCGGATGCCGGCAAGCTGCGGGAAGCGCCCGTCGACCGGGTCCCTGGTTGAGAAAGCCTGTTCGAGAAGCGTGAGAAGTTCGACGCCGGTGACTTCGACGACGGCAATCTTGCCCTGCGGCAGGATCTGCTTTGTGTCCTCCGCAGACAATTCCGCCCCTGCAGCAAACGTCCGCTCACCCTGAATGGCCGCACAGTTGATGATAGCCGCATCGGCCGGGGCCATCTCCTTCATGGCGTTGGCCACAACATTGCCCAGCGCGGTCTCGTGAGCGCAGAGGCTTGCGCGGCGGCCATCCAGCTCATGCCGGGTCTTGCCCAACACTGTCTGGGCCATGGCCGGGGTTCCAGCGACATAGCTCAACACCATCACAGCTGCTGCCGCATGGCCCAAGGCCCGCGTCCACCTCATGGGTAGCCTCCAGACAGACTTTACCAAGCAGGCGCGAGTACGAGACAAACCCTGTGACAACCCGCTTGGCCTCCGGGTGTCAGCTCACACAACTGGGAAACGAAATCCGCGACCCACGCCGATGGTCAGCGCTTACCAGCTAGGCCCCAGAGAATAAAGGGCCGAAAGGACGCCTATTGCGGGTTGCCGCGCAGGGCATCGTTCCCGCACAGGCAGTCGGCCAGCACCGGCAACTCGGCAAAGGCGTGCTGGCTGCGCGGCCAGCTCAGCCAATAGCCTGTCTCCATTGAAAGCGCCTCAGTTGTCAGCCGCTGCAAGCGCCCCTCTTCCAGCGCCTGCCGGCACAAAGGAAGTGAGCCAAGGATCACACCGGCGCCTGCTTCGGCAGCGCGCAAGCCCTGCACAAAGGTGTCGAAGCGCAGAACGGGCGCGGGGCCCGGTGGCTGCCCCATGGCCTGGCTCCAGTCCCGCCAGCCCATGCGCGGTCCCGACACCGCGATCTGGGGCAATGTCTGCCAGTCCTTGGCTGCACCGGTCAGCCCGGGTGAAGCGACCGGCGCCAATTCCTCGGGAAACAGGCGGCGCGCCTCACGGTCGGGCCAGATGCCATTGCCGAAGCGTACATCAAGATCAGCGCCTGATGTCTCGTAGTCGGGCAAATTCTGCACGGTCTCGAAGGCAAGCTGCATGTGCGGCAACCGGGCAGCAACAGCAGCAAGACGGGGCGTGAACCACAGCTCGATCACGGAGGCAGACGCAGCGATCGTAACTTTACGGCGCGGGGCTTCGAAAAGATTGGCGGCACTGGTGGCGAGCAGGCCAAGGGCGTGTTGCACATGAGGCAGCCAGGCCTCGCCCTGGGTTGAAAGCGTCACCCCCCGGGCCTGCCGGCTGAACAGCTGGGCACCCACGCGCAATTCCAGGTTTCGGATCCGTTGGCTTACGGCGGCCTGCGTCAGGCCAAGCTCCTCGGCAGCCGCCGTGAAGCTGCCCAGCCTGCCTGCGGCCTCGAAAACCCGCACCCACTCCAGAGGCGGCATGAGCTGACTGGAACTACTCATAACAAATTTGATGCCAAACTACTAAAATACATTGTTTGAATTTATGGCCGGTTCCACGCCATCTGTCGATCCCACCCGATGAATGAGGCAGGAGATTCCGATGGCCGCCACGCCGACTGTGCAAGTGATTGACTCAGGAGCGGCGATTGCCGTCACCTTCAAGGGCGGCCAGACAAGCCGCTTCCATGCCATCTGGCTGCGGGACAATGCCTGGGACGACAAGACGCGCTCGCCCGGCAATGGCCAGCGCCTCATCACGCTCGGAGATATTCCGCCAGGCACGTCGATCGCTTCGGCAAAGACCGAGTCAGGCCGTCTGCTCATCACCTTCGCGCCAGAGAACAAGGCCGTGCCCTATGATCTCGAATGGCTTGAGGCGCATGCCTATGATCGACCGCTTCCGAAGACACGGGGCTGGCTGACCCCCGAAGTTGAGAGTTGGGATGCACGCCTCAACAGCAATGTCCCTTCCGGTGATTTCACTGCGCTGAAGAGCAGGCCTGCGGCCCTTCGTGACTGGCTCCACGCCGTGCGGCGCTACGGCTTCGGCAAAATCACCGGCGGCCCGGTCGAGAATGGCGCCTTGTTCCAGGTTGCCGCCCTCTTCGGCTATGTGCGCGAAACAAACTACGGCAGGCACTTTGAGGTGCGGACCGAGGTCAACCCTTCGAACCTCGCCTATACCGGCCTTGGCTTGCAGGCCCACACCGACAATCCCTATCGCGATCCGGTGCCGACCGTTCAGATCCTCTACTGTCTTGAGAATTCGGCAACCGGCGGCGAAAACATGGTGGTTGATGGCTTCCGCGCCGCCGAACGCCTGCGCGATGAAAATCCGCGCGGCTTTGATCTGCTGACGCGCCATTGTGCCCGTTTCGAATATGCGGGGAGCTCCGGCGTTTGCCTGCGCTCAAGGCGCCCGATGATCGAACTCGCTCCCGATGGCGAACTCGTCGCCGTCCGGTTCAACAACCGCTCTGCAGCCGCGATCACCGACGTTCCCTACGCCGACATGGCAGACTACTATGCCGCCTACCGCCGCCTCGGCGAGATCATTGACGACACCAGCATGGAAGTCACCTTCAAGCTGTCACCAGGCGAATCCTTCCTCGTGGACAACACGCGCGTGCTTCATGCCCGCAAAGGCTACTCCGGCGCCGGGTCACGCTGGCTCCAGGGCTGTTACGCCGACAAGGATGGCCTGCTCTCGACCCTCGCCGCCATGGAACTGCAGGACAAGGAAGCCGCCTGATGAGCAAGCCCGACCCCAAAAGCCTGACGCGCGAAACGATCGTTGCCTTCCTTGCCGACATCTTCGAGCGGCGTGGTGGCGAGGAATACCTTGGCGAACCAGTGACCATGGCAGAGCACATGCTGCAAGGCGCTTATCTTGCCGAGCAGCAGGGCGAACCTGAAATCATTATCGTCTCAGCCCTGCTCCACGACATCGGCCACTTCACCAGCGAGTTCGGCACCTTCTCGATGGAGGACACGCACGACAAGCATCACGAGGAGGCCGGCGCCGAAGTTCTGGAACGCTTCTTCCCCAGCCTGGTTGTCGATTGCGTACGTGAACACGTGGCCGCCAAGCGCTATATCTGCGCCACCGATCCGCGCTATTTTTCCGAGCTGTCGCCAGCCTCGATCCACTCACTCAAACTGCAGGGTGGACCGATGAATGCAGACGAGATCAAGACCTTCGAGAGGAATCCGAACGTGAAAGAAATCGTCCGGGTGCGTCGCCTCGACGATGCCGGCAAGATCGCCGGCCTGAAGACACCGGGCTTCGGTTACTACGCAGCGATGGTGCAGCGGGTCGTCGATTCACACTTCGCCGCTACAGCGGCGTAGTCGTCAGTTCTTCACCATCCGCAGCAACGGCGTCTTCTGCTCGATCTTCCGCAACCTTTCCTCTTCATGGAAAATGTAGTCGCGGGTGAGCGGCAGGATATGCTGGTTCTTGCCGAACTGGATCTGGAAGTTGTTCATGCCGCCGAAGCGGAAGGCGCATTCCGATCCCGCCAGATAGAACTCCCACATGCGGCAGAAACGCTCGTCATAGAGCTCCTTCGCCCGTTCGCGATTGTCGGCGAAGCGCTTGGCCCAGTGCCGCAGCGTTTGCGCATAGTGGAGCCGCAGGATCTCGACGTCGGTGACATAGAGCCCCTCGCGCTCCATGTGCGGAATGACTTCTGAAAGCGCCGGGATATAGCCGCCGGGGAAGATATACTTCTTGATCCAGGCGCTGGTTGCACCCGGACCGTCCGAACGGTTGATAGAGTGAAGGACCGCAACGGCATCATCCCTCAGAAGGCTCGCACACTTATGGAAGAACTCCTTGAAGTGGCCGATGCCCACATGTTCGAACATGCCGACCGAGACAATACGATCGAAGCTCTCATCCAGATGGCGGTAATCCTTGAGCAGGAAGCGCACGCGATCAGAGATGCCACGCTGCCGCGCCCGCTCGTTGGAAAGCTTGTGCTGCTCCTCCGAAAGCGTGACGCCGGTCACCTCCGCACCGCAGACCTCCGCCAGATAGAGGCCGAGGCCGCCCCAGCCAGAGCCGATATCAAGCACCTTCATTCCTGGCTTGATGTTAAGCTTGGCGGCGAGGTGGCGCTTCTTGGCAAGCTGCGCTTCCTCGAGCGAACTGGACGCATCCTCGAAGTAGGCGCAGGAATATTGCCGGTCTACGTCCAGGAAGAGATCGTAGAGTTTCCCGGACAGGTCATAGTGGTGGGCGACATTGTCCTTGGCCTTGCCGACGGGATTGTGCTGGTGGATGCGGCGCAGGCCAATACGGGCATTGTGCACGGCGCTGTGCAGCCAGTGGGACTTGCCCGTCCCGACATTCTGCATCGCCAGTTCAAGGAAGTCGTAGATGATGCCCGACAGCATCTGCAGGCTGCCATCCATGTAGCATTCACCGAGGAACCGGTCTGGATCGACGGCGATCCGCCGTGCCGCCGACTTGGAGTTTATCTTGATATGGGCCTGCGGTTCAGAGCCATCGCCGAACCGGTACTGCCGGCCTTCCCAATCGGTCAGGCGCAAGTCACCTTTCCGGATCAGCCCCTTGAGAACAGTCGTCAGAAGCATGCGCAGCCTCCCCACTCACTCACGCCATGGGAAAGTCCGGCACACCCACGCACTTCAGCTGCCGGCATCCCAAGTTACAAGATTGTAAGCACAGGCCATTGGGCCGCGGCAAGATGTCCGGTCTGCTTCAGGCGCAGGACGCCGCCATCTTCCATTTGCCTGCTGCATAGGCGGGCTTGTTCTCCAGCCGGGCGGTCTTGCCGTCCGGGCAGGCGAAATAGCGCATGGAAGAGGTCGCCAGCTGCACGGCATCCTTTTCCTGCTTGGAACTCATGCCAGCCACGGCGAGATCGTAGGATCCCGACCCTTTCGGCGCCAGTTCGAACTGGTAGGTCTTGCCGTTGAAGAAGACCGGCTCGGAACGGGCCGCCACGGGCGCCGGTGTCGTCTTCTCCGCCGAAATCCGGACCGATTTCGCCTGTTCGTTGCAGGCTGCCAGTGGCAGGGCGGCAAGGCAAAGCAGGAAGGTGGAAGCGCGCATCATCATGATGCGCGGGCATAGCCGCCGTGCCTCGACGGGGCAAGCGGAAGCTGGCATAGGCAGGCGCCATCATGACCTTCGATCCCGCCAGCCTGCTTTCGCCCCGCGCTTCCACCGCAGATGAAGGGGCGATTATCCGCATGTCGCAACGAACCCGCGAGTTGAAGGCCAAGGGACGCGATGTCGTGGCGCTCACCATAGGCGAGCCTGATTTCGACACGCCTCTCAACATCCGCGATGCAGCAAAGACGGCGCTCGACAAGGGCCTCACGCACTACTCACCGGTGGCTGGCATGCCGGAACTGCGCGAGGCTATTGCCGCAAAGCTGAAGGACGAGAATGGGCTGGCCTATCCCGCATCGTCAATCGTGGTTGCCAACGGCGCCAAGCAGGCCATCAACAATGCCATTCTTTCGGTGATCGGCCCCGGAGACGAAGTGATCATCCTGGCGCCCTACTGGCTCTCCTATGAGGCCAGCGTGCGCTTTGCCGGTGGCACACCCGTGATCCTCACGGCAGGCGTGCATGAAGGCTACAAGGTCCCGGCCTCGCGCATTGCGGCAGCGGTGACGGAGCGCAGCAAGCTTCTCATCATCAATTCCCCCAGCAATCCCACAGGGGCCCTGTGGACCCGCGCCGAGCTCGAAGATGTCGCCGCGGTCGTGCGCAATCACCCGCGACTGATGGTGCTCTCGGATGAGATTTACGAATACATCATCTTCGAGGGCGAGATGACGTCCTTCGGGGCTCTCCCCGACATGTTGGAACGCACAATCACGCTCAATGGCTTTTCCAAAGGCTTTGCCATGACGGGCTGGCGGCTTGGCTTCTCGGCCGCCGCCGAACCCATCGCAAAGGCCATGGCCCGCATGCAGTCGGTCATCTCGGCAGGCGCCAACCAGTTCGTGCAGTATGCTGCCGTCGCTGCCTTGAAGGGGCCGCGCGACGAAGTGGTCGCCATGCGGGAGGCTTACCGCCACCGCCGTGATCTGGTTCTCGCCGGCCTGCGCCGCATCAAGGGCCTGACCATCGCCGACATCCCCGGCACCTTCTATGCCTTCCCCGATGTCTCAGCCTTCATCGGCCGCAAGGCGGGCAACCGCGCCATCCTGAGCAGCGATGAATTGTGCGACTGGCTGCTGGAAGAGCACGGCGTGGCCACGGTTCCGGGCTCCGCCTTCGGCGCTCCCAACTCGATCCGCCTGTCTTTCGCGACAAGTGAAAAGGAGATCGAGAAGGCGCTTACGCGCCTCAGCGAGGGACTTTCCTCGCTTCTCTGATCCCAATCCTTTTCAGGAAATGGTGCGGTCGAAAGGACTCGAACCTTCACGGGTCTCCCCGCTACCACCTCAAGGTAGTGCGTCTACCAATTCCGCCACGACCGCACGCCGTTTCGTCAACGCGGCGCGTGCTTAACAGGCGTTTCCGTGCTGCGCAACCCCTCCAGCACAGGACATTCAATCCACCTAAAAATGCCGTGAAACAGGCGCTTGCGCCGGGCATCAGCGCGGCCGTGGCTGCCTGCAAGCGGATGCCGTGAACAGTACGCGCGGAATCACCGTGGTTAACGAAGAGAGTCCAAGTCACCTACATTTTTCATCGTATTTACATAGACTTATCTGACGTCCCTGAACGGGAATGCAAGCCCCGGCGTGTAGTGTGAGGCCATAACAAAAACACGGGAACACGGGGCTTCAAATGAAGAGATTGACCGCAGTGGGAGCGGCACTCACAACCGCCTTGCTCATGGCGCAGCCGGTGATGGCCACCGGCCTTGACGGCAATGCCCTGCGCAATGAAGGCACATTGAAGGCAGAAGAATTCGGCAAGACGCGCCCGCCCATCGGCTATGTGCGCTTCTGTGCCACCAACCCGGCAGAATGCAAGCCGGGCAGCAAGAAGCCCGTTCGCGTGGCACTCGATCCGGCGCGCTGGGGCCTGCTCTACCAGACCAACACCTTCGTGAACGGCAAGATCACGCCGATCAGCGACGAAGAACTCTATGGCGAATCCGAGCGCTGGGCGATCCCCGTCGATGCCGGCGACTGCGAGGACTATGTGCTCCTCAAGCAGCAATACCTGGAAAAGCTGGGCTTTCCGGCCTCAAGCCTGCTCATCACCGTGGTGCTCGACGAGAACAACCAGGGCCATGCGGTCCTGACCGTCGCGGCCGAGGATGCGGACTACATCCTCGACAACCGGCGCAACGACATCCTGCGCTGGCGCGACACCAAATACACCTACCTCAAGCGTCAATCGCAGCAGGATCCGCGCCAGTGGGTCGCTCTCGTCAAGGAGAGGACCGAGAACAGCGCACCTGTCAGCGCCAGCAACAGGCGCTGAGGAAGGTTCAGTTAGGCCCGGCCGGCGTCCCCCCATCCCCCAAACCGCCGGGCTTCTAGGAGCCGGCACCGTCCCACCCGGTGCCGGCTCCGCTTTTCTTTGGCCGCTCGTTTCTTAACGGCCTCACGCCTACGTTAACCACTCGGTAACACTTGGGTTGCCGCTTTCCGGCCAATGTGAGAGGTTAATGAGGGGTTAACGGCTTGGGTTGAGTGATGCGTAAGTGGCTTGGGGCAGCGGTAGCGATAGTGATGGCTCTGGCGGGCGCAACGGCAGCTCAGGCAGCCAGCAGCTACCCCAAGGCAAACTTCCTCCAGGAATTCGGCAAGTCGCTTCCACCGATCGGCTACGTCCAGTTCTGCGCTGACAATCCGAAGGAATGCAAGGGTGCTACCCTTCTCTCCCAGTCACGCGTTCGCCTCTCGCCGGAAAAATGGCGGCAGCTTTATCGTGTGAACAGCTCGGTCAACGCGGCGATCAAGCCGATGGAAGACCTGGAGCTCTACGGCAAGGTCGAATACTGGACCTATCCCACCACGGCTGGCGACTGCGAAGACTACCTGCTGCTCAAGAAGCGCGAACTTGAAAAGCTTGGCTTTCCGCCGGGCGCCCTTCTCATCACCGTTGTTCTCGAAGAGCGCGGCCAGGGTCACGCCGTTCTCACGGTTGCTGCCGACTCAGGCGACTATGTGCTCGACAACCGCCGCGAAGACATCCTCCTGTGGAGCGATACGAACTACAAGTTCCTCAAGCGCCAGACGCAGCGCGATCCCAAGCAGTGGGTGTCCCTCGAGGGCAAGCCGACAAGCTCTTCGGCCATCGGCACCGCCGCCGGCAACTGATCACCCGGCCAGGAGCCTGGCTGCAAAGCGCTTCCAGTTCCTGACGTAGTTCTGCGCTGACTTCGCAAGACCTTCTTGACCGGCCTTGTCGATCTCGCGGATCACCTTGCCCGGGGCACCGACCACCAGCGAATTGTCGGGGATTTCCCTGCCCTCAGGGATCAGCGCATTGGCGCCGATCAGGCAGTTGCGGCCGATCTTCACGTGATTGAGGACTGTGGCGCCCATGCCAACCAGCGAATTGTCACCGACGATGCAGCCATGGAGAATGGCATTGTGGCCGATGGTGCAACCACGGCCGATGATCAGCGGCGCTCCCATGTCGGTGTGGAGTACGCAGCCGTCTTGCACGTTGCTGCCCTCGCCGATCTCGATCCACTCATTGTCGCCGCGAAGGACCGCATTGAACCAGACGCTGGCATCGGCTTTCAGGCGCACGCGCCCCATGAGATCCGCCGAAGGTGCCACCCAATAGTGTCCCTCTCCCGGAAACTCGGGAGCAATTCCGTCCAGCTTGTAGATTGCCATGTGACCCTCAGAGACCGAACACGTGGCTGAGAATAAACACGCCTTGCATAAAGCTCCAGACCAAACCGGCTGCGAGAATGGGAAGGCCCACGAGGGGGCGCTCGATCAGCCACCAGAAGGCATCGGCGAGAACGATCACCGGCGCGGAAATGATAATGGCCGCCACACGGAAAGGCGTCATCAGGGAAGGCAGGGGATCGAAGAGGTCGCGCAACGCAAGCTCTTCATCGGTGGCAAGCCGCCAGGAGGAAGCCACGACGCCTGAACTGACAATGCCGACGACAATGGCCAGCAGCCAGGCCAAATGATAATCCACCACCATACGCATTCCCCAACACACGCCCGCTGTGCCAAACCGGGACAGCGGATTTACGCTTTGTTGAGAATTGCAAGTTCCGGGCCTCGCGGCAAGAGCCCGGGGCGCCGACCTTCACCTATTCGAGATCGAAATCGAGGATCGCCATTGAGAAGTTATAGGAGAGTTCGCCGTCCTCTTCATCGCGGAAGATCACGCCAATGAATTCATCGCCGACATAGACCTCGCCCGAGTCCTTCTTCTGCGGGCGGGCACGCACAGAGATGGTGGCATTGTTGAACTTCTCACGCAGAAATTTCGTGAGCTTGGCGATTTCATCCGGCTTCATGCGCAAGTCCTTTGCAACAGAAGACAAAGCGGCTGCAGTGACAGCCGCGACTTGCTTCATTTGGCGGGTTGTTAGCCTTGTTCGCCCTCACCCGCAACCGCATCGACCTGATGGTCCATGGCGCGGGCCGGCTCCTCGCAGCCGGCATAACCGACGATGCGGGCCGGAACACCTGCAACCGTGCGGTTCGGCGGAACCTCATGCAGCACCACCGAGCAAGCGGCGATGCGCGAGCAATGCCCAATCTCGATGTTGCCAAGGATCTTGGCACCCGCGCCGATCAAAACGCCGCGCCGGATCTTCGGATGACGGTCGCCACTTTCCTTGCCGGTGCCGCCCAGGGTCACCCCCTGCATGATCGAGACATTGTCCTCGATGACGCAGGTTTCGCCGATGACGATGTCATGGCCGTGGTCGATCATGATGCCCTTACCGATGCAGGCGGCGGGATGGACATCGACGCTCGCGATCATCGATGAGCGGCTTTGCAGGTAATAGGCAAAATCCTTCCGCCCCATCTGCCACAGCCGGTGCGCCATGCGATGCGTCTGCAAGGCCTGGTAGCCCTTGAAATAAAGCAGCGGGTCTATGTAGCGGTGGCAGGCCGGGTCGCGATCATAGGTGGCCGTCATGTCAGCCCGCGCCGAGAGGCCGATATCGGGCTCGGCGTCGAGGGCATCCAGAAAGGCATTGACCACCGCTTCGGAACCCAGGTCGGCATTGCCGAGCCTCGCGGCCAGGCGATGTACCAGCGCCATCTCAAAACTGTCGTGGGCCAGCACCGCCGAGTAAATGAAGCCGCCAAGGGCCGGTTCAGCCCGTACAGCATCCTCGGCTTCGCCGCGCAGACGGTCCCAGACCGGGTCGATCCGTTTGACCGGCTTGACGTTTGTCTCTCGCGCCATTGGTTCCTCCCTCAGGTCACCTTATCACGGATCAGGCCATGTAGGTAATAGCCCGGCCTTTGGGAAGCCCCCTACTCCGCTGCAAGCTTAATGTCCGGTGCGCCGGCATCATTGGCTGCCGGGGCGAGAACGGGCTTGGTTTCCTTTGGCCTCGCCGCCTTGTGGAGTCCGCTGCGGTCCTTGGCCAGGTAGGAGTAGATCGCCGGAGTGACGAACAGCGTGAACATCGTGCCGATCGTCATGCCGGCGGCGATGATGATGCCGATGTCAAAGCGGCTCTTGGCGCCGGCACCATTGGCCAGCAGGAGCGGAAACACGCCGGCGACCATGGCCGCTGTCGTCATGAGGATCGGCCGCAGACGCACTGCCGCCGCTTCCTTGATGGCCGCGTGGCGGTCGAGCCCCTTCTCCTCCTGGAGCTTGTTGGCAAACTCGACCATGAGGATGCCGTGCTTGGCAATGAGGCCGATGAGAGTCACAAGGCCGATCTGGGTATAGATGTTGATCGTACCCGAGCCCAGGTTGACAGGCGTATTGTTCTGCATGGCCCCGTTCACTTCACCAAGAATGAATAGCACGAAGAGCGCACCAAAGGTCGTGGCGGGCAAGCCCATCAGGATGATGAAGGGGTCGCGGAAGCTCTCGAACTGCGCTGCAAGCACCAGGTAGATGAGGACCAATGCGAAGACGAACGTGACGGCGAGCGTGTTGCCTTCAGTCACAAACTGGCGGCTTTCTCCCTTGAAGTCATAGGACATGCCTTGTGGGAAGATTTCAGCCGCCTTCTGCTCGAGAAAGGCAATGCCTTCACCAATAGTGCGGCCGGGGAACGGCACGCCAGAGAGCGTGGCGGCATTCAACTGCTGGAACGTCTTCAGGCCGTTTGGCTGCACTGTCTGCTCGGCCGTGATGAAGGCTGACAGTGGAACCATGGTGCCATCAGCAGCGCGCACGCGGTAGTTAAGAATCTCCGCGGTCGACTCGCGCGAACTGCGCGGTACCTGAGGGATCACCTGATAGGAGCGGCCTTGTACCGAGAAGCGGTTGACGTTGTTGCCACCCAGCAGCGTCGCCAGCGTGGCGCCGACATCGCGCATCGTCACGCCAAGCTTGTTGGCCCGGTCCTTGTTGACGACCAGTTCCACCTGCGGTGTCGAGAAGCGAAGGTCCGCGTTGGTGAAGATGAAGAGGCCGCTCTTCTTGGCCTCCGCATCGAGTTTGTCGAGAGCATCGGCCAGCTGTACATAGTCGCCAGGATAGGTGACGACAAATTCAACGGGCAATTCACCGGCGCCCACAGGAATGGCCGAAGGCGCCGTGGCAAAAACCTGCACACCGGCAATCTGAGAGGTCAGGCCCTGGAGCTGGCCCATCACAGAGAGGTCGGAACGGTCGCGGCTGTCCCATGGCTTCAGGATGAGGCCGACAAAGGCGGCGTGTTCACTGCCGAGGCCATTGATGGTGAAAACATTCTGCTTCTCCGGGATCGACATCATGTCCTGCGTGATCTTCTCGGTATAGGTCGAGAGATAATCGAGGTTGGTGTGATCCGGAGCGTTGACGAAAGCAAACAGAACGCCCTGGTCTTCAGATGGCGCAAGCTGCCGGTTGATGGCCGTATAGAGGATGCCCGACAGCAGAATCGTCAGGGCTGCAATCCATACGAAAACCGCGCGCTGCTTGATGGTGCCATCAAGACGGCGGCGATAGAACCGCTGCAGCGCCCCAAACACCCGCTCCACAGTGCGGCCAAACCAGCTCTGATGCTCGTGGGACTTGAGCAGCTTCGACGTCAGCATCGGGGATAGCGTCAGCGCGATGATGCCGGAGACGACGACAGCGCCTGCAAGCGTAAACGCGAATTCCCGGAACAGCGCACCTGTCAGGCCCGAAGTGAAGCCGATCGGCGCATAGACCGCGACGAGCGTAAGCGTCATCGAGAGCACGGGGCCGGTGATTTCACGAGCACCCTGCAGTGCCGCCTCGAAGGGCGACATGCCCTCCTCGACGTGTCGCTGGATATTCTCGACGACAACAATGGCGTCGTCAACGACGAGACCGATGGCGAGCACGAGCGCAAGAAGCGTCAGGAGGTTGATCGAGTAACCAAAGAAAACCAACACCAGCGCAACGCCGATCAAAGACAGCGGGATGGTGACGACCGGGATGAAGGTCGAGCGGATGTTGCCAAGGAACAGCAGGATGACCACCACGACGATCAGGGCAGCTTCACCCAGTGTCTTGGCGACCTCCCAGATCGATTCATTGATGAACTCCGTGGCGTCATAGGCGATGTCTGCTTCGAGGCCACTCGGCAGGCTCGCCTTGATGGCCGGGACGGCCGCCCGGACATTGCTGATCACCGTCAGTGGATTGGCATCGGGCGTCGCCTCGACGCCCATGAACACGGCTTTCAAGCCATCGAAGGATGACGAAGAGCTGAAGTTTTGTGGACCTAGATCGACGGTGGCGACCTGGTTCAGGCGGATCACAGTGTCGCCGCGCGTGGCGACCACAAGCTGCCCGAACTGCTCTGGTGTCTCCAGCGAGGTTTGGGCGTTGATGTTCTGCTGCGTGAACTGGCCCTTCACCTCGCCAGCTGCCGTGGTGAAATTGTTGGCCGTGAGCGCGGCATTCACTTCAAGTGGCGTGACACCCAAAGACGCCATCTTGTTGGGGTCGAGCCACACACGCATGGCGAAGGTCGTGCCGCCAAGGATGTCGGCTGCCGCCACGCCATTGATGGCCTGGATCTTCGGCTTCACGACACGGTCGAGATAGTCACTGATCTGGGGCGATGTAAGCTGGTCGCTCTTGAAGCTAATATACATCAACGCGAAGCCCGGGCCGGTTGTACGCTTCACAACCGGATCGTTGGACTCTTCGGGCAGAATGCCCTTCACTTCGTTGACCTTCGACAGCACGTCGGCGAGCGCACGGTCGCCGTTGGCATCAAGACGCAATTTGAGCGTGATGGTCGATACGTTCTGGGCGGAGACCGACTCGATCGTGTCGACGCCCTCGGTAGAAGCCACGGCCTGCTGCAACGGCGTGGTAATGAAGCCCTTGATTAGGTCAGCGTTCGCACCGGGATAAGCAGTGGTGATCTCGATCTTGGTGTCGGCGACTTCAGGGAACTGGCGAATCTGCAGCTTGTAGGCCGCCTGCAGGCCGGCAAGCAGGATGATCAGACTGACGACAGTCGCAAGCACCGGCCTGCGAACGAAAATGTCCGTGAAATGCATGGCCCCCGCCTTACCTCAATGTCGTTTCATCGCTGACTTTCAATGCCAGCGAATTGTTGATCACGATCTTGCTGCCCTGGTCGATCTTGTTCTGACCTGCAACCACGACCTGTTCGCCCGCCTTCACGCCATCGACGATCTCGACGCGGCCGTTCTTGATCGCGCCAACCTTGATAAAGCGCTTCTCGACGGCGAGTTCGTCAGGCTTGGCATTCTTGTCCACGGTCGTGGCCGGCACGACGGCAAACACGCTGTCGCCGTAGAGCGAGAAGGTCACCGCCGTCTGCGCGATGGTCGTCACGCTGCGCGGCTCACCCGACTCCACCGCTACGTCGGCATACATGCCAGGTACGAGCTTGTTCTCGGGATTGGCCAGTTTGCCACGAATGGTGATGGTGCGGCTCGAGGCGTTGAGCTTGGCATCAGCGGTCGCAATTGAACCTTCGAAGGTCTGGCCCGGCCAGGCATTGAAGGTGGCCGTGATCTTCTGACCGATTTTCACGCGGCCAAAATCATTCTCCGTCACCGCGAAGTCCACGAAAACCTCATCGACCTTCTGCAGCGTGGCAATGCCCTGGCCTGGCGACAGGTAGCTGCCGACCGAAACTTCACGCAGGCCAAGCTGGCCATCCCATGGGGCATAGATCGCCTTCTTGTTGATCTGGGCCTGAATGCGTTCGATCGTGGCGACGACCTGGTCGCGCGCGCTCCGATCCTCGTCGAGGGTGGCGGCGGTGCCGAAGCCACGCTCGAAAATTGCCTCGCTGCGCTTCAGCTTGGCATTGGCATTTTCAAGCTGGGCCTGAGCCGACTTGAGATCGGCGGCGTCAGTCTCTGTATCGAGCTGCACGAGCTTGGTGCCCGCCTTGACTACATCGCCCGACTTGAACAGCAGTTCCTTCACAATGCCGCCTACCTCTGGCGTGACGGTCACGCTTTCAGTGGCCACCACTGTGCCGATGCCTGAAATGGTCGGCTGCCAGGTTTCGGCCGTGGCGTTCTCAGTGGCGACGGTCTGGACCGGTGGCGGCATGCTACCGATAGCCTGCGCAATCATCTTCGGCTTGAAGTCGAAAGCATAGAAGGCGATGAGCGCGGCAAGACCGCCAAAAACAATCGTCGCCAGCAAGAAGTAGATAATCTTGCGAATCATGGTGTTGCGTTCCCCGTCACTCAGCGGCCTTTGCCGCACGCGATTTCATTTCAACCAGTTTTGACTCGAGGTAGCTGACACTCGCTGTCAGCACCGCTTCGCCATATCCCATGATGAAGGTTGCCCCCTCATCGCTATTTCCTTCGGCCCTGCATTGGTCGATGCACTTAAGATCGTCACGCAGATGCGACAATTGCTTCTCGATGGCAACCACTGTGTGACCGGCGGTCAGATAGTGCTGCAGATACATCTCAAAGAGAAACTCCGATTTGTACTTGTCCCGCGCCGGTACGACAGACAGCCACTTCGAAAGCGCCGCATGACCGGCGGTGGTGATGGCATAAACCTTCTTGTCAGGCTTGCCGGACTGCTCTTCTTCACGCACCGTTACCAGGCCATCTGCCGCCAGCTGATTGAGCGCCGGATATATCGAGCCATAGCTTGCTTCAATAAAGTGGCTGAAGAGTCCTTCTTCGAACTCCTTCTTGATCTCATAGCCCGTGGCTTCCTGCGTGGAGAGGAACCCCAGGCACAAGGTGCGCACATTCACCCGGCCGACTCCGATATATACTGATTTGATATATGGCGGTTAAGTCCAGTCCCCGGCTCTGTCAATGAAGTTTCGCGAAAGTTCGCGTTCTTTCGGCACATTCTCGATTCGAAACTTCTCATTGCATAATCAAACGCTGCGGATTGATGCGCCGCAACAAGAAATCACCCCAAACTCTAAGCCAAATACAGCGCAGGGAAGTGGTGCATGGCGGCGGCAAGATCATTCCTGGTGATTTCCACCTAAAAATCGCCCTATAGTGGTCTTATTCACTTTATTGTTGCAAGAATGAGCAGTGAACATGGTTTTGTCACACTTGTTTTTGCTGCAACGCTTCTCTAAACACAGCCCCCAACCTTGGCCGTTATGAGCCGGGGACATATGCGACTGGCGTCAAATTCATAGGGGGGCGAATGGAGTATTTTCTCCAGCAGCTCATTAACGGACTTACTCTCGGCTCAATCTACGGCCTCATCGCCATCGGCTATACGATGGTCTATGGCATTATCGGCATGATCAACTTCGCCCACGGCGATGTGTTCATGATCGGTTCGGTTGTGTCGTTCATCCTGGTCCTCTCGCTCGGCCTGACAGGCGGTTCGGGACCATTTCTCATCATTCTTTCCCTGGCCTTGGTCGTCGTGATCGCGATGCTCATTGCTTCGGTATACAACTGGACGATCGAGCGGGTGGCCTACAAGCCACTGCGTGGCTCCTTCCGCCTTGCGCCGCTGATCTCGGCCATCGGCATGTCGATCGTGCTGCAGGAGTTCGTGCGCATCGCCCAGGAGGGCCGGCCCAAGCCGATCCAGGCGATCGTCACCGGCAAATACGAATTGCTTGAGCGCGTTAACGATCAGGGACAGTTCATCGTCACGATTTCCAACATGCAGATCCTGATCATTGTCTGCACCGTTGCACTCATGGCGGCCTTTACAACCATCATCAACCGCACCTCCCTCGGCCGTGCCCAGCGCGCCTGTGAGCAGGATCAGAAAATGGCGTCGCTGCTCGGCATCGACGTCGACCGCACGATTTCCATCACCTTCATCATGGGTGCTTGTCTCGCGGCCTTCGCGGGCCTCATGTTCTTCATGTACTACAATGTGACGGACTTTTTCGTAGGCTTCCTCGCCGGCATCAAGGCCTTCACGGCTGCGGTGCTGGGGGGCATCGGCTCCATACCCGGCGCCATGCTGGGCGGAATGGTGATCGGGCTCGTCGAGGTTTTCTGGTCGGCCTACTTCTCAGTCGAATACAAGGACGTTGCCGCTTTCACCATCCTGGCCATGGTTCTCATCTTCATGCCGCAGGGTCTGCTCGGCAAACCTGAAGTCGAAAAGGTCTGATCATGGTTGCCGCCCCAAAGGATACCAGCTTCTCCCAGGAAGCAAACAAACTCGACACACCAGCGCTGATCAAGGACCTGATCGGCACTGCCGTCATCACCTTCCTCATCCTGACGCCGATCGTCGCCTACGAAACGATCATGAATCAGGGCACCCTGCTCATTGAGTCACGCTGGGGATGGGTGTTCCTGTTTACGGCGATAACAGTCGTTGGCAGGCTCCTGCTGCATCTCTTTGTCTGGCAACGCGCTCCATCACCAAAGACCGCCTCAGCTGCTCCGTCCAAGGGCGAATCGGCGGCGGGAGCCAGCTTCAGGAAGAACTTCAACACTATATTGTTTGTCTTCGCCCTGCTCCTTCCCTTCATCCTATATTTCATTCCGGGGTGGGACAAGCGTGGCATCGACTTCGCCATCACCATCCTGATCTACATCATGCTGGCCTGGGGGCTAAACATCGTCGTTGGCCTCGCCGGCCTTCTCGATCTTGGTTACGTGGCTTTCTATGCCGTTGGTGCCTACGCTTATGCGCTGCTGACCACGGTTTATCTGCCGCACTGGTTCGGCGAAGGTGTCGTGCCATGGGCATTCTACATCGTGCTGCCCATAGCTGGTGCGCTTGCAGCCTTATGGGGTGTTATCCTCGGTTTTCCGGTGTTGCGCCTGCGTGGCGACTATCTCGCCATCGTGACGCTTGCCTTCGGTGAGATCATCCGCCTCGTGCTGATCAACTGGTTCTGGTTCACCAATGGTCCGCAGGGCATCAACGTTCCCAAGATTACTTTCTTCGGATTGCCCTTCAATGCGAGCGATGAAGGTTTCGCAGCTTTCTTCGGTATCGCGCATGACCGCATCTATTCGTACTTCTATCTCTACTATGTGATCCTGGCGCTTGCCCTGCTCACGTTCATTGCCACCAACCGACTGCGCCGCCTGCCGATAGGACGCGCATGGGAAGCTTTGCGTGAGGACGAAATCGCCTGCCGGTCACTTGGCATCAACACCACCAATACGAAGCTCACGGCCTTCGCCATCGGCGCGATGTTCGGCGGCTTCGCCGGTTCCTTCTTCGCCGCACGCCAGGGCTTCGTCTCTCCGGAGTCCTTTGTCTTCATCGAGTCGGCACTGATCCTTGCGATCGTCGTGCTCGGTGGTCTCGGCTCGCAGATTGGCATCGTCTTCGCGGCAATTGCAATTATCGGAGCATTCGAAGTGTTCCGCGAAATGGGCTTCCTCAGCTACATTCTGCCGGAAGGCGTTGAGCCTGTGCAATTCCGCATGCTCGCCGTGGGTCTGGCCATGGTGCTGATGATGCGCTGGCGGCCGAGAGGCTTCGTCACACGCCGTGATCCGACCGTCTTCCTCAAGGAGAAGAAGTCCGTCTCTGCCGACCTCGTTTCGCAGGGGCATGGCTGATGACCTCCTGGAGTAATGACCCGGAATTGCGGGTGGACCATCTGACGATGCGTTTCGGCGGCCTGACCGCCATCGGTGATCTTTCCTTCGAAGCCGGACGCAAGCAGATCACCGCCCTCATCGGCCCCAACGGCGCTGGCAAGACCACGGTGTTCAACTGCATCACCGGCTTCTACAAGCCGACTGAAGGCATGATCACGCTGCGACATCCGGATGGACAGGAGTTCCTCCTGGAGCGCATGGCGGATTTCCGCATCACCCAACATGCCAAGGTGGCGCGCACCTTCCAGAACATCCGCCTCTTTGGCGGCATGACCGTGCTGGAAAACCTGATGGTGGCGCAACACAATGAGTTGATGCGTGCATCGGGCTTTACTGTGGCTGGCCTTCTCGGCAGCCGGCATTTCAAGGCGCGCGAACACGAAGCGGTCGAGACGGCCAAGTACTGGCTCGAGAAGATCGGCCTTACGGACCGCGCCGACGATCCTGCAGGCGATCTTCCCTATGGTGCGCAGCGCCGTCTGGAAATTGCCCGTGCCATGTGCACCGGCCCCCGCCTGCTTTGCCTCGACGAGCCGGCTGCCGGCCTCAATCCGCGCGAATCCGAGGAGCTCAACAAGCTTCTCATCTCGATCCGGGACGACCACGGCATGGCGATCCTTCTGATCGAGCATGACATGAGCGTTGTCATGGGCATCTCCGATCACATCGTGGTTCTCGACTATGGCCGCAAGATTTCAGACGGCACTCCTTCTTTCGTGAAGAATGACCCGGCGGTGATCCGCGCCTACCTCGGCGTTGATGACGAAGAAGAAGCTGCCGATACGCCAAAAGTTGCGACTCCGTTGACGCGTGCCGAGGTGCGGCAAGACAAGATATCGGTGCCGCCACCACCCGTCTTCAAACTGCCTGGCGAGGCCGAGGCGCCGCCGGCGCGTCCGGCTGGTGCCAAGCCAGTGGCAACCTCTGCTTCTCAGGCTAAGCCCGCTCAGAAGGCGCCTGCAAAGAAGGGTGCTGTGCCAGCAAAGAAAACTGCAGCCAAGAAGGCTGCGAAGAAGGGAGGCCGCAAATGAGCGAGGCACTCCTCACGGGCCGGGGCGTCGAAACGTTCTATGGGAAGATTCAGGCCTTGCGCGGCATCGACTTCGACGTGCGCAAGGGCGAGATCGCGACACTGATCGGCTCAAACGGTGCTGGCAAGTCCACGCTGATGATGACCATCTTCGGGACGCCGCGCGCGCGCAGCGGCACGATTACCTTTGAAGGCAAGGACATTACCAAGCTTCCAAGCCACCAGATTGCGCGGCTCGGCATTGCACAATCTCCGGAAGGCCGCCGCATCTTCCCGCGCATGACGGTGCTCGAGAACCTGCAGATGGGCGCCACGGTCAACGATATGGCCTTTTTTGAAGAGGACGTGGCAAAGATCTACAAGCTCTTCCCGATCCTCGAGAAGCGCCATACGCAACGCGCGGGCACATTGTCCGGCGGTGAGCAGCAGATGCTCGCCATCGGCCGTGCCTTGATGGCCCGCCCCAAGCTTCTGCTTCTCGACGAACCTTCGCTCGGCCTGGCGCCGATCATCGTTCGGTCGATTTTCTCCGCCATTAAGGAACTGAACGAGAAGGAAGGCCTCACCGTCTTCCTCGTCGAGCAGAATGCCTTCCACGCGCTGAAGCTGGCGCACAGGGCCTATGTGATGGTCAACGGAAAGATCACCATGACAGGCACTGGCAAGGAACTTTTGGCCCGGCCCGAAGTTCGCGCCGCCTATCTCGAAGGAGGCCACTGATGGAATCCCTCGCGTTGTTCTTCCTCGAACACACCGACCTTTCGGGTGTCATTCAGTTCTTTGTCTTCACCGTCATTCTTGGCGGTGGTGCGGCTTTCCTCGCTGGCCGGGCGGTCGCCTCGGGATGGGCGCCTGCCTGGACGCTTGCCGTGAACATGCTGGTTTTCACCGCCGGGCTGCGCTTTCTCGACTACGCCCTCTTCGGCTCCAATCTGACCTCGCTGCAGTATTACATCAGCCATGGCCTGGTGGTCATGGCAGCGGCCTTCTTCGGCTTCCGGTTGCGCCGCGTCGAGCAGATGACCACTCAGTACCCCTGGCTTTACGAAAGGTCAGGCCTGCTGTCCTGGCAGAACAAGTCTTAAACCCATTGCGGATGGGGCGATTGTAGCGATTGCCCCTTCCCAATCCTGCGCCTTTGGGCTTGAATGAGCTCAAGGGGCATGACCCCGAACAGGGCCCATGAAAGGCCCAAAACAAGCAAATCGTCAGGGAGACGTTTGAATGAAGAAGTTGATCCTGTCCGGCATTGCCGTCAGCTTTGCCGCTGCGCTGAGCGCCACCACCGCGCTTGCCGACATCACGGTCGCCACCGCAGGCCCAATCACTGGCCAGCTCGCCGCACTCGGCGAGCAGTACAAGCGCGGCGCCGAATTGGCCGTTGCCGACATCAACGCCGCGGGCGGTGTGCTGGGTGAAAAGCTCGTGCTCGAAATCGGTGACGATGCTTGCGATCCGAAGCAGGCCGTTGCCGTCGCCAACCAGCTCGCTTCCAAGGGCGTGGAGTTCGTGGCCGGCCATCTGTGTTCCGGTTCGTCGATCCCGGCCTCCAAGGTCTATGAGGAAGAAAACATCCTCATGATCTCGCCTGCTTCCACGAACCCGAAGTTCACGGATGAAGGTGGCTGGAACGTCGCCCGCGTCTGCGGCCGCGACGACGCGCAGGGCCTGGTGGCTGGCGCCTACCTCGCCAAGCACTACGCCGGCAAGAAGGTTGCCATCATCGACGACAAGTCGGCTTACGGCAAAGGCCTTGCTGATGCCACCAACGCCGCGATGAAGGCTGCTGGCCTGGAACCGGCTCTCGCCGAATCCATCAACCCCGGTGAAAAGGACTACTCGGCCCTCGTCTCCAAGATGAAGGACGCCGGTGTCGATGCCATCTACTTCGGTGGCTACCATCCGGAAGCCGCTCTCATCCTGAAGCAGATGCGCGAGCAGGGCTCGCAGGCCCAGATGCTCTCGGGCGACTCGATGAACAACATCGAGTTCTGGACGATTGCAGGCGAAGCAGCCGAAGGCATGATCTTCACCTTTGCGCCTGAGCCGCGCAACTTCCCGGAAGCCAAGGAAATCGTCGAACGCTTCAAGGCGGCCGGCTATGATCCGGAAGGCTACACGCTCTACACCTACGCTGCTTTCCAGATGTACAAGCAGGCTGCCGAAGGCGTGGGTTCGAAGGACCCCAAGAAGATCGCTGAATGGCTGCGCGCTGGCAATCCGATGAAGACCGTTCTCGGCGAGCTGAAGCTCGACTCGAAGGGTGACCTCGTCGGTGCCAAGTACGTCTGGTACAAGTTCTCGAAGGGCGGCTACGCCGAAGATCCTTCGGTTCAGTAACACCGCTTTAGGCGAGAACTTACTTCTTGCCTGATGGGGACCCGCGCAATAGCTTGCGCGGGTCCTTTGCTTTTGGAGTCGGCATGCGCAGAATTGCGCTTCTGTCCTTGTGTCTTTCACTTATGCCCCTGCCCGCCGCCGCCGACATCATGGTGGGCGTGGCCGGGCCCATGGGCGGACAGAATGCCGTATTCGGCGAGCAAATGAAGACCGGGGTGCAGGCAGCGCTTGATGCGATCAACGCCTCGGGTGGCATCAATGGCGAACGTCTTGCCATGACGGTCGGCGACGATGCCTGCGATACGCGCCGCGCCCTCGACGTCGCTGGCGATTTCGTCCGTCAGGATGTGCGGGTGGTGATTGGCCACTTCTGCTCCGGGGCCGTCATCGCAACCGCGAAGACCTATGAACAGGCGGGCATTCTCGTGATCTCGCCCTCTGCGACCGGCCCTGCCGTGACCGAAGGCGGAAACTGGAACGTGTTTCGCGTGGCCAGCCGCGACGATGCGCAGGCCGAATTTGCCGCAGCCCGCATCGCCACTGACGATGGAAATGCCAAGCTTGCTATCATTGACGATGGCCAAAGCACAGGCCGCGCGCTTGCACAGCGCATGAAGCAACTGGTTGAGGGTGCGATCGATATCACCATCAAGGCCGGCTCGGCTGACCACGCTGCACTCATCGAAAAACTAAAGGAGGCCGGGATAACGGCCATCTACTTCACCACTGCGGCGACCGACGCTGGCGGCATTGCTGCAGCGGTGAAGCAGGCAGGCCTGTCGATCCGGTTTTATGGTGCGGATGCACTGCTGAACAATGTCTACTGGGAACGCGCAAAGGATGCCGGCGAAGGCACGCAGGTAACCTTCGCGACCGATCCTGTCTCGCTGGTCGTGCCGGTGACACTGCAGGATATCTTCACCTCAAAGGGCCTCGCAAGCGACGGGGCCGTCGTCCCCTCCTTCGCCGCGGTACAGGCCTTTGCTGCGGCCGCCAAGGCGCGCGATGTCAATGACGGCCGGGCCATGGCGAACTGGCTCAAGGGCGGCGCCACGATCCAGACCGTCATGGGGCCTATCGGCTTCACTGCCAAAGGCGATATCAAGCCACAACACTTCACGTGGTATCGCTGGAGTGTTGGTGAGTTCGCCGAAAGTCCGAACCAGAACTGAGGAGCCCATGCGCGCCTATTTCGTCCAGATCAAATGTGAACTCGGCAAATCCTATGAGGTGGCTTCAAAGATTGCCGACGCCGAGATTGCATCGGAAATCTATTCGACCGCCGGCGGCTATGACTTGCTGGTCAAGCTCTATCTCGAAGAAGAGCAGGATGTTGGTCATTTCATCGCCGAGCACATCCAGACGGTCAAAGGCATCCGCGACACCTACACCCTGGTCACATTCAAGGCTTTCTGATGTTCCGCTTCATTGCTGTTATTCTTGCCCTTCTGATACCAGCCACCGCCCATGCCGCCGACGGCGCACAGAGCCGCGCCATCGGCTTCTCACCTGATGCGCGCTACTTCGCCTTCGAGCAATATGGCCATCAGGATGGCTCCGGCTTTGCCTATTCCGATATTTATGTGCTCGACATCAAGTCCGACAGCTGGGTGAAAGGCACCCCCGTTCGCATGTTGTCGGGAGAAGACGAGGAAAATCCGAAAATCTCGGATGTGCGTGCCAAGGCGCTTCAGCAGGTCCGCCTGATCCTCGACGAGTTGAAGATCGACAGCGCCTACGACACGCTGGCGCACCGTCCCTTCACCGAGATCATCTCCGACAGGCGCAAGGTGCGCTTCGCCCGCTACTACAACTCCATGGGCAATGTTGAGGGCTATGATGCCATGGGCTCCTACGAACTTTCTGTGCAGGACGTGAAGGTTGCCCAGCCGCCAGAATGTCCGGACGGTGACTTCATCACCTTCGTCGGCATGGAACTCACGCTCAAGAACGTCAAGACGGGTGTCAGCAAGCCAATCATCAAGGATGCAAGCATCCCGAAATCCCGCTATTGCCCGCATGGCTACGATATCGAGGCTATCTTTGCGCCTGCTGACTACGGCCTGCCAGACGACCCGATGGTTGCTCTGATCGGTGTCTATTCGCGCGGTTTCGAGGGCTCCGACCGGCGCTTCATTGCCGTGCCGTTCTCTCTGTTTGAGTAGCGCGCACTCCCGGGATGTATCCTCTCAAGGTTGGTTCTGAATGAAGTCACTCGTGCTCTACGGAGCGTATGATCGCTACAATTTTGGCGACATGCTGATGCCGATCGCTTACCAAGCATATATCGAAAAATACGCACCAGAAATCAAAGATAGATTCAAGATCGTTCATGCCTCTACTTCTATATCCGACTTAAGCGAATACGGTTGCCTGAAGACCGAACGCATCACCGATCACATATCGGCACTCGAGCCAGGTAGCGCGGTTGTTGTCGTCGGCGGCGAGACGCTCAACGCCCATAAGTCAGGATTGATGGTGATGCTCGCCAAGACGCCTGAGCTTTTCCATAGAATGAAGCAATTGAAGGCCAGCGCACCAGGCAAATTTGACGAAATCGTGGATAAGACAATGGGGGATATGTGGGATTATCCTTTCATGATCCCACGGGAACGCCTCGGCTCTGGTGTCAAACTTGTCCATAACAGTGTCGGCGGCATCCCCGGGGATGAAGGCCAGCTTAAGGCGCTCGCGGCCGCGGAATATGTGTCAGTGCGCGACTATCGTTTTTTTCAACGCAAAGTGGCTGGCTGGCAGCGCTACACGGTGGCGCCCTGCGCCGTATCTCTTCTTGCACCTCGGCAACGTCTGAAAGCGAAGGCGAAATACTTCGTCTTTCAGGTCAGCAAGGAAATCGGCGACAAAAATACTCAGCAGTTTGTGAGACAGATCGCGAGGATTGCGCTGACCCTGCAGATGAAGGCGCTGCTGCTGCCCATTGGCTACGCTGCTGGCCATGATGACGTCGAGCCACTTCGCCGCATTCACGAAATGCTGCCCGATGTAACCGTGCTTCACAGACAGCAGCACAATAGCAGCATTCTCGGCGCTCTTGCATCAGCCCAATTCTATGTTGGCTCCAGCCTGCATGGTGCCATAATATCTATGGCTACGGGCATTCCACATTTCACCTTGAGCCTGCCCAAGGCCGACGCCTACATGGATGCTTGGTCGCCGTTTCCACAGATGTTCTCAAGGATTGATCTCTCAAACCTTTTGGACATTCTTGCCATCTTAAAACCGGAACACTACGAGCACATGAAGACGGTCGCTACTGCGAACCGGCAACTTGTCAAAGCCAATCTGAGGGATCAGATGAAGGTGATCCTGAGTTAACTCGGACTCCCTACAATCGCTATCAGATTAGGCAACGGAACCCTGAGATGGCCTTTTCGGACGAGGGACGCCGGTGCTACACATGAGGAACATGGGTTGAAACCATGCCAGTAGAAGCTGCTTTTCCTTGAGGATTAATACGCCTGAGGATCTGGTCAGCTATGCCTAGCGTACGATCTGCTTTCGTGACCCGCGCACCGGTGACGGACTCGAAAGGAACCGACCTCCAATTCTTCTCTTTCAGCGCGCCAGCGGCCGGTTCTGCATGCCGATACTTCTGTCTGGTGCTGGGCGGCGGCATTTGTTATGGCCGGGCAAAAGGTTAGCAATGATCCCACGTTACACGCGCAAAGAGATGGCCCATATCTGGGCACCCGAAACCCGCTTCAAGATCTGGTTTGAGATCGAGGCGTATGCTGCTGATAAGATGGCGGAATTAGGCATTGTTCCGAAGGATGCCGCGACAGCCATCTGGGCCCGCGGCAAGGATGCTGAGTTCAACGTCGCGCGTATCGACGAGATCGAGTCCGTCACCAAGCATGACGTCATCGCCTTTCTCACCCATCTGGCCGAGATCGTGGGACCCGAGGCGCGCTTCGTTCACCAGGGCATGACCTCCTCCGACGTGCTGGACACTTGCTTCAACATCCAGCTCGTCCGGGCCGCCGACCTTCTGCTCAAGGATATCGACGACCTGCTTGCGGCGCTCAAGCGCCGCGCCTTCGAGCACAAGATGACACCCACCATCGGCCGCAGCCACGGCATCCATGCCGAGCCGGTCACCTTCGGTTTGAAACTGGCTTACGCCCATGCCGAGTTCCAGCGGGCGCGTGAACGCCTGGTCTTTGCGCAGCGCGACGTCACAACCTGCGCTATTTCCGGTGCCGTCGGCACCTTCGCCAATATTGATCCCTCGGTCGAGGCGCATGTGGCGCAGAAACTTGGCCTCGCGGTGGAGCCCATTTCCACCCAGGTGATCCCGCGCGACCGCCACGCCATGTATTTCTCGGTGCTCGCCGTCATCGCCAGTTCTGTCGAAAGACTTGCAACGGAAATCCGCCATCTGCAACGCACCGAAGTTCTCGAGGCCGAAGAGTATTTCTCGCCGGGCCAGAAGGGCTCATCGGCAATGCCACACAAGCGCAACCCGGTGCTCACGGAAAATCTGACAGGTCTCGCCCGGCTCGTACGTTCGGCGGCAGTCCCTGCTCTTGAAAACGTGGCGCTCTGGCATGAGCGCGACATCTCGCATTCATCAGTCGAGCGCGGTATCGGCCCCGATGCCACCGTTCATCTCGATTTTGCGCTCCGGCGGCTGGCAGGCGTTGTCGACAAGCTCCTGGTCTATCCGGAGAACATGCAGCGCAATCTCGACAGGCTGGGTGGCCTCGTTCATTCGCAACGCGTATTGCTCGCCCTGACCCAGAAGGGCTTCAGCCGCGAAGACTCCTACGCCGCCGTACAGCGCAACGCCATGCCGGTCTGGCGCGGTGAGGGGCAGTTTCTCGATCTTCTCAAGAAGGACAAGCAGATTGCCTCGGTCATGAGTGCCCAGGAGCTCGAGGCCCTCTTCGATCTCGGTTATCATACCAAGCACGTCGATACCATTTTTGCCCGCGTCTTCGGGCACAGCTGACAGACATGAACTCACAGAACCCACCTATTCCGCTTATCGAAACCAACGCCGAACTCGCAGCCTTCTGCGCCGGGCTGGCGGCGGAGCGCTTCATCACGGTCGACACGGAATTCCTGCGCGAAACCACCTATTATCCGAAGCTCTGCCTCATACAGGTGGCAGGGTCGAACGCCGCAGCGCTGATCGATCCGCTTGCCCGAGGGCTCGATCTCGGCCCGTTCTTCACGCTGATGGACAATCCCGCGGTGCTGAAGGTGTTCCATGCCGCCCGGCAGGACAATGAAATCTTCCTCAATCTCTCGAACCGTATTCCCACGCCCATCTTCGATACGCAGGTTGCGGCAATGGTCTGTGGTTTCGGTGATCAGGTCGGCTATGAGGCGATCGTGCGCAAGCTGGCGGGCGCTCAGATCGACAAGTCCTCGCAGTTCACCGACTGGTCGCGCAGGCCGCTGACGCCGAAGCAGATGGCCTATGCCATCTCGGACGTCACCCATCTCCGCACCGTCTATGAAAAGCTGATGGCGCAGATCGATAAGGAAGGCCGCGCTTCCTGGCTTGAAGGCGAACTTGCCGATCTCGCAAATCCGGATGGTTATCGCGTCAACCCGGATGATTGCTGGCGCCGCATCAAGGCGCGCATCCAGAACCGCAAGCAGCAGGCGACGCTGATGGCTGTAGCCGCCTGGCGGGAGCGCGAGGCGCAAGCGAAAAATGTGCCACGCGGGCGTATTCTCAAGGACGACGCTGTTGGGGAAATCGCGATCCAGGTTCCCACTTCTGTCGAGGCCCTGCAGCAACTCAGGCTTCTACCCCGCGGTTCCGCCGAGTCCGTGATCGGCAAGGGCATTCTTGCCGCCGTTGCAGAAGCGCTTGCCCGCGATCCTTCCACAGTGCCGGCCCCCAAGGGCCGCGGCGACGAGATGTCAAGCGCACAGGAAGCGGCTGCCGATGTGCTCAAGCTTGCCCTCAAGATTGTCAGCGAGAATGAAGGCATCGCGCCGAAGCTCATCGCCAGCAGCGCGGATATTGACGCCATTGCCGTCGATGATTCAGCCGATGTGCCGGCCCTTCATGGCTGGCGGCGCGATGTATTCGGTTCCTTCGCGCTCGATCTCAAGTCAGGCAAGGCGGCAATTGCCTTTGAGAAGGGCCGGGCCACCATCATCCGCCGATCTTGATACGGGGCGTGCGCCCCATCTCGAAGGCGAGGCTGGCAAGCCTCTTTTCGACTCGCTCGCCCATCAGATCCTTGAGCTTCTTCGGCAAGGTCAACACCAGTTCCTTGCCCGCTGCCAGTTGCAGGCCAATGCGCGGCAGCATGCCCGGCATGGCTGCCGACAGGATATAGGCGAGGCGAAAGATTGAACTCAGCAGATGGGCCCGTTCCATGTGACGCTCGTCGAGGAGGCGCGTGAGATCATCCTTCATGGTCTCGCC
Organism: Pseudomonadota bacterium; assembly: GCA_020161855.1. Classification (GTDB taxonomy): domain Bacteria; phylum Pseudomonadota; class Alphaproteobacteria; order Rhizobiales; family Aestuariivirgaceae; genus Aestuariivirga. The sequence continues at coordinate 317,583 of JAIUNJ010000002.1, forward strand.
CTCGTAGCGGTAGAAGACCGTGAGCGCGAGAAAGACCCGGCCCGGGTGATCGACACCGACAAAGGCGGCTTGAGAAATCATGCCGAGAGAGCGGTCAGCGCGATAGTCCGGGTGGGCGCGCCAGCCGATATCGGCAAGCAGGCAAGCGGCATAACGCAGGCGCCGTTCCTCGGCGGTTTCCTTGAAGCCGTCCTTGCCGAAAATCTGATCCGTCCAGTCACATAGCTCGAGCTCGTGCTCGGGCGAGCGGGCATAGCGACGGGCAAAATCCCAACACGACGACAGCAGCGCATCGGACTCCATCTTCCGCCGCGGCAGCTTGGCATAGAGATACCCCTCACGCACACCATAGACCGAGCAGATCACACTTTCAGGGCGCCCATGATGCAGCAGCCGCTCCAGCACCATCGCACCATAGGGCATGGTTTCTGAACGGCTCTTGGAAACATCCTTCACATCCTTGAGCGCTGCCGGCGAGAGCCCGGATACAAGCTCGGCAATGCCTCCCGCCTGCTGCCGCGTCATCGTATATTGATGAAGCACATGCAGCGGATAGTGAGCATGCGCCATGTGCATGCGGGCAATATTTCGCCAAGTCCCGCCAACGGCATAGAAGGCGCGGCCCTTCAGTTTGCGCAGCACGCCTGCGTCGCCAAGATATTCATCGACGATCTTGCGCGCCGCCTCCATGTGACCGGACGACATGTCGATCAGGCGCAAAGGCCCGATCGGCAGCGTCACCCCGTCGTTCAGCCTGCCATCCTTGACGTCAATCAATTCCAGGGAGCCACCGCCGAGATCACCCACCAGGCCATCGGCCTGCGGAATGCCGGCAACCACACCAAGCGCAGCATACCGGGCTTCTTCCTTGCCGGTGAGAACAGCGATGCCGGCACCCAGCGCCTCTTCGGCCTTGTCGATGAAGGCTTCGCCGTTGGAGGCCTCGCGTGCGGCAGCGGTTGCGACAGCAAAGACACTGCTGCAGCCGATCTGCCGCGCCAGGGCTCGGAAGCGGCGCAAGGCTGAGAGGGCGCGCACAACGGCGGCCTCGTTCAGCTTGCCGGTGATGGCCACGCCACGGCCAAGGCCGCAAAGGATCTTCTCGTTGAAAACAGGGGTCGGCGACCGGCGCAAGCCATCATAGACGACGAGTCGTACGGAATTGGAGCCGATATCGACAACCGCAACCGGCCGGTATTTAGGGGGTTCAGTTCTGAAGCCCTTGTGCCAACTCACTTCGCTCTCTTTCTCTTCGATTGAATCGCGGGCGGGACACTACTTTCCAAGGCCCTGCCCCGTCCAGAGAGTGAAGGATTCTCCATGAAATAGTTGTGGGCATTGAAGGGCTCCTCGCCCGGCCCCGGCGACAGGCGCCGGGATGTGCCATCCGCCAGGAGTTCCCAGCTCTGCATGTTGTCGCGCAGGTTCGCCATCATGATCTGGTCGAGCACTTGATCATGCACCGTTGGATTCTCGATAGGGATCAGGGTTTCCACCCGGCGATGCAGATTGCGCTGCATCCAGTCGGCGGAGCCAATGTAAATCTTGGCCTTCGGGTGAGGCAGACCATGGCCCGCGCCGAAACACACGATCCGTGAATGCTCAAGAAAACGCCCCACGATGCTCTTCACGCGGATATTCTCGGAAAGGCCCGGAATGCCGGGCCTCAGGCAGCTGATGCCACGCACGACGAGATCAATCTGCACGCCCGCCATGCTTGCCTTGTAGAGTGCGTCGATGATGCCGGGATCGACAAGCGAATTCACCTTGCCCCAGATCTGCGCTGGGCGCCCGGCCTTGGCATGTTCAATTTCCTCGTCGATGTGATTGAGCAACCTGCTCTTGAGATTGATCGGCGAGAGAGAAATGCGTTCCAGTTCCTCCGGCGGGGCATAGCCGGAGATGTAGTTGAAGAGCCGCGCCGCATCGCGTGCCAGCGCCGGATCGCAGGTGAAGAAGGAAAGATCGGTGTAAATCTTGGCCGTGATCGGATGGTAGTTGCCTGTGCCAAAATGCACATAGGTGCGCATGCCGGAATGCTCGCGCCGCACCACCATGGAAACCTTGGCATGGGTCTTGAGCTCAATGAAACCGAAGACAACCTGCACGCCAGCACGTTCCAGGTCGCGGGCCCATTGAATATTGGCTTCCTCGTCAAAGCGCGCCTTGAGTTCCACCAGCGCCATGACGGTCTTGCCGGCTTCCGCCGCCTTGGCGAGGGCGGCCACCACCGGCGAGTTGCGCGACGTGCGGTAGAGCGTCTGCTTGATCGCCACCACGTCGGGATCGCTTGCCGCCTGACGGATGAACTGCACCACCACGTCGAAGGATTCGTATGGGTGATGGACGATGAAATCCTTCTGGCGGATCGCTGCAAAGATGTCGCCGCCATGGTCGCGCACACGTTCGGGGAAGCGCGCCACATAGGGCTTGAACTTCAGGTCGGCCCGCTCGTCGAGAATAAGCTGAGACGTGTCGGCATAGCCAACGAGACCACTGCTCACCACCACCACATCGGGCGAAACGTCCAGTTCGGCAATGATGAAGTCACGCAGCGACGTGGGGCATGCGGCGTCCACTTCCATGCGGATCACGGAGCCGCGGCGGCGGCGCTTCAGCGCCGTTTCGAACACGCGGACGAGATCCTCGGCCTCTTCCTCGATTTCGATGTCGCTGTCCCGGATGACGCGGAACAGACCTTTGCCCAGCACGTCGTAGCCAGGAAAGAGTCGCGGCAGGAAGATAACGAGCATGTTTTCGAGGCTGATGAAGCGCGTTGCCTCGCCCGGAAGCCGGATGAAGCGCTCCAGCGGTGCCGGAATCGGCAGCAGGGCGCGCATCACATTGTTGTCGGCCCGGCGGCGCAGCTCGACCGCCGTCACGAATCCACGGTTCAGGATGAAGGGAAAGGGATGGGCCGGATCGATGGCAATCGGCGTCACCACCGGAAGAATTTGCTCGAGGAAGCGATGGTTCAGGAACTCCTGGTCGGCCGCGTTCAGCTCTTCCGGCTCGACAATGACAATGCCGTTCTTCGCCAGTTCACCGCGAAGCTGCTGCCAGCGGATGTCCTGTTCTGCCATGAGGGCCTGCGCCTTCTCGCGCACCAGCACGAGCTGCTCCGCAGCGGTGCGCCCGTCCTCACTGGTCTCGACTACACCTTCGCGGATCTGCCCGACCAGACCCGCCACGCGGACCATGAAGAACTCATCAAGGTTGTTGCCGGAGATGGACAGGAAGCGCAGGCGCTCCAGCAGCGGATGCGCCGGGTCGCGGGCCTCCTCGAGAACGCGCAGGTTAAACCCGAGCCAGGAAAGCTCGCGGTTGAAGAAGCGGCGGGGGTTGTCGATGGTGACGACTTCAGGTGTCTGTTCGCTGGCATTCATGGCTGTGGCTCCCGTGGGCCAAGTATTGCAAGCCTATGACGTTTTGGTGAATTCCGCCATGTCCCCGGAGCGAGGGGCGGAACCCGGCCCTTCGTAGCCCTGAAGCACGCGGCCGGCCAGCGTACGGGAAACGGATACGCCTTCCTCCAGGGCCTGCGCATCAATGAGGCCCACCAGTTCGCGGGCTGCCGCCATGGAGCGCGGCATGCGGGTCAGGAGATAGGTGATCATCGGTTCATCGACTGCGATCTGCCGGTCGGCAAAATGCTTCACCAGCACACCCCGCAGCAGGGCGTCATCGGGTTCGGCAATGGCCACCTCAGGGATCGCCTTCAGGCGCGAAGCGAGGTCCGGCAATTTCACCTGCCAATGAGCGGCGGGATAGCGGCTCGTGACCAGCACATGCCCGCCCTGCTGGCGCGCCAGATTAAGCAGATGAAACATTGCCCGTTCCGGTACCCGGTCCGGCTCAGCGTCCTCCAAGGCCAGCGCATTGGCAGAAAATGCCGCCGGGACCGAGTCGACTGTCAGGTCAGCGAGATTGATCCGGTGTGCGCCTGAGCGCATCTGCCAGACCGTCGCGAGGTGGCTCTTGCCCGCCCCCGCTGGCCCAAGGAGGAGCACGGCATGAGCCGGCCAGCGGGGCCACTGATCGATCATTTCGACCGCAGCGGCGTTCGATGGCCCCACCAGAAAATCGTCACGCCCGGAAGCGGGCCTGTGCCCCAGATCAAGGATCAGCTGGCGCGCCAAGGCTATCTGCTTTTCCGGCGGCGCTGTTCCAGCTTCACCGGTTCATTCGCCGCGGGCGCACCATTGCCGATATAGAGCTTCGACTTGAGATACTTGCCCAGCACATAGCGCACGATCACGCCTGCCGCCGCCGCCAGCGGCACCGCCAGCAGAAGACCAACGAAACCGAACACGTAGCCAAAGGCAAAGAGCGCAAACATCAGCCACACGGGATGCAGGCCAATGCTGCCGCCGACAAGCTTCGGCGAGAGGATGTTTCCCTCGATGAACTGCCCCACCGCAAAGATGCCGATAACGACGGCAATCATCGTAAGGTCAGGCCAGAACTGGACGAGCCCCACGCCGATGGCCAGAACGCCGCCCACAAGTGCGCCGACATAGGGAATGAAGCTGAGAAGGCCGGCGCCGAAACCGATGGCAAGGCCGAACTTGAGACCGGCCAGCGACAGACCGATGGCATAGAAGAGGCCAAGAAGCAGGCACACGGTGCCCTGCCCGCGGATAAAACCGGCCAGGGCATGGTCGATGTTGCGGGCAATCCCGCGAATTTCCTCAGCATGATCACGCGGCAGCCAGCCATCGATCTTGGCAACAATCTTGTCCCAGTCGAGCAGCAGGTAGAACGCAACGATCGGCGTCACGACGAGGAGCGAAATGACGTTCACCAGGGCCATGCCGCCAGACCAGATCGAGGTCAGCAGCGTGGCGATCCAGCCCGTTGCCCGCGAGGCAATATCGCCGATCGAGCCACGAACATCCGTTCCGGAATTGGCGATGAGTTCCTTGAGGGACTGCGGTGCCACCTGGTCGGCCTTGGCGATCAGCGCCTGAAGCAGGGCTGGCAAATCCTGCGCCAGCTTGATGATCTGGTCACTCAGGATCGGCACAACCACCAGCACGACCGTGACCACGGCCAGAACGGCCACCGTCAGGATCGCCGAGGTGGCCAGCATGCGCGAGAGGCCGCGGCGCTCCAGCCAGTCGGCGACGGGATCGAGAAAATACGCGAGCACGAAACCAGCGATGAAGGGCAGCAGGATGTCCTGCAGGGCCCAAAGCAAGATGACGACAGTCAGAAGACTGATCACCCAGAAGCCCATCTGCCGTTGAATTGTCATCTGCTGCTGCCCGCTTTCAACTTACGCCGACATGTGCCGCACCCAGTCGCGCAAGTAAAGCGCGCCGGAAATGATGGTCAACCCGGCCACAAGGGTGATCCCCGCCGTCACGATCCCGGTGAGGCTCCAGTCCAGCGCCAGGAGGCCCAGCATGACCACGGCAAAAACAATCTGCGCGGTGGTATTAACCTTGCTTATCCACAGCGGCCGCACCTGCATGGGCTTGCCCAGAAACTGCGCCAGCAGCACAGCGCCCACGATGAGGACATCCCGGGTGACCACGAGAATGGCCAGCCAGGCCGGCACCACCTTCAAAATGGCCAGAGTCACATAAATTGAAACCAGAAGGGCCTTGTCGGCCAGCGGATCGAGATAGGCCCCCAGTTCAGAAACGAGCCCGAACCGGCGCGCGATGAAGCCGTCCACCGCGTCGCTTATGCCCGCCACAACGAAAGAGGCCAGCGCTGCGCCATGCGCGTCCGAAATCATGAACCAGATGGTCAGTGGCACCAGCAGGATGCGCGCGATGGTGATCAGGTTTGGCAGGCTGACAGGCATGGCGCCCCATCATAGCGGCTGGATGACCCAGGAGCCACCCGCCCGCATGAGCTGCAGGCCGACCCGCTCAAAGCGGGATTGCATGAGATCGAGTTCGCCCGCCACGGTCAGCCGGACCACGGCACCGTCGCCGCCAAGGGACGACACATCAAGGCCGACGACTCCGGGGGCCGAGAGAATGCGCGAGCGCAGCCTGTTCCACTCCGAAGGACCGGCAAAGGGCACGGCCACGGCCAGCGTCTGCCGTGGAGCAGCCTCGGCGGGCTCACCGCCGTCAGCCACGGAAGCCCCGGACGGATTGGAGCGGTACTTGTCGACCATCACCGCATGGAAGCGCTGCGTGGCAAGGGCAGCCGATTCATCGATGGTCGGGTTCTCGGCGGTGTAGATCTTGTCGAACTTCATGCGGCCCAATGGCGTGTCGCCCTGCATCCGGGCCCGCACACCGCCGCCCTCGGCCGGTTCGGCATAGGCGATCAGCACGGTGTTCACATCGTAGCGGCGGCGGATCGCCTCCAGCTTCACCTCGTCGCCGCTCAGCACGTCCTCAACCGAGATGATGGCGCTGTCGTCGAGATCGCCCAGCGGCACGATGATGGGCACCAGCGATTGCTCGGCCCTGAGATTCACCCAGGCGCGGCGCCAGGGGTTATCCTCCCAGAGTTGCGAGACGCCCTGCGAAGGCTGCCAGACCGGCAGTACGAGGAAAGACGGCCCCTGCCGCGAAACCACCCGCACGCCGTAGTTGGAGTAAAGCGCCTTCACCTTTTCGGGCAGGAAACGGACCGTCAGCTTGCCGGCATAGCGGCCCGGGCTGATGCTTTCCTCTTCGATGGAGAGGGATTTGAGATAGGGCAGGATCTGCTTCTCATCCATCTCCTCGACCGCGGCAACCACCTCCGGCGAGCCCAGCCGCTCCGCCAGTTGCCGGAAGGCCTTGATCTGGACCTCGACAAGTGCCTTGTTCTTGGCGGTGGCAGCATCACTGTCGGTGACGTCCACGGCCACGCCCTGGACAGCAAAAACGCTGGTTTCCACCGGGCCAGCGGCATGGGCCACGGCGGCAAATACCAGAAGCGCCAAGACCAGAATCAGCCTCAGCCCCTGCATTGACCCACTTGCAATTCCCATGACCCCGGTAACGTCTGTCCAAAAAGGGTTTTGAGCACCCCGCACTTGGGCTAAGGAGCGCCCAAACGCATATTGATTTCAATTGGGGCAAACTAGCGGCATGGGCGACGGCAAACAAGCGCTACGCAACGGACTGACCTACGCGGATGCCGGTGTCGATATCTCAGCCGGTAATGATCTCGTTTCAGCAATCAAGCCTTTGGCCCGTTCGACGCGCCGCAAAGGTGCCGATGCGGCACTGGGTGGCTTCGGCGGCCTCTTCGACCTCAAGGCCTGCGGCTACCGCGATCCCGTGCTCGTGGCGGCGAATGACGGCGTTGGAACCAAGCTCAGGCTCGCCATTGATTCGGGCCTTCATCGCGGGGTCGGCATTGATCTGGTGGCCATGTCGGTGAACGATCTCGTCGTTCAGGGGGCGGAGCCTCTCTTCTTCCTCGACTACTACGCCACCGGAAAACTTGACGTGGCGGCAGCACGCGATGTCATCGCCGGTATTGCCGATGGCTGCAAACAGGCGGGCTGCGCCCTCATTGGCGGCGAAACCGCCGAGATGCCCGGCATGTATCACGGCAATGACTATGATCTCGCGGGATTTGCCGTCGGCGCTGTCGAGCGCAAGAAGATCCTTCCTGCAAAGGATGTGAAGGCCGGTGACGTGATCCTCGGGCTTGCCTCGAGCGGGCCGCACTCGAACGGTTACTCTCTGATCCGCCGCATCATCGCCCTGAGCGGTCTTGCGCTCACGGCGCCCGCACCCTTCAGCAAGGGTGAGACGCTGGCCCAGGCCCTGCTCACGCCCACGCGTATCTATGTCAAATCACTGCTGAAGAGCCTGCGCGCCGGACTTGGCATCAAGGCCCTGGCCCACCTCACCGGCGGTGGTTTCATCGAGAACATTCCCCGCGTGCTTCCGAAGGCGACCGTCGCCGAGATCAATCTTGACGTCGTTCCCTATCTGCCTGTCTTTGACTGGCTGGCCCGCACAGGGGGCGTCGACGAGCGCGAAATGCTTCGCACGTTCAACTGCGGCATCGGCATGATCGTTGTTGTCAGGGAGAAGGACGTCAAGGCCGTCTCCACGGCCTTGCGGAAGGCTGGCGAAAGGGTTGTCACGCTTGGCCAGATCCGCAAGCGCAAGGGCCAGGAAGAACAAGTCGCCTTCTCGGGCAGCCTCCAGGTCCAATGACGAAACAGCGTGTGGCCGTCCTCATTTCCGGGCGTGGCTCCAACATGCAGGCGCTGGTGAGGGCCGCGCGCGCGCCAGACTATCCGGCGGAGATCGTCGCTGTCATCTCGAACCGGCCTGGTGCCGCAGGGCTCGCCTTTGCCCGTGACAACGGTATTCCGGCCGAGGCCATTGACCACAAGGCCTATCCTGACCGGGAGGCGTTTGAGGCCGCCCTGCATCAGAGCCTCCTGCGGCACCGCGCCGAACTCGTCGCCTGCGCAGGCTTCATGCGCATCCTGACACCAGGCTTCACGCGGAGATGGGCGGGCAGGATGCTCAACATTCACCCGTCCCTACTGCCCGCCTACAAGGGCCTTCACACGCATGAACAGGCCCTCGCCGACAAGGCCACGCGGCACGGGGCATCGGTGCATTTCGTCTCGGAAGAACTTGATGGCGGCCAGGTCATCGCCCAGGCAGCCGTGCCGGTTATGGAGGGCGATACGGCTGAAACACTTGCAGCCCGCGTGCTCAACGTTGAGCATCCGCTCTATGTGAAGGCTTTGGAACTCGTGGCCTCCGGCAAGGTTCAGTTCAAGACATCCAGCTGAGGCTCGCCGCCGCTGCCGTGCTGCAGTTCCGTCCAGCGCTTGAGCAGCACCTTGCGCCGCTCCGGGTACTTGTCCTTGCGCGCCTCTGCATGCTGGATGCGATCGGTCCGGAAGCTGCGGAAATCCGTCCGGAGTTCGCACCAGCCGATCACCAGCCGCTGCGCCTCGAAATAGGCAATGGCAATCGGCCAGATGGTGCGCTGCGTATGGGCGCCATCCTCGGCAATATATCGGATATCGACCTTTCGTTGATCGCGTATCGCGCGCCGCAATACCGAAACATCGACCCGATCCTCGACACTTCGCAGATTGGCGGGCACCAGCAGCCCGGCATCGAACAGGGTGGGCTTGAGATCCTGCGGCAGAACAGCGCCAACTTTCGCAACCGAATCCATCGCCGCCCGCTTAAGGTCGCTGTCGCCGCGGCGCATCACCCAGCGCAGGCCGAGCATCACGGCTTCCAGTTCATCGGCGTTGAACATCAGCGGCGGCAGGTCATAGCCCTCTCCCAGCACATAGCCGATCCCGGCCTCGCCACGGATCGGCACACCGTCGGCCATCAGGTCGGCGATGTCGCGGTAGAGCGTGCGAAGGCTGATCTCCAGTTCTTCGGCCATGGATTGGCCTTTCACCGGTCGCCTGTGGCGCCGGAGAATCTGGATGATGCGTAGCAACCGGTCTGCGCGTCTCATGCATCCTGCTTACTGACAGCCTGCTGCCAGCATCATGTCAGCAGTCTGACAGCAGGCCAATCCCCATCCCCCTTCCCTCTGACGACGTGCCCAGCTATCTGCGGCGACTCAGGAGTTCAGAATGACCACACCACTGCCTATCATCATCGACACGGATCCGGGACAGGACGATGCCCTCGCCATATTGCTGGCGCTCGCCTCGCCGGAGTTCGAGATCCTCGGGATCACGGCAGTGGCCGGAAATGTACCATTGGCGCTTACCGAAAAGAACGTGCGCAAGATCTGCGAACTGGCAAAGCGCACCGACATCAAGGTCTTTGCGGGCTGTTCGCGCCCGATGCTGCGCAAGCTGGTCACCGCCGAATATGTGCATGGAAAGACGGGCCTTGATGGCCCCGATCTGCCGGAACCCACCATGCCTTTGCAGAGCCAGCATGCCGTCGATTTCATTGTCGAGACGATCATGTCGCGCCCCGAAAAGACCGTGGCACTTTGCACGCTCGGCCCCCTGACCAACATCGGCATGGCGCTGGCGCGCGAACCGCGCATTGCCGGGCGCATCAAGCAGATCGTCTCCATGGGCGGCGGCTTCTTTGAAGGCGGCAACATCACGCCGGCCGCCGAGTTCAACATCTATGTCGATCCGCATGCGGCACGGCTCGTCTGCGAGGCGGGCATCCCGCTCACCCTCGTCCCGCTTGATGCAACGCATCAGGCGCTCACCTCGGCCAAGCGGATCGAGCGCTTCCGCAAGATGCCGAATCGTTCCGGGCCGGCCTGTGCTGCCCTGCTTGAATATTTCGAGCGCTTCGATGAACAGAAATACGGAACGGACGGCGGACCGCTGCATGATCCCTGCGTCATGGCCTGGCTGCTCAAGCCCGAGCTCTTCGTCTCGCGTTACGTCAATCTCGCCATTGAATGCGAAAGCGAGCTGACAATGGGCATGACTCTGGTGGACTGGTGGGGAATGACGAAGCGGCCAGCCAATGCCACCGTCTGCCGCAGTGTCGACGCCGAGGGCCTTTATGCCCTGTTGTCGGAGCGGATCGCGAAGCTGCCGTGATCAGGCCGCGAGCACGGTGATCGGGGCAAGCGTGGCAAGCGCCAGAACGGCCGCCATTGCCACAAGCATGTAGCGCGTGCTGCGCTTGATGGGGGGACGCTTTGCGGAAGCAGGCTTCACCCGCTTGCGCTGAACAAAAAAGACATTCATTTCAATTGCATGTGCGCCGTAGGACATAGCAGTTCACCTGATTTCTGACTCAACCCACGCCACTCACGAATATGCCGTATACGGATGAACCACGGCCCAGTGTTGGCTGAATTGCGACGAATTTGCGTATTAAGGTGAATTTATCAGTGGGCGGATGAGTGGCGCCTGAATCCGCCGTTCATCTTTGATTCAGAATTCAGGCTGCGCGAATCCACACGGCATTGTCATGGAAGGCGCCTCCGCCTGCCGGTGCCGGCTGGTCGGATCCCACGAGGGAGTTGATCCCGCAGCCATCCTCAAAGGCGTCATTCGGCCAGATCGATTCCGCAATCACGACACCGCGTTGCTGCCCTTCATGGGCCTTGGCGTGCATCCGCACCTGGCCGCGCCGGTTGCCCGCGATCACCAGATCGCCTTCGGCGATACCGAGCTTCGCCATGTCGTCCGGATGGATCATCAGGTTCGGCCTGCCTTCCCGCTTGCGCGAGCCCGGCGTTTCATTGAACGACGAATTGAGGAACGTGCGGGCCGGGCTGGTGGCCAGCCGGAAAGGCACATCCTCGTTCGAAGGATCGGTGATCTGCACGTGATCCGGCAGCACCGGCAACTGATCGACAGGCCCCAGCACACCCATGGTCGAGATCACGCCTGCAGCCTTCCGCCAGTCTGCCCTGAAATGGAACTTGCCGTCGGCGTGGGCAAAGCCCTTGAGGAAATGAGAAGCCTCGAAGTCGGGCTGCACGTCAAACCAGTTCTCGCGGTCAAGGTCCTCCAGGCTGCGGCGGCCCGAATCCTTCAGGGTCCGGTCAATGATTTCCCGCGGCGTCAGGGTGAAGCCTTCATGCTCCGCGCCGACCCGGCTGGCCAGATCGCAGATCACGTCGTGGTTGCTGCGGCACTCGCCGGGTGCTTCCACGAGCTTTCGCCCGAACATGATGTGCTGGTGCCCGCCGCCCTGATAGATGTCGTCGTGTTCAAGGAACATGGTGGCCGGCAGCACGATGTCGGCGTAGCGGGCTGTCTCCGTCATGAACTGCTCATGCACAACGGTGAACAGGTCATCGCGGGCGAATCCCTGCTTCACGACATTCTGTTCCGGCGCGACAGAGACCGGATTGGTGTTCTGGATGAAAAGCGTTTTGACCGGCGGACCATCGCGCAGGTCATGCGGATTGCCCACAAGCACCTGGCCGATGCGTGACTGGTCCATCACGCGGATGCCCGGCTTGGCCAGGTCCTTTCCGGAGATCAGCGTCTTGTTCCAGCGATACATGCCGCTGGCCGAATGAAGTGCGCCACCGCCTTCATGCAGCCAGGCGCCGGTGACCGCCGGAATACAGGTGACAGCATGCATGTTGGCGGAGCCGTTGCGTCCCCGCGTGAAGCCATAGCCGAGGCGGAAGAAGCAGCGCTCCGTCTTGCCGATCAGATGGGCGAATTCGACAATGCGCTCGGGAGCTAGCCCGCAGATGGCCGCTGCCCATTCCGGTGTCTTTGTTTGCAGATGCGCCTCGAGCCCCCTGGGATCATCCGTGTATTTCTCGAGATAGTCCCGGTTGGCAAAGCCATCGCGGAACAGCACATGCATGATGGCACAGGCCAGCGCGCCGTCCGTGCCTGGCCTTATGATGTATTTGTGGTCGGCCTGTTTCATCGTGCCGGTATCGTAGATATCGACACAGGCAACATTGGCACCGCGCGTCTTCTTGGCGATGCCGATATGGGTCATGACATTGACCTGCGTGTTCACGGGATTGCCGCCCCAGACCACGATCAGATCGGATTTCTGCATCTCACGGGCATCGACGCCGCGGATCGCCCCCACACCCGCAGCATAGCCCGGCCAGCTCAGCGACACGCAGAACGAGCCATACATGCGCGAATAGCTCTTGGCATGGGTCAGGCGCTCGATGCCGTCGCGCATGACAAGCCCCATTGTGCCTGCATACCAGAAGGGCCAGATCGCCTCGCTGCCATGCTCCTTCTCGATTGTCAGAAAGCGCTCGGCCACCTCGGCCATGGCTTCTTCCCAGCTCACGCGGGCGAAGGTGCCAGAGCCCTTCTTCCCGGTGCGCTTGAGGGGATAGAGCAGCCGGTCGGGATGATGAATGCGTTCGGCATAGCGCGAGACCTTCTCGCAAACGACACCCAGCGTATAGCTGTTGGCCTTCGCCCCCCGCACCCGGCCGATCGTGCGCTCGTCCAGGAGCTCGACCTCCAGCGCACAGGCCGACGGGCAATCATGCGGGCAAACCGAAATGCCGGTCTTAATGTTCGAAGGCGTGTGGATGTTCATGGCAGCACACTACGCCGCATCTTTTCCGGCATCAACCGAGGTGGTGCACGGCCCCCATGCCATAGACAGCCGTCGGAATCTGCTCCATCCGGGCCTTGAGCTGCAGGGCCAGGTACTGCGAGTAGTGGCGGGATTGGTGCAGGTTCCCGCCATGAAACCAGAGGGCTTCCTGGTGGGTCGGCTTCCACATGTTGCGCAATTCGCCCTCCCATGGCCCCGGGTCCTTGGTCGTTGCCGAGCCGAGGCCCCAGCACTTGCCGACCTTGTCTGCAACTTCCTTGGAGATAAGCTGAGCCGCCCAGCCATTCATCGAGCCGTAGCCGGTGGCATAGACAATCAGGTCTGCCTTCAGCTCCGAGCCGTCCGAGAACGCAATCGAGCGGGCCTTGATCTCGTCGACGGCAACACGCGATTTCAGCTTGATCTTGCCGTCGCAGATCAGTTCGCTGGCCCCGACATCGATATAGTAGCCGGAACCACGCCGCAGATATTTGAGAAACAGGCCTGATCCGTCATCGCCCCAGTCCGTCCAGAAGCCGGCCTTTTCCAGCCGCCTGTAGAAGTCTGCATCCTTGGCCTTGATCTTCTCATACACCGGGATCTGGAACTGATGCATAATCCTGTAGGGTACCGAGGCAAAGATCAGATCGGCCTTCTGGTGGTCAATTCCATTCGCGAGGGCGCGTTCCGAGTAGAGGTCACCGAGCGCGATCTCCATCAGCGTGTCAGACTTGACGATATGGGTCGACGAGCGCTGCACCATCGTCACATCGGCGCCCTTCTCCCAGAGCGCCGCAGCGATATCGTGGGCAGAATTGTTCGACCCGATGATGACCACCTTCTTGCCCTTGTATTTGTCAGGCCCGGGATGCTTGGAAGAATGGTGCTGCTCGCCCTTGAAGGCCGCAGCGCCCTTGAACTTCGGGACGTTGGGCACACCGGCCTGGCCGGTGGCGATCACAAGCTGGCGGGGCCTTAGCGTCACGGGTTTGCCCTTGCGCAAGACCTTCACTTCCCACTGCTGCTTCTTGGCGTTGTAGCGGGCTGATTTGCAGACCGTCTCACTCCAGAAGTTCAGTTCCATGACCTTGGCGTACATTTCCAGCCAGTCGCCGATCTTGTCCTTTGGCGCGAAAACCGGCCAGTCGTCCGGGAAGGGCAGATAGGGCATGTGATCGTACCAGACCGGATCATGCAGGCAGAGCGACTTGTAGCGATTGCGCCAGCTGTCGCCAGCGCGCTTGTTCTTCTCGACGATGATGGTCGGCACACCCAGCCTGCGCAGCCGCGCCGCGAGGCCAAGGCCGCCCTGGCCGCCGCCGACGATGAGACAGTAGGGCTGCACCTTGTAGCCCAGTTCCGCCTCTTCCTTCTGCCGCTTCTCAAGCCAGGTTGTCCGGTCACTGAATGCACCATGCACAACGCCCTTGCTGCGCGTTGCTCCCTTCTTCTCCTCATGCCCCTTCAGTTCGATCATGGTGGTGAGCAGCGTCCAGGCCTTGCCATCGCGCAGCCGGAGATGGCCCCTGCCGCGGGCGACGGAGGTCTCGAAAAGGATCCAGGCTTCCGTCAGGCTCGCATCACCTGTTGCCTCGCCTTCAACACGCCATGACCCTGGCTTGACGTGCTGCAGCGTCGCCTTGAGCATAGCGGCGATTTCGTCACGGCCTTCGCAGGTCTTGATGTTCCAGGTGAAGCTGACGAGATCGCGCCAGTAGCATTCATCGGCAAACAGCGCCGTGGCTGCAGCGATATTGCCGCTGCGCAGCGCCGCGTCGAATGAATCGAGCCAGTCCTGTGCAATCTGTGACGCTGACGACATGCAAACTCCTCCCATTTTTCGGTGAAGCCTCGCACGGAAATTGAGGTTCGAGAAGACAGCGCCTTGTGTGCGGTGCCGAAGACGGATAGCCAAAGCGGCATGACACCCATCACCTCGCCGCAGAACCCGGTCATCAAGCAGTTGCGCAGCCTCGTCGACAAGAAGGCCCGACGTGAACACGGACTTTTCCTCGCCGAGGGCCTCGCCATGCTGGAACGCGCCGCTGAACTGGGGTGGAGTCCCGGGGTCCTGGTGGCAACCAAGCCGGTCAGCATCTGGGACGATGTGCGGCCACTCGTCGTCTCTGAAAAGCTCATGGCAACGCTGTCGGGCCAGAACAATCCGCAGGATGTGATCGCTGCCTTCAAGCCGCGCTTCCAGCCGCACCCGACCAAGACCGGCGTTTGGCTGGTGCTGGAGGAAATCCGCGATCCCGGCAATCTCGGCACGATCATCCGTACCGCCGAGGCGGCTGGGGTCGAGGGCATCATCCTTGCCGGCGAATGCTGCGATCCCTGGGGCCCCGATTGTGTTCGCGCCTCGACGGGCTCGATCTTTGCGGTGCCGCTGGTGCGCATGACGCGGGAGGCCCTGATTTCCTTCATGGGCGCCTTCCCCGGCGAGACCGTCGGTACGGCCATGGTGGCAAAGACCGACTTCAGGCGGCCCTATGGCGCGCCGTTGATGCTTGTGCTGGGCTCCGAATCTCGCGGGCTTTCACAAGATATTTCAAAGGCTTGCAAGACTCTGGTGAGAATCCCGATGAAACCGGGCGTCGAGAGCCTTAACCTTGCGATAGCGACGGCCCTCATTCTCTACCAGACCGTTAGTACCTGATTAGGCCAAGCGGCCGATGATGGGGCATGGTCGAAATCGCCTATCTTGCCTTTGCCTTCGGCGCCTGCCTGCTCGGTGCAGTTCTCGGCTGGGTCGGCCATTTCTGGCGCTCCCACACGACATTCCCGCCGGAAGACCTGGGTCTCGGTGAACCCTGGGACACGCTCACGCGCGAGAACTACCAGTTCGAAAAGCATGTGGTGGGAGCGAAATGGGATGACGCGGGCTACTGGGACGACCTCAGCAACCGCAACCTGATCTACTACGTGGCCAGTGGCTTTGCCGGGCCGCTGCTGCTCGCCGTGTTCTTCTGGCATGAGCGCGCCAGCCTCGTGCTGAGCATCTGTGGCGGGCTCACCCGGTTCGGGCTTTCGCCCCCGCTCTGCCCGGTCGCCTGAAAGGCTGGCTCACCTCACCCGGTGCTTTTGAACCTTGCACCATGACGGCCCATGCGCGATTTTCCGGCAAAACAGGAGTCGATAATGAAATCGCATGCAAGGGTGGTTGTGGTTGGTGGCGGCATCATGGGTGTCGGCCTGCTCTATCACCTGGCGCTGGAAGGCTGGACGGATGTCGTCCTGATCGAGAAGGGCGAACTCACCTCCGGCTCCACCTGGCATGCGGCTGGCCAATGCCCGCATTTCAACGGCTCGCTCAACATAACCAAGGTGCACATGTATGGCACCCACCTTTACCCGCAACTGAAAAGCTGACAGGCCAGGCTGGTGTCATGGCATGAGTGCGGCGGCCTGCGCCTCGCCACCACAGACGAGGAAGTGAACTGGTTCAAGTATGTCTATGGCGTCTCGCGGCTCGTCGGCTACGACTGCGAGATCATCGGCCCCGGCGACATCAAGAAGCATCATCCCTTCCTTGAAACTTTCGGTGTCAAGGCGGCCTTCCGCACCGTCAATGATGGCCATGTGGCCCCCGCCGATGTCACCAACGCCATGGCGACCGGCGCCCGCAAGCTCGGCGCCACCATCTACCGCCGCACCCGCGTGACCGACATCAAGCGCCTGCCCACCGGCGAATGGCGCGTCTTCACCGATCAGGGCAACATCGATTGCGAGCATGTGGTGAACTCGGCCGGGGCTTACTGCGATGTCGTCGCGGGCTGGACCGGCCACATCGCCCCCATTGCCAACATGCTGCACCAGTATGTGATCACCGAGCCCCTGCAGGAACTGATCGACCTGAAGCTCGAACTGCCGGTGGTCCGCGATCCCTATTCCCACGCCTATCTGCGCGAGGAAACCAATGGCGTGCTTGTCGGCCCCTATGAAACGGCCACGGCACATACCTGCTGGGATGGCCGGCCGCCGCGTTGGGACTATGAAAGCGAGTTGGAGCCCAACGAACTCGACCGCATCATGCCATGGCTCGAGAAGGCCACCGAGCGCTTGCCGCTCTTCGGCAAGACCGGCGTCAAGTCGGTCATTTCAGGTGCCATCACGCACACGCCGGATGGTATCTATCTCTCCGGCCCGGCCCATGGGCCACGCGGCTACTGGATGCATTGCGGCGCTTCCATCGGCATCTGTCAGGGCGGCGGCGCCGGCAAGTATCTGGCGCAATGGATGGTGCATGGCCAGGCCGAGATCAACATGCGCGAATTCGATCCGCGCCGCTTCGGAACCTGGGCCACCAAGGACTACACGACCGAAGTGTCGATCGCCGACTATCACCACATGTATTACTGCTACAAGCCGGCGGAGCAGCACAAGGAAGGCCGCAATCTGCGCAGGTCGGCGCTGCATGACACGCTGGCCAAGCATGGCGCGCAGTTCGCACAGATTTTCGGTTGGGAGCGCGCCCGCTGGTACGACCGCAGCGGCGAGGGCGAGAAGTATTCCTTCCGGCGCTCGAACTGGTGGAACGCCGTGAAGGACGAGGCCCTGGCCGTGCGCGAGCGCGTCGGGCTGATGGACCTGTCGACCTTCGCCAAGTTCGATGTGAAGGGCAAGGATGCCTATGCCTTCCTCAACCGCATCGCCACGAACAAGGTGCCGGAAAAGGATGGCGGCATCATCCTCACGCATCTGCTGAACGAGAATGGCTTCATTGAAAGCGAACTGACGATCACGCGCATCGCCGAGGATCATTTCTATGTGCTCTCCGCGGCGGCGGCCCAGCTTTACGACATGGATCAGCTTTCCTGGCGCAAGAAGGACAGCGAACAGGTCAGCATCACCGATATCACCGACGATTACGGCGTTCTCGTTCTCGCAGGCCCAAAGTCGCGCGATGTGCTGAAAGCCTGCACTGACACGGACCTGACCTCGCCGTCATTCCGCTGGCTCACCTCCAAGGTGCGCACCGTCGCCGGTGTCGAGGGCGTTCGCCTGCTCCGTGTCACCTATGTCGGCGAACTGGGCTGGGAACTGCATGTGCCGCGCGCGGGCATGCAGGCCGTCTTCGATGCGCTGATGGCCGCAGGCGAGCCCCATGGCATGAGCCTGTTCGGCACCTACGCGATGAACAGCCTTCGCATGGAGAAAGGCTATCGCGGCTGGGGCTCCGAACTGACCAACGAGATCGACATGTTCGAGGCCTCGATGGACCGCTTCATCCGCCTCGACAAGCCGGATTTCATCGGCAAGGCCGCCTCGCTGTCGCGCAAGCAGCAGGGGGCCCGCATGAAGCTGGTCTATCTCAGCGTCGACAACACGGACTCGGATTGCGTGGGCAATGAGCCTGTCTATTCGGATGGCAAGGTGGTCGGGGTTACCACCTCGGGCGCCTTCGGCCATGCGGTGGGCAAGTCCCTTGCCTTTGCCTATGTGCCGCCCGGCAAGGCCGCAGAAGGAACGGCCTTCGAGGTCATGGTGTTCGGCGAAATGCGCAAGGCACGTATTATTCCAGAGAGTATCTGGGACCCCGAAAACGCTCGTCTGCGCGCCTGAGCAGGGATATTGACAGCTGCTCCGGAGCGGCCGGCGCGCCGCCGAGAGGTCGACATCTTGAATCCCAGCCACAACAGCCTGAAGGGCATTGGCCTTGTGCTCTTTGCCATGGCAATCCTGCCCTTCATTGATGTCTGCGCAAAATACCTCGGGCAGCAGGGCGTGCCCATTGCGCAGCTTGTCTGGGCCCGCTTCCTCTTCGGCAGCCTCTTCACCCTGCCCTTTGCAGCCAGCCATGCCGGCCGGAGCGCGTTCAGGCCGGTCAATCCGTTCTACAATGCCTGCCGGGCTGTGCTTCTGATCCTCGGCACGTTCTTTTTCTTCCTTGCCCTCAAGCACCTGTCGATTGCCGACACGCTGGCCATCTACTTTGTGCAGCCGATCCTCATCACGGCATTGTCGCCGCTGCTGCTGGGCGAGCATGTGGGGCCGCGCCGCTGGCTCTCGGTTGCCGTGGGCTTCATCGGCGTGCTCATTATCATCCGCCCCGGCCTCCAGGCCTTCAATGTCGGTGTGGCCTATGCACTGCTCGCGGGCTTTTCCTCGGCGCTCTACATCATCGTGACGCGCCACCTCACGGGCCGCGCCGATGCCATCGTCACAACCTTCCAGACCAGTGTTATTGGCTTGCTGCCGCTCACAGTCGCCCTGCCCTTCTATTGGCAGGCCGTCTCGATGAACCAGTGGCTGCTGCTCGGGCTCATGGGTGCCATTGCCATCACCGGCCATTTCCTGATCACCAAGGCCTATGACTATGCCGAGGCCTCGCTGCTCTCACCCTTCAACTACACGGAAATGATCATGGCGGTGATTGCCGGCTGGTACTTCTTCGGAGACTTTCCGGACCAGTGGACGTTCCTGGGTGTCGCGATCCTCATCTCATGCGCCATCTACATCTCATGGCGCGAGCGCAGCCTCGGCAAGAAGGACTTTCCCGTCGGCGATCCGGCAAAGAGCGAGTGATGACTAGTGGGCGGCGGCGGGCGTGCCGGAGTTGCCGGCGCGCAGCTTGAGCAGATACCACACAAGCAGGACACCGATGGCCTTGCTCGCCACTTCCGTCGTGAAGGCAGCCGGCGTCAGGTAGTTCGCCAGATGCTGGAAGGCAAAGGTATCGAGTGGCACGGCAATCAGGCTCGATACGAGGATGCGCTGCTGCAGCGGTTTCTTCCAGAATGAATAGACGGCCCAGTCTGCCAGTTCGGAAAGCACAAAGGCCGTAATGGACGCCAGTGCGATGGTCGGATCGACCATGAAATAGGTGATGATGCCGGCCACCAGGGTGGCCAGCAGGATCTTGTGGCCGATCTCGCGCTGCGCATAGTCGCGCAGCACGAAGACAAAGCCCACGACCAGATTGGCGAGATAGAAGGTGCCCCAGGACGCCGTCGTCCACTGGGTCACGCCCTCGACAAGCTGTGAAGGCGCAAACAGCCAGTTAACCAGCACGATGGCGGCCACATAGGCCCCCACCGCGATGATGATCCTGGCTGCGGCGTTCATCAGCCGACGATCTCGAAGGCCGAGAAGTTCTGGCTGATTTCGATCTTGGCGTTGTCGGCGCTGTCGGAGCCGTGCACCGAGTTGGCTTCGATCGACTCGGCGAATTCCTTGCGGATGGTGCCCGGTGCCGCATTGGCGGGGTTGGTGGCGCCCATCACTTCGCGATACTTGGCGACGGCATTGTCACCTTCCAGAACCTGCACGATGATCGGGCCGGAGGTCATGAAGGTCACGAGATCCTTGAAGAAGGGGCGCTCGCGGTGCACGCCATAAAAGGCCTCAGCCTGTTCCTGGCCCCACTTGACGCGCTTCTGGGCCACGATCCGCAGGCCGGCGGCCTCGATCTTGGCGTTGATGCCGCCCGTCAGGTTGCGGCGCGTCGCGTCCGGCTTGATGATGGAAAACGTACGTTCAATGGCCATGATATCCTCTTGAAAAAGCAATCGGGCCGCCGTGTAGCAGCGGCCCGGATCACCTGCAAGGGCATGCGTATCAGTCGTCCAGTTCGCCCACGAAAGGCGTCGCACGGCTGACCGACACGCGGCGGTTCTCGGCTTCCGGCTCCTGCGTCGGAATACGCAGGTAACGCTCGCCAAGGCCGACAGTCTGGAGGTTTCGCGGCGGGATCACGAAATAGGAGGTCAGCGCCTTCTTCACCGCCTCGGCACGCGCCTTGGAGAGCTGCAGGTTATAGGCATCGGACCCCACCGCATCGGTATGGCCTTCGATCAGGAAGATCTCGCGCGGGTTCCGCTGCAGGATGCGCTCCATGATGCTGGCCACGCGGTCGAGATTGTCGATCTCCTCCTCGCGCACGAAAGCCTCGTTGAAGCCGAAGCGGATCGTGTCGATGTCGATGCGCGGCATGGCAGCGCGAACTTCAGGCTGGCGCTCGATATCCTCGATGCGGATGCGCTGGCGCGGCTTCTTTGCCGGGGCCGCGATCAGCACGTCTTCCAGCTCTTCATCGTCAGCCTCCGCCTCAAAGACGCTGCGGATGTTGTCGCGGCGCGGACGCACGTTGACCACAAGGCCGTCATCAGCCGATGCGAGTTCCCGGGCGCGGCGGCGGCGTTCCTCACCCATGCGCTCACGCAGGATCTCGCGGTCACGGCGCACCCGGTCGCGCCAGACCGAACGCGTATCCTCGTCATAGTCCTGATAGCTGTTGTCACGCTCAAACTCGACAATCACCGAGACGCGGCGGCGCAGCTCGCTGTCGGTCAGGTCTTCCGAGCGGCGGCGGTCGGCCAGAACCTGGCGGCGCGGCGTCTCGCGGGTGATGAGAGGCTTTGCGGGAGCGGCCTCCTGATTGTTTCCGGCGTTGGGCTTCTTCTTGCCGCCGCCTTCAGCCGCAGCAGCGGCCGCAGCCTCTTCCATGGCCTTGGCGTCCTTCGCCTGCCCTTCCTTCTCCTTCTGCAAGGCCACGCGCTGGCGCAGCACCTCGCGCTCGGTCTGCAGCTTCTTGCGCAGGGCGCGTTCGGTGGCGGGTGCCAGTTCCTTGTCGGCCATCAGGTCACGGATGCCATCAAGGCGCTCGCGTAGGGCTGTATCGTCGAGCTTTTCGGCCGGAGTCTTGTCGGCCAGGAATTTCCGTGCGGCAGCTTCTGCCTCAGGATCAACCTTGGCCTCCTCGGCAGCAGGTTGCTGCTGGGGTTCAGGCGCGGCCTGTTCTGCCGCTGGCTGCTCTGGTTGTGCAGCGGGCTCCTGGGCCTGCTCCGTGATCGGCGGCTGTGGCTCTTCCACAGGCTGCTGGGCCTGTTCCGCTGCGGGCTGCTGCGCTTCGGGCGCCGGCTGTTCCTGCGGTTGCTGGGCCTGCTCTTCCATCGGTGCGGGAACAGGTTCAGGCTGCGTGCCGCTGTCTGCACCGGAATTCTGTGCAGGTGCAGGCTGCTCGCCACCACCGGCATTGCCCTGCTGCCGGGCATCAAGTTCGGCGCGCGTCGCGGCTGCAATATTGCGAAGGCTGTCACGGACATCATCCGGCAGCCCCTGCTGGCGCGCGAGGGACCGGGCCGCCCGGGCGCGGTCACGCAGTTCGCCTGCATTCAGCTCCGACAGAGCCCGCTGATCATCCAGAATGGCCTGAACTTCAGGAGGCAGGCCCGCAGGCGCTGCCTGCTCCGCTGCACCGTCTTCCGCCTGCTCTGTCTGCTGTGCTGCATCTTCCTGCGCCCATGCTGCACCTGTTACCAGGGCCAGCGCCACAAGACTGACCGCACCCAACCGCTTCACCATGCCATCCTCCGACTCATTGGCTTTCGGGCAAGATAGTTCACCCGCTCAATGGGGCATATTCGCAAACCACTGGGGCGGAGATGGGGCAACAGTTGGGAATTTTTGCCACAAACCTGAACCGCAGATGAACGGATTTTCCGGCCTCAGAGCCGTCCGGCCTCGATGATGCGCTTGAGGAAGCCGCGCGTGCGTTCCTCCTTCGGATTGCCGAAAATCTGCTCGGGCGGGCCTTCCTCATGCACCACGCCTTCGTGCAGGAAGCAGACTTTCGAGGCCACTTCCTTGGCGAAGCCCATTTCGTGGGTGGCGAGCAGCATCGTCATGCCTTGTTTTGCAAGATCACGCACGATGTTGAGCACTTCCGACACCAGTTCCGGATCGAGCGCCGAGGTGATCTCGTCCAGCAGCATCAGCTTCGGCTCCATGGCCAGGGCGCGGACGATGGCGACGCGCTGCTGCTGCCCTCCGGAAAGCCGGTCGGGATAGTCCTTCGCCTTGGCATCCATGCCGATGCGCTTGAGCAAGGTCATGGCACGAGCCTCGGCCTCATCGCGCGACAGGCGCAACACCTTGAGCGGTGCCAGCGTCACATTCTCCAGCACCGACATGTGCGGAAACAGATTGAAGCTCTGGAAGACGATGCCGACCTGCTGGCGCAGCCGGTTCACATCAACACCGGGGCCCGAAACGCGATCACCCTCAAGCTTGATCTCGCCGCCCTGGATGGGCTCAAGCTGGTTGATGCAGCGCAGCAGCGTGGACTTGCCGCAACCGGAAGGGCCGATGAGGCAGACGACCTCGTGCTCGTTCACCTTCATGTTGACGCCGCGCAACACGTGGATGGGGCCGTAGTGTTTGTGGACGTCGTTGATCTCGAGGAAAGCCATGGTGTCAGCCTCCCGACTTCATGCGGCGGGCGTCGCGTTCCATGAGCCAATCGACCAGCCGCGCCTGCGGGATGGTGACGATCACGAACAGCGCAGCCACGATGGTCACCGCCGACAGATTGAAGGCGTTGGCAGCAATGCCGCGCGACTGGTTGAAGCCATCGACAAGTCCCAGAATCTGCACGAGTGCTGTGTCCTTCTGCAGGCCGATGAAGTCATTCAGGAGCGGCGCCACGACGCGGCGCACGGCCTGCGGCACGACGACATAGCGCATGGTCTGCAGATAGGAGAGCCCGAGCGAACGGGCGGCCGAAACCTGGCTCCAGTGGATGCTCTCGATGCCGGCGCGATAGACCTCGGCCACATAGGCACCATAGGTGAGCGTGAGCGCCAGGATGCACCAGTACATCACCGGAATGCGCGTGGCATCGCGGATGGCGCGCAGGTCCATGGCGCTGGTATCGACAAACAGCCCGTAGATATACGGGATCACCATTTCCGGCAGCCCGCTGGTCGGGATGCCGAAGCCGATCAGGTAAAGCGTCACGATCGCCGGAAGGCCGCGGAAGACATCGCAGTACAATGTTGCCAGCGCCCGGATCGGCTGGCCCGCCGGGCCGGGCATCATGCGCGCGAGGGCAACAATGAGGCCCCAGACCAGCACGAGGATCTCGGCGATCACGAAAGTCACGACGTTGACGGTGATGAACTTGCTGGCGACCGACCACCATTTGTCGGCGATCAGCGGAAGCAGGAAGAAGGTCCGCCCGACGGCCGCATCGTTCATGAAGATGAAGGCGAAGAAGGCGAGAACGAGAAGAACGAAAACGCCCCAGCCGAAGGTGATCGCCGCAAGATCGCGCGAGGCCGCCGTATCAATGCGCACCTTGACCGCATCACCGGCGAGGCGCGCCACGTTGGCAGAACGGGCCAGGCGCCAGGCCTTGGTGGCCGGCCAGAACAGGACCGCCGTGAGGGCGATCACTGCGAAAAAGATAATCTCCCAACCAGCCCCTGTGGCGCCGAGGTCGGCCATCGCCGTACGCACCAGCGAGGTGGCCATATGGGAAACGAAAACGCAGAAAGCCGCAAACAGCAGCGCCGCATAGGCAAGGCCATCGGGCGGCGTCGGCAGCGAAGGATTTTTGGGTGTCATCGAGCCCGCCACTCCGGTGTTCGCGCTTGACGGAACACTGAACTTCTAGACAGCAGAAAGTGGAGGGGGCCGCCCGGAAGGCGGCCCCACATTCAGCTTACGGATTGAAATACGGGATGGCAGCAGGGTCCTTGCCCCACTCGGCAGCAAGATACTTGGCACCGAGCTTGCCGAGCGTGCCGTCATCAGCGATCGACTGGATGATCTTGCTGACGGTCTCGTTGTTCGGGTTGCCCTTCTGCATGATGCCGCCGTAGGTTTCGCCGGTCTTGTACTGGCCGACGACGATCGACTTGCCACCCGTGGCCTTTTCTTCGGCCAGCGTGATCGAGGTGTCGGTGATCGCCGCATCAACCTGACCGGCGCGGAGTGCTGCAAACATTTCCGGCTGGTCCGCGAAGATCTGCGGGTCCTGAACCTTCAGCACATCCTGCGCAAAGGTGGCGCCGGTCGTGCCCTGCTGGATGCCGAGCTTCGCCGTCTTGACGGACTTCTCGTCCACCGGTGCGTCGGCGCGGGTGATCACACCCATGTCGGAGTTGAAGTAGGGCGTGGTGAAGTCAAACACCTTCTTGCGTTCTTCGGTGATCGAGGTCTGGGCGAAGCCAACATCGTAACCCTGAACCTGGTTGCCGATGAAAGCTTCCCATGAGGTGTTGATCACTTCCATCTTGTCATAGCCGGCACGCCAGGCAATTTCGGCGGCAAGGCAGTATTCCATGCCGTCCTTCACGTCCTCGACGGCATCGCCATTCCACCAGATCGGTGCAGGCAGCGAGGTCAGAACCGTGAACTGTCCGGGCTTTGCGGGATTGGCAATGGGGATCGAGCCCTTTTCGCCCGTCACTTCACAGTTTCCAATCATGTTGGCTGCTGCGGCCGGGGCCGCGAGCGCAAAGGCCGCGACGGCAGCAAGAAGAATGCGTTTTGTGATCGCCATGTGTGAAAAACTCCCTGTTGGCGTTACAACGGCCACTACAGCGAATTCAGCCGCCGATGGCAAGTGCGAGACGCCATATGGAACCGGCATGCGCTCCCTGCTAAGGGCACGGCGATGACCTGGGATATCGCAGCCTTCTACCAGTTTGCCAGATTGCCGCAGTACCGCGACCTGCAATCCGGCCTGCTGCAGTCCCTCAAGGGGCTTGGCGCCAGGGGGAGCCTGCTCGTTGCCGCCGAGGGCGTGAACGGCACCATCGCTGCGCCACAGGGCCGCATCACCGAAGTGCTGGATGCAATCCGAGCGCAAACCGGCCTTGCCCTGCCGGAGGTCAAATTCAGTGTAGCGGAGGCACAGCCCTTCAAGCGTATGAAGGTGCGCCTCAAGAAGGAGATCGTGACGATCGGTCCCGTCTATGCGGATCCCGAAGCAGTTGTCGGCACCTATGTGGAGCCCGAACAGTGGAATGCGCTGATCTCGGATCCGGATGTCATCGTGATCGACACGCGCAACAGCTATGAATTCAAGGTCGGCAGCTTCCGCAACGCTATCGATCCCGGCACGGATAGTTTCGGCGAATTCCCCGCCTGGGTGAGGCATGAACTGGGCGGCAAGAAAAATCGAAAGATCGCCATGTTCTGCACAGGTGGCATCCGCTGTGAGAAGGCCACCAGCTTCATGAAGCACGAAGGCTTTGGCGAGGTGTTTCACCTGAAGGGCGGCATCCTGAGATATCTTGAAACCATGCCTCAGGAGCAATCGCTGTGGAGCGGCGGCTGTTTCGTTTTCGACGAGCGCGTGGCCGTCGGGCATGGCCTGTGCGAGACGGGACATAGCATCTGTCATGGTTGTCTCATGCCGGTCTCACCGGAGGAGCGGCTGTCTCCCGCCTATGAGGAAGGCGTGTGCTGCCCGGCCTGCGCGGCAACATTGAGCGAAACGCAAAAGGCTTCAAACCGCGAGCGGCAACGGCAATTCACACTCGCCCGGCAGCGCGGCAAACACCATCTCGGGCCAGTGGAGGGCTGAATGTTCCTGTATGTGACGGTCGGCACCAATGACGTGAAACGCGCCCGTGCTTTCTATGATCCCGTGCTCGCCGCGCTTGGCATGGTCTGCAGCATGGAGGATGAAAGCGAGGTCGGCTATGGCCCACTCGATCCAAAGCCGGGGCAACGGGCCCGCACCTTCTATGCCACCAAGCCCTTCCTGAAGTATCCGGCCACCTGGGGCAATGGCACGCTCGTGGCCTTCGATGCGCCATCGCGCGCTGCGGTCGATGCCTTTCACGCAGCGGCCATCGCCAACGGCGGCAGCGACGACGGCGCGCCGGGCCTCCGGCCCTATCACGCCAGCTTCTACTCCTGCTATGTGCGTGACCCGGATGGCAACAAGCTCAGCGCGGTTTGCGAAAAGCCCGAATAGCCGTCAGCCGGTCCAGCCCAGGCCAGCCGCCACGCAGTTCATCGTCATCAGCAGCGGCATGTTGAGCGCATCCTTGCTCTTGTCGGCGCGCGTCTGGCGCAGCAGGTCCACCTGCCAGAGATTGGCCTGGTCGACCATGGGGCGCACCCGGTCAAAGCGGCGGCGGAAGCTCTGGAAGCGCTCGCAGAGCACCTTGCCGCCGGTCAGTTCCAGAACCACTTTCGACGTGCGGCGATGTTCATGGCTGATCAGGGCGAAGAGCCGTTCGGCGTCGTTGCGGGAGGGGACCAGCTCGGCATAGCGCGCGGCCACATCCATGTCGGCGAGGAACAGCGATTTCTCCACCTCATCGACGGCGAGGCGGAAGCCCGCCGACTTCATGAACATGAGGCGGAGCAGCTTCAGCCCCTCAGGGCCACGCGCCGAGAGAAAGTCGTCCAGCGCATAGCCAAGGCCATACCAGCCGGTCAGCAGGTGCCGGTTCTGGCTCCACGCGAAAACCCAAGGAATGGCACGCAGGTCGGAAATGCCCTTGGCTCCGAAACGCCGTGACGGGCGGGAGCCAATCTTGAGCAGTGCCAGTTCCTCGACCGGGCTTGATGACTGGAAGTAGGTGATGAGGCCCGGATCTTCGGCAAGCTTGCGATAGGCCTTGAAGGACAGTTGCGCGATCTCCTCCACCGCCTGCTGCTGCTCGGGGATCACCCGCAACTCTGGTGCATCAAAGGATTTGAGCGTATGCAACAGAACGCTTGAGGTGAGCACTTCGAGATTGTTCTGCGCCGTACCCTTGTTGGCAAACTTGGACGACACCACCTCGCCCTGTTCGGTCACGCGCATGCGGCCGGCAATGGTGCCTGCCGGCTGTGCGGCAATGGCCCGGCCCGTCGGCGCACCACCGCGCGACACCGAGCCGCCGCGGCCATGAAAGAAGCTGACAGGAACGCCCTGCTCGCGGCCCACGCGGATGAGCCGGCGCTGGGCTTCGAACAGTTCAAAACTTGCCGCGAAGAAGCCGCCGTCCTTGTTGGAGTCGGAATAGCCCAGCATAATCTCCTGGGTGCCGCCATTGGCCGCCACCGACTGGCGGACGACAGGCTTCGACAACAGGTTCTCCATGATCGCGGGCGCGGCGCGCAGGTCGTCAATCGTTTCGAACAGCGGCACCACGCGGATGCGGCAAGTTTCGCGCGCTGTCGGATCAGAAAAGAGGCCACAATACTTGGCCAACAGATAGAGACCGAGCACATCGTCGGCCGTCTGCGTCATGGACAGGATGAATGTTCCGATCGACTGTGGATCGGGGCCATCCAGCGTTTCCCGGATGAGCAGCAGCAGGTCGAGCAGTTCCCGCGCCTCCTCGCTCACATTCTGGAACTGCGGGATGAAGCCGAGAGGCTTTTCCAGCTCAGAGGCAATCCATGCGCCCCATGCGGCCGTTCCCGTCTGCGGCGCTTCCCCTTCGGCGAGAGGATTCATCTTGCGCCAAATTTCGGCGAGCACACGGTTGATGACGGTGGTGTTCTGGCGCAGGTCGAGGCTCGCCGTGCGGAAGCCGAAGATCTGCGCTTCCCAGCGCACCGGGCGAATGAGGCCGCTGGCCACGCCCGCGGTGTTCATGTCGGCCAGGGCCTGCTCCATGGTCGCAAGTGCGGTCTTGAACTCCAGCACATTGGCATAGGGTTGGGCCCGCTTCTCACGTCCGATCACCGCATTGAGGCGCCGCCGCATGGCCGTGATGTATTGCCGGAACGGCTCGGTCGGATTGCGCTTGGTGATCTCGCCCTTGCGGCCCGTTGCATCAAGTTCCGCTTCCAGGGCCTTGCCGAAGGCCGAAGGGACAGCGATTTCATATGAACTGATTGAGATATATTGCGCCAACTCGCTGAGCCTGCGGTCCAGGCGCTCAACGGCTGCAATGCGATTCTCCATCAGTGCGTTGCGCGTTGTCTCGACGGTCACAAAAGGATTGCCGTCACGGTCACCACCGATCCACGAGGAGAAGCGTAACGGCGGGCGCACAGCGGCGGCGATCTCGGGATAGTGGCGCTGCATGGCAGACTGCAGAAGCTCACAGAGAACGGAGGTTCTCTCGAACAGCGCTTCGCGGAAGAAATGCAGCCCCCACGCCACTTCGCTTTCGACCGTCGGCTTCTCGATGCGGATTTCGCCGGTGAGCCAGAGAAGGTCGATCTCGTTCTTCAGAATCTTGAGAAGATTGTCGCGTTCGCGCGGCGTCCAGCGCGGGCTCTCCAGTTCGTAGAGGCGCAGATAGATGCGGCGGTGAATTTCCAGCACGGTCACGCGCTTGGCTTCGGTCGGATGCGCGGTGATCGTGGGACCGACATCCAGTGTCTCAATCAACTTGGCCACGGCCTCGGGTGGCACGTCGTCCGCCGCCACCTGCGACAGGGCATGAGAGAATGAGCCGATCACCTCATCAGGGCCCGCCTGCTTCTCAATATCGCGGCGGTTGCGGATCGCCGCATTTTCCTCGGCGATGTTGATCAGCTGAAGCCAGATGCCGATCGCCTGAAGGGCATGCTCAACCAGATGATCGGGGATATCTTTCGCCGCTTCCGGATTATCGAGAATGGGGAGCACGTCAGGCTCGCGAGCCTTGATCACCTGGCGCAGCAGGCCCCGCAAAACCTCCGTGATTTCCGTAATATAGGAAGAGTCCTCAGATTGCATGGGGGCTAGGTTGTTCACGGGCGCATCACCTGAATGAGGAACGTTCCTCAATCTTGTGCAGCGCAACATGGACCGAGTCAATGGATTTGCGATGCAACAGCGTAATGGCTAAAGCCCCGGCATGCTGAACATTCAGGCCATCACCTACCGGATCGGCGGCCGCGTGCTGCTTGACGGCGCCACGGCAGCGATCCCCACCGGCCACCGGGCGGGACTGGTCGGCCGCAACGGCACCGGCAAGTCGACGCTGTTCCGCATCATCCTGGGCGACCTCGCCGCCGAGAATGGAAGCTTTTCAACAGCCCGCAATGCCCGCATCGGCACCGTCGCTCAGGAAGCACCGGGCGGTGATGAAAGCCTTCTCGAAACGGTCCTGAAGGGTGACGTCGAACGCGAGCAACTGTTGGCAGACGCACAGACGGCAACTGATCCGCACGAGATCGCCGAGATCCAGACTCGCCTCACGGATATCGGCGCACATTCCGCCCCGGCCCGGGCTGCCGCCATTCTCGCCGGCCTTGGCTTCACTGACGAAGCGATCAGCGGTCCCTGCTCGGCGCTCTCCGGTGGCTGGCGCATGCGCGTTGCCCTGGCTGCTGCCCTGTTCGGCCAGCCCGACGTGCTGCTGCTTGACGAACCGACCAACTATCTCGACCTCGAAGGCACTATCTGGCTGACAACTTTCCTCAAAACCTATCCCGGCACAGTGCTGCTCATCAGCCACGACCGCGATGTGCTGAACCAGGTGGTCGATGCCATCGTTCATCTGGAGGACGGCAAGCTCACGCTCTATCAGGGCAACTACGACAGCTTTGACCGGCAGCGGCGCGAGAAACAGGCGCTCAGCCTCAAGCTCCGCAAGAAGCAGGAAGCACAGCGCTCCCACATGCAGGCCTATGTGGACCGCTTCCGCTACAAGGCCTCGAAGGCGCGGCAGGCGCAGAGCCGCCTGAAGGCTCTGGCGAAGCTGGAGCCCATCGCCGACGTCATCGAGAACCGTGTCACAGAATTCAGATTCCCGAATCCGGACAGGGCCTTGGCGCCGCCTCTTGTCGCGATGGATAAGGTTGCTGTGGGCTATGAGCCGGGACGCAACATCCTGCGCAACCTGACACTGCGCCTCGATCCCGATGACCGCGTTGCGCTTCTGGGTTCCAACGGAAATGGCAAGTCCACCTTTGCCAAGCTGCTCACCGGAAAACTCAAGCCGTCACTGGGCGACATGGCCTCGGCACCGCGCATGAGCATCGGCTATTTCGCCCAGCACCAGATGGATGAACTGGCCGATGAGCGGACGCCCTTTGACTACATCACCGGCTTGATGCCCGATGCCACGGTGGCGGACCGCCGCGCCAAGCTCGGTGCTGCCGGGTTCGGTGCAACGCTGGCCGACTCCAAATGCGCCACACTCTCGGGCGGCGAGAAGGCGCGGCTGCTCTTCCTGCTGGCCACATGGCATGCGCCGCATGTGCTGATCCTCGACGAGCCGACCAACCATCTCGACATGGACAGCCGTGAGTCCCTCATCATGGCCATCAACGACTATGAAGGCGCCGTGATCCTCATCGCCCATGACCGCCACATCATTGAGACTTGCGCTGAAAGCCTGTGGCTTGTCGATGGCGGCACGGTCAGGGCTTATGAAGGCGACCTCGATGAATATGCCGAACTGGTGCTCTCCAAGCGAAGACAGGCCGACCCCCGCGTCGCAAAGCCCGAACCGGCGCCACAGAAACGAAGCGATAGGGCTGGTCCCAGCGTCAGAAAGCGGCTACGCGAAATTGAGGATCAGATCGAAAAGCTGAAGGAAAAACTTGCCGTTCTCGACGAGGCCCTTTCTGATCACACGATCTATGCCGAGGAACCGCGCAAGGCGGCGGACTATGCCCGCCTGCGCACCCGCCTTGCGACCGAGCTCGACTCGATGGAAACGCAATGGCTCGAACTGCAGGAGGAGACGGTGAATGGCTGAAGCCCGAACCCGGACAAGCAATGAAGCCCGCAACAGGCTGCGCGCCTTCATCGATCACGAGGCAACTGGCGGGCTTGTGCTCACACTTGCGGCCGCTGCCGCCATTCTGTTTGTCAATTTCGGGCTTAATGAACAATACCACGCAATTCTGGAACAGACGGTCAGCATTGGCGTGGGCGAGGCGACGTTCCAGAAGTCACTGCACCACTTCATCAATGACGGCCTGATGGCGATCTTCTTCTTTCTCGTGGGGTTAGAGATCAAGCGGGAGAGTGTCGAAGGCAATCTGGCAACCCTGTCGCAGATCGTCCTGCCAGCCGTGGCAGCCCTCGGCGGCATCCTTGTGCCTTCCGGCATCTATGCCCTGATCAACTGGAGCGATCCGGCAACCATCCACGGCTGGGCCATCCCATCGGCAACCGACATTGCCTTTGCGCTCGGGGCATTGGCTTTGGCCGGGCCTCGTGTGCCACTGGGGCTCAAGGTATTCTTGCTGACACTTGCGACTTTCGATGACCTCGCCGCGATCATCATCATCGCCTTGTTCTATTCGGGGGCTCTTTCGACCTTCGCCCTGCTCGGCTCCGCCGCCTGCCTTGCCGCACTCTTTGCCCTCAACCGCTTTGGCGTCACCCGGACCACCCCCTACATCCTGCTCGGCCTCGTGCTCTGGAGTTTCGTCTTGAAATCAGGTGTTCACGCCACGCTCGCCGGCGTGGCGCTTGGGCTTCTCATTCCGATGCGCCGCCGGGACGGCACCTCGCCCGTGCATGAACTGGAGGAAACCCTGCACAGCTACGTGAAGTTCCTGATCCTGCCGCTCTTCGCTTTCGCCAATGCCGGCCTTCCACTGAACGGATTCTCCTGGGCC
The DNA here is from genome assembly GCA_020161855.1 of Pseudomonadota bacterium. Lineage (GTDB taxonomy): Bacteria > Pseudomonadota > Alphaproteobacteria > Rhizobiales > Aestuariivirgaceae > Aestuariivirga. The sequence continues at coordinate 349,763 of JAIUNJ010000002.1, forward strand.
AACCTCAGCGACCATGTGCCCTCCGGCATCATCCTCGGTCTTGTGGTGGGCAAGCCCGTCGGCATCATGCTTGCAACCTTCCTGCTCGTTGTCACCGGGCTCGCAGCACTTCCAAAGGGGTCCACCTGGCGGCAGATGTTTGGCGTCTCCTGCCTGGCCGGCATCGGCTTCACCATGAGCCTCTTCATCGGCACGCTGGCTTTCCCCGATGCGCTTCACACCGAACAGGTGCGCGTCGGTGTCATCGCAGGATCGCTGATCTCCGTACTGCTGGGGCTTGCCGTGCTGCTGCCCGGGCGAACGCCGAAAGCCTGATCAGCCCTTGGCCGCCTGATCCTCCCAGCGGCTGCTCTCATTCTGTCGCCAGTATTTCACGCCGCAACCTTCGGACTTGAATTTTTTCCATGTATTTCTTGCGTTTGCGAGAACCGCCTCATCCGATCCCTCAAACAGGATGCTGATCCGCGAGGCGTCCCCGGCTTCTTCCGGCATGAGGCCCTCGCAGAAGAATCGGTAGGCCGCCCCGTTGGGGGTTTCGGTTCCCGTGGTGAGCCAGACCGGCTGCCGCTCCGGCATCGGATCGCCGTCACTGCCATGCGGCACGAAGCCCGTATCCTCCTGCGACCAGAGGCGCTGCGAGAGGGCCTGCATGGTTTCGGCAGCACTGAAATGCACGCAGGCCCGATGCCCACGCGCCTGAATGCCGCTCAGGATCTTCACCAGCACGGCATCCAGCGGCTCACGCTCGAGATGATAGAACCAGACCTCTGCGGTCATGCTTCGTAGTGGTCGGCGACGAGACGGTTGAGAAGCCTGACGCCCCAGCCGGAAGCCCAGCTCTGGTTGATCGACGACTTGACCGAATCCATCGCCGTGCCCGCCACGTCGAGATGGGCCCAGGGCACGTTGTTGACGAAACGCTGGAGGAATTGCGCGGCCGTAATTGCCCCGCCATAGCGCCCGCCGATGTTTTTCATGTCGGCCACATCATGGTCGATGAGCTTGTCATATTCCGGCGCCAGCGGCATGCGCCAGGCCTTCTCGCCGGTGGCGATACCGGCAGCCGATATGCGGGCGGCCAGTTCGTCGTTGTTGGAGAAAAGCCCAGCGTTCTCCTTGCCCAGCGCCACCATGATGGCGCCCGTCAGCGTGGCAAGATTGATCATGAACTTCGGCTTGAAACGGTCCTGCACGTACCAGAGCACATCGGCCAGCACGAGGCGGCCTTCGGCATCGGTATTGAGTACGGCAATGGTCTGGCCCGACATGGATTTCACGATGTCGCCCGGCCGCTGGGCGTTGCCGTCGATGGCGTTTTCCACAAGGCCAATAGCGCCGACGACATTGCACTTCGCCTTGCGGCGGGCGAGGGCCAGCATGAGGCCGGTCACGCAGGCCGCACCCGCCATGTCGCCCTTCATGTCTTCCATGCCCTGGGCCGGCTTGATCGAAACGCCGCCGGTGTCGAAGGTGACACCCTTGCCGATGAAGGCCACCGGCTTCTCTGACTTTGCAGCACCGTTCCAGCGCATCACCACAAGACGGGGTTCGAAGGCCGAGCCCTGTGCAACGCCAAGCAGCGATCCCATGCCGAGCTTCTTCATCTGTGCCGGTGTCAGCACCTCGACGATCACGCCGGCCTTGCTCAGTGCCTTGGCGCGCGCGGCAAATGCAGCGGGGAAGAGAACGTTGGATGGCTCATTGACGAGATCACGGGCCAGATGATTGCCCTCGCGGATCGCGTCATAGGCCTGAAATGCCTTGCGCGCCTTGGCGGCATCATCGGTCTGGAAGGTGATCGCGCCGAGCGCGGCGGCCGAATCGGGCTTCTTCGACTTGTAGCCATCGAAGCGATAGACCCTCAGTCCGGCGCCTGAGCCCAGCAGCGCTGCGGCCTCATCGGCACCCACGGCCTTGACCTCCGGCAGGGCGGCCACGATGCCTTCCCGCGCCTTCACCGCCTGGAGCGTACCTGCGATGGCGCCGCCCAGAAGTTCGATCTCGCGGGCGCCCAGCACCTCGGGACGTCCGAGCCCCATGACGATCACGCGCTCAAGGCCCGCCCCCGGCGCCACGACGTCAAGCGTCTGGTCCTTCTTGCCCGTGAAGTTCGCGGCCTTCGCAGCCTTGAGAATCTGGCCTTTTGCAGCCTTGTCGATCTGGCCTGCCAGCTCGCCGAGCTTCGGTCCCTCGGCGGCAAAGACAACCACTACTCCCGTCTTCGGAACGGACGGGCGCGCAAAACTGATCTTCATGAAACTCCCCGGCTTGGAATCGCTTGTGACTCCCTGCATAAACGTCCGCATGGTGGGGAGACAACCGCCGCGGAAACGCATGCTTAACCATGACTGTCAAGAGCCGAGTGCCGGCCGTGAATTAGCCGCATCTGTCTGAAAATACGGTCTTTGCGTGCTCGGCGAAACACGGTAATAATTTGTAAAGTTGTGTGATTGGCTGGGAAAAGGGTTTTGCGGGGAACACGTGGACATCAGGATCTTCTGATGGGGCAGCGCGGCCAGTTGCGTCGCTGTGCGCTTGCCTGCGCCGCGTCCGTTCTTGCCCTCGCCGCTTTCACAAGCCCGTCTTTCGCCCTCAAGGAAAAGCCCTTCATCGAACCTGTGCTTGAAGAGCCGGCTGATGGAACAGCGGCCGACTTCAGCGCCTCCCGCGTCACCTATGACCCGCGCACCAAGCAGGCCATCGCCACGGGCACGGTGAAGATCGTTTATGGCCCCTATGTGCTGAACGCCAGCAAGGTCACGTACAACGAGAAAACCGGCGTCTTCGAGGCCGATGGATCAGTGGTGCTGCGCGAGCCGAACGGCAACGTGATGGAAGCGGCAACGCTCGCGCTGGCCAACAAGTTCAAGGAAGGTTTTGCACGCCACCTCAAGGCGCTGCTCACCAATGACGTGACGATCAAGGCGCAGTATGCCGAACGCCATGTCGATGGCATCACCGTCTTCGAAACGGCCAGCTACACGGCCTGCAAGGACTGCGACGTTAAAGATGGCGTGCCGCTCTGGGAACTCGCCTCGGACCAGACGACACACGACCAGAAAGAAAAGATGCTCTACCATGTGAACCCGCGCCTCAAGATCGCGGGTCACACGGTTTTCGGCCTGCCCTATTTTGCCCATCCCGATCCGAGCGTGAAGCGCAAGACCGGCTGGCTCTATCCCGAATTCAAGACAAGCGATGTGATGGGCGTCGGTGTTGTGACGCCCTATTTCTGGGCACTTGCACCGAACTACGATCTCACGGCGCGCCCGATGATCACGACGCGCCAGGGGCCGGTCGCCGATCTTGAATGGCGGCACCGCCTGTCCAACGGCATGTACACGCTGCGTGGCATGGGCGTGTACGAACTGAGCCCTGACCGCAGCGAAGCCGAGAGCCGCTGGCGTGGCGCCGTGAAGACAACCGGCCTCTTCAGCCTCGACAGCGATGATGTCTGGAAGCTGTCATGGGATGGCACGCTGCAAAGCGACCGCAACTTCCTGAACGACTACGAATACGACGACGAGAATATCATCAAGAGCGAAGTGGCGCTCACCGGCCTGTGGGACCGCAACTATGTCTCGGCCAAGGCACTACATTTTGAATCTGCCGACGATGACGTCGACAACAACTATCTGCCGACGGCCCTGCCCTACATCACGGGCGAGTACTATCTGAGCGACAATGTCATGGGCGGCGATGTCAGCCTCAACTGGTCGGCCTATTCGATCAGCCGCGACGACTCGAACACCCCCTACACCGACATCAATCATGGCACGCAACAGACGCGGGCCATGGCAGAGCTGCGCTGGCGCTCGGAATTCATCAGTGACGGCGGCCTGGTGATGAAGCCCTTCGCTCGGGTCCGGGGTGACGTCTATTTCAGCGAAAACGTCCCTGACCCCACAGTGCCCTCGGGCCAACGCGATCTTGAGTCGGCCTCACGGGTTCTGCCTGCGGCCGGCGTCGATCTCCGCTATCCGCTGATCGCCAACTACTCCTTTGGCCAGGCGGTGCTCTCGCCCGTGGCACAGGTCATCGCCGCAACGGACGAAACCGACACCGATATCATCGGCAACGAAGACGCAATCACGGTCAACTTCGATCACACGAGCCTCTTCCTCGAGGACCGCTTCACCGGTTACGACCGCTATGAGGGTGGCCTGCGGGCCAATGTGGGCCTCACCTACGCGCTCTACGGCGCCAATGGCGGCTTCATCCGCGCCAGCATGGGCGAATCCTTCCATCTCGCCGGGGAAAACAGCTTCGCCACCGGCTCAGGTCTCGAGGGCAGCCAGTCAGATCTCGTCGCCGCCGTGCTTTTCCAGCCCTGGGACAGCCTCAGCCTCTCCTATGAGATCCGGGCCGAGGAAGATCTCTCGGCCATCAACCGCCAGGAAGCGCTGCTCGGCCTCACTTTTGACAGCTTCTCTGCCAATATCGGCTACACCAACATTGCTGCCGAGCCGTCGGCAGGCCGCAATGTCGACGAAGAGTGGGTGGCAGCTGATCTCCGCGTTGGCCTGAGCGATGGCTGGTCGGTGTTCGGCGGTGCCCGCTACGATATTGAAAACGCCAATCTGGACAAGCGCACTATCGGGCTTGAATTTGATCGCGACTGCATGAACTTCAAGATGTCCTATTCCGCTGAACGCTACGCAGACGACACGGAAACCGACCACAAGGTCATGATGTCGATTGATTTTGCGACATTGGGCGGCACGTCGGTCTCCGGTAACTTCTGAGGCGCCGCATGAAGCGCCCCCTCCTCTGCATATCTCTCCTCGTTGGCCTGCTTCTGGCCGGGCCTGCCGTGGCCCAGGAACGCAGCATCATTGCAACGGTGAATGACAATCCTGTCACCGACTTTGACTTGAAGGCGCGCGTCAACCTCTGGAAAATCCTTGGCCGCAAGCTGGATGGCAACAGCCGCAAGGAAGCGCTCGACGCGATCATCAACGACTACGCGGCTATCGAAGAAACCAAGAAGGCGCGGGCCCAGCCCAGCCCCTCCGAGATCAGCGAACGGCTGGGCCGGGTCGCAAAGGGTCTCAACACGGACTACAAGGGGCTCGATGCGAAGCTCAAGGCCCAGGGTGCCAGCCTTTCTGCCCTGCAGTTGCAGGTGGCCGGTGAAATTGCGGTCACGCGCCTGATCTTCGGCAAGTTCCAGGAGAAGGTGAAGGTCGACTCGACCGAGGTTGATGCCAAGGTCGCAGAACTCCACGCCGACATTGACCGCCAGGTCCGCGACATCAAGTCTAAGATTGCATCCGATCCGCGCCTGAAGGGCGTCACGGTCTACGACATTCTGGAGATTGGCTTCCCCATCGACAAGGACTCCATGTCGGACGCCATGCTTTCGTCCCGCATCGTCGAAGCCCAGCAGGTTTCGAAGCGGGTCAACGGCTGCAAGTCAGCCCGCTCTGCGGCGACAGGCGTGTTCAATGTGCGGGTCGGCAAGACCCAGCAGGCAGACGGCGCCAAGCTTCCGCCGCCCATGAAGGCGGAGCTGGACAAACGCGGCGTGGGCAAGGCCATTGGCCCGTTCCGCTCGCCGGAAGGTGTGCAGCTCTGGGTGCTTTGCAAGAAGGAACTGTTCAAGCCGAAAGTGCCAGAGATTCCGCCTCCAACCTATCCGAGCCGCGAGCAGGTGGAAGCCTATCTGACCAATCAGAAGGTCGTCGAACTTCAGAAGAAATACGCTGGGCGCTTCCGCAACAGCGTCTTGGTCGAGATTCGCGACCCGGCCTATTCCAACTGAGATGGCCACGGCGCCAGCAACAACGCCTCTCATCGTGACACCGGGAGAACCGGGGGGAATTGGCAGCGAGATCACGGCCAAGGCCTGGCAGTCGCTGCGTGGTGACAGCACAAACGCTTTCTGCCTCATCTCCGATGCCGATCATTTTCGCGCGTCTGCTGGCGCTGCCGGCCTCGCAGTGCCGGTCGCTCTCGTCAACTCCGCCTCTGAAGCTGCAGGTGCCTTCCCGGAAGCCCTGCCCCTGCTCCATCGGCCGCTTGGAGCGGCAGCAAGGCTCGGCGCCTTCTCGGCGGCAACCGCGCCCTTCGTGATGTCAGCGATCGAGGAGGCCGTCGATCTCTGCCTTTCTGGTGCAGCGTCAGGCCTGGTCACCAACCCGATCCAGAAGGAAGCCCTCTACGCCGCAGGTTTCCCGTTTCAGGGCCACACGGATTTCCTCGGGCATCTGGCGCGGCAACGGGGCCACGATGCCCATGATGTGATGATGCTGGCGGGCGAGGGCCTCAGGGCAATCCCCGTCACCGTGCACATCGCCCTCAAGGATGTTCCGGCGGCCCTGACTGGCGAGAGCATCATGGCCCAGGCACGCATCGCCCATGACGCCCTGCAACGGCATTTCGGCATTGCCCATCCCCGGCTGGCGGTCACCGGCCTCAATCCCCATGCCGGCGAGAACGGCAGCATGGGCCGCGAGGAAATCGAGATCATAGTCCCCGCCATCGCCCGGCTGCGCTCCGAAGGACTGGACATCAAGGGTCCGCTTCCCGCGGACACCGCCTTCTTCCCCGAGGCGCGGGCCAGCTACGACGTTATCCTCTGCATGTACCACGACCAGGCCCTGATCCCGGTCAAGACACTCGACTTCCATGGTGGGGTGAACGTCACCCTCGGCCTTCCCTTTATCCGGACGTCGCCCGATCACGGCACGGCACTGGCTCTTGCGGGCACCGGCAAGGCGCAGGGGCAGAGCCTCGTTGCCGCCATCCGTCTGGCGCGCGATATGGCAGCTGCTGCCGCATGACGGCAGAAGACGGCCTTCCACCCTTGCGCGAGGTGATAGAGCGGCATGGCCTCGCAGCCAAGAAATCGCTCGGCCAGAATTTCCTCTTCGATTTCAATCTGACGCGCAAGATTGCGCGGGCTGCCCTGCCTTTCAACGGGCGCACCATCGTCGAGGTGGGCCCGGGCCCCGGCGGCCTCACCCGCGCCCTGCTTGCCGAGGGTGCAGAGCATGTCATTGCCATCGAGCGTGATGCACGCGCCATGGCGGCCCTTGCTGAAGTGCAGGCACACTATCCGGGTCGCCTCGAAGTAGTCGAAGGCGATGCCATGAAAACGGATTGGCAGAACCTTGTGCGTGGCCCGGCCAAAATCGTCGCAAATCTCCCCTACAATGTGGGAACCCCCCTGCTCACCAACTGGCTCACGGAAGGTGCATGGCCACCCTGGTATGAATCGCTCACGCTGATGTTTCAGAAGGAAGTGGCAGAGCGCATCGTGGCCCGCCATGGCACGGAAAGCTATGGCAGGCTGTCCGTGCTCTGCCAGTGGCGAAGCTCGGCCCACAAGCTCTTCGACGTCAATCGTAGCGCCTTCACGCCGCCGCCCAAGGTCACATCGAGCATCGTGCAGATTGTACCCGGCGTGCCGCTTCATGACTGCCACGTCGAAGATCTGGAGAAGGTGACAGCAGCGGCCTTTGGCCAGCGCAGGAAGATGCTGCGCTCCAGTCTCAAAACCGTCTTTGCGGAACCTGAAAAAACGCTCGCCACGCTCGGGATTGATCCCACGCGTCGCGCCGAGGAGCTGTCCGTCGCTGATTTCCAGCGCCTGGCGCTGCTACTCCGCAGCTAAAGCTTCCGCGTCATCTCGCGCACAAATTCAGTAAGGCCGAGCTGGCGGCGGCGGCGCAGCCGTTCCGCTGTCAGGATGGCCATCACCTGTTTGTGCGATTCCTCGACCAGATCATTGATGATCACATAGTCATATTCGGCCCAGTGGCTGATCTCGCTTGCGGCCTCGGCCATGCGCTTGGCCACAACCGTGGGGGAATCCTGAGCCCGCGCAATCAGGCGGTCGTGCAGTGCATCGGCAGACGGCGGCAGGATGAAAAGCCGCACCAGGTCATCGCGCATGGTCTCGGCCAGTTGTTGCGTGCCCTGCCAGTCAATATCGAAAAGCACGTCCCGCCCGGCAATCAAGGCGGCTTCAACCGGCTTGCGCGGCGTGCCGTAGCAATTGCCGAAAACCTTGGCCCACTCCAGCAACTCGCCCTCGGCAACCATGCGATCGAAGGCGTCCTGCGTAATGAAGTGATAGTCACGGCCGTCAACCTCGGCAGGCCGCGGTTTCCGCGTGGTGACGGAAATGGAAAGCGAGATGTTGCGGTCTTCCGCAAGCAGCCTCCGTGACAATGTCGTCTTGCCTGCCCCCGAGGGTGAGGACATTACGAAGAGAATGCCGCGGCGCGGGATCGGTGTGAGCTTGGCCATGGTCACTCGATGTTCTGAACCTGCTCGCGCATCTGGTCGATCACCGTCTTGAGGTCAAGCCCTGTCGCCGTCAGCGATCGGTCATTGGCCTTCGAGCACAGCGTATTGGCCTCGCGGTTGAACTCCTGCGCGAGGAAGTCGAACTTGCGGCCAACCGGCTCGCGGGAGGCAAGCAACTCATGCGCGGCCTCGATATGCGAGGACAGGCGGTCAAGCTCTTCCTGGATGTCGGCACGTGTGGCGAGCAGGATGGCCTCCTGATGCAGGCGTGCCTCATCGAAACTCGATGATGACTCAATCAGCCGCGAGACCTGCTCCTTGAGGCGGCTACGGATCGCCTCGGGGGAACGGGAAGGGTTTTCCTTCGCTTGCCGCGTCAGCTCGGTGATGCGCGAGATCTGTTCCGTCAGCACTGTCTTGAGGCGCAGGCCCTCGGCGGCGCGGGCCTTGGCCAACGCGGTGACGGCTTCAGCGAGCGAGGCCAGCACGGCCTTGTCCAGCGCCGCCTGCCCCTCATCGTCGAGGGCAGGCTCGGAAACATCGATCACACCGCGCAGCGCCAGCAACTGCTCGGCCTGCAAGGGCGGGCCACCGAGCTTCTTGCGCAGGCCCTCGGCCACCGTGGCCAGTTTGCCTAGAAGGTCTTCATTGACGCGCACTTCGCCCGCGCCATCACCAGCCTGCATCACCAGCGCCACCTGGACATTGCCACGCTTCAGTTGCGCGGAAAGGGCCGCACGCGCCGGGCCTTCCAGATGCTCCTGCCCGGGGGGCAGCCGCAGCCGCAGGTCCAGCGCCTTTCCGTTGACGCTTTTCAGTTCCCATTGCCAGTTGCGGCCTGCGTGGTGCCCGGCAGCGCGCGCGAAGCCGGTCATGCTGTTGATTGTCATTGTTCTTGTCGCCGTGGAATCAGTCCCGTGGCGCAGTCTAGAGGGGCAGCCCCCACGCCAAAAGGGCGGCGATCACCGGGTCTTCTTCAGCGCCGGAATGGGAATCAGACGCTCCCCAAACTGCATCACCGTGCCGGGCTTGAGCACGACAGCGCTCTCCGCCTCCGGCTGCTCCGGCGCTGCATCAGGGGCACCGGCAGCGGCCTGGGATGCACCATCGTCGGGCGGTGCGGCGGCGGGTTCCGGAACGCCAGTCGCCTGCTGCAGATCCTGTGCCGCGGTATCGACAGCCGCCTCCTCAGGGGCCGCAGCTTCGGCGGCGGGCGCAGGCATCGTCATCTCGGGCAAGGCCGGCTGGGTGATCTTCACGATGGTATTGAGCGCATCGAGCTCGCCCTGGTCGGGCTGCTGGGCCGGCGACGGCTTTGTTGCGACAGTGCCGCCAGCCGCCTCGATCTCGCGCCACTTCTTCACATTGGCATTGTGGGCATCCAGCGTCTCGGCGAAGGCGTGTCCGCCGCTGCCGTCAGCCACGAAATAGAGGTCGCTGGTCTTGGCCGGATGCAGCACCGCCTCGAGCGAGGCGCGGCCCGGCGCGCCGATCGGGCCCGGCGGCAGGCCATTGATGGCATAGGTATTGTAGGCTGTCGGCGTGTCGATGTCGCTGCGGGTCAGCGGCCTGTCGAGGCGGCCCTTGCCGCCAACGATGCCATAAATGATCGTCGGATCGGATTGCAGGCGCATGCCCGCCTTCAGGCGGTTGAGGAAGACCGAGGCCACGCGGGCGCGCTCTTGCGGCAGCGCGGTTTCCTTTTCCACGATCGAGGCCAGTGTCACCATGGCTTCCTTCGTGGTGATGATCGAGTCAGCCGGGCGCGTCGCCCAGACCTCATCGACGAGCTTGGCCTGGGAGGCCATCATCTCGTCCAGCAACTGCTGGCGGTCCTTGCCGCGCGGGAACAGGAAGGTGTTGGCCGCCACCTCGCCTTCCGGCGGCACTTCGGCAATTTCGCCCGTCAGGATGTCATTGGCCTGGATGCGGGCCACGGCCATGGCGCTGGTCCAGCCTTCGGGAACGGTGAGCTTGTGCATCACCACGCGGCCCGAGGCGATGATGTTGAAGACCTCCGCCATCGAAGCCTTGGCGGGGAAAGCGAATTCGCCCGGTTTGAGCGTGGCGCCACGGAGCGACTGTGCAAGGCTCGCCGCACTCATCACGGCCGCATCGGAGATCACGCCATTGTCGCGCAGCAGTGCTGCGATATCGGCGCGCCCAGCGTCGCGCGGCAGGATCACAATCTTCTCTTCGGTGAGCGGCCCGGCGGAGGTGTAGGTTACATAGCTCCAGGCGGCAGCGGCGCCCAGGAGGCAGCCAAACACGATACCCCAGCCGAGGAACGCTCCCAGCACGCGCGTCAGCGCGCCCGATCGCTTCTTCTCTGGCTCGAAGTCCGGCAATCGCTTGTTGCGGCTCACGGCGGTGCCCCTTTTCGCGCGTCCCAGTCGCGCCCCGCCTGTTTACGCCGCGACGCGGCGCAAAATCAACGAGGCATTCGTGCCACCAAAACCAAAGGAATTGGACAGAACTGTGTTGATTTCCTTCTTCTTGGCCACCTTGGGCACAAGATCGACCGCCGTCTCAACCGACGGGTTCTCCAGGTTGAGTGTCGGCGGGCAGATATTGTCGCGCATGGCGAGGATCGAGAAGATTGCCTCAACCGCACCGGCAGCGCCGAGCAGATGCCCAACCGACGATTTCGTCGATGACATGGCCAGCTTCGCGGCATTGTTGCCGACGAGCCGCTCGACCGCGCGGAGTTCGATCTCGTCACCGAGTGGCGTCGACGTGCCATGGGCATTCACGTAGTCGATGTCGGACACGCTGATGCCAGCCCGCTTCAGGGCCGCCTGCATGCAGCGATAGGCGCCATTGCCGTCTTCCGACGGTGCCGTGATGTGATAGGCATCTCCCGACATGCCATAGCCGATCACCTCGGCATACATCTTGGCGCCGCGCGCCTTGGCGTGTTCATATTCCTCGAGCACGACGATGCCGGCGCCCTCGCCCATCACGAAGCCGTCGCGGTCCTTGTCATAGGGGCGCGAGGCCTTCTCGGGCGTGTCGTTGAAATTGGAAGACAGCGCCTTGCAGGCGATGAAGCCGGCAATGCCGATGCGGCAGATCGCCGACTCGGCGCCACCGGCCACCATCACGTCGGCATCGCCAACAGAAATGATGCGGGCGGCATCGCCGATGGCGTGCGACCCGGTGGAGCAGGCGGTGACAACCGCATGGTTCGGGCCCTTGAGGCCGAAGTTGATCGAGATCAGGCCCGAGGCCAAGTTGATCAGCGAGCCCGGAATGAAGAACGGCGAGACGCGGCGCGGCCCCTTCTCCTTCATCAACAATGTCGTGTCCTGGATGCCGGTCAGGCCACCGATGCCGGAGCCCACAAGAACGCCGGAGCGATACTGCTGCTCCTCGGTCTTGGCCTCATAACCGGAATCCTTCATCGCCTGCTTGGCGGCGACGAGGGCAAACTGGATGAAATCGTCGTAGCGGCGCTGGTCCTTGGGATCGATCCAGTCGTCGCGCTTCAGCGTGCCGTTGCTGCCATCGCCTTCCTTCACCTCGAAGGCAATGCGGCTGGAAAGATCGGAGGCATCGAAGCGGGTGATGGGGCCTGCCCCCGATTCACCTGCGAGCATGCGCGACCAGGTCGTTTCGATGCCGGTGCCCAAAGGCGAAACAATGCCCAGACCAGTGACAACAACGCGGCGCATCTCATACCTCTTGCAGATGTTCGATTGGCTTCAACTCAACACTAAAACGCGGGATGACAAGGTTTGACGCCCTGCCCCCGCGTTTCAAATTTCAACGATCCACGCAACAAGGCGCGGAGAACGATCAGGCCTGAGCCTTCTCGATGAACTTGACGGCATCACCCACCGTCTGGATTGTTTCGGCGGCGTCGTCGGGAATCTCGATACCGAACTCTTCCTCGAAGGCCATCACGAGTTCCACGGTGTCCAAGCTGTCGGCGCCGAGATCGTCAATGAAGCTGGCTTCAGCCTTCACCTTGTCCGCATCTACGCTGAGATGCTCGACGACGATCTTCTTAACCCGGTCAGCGATATCGCTCATGTGCAATTGTCCTCAAACTGTTAACGCCCTGGCGGTCCGGACACCTTGCTTTGGGTCCCCCTCAAGCCGCTGGCGGTTCCTAGCATAATTCGGATGGCGGTCAAAAGGGGGAATAGTTGGCCCAAAATAGTCCCGGACTGGCTCTGGCATTGGCGTGGCAGAGGTAAGAATCTGTCATAAATTCTTCAAGGAAAAAGCGTCCCGCATGAACGGCATAACCCGCGGCTACTTGCTCGGCTTAGTCGGTGTGGCCATTTTTTCGCTCACCCTGCCGCTGACCCGGATTGCCGTACAGGAGCTCAATCCCCTGTTCCTCAGCATCGGCCGCACCGTGCTGGCCGCGGCCATCGCCCTGCCCGTGCTGCTCCTCTCCCGTCAGCCCTGGCCGGCCCTCGCTGACCTGCGCCTCCTTCTCGTCACAGCGGCGGGCGTCGTCTTTGGCTTTCCCGTGCTCTCGGCCATTGCCATGCACAGTGTGCCGGCCTCGCATGGTGGTGTGGTGCTCGGCGCACTACCTCTGGCAACAGCAGCGATGAGCACGGTCTTTGCGGGTGAGCGCCCGTCACGCGCCTTCTGGTTCTGGAGTGCAGCAGGCTCGCTCGCGGTCATCGTCTTTGCACTGTGGGATGGCGGCCTCTCCTTGCAGAGGGGCGATCTTCTTCTGCTCGGCGCTCTCCTTGCCGCCGCCGCCGGCTATGCAGCGGGTGGCACGCTGTCGCGCAAGCTCGGGGGCTGGCAGGTCATCTGCTGGACGCTGGTGATTGCCCTTCCCCTCACCCTGCCGCTCACGCTCATCCTGATGCCCGCCCAGCCGCTGGCCATGCCCGCCTTCGCCTGGGGATGCTTTCTCTATCTTGCCGTGATGAGCCAACTCGTCGGCTTCTTCGCCTGGAACGCAGGCCTTGCCACCGGCGGTGTCGCCAAGGTCGGACAGGTGCAGCTGTTGCAAACCTTCCTCACGCTGGCTGCGGCTGCCGTCATCAATGGCGAGCCGCTCACCTGGCGCACCTGTGGTTTCGCAGTGCTTGTCGCCGCTTGTGTCTGGTTTGGCCGCAAGGCGCAGGTTCGCCGCAACTGATTTTAGGTGCCGGTCGGTGGCCGGAACTTCTGCTTCAGGTCAGCCACGACCCGGTCCACCACGGTCTTTTCCCATCCGGGCGTGGTGGTATGAACGCCTTCATAGCTTTGCGTCCACAATTGCTCTCCCTCGATGGAGACAAGCCGCACCAGAAGCAGGGCAAAGTCGTTCTTCTCATCGAGCGTCAGGTTGAGCGTAAGGCTGCCTTCATCCAGTACGCGCCAGCTTGGTTCATGAACATTGGCATCGATGATGCGGGCATCGAGCGTCTGGGCGGCAGCCACCAGCATATATTCATGCAGCATGGAAGCAGCGGCGACACTCTTCACTGCAGCGCTTTGCAGGCGAACCGGTTCCACCAGCACGGCCGGGCGTCCTGCTGCCAGCCTGTTGCCGCCAGAAGGATTGACGAGGAAGTGCGTTGCAAGCGATGCCACAACGGCAACGGCCGCCGCCAGGGCCAGGCCAAGCACAAGCGGCCCCCAGTTCTTCTTCGTGGCCAATGCCGCGCCTTGGCTCAGGGGTTGGGCTGCCGCGCGGCTGAACTTTGGTCTGTAGCCGCCCGACGGCACGTCGATCTGGATGGGATCATCCCGGCCCTGCAACAGCTGATAGGTTGCCAGCAGCTGGCGTAGCCGCGAGAACTCCACACGCACGATGCTGTCGGTGTTGGGGTCGAAACTGGATGCGCGCTGAAAAACGACGGTGGCGATTGTGTAGGCCTTCAGCGAAGCGCCACGGCCTGAAAGTTCTTCTTCGACAATGTAGCGGAGCAATGTTGGCAGTCGGGAGCCTTCACCCAGCACGCCGCATTGCAAGATGCGGTCGAGGGATTGCCGCACCTCGTCCTCCGGCACCGGCGGCGTAATCTGTATTGCTCCTCTATCCACAGCTCATTCCGTCGCCTTGATGATCCGTCATCGAAACCGTTCGAATCCGGCTACTGGTTATTGCACATAAAGATCACACCAGTTAGCGCTTTCTGAAACGTTTAGGGCCGTTGCTGCCTGTGAACGTGCCGTGGCCAGGCCGCGAAAAATACCTTTACAAAACTGGTGAGCTGACTGTCGAGTTTGGCCAGCAAAACGGCAGCGGTCAACAATACTTACGTTGTGCGGCGCGCAAAAAATGACCAGGCCAAGCCTGTGTTGTGCAACAGCGATGCAACCATCTGGGGCATTGCATCGGCCCGCGAAGTCCCGGCGCTGTGAAAAGGCCCCAGAATAGTGCGTTGGCAGGCCATGCCCGCCGTGGCCGGCCGGGACCTGTCTGGCGCAACGCCGGCAATTGGCCTGTGGCCTTGCCACAGGGGCAAGGCCATGATCAGCCCGTCATTGACCGGCGCACTTCCACGAAACACAGAACGCCCGCAACACCTATGGCTGCAAAGACATAGGTGGCGATGGTCGCGCTGGACATTTCTGCAATCCAGGCGAAGGTAAATGGCGCAATGGCCGCAAGCACATAGCGCAATGCGCTCATCAGGCCCTGCCGGGCGCCATAGCCGCGGGAGCCGAAAAGCGCCAGCGGCAGCGTGCCCTGCAGGATGCTCTTGAGGCCCGATGCCATGCCGACGAGAATCGCAAAGACGACGGCACCGGCGATCTGCGGTGCCGTCGCTGCCACGATCAGGAAGGCCAGCGGCAGCAGCGCCATCGCCAGGATCGTGATAGTCAACGGGTGCCGCCTGGAGCCGAACATGATGTTGGTGAAACGCACCACCACCTGCGCCGGACCAAAGAGCGTGGACACGCCAAGAGCCGCAGCGCCGAAGCCAAGAGCGTGCAGCATCGGAACCATCTGTGAAATCACCGCCGACAATGTGATCCCGCTCAGCGCGAATCCGGTAGCAATCAGCCAGAGCAGTCGCCGGGCCTGCTCGGGTGGCACCGTGGCTGGCCGTTCCTCCACGGGCCCGCCGCCATGATGGGCGCGGCTGCCGCTGCCGATGCGTTGCCGCGACCAGCGCGACAACAGCACATGCACCGGCACGCAGATGAACAGGTTGAGTCCGGCGAAGATCACATAGGTTGCCCGCCAGCCGAAGGCCGCATCAAGCCAGCTTGTCACCGGCCAGAACACCGATGAGGCAAAACCGGCAATGAGCGTCAGCAGCATGATCCGCCTTTGCCCGCCCCGCGGCTCAAGCTGCACCAGCGAGGTGAAGGCGGAGTCATAGAGCACCATCGAGGCCAGGACTTGCACCGCGATCATTGCCGCCACGAAGACAACGGCATTCGGCGCCAGCGCCACAAAGACGAGCGCAACGCCGCACAGGGCCGAGCCCAGCACCATGAGGCGCGCGGCCCCGAAGCGGTCAAAACCACGCCCGGCAAAGGGCATGATCAGGCCGCCTGCCACCAGCGCTGCCGAAAAGACGCCGAAGAACCAGCTCTGCGTCTTGCCGAAATCCCGCGCTGCATCAGCAGCTACAATGGAAAACGAGTAATACAGCGTGCCGTAGCCGATCACCTGGGTGAGGCCGAGCAGCCAGACCGTCTGCGCATCACGGCTCAGGCGCAGCACGGCATCTCCGCGGCACTACGGTTGTCGGACGTGAGGACTTCGGTCGGGTGATCAGGCACGGGGCATCAGGTGGCAGGCTTCGCTATCGCCCCTGTTACCCCTTTCCCCGGCCGAATCGGAACTGCCGAATTGGCAGGCCAGCCTCGCGCCGCACTCACCACCTGCAATCATCCGCCCCGCCCGTCATTCCAGCGCAGAGCCGTCATTCCAGCGAAAGCTCGAACCCAGCTTCGCTACCAAACACACCTCTCCAAACCTGGATCAGCCCCACGCCACCACGTCATCCTCATTCGGCTTGCAGGACTCTTGTTGGCGGCATGAAAAAGGCAGAGGGGCGTTTCCGCCACTCTGCCTTGTCTCTGAACCCATTTCTGGATTGTCCACAAATCTAGTGAAACACCGCGCGCCTGTCAAGCACTAAATTCACAAAAAGGGAATTTCGTTTTAGATCATCGCCATGCCGCCGTTGACGTGCAGCGTCTGGCCGGTGACATAGCCCGCCTCCTCCGACGCCAGGTAGAGAACCGCCGCCGCGATATCGCCGGATGAGCCCATGCGGCCCGCCGGGATCTTGCCGAGAATGGCTTCCTTCTGCTTGTCGTTCAGCACCTCGGTCATGGCCGTGGCAATGAAGCCTGGGGCCACGCAATTCACGGTCACGTTGCGGCTCGCCAGTTCCTGGGCCAGCGTCTTGGACAGGCCGATCAGCCCGGCCTTGCTCGCCACGTAGTTGGCCTGGCCCGCATTGCCGGTGACACCGACAACGGAGGTGATCGAAACGATCCGGCCCCAGCGCTTTTTCATCATCAGCTTCATGGCGGCGCGCGCCAGCCGGAATGACGATGTCAGGTTGACGTCGAGCACGGCCTGCCAATCGTCGTCCTTCATGCGCATGGCAAGGCCGTCGCGCGTGATGCCGGCATTGTTGACGAGGATGTCGAGGCCGCCCATCGCCGCCTCGGCGGCCGGCACGAGTTTCTCGACGTCTTCGGCGTTCGACAGGTTGCAGGGGGTCACATGAACCCGCTCGCCGCCAAGCGAGGCCTTCAGTTCCTCAAGTACCTGTGCGCGCGTGCCGGAAATGGCAATGGTGGCACCGGCCTCATGCAGGGCCTTGGCGACGGCAGCGCCGATGCCGCCCGAAGCGCCGGTGATGAGAGCCGTCTTTCCGCTCAATGAAAACATGATCAACCTTTCAAGCTTGCGGCGGCCGCCGCAACATCATCCGGAGTACCGATGGCCAGCGCAGTGGCACCCGGCGCATTCTTCTTGGCGAGACCGGTCAGCACCTTGCCGGCGCCGATCTCCACAAAACTTGTGACACCTTCACCGGCCATGAAGGCCACGCATTCGCGCCAGCGCACGGTGCCTGTCACCTGCTCGACGAGCGAGGCGCGGATGGCGGCCGGATCGGTCAGCGTGGCGGCTTTCACATTGGCGACGAGCGGAACGGCAGGCGGCTTCATCTCCACCTTGCCGAGCGCCTCCGCCATCGCATCGGCGGCGGGCTTCATCAGCGCGCAATGGAAGGGGGCTGAAACCGGCAGCATCACCGCACGCTTGGCGCCCTTGCCCTTGGCAATCTCCGAGGCACGCTCAACGGCCGCCTTGTTGCCGGAGATCACAACCTGGCCATCGCTGTTGTCATTGGCCGCCTGGCAGACTTCGCCCTGCGCGCCCTCCGCCGCGGCTGCGGCAACGGTTGCGAAATCGAGCCCGAGGATCGCCGCCATGGCGCCCATGCCCACAGGTGTTGCCGCCTGCATGGCGCGGCCACGGATTTTCAGGAGCCGCGCCGTATCTGCAATCGAAAACGTGCCCGCCGCGCACAGCGCCGAATACTCACCGAGCGAATGACCGGCCACAAAGCGCGCCGTGTTGGCAACGGTGATGCCATGCTCAGCCTCAAGCACCCGCATGACCGCAAGGCTCACCGCCATCAATGCAGGCTGGGCATTCTCGGTGAGGGTCAACTGGTCTTCCGGGCCTTCCCACATGAGCTTCGAAAGCTTTTGCGAGAGGGCCGCGTCCACTTCCTCAAAGACAGCGCGCGCCGCCGCAAACTGCTCGGCAAGCTGCTTGCCCATGCCCACGGCCTGGCTGCCCTGTCCCGGAAATACGAATGCAATTGCCATTCAAGATTCATCCCGTTGTCAATTGCGCCCTCGAAACACGGCGCGGCAGGCGAGTCAAGGCATGGGAGCGGCGCCTACTTCTTGGTGCCGTTCAGCTGGTTCATCATGTCGATGATCCGGGGCACATAGCGCTCGCTGTAGCCCAGGGTCTCGGCCAGCGTGAAGGTCTGGTGCACCGTCTCGCCGAGGAAGCTCGCAACAGGCATGGCCTCGGTCATGTTGGTGTAGTAGCGCAGGTCCTTGCGGGCATTGCGGATGGCAAACTTCGCGTGGCTGTCGTCATCGTGCAGCGGAACGTTGATGAGACGCCCGAACATCACCGACGATCCGCCGCCGCCCATCACGATCTCCTTGAGCGCGTTCATGTCGATGTTGCCCTTCTGCGCAACCGCGATGCCCTCGGCGGCAACGGCGGCGTTGCCGAGCGCGATGAAGTTGTTGATGAGCTTCATTTGGTGCGCGGTGCCGACAGCACCGGTGTGGACGATGAGATCGGCAAATGTCTCCAGCACGGGCCGGATGGCCTTCAGAACGCTTGCGTCGCCACCGACCATGAGTCCGAGCTTGCCCGCCTCGGCTTCCTTCGGTGTGCGCACCATCGGCGTGTCGATGAAGGTAACACCCTTGGCGGCGCAATCAGCGGCGATCTTGCGGGTCGAGTCCGGAACGGCAGTCGAGCAGTCGGCAACGATCAGGCCGGACTTCCCGGCAGAGAGCAATCCGTTGGCGCCATAGACGGTTTCCTCCACCTGCGGCGTGCCGGTCACGCAGAGGATCACGAGATCCGAAGCCTTGGCGATCTCGGCCGCTGATTTGAATTCCTTCGCGCCCTTGCCCACGAGGTCATCCACAGGCTCGCGGTTGCGGTGGGCGATGACATTCAGGGCGAAGCCTTTGGCGAGCACATTCTTGCCGATGCCGTGGCCCATAAGGCCAACGCCGATCAGGCCGATTGTCTTGATGGTCATGTGAACTTCCTCCCTATAAATTCTTTCAGCTTGTCTTCTTCGAGAATGAAAAGCTCGTCGTTGGGATGGCGGCCAAAACCAAAACGGTCATAGAAGCGGCCGGCCCCTTCGTTGGTCACATCGACTTCGAGCTTGATGAATTCAGCGCCTTCCTTCTGCGCCAGCTTGGCCGCGGCCTGCAAGAGCCTTTCGCCGATCTTCCGCCCACGGGCATGAGACATGACGAAGAGATCGACCACATACATGCCCTTGGTGCTGCGCCAGGTCGAGAAGGTCATGAGCCAGACACAGGCTCCGAGAAGCAGGCCGGAATCTTCGGCCACGGTCACATTCACAAGGCCCGCCGCCTTGCGCAGGCTCTCACCGGTCAGCTTGGCCTGCACATCGAGATTGAGGTCTTTCGGCAACTGCCGCACCAGCGCCGCGACGGCATCCTCCTGGCCGGGGCGCATGGGCTTGAAGCCAACACTCACGCGCCGAGGCCTTTCAGCAGCGATGCGAGGTTCTTGCCCAGTGTCTCGGAAGGATAGCCGCCTTCCTGCACCACAAGCGTCGGCAGTTTCATCTGCGCGATGCGCGCACCGATCGTCCGGAAATCCTCGGTGCGAATGGCGAAGGCCTTGAACGGATCGTCGATCGCGATGTCGAGGCCATTGGCCAGCACCAGCACATCCGGCGCAAAATCGGCAAGCCGCTGCAGTGCTGTCTCCAGCGCAGGCAGATAGCCATTGATGTCGGTGCCGCGCTCGAGCGGCAGATTGAGATTGAAGCCTTCGCCGGCGCCGCGCCCATGTTCCTCGGCATAGCCCCAGAAGAACGGATAGAAGCGCTTGGGGTGGCAGTGGATCGAAACCGTCAGCACATCGCCGCGATCATAGAAGATCGCCTCGGTGCCATTGCCGTGATGCACGTCGATATCGAGAATGGCGGTGCGCTTGCCGGCACGCGTCAGCAGTTCGGCGGCGAGTGCGGCATTGTTGAAGAAGCAGAAGCCGGCGGCGAGATCGGACGCCGCATGATGGCCGGGCGGGCGGCACAGCGCATAGACAAGCCTTTCACCGCCCTTCACAAGTTCAGCACCTTCAACGGCACAGGCCGCACTCGCTAGCGCTGCAGCAAGTGTCGTCTCCGTGACGGGACAGGCACCATCGCCCAGGTGGTAGCCTGCCTGGCCCACAACCGCCTCGGGATAGCCGATCGGCGGCAGGCTGTCGCGCTGGATGGCATAGACGTTGGGGAGCGGCACATCGCTCGATTCAGGAATGCGATGCCAGCGTTCCCGCAGCGTCTCGAGGAAGGCCAGATAGCGGCGGTCATGCACCAGCGCCACGGTGTCGAGTGTTGTGGGCGGTGGCTTGCGCACCGTGCTGCCAACCTCCTTCACACCCTGCATCAGCAGGTCAATGCGGATCGGCTTCTCGGGGATCGGTTGCGGCCGGCCAGCGACCAGAAATGTTTCGGGCGCATGAAGGCGCTGCGCGTCGTCATAGAGGGTGATCATGATGGAGCCAGATCACCATTATCCGCTGTCCGCCGCAAGTGAGAGCTGTCATGCGTTTCGCTGTTCCAGCGCCTTTTCCCCGCCGTATGTGCCGCGCGCATGCGGGACATGTGCGATCCCCGGTGTTGTGACAGCGGGAAAAGTGTGGTGATGCTGCATTCGCGAAATCCCAACTGCGAGTGATGCAACGCCCATGACCTTGCGCAATGACCTTCCGCCCAACATCCACTCCACCGGCACATTGCCCAAGGCCGTCTGGGCGAAGGGTGCATATATTCACGATGCAACCGGCAAGGTCTATGTCGATGGCTCGGGCGGTCCTGCCGTCTATTGCCTCGGCCACGCCAATGATGAAGTGAACGATGCCATCAAGCAGCAGCTCGACCGCATCGCCCATGGCTATCGCTACAACTTCACCACCGATGCTCTCGAGGAATTGACCGAGATCATTCGTGAGCGCTGCGGCGGCACGCTCAATCACATGGTCTATGTGACCGGTGGCTCAGAGGCCGTCGAAAGCTGCCTCAAGATCGCCCTGCAATACCAGACCGCCGTTGGCCAGAAGAGCCGCCGCCGTTTCATTGCGCGCGAGCGTAGCTGGCATGGCAATACGCTGGGAGCCCTCGGTGTCTCCGGCTTTCTTGAGCGGCGCAAGGATTTTGAAGGCGCCTATATCGACGCCATCCGGATCTCGCCCGCCAATGTCTATCGCCCGATCGCCGGTGCCACCGCCGAGACGGCCGGTGAGGCCTGTGCCAAGGAACTCGAAGACGCCATCCTCAAGCATGGCCCCGAGACCATTGCCGCCTTCATCTTCGAGCCCGTCGTCGGCGCCGCTGGCGGCTGCGTGCCTGCCCCGCCCGGCTATGCGAAGCGCGTGCGCGAAATCTGCGACCGCTATGGCGTGGTGATGATTTCAGACGAAGTCATGAGCGGCGTCGGGCGCTGCGGCACCTGGCGCGCGCTGGCCCACGATGGCGTTGAACCCGATGTGATGTCGATCGCCAAGGGCCTTGCCGGTGGCTATCTGCCGCTCGGTGCTGCGATCTACAGTGACAGGATCGCCGAGGCCATCAATGCAGCGCATGGCGCGGTGCAGACGGGCCACACCTTCACCGGTCATACGGCCTGCTGCGCCGCCGGTGTGGCTGTCCAGAAAATCATGCTGCGCGAAAAGCTCGTGGAGCGAGTCGCCGCCAATGAGGCGAAGATCAAGGCCATGATCGCCGAGGCGCTGTCGGGCGTCGAGGCGGTTGGCGATATCCGCGGCCGCGGGCATTTCATCGCCACCGAGCTTGTGGCCGACCGCAAGACCAAGAAGCCCTTTGACGGATCGAAGAAGATCTTCATGCAGATCCGCCAGCAGGCGCTTGAGAACGGCCTCATCTGCTATCCGGTCGGCGGCAATGTCGATGGTGTCAACGGCGACATCGTCATCCTCTCCCCGCCCTATAACTCGAGCGACAGCGAACTCGCCGAGATGGTGGACAAGATGGCGACGAGCATCAAGCAGGTGCTGAAGCGGATCGGTGCAGCCTGAGCATGGGCCGGGACCTGCTCGCTAAAATGCTGGTGATGCAGGCGAGCGGGCTATGGTGTATTGGTCGAGAAAGTCTTTGACCAGTCGGCAAGTCTTGTCAGGTTCGGCGTAGAAATCCTTGGTTGCGGCAATTCCGATTGACCAACCATCCAGCTGCGTTGCAATTTTACATAAGCGAACTTGATCGAGGCACGGGATGTCTCGTCTTCTTGCGACGTTACTAGGTGCGAACTCCTTCGCGCGATGGGCAGGAACACAAAGATCGTACTTAGTGATCCACCAAGCTGGAGAGCCATTGCCGATAGCCACGACTAGATTGCGTTCTTTGGCGCTTAGATCGAACTTGCTCTCCCATGGACGCAGTTGATCATCTGACCTCGCGAAGACTGCCAAACGAACACTAAAATGACCCGTGTTCTCCCCAGGCAACGGTGGAAGGCTGCCGTTCTGTCCGGTTTCGTCAACAACAAAGGCTCGGGGCACTGCGAGCTTCCATTCACTTATGCTTCCAGACTTGCTTCGGCGCTTCAAGCTGATGTCATAGGGGCTCATGCTGCGTGAAATCGAAATGCCGCGCGTTGGCACGATGTGCGCAAGGGTGTTGCGTGTTTCCTTGAACAGCCAGTAGCCGCCGTAGATGACTGCTGACCAACCGATTGCGCATAGAACAGCAATCAAGGCGATGCGTTTGCGATGCCAGTGGTGTCGCTGTTCGGCGCGTGGCTCTTGGTCCAAGAGTGATGGCCTCGGCTTTGATCGGGGGCATCCTAGGGCTTGATGCCTTCGGAAAGGTTAGCTGCGGGCCGAAAACCCTCGGGAACACGGTGGCCCTTGCCAGCACCGCCAAATCGCGGCATCAATTGTTAACGGCGATTAACTTTTGCATGAGGCGGATATGCAGAAGGGGCGGCCCAGTGCCCGGACAGGTTTGCGATTGATCGCTATCTCCATGCTGGCGATGGGTCTTGCTGCGTGCTCAAGCTCGGGCCGTGGCACGATGAGCCTTCTGCTTGAGCAGGAGAAGACCGCAATTCAGAAGAAAGTGGCGAGCAGCATTGGCAGCACGCCGGAGGAAATGAAGCGGGCCTTCGATTCGTCCGAAGCGACCGACAGGAAGCGTGCCCAGCAGGTCGCCGCGAAAACGGTGGCGCGCTACGGCCGGTCCGACGACAAGGCGATGCAGGCCCACCTGCAGCGCGTGACCGACAGGCTCGCCAGTGCCATCGAGAGCGGCAGCACGGGCTACAAGGTGATGCTGGTCAAGGACGATCAGGTCAATGCTTTCACGCCGGGTGGCGGGATCATCGTCGTGCATGAAGGCCTTCTCTCCTTCACCGACACGGAAGGGCAAATCGCAGCGGTGCTGGCCCACGAGATTGCCCATGTGCTGCAGAAGCATCCTTATCGCCTGCGCCAGTTCCGCCTCGCCAGCAAGGCCGGCGGAAGCCTGATGGATGCGATCACACCCGATGTGGTGAAGGACAATCTCGGCAAGGTGGTGCGGCTTGGCGGCAAGGCATCGATCAATGCCGCCATCCGGCGGCAGGAAGCCGAGGCGGACAGCATCGCCATCGATCTCCTGGTGGCGGCTGGCTACGATCCGAACGAGATGGTCAGCGTGCAGCGCCAGCTCATGACCTATGTGCCGCAGTCTTCGCGGCTCGCCAACATGATCTATGGCCAGCATCCGCTGAGCAAGGATCGTGTGGTGGCGGCAGAGCGCAAGATCGCCAAATACTATCCCGACGTTCAGGGCCAGGTGACGTCAGCGCAGTTCGAAAAGCTCATCCGCGGCTATCAGCAGCGCCGCCTGAAGCGGCTCGCCTCCAAGCTCTAAGACTCAACAGGCAATCTCGCCGACATTGCGCTGGCGATGATCTGCATGTCGGTCTCGGCGATCTCGAAAAGCCCGAAGCGGAACTTGTAGCCCCAGGACTTGTTGCCGCGCGTAAAGGACAGCTCGTCAAGTAGCGGCGCAATCGGCGCGGGCTCGTTGTCCAACCAGGCGACATCCCTTCGAAATGGCTGGAAGCCGCTGGCCATCTCACCCTGATAGGGTGCGCCGTCCTTCACGACGCCGATCGCCACGAAGGCCCGCAATGCTTCCTTTCCACCAAAGACTGAGACCGGTGCATAGTAGGCAATGACATCCCCGCCCGAGATGCGCTTGAGCGGCGCAAGCTTGCCATGGTTGACCTGCATGAAGCCGCCGGTCTTGCCACGCGCCACATGACTGGCGGCGGCAACACCGATCCAGTGACGGCGCCCGCTCATGCAGCGGCGAAGACCCGCAGGCGATGGCCATCAGGATCCAGTGCTGTGAAGGTGTAGCCAAAATCGAGACGTGACGACTGCTGGGCAAAGGAAACATTCATGGCCTGCCACTGCTGGTGAAGCTTCTCCACCTCGCCGTCGTTGGCCACGTGAAAACCAAGCTCGCTTGCCCCGGCATTGGCGATGGGTTCTGGCTTCACGCCACTCCTGTTCCAGAGGCCCAGCATGGTGCCCTCGTTCAGTTTGAACATGGCAAAACCGGGGGATGATTCAAGGGCTGCGGTGCCGAGAATGCGCGCGTAGAAGGCCGCGCTGGCCAAGGGGTCGTTGACGTAGAACAGGATCATGTGAGCGGGGTTCATCGGTTGCTCCTCTGCTTTCAGGGAGCTGCTATCACGCCGGAATGTCAGCACGTGTCAGGAGCTAGGGAACAGGCGCCCATTGCACCTGATCGATGCGCGTTGCGCCCGCCGCCAGCATCACCACGCGGTCCAGCCCCAAGGCCACGCCGGAGGCAGGCGGCATGATGGCAAGCGCCTGCAAAAGCTCCTCGTCGATCGGGTAGCGTTCGCCATAGATCCGAGCCTTGATGTCCATCTCCTCGACGAAGCGGCGGCGCTGCTCGACGGGATCGGTGAGTTCGCCGAAGCCGTTGGCGAGTTCGACACCACAGGCATAAAGCTCGAAGCGTTCGGCCACGCGCCTGTCATGCGCGCAGACCCGGGCCAGCGCGGCCTCACAGGACGGGTATTCGAAAAGCACCGTGAGCCTGCCCTGCCCCAGATGCGGCTCGACCTTCTCGACCAGGATGCGGCTGAAAATGTCGGACCATGATTCACCGGCGGCGAAGGCAACAGGCGACAGGCGCGCAAGTGCCTCGCGGTCTGGTGTGCCACTGCTGTCGATGGTGGCCAGGAGATCGACACCGGCATAACGCCGGAAAGCGTCACCCACGCTGAGCCACTCGGCCTCGGCGAAAACCTCGCAGGTGGCATCGCGCCAATGCCAGACGCTGCGATCCGCCGCCGTGGCGGCAAGGCGCACAAGCGCCAGCGTGTCCTCGATGATCTGCCGATACCCGGCACGAGCGCGATACCATTCCAGCATGGCAAACTCCGGCGCATGGGTCGGCGTTCGCTCACGGTTGCGGAAGACATGCCCCAGCGAAAAGATCTTCTCCTCGCCCGCCGCCAGCAGCTTCTTGCAGGCAAACTCCGGCGACGTGTGCAGATAGCGCCACTCCCGCGAACCATCGCTGTTGATCAGTTCGGTGGCAAAGGCGTGGAGATGGGCCTCGTTGCCGGGAGAGGTGGCGAGCGCCGGAACATCGACCTCGAGAAAGCCCTCGGCGTCAAACCAGGCCCGCATGGCCTTCAGGATGCGGTCCCGTTGCAGCAGGAAGCCGCGGCGGTCATGGTGGCGCGCAGGTGTAAACCATGGTGAATCGCTGGCCAAATGGGCTCCTTCCCGGGGGTTGGCATTGCGAAAGTGCCCTGCTATGAGCCCGCCAACCTTTCAATCACAATTTACGCGAGAGAGAACACCGTGGTCAAAGTCATCGCCAGCGGCATCCGCAAGGGCAACGTCGTGGAACATGAGGACGGCAAGCTTTATGTCGTGCTGAAGGCCGAAAGCATGCATCCCGGCAAGGGCACGCCGACCACCACCATCGACATGCGCCGCATCTCGGACGGCGTGAAAACCGTCATTCGCTACAAGACGACCGATCCGCTGGAGCGGGCTTTCGTCGAGACCGTCACCCACACCTATCTCTACCAGGACGGCGACAACTACGTGTTCATGAACCCCACGTCTTATGAGCAGATCAACGTCCCGGCCGACATGCTGGGCGACTCGGCCCCCTTCCTCGCCGAAGGCATGGAGTGCCAGCTGGCCCTCTTCAACGATGCACCGATCTCGGTCGAAATCCCCCAGCGCGTGACGCTGGAGATCACCGAAACGGAACCGGCAATCAAGAACCAGACGGCCTCCTCGTCGTTCAAGCCTGCAGTGCTTTCCAACGGCGTCCGCACCATGGTGCCGCCGCATATCGTCTCGGGCACGCGCATCGTCGTCGACACTTCTGACGGTTCCTACGTCGAGCGCGCCAAGGACTGATCCGGCCTCTACGTCTTCCGAAAGACTGCAACCAGTTCGAGGTGGGCCGTCCACTTGAACTGGTCGACGGGCGTCGCCTTGAGCAGCTCATAGCCACCCTCACACAGGATCGCGGCATCGCGGGCGAAAGTCTGTGGATCGCAGGACACATAGGCCACATGGCCAACGCGTGATTTCGCCAGTTGCCGCGATTGGGTCTCGGCCCCTGCCCGCGGCGGATCGAGCACCACGGCATCGAAGTCCTTCAGTTCCTGAAAAGTCAGTGGCGCATTGAAGAGGTTGCGCAACTGGGCAACCAGTGGCTTGAGCCCTTGCGTGGTGCGCACCGCTCTTTCCAGCGCCGCCACCGCATCGCGATCAGAATCGATGGATGTGACGCGTGTCTTCCCGGCAAGCGGCAGCGCAAATGTCCCGAGCCCGCCGAACAGATCCGCCACGTGCTTTGCCTTGGGCATGTCGGCAAGAACCAGTTGCGTCAGGGTCGCCTCGCCCAAGGCCGTGGCCTGCAGGAAGGACTGCACCGGCAGAGGCACGGCCGCACCTCCGATCATGACCACCGGCGGCTCGCGCGAGGCAATCGCGTCGCCATTGATGCTGAGGCGCAGCAGTTGCTGCTCATGGAACTGCGCCATAAGTGCAGGTTGGCGGCGGGCCACCGCCTGCCGTTCGGCCTTGATCGCAACGTCGATGCCGTTCGCTGCCGCCGTGATTGCCACATCGCAATTGCCCAACACAGGGCCAAAGCTCGCAGCAAGCTGCGGCGCCGACTGAAGCTCGGGAAGCAGAACCGGGCAGCTGTCGAGTGCTGTCAGCCGGTGCGACTTCTGCTCCATGAATCCCGCCCGCCATTGCCCGCCGATCTGGCGAACATGAAAGGTCACACGCCGGCGGCCCGCGCCATGGGCATCGACCAGCGGCGTAACATCTGTCTCAATTCCTTGCGATGCGAGTGCCGCCAGCAAAAGCCCGCGCTTCCAGGCGCGATACGGTTCCTCCTGCCAGTGCTGAAACTTGCATCCCCCGCAGGATGCATAGTGCGCGCAAAAGGCCTCAACTCGTTCGGCCGAAGGTTCGAGCACACTGACAAGCACACCATCCCGAAGATCAATCCGCTCGCCGGGCAAGACCTTGGGCACATGCAGCACACCCGCTTCCGTGCGCACGATCCCGTCGCCGCGATGCCCGAGCGACTCTACGAATGCGCCGGTCATTTCGGATAGACCACGACAAGCGCCAGACCTTCGCGCAGGCTGAGTTGCGGCTCACCATCGGTCTCGTTCGACAATGTGAGCGTCGAGCCAAGCGCAACATCACGCTCGGTGAGCGGCCAGCGCACATGGCGGAGTGTAAGCCCCGTCAGCGGCAGCAACG
The DNA here is from genome assembly GCA_020161855.1 of Pseudomonadota bacterium. Lineage (GTDB taxonomy): Bacteria > Pseudomonadota > Alphaproteobacteria > Rhizobiales > Aestuariivirgaceae > Aestuariivirga. The sequence continues at coordinate 377,565 of JAIUNJ010000002.1, forward strand.
GAACGACACTGAGCCGCGTGCCCTTGGCCAGTCCGGTGAGGGTAAGCCCATGGCGCAAAACACGCGCTTCTTCATGTCCACTGCTCAAAACGGCGTCTATCCCTTTGTTATGTAAAGAGACAATCTGCATGGCGTGCGCCATCGCATGATCGAACTGGCCGCCAAATCCGCCCACGAGGAGAAGCGACGTGGCGCCGCGCGCCAACGCCTCATCAATGGCGATTTCGCCATCGGTCGCATCCTTTGCCGCCGGGAAGACGAGACGTGGCACATGGGCATAGGCCTGTTCCAAGGCCGTGCCGGCCGAGTCGAAATCGCCAACCCAGAGTTCCGGCGTCAGGCCCAGGACCGCAGCGTGCGCCATGCCGCTGTCCGCTGCAATCACGCGCAGACCCGCAAGCTGCGCCTTGAGGCGCGGCGTTGGCGTGACATCGCCGCCGAGAAGGACTGCGAAGCTGGACATGGGCCCATGTAACAGACCGGCCTTGCCAGCGCGAGGGCCGTTGCCTATGTTCGCCGTGCTCTCAACGGGGTGCCGCTGTCATGTGCAGCAGCTGAGAGGCCGCAAGGCCAACCCGATGAACCTGATCTGGATTATGCCAGCGGAGGGATTGTGAGCGGGTTGGACATGCCGTCCCCCTCCTCCGTGCCTACGCTGGCGACATGGAGGATATTTTGAAGAAGCTGCTTGCCACCTTTGCCTGCCTTGCCGCGCTCGCCGCACCCGCTGCTGCGCAAACGACACTGACGATCTACACCTATGAAAGCTTCGTCTCCGAATGGGGGCCCGGGCCCGCCATCAAGGCGAACTTCGAAAAAGTCTGCGCCTGTACCGTAGAATGGGTCGCCGTCACCGATGGCGTTGCCATGCTCAACCGGCTCAAGATCGAAGGGACTGCCACCAAGGCTGACATCGTCCTGGGGCTTGATACCAACATCACGGAAGAGGCCCGCGAACTGAAGCTCTTCGCCCCGCATGGCGCTGACACGTCGAAGCTGAAAGTGCCGGGCGGCTGGAGTGATGCGGATTTCCTGCCCTATGACTATGGCCATTTCGCCGTCGTCTATGACACGGAGAAGATGCCAGTGCCGCCAAAGTCACTGGATGAACTGGTCAATGGCGACCCGGCCCAGAAGATCATTCTTGAAGATCCGCGCTCATCCACGCCGGGGCTCGGTTTTCTTCTCTGGATGAAGGCCGTCTATGGCGACAAGACGGCCGACGCCTGGAAGAAGCTCAAGCCCCGCATCCTCACCACCACGCCCGGCTGGAGTGAGGCCTATGGCCTGTTCACCAAGGGCGAAGCGCCGATGGTGTTCTCCTATGTCACGTCCCCCGCCTATCATATCGAGGCGGACAAGACCGAACGCTATCAGGCCGCCAGCTTCACCGAAGGCCACTATCTGCAGATCGAGGTTGCGGGCGCCATCGCTGCTTCGCCGGAACTCGATCTTGCCAGGTCATTCCTCGCGTTCATGCTGACCCCCGGATTCCAGGACACCATCCCGACGACCAACTGGATGATCCCGGCTGCCGAAACCGCGGCACCTCTGCCTGCCGCCTTCGGCCGGCTGGTGACGCCATCAAAAACGCTTCTCTTCACACCGACAGAGGTGAATACCAATCGCCGCGCCTGGATCGATGAGTGGCTGAACGCCGTTGGCAACTGAGACCGCAACACCTGCTTACCGGACTGCAACTGCGTTCATTCTGATCGCGGTTGCGGCCGGGCTTGGCCCGCTTCTGCTCTTCGCCATCACGCAAGGCGGGCGGATCGGCCTCGACGCCTATGTATGGCGGGTTCTGAGCTTCACCCTGTTACAGGCCAGCCTCTCCACGGTAATCTCCGTCGCACTGGCCCTGCCGACGGCACGGGCTCTGGTCCGGCACCGGTCACGCGCCAGGCCGATTCTGCTGTCCATCCTCGCGGTTCCTCAATCGCTGCCTGCCATCGTCGTGGTCCTGATGCTCGTCACACTCTTCGGCGCGTCGGGGCTGATGGGCGGCCTCCTCAATCTCTATGGCCTGGCCGGTATCCTGCTCGCACATGTCTATTTCAACATGCCCTTGGCGCTGCGCGTCTTCACGCAAACCCTTCAGGGAATCCCACCGGAGAACAGGCGGCTTGCGGCGCAACTCGGACTGCACGGCTGGAGCCTGTGGCGCATGGTAGAGTGGCCAGCCTTGCGGCCTGTCATCCCGCGGATCGCCGCCCTTATCTTTCTGCTGTGTGCAGGCAGTTTCGTGGTCGTCCTGACACTTGGCGGACCAGCCGCCACGACGCTGGAGGTTGCCATCTACCAGTCGCTGCGCATGGACTTCGACGTCGCGCGCGCACTCACGCTTTCGCTATTGCAGGTCACCCTTTGTGCCGTGCTCGTGGCTCTTGCCGGCCGAAGCGCATGGACGGAGCAACTGCCCCGCCGCCGCATGGATGGCGACACATATGAGGCACCGGGCAGAGCGGAGCGCATCTTCAATGCACTCTGTATCCTGATGGCAGCTTTGCTTGTCGGCGGACCGCTGCTGGCGCTCCTTGTCGAAGGCATCCGGCACATTTCTCCCGGTCTTCTCATGCTCCAGGCGCTGATGACGAGCACTGCCATCGCCGCATTGTCCACGACGCTAGCACTTGCCCTGGCCTGGCCGATCGCCTGGCGGCAACGCCGGGCACGGGGGCTCACCACCGTCACCCCGCTCCTCGGCCTCATCGTGCCTCCGGCCGTGCTCGCCATGGGCTGGTTCATCCTTGTCCGCGGTCTCGACGGTGGTGCCCTGCTGGCGGCCGTGTTGATCGTAATCCTCAATGGGCTGATGGCGCTGCCCTTTGCCGTCAACATCGTGGCGCCGGCTGTGGCTTCATGGTCGGAACGGCAAGAGCGGCTCTGTGCCCAGCTTGGCCTTTCGGGCTGGCCGCGGTTCAGGATCGCCGAGTTCCCGGCCTTGCGGGGTCCGCTGGCACAGGCGGGGCTTTATGCCTTCTCGCTGTCGCTCGGCGACCTGTCGGCCGTGACGCTCCTCGGCAGCCAGGGCCTTGTCACCCTGCCCTCCCTGCTCCATGCACAAATGGGACACTACCGGAGCGATGACGCAATGGGCACAGGCCTCCTTCTGGCGATTCTCTGCCTCGGGCTCGGGGCACTGGCCAACAGCAAGAGGCTTGCCTCATGATCCGCCTCGCACAGACGGTCTATGACAGCGAAGGTTTCCGGCTCGCGGCCGATTTCGAGATTGCCCGCCATTCGTTCTCGGCCGTGCTCGGCCCGAGCGGTGCCGGAAAATCCACTCTCCTGTCCCTGATTGCCGGTTTCCTACCACTGACATTGGGCCACGTGATCATCGACGGTGTCGAGACAGACGGCGTGCCGCCCGCTGCAAGGCCCGTCAGCATGATCTTTCAGGATCACAATGCCTTCGCCCATCTCGATAGCTGGACCAACGTGGCCCTTGGCATTTCACCGTCGCTCGACCTGGCGGAGAATGACCGCGCGGCTGTGGACGAGGCCCTGGCCCGGGTCGGCCTTTCGGCGCTTGCGCGCAAGAGGCCGGGAGAGATGTCTGGTGGCGAAGTACAGCGGATAGCACTGGCCCGGGCACTGGTGCGGCAGAAGCCCATCCTGCTGCTGGACGAGCCATTCGCGGCTCTTGATCCCGGCCTGCGCCAGCAGATGCTGGCGCTGGTAAATGAGCTTCATCAGGAGAGAAGGCTCACCACATTGATGGTCACCCATGAGCCCAAGGATGCCCGCGCCGTCGCCGATCAGGTGATCTTCATCGATGGCGGCGAAGCCAGGCCGCCCGCGCCAACAGGCAGGTTTTTCTCAGGCAAGCAGGATAAGGCGGTCAGCCGCTATCTGGGCACCTGATCACCAGCTCGAACCACCGCCGCCGCCGCCACCGCCGCCAGATGAGCCGCCACCGCCAGAACCGGAAGAACTGCCAGGCGGCGTCGCGGCCGAAGAGATCGACGACGTCAGCCCACTGCCAAGATCGCGCGAGAAGGAGCCCGAGTTCCAGTGGCGGCCGCGATACCAGCCGGGTGCCGCCGCGGCCCCCGCTGCTGCCGCTGCCGCTAGCACCGCTGCGAACTTGGCATTCCATTCGTTCTCGCAATCGAGTGCCATGGCATAGGGCAGATAGCGCTGGAACAATTCCGGCGTCTTCTCAGGCGGATGCAGCACCTTGAGGCGCTCTTCCTCGGCCGTCGTCATGTAGAGGCGAAAGCCCTCGATCTGGTCTAGCACGGCCCTGCCCTTCACCGTCGGCGCCTTGAGCAGCCAGTAGAAGATAAAGTTGCAGAGGGCGAGCGCCACGGCCACGCCGATGAAAATCAATGTGGCGGTGGAAAGCCCGGTTCCAAACACCATGAACCCCGGCACGGCAATGCCAGCCCCGACAAAGGGAATCAGGAAGATCAGGCCCATGAGCATGCGAATGCGGGTGAAGAAACCGCGGGCCGCGAAGAAGCCCTTCATGGTGGCATAGCCTACCGAAAGCACCACCGCCCACCAGATGGAGGAAAAGAGCGTCACGAACCAGACGGCCGCGCCTTCGCCCGCGGGCGTCAGAATGCCGGCAACGAGCATGCCGATGATGGAGATCGCCGCGCCGATCGCGAACCAGCTGAAATTCCGAAGGAACATCGTGCCATCGAATTCATCGTCGAGGCTCTTGCGGAGTGCAGTGCGCGCAGCGCCGACCGAAGCATGATTGCTCTGGGTCAAAGCCAACTGGCGGCGTGGCAATTGCTGCAACAAAGCCGTCTCGCTTCTCGTCAGCGGCGGGCCGTCGTCCGAGACATGCTCGACGGAATAATCGCCATCATCATCGGTGATGCGAAGCCTGTTCTTGACGGCGAGGCCGACAACCCCCGAAGCAAAGGCACGGTTGTCAAAGCCCTGTTTCCAGACATAACGCATGCCCGCCGGGCCAAGCCCCTCTGGCGGATGAAACAGCGGGATGATGGTTCCCTTCGGCGGATCGCGGCCCACCTTCAGCCAGGCAAAATAATAATAGGCGGCAGCGGCGAGCAGCGTCAGCCCCGCCAGCATGAAGCCCAGGTTGTCACTGATCCACCAAAGCCGCTTCTGGGCCTCGCTCGGCGGCGTGACGATGCCTTTCTGCCATGCCACCGCAATCGTGAAGCCTTCACCGGGGCTCAGGGGTTCGGTGGTTTCCGCCACAAACCGGTTGCCGCTGGCCTCGCCCACCCGCGCCATGCTGCCGGTGGCCCCCATCGGGCCGGTATAGGTTGCCTGCTGCTGGATCACTGCGCCCTGCGGCAGGCGCACAATCGACTCCGCTTGTTCGATGGGGAAGGTCCAGTCATTGCCGGTGACGTTCCAGTAGAGTTCGTCGTAGTTCTCGAAGAAGCCGAGCTGGCGCGTCGTGCGGTAGATGATCAGATAGGTGTGCTCGCCGGGGCTGAGGTAGACGTCCTCCTCGCCGATGCGGATGCTGATGCCGTTGTTCTTGTTCGACACGGCGAAGGGTTCCGGCTGGCCATCACGCTCGACGGCCACAACCTCCATGCCGACCTGCACCTGGGTGCCGTTACTGTCACGGTAGCGGGTCGGAATATCCCGGATGATGCCGCGCTTGCTGGCTGAACCGAAATCATGGGTGATGCGCTCGCGCACATCCAGGCTACCATCGGTGTTGACGGTGATGTCGCTGACGAACTGGCGCATCACCTCCTGCGCCAGCGCCGGGTTCACCAGCGACAGCGCAATCAGGATGGCGGCGAGCCAGGCGCGCATGATGGATCAGCGCGTCTTGAAATCGACCTTCGGCGTTTCGCGCTGGGCGGCATCGCCGATCTCGAAGAATTCGGCCTTGTCGAACTTGAAGTAGTTGGCGATGAAGTTCGACGGGAAAGACTCGATCATGGTGTTCAGGTTGCGCACCGCGCCATTGTAGTAACGGCGGGACATCTGGATTTCGTCCTCGATGCCGGCAAGCTTCTCCTGCAGATCGCGGAAATTGGCGTCGGCCTTCAGTTCAGGATAGGCCTCGGCAATGGCGAAGAGCCGTCCCAGCGCCGCCGACATGGCCTGCCCCACCGCCGACTGGTCGTTCACGCTGCCGCCTGCGATCGATTTGGCCCTGAGCTCGGCGATGTCGCGGAAGAGCTTGTCCTCGTGGGCGGCGTAGCCCTTGACCGTCTCGACGAGGTTGGGGATCAGGTCGGCGCGCCGCTTCAACTGGACGTCGATGCCGCTCCAGCCCTCGGCCACAAGGTTCTTCTTGGACACAAGGCTGTTATAGGCGTACACCAAGTAACCGCCGACGGCCACAATGAGCCCCAGCAGGCCAACACCGAATGACATGAGTGCCTCCTCGAATGCCGGTCATTATCCGGTCAAGCCTGCCACCAATCAAGGACTGGTTTTGGGCCTCCTGAGCCACCCTTGACAATGACAGACTGCCGTGTCGTCTCCTCCCTCCCAACCCGCTGTAAGGTCCTTCCATGAATCACCCGGCCCATGTCCCCCCTCGCTTCAAAGGCCCCCCGGGGCAGGTCGACATGCCCTACCTGATGACGCCGGGGCCATTGACCACCTCGCGCGGCGTGAAGAGCGCCATGCTCGCCGACTATGGCTCGCGCGACAGTGAATTCATCCAGATGGTAGCCGAGATCCGGCGCGAATTGCTCCGACTTGCGGGCTGCGACGAGAGCTACGAGTGCGTTATCGTGCAGGGTTCCGGCACATTCGCCATCGAGGCGGCCTTGGGTTCCCTGGCGCCCGCCAAGCGGAAAAAGACACTGGTGCTCGCCAACGGCCAGTACGGCGACCGTGCCGCCAACATCCTGACGGCCCTCAACCGGCCACTGATCAAGCTTGACCGCGGTGACAGCCAGTCACCGACGATCAGCGGCCTGGAAACAGCGCTCGATTCAGATGCCGACATCAGCCACGTCTGGATGGTGCATTGCGAGACCACCTCAGGCATCGTCAATCCGATCGAGGAACTGGCGAAGATCGCCAAGGGCCGCAACAAGATCGTGATGCTCGATTCCATGTCTGCCTTCGGGGCGCTGCCGCTCGACATGGTCGCTGACGGTATCGACGTGATGGTGTCCTCTTCCAACAAGTGCATCGAAGGCGTGCCGGGCTTCTCCTACGTGATCCTGAAGCGCGAGCTTCTGGAGGCTGCCGAGGGCAAGAGCCACTCCGTGGTGCTGGACCTCTTCCAGCAATGGAAGGGCCTGCAGAACAACGGTCAGTTCCGCTTCACGCCGCCGACCCACGCCATCGTGGCCTTCCGGCAGGCGCTCCGCGAACTCGATGCCGAAGGCGGCATCGCCATGCGCCGCGCCCGCTATCAGCGCAACGCTTCCGAACTCATCACCCGCATGCGCGCCATGGGCTTCACGCCACTCCTCAAGGACGAGGATGCAGGCCCGATCATCCAGACCTTCCTGACACCGCGCGATCCGAAGTTCGATTTCGAGGTCTTCTATGAAGCCCTGCGCGTCCGTGGCTTTGCCATCTATCCCGGCAAGCTCACCAAGCGACCCAGTTTCCGCATCGGCACCATAGGCCAGATCGACGAGCAGGTGGTTCGCGCCTTTGCGCGGGCGGTCGAGGAAGTTCTGACTGACATGGACGTGCGCGAGTTCGCGCCCATCGAGATTTGAGCACGCCCACATGAACGACCGCCTTTCGAAGACCGTGACCGTCAATGGCCGCAGCTACCGCTGGCCGAATGAACCCCTCGTGGTGATCTGCTGCGATGGCAGCGAACCGGCCTATATAGAACTGGCGATGGCCCGCGGCCTGATGCCCAATCTCAAGGCAATAATTGCCAAGGGCGAGAATCTGCGCGGGCTCTCGGCCATGCCCAGCTTCACCAATCCCAACAATCTCTCGATCGTCACCGGCGCGCCACCCCGCGTGCATGGCATCACCGGCAACTATCTCATAGATCCAGCCACCGGCCAGGAAACGATGATGAACGATCCGAAGTGGCTGCGCGCGCCGACGATCTTCGAAGCCTTCCAGAAGGCCGGCGCCAGGGTCTGTGTGATTACCGCCAAGGACAAGCTCCGGCTTCTGCTCGGCCATGGCCTTGCCTTTGACGGCTCCGCCATCTGCTTTTCCTCCGAGAAGGCCGACAAGGCCACGCTCGCGGCCAATGGCATCGCCGATGTCTGCGCCTTCGTCGGCAAGCCCGTCCCTGATGTCTACTCGGCGGATCTCTCCGAATTCGTGTTCGCGGCCGGCGTGAAGCTCCTGCGCCGCGACAGGCCCGATCTCATGTATCTCTCCACAACCGACTATGTGCAGCACAAATATGCGCCTGACTCGGACGGTGCCAACGCCTTCTATGCCATGATGGACCGCTATCTCGGCGATCTCGATGCGGAGGGCGCCGCCATCGTGATGGTCGCCGACCACGGCATGAAGGACAAGCATCTCGCTGACGGCACGCCGGATGTTCTCTATCTGCAGGATGCGCTTGACGCCTCGTTCGGCAGGGACGCGACGCGCGTGATCCTGCCGATCACCGACCCCTATGTGGTCCATCACGGCGCGCTTGGCTCCTACGCCACCGTCTATCTGCGCGGACCTTCGTGTTCTGACGTTGTGCGGGCCATCAGGGCGCTTGATGGCGTCGACAGGGTTTATGAGAAGGCGGAAGCCTGCCGTGTCTTCGAACTGCCGGAGGACAGGGTCGGCGATATTGTCGTGATCTCTGGCGGACCGGCGCACAGCAAGGTGCTCGGCACCTCGCGCTCAAAACACGATCTTTCCGGCCTCGATGCCCCGCTGCGCTCGCACGGCGGCCTCAGCGAGCAGGAAATTCCGGTTGTCATCAACCGCAAGGCATATGACCTGCCGGGCAGCTTGCGCAATTTTGACGCCTTCTTCATCGGCTGCAATCATCTCGCCGGAGCTTCTTCATGACCAGGCATATCATTCACGAAGCCATGCGCATCGGCGGCCGCAAGGTGACGACCGAGAAGGTCGTTCCCGTACACTATCCCTACACCAACGAAGTGATCGGAACCGTTCCGGCGGGCCAGCCGGAGCACGCGGCCGAGGCCTTCCGCATTGCCAGTGCTTTCAAGCCGAAGCTCACGCGCTACGAGCGCCAGCAGATCCTTTTCCGCACAGCAGAACTCATTCGCGCCAAGGCCCAGGAGCTTTCGCGCCTGATCACGCTTGAACTCGGCCTGTCGTTGAAGGACTCGGCCTATGAGTGCGGCCGCGCCTACGACGTGTTCTCGCTCGCCGGGCAGCTTGCCATTCTCGATGACGGGCAGATTTTCTCCTGCGATCTCACCCCGCAGGGCAAGGCCCGCAAGATCTTCACCAAGCGCGAGCCCGTCGGCGTGATTTCGGCCATCACGCCTTTCAATCACCCGCTCAACATGGTGTCGCACAAGGTGGCGCCTGCCATCGCCACCAACAATTGCGTGGTCTGCAAACCGACTGAACTCACGCCGCTCACGGCGATCAAGCTGGCCGACATTCTCTATGAGGCAGGCCTGCCCCCGGAAATGTTCCAGGTGGTGACGGGCTGGCCGCAGGACATCGGAGATGAGATGGTGACCAACGGCGACATCGGCGTCATCACCTTCACCGGTGGTGTGCGCGTGGGCAAGCTTATAGCAGCCAAGGCGGGCTACAGGCGGGCGGCGCTGGAACTCGGTGGCAACGACCCCCTGATCGTTCTCAATGACCTGAACGACTCCGATCTCGACAAGGCCGCAGAGCTGGCCGTGGCCGGGGCCACCAAGAATTCGGGCCAGCGCTGCACGGCTGTGAAACGCATTCTGGCGCAGAACAAGATCGCCGACAGGCTGGTGGAGAAGATCGAAGCCAAGGCCCGCAAGATCAAGTTTGGCGATCCCGAGCATGCTGATACCGATCTCGGAACGGTCGTCAGCGAGGAGGCAGCCAGGCTCTTTGAGAAGCGTGTTCACCTGGCGGTCGAACAGGGCGCGAAGATACTCTATGACCCCGGCCGCAAGGGTGCCGTGCTGCCGCCGATCACCGTGGATCATGTCCCCCACACGTCGGAACTTGTGCTTGAGGAAACCTTTGGCCCGGTCGTACCGGTGATCCGTGTCCCCGACGATGACGATGAGGTGATCCGGATCTCGAACTCAACAGCCTTCGGATTGTCGTCGGGCGTCTGCACCAATGCGCTGCCGCGCATCACCCGCTTCATCGAGGGCCTCAATGTCGGCACCGTCAATATCTGGGAGGTGCCGGGCTATCGCATCGAGATGTCTCCTTTTGGCGGCATCAAGGACTCCGGCAATGGCATCAAGGAAGGCGTTGCGGAGGCCATGAAATTCTACACCAACGTCAAGACCTGGTCCCTTCCCTGGCCGTGAGATAGAGCGTGAACCCGGGAACAGCCATCATCGTCAATCTGCTCGGCGGCGTAGCGCTGCTCCTCTGGGGCGTGCGCATGGTGCGCACGGGCGTCACACGCGGCTGGGGCGAACAGCTTCGGCAATTCCTGCAGCATCGCCTTGGAAATCGCTTCGCCGCTTTCCTGGCTGGCGCCGCCGCGACCACGATCCTGGGCAGCGGCACGGCCACGGGCCTGATCGTCTCCAATATCGCGGCGGCGGGTGGCCTTCCGCTTGCCATCGGCATTGCCGTTATCCTGGGCGCCGATGTGGGCTCCGCCATCACGACCACAGTCTTTGCCTCAGGCGTGAGCATCGCAAAATCGATTGCCCCGCTGCTCGTCTTCCTCGGCTATATGGTCTTTTCGTTCAGCCGCGAAAGCCGCCCGCACAGCATCGGCCGCATCCTCATCGGCGTGGGCCTCATCCTGATCGCCTTGCAGTTGATCTCCGTTTCAACCCGCCCGCTGAACGAGGCCACTCTCTTTCACGATGTGCTGCAGGCGCTCGGACGCGAGCCGCTGCTGGCCTTCATCATCGGTGCGCTCCTGGCCTGGGGATTCCACTCAACGCTCGCCGCCGTGCTGTTGATCACCTCGCTCACCGGCAATGACAGCCTCGCCTTCCAGAGTGCTGCGGCCTTCGTGCTGGGCATCAATGTCGGTGGCTGCCTGCCGGCATTGCTTGGCTCGCTCGCCCTGCCCATTGCTGCGCGCCGGTTGCCCGCTACAAATCTCTTCTGCCGTGGCGTCACCTGTACGGCAGCACTGATTGCCTTGCCCTGGATCACGGAACTGATCGCCAGGACGGGTGCATCGGCTGTGGCTGTGCCGCTCCTCCTGCATCTGATTATCAACATTGTGGTCGGCGTGATCTGGTTGCCGCTCACCGGCCTTGCATCGGCGATCATGGTCAAGCTGATGCCGGATGCCGAGGGCCCGGTCGACCGCCTCGCCTCGCCGCGCTACCTGCTGCCCTTCTCGACGACATCTTCAGCGCTGGCCAATTGTGTTCTCGAGGCGGGCCGCATGGGTGAAGTGCTCGAGCAGATGTTCTCAACGGCCATCGATGCCATGCGCAACAACAGCGCCGAAAGGCTGAAAGAGCTGCGCCGCCTCGATGAGCGTCTCAACGTCTATCATCACGACATCCAGCACTACATGCTGGACGCCGCTGACAACACCGTGGATCCCGAAGAGGAACGCCGCATCCTCGAGATCGTGCTCCACGCCAGCAACCTCGAGCACGCCGGCGATGTCGTGCAGCTCAATCTTGCTGACCGCATCAAGGCCAAGATCAAGGAAGCGCACGCCTTCACCGATGCCCAGACCAAGGCGGTCGACAGCCTCTGCCTGATGATCCAGGTGAACATGCGGAGCGCCACGGCGGTGCTCACCTCCCGCGATCTTGCCTCCGCACAGGCCCTGATTGCCCAGAAGGATGCCTTCCGCACGCTGGAGAACAAGGTCGTTCGCGCACATCTTGGGGCGAAGAAGACAGAACGTGGCAAGGCCCTGCGGCGCAGCGCCCTGTTCATCGATCTCATCCGCGATCTTCACCGCATCAATTCGCATGTGGTGGCTGTGGGCTATCCTATCGTTGACCAGGCCGGTCTTCTGCGCGAAAGCCGGTTGCGGAAACCGAAATGACGATGCGCAGCCTTTCCGACATTGAAGCGACTGCACGGCAGGCACTTGCCGCGGCAGGGCATGCCGCAGTTGCCGGCGCGGCTGCCAAGGCCTGTGCCTTCCTCGAAGGTGTAGGCTACCCCGGCCTCAAACTGCTGCAGGAAGCGCTGGCAGACGGCGATACCACGCTCAACCTTGAACGGGATGCACTTGGCCTCGACCTCAAGAACGTGTCTTGCGTTTTCATCGGTGATGCCGTGGCCCGCGATGTCGAAGCCAATGGCCGCTGTTTCCTGCGCAATGTGCGCCATGGCCTCTATCTCCTGCCGCGCAGTGTTGAGGCGAATTATGGCATCGGCTGCCCGGTCGATCCCTCCTTCGCGCTGGGGGGCGAGCGCCTCAAGAATCCCTATGCGGAAAAGTTGGCCGCCGCGGCGCAGAATGGCGTCGCTGTTGATGACGGCCTGTGGGCCGCGCTGACGGGAGCGGCCTGATGCCGGGACCACTCACGGGGCTTCGCGTGCTTGATTTGTCACGTGTGCTGGCGGGTCCTTGGGCTACGCAGATGCTTGCCGATTTCGGCGCGGAAGTGATCAAGATCGAGAAGCCGGGCGACGGCGACGATACCCGCGGCTGGGGGCCGCCCTTCGTCACTAATGGCGACGGCTCGCGTGGCGACGCCGCCTATTTCCAGTCTGCCAATCGCGGCAAATGGTCGGTCTGCATCGACATGGCAACGGCTGAAGGCCAGGCCCTCATCCGTGATCTTGCAGCCAAGTCCGATATCGTCATCGAGAATTTCAAGGTCGGCGGCCTGAAGAAATACGACCTCGACTATGAAAGCCTCAAAGCTGTGAACGAGCGGCTGATCTACTGTTCGATCACCGGCTTCGGCCAGAACGGCCCCTATGCGCAGCGGGCCGGCTATGATTTCATGATCCAGGGCATGGGCGGCATCATGTCGATCACCGGCCAGCCCGACGGCGCCGCAGGTGCCGAGCCGATGAAGATGGGCGTGGCCTTTGCCGATATCTTCACGGGTCTTCATGCCGTAGTCGGCATCACCTCGGCTCTCTATCATCGTGAGCGCACCGGCCAGGGCCAGTATCTCGATCTCGCCCTGCTCGATTCACAGGTGGCGGTGCTGGCCAACCAGGCGCTCAACTATCTGGTGGGCGGAAAGTCGCCCGTGCGCCTCGGCAATGCGCATCCCAACATCGTGCCCTACCAGACCTTCGCGACTGCCGATGGCTACATCATCATCGCCGTCGGCACGGACCGGCAGTATGCGGAATTCTGCAAGTTGGTCGGAGCGGCTCACCTCGCCGATGATACGCGCTTCAAGAGCAATCGCGGACGGGTGGAGAACCGTGAAGTGCTGATCCCGCTGCTCAGGCCCTTCCTCATGGCGCAGACGACAGCCCACTGGATCAGCGTCCTTGAGGCTGCTGCCGTACCTTGCGGGCCGATCAATACGGTCGACCAGGTCTTCGCTGATCCACAGGTTCTAGCGCGCGGCCTTCAGATCGGACTGACGCGCGATGATGGCGTGCAGGTGCCGGGCGTCGCCAACCCGATCCTGTTCTCAGAAACGCCGGTTGCCTATGACAAGCCTGCCCCGCGGCTGGGGGATGGCACCGACAAGATCCTGCGCGAAGTTCTCGGCCTCGATGCCGGCCGTCTGGCGACCCTGAAATCAGCCAAGATCATCGGATAGAGGCCACCCCAAATGAAAAGCGGCCAGGCGTTTCCGCCCAGCCGCAGATTCGGTGATGACGCCGCTCTTACTTGGCGGTGTCGTAGCGCAGGTGCAGGCTGGCAATGCCGCCGGCAACATTCAGGCCGCTCTGGGCCTGCAGGCTGATCGGCTGAAGGTTGATGCCCTTCTTGAAACCGCCAATCAGGACGTTGGCACCGAGGCCGCCGCCGATCGTGGCTTCGGCGCTAGCGCCCGTGTAGCTGCCCTTGAGGGCGCCACGCGACACCTTGCCGGGTGCAAACACGGCCCAGCCGATCACGGTATCCTTGGTGATGCCGATATCAACGCCGAGCTTGCCGATCGAGCCCGAGTAATACTCGCGCTTGCCGCCATTGGCCGGCTTGAACACGCAATCGACGTCCTTCGACGAACCGATGATGAAACCGGCGCCGCCTTCGACATGGCAGTTGAGCACGCCGATCTTGACGCCGCTGCCAGCCTGCGCAGGCATTGCGAAAACAGCAGCCGAGAGGGCTACGGCGAGTGCGGCAAAAGTCTTCTTCATGGAATCTCCTTGGCTTGTTGAAACGACTTATTGATCCGGAATGTGACGCGATTGGGGCTAGACGCCGCGCCCCATGAAATCACCCTTTCCGAGTTCAATGCCATTGTGTCGCAGGATGTTATAGGCCGTCGCCAGATGGAAATAGAAGTTCGGAAGAGCAAAACGGTTAAAGTACTCGACGCCGGACATATCGACATCGGTGTCGCGGGCCACGCGAATCTTCAGCACGCGCGACGCGGCTGCCTCAAACAGGCCGCGATCCAGTGATTCCAGAAAGGAAACCGTCTTGGAGATCCGCGCCTGCAATTCCTCGAAGGTTTTTTCCTCGTCGGCGTATCGCGGGTTCTCGCTGCCCGAAAGCCGTGCACCAACACCCTTGGCAAAGTCGGAGGCAAGCTGAACCTGTGAGGTCAACGGAAACATGTCCGGGAAAAGCCGGAAATTCAGCAGCGCTTCCGGCTTGATCTTGCGGGCCGTGCAGTGCGCTTCCGCCTTCTTGAGAATCAGCGAAAGCGACTTGAGGCCGTGAATCATCACCGGCACTGAGATGTCATACATGGCTTGCTCCTAGCGCAGGGAAGCGCAGAATCGCTGGATGCGCTGGCAGGCATCCTCAAGTGTCTTGGTGGCCGTCGCGTAGGAAATGCGGAAATAGGGCGATGTGCCGAAAGCCGCACCGTGCACAGCCGCCACACCTTCCGCTGCCAGCAGTTCCGTGACGAAAACCTCGTCGTTGCTGATGACATTGCCCGAGGGCGCGGTCTTGCCGATCAGGCCGGCGCAGGACGGATAGACATAGAAGGCTCCTTCCGGCGTGGCGCAGGTGATGCCCTTCGCCTGGTTGAGCATGGAGACCACGAGATCGCGGCGCTCCTTGAACACCTCATTGTTGCGCGGGATGAAATCCTGCGGGCCATTCAGCGCTTCCACTGCGGCCCATTGCGCGATCGACGACGGATTGGACGTCGACTGTGACTGAAGCTTGCTCATGGCCTTGATAAGCGCCTCCGGGCCAGCACCATAGCCAATTCGCCAACCTGTCATGCAATAGGACTTGGAAACGCCGTTCATGGTCAGCGTACGATCATAGATCTGAGGCTCGACCTGCGCGATCGTTGTGAAGGCAAAATCATCATAAACGAGATGCTCATACATGTCGTCAGTCAGAACCCAGACATGCGGATGATTGAGCAAAACGTCGGCCAGTGCACGCAACTCATCGCGCGTATAGGCAGCGCCCGACGGATTGGATGGTGAATTGAGGATGAGCCACTTGGTCTTCGGCGTGATCGCCTTGGCAAGATCGGCCGCCTGCAGCTTGAAGCCCTTGGTGGCTGCGCCCTGCACGACAACGGGCGTGCCACCGGCCAGCATGACGATGTCGGGATAGCTCACCCAATAGGGTGCAGGCACAATGACCTCGTCACCCGGATTGACGGTGGCCATCAATGCGTTGAACAGCACCTGCTTGCCGCCGGTGCCCACCGAAACCTGTGACGGCTTGTAGTCGAGGCCATTCTCGCGCTTGAATTTTGCAACGACGGCCTTCTTCAGCTCAGCGATGCCATCGACAGCCGTATACTTGGTCTTGCCGGCGCGAATGGCGGCGATGGCCGCTTCCTTGATGTTGTCGGGCGTGTCGAAATCGGGCTCGCCGGCGGCGAGGCCGATGACGTTTTTGCCCTCGGCCTGCATGGCCTGTGCCTTGTTAGAGATCGCAATCGTGGCTGATGGCTGGATGCGGTTCAGCGCGTCAGAGATGAAACCCATGAATCCCTCGTTTTCCGCGCGCTGGCATAGGGATTTGCCAGCAGGCCCGCAAGCATCAATCCGCCGCAAGCAAATGCCCGGAAAGCATGGCAAAGGATGACAATGGATACATCTCGCCCGTTCATCGCCGGTGGTGGAATTGCCGGACTTGCTGCGGCCCTGGCCTGTGCCCGGCATGGCGAGGTCGTACTTCTGGAACGCGATGCCGCTTTCAGCGAGTTCGGGGCGGGCCTGCAACTCGGGCCCAATGCCGTGCGGGCCTTGCAGGCCATCGGCGCTTGGGACGCCGTTGAGCCGATCACCTACAGCCCCGCAAGCATCCTGATCCGTGATGGTGTGTCCGGGCGGCTGCTCCGGCATATCCCGCTCGGGGATGCTTTCGAGCGGCAGTTCGGAGCGCCCTACCGGGTCGCGCACAGGGCCGATCTGCATGCCGCCTTGCTGGCCGCTGCCCGGTCGAATGGGCGCATTGATCTCCGGACCGGTTCACCAGCAGGGATCGTCCGGGCCGACGGCCAATTCTGCGACGTCTCCACGGGATCAGGCGGCGTCCTGCAGACGCGGCTCCTCATTGCAGCGGACGGTGTCGGTTCAGGCATACGGCAAGGCCTCTTTCCCGGCAGCCCACCCGTGGACAGTGGCCTCGTCTTTCATCGCGCCCTGCTCGCCCAAATGCCGTCGCTCCCGGGCGTGGATATCGATGCTGTCACGCTCTGGCTTTGCCCGGATGGCCATGTGGTTCACTATCCGGTCCGCCGGGCGCGGGCCTTCAACATCATCCATGTGTTGCCTGCCAGATCGCAGCCCTCCGAGGCCCAGTCTCGCTATCACGCTGCATTGCAGGGTCTGCTCAATTCCGTATCACGATGGACGGCCTGGACAGGCCTGCATGCGCCACCCTTGCCGAGCTGGCAAAGGGGCTCCGCCGTTCTCATCGGCGATGCCGCACATGGCACCTTGCCGTTCCTCGCCCAAGGCGCCGCCATGGCGCTCGAAGACGCGGCCGCGCTCCGGCACGATCCGTTTGATCTCAGCCATCTGCTCGCCCGCCAGTCCCGCGTGCGAAGGCTTCATGCCGCAACACTCGCCACAGGCCGCACCTATCATCTGACAGGCCCCTCCGCCCTGGCGCGCAATGCCGTGATCCGCCTGATGCCACAGGCGCTGTTCATGTCGCGGCTGGCCTGGATCTATCGCTACGCTGCCTGACCCTGCGAACACGGCGCCTCACGGAACAGATCACCTTTTCGTCAAGCCGATGACCGCCTGATGGGCCCGTGATACTTTCAAAAGTCACAAGGGGCGGCACAGACGGAAAGGACATTCCGATGACACGCAAAACTCACCTGATCAGAACCGGCATTTTCGCGCTCGCCCTGGGAGCAAGTGCAGGCTTGGCTTTTGCCGCAGGATCCGGTGGATCCAATGACGGTGGCAACAATGGCAGCGGTGGTGGCACCTCGACAACCTTCCAGAATTCGCCGGACAAGCTGCATTGCAAGAGTGGCCAGATCGTCAAGCACAAGACAGTGAACGGCACGAAGAAATACTACTGCGCCAATGCCCAGCAAGGCGCCTTGCCGGATGACGAGCTGTTCGAGCAGGCCTCGGCCCTTGCCAAGGCGGGCTATTATGACTGGGCTCTCGATCTCTTCAATCTGATGCAGGACAAGAACAATCCCGATGCCCTCAACATGATGGGCTACAGCCACCGCAAGGCGGGCCGCATGGATGTGGCCGTGAGCTACTATCGCAAGGCGCTCGGCATCAATCCAAACCTCGTTCAGGCGCGCGAATACCTCGGTGAAGGCTATGTGGCCGCCGGGCGTGTCGACCTGGCACGACTGGAGCTTGGCGAAATCAAGCAGCGCTGCGGCATGTCCTGTGACCAGTACATCGACCTGAAAAAGGTTATCGAAACTGCGTCGAACTGACGGGATCAGCGCGGCGGGCTGAGCCAGTTCACGCTGCCGCGCCCCCACTTTCCGGTTCCCAGCACCCGCCCGAGGAACGGGAGGATGCGTTGCGCCTCCGCGTGAAGCGTGTGCGGCGGATTGATGATGACCATGCCTGAACCCGCGAGCCCGCCCTCCTTGAAGGGCTCCCGGACGCGCAGCTCGGTCGCAAGGATTCCATTGGCTGGAAAGGCCGCAAAGGCTTCGCGGAAGGTCTTGGCGTCGTCCTCGGATTTGATCGGATACCAGACCATGACAACGGTCGCCGCCATGCGCTGAAGAATCTGTTTGACGATGCGCAGCACGCGCTCTGCTTCATCGCGCATTTCAAAGGCCGGGTCGATCAGCACGAGGCCACGCCGCTCACGGAACGGCAGTTCCGCTTTCACAGACTGGCCGGCATCGAGCACTGTGATCTTCACCTGCGGGTCGGCCAGGAAATGAGCCTTGAGCTTTCCGGCTTCTTCGGGATGAAGTTCATTGAGGATCAGGCGATCGTCGCGCCGCAACATGCGATGAGCGATCTCCGGTGAACCGGGATAGCGCCGCAAAGTTCCATCGCGGTTGAGCTTGGCTATGACATCGCGAAAGTCAGAAAACAAGGGCGCCAGATCGTCTGGCATCGGCGTAGACAGCAGGCGTTCAATGCCGCCGTGCCACTCTCCGGTCTTGAAGGCTTCGGTTCCCGCGAGGTCATAGACACCTGCACCCGCATGGGTATCAAGCACGGCAAAAGGCTTGTCCTTCTGCCGCATGTAGTCCAGCACGCGGGTCAGCAGCACATGCTTCAGAACGTCAGCATGATTGCCGGCGTGAAAGGCATGCCGGTAGTTCATGCCCTGAAGACGATCGTCGCTCCCGCGATGATCACGCAGAAGCCGATGATGTGCTGGAATGTGATCGACTCCTTGAGGAAGAAGACCGAGAAGAGGATGAAGACAGCGAAGGTGATGACCTCCTGCATCGTCTTGAGTTCGGCTGCCGAATAGACCTGATGGCCGATGCGGTTGGCGGGAACAGCAAAGCAGTATTCGATGAAGGCGATGGCCCAGCTCACCAGAACCACGATCCACAGCGCCGTGTTCTTGTAGGCCAGGTGGCCATACCAGGCGATGGTCATGAAGAGGTTGGATGCAATCAGGAGAACAATCGGAAGAACATGGGCAGAGGTGATGTTTGACATGGGAGACTCGCTATGGCGCGCCTCTATGTGCGCGCACCGGGCGGCGGTCAATGCGGCTGTTAACCCAAAACTAACCCTAACACAGCAACTTAAGGCTAGGACGATCAGGGGTTCACCGTATGTGGCGTGTTGTTGTGATGTGTGTTGTGTTGGCTGTGCCGGCCCGTGCCGAGACGCTTTCACCTTGGTTTGGCGCCGAAGGTCAGGAGCCCTTCCGGCTCGATGCGCAGGGGCGGGTTGCCGTCGTGACGGCTGATACGCTGGTTACCTCCTCGATCACACCACTGGCTGCCACACCTTGCTCAACCAAGGATTGCCAAAACAAGTCCATACCTGCCGGGGCCCAGCCATGATAGCTTCACAAGACCGCAATCTTGACACAGGTTGTGATTATCGCGGGGCCACTTCGGGGGAGAAGACAATGACACTGAAGCCGATTTTGACCGCCATCACATGTGCCCTGCTGCTTTCCGGCTGCGCCAGCCTGAATGTCTTCAAGGACAACAAGAGCGATTCTTCGATGTCGTCGCAGAACGATCTTCAGCCGTCTGACACGCTGTCGCCCGGCACAATGTCGGCCTCGCAGATCAAGGGCATTCTCTCCGGAAAGAGCTGGAAATGGTCCAGCCCGCGAAACAGCGGCGTCACTCTCTATGCCGATGACGGCAGCTCGCTCGTCGAGGTGACCGGCAAGGGCACGACCACCGGCAAGTGGACCGTCAAAGACGGACAACTCTGCGAAAGCTTCTCGCCGGCGCCCTTCCTGCCCAATGGCGTGCCGATGACCTGCCAGCCCTTCTCCGGCTCCGGCAGCACTTATCGCGTCGGCCAGGCCACCTTCACCCTCGCCTAAATCGGGCCACAAGCTTCACAAACTCGCCCTATTCGCATCACGCGAATGCCTTGGGCAGTCTCTACATGAGACTGGTCGATGATCCCCTGCAAACTGGAGAATCGCAGTCAATGGCAACCGTCTTGAACAGACGTAATCTTGTGCTGGGTGCCCTGGCCCTGTCGGCGAGTGCCGCCATGGCCGGGCCGCACCCGCTTTATGGTGGCGAGGAAGGCGTTGGTTTCCGCGATGACTCGTTGTTGCCGCCCCCTGAATCGCCCATCGATTTCGACATCGAGCAGGTGGACCTCTCGGATATCCCTGAGCGTTTCCGCCGGCAGGTCGTGAGCTATGACGGCGTGGAAGCGCCCGGCACGATTATAGTCGACCCCGAACATCGCCACCTCTACCTCGTTCTCGATAACGGCTCCGCCATCCGTTACGGTGTCGGCGTAGGACGTGCCGGCTTCGCCTGGTCAGGTGAAGCTGTCGTTGGCATGAAGCGGCGCTGGCCGCGCTGGGTGCCGCCTGAAGAAATGGTCTACCGCGATGCCCGTGCTGAAAAGTGGGTGAACGGCATGCCGGGTGGACCGGAGAATCCCCTGGGCGCCCGTGCCCTCTATCTCTACGCCAACGGCGTTGACACGCTCTACCGCATCCATGGCACGAACGAGCCGGACTCCATCGGCAAGGCCATGTCGTCGGGATGTATCCGCATGCTTAACCAGGATGTGGCTGACCTCTTCGAGCGCGTGCCGCGGGGCGCCCGTGTTGTCGTCCTCCCGGCCTCAGCCTGAAGCCTGACACTTGCAGCACCCGGCTCAGTGTGGCACATGCCCCTGCGGGGTCAGTTTTGTGGACGTGACATGCGTGGGTTTCGCCTGACAGCGATTGTATGTGTTGCCGCGGCATTGGCTGCCTGCCAATCCGGCCCCAAGGGCGTCCGCATCGTCAACAATGGCTCCTCGGCCATTCCCCAGCAGCAAGGCGTGACGCAACACAACCTGGACGGAAGCCAGATTGGTGGCGCTATCATCGGCAAGACCTTCCAGTACACGCGCAGCGACGGCAACGGCTTTGTCAGCTACAATTCAGACGGCTCGTTCGACTATCAGGATGACTCGCGCGGCAATGGCAGCGGGCGCTGGGCGGCGGCAGGCTCGCAATATTGTGAGATCTGGGGCAACGGCCCGCAGGAATGCGGCGTGTTCAAGAATACCGGTGATGCCTATTTCGCAGCCAACTCGCGCCTCGTGGAAATGAAGAACTAGGCTCCTTCGTTGAGGAAGGGGTTGTTCAGCCGCTCGTCACCAATCCGGCTGGCGCTGCCGTGGCCCGGCAAGAACACGACATCATCCCCCAGCGGCAGCACTTTCTCCCGAATGGATTTGAGCAGGGTTTCGTGATCCCCGCCGGGCAGATCCGTGCGGCCAATGGAGCGCTGGAACAAGACATCGCCCATCAATGCAAAACGTGCCGGGCGATTGAAGAAAACAACCGATCCAGGCGAGTGCCCCGGCGCCGATATCACCTCTAGCGTGAAGCCCGCGACATCGACAGTATCGCCGTCCTCCAGCCATCGATCAGGTTCAACGGTGCGGGCGGTCAGCAATCCAAAGCGGGCCCCTGATTGCGGCAGGTTGTCGAGCAGGAACTTGTCGTCGGCGTGCGGACCTTCAATCTTCACACCAAGCTTCTCGCGCAGTTCTGCGGCACCGCCCGCGTGGTCGATATGCCCATGCGTCAGAAGGATCTTTTCGATCGTCAAACCGGTCTGGCGAATGGCATCTTCAATTACATCGAGATCGCCGCCCGGATCGACCACGGCGCCGCGCTTCGTCTCCTCATCGAAGACGAGTGAGCAGTTCTGCTGAAATGGCGTGACTGGAACCACCGCGACGCGGAATCTGGAGCCGTTTTTCTCTTCACTCATGCTTTGGCGCATAGCGGTCCACCAGCGCTCGCGCAACTCACCATCCCCGGCTTGAGCCTTACGCGCCGAATGGCTAGTGCTCTGCCATGTCCGAAGCAAAGACCTTCCAGACCGGCAACTTTGTTGCCGCGCTTGTGACGATCGCGACCTGCGACGTCGCCTTCGGCTTGACCTTGCAGCTTCAGCCCTTGCTGCTGGAACGCCTCGGCATGGAGGCCTGGCTCATGGGCACGATTGCCGCCATGGGTCCGTTCGGCATCCTGGTTGCCGGTCCCTTCCTGCCTGCCATCATTGCGCGCTTTGGCGGAAAGCCCGTGGCCATCGCTGCCCTGCTGACCATTCTGGCGTGCCTGGGCCTCTTCCCGGTCTTGCAGCCGCTCTATTGGTGGTTCCCCCTCCGCTTCCTGCTGGGCATGGCCATCGGCACGCTGTTCACGGTGAGTGAGACATGGATGCTCACTGTCTCGACCGATGCCAACCGCGGCCGTGTGATGGGCATCTACACATCCGTGCTCTCGGTCACATTCGCCGTGGGGCCGCTGATCCTGCCCTATACCGGCATCGATGGATTGCTGCCGTGGGTCATCTGCATGGGCTTCGTCACTGCAGCACTGCTGCCGATGATCTTTGTCGGCGTACGCGACGTCGCCAAGGACGAGGGTGAAGGCAGCTACTACAAGGTCATCCGCGCTGCACCGCTGCTTTTCCTCTGTGTTTGCACGGCGACCCTCTTCGACAGTGTGATGATGTCGTTCTTCACGATCTTTGCCATGCGCAACGGCGTGCCGCTCGAAACCGCGAGCCAGGCCCTGGGCGTCAGCATCATCGTCGGGGTTGTCTTCTTCTATCCGCTCGGCCTCTGGGCCGACCGGTGGTCAAAGGCCGGCGTCATCGCCGTCTGCGCCACCGCCACTGTGCTGGCGGCCTTCGCCATCATGCCTGCCGTGTCCACCTGGGCCATCTGGCCACTCACGGCCGTCATGGCCTGCACCGGCTTCGGCGTCTATGTCGTTGCACTGGCCATCATCGGTGACATCTTCAAGGGCAAGGACGTGATTGCAGCCTCAGCCGCAGTGGCAGGCATGTGGGGCATTGGCGGCATCGTCGGCCCTCCCCTTGCCGGCAAGATCATCGACGTCGCGGGCATCAATGCCTTTGGCTACGTCGTGGCCGGTTTTTATCTGATGCTGCTCGCCGCTCTGGCGGCAAGCCGCGGACGATTTGCGGTGGCCCATGGATAGACAGAAGATCATCAACCTGACTGCCGCCATCGCGGCTGTCACCGTCTTCGGCTTCACGCTGGGCCTGATGTTCCCGCTTCTGTCCCTGATCATGGAGAAGCAGGGCATCAGCGCCGACATCATCGGCTACAACACCGCCATGCAGCCGCTCGGCATTGTGCTGTCGCTGTTCTTCATTCCGATCGCCGTGCGGAAACTGGGGGCGAAGGGAACGGCCATCGGCTCGTCGCTGATGGTGGCAGCCGTTATCGTTGCCTATCCCTTTGTGCCGATCTTCTGGGGTTGGTTCGCCTTGCGCATCGTGCAGGGCTTCTTCGTATCCATGCTATTTGCCATCAGCGAAGCCTGGATCGTGAAGTTTGCCGATGGTCCCTACAGGTCCCGTTTCACGGCCCTTTATGCAAGCGTGATGGCCCTGAGCTTCGGCGGCGGACCGTCAATCATCTCTTTCACCGGCATTGATGGTCCCTTGCCCTTTCTGGTCGGCGCCGTTGTTCTCTGTTCCGCGCTGCTGCCAATCCTGTTCGTAAAGGATGAACAGATCGACGAGGAGGACGAGCGCCCCCTCTCCGTGGTGGGCTTTGTCTCCAAGGCACCCTTTCTTGTGATTGCCGTGGGCGCCTTTGCCGTGGTCGACGCTGCTTTCCTCGGCTTTCTTCCCGTCTTCGGTGTGAAGAAAGGGCTCTCCCATGAGACGGCTGCCATGGCGCTCACCTTCTTTATCATCGGCAACACTGTTCTGCAGTTCCCCATCGGCTGGATTGCAGACCACATGGACAAGAAGAAGGTCATCGTTGCCTGCGCGGGCGTCACGGCCGTCTGCGTCGGCCTGCTGCCCTTGACCTTCGGCACTTGGGTCTTCTGGCTGCTGCTGTTGATTGGCGGCGCCACCTCTGCCGGTATGTACACCGTCTCCCTGTCGGCTCTCGGTGATCGCTTCTCGGGTCACGAGCTGACGACGGGAACAGCCTGTTTCTCCACCACCTGGGGCGTGGGCGCGCTGATGGGCGCGCTTGGTGCGGGGCTCGCCTTTGAGACCTACGGCGCCAATGGCCTGCCCTATTCGGTTGCCATCGTGCTGGGCCTCATCTTCCTTGCCGTCGTCCCCGGCTTGAAGAAGAAGCCCATTCAAGCATAAGAGCGGGCATGACCGCCGCAACCGAACTTGTCACCGTCCGTGACTTCCTGCGCCACGCCGTATCCCGCTTCCGGGCTGCGGGCGTTGTCCATGGGCACGGTACCACCAGCGTCATCGACGAGGCCGCCTTCATCATCCTCGAGGGCCTGAAGCTCCCTGTCGACGATATCAATCCCTGGCTCGACGCCCGCCTGCTGAAGGCGGAGCGGGCAAGCATCGCCAGGCTGATTGAAGCCCGGGTGAAGACACGCAAACCCGCCGCCTATCTGCTCAAGAAGACCTACATGCACGGTATTCCGTTCTATGTGGATGAGCGCGTAATCGTGCCGCGGTCCTATATCGGCGAGTTGCTGATGAGCGGACAGCTCGGCGTTGACGGTTTCGGATTGATCGCCAATCCCCACGCCATCACCTCGGTGCTCGATCTCTGCACCGGTTCCGGCTGCCTTGCCATTCTTGCAGCGAACAACTTTCCGCACGCCCGCATCGATGCCGTTGACCTGTCAGCAGGCGCGCTGGATGTGGCCAAGCGCAACCTGAAGGACCATGCCCTTGCGGACCGCATCACCCTTCACAAGGGCGATCTGTTCAAGCCGCTGGGCAAGGCCCGCTACGACCTCATCCTCACGAACCCGCCCTATGTGGCGAAGGCCGAGGTTGCGGCCTTCCCACCTGAATACAAGGCCGAGCCAGCCATGGCCCATCTCGGCGGCAAGGACGGGCTTGATCTGGTGCGCAAGATCATCGCCACGGCCGGGGCACGTCTGACCGACACAGGCCTGCTTGTCTGCGAGATCGGTACCGGACGGGATATCCTCGAAGAAGAATATCCGCATCTGCCCTTCCTCTGGCTCGACACCGAGGAAAGCGAGGGCGAGGTCTTTGCCCTTAACGCAGCAGACCTGACGCTGTCTTGAAATTGTCCCACATCCTGCGGGTTGCGCGGTCCATGGCCGGCATCAGCGGATAGCACTGGGCCAGCAATTTCTCATAAGCCGCAGGCCCGTTCTCGCGTTCCAGTGTCGCCACATAGTTCGGAAGCGAACGCCAGCCCGCAACAGTCTGCGGGCTGAACTCACAATGAAACTGCGTAGAGAGCGCATGCTCGTCGATGGCCAGCGACTGCACTGCGGCCCTTTGTGAAGCGGCAAGAATCTTGGCGCTTTGCGGAATGCGTTTTACCTCGGCGTGATGCCACTGCATGACAGGCATGGCCGACGGCACGCCATCAAGGAGCCGGTGCGATTTGCCTTCCTCTGTCAGCGCCACATCGAAGACGCCGATCTCGCCTTCCTCGGCCATGGCCACTTCGCCCCCCAGCGCCGTTGCCAGCAACTGATGCCCGAGGCAGACACCGAAGTAAGGCTTGGCCCGGTCCCACACCCATTCCCGGATGGCGGCCTTCTCTTCGGCAAGATAGGGATATTGTTCTTCCTGCCACGTGTCCTGCGCACCACCGAGCACGAACATGAAGTCGTACCCAGCGAGCGAAGGAATGGCTTCGCCGTCAAAGATGCGGACAGGCACGGGCAAGATGCCGTCTTCCGCAAACCAGTCCAGGAAACGCCCCGGATGGTCGTGATCCATGTGCTGCAGGATGAGAGCTTTTTTCATTTTGAATTCTATGATGCGAAACTGATGCGCCCGGCGCTTCTACTCGAGTTGCAGGCTCACAGCCTGAGGACCGCGCCCACGGGTATCGTCCTGGGTCTCGAAGGAAAGGCGCATACCATCCTCAAGCCAGGGCATGCCGCCGCGCTGAACAGCGGAAACATGCACAAAGATGTCGCGCCCGCCGTCATCCGGCGTGATGAAGCCGAAGCCTTTGTCGCGATTGAAGAATTTCACGTGACCAGACCGTCTCATCCTTGCTTCCCGGCGGCACTATGCGGATTGCCGCCAGGAAGCGCAAGCATCCTCGGCGGTTGACAGGCGAGGCGACGCCACGCATCACGCAGATCATGCGACTCCTCCCCGTCATTGCCGCTGCGGCATTTGTCCTCGCGGCCCCTGCCCATGCGCACAAGGAACTGACCGTCACCTATCCGGTGAAGGGCAGCACGCCCGGAGAGATCCAGCAGGACATCAACAAGAACGGCCCGATGGTGGGGCGCCGCGTGCCCTATGCCTTCACCACCATTGCCAGCAAGACCACCAAGAAGACGGAAGAGCGCAAGGGTTCCTGCCGCTACAAGAGCTACAAGACCTCCATGATCTTCACCTATGTGCTGCCCAAGCTGCATGGTGGCAAGGGCCTTGCGAAAGCGACATTGGCCGACTGGAACAACTTCACGCGCATGCTCAAGGAACACGAGAAGCTGCACAAGGACAACTGGAGCAAGTGCCTTGCTGATTTTGACGATTCTGTCCCCGGCATCGAGGCATCGACATGCGAGAAACTCGAAAAGAAGGTGGAGAAGCAGCTCAACACGAAGAAGATCTCCTGTCTGCGCAATGACATGAAACTCGACGACGCGTTCGGCCGCCAGCTTTGGAAGGACCCTTTCGTGAAGGAGGCCCTGAAGCAGTCGCGCGGCGGCTCGAAGGCTGTGTTCGGGCTGCTGGGCCGCAAGGACAAGAAGCCCGCAAAATCGGAAGACTGAGCAAGCCATCGCGTTTGCCGGACTAGGGTTCCGGCCTTAAAGTGATCTGAAAGAGGCAGAGACTGTTGTGAAAGGCATCAACCATCTCGTTCTGGCGGCGCATAATCTTGATAGCATCCGCGCCCACTACGAAGCGCTTGGCTTCAAACTGACAGCCTCGGGGCAACATCCCTTCGGCACCGGCAATGCGGTGATCCAGCTTCACGGCAGCTATCTGGAACTGCTCGCCGTCACCCGCCCTCAGGACATCATTGAGCATGGAACGCGAGAATTCTCCTTCTCGGCTTTCAACCGCGACTACCTCCAGCGGCATGAGGGATTTTCCATGCTGGTGCTGGATACAGGCGACGCCGCCTCGGATATCCGCGAATGGACGGCTGCCGGGCTTCAGACCTATGCCCCGTTCGAATTCAGCCGCAAGGCCCGCATGCCCGATGGTGAAGACGTGATGGTCGGGTTCTCACTGGCTTTCGTCAGCAACAGGCTTGCGCCATGGCTCGGCCTCTTTGCCTGCCAGCACTACAGGCCTGAATACTATGCGCAGCCGCAGTTCATGACGCATAGCAACGGTGCACACCATGTCGACGAAGTCTGGATCAGCGGGCCGGGCGCTCTCGCGCTTTCCGGTTATTTTGCCACTGTAACCGGCTCCAATGCGGTCGACCGGCAAGCGGGGCTCATCTCCATCGCGACCCGTTTCGGCACGATCAAGCTGGCGGAATCCGATGTGTTTGCCGACAGTTTTGGAGAGGCGCCACCGCACCCTGCCGACGGGCCACATCTCTGCGCCCTGACCATCGCCTGCAGCAAGAAGGGCGAGTTGCCGATGCAGATGCTCCACAGCATCGGCGAACGGCACATCCTGCCCAGCAAGGATTGCTTCGGCACGGTACTCGCCTTCCGCGCCAGCTAGGCGCTAGAGGACGCGGCCGGCAACAGCCGCCAGCTTCTTCACGAGCTCTGCGTCCCGCTTCTCCGGGGCCGTCATGATGGCGAACTCCAATGCCCGGTCGGAGCCAATCGGACATGTCGGATGCTCCCGCGGGAATGCCTTCGCCAGAGCGAGGACGAAACGCTTCGCCAGTCCGATGTTGCCTTTCATCGTCGCCATAACCTGCGCCACATCAACCGCGTCATGGGTCGGATGCCAGGCATCGAAGTCGGTCACCATGGCGACCGTGGCATAACAAAGCTCTGCCTCGCGGGCGAGCTTGGCCTCCGGCATGTTGGTCATGCCGATGACGGAAGCGCCCCATGAGCGATGCAGGTTTGACTCGGCAAGCGTCGAGAACTGAGGGCCTTCCATGACCACATAGGTGCCGCCGACCGCATGGCGAATATCCTGTTCTTTCAGAATCTTGGCAACAAGAGCTGCGAGATCGGGTGAAACCGGATGGGCGAAGGCGACATGGCCGACGCAGCCGGTGCCGAAGAAGCTTTTCTCACGCGCGAAAGTGCGATCGATGAACTGGTCAACGACGACAAAGGTGCCGGGGACCAGATCTTCTTTCAACGAGCCAACAGCTGAAAGCGAGATCACATCCGTGACGCCGGCACGCTTCAGGCAATCGATGTTGGCGCGATAGTTGATGGTGCTCGGGGCATAGACGTGCCCCCGTCCGTGGCGTGGCAGGAAGACCACCGGCAAGCCGTCGATCTCGCCGCGACGGAGCGCGTCGGAAGGCTCGCCCCAGGGGCTCTCGATCTTCTCCCAGCGCGCACTGTCCATCGGAAGATCATAGATGCCAGACCCGCCAATGATGCCCAGAACCGATCGTGCCATGCTTGCCCTGCCCTTTGTGGTGCCATCAAGCCGCTGCCGGGCGCCTTCGGTCAAGCCCCACCGCATAAAAGAAAACCCGGCGCAAAGGCCGGGCTTCCAAGATCAGGTACGAAACGAAATTCAGTGCTGGTCAGCCCAGATCTTCTTCTTCACCAGGTAGAGCAGGATGCTGAACACAGCGAGATAGATCATGACCATGAAGCCAAGCTGCTTGCGCTCTTCCATCTTCGGTTCAGCAGTCCAGGACAGGAACGCAGACACGTCCTTGGCCATCTCGTCCACCGTGGCCTCATAGCCTTCCGGCTTGTCGTCATAGACGACGCGGCCGGGCGTCAACGGGGCGGCCATGCCGATCCAGTGACCAGAACCGAAATAAGGATTGTAGTGCTTGCCTGCAGGCGCTTCGGCGGCCAGTTCGGCAGGGGCTGTTTCATAGCCCGTCAGCACCGAATAGACGTATTGCGGGCCACCGATGCCATTCACCAGCTGGTTGAACGTGCCGTACCAGCCGGGACGCGCCTTGGTGATCAGCGAGAGATCCGGCGGAACCGCGCCACCATTGGCATTCTTCGCGTCATCTTCCGTTGCGAAAGGTGACGGGAAATGATCGGCAGGCAGGCCAGGGCGTTCGCCGCTCTCGGTTGAAGCGTCCTTCACGGAAACGCTCGCCGCCAGTGCCTTGACTTGCTCTTCGGTGAAAATCCCGCCCTCGGCGAGGTTGCGGAACGCCACGAAGCGCATGGAGTGACAGGTCGAGCAGACTTCCTTGTAGACCTTGTAGCCGCGCTGCAGCTGCTGGCGGTCAAAGGTGCCAAACGGCCCTTCATGCGCGAAGCTGATGTGCTTGGCTTCCTTCTGGCCTTCGGCAGCAAAGGCCGCCAAGGGTGCCAGCGCCAGGAGAAGGCCGGCTGTTGCGAGTGATGCAAGCTTTTTCATGTGTGTCTCCGGATCACTCAGCTGGCGCCAGTTTCTTGCTTTTCTTGGACAGGACCGCATCGGAGATCGAGGCGGGCAACGGCTTCGGGCTTTCAAGCAGGCCGAGGAGCGGCAGGATGACGATGAAGTGCGCGAAGTAGTAGGCCGTCAGAATCCGTCCCCAGATGACATAAGCCCCCTCCGGTGGTTTGGACCCAAGATAGCCCAGCGCCACGCAGACGATGGCGAAAATCCAGAAGAAGCCTTTGAAGATCGGACGATAGGTTCCCGAGCGCACCTTGGAAGTATCGAGCCAAGGCAGTACGAAGAGGATGAGGATCGAGCCGAACATCGCAATAACACCACCCAGCTTTGACGGGATAGCGCGCAGGATCGCGTAGAAGGGCAGATAATACCATTCAGGCACGATGTGGGCCGGTGTCACCAGCGGGTTGGCGGGCTCATAGTTGATGGCGTGGCCCAGATAATTCGGCTGGTAGAAAATCCAGAAGGCAAAGAACAGGAAGAATACGGCAATCGCGAAAGCGTCCTTCATTGTATAATAGGGATGGAACGGCACCGTATCCTGGCCGCTCTTGACCGACACACCCGTCGGGTTGTTGTTGCCCGGCACATGCAGCGCCCAGAGGTGCAGGCCGATAACGGCCGCCAGCACGAAGGGCAGCAGATAGTGCAGCGAGAAGAAGCGGTTCAGCGTCGGATTGTCGACGGCATAGCCGCCCCACAGCCACGTGGTGATCGCATCGCCGAAGAACGGAATGGCCGAGAACAGGTTGGTGATCACCTTGGCACCCCAGAAGCTCATCTGCCCCCAAGGCAGCACGTAGCCCATGAAGGCCGTGGCCATCATGATCAGGTAGATGACAACACCGAGAATCCAGAGCACCTCGCGCGGTGCCTTGTAGGAGCCGTAATACATGCCGCGGAACATGTGGATGTAGACGGCGATGAAGAACATCGAAGCGCCATTGGCGTGCATGTAGCGGATTAACCAGCCATAGTTCACGTCACGCATTATCTGCTCGACGGAGTTGAAGGCCATATCGACATGCGGCGTGTAATGCATCACCAGAACGATGCCGGTGATGATCTGCACGACCAGCATGACGGCAAGAATGCCGCCAAAGGTCCACCAGTAGTTCAGGTTCTTCGGTGTCGGGAAATCAAGGGCGTGGTCCTTGGCGAAGGCCACGATGGGGAGCCGCTCATGCAACCACTTTTCGATGGCTGTCTTTGGCGTGTAGCTAGAATGTCCGGCCATGTCGTTTGTCCTGCTTAGCCGATCTTGATCTTGGAATCAGAAAGGAAGGAATAGGGTGGCACCGCAAGGTTCTCAGGTGCAGGGCCTTTGCGGATGCGGCCTGCGGTGTCGTAGTGCGAACCATGGCAAGGGCAGAACCAGCCACCCACCTTGAGCGAGCCTTCAACGACGGCAAATTCCTTGAGCGGATTGTCGCCCTGCGGCACGCAGCCGAGATGGGTGCAGACGCCCATCATCACCAGAAACTGCTCATGGCCGGCCACTGTGCGGTTCTCATCCGTGGCGGGCGCACCATCCTTGGCAACGGCGCTGCGGGCGATAGGATCCTTCAGATCGGTCAGGGGAACGGCCTTGGCCGCCTCGATTTCCTTGGCGGTGCGGTTCCGGATAATCACCGGGTTGCCGCGCCACTTGATGGTCACTTCCTGGCCCTCGGCAATCGGGGCAAGATCGAACTCGATCGAGGCCAGCGCCTTGACGGAGGCGTCAGGATTCATCTGGCTGATGAACGGCCAGGCGGTCAGGGCCACGCCAACCGCACCAACAGCACCCGTCGCAATGTATAGAAAGTCACGCCTTGTAACGTCCGCATGTGTTGCTGTGGACACGTCGCTGTTCCCTCGTCTGCCCCTGGCGTTGCCTGCCAAGCGGTTCAAATCTTGGGCGTTTTGACATCGCCACTGGGCGAAGTCCAGCCATAGGATGTCGCAGTAAGCCGCCCCCTGCCCGGATTTCCGGATTTGCCTTAAACTCCCGGAATCATGATTGAAATAGCGCTCTATCAGCCTGACATCGCAGCCAATGCCGGAGCCATCGCGAGGCTCTGTGCCTGTTTCGGCCTGCCCCTCACAATCATCGAGCCCGCAGGCTTTGTTTGGAGTGATTCTAGCTTTCGCCGGGCGGGAATGGACTATCTGGCCGAGGCCGATATCCGCCGCGCGGCCAGTTGGGAGGTCTTCCTCGCCGAAAGGCGCGGCCGGCGGCTGTTGCTGCTCAGCACCAAGGCACAGGCGGCCTACACCGGCTTTGCCTTCCAGCCGGGTGACATCCTGCTGCTGGGCCGCGAGTCTGCCGGGGTGCCGCCGGAAGTTCATGCCGCCTGCCGCGGGCTTACCATTCCCATGCGCCCCGGCATGCGCTCGCTCAATGTCGGCATGGCCTGCGCCATGGTTACGGGCGAAGCGCTGCGCCAGCTCGGGCAGTTGCCTTCAATGCAGGGGACAGCCTAAGTGTGGCGGGACAGATCGAGTTTTGGCCCCGTGCGCATGAGGCGGCAGGCGCCCCATCCGGCAAAGGCATGACGACACCCTCTGAAACCGACATCATGAAAGAGGCTGCAAGTGCCTGGTTCGCCACACTTCAGCAACGGATCATCACCGATCTCGAAGCGCTTGAAGATGTATCTTCTGGCGATGGGACGGCGGGCCGCTTTGTCCTCACGCCCTGGCAGCGCGGCGAGAATGAAGGCGGCGGGACCATGGCCATGCTGCATGGCCGCCTCTTCGAGAAGGCCGGCGTTCACCGCTCGACAGTCTTCGGCGAGTTTTCGCCAGAGTTCCGCAAGCAGATTCCGGGGGCGGAGGAAGACCCGCGCTTCTGGGCTTCGGGCCTTTCCCTCATCATCCACCCGCGCAATCCCCATGTGCCCGCCGTCCATATGAACACGCGCTTCGTGGTGACGACAAAGGCATGGTTCGGCGGTGGCGCTGACCTGACGCCTGTGCTGATGCGGCGGCGCACGCAGGAAGATGCCGACAGCATCTCCTTCCACGCCGCCATGAAAGAAGCCTGCGAGGCCCACAAGGTCGCCGACCATCAGCGTTACAAAGCCTGGTGCGATGAGTATTTCTACCTGCCGCACCGCAAGGAAGCGCGCGGCATCGGCGGCATCTTTTTCGACTATCTCAACTCAGGTGACCGTGACGCCGACCTTGCCTTCGTGCGCGAGGTTGGCGAGGCTTTCCGGCGCATCTATCCCGCAATCGTCCGCCGGAACATGAACACGCCGTGGACAGCAGAGGACCGGGAAGAACAGCTTGTCCGCCGTGGCCGCTATGTGGAGTTCAACCTGCTCTATGATCGCGGCACCATCTTCGGCCTCAAGACCGGCGGCAATGTTGACAGCATCCTCTCCTCCATGCCACCCGAAGTGAAGTGGCCCTAACCAGCAAGCGAGCAGTCATGGATCTCCGCAACGGCTTCGACATCAAGCGCTATATCCGCACCATTCCCGACTACCCGAAGCCGGGCATCCTCTTCCGCGATATCACCACCCTGCTTGCAAACCTGCACGGCTTTCGGGCCGCGGTGGATGAACTGGCCTGGCCCTTCCTGCGCGGCGAGATCGACTATGTCGCCGGGATCGAAGCGCGCGGCTTTATCCTCGGTGGTGCGGTTGCCCATAACCTCGGGCGCGGCTTCATTCCGATCCGCAAGAAGGGCAAGCTCCCGTCGCGCGTGATCGGGCAGGAATATGCGCTGGAGTATGGCGTGGATACGATCGAGATACATGCCGATGCGATCCAGAAGGGTGACCGCGTGCTGCTCATCGACGACCTGATCGCCACGGGCGGCACCGCAGCTGCCGCCACGGACCTGATCCGCAAGTCTGGTGGTGAAGTGATCGCTGCTGCCTTCGTTATCGACCTGCCGGATCTCGGTGGCGCTGCAAAGCTCAAGGCCAAGGGCGTCAAGGTTCACACCCTCGTAGAGTTCGAGGGGCACTGAGCTTTCAGCCCTTCCGTGCCACAAGCACCTTTCCGGAGAACGACATCACCAGTTCGCCACGCTGGTTGTGGCCTTCCGACAGCATCGTGATCATGCCCCACTGCGGGCGTGAGGCCAGTTCGCGCTTGTCGGTGATGGTGTTGCGAAAGCTTACGACATCGCCGGGATGAACCGGACGCGGCCAGCGGATGTCCTGGACTCCGGGCGATGGCCCGGGTTCCGGCACGGGCATGCCCGTCGCTGCGAGTGCCTTGCGGGCGTCATCATTGCAGGTGACGAAGCAGATCATCCAGGCGCAGCATGTGTGGAATCCGGCAGCGGCCGTTCCGCCGAAAAGCCCCTTCTCCGCCTCGCCGCTGTCGAGGTGAAATGACACGGGCACAAAGGTCCGGCTGAAACGCGATATGTTGTCGGCCGTGAACGTATAGTTGCCGATCCCGATGACACGGCCGATGTCGAGTTCCTCGAAGTGGAGGCCGATCATGCTGGCCTCCGGCGCACGAAGAACATTCCCTTCAGTTCGATCTTCGGTGTTCCCTGCTGGTCGGCGAGAGTGGAGAGAAATTGCACGATGCCGATCCCGGGCCGCGATGTGGAGGGACGGACGGCGAGCACCGTCATGGCGCCGCGAAGCGTGTCACCGGCAAGAACGGGCTTCAGCCACTTGACTTCGTCCATGCCGCTCGAGCCCAGCACCGCCGTGCGGCTGAGGCAGGCATCACACATGAGCCGCATCGTCAATGCCGTGGAGTGCCAGCCGCTGGCGGCAAGCCCGCCCAGGATGGACTCTCGCCCCGCTTCTTCATCGACATGGAAAGGCTGTGGATCAAACTCCTTGGCGAAGGCAATGATGGCTTCCGCCGTCACAAGATGCGGCCCGAGACCGAAGGTCTGCCCCGCCACATAGTCTTCAAGATAGAGCTCAGCGCCTACCATTCGCTCCATGCCTGTTCGCGTCCTGGAAAGGCAATGTGCTTGAAAGGCCATTGTTCGGCAAGAAAACTCCGAAACGTCTTGCCAAGGGAAACATCTAGATCGGAGGTGCGGGCCCAATAGTGGGCCGTGACCTCGTAGGACGGATTGCTGCTCGGATAGATATAGCAGCAGCCAAGGCACTGGCTTTCGTCACCGTTCATCACGGTATAGGCAAACGAGTGCCGCAGATCGAATTCGACCTGATGCCAGCCCAGCTCCATGCGGTTCACTTCAAGTGTCAGACCGGCAGGCCATTGTGACGTGGGCCTCCAGGTTTTCGCAATTTCCGCGGCGCTGGCCATCACCGCCTCGAAATCCTTCTCGGCATCCAGCATCTTCAACTGCCGCAGGTGAAACCCCGGCCCGTCGACCCGTTGCGGCACGATGAATTCGGCGGGAACGATGGGGCGAGAATACACTTGCGCGGTTCCTCAGGTGTTGAAGCGGAAATGCATCACGTCGCCATCCGCCACGACATACTCTTTGCCTTCGAGGCGGAACTTGCCGGCATCGCGCGCACCGGCCTCGCCCTTGTTGGTGACATAATCACCATAGGCAATTGTTTCGGCGCGGATGAACCCCTTCTCGAAATCCGTGTGGATGACGCCGGCTGCGGCAGGCGCACGCGTCCCCTTTGTGATGGTCCAGGCGCGGGCTTCCTTGGGGCCTACGGTGAAATAGGTGAGCAGACCCAGAAGCGCATAGCCCTCGCGGATGACACGGTTGAGGCCCGGTTCGCTGAGGCCGACGGCATCGAGATAGTCCTTCTGGTCGGCTGGCGGCAGCACCGCAATCTCGCTCTCGATCTTGGCTGAGACGACCACGGCACGGTTGCCCTCCTTGGCCGCGAAGGCCTTCACCCGGTCGGAAAAGGCATTGCCCTTGTCAGCGGAGGCTTCCTCGACATTGCAGACATAGAGAACAGGCTTGGACGACAAGAGGCCGAGGCCCCGGAACATCGTCTCCTCTTCATGGCTCCGCTCGACAAGCCTTGCGGGCTTGCCTTCGCGCAACAGTTCCAACGCGCGCGACATCAGGCCTGCCAGTTCCTTCGATTCCTTGTCGCCCTGTTTCGCCTTCTTCTCGGTATTGACGAAGCGCTTCTCTAGCGAGTCGAGATCGGCCAACATCAGTTCCGTCTCAATGGTCTCGATATCGGCAACGGGATCAACCTTGCCCGACACATGAGTGATGTCGCCATCCTCGAAGCAGCGCACCACATGGGCGATGGCATCGGTCTCGCGGATATTGGCAAGGAACTGGTTGCCGAGGCCTTCGCCCTTGGACGCACCCTTCACCAGGCCTGCAATGTCCACGAAGGTCAGCCGCGTCGGGATGATCTGCGCCGAACCCGCAATGCCCGCCAGCGTATCCAGGCGTTCGTCGGGAACACCGACATCGCCCACGTTGGGCTCAATTGTGCAGAACGGATAGTTGGCGGCCTGGGCCGCCGACGTCTGCGTCAGCGCGTTGAACAGGGTCGACTTGCCCACATTGGGCAGACCCACGATGCCACATTTGAAACCCATCACTCATTGTCCTTCTTGCGCGGTGCATTGGGCCGCGGCGGATGCAGCGCCAGATGCACTTTGCTCTGAAATGTTTCGTCCCGGCCTTCAACCAGAAGCCCGGCATGGTCTGCAACAGATTCGAGAATCGGCGCCAACCACTCACGATCAGCCTTGGCGAAGTCGCCAAGGACATGCGGCATCACCAGTTCCTTGATGCCGGGATGCCCGATGCCCAGGCGCACACGCTTGAAATCTGGCCCGATATGGGCCGCGATGGAGCGGATGCCGTTATGCCCGGCCGCCCCGCCGCCGGTCTTGAGGCGGACCTTGCCCGGCTCGAGATCAAGCTCGTCGTAGAAGACATAGACCTTGTCGATGGCGATGCCATGGAAGCGTACGGCCTCGCCCACAGCGCGGCCGCTCTCGTTCATGTAGGTCTGCGGCTTGAGGAGCAGAACCTTCTCGCCATCCAGCACGCCTTCGGATGCCTCGGACTGAAACTTCTTGCGCCAGGCCGAAAAGCCATGGCGGCGGACGATTGCGTCCACCGCCATGAAACCGATGTTGTGCCGGTTGCCCGCATATTTGGTGCCGGGATTGCCAAGACCTGCAAAGAGCAACATGGGCAATCCCCGGCGTGGGCCAGGCCCTGCTTATTTCTTCTTGGCAGGAGCCGCGGCAGCAGGAGCCGCACCCTTGGCAGCGGCCGGAGCAGCGCCACCCTTTGCGGGTGCTGCAGCGGCAGCGCCAGCAGCGGCGGCCGGAGCCTTCTGGGCCGTGGCAGGAACTTCGGCGGAGGCCGCTTCGGCCGGCGCTTCTTCTTCCTTGGCCTGGGCCGTGATGGCGCAGAGCGTCAGGTCTTCGCGCGACACGCTGGTGACGCGGTCGGGCAGCTGGATCTGCGACAGGTGGACATTCTGGCCAATCTGCATGCCGGCGAGGTCAACGACGATTTCATCGGGGATGAAATCGGCCGGGCAGTAGAGGTTGACAGAGTGCGACACGACGTTGAGCACGCCGCCCGACTTGAGGCCGGGGGCCTGGTCCTGGTTCTTGAAGTGAACCGGGATTTCAACGGCGATGCGGGAATCCTTGCCGAGGCGCAGGAAATCCACGTGGATGATGCGGTCCTTGACCGGCTCGAACTGGATGTCGCGCGGGATGGCGCGGATCGTCTTGCCATCGACTACGAGGTCGACGAGGGTGGACAGGAAACGGCCCGTCTCCACAAACGGCAGCACCGCGTTGTAGGTCAACTGAATGAGCTGCGGGTCCTGCTTGTCACCATACACAACGCCCGGGATGGCACCCGTGCGGCGAACGGAACGAGCGGCCCCCTTGCCAGCCTGGCCGCGCGAGTCGGCCTTGATCGTCACGATTTTCGACATAGTCTTCTCCAAATGCAGAAAGGCCCGGCCTTCCTCCAGGGGTGAACGGCGCCGGGCAACAGGGCGGCCTATAGGAGAAATCCTGACGGCTTGCAAGCTGGCCCGGAAACGCTGCTTTGTGGCCTGTTAAGGAATCTCAAGTAGCAAATTCAAACTTATCCAGATGACCCATTCGACACCTTGACAAGATGGTAGAATGAGGTTGTTTTGACTGTCGGGTTGCGACTCTGGATAGAAATTTGAAATTTCAAGCAGGGCAGACTAAACCTGACTGCCACGGGGCTTGGTTCTTGGATAGGGCGGGAATGATGACTGAAGCGAGCAGTCAAGTCAGGTCAGGCGTTCAGTTCGGTCTTCTCATTACTGCCCTCGGGGGCTTTCTTTTTACATTCGATCTGCCGCTGTTGCGTCTGGCTGCTGCCGACAAGTGGACGATGGTCTTCGCGCGCGGCGTTTTGCTTTTTGCTTCGATCACCATCACGTGGTGGCTGGTGCAGCGCGTCAGCGCCGAGCGTAGGCCCTTCATCGCCGGGGCGGCGGGCCTCGCCGTGGTCGGCACCAACACGATCGCAAATATTGCCTACATCGGATCGATCACGGAAACGCATGCCGCCAATGTGGTATTCATCCTTGCCCTGGTTCCGATCCTGACGGCCATCTTCTCGCGCATCTTCATCAGCGAGCAGGTGCATAGTGTCACCTGGCTGGCGGCGGCCCTGTCATTTCTCGGTGTCGGCATCATCGTTTGGGACGGCGTTCACTCCGGAAAACTGTTCGGCGATTTCCTGGCGCTCGTCTGCGCCTGCTGCACGGCTGCCGCCTTTACAATCATCCGTGCGAGCGGACGCAATGTTGCAACGAGCCTTGGGCTCGGGAGCCTTGTGTCGGCTGCAGTCGCCCTGCTCTTCTTCCCCGTTGATTTCGCCTCTCTGCTGAACGTGACAAGCTTCGGCATGCCGGCGTGGTTCTGGATTGCCCTTAATGGCTTTATTGCCATTCCCATTGCCTCGACGCTGATCGCCAACGGTCCGCGCTTCCTGCCGTCGGTTGATGTCAGCATGTTCTTCCTGCTCGAAACGGTTCTGACGCCGATCTGGATCTGGTTCCTCTTCAACGAACAGCCAAGCAATGCCGTGCTGCTGGGCGGAGCGCTGGTCGTCGTGACGCTTGTAGCACATAGCTTCTGGCGCCTGCGCCAGAGTCTGGGCAAGGCACAGTCGACCAGCAGCCCTCACTGAGCTGACTCGATCTCCTCACGCAGCAGTTCAAGCTCCAACCACTGGTCTTCGGCGGTGTTTTTCTCGGCCTGACACGCCGCC
Organism: Pseudomonadota bacterium; assembly: GCA_020161855.1. Lineage (GTDB taxonomy): Bacteria > Pseudomonadota > Alphaproteobacteria > Rhizobiales > Aestuariivirgaceae > Aestuariivirga. Next base: position 416,385 of record JAIUNJ010000002.1, read on the forward strand.
AGTCTTGCTGAAGCTTCGGCAAAGCGCTTGGGATCCTTCTGGAACAGCCCAGCATCAGAAAGAACGCCGGTCAGTTCAGCAATCTCCTTCTCAAGCTGCTTCAGCCGCGCAGGCAAGGTCTCCAGTGCATGCTTTTCCTTGAAGCTCAGCTTTCGCTTCGGTGACGCTGCGGCAGGCGCAGGCGCATCCGGTCTGGCCGCCGCGATGCGCGGCTTTGCTTCGATCTTGCGGGCCGCCACACCCGCCCCCCGCTGTGCCAGCATGTCCGAGTAGCCGCCAGCATATTCGACCCAGCGGCCGTCGCCCTCATACATCAGGGTTGAAGTGGCCAGCCGGTCAATGAAGTCGCGGTCATGGCTCACCAGCAGGATCGTGCCCTGATAGTCGGTCAGCATCTCCTCCAGAAGGTCTAGCGTTTCCATGTCGAGATCATTGGTTGGCTCGTCGAGCACAAGCAGGTTCGAAGGCTTGGCCAGTTCGCGCGCCAGGATGAGGCGCGCCCTCTCGCCGCCCGAGAGAACGGAGACGGGCGTGCGCGCCTGTTCGGGGCGGAAAAGAAAATCCTTCATGTAACTGACGACGTGCTTGTTCTGGCCGTTGACCGTCACCGAGGAACCGCGGCCGGAGGTTATGACGTCTGCTACGAGATCGTCGGGCCGCAGGCTTTGACGGCTCTGGTCGATCATGACCGTTTGCAGGTTCGTGCCCCGCTTGATGGTGCCGCTGTCGGGCTCGATCTCTCCAGTGATCAGTTTGAGAAGCGTGGTCTTGCCAGCACCATTCGGCCCAACAATGGCCAGCCTGTCACCACGCAACAGGAGGAGATTGAGGCGGGAGACGATGCTGCGCGTACCGTAGCTCTTCTCAACTGCCTCCAGTTCGGCGACGAGCCGGCCCGAGGCCTGCCCTGTCGAGGTCTCAAGCTTCACGCCACCAAGCTTGCCGACGTGCTCCTTGCGCTCCTTGCGCAAGGATTGAAGCAACGCCACGCGCCGCATGTTGCGCTTGCGCCGGGCAGTCACGCCGTAGCGCATCCAGTGCTCTTCGGTCTCGATGCGCTTGGCCAGAAGCGCCTGGGCCGTCTCCTCTTCCTCAAGCACCTGATCGCGCCAGGCTTCGAAATCGGCAAATCCACGGTCCAACCGCCGCGCAGCACCTCGGTCCAGCCAGAGTGTCCGATTGGTCAATGCCTCGAGAAATCGCCGGTCATGGCTGATCAGGATCATCGCAGAACGCGTCGCGGCCAGTCGGTTCTCAAGCCATTCAATGGCCGGCAGATCGAGATGGTTGGTGGGCTCATCAAGAAGCAGGATATCGGGACCGGGCGCCAGCGTACGCGCGAGGCTTGCGCGCCGCGCTTCTCCGCCCGAGAGGCGCGCCGGGTCTTCGCTGCCATCAAGGCCAAGCTCCTGCAAGAGCAGGCGCGCCAGATAAGGATCGTCCGTCGGCCCCAATCCGGCTTCGACATAATCGAGAACAGTGGCATAACCGGAGAAGTCGGGCTCCTGCGGCAGGTAGCGCACCGTTGTCCCCGGCTGGATGAAGATCTCCCCGCTATCCGGCTCAATGAGCCCGGCGGCAATCTTCAGCAGCGTTGACTTGCCCGTGCCGTTGCGCCCGACAAGACACAGCTTCTCGCCTTCCGAAAGCATCAGGCCCACGCCCTCAAGGAGCGGCCTGCCGCCAAAGGTCAGCGTAATGTCATTCAGGTTGAGAAGCAGTTGCGCCATGCCGCGGCGCTACCTTGCTCACTGCTGGCCGTCAATCCACTCGACGATCAGGATTTTCAGATCCTTGTCTGGTTCGAAGTTGCTCTTGCGCACTTCGAACTGTGTCGGCGCAATCTTCTTGACGCCCTCGGCACAGAAGCTCAGCAGATTTTCCGGCTTGCCCTTGTCGACCACGAGGCGAAAATCCTTGATCGGCCCCTTCCAGTTCGCGCCGGACGACAAGACATAGCCGATCCACCATTCGCTATAAGGTGAACCGTTCATCTCCGTGGCCCGCGATGCCAGTTGCTTGTCAAAGGCCGTAAACCAGCTGTCCTCGATGCAGTAGTCCGCGGCATGTTCCCTCTGCCAAGGCTCGGTGCGATACTCCTTGTTGAGGTTGCCGCCGACACTGCCACCAACAAGTGGCCTGTAGCTGTGTTGCACCGAGATGGTCTTGCCCGCGGGGAAGAGCTGCTTGCGGGTCACGGTTGTGCGGGTGGACCATTGCGCAAAATACGAGGGATCTTCTTCCGCCCCCATATTGGCCAACAACCCCTCGCTTACGGCCGCCTTGATCTGCTCGGGTGAAAGCGCCTTCACCTGCGCCTCGAAGGCCTGCCAGTCCGCTGGGCCTGAGGGGGTCAAGCCCAGTTCCTTCAGCCTTTGCGTCACATCCTGACCATCCACCATGGCCTGCTCGACGATCTCGAATGGCACTGTCTTGCCATCGACGACGGTTTTGAACTTCAGTTCGGACTCATAGTTGTAAACGGCCGTATCGGGATCGGAGGTCTGATCCGGCAGCGGGAAGGCGACCAGCGCCTCAATGTCCTTGCCGGTGGCGTTGGTGAAGCGATAGTCGACCTTCACCTCATCTCGCGAGATGTAGAGATCTTCGCTGTCCATGGAGATGGCATCTGTCGTGGTCAGCGTCAGCCCGCCGATGGCAACTTCGGCAAGGCTGTCATTGGCTGCGGATGGCGCGGCGGCCCAGATAACAGCAAGTGCGGCTGAAGCCGCCGACAGCCAAATCCTGCGCATCACGGCCTCCTTCTAGTTCTTGAGCCGGTAGCCTGTGTTGAACATCCATTGCACAATTGCAAGACACAGGCCGAGGAAGAACAGCGTCATCGCCAGGCTGACACCCACATGGACATCCGCCACCTCGTTGAAGCTCCAGCGAAATCCGCTGACGAGATAGACCACGGGATTGAAGAGCGACACCGTGTGCCAGAAAGGCGGCAGGATGCTGATCGGATAGAAGCTGCCGCCGAGGAAGGTCAGCGGCGTCATGATCAGCAAGGGGATGATCTGCAGCTTTTCGAAGCCATCGGCCCAAAGCCCGATGATGAAGCCAAACAGACTGAAGGTGATTGCGGTGAGCAGCAGAAAAAGCGCCATCCACAGCGGGTGCGCCACGTGAAACGGCACAAAGAAGGCCGAGGTCGCCAGGATCACCAGGCCAATGAAAATCGACTTTGTCGCCGCGGCACCGACGAAGCCCAGAACCATTTCCAGGGCCGAGACGGGTGCGGCCAGATACTCATAGATGGTGCCTGAGAAGCGCGGGAAATAAATGCCGAAAGACGCGTTCGAGATCGATTGCGTCAGCAGCGACAGCATGATCAGGCCCGGCACGATAAAGGCGCCATAGCTCACGCCACTCACGTCCTGGATGCGCGAGCCGATGGCGGCCCCGAAGACGACGAAATAGAGAACGGTCGAGATCACCGGGGAGACAAGGCTCTGTCCCAGCGTGCGGAAAAAACGTGCCATCTCGTAGCGGTAGATGGCCCAGATGCCATACCAATTCATCTTTTCACCAATCCCATGAAAATGTCTTCGAGCGTGCTCTGCTCGGTGCGCAGATCGCCAAAGGCGATCTTGGCGGCGCTCAATGCCTGCAGCACCTCTGCCATGCTGTGGCGGGCGTTGCGCGCGTCATAGCGATAGACAAGCTCCTTGCCCTGCGCGGCGAGTTCGAGACCATAAGCCGCCAGTTTGCGTGGCAGCTTGGCCAGCGGCTTCAGCAATTCCAGAGTGAGTTGCTTTTGTCCCAGCTTGTCCATGAGGGCGTGCTTGTCCTCGACAAGGATGAGTTCACCCTTGTTGATCACGCCGACGCGATCGGCCAGATCCTCGGCTTCCTCGATATAATGCGTGGTCAGGATGATGGTGACGCCCGTGTCACGCAGGGCACGGACCACGCGCCACATGTCCTGGCGCAGCTCCACATCGACACCCGCCGAAGGTTCATCGAGAAAGAGGATGCGCGGTTCGTGGGCGAGTGCCTTGGCGATCAGCACGCGCCGCTTCATGCCGCCGGACAGCGTCATGATCTTGGCGTCCTTCTTCTCCCACAGCGAAAGCTGCTTCAGGATCTTCTCGAGATAGGCATCGTCGTGCGGCTTGCCATAGAGCTGGCGGGAGAAGCGGACCGTATCCCAAACCTTCTCGAAGATCGAAAGATGCAGTTCCTGCGGCACGAGCCCGATGAGCCGCCGGGTGATTCGATAGTCGCTGACATTGTCATGGCCGTCGACCAGCACGCTTCCGGTCGACTTGTTGACGATGCCGCAGACGATGCTGATCAGCGTCGTCTTGCCGGCCCCGTTCGGCCCGAGAAGGGCGAGGATTTCGCCCTGGTGAATGTCGAGATTGACGGATTTGAGAGCGGTTAGGCCCGAAGCATAGGTCTTCGAGACGCCCCGGATCGAAATGATGGATGGCATGGCGGGCTTTTAGGCGCGTTGCTGCCGGATTTCAAACCCGCCCGTGTCAGCAGCCTGTCAGCCTACTCAAAAAGGCTGGAAACGCTTTCTTCCCGGCTGGTGCGGCTGATGGCTTCGCCGATCAGCGAGGCAATGGGAATAACCCTGATGTTACGGGCGACCTTGACTGCCTCGGTCGGCTGGATCGAGTCGGTGATCACAAGCTGTTTCAGCTTGGACGAAGTGATGCGGGAAACTGCGCCGCCGGAAAGTACGCCATGGGTAATGTAGGCGCTGACATCGCGGGCCCCCTGCTCCAGCAAGGCCTCGGCAGCGTTGCACAGCGTGCCGCCGGAATCGACGATATCATCGAGCAGGATGCAGGATTTGCCCTTCACCTCACCGATGATGTTCATGACCTCGCTTTCGCCCGGCCGGTCGCGGCGCTTGTCAACGATGGCGAGCGGTGTTCCGAGGCGCTTGGCCAGCGCACGGGCACGGACCACGCCGCCCACGTCAGGCGAGACAACCACGGTGTTGCTGACATCGCCGTGCTGCTGGATATCGCGCACGAAAACGGGGCCGGCAAAGAGATTGTCGGTCGGAATATCGAAGAAGCCCTGAATCTGCCCAGCGTGGAGGTCCATCGTCAGGACGCGGTCAGCGCCGGCATGGGTGATGAGATTGGCAACGAGCTTTGCCGAGATCGGTGTGCGCGAACCGGATTTGCGGTCCTGCCGGGCGTAACCATAATAGGGAACCACCGCCGTGATGCGGCGAGCCGAGGCGCGGCGCAACGCATCGATGATGATCAGCAGTTCCATCAGGTGGTCGTTGGCGGGGAACGAGGTCGACTGCACCACGAACATGTCCTGGCCGCGGACATTTTCCTGGATTTCGACGAAGACTTCCATGTCGTTGAAGCGGCGGACAACGGCCTTGGTGATCGGCAGGCTCAGGTAGGAGCAGACAGCCTCGGCAAGCGGCCTGTTGCTGTTCCCTGCAATGATTTTCATCATTTCTGCTCGTCCCCTGCTCGCCGCCATGCGCGGCTCTATAACAACAGGGTGACAGCGAAAAAAGGGGCCTCGCGCGAGAGTTCACAGACTGCGTAAATCAGCCTCACCGGTGGCGCTGGATCAGGTTGAAAATGCCTTCGGCTGCGGCAGCCGTCGCGGCATCAGCATTTTCACCCCAGCCGGTGTCCAGGGCGCCCTCCGGAACCACGTTTTCCTGCTTCACATTGCCCAGAACCCGGCCTGAGGGATCAGCCACCACCCAGGACAGGCGCACCATCTGGCGGCCCTGCGTGGGTGTGCCCAGTTCCACCTTGCCGTTAATGGTCAGGGCGTCCTTGCGGCTGGCATTGAGAACTGGCCATCCTGCATCCTTGAGGACACGGCGCATCGCGCTGGTCAATTCCTCGTTGCCGCGGCCCGGCGAGCCCGACACACCGGGAACAGCCACGGCATTGATAACGGTCTGACCGGGAAGCGGCTTCTCCGGAGGCTTGCTGTCGGCAGCCGCCACTTGCTGTTGCCCGCCATCATCGGCCGGCGGCGGTTCGCCTGCCTGTGCAGCCTTGTCGGCAGCGATGGCCGCATCAATGTCGCTGTTCGACAGTTCGACAGCACCCGGCCCCTCAAGCGTTTCATAGTCGAGTTCATTGTGGGCGTTCGGCCCGGCGACCTCGAATGTCTCCTGTGGCGGCAGGGCGAGCGGATTGCTGGTGGCGGGCGCCGGGGCCTGGCTGCCGGGGGCCAGCGGCGGCTGGGCTGTGGCAACCTGGCCCTGCCAGGGCGAATCCCGCAACAACGGCGACTTGGAGCTGCAGGCCGCCAGAAGCAGCGCCACAGCGATCATGGCGAGGAGTCTCACCTGACAACCATCTCCAACGACAGCTTGGAAACAGATTCCGGCTTTTTGGCGCCGAGAATATAGGTGCGGCCCAGGCAATAGGCATTGCCGCTGTCCGAATCCATCAGCACCATGTGCGCGAAGAACACCATGCCCGGACCCAGCACCACGTCGTTGTTGGCATAGAACATGGGGAAATCCATCCAGCTCGGCGTGAACTTGGCGCCGAGGGAATAGCCGCAAGCATTGAGCTTGTGCGCCCCCATGCCATGTTCATCCATCACGCGAGCATGGGCGGCGAAGACATCGCCAGCCGTGTTACCCGGTTGCAGCTTGTCCTCGACGGCAGCCAATGCCGCCTGGCAGGCCGTGTCCATGCGCTCGTGGTGCTTCGTCGGCTTTCCGATGATAAGTGTGCGCATGAAAGCCGCGTGATAGTGCCTGTAGACGCCCGCCCATTCGAGCGTGAGCTGGTCGCGCTTGCCAAGTTTGCGGCGCCCGGCCTTGTAGCGGCAAAGCAGCGCATCGCGGCCCGAACCGATAATGAATTCGTTGGCGGGATAGTCGCCGCCGCCGGCAAAGATTGCGGCCTGCTGGGCGGCGAGAATATCACCCTCGTCGGCGCCAGCCTTGGTCTTGCGGATCGCGGCCTTCAATGCGGCGTCGCCCAGTTCTCCGGCCTTGCGCACATATTTCAGTTCGGCGGGCGACTTGACGAGGCGGAGGCGGTCGAACAGGTCGGTTGCCTCGATGAGGCGGCAGAAGCCCTCCATCGCATGATCGACAGCCTTGCCGTTGAAGTGTGTGAGCCCATAGGACTTGTTCTCGATGCCCAGAGTGTGGCTGTGGCAGCCCAGGCTCTCCAGCATGTCTTTCAACTGTGCGGCAGGTTGCGCGCCGGCGGCATCCGTCCAGATGCGGATGTCATCGACGATCGAGGTGTGTTGCGCCTGCCGGAGATCGGCAGACCGCGTGAGCAGCGCCATGCGGCCATCGGCTCCGACATAAAGGCACTGAAAGAAGCAGAAGCCGAAGGTGTCGTAGCCCGTCAGCCAATACATACTCTCCTGCTGGAAGAGCAGCATGCCATCGAGGCCGCGCGCGGCCATGGCCGCCTTTGCTTTCTCCATGCGCTGGGCGAACTCTTCACGGGAAAAATGCAAGGCCATGGATCACACCAATGAAATGGCCGAGATCAGGCGGCCGTAATCCTTTTCGCCACGGTGCGTGGCGCGGCGGTAGCTGTAGAAACTCGATTCGTCGGAGTAGGTGCAAAGGGCAAGATCGAGCACCTTGCCAAGCCCGGCCCGTTCCAGCCGCGCCACGAGATAGGCTGGCAGGTCGAACATGAAATGGTTCTCTTTCATCGACGGGATGAAAAAGCGGGCATTGTCCTGGCTCTCGGTCAGGAAAGGCGCGGGAAACTCCGGACCCACCTCATAAGCCGCCTGTGAAATAGTGGGGCCGAGCGCCGCTACGATTCGGTTCCGGCGGGCGCCCTGTTCTTCCATCAGCTGGATCGTAGCGTCCGTGATGCCGGTCACCGCACCTTTCCAGCCTGCATGGCACGCACCAATCACGCCTGCCTCTGCATCGGCAAACAGCACCGGTCCGCAATCGGCCGTCAGCACGCCAATGGCGAGGCCCTTCTCCGTCGTTACCAGCCCATCGACCTGCGGGCGGCCGTCAACGGGCCATGGTTCGACGACGCGAAGCGCCGTTGCGCTGTGTACCTGATAGGCCGTCACCAGCCGCTCTGGCGCGACATTGAGTGCGCGCGCGACGGTTTCGCGGTTCATGCGCACCAGATCGGGATCGTCACCCGAACCCAGCCCGCAATTCAGCGAGGCAAAAATGCCGGTCGAATGGCCGCCGCCACGGGTGAAGAAACCGTGGGAGATGCCAGGAAGTTTCAGGGCCTCTGACTCGATCATGCTGCACCAAATGGATAGGGCGGAGCGAGCCCCGCACCAGTGACCGCCGTCACCTTGAAAAGGTGGCCCATTTGGCCGGGATGTGCAAGCCGTTCCGTCGCGGCCATTAGTGATTGCCGCTTCTCGCCCTCAAGTGTCCGCAGCAGCGCTTCGGTGCGCTCGTTGATGCCCATCGCTGTTAGGAAATCCCCTTGTGTCATCAGTTCCGAAACAGTTGCTCCCTCCTTGGCAAAGGCACGTGACAGGGACTGAAAATCCACATGCGAGGTGATATCGGCCTCGCCCGGCGCCTCGGTGATGCTGACAAATTTATGGGATTTCATGGCCTGCAGTGTATCGCCGGTGGCCGATTTGGCGTGCCCATAGTCGATGATGAGTCCGGCACCGCCGACAGTGTTGAGATGGTTGCCGAGGGCCGCCGCAAGCGCATCGCGGATGCTGGAATCCTCGACAACGCCGTCGCCATGCAGTGCAAGAGGCATGGCACTTGGCACGAGGCCGATCGACAGCCTGCCCTCCGTTACGCCGACGCACCGTTCGAACACCCTGCCCTCCCGCCGCTCGAACTGCTGGATCGGCAAGGCATCAAAGAACTCATTGGCGATGAGAATGGTGGGCCTAGCCGGAAGCGAGGCAATGCCGCTGTGCCAGGTGGCATCGGGAACAAGCCGCCGCTGCGCCTCGCGCAGAACCGGACTCGTCTCAACAAAATGAACCTCGGCGGCCTTGCGGCAGGCCTCATCCTTGCGCAGCACGCGCAACACGTCCGCCATCAGCGTGCCGCGCCCCGGCCCGAGTTCAACGAGGGCGAAATGCCTGGGCTTCTGCAACAGGTGCCAGACATTCATGCACCAGACGCCGATCAACTCCCCGAAGACCTGGCTGATCTCCGGCGCCGTGGTGAAATCTCCAGCTCGGCCGAAGGGATCGCGGGTCATGTAGTAGCCATGCTCGGGATGGCCGAGGCAGAGCGCCATGTAGCGGTCGAGCGGCATCGGGCCGTCGCTCTCGATCATGCCCGTGATGATCCGCTCCAGAGCCGTCATGCGGTGTGGCGTGAACGCAGCAGCAGCCAGATGCCGATGATGACCAGCGGCAGGGACAGGATCATGCCCATGGTGAAGACGCCACCGATGTAACCGATCTGGGCATCCGGCTCCCGGAAGAATTCGACGATGATGCGTGAGAGGCCGTAGCCGAGAGCGAAAATGCCTGAAGCCCGGCCCGGATGCTTGAGCGCACCAAAGCGATGGGTGGCGATCCGCACGGCGGCAAAGAGGACGAGCCCTTCCAGCAGCGCTTCGTAGATTTGACTCGGATGGCGGGCCACCGTGTCACCGGGGAAGATGACACCCCAGGGCACGTCGGTGATGCGGCCTGGCAGCTCGGCATTGACGAAATTGGCAACACGGCCAAGGCCGAGGCCCACCGTGCAACCGGCAGCGCCGAGATCAAGCATGCGGTCGAGCGTCTTTCCGCGTGGGTAGCCATAGGCCAGGCAGGCGATCACCACACCAAGAAAGCCACCATGGAAGGACATGCCGCCGTCCCAGGTGCGGAGGATGTCGAGCGGCTGGCTGAAATAATGGGCCGGATTGTAGAAAAGCACGTAGCCGAGGCGCCCGCCCAGCACGACGCCCAACAGCACGTAGATGAACAGTTCATCGGCTTCCGCGGCATTCACCGTCGGCGGATTGGCGCCCCAGAGACGCGGCTGGCGCGACAGATACTTGATGTACCAGACACAGAACAGGATGCCGACGACATAGGCCAGCGCATACCAATGGACTTCGAAGGGCCCGAGGCGCAGGGCTACGGGATCGAACGCGGGGTGAGCAATGACGGCCAGCATGGAGGCCACTCCCTAGAGCAAATCAGGGCAAAACTGAATGGAATTTGCGACAGCTGCGTCGCAGACGGGACGGGCTGCCCGTGTACCACCCGGCGGACGATTTGCCCCAAGGGAAACCCTTGAAGTCGGCGCTCCAGACTCCTAGCTATGCGGCCAGACAGGAGACCCGCCATGCCCACCACCAATTCCAAGTTCTTCGACGATCTCGCGAAGCTGATGAGCAATGCGGCCGGTGCGGCGCAGGGCGTCCGCAAGGAAGTCGATACGCTGGTGCAGGGCCAGGTCGAGCGGGTGCTGAACAATCTCAACGTCGTGAAGCGCGAAGAGTTTGATGTGGTGAAGGAGATGGCCGAGAAGGCTCGCCTCGAAAACGAAGCGCTGACCCGCCGCATCTCTGAACTTGAAGCAAAACTCAGCGGAGCAAAGCCTTCCGATTCGGCTTCGTGATTCTCTTCCGAATATAGGTGTTGAGGAATCAGCCGCATCCTTGCGGCGACTCGCTTGCATTGTCATTTTGCCACCGTCAACGGCGCGATTCGTCCGTTGGCGGAGGAATTGAATGAGCCTTTCGATCGAAATGGACGACGTCTCCTTCAATCCGCTCGACAGGGTCGAGCGGCTGGCGGAGCGCATGGCCTGGACTCTCGACCGGACGAGCTCTGATGAAGTGGTGATGGGCGTTACGGGCGGCTGGTCCGACCTGACGCTGTCGTTGAACTGGCGCGATGATCTCGAGTCCCTCCTCTGCATGTCGGCCTATGAGCTGAAAGTTCCGCAGAAGCGGCAGGACGAAATCGCCCGGTTGCTGAACCTGATCAACGCCCAACTCATTCATGGCCATTTTGATTTCTGGCTGAGCGAAGGCAGCATCGTCTTCCGTTCGAGCCTGCTGCTGGCCGGCGCCGCCGAAGCCAATGACTCGCAATGTGAAGGCATGATCCGCATCGCCGTCGAAAGCTGCCAGCGCTACTATCCGGCAATCCAGTTCGTGATCTGGGCCGGGCACACCGCCGAACAGGCGCTCGACAGCGCGCTTCTTGATACGCGAGGCGAAGCGTGAGCATTCCGCTCAAGGGTTCGCTGGTTCTCATCGGCGCGGGCAAGATGGGTGGCGCCATGCTGGAAGGCTGGCTTGCCGCAGGCGTCGATCCGCGCCAGGTGGCGGCACTCGATCCGGCTCCGCCGCAGGAGGTGGCCGACCTCATCGCGCGGCATGCTGTGCGGCTCAATCCCTCGCCTGCAAGCATCACGGATGCGGAAGTCGTTCTGGTTGCCGTGAAGCCGCAAGTGATGGATGCCGTGCTGACGCCGCTCCACGGCCTTGCTGCCTCAAAGCCTTTGATCCTCTCGATTGCCGCGGGCAAGACCATTGCCTCCTTCGAGAGCCATTTCGGTGCGGATGCTTCCGTGATCCGCACCATTCCCAACACACCGGCCGCCGTGGGCCGCGGCATCACCGCCATGACCGCCAATGCCAATGTTTCGCCGGCCCAGATGGAACTGGCGGAGAAACTGCTGCAGTCGATCGGCGAGGTGGTGCGGGTCGCCGATGAATCGCTGATCGATGCCGCCACCGCAGTATCGGGCTCGGGGCCGGCCTATGTCTTCTATCTCACCGAATGCCTCACGGCCGCGGCCGAGGCCGTTGGTCTGCCGCCCGACGTGGCGGTGAAGCTGGCGCGCGCAACCGTCGCTGGTTCTGGGGAGCTGATGCGCCAGTCCGGTATCGATGCCGGAACGCTGCGGCAGAACGTGACCTCGCCCAAGGGGACAACATATGAAGCCCTGCAGGTGCTGATGGCCGACAAAGGCCTCAAGCCCCTGATGACGGAAGCCGTGAAGGCGGCCACGCGCCGCTCACGCGAACTGGCAAGCTGATGGCCCAGATCACCTTCGCCGATTTCGAGAATGTCGATATTCGTGTCGGAACCATCGTTGGTGTCGAGCCCTTCCCTGAGGCGCGCAAACCGGCATTCAAACTGCGGATCGATTTCGGCCCGCAGATCGGCATGAAGAAATCATCGGCGCAGATCACCAAGCACTATGTGGCGGAACAGCTGCTGGGGCGGCAGGTGGCAGCCGTTGTCAATTTCCCGCCACGCCAGATTGGCCCCTTCATGTCGGAAGTGCTGACACTTGGCTTTCCCGATGCTGAAGGCGGCGTGGTGCTGATCGGGCCCGATCTTGACGTGCCCAACGGCGGCAAGCTGTTCTGAGAACCGCCCTGCCGGTCTCTAGATCGGCACGCTGACGACGGCGCGGAGGCCACCAAGCGCACTGTCTTCCAAAGTGATTTCGCCGCCATGGGCCTGGGCAATATCGCGGGCGATGGCGAGGCCGAGGCCCGTACCCGTCTCGTCCAGATTGCGGGCGTTGTCGAGACGCACAAAGGGGCGGAACACGTCCTCGCGCTGATCGGCGGGAATTCCGGGGCCATTGTCATCAACGCGCAGCACGAGCTTGCGGCCCTCGATCAGGCCCGAGATCTGGATCTCGTGTCCGTAGCGCACGGCATTGCTGAGCAGGTTGGCGAGAAGCCTGCGGAAGGCATTGGGTTTCACGCTGACCTGTTCGGTGGGCAAATCACCAATGCTGATCACAGCATCGGAGTCCGGCCGCTCACGCTCGACCGTATCGACCGTCGCCGAGACGAGTTCCGGAATCGACACAGGCATGGCTTCCTCGCCACCATCCCCCTTCACGAAAGCCATGTAATCTTCGAGCATATGCTGCATCTCATCTACGTCTTCCTTGAGCGGATGAATCTTGGGATTGTCGCCAAGCACGGCGAGCTCAAGCTTGAAGCGGGTGAGAATGGTGCGCAGGTCGTGGCTGACGCCTGCGAGCATGGTGGTGCGCTGCTCGACATGGCGCTCGATGCGGTCGCGCATGTCGACAAAGGCCTGGCCGGCCCGCTTCACCTCCGTGGCACCGCGCGGCCTGAAGCTTCCCGTGGCGCGGCCCATGCCGAAATCCGTGGCGGCGCGGGCAAGATCGACAATGGGCCTGATCTGGTTGCGCAGGAACACCATGGCGATGCTGAGGAAGAGCAGTGACGAGCCAAGCAACACGCTGACGATCAATTGCGTGTCGCTCCAGCGCACGCGATCGGCGCTGAACTTGAAGCTGATGATCCGTTGCGGCTCAAGCTCGACACGGATCTCGACTTTCCCGCCCTCGGCATTGCTGTCGATCCAGAAGTTGCGGCCCGTTTCGTCGTCAACGGATTGCAGCAGGCGCTGCTCGAAAATGGCATAGAACGGCAGCGGGGCCTGCGCGGGCAGGCCCTGCCCCTCGAACATCTGCACATCGACGCGCAAGCGCCGCTTTGCCGAGCGCTGCAACTCGGCGAAGGCTGCCGGCGCGCGGCCCGCCGCCTCGTACTGATCGATGAGAAAACTCGCCTGGCGGGCCATCGAGCGCCCGAGCACGCGGGTGACGTTATCGTAGTAGCGCTCGAGAATGATGCCGACCATCAGCGTCTGCAGCAGCACGACTGGCGCAATAAGGATGATGAGCGCGCGCTTGTAGAGGCCGCTGGGCAAGTGGCGCTCGAGGAAACGGTTGAAGCTGCCGTAGAGGCCTGTCTGCTGGGGCATGTCAGGCAGCCCCCGCAGCCATATCGGCGATCAATGTGTAGCCTTCGCCACGCACCGTCTGCAGATGGACCGGATTGGAGGGATCGCTTTCGATCTTCTGGCGCAGGCGGTTGATCTGCACATCAACGGCGCGTGCGGACTCCACCAAGCCGGACGCGGAAAGCGCGCCGCGGGTCACCGGTTTTCCTGCCTGATGGGCGAGCAGCTTCAGCATGTCCTTCTCGCGGCTGGTGAGCCTGATCCTTTCGCCGCCACGCGAGAGTTCACCCGTATCGGCCACAAAGATGAACTCGCCGAAGCGGACATTCATTGACCCCTGCTGGCGGCTTTCCAGGCGGCGCAACAGATTGCGCACGCGGAGCAGAAGCTCCTCGGGCTCGAATGGTTTGCCGAGATAGTCGTCGCTTCCCGCAGCGAGCCCCTTGATGCGGTCGCCGGCGTCGCTGAGCGCCGACAACATGAGGATGGGCACGCCGTTGCTGCCCCGACGCAGATCGGCTGCAAAGGAAATCCCATTCTCGCCCGGCATCATCACATCGAGGATGATCAGGTCATAGGCGAGGCCGCGCATGTGGTCGCGCGCTTCCCGCGCCGTGGCCACGGCGGTGGTACGATAGCCATGCCCGCTCAGGAACGAAGCCAAAAGCGCCCGGATGCGCCGGTCATCATCAACGATGAGAACGTGTGCGGCATCACTCATTTCTGTTGCCCGCGCACAGCGCGCGCCGCCCATTCCTCCACGGCCTGGCGGTTTTCCGGATTGATGAGCCGGAGGAACATTTCATGATAGCTGGTGCCGTCTTCCATCTGCATCTCGGAAACTGCCCGCTGGAAGCGGCGGGTTTGTGGCGCAACGAGTTCCTGCCACAGGCCCTCGCCCTTGCCGGTGAGATAGAGCAGCCGCTGACGGCGGTCTTCCTCGCCTGCCTTCTGGTAGACATAGCCCTTCTCGATCAATTCCTTCAGCACGCGGGCCAGCGACTGCTTGGTGATGCGCAGGATATCGAGAAGCTGCGCCACATTCATACCCGGGTCGCGGCCAACAAAGTGCAACACACGATGATGAGCACGGCCGAACTCAAGCTTCTCGAGAATGCCGTCCGGATCAGCAACGAAATCCCGATAGGCAAAGAACAGCAGTTCCACCAAAGCGACAGCGTCGCCATGCGCCAGCTTGGGGGCTGAAATTATGTCAGTCATATTGACATATTATCCGGTTCTGTTAGCCTTTGCGACAGCATCGACAATCGGACAAACGTCCAGCGAGTCCTGCCGGCTGAATATGGCATGGCCCCGCTGCAATGCAAAATGGGAGCACAGGTTTCGATCATGAGCAGCATCATTCCTTTTGACCAGCGTGAAGGCGTTATCTGGTTCAACGGCGAAATCATCCCCTGGAAGGATGCCAAGGTTCACGTGCTCACCCACGGCCTGCATTATGGTTCCTCGGTGTTCGAGGGCGAGCGCGCCTATGCTGGCGTGATCTTCAAGTCGAAGGAACACACCGAGCGCCTGCGCAAGTCGGCACAGATCATGGATTTCGATCTTCCGTTCACGGATGATGAGATCAACAAGGCCAAGGATCTCGTGGTCGAGAAAAATGGCGGCGGCGATCAGTATGTGCGCCCCGTGGCCTTCCGCGGCTCGGAAATGATGGCCGTCTCTGCCCAGCACAACAAGATTCACGTCGCCATCGCCACCTGGGCCTGGCCCTCGATGTTCGATCCGGAAACCAAGATGAAGGGCATCAAGCTCGACATCGCTGAATTCCGCCGCCCCGATCCGCAATGTGCGCCGGTCCATGCCAAGGCCGCCGGCCTTTACATGATCTGCACCATCTCCAAGCACAAGGCGGAGAAGAAGGGCTATGCCGATGCGATGATGCTCGACTGGCAGGGCCGCGTGGCCGAGTGCACCGGCGCCAACATCTTCTTCATCCGTGATGGCGCGCTGCATACGCCGATCGCCGATTGCTTCCTCAATGGCCTCACCCGGCAGACCGTGCTGGCATTGGCCAAGAAGGAAGGCATCGAGGTCATCGAGCGCCGCATCATGCCGGAGGAGCTCAAGACCTTTAACGAGTGCTTCATCGTCGGCTCTGCTGCCGAAGTGACGCCCGTCTCCGAGATCGGCCCCTACAGCTTCAAGCCCGGCAACATGAGCCGGACGCTGATGGACTCCTACAGCAGTGCGGTGCGCGCGCCGTCGGCGTGAACCGCTGTCGCTTCTAAGACAGCACCTACGCGAGCAGTTACCGCAAGGTAACTAGCGTACTGACTGCGCACTATCGAAGCACGGCGCGACCGCGAATGATCGCGCCGGTGCGAAATTGTAACTGGAAAACATCCTGGTGCGATCCCATCTGTCCGAAAAACATTGGACGGGTTGAATTGATCAGGGATCTCGCGCCACTCAGAACACTCACGATGATCGCTTCCCTCGGCAGCTTCGCAAGGGCCGCCGAGAAGCTTCGCATTTCACGCGCGCTGGCGAGCCGGCAGATTTCCGATCTGGAGTTCAGCCTCGGAACATCATTGCTCAACAGAACAACGCGGCAGTTGAGCCTCACCGAAGCAGGGCAGACATTGCTTGATGCGACGGGGCCATTGCTGGAAGGCCTCGACGCGGCTGAAGAAGAACTGCGCAGCATGACGCGAGCACCCAAGGGAACACTCAAGATCAGCGCACCCACCTCATTCGGTGCCCGCCACCTCGGCGCGATCACCAGCGAATATCTCAATCTCTATCCCGATGTGAATCTTTCCATCAGCCTCGATGACAGGATCGTGAACATCGTCGAGAACGGCTTCGATCTTGCCATCAGAATTACAAATCTGCCGGACAGCTCACTTGTGGCGCGCAAGCTCGGGGCCGCGCGGCTGGTGATGTGTGCCTCGCCTGCCTATCTCGCCGCACACGGGACGCCGACACATCCGAGCGAGCTCAGTGCGCACCAATGCCTGATCTATGATTTCCTCCCACATCATGGCTCATGCCGCCTGGAACGTGAGGGCGTCTCCGTTGAGATGCAGCAGGTCGAAGGCCGGGTGCGGGCCAACAATGGTGATGTACTTCTCGAAACGGCGATCAATGGCAGAGGCATCGTGATGTTGCCAACCTTCATCTGCCATGATGCCCTGCGCTCCGGGCAATTGCTGCCCGTGCTGCAGGACTGGAAGCCGGCCGAGCCACAGATTTTTGCTGTCATGCCACCGGGCCGCACCAAAGCTCTCAAGGTGAAGTCCTTCGTCGATCATCTGGCGCGCAGGATCGGCAGCGACCCCGCCTGGGACCGGAACCTGCCGATCACCTGATCCCTCGCACTGTCTCGCATTCGTAAACAGTGTGTTGCGCGATTACAGATTGTTCCTACGCGCCGCGACCCCACATCCGCATCATCGGCACGTGATGAACACGAGCCCGATCATACGGAGAAAGACCATGAAGAAGATTGCAATTGCGGCTCTCGCACTTGTCACACTGTCGGCTGCGGCCAGCGCCGGACCGATCCGCTTCCACCGTTCGGATGTGGGTACGACCCTGCCCTTCCAGCAGACCTCACGTTCGACGGACGTTCAGGGCACCTATGTGAAGGTGGCCCCGATTTCCGAACAGGACTATCGCAACCTGTCAGGCGCCGACCGTCAGACGACGATCAATCGTCCAGGCACCTCGCTGCGCAAGGTTGTCTTTGCAAAGCCGGCTACCGAAAAGCTCTCCTTCAGGGAGCGCAGCCTGCTGACCAAGAAGGAACGCGAAGCCGCAGGCCAGTATTGATACGGCCATGCTTGACCAACGTGATACCCGGACCGCAGGTGAACTTCGCCTGCGGCCCGAGTTCACACTGCATTCTGCCTCTCAATCAACAACGCCGCCTGCTCAGCCACCATCATCACCGTATTGTTGATGTTGACGGTGACCATGTCCGGAAAAACCGAGGCATCGGCAACGCGCAGACCCGCGATGCCCTTGACCTTCAGGTCAGGCGTCACAACGCTCAACGGATCAGCGGCATCACCCATGCGGCAGGTGCCGCTCGGGTGATAGACAGTTTCGCAAGTCTCCCGCACATAGGCGAAAAGATCGTCATCGCTTTGAACGCCCGTGCCGGGCGCCACCTCCCGCTCCAGCCAGGGGGCAAGAGCCGCTGTCGCAGCCAGGCGCCTAGCAAAGCGAAGCCCCGCCAGCAGAATGCGCCTGTCATAGCCTTCAGGATCCGAGAGATAGTTGAGAGAAATCTTCGGCAGGTCGTGCGGATCAGAGCTGCTGAGTGTGAGGTGGCCCTTGCTTTTCGGCCGCGCCACATTGGGCGAAAACTTCACGCCATGCTCGACGCCGGCAAACTGCGTACGGCCGACATATTTCTCGCGGAGCCGCAGGATGAAATGAAACAGAACGTCCGGGGCTGGTGCATCGGCATCGACCTGCAGCAGCAGCGTGGATTCGCAGGGTGTGCGCTCCCAGGATGGAGGCGGAGCCTTCAATTCAAAGGCGATGTTGGCGGAGACGTGATCAACAAGATTGTTGCCAACACCTGGCATATCGGCTCGCACACCGATGCCAAGCCTGCGCAACTGTTCCGCGGGGCCAAGGCCCGACAGCATCATGAGCTGGGGTGTGTTGATGCTGCCCGCGCAAAGAATAACCTCGCGCCGCGCCGAGAAACTGCCTCGCGCCGTCTCTATGCCGGTGACTGAATTGCCATCGAAAGTGAGCCCGGTCACAAGGCATTCCGTCAGTACACGGATTTTATCCTGCGAGCCGATCAGCGGATGGACGTAGGCCACCGATGACGACTGCCGGAAATCACCTTTCGCGTTGAGCGGAAACCAGCCGGTGCCCGCAGCAGCGCCTTCGCGGAAGTTGCGCTCCGGCAGGCCAAGCTCCAGGCCCGCGTCGATGAAGGCACGGCTCAGGGCATTGCCCGGGGGCGAAGGTTCAATGCCGATCCGCTGCTCCACGCGTGCGAGTGCCGCTCGCATTCCATCGGGCCCCCAGCCTTTGGCACCAAGGGCTTGCCAACGGCTGAGATCGGAAGGATGCGGTGCGATGAAGGCGCAATCATTGTGATTGGCACATCCACCGAGCATGCGTGCGCGGGCATAGGCAATGCGGTTTCCGGAGCCTGCGACCGTTTCGGCGGCATAGCCCCAATCATAGCTTGCGTCCTGCTCTTCGAGGCGGCTCATCTGCAGCGCCTTGCCGTCGCCCACATCGCTGCGGCCCGCCTCGACGAGCAGCACGGTGCTCCGGCCGCTCTCCGCAAGCCTTGCAGCCACGATGCACCCGGCAGCACCGCCACCAACGACAATGTAGTCGAAGCTGCCGCCTACGCTCATATCGGTGGCTGCAACGGATAGCCGCCACCGGTGAAGCGGTGCCAGAGTGTTGCGAAGGCCACGAGCAGGATGCTGCCCGCCAGCACCGGAAAGAGAATGAAGAACCAGCCAGCCCCGGTGAGATAGGCCAGCAGCGCCGTGGCACCTGCGGGCGGATGGACGATCCGCAACAGCATCATCAGCGTGATCGAAAGGCCGACGGCAAGGCCCGCCAGCCAGAACTGGCCGGGATCGATATAGACACAGGCCACACCGACGATGGCCGAGACGGTATTTCCGCAAATGATATTCATGGGCTGCGACAGCGGCGCCTGCGGCGATGCAAAGAGCAGAACGCAGGTGGCACCGAACGGCGCCATGACCCACAGGACCGGCCCGACGTTGCTGGCAAGAGCGAGAATGGCAACGATCGTTGCCGCCCCGGCTCCGCCAATGATGGCGGCCAACGGCCTGACCGGCGGCTGATGCCGGAGGAAGAACCCCTTCATGGTCTCACCTTCACAGCCTCGCGATTCAACTCATCGAGAAAGCGCCGGACCGTGGCGGCGGAGACTTCCCGCACTTCGCCGGATTCGAGGTTGCCGAGTTCGAAGGGGCCATACTGCACCCGGATGAGCCGGTTCACCACGCAGCCGAAATGCTCGAAGAGCTTTCGGATCTCGCGGTTCTTACCCTCGGTGAGAACCACCCGGTACCAGGCATTGGTGCGCCCACCCTTTTCGAGATCCTCGGCGATGTCCACGCCGCGATAGCGGATACCTTCGATGGTGATGCCCCTGCGCAGCCGGATGATGTCGTCGTCTTTCAGGCGGCCATGCACGCGCACGCGATAGACGCGGGGCAAGGCTGTCTTCGGCGACATCATGGTCTGGGCCAGCGGGCCATCGGAGGAGAGCACGAGCAGGCCCTCGCTGTTCACGTCGAGACGGCCCACCGTCATCACGCGCGGCTTCGACTTGTCCCATTTCGGCGGCAGCAGCGCCGGCAGATCAAAAACGGTCGGGCGGCCCTGCGGATCGCGATGGGTCACCAGAACATCGAGCGGCTTGTTCATGAGGAAGAGCTGTGGAAGATCGCGCGTTGCCGGGGCAATGGGCTTGCCATCCAGCAACACCTTGTCGCCCTCCTCAACGGGGATCGTTGGCGTGGCCACCGTTCCGTTGACCATGACCCGGCCCTGCTCAACGAGGCGCTCGGCCTCGCGGCGCGACCCCACACCTGCCCGCTGCAGAAAGACGTTGAGCCGCATCAGCCGCCCGTGACCGGAGGAAAGAAGGCCACCTCGCGCGCACCGGCGACAGGGTGATCCAGCTTCACATGCGATTGATCGACGGCGGCGCGGACAATGGCCCGGTTGGCAAAGGCGGCAGCACAGCCCTGATCCGTGGCGACAAGATGCTCGAGCAGGTCAGCGACGGTGCCTATGCCTGGCGGAAGCTCGAGATCATCTCCTGCCCTGCCGATCAACTGCCGGAAGCGGGCGAAATAGAGGATCTTCATCACTCGTCCACGACATGCCGGAGACCGGCACGGAAATAGTCATAGCCGGTGTAGAGCGTGAGGGCCGCGGCAATCCAAAGCCCACCGATGCCGATGTTGGTGATGCTGTCGACACTCGCGCCGTTGGTGAAGCCCGCAACGATCTTGTCACCGGCAGGGCCCGCGATCAGAAAACCGATGGCAACGAGTTGCACCGTCGTCTTCCACTTGGCGATCTTGGTGACCGGCACGGACACGCGCAGCTCGCCCAGATATTCACGCAAGCCTGACACCAGAACCTCTCGGGCGAGGATGATGATGGCGGCCCAGATATGGCCACCGCGCAGAATGCTGTCGGCGCAGAGTACGAGCAGGATCACGGAGACCAGCACCTTGTCGGCGATGGGATCAAGCATGCGCCCGAGCGAAGATTGCTGATGCCAGCGCCGCGCCAGATAGCCATCGAAGAAATCGGTGACGGCCGCGGCCACATAAATCGCCAGCGCCCACCAGCGGGCCCCGAGGCTGCCCCAGAGGAGAAGGGCGGCAACGGCCGGCACAGCAACGATCCTCCCGTAGGTGAGGATGTTGGGAAGGTTCCAGACCTTCGATGTCTTGTATGGCTGGCCCGCGCTCACGTTCATTCGACTGCTCAAGAGGCCTCCGGGTGGAAATGATCGAAGATCGCCTGGGCGAGTTGCGTGCTTACCCCTTCGACCGCGGCCAAGTCAGCCACATTGGCCTTTGCAATTGCTTTCGCCGATCCGAAGCTTTGTAGCAAGGCCTTCTTGCGGCGGGGACCTATGCCCGGAACCTCATCCAGCGGGTTCATGCCGATGGCCCTGCTGCGGCGGGCGCGATGGCTGCCAATCGCCCAGCGATGGGCCTCGTCGCGCAGGCGCTGAACATAGTAAAGCACCGGATCGCGGGCCTCGAGCATGAAGGACGCCCTGCCCTTCACATAGAAGTGCTCGCGCCCGGCATCGCGGTCCGGCCCCTTGGCGACACCGACCAGCGGGATATCCTCGATTCCGAGTTCGGTGAGCACGGCCTGGGCCGCCGAGAGCTGCCCCTGGCCGCCATCGATCAGCACCAGATCGGGGCGCTGCGGCACCTCGCCTTCCGGTGTTTCGCCACCCTCGCCCTCTTCCTTGAGAAGACGGGTGAAGCGGCGCGTGAGCACTTCCCGCATCATGCCGAAATCATCGCCCGCCACTTCTTCCTGGCGGATGTTGAACTTGCGGTACTGGCCCTTGATGAAACCTTCCGGCCCGGCCACCACCATGCCGCCCACGGCCTGCGCGCCCTGGATATGCGAGTTGTCATAGACCTCGATGCGGCGCGGCGGGGCTTCCAGTGCGAAGGCCCTGGCGACACCATCGAGCAGCTTCGCCTGCGACGAGGTTTCGGCGAGCTTCCGGCCATTGGCCTCGCGGGCATTGGTGACCGCCTGATCGACGAGCAGCTTCTTCTCGCCACGCTGCGGCACGAGGATCTCGACCTTGTGGCCGGCATGGCCGCTGAAGGCCTCCTCCATCAGTGCGCGCTCCTCGACATCGTGGGAGAGCAGGATGAGAGGCGGCAGCGGCTTGTCGTCGTAGAACTGGCCGAGGAAGGCCGCCATGATCTCCTGCTCGCTGGCATATTTGTCCGTACGCGGAAAATAGGCGCGGTTGCCCCAGTTCTGACCGGAGCGGAAAAAGAAAACCTGAACGCAGGTCTGGCCGCCCTCCTGCGCCAGCGCAAAGACATCGGCCTCGTCCACGCCCTGCGGGTTGATGCCCTGCGACTGGGTGACGAAGCTCAGCGCCTGGATGCGGTCGCGGAAGCGCGCTGCTGTCTCAAACTCCAGCGCATCGGAGGCCTCCTCCATCTTCCGGGCGAGTTCCACCTTCACAGTGCCGGAGCCCTTGGCCAGGAAGGTTTCGGCCTCCTTCACCAGCGCGTTGTAGTCATCGCTGCCGATGAAGCCGACGCAAGGCGCGGAACAGCGCTTGATCTGGTAGAGCAGGCAGGGGCGCGAGCGGTTCTCGTAGACGCTGTCGGAACAGGTGCGGATGAGGAAGGCCTTCTGCAGGGTATTGATGGCCTGGTTCACGGCCCCTGCCGAAGCGAAGGGCCCGTAGTAGCTGCCCTTCCGGCTGCGGGCGCCGCGATGCTTGGCAAGCTGCGGCACGGCATGATCCCTGGCGATGAGGATATAGGGGAAGCTCTTGTCGTCGCGCAGGATGACGTTGAAGCGCGGCTTGAGCTTCTTGATGAGGTTCGACTCGAGCAGCAGGGCCTCGGCCTCGGAGGCGGTGACCACGAATTCCATGTTGCTGGTGAGCGAGATCATCAGCGCGATGCGGTTGTTGTGACCCTGGCCGCGCGCATAGTTCGAGACGCGGTTCTTCAGGTTCCGCGCCTTGCCCACATAGAGCACATTCCCCTTGAGATCATACATGCGATAGACGCCGGGACGGCCGGGGAGCCGCGCCGCGAAATCGCGGATCACCTCCGGGCCTTCCCGGGGTGCGGCTGAATCGGCTGTGGTTTCGCTCATGGCCGGGCTTTTAAGCCAGCCACCGCACCAAACAATGGCAGCACGGCGACCGGGTTTCCACGATCCCCGCCCTGCCGGGGCATGCAAGATCCTGTAATGCCTACGAAATGATTTTTATCATATTTCGCTTAACTCGCACTCGTGTTCCCTTTATGTTCCAGAGCATGAAAACACTTCTCACGCTCCTCCTTTTCCTCCTCCCGCCGCTGCTGCCGGCCCTCGCCGGCGCCACTGCCCTGGCGGGCCATCCGGCGCAAATCCTTGCCGGGACTTGTCAATTTGCCACGGCTCTGCCTAGGCTTGCGGCGCAAGCGCAGGAGCATCACGTGGCCGAAGACACTCAAACGGAGAAATTCGCCCTGTCGGGCTCGCGCGGCTTCGAGGGGCTGCTGCACCGGCTGGGCGGAAGCATCGGCTTCTCCACCTACCAGGCAGGCAAGCTCTTCCTGCTCGGCCTCAAGGGCGACGGCAAGTTCTCGGTGCATGAGCGGAGCTTCGCCCGCTGCATGGGGATCGGCGTTTCCGCCGATGCGCGCAGCCTGCTGCTGGCGACGCACTACCAGATCTTCCGCTTCGACAACGTGATGCCGGCCGGCAGCCGGGACGGTGATATCGACGCCGTCTATGTGCCGCGCCTGTCCTGGATCACCGGCGATCTCGATACCCATGACCTCGATTTCGGCGCCGATGGCACGCCGGTTTTCGTGAACACCGCCTTCAACTGCATCGCCTCGGCCAGCCCCGGCCATAGCTTCAGGCCGGTGTGGATGCCCAGGTTCCTCAGCAAGCTTGCAGCCGAGGACCGCTGCCACCTGAACGGCATGGCGAGCGAGGGCGGGGTTCCACGCTATGCCACTGCCGTATCGCAATCCGACGTGGTCGACGGCTGGCGCGACCGCAGGAGCGACGGCGGCGTTGTGATCGACGTGGCCACGAACGAGATCATCTGTGCCGGGCTCTCGATGCCGCATTCGCCACGCCTGCATGACGGCAGGCTCTGGCTGCTCAATTCAGGCGCCGGGCAATTTGGCTATGTGGACATGGAGAAGGGTAGCTTCGTGCCTGTTGCCTTCTGCCCCGGCTATGCGCGCGGGCTTTCCTTCGCCGGGCCCTATGCGCTGGTGGGCCTGTCACTGGCCCGCGAAAGCCGCACCTTCCAGGGCCTGCCGCTGGACGCGGCTCTCAAGGCGCATGACGCGGAAGCGCGCTGCGGGCTTCTCGTCATCGACACGCGAAACGGCGACACGGCAGGCTGGGTGCGGCTCGAAGGCGTGGTGCGCGAGCTTTTCGACGTGGTGTTCCTGCCCGGCGTGCGCTGCCCCACCCTGCTCGGCTTCAAAACCGACGAGATCACGCGGGTCATCAACATCGACGGCGGCTGACAGGCGTTACTCACTTCTAGTTGAGCCGTCTTGCAAAACACCAGCGGGGCGTGGCATTTTCCCCGTGGGGGCCTGACGACGATTTCCGCAGTTTTGCGAGGAGCCCTGTCCCATGCCGGTCAACCCTGCTGTCATCCAGTTGTCCTCCCTCAACGGCACCAATGGCTTCCGCATCGATGGTGCGGAGTCCAACTATCGAACTGGCATCGCTGTTTCCGGGGCGGGCGATGTCAACGGCGACGGCTTTGCGGACATCGTAATCGGGGATCCAGTGGCCAATAACAACGCGGGCAGGGCCTATGTGATCTACGGCAAGGCCGGCGGCTTCGACGCCACGTTCGCTCTGATGAACCTCAATTTGAGCGATGGCTTTTTTTATTCAGGAGTCGGTGCCAACGCCAACATCGGCACATCCGTTTCCGAGGCCGGCGACATCAACGGCGATGGTTTCGATGACATCATCCTCGGCGTGCCTGGTGGTGACAGCTTTCCCGACTACAGTGTTCTGATCCTGGGATCGAGCGACGGCGGAACTGCTTCTACAAAGCTCTTTAACAACGCGGCCTATCCCGGCGACCAGAGCGGCTGGTCGGTTTCCGGTGCCGGCGACATCAACGGCGACGGCTTCGACGATCTCATCATCGGCGCGCCCTTTGCCGGTCCGGGCGGTCCCACGCGCGGCTTGGCCCATGTGGTTTTTGGCAAGCAAGGAGACTTCACCAGTCCATTCAACCTCAGCACACTCGATGGCGGCGACGGATTCCGCATCGACGGGGCGGGCAACGAGGACCGGAGCGGCTGGTCTGTTTCTGCGGCAGGCGATGTCAACGGCGACGGCTTCGACGACCTCATCATCGGCGCCAAAGGTGCCGATGCGAATGGCAGCAGCTCCGGTGCCAGCTATGTGGTCTTCGGCAAGGCCTCGGGCTTTGCCGCCACGCTCAGCCTCTCGACGCTCAATGGCACGAACGGCTTCCGCATCGTCGGCGCCGCCGCATATGACAACAGCGGCTACTCCGTGTCCAGGGCGGGCGATGTCAACGGTGACGGCTTCGACGACCTGATCATCGGCGCCATAGGTGCCGATGCGAATGGCAGCAACTCCGGCGCCAGCTATGTGGTCTTCGGCAAGGGCGGCGGCTTTGCCTCCTCCTTCAACCTCTCGGCCCTCGATGGCAGCAACGGCTTCCGCATCGCAGGTGTGATTGCCTTTGACCTAAGCGGCTTCTCCGTGTCCGGTGCGGGCGACTTCAACGGCGACGGTTTCGACGACCTGATCATCGGCGCCCCATATGCCGATCCGAATGGCGAGCTCTCTGGCGCGAGCTATGTGGTCTTCGGCAAGGCCGGCGGCTTCACGGCTTCGCTCAACCTCTCGACACTCAACGGCACGAATGGCTTCCGCATCGACGGTGTGACTTCCCCTGACCAAAGCGCCTGGTCGGTTTCCGGCGCGGGCGATGTCAATGGCGACGGCTTCGACGATCTGATCATCGGCGCCCCATCCGCCAGCACGAGTAACGGCCAATCCGGCGCCGGCTATGTCATTTTCGGCTATGCCACCGGAACGCTGAACCGCACCGGAACGGATGCCGGCGAGCACTATGCGGGCGGCGCCTGGGACGACAACTTCATCATGCGCGGCGGCGACGACATTGTCGACGGTGGCGCAGGCGACGACCAGATCGATGGCGGCGAAGGCAGGGACACGCTCAGTGGCGGCGAAGGCGACGACATCATCAATGGCGGATCAGGAGGCGACATCATCGATGGCGGCGATGGCGACGACACCATCAATGCCGGATCGGGCGACGACACCGTGCACTTCAGTGCCGGCAACGACATGATCAGTGCCGGATCGGGCCTCGACACGCTCGATGTCCGGGCCTTCCTGAGTGGCGGCGGCTCGGTCAACCTCACCACGGCCAAGGCCGCGGCCACCGGCAGCACCGACGTGAGCACCATCCTGGGCTTTGAACATGTCCTCGGCAGCAACGGCAAGGACAGCATCACCGGCAATGCCGCCAACAACGAGCTCTCCGGCTACCTCGGCGACGATGCGCTTTCCGGCCTCACCGGCAATGACACGCTGAGTGGCGGCTTCGGCAAGGATGTTCTCAATGGCGGCAAGGGCAAGGACACGCTGACCGGCGGCAGGGATAGCGACAGGTTCGTGTTCATCGCAGGAGATTCCGCCTTCAGCAATTTCGACGTGATCACCGATTACCAGAAGGGAGCGGTGAACACGGTTGGCGACAAGATCGACTTCTCGTCGGCCCTTGTGCGCGGCGGAAGCGCTGCAGCAGCCACGGCCACCCAGGCCTCGATCAACCAGACCACGGGCATCGCCACCTTCAAGGCCGGTTCCGGCACGACCATGACGGACTGCGTCAACGACATTGCGGCCCGCATCAATGTCGGCGGCACCAAGGCGGGCGAGTTCGCCTTCTTCAAGATCGCCAACACCGGCAGCTACTACATCTTCATCTCCGACGGGGTGAACGGCGCCAGCGTCAATGACGTGGTGGTGCAGTTGCAGGACGTGACCTTGATCCGGACTCTCAACCTTACCGGCGGCGACCTCACCATCCTCACCTGAGGACGGGCCGCCCGCACCTATCTGCTGCGTTCGATCTCGACACCGACGCTGCGGGCATTGGGGATGATATCCGGCTTCTCGACGCGGACACGGGCCGCCACCACGCGCTTGTCGCGCAGGCAGGCCTGGGCGATCTTCTCGCACAGTGTCTCGACCAGATTGACGTGGCCTTCGGCGATGATGGCCTCGACCTTCTTCACCACAATCTCGTAGGACACCACGTGACTGATATCGTCGTCGCCGGAGCCTTCCTTGACCGAGAGGTCGATGTTGACGGTGACGCGCTGCGGCTTAACCTTCTCGTGGTCATAGATGCCGATCAGGGCCATGAGTTCGAGATCGCGGACGAAGACATGGCGCAGCCGCGCGGCCGCACTCGCCACATGATGGCTGATCACAGGTTTCTTCGTCATTCCTTGACCTCGACCACATCCGCCGTCTGCCAGACGAGATGCTGGCCGCCATCGAGCGCGATCATCTGCCCGGTGAGCGCACCCTGCGAGAGTATGAATTTTGCCGCCTCGGAGATTTCCCGGGGCGACGTGCCCCGGCCCAGAAGCGTCAGCCGCGCCTGCTTCTGGAATTCCGCCTCATCCATGCGGACGGAGGGCAGCGCCGGGCCGGGCCCGATGGCATTGACCCGGATACGCGGCGCCAAGGCCTGGGCCAGCGTGCGGGTGGCCGTCCACAGGCCCGACTTGGACATGGTATAAGAGAAGAAGCGCGGATTGAGCTTCCAGACGCGCTGGTCGACGATATTGATGATGTTGCCGGTGCGATCGGCGGGCAGTTGCCGGGCGAAGGCCTGCGACAGCATCACGGGTGCGCGCAGGTTCGTGTCGAGGTGATGGTCCCAGCTCTCCAGCGTGATGCCGCCGACATCATCCGGCTCGAACACCGAGGCATTGTTGATGAGCACGGTGACCGGCCCCAGCGCCTTGACGGCCGCGGCCATCAGGCGCTCCGGGGCAGCGGGATCGGCAAGATGGGCCTGCACGATGGCGGCCTGCCTGCCCTTGCCGCGCACAAGCCCCGCAACCTCCTCGGCCTCGGCCTGCGAGGCGTTGTAGTGGATGATGATGTCGTTGCCAGCCTCGGCAAGATCAAGCGCCAGTTGCCGGCCGATGCGCCGCGCCGCCCCGGTGATGAGGATGGTTTCGGTCACCGTTCAGCCCTTCGGCAGCAGGATGACATAGTGCTTGCGCACCTTCTTCACGGTTTCCCAGGTGCCCTTGAAACCGGCGGGGATGATGAAGCCATCGCCCTTCTTGAAGCGGTGTCCCTTCTTCTTGCCTTCCTCGGTGAGGATCACCTCGCCCGAGATGATGTGGCAGAATTCCCATTCATCATAGGCACATTTGACCTTGCCCGGCGTCGACTCCCAGATGCCGCAATAAAGGCGGCTATCCTCGCCGAGCCAGTGGTTCCAGGTGGTCTGCACATATTTGCCCTTGATCAGCTTGGCGGGATCGGGGCTGGTCTTCTCGGGCTTGGGCGCGCCCTTGCCCTTGGTGCGCATCAGGAACGGTTCAGGCATGGTCTTTCCCCTGTGTCTTGGCGCGGGCGAGGAGATCGCCGCGCGATGGCTTGAAGGAACTGGCGATCCACCAGTCCTCGAGTGAGCGAAGCATTTCACCCATGGCCGGACCCGGCGCAAGGCCAGTTGCGATGAGATCGGCGCCCGTCACGGGAAATTGCGGCGCGGCCCAGCGCCCGGGCAGGCGCAGCAGCGAACGCCATTGCGGATCGGCAAGGCTGGCGCGCGAGCGGGCCCAGGCAAGATGCACGGCATCGCGAAAGGCCGCCGGCCCCAGCGCATAGAGCAGCTGCCTGCGCTCATCGGGACGCAGCGCCGGCGAGAGCGGCGGGGCTTCGGCGAGCGCCCTGAGGCGCTTCGCTTCATCCTTCGAGAGGCGCAGGCGCTGCTGCAAATCATCAGATGGTGCTGCCAGCACATGAAGCCTCAGCATGGCATCTGCCGGCAGGCGCTTGAGCACGCGCCACTCCGGCTGGAAGGGCAGCACCATGGCGAGGATCTTCGCCTCGGCCATGGCCTTCAAGGTTTCGACGGCACGCGGCGCCACCAGCAGTTTCAGAAGCTCCTGGCGGATGCGCTCGACCGACAGCGAAGCAAGGCCCTTGCGCAGCCGCTTACAGGCCGCAAGCCCCGCCTGATCAAGCGCGCCACGCCCATAGGCGGCATGAAAACGGAAGAAGCGGAGAATGCGCAGATAGTCTTCGCGAATGCGCCCGGCGGGCGAACCGACGAAACTCACACGATGATTCACGCAAGCCGCGTAACCATCTGTAAAATCATATATTTTCCCGGCCGCGTCACAGAACATGGCGTTCATGGTGAAGTCGCGGCGGAAGGCATCTTTACGCCAGTCGGCGGTGAAGGCCACGGTGGCCCGCCTGCCATCGGTGCTGACATCGCGGCGCAGCGTCGTCACCTCAAAGGGCCCGCCCTGCACCACGACGGTGACGGTGCCATGATCGATGCCCGTCGGGTGAACAGAGAAGCCCTGCCGTGCGGCCCGCGCCGACACCTGCTCCGGCAGCAGCGTCGTTGCGAGATCGATGTCGGCGATGGGCTGGCCGAGTATGGCGTTGCGGATGGCACCACCGGCAACGCGCGTCTCGCCGCCGTCCCCGTTGAGCAGGCGGAGCAGCGCGCGCAGGCGCGGCTCCCTGAGCCAGGCCCGCTGGCCCGCCTTCAATGTCAGGTCACGGCGCGGCATGGAGCCTGTCGTCCAGGTTCTTGATCATGCCCGCCGTGGCGCCCCAGATGTAGCGCCCGTGATAGGGATAGGCATAATAGTGCCGCGTCAGTCCCTGCCATTCGCGCGCATGGGTTTCGCGGTTGGCGGCCTGCATCAGGAAATCAAAGGGTACCTCGAAGACATCATCCACCTCGCCTGCCCGCGGCGTGAGCGCAAAGCCATCGCGCACCAGCGCCACGACGGGCGTCACCACATAGCCCGTGACCGTGAGGTAGCCATCGAGATAGCCCAGCGGCTCGACGAAACCGGGCAGCAATCCCGTTTCCTCCTCGGCCTCGCGCAGGGCCGCCTGCAGGGCTGTTTCGCCGTCGTCGCAGCGGCCACCCGGGAACGCGATCTGGCCCGCATGCTTCGACAGGCCGGCGTGGCGCTGGGTGAGCAGCATGCTCAGCGCATCGCCACGATGCACGATGGGCACGAGCACGGCGGCGGGCTTCGGCTTCACCCCTTCGGGGATCATGCGTGCCTTGACGTTCATGTCGTCGTCGCTGTGGTTCCAGGTGGCGGGTGCCGCCTGCAGGAGGCGCGACGGCGCCAGCGCGCGCAGGGCGCCTTCGGTGAAGACCGTCATGCGACGAGGCCGATCTCGTCGGCGCGCTGCATGGGAAAGAAGACGCCCGAGGACCAGACACCGAACCATTCGCCCTCGGTGCGGCCCGCCGCCACGAGATCATAGAAGAGCGAGCGCACGACAAGCGCTTCCAGGTTGGCGCGGACAAGCACATAGGGCTTGAGGCCGCCGGTGCCCTGCTCCTCGGCGAAGCGCAGGGGATGGGCCTCGTTCACGATGATGTCATCGTCGCAATTTGTCTCGAATGAGATCACCTGCGCGCGGCCCTCGCCCGCAACCTTCATGCGGATGGCGGTGAAGGGTGCATCGTCGACACGGATGCCGCATTTCTCCACCGGCGTGACCAGGAAGTACTTGTCGCCATCCTTGCGCAAAACCCGCGAAAACAGCGTGTAAAGCGGCTTCCGGCCAATGGGCGAGTTCATGTAGAACCAGGTGCCGTCGGCTGCGATCCGCATGTCGATGTCGCCGCAGAAGGGCGGATTCCACAGATGCACCGGCGGCAGCGCTTTGGCGTCGGCCACCGCTTCCTTAAAACCCTGTAAGGGATTGCTTGCATCCCGGCTTGCAGCCATCATCAAACCCTGAACAGAGTCGCTGTCCGGATGCCTCTTTCGCGCCACTTTGCGGCCCGAGAAGATATCCGGAGAGCGACTTTTTCCGAATTGTTCCGTAACCAGCATAGTGGACCCCATGGCCAGCATCAACGACGCCGGACGACAAGCCATCGAGAGCCTTGAAAGCGCGAGCGCCCAGCTCATGCGGGCCCGTACGGCATTGAAGGAAGTGATCTATGGCCAGGACGAAGTGATCGACCTGTGCCTGACGACGATCCTTGCCGGCGGCCATGGCCTGATCGTGGGTGCGCCAGGCCTTGCCAAGACCAAGCTCGCCTCTGCCCTTGGCCGCGTGCTCGGCCTTGATGAGAAGCGCGTGCAGTTCACGCCCGACCTGATGCCGGCCGACATCCTCGGCTCGGAAGTGCTCGACGAGGGCGAGAAGGGGCGCAAGAGCTTCCGCTTCGTGCCCGGCCCCGTGTTCTGCCAGCTGCTGATGGCTGACGAAATCAACCGCGCAAGCCCGCGCACCCAATCCGCCCTGCTGCAGGCCATGCAGGAGCACTTTGTCACAGTGGCCGGTGTGCGCCATGACCTGCCGCAGCCATTCCATGTTCTGGCGACGCAGAACCCCATCGAGCAGGAAGGCACCTACCCGCTACCGGAAGCGCAGCTCGACCGTTTCATCATGCAGATCGACATCAGCTATCCACCGCTCGAGGCCGAACGGCGCATGCTGTTCTCGACGACCGGCAATGACGAAGCACAAGCTCCGGCAGCCATGACGGCGGCCGAGCTGATCGCCGCGCAACGCCTGACGCGCACGATCCCCGTGGGCGAGCAGGTGGCCGATGCCATCCTGCGCGTGGTGCGCGCCGCGCGCCCCGGTCCCGATGCCGACAAGATGGTGAACGACAATGTGGCCTGGGGCCCAAGCCCGCGCGCCAGCCAGGCGCTGATGCTCGGTGCCCGCGCCCGCGCCCTTCTCGACGGCAGGCTCGCGCCCTCGATCGACGACGTGGCGGCACTGCTCGAACCTGTCTTCAAGCACCGCATGGCGATTTCCTTCAGCGCCCGCGCCGACGGCAAGACAGTGGGTGACGTCATCAGTCATCTGAGAGGCTTGCTCGCCTGATGCCCACGGCCTCTGCCCAGGCCCATGTTCTCACCCAGAAGGCGGAGGGCCTCGGACAGGCCCTGCCGCCGCTGCTGGTGCGCGCCGAAAAGATCGCGGCAACCGTGATCCTCGGCGTTCATGGCCGCCGGGTGGCAGGCCCTGGCGAGACCTTCTGGCAGTACCGGCCCTATGGCTTCGGCGACTCCACGCAGCGCATCGACTGGCACCGCTCGGCCCGCTCCGACCAGGTGTTCATCCGCGAGAATGAATGGGAGTCGGCCAACACGTTATGGCTCTGGGCCAATGGCGGCGCACGGATGCGTTTCCGTTCGCATCTGGCACAGGAGACCAAGCGCGACCGGGCGCAGGTGGTGGCGCTGGCTCTGGCCAGCCTTTCAGCACGCGCCCATGAGCGCGTCGGCGGACTGGGAGCGCCGCGCGGCGCAGGCTATGGCCGCATCGCGCTGCTTCGCCTTGCCGAATGGATGGCAGCCGAAAGGCCTGACGGCCTGCCCAAGGCGACGCCCATGCAGCGGCGCTCGGCGGCCGTGCTGATTTCCGATTTCCTGGAACCGATCGAAGAGATCCGGGCCAGCATTTCCGCCATTGCGCAGGCCGGGGTGCGCGGCCACCTCGTGCAGATTGCCGATCCGGCAGAGGAAACCCTGCCCTATGAAGGGCGTATCGAATTCCTTGGAATGGATAATCCTTCCAAATACTTGGCACGGAAAACCGAGACTTTGCGCGAAGACTATACGCGGGCCTATCAGGCGCAGCGCGAAGCCGTGCGGCAACTGGCGCGCGGGCTTGGCTGGTCCTTCAGCCTGCACCGCACGGATGCCACCCCGGCGGAAATCCTGCTGCCGCTCCACCTCCTTGTCAGTGGCGCCGCCGAGCGGGGTGGACGGGCATGATGCCATTGCTGCAATCGATCGGCTTCGGCACACCGGTGGCGTTGCTGGCGCTTCTCGCGTTGCCGCTGATCTGGTGGCTGCTGCGCTTCACGCCGCCCAAGCCCAAGGCGCTGGCCTTTCCGCCGATCCGCATTCTTCTCGGTCTGCCGCGCCAGGAAGAGACCCCGGACAAGACGCCGTGGTGGCTGCTGCTGCTTCGGCTGGCGCTCGCCGCCCTCGTCATCTTCGTGGTGGCGCAGCCTTTCCATCAGCCACCGGGCACTGGCAGCCTGCCAGGCGGCACGCGGCTGGTGATCGTGGACGATGGCTGGGCCTCGGCCTCGCACTGGAGCGAGCGCCGGCAGAGCCTGATCGAGGTTCTCGAAGACGCACAGGCGCGCGGCGACAGCGTGATGCTGGCGACAACAGCGCCCAGCGCTCGCGTGCAGGACTACGCACCCGTTGCAGCACGTTCCGCCCTCGACCGCGCCCGCTCGCTGCGGCCATCGCCTCTCACCACCGACCGCAACGGCCTGCTGAACCGGCTGAAGGCGGCCAATCTTGAATCACCCGCCAGTATCATCTGGCTCAGCGACGGCCTGCAATCGGGATCGGCGGAGAGCTTTGCCGAAGGCCTGAGGGCTTACGCGCCTTCGGCCACGCTCCGTGTGCTGGCACCGTCACGCGCCGCCCTGCCGCTGGCCCTCGGCCCCGCGCGGCTTGAAGGCCAGGACGTGACCGTCGACGTGCTGCGGCCGGAAGGTCAGCCTGCCGCTACGGCCACCGTCGCCGTGCGGGCCACCAATGGCCGCATCCTGACGGAAGTGCCCGTGACTTTCACGACGGCGGCCGCTGCCAAGGCGCGGATCAGCCTGCCGACGGCGCTGCGCAATGAAATCCAGGCCGTGACTCTCAGCGGCGAAACCCATGCCGGTGCCAAGCAGCTTTTCGACGACCGCTGGCGCAAGCGCACCATTGCGCTGATGACGGCGGAATCGGTTGAAGTGGCGCAGCCCCTGCTCTCACCGCTGCATTATGTGTCGCGCGGCCTTGAACCCTTTGCCGAACTTTATGAGCCGCAGACACCATCAGACCTTTCGAGCCTGATCGATGCCGGGCTTTCCATGCTGGTGCTGGCGGATGTGGGCCAAGTCCCTGACGATGTGGCGCCAAAGGTTGCCGACTGGGTCGAGAAGGGCGGCATCCTTCTGCGCTTCGCCGGACCACATGTGGCCGCCGCGCATGATGACCTGATGCCGGTGACACTGCGTGAAGGTGACCGCACGCTGGGCAGCGCCCTGTCGTGGGAAACGCCGCAGGGCCTGCAGCCCTTCCCCGAGACCTCGCCCTTTGCCGGACTCACAACCGATCCGCGCGTGACCGTGTCGCGGCAGGTGCTGGCCGAGCCCGATGCTGACTTGCCGGAACGCACCTGGGCAAGCCTTTCAGATGGCACGCCGCTGGTGACCGCCCGCAAGGAAGGCAAGGGGCTCATCGTGCTCTTCCATGTGACCTCCAACGCCAACTGGTCGAACCTGCCGCTCTCAGGCCTCTTCCTGCAGATGCTGCAGCGGATCGCGGGCCTCGATCCGGCCCAGGCCGTGACCACGCAGGCCGATCCCGCCGCCGGCTATGCGCCGCGCCTCGTCATGACGGGCGAAGGCGATCTCGTCTCGCCGGACGGCACGGCCAAATCCATCCCGACTGTGGGCTTCGACAGCGCCACGCCAACGGCCGCCACGCCACCCGGGCTCTATGCCAGGGGCGGCGACGAGCGCGCCCTCAACCTGGCGCTCACGCCCGCCGATCTCACACCATTCGCCGCCAGCCTTTCGGGAACAAGCGTCTCCTCCTACGAGCCGCAGGCCAAGACATCACTGGTGCCCTATGTCGCCATGGGTGCTGTGCTGCTCTTCCTGCTCGATTGCCTCGCCACGGTGTTCCTCGGTGGTGGGCTGGCTCGCTTGCGCAATGCCCCGGCTGTGATCCTTGCGGCACTGCTGGTGCTGCCCCTCTTGCCGCAGGATGCGCGCGCGCAGCAGACGCAGGCCGACGACATGCAGGCGGCGCTTTCGCCGCGGCTGGCCTATGTGCGCACCGGCGACGACGAGATCGACCGCACCAGTGCCGAAGGGCTCAAGGGCCTGAGCCTCATTCTCTCCGATCGCACGTCGGCGGCACTGGCCGAGCCCATGGGCGTCAATGTCGACAGTGACGAACTGGTCTTTTATCCGCTGCTCTACTGGCCGGTGCGCGAGGACGCACAAAGCCTGAGCGAAGCGACGCGGACCAAGGTGTCACAATACATGAAGAATGGCGGCACCATCTTCTTCGACTTGCGCGATGGCGGCATCGATTTCAACAGCGGCGCCGGCGCTGCGCTCCGCCGCATCCTCGACAAGGTGGATGTGCCGCCGCTGGAGCCCGTGCCCGACAACCACGTGCTGACCCGCACCTTCTACCTGCTCACAAGTTTTCCGGGCCGCTATGAAGGCGCGCCGCTCTGGGTCGAATCCGGCCTTGGTGAAGTGACCGCCAACCCCGGCACGGCGGATGGCGTCTCCTCCGTCATCATCGGCGGCAATGACTACGCCGCGGCCTGGGCCCTCGATGACAATGGCCAGCCGCTCTATGCCGTGGTGCCCGGCAGCGACCGCCAGCGCGAGTTCGCCTTCCGCACCGGCATCAACATCGTGATGTATGCGCTGACCGGCAACTATAAGGCTGACCAGGTGCATGTGCCTGCGCTGCTCGAAAGGCTGGGGCAATGAACGGCTGGACACTCTCCTTCCTGCCGCTGGTGCCCCTGTGGCTGCTGTGGACTGCGACTGCGATCGGCGTCATCGCTGTTGCCGCCATGCTGCGGGCCCGGATGCGCGGCGCAGGTCTGCGCGGCCTCGGGCTTCTGCTGCTCCTCGCAGTCCTCGCCAATCCGCAACTGAGCCAGGAAGAGCGGCAGTATCTTCCGGATGTGGTCGCCGTCATCCTGGATGAAAGCGAGAGCCAGGCCATCGCTGACCGCCGCAGCCAAACAGAGCTTGCTTTCAATGAGTTGCGGGCCAGACTTGAGGCCTTGGGTGATGTTGATATCCGGGTCGGGCGCACGGTCCAGGGGACGACGCCCGATACCGATGGCACCCGCGTCTTCACCGCGCTTTCGCGCATCATGGCCGACATTCCGCCCGAGCGTTTCGGTGGCGCCTTCCTGATCAGCGACGGCCAGATCCATGACGTGCCGGCAGGCGATGCACTGGCTGATCTCGCAGGGCCCATCCACACACTGCTCTCCGGGCACCGCAATGAAATCGACCGGCGCGTGGCGATCACCCGCTCACCGCGCTTCGCCATCACCGGGCAGGAACAGACGGTGTCCTTCAAGGTGGAG
This sequence comes from Pseudomonadota bacterium, assembly GCA_020161855.1. Taxonomy (GTDB): domain Bacteria; phylum Pseudomonadota; class Alphaproteobacteria; order Rhizobiales; family Aestuariivirgaceae; genus Aestuariivirga. The sequence goes on from JAIUNJ010000002.1 coordinate 452,700, forward strand.
GAGACGCCTGCGGGCACGGCCCCCATCGACGTGACAATCCGGCTGCCCAACGGCGATGAACGGCAGATTTCGGTGATGCCCAACAGCGAAGAGAGCATCAACGTCACGCTCGACCGAGCCGGGCAGAACATCATCGAGATCGCAGCGGCTGCACGCGAGGGCGAGATCACCCTTTCCAACAACCGCGCGCTTGCCACCATCCAGGGTATCCGCGACAGGCTGCGCGTGCTTCTTGTTTCGGGCGAGCCGCACCCGGGCGAACGCACATGGCGCAATCTTCTCAAGGCCGATGCCGCCGTCGACCTCGTGCATTTCACCATTCTGCGGCCACCGGAGAAGCAGGACGGCACGCCGACCCGCGAGCTCTCGCTCATTGCCTTCCCCACACGCGAACTCTTCATCGACAAGATCAACGAATTCGATCTCGTGATCTTCGACCGCTACCGCCGCCAGACCGTGTTGCCGGACTCCTATCTCGCCAATGTCGCCGACTATGTGCGCCGAGGTGGTGCGGTGTTGATTTCCTCGGGCCCCGACTATGCCGACGAAGAGGGCCTGGCGGGCACACCGCTCATCGATGTGCTCGCCGCCTCACCGACAGGCAGCATCACCGAGACGCCGTTCAAGCCGCAGCTCACAGACCTGGGCAAGCGCCATCCGGTGACGCGCAATCTCCCCGGCGAAAACAATGGCTCACCCTCATGGGGCCGCTGGTTCCGCCTGATCGACACCGATGTGCAGAACGGCGGCACCGCCCTGATGCAGGGACCGGATGGCAAGCCGCTGCTGGTGCTGGCCCATGCCGGCGAGGGCCGGGTGGCGCAGTTCCTGTCCGATCAGGGCTGGCTCTGGGCCCGGGGCTATGAAGGCGGTGGTCCGCAGGTGGAGCTTCTGCGCCGCATCGCCCATTGGCTCATGAAGGAACCAGATCTTGAGGAAGAAGCCTTGCTGGCGCGCCAGCAGGGCAACAGCCTGCTGGTCGAACGCCGCACGCTTGCCGATACGGCGCAGCCGGTCGAGATCACCGCCCCATCCGGCGAGAAGCGCAGCGTGACACTGCAGGCCGCCGGCCCCGGCATCTTCTCGGCCACGGTTCCGGCCAGCGAAACCGGCCTCTACGCGCTGGCCAACGGCGACAAGCAGGCCTTCGCCATTTTCGGCCAGGCGGACAGCAAGGAAGCCTCGGACGTGCGCGCCACAGCAGCTCTTGTGCAGCCTGTGGCCGAGGTCACGCGCGGCGGCATCGGCTGGATCGAAGATGGCTTGCCGCGCATCACCACGGTCCGCCAGGGCAGCCTTTCCGCCGGAAGCGGCTGGATGGGCGTCACCAGCAACGAGCAATTCCGCGTGACGGCCGTGCGCGAAACGCCGCTGTTCTCGACGCTGGCCAGCCTTGCCCTGCTGCTCACAGCACTCAGCCTGATGTGGTACCGTGAAGGCCGCTGAAACGGGACGGTGACAGCACGAGCCCCTTCGCCTGTGACAGGGCGCCTGCACGCAATTCCAGAAAGAGCAGGCGCGCCGGATCGACAGGACCGGGCAATTCCAGTTGCCGCTCGGGCACCTTCATGAAGCCCACGCGCGCATAATAGGGCGCATCGCCAACAAGGAGCACAAGGGCGTGGCCGCGCCGCTGCGCCTCGGCCAGGGTCTCCTTCATGAGGCCGAGGCCAATGCCCTTGTTCTGGCGCTCGGGATGGACCGCGAGCGGCCCGAGCAGCAGCGCATCCCTGCCCTCGGCCCCGATCCGCAGGGGCCAGTAGGAAATCGCACCGACGACGCCAAGTTCCGGGTCGCGCACCACGCGCGACAAGCCCTCAGCCGCGATGCTGCCCTCGCGCAGGCGATAGGATGTCTTGGTGCGGCGGGAGAGGCCGAAGGACAGATCAAGCAGGTGTTCGATTGCGTCGTGATCGGTTGGCAGTTCAGCCGACGTGGCAAGGGCCATGGTCATGGTGGGATCCGGAAAGAAGCGGGCGCGCAAGGCGCCATCAGAAGACAAGGCGGGCTCATGCAGGCCGCCCAAAGGCGGGCCTCAGCAGAAGCCTCGTCGCAGCCGCAGGAACTGATGTCCGGTCCGGTTCATGGGGAGCGCGCAATAGTGGCAAGGGGCAGCTTCGTCAAGCGCCATCACCAGTTGAGGGAAACGGGGGTCTTGCCGGTCAGTTCATCGATGCGGCGGCGGCTCGACGGCAGGGTTTCATCCGGCAGCTCGCCAACGGCAAAGAACTTTGCCTCGGCGATCTCGCGTGTCGGAGCAAAGCCGTTCCAGGTGAAATCGCGCAGCGTGTAGAACAGCAAGTGATCGCCGGGGAAATTCTCATGATTTGAGAAAACGCCATGCAGGCGGAGCGGCCCCTTCGCCGACACGGCAGCCTCCTCCTGCAACTCCCGGATGGCGGCTTCCTCGCAGGTTTCTCCAAATTCCACCCCGCCTCCCGGGAAAATCCAGCCCGGCGAGTAGGTGTGGCGAACCATGAGGAAACGGCCATTGCCGTCAATCACGGCGGTGCGCGCACCAAGCGTCATGCCCCTCGTCCAGCGCAGGGCGCGCTGGGCAAAAACCTTGTGAAATACCTTGAAGAACGCATGTTTTGCGCTCATGAACGCCTCGCTTGAGTCGGGATTGGCAGAGGTCTTATGTAAGCCCGCCGCCGCCCCGTCCAGACCGGATTTCCTGCGCCCCATGCCCGGGGCCCGGCAGGCCACCCCAAGGCCGGCGCAGATGCAGAGGACGCGCACTGATGACCGTTGTGGTCAAACCTGTTTCAAACAAGACTGATTTGCGCGACTTCCTTGCCGTGCCATTCGAGACCTACCGGGGAGACCCGAACTGGGTGGCACCACTGTTTCTTGAACGGATGGACCATCTCAATCCGAAGAAGAATCCTTACTTCGAACATGCCGAGGCGCAACTCTTCGTGGCCTATCGGGACGGCAGGCCGGTGGGCCGCATCTCAGCACAGGTCGACAGGCTGAGGCTGGAGTACCATCCGGACCAGACGGGGCAGTTCGGCTTCTTCGACAGCGAGAACAGTGACGAGACTGCTGCCGCCCTGTTCCAGGCGGCGTCCGGCTGGCTTGCCGCCCGTGGCATGAAACAGATTCAGGGGCCTTTCAGCTTCTCGATCAACGACGAGATCGGCCTTCTTGTCGACGGCTTCAATCATCCACCGAACATGATGATGGCTCATGGCCGTGCCTATTATCCGGGCCTGGTCGAGCGGGCCGGCTTCACCAAGGTCAAGGATGTGATCGCCTACCGCAACATGGACCGGGGCGACTATTCCCCCTTGCTGCGCAAGATCACCAACCGCGCGCTGCGCAGCGGCGACGTCACCTTGCGGCCGCTCGACAAGAAGGAGATCAAGCGCGACATCGGCATCATCATGGATATCTTCAATGATGCGTGGCAGCACAATTGGGGCTTCGTGCCGTTCACGCAAGCGGAACTCAACAAGCTTGCTGCTGATCTCAAGATGCTGGTGACGGGCGAATATGTCGTCATCGCCGGCTACAAGGGCGAGCCCGCCGCCTTTGCCGTGACCCTTCCCAATCTCAACGAGTGGATTACGGGCCTCAACGGCAAGCTCCTGCCGTTCGGCTGGGCCAGGCTCATTCCGAAGGTTATCGCCAAGAAGCCGAAGTCGATCCGCATGCCGCTGATGGGCGTGCGCAGGTCATTTCAGGACTCGCTGGCAGGATCTGCACTCGCCGCAGCCATGATTGACCGCGTGCGCAGCTATCACATCAATCGCGGCGTCATGGAATGCGAGATGTCGTGGATCCTCGAAGACAACAAGCGCATGCGCCACGTCATTGAGGAAGTGGGCGGCGATCCCTACAAGACCTACCGCATCTACGAGAAGGCGATCTGATGGCAGGGCTCTCCTGGCAGCCGGTGATCGTGGCTTTGGGGAGCGATCCCAAAAGCGAGGTTGCGGCTGCGCAAGGCCTCAAGCACGGCTGGATGGCAACGCTGGGCGGTATTCCGGTTCTGGCGCGTGTCCATGCCATGCTGCACGATCCCGCCCATGACCGCACAATCCTTCTCGCGACCGACGATGAAGCATCGGTGGCACGTGTTCTCGCCCGCGACATGCGTTTCGTGCGCATCGTTCCGGCGGCGGGAACGACAGCGGCCTCGGCACTGGCAGCAGGTCAGATTTCCGGCCGCTATCCCATCATCATCGTCAAGGCTGAAGCCGCGCTGCTCTCGCCGCGCCTGATCCGGGCTTTCCAGCTTGCTTCATTGAAATCAGGCGCCGACGCCACCGCCGCCTTTGTGACAGCTGACGGCATGCGCAAGGCCTTTCCCGATATGCGCCACAACACCACGCGGCTCGGCGAGGACAATATCAAGTTCTGCGGCATGATCGCCATCATGTCACCGAACGGCCTCAAGCTGCTCGATACATGGACCAATATCGAGCGCGAGAAGCGCAGCAAGGCCGGTATTGCCCGAGCCATCGGCTTCGGCACCTACCTGCGCTACCTCTTCGGCAAGCTTTCACTTGACCAGGCCTTTGGAGAACTCTCGAAACTTGCAGGCATGACAGCGAGGCCCATTCTGCTGGCCCGCCCGGAAGCGGGGCTCGACCTTTCGCGGAAGGCCGATTTTGCCGTGGCCGAGAACCTTGTTCGCCTGCCACACCAGCGCTGACCGGCCGTCTCCCGCCTTGAGTTCACCATCACGAGACGGCAAAAGAGCCCCCTCCGCAAACCGGCCTTCAGCAACCTCCCCCATCCCTGCCCCATGACCCTGACCGTTGCCCATTTCTCGGATGTCCACCTCGCCCCTGTGCCGGTGGGCGAGGCCTTCGCGGACTTCCGTTTCAAGCGGCTGGTCGGCATCGCGTCATGGCATCTCCACCGCAAGCATTGCCACAGCCTTGAAATCGCCAATGCCCTGCGTGCCGACATTCGCGCGGCCGCGCCGGATCACGTCTGCTGCACCGGCGACATGGTCAACATCGCCTCCTACGGCGAATTCCAGCGCGGCACACAATGGCTCAAGGACCTCGGCGATGGCGGCTGGCTCTCGCTGGTTCCGGGCAACCACGACGCCTACGTCACAACCGACCCGGACCGTTCGACCGGGCTGTGGACAGCCTATTTCACCGGCGGTTCTTTCAACGGCAGCGAGGCCGGATCTTTCCCCTTCGTCCGCCTGCGTCGCAATGTGGCGATCATTGGCCTCACCTCGGCGCAGCCCCAGTCGCTGGCGCGGGCTGGCGGCACGCTGGGACCGGCCCAGCTTCGCGATCTTGCGCTCCAGCTTGAGGACCTCGGCAAGCGCGGCTTCTACCGCCTGGTGATGATCCATCATCCGCCACTGCCGGGCCTCACCATTCCGGCACGGGCGCTGACCGACGCTGAGGCGCTTCAGGATGTGCTCAAGGACAAGGGCGCTGAATTCGTCCTTCACGGACACAATCATATCTACATGCTGAACAGTTTCGCCACCCGGAGCGGCATGGCCCATGCCTGCGCCACGCCATCCGGCTCAATGACAAGCGGCCATCGCCATGACGTGGCAGCCTGGCATCTCTATCGCATCAGCCGCGCCAAGGGCTTCTGGCAGACCGATGTCTCCATCCGGCAATGGCAGCAGGACAAGAAGGCCTTTGAGGAAGTTCGCACATTCACCCTGACATCGGCTACACAGCCTCAAGAACAAGGTTCCCATGCTGACCATTCTTGATCGCTATGTCCTGCGCCAGGTTTCGGTGCCGCTGGCGGCAGGCCTCATCATCGGCCTGCTGCTGCTGCTGGCTGACCGCATGGTGCGGCTGCTCGACACCACGCTCGGCAAGAAGAGCTCGTTTCTCTCCGCTTTCGAACTCATGGCCTATCTGGTGCCGCACTATCTCGGCACCGCCGTTCCTGGAGCCCTGTTCCTCGGTCTGCTGCTCGGCTTCAACAAGCTTTCCAAGAACAACGAGCTCGACGCCATGCTGGCCTCCGGCGTGGGCCTGCATCGCCTGGCGCGGCCCGTGGTCATGCTCGCCGTGCTTTTCAGCCTCTTCTCGCTCGCCATGTTCGGCTGGCTGCAACCCTACACGCGCTACGCCTATCGCTCGGTGCTTTATGATATCGTCAGCATCGATGCCTTCTTCCTCGCCGAGGAAGGCGTGTTCATGCAGGCGGGCTCGCGCACCTTCATTCTCGACAAGCTGGACCGTGACACCAACAAGTTCGAGCGCATTTTCCTCTTTGACTACAAGGGCCCGAGCGGCTCGGAGACCATGACCGCAGAACGGGGCGAGCTTATCCCGGTACCGGGCCAGACACGGCCTGTGCTGCGCCTCGAGAACGGCACGCAGCTGACGCTTGACCGCTGGCCCACGCTGGCCCCGGCGGCTACGCCGGTGATGCCGCAGGTCGGCACGTTTGAATCGAGTGAAACGCCACTGGGCAAAGTTTCCAAAGACCTGTTCCGCCCCCGCGGCAACGACGAACGGGAAATGACCATCGTTGAAATCTATCAGCAGATGGACACGCCCCCCTCAGGCGCCACGACCAATTCCCTGCGGTCAGAATTCCATCGCCGCCTGGTCAATATCGTGGCCATGCTGTTGCTGCCGTTCCTGGCCCTGCCCTTTGCCGTCGGCCGGGCGCGCAGCCCGCGGGCCTATCGCATCGTCATTGCCGTGGTGCTCATCGTCGCCTTCAATGAGATCATCGGCCAGGGCGCACTGCTCACCAAGAGAGGCGGCTTCTCGCCCTATCTCAGCATGTGGCTACCGACATTCCTGCTCGCCACCTTCTCGTTCTGGCGGTTCTACAAGACCTGCTTCTCGATCGAGAGCGACGGTATGGATCGCGTGATCGCCCCCGTGCAGGAGCTTCTCGGCAGCTGGTGGAAACGTCTTTCGCGGTTGTGGCAGAAACAGGAGGCAGCCTCATGATCCGCCTCGCCCTGATGATCAGCCGCATGATCTTCACACGCTTCGCCGTCATTCTTGTCGTGCTGACGCTGTTCGTGCTTTCCCTTGAAGTTGTCGCCTACTCAAAGGAAATCCTGGCGCTCAACAAGGGCGGCTCCGGCAATGCCCTGAGCTATATCCTGCTGCGCTCTCCCGGTGTCATGGTAACATACCTGCCGATGAGTTTTCTCATTGCCGTCCTGCTCAGCCTCACGGAGCTCAGCTACCGCAATGAGCTGACGGCGATCTGGGCCAGCGGCGTCTCGCCGGCACGGCTGACGATGATGCTGGTGCCCGTCGCCCTTCTCGCTGGCGGCATTCAATTCGCCCTGCAGGACCGCGCCATCCCTGCGGCGGCGCCCACGCTGCACGACTGGGGCATCGGCGACTACGGCGAAAAGAAACTGAAAATCGGCGAGCGCGATCCGCTCTGGCTGCGCTCGGGCAACGACATCATGCGGGCGGCGCGGGCCAGCGACGACTCGCGCAAGCTCGAGGACGTGGTGATCTTCCGCCGCGACGACAAGGGCCTTCTGACGCACCAGGTCTTCGCCGAGACGGCCGAGCGCAAGGATGGCATCTGGCATCTCAGCAATGTCACCACCTACTCGAACAAGAACGAACCACCTGTGCACATGGAAAGCGGCACCTATGGCGGCACCATGCGCCCGGCCCATGCCGGCGCGCGCTCAGGCGATCCCGAGGAAATGACCCTTGGCGGGCTTTCCTATTTCGTCGCCAATGAAGGCTTCGGCATTCGGCCGGCCTATGTCTACCAGACCTGGTGGCAGAAGCGCCTGACGCCGCTTCTCGTCTCGCTCGTGATGATGGCGCTGTGCGTTCCGCTGGCGTCGCGCTTCCGCAGGGGCGGCGGGCTCGGTGTGCTCTTCGCCGTGGGTGTCGGCCTTGGTTTCGTCTTTTTCGTGCTCGATGGCATATCCATGTCCATGGGCGAACTCGGCTTCGCGCCGCCCTGGATGGCAGCGTGGACGCCGCTCGCGGTGTTTGCCTTGCTGGCCGTCATCATGACGTTGCGTACGGAAAGGGTTTAAGGTTCACCGACTGCGATGGCTGGCGTTGCTGTCATCATCAATCCCGGATCGGGCCGCGGCAATGGCAAGGGTGCGGCGCTCCGTGACGCGCTCACCGGACTGGCCGGGGTTCATGTCACCTTCCTCTCCTCCTTCGAGCTTCTGGAACCCGCCCTCGCGGAGATTGCGCGCAAGGATGTGCGCATGATTTTCATATCGTCCGGCGACGGCACCATTCAGGCCATCCAGAGTTTCATTGCCGAGGGCGGGCATTTTGCCAGGCCACCGCAGCTTTGCATCCTGCCCCATGGCACCACCAACATGACCGCCGCTGACCTCGGCTTCCAGCGCCGCAGCATTGCCGAACAGGCCGCCTTCATTGCAAATCCCGATCCGCAGCAGATCACGGAACGCCGTGCCATCCGGGTGCTGGATGCGGCCGATGGCCGAGTCCGGCAAGGCATGTTTCTCGGCACAGGTGCTGTGGCCCAGGCCACGCGGCAGTGCCAGACCAGCTTCAACGACCAGGGCGTACGCGGCAATCTCGCGGCTTTTGCGATCATGGCGCAGGCTGCCGCCAAGGCGCTCTTCCTTCCCGCCAATCCGGATGACGCCCGCCGCATCGACCGCCCGGCCGACATCAGCTGCGATATCGACGGGCAGCACCTGTGCGACGGCCCGCAGCTCACCGTGATGGCGACAACACTTCACCGGCTGGTGCTGAATGCCAAGCCGTTCTGGGGTGGCGAAAACGGTGCGATCCGGGCCACGAGCTTTTCCTATCCCCTGCCGCGCCTGCTGCTGCGCTGGATCCTGCCTGCGATCATGGGCGGTGAAGAACGGCGGCCACCGCCGGGGGCGAACAGCATTTCGGGTGCGGCAGGAATAATCAAGACGATGGAAGAATTCGTGATCGACGGAGAGTTCTTCAGGCCGCCCGCATCCGGCCTCGTCCGCTTCGAGACCGGGCAGAACTTCTCCTACATCACGGCCTGATCAGGCTTTGGCAACGACCTTGCCGAAAGCCGCAATCACCTGATCGATCTCCGCATCGCTATGCGCGGCCGAAACCGAGCAGCGCAGCAGGCACAAGCGGTTGGGTGTTCCCGGCGGCAGGGCGATGTTCACATAGACGCCGCCCTGCAGCAGGCGGTTCCACATGGCGATGGTTGAGGGCTCATCCTTGCACTTGACGGCAATGACGGGGCTCACCTCTTCACAGCCTGTCTCGAGGCCCAGGGTACGGAAGCCGTTGAACAGCCGCTCCGAGTTCCTGCGCAGCCTGTCACGGCGCTCGGGCTCGCGCGCCAGTGTTTTCACCGCCGCAATCGAGGTGGCGATGGTGGCAGGCGAGGATGAGGCGGTGAACATGTAGGGCCGCATGGCATAGCGCAGCGTCTCGAAGAGCGGATGGTCGCCCGCGCCAAAGCCGCCGATGGAGCCGATGCTCTTCGAGAAGGTACCGACAACAAAATCGGCCTCGTCCTCAAGGCCTGCCTCGTCGGCGAGGCCGCGGCCATTGGGACCGAGAACGCCGAAGGAATGCGCCTCATCGACAAGCAGCTGGAACTGGTGCTTCTTCCGGAGTTCGACAAAGTCCTTGAGCGGCGCACGGTCGCCCAGCATCGAATAAATGCCTTCAAGAACGACGAGGCGGCCACCGCCCTCGTCCTCGGAACGTGACAGGCGCCGATCGAGGTCACTCGCGTCGTTGTGGCGGAAGCGCACGAGCTTGGCGCCCGACAGCGTGCAGCCGTCATAGATCGACGAATGGGAATCGGCATCGAGAAACACCGTGTCGCGCGGTCCCGCAAGTCCGGCGATCATGCCGAGATTGGCCTGATAGCCCGTGGTGAAGACGATGCAGTGCTTGCGGTTCAGGAATGCGGCCAGGGACTGCTCGAGTTCGCGATGCATGGCATAGGAGCCATTGGCGATGCGCGAGCCTGTGGTGCCGGTTCCGAATTCTTCCAGCGCCTTCTTGCCCGCATCGATGCAGGCCTTCTCGAAGGTGACGCCCATGTAGTTGTTGGTGCCCGCGAGGATCGTTTCGCGGCCCTGGATGATAGCGCGCGTGGGCGAAAGAATGCGGTCGTTCACGACACCGACGGCGTTGACGCCCATTTCCATCATGCGCTCGAAACGCTCGGCGATGGGGCGGTGCTTCTCGAAAAGGTCTGTCATGCGTTGCGCTTCTTTATGCGATCTTCAACGACCTTCACGAGATCGCCGATGGTGTGGGTTTCGGCCACGACATTCATGGGAATTTCAATGTCGAAGGTATCCTCGACATCCATGATGAAATCGAGGACGCCAACGGAATCGATGTTGAGTTCAGCCGGAATGTCCGTCTCCGCCGAGAGTGCGATGCCCTTGGGATTGTGCGGCCCGAGAAGGCGGCAGATTTCGTCGATGACGGGTGTGTCCGTGCTCATGATATCTTTCCGTCGATGCGCGGGATTCGCGGCAGAAGCCCCTTCTCCTGATACCAGAGAACGGCGCTGGCAAGGCCTTCCGCGAGGGGCCGTGGCTCGATGCCCGGCCAGTTCCAGCCTGCGACGGACCAATCCGGATGATAGAGTTCCTGCATCTTGCCGCGGCTTACCATGGCTTGCTTGCCTGTCAGCCGCGTGAAGGCATCGCCGCCACTGCCGATCATCATCGCCAATCCACGCGGAATGCAGAACAGGGAGCCGGGCCTGCCAAAAACGCTGCGCATGGCCGCTGCCATGTCGCGCCAGCGGTAAATGCCACCGTCGCCAAGCGGGACGATGCCGCTGCGTGTGCTGGTGACAGCGTCGACACAAACACGCGCCAGATCGCCCACGTGGATCAGCGAAAACTTGCCGTCGGGCGTACCGGGCACCACGGCAACGCGTGAAAGCAGCGCCTTGATGAGAGGCAGTGTTGCCATGTCGCCCTCGCCATAGACGGCGGCGGGCCGCAGGATCACCGTCGAGAATGCGGTGCCCTGCTTCTGCAATTCCGCTTCCGCAGCGGCTTTGCTCGCAGCATAGGGGGAAAGCCCGGGCTCGCGGGCCGCGAGCGATGAAACCTGCACAAAGCGCCGGACCCCGGTGGCGCGCGCAGCAGCGATCACATTGGCGGTGCCGCCGACATTGATACGCGTGAACCCTTCCGGGGATGCAGCCGAGATTGCACCGGCGATATGCAGCACGGCGCCGGCTCCGCTGCACAGCCGTTCCAGCGCGGCGCGGTCATCAAGATCACCCTGCACCACTGTCAGCTGTTCGTGGCCGGGCACTTTGGCGGGATTGCGTGCCAGCGCAGCCACCTGCCAGCCTTGCGCCAGCAGCAGCGGCAGCGTGTGCTGCCCCACAAATCCCGTCACTCCGGTTACGGCAACGCGCATGGCAAATGATCCTGCGCCGTCCGGCAATCAGGCCAGGGCGCGTTCTGGTGCGATCTCGACGATCTCGCCAGAAAGATAGCGCTCGCGGGCACCTGAACGTGAGAGCTTGCCCGAAGATGTGAAAGGCAGGCTGCGCGGCGGGATGAGCACGATGCTGCAATCGACACCGGCCACCTGATGCACCTTGGTGTGAACGGCCTTGCGCAGGGCTTCCTGCTGCTCGGCATTGGCAAGCTTGCACTCGACAAGCACGACCAGTTCGTCGTCGCCGTCAGCGCCTTCAACGGCAAAGGCTGCAACATCGCCGGACTTGAGCGGCGGCACAGCTTCGGCGGCCCATTCGATATCCTGCGGCCAGATGTTGCGGCCATTGTGCAGGATCAGGTCCTTGGCGCGCCCGGTGATGACGATCTCACCGCCGAGGAAATAACCCATGTCGCCGGTATCGAGGAAACCATCGCGGCCGATGGCCTGGCTTGTGGCGTCGGCATTGTTGAAATAGCCCGCCATGATGCTGGGGCCCTTGACGAAGATGCGGCCAATCTCGCGCTCTTCCAGAACCTGGCCATCATCGGCGCGCACTTCCATCTGGTGATCCGGCAGTGGTGCACCACAGACCACAAAGCTCCGCGTTTCGGCAGAAGGCTTGCGCACCGGCACGGCGCGCTTCTTCGTCTTGAGGGCCGCGAGATCGACTGTATCGATGCTGATCGGAGCATCGACATTGGCGAAGGAAATGGCCAGCGTCGATTCCGCCATGCCGTAGCTCGGCACGAAGGCCCTGGCGTTGAAGCCTGCCACGGAAAGCGCGTGGGCAAATTCGTTGAGCACCTCGGCGCGCACCATGTCGCCACCGATCCCGGCCGCGCGCCACTGCGAGAGATCGAGCGTGATGGCCTCGCCATTGATGCGGCGGCCGGCCAGTTCATAGCCGAAGGTCGGCGAGTAGGAGATGGTCGAGCGGTTGTCCGACATCAGCTTGAGCCACAGCGTCGGGCGGCGGGCGAAGGCCGTGGTCGGCAGGTAGTCCACCGTCACCTGCCCCAGCATCGGCGAAAGGCAGAAGCCGACAAGGCCCATGTCGTGATAGAGCGGCAGCCACGAGAAGGCGCGGTCTTCGGGGCGCACCTTGAGGCCGCTCTGCAACATGCCTTCGGCATTGGCCATGATGGCGCGCTGGGTGATGAGCACGCCCTTCGGCGCCGAAGTGGAACCGGAGGAATACTGGATATAGGCCACGTCATCGGGGCCAAAGCCTTCGAGCCGCGTCATGGCCTCGGGCTGGGTTGCGAGTTCCTGATGGGTGAGCACCTTGCCGACAGCCGCAAGAGCGGCGCCATCAGCGATGGGTCCACGCAGATCCTCGGAGGTGATGACGGCTGCCACATCGGCCGCACGGAACATGCCGGCGACACGCTGTACATAGGCCTCGCGGCCGCCGATATACATGGAATAGGGAACCGGGCACGGCACAAGGCCGGCATACTGGCAGCCGAAGAACACCTGCATGAAATCCGGCGCCGTCTCAGCGACAACGGCCACGCGCTGGCCAGGCTTAAGGCCGATGGCCAGCAACTGGCGGGCGGTGCTGATGGCGCGGTGGCGCAGTTCGGCATAGGGCAGCACGGCAGCAAGCGCGCCGCGCCCGCCATAGAAATTGAAGCCGGTCTTGCCCTTGGCGGCATAATCGAGGCCTTCAGCGAGAGTGGTAAAACCACCCAGCCGCTGCGGCAGATCTTCTGTCCGCCGCGGTGTCCGCTGCAGCTCCGGCGAGGCCGCCATGCCCCTGCCCGTATCCACGCTCATTGAAACTGACAACCTTCCGATTCCAAGCCTTAGCCCAGCCTGACCTAACAAGGCGGCAGGCCTTCCCGAAATCAATTGCTGTTTCAAAATGTTACAGTGCAGCAAAAGCTAAAAAGTCAGCTTTCCCATGAGGATAGCGAGGACCAGCAGGACAAGGATGCCAGCCAGCGCACCGGTCACCCAGACATAGGCCAGGGCCGCCACGCCATAGCGCGGGCCGCGGGCGCCGGGCACATACTCGGCCAGCCCGGCCGAAGCCTTGTCCCGGGCAATCACGCGATGCGCCAGATAGCGCAGGATATGGGTCTTCATATCGTCGAGGCTGTCGGTTTCGTAGAGCACTTCGCGGCTGGCGTTGCGCTCCTGCTCCAGCCGGTAATTTCTGGTGTCAGGCTCGATCACCACCGAGGAAATGAGATCAAGCCAGAGCCGTGGCAACTCGCCCGGCTGCATGTTCAGTTCAACCAACCCGGCAGCGGCAGGGTGATCCTTCACATGCGGAAGCACGGCATCACGCAGGGCGAGAAGGCGCAGGCTGCGCGCATCCTTGACGTTGAGCACGGCATCGAGCTGGGCCGCCTCGGCGAGGCGCGCGTGCTTCAGTGCCTTGTCAAACTCGCTGTGGCCTGCCACGCATCAACTCCGCTATGTTCCAAAACGGAACAGCTCCGGCCACTGGACCGGACTCCTGCTCAGCAAACTGCAGCTTTGGTGCCACGAGGCTATGGGGCTCAGGCCTTTGCAGCAAGGAGGAGCTTGGCGAATTCCACAAATCCGTCGCCGCCATCCTGTTCCGTGACGTAGGCCGGAAGCGACGGCATGAGATGGGCCAGGGCCTTCACATTGGCCACACCGACACCCAGCGGAAAACCGGCGAACATGGGCGAGTCGTTGGGGCTGTCGCCACAATAGACCACCGCCGATTTCTGCGTTTCCACATCAAGGCCGAAACGCTCCTGCAGCAGCTTGCGCGCCATGCTCAGCTTGTCGTGTGCACCGAACCAGGCATTGACGTGGATCGAGCTCACCTTCGCGGTCGCCCCCTCCTTGTGGAACGCGTCCGCGATGGCCTGCGCGGTCTGCAGGGGCAGTGGCGGCACGTCCTCGCAGAAATCAATGGCCACATCGATCTCGCGATAGGCCTGATCACTGGCAATGGCGGTTCCCGGAAAATCCGCAAGCACACGGTCGGCAATGCGCCAGAGCTTCTTGCTGTTTGCCTCGCGCGTTGCCTTGTCCTGCGTATAGACGCGGTCCATGCGCTTGGCCTTGTCGTCATAGGCAAAATAGAAAGCGCCGTTCTCGCCCACCACGGCATCCGCCGGCCACTGGCGCGCGATCAGATCGCACCAGCCGGCAGGCCTGCCGGTGACGGGAATGATGATGACGCCGGCTCGGCGCAGATCCTGCAGGGCCTGATAGGCGCCGCCGGGCAGGCGCCCGTGCAGCGTCAGCGTGTCGTCGATGTCAGAGAGCACGGCGCGGACGCCACGCAATGCAGTGCTGGGAAACTCAGAAATGGGCTTCATGATTTTGCGGTCAACAACCTGTCAGGGGCATAAGGGGCCAGCAGGGGATCGCGTCCCCTGCCGGTGATTTCACGTGCCAGCATATCGCCGATGGCGGGCGCAAGGGTGATGCCGGAATGGGTGACGGCCAGGGTCAGGCCAGCGAAGCCGGGCACGGCTCCGGCGCAGGACACGCCATCGCGCGGCGTCGGCCGGTAGCCCACGGTGAAGTGGCTGAGCGGGATGCGTTCCGCACCCCGGATCAATGCCTGTACCTTGGCATGCAATTCAGCTGCTGCCTGTTCCGGATTGCTGCCGGGATCCGTCCCGCCAAAATCCGTTCCCGCCACCAGCCTGCCTTCAGCCGTCTGGCGCACATGCAGTTCGGGCGCCATGATCAGGCCCTTCAACAATTCAGGGGCAGGTTCCGAATGGCTGAGGAGCCCCGGTGGCTGGTCAAGCGCGAGGGTCAGGCCGAGGCCGCCCAGAAGCTTCACCGCGCCAGCACCGGCCGCAATCACCACATGATCGGCACTGAGCACGCCATCCGACGTCATGACGCCGGTGACGCGGCCGTGTGCCGCCTCCAGCCATTTGACGTCGCTGTTGCAGGCAATGTCAGCACCTGCAGCGCGCGCTGCCGCAACCAGGCAATCGACGGCATGCTGCGGTTCCACACAGCCCTCGCCTGCGGCCAGAGCCGCAGCATCCGGCACGGCAACGAGATTGGGCTCGCGCGCCATGATCTCGTCGCGGCCAAGAAGCCTGATGTCATAGCCCTGCCCCTGTCGCTCGCGGACAAAGGTCTCGAGTTCAGCACCCTGCAGGTCCCAGAGCAGGCCACCGCACCAGTTCACATGTAGCCCGGGCACATCCCTGTCGAGCCTGCGCCAGCCCGCCATGGCGGCAAAGCGCAAGCGCGCATAGGCTGGATCATTGCCCCAACTGGCATTGATCCAGGCCCAGCTTGCGGGCGTTGCAATGCCGCGCGGCGCTGCCTCGTGCTCAAGCACGATCACCTCCGCGCCTGCAGATGCGAGATGCCAGGCGAGGGAGGCTCCGATGATGCCTGCGCCGATGATGATGACCCGCTGTGCCATGCAGATCGCATAGCGGTTCAGAGGAACGGCAGAAAGCCCCCTTGCGGGCCCTGTGGACGCCGTTCAGGCGCTATTCATGTCGGCAACACAATCCTGCCGCTCTCACTAAAACCGGAGACCTCGATCGATGCGCTGCACTCTCGCCCTCACCTGCACTCTCGTCCTCGCCACGCCCGCCTTCGCCGCCTGCGAAGACGACCTGAAAGCGACCTTCGAGCAGATGATGGCGGGCAGCGCCTATCGCAGCACCATCACCAGCAGCAGCGATGCGCCGGGCACGGTCATGGAATCGGAGGCGATCCTGCCGGACAAGTTCCATATCCGCGCCGACCAGATGGAAATGATCCTCATCGGCAAGAAGGGCTGGATGAAAATGGGCGGCGCCTGGCAGCAGATGCCGGCGGAGGCGGCCGAACAGATGAGCAGCATGATCAGCGACGGTGTTGCCCAGGGCATGAAGGGCGTCTCCAACGTGAAATGCCTCGGCGACCAGACCTATGAAGGCGCCAGCTACGATACGATTTCCTACACCTCGAAAGGCGAGTTTGCGGGGATCGCATCGAGTTCGGAGGTGGTGCTCTACCGCGACGGCGACGGCCACCCCGCCTGGATGGTGATCGATGGCGAAGCCATGGGCGTGAAGAGCAAGACCGTGCAGAAGATCACGCGCGACGACACAATCACCATCAATCCGCCGAACTGATCAGCGCCGCAGCAGCCTGCGCAACAGCAGCGGTGCTGCCAGCGAGAGGATCAGCAGCGTGCCCAGAAGCACGCTGATGACGATGCCCGGCACGTTGAGCAGCGACAGGCCGAAGATGATCAGGCCGATGATGAAGACGGCCAGCATGACGCCATGAATGGTGCCTGAGCCGCCGGCAATCGAGACGCCACCCAGGATTACCATGGTGATGATCTCGAGCTCCCAGCCCAGCGCAATGTTGGGCCGGGTGGAGCCGATGCGCGCGGTGAGGAGCGCGGCGGCAAGGCCCGCCAGCAGGCCGGTGAGCACGAAGAGCCAGAAGCGGATGCGTTCCACCGGAATGCCTGAGAAACGCGCCGCCACGGGATTATTGCCGATGGCATAGAGCTTGCGGCCAAAGGCCGTGCGGTGCAGCACCAGCGCAAAGACCACGGCCAGCACGAGGAAGATGATGAAGGAGAGATAGAGCGGCGGCCACTTGATGAGGTAGCTCTGGCCATAGTCGGTGTAGCCCGACGGATAGGTGGCGATCACCTGGTCGCCGAGCACCACCTGGGCAATGCCGCGGAACAGCGACATGGTGCCGATGGTGACGACGATGGAGGGAAGGCCTATCCGGGTGACGAGCGTTCCGTTGAACAGCCCGCAGGCCATGCCGACGAGAGGCCCGACGAGGAACAACAGTGGTGCTGGCACACCGGCCTGTGCCGCAAGGCCCGTCATGAGCGAGGCCAGCGCGATGATGGCGGCGACCGAAAGATCAATCTCGCGCACCAGGATGAGCAGCGCCATGGGCAAGGCCACGATGGCCTTCTCGGCGAAGTTCTGCGTGGCGTCCGACAGGTTATAGATGTCGAGGAAGTAAGGCGAGCGCCAGGTGTTGCCGATGACCACGGCGATGAGCAGCAGCACCAGGATGCTCTCCCAGCGCAGCACGAAATCGGCAAGGCTCCAGGGCGCCTTGTCGGCGACCGGTTGGCGCTTCGTGGCGATTGATGGCGATGTATCGTTCATGGGGTGCCGCCTGCGGCGCGGCGCGCCTCGGGGAGGATGAGCTTGATGCCGCGCTTCTCGGAGCGGGCGTTGAGGATCACGGCGGTCAGGATCACGAAGCCCGAGATCGCCATCTGCCAGAAGGGCGTGATCTGCATCACCGGCAAGGCATTGACGATGACGCCGAGGAACAGCGCGCCCAGCAATGCGCCCGGCACCGTGCCGACACCACCTGCAATCGAAACGCCACCGATGACGCAGGCCGCAATCACCGTCAGTTCAAAGCCTGAGGCGATTTCGGAATAGGCAACGCCATAGCGTGCCGTCCAGAGATAGCCGCAGAGTCCGGCGATGGCGCCCGACAGCGTGTAGACCAGAAGCTGCTGGCGCGAGAGGTCAATGCCGCAATAGCGCGCCGCCTCGGGGTTGCCGCCCACCGCATAGAGTCCGCGGCCTGCGCGCGTCATGTTCAGGAAAACGAAAACGCCAATGGACAGGGCCACCATGATCCAGAAGGTCGAGGTGACGCCCAGTATTGGAATCTTGGGGAAACCCTGGAACACGGCCCCCATTTCGGAGGCATTGACCTGGTTGCCGCCGCCATAGACCACGATCAGGCCGCGAAAGGCCGCCAGCGTGCCGAGCGTCATGACAATGGGCGGAATGCCGACGAAGGCAATCAGGCTGCCGTTGATCAGGCCGAGAATGGTTCCGGTCACGATGGCAAGCGCGATATAGGTGATAACCGGAAGATTGGGCGAGGATTCCGCCAGCGAGGCCGAGATCATGCCGCTCAGCGCGATGTTCGAGGCCACCGAAAGATCGATGCCGCGCGTCAGGATCACCATCATCTGGCCGAGCACCATCATGAACAGGATGGATGTGTCATCGAGCACATAGCTGATGTTGTCCGGCGAGACGAAGGGCGGCGCATAGATGCCGATCCCCGTCACCATCAGCGCGATGATAATGGCGAGGGCAATTTCACGGTTGCGGAGAATGAAGCTCATGCGGCCTCCCGTGCGCCGGTTGCGGCGCCGACAATGGCTTCGGCCGACCAGGAATTGCGTGCGAATGTGCTGACGATGCGCCCCTCGCGCATGACCACGACGCGGTCTGAAAGCCCCATGATCTCGGGCAACTCGGAACTGACGAGGATGACGGCAAGTCCCTCCTCCGCCAACTCGCCGATGAAATCATGCACGGCCGCCTTCGATCCCACGTCGATGCCCTTGGTCGGTTCGTCGAGGATGATGACCTTGGGTTTTGTGGCCAGCCATTTGGCAATGACGACCTTCTGCTGGTTGCCGCCGGAAAGCTCCTGCAGGCGCTGCTCCCAGTTCGCGGCGCGCACGTCGAGCCGCGTGCCGAGCTTGCGCACGGCATCCTGTTCGGAGTGGCGATTGAGAAAGAGGCCCCTGACGTGCTGGAGGATCGAGGCAAGCGTGACATTGTCGCGAATGCCCATCGGCAGCACGGCCCCCTGATGCTGGCGGTCCTCCGGCACATAGGCAATGCCGGCCGCGATCGACTGGTCGGGTGCAGAGAAGGACACAGGCTTGCCTTCCAGAACGATGCTGCCCCGCGCCGGCGCGGAAAGGCCGAAGAGGCATTGCATCACTTCTGAACGGCCGGCACCGACGAGCCCGTAGAAGCCGAGGATCTCGCCGCGGTGAAGCTCGAAGCTGATATCGGCAAATTCCGTAGCGTTGCTGAAGTCCTTCACCGAAAGCACGGCGTTGCCGATGGCAATGTCGCGCTTCGGGAAAACCTGGTCGATGGGCCGCCCGACCATAAGGCGCACAAGCTCGGGCTCGGTCACCTGCTTGATGTCGCCTTCGCCCACCTTCTCGCCATCGCGCAGGCAGACATAGCGGTCAGCAACGGCGAAGATTTCATCGAACTTGTGCGAGATGAAGACAATGGCGCGGCCTTCAGCCTTGAGCTGGGCCACAATGCGGAACAGGTCCTCGATCTCATTGCGCGACAGGGCCGCCGTCGGCTCGTCCATGATGATGAGGGAGGCGTCGTGGCTGAGGGCGCGCATGATCTCGACCAGATGCTTCTGCGCGACGGACAGATCCTTGAGCTTTGTATCCGGCCCGAAATTGGCTTCGACCCGCTGCAGCAGCCCTGCCGTGCGGCGGCGCATCTCGGGCCAGTCCACGAGATTGCCCTTGCCGGTCGGCATATGGCCCATGAAAATGTTCTCGGCGACGGAGAGTTCGTCGAACATCACCGTTTCCTGATGGATGGCGGCGATGCCTGCCGCCCATGAATCGCGTGGCGAAGAGAAGCTGCGCTGTGTGCCGTTGACGGTCAGCGTGCCCTTGTCCGGCGTGTAGATGCCGGTCAAAATTTTGACGATGGTGGATTTGCCCGCGCCGTTCTCGCCGATGAGCGCCGTCACCATGCCGGCTTCAAGCTCAAACGAGATATCGTGGAGCGCCCTGACGCCCGGAAACGACTTGGAGATATGGGACAGGGAAAGAATGCTCATGCGGGCGCCAAAGAAAGAGGCTCCCGCCGGAGCGGGAGCCTCGTCTCATTCCTGATCAGAAAATGGCCGCGAACTTTTCGACGTTCGACTTGTCGAACACGAAGGGTTCGCCCATGGCGGCTTCGCCATCGTCGCCCACCTTGGTTTCGCCCATGCGGCCCATGCTGACGGTGGAGCCAGGACCGGCTTCCGCACCATTCAGGATGTTGATCATGATCTGCGTCGAGGCATAGCCATAGTCGACCGGGTTCCAGATGGCGAAGGTATCGCAGGCGCCGGCAAGCACCGCTTCCTTCATCTCCGAAGGCAGGCCGAGGCCGGTGATGAACACCTTGCCGACGAGGCCGCCGTCCATGATGGCCTTGGCACCGGCGCGGATGCCGATGGTCGTCGGCGAGATCACGCCCTTGAGGTTCGGGTAGGCTTTCACCAGGCCCTGCATCTCGCGGTAGCTCTTGTCGTCCTGGTCATCGCCATAGACGGTGGCGACCAGCGGCATCTCGGCATATTCCGGCTTCTTCCACTCTTCCTTCATGGCCTCGATCCAGGAGTTCTGGTTGGTCATGGTGGAAGCGGCGGAAAGAATGGCGACTTCGCCCTTGCCGCCCAGCGTCTTGGCGATCATCTGCACCTGCTTGGCGCCGATGAGCGGCGTCGAGGAGGCATTGAGATGCATGATACGGCCTTCCTTGGCGATGGCCGAGTCGAAGGAGATCACCTTGATGCCGCGGTCCATGGCCTTCTTGCCGGCGGGAACCAGCGCGTTGGCGTCGTTCGATGAGACGATGATGCCGTCAACCTTCTGGGCGATGAGCGAGTCGATCACGGCGATCTGGTCTTCAGCAGTGGCCTTGGTCGGCGCGGTGTAGATGATCTCGAAGCCACCCGCTGCCTTGGCGGCTTCCATGGCGCCGTTCGAGCAGGCGTCGAAATAGCTGTTGCCAAGGTTCTTCACCACCATGGCGATGCGCTTGCCATCAGCGCGGGCGATGCCCACGAACAGGCCCGAGCCCGCCGATGCTGCCAGCGCGCCCGCTGACAGGAACTTGAGTGCCTCGCGGCGATTGGTCTTCAACATGTACTTTCTCCCATTTGTTGCAGGATCTCCGGCTGGAGGCCCCGTTCTAAACGATCTCCCGGCTTCTATGCGGCCGTGGAAATCGAATTCCTGTCGTCTTTCGCGATCAATACAGTAACGCCGAGAGAGCGCGCGTGGTCAAGTATGGCCTCGGGCGCGCCGCTGTCGGTGATGAGCGTATGCACGCGTGACAACTGGCACACCGCCATGTTGCCGCGCGGCTGGAACTTCGATGAATCGGCAACGACGATCAGCCTCTCGGCGCGTGTCAGCAGTTTCGCTTCCGCCCGGGCGATCAGCGGATCGCCTTCGACGATTCCCATGCTGCTGATCGAATAGCAGCTCATGAACATCTTGGAGGCGGTGTAGTGCTGGATGGCATCTTCATCGAAGGGCGAAAGGATGATGCCCTGCTCGCGGTAGACTTCGCCGCCCGGAAGCACGATGCGATTCTGCGAGCGGGCAATGAGCTCCTGCGAGATCGGAACCGAATTGGTGAGAATCTGCATGCGCCGGTCACGCAGGAATTCCGCCATGAACCAGGTGGTGGAGCCGGCATTGATGATCACAGACTCGCCATCCTGGCAGAGTGTGGCTGCAAGCTTCGCCACGGCGCGCTTGCGCTCGGCATTGATCGTCTGGCTCACGCCGAAGGCGCGCGTTGCAAGGTGAGTCTGGTTTGCGGCCTCGACAGCCTCCACGCCGCCATGCATGCGGCGCAACTGCCCCATCTCTTCAAGCTTGACGAGATCGCGGCGCAATGTTGCCGATGATGCACCGGTCTGCCGCACGAGATCGCGCACGCGGATGACGCCGCGCTCGCGCACTTCCGTCAGGATCATCTGCCATCGTTCACGTTCGTGCATCGCTCAGAATTACGCATGATGCTTCGTATTCGTCAACGCAGATTCAATCATATTGCATCGCAAAACGTCGCTGCACTGCGATATTTCGCTTACATTGCTGCATTCACATTGACCATGAGTGATCATGAACATATGGTCCGCGCACCATGACAAAAGACCTTCTCCTGAAATCACTGTGGGATGATGCCCACGCAAAATCACTCGATGAACCGGGCCTGCTTCTCTACCGGTCGAACCTTCTCGGCGCCGACCTGCGCATCACCAATTTCGGTGGCGGCAACACCTCGGCCAAGGTCATGCACAAGGATCCGCTCACGGGCGAAGACGTCGAAGTGCTGTGGGTGAAAGGCTCGGGCGGCGACATCGGTTCGATGAAACGCGATGGTTTCGCCACGCTCTATATGTCGAAGCTCAATTCCCTGAAGACGCTCTACAAGGGCCTTGATCAGGAAGACGCGATGGTGCACGCGCTCAATCACTGCATCTTCGATCTCAATCCGCGCGCGCCCTCGATCGATACCTGCCTGCATGGCTATGTGCCGCACGAGCATGTGGACCATGTGCATTCCGATGCGGTGATCGCCATCGCCGCCTCAGCCGACTCGGAAAAGCTCACGCGCGAAATCTTCGGCGAGGAGATGGGCTATCTGCCATGGCAGCGCCCGGGCATCGATCTCGGCATCAAGCTGGGCAAGCTTGCCGCCAGCAATCCGAAGCTGGTGGGCGTTGTGCTCGGCAGCCACGGCCTGTTCACCTGGGGCGCTACCTCGAAATCCTGCTACGACACCACGCTGCGTATCATCAATGTTGCCGCCACCTGGCTCGACAAGAACGTCAAGAAGCCGGTGTTCAAGGGTGCGGCCGTCGAATCCCTGACGCCCGCCGAGCGCCAGGCCGCCGCATTGCGCCTGATGCCCGACATCCGCGGCCGCATCAGCAAGCACGAGCACAAGGCGGGGCATTTCACCGATGCGCCGGAAGTGTTGGAATTCGTTAACTCGAAGCAACTGGCGGAGCTCGCCCCACTCGGCACCTCCTGCCCCGATCATTTCCTGCGCACCAAGATCCGCCCGCTCATCGTCCCGCATGATGTGGAAGGTGCAGCCCTTGATGCGCTGCTTGCGGGCTATGTAGCCGACTATCAAGCCTATTACGACCGCTGCAAGCACCCCGACTCACCGCCGATCCGCGATGCCAATGCCGTTATCTATCTGGTGCCGCGTGTCGGCCTGCTCTCCTTCGCCAAGGACAAGGCGACGGCGCGCGTGGCATCCGAGTTCTACATCAACGCCATCAACGTGATGCGCGGCGCCTCCGGCGTGTCGAAATACATGGGGCTTCCCGAGCAGGAAGCCTTCAACATCGAATACTGGCTCCTTGAGGAAGCCAAGCTCAAGCGCATGCCCAAGCCCAAGTCGCTGCAGGGCCGCGTTGCCCTTGTCACCGGCGGCGCCAGCGGCATCGGTGCCGCCATCGCTGAAAAGCTTCTCGCGGAAGGGGCCTGTGTGGCGCTCGCCGATATCGACGAGAAGAACCTCGCCTCCACCCGCGAGGCCTTCGGCAAGCGTTTCGGCCATGACAATGTCACCGGCGTCGTCATGGACGTGACCAGGGAAGAGGCGGTGGTGAAGGGCTTCGCTGACACGGTCATGGCCTTCGGTGGCCTCGACATCGTCGTCAACAATGCAGGCATCGCACTTGCGGCCCCCGTGGAAGATACCACGCTCGCCATGTGGGAACGGCAGATGTCGATCCTCGGCACCGGCTATTTCCTGGTGGGCCGCGAAGGCTTCCGCACGCTCAAGCGCCAGAACAATGCCGGCTCGATGATCTTCATCTCGTCGAAGAACGGCGTCATTCCATCGGCCGGCACCTCGGCCTATGGCTCGATCAAGGCCGCGGAAATCCACATGGGCCGCATCATGGCCCTGGAAGGCGCACCCCATGGCATCCGCGTCAACACGGTGAACCCGGATGCGGTGCTGCGTGGCTCCAAGATCATGTCGGAAGAGTTCCGCCGCAGCCGTGCCGAATCCCTCAAGATCAAGCCGGATGAACTCGACGAGCACTACCGCAAGCGTTCGCTGCTGCAGCGCTCCGTCTATCCGGAGGATATCGCCGAGGCCGTGTATTTCTTCGCCTCCGATCTCTCCTTCAAGTCGACCGGCAACATGCTGAACGTCGACGCAGGCCACCTCGCCTCCTTCACAAGGTAGTACAATGAGCTTCGCGATCACGGCTGACTTCATCGCCAGCGGCAACACGGCGCTGCTGGCGGCCCATGAGGACGACTATGCCGCCCTCGGCCGGCAACTGGAGCGCCGTGGTATCGCCATCGAGAAGCTGGTGGCGCGCGCCATGGGCTATTCCGTCGCCGTGCCGACCTGGGGCGTGGGCACGGGCGGCACGCGCTTTGCCCGCTTCCCCGGCCCCGGCGAACCGCGCCACATCCACGACAAGCTCGAGGACTGCGGCGTCATCCACCAGCTCACGCGCGTGACCGACAATGTCTCGCCGCATTTCCCCTGGGATTTCGTCTCGGACTACAATGCGCTGCGCCAGGAGGCCGCGCAGTTCTCGCTCGGCTTCGATGCGGTCAATTCCAACACCTTCCAGGACCAGAAGGACCAGAAGCTGTCATACAAGTATGGCTCGCTGGCCCACGCCGACAAGGCCACGCGCCAGCAGGCGGTGGAACACAATCTGAAGTGCATCGAGATCGGCCAGAAGCTGGGCTCGCGGGCGCTCACCGTATGGATCGCCGACGGCACCAATTTCCCGGGCCAGCAGAACCTCTCGCGTATGTTCGAGAACTATCTCGATGCAGCGTCACAGATCTATGCGCTGTTGCCCAGGGACTGGCTCATCTTCCTCGAACACAAGATGTATGAGCCCGCCTTCTATTCCACCGTCATCTCGGACTGGGGCTCGAACCTCCTCGCCGCTCAGCAGCTTGGCCCCAAGGCCCGCTGCCTTGTCGATCTCGGCCATCATGCGCCGAACACCAACATCGAGCAGATCGTGGCGCGCCTCATCCATGCGGGCAAGCTCGCGGGCTTCCACTTCAACGATTCGAAATATGGCGACGATGATCTCGATTCCGGCGCCATCGATCCCTTCCGCCTCTTCCTCGTCTTCAACGAGCTTGTGGATGCGGAGATGCGCAAGGCGAAGGATTTCGCGCCCGCCTACATGATCGACCAGTCACATAACGTGACCGACCCGATCGAAAGCCTCATCTCTTCCGCCATTGAGATCCAGCGCGCCTATGTGCAGGCGTCGCTCATTGACCGGGAAGCCCTCGCGGCGGCCCAGGACTCCAATGACGTGATGGGCGCCCACAAGATGCTCAAGCAGGCCTTCATCACCGATGTCTCGCCGATCCTCGCCGAGGCGCGCCGCCGCAAGCAGGGTCCGCTCGATCCGCTCAAGGCCTATCGCGCCTCAGGCTATCGCGCGCAGAAAACGGCCGAGCGCCCACCCGTGGCCGGGAATTCTTCGGGTATTGTCTGAGCCCGAAAAATGGTAGCTGGAGCCACTCCGGAGACCCTCATGACCGACTCGACGAAGAAACTGCGCATCGCCATCCTGTTCGGCGGGCGTTCGGCGGAGCATGATGTTTCAGTCCTCTCGGCCACCAATGTCCTGGGCGCGCTTTCACCGCAGAAATATGATCCGGTTCCCGTCTTCGTGACGCGCGACGGGCGCTGGCTGCTCAGCGGCTTTTCGGAAGGCGCGCTGGCGCGGTCGGAACAGGGCACCGAGCTTTGCCTCCTGCCCGGCGGCGGCGGGCGCATGCTGGCCCGCCCTGTTGATGCAGCCGCCTATGAGCTGCCCGGGATCGACATCCTCTTTCCGGTGCTGCATGGCCTGCCCGGCGAGGATGGCTCGGTGCAGGGCCTCGCGGATGTGGCGGGCGTGCCGCTCGCCGGCTGCGACATCCTCGGCTCGGCCACCGCACTCGACAAGGATATCGCCAAGCGCCTGCTGCGCGAGGCGGGCCTTCCCGTGGCGCGCTCCGTCACCATCCGGCAGGGCGCTGCCCCGCCCTTTGCCGAGCTTGAGGCCACGCTTGGCCTGCCGCTCTTCATCAAGCCGGCGCGCCAAGGCTCTTCCGTCGGCGTCAGCAAGGTGAGGTCGCCCGAGGACTATGAGAAGGCGCTGGCCGAAGGCTTCCGCCACGACCGCAAGCTTCTGGCCGAGGAATTCATCAAGGGCCGGGAGATCGAATTGAGCGTGCTCGAGGATACGGCGGGCGTTCTCTTTGTCTCGCGCCCCGGCGAGATCGCGCCTGCCGAAAGCCATGGCTTCTACAGCTACGAGGCCAAATACATCGACGCCGACGGTGCGGCCATCATCGTGCCCGCGCCGCTGCCGGAAGAGGTCGAAACCGAGCTGCGAGCGCTTGCGGCACAGGCCTTCCGGGCTGTCGGCTGCGATGCCATGGCGCGCGTCGATTTCTTCGTGACGGACGGGATGCGGCTGCTCATCAACGAGCTCAACACCATTCCGGGCTTCACCAACATCAGCATGTATTCCAAGGCCATGGCGGCCAGCGGCGTGAGCTATCCGGAGATCATCGACCGGCTTGTGGCCCATGGCCTGGCGCGGGCCGGCCGGGTGGCGTGAAAGCCGCTTTTGGCGGGCAAATCCTCGCCCTTCATTGTCAATTGCCGGGCCCGCAACACGCCACCACGCACAGCTTGACGGGGAGGCCCCTGTTTCCCTATATGCGGCCCACCTTTGGCGGGGTAGCTCAGTTGGTTAGAGCACGGGAATCATAATCCTGGGGTCGGGGGTTCAACTCCCTCCCCCGCTACCAAAGGTCTCCAGCAGTCAGCGAAGTTGCGCCGCCTAGTGGGCGGCGTCGCGCTTCTGGTCGCCCTCTTCCTCCTCCTCGCCCTTGTCGCCGAGGATGAAGGTGCGCCACAGCGAGATCGCCGCGAAATAGAGCGAGGTCAGGCCGAAGATCCATTTCTCGATGTCTTCGATGATGCCGTCATTCTCCGGCGTGCGCTTGGCAATGATGAGGCTCAGTGTCATGCCGGCCCAGAGCACCGTCATCGGAATGGTGATCGAGCGCCAGTGGGTGACGCGCAAAGGGTGCACGAACTTGATCGGGATGAAGGTCATGACCGCCAGCACGGCGACGGTGATCAGGTTGGTCAGCGCGCCGGTGTCCAGCAGGTAGAAATACAGGACGACGATGTTCCAGATCGCCGGGAAGCCGACGAAATAATAGTCCGACGACTTCATGCCCACATTGGCGAAGGTGTAGCAGGACACGGCCATGATGGTGACGGCGGCGATGAGGCTCCAGGTGCTGCCCGAGAAGAAGAAATCGAGCGGCACCATGTTGAACCAGTAGACCATGAGGGCCGGCACGGCCACATAGGTGAAGAAGTCGATGACGTTGTCGAGCGTCGAGCCGTCGAAGTTCGGGGTGTATTCCTTGACCCGCGCCTTGCGCGCCAGCGAGCCGTCGATGCCGTCGACAAAAAGCGCCACGCCGAGCCAGACAAAGGCGGTGAAAGCGTCATTCTTGAGCACGGCCACGAGGGCAAGAAAGCCCGCCACAATGCCGAATGTCGTGAAGGCATGGACCGACCAGGCAATGCCCTTCCTGATCTCCTTGTCGAGGTCCGGCTTCTTGATGCTGAGTTTGGCCACGCGCCGTTTCCCTTCTTGTGGGAGGACTATAGGAAACCCAGCCGCAGGCCGCAATCGGCTTAGGCCTGGCGCACGAACTCCAGCAGCGAGAAGAAGCCGAAGGGCCTGATGGGCTTGTGGCTCACCAGCCGCAGCTTCTCGCTCACCAGAATCGAGTCGATGGGAAATTCCGGCCGCCAGCCGAGCTTGGAGGCCTGCGAGGCGAGGCCGCGCTCGATGGCGCCCGTCAGGCCTGTGGAGGCGAAGTGGCTGGCGATAAGCACGCGCCCGCCGGGCTTCACCACGCGGGCCATCTCATGCATCACGCCCGCGGGGTTCGGCACCACGGTGATCACATACATGGCCGCGGCAATATCAAAGCTGCAGTCCGGGAAAGCCATGGCGGTCGCATCCATCTCGGACAGCGCCTCGACATTGGTGACACCATGCCTGTTCACGCGGTCACGCGCCTTCACCAGCATCTCGCTGGAGAGATCGATGCCGGTCACTGAAAGCTGCGGGCCATAATGCACCAGTGCCAGGCCCGTGCCGACGCCCACTTCGAGAAGCCTGCCAGAAAAGAGATTGGCGCGCGCCACGGTCTGCTGCACGCCGGCATCCACGAGCTTGCCGAAGGTCTGGTCATAGAAGGGCGCCCAGCGGCGATAGGCCTTCTGCACGTCGGTGTTGTTCATGGATTGTAGCGCAGAAGTCATGTGAGTCCCCGTCACGAATGTCTCGTGGCCGTCACATGACAAGGCTTCGTGTCAGCTCAATGAAATGAAGCCGCCGCCGAGCACGCGCTGGCCGCTGCCCTGCCCGGCATAGAGCACGCAGGCCTGACCGGGAGAGACGCCATATTCGCCCTCGGGGATGGAGACGAGCACACCTGCACCCGCGCGCCTGATCTCGGCGGGAACGGGCGGCCGCGTGGAGCGGATGCGGGCGAAGACCGGCTGCGGTGTCTCGCTGAGCGGCGCATCGCCCAGCCAGTTCACGGCATCGATGGCGATGTCGTGGCGGCGCAGAGCCTCGCGCGGGCCAACGATCACGCGCCGCGCGGCGGCATCGAGCTTCACCACATAGAGCGGCTCGCCCTCGGCCACGCCAAGGCCGCGGCGCTGACCGATGGTGAAATGGATGATGCCGTTGTGGCGGCCGAGCACGCGGCCATCGAGATGGACGATGTCGCCCGCTTCCGCTGCATCGGGCCGCAGCCGTTCGATGAGATCAGCATAGCGGCCCTCGGGCACGAAGCAGATGTCCTGGCTGTCCGGCTTGTCGGCCACCATCAGGCCAAGTTCGGCGGCGATGGCGCGGGTCTCGGGCTTGGGCAGGCGGCCCAGCGGAAAGCGCAGGTAATCGACCTGGTCCTGCGTCGTGGCAAAGAGGAAATAACTCTGGTCGCGCGCCATGTCGGAGGGCGTCACCAGTTCGCGGTGCCCGTCGGCGCGCAGGCGGCTTTCGATATAGTGCCCGGTCACCAGCGCGCTGGCATCCAGTTCCCGCGCCCGCCAGAGCAGATCGGCGAACTTCACAGTCTGGTTGCAGCGAACACAGGGAATGGGTGTCGCCCCCTGCACATAGGCCGAAACGAAATCGTCGATCACCGCCTCGCGGAAGCGTGATTCAAAATCGAGCACATAATGCGGAATGCCGAAGCTGGCGGCGACACGGCGCGCATCATGGATATCCTGCCCGGCGCAGCAGGCGCCCTTGCGGCGGATCGCTTCGCCATGGTCGTAAAGCTGCAGCGTGATTCCGACCACGTCATAGCCTGCAGCCTTCAGAAGTGCTGCGGCGACGGAGGAATCGACGCCACCCGACATGGCGCAGACGATCCGGTGGCTTGCCGGATCGCCGGGCAGCGCCATGGCCTCATGCACGAGGTCGAGAATATGGGAGGCAAGCTTCATGCTGGGCCGCCTCATGCGCCGCAATTGCGAAAATCGCAACAGCGCGCCCGATCTGTTCCGAAATGGGGCAATAACCCATTGAAATTTGCGAATTGTTCACAAGCGTTTAGGCCAAAATTAAGTGCGCGCATCTAGGGTTGACCGCAGTGGGGCCAGTTACCGCCGGTTCGCGGGGCCCGCCAGTGTGTGTGTGAGTTTGCGTATGAACGGTCAGTTGCGTCCCCGCGTTAATTACGTCATTGGACCGGATGGAAGTCCGTTGACCATTGCCGATCTGCCACCGCCCGGCAATCATCGCTGGGTCATCCGCCGAAAGGCGGAGGTGGTTGCGGCAGTACGCGGGGGCCTCCTGTCCCTCGAAGAAGCCTGCGAGCGCTATACCCTCACCACTGAGGAGTATCTGAGCTGGCAGCGCTCCCTCGACCGCAACGGCCTTGCCGGCCTGCGCACCACGCGCATCCAGCAATACCGCCAGTAAGCGGCAGACAGCAGCAGAATGACAGGGCCCGGCGCAAGCGCGGGCCTTTTTGCTTTTTGGCTGTTACTGGCTGGCCCAGATCACGCGGGCCAGGCTGCTCATGTCGCCGATCGCGAGTCGCACCTCCTTGCGTGACATGCCGCCCTGGCAGATCACGGCATGGCTCTGGTCGAGGTGGAAGAGTGTACCGCCCAAAATGCGCTGGTCCCGGTCGCGGGCGATAACGCGGTCACCGACTTTCATCGGTGCTGATGCAGAAATAAGCAGGGTGTCGCCGTGGCGATAGAGCGGCAGCATGGAATTGCCCATGACAACAAGTGTCTCAAGCGCTTCGTGCGCGCCCGGGGCCGTGAAGGAAATCGTCTGACCTGCTTCGGCGATGGCGTTCATGTCATCTTGGATAAGCCCTTGCCCCGCTGTCACCATAGGCAACGCTACGGATTGGCAAGAGGGCTAGGTAGCTTCACCCATTACGGCAGGGCTGACCACCAGTTAACTGGATTTGCTGCGCGGTGTCTCCCCTTCTATACGTCGTTGCAGCAAAGGCAGCCTACGAGCCACACGCCGATTCCCCCGCAACCGGCGTGTGGCTCAATTCTTTCCGGCAGCCTTTTCCCCCGGCGCTTCCTCGCGGTGGATATCAGCTTCGATCAGCATACGGATGAGTTGCGGCACAGTCGTCGCCTCGAGCTTTGCCAGGATGCTGGCGCGGTGGTGGTCGACCGTGCGGGCGCTGATCTTGAGGGCAAGCGCAATGCCCGCCGTCGAATAGCCCTGCGCCACCATGGCGGCGATGCGGCGCTCGCGCGGTGTCAGGCGGCTGATCTTCTCCTCATGCCCGGATAATGCGCTCCGCCCCGGCTGCGCCTTGATGGCAGCCTCGATTGATTTCACCAGCAATTCGTCGTTGATCGGTTTCTCGATGAAATCGAAAGCGCCACCCTTCATGGCGCGCACCGCCGAGGGCACCGTGGCGTGGCCGGTGATGAAGATGACCGGAGGCGACACCGCCCCTGTCGACAGGATCTCCTGCGTCGTCAGCCCGTCCATGCCCGGCATGCGAACATCGAGGAGCACGCAGTCCGGCGCTATCTCGTCAACGATGCGCAGGGCCTCCTCGGCGCTGCCAGCACTCAGCGTGTCATAGCCATAGGTGCCCAGAATGGATTCCAGCGAACGCCGCACCGAAGCGTCGTCATCCACGATCAGAATGCGTTGGTTCATGTACCCCTCCAAGTTCTGCGGCATAGCTTGCGAGTGGAATGGTGAAACAGAATCGTGTCACGCCGACGGCAGAGCCATCGTGCCACATGCTCCCGCCATGTGAAACGATGATGGAGTTGGAGAGCGACAGGCCAAGGCCCAGTCCATCGGGCTTGGTCGAATGCAGCGGCATGAAGAGCTTGTCGCGCAACTCGCTGGATACACCGCCGCCATTGTCGGTCACCGAAACCTCGAGCTTGCCGGGCCGCGTGGCCGCACTCACCCGGATGCCGATGCGGCCGTCGCTCCGCCCGGACTGGACAATCGCCTCCCGGGCATTGCGCAGGAGGTTGAGCAGCACCTGCATGAGCTGCTGGCGCTCACCCATCACCTGTGCGAGGTCGCTTCCCTGCCGCGGCCCGAGATCGACGGCGACCTGCACCTTGGCCTTGGTCATCTCCGGCTCCACCAGTTCCATCGTGGCGCGCACGAGGGCTGCGAAATCGACGGGCCGCTGTGTCTGGTCGCCACGTTGCAGGAATTCGCGGATGTTGCGCAGCGTGCCGGCCGCAAGGTCGATCTGCGAGACGGCCGCATCGATGTCGCCCGGCACGCGCTCGGTTTCGCTCTTGCGCTCCAGCCTGCGCCGCACCGAGCGGATGAAGTTCCGGGCCGCCGAGAGCGGCTGGTTCAATTCATGGGCCAGGGCTGCGGCCATCTCGCTGGCCAGCGACAGCCGCGAGGCCTGCAGCAGGGCTGCCTGGCTGTCCTGCAGGCGATTGTGCGAATCCTGCAGGGCCCGCGCCATGCGACGGCGCTCCGTTTCGCCTGCCCCCAGAAGCAGGGCCGTGACGGACAGCGCACACATCAGCATCTGCAGTTCCGTCACCGTCGAAGGCTTGTAGCCGCGCAGATAGAGAATGCTGATCATCACGAAGTTGGTGAACAGTGCGGCCAGCGTGGCGGCAGCGAAGCCGCGGCGCTGGGCAATGGCGAGCACCGGCAGGAAGATCAGGTAGAAGAACTTGAAATGATCGGCCGAACGCAGCCCGAAGACCGGGACGGCAATCGCCACGGCCGCGGCCACGAACACGGCATCCAGCCAGTCCACGGATTTCAGCCCGTCGAGAAGCGTGCGGCGGCCCCAGATGGCCATCACCGCCGGGTAAACCGTCAGCATGCCGACGAGATTGCCCACCGCCAGCACGGTCACACTCGGATAGAGCGCCCGGAAGGTGAAGCCGAACTCCCAACGCGCCACCAGCAGCTTGAAGAGCGCGGAAAGGGCGCAGGCCGCCACCGTGAAGATGAGAAAGCGGATCACCACGCCGACGCCGGGCCGTTGCAGCCGTTCAAGTGCCGGGTGGAACAGCGCCGCCGCACCTGTGAGCAGCACCGTGTTGCCGAAGATGGAGCCCAGCACCCAGACGGGCGAGAGGAACGGGTTCCACAGCAGCTGCGTTGTCAGGCCGGCCAGCAGAATGACGGGCACCGCGCGCCAGCCAAAGAGCACACCGGCCAGGATTGCGATGCCGGCCTCCGGATTCCATGGCGTGGTCCGCAGGTCGGTCGTCATAAAGATGTTGGAGATGCGGAAGAAGGTCACATAGATGACGAAGACGGCGGCAAGCCCGAGAAGCGATGCAAGCCTGCCCTCTATCCGCAGCGACGGCACTGAGGCCACTTCGTCGCCGTCGGCGGCAAAATCCATGTTGAGGCCGAAGGGCAAGCGCCGTCCTGACCCGCGCCGGGTTTCGTCAGTGTGCTGGTTGTTGATCGTCACGCCCGCAATTTCCGCCCATCATGGCGGATTGTCGAGCACGGAATCATCCAACTTGCCCTAGCCCGCGAAGCCGCCTTCCGAGAGAAAGCGCGCTTCCGCGTCTGTCGTGGCGCGCCCCAGCATGGCGTTGCGGTGCGGAAAGCGCCCGAAGCGCCTGATGATGTCGCGATGCCCTTCGGCATGTTCGATATACTTGCCGCCGAGCTTGCCGTTCAGCGTCACCGAAATCTCCTGGTCGGCCAGGTCTTCGGAATGGGCGAAGGGCAGGCAGAAGAACAGGCGCAGATCGCCCGCGATGCGGTCCATGTGGCCCGCCGCCTGCGCTGCCCGGGCAAAGTGCCTGGCCAGCGGGTCGGTGGCATACATGTGGCCTGTGCCGCGGAAGCAATTGCGCGGGAACTGATCGAGCAGGATCAGCAGCGCAAGGGCACCTTCCGGTGTTGCCATCCAGTTGTCGTGCTGGCGCGCCGCCGCCTCCATGTGAAGGCGATGGAAGCGGTCGTGGAATTCCCGGTCGAAGGCCGCATCCTTGTTGAACCACTGCCCTTTCGTGCCGGCCTCGTTCCAGAAGGTGACGATCGCATGGATCGAAGCGCTGTCTGCTGCCGTCATGATGCAGTGCCTCCTGGGCTCGCCGTGCCATCCTTGTTTGGCGCATTGCCGTGAATGAGGTTGCGGGCGGCATAGAGGCCATCCGTTATCTCGATGGCCAGGCGGTCGCTGTCGCGGCGCCGGATCTCGGCCAGCACCCGGGCGCGCGTCTCGGCGTCCACATCCATCAGTTCCAGCGCCTTGATGCCGAGCACCAGTGCCGACTCAAAGGTTTCCCTGATCTGGAAGTCAGCGCCGGCATTGATGAGTTCCACGGCATGTTCGCGGTCGAAGGCGCGCGCCAGCACCGGCACATGGGGGAACTCGGCCTTGATCAGTTCGGTGGTCTTGAGGCAGGCCTCGCGGTCATTGCTCGCCACGATCACCAGCCTGGCGCGCTCGGCTCCGGCAGCATGCAGGATGTCGAGGCGGGAACCGTCGCCATAGTGAACCTTGAAGCCGAAGTCGCTGGCATCGCGGATCGATTGCGTATCGGTCTCGATGATGGTCACCGAGCAGCTGTTGGCCAACAGCGGCTGGCTGACAATCTGGCCGAAGCGGCCAAAGCCGATGAGCAGCACGCTTGCCGAGAGATTCTCCGGCGCTTCCACGCCTTCCATGGATTGCGTGGGCCGCGGCATGAAGCGGTCATGCAGGATGATGAACACCGGCGTCATCACCATGGAGACGATGATGATGGCGGTCAGGATGGCATTGGCCTCGTTGTCGATGATCCCGGCTGTCGTCGCGGCCGCATAGAGCACGAAAGCGAATTCGCCGCCCTGTGCCATCAGCACGGCCCGCTCGATGGCCTCGCGCCTCTCGGTGTGGAAGAGCTTCGCCACGCCGAGAATGCCAACCACCTTCAGTGCCGTGAAGGCGATGACCGAAACAATGATCAGCTGCCAGTTGGCGGCAATGACCGAGAGATCGAGCGCCATGCCGACGCCGAGGAAGAACAACCCCAGGAGGATGCCGCGGAAGGGTTCGATATCGGCCTCAAGCTGGTGCCGGAAAGCCGACTCCGACAGCAGCACGCCGGCGAGGAAGGCGCCCATGGCCATGGAGAGGCCGCCCAGTTGCATGGCGAATGCTGCACCGAGCACGACAAAGAGTGCTGCCGCCGTCATCACCTCGCGCGCCTTGGCGCGGCCGAGGATGCGGAACATGGGATCGAGCAGATAGCGCCCGGCCACGATGAGCCCGGCGATGGAGGCAAGGCCGATCGCGATTGCAACGAACCGGTCCGTCAGGGTGACGCTTTCGCCGCCCGGCGCCAGAAAGGCCACGAGTGCCAGAAGCGGCACGATTGCCAGGTCTTCAAAGAGCAGGATCGAGATGATGCGCCTGCCCCGCGGGGCCGCCATCATGTGGCGTTCCTCAAGCATCTGCATGACGATGGCCGTGGACGTCAGCACGAAGCCGGCACCCGCGACGAAGCTCTGCGCCACGGGATAACCGAGCGCCAACCCCACCAGCGTCAGCAGGCCGGCACAGATCGCCACCTGCAGGAGCCCGAGGCCGAAGATTTCGCTGCGCATCGACCAGAGCCGCGACGGCTGCATTTCCAGGCCGATGATGAAAAGGAACATCACCACGCCGAGTTCGGCAACGTTGAGGATGGCGTGCGGATCGTTGAAGACACCGATGCCGAACGGGCCGATCAGGAGACCGGCAGCGAGATAGCCCAGCACCGATCCGAGGCCGAGCCGCTTGAACAGCGGAACGGCCACAACGGCGGCGCCGAGGAGAACCACCACCGGCAGAATGTCGATGCCGTGATGGGAAGCAGCCTCGGCCGCTTGCGCAACTGTGGGTGTCGACATGAATCAGCCCTTCGCCAGTTGCCACATGAGAACGGCTGCCGCAGCCGCAGGCACGGCAAACACAATCAGCAGGATCGGCAGTTCCTGGGCCACGGTGTAGCCAGCCTTTGTCACGCCCACCCACAGGTTCATGACGGCCACGGCCAGCCAGACCGGCAGAAAAATCTTCGCCGCGGTCAAATAGCCCGCCGTGTCACCACCCCAGAGCTTGCCGAAAAGCAGAAACACGCCGAGCAGCACCAGGCCGCCGCCAATAACCATTGCCATATGCATTGTAGTCCCCCTGTCTTACTCGAATTCTGGTTGTACATGATTTGCCGGGCGCCCCAGTGTCAAGCCTCGCGCCCCTCCCCAACACCTCGTCGTTCCGGCGTTTAGGCCGTCATTCGAGCGCAAAGCCGTAATCACGAGTGAGGTCGTCATTCCAGCGCAAGCTGTAAACCAGCTTCTTCTTAGGCTGCGTCACATCTCTCCAAACCCCGGCTCAGCCCCATTCCACCCACGTCGTCCTCATTCGGCTTGCAGGACTCTTGTTGGCGGCATGAAAAAGGCAGAGGGGCGTTTCCGCCACTCTGCCTCATCTCTGAACCCATTTCTGGATTGTCCACAAATCTAGTGAAATACCGCGCGCCTGTCAAGCACTAAATTCACTTTCAACCTCTTTTTTCCTTTTATCTCGCTTTTTCAGCATCTTCCGGAATCTGCCCCCAGCCACCATATTGGCGGCCCATGCGCATCCTCGTCCTGCAGGCCCACCCCCGCGCCTCTTTTTCCATCGCCCAGAAGGCCCTCACCGCCGCGGCCCGGCAGGTGGCGGGCGTCACGTTCCGCGATCTCTATGCCCTCTACCCCGACTTCAACATCGACATCGGCCGCGAACAGAAGCTGCTTCTCGAACACGATCTCATCGTGCTCCAGCATCCCTTCTACTGGTATTCGAGCCCGGCCATCATCAAGGAATGGCAGGATCTCGTTCTCGACTTCGGCTGGGCCTATGGCCCCGGCGGCGACAACCTGCATGGCAAGAACCTGATGTCGGTGCTCACCACCGGCGGCCCGGAGACGGCCTATCACGAGCGCGGCCGCAACCGTTTCGCCATCAACGACCTGCTGGCGCCCTTCAACCAGTCGGCCCATCGCTGCGGCATGGCCTATCTCAAGCCCTTCGTGGTTTTCGAGAGCCGCCTCATCGGCAAGGATGCGCTGGCAGCTCAGGCAGAAGACTACCGCGCCCTGCTTGAGGGCTTTGCCAGCGGCAAGCGCGATCCCCGCAAGCATCTCATCCATGGCTACAAGCTCCCGGATGGCTACAGGCAGAAGCAGTCAACATGAGCCTCAATGAATTCCTTCTCGGCAGCGCCATCTATCTGGCCGCCGCCGTCATCTCCGCCCCCATCGCCAAGCGCCTCGGCCTCGGCTCCGTGCTGGGCTTTCTCGCCGCGGGTGCCATCATCGGCCCCTCGGTCCTCAACCTCACGGGCGGACAGGGCGAGGAGGTTCAGCACTTCGCCGAATTCGGCGTCATCGTGATGCTCTTCCTCATCGGCCTTGAGCTTGAACCCGCAAAGCTCTGGCAATTGCGCAAGCAGATCTTCGGCCTCGGCCTCCTGCAGGTCGCGGGCACTGCCGCTGTCATCGGCGCTGCCTCGCTTTTCGTCAGTTCCGGCTGGCGCGAGAGTCTCGCCATCGGCTTGATCCTGGCGCTGTCGTCAACGGCCATCGTACTGCAGACCATGGCCGAGAAGGGCACTCTGAAAACACCTGTGGGGCAATCGGTCTTCTCGGTCCTGCTCTTTCAGGACATTTCCGTCATCCCCATGCTGGCGCTCTTGCCACTCGTCGGCGTTGCCGCGGCTGCGGGCCATGGCGGTGAGGCTCATGCCGCCTCGCTGATCGGGGCCTATCCGGTCTGGGCCCAGGCCCTTCTCACGATCGCTGCCATCGCACTGGTGCTGGCTGGTGGGCGCTATCTCATGCGCCCCCTGTTCCGCATCGTCGCGGACACCGGCACGCGCGAGATCTTTGTGGCTTTCGCCCTCCTCATTGTGGTGGGCATCACCCTGCTCATGGGACTCGTCGGCATTTCGCCCGCCCTCGGCACCTTCCTTGCCGGTGTCGTCCTCGCCGACAGCGAATACCGCCATGAACTTGAGATGGACCTCAACCCCTTCAAGGGCCTGCTGCTCGCCATCTTCTTCATCGCGGTCGGATCGGGCATCGATTTCTCGCTGCTCTTCTCGGCACCTCTCGCCCTGGGCCTTGGCCTCGTCGCCTATGTCGCCCTCAAGCTCGCCACGCATTTCAGCCTGGCCCGGCTCTTCGGCATGAGCGGGCCGGATCGTTCGCGCTTCTCCTTCGCCCTCGCGCAAGGGTCGGAATTCGGCTTCGTGCTGATCACGCTCTGTGTCGGCCTCAGTCTGCTGTCGGGCACCATGCCTGCACTACTCACCGCCATCATCGCCCTGTCGATGGCGCTGTCGCCGCTTCTGATGATGCTGGATGAGAAAGTGATCCAGCCGCGTTTCGCCGACGGCGATTTTCTGCGCGATGCCGATGTCATCGAGCATGACGGCGTCGACGCCATCATAGCAGGCCATGGCCGCTTCGGCATGACCGTGGGCCGCGTGCTCAGCGCCCAGGGCAAGCGCACGGTCGTTCTCGATATCGACAGCTCGCAGGTCGATACGCTGCGCGCCTTCGGCTTCAAGGTCTTCTATGGCGATGCCCTGCGCGTCGACCTGCTTGAATCCGCCGGGGCCCGCGAAGCCAAGCTGCTCATCATTGCCATCGACGACCGCGAAAAGATCACCGAGCTTGTCCGCATCGCCAAGCAGAACTTCCCGCACCTGAAGCTGCTGGTCCGCGTATTTGACCGGGCCCATGCCTACGAAGTCATGGCCGAAGGCGTTCAGGACATCTACCGTGAGGTCTATAGCGCATCCGTCGATCTCGCCCGGGATGCGCTGGTCAGTCTGGGCACGCACCCGTATGAAGCCCAGCGGGCCGTCACAAAGTTCCGCGCCATCGACGAGAAGTTCCTGCGCAAGTCGGCGGCCCATGCCAATGACCGCAGCAAGCTCATCGACCTGGCGCGCCAATCCCGTGCCGAGGCCGCCCGGGTCTTCGCCGCCGACCGGGGTGGCGAGACCAGCGACACCGACAACTCCTGGTTCGACGAGGACGGCACCCGCAGCTAACTTCACGGCGCCGGGCTTTCTCCCTATAAGGCTGCCATGAACGATCCCCAGACAAACCTGCACGACGCCAAGATCGATCCGCGCAACCTCGACATCCTGATCTCCATCAACGGCAAGCTCGTGCCGCGCGCCGAAGCGGTTGTCTCGGTCTTCGACAGCGGTTTCATCCTGGGCGACGGTGTGTGGGAGGGCTTGCGCCTGGTCGATGGCGGTGTGCCCTTTCTCTTCGCCCATATCGAACGGCTTTATGAGGGCGCCAAGGCCATCTTCATGGAGATCGGTCTCACCCCCGATGAACTGGTGGCTCGCCTCTTCGCCTGCGTCGATGCCAACAAGATGCGCGATGGCGTCCACATCCGCCTGATGGTCACACGCGGTGTCAAGGCAACACCCTATCAGGATCCCCGCGTCACTATTTCGCCTGCCACCATCGTCATTATCCCGGAATACAAGGAACCGAACCCGCGCAAGATGCAGGACGGCCTGACGCTGCATACGGTCAATGTCCGGCGTGGCGCTCCCGACGTGCAGGACCAGAAGCTCAATTCGCACTCCAAGCTCAATTGCATCACGGCCTGCGTTCAGGCGGCCAATGCCGGCGCCGACGAAGCGCTGATGCTCGATCCCCTCGGCTTTGTCGCCACCTGCAACTCCACCCATTTCTTCATCGTGCGCCGCGGCGAGCTGTGGACATCGACAGGGCAGTACTGCATTCCCGGCATCACGCGCGGCAACATGCTGCGTGTCGCGCGGTCGTTTGGTATTCCGGCTTTCGAGAAGCAGTTCTCGCTCTACGACGTCTATGGTGCGGATGAGGCTTTCGTCACCGGCACCTTCGCCGGGCTCGTCCCCGTGCGCGTGATCGATGGCAGGCCGGTGCGCCATCCCATGTCGCAGCAAGAGTGGGCTGGCGCTGGTCCCATTTCGCGGCAGATATCGGAAGGCTACAAGGCGCTGTGCAAGGCTGAGAGCAGCCGCAGCCTGTGATGCTCCTCTCGTTCATCATCGCCGCAGTGCTGATTGAACTCACGCCCGGACCGAACATGACCTGGCTTGCGGTGCTCGGCGCATCCCGCGGGCAGCGATCGGCGCTGGCCGCAGTGGCGGGCATTGCGCTCGGCCTCTCCATCGCTGCCGTTGTCGCGGGCCTCGGCCTCACGGCATTGCTCACGGCATCCGAGACATTGGCCCATGCGCTGCGCTGGGCCGGAACGCTCTACCTCCTGTATCTTGCCTGGGATGCCTGGACTGCGGCCGACCATGAAATCGACCTTGCGGAGGGATCACCATCGCGCAGCTTCACACAGGGCCTGATCAGCAACATCCTCAATCCCAAGGCCTACCTGTTCTATGCGGCAATGCTGCCACAGTTCATCGATGCAACGCGCGGCACGGCAACACAGATCGCAACACTCTCGGCGGTCTACGTGCTGATCGCAACACTCATCCACGGAGCCATTGCCTTGCTCTCCGGCCGCGCGGCCATATGGCTGCAGACGTCCCCCAAAAAGATTCTCGTGCGCCGCCTGCTCGCAGTAGCGATTGCATTGACCGCCATCTGGTTCTTCGTCTCCACGCGGGGGATGGCATGACCATCCTTGCGATGTGGAGCGGGCCCCGCAACATCTCCACGGCGATGATGTATTCCTTTGGCAACCGCGCTGACTGCGAAGCCTGGGATGAACCCTTCTACGGCTTCTCGCTTGTCCACAAGGGCAATGACCATCCGATGCGCAATGAGATCATCGCCTCGATGGAAACCCACTGGGACAAGCTGGTGCAGAACTGCACCACGCCATCTGCCCGCCCCCTGCTCTACCAGAAGCACATGACGCATCACATGCTGGAGGGCTACGACCGGAGCTTCATCCTCAAGCTCACCAACGCCTTCCTCATCCGCGATCCGGCAAAGGTGCTGGCAAGCTACGCGGTCAAGTGGGCCGACGTCGACCTGCGCGCCATCGGCTTCATCGAACAGGCGGAAATCTTCGACATGGTCGCACAGAAGCTCGGACACGCGCCGCCGGTGATCGACGCAGAAGATGTGCTGGCCGATCCGCGTGGGGTGCTCGGCAAGCTTTGTGCGGCCTGCAACATCACCTTCGATGAGGCGATGCTGAAATGGCCAAGAGGCCCCAAGCCTTTCGATGGCGTCTGGGCGGCGCATTGGTACAATGCGGTCTGGCAATCGGAAGGCTTTGCGCAGCAGCCGGAAAAGAAAACTGCGCTGCCGCCGCATCTGGCGCGCATCGCGGAGCAGGCACAGCCGCTCTACGAAAAGCTCAAGCCACACCGCCTGCATGTCTGAAATCGGGCTGCAGGCCCGTGACGCAGTCCCTTCACTGAAACGCAATACGCCTGACACACAGGATCCCGACGATGCGGCCTCCACCCACCCAGGAGGCAGGCCATGAAGCGACACAATCCCGACGACATCCGTTCCAAATCCCTCAGCCAACCATTCCAGTCGGTTCTCGGCGAGCGCGTTTCGCGCCGCAGCCTGCTGCTCGGTGCCGCAGCCGCCACCGGCGCATCGATCGCGCCCGGTTTTGTTGGCAGCATCTTCAGCGGCGAAGCCGTCGCAGGCGGTACGGCCTCGAGCCTCACCTTCACCGAGCTCAAGCGGGTCTATGACGAAAAGCACCACGTCGCGCCCGGCTATGTCGCCGATGTAGTGATGCGCTGGGGCGACAAAGTTGCAGCCGATGCCGTGGACTTCGATCCCGCCGCCCAGACAGCGGCCACGCAGGCCGGCCAGTTCGGCTACAACAACGACTTCATCGCCTATCTGCCGCTGCCGCTGGGCTCCGCCAGCTCCGAGCGAGGGCTTCTCTATGCCAACCACGAATACATCGATCCGCAGATCATGTTCCCCGGCCTTGT
Organism: Pseudomonadota bacterium; assembly: GCA_020161855.1. Lineage (GTDB taxonomy): Bacteria > Pseudomonadota > Alphaproteobacteria > Rhizobiales > Aestuariivirgaceae > Aestuariivirga. Next base: position 494,113 of record JAIUNJ010000002.1, read on the forward strand.
CACCACGGAGGATGATGGCGGCAAGGCGATGAGCGCCGAGCAGGTCGCAATCGGCATGTCCGCGGTGGGTGCATCCGTGGTCGAAATTGTCAAGGAAGGTGGCAAGTGGAAGCCGGTGCAGGGCGAGTTCAACCGCCGCATCGATCTCAACACGCCCATGACCATCTCCGGTCCGGCGGCTGGCCACTCCAAGCTCAAGACTGCTGCTGATCCAACAGGCACCAAGGTGTTCGGCATGACGGCCAACTGCGGTGGCGGCATGACCCCCTGGGGCACGGTGCTGACCTGCGAGGAATTCGCCTATGAGTCCTTTGGTGGCGACGCAGATAAGACCGCCTTCAAGGGCGACATCGAGCGCATCGGTTACGAGAACTCCGACTACTACGGCATCGCCCGCTTCAATGACCGCTTCAACATCGAAAAGGAGCCGAACGAGTTCAACCGGTTCCAATGGGTGGTCGAGATCGACCCCTATGATCCGAAGTCGACCCCGGTGAAGCGCACTGCCCTCGGCCGCTTTGGCCATGAGGGTGCTACCGTTGTCGTCAACAAGGACAACCGTGTCGTGGTCTATCTCGGTGACGACGACCACATGGAATATCTCTACCGCTTCGTTTCGAAGAACAGCTTCAATGCCAATGACCGGACGGCCAATGCGACGCTGCTGGACGAGGGCGAACTCTCCGTTGCCAAGTTCGAGGCCGACGGCACGCTGAACTGGCTGCCGCTCGTTCACGGCAATGGGCCGCTCACGGCTGACAATGGCTTTGCCGACCAAGGCGAGATCCTGATCAACGCCCGCAAGGCTGGCGACCTTCTGGGGGCGACGCCCATGGACCGCCCGGAAGACTTCGAGACCAATCCCGTCACCGGCCGCGTCTATGCGGTGCTCACCAAGTCTGCCAAGCGCAAGCCGGAGACCGTGAACCCCGCAAACACCAGGCCGGAAAACAAGTGGGGCCACATCGTTGAACTGATCCCACCGGGTGAAGGCAAGGATGCCGACCATGCATCGGCCCAGTACAAGTGGGATGTCTTCATCATGTGCGGCGATCCCTCAAAGCCGGAAACGGGCTCCAAGTTCAGCGCCGACACCACCACCGACGGCTTCTTCATGACGCCGGACAACATCGCCTTTGACCCCAAGGGCCGCATGTGGGTGGCAACCGACGGCATGAACGACTTCGACTATGCCGACGGCATCTTCGGCGTGGACACGGATGGGCCGGGCCGCGCCCTGCCCAAGGCACTCTTTGCTGCACCTTCGGGAGCGGAATGCACGGGACCTGCCTTCACGCCGGACGGCACGACGATGTTTGTCGCCATCCAGCATCCGGGCGAGAACTCGGACAACATCGAAAACCTGACGACGCTCTGGCCGGACTTCGTCGAGAAGATGCCGCCGCGCCCCTCGGTCATTGCCATCACCCGCGAAGGCGGCGGCGAAATCGGCGCCTGAGCAACTCGCCACAAACGCAAATGGCCGGGCATTGCCCGGCCATTCTTGTTCAGAATCTGATCGAGGATCAGCGCGAAATGGCGTGACCGATCATGACGCCAGGCGGCGGCGGAACCGGGGCGGGCTTCAGCGAGCCCCCTTCCTTCTCAACGAGAAGTTCGACCTTGCGCAGCTCTGCCTCTTCTTCGCGGAGCTTTTCCTTCATGGAGTCGTGCTGATCGCGCAGTTCAGCGACCGTCCGCAGGATATTGTCCCGGCGGGTACGCACGCTCTTTGCGGCCATGGAATAATTGACGTGGGCGGGATCGCTGATCCCGTTCTTGGCTTCCTCGAGCCGGACGTGTTGATCAAGTTCATCATGCTTGCGCATCAGATCCTGGATCATCATGTCCATGTCAGCCACCTGGCGGCGGACATCCTCGGTGCGGAAGCGGTGAAGCCTCAACAGGCTTTCGCGTGAACGCATTTCATCCTCACTAAACTCAACACACTGACCAGCAACCCGAGGCATTTTTCTCGGCCTTGACTCATTCAGACTCTTTTCGGGAGTCAGCGAATCAACTAGCCCTGTCCGGGTCAGTCCAATCGCGTTCATCATGAACAATCAGGTTTAAGACGGGGTAAACCGGGCGATGAGAGCCCTGCTGCCAGGCCAGAAAGATTCACAAATCCGTGCACCACTAGATGTGGGCCGGTTTGGCACGGGCCTACAAGATATTGTGGGTTCGCTCGTCAATCTCGATGTTTCGGGATTAGGTTTTGTTAACCTTTATCAGCCTATCTTAACACGCAGAGTTAATGTTTCGTAGCTCGTCCGGGGCAGGGCGCGCGCATATTCGAGTGGCTTCGTCGCTATGGCGGGGCGAGGTACCAAGGGGATTCGCATGAGGGTTCTGCTGATCGAGGACGATACCGCAACGGCTCAAAGCATTGAGCTGATGCTGAAGTCCGAAGGTTTCAACGTCTACACCACCGATCTCGGTGAGGAAGGCGTCGATCTCGGCAAGCTGTATGACTATGATATCATTCTTCTCGACATCAATCTGCCGGACATGTCCGGCTACGAAGTGCTGAAAGCGCTTCGCGTATCGAAAGTGGGCACGCCCATCCTCATTCTTTCCGGCCTCGCGGCCATCGAGGACAAGGTCAAGGGCCTCGGCTTCGGCGCCGATGACTACATGACCAAGCCCTTCCACAAGGACGAACTGGTGGCCCGCATCCACGCCGTGGTGCGCCGATCCAAGGGCCACGCACAGTCGGTCATCCACACCGGCGAACTGGTGGTCAATCTCGATACCAAGACGGTGGAAGTCGGTGGCCAGCGCGTTCACCTCACCGGCAAGGAATACCAGATGCTGGAGCTCCTCTCGCTCCGCAAGGGCACGACGCTCACCAAGGAAATGTTCCTCAACCACCTCTACGGTGGCATGGACGAACCCGAACTCAAGATCATCGACGTGTTCATCTGCAAGCTGCGCAAGAAGCTTGCCACTGCCGCCCATGGCAAGAACTTCATCGAGACGGTCTGGGGCCGCGGCTATGTGCTGCGTGACGGCGCCCCGCCGATGCACGACGAAGAGATGCGCGAAAGCGCCTGATCTCTCCCAGCACACTTCACATGAAAGGCACCCCGGCGGGTGCCTTTTGTTTTTCAGGAGAGTGTCAGGTCAGCCTTGGCGCTGTTTTCCAGCACGAGACGCGCGTTAGGCAGGTCATTGCTTTCAATCCAGTGCCGGGCCTGGGCTTCGTCGTGCCCATGCGCCAGGATACGCCCGGTCAAGCGCCGCTCGAGTTCCGGATAGGGCACAGAAAGAAAGACCGTGAGATCAAAGAGGGGCAGCAGATTGTCCCATGGTTCCTGCCTGAGCAGCAGGTAATTGCCCTCGACGATGATCAGCCGGGCGTCCGCCGCGACAACCGCCGCCGCCGCATGCGAAGCTTCCAGATGACGGTCGAAGATCGGAATGGCGACATCGGCTTCTATCGCCCTGATCCGGCGCAGGGCGACCTCAAAGCCGGCAACGTCGAAGGTGTGCGGTGCGCCTTTGCGTGCGCGGTGGCCGCGGGCCTTCAGCACCACGTCGTCAAAGTGAAAACCATCCATCGGCACGACAACGGCGTTCTCACCACGATCTCTCAGGACTTCGCACAAGGCCGCAGCGAGCGTCGACTTGCCAGCGCCTGGAGGGCCGGCAATCGCAATCATGAAGCGTTTCGCTCCCGCCGCCCGCGCCGAAATCTCGGGCAACAAGGCAGCGACATGCAGAGAGACAGTCTTTTCTGGTTCGGACGGCGGCATCGTTGGCCAAGCTTAGCCAATCTCTGTCGCCGTCCAAAGCCTTTCACCACGGCTCAGGTCCGCGGTCACATCACCCGAAGATGAAATCGTCAGCGTGGAGCTGAGACATCTTCACGCCCTTGAGCGTGATCGTGCCCAGATCCTCGACCGTGATCAGCACACCAGCGGCAGTATCCTGCGCATGGGACACCAGATCGACCCAGCTTGTGATTGCCTTGTCGCGGAACCAGATGCGGTCCGTGCGTCCGGCGCCGGCCCAGAAGTCGGTGATGGTGTCATTGCCCCAGGCCGTCGTGAAGACGAAGACATCCGCCCCTGCTCCACCGGTCAGCGTGTCGTTGCCCAGGCCCTCGAAGAAATAGTCGTTGCCGCCACCGCCAACGAGCAGATCGTTGCCCGCTCCGCCCGTCAGCTTGTTAGCGCCGTCATCGCCGGTGAGCCTGTCATCATAGTCGGAGCCAATGACGTTCTCGATGCTGACCAGCACGTCGCGGGATGCTGCACCATACTTGTTCACGCCGCTCTTGAGATTGACCCAGACACCAGCCCATGAGTCCTCATAGGAGACCGTGTCGTTGCCGGCACCGCCATCAACCTTGTCGTATCCGCCGCCGGTCAGGAAGGTGTCATCGCCGGCAAGGCCGCGCAGCACATCCGCACCCGCGCCACCATTGAGACGGTTGTTCAGGGCGTTACCTTCCAGAACATCCGCGAAGGCGGAGCCCACAAGGGATTCGACATTCACAAGGACGTCGCCCTGAGCTTCGCCATAGAGGCCAGTGCCACGGGTGAGGCTGACATCCACGCCCACCGCTGACTTGCGATAGTAGGCCGTGTCGACGCCATCGCCACCATTGAGATAGTCGGCTCCCAGGCCACCCGTCAGGCTGTCGTTGCCAGCATCGCCGAAGAGCTTGTCGGCGCCGCTGTCGCCACGGAGATCGTCCCGGTCATCGCCGCCATAGATCGTGTCGTTGCCGTCGCCGCCTTCGACATAGTCTTCGCCCGCGTTGCCCCAGATGCGATCATTGCCGAGGCCGCCATAGACCAGGTCAGCCCCTGCCCCGCCATAGAGATCGTCGTCACCTTTGCCACCGTCGATGGTATCGGCACCGTCTCCACCGAAAATGAGATTGGCGCCGTCATTGCCGGTCAACGTGTCCGCAAAGGCCGAGCCGGTGAGATTCTCGAAGTTGCTGAAGCTGTCGCCCTGGGCGTAGCCGCCCGCGGCCGCGCCGGTCTTGAGATTGACGGAAACGCCGGCCGTCGACCGCGAATAGTCCAGCGTGTCGATGCCACCCGAACCATCGATCACAGTCGCGACATCATTGGCCACAAAGGTATCGTTGAAATTCGTGCCGCGCAGTTTCTCGACGTTGCGGATGCTGTCGCCCTCGGCGTCGCCGCCGCGGCCCTGGCCGGTCACCAGATCGATGGTGATGCCTGCAGAAGACGCTGCATAGTCAGCAAAGTCAAAGCCATCGCCACCGTCGATTTGGTCGGCACCTGCACCGCCGATGAGCGTGTCATCGCCAGCCTCGCCATAGAGACTGTCATTGCCGCCACGGCCCGCAAGATAGTCATTGCCGCCGCGGCCCCAGAGCCCGTTGTCCTTGCTATCGCCCTTGAAGATATCGTTGTTCGTGCCACCGATCAGGTTCTCGATGCTGATGAACGTGTCGTGATATTGCGACGTGCCGAGCGCGAGATCGATCTCCAGGGCATAGTTCTCGACCACAGTGCCGTCGACCCGGTAGGTGTCGATGCCGTCGCCGCCGTCATAGTAGTCGCCGAAGCCTTCATCCCATTCGGCGAGAAACACGTCATCACCAGCACCGCCATAGAGCTTGTCGGTCCCGAAGTTGCCGGTCATGATGTCATTGCCGTCACCGCCATAGAGCGTATCGTTGCCGGTGCCGCCATCCATCACGTCATCGCCGGCGTTGCCGTAGAGCAGGTCGTTGCCGCTCTGGCCATCGATGCTGTCGGCATCTTCATCACCCGAGATCGTATCGTCGCCGGAACCACCAAAAATCTTGTCGAGGCCGGGGCCGCCGGAGATCGTGTCGTTGCCGTCACCACCGTCAAGCGTGTCGTTGCCCGATCCGCCGTTGATGAGATCGTCGCCGCCATAACCATAGACCGTGTCGTTGCCATCGCCGGCGTTGATCGTGTCGTTGCCGTCAGCAGAGGTCGGAACAATCGCATCGAGATTGAATGACGCAGAGCTCACCGAGACAGTCTCCACGAGCTTGCTGTTGTAGTAGAGCTTGTGCGTGCCGAGGTTCTGGCTCGGGATGATCACGTCGCTCATGGCCGGCACCTTGATGACGACGGAAACGCCACCATTGCTGCCCGCGCCCTGCGAAGCTGACTGCAGAACGAGCGTGACCTCGGTGGAGCCTGTGTTGCGCACCCGCCAGATGCTTTGGCCGGCGGCTGTTCCAAGCGCGGCAAGATCCAGCGTGGACAGTCCGGACAGGATTCCGGAATTGGCCACGACGGCATAGCCGCTCGCGGCGAAGGCCTGTGCATAGGTCACAACGCCATCGCCATGGATGACATCATCCCCGGCTCCGGCATTGATGAGATCGTTGCCGCCGCGGCCATAGATGACGTCAGCATTGGCGCTGCCCGTGATGGTGTCGGATGAATTGGAACCAATCACGGTTCCGCCGGAAACCGGCGCATTGTAATTAGGCATGACTCTCTCTCCCGAGAGCCGAACCTACAGTTGCTGCTCCTGCGAACTGCTTATGAAACTTGGTAAACCAGTTTCAGCGCCTCAACCTGATTGAGGTCAGGTAAACAACTGATTCACAGATGCGGTTAAGCCGCCTTCACCAGTACCGTGTCGTCGCCATCCATGCCCATGGAGATCGCGAGCCCAGCGGATTCCGCCAGCAGGCGCGTGTAGTAGGGCTGCACCAGCCGCGCATCGAGCGACTCCAGCGCCGCCACCCCGGAGAGAACGTCAGCCAGCGGCTGCGGCACCTTGGCCCGCTCACCCTTTGCCCGCACGGCGAAGCTGCGCCCATCAACACTCACTGTCACCGTACCGCCGCGCGGGATGCCGGCGATACCGAGCAGCAGCATGTTGAGCAGAAGCTTCACTTCCGCTTTCGGCCGGTTCTCGCGCGGCGCCTGCCAGTCGAGCTTGGTTTTCTCGTCGCCAACGAAGGACTTCGCCGTCTCGCCTGCCTCGCCGAGATCGATGTGTGCGCCAGCCGATCCCGATGCACCGAAGGCGATGCGGCAGAACTTCAGCTTCGCCGTCGCCGTCTTGGCCGAGGAGCGTACCATGTCGAGTGCCGTCGCCTTCATCTCGGCGTCGGTTTCCGGATCGTCCATCAGCTCGAGGCCATTGGCGATGGCGCCAACCGGAGAAATCACGTCGTGGCAGACGCGCGAGCACAGAAGTGCTGCGAGATCGAGATCGGAGATGCGCTGGATCATGACAATGTGAGTCCCGGAAAAAATGTGATTCGCCACAGACCTATAACAAATGCACAGGCGATTTTCCGCATTGACGGCACCGGTACCGATGGCCATATGCGCGGCAAGTTTGTGAACCTTGATGACCCCTACTCCCCAAACGGCGATGCTGATCGCACTGGCGCATGAAGCGGCTCGCGTGATCATGTCGGTCTACGCCTCCGATTTCGCCGTGCGCTCGAAGGGCGACCTGTCGCCCGTCACCGAAGCTGACGAAATGGGCGAGCGGGTGATCCTTGCCGGCCTGGCCCGGCATTTCCCGGACATTCCCGTTATCGCCGAAGAGCAGATGGCGGCCGGCAAAACGGCCGAGGCCGCCGACACGTTCTTTCTGGTTGACCCCCTCGACGGCACCAAGGAGTTCCTGTCGCGGAACGGCGAATTCACCGTCAACATCGCGCTGGTCAAGGACCGCGCCTGTGTGGCGGGCGTCGTCTATGCACCGGCGACACGGCAGCTGTTCTGGGGCGAGCGGCAGCAGGGAGCTGCCTGCCAGTCCATCGGTGTCGAGGACGCCATTTCGGCCTGCCAGTGGCAGAAGATCGCTGTGCGCCAGCCGCCTCGTGACGGGCTGACGGTGCTTGCCAGCCGCTCGCACCGCGATGCGGAGACCGAAGCCTATCTGGCCAAGCTCAAGGTCAAGTCTCTGGTTTCGGCGGGCTCATCGCTCAAATTCTGCCTGGTGGCCAAGGGCGAGGCCGACGTCTACCCGCGTTTCGGCCGCACCATGGAATGGGACACGGCAGCAGGCCAGGCCGTGCTGGAAGCAGCGGGCGGCAAGGTCGTCTGTGCCGACGGTGCACCGCTTCACTATGGCAAAACCGAACGCGGCTTCGACAATCCGGCCTTCATCGCCTCAGCCTGAGCGTCAATTAGGCGCCCGTTAACCATGCGATAATCACCAGGGGCTAAGTCCAGAAAAGGACGGATTTCGGCCCACACCCTGCCCCAGCCGGGTTTGATCATGGGCCAAGCTTGAAGAGGTGTCGCCATGTTCACGCGTCGTACAGCCCTGATTGCCCTTGCCGGCAGCCTTGTTCTGCCGTTGCCGGCCCTTGCCCAGACCACCGGCAGCGTCGCGCCCGCAGAGCCCAGCAGCACCTATTCCACCGAGGAAATCCTCTCGGCCGGCCACCAGTTCTTTGGCAAGGCCAGCCGCAACTTCGGCGCGGCCATTGAATACGTCTTCCAGAACCAGGGCGAACCGTCCGCCTATATCGTTGGCGAAGAAGGATCAGGCGCGTTTGTCGGCGGCCTGCGCTACGGCGAAGGCACCATCTACTACAAGAACGGCACGAGCCAGCGCATCTTCTGGCAGGGCCCATCCATTGGCTGGGATTTCGGCGGCAATGGTTCGCGCACCATGACGCTCGTCTACAATTCGCAATCGCCCCAGGATCTCTATGCCCGCTTTGGCGGCGTTGAGGGCACGGCCTATCTCGTGGGTGGCGTGGGCGTGAATTTCCAGAAGAAGGATGACATCATCCTCGCCCCGATCCGCACCGGCGTGGGTGCACGCCTCGGTGCAAATATCGGCTATCTCAAGTATTCTGGCCGGCCGAGCTGGAATCCTTTCTGAGGCCTGGCTTTCCACAGCGTCTGAAAAGCCGCCACATTCTCCGTTCAAAACTCGCCAAGCGCCTCCAATCGGGCTAGAACATCCCGGCGCGCGGGCTGAACGGAACGGGAATGTCGGAAACTGAGTCACTGCTTCTTCTGGGCTTCGGTTTTGCTGCGGCCCTCGTGGTGGCCATGGTTTTTGGCTACGCGATCTGGGCCGCCGCAAATCGCTGGGCCGACCGCAAGCGCAAACTTGAAGTTCCTTCCCTCATTCTGGACCTGCAGGCCGAGCGCGAGGCCCTGCGCGCCCAGAACGCCATGACCGCACGGCGCCTGGAGTTCGAGCTTGAGCAGTCGCGCGATCAGGCTGCAGAGTTTGCCGCCGAAGTGACTCGCCACCGCAACCGCGCCATCCTGTTCGCCAAGACCCTGCAGGCAAAGGACTCCGAGATCCTTACGCTTCGGTCACTCGCGACCGAGTTGACTGACGAAACCAATCGCCGCGCCAAGATCATCGCCCGCCTCACCGGCCGCGAAGCCACAAATCTCCGCTCCGTCAGCTTCCCAGAGATGAACGCCATTCGTGGCGCGACTGTGAACAAGGAAGCTTTCATCAACGCACCGGCAGCACCCAAGCCGCGCAGCCGCCTGGCGGAGCTTCAGGAACTTGCCGATGTGGCCAAGAAGCGGAAGGTGGAGCCGCTGGGTCCGGCCGTCTTTGGGGAAACACCATCTGACTCCATCCCCCGTCGCGACCCGGTGCCCGCTGCACTGGCAGAGGGTGAGGACATCGCCGAAGCAAAGCCCGACTCTGAGGTCGCGCCCGCCAGCCTTGAACCCCTGGTCCTGATCGACACAGGCGAGAAGCCTGTTGAACTGCCACAGGAACAACCCGCCGAAAGAGCGATGACGCTGGCGGAAAAATTCCGCATGCTGCGGAACGGGATGAACCAGTAACGGGCAGCACAGCGGCCAGCTCGCTTGCACGGATGATTTCCACGCCCTTTGATTGTACTATGTGCCGGATTTTGCGGATTTCACTGACCTGAACCCAGACTTTGACTGAGCGGAAATCTGTCTGTCTAGAAAACTCCCCAGGTAACCGTGGCAGCTCCTTCATGTAAGATATTGATATATTTAACTAATATGAAATCATCAAAGGCAACCACTGCCCATCACCAGAGAGGTCCTTAAACTCCACTAATATAAACATGGTTTAAATAACTCACTTGAGTTTAATCAACCTGGGATATATCCCGCCTGCAGTTCGTGGTGCGAATCAAAGAGGCGGGGATGGGGCAGCGGAGGCGGACAGCAGGCAGAACTGTTCTGTCACTTGCGGCTACGTTTCTTGGCGCAACCTCGTTCAGCAGCGCCTGGGCGGCCTGTGGCCCTGCGACCAACACAGTAGCAGCGGGCACCTACAGCACCCCGCAATCTTTCAACCAGAATGCTTCGGCAACGGTCATCGTGTCCTCCGGGACGACGATCAACACGACCAACGGTTCACCCGCAGGCAATGAGGGTGACGGCGTGCACATCACCCCGAACCAGCCGTCAGGCCCCTTTGCTGCCGCCAACGGTTCCAATTGCCTCGAGACGCAAGGCACCGTCGACATCAATGTCGGCACCAGCGCCACAGACCGGGACGGTATCCGCGTGCTGTCCAGCGCCCCCGGCAATGGCACCGCAGGCAGCGCTGAAATCTACACATCCGAAGGCACCACCGTGAACGTGTGGGATGAGTACGGAGACGGGCTCATTGCACGCTCATCGAACCAGGGTGATGCTTCGGCCAATGGCCGGGGCGCGGGCAATGTCACCGTCATTTCCAAGGGCGTCATCAACACCCACGGCAACAGCGCGTCCGGCATCACGGCCCGCAGCGGTGGCACGGCAACGTCTGTCACAGTGAGCGGTGATATCACCGTTTCGGCACCAAACACCGGCACAAGCTCGGCCGGGCTGATCAACAGCTCTGCCGGTATCTTCGCACAGAACCGCAATGCCTCAGGTGCGGGGTCAACGTCGGTTGTCCTCGAGGGCGGAGCCAAGGTCACCACCCTGGGGCTGCGCTCTATCGGTATTTCCGCGGGCACGGAAGTCAATGGAACCGTCGACGTCGACACAGAAGATGGTGAAGTCAGCACCAACGGCGATTTCTCAACCGCGATCCAGGCTCAATCCGCCAGTGGCGCCGTCATCGTCAAGGCAGGCAAGGCCTCCACGACCGGCAAGGAGTCGAATGGCATCACCGCCTCAAGCGGGTCGAATGGTGGTGTCTTCGGTTATCAGCCGACGATTTCCTTATCGCCCTTCATCTATGTACCTGCTCCAGCGCCAGTCGGCACCGGTGGTGCCGTCAGCGTGACTGCGACGGACTCCCTGTCTGCACTTGGCGAACAGTCCGCAGGCATCCTCGCCTCCAGCAACAACAGCGCCGTGAACGTCTTCGTTGAAGGCGGCGCCTCGGTGATGGGTGGCTGGGAGGATGTGATCGGCAAGACCGGAACCTACACCGGGCTTGCTGCGGCGGGCATCGTCATGGGCTCGGGAGGCGGCACGGCTTCGACACTGACGAATGCCGGTCAGGTTGGCGCGCTCTCGGACCGCGCGATCGCCTCGTCGGAGCTCTACCAGGAACACTTCACGGCGATGACATTGTTCAGCCTGGCCAACGGGGCACCCGGCGCGGGCACGAGCTATTCAGATGCCGGCGCAGCCAACGTCATCAACAACACCGGCCTCATCACCGGCTTCGTCGAGTTGGGAACAGGCAGCAATAGGCTCGTCAACGATGGCGTGATCGCACAGCGCAATTTCTCGGATACGGATGGCAATTTGCTGCGCGACACCGAACGGGTTGCCAAGTCGACCTTCGGCGGCACGGCTCAAGTCACCAACAACGGCACCTTCAGGCTGGACACGGTCATCGCCAACACCATCGATGCGTCAGCCAATCCGCAATATGTGCCGCAGGCCCTGACCGGCGGCTATCTGCCGTCCTTCTACGACATCAACAGGGCCAGCGTCGAACAGGGACATCTGCTTGGCGTCGAGCGCTTCGTCGCCAATGGCACGATCACGATGCAGGATCTGCAGACCAGCGGCAACGCCGCAGTGGCAGGCGACCTCTTCTACATTTCACAAGCCAACACAGCGAATGGAGCGGCCGGGGGCGGCAGTTACATCGCGAACCGGGGCTCCAGTCTCTGGCTTGATACCATCCTCAACCAGGGCAGCGCTGCATCGTCACGCTCCGATGTCCTGGTTGTCGATGGCACCGAGCTGGGAACTGGCCCCACCTATCTGCACGTCGCCAAGGCTGGCGGCACCTCCGCCTCGACGGACCTGAATGGCAACGGGCTGGTCGACGAGGGCGAAGGCATACTTGTCGTCGAGGTCCTCGATAGCTCGCGGTCGGCAGCGAATGTCTTCCGGCTGGCTGGCAACAGGGTGCTGAACACGAGGATCGGCAATCACACCTACAGCAACGAAGGCGTGATCCTCGATGGTCCCTATCTCTACAGGCTGGTCGGCCCCACCGACTATGATGTCGCCGCAGCGCGCAGCAGCGGAGACTGGTATCTCGTCAACCAGCTGTCGCCCGCAACGACTGTCTATGGCTGGTCGCCACGCCAGGACGATGTGGGGACATTGCTCGATCGCACCACGCCGCGCATGCAGCGCGCGCCGGAGGAGGTTTTCTGCAAGGACGCCAGCCAGCAGTTCCGCTGCAAGCTGACGCCTGAACAGGAGGCGGTCTATGCCGAGGATCAGGGCAAGGACGGCCTCTTCATGCGCAAGCATGGCTTGTGGCTGCGCAGCAAGGGCAATGTCTCGCACGAAGCTTCGGACGGCTTCGCCGTAACAGAGGCTGAGAGCTGGGGCTGGTCGATCGCAGGCGGCCTTGACGGTGAAGTTCTCGAAACGGCGCGCGGCGATAGTCTCTTTGCCGGCCTCTCCGCGCAGTATGGACGGGACACAACTGATCTCAGTTCGTCGATGGGCGGCGGCAAGATAGAGGCGAGCGGCATTGGACTGGGCGCCAGCCTGACATGGTACGACCACTCTGGTTTCTATGCCGATGCCCAGGCCGGTGTGGCCTGGAACAGCCGCGACCTCAGTTCCGATGCACTTGGCAGCCTCATTGAAGACAACCGCGGCAGGTCAGGCTACCTCAGCCTTGAAGTGGGACGGCCCGTTGCCTTGTCTTCCGGCTGGAACCTCACGCCGCAGGTGCAACTGAGCTATCTCGTGAACCACTATGATGACTTCACCGACAATCTTGGCAGCGAGGTTCATCCCGGCACCTCGGAGACATTGCGCGGCCGTACAGGCCTGGCGCTGGAACGCAGCGCGGCCTGGACAGATGACGACGGGCTTGGCCGGAGCCTGAGCCTTCATGCCTCCGGTGACGTCCTCTACGATCTGATGCAGCGATCATCGGCTAGCTATGCCGGTATCGATCTGGCCTCTTCGGCACCGGATGCCCTGTGGGGCCGCATCGGTCTTGGGGGCCGTTACGCCTGGGACAACGATCACTTCTCCGTCGACGGTGAAGTCGGGGCATCAGGCAGCCTGGACAATCCGGCAGACAACCACAGCTTCTCCGGCACGGCAGGCTTTACTGTGAAGTGGTAGGGCGCCGCGTCACACACCACGGCATGGTTCTGTTGGGAACGCTTCTGCTCTCCGGCTGCACGGGCGAGCGGCTTCTTTCTCCCTCGCTTCAATCTGACAGCGCGGCAGTGGCCGCCGAAGCCGAGGCATTCCCGGTGCGCCGTGTCGACCGGTCAAAGTTCGATGATCGCCTGCGGCCACAGATCGTTCCCTTTCATGAGCCATTTGCCCCCGGGAGTGTCCTCGTCGACTCCGGCCAGCACTTTCTCTTCCTGGTGCTGCCGGGCGGAAAGGCCAAGCGCTACGGCATTGCGGTTGGCGCTTCCGGCAAGGCCTGGCGCGGCCGGGCGATCATTGACCGGAAGGCAAAATGGCCCGCCTGGTTTCCGACCGACGACATGCGGAATGATGCCCCCGGCCTGCCCCGCCGCATCGCGCCCGGGCCCGCCAACCCGCTTGGTGCGCGGGCGCTCTATCTCGCCTCAAACGGCAAGGACACGCTCTATCGCATCCATGGAACCTCCGAACCATGGACCATCGGCACCGACGCCTCCTCGGGCTGTATCCGGATGTTCAATGAGGATGTGATCGATCTCTACGAGCAGGTGGCGATCGGAGCCGTCGTGACGGTGCGCTGAGGGAAAGTGCCCGAAAACATGGGTGCGCGAATTATCGGTCATAGCTTGGGCATGGTCTATGGACTCTACGGCGGTCAGTCTGGCATGGGCTGGATGAAGCCGATGGTAGCCTCCGCCTTTGACGAGCGCCAATCAGTGCGAAGGGCAGCATAGCTGTGGTATCGACAGCGACTTAACGCCTACACATGCCGCAGACCGTTTTGGCAACTTGACGCCAAGGTGTGGAGTTACCAATTGAAAGACATTGGGATGCACCCAACCGCGATCTCTTAAAAAGATAAATAAAATCGGCATCTTATGTCTTTTAACGACTGAACATTCCGATCAGAAGAATATTCTGTTTTGCGAAATTCTTTTCATTGATTGTTAGACGCGGCGGGACCTTTGCCGACATTTGATTTCGTAGTCATGTTCGTTCCTTCGTCGTTTGACGAGAACCAAACACTCCTTAAATCACCCCCTCAAATTTGTGCCATAGGCGCTGTACCCGGACAGCCAGGGAGATAAGGATCAGGTCATGGACATCATCCTGACACTCCCGCTCCAGCTTTGGCACAGCTTGCGGTAGATAGTGCAGTCGCTTTGGTCTTATTTCTCTTTGAGTCTCACAACAGCGAAGCTCGTAAAGTGTCAGTCATTCGCAATGCTGACGGACGTTGCGCACACGCCCTCAATCGCCACACCCCTTGCAACCTCAACAATCGCTCCTTCAGAGCCCTGAAAAATTCTCTACTTGGCGAGAGCGTCTTCTAGTCTGCGAAACCCGCTGCCGCCACGGAATCTGTCGGCTAATTCCGCTGCTGCGAGAGTCCCATCCTTTTTCTATCTGCACCCGGGCCGTGAAGCCGTGGGCATCATAACCCTGGCATTACGATCTGAATATCTAACTTATAATATAAACTACATGCCGTCTGAGGGTATGGCGCACCGTGCAGGATGAAGATGAGAACTGGAAAGTGATGGTTTGCCGATGACCGCATCCTCAGGCGCCGCTTTGCCGCACTGGCCTCGATATTGGCGAGGATCTGTTTTTTTTGAGAACCCTTGAAGGGTGGCCTGCGTCTCGCCAGGATTGCCCCTCAGGCGCAACGTTGATATCAGCGCCAAAAATGGGAGAGACGCAGTGAGCGGGATCATACGCAGGGATGTACTCATCGGCTCGGCGGCACTGGCCTGCGGTGCTGTGATTGGCCGCGCGGCGGCCCAGGAGGTGAAAAGCACCGGCGTCGGCAAGATTGCATTGGGTCGAGCGGCAAAGAAGGCACAAGCGTTCCTCGAACGGTTCGGCGCGCCGGGTCTTTCACTAGCATATGCGCGGGATGGGAGGATTCGTTATGCTGGCGCCTTCGGCGTGGCCGACCCGCGGGATCATACCGCACTCAGAACTAACCACAGATTTCGCATTGCATCGGTCTCAAAGCCGATCACGTCAGTGGCGGTCTGGAGGTTGATCGAGAATCGCATGCTGACTGCGGAACAGAAGGTGTTCGGCACCGGCGGAGTGCTTCCGCAGTATGAGATCAAGAGGGCACCGCGGCGCGACTGGCTGGAGATGATCACTATCGATCACCTGCTGACGCATACTGGCGGCGGTTGGACCAATGATGTTGACGACCCGATGTTCCACTATCCCGGCCAGCGGCAGGAGGACTTGATCCAGCAGACGCTGGAAACAGCACCCCTGAAAACTCGACCAGGCGAGGCCTATGCCTACTCCAATTTCGGCTATTGCGTACTGGGCCGGATCATCGAGGCTGCAACGCAGCGGAGCTACGAATCCGTGGTGCGGGAACTGGTGCTGTCGCCGTCGGGAGCAGAAACGATGAGCATCGCTGGGGATACACTGGAAGAGCGGAAGCCGGACGAGGTCTATTATCACGACCCTGACGGCTGGGCCTACAAGATGAACGTGGCCCGCATGGACTCACATGGCGGCTGGATCGCGACGGCGGGTGAACTCGTCAGCTTTGTGCTGCATGCGGATGGCTACAAGACGGTGCCGGACCTCATCAGCCGCGACACGATGCGCAGGATGATCGCGCGCAGCAAGGCGTCAGCTTACTATGCACGCGGCTGGTCGATCAACCCTAGGCACAATAACCGGTGGCATAATGGCGCGTTGCCGGGCACGGCCTCGCTGCTGGTGCGGGTCGAAGGCGGCGGACACTTTGCCGGACTGGTTAACACGCGCGTACGCAATCCGGACATTAATGACGCGCTCGATGCCCTGTTGTGGTCGATTTACGACGAAGTAAACGGTTAGAGGTTGCCGGCACACTTGAATTCTATGCCGGGGGAACTAGTTGGCTCGGCACGTCTTCAACTTCTGTGCGATGAAAATTCGCAGCCGCCTCGCCGAGCTGCAGGAAATGGCCGATGACGCTCGCTGAAAAGTTCCGCATGCTGCGGAATGGCTTGAGCCTTGAGGCGCCGCTTTAGAAATATAAGATGAAAAAGAATGGCGCTCCCTACGGGACTCTGCCCCGCATCTAATTAATGACCATTTCCCATTGATTTATTGCGATCTATCGCCAATAAATTGGGTAGAAACATTGGGTAGACACGGGCACCGGCATTGGCAGACACAAAGTACTTGGAACAACGTGGCCGCAAGTGGTGGTTTATACGCGCTTGGCCCGTCGGCATTAGCCGCTTTCTTCCTGCGCCTCTCACCGGCACTGCCAACATGCGGAAAAATCTTGGGACGTCGGACCTCGCAGCGGCACAGCGACTGCGGCTGTCCGCCCTTGGGGAATACTCCCGATTGGTAACTAGCGCCCGCAGTCGCGTCGAAGGCCGCGACGATGCCCTGATGTCAAAAGCCGATGACTACCGCAGTTGGGTTCGACAAGCGCCAGACGATTTTGAAGGCGACTCCCGCGAGCGCCGAGCAGACATTGTGAACGACATACTCGAAGAGAGCTTGCCAATGATTGAGGCCGAGCACGGCCCTATCCCCGCCTCACGCTACTTTAGAATGGCAATCGACCAGAAGGACTGGACCGAGATCGATGAACATCTCGAGCCTTACCTTTCGGAACATCGGGCGAAGCCCCACTCCCAATGGAAGCGGCGTCAAGTCATCAACGCCTTGAAAGATTGGCGGCGGGAACTATCGGTCGAAGCAATCGACGACAACGTTGCCCGGGAGTTTGTCGACAAGGTGATAGCACCCAACGCCAGACCGGCAACCATCAACGGAAAACTGGGTGACCTGTCCGGCTACTGGAGATGGATGATCAAACGTGGCCGCGTTCCCAAGACCGTTACCAACCCTTGGCCAGATCAGCGGCGTAAGCCGGAACGCAAGCCACCTGAAGAAATTGAACGAGCATTCTCGGACGACGAGATGCGGTCACTTTTCTACGGGACTAAGAAGCCGCGCCCCGACCTTGCCGATATCATGCTGCTTGGCGCCTTTACTGGCGCCAGGCTTGACGAGCTTGCTCGCTTGAAAGTGAAAGACGTCGGGCTAGAGACGGGACGGCTGCATATTCCCGGGACCAAGACCGCAGCGGCACAGCGCAGAATTCCTCTTCATCCGGCCCTCTTGCCGATGCTGAAACACCGAGTGACCGGCAAGAAGGATAGCTCCTGGGTTTTCCACGAACTACCCACCCGCAAGCCCGATGACCTCAAACCCCGCTCTTCGCCACTCTCAAAGGCGTTCACTCGCTTTAGACGCAGTGTCGGAGTTGGAGGCACCCACGGCAGAGACAGCCCAGTAGACTTTCACAGCTTTCGGCGCTGGCTCTCTTCGCAGCTTACGCACTTTGGTGCTTCGGAAGACCTCGTTGGTCGAATCTGCGGTTGGGAAGGCGACTCGATGCTGCGGCGGTACACTTGGAGTGCAGATACGTTTGAACTGGCAAGGCAGTACCTAGAAAAAGTCGCGCTGCCTGCCGATACTCACTAGATTTGCGAGCCCTGCAACGTGTGCAATCTATACACGCTCAACTCTACGCGCTTTAAGGCGGGCCAACTCTTCAAGGTCTCTCATAACCGCACCTTGGATTTCGCGGAGCGGCTCACCTTCTTCCCCGGCCATGTGGCCCCCATAGTTCGCCTCGCATCAGATGGTGAGCGTGAGATGGTCAACATGACGTGGGGCTTTGTGCTGCTCCGTGACGGCTATGCCCCCAAGCGAGTGACCAACACCCGAGACGACAAAATGGACTCTCCGTTCTGGAGGGACAGCATTGAGCAGAGACGTTGCCTGGTGCCTGTCACGAGCTTTGCGGAGCCGGATGAAGATAAGCCGGTGAAGTGGCATTGGCTCGCATTGCGTGGAGACGAGCCCCGCCCCTTGTTCGCCTTCGCTGGCATCTGGAGGCGATGGCGTGGCCCCGTGAAGAAGGATGGGCCGACAGTGGAACAGGAAGTTTACTCGTTCATGACTTCGCAGCCCAATGAATTGACTGCCCGCATCAATCATGAGCGGCTGCCTGTGATCCTAGGGAGCCAGGAACAGCACGAGGCTTGGCTGCATGGAAACGCCAAGGAATGGAAGGCGCTCTTGAAGCCTTACCCTGCGGAGGGCATGAAAGTGGTGCAGGCGAGCACAGAGAAGCTGGACAGGCACGAGAGCTAGGCAGGTCAAAATGAAGAACTACTATGTCCGCGTCTACTCGGATTCCTCTGGCAATCGCCATGTCGATGGCGCTTGGGAGTTCACTGAAAAAACTGCAACTAAGCTAGGCGTTCCAAAGGCCGAGGAAGGCATCGGCACATATTTTGGCTGTCTTGCCGGGAAAGATATCTTTAGTTCGATTGAGCAACTCACCGACTGGCCACGCTCCATGTTCGTCAAGCTTGAGCTGCCCCCCGGCCACCATCATCCTAGAATTGCCAGGACCACCCATGGCAAGCTGCTGCTTCCCTACTACCCAACCAACCAATCTGACTCAGTAGAGATTGCTACTGCACTAGGGCAGCTTTCATCGCTGAGACGTGAGCTAGAAGATATCTGCCAATCCGTTCACCCGGAGCGGACAAACTTGAAAACCTATGGTCACCGCATACGAAACTTAATCATTCTCGCTTGCACAGAGGTCGAAGCCCAGTGGAGAGGCGTCCTGCGAGCTAACCATTATGAGAGAAGGGGTGGCGGAGCTTTCACCACTGAGGACTACGTGAAGCTGGCAAAACCCATGGAGCTAAAGGATTACTCTGTGGCCTTCCCCCACTACCCTTGGCTTTTGCCAGTCAAACCTTTTGCCGGTTGGACTGCGGGCAAGGCTACGAAGTCTCTGAGTTGGTACGACAGTTACAACGCTATCAAGCATGATCGCGAGGGCCAGTTTGCAAACGCCATATTGGAGCATGCCTTTTCCTCGTTGGCTGCTTGCTTTGTAATGCTCTACGCCCAATATGGTCACGGCTTTGAAAAGCAGTATGGTCAGGCCGAGACCGCGTTTTTCGTCATGCTCTCGCGCCCCATCTTCGATCATTCAAGAAGATATCATCCACCCTATGGCACAGCAGCCTCTGGCCCGGAGTCCTTGCCATGGAAGCGTAGCCCACTTGCGCTCTAGATCGCCCTCTTGACTATTTTCCCCTCTTGGAACAAATGAAGAACTAACGCCGCTCCAAGTCGGCCATCACCAGCCACCCATCACCGACAACCGCCAGCCTTTGGAGGGGCCGCACCCGTGCGCCTGCCTGAGACCATTGAACGCCTCTATCTCGACTTTGACGGCTTCTTTGCGAGCGTGGAGCAGCAAGCCGATAAGGCGCTGCGAGGCAGACCCGTAGGCGTGGTCCCGTTCCTCAATACCAACCGAACATGCGTTATCGCCTGCTCGCGGGAAGCCAAGGCGGCTGGCTGCACCAACATCATGACGGTGGACGAGGCAAAGGCGCAGTGCCCCGACATTCTCTTGGTGCCCATGAAGCCCGACCTCTACCGCAGGGCTCACAATGCGCTGCTGGCGGAGATTGAGACGGTCATTCCCATTGATGCCGTGAAGTCGATTGATGAGTTGACGTGCCGCTTGGACGCGAAGCAGCGCAAGTTCCCTGAAGGTGTCGCAGCGGCCATCAAGTGGGCCATAGCCGAGGGCGTCGGCAAGGTTGTCACTTGCAGCATCGGCTTCGCAGCTAACAGGCAACTCGCAAAGATCGCCTGCAAGCAGGACAAGCCCGATGGCGTGACCATATGGCACCCGCAGATGATGCCGGGGCCTCTGCTCAAGGTTCCACTAGAGGACATCCCCGGCGTGGGGAGCAGGATGAGGAAGCGGCTTGCAGAGTTGCAAGTCTATGACACGGCGGCCCTGCTCAGGATGCAGCCCAAGCATATGAGGAAGGTCTGGGGCGGGGTCATAGGCGAGCGGCTTTGGTACGCCCTGCACGGCTACGATATTCAGGCCCCCGCCACGGATCGCGGCATGTTCGGCCATGGGCGCGTGTTGCCGCCTGAGAGCAGGAACCTTGATGCCGCCTATGAACTTGCCCGCCTGCTCCTCGTGAAGGCAGCAAGGCGCTTGCGGCGGGATGGCTATTACTGCTCCGGGCTACTGGTCTGGCTTTCCATCAAGGATGGCACGTGGTCAGAACATAAGACCATGCCCATGGTCCGCGATGATGCCGCCGTGCTGCAAGCCCTCGCTGACATCTGGGAGTTGGCGCGGAAGAAGCTCAAGGCCTCAACCGTGATCTTCCGCATAGGTGTCACCCTCACGGAACTAACGCCTGCCTCTGAGCGACAGTTGGACTTGCTGCTTGATGACGACGCGGAGCGGCGGCGATGGGAGGCCGTCACGCAGGCCACCGATGCCATCAACTCCCGCTTCGGCAAGACCATGGTGAGCGTGGGGCCTTGGCTGCCACCGGCAGGCGGACATGCAGGCGGGAAGATCGCATTTACCCGCATCCCTTCCGCAGAGGATTTCTACTGATGAACTGGAAGACCAACATGCAGGTGCGAGACCTGGAGCACGGCCAGCGCATCGAAGTCACGTGCCGGTCTTGCGGGCATGTCCACTTCCTGACGCGTGAAGGGATACTGAAAGCGCCCCAGCGGGAATTCCTCTATCTCGATGAACTTGAGCGAGAGACTGTCTGCCGGGCACGGGGCTGCCGGGGGACCGTGCGGATCGCCCTTGTGCGGAAAGGCGATGCCAGTGGGTTTGTTGGCGGCATGGCGTGAGAACAGCCAGTCGAAATCAGCGGCTGCATCGCCGAGAGCCAAAGTGAGCTTGTCGTTATTGCTGTACAGGCTGAGGTGGGGCCGGATTGATGCAGCCCGGGTCCGGCACCATGGATATCTGCGTGTATTGGGCATACTTGTTCATGGCCCCCGTGGCCGCATCGACGCCGAGGCCAACGACTCCGCCAACCAAGAGGTTGCCCGCTGTCATGCCCTCAAGGTTAGATGAGATAACGCCGCTCCCGCGGTAGCAGCCGTGCTTGCACTGAACGTTGATGTCGTGCCGCGACTTGTCGAGGGTGACGATTGCCGGTGTAGTGACGCTGCGCTCACCGATTGCCTTACTGGACAAGAAGCACTGTGCGCCCGGGAAGCCCGGCGTGTCGATCTGAACAGTCTGGTCAGTGCCCTTTGTGATGCTGGCGCACCCGGTCACAAACAACGCCACAGACAGAAGGATTGCCGTCCTCTGCATACTCGTTCCTCACTGATCCCCCCGGTCAGATATGGAATTCTGAAACCATTGCGCAACATTTGGGTGAAGACAAGAGGGGGATGCAACGAGATGGTGACGTGCGGCTGGCGTCAGTGCGGAAGGGTGACGCCAGCGGCTTTGTGGGCGGCATGGCTTGACGCCGCCAAACTCGGCAAAAAAATGTGAAGCCCCAAGCAATCAATGATGAATGCGAGAATACCCCCATAGGGGCCGTCACCTGAACACAGGCGGGTCTTGCACCGGCTGGCTCTGCAGCCAGAGCAGCAGGCGAGCAAGCTCATCGACATTCCCCCCGCTGTCACCGACTGCGAGACGGCTTCGGTCATCATGCCATGGATACTCAGCGACATCGGTAGCCATGACCTTTGTCGCCTCATTGTAGGCGAGCCAATAAAGTCCCCGGCCTGCGTTGCCTACGGCATACCGAAAGCAGTCATCTTGCCAGTTAGTGATTGGCCCTTCCTGCGCCGTCAGCGCTTCCAGAACCCCACCCAATTCCAGTTGTACGCAGTACTTCATTTCTTCTTTTGTCATCGGCCCTCCCATCTTGTTGGCATCGGCTAAACTGAACCAAGGTAGGAAGTCTATCCTGATCCTTCAAGTGCCGCGGTGTTGGTCCGATTTGACTATACCCTAGCCGACCAGACCAAAGGACGGTCTGATATGATCTATTGACAGGTTAAATCGGACTACATATAAACGGACCACTCTAACCAGACCTATGGAGTTTCCGCCATGTTTATCCGTGCCT
This sequence comes from Pseudomonadota bacterium, assembly GCA_020161855.1. GTDB lineage: Bacteria > Pseudomonadota > Alphaproteobacteria > Rhizobiales > Aestuariivirgaceae > Aestuariivirga. Next base: position 516,584 of record JAIUNJ010000002.1, read on the forward strand.
ATCTCCGCGCCTCTACCGAGGAGCAAGACGCCACCCGCGCCAAGGACAGCCTTGAGCAGTTTGCCAAGGACCGGGGAAAGGCCGTTGCCAGCTACTATGTCGAGAATGCCAGCGGCACCAAGCTGGACCGGCCCGAGTTGTTCCGGCTGCTGGACGACTGCAAGCCCGGTGACGTGATGCTGGTGGAAGCGGTCGACCGGCTCTCCCGCCTCAAGGCCGACGACTGGACGGCGCTCCGCTCCAAGATCGCGGCCAAGGGCGTGAAGGTCGTGGCGCTGGACTTGCCCACCTCATGGCAGATGCTGAATGCCAGCGAGGCAGACAGCTTCACCGGCCGCATGTTCGACGCCATCAATGGGATGCTGCTGGACATGCTCGCTGCTGTTGCCCGCAAGGACTATGAGGACAGGCGTCGAAGGACCGGCCAGGGCATTGCGAGGGCCAAGGCTGCGGGGAAGTTCACGGGCCGCAAAGAAGATGCCGACCGCAATGCCGCTATCACGGCGCTGCTACGCGAGGGAAAGTCTTGGTCGGCAATCCGGGCGTTGACCGGGTGCAGCCGGGACACGCTGGCAAGGCTGGCAAAGCGCTTGAAGGACGCGGCGTGACACGGCCGCTCCAAGCCTCACAGAGAGTCACACACACACACGTTTGACCGGCTGAGGCCCGAGGACTCCAGAACTGCAAACGCGCCTGTAGGGCCTTCCTGTGAGGCCGCAGAGTCCATGGCGCGTGGGCCGGGCCAAAGGGGGGAGTCGAAACGACGCAGCGGCAAGGGCTTCACAGGGAGTCCACGCTTTGCAAGTCTCAAGATGTCCAAGGCCCCGGCATGGTGCCGGTCGGCGGGACGACACAAGGAGACTGAAGCAATGGCGAAGGAACGTGACCGCATGTTTGACCGCGTGGTTGGCCTCAACAATCTGGCGACCCTGCTTAACGAGGCGATGGGCGAGACGTTGAACGGTCAAGACGCCACACGGACACTCAATTTCATGAAGGGCAGCATTGATCATGCTCTGACAGAGTTGGCCGTCGACCAAGCTATGGGCCGGTCGGCTCAACGCGCCTCTTGAGGCCGGGGAAGAAGGGCGGCACTCGCCCCTCTTCTCTTGCCTTGATTGCTGCAGACCTACAGTGGACCGCTTGACTGCTGATATGTCATGCGCCGGAGCAGCGCCGGGGAAATTCTAGACCGTCCCCTTATAGCAAACCCAGCCCCCGCTCCTCCTAGACTGTCCCCCTATAGCGAAGACCAGCCCCCGCCCTTCTAGGCCGTCTCCCTACAGCGGGAAGGAAGCTCAATGGGGATGTTACAAAGTTACATTTCTTTCTCTGTCTGCCTCCCCCTGTCTACTGAATGACCCAGTCGTCGGGCTCAAGGCGGGGCCGGGGGCGAGGCACTAGCAAGTCATGACCTGGCAGCTTCACGAAGCATGAAGGCATGACGGGGCCTAGCCCGGGGGCGCTTCGTCAGCCCCACACTTAACCCCAACATCAACCCAAGGACCAACCACCATGTCAAACACCTGCCAAGTCGCAGGATGCAGGCGCACGGCTGCGCTGCGCTCAACAAGAATGTGCCGGAAGCACATCACCCATAACCGCCGCTGGGGCCACCCGGAGCAACGGCCCATCACCAAGGGTGAACTCGCCCGGTGGAAAGCCCACGTGCGCGGCCTGATTAACAAGAGGGCAAATCGGGAGAAGGTCTGGACATCCGTGCTGGCTTTGCTCGAAGCCTGCAGAACCTCGGCGCTAGGCGAGGTGCGAGACTATGAGAACGGCAAGCTTGCGCACCGCACCAGCCTGACTGTTCAACGGGTCATTGTGGACGTGACCAACGAGGCCGCAGCGGAGGACATCGTCCTTGCCATGCTGAGCTTTGGCTACATGGGCGAATTGGAGTGGAGCCGGTTTCGCTCTGACAATGCTTTCTTTGCTGCCATGGGGCGGCGGTTCTACCTCATGGGCCGGTCGAACTATGCCGGGCACTTCAATGCCACCACCGGCAAGCGCCACCTGACTGCACGTGAACTCTCCCCCAAGGCGGTACTGCTGCTGGGCAGAACCATGTCTGCGGCCTTCGCGGCGCTGGGCATGAAGCTGCGCATGGCCGAGGTCGAAGCCGAAAGGCGATTGATCGAGACGAAGGCGGCACCCATGCGGGCGCTTGACGAAGAGGAGCAGCAGCCATGAGCCGCAGCCGCAGCGATGTCGACTGCCGCTGGGAGTTAGACCAGTGGGTCAACCGGCACTCCTATGGCCACGAAGAAGAGTTAGCGGGAATGCCGCTCCCAGACATCATTCACTATCGCGGGCTCTTTGCCGAGCCTGACGACAAAGACCAACTGACCAAACCTCAACACACAAAGGAACCTATGACCACAATCACGAGCCCCGTCGTCGTCTATGCCGACGGAGCATGCAAGAACAACCCGGGCCCGGGCGGATGGGCCGCAATCATTCTCACCAATGCGGGCGCTGACAAGCGCGTCCTGACCGGCGGTGAGGCCGAGACGACAAACAACCGCATGGAACTGACCGGGCCGCTGGAGGCGCTTAAGGCGGTAGCAGACGTGTCGGGCACGGTCGTTATCACCCTTGATAGCAAGTATGTTGTCGAGGGCATGAAGACGTGGCTTCCCAAGTGGAAGAGCAACGGCTGGAAGACGGCTGACAAGAAGCCGGTGAAGAACCGCGACTTGTGGACGGCACTTGATGAGGCGGCTTCCGCAAGGGCCGAGGGCATTCAGTGGCGATGGACGAAGGGCCATGCCAGCAATGCCTTGAACATCGAGGCCGACACGCTCGCCTCAGCAGAGGCGGAGAAGCAGGCGGCAGCCATCGGTGAGGGCGAGTGATGATGCCAGTCGGCTAGCTCTTCTTTCCGAAGAGCCGGCCTAGCAGGCCGCGCGGCCTCTCGGGCTTAGCAGCACTCAAAGGCGCAGACACCGGAGGAGGAGCAGGCCGGGCATGCGTCACGCTTGGCGGAGGCGGCAATGATCGAGGTACCGGCTCTAGCTGCTCGACAATGTAGGAGCGCGTGACTGGCGATGGCAGAACGCCCCTAGACGATGAGGCTATGCCCAACAAGTCACATGCGTTCTGCGGAATCTCCACCTCTCGCTTCGCTCTCGTCATCGCGACGTAGAAGAGCCTGAGTTCAGCAGGGTCGAGACCGCCCGCTTGCCTGTCGACATTTGCGCTGGCGGCCACAGGCCGTCGGTCGCTTCTGGGAGCAGGCTGCGTTCTTGCCTTGCTCTTCAAGAAGTCGTCCATAAGGCGGACCTGCCCCCATTCCCGTCCCTTCGACTTGTGTGCGGTGGAGACAACTATGTCGGCTTCGTCCTCATCGACACTACGGTTTAGCGCCCACATAAGCCGCCGCTCGCCCTTAGACTCGACGAGGTTCACGAAAGTCAGGAGATGCTCGCCTTCGCCGCTCTTGGCGAACTCAATTACCTCTGCCCAATTGTTAAAGCCAAAGAACTCTGGAACGTCAGACGGGTGCCCGTTGCGCAGTTCTTCGACTCCTCTGAGCATCTTCATGAGGTCGGAAGAGTCACCCACTAAGTGGGGCTTCAGATCTTGCTCTAACGCATTTATCAGAGCAGTGATCGTCGTAGCATTTGTGCGAGCCAGTATAGTGTCAGGCAGAGTAGCACCGATCCGATCAGAAATCTGCGGGTTCCCCCTTAGTGGCGTGGTTTCGTCCAGCATAGCGAGAACTTGTGACGCGGCGGCGGCTATTTGTGATCCAAACCGGAATGACTGAGTAAGTTCCGTCGTTCTGTCCGTCACAATCTCTTGCATCGCATTGACCGCACCGCGCCACTCATAAATCTGCTGGTACTTGTCTCCAACGTAGATCAATTGAGCAGCTTGCTTCTTGAGAACACCAAGCACCACAGGGTTTGTGTCCTGGGCCTCGTCTAGCAATATGTAGTCAGCAGAGATTACCGGGTCTGTCAGCGCCCACCGCTTAAGGTAGCCGTCATGGCCAAGCGGCATCTGGTCTGCCGGGTCGAGCATCCGTTCCCAGACTTGTCGGGCTCGTTCCAGAGCAAACTCTTCAACCTTTTTGAGAACTTCTTTGGGGGCTCCTAACAACGAGCCGTGCTGGGGAACATGCGATGCCAGAGGTTCCCCGTCTGCACTTTGTGCGAACCGCTTTATAGTCTGCAGAACTAGATAACCCTGTGAGCGCGGCTGCAGCACGAAGCCGCCGTCAACCCGCCAGTTTTTCTTGATGCCCAGCATCTCAGCAAGCTGGTTTGCATTGACCGAGCCGAAGAGCTTGTCCCTATTGGTTCGATACTCTCTTGGTGTGCCGGAAAGCGCGAGGGAGTGTGTCGTCTTGCAACTGACAGTGTCGGGAAACTTCTCGCGGGCCTCTGAAACAATGCTTCTGTTGAAAGCAATATACTGGCCCCGGTTACCAGTTGCGTGGGCGAGCAACTCTAACGTGGAGGTCTTGCCGGTGCCCGCATACGCGTTGATCTTCAGAGTCTCCCCCGAAAGAAAAGCTTCGACGGCTTCTTCCTGCTCGCTCGTCGGTTTATGCGCGGGCCTCTTGCGGGACCGCTTCGCTGGAGGTGAATGCTTTCGGGGGCCAGATGTAGCCGAGCGAGGGGGATCAAAAGGAGCACTTACTTTTGATGACAGCGACTTGACTGCCTTGCTCTTTGCTGGCGTCGAGCCGCCGTTACCCGATAGTGGCAGCGCCAATTGAGCTGCGGCAACGCCACCTTTCAAACGACCCTCAACTTCTGCAAGTAGTTGACGAGCACCCGGCTTTTTGCGGTGCTTCAGTTCGGCGAGCAGCAGACGCAGCTTCTTTTGGTCAGACGCAGAGGCCGCATGCTCGTACTCAGCCCTTAGCTGCTCAGTAGAGTGGTTGAAGTATGGGCGGGTCATTCTGGAAGGATCGACATAGACTCGAAAGGCAGCACAGGGGCCGCCCTGTTATTCGTACAAATTAGGCACGGAACTAGCTGCAATACTATCCCCCCCAATCTTCTTATGTTACGTCGACAATAGGCAGAAACAGCACCTAAGCAAGTTCTCCTTGTTGTCGACATTAATGGCGCGGCAGGGGCTCTCCCGCGTACCCCAAACTTACATTCACACCCTTCACCACATCAAAAAGGATGAACTTGAAAGAACAAACAAGGCGAAAGACCAAGGAGGCACCCACGTTCCGAGACAGCTACGGGCGTCTTCGCATGGAACTTCAAACTGGAAGTGCCGCACCAACGCCACCAACCACGCTGCAGCCGGGTGAGTACCACTTTGCGACCGGCGTGTTTCAACCGCGAGGCTTCGAAGGCAACATAGATTCCAGCGAAGAGCACGTTGACGAACTGTATGAAGCGGCTCTGCGTGGCGACACCCTGCCCCCGCTGACAATCTGGTGGGGCGGTCGCAAGTGGTATGTTGTTGACGGCCACCACAGAGCGCAAGCGGTCAACAGAGTGCAGTTGGACTGGAAGCAGGGCAAGCTGAAGACCGGGGTTAAACCGGCGGTTCTCGATGGGGTTGCCGTGGAGGTGTTCACCGGCAGCTTAAACGATGCGGTCGCAATGGCCGCTTCGCTGAACAGCAAGAACAAGCTTCCCATGACGAAGAAGGACAAGCTTGAACGTGCATGGAAGCTTGTCGCCCTTGAAGACCCCACTCTGTCCAAGTCGGTCATTGCCACGATGACAGGCGTTGCAGAAAGGACGGTCGCTACCATGCGAGCGACACTGGCGGAATGGGTTCGGCGGCAGAGGGAAATGTCCTTTGACGAGCCCCAGCCCGGCGATGCCGCTGACACAACATGGGAGCAGATGAAGGGCGGCGGAAGGCCAAGCAGCAAGGACGAAAGATGGGAAGAGGCTCAGGCGGAGAAGATGGCAAGGACGTTGGGCCGGGTCTTCGGAGGGATGCCCGGCAAGCTGCCTCATGTCTTTGCCCGAGCCATTGAGTTGTATAGCCCCAACCTGGCGGGACACCTTAAGGAACACTGGGGCGAAGAACGGGCTCAAGAGCTTGTCTACGCTCTGGCGGAAGACATGGGGCTGACCGTGCCAGCAGAGCAGGTTTAACCGGGTATGCAAACCATAGTGGGTGCATTTGCACAGATGCGCCCACTAACCCCTTGTTTTCGTTGTGACGGCAGAGGCGTCAGGACTGCCCTTGAATCAGTGGCCGGGTGGCTTGATCGTCGGACGCTGCCACCTCTTCGGCTCCAACTGTCAGCAGGCCCTTTCCCGACACACTGTCGTTCGCGTAGCCACATTCGGGACAGCGCAAGAAATGCTTCAGCGTTGAAAGCTCTACGATAGGGCGAAGCCCAAGCGCCTCAGGCCTGACATGCGTCAGGGTATTGCAAGCCGCGCACGTGACAACGATGCGGTGCCCGCTCTGCGTCAGCCTCCCAATAGTCTCAGGCTTACTCTTGCGCATCCAAAGCATTTGCCGGGTCCGATCCCTTTATCTGAATGGCAGGCCCAGCAAAGTGGTCTCTGGGGCGGTACCTACGAAGTGCTTCATCTTAGAACGCACCCGCACCGTTTTCATCTAAGATGACCCGGGAAGCTCAGCACGATCCCTCGCTCTCGCAAGGGGGAGGTCTTGGACCGGAGCCCGGCAAATCTACTACTGCAACTAACTCGGCACCGCATGCAAAACTGAGTGCAACACTTGACGCCGGTCAACATTTGCCGCGATGTTGTTCACAGAGACTAAGTGATAGAACATAGGATGCAATCTTAAGTCGCCGTTTAGTTGTCCAGCAGTCTAGAGGCCCGAGTTAGAATGACTAAACTCAAGGGATATGCAGGACTTGTTTCCACGCTTTTGGTGCTGACTCTTTCGGCCTGCACAAACAATCAACCGAACACACAGCCCGCGCCTGATCTGCTTCCGCAACCGCTAGAGGCCCCGGCAGCGCCGACCAGCGAGGTTGTTCAACCGAGTGAGACTGAGCCACAACCACAGCCCTATGCCTTGGCGTCGAAGCAGAGCCTAACACCTCAACAGGTGTCAGACATCATTGCCCGATCACGAGCCAACTATCCCGGGAAATGTGGATGCCCGGATGACGTAGATAGAGCGGGCCGCAGATGTGGGAAGCGAAGCGCGTACTCGCGGGCCGGGGGTGCGCAAGTCCTGTGTTACCCCGAGGATGTTCTGCAGAGTTTAGGGCAATAGGCGCACTCCCCTACAGAGAGAGTTCTGCCCCAGCCCTCAGAACTGCACCCTCGAAGCCTCAAGTCATTAGGTAGAAACTTGGGTAGAGCACTTGGGTAGAGGGTTTGGGCACTTCGGCTATAAACATTTGTTTTATAAGCCGTAATCTCTAATGTGCCTTAGTTGGCGCTCCCTACGGGAATCGAACCCGTCTTTGCAACGTGAGAGGCTGCCGTCCTAACCGATAGACGAAGGGAGCTCTCGCTGCCGCTGCTATAGGCAAGCGCGGCTGCCAAAGCAAGCCGCTCAGGGCGCCAGGGGTTCGCGCAGCAGGACCTTGCGCTTCGAGACGTCGACAACGATCAGTTCCTGGCTGGTCGTCACGGCCATGAGCCCGCCATCAAGGTCAACATCTTTCACGTCCGAAGCCTTGAGGCCGAGCCCCAGCGTGATGTCGGCGGGCTTGGGTGGCGGTGCCTGCCGTGTGGCGCGCCAGATGATGCCCGCAATGAGCAGCAGAAACAGCAAGACGAGGATCATGCCCATGATGTAGACGAGCCGCAGAAGCTTCTTCTGGGCCGCCGTCTGCTCCAGGCTTGGCGTATTGTCGTTGGTCATGTCACTGCCTCAAACACTCGTCACTATCGTCTCTGAGCCGGATCGTCTGGACCGGGCCTTGGCGCGCGCCCATCCGGATGTGAGCCGGGCGCGATTCCAGCGGCTTATCGGGGAAGGACAGGTGGCTGTCGAGGGCCGCGTTGAGCTTGATCCCGGGCTCAAGGTGAAGGCGGGTCAAAGGTTGGAGGTGCAGGTGCCACCCCCTGCCCCGGCCGAGCCACTGCCCGAGGCCATGTGGCTCGACATCGTTTATGAAGACGGCGATGTCATCGTCATCAACAAGCCGGCGGGCCTCGTGGTCCATCCGGCGGCGGGCCATGCGGGCGGCACCCTGGTCAATGCGCTCCTGGCCCATTGCGGCGACAGCCTTTCGGGCATCGGCGGGGTGAAACGCCCCGGCATCGTCCACCGTCTCGACAAGGACACATCAGGCCTGCTCGTGGTGGCGAAGAATGACCTGGCGCACCAGGCCCTTTCCGAACAGTTTGCCGCCCATGGCCGCGACGGCAGGCTGGAGCGGGCCTATTTGGCCTTTGTCTGGGGGGTGCCGGAACGGAAACAGGGCACCATCGCCACCGGCATCGGCCGGAGCACCAGCAACCGGCAGAAGCAGGCGGTCAGCAACCGGCCGGATGCCCGGGAAGCGATCACCCACTATGAGGTGGTGGAAACTTACGCAGGCATTGCCAGCCTCGTCCGCTGCGTGCTCGAGACCGGCCGGACGCACCAGATTCGGGTGCATATGGCCCATATCGGCCACCCGCTGCTGGGCGACGGGGTCTATGGGGCAGGTTTCAAATCATCCATGTCGAAACTCGATGACGGTGCAAGGTTTGCCGTCAAGTCATTGAAAGGGCAGGCTCTTCATGCCGCGGTTCTTGGCTTCGAGCATCCAAGAAACCATCGGAAGTTGCATTTTGAGCGGCCCTTGCCACCCGACCTATCACATTTAGGACAAGAACTGAGGCTTCAATCCGGGGCAGTTCGCACCCCGTAGGGTGCACATAATTGTTACCGGCGAGGTATCTTTTAATTCGGCCGAGGCTTCCTATATGGGTGCCAAGGCGGGATGACCCGCCGGGGGAAGGAACAAGAAAAATGGCCAAATCCGTATCGCTTCCGGTGATTGCTTCTGGTGAAGGCAGCCTCAACCGGTACCTTCAGGAGATCCGCCAGTTCCCGATGCTGGCCCCGGAAGAAGAATACATGCTCGGCAAGCGCTGGCGCGAACATGGCGACCGTGACGCAGCCCACAGGCTCATTACCAGCCATCTGCGGCTCGTGGCGAAGATCGCCATGGGCTACCGCGGCTATGGCCTGCCGATCGGCGAGGTTATCTCGGAAGGCAATATCGGCCTGATGCAGGCCGTGAAGAAATTCGAGCCCGACAAGGGCTTCAAGCTGGCAACCTATGCGATGTGGTGGATCAAGGCCTCGATCCAGGAGTTCATCCTGCGCTCGTGGTCGCTCGTGAAGATGGGCACCACCGCCAACCAGAAGAAGCTGTTCTTCAATCTGCGCCGCATCAAGGGCCAGTTGCAGGCTCTCGAAGAAGGTGACCTGAAGCCCGATCACGTCAAGTACATCGCCAAGCGTCTTGGCGTTGAAGAATCCGACGTGGTTTCCATGAACCGCCGCCTTGGTGGCGACACTTCGCTCAACGCGCCGCTGCGCGCCGATGGCGAGGGTGACGGCGAATGGCAGGACTGGCTCGTCGATGACAGCGACAGCCAGGAGGAAATCCTCTCGCGCAACGAGGAAAGCTCGCTGCGCAACAGCTTCCTCCAGGAAGCCCTGACCAAGCTGACGGAGCGCGAACGCCGCGTCATCGAGGCCCGCAAGCTTCAGGATGAGCCGGCGACGCTCGACGACCTGTCGAAGGAATTCGATGTGTCGCGCGAACGTATCCGCCAGATCGAGGTTCGCGCCTTCGAGAAGCTTCAGAAGGCCGTGCGAAATGCTGCACAGCGGGCGCTTGCGCCTAAGTCGCAGGCCCTGCCCTCACCGGCCTGAAGCGCCAAGCCGACTAGAGATCAATAGAGAGCCGCCGGATCATCCTCCGGCGGCTCTTGCTTTGACTGGAACAGGTTGGACTTGACCTCGGGACCGGTAAAGATCTGCACGGCATAAATGACGTCACCCTTCTGTACCACGCCGGTGGCCACGCGGGTGTAGTCGCGGCTCAGCAGAGCCTTGCGATGCGAGGTGCTCTTCACCCATTGCTGAAAGAGCTTCTGGGCCTTGGCCGCATCTGCGGGGCCCTTGCTGCGTTCGCGGGCGGCATTCTCGGCCATGCGCGACATGAACATCATGCCGGGAAAGAGAGAGCGCATCCGCGATTCAAAGTCGTATCCGGTTGAGGACCGGTGCCCCATGGCATTCTGCTGCAACAGATCAAGCGCGTGAGCCCTTGCGGCCAGCAGAAGCTTGCCATCGTTCACTTTCGCCAGCCCCTTCACGCGCTTGCCCTGACGGTAGACATTGGCGCTGCCGACCAGAACATCCTCCAGGTCGGGCCGGAAACGCACGCCTTCAGGCGGGTTTTCCACCAGGCGCGTGGCAAATGACACGTAAGGTTCGGCCATGGCTGGTGCAGTAAGCAGGGCCGTCAACTGGGCTGCACAGGCCATCAGCAGGACAAGCATGACGGCGGCCCGCCGCCATTTCGTTAACACTCGTAAAACTTTCGTTTCCCTGGCCACTGCGAATTTACCTATTTTTCTCACGTATCACGTAGGAACGAATCGAGACTGATTTTCGGCATTTTGTAGACTGACAGATGGACCCTGAGGCAACACAGGAGATTGAGGAACTCAAGCGGCGCAACCAGCAGCTCGGGCTGGACGTTGAACGCTTGCTCACTCAAGACCAGTTGACCGGCCTCATGGTCCGCAGCGCCTTCATCGGCCATGTGGATCGCTGGCTCGGAACGCTCAAGGGAAAAGGTGTCCAGTCGGCCCTCATCGAGATCGGCATCAAGGGCATGCCCCGCCTCAACGCCCTCATGGGACGGGATGTTGGCGACTATGTGATCTCTGCCCTGGCCTCGCGTCTTAATCAGCTTGTGGATGGCGACCGCATCTGCTGCCGCCTCGACCACTGGAGCTTTGCCGTCTTCGTGCCGCGCGTTGCGGATGCCCTGGAAGCGCTCACCATTGCCAAGCGCACCATCCTTGCCCTTGGTGAGCCTGTCGAATGGGTCGACCGCAAGATTCCGGTGGAAGTCGCGGCAGGCGTTGCTCTCGCAGGCACCACCGAACGCGATGCGCAGACGCTGCTCATCCAGGCCGGCATGGCGTTGCGTTCAACGGCTGAAAAGGGTGGCCCCGGTTACAGCTTCTTCAACCCGGCCCTCGAAAAGGCCGCCAAGCGCAAGCAGGATGTCCAGACCGCCCTGCAGGAAGCGCTCGACCATCAGTATTTCGAACTTCACTTCCAGCCTTATTTCCAGGTGACGACAGGAGAACTGCAGGGTTTCGAAGCCCTGATCCGCCTGCGCCACCCGCAGCTTGGCTCCGTCTCTCCCGGCGAGTTCATTCCCGTTGCAGAGGAAACCGGCCTCATCACCCGCATTGGCGCCTGGGCGCTTGTCGAGGCCTGCCGCACGGCAGCCAACTGGCCGCCGCATTTGCTTGTGTCCGTGAACTTCTCCCCCGAGCAGTTCATGAGCGGCAATCTTCTCACCGATGTTCACAACGCCCTTGAGGTGACGAGCTTCCCGCCCACCCGGCTGGAAGTGGAGATCACCGAAAGCACCATGCTCGGTGACACGGACGTGGTGCTGTCGCAGCTCACAGCACTGCGTGAAATGGGCTGCGCGATCGTCATGGACGATTTCGGTACCGGCTACTCGTCGCTGAGCTATCTCTGGAAATTCCCCTTCTCGAAGCTGAAGATCGACCGGTCCTTCATCCAGGCCATGGACAGCAGGCCGCAGGTGAAGGGCATGCTCAAGTCGATCATCGATCTCGCCAAGAACCTCGGGCTGAAGGTGACAGCGGAAGGCATCGAAACCCAGAAGCAGGCAGAACTGCTGAAGTTCCAGCGCTGCGACTATATCCAGGGCTATCTCTGCGGCCGCCCTGTGCCAGCGAGCGAACTCGCAGCTATCATCATGACCAAATTCGCCGAGACCCTGCGCAATGTCCCGGAGCCTGTGGAAGAGCCGCAGGCCAAGGCCGCCAGCGCCTCCGATCTCAGATTCGAGTTCTGACGCTCCGGCCGGTCAGACCGACGCCCGGCAGGCTGTCAGTCGGCAAAGGGATCGCGGACCATGATGGTGTCATCGCGCTCCGGTGACGTTGACAGCAGCGCAACCGGACATTCGATCAGTTCCTCAAGATAGCGCACATACTTGATGGCCTGCGCCGGAAGCGCCGACCAGGAGCGGGCATTGGCCGTGGTGCCTTTCCAACCTTCCAGCGTCTCATAGACGGGGACAACGCGCTTCTGCGCTTCTTCCGCAACCGGGAACATGTCGATGCGCTTGCCGTCGAGTTCATAGCCGACGCCGACCTTGATCTCATCGAAGCCATCGAGAATATCGAGCTTGGTGAGTGCGATGCCCTGGATGCCGGATGTCTTGATTGCCTGCCGCACCAGCACGGCGTCGAACCAGCCACAGCGGCGCTTGCGGCCCGTCACCGTGCCGAACTCGCGGCCACGCTGGCCGATGCGCTCGCCGATCTCGTTGTCCTGTTCCGTCGGAAAAGGGCCGCTGCCAACGCGTGTCGTATAGGCCTTGGCGATGCCAAGCACATAGTTCACGGCACTCGGCCCGACGCCGACGCCACCCGCCGCCTGCGAGGCAACCGTGTTGGATGAGGTGACAAACGGATAGGTGCCGTGGTCGATGTCGAGCAGAATACCCTGGGCGCCTTCAAACAGGATGCGGTTGCCCTTGCGGCGCTGCTCATCAAGCAGTGCCCAGACCGCATCGGCATATGGCAGGATTTGGGGGGCAATCTCGCGCAGCGAGTCCAGCACATCGGAGTGCTTCAGTTCCGGCTGGCCGAGGCCACGCCGCAAGGCATTGTGATGCGACAGCAACCGGTCGATCTTGATGCCGACATTGGCAAGGTCAGCAAGGTCATTCACGCGGATGGCACGGCGGCCAACCTTGTCCTCATAGGCCGGGCCGATGCCGCGGCCGGTGGTGCCGATCTTGCCGGCGCCGGCAGCGGCTTCGCGCAACTGGTCCAGTTCCCGGTGCAAGGGCAGGATCAGCGTGGCATTGTTGGCAACACGCAGGTTCTCGCGCGAAATCGCAACGCCCTGCCCCTTCAGCTTGTCGATCTCGGCCACAAGAGCCCAGGGATCGATGACCACACCATTGCCAATGACGGAAATCTTGCCGGGACGGAGGATGCCCGAGGGCAGCAGCGAGAGCTTGTAGGTGACGCCGCTGATGACGAGTGTGTGGCCGGCATTGTGACCGCCCTGGAAGCGGGCCACCACATCGGCCCGTTCCGACAGCCAATCGACGATCTTGCCCTTGCCCTCATCGCCCCACTGGGCGCCAACCACTGCGACATTCGCCATGTCCGCAACCTTTCCCTAAGACGCGAAAACGGCCCCGCGGGATTCATGCTTTCCCGGGGGCCGTTGACCGCTCTTACAGCAATTCAGAGGCGGTGCAACAGGACATTGCGTTGCGTGGACCGGCGGTCCAGCCTAACGAAATCCGGGGAGATTCTCATGGAAAACGACGTCTGGTCCGGCGGTTGCCAATGCGGCGCGGTGCGCTTCCACCTCCTGTCTCCACCCGGGGACGCCTATCTCTGCCATTGCCGCATGTGCCAGAAGCAGATGGCAGGCCCCTTCGCCGCGTGGGTCGATATGCCAAGGGAGGCCTTCCGCATCAGCAGGGGGGCGCTGTCCTATTTCCAGAGTTCCGACACCGCCAGGCGCGGCTTCTGTGCGGCCTGCGGCACACCGCTCACCTTCGAATTCCTGCAGGGGCCGCAGGTGACAGTCGCCATCGGTGCCTTTGACCGCCATGCCGAGATCATACCCAGGATGCACTATGGCATCGAGGCCCGCGAAGCGTGGACCAGTGATCTGGATCGCCTGCCTGCCGAGGAGACCGGTGAAGGTGCCGGTGCACAATTCTACACCACGGAGAAACTCGACAGCATCCAGCAGAGCAGTCGGCAGCACCCGGACCACGACACCGACCGCTGGCCGGCGGATTAAAGATACGGGACTCATCGGGTTGCGCATCCCCGGCAAATCAGCCAGATTGCCGGTACCGGAATGTCCGGGGCGCGGGGGCGCGAATGGCCATGGTTTCATGGCCCCACAGTTTTATTGAGGATCGCCATGCCCAAACTCCGCTTTCTCCTGTGCCTTTCCACTGTTGCTGCCCTCGGCTTCATGGCTCCCGCCCAGGCGGCAGAGACCGTGTCCTTCACCATGAAGGCCTCGCAGAAATCACTCCGCGACGAAGCGGCAAAAGACACATTCACCGTTGGTGTTTCTGATCGCCAGGTTGAGACGACGTTCAAGATCACATGCCAGGGCGCTGTTGCCGGGATTATATCGGGGCAAAGTGAAAGCTGCGCCGTCACAGGCAATGGCGCGTTGCTCAATCCCAACAACGGGCAGAAGCTGCAGCGCACGCAATATGCCGGCGGCTGGGTGGTGAAGTCGGACGGCTTCACCGATGGCGCCAACATGACGGTCAACTATCTGGCACTTGGCAAGGTGCCAGCATCGGCAGGCGGTTTCGGCGGATCCATGGTCCTGAAGCCTGAGGTGCCGAGCACAGGCGCAAGCCTGCTCCGCGACACGATCCTCAGCCGCATGAAGAAGGTCGAGTCGGGCCTCATCGATGAGCGTATCGACACTGTGCAGTTCAATAATTTCGTCGTGCCATCCGCCGGGCTCCCGTCCGACAAGGGCTGCAGCTGGAATGGCGACATGATCTATTCCTACCAGACTGAATCCTGGTTCATGGATATCAAGGCGAAGTGCGACAAAAAGGAATACGCACTCAAGGGCAACATGCCCTTCACGGCGACGCCTAATGTCGGCAGCCAGAACCAGTATGACCTGACGCTGACCATGCCTTCGGCATCCGACGATCCGGCCAGCGACGAGGCGCTTTTTGCCAATGCCACGGGCGATGCCGATCTGTTCGCCGCGGCCGACGGCCTCAGCGGCCAGATCATCATGAAGGAAAGCGCCTATGTCGACGTCGAGGTCGATGGCGCATCCGAGAAGGTCGCCAGCGAGATCGATGCCACGGGCACGATCACCGGCAACAATGTGCCCTTGGAACTGGTGCGCTCCTTCTCAACCATTGTCGGAATCATGGCGCGCACTTTCTTCGGCGCATGAAATACTACGCAACATGCGGGGCAGTCGCGGCCGCTGCGATTGCCTTGCTTGTTGCAGGGGCTTGGTGGATCTGCCGCCCGGCCAGTCCAGACGCTTTCTATAGCTCCAATACCTCCACTTATGACCCGGGGACGCTGATCGGCGCCGAGGCTTTCTTTCGCACCTTGCCGGAGAATGCGCGGGCCCTCCGCATTCTATACGCCAGTAGCCACAGCAACGGGACGCCAGCACTTGCGAGCGCGCTGATCGTCTACAAGCCTGATACCGGTCCAGACAGCCGAGGAATTGTCGCCTGGGCTCACGGCACCACCGGTATCGAACGCGGTTGTGCCCCCTCGCTGATGCGAAACCCTTTCGCCAATGTGCCGGTCTTCCCTGCATTGCTTGACGAAGGCTGGATATTTGTTGCTGCTGACTACATAGGCCTCGGAACAGCAGGACCTCACGCCTATCTCAAAGGCGAGGAGGCCGCGCGCGCTGTGTTCGACGCAGTCCGTGCGGCGCATCAGATTCCGGAGTTGAGAATACCTGGACCCACAGTCATCTGGGGGCACTCTCAAGGCGGCAATACGGCACTTTGGGCGGGGATCATACACCCGGCCTATGCTCCCGAAATCGATCTCAGGGGCGTAGCCGCTTTGGCTCCCGCGAGCGACTTGCAGGGCCTGTTTGACGCCTCCGCGGGAAGCATGTTCGGCAAGATCGTTTCAGCCTATGTGCTTTCCGCCGCCGCGTCAGAAAGCGCAGTCACATTGCCACAGCATAGGTCTGGGCTGACGGAATGGCTCGCCTCGGACATTGCAAGTCGCTGTGTCGGAGACTGGGGCACACTGCTATCGGCCGGAGAATCCTTGCTGCTGCCAGCAGACGGTATCCTCCCCAAGCCGGGTATTGGCGCCGATATGCGGAACTACCTTAGCCGCAACACGCCAACTCAGGCGGTCACCACGAAACTGCTGGTCGCACAGGGACTGGCGGATGATCTCGTTCTCCCTTCAGTCCAGCAGGCATACGTCAGCGCTCGCCGTGCCGCCGGACAAGAACTGGACTATCGCACCTATGAGGGGCTTGACCATATCAGCCTCGTGGCCCCGAATTCGACACTTGGCGATGATCTCATTCGCTGGACGCGAGAACGTTTTGCGGAGCCCTAGGCGATGAGAAGCTATTGTGCGAAGGCCGCCGCCATGAGGCGCTTGGTGTAAGGATCGCGCGGGTTCTCCATCACCTCGTCCGGGCTTCCCTCTTCGACCAGCCTGCCATCCTTCATCACCATGATATGGTCTGACATGGCCCGCACCACCGCAAGGTCGTGGCTGATGAAAAGATAGGAGAGATTGTTGGCGGTCTGTAGATTGCGGAGCAGTTCGACAATCTGCTTCTGCACCTGCCGGTCCAGCGCCGATGTCGGCTCATCAAGCACCACCACTTTCGGCTTGAGAATGATGGCCCGGGCGATGGCGATGCGTTGCCGCTGGCCGCCGGAAAACTCATGCGGGTAGCGGTTGCGTAGCGCCGGATCGATCTGCACCTCCTGCATCGCCTGGATCGCCCGCCGGTCGCGCTCGCGTACCGAGATCCCAGGCTCGTGAACGAGCAGCCCCTCGGTGATGATCTGGCCGGCCGTCATGCGTGGCGACAGCGAGCCGAAGGGATCCTGCAGCACGATCTGCATTTCACGGCGCAACGGCCGCATGGCGACCTTGTCGAGGCCGGCGATGGGTTTGCCACGGAAACTGATGGCGCCCTCGCTTGGCAGCAGGCGCAGCAGGGCACGCGCCAGAGTCGACTTGCCAGAACCGCTTTCGCCGACAATGCCGATCGTCTGCCCTTCGCGCAGCCGCAACGAAACACGGTCGACGGCCTTCAGCTGTGCGATTGGCGCAGAGAAAAGCCCTCCACCAATGTTGAAGCTCACCCGCATATCCGTTCCGGTCAACACGAGATCAGCCTTCGGTGCGGGCGGCGCCTTGCGGCCGGTGGGCTCGGACTCGATCAGCGCGCGCGTATAGTCGTGCTTGGGCGCGGCAAAGATGGCGCGGGTCTCTCCCTGCTCTACCACTTCGCCCTTGCGCATGACGACGACGCGATGGGCAATGCGCTTCACAATGTTGAGATCATGGGTGATGAAGATCAAGGCCATGCCGAGGCGCTTCTGGAGATCGGCCATGAGGTCAAGAATCTCGGCCTGGATGGTAACATCGAGGGCGGTGGTGGGCTCATCGGCAATGAGGAGCGACGGATTGTTGGCCAGCGCCATGGCAATCATCACCCTTTGACGCTGCCCGCCCGACATCTCATGGGGAAAGGATTTCATCCGCCGCCGTGCATCCGGGATCTTCACAAGTTCGAGCAGTTCGAGGGCCCGGGCCGCTGCCTCCTTCGCGCCAAGCCCCTGGTGCTCCATGATCGGCTCGGTCACCTGGCTGCCAATTGTGTAGAGCGGATCAAGCGAGGTCATGGGCTCCTGGAAGATCATGGTGATCTTCGAGCCGCGCACGAGATTGAGCTCGGCCTTGGGCATGCCGATCAGATTGCGGCCTGCGAAGGCAGCAGTGCCCGAAGCCTTGCCGTTCGAGGCGAGCAACCCCATGACGGCCATCATCATCTGGCTCTTGCCTGATCCGCTTTCGCCGACGATCGCCAGCGTCTCCCCGGCACGAACTTCAAAAGAGACACCCTTCACGGCATCGACGGCACCATCCAGCGTATCGAACTGGACCTTCACATTCTCAACGGAGAGAACCGGTGCTTCCATCTCAACGGTCCTTCGGATCGAGGGCATCGCGCAGGCCGTCGCCGATGAAGTTCAAGGCAAAGAGTGTTGACGTCAGGAAGAAGGATGGAAAGAAGAGCAGCCATTGCGCGCCGGGTATGGATTTCGCGCCCTGTGATATGAGCACGCCCCAGCTTGACATCGGCTCCTGCACGCCGAGGCCGAGATAAGACAGGAAGCTCTCCAGAATGATGACCTGCGGCACCAGCAACGTCATGTAGATGACGACAGGCCCGAGCAGATTGGGCACGATATGACGGATCAGGATACCCCAGCGCGAGACGCCCAGCGCCTCAGCAGCCTGCACATACTCCTGGCGCTTGAGCGATAGTGCCTGTCCGCGCACGATGCGCGCCATGTCGAGCCAGAGCACTGCCCCCACGGCCAGAAACATCAGCACGAAATTCCGCCCGAAAAAGACAACAAGCATGATGACAAAGAAGGTGAAGGGCAGCGCATAGAGAATGTCGACGACACGCATCATGATCTCGTCGGTCTTGCCGCCCATGAAACCCGAAGCCGCGCCATAGAGAACGCCGATCACCACAGCCACGACACCGGCAAGAAGGCCGATCGCGAGCGAGACCCGGCCTGCTACCAATGTGCGCGTCAGCAGATCGCGGCCATTGCTGTCCGTACCGAAGTAAAAATGCTTCTGCTCCACGTCTGCGGCCATCTTCAGCGTGAGGCCGTCAGCCGACTTCTCCAGAACCTGGGCATTCTCGAACACGTCCGAACGGTCGAGATAGCGCGTCGAGCGTTCATCGACAGGCTTCGCGGATGTCACCGTGACGATGATGCGGGAGCCGTCCTGCTGCCAGTCACGGATATCGAGGCGGGCGCGCCGCAGGGCTTCCTTCAGGGCCACCTCAATGCCGTCCGCCTTGGGATAGGCAGAGAAGGAGGGCGGCACGCGTGTATAGTCGGCATAGATCGTCGTATAGGCATGCGGGGTGAAGAACGGCCCGAAGACGCAGACCAGCGTCATCACCGCCAGATAGATCAGGCTCACCATGGCGGCCTTGTTCTTGAGCAGGCGGGCGCGGGCGTCGGCCCAGAGCGAGCGGCCAAGGGCGGGTGCCGCCTGAACGGCGTCAGTCATAGCGCACCCGCGGATCGACGATGGCATAGAGGATATCGACGATGAGATTGAAGATGATCGTGAAGATGGCGATCACCACGACAGTGCCCATGACGAGCGTGTAGTCGCGGTTCAAAGCCGCATCGATAAAATAGCGACCCACCCCGGGAATGGCGAAGATCGTCTCGACGATGACGGAGCCCGTCAGCAAAGCTGCTGCGGCTGGCCCCGCATAGGAGACGATGGGCAACAGGGCACCGCGCAAGGCATGACGCACGACCACGGCATAGTCGGAAAGCCCGAGCGCCCGCGCCGTCCGGATATGGTGCGCGTGCAGAGACTCGATCATTGATCCACGCATCAGACGCGCCACGATGGCAAGCTGCGGCAGCATCAGCGTCAGCACCGGCCCCACCTTGTTGATGAAGGCGCCATCACCCCAGCCGCCAACCGGGAACCATTTCAGGGTCAGGGCAAAGAAGAGCTGGAACAGCGGTGCGATCACAAAGGTCGGGATGGTGCTTCCTGCCGTCGCCGTCGCCACCACGGCATAGTCCCCGGCGCGGTTCTGGTAGAGAGCAGCGGCAATGCCCATGACACTGCCGAGCAGAAGCGCCAGCAACAGGGCCATGGAGCCGAGCTGGATCGAAACCGGCAGACCCACGCGGAAAAGCTCAGCGACGGTGAAGTCCGGCAGATTGTAGCTGGGGCCGAAGTCACCGCGCAGCAGGTTGCCGAGATAGGTCGTGTATTGCTGCCAGAGCGGCTGATCGAGGCCGAAGCTCTTTTCCAGATTGGCCTTGATGACCGGGTTGAGGCCCTTCTCCTGGTTGAATGGCCCACCTGGCGCCACACGGATCAGGAAAAACGAAATCGTGACGATCAGGAAGAGCGTCGGAATGGCCGTCAACAGACGGCGGATGACATAACGCAACATGCTCTTGCGCAAAAACTGCACCGCCCCGGCGAAGCCGGAGCGGTGCTTGAAGCTCTGCTATTCCTTGCTCAGGAAGCGGGTCGGATGGACGTCCATCACGTTGTCTTCCCAGCCTTTGAGTTTCGGCGAAACCACGGTGTGGAAGCCGTAGAAGAGCAACGGAACCACGCAAAGATCGCGTGCCACGCCCATGGCCTCAGCATCAGAGAGGAGCTTCATGCGCTGCTCGGCCGATGCCGCGGCGGCCTCGGCCAACAGCTTGTCGTAGTCCGCATTGGAATAGACACCATAGTTGTTGCCGGTTCCCGTCTTACAGAGGTCGAGAAAGTTGGCCGGATCCTTATAGTCGGCAATCCAGCCGGCACGGGCGATGTCATAGTTGCCCTTCTGCTCGAGGAAACCATAATGCGTCTTGGTGTCGGTGTTGATCAGCGACACCTCGATGCCGAGCGGCTTCAGCTGCTCCTGGATGGCGACGGCAGTGTTCTTGTGGTTCTCTGACGTGTTGTAGCGGATTTCCATTTTCAGCGGCTTGTCCGGGCCATAGCCGAGCTCAGCCAGAACTTTCTTGGCCTCGTCCTCGCGGTCCAGCTGCGACTTCTCCGCATATTCGGTCGGCCGCGCTTCATAGCCGCCGATGCCCGGCGGCACGAAGGAATAGGCCGGGATCATGGTGTTCTGCCAGACCTTCTCGGCAAGATAATCACGATCGATCGCTTCCGACACAGCATGACGCAGCTTCACGTTATCCCACGGCGCCTTGTCGGTCTTGAAGACATAGTAGTAGGTGCCGAGATAGGGTCCGAGGCGAACCTGATCGCCAAACTTGGCCTTGAGATCGGCCAGCTGTTCCGTCGGGATATCGTCGTTGGAGTCGAGTTCACCCGCTTCATAGCGCTTCATCGCCGTCGAGCGGTCTTCGGTCGGGATATAGTTCACGACATCGATCTTGACGTTGGCGGCGTCATAGAAATTCGGGTTCTTCACGGCCTTGATGTGGTCGTTCGGAACGAACTCGGCCAGTATGTAGGCACCGTTTGACACGAGGTTGCCCGGCTTGATGAAGTCTGCGCCGAACTTCTCGACGTTGGCCTTGCTCACGGCGTAGGTCGATTGGTGCGTCAGCATTTCCAGAAAATAGGGTGTTGCCGAATTCAGCGTCACTTCGAAGGTCGCGTCATCGATCGCCTTGACCCCAAGTTCGGCGGGCTTCTTTTCTCCCTTTGTGATGGCATCAGCGTTCACAACCGGGGAAAGGAGATAGGCGTATTCGGCGGCCGTTGCCGGATCGACAAGCCGCTGCCAGGAGAACACGAAATCCTGGGCGGTGACGGGCGTACCATCGGACCACTTAGCCCCTGCCCGGAGCTTGAAGGTATAGACCTTGCCATCTTCCGAAACTGTGTAGCTTTCGGCAGCACCCGGCTCCAGCTCAGCCTTGGCGTTGTGGATCATCAGACCCATGAAGAGATCGCGGAGGATATTAGCCTCGTAAACCGTCGAGGTCTTGTGCGGATCGAGCGACTCAGGGTCGGCGGAGTTGCCCCGGTTAAAGACAACATCAGCAAAGGCGTTGCCCGCGGTCAGCGCCAGGATGGCGGCACCGGCCATCAGCGATTTCATTGTATAATGCTTCATGACAAACTCTCCCTTCTATAGCGCCCGCAACATTGACCGGGCCATTGTGGGAAAGCCTAGCACAGGGGAAAGCATTTGCACGCCTCTTTGCAACGACCCCGTTCAGCCTTTGGAATGAGCGGCCTTGAGGCGTCTGTAGCTCAGCCAGCTCAGCGGTATCAGGGCAAGATAGACACCCCAGACCAGCAGCATCGTATGCCACGGAAAGCTGATCAGACAGACGATCAGCAAGGCTGCGGCGGCGAGGATGGGAAGCACCATTTCCCGGGGCACCTTGCGCACGGATTTTCCGGAATAGGTCGGCACCCTGCTCACCATCAGGACGGCGACAGCCACCACAAGCGGCGCAAACCACATGGCCCAGTCATGCCCGTCGGGGATGATCTTGAGGAACCCAAGATAGAACGGGATCATGGCCAGTCCGGCACCAGCGGGGGCCGGAATGCCTGAGAAGAATGCATTCGCATACGCAGGCTTGTTGGGATCGTCGAGCGCCACGTTGAAGCGGGCGAGCCGGAGCGCACAAGCAATGGCCAGCATGAGGCAGATGATCCAGCCCATGGTCTTGAGGCTGTTCAGCGTCCAGATGTAGAGCAGGATCGCCGGTGCAACACCGAAGTTCACGAAGTCGGCCAGTGAATCCAGCTCAGCACCGAAGCGGGACGTGCCCTTGAGATAGCGTGCGAGCCTGCCGTCAATCGCATCGAGGAAGATCGCAAGGATCACGGCACTGACCGCTATCTCAAAGCGTCCCTCGAAGGCAAAGCGTATCGCCGTCACACCGCTGCAAAGGGCCAGAAGCGTAATGAGATTAGGTGCAAGATAGCGCACCGGCACCATGCGGAAAGTGCCGCCGTTTCCACCTGTCTGCTTGGGTTCACTCGCCATCAGGACTTCCGGCCGCTGCGTTGGCCTTCCGAAGCTTCGAGATCGGCAATTACGGTCTCCCCGGCGATGGCCCGTTGCCCGACGATCACGAGAGGCGCCACGGCCAGCGGCAGATAGACATCAACGCGGCTGCCAAAACGGATCAGGCCGAAGCGCTGGCCGGCCATCAGGCGTTCACTTTCGTCGACGAATTTCACGATGCGCCGGGCAACCAGTCCGGCAATCTGAACCACGCCGATCTGGCGGCCATCGTCCAGCGTCAATGTCAGGGCCTGGCGTTCGTTGTCCTCGCTTGCCTTGTCCAGCTCGGCATTCAGGAAGGCACCGGGCACATAGGTAAGCTGATGGATGCGGGCATCAACCGGCGAGCGGTTCACATGCACGTCGAAGACATTCATGAAAATGGAAATGCGGCGGTGCATCTCCCTGGGCAGGTCCAGTTCAGGCGGCGGGATCACTTCGGTGATGGCGCTGACACGGCCATCGGCCGGTGAAATGACGAGGCCCTTGCGCAGCGGTGTCACCCGCTCGGGGTCGCGGAAGAAATAGGCGCACCACAATGTGAGGATCAGCGCCAGCCAGCCCACCGTTTCCCAGCTGAGCGAGAACAGCACAATGGTCGCCGCCGCAAAGGCTAGGACAAAGGGATAGCCCTCCCGGTGCACGGGGGCCAAAGACGAGGTGATGCTTGTCACGATATTCATGGGGCCGCCTTACAACAGGATGGCCCAAAACAAAAGCGAGCCGCAGTCCGTGTTTTCCGGACTGCGGCTCCGCCCCCTGCCCTGTTTCTTGTTCTTGGTTCAGGCTGTTCTCAGTTCAGCATTCCCTCCGGCCATGCGCCGCTGGGGGAAAGCAATAATCTCTGCCGTATCATTGGCCGGCTTGCCAAAGCTCAGTTCGAAACGCCGGGCGAAAGCCGGAACACCGGCAGCCGTCAGTTCAGAGGTCCGCACCGCGGTTCCCATGGCCGAAGCCTGGTACATGCCCGCGCCCATTTCGATGATCTCGATGCGCAGTCCGACGATGGCATCTGCACCCAGGGCCGTTGCCTGGCGGATAAGCGACTTTTCGGCGTCGGTGCGAGCCTGGTTCAGCCCTTCCGCCACGTCTTCGTTGGTCATGTACTCCATGGCGCGGATACCGCCCCGGTTGAACTTCTTGAGGCCGCGCGACCACAACACAGCGCCACGGACCACACCAAGCGTCTCTTCCACCAGACGCCCGGCCACATTCTCCAATGTCGTCACCTTCATATGACTGACTCCCCAAATTTCGCCCCGGGGGTTTCACCCCCGGGCGCCACACAATTGCACTTCGTTTTCTTCTTGCCGGGTTCGCCCCGGACTTCTTGAGCACGTTGACCGCGCTGTTGGGGACACCATGCACCTCCGCAGGTAAACATTGGTGAAGAGCAGCGGATTTGATTCAAATTTTCAGATGATTTTGCGGGCTTTCACAGGCCAGCGTTAATGCCTTGCGAGAGCGCTTGGTTGCGAAAACCTTGATTCACTTGGCATTCATCAAGGCCACGCCCGCCTCCGGCGAAGATGCCTCCCCGGCCTCGGCCAGCTTGCGGCGGGCTTCATCCGCTTCCTGCTGACGGTTCCACAGCCTGGCATAGAGCCCCTTCTTGCGCAGCAAGGCTGCATGGGTGCCGCGCTCGGCAATCACGCCCTTGTCGAGCACGATGATCTCGTCGGCATCGACGACTGTCGACAGGCGGTGCGCGATGACCAGCGTGGTCCGGTTCTTCGACACCTGCCGCAGGGCCGTCTGGATTTCCTGTTCGGTGAAGGTGTCGAGGGCCGAGGTTGCCTCATCGAGCACAAGGATTGGCGGGCCCTTGAGGATGGTGCGGGCGATGGAGACACGCTGCTTCTCGCCGCCGGACAGTTTCAAGCCGCGCTCGCCGACAAGCGCCTCGTAACCTTTGGGGAGGCTCTGCACGAAGTCATGGATCTGGGCGAGCCGGGCCGCCTGCTCCACCTCGGCATCGCTGGCTTGCGGCCGGCCATAGCGGATGTTGTAGCGCACCGTGTCGTTGAACAGCACTGTGTCCTGCGGCACCATGCCGAGGGCACGGCGCAGGCTCTCCTGCGTCACCTCGCGGATATCCTGCCCGTCAACAAGAATGCGCCCGCCGCTCACCTCATAGAAGCGGAAGAGCAGCCGCGAGATCGTGGATTTTCCGGCGCCGGAAGGTCCGACAATCGCCACGGTCTTTCCGGCGGGAATGGAAAATGAAATCCCCCGGAGGATGGGCCGCTCGGCATCATAGGCGAAGCTCACGTTCTCGAAGGCAACGCTGCCTGCCCCGGGCACGAAATCCGGCGCGCCGGGCTTATCGCTGATGTCCTGGGACTGGTCGAGCACTGTGAACATGCCATCGACATCGATCAGCCCCTGCTTGATCTCGCGATAGGATGACCCAATGAAGTTCAGTGGCATGTAGAGCTGGATCATCAGGGCGTTGACCATGACGAGGTCGCCGATCGTCGCCTGGCCGGACTGGATGGCAAAAGCCGAGAGCAGCATCACGGCGGTCAGCCCGATGGAATAGATGACGGCCTGCCCAGCGTTGAGCACAGAGAGCGAGATCCACGTCTTGATCGACGCCTTCTCGTAGATCGCCATGGACTTGTCATAGCGCTCGGCCTCCAGCCTCTCGTTGCCGAAGTATTTCACTGTTTCGAAATTGAGCAGCGAGTCCACCGCCTTGGTGTTGGCGTCGGTGTCGGCCTCGTTCATCGTGCGGCGGATGTTGATGCGCCATTCGGTGGCCCAATAGGTGAAGCCCACATAGGCGATGACGGTCAGCAGCACGATCAGCGCATAGAGCCAGCCAAAGGACACCACCATCACACCGCAGACGAGCAATATCTCAAATGCGGTAGGAATGGTGTTGAAGAGCGAGAAGCGGAGAACCGTGTCGATCCCCGCCGTGCCGCGCGAGATGATGCGCGAAAGGCCGCCCGTGCGGCGCGACAGGTGAAACTTGAGCGACAGGTTGTGGAGATGCTGGAAGGTGCGGAACGACATGTCGCGCACGGCCCGCTGCCCGACCTTGGCGAAGACGGCATCGCGGAGTTGGGCGAAAACCACCATGCCAATGCGCGCCACGCCATAGGCGAGCACCATGAAGATGGCGACGGCAAAGGCCGAGGCGGCCGGGTTGTCCTTGGCGGCCAGAAGGTCGGTCGCATGCTTGAAGGCATAGGGTGCTGCAATTGTCACAAGCTTCGAAACAATAAGGAGAAGCATGGCCAGAACCACCCGGACCTTGAGGTCCGTGCGGCCATCAGGCCAGAGATAGGGCAGCAGGCTTTTCAGCGTGTCCCACTGGCCGCGCTCGCCGAACGCGGCCTCACCGGGCTTCAGGCGTCGCATGAAGTCTCAGTTCTGCGCCACGGGTGTTGTCAGGATCTGGCCCGGATAGATCTTGTCCGGATCCTTGATCTGGTCGCGGTTGGCATCGAAGATCACGGTGAAGCTCTTGCCCTGGCCATAGAGCTCCTGGGAGATGATCCACAGGTTGTTGCCGGGCTGGATGACCACGCGCATTGGTCCACCGGGAACGGCTGCAGGCGCCATGGCGAGCTTCTTGGGTGGCTCAGCCGGTTGGGGTTCGGCAGCCGCAGCGTCTGCTGGTGCGGCATCTGCCGGGGCAGCATCCAGAGGAGCCGATGCCGCGTCAGGTGCCGCCGCCTGTTCCTGTGCTTGCGGCACAGCGGCCGGCTCTTCGGTGGTCATGGCTGGCTGTTCGGCGACGGGCTCCTGGGCCGGTTCTGCGGCAGCGACTTGCGCTTCGGGCGCGGGCTGCGCCTGCTGCGAGGCGATCACCTTTTCAGGCGCTTCCCGTAGGAAGGGCGTTTCGGCACGGCTCGTCACCTTGCCGCCGCCATCGACCTCATCGGCGCGCAGGGTATGCTGTCCGGGAGCAATCGCTTCGGCCGCATCGAAAAGCCAGCTGCCCTTGGCGTCGGCCGCCACCTCGCCGACAATGCTGTTGTCGACATAGAAGCGCACGGTGGCATTGGGCTTGGCCACGCCCTGGAACACCATGTTCCCGGCATCATTGTAGTCGATGCTGCTGAGACGCACCTCCTTCGGTGCGCCTGCCGTTGCCTCGCTGCCCGGCGCCTGCACGATCTTGGTCGGCTGCTGCGGGTCAACCTTGGCCACGAGTGCTGGCGCATTGCGCGTCACCACCACGGCGATGGCATCCTTGGACACCAGCGTCTGGCCCTCATGGGTGCTTTCCAGCGTCAGGGCGCCGCTGCCCTGCGGCAGGGGATGTTCCGGCACGAAGACGAAGCTGCCGTCGGACTCGGCTTTCACCTCGCCGACATAGACATTGTCGAATTTGATGATGACATCAGCACCGGGGGCGGCGCGCCCGGCAATGACAGCCTCGCCCGTGGGCTCAACCCGCACGGTATCGAAAGAGGGTGGAACCGGGCCTGCCGGGGCGACGGGGGGCGCCAGTTGTTCCTGAACGGCCTGCGGCGCGCTTTGGGCGGGTTCGGCGGCGGCAGGCTGCTGGGTGTCGGCGGGCAAGGCGGCCTGTTGCTGCTCCGCAGCCGGAGCTTCCGGTGTTGCCGGAGCGTCTGCCTGGGGCGCAGCGGCCGCCTGCTGCTGCGGCTGTTCCTGGGTCTGCGGTGCCGGCGCCATGAAGGGCAGCCAGTCGGGGCGCTGGCTGGCCACACCAAAGACGCCAGCCGCAACGGCCGCAATGGCGGAAACGGCAATGATGGGAGTCTTCTTGTCCATGGTCACGATCCTTGGCTGGCCTCATGCCAAAGGGCCGGCAAGCGGCAATTCTGTACTAGATAGGGTCCCCAGCGCCACCTATTAAGGGGCCTGCCCAAAAAGTGCAAAGATTCGCCCGGAGTGTGTGGCCAGTATGAAGATTCCCGAACATCGCCTGTGTGTCTATTGCGGCTCTGCAACGGGCCATGATCCCGCCTTTGCGGCGGCGGCGAATGTCCTGGGTGAAGCCATTGCCAGGGCGGGTTTCGGTCTGGTCTATGGCGGCGGCGGCATCGGCCTGATGGGCGAGGTCGCCCGCAGCGTCATCCGCCATGGCGGCCATGTCACCGGCATCATCCCGCAGTTCCTCGTTTCCAAGGAGCGGATGCTGGAGGGCGTGCAGGAGCTGATCGTCACCAACAACATGCATGAGCGCAAGATGGCCATGTTCGAGCGCTCCAGCGGCTTCGTGGCGCTGCCCGGCGGCATCGGCACGCTGGAGGAACTGGCCGAGATCCTCACCTGGGCCCAGCTCCAGCAACATGCGCGGCCCATCATGCTGCTGAACATCGCAGGCTTCTGGGATCCGCTGCTCAGCCTCATCGCCGCAATGCGCGAGAAGGGTTTCATCCGCCCCGGCTTCGAGGTGCGGATGGACGTGGTCGACAGTCCGGACAAGCTGATCGCCGCCTATCACCACCGGCTTGCCAATACCCACGACAAGCCGCCCGTCGATATCATCAAGTCGCGTTTCTGACGGGGCCTCAGGCCACCGCGGCAGCTTCGACGGCGCGCCTGGAGCGTTCTTCCTGCAGGGCCGAGACGGAATAGACCGCGAGGCCCACCCAGATCAGCACGAAGGACAGGAGCTTCCACACGTCCATGTGCTCGCCGAAGACGAAAACCGCCGTCAGGAACACCAGCGACGGCGAGATGTATTGCAGCAGCCCGGCCGTCGAGTAGCGCAGGCGCTTCAGCGAGGCCGCAAAGAAGATGAGAGCGCCCGAGGTCAGTACGCCGCAGCCCATCAGCATCAGTGTGTCGCTCAGTGTCGTGCCGAAACGTGCCACACCCTGCTGCACGAGATAGTATTGAACGGCCAGCAGCGGCGGGGTGATCAGCAGCACCTCGATCAGGAAGCCCTGTGTTGGTCCCACCGGGATCTTCTTACGCAGAAGCCCGTAGATGCAGAAGCTGCCACCCAGCATCAGGCCAAGCCAGGGCAGCACACCGGTTGCGACGGTCTGGATGATGACGCCGGCCGCCGCGAGGACGATGGCAATCAGCTGCGCCTTGTTGAAGCGCTCGTGCAGGAAGATGTAGCCTGCGACCACGTTGAGCAACGGGTTGATGAAATAGCCCAGGCTGGCCTCGATCGTGCGGTGCTGTTCGATCGACCAGATGTAGAAGCCCCAGTTGAAGACGATGATGGAACTGGTCAGCGCCAGGATTGCCACATACTTGGGGTTCCGCAGCACCCGCCAGACATCGCCATACTGGCCCAGCCACCAGACAATGACGGCGGCGATGGGAAGCGCCCAGACGCCCCGGTTCACGGCAATTTCCATCACCGGCACATGCCGCATGAAGCCGAAGTAAAGCGCCATTGTTCCCCAGAAGAGATGGGCAATGACGCAGAAAACGACGCCCTTTTGCTGTTCGCTCAGACCTTGCATGGCGCGCCTGTAGCCGTGCGCCCGGCCCGTCGCAACGCCCAGCAGTGGAAGGGAGCTATGCGGAAACGCCGTCGCGGACGAGCTTGTAGATGATCGCGTCGAGCAGCGCCTGGAAGGACGCCTCGACGATATTGGGGGAGACCCCCACAGTGAACCAGCGGTTGCCGCCGCTGTCCCTGCTTTCGATCAGAACCCGGGTGGTGGCGCCCGTGCCGCCGTTGAGGATACGGACCTTGAAATCCACCAGTTCCATGTCATCGATGTGTTTCTGGAACTTGCCCAGGTCCTTGCGGAGCGCCACGTCCAGCGCGTTCACAGGGCCGTTGCCCTCGCCCGCGTTGATGAAGATCTCGCCGTCGACCTTCACCTTCACCACGGCTTCCGAGAGCATCTCGCCATTGCGCTGCTCCACCATGGTGCGGAAGGAGATGATGTCGAAGTAGTGCGGCACCGAGCCGAGGGTGCGCCGGGCCAGAAGCTCGAAGGAAGCATCGGCGCCATCATAGGCATAGCCTTGCGCCTCGCGTTCCTTCACGTCGCGCAGCAGCGCATCGAGGCGCGGGTCCGCCCTGTCGATGCGCAGGCCGATCCGCTCCAGTTCAGCGAGGAGGTTCGATTTTCCGGCCTGGTCGGAGATCAGGATGCGGCGGCGGTTGCCCACCGTTTCCGGCGGCACATGCTCATAGGTTTCCGGCTCCTTGGCCAGTGCCGAGGCATGGATGCCGGCCTTGGTGGCAAAGGCGCTTTTGCCGACATAGGGGGCTTGCGCATTGGGCGAGCGGTTCAGCAGCTCATCGAAGGCGCGCGCCGTTGCCGTCAGCTCCTTGAGTTTGGCATCGTCGACGCCGGTCTCGAAGCGCTTGCGGTAGTGCGGCTTCAGCGACAGCGTGCCGATGATGGACACAAGATTGGCATTGCCGCAGCGCTCCCCGATGCCGTTGAGCGTGCCCTGGATCTGGCAGGCCCCGGCATCGATGGCGGCGAGTGAATTGGCCACCGCATGGTCGGTGTCGTTGTGGGCGTGGATGCCGAGGAAATCGCCGGGCACAGTCTTGGTGACGGCCCGCACGACCTCAGAAACTTCCGACGGCAGCGTGCCGCCATTGGTGTCACAGAGCACGATCCAGCGCGCACCCGCCTCGTAGGCCGCCTTGGCGCATGCCACGGCATAGGCCGGGTTGGCCTTGTAGCCATCGAAGAAATGCTCGCAGTCGATCAGCACTTCCTTGCCCGCCTCCTTGGCCGCAAGCACGGTGTCGCGGATCGCCTCAAGGTTTTCCTCGTTGCTGCAGCCCAGCGCCACGCGCACGTGGTAATCCCATGACTTGGCAACGAAGCAGGCCGCCTTGGCCTTGGCCTGGATGACGGCCTGAAGCCCGGCATCATTGGAGGCCGAGCGGCCCACGCGCTTGGTCATGCCGAATGCGGTGAAGGTGGCATGGCTCTGCCGCGGCGCGGAAAACAGCGCCACATCCGTCGGGTTGCCGCCGGCATAGCCGCCTTCGATGTAGTCGATCCCGATCTTGTCGAGCAGGCTCATGACGACCAGCTTGTCGTCGAGGGAAAAATCAACACCCGGCGTCTGCTGGCCATCGCGCAGCGTCGTGTCGAAGAGATGGATGCGTTGGCGGGTCATCAGATCAGGCCTTGATAGCGGAGTGCGATATAGACAATGAGCGCAACGGCGATCAGCTTGAGCGCGATATAGCCGAGCCAGCGCCTGGGGAACGGAAGCGAGTTCCGCCAGTCCTTCTTGTCGGTAGCGTTCATCGTTTCACCTCCCAGCTGGTCGTGCCGTCCTTGTTGTCCTTGATGGCAATGCCCATGCCGGCGAGTTCATCGCGGATGCGGTCGCTCTCAGCCCAGTTCTTGGCCTTGCGCGCTTCGAGGCGGGCGGCGATTTGTGTAGTGATCGCCTCGATCTCGATCCCCAGGCGGTTGGCTTGCATTTCTTTGACTACCCGAGACCTGATTGACTGCATTTCATCTTGAGAGAATCTCGGCAGATCCAGAAACCACTGAACTTCACGATCTGGAAACATTCCGAGAAACCCTAGATCAGCGCCAAGCTGTGCACGAGCAGCTGCACTGCTGCGGCTCCCTGTTTCGCACGAAGAGATAAACTCAAGGGCTGCATTTGTATTTAGATCGTCATACAGCGCTTGGACGACATCAGCAGAGGGAGGCTGGACGAAATTTTTCGTCGTCTCATTCTGAAGAATTTCGCTCCAAGTCCCTATCTTGCTTTCTGCTTCGGTAAGCCTAGCCAAGGAAAAATCTATCGGCTCCCGGTAGTTTGTCATAAGCATGGCGAGCCGCAACACCTCTCCAGGCCATTTGCGTCCACCGAATTTTTCAGTGTTGAGCAGCTCACTAATCGTCACGAAATTCCCCAGGCTCTTGGACATCTTCTGTCCTTCCACCTGCAGGAAGCCGTTGTGCATCCAGTAATTCGCCATGACCTTCGTGCCATGGGCGCAGCGCGATTGTGCCAGTTCATTCTCGTGATGCGGGAAGATGAGATCGAGCCCGCCGCCATGGATATCGAAGACTTCGCCGAGATGCGCCTTGCTCATCACCGAGCATTCGATGTGCCAGCCGGGGCGGCCCCGTCCCCAGGGTGACTCCCAGCCCGGCTCATGCGGTTCCGATTGCTTCCACAGCACGAAGTCGGCCGGGTTCTTCTTGTGGGCGTCGACGGCGACACGCGCACCCGCCACCTGCTCGTCGAGCTTGCGGTGCGAGAGCTGGCCATAGTCCGGCATGGCACCCACATCGAACAGCACCTCACCTTCTGCCTGATAGGCATGGCCCCTGGCGATCAGTGCTTCGATCATGCTGATCATCCCGGCGATGTGCTCGGTGGCGCGTGGCTGGAATTCAGGCCGCAGGCAGCCGAGGGCCGTCACGTCCTTCTGGTATTGTTCATAGGTTGTCTCGGTCACGCGGCGGATGGCATCGTTCAGCGGCACGCCGGGATAGTCGCGCAGCGCCCGCGCGTTGATCTTGTCATCGACGTCGGTGATGTTGCGCACATAGGTGACGTGGTTCTCGCCGTAGAGGTGGCGCAGCAGGCGGTAGAGCACATCGAAGACGATTGCCGGCCGCGCATTGCCGATATGGGCGAAGTCGTAGACCGTGGGCCCGCAGACATACATGCGCACGTTCTTCGGGTCCAAGGGGGTGAATTCCTCCTTGCTCCGGGTCAGCGTGTTGTAGATGCGAAGTGTCATGGGGTTCCTCGGAGGCTGGCTCCGGGATCGCTTTGCTTCAGTTCAGGACAAGCGGCGCCGTGCCAGCGGGTTATGCGCTAGGTGCAGATAATAATGCCGCAAATGTTAACGGCATGCTGGCGGGCGGAATTCATCGCGGCGCACCATGCCGGAAAGCCCCCCTTGCCGTCAAGCGAGGGCTGAAAGACGGTTGCCATGCCGTTTCCGGGCGTGTGATTGCCGTGCCCCGGTGCTATCAGCCTCGGCGCGCCTTCCCCTTCGAGTCCCGTTCCATGTCCGCCGTCTCCCCTGCCCAGCACCGGCTGGGCCTTATCGTTGTCGCCGCGGCCGCCCTCTGCTGGTCCATGGGCGGCTATTTCACCCGTATCATCGGGGCGGACCTGATGACGCTGCTGTTCTGGCGCGGCATCTTCTCGGGCAGTGCCGTCCTCATCATGTATTGCCTGCTGGAACGGCGCTTCGCGCTTGGTGACCTGCGCAGGCTGGGGTGGCCCGGGCTTGGTGTCGCCTTCTTCAGCGCCACGTCGATGATCTGCGGCATCGGCGCCATTCGTTACACCTCGGTTGCCGATGCCATGGTCATCTATGCCACGGCTCCGTTCATGGCGGCGGGGCTTGCCTGGCTCATCTTTGGCGAGCGCAGCAGCCGCATGACGATCCTTGCCGCCATCACCGCACTTGTGGGTGTCGTCATCATGCTCTGGGGGTCGTCCTGGGGCGGATCGATGTTCGGCAAGCTGCTGGCGGTCTTCATGGCCCTCAGCATGGCCAGCTTCTCGGTTTTGATGCGCGGGCACCGCGACCTGCCGATGATGCTCGCCATGGCGCTGTCAGGCTATCTCGTCAGCATTTTCTGCTTTGCCTTCGCCGATCCCATGGGTGTGAGCCTCACGGATTTCGGGCTCATCGCCATTTTCGGCGTGGTTCAGAATGCGCTTGGCCTGTTCTTCTACACGCTGGGCACAAAGCGCGTCACGGCGGGCGAGGCCACGCTGCTTGCCTCGCTGGAAGTGCCCTTCACACCATTGTGGGTCTGGCTCTTCCTGGGAGAGGCGCCGCCGGCAGCAACCATGCTCGGCGGCACCATCGTGCTTGTTGCCCTGTTCAGCCACATCGGCATGGAGTTTGTGCGCTCCAGCCGGGCCGTGGCTGCGGCGAGAGGCTAGGCCTTCACCGTCTTGGCGTCCTGGCCGAAGAGCACCTTGCGCTCCTCGTCGGTCATCGGCTTGGCATAGGACTTGGGCGCCTGGGCATAGGCCTTGACCACGGCGGGCCGTGCCTTGATCGCCTCGAACCAGCGCTTCAGGTTGGGGAAGTCGTCGAGGTTCTGCTTGTGGTTCTCGTAGGGCACGATCCACGGGTAGGATGCCATGTCGGCAATCGAGTATTCGCCCGCCACGAACTCACGGTCAGCGAGGCGCTTGTTGAGCACGCCGTAAAGCCGCGCCGTTTCCTTGGTGTAGCGCTCCATGGCATAAGGGATGCGTTCCGGCGCATAGACGTTGAAATGGCCGTTCTGGCCGGCCATGGGGCCAAGGCCGCCCATCTGCCAGAAGAGCCACTGCATCACTTCGGTGCGCCCGCGCACGTCCTTGGGCAGGAACTTGCCGGTCTTCTCGGCGAGGTATTGCAGGATGGCGCCAGACTCGAAAATGCTGATCGGCGCGCCGCCATCGGCCGGCGTCTGGTCGACAATGGCCGGCATGCGGTTGTTGGGAGCAATCTTCAGGAACTCGGGCTTGAACTGGTCGCCCTTGCCGATATCCACCTTGTGGATGGTGTAGGGAAGCCCCGCTTCTTCAAGGAAAATCGTGATCTTGTGGCCGTTTGGCGTCGGCCAGTAGTGCAGGTCGATCATCTGGAATCTCTTCTATTATCTGTAACAGTGTCCGTATCATATGGGCAGCAGCCGCTGGGGGCACAAGCCCTATTTCGTCCGCCGGAAGGGATAGAGAAACTGCTGCCAATAGCCCGTCGGCACCGGATGGCCGCCAATGCCATAGCCCTTGGGCCAGCGGTCCTCGGGCATGTGGTAGGTGCCGAACAGCCTGTCATAGAGCGGGAAATGGATGGCGAAATTGACGTCGATGGCCTCCTTCTCGAGGCCGTGGTGCCAGTGATGGAAGCGCGGCGTGACGAGGAAGCGCTCGAAGATGCCGAGATTCCAGTTCAGGTTGGCATGCACGAATGTCGAATAGACATAGACGATGAGCAGATAGGTCTGCAGCGCCGACTCTGTGAAGCCCAGCACGAAGGCCGGTGTCGCGGTGGCGGCACGCAGCACGATGATCTCGAGGAAATGCATGCGCGCGCCGGCAATCCAGTCCATGGATTTGGCCGAGTGATGCACGGCATGGAACTTCCACAGGAAGGGCACACGATGGAAGGCGCGATGCACCCAGTACTGCACGAAATCCGTCAGGGCCATGATGGCGATGATCTGGATAACGAACGGAAGACCTCCCACCCATTGCCGGAGATCGTTGAAGCTGCCGGTGGCGACCAGTGCTGTTGACGGCGCCAGCGTCGTGAAGGTCAGCACCTGCACCAGCATCGAGCTGATGAAATAATAGAACAGGTCCTCGCGCCACTCGCCGCGGAAGACAGGCTGCTCCGCGCGATGCGGAAAGATGCGCTCCAGCGGAATGAAGAGAACGCCGCCGAAGATCACGTTGATGATGAAGAAGTCGAGCCCGAAGAAAACACGGTGGCCACCGGTGAGATCGCCGATCTGTGGCATGGCGCCCCAGAGCGAGGCCACCAGCGTGATGACGATGGTCAGCGTGCCAAGCAGCTTCTTGTCGCGCAGCGTCAGGCTCAGTGTGCCGCAGAAGAAGGCGGCGATCATCGTGGCAAACAGGATCGGCTTGAGCAGGCTCTGGCTGTGCAAGGCCGAGAGTTCCGGCATGCCGAGAAGTGCGGGCTGGCGCAAGATGAAGACAAGGAAGAGTGCGCCCAGTGCCAGGGCAAAGCCGAGCACACCGGCAATCCAGCCGCTGCCGAAGCGCCTGAGTTCTTCGGGCGCTTCGAGTTCAGCTCTGAGGTTCTTGCGCAGGGACATGGGGGCTCCGTCTGGAAAGGATCAGCTTTCTAGCTCAATCATCGGCCCCCGTCACGGAGGGGGCCTTTAGCCCTGTGCCTTGATGGCCGCAATGGTGTTGAGCGAATCAACCACCGCTGCCGCCGCCTCCCGGCCCTTGTTGTGCTTGTCGTCGAGGCTCCGCACTGTGGCCTGCTGCTCGGTGTAGGTGGTGAGCACGCCGAAGGCCAAGGGCACCTTCGTGGCCAGTGTCGCGCGCATCAGGCCTGCCCCGGCATTCTCGCTGATGTATTCGAAGTGGGCCGTATCGCCCTTGGTCACGCAGCCCAGGCACACAACGCCGTCAAAGCGCCCGGTCTCGGCCAGGGTCTTGGCGATCAGCGGGATCTCGAAAGCGCCGGGTGCCGGATAGATGTGAGCATCGGGAACAGCGATGCCCTGTTCCTTGAGATAGGCGAGCGCGCCGCGCTTCAATCCTTCCGTAACTTCTGCATTGAAGCGGCTGACGACGAGTGCGATCCGCCACTTGCTGGTCTGGGTGTTGGCCATGGTTCTGTTCCTCTGTTTATTGCGGGATGAAATGTCCGAGCCTGTCGCGCTTGGTGGCGAGATAGGAGGCGTTGAAAGGGTTGCTGGCGATCACCAGCGGCACCTGCTCCACGACATCGAGGCCCAGGTCGGCAAGGGCCCGTGTCTTGTCCGGATTGTTGGAGAGCAGGCGAAGCCGGTTGACCCCGAGTGAGCGCAGGATGCCTGCGGCAGCGCTGTAGTCGCGCTCGTCGACGCCGAAGCCCAGGGCCGTGTTGGCATCGATCGTGTCATGGCCCCGGTCCTGCAAGGCATAGGCCTTGATCTTGTTGGCAAGGCCGATGCCGCGGCCCTCCTGATTGCGCAGATAGACGAGAACGCCGCCTTCGCTTTCGGAAATGAGCTGCAGGGCCTTCTGCAATTGCGGGCCGCAGTCGCAGCGCAGCGAGCCCAGCGCCTCGCCTGTCAGGCATTCGGAGTGAACCCGCACGAGCGGCACCTCGGGAAGCGGATGCTTCACCAGTGCCAGATGCTCGCCCTCGCCGATCACCTCGTGGAAGGCATGGATGCGCAGCGGCTCGTCGGTGAAGGACGATGGCAGATCGGCCTGCGCCACTTCGCGCACATTGATCTCGCTGCGCTTCCGGTGCCGGACGATCTGCTCGATGGTCAGGATGGGAAGCCCGTGCGTCTTGGCGAAAATCTCGAGATCCGGGCGGCGCGCCATCTCGCCATCATCGCGCATGATCTCGCAGATGACGCCGGCAGGCCGCAGCCCCGCCAGCCGCATCAGATCGACAGCACCCTCGGTGTGACCGGTGCGTTTCAGAACGCCACCCTCTGCCGCACGCAGCGGGAAGATATGGCCGGGCGACACGATATCACCGGGCTGCGCCTTCGGATCGATGGCGGTGGCAATGGTGCGGGCCCGGTCGGCGGCGGAGATACCGGTCGAAATCCCCTCGCGCGCCTCGATCGAGATGGTGAAAGCGGTCGAACGCCTTGCACCATTATTGTGGGTCATCGGCGGCAGGCCGAACTTGTCGATCATGTCGGCGGCCATCGAAAGGCAGATCAGTCCACGGCCATGCCTGGCCATGAAGTTGACGGCATCGGCGGTGGCGAATTCCGCGGCAACGACGATGTCGCCCTCGTTCTCGCGGTCCTCGTCATCGACGAGCACGATCATGCCGCCGCGGCGCAGGTGTTCTAGGGCTTCAGATAGGGCAGACATAGGCGCTCCACATATTTCGCCATCACATCGACTTCGACATTGATGGCGTCTCCGGGCCTTGCGGCATGGAGATTGGTGTGTTCCCAGGTGTGGGGGATGATGGTGATGCCGATCCGCGACTGGCCATTGCCCAGCGCCGCGAGGCTGTTGATTGTCAGGCTGATGCCATTGAAGGCGATGGAGCCTTTTTCCACGCAATAGCGGGCCAGTGAATCCGGCACATCGAAGAAGAGCCGCCATGACCCCTCGTCGGCAATCACCTCAGCCAGTGTCGCCATGCCGTCCACATGGCCCTGCACGAGATGACCCGACAGCCTCGTGTTCAGGCTTACAGCCCGTTCCAGATTGACTTTGCTGCCCATCACAATGGTCGAAAGATTGGTGCGCGCCAGCGTTTCCGGGCTGGCATAGAAATCGGCAACCCCCACGGCATCGAAAGATACAACGGTGAGGCACACGCCATTGACGGCGATGCTCTCGCCCAGTTCGAGACCGGCGAAGCCCGTTTCGATCCGGCAGTTCAGCCCGCCCGTTCCATGGTCGGCCCGGCTGACGGAAGCGACGCGCTCAATGATGCCTGAAAACATGCAGCTCCCAAGTGCTTCTGCTGTTGCGATGAATGGTGATGATGTCGTCGCCCCCGGCCTGTTGGCGGATGACAACGTGCTCGTCCCAGAGCGATCCCGACAAAATGGCTTCCGTGACGGCAGGCCCCGCCTCGACCAGAACTTCCAGCGCGCCCCGCTCGGCGCACTGGCGCAATCCGTCCTCGATCGTTCCAGCGCGCAGCACGGAAAAACCGCGGGCCTCCGCGGCCTGCACGTAGCTTTCAGGAATGCGCCGACGGCGGTCGAGCAGCACAAGGTGCCGGCGCTTGTGGGTGAAATCGGGCACATGCCTCACGGTGAAATGCGGATCATCCGCCAGCACCGTCCCCGAGCCGGTCAGGATCGCATCGGCGCGGCGGCGCAGTTCGTGGGCGAAGGTCAGGGATGCAGCACTGGTGAAGGTCTTCTGGCCCTGCGGCGGCACCATGCTGCCCTCGCGGTTGACGGCCTGCTTCACCGTCACCCAGGGCAACCCTGTGCTCGTGCGCTTGGCAAAGGGGCCAATCAGCCGCTGCAAACCTGTAGCAATCACTTCGTCATGGCGGGGCGTGAAGAACGTCACATTCAATCCGCGCGCCGCAAGTGTTGCGGCACCACTGCCCTTCACTTTTGGATTGGGATCAGCACAGCCGATCCAGACCTGCCGTGCCGGCGTTGCGAGGATCGCCTCCGTGCAGGGCGGCGTGCGGCCATGATGATTGCAGGGTTCGAGCGTCACGACAGCGGTGTGGATGCGTTCAGAAAGGCCCGCCTCCCGTGCCCGGGCAATCGCCTGGGCTTCGGCATGGGCCTGCCCGGCCCTTTCATGGGCCCCGGTCGAGATGACAGCGCCCTGTTCATCTAGCAGCACGCAACCAACCGGAGGGTTGGGCGCCGTCGCTCCCTCGAAAGCACGCGCAGCGGCAATCGCAGCGGCCATGGCGCTGGTGATCGTGTCGCTCGCAATGATGGGGTGCTTGTCCAAGCGGCCCTCGTGCATGTGTTTCAACAATCGCACAGGGCCACATATGCAATGCGTCGCAGGCTCCCCATGCGGGGACTGCGCGCCTTGCTTCATGTGTTCTCTTCCATCCGGACTATACCGTCGGCCCCGGAGTTGAACCGGGTCTGCTGACCTTGCACCCCGAAGGATACAAGCGCTCGCGGGCTGATGGCCATTGCTGGCCAAACACCGCCGGTGGGGAATTACACCCCGCCCTGAGAACGATGCCGGCTGTTACACCGGCACAGATTAGTTAGTGCAGCCGCCGCGAGCCTTCAAGGGCTCATTCGGCAGCTTCGGCCGCCTCGTCGTCATCGATGCGGGGGCGGCCCGCCATTTCCTTCTTGATCTCCTCGGCCACCAGGAAAGAGAGCTCCAGGGCCTGGGCCGCGTTGAGGCGCGGGTCGCAGAAGGTGTGATAGCGGTCATTGAGGTCTTCGTCGCGCAGCGCCCGCAGGCCGCCGGTGCACTCGGTCACGTCCTTGCCGGTCATCTCGACATGGATGCCGCCGGCATGGGTGCCTTCGGCCCGGTGCACGGCCATGAAGCTGCGCACTTCCTTGAGGATCGAGTCGAAGGGCCGGGTCTTGTAGCCGCTCGTGGACTTCACGGTGTTGCCGTGCATCGGATCGCAGGACCACACCACCACGCGGCCTTCACGCTTCACGGCGCGGATGAGGTCGGGCAGGTGCTTCTCCACCTTGTCAGCACCGAAGCGCGCGATGAGCGTCAGGCGGCCAGGATCGTTCTCCGGATTGAGCAGATCGATCAGGCGGATCAGTTCATCCGGCTTGAGCGACGGGCCGCATTTGAGGCCGATCGGGTTCTTCACACCGCGGCAGAATTCCACATGAGCATGGTCAGGCTGGCGGGTGCGGTCACCGATCCACAGCATGTGGCCGGAGGTCGCGTACCAGTCGCCGCTCGTCGAGTCGACGCGGGTCAGCGCCTGCTCATAGCCAAGCAGCAGAGCCTCGTGGCTCGTGTAGAAATCCGTAGCGCGCAGCTGCGGCGCGGTCTCGGCGGTGATGCCGCAGGCCTTCATGAAGCCCAGCGTCTCGGAGATGCGGTCGGCGAGATCCTGATACTGCTCGAATGCCGGCGTGTCCTTGAGAAAGCCGAGCGTCCACTTGTGCACGTTCTCGAGGTTGGCATAGCCGCCCTGGGCGAAGGCGCGCAGCAGGTTCATGGTGGCCGCCGACTGGCGGTAGGCCATGATCTGCCGTTCCGGGTCCGGATTGCGCGATTCAAGCGTTGCGTCGGCGCCATTGATGATGTCGCCGCGATAGATCGGCAGTTCCACCCCGTTGACGGTCTCGGTCGGCGAGGAGCGCGGCTTGGCGAACTGCCCGGCAATGCGCCCGATCTTCACCACGGGCTGCCCGCCGGCGAAGGTCAGAACCACCGCCATCTGCAGGAAAACACGGAAGAAATCGCGAATATTGTCAGCCGAATGCTCGGCGAAGCTCTCGGCGCAGTCGCCACCCTGGAGCAGGAAACCACGGCCCTCGGCCACCCGGGCCAGCTTCTTGCGGAGCTTGCGGGCCTCGCCTGCAAAGACCAGCGGCGGAAACCCGGCCAGACGCTTTTCGACGTTGGCAAGCTGCTCGGCATCGGCATAGTCAGGCACCTGAACGATGGGGACTTTGCGCCAGCTTTCAGGGGTCCACGCGGTCTTCATGTCATTAACTCCAAACGAACCGGACGCTATATAGTACCGGAATTGCAAACGCCATAGGCGCATTTCCTGCATGGCACTCAACCGGCCATTAAAACTTTTGCCCTAGAACCCCGGCAAGGACGGCAGGTTGAAGCGGAGATTTCCGTGAATTTCCTCGACTATTTCATGGCGGTGGACTGGGACCTTGCCTACCGCATGCTCAGTGAAGGCTCGGTGCCGCTTGTCCTGCAGCTTCTCATCCTGAACACCATCTTCCTGATCGCCTATGTGATCCGGAACGCAACCGCCCGCTATCATCTCAAGCGCAGCACGGTGCTCATCATCCAGGGCCTGCTCATCGGCGCCAATCTGGCTGTGCTCCTGCAGGGCGACTACCTGCCCTACCTCCGCCCCTACACGATCCTGTAGCTCAGTCGCCGCGTTCCTGCAGATAGTCCTGAAACGCCTCGCCGGCGGATTTGTAGGGCATCTGCTTGGAGATCGACCAGTAGCGCAGCTTGTCGAGGCGGATCGGATCGCCCGTCATGCCGCAGCGCACGAACTCCCCTTCCTTCAGGATCTCGAACTCGTGGTCGAGATAACGCAGCTTGGCTTCGCGCTGCTGCGGAACGAGGGGGTCATGGAAATTCATGGCGAACTCCATAGAGCATTGCCGCCCAAACTAAAAGAGCGAGCCCTGCCCCGGGGTCTTTTCGGTCACGGCGTTGACCCGGCCATCGGCAAACTCGATCTCGATGCGGGCCGCAGGCTTCACCGCTGCCGCCGCGTGCAGCGGCCTGCCCGCAGCATCGCGCACCAGCGCGAAGCCCCGCGCCAGCACCGATTTGTAGCTCAGCGACAGCAGCAGCTTCCGCTCCCCTTCAAAGCGCTCTCGCTTGCGGGCGAAAAGCACGTCGAGGCCCCGCTTCCGCCGCGCCAGCACTTCGCCGACACGGCGGCGCTGCTCAGCCAGCCGGTCACGCAGGGACTTGGGCGACAGCCGCCCCGCCGCCCGCGCCAGAACAAGGGCGTGGCGCTGGAGGTTGCTGCGCAGGCCCGAAGGCAGCCGCGTGCTCGCCGTATCGAGCCGCTGCCGGGCAATGGCCAGCATGTCGTCGGGCTTGGGCAAGGCGCGCCCGGCCGATTGCAGGCGGAGCTTGCGCTCCTGCATGACGCGGGCAATGGCGCGTTTCTGCCGGGCCGACAGCGAGGCTGTCTCGGCCACAAGCTCGGCCCGCACCGGCACCGCCTTTTCCGCCGCCGCGGTCGGTGTTGGCGCCCGCCAGTCAGCGGCAAAATCGATGAGCGTCGTATCGGTTTCATGGCCGATGGCCGAGATCACCGGGATGCTGCTGGCGGCCACCGCCCGCACGATGGCTTCATCATTGAAGGGCCAGAGATCCTCAAGCGAGCCGCCGCCGCGCGCCACGATCAGCACGTCGGGCTTCTCCGCCATGGCGTTGAAGCCCTGGATCGCCTGGGCGACCTCGGCCCCCGCCGTCTCGCCCTGCACCCGCACCGGCCAGACGATGACATGGCGCGGAAAGCGGTCATTCAGCCGGTGCAGGATGTCGCGGATCACAGCACCGGTCGGCGATGTCACCACCCCGATCACCTGCGGCAGATAGGGAATGGGCCGCTTGCGCGCCGCATCGAAAAGCCCTTCCGCCGCCAGCTTCTTCTTGCGTTCCTCAAGCAGCGCCATCAGCGCGCCGACGCCAGCGGGCTCTACGTTCTCGATGATGATCTGGTACGACGACTTGCCGGGATAGGAGGTGATCTTGCCGGAAACGATGACCTCCAGCCCCTCCTGCAGCTTGGAGCGCAGCCGCCCGAAACTGCCGCGCCAGATCACGGCATCGAGCTTGGCGCCTTCGTCCTTGATGGCGAAATAGCAATGCCCGGAGGAATGCGGCCCGCGGTAGCCGGAAATCTCGCCACGCACCCGCACGAAGCCGAAGCGGTCTTCGATGGTGCGCTTGAGCGCATGGGCGATCTCGCTGACCGAATATTCCGAGGCATTGCCTGCGGGGGCCTCGCGGATTTCGCCTGTTTCCGGATCGAAATTGACGTCGGTGGACATTGTGCTTTTTCAGGTTTGATTCAGCCGCATCATTTGCGAGAAGGCGCGCAAAGGCAAGAACCCCGGGAATCCCATGAACGTCCTTCTCATCGGCTCTGGCGGCCGCGAACATGCCCTCGCCTGGGCGCTCTCCGCAAGCCCGCTGCTCACCAGGCTCTATGCCGCCCCCGGCAATCCCGGCATGGCGAAGCAGGCCGAGCTTGTGACGCTCGACGTCACCCGCCACGGCGATATCGTCGCCTTCTGCAAGGAGAAGTCCATCGGCTTCGTGGTGGTGGGTCCGGAAGCGCCGCTGGTCGCGGGGCTGGTCGACGATCTCGCCGCCGCCGGCATCAAGGCTTTCGGCCCCTCGAAATTTGCCGCACAGCTGGAAGGCTCGAAGGGCTTCACCAAGGATATCTGCCGCGACTACGGCATCCCCACCGCCGCCTATGAACGGCACGAGAGCCTGGAGGGTGCGCGCGCCT
Organism: Pseudomonadota bacterium; assembly: GCA_020161855.1. Lineage (GTDB taxonomy): Bacteria > Pseudomonadota > Alphaproteobacteria > Rhizobiales > Aestuariivirgaceae > Aestuariivirga. The sequence continues at coordinate 559,302 of JAIUNJ010000002.1, forward strand.
ACCTGAAGAAAGTGGGAGCCCCCATCGTCATCAAGGCCGATGGCCTGGCCGCAGGCAAGGGTGTGACCGTTGCCATGACCATGGCAGAAGCCGATGCCGCCCTTGCGGACATTTTCGCGGGCCGCTTCGGCGGTGCCTCCTGCGTCATCGAGGAATTTCTCGAGGGCGAGGAAGCAAGCTTCTTCGTGCTCTCCGATGGCCGCAACGTGCTGCCGCTCGCCACCGCTCAGGATCACAAGCGGGTCGGCGATGGCGACACCGGCCCCAACACCGGCGGCATGGGCGCCTATTCACCGGCCCCCTGCATGACCGAGGCCCTCTGCAACGAAGCCTTGGAGAAAATCGTCAAGCCGACAGTGAAGGCGCTGGCCGACAAGGGCCACCCCTACAAGGGCGTGCTCTATGCAGGTCTCATTCTCACCGCGGCCGGGCCAAAGCTCATCGAATACAACGCGCGCTTCGGCGATCCCGAGACGCAGGTGCTGATGCCGCGCCTGCGTGATGACCTGCTGACCCTTCTGCTCGCCACCGCCGATGGCACGCTCGACAAGCTCTCCGTGCGCTGGCGCAAGGAAGCCGCACTCACCGTCTGCCTGTGCACGAAGGGCTATCCCGGAGAGATCACAAAAGGGAATCCCATCAAGGGCTTGGAGCAGGACTTTGGCGCAGATGTTGAAGTCTTCCACGCCGGCACTACCAAGAAGGATGGCGTGCTGGTTTCAAGCGGTGGCCGCGTTCTCAATGTCACCGCATTGGGCGCCACGGTGAAGGAAGCACAGGCCCGCGCCTATGCCGCCGTGGACCGTATCGACTTTCCCATGGGCTTCCATCGCCGCGACATCGGCTGGCGCGCCATCGGGTAAAGTGCCTTTCATTTGAACTCCGGCAGCCGCTGCCTTACATCAGGCCTCCCATGCCGCAGAACTCTCCTCTTCGCGTCGGCCTTGCCCTGGGTGGTGGTGGTGCGCGCGGGCTTGCCCATATTCCCGTCCTCGAGGTTTTCGACGAGCTTGGCATCCGGCCCGCCGTCATCGCGGGCTGTTCCATGGGTGCCCTCATCGGGGCCGCCTATGCCTGTGGCATGAGCGGCAAGGATCTGCGCAAGCATGCGGCCACGCTGCTCGCCGACCGCGCCACCTTTGCCCGCCACATCTTCGGCACGCGCAAGAGCAAGCCGCTCAAGCTTCTGTCGCTCAAGAGCCTGACCTCGCTCCATCTCGATGCCGAAACGCTGGTCGAGCTTGCCCTGCCAGACATGCTGCCGCCCAATATCGAGGATGCGATGATCCCGCTGAAGATCATCGCCACCGACTATGACAATCTCGAAGAGAAGGTCTTCGCACAGGGGCCCCTGCTCCCGGCCGTCGCCGCCTCGATCGCCATTCCCGGTATCATCGCGGCTCCGCTCATCGAGGGCCGCCTTCATGTCGATGGCGGTGTCGTCAATCCCGTGCCCTTCGACAAGGTGCGTGACAATGTCGATCTGGTGGTCGCCGTCGACGTCACGGGCCGTCCGCGCGCCGTCGACCACAATCGCCGCAACAATCTCCAGGTCGCCATCGGCTCCATCCTGATCATGTTCAACCGGCTTGCCGAAACCAAGCGGGCGCTCAGCCCGCCGGATGTCTATGTGCAGCCCGCCGTCGAGCAGATCGGTGTGGCCGATTTCTTCCGCGTGCGGGAGATATTCGAGGCTTCCGTCCCGGCACAGGAGCGGCTGCGCCGCGCCCTCACCGTGGAGATGGAAAACCTGCCACAGATTCCAGGCCCGGTCTGAGCGAAACAGCGCTGAGGCTGCTAGGCCCGGGCCCCGTCCACTGGCGCTGACAATTCACGGTCGCCATCGGCAATGGCTGCCACGGTCTGCGCCACCGAGGTCCGCTCCCGCATGCGGCGGTAGAAGCGCGCCAGGTTGGCGTGGCGTTCCAGCGGCGGGCCCGCCAGGCGCTCGCTGTAGTGCAGTTGCAGGAACACGGCGATGTCGGCGGCGCTAAACTCCCCGCAGAAGAACGGCTTGTCACCGAGCAGGGTAGCGGCCTCGCCGTGACGCAGCGCAAGGGCTTCGATCTGGGCAGGTGTCCTGCTCTCGGCTTCGTTCCAGCGCGCATCGTCTGCGGCATGTGGCTCGGTGCGGTGCATGAGATGGCGCAGCGGCAGCAGCATAACCTCATCGGCAAAGAGCTCGATCTGGCGGCAACGGGCCCGTGCTTTCGGATCACGCGGGAAAAGCGGCGGCACCGGCCAGGCATCATCGAGATATTCGATGATCACGGTTGAATCATACAGCACCAGGTCGCCATCCACGAACACCGGCACCTGCCCCTTGGGATTGTTCGCCAGCACGAAGGGGTCCTTCGGGCGATAGCCCTGCGTCTGTGTGAAGGGCACCATCACCCGTTCGAAGGCCAGGCCCTTCTCCAGAAGGACAATCTCCACCTTGCGGGCGAAAAGTGAAAGTGCGGCCGAATAGAGCTTGAGCGCCATGACATCCTCCTGTGCGGCGGGGCCTTACCGCCGGCTCCGGAAAAATTCTGTCAGCAGGTCCACCGCCTCGCGCTCGCCGATGCCGCCATAGACCTCGGGCCGGTGATGGCAGGTGGGTTGCTGGAAAAAGCGCGGCCCATGTTCGACAGCGCCCATCTTCTCGTCGGCCGCGCCGAAATAGACGCGCCGGATGCGGGCGAAGGAAATGGCGGCAGCACACATCGCACAAGGTTCGAGCGTCACATGCAGGTCGCAGTCGATGAGCCGTTCGCTGCCCAGCTTGCGCGCCGCTTCGCGGATTACCAGCATCTCGGCGTGAGCCGTTGGATCTTTCAACTCCAGTGTGCGGTTTCCGGCAACTGCCAGCACCTCGCCGTCGTCGGCCACGAGTGCCGCTCCCACCGGCACTTCGCCGCGCGCTGCTGCGGCATGGGCTTCAGCGAGCGCCAGCCGCATGGGGTCTGGCAGTTTCTGCTTCATCGTGCCAGATGACCCCATCACGTGGCTGAGGGCAAGGGAGGAGTGATGCGGATCGTCGGCGGCAAATTCAGGGGCCATGCCATTGTCGGCCCCGCCTCCAGCGCCACACGCCCCACGTCGGACCGTGTCCGCGAGTCGATCTTCAACATCCTGGCCCACGGCATCGAAGGCTTCGATGTGGAAGGTGCTCGCGTCTTGGACCTTTTTGCCGGCACGGGTGCGCTTGGTCTTGAGGCCTTGTCGCGCGGCGGGCGCTTCTGCCAGTTCGTCGAGGAAGGGGCGGAAGCCCGCGGCATCATCCGCCGCAATGCCGATGCGCTGGGGGCGATCGGCCTCTGCAAGATCTGGCGCCGTGATGCCACGCGGCTCGGGCCATGCGCGCCGCAGAGCCCCTTCGATCTGGTCTTTGCCGACCCGCCCTATGGCAAGGGTCTGGGTGAGCAGGCGCTGGCCAGCCTGGTGGAAGGCCAGTGGCTGGCGCCGGGCGCCGTCGTGGTGCTGGAAGAGGCCGAGCGCACCGAAGTGGCTGAGGTTGCGGGCCTTGCGCTCGCCGATACGCGCATCTACGGCGACACGCAGGTGCGCTTTTACCGCGAGGGCAAAGGCGGCGGCCAGAAAGAGTAGCGTCAGGAAAATGGGGATCAGGTTCATCATGATCCCAAAATAGCAATTCGTTCCTTCTTTGTCAAGGACTATTTTCAGTTTTCAGGAACGGCCCAGTCAATGGGCGTCTGGCCGTGGGCCACGAGAAAGGCATTTGCCTTGGAGAATGGCCGGGAACCGAAGAAGCCGTTGTGTGCCGAAAGCGGCGATGGATGGGCTGATTTGATGACCAGATGCCGGGTGGCATCGACGAAGGCAGCCTTGCGCTGGGCGTAGCTGCCCCAGAGGATGAAGACCACCGGGCGGTCGAGACCGTTCACCTGCCGGATCACCGCATCGGTGAAGCGCTCCCAGCCCTTGCCCTGATGGCTGGCGGCGCGGCCCGCCTCAACCGTCAGCACGGCATTGAGCAGCAGCACGCCCTGCTGCGCCCAATGCTCGAGATAGCCGTGGCGCGGCGGGGTGATGCCGAGATCGGCCTTCAATTCCTTGTAGATGTTGACGAGTGAGGGCGGCGGTGCCACGCCCGGCTTCACCGAGAAGCACAGGCCATGGGCCTGCCCTTCACCGTGATACGGGTCCTGCCCGAGGATCACCACGCGCACCTCGCTCAACGGCGTCACATCCATGGCGTGGAACCATTCCGTGCCCTTTGGAAAGATGCGCTTGCCCGCCTCGCGCTCGGCCATGAGGAAGGCACGCAGGTCTGCCATGTAAGGTTGGTCGAACTCGGCCTGCAGGGGTCCAAGCCAGCTTTCGTGAAGTTTCACCATGGGCTAAGGATCGCGCCAACCGTGGAGGCGGGCAACCCATGACCGACTGGAATCCACAAGCCTATCTCGCCTTCGCCGATGAACGGTTGCGCCCGGCGCAGGACTTGCTCGCCCGCGTGCCGCCCGGCCCGTGCGAGGTCATCTTCGATCTCGGCTGCGGCCCAGGCAATTCAACGGCCCTGCTCCATGCGGCATGGCCGGCGGCGCGGATCACCGGTGTCGATTCCTCGCCCGCCATGCTCGCGAAGGCCCGCGATGTAGTTCCCGCTGCCACATTCATCGAGGCCGACGTCACGGCCTTCGCGCCGCCCGAGGCGGACCTCATCTACTCCAACGCCCTTTTCCAATGGATCCCCGGTCATGTCGCGGTCTGGACGCGGCTCCTCTCGGCCATGAAGCCGGGTGCCATTCTGGCTGTCCAGATGCCGGACAATCTCAACGAGCCCAGCCATGCCCTGATGCGGGATGTTGCCTCGCTTCCGCAGTTTGAGGCAAAGCTCAAAGGCCGTGAAACAGTCCGTGCACGGATCGAATTGCCACGAACCTATCACGATGCGCTGGCCCCCTTCGCGTCCCGCATCGATATCTGGCGCACGGAGTACAATCACATCGTGACTGCGGCATCGGGCATTGCCGACTTTTTCGCCAGCACCGGCCTCAAGCGTTATCTCGATGCGCTGGAAGAGACTGACGCCCGCGCTTTCCGCGCCCTCTACGAGGAGCGCCTCGTCAAAGCCTATCCACCTCTGAAGGATGGCCGGGTCATGTTCGCCCTGCCCCGGATCTTCATCGTCGCCCAGCGCTGATCAGCCCTTGCCAGGCACCTTGCCGCTGCGCAGGAAGGCGAAGAGCGCATCGATGTCCCCGCCGCCACTGTTGATCACCCGCACGAACTTGCCGCGCAGCTGCGAGGCAAGCCAGAAGGACGAAACGCTCACGTCCTGCACGCGGTAGCCGCCGGAACCCTTGCTGACGCGAAAGGCCAGCGACTTTCCGGTGGAGGACTTGGCCTTCACCACCAGCGCCTTGCCGGAAACGGCGCAATCGACAATCTCAAGATTGCTGCCCGACATGCGCGCCGAATGGCCCGCCATGAAGCGACCCATATAAGCCTGGGCAAGCTGGACGTACTCCGCCTCGCGCGCCTTCGGCAACTTCTTGCGATGCTGGCCAAGTGCGACAAGCGCGATGTTGCGAAGGTCGGCATAGCGGGAGGCAGCGCTTGAAAAGGCCTGAGCCGAGCCGCTACGGGCTGCTGCAAAGAATGCATTGCCGGCACTCAGCACAAAACTTTCCGCCTCGCACTTGCCGGCGCGGGCCTCGGCGCCCGCAAACAAGGTGAGCGCCATTGCGATGACTGCAACGCGAAATCTGAGCATCCGGATCCCCCTTGAGATTTTAGACACAGTCGATCACGGCGCGACGTGATTTGGCAAGCTGTTACTCGTCGCCGCTGTTGAACTTCGGCTTCCAGCCGCGGATGCGTCCTGTCTTCAGGTGCAGGTTGCTGTGCTTGCCTTTACCTTTGACATCACCCGGCCGTACCAGGCCGAAGGTGCGCCGCCGCAATTCCATGATCAGGTCGTCGCGGTTGCTGAGGTGCTCGATCTCAGAAAAGGGAATAGGCGTACCAACGCGCACCGGCAGGTCGGAGCCGATGCGGCGCGCAGTCTCGCGGAAAACAAGCGACAGGCGCAGCGTGATGCTGAGGTGGCTTGCAAGCTGGAACAGGCGCGAATTCTGACCGACAAAGTAAATCGGCACGATGGTGGCGCGCGAGGCGCGGATCAGCTTGGCGGTAAACGGCGCCCAGGGCAGATCGACGGCGGGGCCGCGCAGCGGCTTCTCCGAGGTGGAAACACCTCCGCCGGGAAATATGCCGATTGCGTGGCCCTGCTTGAGCCAGGCCTGCGCTGCCATGCGGGAGCGCACATTGGTTTCGCGGGCTTCGCGGGTGGGTGCGAAGGCGACAGGCAGAAGGTGCTCGGCTGCTTCCGGCGCCTGGCACAGCACGTCATTGGCCAGAACCTTGGTGTCGGGCCGCGCCTTGAGCGCAAGCCAGGTCAGCGTCACGCCATCGAGCACGCCATAGGGATGATTGGAAATGAAGACGACCGGGCCTTCCTTGGGGATGGCCGCCAGCGCTTCGTCGTCGTAACGGACATTGATGCGCAGCAGGCGGATGGCGGAATCAAAAAAGCCCTCGCCCCGCTTCATGTTCTCCTGGTGGCGCAGGTAGAGTTTCTTCAGCTTGCGCTGTCCGCCGATCTTCTCGATGGCCTGGATGACGGCACGTTGCAGGAAAGGCTGATCAGCCGTCGAATAGGAAAAACGGACCTTCTTGACGCGAAGCGATGGCGAAGCCGGCAACTGGTGGGGCACGTGGAGGGCGTCTGGATGTTGATCCATGGCCGATATCACGTCTAGCTTTGGCTCACCAAGGGAGAAATTCATGTTCACACTCTATGCCCGCCCGGCAGCCGGATCGGCCGCCGTCGAGGCTTTGCTGGCCCATGCCAACACCGCCCATGAGGTCATCGATGTTCCGAAGAATGCGGACGGGTCGGCGCCAAGCTGGTTTCTCAAGTTGAATCCACGCGGTGAGGTGCCAACTCTGCGACTGTCCGATGACAGCATCATGACGGAAAGCGCAGCCATGATGATCTACCTTGCTGACCTCTTCCCGTCGAAGGAACTGGCCCCGGCAGCGACCTCGCGGCAGCGGGCGCCTTACCTGCGCTGGATCGTCTACATGGCGGCAAATGCCTATCCGTCAGACCTCCGCATGTATTACCCGGAACGCTACTCCACCGACCCGGGCCATGCCGAAGGCGTCAAGAAAAAGGCGATCAACGATCTCTGGCATGATCTCGCCGTCTTCAACGAGGGGTTGGGCGATGGCCCCTTCATCCTGGGCAAGACCATGACTGCCGCGGATATCTATGCCGCCATGCTGCTGTCCTGGGCGCCTGATGTGGCCGAACTCTTTGCAAGGCATCCCCGGCTCAAGGGCCTCTACGACAGCGTGGCTGCCCATCCTGAAATCCGGCGGGTCTGGGACCGCAACGGGATGCCGTGAACGGTCTCGCTCGGCTTGCGAGGCCGCGCGGGATATGGATAGACTGAGCGGTGGCGGCTCTCTCGCCGAACATCAAACGGGAAATCTGGGAATCATGAAACTGACTGCATCGCTTCGTCTTGCGGCTTGCGCCTTGGGTATCATCGCAGCCACCTCCACCGCGCACGCCGCCGTTGAGGGCGTCTGGAAATGCAAGGCTTCGGGCAACATCCCGATTGCCCTGCTGACGATCAGCGGCAACAGCTACGACATGCAGGCCGTCAGCGACTCGAGCTGGACGCCGAAGGCCAATGATTCATCCTCGGGCAGCGGTGGCCTCGATATCCAGGGCAATCAGGTGCTCCCGACCTCCGGCCCCCTGCTGGACATCTATGGCGCCGTGGGCTCCTACTGCAGCACCAGTGACGTGGGCTGCTCGGGCGAGTCGCTCATGCTGGATTCCACCAAGCTCGTCGCCCTCGGCTGCTGGCGCGAAGGCTGATCTTCAGAAACAAGAAGGGCTGCCTTTCTGGGGCAGCCCTGTCCAACAAACGTGTTGCGGTGTGAATCGTTCACATGGCCGGCTGGCATGGCGCCAGGTTGATGATCATGAAGGAATCATTTGCTTCCTGGAACCTGCCGGTGAAGGTCACGGGGTCGCCTTTCACATAGGCTGCAAACTTGTCATAGGCGGCGGTATCGTCGCGCGGGAACGAGCACACGGCCTTCCAGCTGTTGAACTTCTGACCCTCAAGATAGATGCTCACGGTATTGCCGTAACCCGTATCCGAGAAAGAGTCGAAGGTTCCGGACACCGTGATGTCCTTGCCGCGGAACTTGGCGACCACGGCGGGCTTGCCTTGCTCCAGGGCGAAGGCAGCCAGTTCCTCGTTGGTATAGGCCTCCTGCGCAAAGGCGCTGGATGACAGCAGTGCTGCAGTCCCAACAAGACCGCAGGTCAAGACCTTCCGAAACATCAGTATCTCCCAGATGTGTTTTCGCCCCGGAAACGGCAAGCTAGCCGAGAAAGGCCAATTTGCAAGCGGCAAGTCGGTGCGGCCCTCAAGGGCTGCCGGCCAAAGACAGGCCAGCGCTGTGGGCTCCTTCGCGAAGCCCTAGCGCGCGAACTGCTTGTACTTGATCCGCTTGGGCATGACCGAGTCCTCGCCCAACCTTCTGATCTTGTCCTTCTCGTAGTCCTGGAAGTTGCCTTCGAACCATTCGACATGGCTGTCGCCTTCAAAGGCGAGAATATGCGTGGCGAGGCGGTCGAGGAACATGCGGTCGTGGCTGATGACCACGGCGCAGCCGGCGAAATCCTCAAGTGCTTCCTCAAGGGCGGCCAGTGTTTCGGTGTCGAGATCGTTGGTCGGCTCGTCGAGCAGCAGCACATTCGCACCCGACTTGAGCATCTTGGCCAGATGCACGCGGTTGCGCTGGCCGCCAGAGAGCGTGCCCACCTTCTGCTGCTGGTCACCGCCCTTGAAATTGAAGGCACCGACATAGGCGCGGCTATTGACGTCGCGCTTGCCGAGGGTGATCAGGTCGTTGCCGCCGGAGATTTCCTCCCACACGGTCTTGTTGGGATCGAGCGCATCGCGGCTCTGGTCGACATAGCCAAGCTTGACGGAATCGCCCACCTTGATCGTCCCCGAGTCAGGTGTCTCCTGGCCGGTGATCATGCGAAACAGCGTGGTCTTGCCGGCGCCGTTGGGGCCGATGATGCCGACAATGCCACCCGGCGGCAGCTTGAAGGTGAGGTTCTCGATCAGCAGGCGGTCACCATAGGCCTTGTTGAGGCCTTCGATGTCGATGACGTTGGCGCCAAGGCGTTCACCCGGCGGAATGATGATCTGCGCCGACGTCGACTTGACGCGCTCTTCATTGATCTTGAGCAACTCGTCATAGGCCTTGATACGGGCCTTGGATTTGGCCTGGCGGGCCTGGGGTGACTTGCCCATCCATTCGGCTTCACGTTCCAGCACCTTCTGGCGGGCAGCATCCTCGCGCGACTCCTGGGCGAAGCGCTTGGCCTTCTGCCCGAGATAGGCAGAGTAGTTGCCTTCGTAGGGAATGCCGCGGCCGCGATCGAGCTCGAGAATCCAGCCTGTGACGTTGTCGAGGAAGTAGCGGTCGTGGGTGACGATCAGGATGGCACCCGGGTATTCCCGCAGGTGATGTTCGAGCCAGTTCACCGACTCGGCGTCGAGATGGTTGGTCGGTTCGTCAAGCAGCAGCAGGTCGGGCTTGCGCAGCAGAAGCTGGGTCAGGGCCACGCGGCGCTTTTCACCACCTGAGAGATTGTCGATCGAGGCATTGCCCGGCGGGCAGCGCAGGGCATCCATCGCCTGCTCCACCTGCGATTCCAGATCCCACAGGTTCTGGGCGTCGATGATGTCCTGAAGCTTCGCGGCCTTGTCGGCATTCTCGTCGTTGTAGTCGGCCATGAGGGCGTTGTACTCGTCGAGGATCGCCTTCTTGGCGGCCACGCCCTCCATGACATTGCCCATCACGTCGAGCGCCGGGTCGAGTTCCGGTTCCTGTTGTAGATAGCCACAGGTGGCGCCGTCGGCCAGCCAGGCCTCGCCGTTCCACTCCTTGTCGAGCCCGGCCATGATGCGCAGGAGGGTCGACTTGCCCGAGCCGTTGGGGCCTAGAACACCAATCTTGGCATCTGGATAGAAGGACAGATGGACGTTTTCGAGGACCTTCTTGCCCCCGGTATAGGCCTTGGTGAGGCCCTGCATGTGATAGATGAACTGGCGCGCCATGATCTCTCAAACCGTTTGTTGGCGCGGCTTATAGCGGCCCTCGTCGGCCTGTCCAGCCCACCCCCAAACGGCTGGAGGTCTCAGTGCCCGCCAGGCGGCGGGCGCTCCATGTCGAGCTTGCGCTGGTAACGGCCCTGCAAAATGTCCACGACCACAAGCGCCGCCAGCACGAAGTAGAAGGTCGACTTCTCGATCGGATGAATTTCGTAGCCGAAGATCGCAAGATGGGCGAGGTGCGCGCCCTCCGCCGTCAGCATCAGCCCGACGAGCAGCAGGACGAACAGCCCCAGTACCTCATAGAGACGGTTCTTCTGCAGGAAGCGGGCCACATGATCGGTCAGGAACACCATGAGCGCGCCGGAAATCAGGATGGCGAGCGACATGATGATGAAGTTCTTGGTGAGCGCCACAGCCGAGAGCACCGTATCGAAGGAGAAGACGATGTTCATCAGAATGATCCAGACCAGTGCCATGCCGACACTGCGCTTCGCGGGGCCCGCCACCGTGTTGCCGTGCCCAAGATCCTCGATGCTGAGCATATGGCGGATTTCCGTCAGCGCAGTCTTGATGAGGAAGAGCCCGCCGGCCAGCACAATGAGGCTGTGGCCGTTGAAATCGCCGGTGAACCACGGAATGCTCACGGCGAACCAGCTGCTCTGAAACTGGGCGATCATCACCAGCACCACAAACAGCAGCACGATGCGGAGCAGGATCGCCAGCATCGTGCCGATGCGGCGCACCCGCGCCTGATGCTCCGGCGCCACCCGCTTCGACTCGATCGAGATATATAGAAGGTTGTCGAAGCCGAGCACGGTCTCCAGTGCGGTCAGGATGACAAAGGTCGTCAGTGCTCCAACCGTGAAAAGCTCGGCAAATTCCCGCGACAGTTCCGCAAACATTCAAGTGTCTCCCCACCGCAGTGATAGCCGGATTGGGGTGCGGCGAGAAGTGGGGTCAGGCGTCCTGCGTGTGGACGTGCAGCCAGGTGAAGGTCAGGAGGGCGAAGGCTGCGATCCAGTCAAGAAACTGGAACTCCAGCAATCCGCCCGCCGTCAGGAACAGGCCTGCCGTCAACAGCAGTAGGAACTGCTTCTTGGTCCGCCCGGCATTGAGCAGGCCCCAGCCGAGCAGGAAGGCGCCAACCGAATAGGCAAGGGCCGGCGCAAAGACGAGGCCGATGAGATAGAAGCTGGCATTCATGTTCTCGAGCATCGGCTGCGCATCGGGGGCGTGCCAGAAGGCCATCTCGACGGAAAAGAGCTGCAACACCGCGCGGGTGCTTTCGGCCATCACCGCAAAGGCAAAGATCAGGGCCCCGGCCACGGCCTGGATTCGCGCGCCATCAAAAGCGACGGCCGAAACCTCTTCCAGCCAGACCAGCATGAGGAGGCAGCTTGCCAGCATGAGGCCATGGCCGATCTGCCAGCGCCAGGCGAAAGCCTTCATGATGTTGATGCGGGCTTCGGGATCGAAGTTGCTGCCCGGCAGAATGAAGGCAGCAAAAAAAAGCAGGACCGGTCCCGCCAGCATCAGCCTGTAGCGGTAGTTCTCCATGACGGTCCGCCCCCTCGGCGGAAAGGATCAGCACAGCTGATTCCGAGGCTAGAGCATGTTCCGGTAAAGAAGAAAGACTTTGTGCGGCCAATCAACGCCTTTGCCTGTTTCGGCTGTGTGTGCCGCCCAATGCAACTGTGGCGATATTAGCGATTACTGGCGCTCGAAGGCGTCCTTGATGATCTTCTGCAGGTCTTCGCGGCGATAGGGCTTCATGATGATGTAGCCCTCGCGGAAGCGCGGTTCATCCTGATGCACCATGGCGCCCTTGGGATAGCCCGAGGTGTGGACGATCTTCAGCGCGGGGTTGAGGCTCTGCGCCGCCTGGGCCAGATCGAAGCCGTTCATGCCACCCGGCATGACGACATCCGAGAACATGAGCTCGATATCCTGCTGTTCCTGCAAGCGGGACAGCGCCTCGAAGCCATCGGCAGCCTCAACCACCTCATAGCCGAAATCCTCAAGGAAGCCCGACGCGACGGCACGCACCGCCTCCTGGTCTTCCACCACAAGGATCTTGGGGCGGCGTGCTGCGCCCTTCACAGGCTCCGCAGAAATCGGAAGCGAGGCACTGACAGGCTCAGTATCCGGCGCCGCCAGACGCTCGCCGGGCTGCATGCGCCGCGGCAGGTACATCTTGACCGAGGTGCCGTGACCGATCTCGGAGTAGATCGAAATGTGACCGCCCGACTGCTTGATGAAGCCATAGACCATCGAAAGGCCAAGGCCGGTACCCTTGCCGTTGGCCTTGGTGGTGAAGAAGGGCTGGAAGACCTTCTCCAGCAGCTCCTGCGACATGCCTGTGCCGCTGTCGGAGACCGCGACCAGGATGTAGTGGCCGGGTGCCACTTCCGGGTTCTTGGCGGCATAGTATTGGTCGAGATAGGCGGCCTGTGTTTCAATTGTCAGCTTGCCGCCTTCCGGCATGGCATCGCGGGCATTGATCGCCAGGTTGAGAATGGCACTTTCAAGCTGGGAAGGATCGATGAGCGAGCGCGGCTCCCCTTCCATGGTGTGAACCGCAAGTTCAACGTTCTCGCCGAGGCTGCGGGCGACGAGCTGTTCCATGCCCTTGACCAGGGCATTGATCTCGGTGTCCTTGGGCTCAAGCTCCTGCTTGCGGGCAAAGGCCAGCAGCTGCCGCGTGAGTTCCGAACCCTTGCGGGCGGCATCAATGGCCTCATCGAGGCGCTTCTTCGCCTTGTCATCGCCGGCCAGCTTGCCGTCGAGGAGCTGCAGGTTACCAATGATGATGGTGAGCAGATTGTTGAAGTCGTGGGCAAGGCCGCCGGTGAGCTGGCCGATTGCTTCCATCTTCTGCGCCTTCTGCAGGCGCTGATTAATGGTCTTGCGTTCAGTGATGTCGACAGCCTGGACGATCAGTTGCTCAAGCTCGCCTTTTTCGGACTTCACCGTGGCGACAGAGACGGCACCATGCACCACCTTGTTGTCGGCGGTCATGAAGCGCAGTTCCACCTGCAACGGCGATACCTCTCCGGCGAGCAGTTGGCGCAGCCCGTTGAGGAACTGGCCGCGGTCATCCTTGTGCAGCAGGTCTTCCACGCCGAGCATCAGCGTTTCGATATCGGGACGCCCGACAAAATTCTTGAAGGCGTCGTTGGCAAATTCGATCAGCCCCTTGGGCGAAACGATGGCCATGCCGTTGACGGCGGCAGCAAAGGCATTGCGCAGGCGCTGGTCGCCACGCGAGGTGGCGATGGCGGCGATCTTCTGCTGGGTCACATCTTCGAGCACGCAGACAGAACGCTCAAGGCGGCCGCGATCGCCGCGATAGGCCGTCATGGAAAGGAGCACGGTGGCGAGTGAGCCATCCTTGCGCTGGATGAGCAGCTCCTCGCCGCGGCAGCTGCCGCTCAACAGATATTTCGGATAGATGTCCGTGACCAGCCGGCTGCGCGACTCCTTGGGGAGAAATTCGCTGAAAGGACGGCCAATGATCTCGGCGGCCTCATAGCCCAATCCCTGGCACCAGGCCGCATTGGCGGCCAGGAGCCGGCCCGAACCATCCATGCAGTGCATCAGCACCGGCACCTGTGCCAGCAGAGCCTCATAGGCGCTGCCATTCTGATCGGGGAAGAACGTGCCCGAAGGAGCGCGCCGCGCCTCTGGCTTTTCAATGCGCCATGAGGCCTTGGTGTTCTCCAATTCCCATTCCCTCGCCAACAGCGCCGTCATGACTCGATAAATCTCCGGAAACCTTGCTCAAAAGTAACCGGTGCGGGGTTAACGACACCTTGCCCGCACTTTTGCAAAGCCACCATTAAGCATAAGGAAGCGGACAGACTCCGAACATGGTGAAGGAAAAGTAACCGTATTAGGCCGGAAGGCCGATGGCCTCGGCGACGACCACGGCCGTCAACAGGCCGTCATCATCCTTCGCGTCCGGCAATCTCGTCTTCTCGACCTTGAGCGTGATGCGCGGATCGCGGGCACCACGGGTGGTTGCGAGTTCCAGGGCATGGCCGGATGCCAGTTTCTGGGCGGCGGCCAGCGCGAGACTGCCGCTGCCGAAGAGTTCGGTGCGCCCGGCGCCATGGACTCGAAAGGCGCCATTGCCATCGCCTTCAACCGTGACGGTTGTGCGGTCGGCCACTTGCCCGGCCGCAGCGCCAACCGCATTGGCGACATCACAGAAAGGCGCAAATACAACCTCGCATCCCAGCCTGCGTCCGACCTCACCGTAGTAAACCTTTACGGGACCACCCACCGCAACGATGGGCACGGAGGGCTTCAGCGATATATGCACCAGCCCGACACGGCCCCTGCCCTCGCACACGGCATCCCAGGCTGCACTGGCCTTGTCCTGCGGGCCCATGGCGGTTTCCAGCAGCACACGTGCCGAGAGCGACACGGTGCGGGCCCAGACTTCGCGGCAGAAGGTTTCGGTGCGGGCCTCATCCGGCAGTTTCATGTCGCGGAAGCGCACCATCAGCTTTGCCGCAAGAACCGCCGCCTGACGTGGCCAGTTGTCCTGCAGACCGAGCGCACAGGCCGCATCGGAGGGCGTGAAGGTGCAGTATTGCAGCAGCCCCTTCTTGCGCAGCGAGGCAATGGCGCGATTGGCGGTGGTCGACACGGCCACCTTGCGGAAATGCACGGGCCGTTCCCCCACTTGTTGCAGCACCTCAAGCTCACGTTCAGTCAGGCCCGCCTGCTGCTGCACCGAACCACCGAAAGGCTGCACAAGGAACTTTCCAAGAGAAGAGCCCCCCTCGTTCTCGGCAAGATCGCCTTCCAGCATCGCCTCCACTTCCGCATAGCGCGACGCAAGAAGGGCCACAGGCACAGCCCGCTGGGGACCGACAATGAGGCGGCCAGCGGCATCGAGTTGCACTTCGCTGTCGCCACCCAGCCCAACGGTGCGCACATCGATGGCCTTGACCATGGTACGCCAGCCGCCGACCTCTGCGCCCTGGGGGGCGACCTGCGGGCGGCCGTTGAGCACCACGCCCACGTCAGTCGTCGTCCCGCCCATGTCGGACATCAGGAAGTCATCGAGGCCTGAAAGCCATTTGGCGCCAACGAGGCTTGCCGCCGGGCCGGAAAGCACCGTTTCGATGGGGCGCTGCGCGACCGTGTCTGCGGTTGCCAGCGTGCCGTCTCCCTTGACGATCATCAGCCCGGCAGAAATGCCGAGTTGCACCATGGCGCGCCGCACGGCCTCGATCAGATGCGTGACACGCGAGACAAGACGGGCATTGAGCACGGCAGTCAAGGCGCGGCGCGGCGCATCGAGATCACTCGACAGCTCGCTCGACAGCGTGACGGGCTTGGCGGTCATCTCCTCGATGATGGCCCGCGCCTTCATCTCATGGGCACTGTTGCGGACAGCAAAGGCCCCGGCGATGGCGAAGGCGCTGACCGATCCATCCATACCCGCGACAGCGGCGCGCAAGGCCGCCTCGTCAAGCGGCAGGCGGGCATCGCCATTGTGATCATGGCCACCGGCGATGCGGGCAATCGGCATGTTGGGGAAAGCCGCCGCAATGCCGGTGCGCGTCACCATGGCCTCATCGAAGCCGATAAGGATAACGCCAGCCGGGTTGCCATGGCCTTCAACCACGGCATTGGTAGCAAGAGTTGTCGAGACACAGACAAGGCGGATGGCGGCAGGCTGCACCTCGCCCTGAAGCTTGGCCACGGCTGCGGCCATGGCCTCCCCCACGCCGACCGCCAGATCACCCTTGGTGGTGATCGCCTTGGCTGAGGACAGGATGCGGTGCTGGCCAGCGTCGATCACGGCGGCATCGGTATAGGTGCCACCTGTATCAATGCCGAGGATGATGTTCTTGCCGGACATGCAGCAAGCCCTTGGGCAGGACACAGCAAAAGGTCAAGCGGCTTGCCGGTGAAGTGACCTCACCCCAGCGAAAGCCGTTTCATGTTGGCTTCGATTTCCTCAATGGAACCGTTCACCGCAGCCCGGTTGGCCTTGAGTTCGATCAATTGCAGCCTGGATTGCAGCAGCGGCGCCTTGAAATCGGCATTGGACACGCTGGCGAGATTGCGGCTCAGGCGTTCAGCCTCGGCAATGGCGTCATCCAGCTTCTGCCGCTGCCCGACCAGCCCGCCCAGCGCCCGCTCATGGGCCCGCCGCAAGGTGGCCACCTGCCAGACCGTTCCGCCTTCTCCCTCGGCGATGGCGCGCAGCTTCGCCTCCTTGGCGCGCCGCTCATGCTCATAGCGCGATGGCAGGGAGGCGCCGAGCTTCCAGGAGAAGCTCACCTTGCCGCTGAAGGCGTCGTCGGCCGAGTCGAAACCGCGGGTATCCGCGTCCTCGTTCCAGCCAACCGACGCCGAAATATCCATGGCATCGAGGGTGCGCATGCGGCTGTTGATATCTTCAAGATCGGCCTCAGCCATCAGCAGTTCGTGCGTCAGCTTGCTTGCCGATGCATCCGAACCGGCATCCGCATCAAGCCGGCGCGCAGCCTGTGACGAGGCTTCCCGAGCTTCCGCAACAATCTTGTCGGCGAGCACGAGCAGCGCCGCGGCGCGCTCATGATCGATGTCGCGGTTTTTCAGAAGCGCCTGCACCTGCCGGCGCAAAGACTTGATATCGGCATCACGCCTGCCGATGGCTTCCGCTTTCGCCCTGTAACCAGCCGCTGTCAGGCCCTGCGGCGAAACGAAGATCAGCTTCTGCAAGCCATTCTCCGCCAGGTAGCGGCGGCAACGCGCTTCCGCACTTTGCTCCATCGCCGAGGCCTTCAACTGGTCGGACAGGCTGAGGCGGAGCGAGACCGATGACTTTGCTTCGTTGTTGAGGCTGCCACTCAATGTCGGCGAGCGCATGATCATCGCCTGCGCCGCCGTGTCCTCCCGCAGATAGTCGCACCACGGAGACTTCTGTGTGGTGCTGGATGCAGGAACAACGATGCTCGCTGTCTCCAGTTCATGCTCATAGAGGCCGTTTGCAGTGCTGGCAGCAGGTTGCAGTTCGCTGTCCTGCAGCGCCAGGCGGAGCCCTGTCCGCTGCACCAATGTGCCGCTCGACGTGCAACCGGCAATCACCAGCAGCAAAGCGCCTGTCATCGCCGCAGCCTTGAACCTAGAAGAAGAATGGTGCGCGCGCGCCATGGATGATCTCACGGGATGCGGCAGACGGGTCTGCCAGTCTGGCCTCGACAAGGAAGCCGCGGATGGGTTTGCCGAAGAAGGGATGGACGCTGGCTACCTCGCCAGGAAGAACCTGCCCGACATCGCCGGCGCGCGAACACCAGACCAGTGTCCAACTGCAGGACCACAGGCTGGAACCGGGACGGAAGCGCGCCTCATTGGCATAGGGCACGAAGACGACATCGATCCGCTCATGGATGGCGCGGCCGAGCGCGGATGTTTCCAGAGCCGCAATCTGGCCTTTCAGCACATCGCGGGCCTTGCCGAGTTCGGCCTGGAGTTCGGCGTTGGATGACAGGCTTTCGCTGGCGTTGTCGAGGGCGGCCTTGGCATCAACACTTTGTTTTGTGAGCAGCAGAAGTTCTGTCGTGGAGCCGCTGACAGAGGAGATGGGCTTGCCGGACGCCAGGGCATCCCGCAGGGATTCCAACATGGCCAGCGTGACTTCCGCGTTGCCACCCTGAACATGCAATGCGTCGAGATCGCTCTCGATGCCGGCGAGGCGCTGGCTGGCCTCCAGCAGGCCGAGCGTCGAGGCGTTGAACTCCTTCTTGCTGATCAGCCGCTTGTCATAAAGCCTCGCGAGATCGGCACCCATGCCACCCTTGCCGATTCCACTGTCAAGTTCCCGCTTCACGCGGGTGAGCCTCGCAATGCGGGCCTCAAGAGCCTTGCCTTCGCGCCCGATCCTGTCGATCTCCTTGCCGACAGTGCTCGCCGCATAGGTCACGAGAACTTCGGCATCGGCCTTCTCGCGCTCCGCCAACACACGCTCGGCACGCGCCTGGGTCAGGCGCTGTTCCGTCTGGCTCAGGGCGACGCTGAGTTCGGTCAGATCGCGCTCCGCCTTGCTGACGAGTTCATGGCCGCGCGCAAGTGTCATCGGAGCCCCCCAGCCCGACGACAGAAGGAAGAAGCCAATCAACAGGCCGTAAAAGACAAAGGCCGAGAAAAGTGCGGCCAGCGCAACGAAGGCCGCACGCTTGTAGAGCAGCGACATGAGTTTCATGCCACTGCCTGACAGGCGCTTGAGAAGGTTGCCGGGTATCTGCGAGGTTGCTTCGGCCACCGACCCATGATCCTGCGGCGGACGGAAATGCTTCGGCTTTTCATTGAGACCGAGCGCCCGCAGAAACTGGCCTTCTCGCAATGGTGCCGCAAGGACGCGCGCAACGCCTGGCACCGCCAGAGAGGAACTCACGTCACTGCTTTCGCAGATCACCACAAGACCAGTCTCCGTGCCAAGATCGGCCGCCAGTGGCAGCAGCAACTTCAACGCGCCGCCGCCGCTGCGCAGGTCGATCACGACACTGTCAAACTGCGATCGCTTGAGTTGGGCAATGGCATCCGAGGCGCGGGATTCATAAGCAATATCGATGCGGCCGAGATGCTGGGCCAGGAAGTGACAGATCTCGTCAGCGCCGTGACCGACGTAGAGAACCCTGCGGGCCCCCATCGGCAACGTTCGGGCCTCGCCATGCTTTCGAATGATACCCATCAGGACACGGCCTCCGCGGTTTGGGCATCAGGCTGGCGCTTCCGTTGCGGCCCGCGCGTCTCCCACGATGTTGTGCCAAGTGTCGCCAGCGCCAGCGGCGTGGTGATGAGGTACATCACGGGAAAGACAAAGGCCATGGAGAGGAACCAAACGCCAGATGTGCGGGCCATCTCCGGCAGCTTGTGTTTGCGCAGCTCATAGGCGGCCGCAAAGACCGTCACCAACAAGGCATGCTCCATCATGGGAATGACAAAGCCGAGGCGCGCCACCTTTCCCGCCAGCATCAGCGGATAGAAGAACAGCAGCATGGCCATCGACATGTAGTGAACCAGAACCAAAGGGTGAAAGCGCGCAAGGAAGGGAATGGCGGTGATGAAATCGATGATGTTCGAGCGCCGCCAGCGCAGCTGCTGGCTGAAATAGTTCTGCAAGGAGGCGGGCGCCTTGGTGAAGCACACGGCCTCGAAACACAGTCTCGTTCTGTAGCCGCGCTCGACCAGCTTGCGCGTCAGGAAGCGGTCCTCCCCGTATTTCACTTCATCGCCGAGAAAACTGCGCCGCTCGATATCTCGGTCCACGGCCAGAAGAGCGGAGCGGCGATAGAGCGTGAGACATCCAGACAGGCACATGACGTGGCTGAAAGTATTCTCGAGATTTTTCAGGAACTGGTAGCCGATCCAGTATTTTACGGCCTGCATGCGCGTGAGCCAGTTCTGGTCTGCGTTCGACACAAAAACACAGCCACCCATGGCATCGGCGCCGGAGCCCAACAGATGGCGCACCAGCGTGCGCAAGGCACCGTGATCGACAATGACATCGGAGTCGACTGAAAGAATGAGATCGGCGCGGCTCTGCAGCACGGCATTCTTGATGCCAAGGCGCTTGCCCATGTTCTGCTCGTTGCGGAAGACCTTCATCCAGCCATAGCTAGCGGCCACAGTCTGGAGGTGCTCGCCCGTGTCGTCTGTCGAGACGTCATCAACAAAGAGTACCTGAAGCCGGTCGCGCGGATAGTCCAGCGCATCGAAGGACTCGGCGGTCCGGAGAATGCTGGCACCTTCATTGTAGACGGGAACAACGATGGCCACCGTGGGCCAGACAAGCGGATCTTCGCCAAAGGAATCTCGGGTGCGGCGGTCCGACAGGCGGAGCAGGCTGCCCAACACATAGCGGTTTGCAAACACGACAAGGACGAGCAAACCGAACAGGTACTCTAGCGCTACCAAAGACAACATACGCAACACACAAACGTGGGCCCCATCCATAGGGCCAGCGCTCTGGTTAGCACCCAATGCTTAGCCCAGTCTTAAGAGGGTCTTTCGCGGACAGCCTGAAATCTCAGGGATGCGGCAAGAATTGATTAACCTTTCGGCGCCGTTTACCACGCCGGTTAAGCGCTTTTGCATCCAGGTGATGTTTCTTCAAGCAACTTCAATGCTGGGGAGCATGTTATGGGCGTTCAAGCGAATATCGCGCCTCCTGCCGAACGGGCTGGAGAGGCACAGTTGCAATCAATCCGTCTGGTGACGGCTGAGCCGCCGGGGTTTCCTGCGCCGGCGACGGCGCGCGTTGCCGTGATCGGGCTTGGCTATGTCGGTCTGCCACTCACCCTTGGCTTTGCCAAGGGATCGCCTGCCATCGGCTTTGAAATCAATGCCCAGAAGGTAAGCGAGCTCGAACAGGGCTTCGACATGACCGGCGAAGTGTCGGGCGTGGACCTGAAATCTGCAGCCGTCGCCTTCACCACAAATCCGGCCATGCTCGCGGCAGCCGATGTCATCATCGTCTGCGTGCCGACGCCGGTGAACAGCCACAACAGGCCGGACTACGGCCCTCTGGTTGCGGCTTCACGCACCATCGGCACACATATGAAGCGCGGCGCGGTTGTCGTATTTGAAAGCACCGTCGATCCGGGCACAACCGAAGATCGCTGCCTGCCGGTGATCGAGGCTCATTCCGGCATGAAGCTCGGCCTCGACTTCCATCTCGGTTACTCGCCCGAGCGCATCAACCCGGCGGACCCGACGCGCAAGCTCGCCGACATCAAGAAGATCGTGGCGGGATCGACGCCGGCCTGTACGGACTTCCTTGAAGCCCTCTATGGCCGCGTTATCAAGGCGGGGCTCTTCAAAGCCGCTTCCATTCGCGTGGCAGAAGCTGCAAAGATTCTGGAAAACACCCAGCGCGACATCAATATCGCCCTGATGAATCAGATGATGATGCTGTTCGACAAGATGGGCATTCGCTCGTCCGACGTCATTTCAGCGGCGGGTTCCAAATGGAACTTCCATCACTATCGCCCCGGACTGGTGGGCGGCCACTGCATTGCCGTCGACCCCTACTATCTTGTCGATGCCGGGCGTCGTCACGGCCTCTCGATGGAGCTTCTGTCTTCGGCGCGGCAGGTGAACGAGCAGACGCCGCATTTCCTCGTCGAGAAACTCGAGGAACTCATGCCACCTGCGCGACATGGTCTTCACTGCAAGAAGGTTCTGGTGCTAGGCCGCAGCTTCAAGGAAGACTGCCCGGACACGCGTAATTCAAAAGCCTTTCCGTTGATGGATGCGCTGTGGATGCGGGGGGCGAATGTCTTCAACTTCGATCCCATCGCCTATGACGATCATTTCGAGGGCGGGCGCGGGGCCAAGCTCATTGATGACCCAGGAGCCGAAGGGCCTTACGACGCCGTGATCGTGACGCTGGCCCATGGCTGCTTCCGTGAACAATTTGATGCCGACGCGCTGAAGGCGCTTGCCCACAAGCATGCACCGCTCATCGACCTGCGCGGCAACTTCGAAAGCGCCGCGGTCACGGACTGGTTCAACTACTGGCGGCCCTGATCAACTGATCAGGGACCAGTGCCGTTCCGCTTCGTCGTAGCTGTGCAGTTCGCCCAGCGAGATATCGAACCATGCGCCATGCAGGCCCACCTCTCCCTTGTTCTCGCGCATGCGCAACCATGGAAAAGTGCGGAGATTGGCCAGCGAGTGCTCGACTGACGCACGTTCAACGGCCTGCTCGAATTTCGAGGAATGGGTGTGTTCGTGATCATGGCGCACCGCTTCAACGACATCGCGCACGTCCGACATCCACTTGCCGATAAAATCACCCGCCGACAGCGGCTCACTGCCTTCAATGGCGGCCCTGATGCCACCGCAGCGGCCATGGCCCATCACGACCACGTGCTGGACCTTGAGCGAGAGCACGGCAAATTCGATCGCCGCACTCGTCGCATGGTGCCGGCCATCCGGCGCATAGGGCGGCACCAGGTTGGCGACATTGCGCATGACAAAGATCTCGCCCGGGCCTGCGTCGAAGATGGTCTCCGGCGCGGCGCGTGAGTCACAGCAGGCGATGATCATGACGGTGGGCTTCTGTACCCCCTCGCCCAGCTTCCGGTAGCGCTCGGTCTCCTCGGCATAGCGTCCGGAACGGAAGTTCGAATAGCCTTGCAGCAAACGGTCAGGCAGTGGCATGGGCGCTCCTCAGCCGGCCTGCGTCAGATCGATGACACGGGCCTTGGGCAAGGGTGCCACACCCGGCTGCTCGCTCCAATGTGCAAAAGTACGCACACCACCATTGGCCCGCACCTCGGCCAGCAGGTCGAGATCGACCTTCGCCGTCACCCATTGCGGCCGGTTCATTTCACCGAGGGCAATGACGCCATTCGGCGGAAAGCCCCTGTCGGGCGGGGCGAAGATTCCAGCCATGCCAGTATTGTTCTCGACCGCCGTGCAGAAGGGAGCCGTGCCCACGCAAGGCGAGTGGATCGTATAGACCTGGTTTTCCAGGGCGCGGGCGGCGGCACCTGTGCGCACCCGCCAATAGCCCCACTCAGTTTCGGTATTGGAGGGCGCAAGAATGATCTCGGCACCCGCCTCCGCCAGCGCACGCGACAGCAACGGAAATTCGATGTCGTAACAGATCAGAAGACCGACCTTGGCGACACCGATGTCGAAAACCTTGAGCTCCCGCCCGCCACTGATGTGCCACGGTTCACGCTCCCAGGGCGTCGGCATGATCTTCGTGAAGCTCTCAGCAGCGCCGCGCGGGCCGAAGACTTGGGCGATGTTGAAAGTTCCGCCCGGCAAACGGCAGGGCGCAGAACCTGCTACGATCATCACGCCATGCTTGCGCGCCAGTTCCTGGTGAATGGCGAAGATTTCCGGCGTGAGATCAGAGACAGCATCAATGCTGCCCTCCAGATCACGGCCTTTCTGGCCGATCGCTGCCAGTTCCATGGCCGCATATTCCGGGAAGACGAGCAGCTGCGCGCCCTGCCCCACGGCATCCTCCACCCAGCGGGTGATCTTTGCGCGATAGGCAGCGACCGAGGCTACCTCGTCATAGTCATACTGGGCGGCGGCAATGGTGACGGTGCGGCTCACAGGGCTTTCATCCAGAATTGCATGGGTTTCCTTGTATCATAATTGTCGCCCAGGTCACGCCAGGAGAAATGCGCGACAAGCCCGTCAACCGGTGCATAGCCGCGCTTTCGCCAGAAGGGGTCCAACGTCCCGTAATTCTGCGGCCGGGCAGGATGATCCTGCGGACGGACGACAGCGCAGAAGGTGGCATGACTTGCACCCAGTGAGCGGCCCTGCTCCTCCCTGAGTTCAAAGAAGCGGTGACCAGCACCCTGTCCCCGGTGGGACGGCTGCAGGACGGACTCGGCACAGTAGAAGAAGCGGTTCACATCAAGTCCCCGGCGCACGAAGGGTTCCTTGAATTCTTCATGCTCGGCGGCGAGCGGGCATCCCGTGGCGGCGCCGACGACGGCATTGCCATCCCGGGCGACAACAATCACCGCGCCATCGCTTGCCGCAAAGCGCGCGAGATAGTCGTGCTCATAGGCAAGCGTTCCCTCGTAAAGATAGGGGAAATCCCGGAAGACGGTGATCCTGAGACGCGCCACATCTTCCAGTGCAGAGGACAGTGCTTCGCCCCTGAGGACTTCGTACCGCAGGTTCATTTGCCCAGAACTTGCCGGGTCCAGTCCTTCAAGTTGTAGTGTGTGGAGACACGCGCGATCTTGCCCCGCTTGATCTCGAAGAACGCACCAACACGCAGTTTATAGGTCTGGCCTTTGGCCTTGGGCAGGCCGGAATCGGTCTTGAGATATTTGCCCTTCAGATTGAACTCTGCGGCAGCGCGGCTGCCATCCGTGCTCGTCATCACCACAATGCCGGAGAGCTTCTCCCGATAGCTCGCATTCATATGCGCGAGAAAGGCCGCAAACTTGTCCTTGCCCTTGCGCTGTTCGCCCTGGCTCACGTCATGGACGAAGCCGGCGCCGAGGCAGGCAAGCATGCCGGCGGTGTCCTGCCGGTTGAAGGCATCGTAGTAGGTGTTGATCAGTTTGCGTGTAGCGGCTGCGGACATCATGGGCTCCTTTGCGGATTGCCCTAAACGAAAATCCGCCACGGCATCAAGTGCGACGGCGCATGGCCGCTACTTGATCTTGCGGGGGTCGAGCGTCTTCTCCAACTGCTTCTCCTTGCCGTCGGGAGACCAGATACTGGAAAGATAGCATTCCTTGGCATAGGGCAGATGGCCCTTGCAGTAGGCCGAGAGCGAGGTCATCAGCGCCGGCTCGCTGGGTGCGCCGCAGATTGCGTCCGTGAAGTGTATTTCCCCGGTCGATATCCCGAGCAGGCCGGCCCAGCCGCTGTCACAGGCGGTGATCACCACGCATTCATCGCCGCCTGCGTCCTTACACTTCTTCAGGGCGCAAGCTGCCGCCGCGCCAACATCAGCCGCGCGGCACATCTCAAAGGCCTGTTCGGGCGAGATGGCAGCAGCGAAGGCAGGTGGTTCGTCTGCTTTCACAGGAACTACGAGAAACAGGAAGGATGCAAAGGCGAGCGCAAGTTTCTTCATGACGATCCCGGTCTGCGTACCCCTTTTCCAACTTACGGCACTTGCGCCAGCAGCGAAAGCCGGTTTAAGGCGGCGCCATGGCGACCATCCAGTCCTTCTTTCCGACCCTTGTCTACCGGGCGGAATTCGCCAATGCGGCGAAGCTCAACCGTGATCTCGAAATGGCGGCGCAATCCCTGTCGCGGGACGACATTGCCGGCCTTCGCTGGTGCGAGAAGCATGGCTACCCTGGCTACACATCATATGCCTCGCTGGACGACCTCTCCTGGCGTATCCCCATCTTCAAAAAGCTCGAAAGACTGATCGACAAGCATGCGCTGGCCTTCGCCAAGGCCCTGCATTGGGACATCCGCGGCGGCAAGCCCATCTGCGATTCTATGTGGGTCAATGTGATGCCGGAGGGCGGTTCTCACACTTCCCACATCCATCCGAATTCGGTGATCAGCGGCACCTACTACGTCACCGTGCCGGAAGGGGCCGGCCCCATTGTCTACGAAGACCCCAGGCTTGCCCTGATGATGGCAGCACCGCCCCGCAAGGGCACCACGCCCCGGGGCATGCGCGGCCATGTCAGCGAGACGCCGCGCCCCGGTTCGCTCCTGCTCTGGGAAAGCTGGCTGCGCCATGAGGTGCCGCTGAACAAGGCGGAAGGCGAACGCATCAGCGTCAGCTTCAACTATGTGATCGGCAGCCGCTAGCGTTCAGCCGAAAATCCTGTCGCCCTGCTGATCGACGATGAGCTGGCCCTTGGAAATCGCCAGGGCAGCGCATTCGCCCTTATCGGTGAACTTGTCGGCGCGGATGAAGTCATGCACCTTTCCATCCTTGCTGACCCGGCCTGCAAGCTGGAACTGGCCACCGTCCTTGAAGGGGCGGGCCTCAATCAGGAAGCCCTTGTACTCCACCGACTGCATCGGCCTCTCATCAGCTGCCGGGGCCGATGAAAACCATTTGCTCCAGAATGCCATTACACTCTCCAGTCCTGTCTTTGCTCCTGTGTTCGGCACAGGCTGCAGGCCCAGTTCTATATAAAACTGACGGGGCAACGCCAACGCATTCCCGCGAGGGCGATTACTTGCTCTTCATCGGGCAGGTATTGAGCCCCACAAGCGTATAGAGCGGACACCAGCCGATCGCAGCCGTCAGGAGTGGCACGACGCCGATCCAACCAGCCCAAGCATAGGGGTGCCCGGAAAACAGGGCAAAAGCCAGCAAGGCCAGACCCAATAATATACGAAGGCCGCGGTCGATACCGCCCATGTTCACTTTCATGCCAATCATCTCCCATTTGTTCTTGGTTATCGGCTGGTGAATTTAGCATGTGCGCCGTCGTGCGCACATCGCCGAAACAGTCCAAAACTGATGCCGATCGTCGCGGTTTTAACGAAGGTGAACAAAGCCGTTCGATTTTGATTCAAATATAACTCTACTTCCTGACTTGATCTTTCCGAGTTCCCGCTATGCGTGTCTCCAACAAATCGGTGAGGCGACACATGCGCAACTTGAAACAAATGTTCTTCGGCAAGAGCAATGACAGCGGAAACACCGCCATCATCTTCGGCCTTTGCCTCACTGGCATCTGCGTCGCCGCCGGCGCGGCCGTTGACTATAATCGTCTGTTGCAGCAACGCACTGCCGCCTATGCCCTGGCCGACGCCGCTGCACTCGCAGCCGCCAGTTCTTCCGAAACAACGCAAAAGGGCATGCAGGCCCTGGCTTCGAACTTTGTGTCGAAGAACAAGGACCTCTACGGCCTGATCAGCGTCGAAAAGGAAAGCTATGTTTTCGACGGCACGACGGCCCGCATGACAGTCAAGCTGGACGGCACTGTGCCGACGTCTCTCATGGCGATCACCGGCATTGGCACAATGACATACGAAGCAACTTCCGTTGCAGAAAAGGGTGCCGTTCCACCCATCGAGCTGGTGATGGCCCTCGATACGACGGGGTCCATGAGCGGCAGCAAGATTACCGCCCTCAAGACCGCCGCCGATAACATGGTGACGGCAATCCTGAAAAACCCACAGGCCAAAGTCGGCATCGTACCGTTCTCGAATTATGTGAACATCGGTGTTTCGCGGCGCAACGAACCGTCTTTCGACGTGCCTGCAGACTACACGCAGGATGCGCAGTCCTGCTCGACCACCTATCCCGATGCAAAGAACTGCAAGACGGTGAAGACACCAACCACCTGCTACAATGACGGCGTACCCTATGCCTGCACGTCTTCAACGACGACCTGCGACTCCTGGGGCAATCCGGTCAAGACCTGCAAGACGGTAACGAACAGCTACACTTTCCGTGGTTGCGTCGGTTCGCGCAAGGAAGCCTACCGCAATGTCATCAGCCAGCCGTCAGAACGCTATCCCGGCTTCCTGAATGTCAATTGCGCAGCGGAAATCCTTGACCTCACCGACAACGTCACCACGGCAAAAGCCAAGGTGAAGGCCCTGACCGCTACTGGCGAAACCTATCTTCCGGGCGGCCTCACCTGGGGCTGGAACATGCTGAACCCCGCCGCACCACTGACCTCGGCCAAGCCGACAGCTGAACTGAGCAAGGTGGGTGGCATGAAGGCCCTGGTGTTCATGACCGACGGTGCCAACACCCTTGTTCCCAACAACAAGAACGCCTCGACGCATGTGAGCAGCTCTTCGACCTACAAGTCGATCGACTACTCGAACACCCTGACGGCCCAGCTCTGCGAGAACATCAAGAAGGACAACATCACGGTCTATACCATCCAGTTCGACGTGGTGGACTCCTCGCTCAAGAAGCTTCTCACCGACTGCGCTTCCGAGCCAGTCAAGAGCTACCAGGCCGCAAACGCCAGTGAACTTGTCTCAGTCTTCGACAACATCGTCGCGGATCTCTCCCAGGTCCGTCTCGTGAAGTGACGCGACAGACCTTCTACCCTGCAGCGGGAGCCGGCTTCTTGGCCGGCTCTTCTGCGTCTCGGGTGGCAGGTGGCACCGGGGCCGGCTTCGCTGGCAACGGTTGCGGTTTGTGGGGCTCGCGCCCTGGCGGCATGCGTGTGACCATGAGCGCATGCTAGCAACCTGTGGTCCATCCCGGTTGACCTGGATCAACCAGCTTTGTGTCACCGCGTCTAAACTCGCGCCTTCACGCAAACATGGAAGGGGGACCTCATGAGTTCGACTGAATCCGCATTAGTGCAGCACGAGGTGGCGGCTCCCGCGCCTGAAGCTGTACCTGAAGAGGCGAAGCCGGTACGCATTCCCCTGAACCAGCTGCGACACGATCCCGAGGCGATCCGACAGGCCTTCGAGACGGGGGCCTATCCCTATCAGGGGCGCATCTCCAACAATCTCTATGAAACCGAGATGGCGAGGCTTCAGGTCGAGCTTCTCAAGGTGCAGAGCTGGGTAAAGGAAGCAGGCGAGCGGATCGTCATTCTCTTCGAAGGGCGTGACGCTGCAGGCAAGGGCGGCACCATCAAGCGCTTCATGGAACATCTCAATCCGCGCGGCGCTCGTGTCGTTGCCCTGGAAAAGCCCTCGGAGCGGGAGCGCACTCAGTGGTATTTCCAGCGCTATATCGAGAACCTCCCGGCCGGCGGCGAGATCGTTTTCTTTGATCGCTCCTGGTACAACCGTGCGGGGGTCGAGCGCGTCATGGGCTTCTGCACGCCCAATGAGTATCTTGAGTTCATGCGGCAATGCCCGGATCTGGAACGCATGCTGGTCCGCTCCGGTATCAGGCTCTTCAAGTTCTGGTTCTCGGTGACACGCGAGGAGCAACTGCGCCGCTTCAAGGCCCGCGAGAACGATCCTTTGAAACAATGGAAACTCTCGCCGATCGACAAGGCTTCTCTCAACAAGTGGGACAGTTACACCGAAGCCAAGGAAGCCATGTTCTTTTATACTGACACGGCCGATGCGCCGTGGACGATCATCAAGTCCAACGACAAGAAGCGGGCGCGCATTGCCTGCATGCAGTACTTCCTGTCGTCCCTGCCCTACCCGGAGAAGAACAAGCGGCTGGTAACAGGCCCGGATCCGCTGCTCGTCGGCACGACAGCCCATGTGATCGGACGTGACGAGCACATCCTCGGCAAGTCCCTTCGGCCCGGCAATGGTGCGCGCAAGCCAAAGCCCTGACGGGCTAGAGGATCTTTCCCGGGTTCATCAGGCCCTTTGGGTCAAGCGCCTGCTTGATCGCCAGCAGAGCCTTACGCTTGCCGGGATCACCGAACCTTGCCAGGGCCGCGCGCTTCTCCAGCCCGATGCCATGTTCGGCGGAGAAGGAACCACCCATGGGCTTGAGAGGCGCATAGACACATTCACTGATCGCATCCTTGTGCGACGCCACGGCCTCCTGCGATGTCACGGTGAGATGCAGGTTGCCATCGCCCAGATGGCCAATGATGAAGCACTGGATGCCGGGTGAAATGGCCGCAAAGCCCTGCTCGATCCGGGCCACGTAGTCATCCAGGGCGGCGAGCGGCACCGTCACATCGAACCAGAGACCACCGGGAAGGTGACGCTCCACCACCCAGCTGTCTTCGCGCAGGACCCAGAATTGCTTTCGTTCTGCTTCCGACTTCGCGACAACGGCATCGCTGATCCACCCCGCCGTGAAGGCCTCTTCCAGAAACGCTTCGAGCCGGCTCCCTGCTTCGTCATCCGTGTCCCCCTCCAGTTCGACCACGAAGAAATCTCCTTCGGCGGTGGAGGCAAACGGCAGTGACAGTTTGCGGTCACGGAGTGCCAGATCAAAGTAACGCGCATTCATCAGTTCAAAGGCCAGCAGCCTTTCCTGTGGCACGGCCTGAAAGGCCTTGAGCGCATCGGCGAAACATGGGGCCGCGAGGATCGCCGTTGCCCGGGCCCGCGGCCGCGGCACAAGCCGCAGCACAGCCCTGGTCACCACGCCGAGCGTGCCTTCAGCACCGATAAAGAGCTGCTTGGCATCATAGCCTTCGTTGCACTTGCCCACCTGTGTGAGATCGGAAAGCAGCGTGCCGTCAGCGAGCACGGCCTCCAGGCCGCTGACACGCTGGCGCATCACACCATGGCGAAAGGCCTCGATGCCGCCGGCATTGGTCGAGATCATGCCGCCGATCGTGGCGCTGTCGCGGGCACCAAGATCGATGCCCGCCATGAGGCCATGCGCTTCAAGCGCCTCGTCGAGCCTCCCGAGCGTGACACCCGCTTCAACAACAGCCAGCCGCGATACGGGATCGATGGAGGGGATACGGTTGAGCCGCTGTACCGACAGAACGATCTGCCCCGGCGCAGATACCGCGCCACCTGCCAGCCCGGTCCGCCCGCCCTGCGGCACAACGGCAAGCGCATACGCATGGCAGAAGCGCAGCGCCGCTTGCACGGCCTCAATGGACTCCGGCAACAGCACGATGCCAGCCTGCAGATTGTGCGGATCAAGCCCAGGATCCATGGCCCGAACGGCATCGCCCAGGCGCACCGCATCGGGCCCCAGCAGTGTCTTCAGCTCAGCGAGCTTTGCGTCGGCGAGTACCGTCATTCAAGCCCCCAGCACATGCACCACGATGTTGCGGCGGTGTGGCGCCTTGCGGTGCTCGAAGAGGTAGATGCCCTGCCATGTGCCCAGCGCCATGCGGCCATCTGTGACCGGGATGGACAGCGATGTCGCCGTCAGTGCCGTCTTGATATGGGCGGCCATGTCGTCCGGTCCCTCCAGCGTGTGGATGAAGGCGGGATCGCCATCAGGCACGAGCCTCTTCACGAATGCTTCGAGGTCGTGCCGCACATCGGGGTCGGCATTCTCGTTGATCAGCAGCGAACAGGAGGTGTGGCGGCAGAAGACGGTGACGAGGCCGGTCTCCACCTGTGCTGCCTTGGCCACGGCTTCGACCGCAGCCGTGATATCGTAGAGCCGCTGCCCGCGCGTCTCCACCGTGTAATCGCCACAATGCTGTTGCATCGCAAAATCCATCACCACGCCGACGGAATCGGCGTCCTGTTTCGTCTCATGGACGATAACATCTTTGCAGAGACCTTTCATGGCCTTCTCCCGCCGCACCCTCCTCGCGACAACTGCCGCCGCACTCGCTGCCATTGCCGGCGGTGCGCCCCTTATCTTTCGCGGCGGCCCGCCGCGGCATGTGCTCACGGCTGCCGAAAAGAACGCCTGCGGCCTGACTGTCGAAGCCGTCGAAGGCCCCTACCACGTCAACGGATTGGGCGAGCTTGCCGATGGCAACCTCAACACCACAAATCTCGAAGGCCTCGCCATCGAAGTTTCAGGCCATGTCTATGGCGGTGCTGCCGGTGAGGCCGCAATCGCGGGCGCGGAGGTGGAAATCTGGCACGCCGACAGCAGCGGCAACTACCATCCCAATGGCAACGGCCCTTCATCGAAGTACCAGCCGGGGGAGATTGCGCTGCGCGGCTTCGTGAAAGCCGATGCGCAGGGTGCCTACCGCTTCCTGACCATCTACCCCGGCGAGTACACGGGCCGCGTCCGTCATTTTCATTTCAAGATCAGGGCGCCCGGAAAGGCGGAACTGACGACGCAGCTCATCGTGCCGCCCAAGCCCGGCGACAAACTCACCTTCGACACCGACGACATCGCAGAGGGCCTGCCGAATTGCCAGCTTCTCACCGTGGACGAAAGCGTGACGCCGGCGCAGGCCTGGTTCGACTTCAGGGTCTGAAAGCAAAAGGGCCCTCTCGGGCCCTCTTCTCTGATCAGTTATCCAGGAAGCTTCTCAGCTTCCGTGACCGGCTCGGATGCTTGAGCTTGCGCAGCGCCTTCGCTTCGATCTGGCGGATACGCTCGCGCGTTACCGAGAATTGCTGGCCCACTTCCTCAAGCGTGTGATCCGTGTTCATGCCGATGCCGAAGCGCATGCGCAGCACGCGTTCCTCACGCGGCGTCAGCGAGGCCAGAACGCGCGTCGTCGTCTCGCGCAGGTTGGCCTGGATCGCCGCGTCGATGGGCAAAACCGCGTTCTTGTCCTCGATGAAATCGCCGAGGTGAGAATCTTCCTCGTCGCCCACCGGCGTTTCAAGCGAGATCGGCTCCTTGGCGATCTTCATCACCTTGCGCACCTTCTCGAGCGGC
Organism: Pseudomonadota bacterium; assembly: GCA_020161855.1. Lineage (GTDB taxonomy): Bacteria > Pseudomonadota > Alphaproteobacteria > Rhizobiales > Aestuariivirgaceae > Aestuariivirga. The sequence goes on from JAIUNJ010000002.1 coordinate 591,111, forward strand.
ATCGAGAGCTTTTCCGCCAGTTCTTCCGGCGTCGGCTCGCGGCCGATCTCATGCATCATCTGGCGCGAGGTGCGCACGATCTTGTTGATCGTCTCGATCATGTGCACCGGGATACGGATGGTGCGCGCCTGGTCGGCGATCGAGCGGGTGATGGCCTGCCGGATCCACCAGGTGGCATAGGTCGAGAACTTGTAGCCGCGGCGGTATTCGAACTTATCCACCGCCTTCATCAGGCCGATGTTGCCTTCCTGGATCAGGTCGAGAAACTGCAGGCCGCGATTGGTGTATTTCTTGGCGATGGAAATGACGAGGCGGAGGTTCGCTTCGACCATCTCCTTCTTGGCGATGCGGGCTTCGCGCTCACCCTTCTGCACCTTGGCGACGATGCCGCGGAATTCCTGGATCTGCAGGCCGGTGGCGGAGGCAAGTTCGAAGATCTCGTCGCGGATGACGCGGATCGATTCCTTCTCGTCATTGACCCACTTCTTCCAGCCGTGCTTGGTCAGGCGGCCGACACGCTTCAGCCACTCCTGGTCAAGCTCGTTGCCCTGATATTCCTTGAGGAATTCGTCGCGTGGCACCTTGTAGGTTTCGGCAAGGCGCAGCAGCCGGCCTTCCAGCACGTTGAGGCGCTTGGAAATATCATAGAGCTGGTCGACCAGCGCCTCGATGCGGGCGTTGTTGAGCGAAAGCGACTTGACGTGGGTGACGATCTCCTCACGCAGCTTCTTGTAGCGGCGCTCCTGCGAGGGCGAGAGGCCCTCGCCTTCGGTGACATCCTGATCCTGCAGCTTGCGCAGTGACTTATAGAGACGGGCGATTTCGTCGAAGACCTCAAGCACCTTGGGCTTGAGCTCGGTTTCCATCGCCGAGAGCGAGACGCCGAGGTCATCGCCCTCATCGTCGTCATCCTCCTCCACCGCTGAAGGCTTGTCGAAATCTTCCGGCGAAAGCACGTCGGAATAGTCGTCTTCGCCGCCGGCCCGGCCCTTGGGCATCGCTGCCTTGCGGGCCTCTTCCTTGCGCTTCAGTTCAGCGCGCTTGGCTTCGGCCTGCTTGCGCACCTCTTCCTTGGGCGGAACATAGGGCTGGGGTGCCGCCACAGTCTGATTCTGCTTGGCATCGGGGCCAGCATAGGTGGCTTCGAGATCGATGATGTCGCGGAGGAGAATCTTCCCCTCGTTCAGTTCGTCGCGCCAGATGATGATGGCCTGGAACGTCAGCGGGCTTTCGCACAGCCCGGAGATCATGGCCTCGCGGCCCGCCTCGATGCGCTTGGCAATGGCGATTTCGCCTTCGCGTGAGAGAAGCTCGACTGCGCCCATCTCGCGCAGGTACATGCGCACGGGATCGTCGGTGCGGTCGGCCGGAAGCTTCGGCGCATCGACCTTCATCAGCGCCGTTTCGGTCGAAGCCTCTTCCTCCACCTTGGCGGCGAGGTTCTCGCTCTCTTCCTCGCTCTCGACAACATTGATGCCCATCTCGTTGAGCATGGCCATGATGTCTTCGATCTGCTCCGGCGAGGTCTCGTCGGAAGGCAGAACGGCATTGAGCTCGTCCAGCGTCACGTAACCGCGCGCCTTGGCGAGCTTGATCATCCGCTTCACGGCGGCATCATTGAGATCGAGAATAGGCGAATCCGAACCGGCCTCGGGCACCTCAGGCTCGGCCTGCGGATCTTCCGGTGCGGCTGGCGGCGGCATCTCGGCGTCCTTGGGCGGCTGCTGGTTTCGATTCTGGGCGGTGCGGGCCATGAATTTCAAAGTCCTTGCTGCTCTTGCGCGGATGATTCGGGCACCCGCATGGCATGATTCGGTGGAGAACTAGAGAGGGCCCGTTAAGCAGGCCTTAACCATGCCTGCCGGGTCAGACGGAGTCCCCGCCGCCCCGGCCCGATGCAAGCCCGAAACCCTCGATCTGGGCTTCAAGGCCTGTGGCCGACAGCAGCTGGTCCCGGACCGCAACAAGCGCGTTCAAGTTCTCTTCCGTTGGATCGCTTGCAAAAGCGGCTTCCGCCGCCTTCAGCTCGCGATCAAGCGTCACTGTTTTCCGGTGTAAAGCGAGCATCTGGCGGAGGCCTGTCCGGGCATCGTCGGGTGCAGCCGCGGGACCAAGGAACCACTCATTCAGACGTTTCGCCTGGGTTTCGAGACGGTCCAGAACCGGACCAAAGCCTCGTGTTGTCAGGTGGCCCTTCAAGGCGGCCGGTTCAAGGGCCTCCTCGGAGGATGCGCTATCTAGAATTTGGGCTTGCAGCGAGTCAAGCTCGCGATTCGCCAAGGAAAGTGCGGCAAATTCGTCCCAGATGTCGTGCAGCAGGGAGGGGTGGTTGATCAGCGAAAGCAGGATCATCCGCTCGCGACGCTCCGCCGCAGCCTGGGCTCCCATGTTGGCCGCAGCAGCCTTCAGCTGGGGGGAAGCGGGCTCCGCCACATCCCAGGGGCGCTGGCCCGGGCGCAGCCGTGGCTGGAAACGGGCCCGGGCGCTGATCGGCCGGGAGCCTTGCGGCGCATTCCTGCCCCAAAGCGTCGCAAAACGATCCCGCAGGTCATCGAGATAGTGGCGACGGACGGTCTCGTCCTTGATGCCCCCCGCCAGGGCCCGCAGGTCGCGCTCAAAGGCTGCCCTCCGTTCGGGGCTGGAGCGGTCGTTCTCGCCCAGGGCCCGCCGCCACAGGACGCCGGCCATGGGCTCGGCTGCGGCAATCACATCCTTTACGGCATCCGGGCCTTCGCTGCGCAGCAGATCGTCCGGATCCTTGCCTTCGGGCAGGAAGGCAAACCGGAGGGAGTGCCCCGGCGACAAAAGCGGCAAGGCCAGATCGAGGGCACGATAGGCCGCCTTGAGGCCAGCCGCATCGCCGTCGAAACACAGGATGGGCTCCGGCACCGTGCGCCAGAGCAAGGCCAACTGGTTTTCCGTCAAGGCCGTGCCGAGAGGTGCCACGGCTTCCGTGAACCCGGCGCGATACATGGCGATCACGTCGACATAGCCCTCAACCGCGATCAGCCGGTTGTTCTGGTGGGCAGGTCCGCGCGCCTTGTCGAAATTGTAGAGCACCTCGCCCTTGTGGAAGATCGGCGTCTCGGGCGAATTCAGATACTTCGCAGGCACATCGGGCCGCAGCGCGCGGCCGCCGAAGGCAATCACCCTGCCCCGGCTGTCACGGATCGGAAACATCACGCGATCACGAAAGCGGTCGAAGGCTACCGGGACATCGTCACCAGCGATAACTAGCCCAGCTTCGATCATCTGCTCCAAAGTGACTTCAGCAGCAGCCAGTTCATTTCTGAGGTAACCGCGGTCATCTCGGGCGTAACCGATGCCGAACTCCTTCTGGACGGCAGGCGAGAGTTCGCGATCAGACAGATAGCCCCGCGCCTTGGCGCCATGTGAAGACTGCAACTCGGCCTGAAAGATCTTCGCGGCCATCTCCATCACGTCATAGAGGCTGGCCCGTGTCTTCTCGCGTTCAACTTCCTCTTCCGACATGACGGGCATGGGCAGCCCGGCATCGCTGGCCAGCCGTTCCACGGCCTCCGGAAAGCTCAAGCCATCCTTCTCCACCAGGAAAGTGAAGATGTCGCCGCTCGCCTTGCAGCCGAAGCAATGATAGCGGCCCTTCCGGTCATCGGCATGGAAGCTCGGCGATTTTTCGTTGTGGAACGGGCAGCAGGCCCAGAAATCGCCCTTGCCGGCATTGGTCTTGCGCCTGTCCCATTGCACGCGCCGCCCGACCACGGATGACAATGTCACCCGGGCACGGATCTGGTCGAGAAAGACGGGCGGGAAGCGCATGGGCGGCATTTAACATCACTTGCCGGGAGCCGCCACCTTGCGGGCGGCGCCCTTGCATGACAGTCTGCGGGCGGAATCTGGAGGACTCGCAATCATGGCAATCAAGAAAATCTACACCGCTGTCGCAACGGCAAAGGGCGGCCGCGGCGGCGGCACGGCCAAGACCGACGACGGTATGCTGGACCTGATCCTCGCCCATCCGGTGAAGATGGGCGGCGACGGCAAGGGCACCAACCCCGAGCAACTTTTTGCTGCCGGCTATTCCTCCTGCTTTCTCGGCGCCATGAAGTTCGTGAACAGCAAGGACAAGAAGCCCAAGCCCTTCTCGCCGGAGTCCACGGTGAAGGCAAATGTCAGCTTCGGGCCACGCTCCGACAAGAAGGGCTTCGGCATTGAAGTGAAGCTTGAAGTGTCGCTGCCCGGCCTCAAGAAGGCGGAAGCCACTGCACTTGCCAAGAAGGCGCATGTGGTGTGCCCCTACTCGCATGCGATCCGCAAAAACGTGAAGGTGACGACCAAGATCGTCTGATCGATCCGGAGGAGCCATGGCCATGCTGCAGGCTTGCCTGAATGGCGGCCGGTCACGCCGGAATCATTCCGGCGTGCCTGTGACACCTGAACAGATTGCGAGCGATGCGAAGGCGGCCTTTGCGGCGGGGGCGTCGGAGTTCCACTTTCATCCGCGGGGCCCCGATGAGCTGGAGAGCCTTGCGGCAGATGCAATCGCAGCGGCCATCGACGCGGTGCGCTCGGCGGTGCCGGGTGCGCCTATCGGCCTTTCCACCCACGCCGGCATTCCCCCCGGTGGCGCTGCCCGCATTCCCTTCCTGCGCACGTGGCATCGCAAGCCGGACTATGTTTCGGTCAATCTCGTGGAAGAAGATGCGCCCGAGGTGATGGCAATCATGCGGGACATGGGGATCGGCATTGAAGCCGGCATCTGGTCAGTTGCGGACGCACGGCGTTTCGTGGCGCTGCCCGGGTCACGTCACTGCCTGCGCATCCTCATCGAGATCAACGAACAGGACATAGCGAGCGGGCTTCAAGCCGTTGACGGCATTCTCGATGTGCTGAAGGCTGCGGGTATTTATCTCCCCATCCTGTTGCATGGCCTTGATGAGGGGAAATGGCCCTTCATCCGCGAAGCTCATGCCCGGGGCTTTGACACGCGCGTAGGCCTTGAGGATGGCTTCACGATGCCGGATGGCACGCGCGCCAGCGGCAACGCCGCACAGGTTGCCGCCGCTCGGGCGCTGGCCCGAACAGGCTAAGACTGCTTCGGCTTGCGCGCGCGGATATGCGTGGGGCAGTGCTCCCCGGACTCGAGCACAGGCAGCATGTTCGACCAGATGGTGATGTTGTGGTCGACGAAGGCTTTGCCAAACTTGGCCACCGCGCCATCGTAGAGCTCGCCCTTCATCGCCGCCAGTTCTTCCTTGGCCCGTTCGCGATACCAGCCGTTGCGGCTCTCGGTGCTGACGTCGGCAAACTGCGAGGCACTGAGTGCATCCGCATAGCGCGATGGCGATGCCATGCCGAAGTCGAGGCCTTCTGCGGTGATGTAGGCCTTCATCTGCGCCGAAGGTTCATTGTCGTGGCCAATCATCCAGTCCGAGGCGATGAACCAGCCACCCGGCTTCAAGACGCGTGAGACCTCACGCATCAGCGCATGCTTGTCCGGAATATGGACGATGGAATCCTTGCTGAAGACGATGTCGAAAGTGCCCGGCGGAAATGGCAAAGGGCCCGGAGCCACCTTCACGAAACCAACGCGATCACCGACACCGGCTTCCTGCACACGCTTGCGGGCATTGGCAATCACCGTGTCCTCGACATCAATGCCGGTCACATAGGCGGCACCATAGACTTTCGCCAGCAGCACATCGATACCGCCTGCGCCGCAGCCGATGTCGAGCACGGCCTTGTTCTTGATGTCGGCGCCGGCAAGCAGGCGCGCCACTTCTTCAGGCCCACCAGGCGACAGAAAACCATCGCCCCAGACATGCTCGAGCATGCCGATCAGGTCCTGCCCATAGAGCTCACCGTTTGCGTCTGCGCTCATTCGCGTTCCAGAAATAAAAGGGGGCTGCAAAGCAGCCCCCAAACTCGGATATCAGTGATGACCATGCCGGTGCCAATGGCTGTGGCAGTATTTCATCTTCACCTTTTTCTTCTTGCCCTTCTTCTTCACCCACTCTGTGTGGCAGTGATAGTGTTTGTGCTTGTACTTGCCCACATGAACACCGATGCCCGGGACGCCGATGTAGATGTTCACTCTGGCGTTGGCTTCCTGTGTCTGTGTAGCAACACCGACGAGCATTGCTCCGGCAGCAGCCACGGCGAGAAGTGTGGTTCGGATCATGTTGCTTTCCTCATGCTAGACCCCGCGCAACTCAAGATAACATGATCGCCAGCGGATTCGAGTAAAATCAGCTTCGCCCGAAAAGGCGTTCGATGTCGCCAAGCTTCAGTTCAATGAAGGTCGGGCGGCCATGATTGCATTGGCCGGCGTTGGGTGTCACTTCCATCTGCCGCAACAGGGCGTCCATCTCTTCGATGCGAAGGGGCCTGTTGGCACGCACGGAGTGATGGCAGGCAAAGGTGGCAAGAGCGTGGTTCGCCCGTTCACTGAGCGTGGAAGCCGTGCCCCATTCAGCAGCCTCGTCGGCGATGGCTTTCAGCAACGCGGGCATGTTTACCTGCCCGAGGGCAGCAGGCACTTCACGCACGAGGAGCGATTGCGCGCCAAAGCTTTCCACCGCCAATCCAAGCGTTGCCAGCAGTTCCTGCACGGAGAGGACGGCAGCCATGGTGCCCGGATCGAGTTCGACAACCTCGGGCACAAGCAGCGGCTGTGTGGTGACACCCTGACCTTCGCGCTCCCGCTTCAGCCGCTCGTAGACGATGCGTTCATGGGCAGCATGCTGATCAACAAGGATCACGCCCGTCGCCGTCTGCGCCACGATATAGTTGCCGTGCAGTTGAGCGCGCGCGTAGCCAAGCGGCTGATCGCCGCCGGAAACCTGTTCCGCAGGCGCAGCAGCCATCGTGGGTGGCATGTTCATCTCGAAAGCCGCCTGCCGTGCCTCAGCGAAACCGCCCATGGCATTTCCCCCGCCCGCGAACGGCGCAGCGGAACGGAATGCGGCGGCCGTCTCGCGGCCAAGATGAACATCGGAAGATGGGAGCTTCGCCGTCAGCGCGCGACGGATGCCGGACACGATGACGTTGCGCACCAGCGATTGATCGCGGAAGCGCACCTCCGCCTTGGCCGGATGCACATTCACATCGACCCGTTCGGGGGCGCAGGTGATATAGAGAGCCAGCGCCGGAAAGCGCCCCGGTGGAAGCACGTCTGCATAGGCGCCGCGAATAGCGCCGGCGATCAACTTGTCGCGCACCGGCCTTCCATTCACGAAGGCAAATTGCTGCGTGGCCTGTGCCCGCGCCGCCGTGGGCAGGCCTGCCAACCCTTCAACCACGATATCTTCGACAGCGTGCTGCACGGGCACGGCATTGGCGATGAACTCTCGGCCGAGAACCTGCGCAATGCGTTGTTCGCGCGTCTCTCCCGGCGGGCAATCGAGCCAGCGACGCTCCTCGCTGGCAAAGGAAAAGCCGATTGCCGGATTGGCCAGTGCCAGGCGGCGCATCACATCAAGCGCCTCCGTGGTTTCGCTGCGGTCAGTCTTAAGAAATTTCAGGCGGGCCGGCGTTGCAAAGAAGAGATCGCGGATCTCGGCTTCCGTTCCGGCCTTCAGGCTCGCGGGGCGGCTGTCAGACTTGCGCCCGCCTTCCACGGAAATGGAGAAGGCAGCATCCGAGCCGCGGGCCCGCGAGGTTATGGTCAGGCGGGCAACGCTGCCAATCGATGGCAAGGCTTCGCCACGGAAACCCATGGTGGCAATATGCGTCAGATCATCGTCCGAGAGCTTTGAGGTGGCATGGCGCTCAACCGCCAGCACGAGATCGTCAGCACCCATGCCGTGGCCATCGTCGCTGACACGGATCAGTGTCTTGCCGCCGCCACGGAAGACGACATCAATCTGCCGCGCGCCCGCGTCTATAGCATTCTCGACGAGTTCCTTGACGGCACTCGCCGGCCGCTCGATCACTTCACCGGCAGCAATACGGTTGATGGTGCCTTCGGAAAGGCGGTGGATTCGCATGAGAAGAAGTTAGCGGTGGCTCACAGCCACCACAACGTCAGTTGTCCTTGAACAACTCGCCGATGTTCATGATCGTGCCGTAGTTCGGATTGTTCTTGCGCCGCTCGGCAACAACGGCCTTGCGGAGTTCTTCGCGCAGTTCCCAGTCCTTTTTCCTGGTGCCATCGGGCTTGTTCATGGAGATACCATACCTGGCATAGACGTCCTGCTGCGGAGCCGCGCTCGAGCTGTTGGATGCCGCAGCACCACCGCCATAGACATCGGACTCTGCCGAAGCCATCTGCTGCACAGGCGCAGGCTGGGGCGGCGGATTGGCCGCATAGGTATTCGTTGTCTGTCCGGGGGCTGCAAGGCTCAGGTCAGGCGGCATGGTGAGAGAATTGCCGACGGGAACGTTGCTGGCCTGCTGCACATGCGACTTGCCGGTCAGAAGATTGGAAGCGCCCGAACAGCCCGCAAGCAAAAGGGCAGCAAAAAGCAGGGCGACCGGAGACAGACTTTGACGCATGAAGGTACCTTATCCGACTGAATCCGGCAAAAGCGTGGCTTCAGACCGAGCGTTTCTCAAAGAAACCATCATAGACCATCAGCAATACCCCGGCAACGATGGCTATGTCGGCCACGTTGAAGATGTACCAGTTGAAACTTCCCCAATGGAAATGCACGAAATCTGCCACCGCGCCGTGCAGATAGCGGTCGACAACATTGCCCAGAGCCCCGCCAATGATGAAGCCGAGGCCAACCGCGGCAATATTTGAAGCCGCCCGGGCCAGCCAGATGAAGAGCACAAGACTGATGAAGATGCTCATCAGGATCAGGATCTGCTGGGCGTGGGTCGTCAGCAACCCGTAGGAGACCCCCTTGTTCCAGGCCATCGTAAGGTTGAGGAAGGGTGTAACGGCAATGGAGTCGCGCTCGTCCAGATTGACGATCGTGAGGATCCAGTACTTCGTGAGCTGATCAGCCACGAAGATCAGGGCCATGATGATCGTACCCAGGGGCGAGAACGGCCCCCAGAACCGGGTTGTCATCACACGGTCTTTCCGAAACGCTTCTGCCATTCTCTGACCGCTGCCGCATCACGCGGCGTGATATCCGGAAAATCCGGGTCGGAGCCAATCTCCCTGGAAATCTTCCACGAACGGGCGCAGCGCGCCCCTTCCGCCTTGGCGAAGACAACGCCAACGCCCTTCACGCTATCGAGCGTGAAGGCATTGGCCGGTGCAACGCCCTCGACGATGTCGATTGCCGAAGTGATGCAGACCTCAGCGAAATCATTGCCGCGCAGGGCCGCGACATCCGCCGCATCGCGTTGCACATAGACCCTGGGGGCCGCCTCCAGCGAGGAACCGATCGTCTTGTTGGCACGCTCGATCTCAAGCGCCCCGGTGACGACGCTACGCACATCCCTGATCTTGTCCCACTTCGCGGCCAGCGCGTCGTCGCGCCAG
>JAIUNJ010000007.1 GCA_020161855.1 Pseudomonadota bacterium
CAGGGCCTGTCGCTGCCGGCCGGCATGTCGTTCGGCACGTTCGAGGTCATCCAGGCCGCCGTGTTCACCGGCGTCATGGGCGCGGCGCTTCTGTCTGCGATCTGGCTGATCCGCGAGCGCGGCCGCATCGCGTCGGACAATCTCGACCTGCGCGGCCGCATCGCCGAACTGTCGACGGCGCTGCAGCGCTCCGAGGCTCTGCTCAATCTCAAGGACCAGCGCCTCGTCGTCTGGATGAAGGACAACCCCAAGCCCGACATCGTCGGCTCGCTGAGCCTGACCGCCGGCGTGCCGGAGGAACGCGCCCAGTTCCTCGCCTTCGGCCGCTGGCTGAGCCCCCGCTCGGCGGCGGCGCTCGAGCGCGCCGTTTCCGATCTGCGCGGCGGCGGCAGGCCGTTCGAGATGGTGGCCGAGACGCAGAACGGCGCGCTTCTGGAGGTTCATGGCCGTTCTTCGGCGGCGAACGCCGTCGTCCGTTTCCTGTCGCTGTCGGATGCGCAGAAGGCGCATGGGCGGCTGAAGGCCGACCACGCCTTGCTGGCGAGCGAGAACGATACGATCCGCTCGCTGCTCGACGCTCTGCCGCTGCCGTTCTGGCTGCGCGAGGACAATGGCCGGCTGCGCTGGGTCAACCGCGCTTTCGCCAGCGCGGTCGATGCGAGCGACGGCGAGGCTGCCCTGCGCGACGGCAAGGAACTGCTACCGACGAATGCGCGCGACGCGATCGCGCAGCATCACCGCGGCCAGGCCGTCTACGAGCAGACCGTGTCGACGGTCGTCGGCGGCGACAGACGGCTGTTTTCAGTCACCGATTTTTCCGCCGGCGAGCTCAGCGCCGGCATCGCCACCGACTCGACCGAGATCGAGACCGTGCGCGAGGAGCTGCGCAAGGTACAGCGCAGCCATTCCGAGACGCTCGACCAGCTCACCACCGCGGTCGCCATCTTCGACGCGTCGGAAAAGCTGCGCTTCTACAATCAGGCGTTCCAGAAGCTGTGGGACCTCGAAGCCGCTTTCCTCGAAAGCGCGCCGGCGAACGCGATGCTGCTCGACCGGCTGCGCACCGACGGCAAGATCGCCGAGCAGCCGGAATGGCGGCGCTGGAAGGACGGCGTGCTCGCCGCCTACCGCGCCGTGCAGACGCAGGAGGACTGGTGGCACCTGCCGGACGGCCGCACACTGCGCGTGCTCGCCACGCCGCATCCGACCGGCGGCCTGACCTGGATCTTCGAGAACCTGACCGAGAAGATGGACCTCGAGAGCCGCTACAACGCCGCCGTGCGCGTGCAGGGTGAGACGCTGGACAATCTGGCGGAAGGCGTCGCCGTGTTCGGGCCTGACGGACGGCTGCGGCTGTCGAACCCGGCCTTCGCGAAGCTCTGGGGCCTGTCGGACGACCTGGCGAAGGCCGGCACCCATATCGCCGCCATTCGCGGCGCGTGCGACCTCGTCGCGCGCACCAGCCCCTGGGCCGGCTTCGTCTCCGATGTCACCGGCTTCGCCGACGAGCGCCGCGACCGGCACGGCGAGACCGAGCTGAACGACGGCAACGTGCTGCGCCACGCGCTGATCCAGTTGCCGAACGGGCAGGTGATGATGACCTTCGTCGACGTCACCGATACCGTGAACATGCAGCGCGCGCTGAAGGACAAGAACGAAGCGCTGCAGGCCGCCGACCAGTTGAAGAACGACTTCGTCCAGCACGTGTCCTACGAACTGCGCTCGCCGCTGACCAATATCATCGGCTTCGCCGAGCTGATGGGTCTGCCCGACACCGGGCCGCTGACGCCGAAGCAGCGCGATTACCTCAACCATATCGGCTCGTCCTCGGCGGTGCTGCTCACCATCGTCAACGACATCCTCGACCTCGCCACCGTCGACGCCGGCATCATGGAGCTCGACATCGGCGAGATCGATGTCGACCAGATCGTCAAGCAGTCGGTGGAGCTGGTGGCCGAGCGCGTGCGCGAGCATGCGCTCTCGATCGAGACCGATCTGTCGGCCGCGCCGCAGCGCATGGCGGCCGACGAGAACCGGCTGCGGCAGGTGCTGTTCAACCTGCTCAGCAATGCGGTGAACTATGCGCCCGACGGCAGCACGATCACCATCGCCTGCAAGGGCCTGCCCGGCGCGGTGGAATTCTCCGTGCGCGACGAAGGTCCGGGCATTCCACCCGAGGTGCTGGACACGGTCTACCGGCGTTTCGAATCGCGGACCAATGGCGGCCGCAGGCGCGGCGCGGGCCTCGGCCTGTCGATCGTGAAAAGCTTCGTCGAGCTGCACGGCGGCGAGGTGGTGATCGAGACCACGCCCGGCAAGGGAACACTGGTCACCTGCCGCTTCCCGACCGCGACGGCCATTCGCCCGGCGGCGGAATAGCATAGTATGGACGAGATTTCCGTCGCGCTGGCAGACGAGGCGGCGACCACGCGGCTCGGCGCCGATCTGGCGGCCGCGGCGAAACCCGGCGATCTTTTCGCGCTGCACGGCGACCTCGGCGCGGGCAAGACGACGCTGGCGCGCGGCTTCATCCGCGTTGATGCCGACGAGGTGACCTATCCCATGCACGTGATCCTGCGTTTCGAGATGGAGCAGGAGATCATCAGTGGGCGGATGAAAGCGGCAGATATCCCGGAAGCATGGGATGCCAAGATGCGCGCCTATCTGGGGCTGTCGACCATCGACAACATGAAGGATGGCCCGATGCAGGACGTGCACTGGCCGGGCGGCGCCTTTGGCTATTTCCCGAGCTACACGCTGGGGGCACTGCTGGCGGCCCAGCAATGGGCGGCGATCCGGCGGGTGCATCCATCCGTCGACGACGACCTGCGCAAGGGCGATTTCGCGGCACTCAACGATTGGCGCCGCAAGAACATCTGGGAGAAGGCGTCGACGCTCTCGACCCCCGATCTCATCCGTGCCGCAACGGGCGAGGAACTCTCGGCCAAGGCCTTCATTTCGCATCTCCGGAAGCGTTACACCGGATAAGCCTTTGATCCTGAATAGTGAATTTAATGCTTGACAGGCGCGCGGTGTTTCACTAGATTTGTGGACAATCCAGAACCGCGCCCGGATTTCCGCCAGCAATAGTCCTGCAAGCCCAAGAGGACGACGTGGCGGGGGCCCTGCGCCTTCGGGATCAACTTTCACTTCAGGTGGCCTATCGAAGCGCTCCCTCGACGCCAGCCCCGGGTTTCCCTAGGCTGTCACTGCGGGTTCGCCGGAGGTTTGCATGACACCTTACGAAATCAGGCGTCTCTTCACGATTGCGCATGAACGGGCCGTGCGTTTCCGGACCGAGCGTGACCTCTGGCCCCAGTCGCCGCGCCAGAACTACGCGGCCTGCCGTGCCGACTTCGACGCCGCCCTGCCGGAAGACCCGGTGCCGCCCGAAGAGGTGATTGCCGAACTCGCCGACAGGGCCGAACGTGGCCTGCAGATGTCGACGGGTCCGCGCTTCTTCGCCTGGGTCATCGGCAGTTCCCATCCCGTGGGCGTTGCCGCCGACATGATGGTCAGTGCATGGGGGCAGAATACCGGCAACCATCAGGCCGCTCCCTCGGCCTCTGCCGCCGAAACGGTGACGGCAAAATGGCTACTTGAGCTTCTGCATCTGCCGGGCCAGGCCTCGGTGGGTTTCGTGACGGGTGCCACGGTCGCCAACATGGTCTGCCTGGCTGCGGCGCGCGGTGAGGTGCTGCGCAGGGCCGGGTGGGATGCTGACTCACAGGGCCTGTTCGGCGCACCGCCGGTGAGCGTGCTGATCGGAGACGATGCACATACCACGGTGTTCTCGGCCTTGCAGTTTCTCGGCCTCGGACATGACCGCGTGGTGCGTGTTGCGACCGACGCGCAAGGCGCGATTGTGCCGGCAGCCTTTGCCTCGGCGCTGGCGGAGGTGAGCGGTCCTTCGATCGTCATCCTGCAGGCGGGGCAGATCAACACGGGTGCCTGCGATGCCTTCGCCACGCTGATCCCGCTGGCGCATGGCAAGGGCGCCTGGGTTCATGTCGATGGTGCCTTTGGCCTGTGGGCGAGGGCCAATCCCGGCACTTTCGCGCTGACGGAAGGCATGGAGCAGGCGGACAGCTGGGCGACCGATGGCCACAAATGGCTGCAGACGCCCTACGACAGCGGCTTTGCCATCGTGAAGGACGAAGTGGCGCATCGCCGGGCCATGACCATTGCCGCAAGCTACCTCCCGATGACGGCGGAGGGGGAGCGCGACCCCACGCATTACGTGCCGGAACTTTCACGGCGGGCGCGGGGCTTTCCGGCCTGGGCCATGATCAAGGCGCTGGGACGCAGCGGCATTGCAGAGATGGTCAACCGCCACTGCACGGTCGCCCGCAGCATGGCACAGGCACTGGCACGGGAACCGGGCGTGGCTGTTCTCAACGACGTGGTGATGAACCAGGCCATCATCCGCTTCGGCGCGGACAAGGACGTGGCCGAAGGTGACGCCATCACCCAGAAGACCATCGCCCGCATCCAGCAGGACGGCGAATGCTTCGCCGGGGGTGCCCGCTGGCGTGGGCAGCAGGTGATGCGCCTCTCGGTGATCGGCTTCGACACGGACGAGGCCGAGGCCGAGCGAAGTGTTGCGGCAATGCTGCGCGCCTACCGCAACGTGCGTCAATCCGGTTGAGCGCTAGATCCTGGTGCGCCGCAGCCGCAGCGCATTGGCGATGACGCTGACCGAGGACAAGGACATGGCCGCGGCGGCAATCACCGGCGACAGCAGGATGCCGAAGACCGGATAGAGAATGCCGGCGGCCACCGGCACCCCGGCAGCGTTGTAGACAAAGGCAAAGAACAGGTTCTGGCGGATGTTGCGAAGCGTGGCGCGCGACAGGTTGCGGGCCCGGACGATGCCCATCAAATCGCCCTTGAGCAAGGTGATCTGGGCGCTTTCCATGGCAACGTCAGTGCCCGTGCCCATGGCGATGCCGACATCGGCTGCGGCGAGGGCAGGCGCGTCATTCACGCCGTCGCCCGCCATGGCAACCTTGCGGCCCTCCGCCTTGAGACGCTGGACAATGGCGGCCTTCTGATCGGGAAGCACTTCGGCCTCGACGGCGGCAATGCCCAGGCGGCGGGCGATGGCATCCGCCGTCGTCCGGTTGTCGCCGGTGAGCATGATGACATCGACCTTCTCGGCACGCAGGGCCGCCAGTGCTTCAGGTGTTGTCGCCTTAACGGGATCGGAGATGGCAATGACACCGGCCACCTTGCCGTTGATGGCGACGAAGATGGCTGTAGCACCGTCGCGGCGGGCGGCCTCGGCGGCAGCGGCAAGCTCGTCAGTGGCAATGGAAAGTTCTGCGAGGAACTTCACATTGCCAATGGCGAGGCGCTTGCGCTCGACCATGCCGATGGCGCCTTTGCCGGTGGGTGAATCGAAGCCCATCACCTTGGCCAAGGCGAGGCCCCGGGCCCTGGCGGCGGAGACGATGGCAGCGGCGAGCGGGTGCTCACTCGCCTGCTCGACGCTGGCGGCGAGGCGCAGCATTTCGCCTTCGTCCTGGCCCGGAAGCACGGTGAGGCCCGTGACCGAGGGCTTTCCTTCGGTCAACGTACCGGTCTTGTCGATGACCAGCGTGTCGATCGCGGCCATATGCTCCAGCGCCTCGGCATTCTTGATGAGGACGCCGGCCTGGGCACCGCGGCCGACACCGACCAT
Source organism: Pseudomonadota bacterium (assembly GCA_020161855.1). Taxonomy (GTDB): domain Bacteria; phylum Pseudomonadota; class Alphaproteobacteria; order Rhizobiales; family Aestuariivirgaceae; genus Aestuariivirga. Next base: position 5,684 of record JAIUNJ010000007.1, read on the forward strand.
GATCGACATGGGCGTCGCAAGTCCGAGGGCGCAGGGACAGGCAATGATGAGGACGGCAACGGCCGCGACCAGGCCATAGGTGAGGCGCGGCTCCGGCCCCCAGATCGCCCAGGCAGCAAAGGCAGCAAGGGCGACGAGGAGAACGAGTGGCACGAACCAGCCCGAGACCTGATCGGCAAGGCGCTGGATGGGGGCACGGCTGCGCTGCGCCTCGGCCACCATCTGCACAATGCGGGCGAGAACCGTGTCGCGCCCCACCTTGTCGGCCGTCATGACGAAACCGCCGGAGGCATTGAGCGTGCCGCCGATAACGCGGTCGCCCTGTGCCTTGGAGACGGGAAGCGATTCACCCGTCACCATCGACTCGTCGACGACACTTTGCCCTTCCGCGACGATGCCATCGACAGGCACTTGCTCGCCCGGCCGCACACGCAGGCGCTGGCCCTTGACGATCTCCTCCAGCGGCACGTCGTGCTCGCTGCCGTCATCGGCAATGAGACGGCCTGTCTTGGGTGCAAGTTTCAGCAACGCCTTGATGGCATTCGAGGTGTTGTCACGGGCGCGGAGCTCCAGCACCTGGCCAAGCAGGACCAGCACAGTGATGACGGCGGCGGCCTCGAAATAGACGGGCACCGAACCGTCATGCCCGCGAAAGGCGGGCGGAAAGAGGCCGGGGGCAAAGGTGGCCAGCACGCTGTAAGCCCAGGCGACGCCAGTGCCCAAGGCAATGAGCGTGAACATGTTGAGATTGCGGGTGACGAGCGATTGCCAGCCGCGCACGAAAAAGGGCCAGCCGGCCCAGAGCACGACAGGCGTTGCCAGCGCAAACTGGATGAGGTTCGAAGTGGCGGGCATCACGAGGCTGTGAATGTTGAAGAGATGGCCGCCCATCTCGAGCAGGAACACCGGCAACGCCAGGGCGAGGCCGATCCAGAAGCGCCGCGTCATGTCGGCGAGTTCATGGTTGGGGCCTGACTCCGCGGTGACGACGAGCGGTTCCAGCGCCATGCCGCAGATCGGGCAGGTGCCCGGTCCATTCTGACGCACTTCGGGGTGCATGGGGCAGGTGTAGATTGCATCCGTGGGCAGAGCCTCTTTCGCTGCGGCGATGAGGGCGGGATCGAGGTAGCGCTCGGCATGGCCCACAAACTTGCTGCGGCAGCCGGCGCCGCAGAAATAGTAGGTTTTGCCAGCATGCGTGGCCTTGTGCGGTGTCGCGTGCGGATCGACGCTCATGCCGCAGACCGGATCGATCTCGGTTTTTCCAGTGTGGCCATGGCCATGGCCGTGGGCGTCGTGGTGATGGTGGTCGTGGCCGCTCATGACGGTCTCCTCAAGTCTGCACTTGACGCTCGCCATAGACCTTCCCATCATTGGAAGGTCAAGAGGAGTTTCCCCATGAATATCGGCAGTGCCGCCAAGGCCTCCGGCGTCTCGGCCAAGATGATCCGCTACTACGAGGAGATCGCCCTGCTGCCCGCGGCGAAGCGCACGGCAAGCGGCTACCGCGATTATGGGCAAAGCGATGTGCACCGGCTGCAGTTCATTCACCGGGCCCGTGACCTGGGTTTCTCGGTCGAGCGCATCCGGCTGCTGCTGCAACTCTGGAACGACCGCAAGCGGCCAAGCCGCGAGGTGAAGAGCATCGCCACGGCGCATATTGCGGAAGTCGAAGACCAGATCCGGCGTATGCAAGGCTTGCTCAAGACCCTGCGGCACCTGGCGGATGCCTGCGACGGCGATGGACGGCCGCACTGCCCGATTCTCGAGGATCTGGCTGAACAGGGGCGGGCACATTGACGGCCCGCTGCCGCCTTGTTCAGGCCTTGTTCAGCCGCTGAGGTCGATCACAGGCTCATCGTTCGACTCGTTCACGGGAACAGGGAGAGTGGCATGAAGACGCGTTTTCGACTGTGGGCAGCGCTGGCCTGGCTTCTGGCCATGTTCAACTTCTCGCTGGCCAGCGCCAGCGACGCCAGCGACCGCGATGAACTCATTTCCGCGCAGGACAGCAGCGAAGTTGCTGACAGCGTCGACACTCCGGCACCCAAGGGCATGACCCGCCACCGCCATTCCGACCTGTTCTGAAGGAGGCTGCCGCAGGGCGCTCTCCCGGGCTAGACTTGCGCGACATGCGAGTCCCGCCGGGAGATGCCGATGACAACGCCGCAGCCGCCAAAGGCAAATGAAGCCGAACCTGCCTCCGCCGTGAAACGCCACGCCGTCAGCGACAGCGGTTTCAAGTCGCTCTCCCAGGAGGAGCGCCGGAGCCTGGCCCAGCTCATCCGCCGGGCAAGAGTCTCGCGCAATGTGCATTCCGATCTTGAAGGGCAGCGCAGCCTCGGCGAGCGCCTCTCCGACGCCGTGGCAGCCTTCGGCGGCTCATGGACCTTCATCATCATCTTTTCAGGGGTGCTGCTGTCCTGGTGCCTGCTCAATACAGTGGTGCTCGCGGCAGGGGCCTTCGATCCCTATCCCTATGTGTTCCTCAACCTCGTGCTTTCCACCATCGCGGCGGTGCAGGCGCCGATCATCATGATGTCGCAGAACCGGCAGGCATCGCGCGACCGCGTGGTGCAGCAGCACGATTATGAAGTAAACCTGAAGGCCGAGATCGAGATCATGGCGCTGCACGAGAAGATGGACGAGTTGCGGCTGAAACAGTTCGGCGAGCTTCTCACCATCCAGCAGCGCCAGATCGAAATGCTGACCCACCTGATCGAAGGACGAAAGACATGAAGGCCGTGGACGTGCTGCGCGGGTTTGCGCTTGCTGTGGCGTTGCTCATGCTTGCTGGCTGCGTGCTGCAGGCCTCGCCGCCACTCTTCGCAGAGAAGCAGGGTGAGATGGTATTCAAGGGCCAGGGCACGCAGTTTGTGAGCTACTCGCTGAATCGCGACACAAAGGCTTGGGAAAAGGACGACGAGCCCATGGTCTTCAATGCGGTGGGCAAACACTACGAGTCCCCGACCAAGTCCGGTGTCACATCCCTGTCCTTCATTGCCCTGCAGAAGGGCTGGTGGGTGGTACAGGGCGCAGAGGATGGTGGCCCCTCGGGCTACATGCTGGCGCAGCGGCAGGGCAAAGCGATGCTGCTCTATCCGCTCATGTGCACTAATCTCAAGAAGGTGCAGGCGATTGCACCGAAAGTCAGATTTGAAGGCGATGATTGCTTTGCCGGGAAGGACTTCGGGCTGGCTACTTTCAGAGCCATGATCAAATCGCTGCCGCCGGCGGCCCTGAAGATCGAGCCTGCTGCCTAGCCGCCATTTACGCCGGTTGCTGGCTGGGGTAGCTTGCGCCGCCTCAAAACCGGACACATGCCATGAGCAGCAGCCAGAGCCATGCCGACAGGTTGCGAAAGGCCTATCAGGTCTGGAATGACACCAAGGGTGGCAACCTCGACATGTGGCTGGACCTTATGTCCCCCACAGTGCGCTACAAGTCCGTGGGCGGCGGTCCCAAGGTCGATGCCTTCGCCTCGCCGCGCGACAGCAAGGAGGAGGTGCGCGAGCACCTGACCGCCCTCGTCAAGAACTGGGAACTGATCTATTTCACCGTGCTCGACACGGTCTCGGAGGGCGAGAAGGTTGTCGTGCTCTCGGAAATGGCCTGGCGCAACCGCGCCACCGGCAAGAGGATCGACACGCCGCATATCGGCCTCTTCACCTTCGAGAACGGCAAGGTGGTCACGTATTATGAAACCTTCGACACGCACAGAATGATCCAGGCGGCGACGCCGTGAAGGCGCGGCCGGTCTACGCCGGGCTGCGCTAATGGGCATGAGATGTCTTCTCGTTGTTGTGCTTCTCGGGCTGGCAGGCGCGGATACCATTGCTTTCGGTCAATCCTGCGGAGGCAAACGCTATTGCCGCGAAATGACATCCTGTGCCGAGGCGCGCTTTTATCTGGAGACATGCGGTCTCTCGCAGTTGGACGGTGATGGTGACGGCTCGCCATGCGAGAGTCTATGCGGAGACGGCGGCAACAGAAGGTCGTCGCAGTCCTCAAAGGGCGGCAATGCAACGCCACTGCTTGAGACAGCGCCTCTCGAATGTGGCGCGAAATCAAGATGCAGGGAAATGACGAGCTGCGCCGAGGCGACGTTCTACCTCAAGACCTGCGGGGTCAGCAGTCTCGACGGCAACAATGATGGCATCGCCTGCAACGCGTTGTGCAAGTAGCGCGCCGAGGAAAATCAGCCGCGCCGCCGTCTCCGCCGCTCGCCGCCTTCATCATCAGCCATCACCACCGTCTTGATGGGGGGCAGGGTGAGAGCCTTCTTCAGGTTGGCGAAGTCCGCGGTCTTGTGCGGCAGGGCCATGGCCTCGACGAAATGCTGCTGGAACTTGGGTTCGACCGCCGTCTCGATCTTCTCGATGCGGCGCACGACGCTTTCGATCTCGTCGCGGGCCTTCTTGTTGAGAAGCGCGATGCGCGCACCCGTGCCCGCAGCATTGCCGGCTGACTGCACGCGCGACAGGTCACAATCGGGAATGAGGCCGAGCACCATGGCATATTTCATGTCAATGTGGCTGCCGAAGGCGCCCGCAAGCCTGATCTTCGACACCTCGTCGATGTTGAGCTTGTCCATGAGCAGGCGCACACCGGCATAGAGCGCCGCCTTGGCCATCTGGATGGCGCGGACATCATTCTGCGTGATGCGGATGAGTGGCTCGTTGCCATCGACGCGCGGCTGGCGGATGACATAGTTGAAGGTGCGCTTGTAGGGCTCGATGCGGCTTGAACGCTCGGCCATGGCACCGTCGACAAGCCCATCCTGGTTGATGATGCCGGCGAGATACATCTCGGCAATCGCCTCGATGATGCCCGAGCCGCAGATGCCGGTAACGCCGGTGCTGGAAATCTCTTCCTCGAAGCCGTCTTCGTCGCTCCACTTGTCGGAGCCGATGACCTTGTAGCGGGGCTCGAGGGTTTCCGGGTTGATGCGGATGCGCTCGATGGCGCCGGGCGCGGCGCGCTGGCCCGAGGAGATCTGGGCCCCTTCGAAGGCAGGGCCTGTGGGTGAGGAGCAGGCCAGCAGCCGGGCCCGCGAGCCCAGCACGATCTCGGCGTTGGTGCCGACGTCGACGCAGAGCATATATTCGTCCTGCTCGTGCGGCGCCTCGGACAGGACCACGGCGGCGGCATCTGCCCCCACATGCCCGGCAATGCAGGGCAGCACATAAGCCCAGGCGCCGGGATTGAGGCGGAACTCCATCTCGCGGGCGGGGAAGGTCAACGGGAGGCCCGTTGCGAGTGCAAAGGGCGCGCCGCCGAGCTCGGTCGGGTCGATGCCGAGGAAGAGGTGGTGCATCACGGGATTGCCGACCAGCACCACTTCCAGAATATCGGTGACCGGCACCTGCGCCTGCTTGGCCACTTCTTCGGCCAGTTGCTGCAGGGCGGCACGGATGGCGGAGGTCATCTCCTTCTCACCACCGGGATTCATCATCACATAGGACACGCGGCTCATGAGATCTTCGCCGAAGCGGATCTGCGGATTCATGAGGCCTGCGGAGGCGGCGACTTCGCCCGTCGAGAGATTGGTGAGGTGGGCCGCAATGGTGGTCGAGCCGACGTCGATGGCCAAGCCGAAGGTCTTGTCGTGGAAGCCGGGCCAGATGGCCGAGAGACGGTTGCCGCCGCCGGGCGCGCGCGAATAGATGGCGCAGGTGATCTTCCACTCGCCCTTGCGCAGGGCTTTCTGCAACTCGGCGATGATGGAAAGATCGCAGGAGACGTTGTCGAGGCTCCATTGCGTGCGCAGCGCATTGTAGACCCGTTCCAGATCGGAGGACGGGTTGTGCATGTCCGGTTCCTCCACTTCGATGAAGTAGAGCTTCGTTGCCGGATCAAGCGCGATCACGCGGGTGTCGGCCTCCTTGCGGACGACCTGCTTGTGAACCTGGCTTTCCGGCGGCACGTCGATGACGAGATCGCCCTGAATCTGCGTCTGGCAGGACAGGCGGCGCCCGGCGGGCAGGCCGCGGATGCGATCGTAGCGCTCCTCGACCTTGGTGACGCCCGAGACATGGGCCACGGCCGAGGTGATGCCATGCTTGGCAAACTCGCCTTCGCCGATGCTGATCTGGCAGCGGCCGCAGATGGCGCGCCCGCCGCAGACGGAGTCGATATCGACGCCAAGGCTCCGGGCGGCCTGAAGCACAGGCGTGCCAACGGGAAAGCGCCCGCGCTTGCCGGAGGGAGTGAAGACGATGAGCGGGTTCTGTTCGGTCATGACCGCCGCTTATAGCCAAAAGGCCATTTCCCGGGCGAGCCAAATGCGACAGGTTTTCGGTGTGGTCCCGGCGCGCTGCAACCGCCGCGGCGTAGACAGCAGGAGCGGAGCAGGCTGATTTTAGGCTGCATTGCCAGCCATCCGAACGCCTATTTGGAGCCAGCCCATGACGACCACAAAGACCTTCTTCATTGCTGCGGCGCTGGCCGCCGTCTCGGCCTTCGCACCCGCCATGGCGGATGAGGCCCAGCTTGCCCGGGGCAAGTATCTGACCGGCATTGCCGGCTGCAACGACTGCCACACCCCAGGCTATTTCCTCGGCAAACCCGATGCTTCCCGTTTCCTGGGCGGCTCGGAGGTGGGTTTCGAGATCCCGGGGCTTGGCGTTTTCTACGGCCCGAACCTGACGCCCGACAAGGAGACGGGGCTCGGTGACTGGACTGTGGAACAGATCGTCACGGCCATGACCACGGGTGTGAGACCGGATGGCCGCCATCTGGTTCCGGTCATGCCCTGGCCGAGCTTTGCCAGTCTCACGCCCGAGGATGCACAGGCCATCGCGGCCTATCTCAAATCACTTCCGCCAGTCCAGAACAAGGTTCCGGGTCCCTTCGGCGCAGCCGAGAAGCCGACAGGCTTCGTGATGAAGATCATTCCGCCGAACTGATTCAGGGACGGATGAAACCCGCGACTTTGGCGTCCTTGCCGAGTTGCGCGAGATCATCGGCGGTTGGAAGCTGCGGGCGGTCCCGCTCGACATTGACCAGACAGAGGAAGCCAAGCGGTGCATCGGCGGCAGCACGGAACTGATGCCAGGACAGGCTTGGCACATGGATCAGGTCATGCTCGCCGATGTCGTGGATCTTGCCATCGACCAGGCATTGGCCCCGCCCGCGCAGGATCAAGACATTGTGCAGATGTTCATGACGCTCGAGCGTCGAGTGCCCGCCGGGCTTCACTTCGAAATAGCGCCATTGGGCGGGCAGCTTCTCGACACCGTCAAAGAGGATCTGACGGGTCACGTCCTTGTAAGGGCCGCCTTCCTTGTAGGCGAGGACATCGACACCTTCCCAGCCGAAGTCGCTGAAGTGACGAACGAGTTTGCTTTCATCGGTCATGGCTTGCGTTCCTTCATGGCGTTGTCGAGCCCCGTGACGAAGGCCCGGGCGCTGACTTCCTGATCGGGTGAATAGCGGAGGAGGGCGCCGCCGATGAGAAGGGCGGTATCCACACCGAAAGCGTCGATCATGGTGCCGATCTTCTCGATCGTCATGCCGCCTGCGGGTGAGGGGAAGGCGCCGTTGAGCCCACCCCAGGGTTTGCGCAGATCATCCGCCAGTTCAACGCACTCCTCGCGCGAGAAGGTAAAGCGGCCGCCGAAGTTGGGGAAGACGGAGATGTCGGCCCCGAAGAGGCGGAAGAGCTTGCCGAGCAGCACGGCCGGCGTCATGCCATGGCGCGGGTCGTGGAAATGTGTGCCCGAAAAGGTCGGGTGCGTCATGACGGCGAGATCATACTTGCGGGCCAGATAGAAGCCGGTGTCGGGGCCGATCAGGAAGGGTGGCACGAGGACGCCGAAGCAGCCCTGTTCCTTGGCGAAGGCCGCTTGCGCTTCAACCTGGTCGAAGCGGCCCGCGAGCATGGGATAGTAGTGAGTGACATTACCGCTCTTTGCGTTGCCTTCGCGGATGGCCTCGGCGATGCGGGCGATGCGTTCCCTGAAGGGATGGAAATGCTGGTCGATCAGGCCATGATCGTCCTTGATGACATCAAGTCCGCCACGCGCATAACCGCCACACATGGCGGCAAGCTCGGGTGAAGAAAGGCCAAGCGGCTTGATCGCGGTGGTGGCGAGCGGCCTACCATGGACATTCAGGGCCTTGCGAATGCCCTCGATGCCATAGCGGGGACCACCGAAGGCCTTGAGCTGGTCGGGGGTGAAGCTGATGTCGACGATCTTGATGCCGCGCCGGATCGAGATGTTCCCGAAGAGGACGTTCAAGAGGCCGGGAATCTCGTTGTTGGTGATATCGACGCGATAGCTGATGAGAACGTCGTAGTCGGTTGGCGTTCCCGGGCGCTCGGTGATCTTTTCAATGATTCCGACAATGCCCTTTTCCCAATGGCCCGCGGGCACAGCGTCGGCCGGGATCTCAACGGTCTGCTCAATGCAGATATCCTTGGCATGGGCCTCGATGGACCGGTCATCGTCCGGCGTGACGCGATAGAGGACAGTGAAACGAGGTGCAGTCATGATGCTCATGCCGTTCGTGAAGGGACGGCATGCCAATCGCCATTTTTGCCGCCTGAGTCCAGATTGATTTCAGCGGGGAATGCCGCCTATGTTCCCGTGTGGGAGGAACTGACATGGATGAAAGCATCTATGGCAAGACCGAGCGCGGGCAATGGGCACCAGCCAAGCCCGTGAGCTATGGGCCCGCCTTTGCATGGCCACCGCGGCCCGCAGCATTTCTCAAATGGTTCTTCGGCATTCCCGGCTTCCTGTTTCCATGGAACGTGCCCTATGCGCTGCTGGGCATCGCCATCTGGGCCTACGCCACGCCATCGCTCGCGACGATGGCCACGCTTGAACCGGGATGGGTGCTGTTCGTGCTGGCGCGGAATGTGGTGCTGGCTGTGCTCGTCTATGGCGCCTGGCACCTCTGGTTCTACGTCTGGCGGAAGCAGGGCACGAACTTCAAATACAACAAGCAGTGGCCGAAGCCGGAGTCTGCGGTCTTCCTGTTTCGCAACCAGACCTACGATAACATGTTCCACACGCTGGTGAGCGGCGTACCGATCTGGACGGCCTATGAGGTGCTGCTGTTGTGGGCCTATGCCAATGGCTGGGCACCTATGATCGGCTTTGGCGAACATCCGGTTGCCTTCGTGGCGCTGTTCTTCCTCGTGGCGCTGATCCATGAGGTCGGGTTCTATTTCGCACACCGGCTGCTGCACTTCCCGCTGCTCTATCGCTGGGCACACCACTTGCACCATCGCAACACCAATCCCGGGCCATGGTCAGGCCTGTCGATGCATCCAATCGAACACGCGATCTATTTTGCCACGATCCTGCTGTTCTTCGTGATCCCGGCGCACCCTATCCACATGATCAATCTGGCATCACGTCTCGGGCTTGCGCCTTCCGAAGGCCACACCGGCTTTGACCGGCTGGAGCTTGGCGACAAGGCTTCAATGGACGTGTCGTATTACGCCCACTACCTGCACCACAAATATTTCGAGGTGAACTATTCCGACGGCATGGTGCCGCTCGACAAGTGGTTCGGCTCATTCCACGACGGTACGCCCGAGGCCCACGAGCGCATGAAACAGCGCCGCGCCCGGATGGGCAACAAGCTGGCCCAGAACGGGTAGGTTACCTGCGGCGGCGGGATTCGCGGGCAGCGCGGCGGGCAGCAATGTCCTCGGCGGAGGGGGCTGCTTCACCAGCCGGGCGATTGGCCGAAGGCGCCGGGGCGAGATCGCGGAAACGGTTGTTCCAGAAGCGGCAATGCGCATCCGTACCATTGAGAACGTTGGCGCCGTAAATGGCGTGCATGTCCTCGTCGTGCATCGGATTCATGATCGCCGATGTCATGCCGTGCGAGGCGGCCATGGCGAGGAAGTAGCCGGTGAGGGCGCGGCGGTTCGGCATGCCGAAGGAGATGTTCGAGGCGCCGCAGGTGGTGTTGACCTTCAGTTCCTCGCGCAGGCGGCGTACCAGGCGGAAGACCTGCTGGCCGGCGGTGCCCATGGCACCAATCGGCATGACGAGTGGATCGACAACGATGTCGTGGCTCTTGATGCCGTAGTCGGCAGCGCGCTGGACGATCTTCCTGGCCACCTCGAAGCGCACATCCGGATCTTCCGAAATGCCGGTTTCGTCGTTGGAGATGGCAACCACCGGGACGTTGTACTTGGCGACGAGCGGAAGGATCGCCTCAAGCTTTTCTTCCTCGCCGGTGACGGAGTTCACGAGCGGGCGGCCCTTGACCGTCTCGAGACCGGCCTTGAGGGCGGATGTGACAGAGCTGTCGATGCAGATCGGCAGGTCGGAGACCGACATGACGATCTCAAGCGTCTGGCGCATCAGCGGCGGCTCGGACTCGTTCGGGTTGACCGCGGTGACACCTGCGTTAACATCGAGGATATGTGCGCCGGCCTCGGTCTGGGCCAGGGCATCCTTGATCACGGTTTCAAAATTGCCGGCCTGCATTTCGGCGGCGAGCTTCTTGCGGCCCGTGGGGTTGATGCGCTCACCAATGACCGTGAAGGGACGGTCAAAGCCGATGATATGCTCGCGGGTGGCGGAGGCAACGAGTGTGTGTGTCATGAGGGGTTCCTGCCTCCGTTGGCAATGAGGGCTTTGATGCGGTCGCGGGTGTATTCAGCCTCGAGGCTGGCCTTGGCCTTGTCGGCCTCGGCGGCAAGATCGTCAGACACGGTCACGGGTTCGCCGCGCCGCCAGTCAGCCAGATAGTCATCGGTGTTGGTGGCGCCATCACGCATCGCGGCCATGTCGATCGCTTCCATGAAGCTGTTGTCGAGCATGCGCTTCTCTTCCTTGCGGCCGATCTTGACCGAGACCGCGGAAGGAATGTCGCGCCAGTAGGTGATGATGAGGTTGGCCATGGCCAGCGCCTATGCCATGGCCCAAAAACGACTTCTAGTGAAAAAACGACACCCGCCGGTGCGGACCCGCTACCCCAGGCGCAGAAGGTTCAGGCAGCATCCTTGGGCTTGACGACGAGGCCCCAGATGAAAAGCACCACGCAGGCGCCAATGATCGAGCCGATGAAACCGGTATATTCGCCGGGTCCATAGAAACCCAGGGCCTGTCCCAGAAAACTAGCCACAAATGCACCGACAACACCGAGCAGGGTCGTCAACACGAAGCCCTTGGGTTCGTTTTTCCCCGGCATGACAAACTTGGCAATGATTCCCGCCAGAAAGCCGATGATGATGGTCCAGATGATTCCCATGTGACGCTCCCGTGTGTGGCGGCAGGCATTATTGCGGCATGGCAGGCGCAATGCAACGCACCTTCTTGAAATCGCCATGCTGCGGGCCAATGTTTACAGACACAAGACAGGAGAGTGCCATGTCCAACAACAAGATACCGTCCCTTGCCGTGCTGCTGGGTCTCGTGGCCGTTGCGGGCTACCAGAACCGCGAGAAGATCGGCGAGTTCGTGAAGGGCCTGTCGGATGGCGACGAGTCTACGCCTGTCGGAAAGCTTGTAGCCCAGGCAAAGAAGGCTGTCGGCGGCGCGGAAGGCTTCTCGCTGCCCGGTAGTCTTGGCGAGCTTGTCGACAAGTTCAAGCAGGCCGGGCAGGGCACCAAGGCCGATAGCTGGGTGTCATCGGGCAGCAACGAGCCCGTCGAGGCGCCGCATGTCGAGAAGGCTCTCGGCGACGACCTGATCGATCAGTTGCTGAAGCAGACTGGCCTCAGCAAGCAGGAACTGCTGGACCGGCTTACCAAGTCGCTTCCCGAAGCCGTCGACAAGCTGACTCCCGACGGCAAGCTTCCGGCCTGATGGAGTACGCGCTCGCGGCTGGCAGCCGGAGCTGAACGTGCCGTTCTCGGAGCGTTAACGCCAGCCGCTCACACATCATTAACGGTATCTGGGACAAATTACCCTGTGGATGGGTCTGCCTCCCGGCATGCTCAGCCCCCTTCTTGGGACGGGAGGGACGAGTTGGGTACCGCCAGAGGCTGAGGCCTGCGGCACAGTGTGGGAGTTTGCGTGATGCGTCGTTACCTGGGAGTGGTGGGTATCTCCATCCTGCTGGCGCTTGGGCTGGCCGCCTGTTCATCCGGACACAAGAAGACCTCCAAGCTTGATCCTTTCGCGGGCAAGGGCAGCCCCTACTACAAGGGCAAGGGCGCGATCCCTGAAGGCGGCGGCCGCTATCATGTAGGCAAGCCCTATCAGGTTGCCGGCAAGTGGTTCACGCCGAAAGAACAGCCGGGCTACGACAAGAAGGGCGTCGCCTCCTGGTATGGCGAGGCCTTCCACGCCCGCAAGACGGCAAACGGTGAATGGTTCGACATGAACGATCTCACCGCAGCCCATCCGACGCTTCCGATCCCGAGCTATGCCAAGGTCACCAATCTCGAGAACAACAAGCAGATCGTTGTTCGTATCAATGATCGCGGGCCCTTCGTCGGCACCCGTCTGATCGATCTCTCCAAGGCATCGTCAAAGGAACTGGGCTTCAAGCAGCAGGGCAAGGCCAATGTCCGGGTGCAGTGGATCGGCAACGCGCCGCTCAACGACAAGAGCTATGCCCACCTGCAGATGATGAACAAGCTGGCCGATCGCGGCGCTTCCATGCGCCAGCTCGCGTCGGCGGCAGATGATCTGTCGGCGGCCAAGGTGCAGGTTGCGGGCCTCAAGCCGCGCACGACCGATATCACGGAGCAGCCGCCGGTGCAGCAGGCCTCGGCCGAACAGGCGGCATCGCAACAGTCGCTGTATCAGCAGGCTTCGACACCCGCCGTCGATAATCGCTCCGGCGGCTTTGTCGTTCAGGTGGCGACCTTCCGCGATCTCGAGAACGCCCAGGGTGCTGCAGATTCGGTTGCTGCGTTTGGGCCAACCCGCCTTCTGGAAACCAATTCCGACTCGGGCACCTTCTACCGCCTGCAGGTGGGGCCGATCTTCGACAAGCCGGAAGCAACAAATGCCCTCTATGCGGTGCGTGACAACGGCTTCCCCGAAGCCCGCCTGGCGCGCATCGTCATTCAGCAGGTTTCAAGCCGGTAAGGTTGCGGTGTTTGCAATTGCGCATCTGAAGCTCTAATGAAATTCGCAGAGTGAGCCACGCTCTGCGGACCTCAAGATGCGCATAATTTTCTTCGTTGTTTCCCTGCTTGCAGCTGCTTTCCTGCCAGGGCTGGCGCTTGCCCAAAGCGCTATCGACCAACCGCTCAATGCCAAGGCGCCCTATGCACTTCTGATCGACGAGAAGTCAGGGAAGATTCTGTTTGAGCGCGATGCTGACGTTCCCATCTCGCCGGCAAGCATGAGCAAGCTCATGGTGCATGCGATTGTCTTTGACATGCTCAAGTCCGGGCAACTGGCCGAGGATACGAAGTTCCAGGCCAGCCGCGACCTGCCTAAGAGGGTGGCCGCTCTTGGCCCCAAGGCAGCCCAGATGAATATCCGGGCCCGCGAGCAGGTTTCGGTGCTCGACCTGCTGAAGGGCTCGATCATTCTCTCGGCCAATGATGCCAACATCCTGCTGGCCGAAGGGATCGACCAGCGCCAGGCCGTGTTCGTGAGCCGCATGAACAGCAAGGCCGAGGAACTCGGTCTCAAGACGGCGCGCTTTGCCAATGTCACCGGTTTCGACGATCCGGATGAGAAGATCAGCGTCCGCGATCTGGCCAAGCTGGCCGAATACATCATCAACGAGCACCCCGAATATTTCCCGCTCTATGCCCAGCGGGAGTTCACCTGGAACAAGCTGAAGCAGTTCAACCGCAACCCGCTCCTGTCGGACTACCGGGGCGCCGATGGCCTGAAGACCGGACAAACGGCTGAATCCGGTTACAGTTTGGTGGGCACCGCGCAGCGCGAAGGCCGCAGGCTCGTCCTCGTCATTGCTGGTTTGCCGACGGAAGCCGATCGGAAGGCGGAAGCGGCGAAAATGCTCGACTGGGGTCTCTCCCGCTATCGCACGGTGCAAGTCTACCAGACCGGCGACAAGGTCGGTGAGGCGCGGGTCTGGGGCGGCAACAGGGATTTCGTCGATCTGGTCACCCGGGACTCATTCCAGGTGACGTTGACGCCCGAAGAGCGCGCCACTGCTGAGGTGAAGCTGACTTATCAGGGCCCGCTGCTTGCGCCCGTAACGGCCGGTACCGTTGTCGGCAAGGTGCGTGTGACCGTCGAGGGGAAAACCATTGCCGAACTGCCGGTGATGACATCGACATCCGTGGAGCCTGTGAACTCCATGTGGGAGAAGGCCTGGGATAGCGCCAAGATCATGATCTTTGGCGGCTGATGACGCGCGGACTTTTCATCACGCTGGAAGGTGGCGAAGGCACCGGCAAGTCCACACAGGCGTTGCGTCTCACCGATCGATTGAAAGCATCAGGTCATGATGTCGTGCTGACGCGCGAGCCCGGCGGAACACCGCAGGGAGAAGCCTTGCGCAACCTGCTGGTTTCAGGCGACCCTGGAGCATGGAGTGCCAATGCCGAAGCCATGCTCAATGCAGCGGCGCGCGAGACTCATGTGCGGCAGGTGATCATGCCCGCCATTGCAGCCGGAAAGACAGTGATCTCGGACCGCTTCATGGACTCGACGCGGGTCTATCAGGGCTTTGCTGGCGGGGCTGACATGTCGCTGATCGATGCGCTGGAACGCGCCGCCACACACGGCCTTCTGCCCAGCCTGACGCTTGTATTCGATCTCGCACCCGAGGTGGGTCTTGCCCGTGCCAAGGCCCGTGGCACCACCAACGAAGACCGCTTTGAGCGCAAGGGCCTGCCATTCCACGCGCAGCTGCGCAAAGGCTTCCTGTTGATTGCCAGGGCCGATCCGCAGCGCTGCGCGGTAATCGATGCCAGCCAGTCTCCCGATGACGTCTTCAGCCAGTGCTGGAGCAGGGTGGAGGAGGCCATGCAACGTGGCTGAGGATCATGAAGACCCGCGGGAGGTGCCCTGGCACCCGCGCCTGGCAGACCGTGTGTTGGGCCATGATGGAGCCCGGGCCCTGTTTGATGCGGCACTGGCCTCTGGCAAGCCACATCATGCGTGGCTGATCAGCGGCCCGCGCGGTATCGGAAAGGCAACACTCGCCTACAAGCTTGCCAGCGCCCTGCTGGCCCAGACGACACCCGCCCAGACGGCTCAATGGATCAGTGCGCGGGCCCATCCCGATCTCTTTGTTCTCGAACGAAGCCTGAACGACAGCAAGCCCAGACGCCTGAGAGGCGAAATTGCCGTCGAGGATTCACGGCGGCTTGGCGAGTTCTTTGCCCGCACATCGGGCAGCGGTGGCTGGCGCGTTGCCATCATCGACGCCGTTGACGATCTTTCCAGCGAGAGCGGCAATGCGCTGCTCAAGCTCGTGGAGGAGCCGCCGCCGAAGAGCATCATCTTTCTCGTCTGTCATCTGCCGGGACGGTCGCTCAGGACATTGCGTTCGCGCTGCCTGAAGCTGCCGCTGCAACCGCTTTCGGACACGGATACCGAGTCTGTGCTTCGGGCCTTGCATCTCGACCCCGCGCCGGACGAGGCCGAACTTGAGCGTGCTGTCCGGCAGTCCGCGGGCAGTCCGGGCCGTGCCATCGACCTCATGTCCAGCACCGGGGCCAAGGCCTTTGACCTGTTTCTGCGCCGTCCCAACGGGTCGGAGGCGGAACGGCTCGCCATTGCCAATCATTTCTCGGCACGCCAGCAATCCCAGGGGGACTTTCTGGTCTTCACCGACCTTCTTCTCGGCTGGCTGGCGCGGGCAGCGCTGGCGCAGCCAGAAAGTGCCGCAGGCAACCGGCTTTCCCGCCTGCACCAGGAATTGTCCGAGCGGCGGCGGATTGTCGAAGGCTACAACCTCGACCGCCGCATGGCCGTGATCGAGGCCCTAGGCCAGGTGCAGGATGCCTTGAAGGCGGCCTGATTCCGGGGCAATAGGCCCGGCATGAGCAAAGAGCCATATCTGATCACGACAGCCATTCCCTATGCGAACGGCGCTCCTCACATCGGCCACGCCTATGAGCGGATCGGCACCGACGTGATGGCGCGCTTTGCCCGCCTTGACGGGCGCGAGGTGTTCTTCGTGACCGGCATGGACGAGCATGGCCAGAAAATGCAGCAGACGGCGGCCCGTGAGGGATTGACGCCGCAGGGGCTTGCTGACCGTACCGCAGCCCAGTTCGAGGCCATGGGCGATCTTCTGAATGCCCGCGCCGATGATATCGTGCGCACCACCTCCGAGCGCCATAAGCTGGCTGTGAACGACATCTGGAGGCGGATGGAGGCCAACGGCGACATCTACCTGTCGAAGTATGCGGGCTGGTATTCGGTGCGCGACGAGGCCTTCTACGGCGAGGACGAAACCGAGCTTCGCGATAGCAAGCGCTTTGCCATCAAGACAGGCACGCCGGTCGAATGGGTGGAGGAGGAGAGCTACTTCTTCAGGCTGTCGGCTTACGCGAAGCCGCTGCTGGAGCACTATGCGCGAAATCCGGATTTCATCGTGCCGGAGCAGTACCGGAACGAGATCGTGGCCTTTGTGGAGCGCGGCCTGACAGATCTTTCAATCAGCCGGACCACCTTCAACTGGGGCGTCCCGGTGCCGGACAATCCGAAGCACGTCATGTATGTCTGGGTGGACGCGCTCACGAACTACATCACCGCCACCGGCTTTCCCGACGCAGCAGCGCCGCGTGCCAAGTTCTGGCCAGCCGCTGCACATGTGATCGGCAAGGACATCACGCGCTTCCACGCCATCTACTGGCCGGCCTTCCTGATGTCGGCCAAGCTGCCGGTGCCCAAGCAGATCGTTGTGCACGGCTTCCTGTTCAATCGCGGGGAGAAGATGTCGAAGTCGACGGGCAACATCGTCTCGCCTGCCGATCTCGTGGAACGCTACGGCGTCGATCCGGTGCGCTACTTCTTCATGCGCGAAGTGCCATGGGGCCAGGATGGTTCCTACAGCCACGAGGCCATCATTGCCCGCATGAATGCCGAACTGGCGAATGACCTTGGCAACCTCGCCCAGCGCTCGCTGTCGATGATCGCCAAGAACTGCGCGGGCAAGGTTCCGGCCTGTGGGCCACTGAGCGATGCCGACAAGGAGATCCTTGCGGCAGCAGACGGCTTGCTTGCCGAGGTGAGGACGCAGCACAAGGCTTATGCCATCAGCAAGGCCATGGATGCCATCTGGCGTGTCGTCGCTGACGCCAACCGCTACTTCGCAGGGCAGGAGCCCTGGGCCCTCAAGAAGACCGATCCGGCCCGCATGGAGACGGTGCTCTATGTCACGGCGGAGGTGCTGCGCATCGTCGGTCTGTTGATCCAGCCCTATGTGCCGGGCGCCTCGGCCAAGCTGCTTGATCTTCTGGCGGTGGGTGAGGGTGAACGGAGCTTTGCGGCCATTGGCCGGCGATTGACTCCGGGTGCCGCGCTGCCCGCCCCACAGCCAGTCTTCCCACGCTTCGTGGAAGAAGGGGCAGAAGCCACGCCACGCGCATGAGCAGGGCCCTGATCGTCGACAGCCATTGTCACCTCGACTTTGACGGGCTGAGCAGCAATCTGCCGGTGATCCTGGCGCGGGCCGCCGAACAGGACGTAGGGCTCATGCTGTCGATCTCGTCACGGGTCCGGCAGTTCGACAAGCTGCGCCAGATCGCAGAAGAAAATGATAATGTTTTCTGCACGATAGGTACTCATCCTCACAACGCGCATGAGGAAGTGGACCTGCCAGCGTCAGAGTATGTCCGGCTGGCACAGCATCCGAAGGTGGTGGGGATCGGCGAGGCGGGTCTCGACTACCACTATGATTTCAGCCCCAGGGAAGCGCAGGCCAAGGGGTTCCTGACGCAGATCGCTGCGGCCCGGGAAACAGGCTTGCCGCTGGTCATCCACACCCGCGAGGCGGAGGAGGACACGGCGCGCCTGCTCGAGGAGGAGATGGCGAAGGGCACGTTCAAGGCCGTGTTGCACTGCTTCACCTCGCAGGATTGGCTGGCCCGCAAGGGCGTTGAACTGGGGCTCTATGTCTCCTTCTCCGGCATCCTCACCTACAAGACGGCAGAGAATCTGCGCGACACGGCCCGCGGATTGCCGGAGGACCGGATCCTGGTGGAGACGGATTCACCCTATCTCGCACCAGTGCCCTACCGGGGCAAATCCAATGAACCATCTTTCGTGCGGAAGACGCTGGAGGTGCTGGCAGCGGCCCGCGGCACCGATGTTGACCACATGGCGCGGGTGACGAGCGACAACTTCTTCAGGCTGTTCTCCAAGGTGCCGCGACCGGCAGGCTTCGCATGAGCCTGCGCGTCACCATACTGGGGTGCGGGTCTTCAGGCGGCGTTCCCCGCATCGGTCCGGATTGGGGTGGCTGCGACCCGCTCAACCCGCGTAACCGGCGGCGGCGATGTTCGATCATGCTGGACCGAGAGACCGCCAGCGGGACAACCCGCGTGGTGATCGACACGTCGCCCGACTTTCGCGAGCAGATGCTGAGTGCGGGCGCCGGGGAGATCAGTGGCGTCTGGTTCACCCATGAGCATGCCGACCATACCCACGGCGTCGATGACCTGCGCGCCTATTTCTTGCGGCAGCGCGGGCGCATTCCGGTCTGGGCCGACGAGCAGACCTACAGCATGCTGTCACGGCGCTTTGCCTATTGCTTCGAGACGCAGCCGGGCAGCGACTATCCGCCCATCCTCGATCACCGGCTGATCCGCGACGAGCGCCCGGTGATGACCGACGGAGCGGGGGGCGAGATCAGCGGCATCCCGTTCCGCGTCCACCACGGCAGCATTGATGCGTTGGGCTTCCGGATTGGCGGGCTGGCCTATACGCCGGACGTCAACGGCATTCCGCAAGACAGCATCCGCTATCTGGAAAACCTCGATATCTGGATCGTGGATGCACTGCGGCCCAAGGCCCATCCGACCCATTTTTCCCTGCCGGAAACCCTGCAGTGGATCGAGCGCATGAAGCCGCGCCGGGCCATCCTGACCAACATGCATGTCGATCTCGACTACGAGGCCCTCAAGAGACAACTCCCGCCCGGCGTGGAACCGGCCTATGATGGCATGACAGTCGAAGCCTGATTCCTTCACTTCGGAGTGTTGCCATGCGCCGTTTTGCCCTGTCGCTCGCCATTGCCGGCCTGCTGGCCGCGTCTGCTTCTCCTCTTGCCGCACAGACGGCCTGCATCCCCGAAAGGCCGCAGCAGGTGGTGGATATCTACAGCGCCGAGCCTTTCAGCGCCCGGAGCTGGCGCGTGCTCAACGGCCTCGGCGATCCCAATATCGAGAGCAGCAGCTACGCCTTTTCGGACTACGGCCTGCAGGACGAATGGAAGAAGCTCGCCCAATCTCTCGCCCCCGACATGCCGGACCTGCAGAATGTCGCTTATGATTGCCGCATGGGTTACCCGCTGCAGACGCTGAAGGAGCGCGTTGCGTTATCGGGGGCGAATGACCCCTATATCAAGCAATGGCTCACCATGCAGGGCAAGGTGCTGAAGGCCTGTGGTGACGAGGTGGTCGACCCGGCGCAGATTCCGCCGCCGCTGGCTTTCGAGAACAAGCCCGAGCTGACGAAACTGCAGGCCGAAGACCGCGCCTATCAGGAGGCCTCCATTGCCTTCTACACCGACAAGCCGGCAGCCATTCAGAAGTTCAAGGAGATCGGTGCCTCACAGTCGGTGCACCGGGCTGCGGCGCGCTATAACGTGGCGAACCTGCTGGCCAACGCCAACAATGTGAAAGATGCTCGCGCCGAGGCCAATGCCATTCTGGCCGATCCGTCACTCGCCAGTGTGCACGAGATGACGCGTGCCCTGCTGGGCTATGTCGCCAACATCGAGGATACGGCAGAAGGCTGGACCGTGCTTCTCGACAATACAATCGCGACCCTGAGCCAGCCCAAGGCCGATATCGAGGCGAGCGAGGCCCGCAAGGACGCCTACGGTAAGGCGCTCTATGACATCGACTACGCCGGCATCCGGGCGAAGCGCGACGACTGGTGGATCACCGCCACGCTGCCGGAAAATCCGACACTCTCGAAGGCCATTGTCGATTCCGCTCGCAAGCACCCGATGGCCCTGTGGATGATGGCGGGCCAGTCTGTGAACGAGAAGTATGGCCAGCTGCCATGGTCCTTTGTCGGCAAGACCTGGAGCGGCTGGGCTTCGTCCTATGTGGATCGCGCCCTGGCGCTGCAGCCCGCGGGCGAGGGCATCAAGGGCCCCGCGCGCGATGTGCTTTTGGCCCTCAAGGCCGGAACCGATGACGCGAGCCGCAAGGACCTGTGGGACAAGGCGCGGGCCGCCTGGAACGCAACGCAATCATCCTGTGGTGACGCACCGGACGCCGCGGCCGTCGCCGCATTGCTTGATCAGGCCGTCCGCGTCTCGGCCATGGCAGGCAAGTATGACGAGATTTATGACGGGCTTTCGGGCCTGCCGTTGCTCCATTCGACGTCCTACCAGAACGTCATCCTGCCTCACCTGATGCACTACCTTCTGGCGACCGGCAATGCCGCAGAGGGCAGGCGCCTGCGCGACAAGTTGTTTACGCCAGAGTTCCTGTCGAGCTTCAATGCCAATGACCAGGCCTGGCGGCGCGAGCCCTACAGCAAGTTCATGAGCTGGGTGGCTGAAGACAAGGACAAGTTCGTTGCTGCCGCCGGCCTGACGACCCAGCAGCTGTCACAGCCGCTGCTCAACATCGTTTCGGCCCGGACCATGCGCAACCTCTCGAAGCTGGATGCGTTCACGGCTGAGCAACGCGGGCTTCTGGCCCGCACCGCCTGGACCCGCGACTATGCCCGCGGCCGCCCGGCGAGGAATGCCGATACGCAGCAGATGCTTGACCTCAATCCGGAGATCAAGGCCGCGCTCGACAAGGTGAAAGCGGATTATCCCAAGCTTCGCGCGGACCGGCAGTGGCTTCTGACCATTCTCCGCAATCCGCGCTTCGGCATTCTCCTCAACACGCCCGATTGGAGCGATCCCCTTGAGGCTAAGCGGGAGAACTTCGCCGAGATCGATGCCTATGACCACAACGACAAGAACTGGTGGTGCCCGCTGCAAACGGACCGCTACACGGGCGCAATCAGGCGCAGCTTCGATGAGGATGCCGGGCTTTCGTCGCTGACGATCTATCCGCAGAAAGAGCTTCTGCCGCTGCTCGAGCCGGATGCCCTGAAAGCCAGCAACAAGGCGCGTGATGCCCTGCTGAAGGCCCATCCCATCGTGAAATCGGCAGAGTTCAATGAACTCCGCGACATGGCACGTGCGCCGTCGGCACCGAAGAAGCTCTCCGATCTGGCGATACGCTGGGGCAAGGCCGTGAACCGCGATGATGGCGCCGCAGAGGCCTTGGCGCTGGCGGTCCGGACGACCCGCTACGGCTGCAGCTGGGCGGGCGGGCATGGCAAGTATTCGCAAGCGGCCCAGGGCCTGCTCAAGAACAAGTTCGGACAGACGAGCTGGGCGGCATCAACGCCTTACTGGTTCGATTGCATGCGTGCCGTCTGGGACAAGGACTACAACAAGGTAGTGACCTGCGATCCCATGACCTTTCCGAAGCAGCCGCCGCTCCGCTGACTACTTGCCCGCACCCGCCGTATGCTCGGCGTCACGGGTGAGGTAGTAGGCGGCCAGGATGGGGATGAAGGTGACGCACATGACGAAGATGGCGACCACGTTTGTCACGGGCCGCTGACGCGGTCTGATCAGTTCATCGAGCATCCAGATCGGCAAAGTCTTGGCGTCCACGCCGGTGCCGGCGGTGAATGTCGTGACGATCACTTCGTCGAATGAGAGCGCGAAGGCGAGCATGCCGCCGGCGAGCAGCGCCGAGCCGATTTGCGGCAGTACGACATAGCGGAAGGTCTGGAAGCCGTCGGCTCCGAGATCCATTGACGCCTCGATCATTGAGCCCGAGAGCCGCCGGAAGCGCGCCAGCGCATTGTTGAAGACAACGACGATACAGAAGGTGGCGTGGCCGAGGATGATCGTCCACATCGAGAAGGGAATATCGGCGACATTGAAGGCCGAACGGAGCGCGATGCCGGTAATGATGCCGGGAAGGGCAATCGGCAGGATGAAGAGAAGCGAGATGTAATCCTTGCCGATGAAGCGGGATTTCCACAGGGCCGCAGCCGCCAGGGTTCCGAGGACGAGTGCCACGGCAGTGGCGATCGAGGCGATCTTCACCGAGAGCCAGATGGCGTCCCAGATATCCTGCCGCTCCCACACCACGGCGAACCATTTGGTCGTATAGGCGGGCGGCGGGAACTGGTAGCTCTTCTCCTCGGTTGTGAAGGCATAAAGGAAGATCAACAGCAGCGGCACGTGCAGGAACAGCACGCAGAGCAGGGCGGCGAGCTTGAGGCCCCAGGGCGCCCGGGGTTCCAGGTTAGAGCGCATTGAAAGCCCCCATGCGCTTTGCGATCGACAGATAGACAAACATGATCAGGATCGGCACGACCGTGAAGGCCGCCGCGAGCGGGATGTTTCCGGCAGTACCCTGCAGGGTGTAGACGGCCTGGCCGAGATAGAAGGCCGAGCTGCCGACGATCTGCGGAACGATGTAGTCGCCCAGCGTCAGCGAGAATGTGAAGATCGATCCGGCAATCAGGCCCGGAAGGGCGAGCGGCCAGATGACGTGGCGGAAGGTCTGGCCAGGTGTACCGCCGAGATCAGAAGAGGCCTCGATCAGGTTTGCAGGAACGCGCTCCAATGCGGCCTGCGTCGGCAGGATCATGAAGGGCAGCCAGATGTACACGAACACGATGAAGGTGCCGAAATAGCTGATGGACAGACTGGGGCCGCCCAGCACGGGCGTCGCCAGCAAGGCGTCAAGCAGCCACGTGAGGTGAAGCTTCGCAGCAACCCACGAAATGATCCCTTCCTTGGCGAGAATGAGCTTCCAGGAATAGACCTTCACGAGGTAGCTCGACCACAGCGGCAGCATCACCAGAATGTAGAAGAGCGCCTTCCATTTTCCTTTCGCATAGCGCGCGGCAAAATAGGCGAAAGGGTAGGCGATGATGGCGGCGGCAATGGTGACGGCGGCAGCCATCAGCACCGTACGCAGGATGACGTCAAAATTGGCCGGATTGAAGAGCTGGGCGATCGTGGAGAGCGTCGGCT
The DNA here is from genome assembly GCA_020161855.1 of Pseudomonadota bacterium. Classification (GTDB taxonomy): domain Bacteria; phylum Pseudomonadota; class Alphaproteobacteria; order Rhizobiales; family Aestuariivirgaceae; genus Aestuariivirga. The sequence goes on from JAIUNJ010000007.1 coordinate 28,784, forward strand.
CATAGATGATGAAGCCCGAGAACTCATCGATTGAGAAGAAGGCGTGCGCCAGCAAGGCCAGCAGCGATCCGATGTAGACAACGCCGAGCCAGAGCAGCGGCGGCAGGAAAAGCAGGATCAGAAAGGCATTGGGGCGCCGGAAGATCCAGTCGGATATCCGGCGGAACAGCCCGCCGCGTGCATCGCTGATGACGTGATCGCTCAAGCTTCACCACCCATGACATGCATGGCACTGCGCGGCCAGGCGAGCGTGAGCTTGTCACCCAGCGCAAGGCCAGCAGCGGGGGCGGAAACCGACAGCACCTGATCACCCTTGACCCGGGTATTGATGCGTGTGATCGCGCCCTGATAATGAACCGAGGTTACTTGCGCCGGGAAAGAGACAACATCTCTGGCGGCCTTCTCCTTGGCACTGAGAACCCGGATCTTTTCAGGCCTGAGACTCGACCAGTTGGCGCCAAGACCACAGGCCTTGGTAAAATCGGGTGAGAGGACGTTGGAGGAGCCGACAAAATCAGCAACGAAGCGGGTCTGCGGGCGCTCGTAAACGTCCTCAGGGCGGCCAACCTGAACAATGCGACCCTCGTTGAAGATCGCCACGCGGTCGGCCATGGACAGCGCTTCGCCCTGATCGTGTGTCACAAAGATGAAGGTGATCCCCAGCTTGCGCTGCAGGCTCTTGAGCTCGACCTGCATCTGTTCGCGGAGCTTGAGATCGAGCGCACCCAGCGGCTCGTCAAGCAGCAGGACCTTGGGCTCGTTGACCAGGGCACGGGCAAGAGCGACCCGCTGGCGCTGCCCACCGGAAAGCTGTCCGGGCTTACGGCTGCCGTAGCCAGCAAGGGCCACAAGTTTCAGCGCCTCCTCCGACTTCGCCAGCCGCTGGTTGCGGTCAACCCCTTTGACCATCAAGCCATAAGCGACGTTGTCCAGCACGTTCATGTGGGGAAAGAGCGCATAGTCCTGGAACACCGTGTTCACGGCGCGGCGATAGGGCGGAACGCCTTCTGCCGTCTCGCCGAAAATCTCGATGTGACCCGATGTCGGCTGCTCGAAGCCCGCAATGAGGCGGAGACAGGTGGTCTTTCCGGAGCCGGATGGGCCTAGCATGGCAAAGAACTCGCCGCGGGCAATATCGAGGTCAACGGCGTCGACAGCACGAACATTGCCGAAATGCCGCGATACGTCCTGAAAGCGCACCGCCACCGTCGCATTGCTCAAAGTCATTTTGAAGTCCCGCCCAAACAAGAAACCCCTCCCGCGATGAAGCGGGAGGGGAAGTGACTATTCAGAGGATCAGCGACCGCCAAGGACGGCGATCATGTCGGTGACCCAGCGGTGATAGGGCACACAGCCTTCAGCCTGCGACTTGCAGGCGGCGACCGGGGTACGCCAGAAGTGAACCTTCTCGAAGTTCTGCAGGCCGTTGGTGTCGCAGCCTGAATCCGTCAGCAGGGCGTTGCCCTTGCAGGCGGCAAGGTTCGACGGCACGGAGCCAAACCAGGCGGCAAGATCACCTTGCACCTTCGGCTGGATCGAGTGCTCCATCCACATATAGGCGCAATTCGGATGCGGTGCTTCGGCGGCCATCATCGTGGTGTCGGCCCAGCCAGTGGCGCCTTCCTCCGGAATGGTCGAGGCAATCGGCGTCTTTTCCATAACGGCCGGATCGGCCCGCAGCAGGTTCACCTGGAACGGCCACGAGGATGAAGCCACAACGCCTTCATTCTTGAAGTCGTCGATCTGGATGAAGGCGTCGTGCCAGTAGCGCGACACAAGCTGCTTCTGCACGCGCAACTGATCGAGAGCAGCCTTGTACTGTGCTTCAGTCAGCTCATAGGGGTCCTTGATGCCGAGTTCGGGCTTCTTCTTCATGAGGTAAAGCGCGGCGTCAGCGATATAGATCGGGCCGTCGAAGGCCTGAACGCGGCCCTTGTTGGACTTGCCGTCGGGCAGGGTCTGCTCTTCGAAAACAACTGACCAGCTCTTCGGGGCCTCGGGGAACACCTTGGTGTTATAGGCGAGAACGTTGGCACCCCACTGATAGGGCGCACCATAGTGCTGGCCGTCGACGAAGTGCCAGGGTGCTTCCTGCAGGCGCTTGTCGACGTCCTTGAAGCTCGGGATCAGAGAGATGTTCACCGGCTGGACGCGCTTGCCCTTGATCATGCGCAGGGAGGCATCGCCCGACGCTGTGACAAGATCAAAGCCGCCTTCGTTCATCAGGGCGACCATTTCGTCCGAGGTGCCGGCCGTCTTGACGTTGACCTTGCAGCCCGTCTTGGTTTCGAACTCGGTCACCCAGTCGAAATTCTTGTCCGTGGCGCCACGCTCAATGTAGCCGGGCCAGGCAACGATATCGACCTGGCCTTCGCCCTTGCCGAGCTCCTTCATCATCTCCTGCGCATAGACGGGCGCGGACAGCGCAAAAGTAAGCGCCGACGCCGTCACAGCGGAAACGACGTTTCTGCAGATTGTTTTCATCATATTCTCCCTTGGGGCATTGTTCGCCACATATCTGCGCGGAGGCCGCCCCGAGGGCCTTGTTCCGCGCCCCTGACAGGCGGCTTGCAGTTAGTTAGCGCGAGTTTGACCGCGACGTAAAGAACCCCTATGAAGTCCACAAGGCGCCCGGAAAGAGGCGCCCTGTCAGTTCATAGGGTCAGGGGGCGCGCAGTTGGCTAATCAGCAGGCCGGTGCCACAACTTCGGCAGTCATCGTCGATGATCTGCACAAAGCTTTTGGCGAACTCGAGGTCCTGAAAGGGGTTTCGCTTAACGCCCGCGAAGGTGACGTGGTGTCGATGATCGGAGCCTCCGGCTCCGGCAAGAGCACCTTTCTCCGCTGCATTAACTTCCTTGAAATGCCCACCAAGGGCCGCATTGTCGTGACGGGTGAAGAGATCGCCCTGAAGCCGGCCCGTGACGGCAACCTGCATCCTTCCGACAAGCGCCAACTGGAGCGCATCCGCACCAAGCTTGGCATGGTTTTTCAGAGCTTCAATCTCTGGCAGCACATGACGGTGATCGAGAACGTCATGGAGGCGCCCGTCCATGTGTTGAAGGTTCCCAAGGCAGAAGCCCGGGCCCGTGCCGAAGCTCTGCTGCAGAAAGTCGGCCTCTATGACAAGCGCGACCAGTATCCAGCTTTCCTCTCAGGTGGACAGCAGCAGCGGGCGGCCATTGCCCGGGCGCTCGCCATGGAGCCAAAGGTGATGCTGTTCGATGAACCAACGTCGGCTCTTGATCCTGAGCTCGTCGGCGAGGTTCTCAAGGTGATCCGGGACCTGGCGAAGGAAGGCCGCACCATGATCCTCGTGACCCACGAGATGAAGTTTGCGCGCGATGTGTCTTCCCACGTGATCTACCTGCACCAGGGCGTGATCGAAGAGGAGGGGCCGCCCGCACAGGTGTTTGGCACGCCGCGCAGTGAGCGTTGCAAGCAGTTTGTCTCCGGTATCCATTGAGGCACCGGGGCCGATACAAAATCTAGAACTTAACCAAGGGAGACGACCAATGAAATTGACCAAGCGACTTCTTCTTGCTGCGGTGGCGGCCACGGCTTTTGCCACGGCCTCCCCAGCCATGGCCGACCTCAAGTTCGGCGTGGCAGCGGAACCCTATCCGCCATTCTCTTCCAAGGACGCCTCCGGCACCTGGGTGGGCTGGGAAATCGACCTGATGAACGCGCTCTGCGCCGAGATGAAGGAGAAGTGCGAGCTGGTGGAAGTGGCCTGGGATGGCATCATACCCGCGCTGACGTCGAAGCAGATCGACGTGATCTTCTCGTCTATGTCGATCACGGCCGAGCGCAAGCAGACAATCGATTTCTCGGACATGTACTACAACACGCCGACCGTGATCATCGGTGCAAAGAACGGCGATCTCGATATTGCTCCTGAGCACCTGGCCGGAAAGACCATCGGTGTGCAGACATCGACAATTCACGAGAAGTACCTGCAGAAGTATTATGGCGCTGGCTCTACGATCAAGACCTATGCGACTCAGGACGAGGCTAACAATGACCTCGCTGCTGGCCGTCTTGACTATGTTCAGGCTGACGGTTCTGCCCTCGACGCGTTCCTCAAGACGGAGCAGGGCGCTGCCTGCTGCGAACTCAAGGCTGCCGTGCCCGATGACAAGGAAATCCTTGGCGAGGGCGTGGGCGCAGGCCTCCGCAAGGAAGACACGGCTTTGAAGGACAAGATCAACGCGGGCATCGCCGCCCTGGCCAAAGCGGGCAAGTTCGACGAGATCACGAACAAGTATCCCGAACTGGTGGGCAAGATGGTTGTCCCCAAGGCCAACTGAGAAAACAGGGCCCGCGAGTGATCGCGGGCCCTAAGCTTTCTGCGCCACCATGGCTGATAAACCCGGATTTCCCGAGATTTTGTCGCTCGGCAACACAGGCTACGGCGACGAGCTTCTGTGGGGTGCCGTGATGACGCTGAACATCGCGCTCTTTGCCTATGGCATCGGGCTGTCCATCGGAATCGTTGGAGCGATCTGCAAGCTGCATGGCAGCAAGCTCACCCGCAGTATCCTCAACGGCTACACGACATTGGTACGCGCGGTGCCCGAGCTCATTCTGATCCTCTTGCTCTATTATGCCGGAACGGCGGCCCTCAACGCGCTGCTGGCAAGCCTCGGCTACGGCGCCTTCGCCATCAACGGATTCATGGCGGCCGTCATCGTGCTCGGTTTTGTGCAAGGGGCTTATTCGACTGAAGTGCTGCGCGCCGCCATCATGGCCATCCCCGTTGGACAGCTTGAGGCCGCACGTTCCTTCGGCATGTCGCCCTGGATGGAGTTCCGCCGCATCACCTTGCCAGCCATGCTGCCCTTCGCACTGCCGGGCCTCGCGAATCTCTGGCTGATCTGCACCAAGGATACAGTCCTCATTGCCGTTGTTGGCTATACCGAGCTGGCGCTGGCGACGCGCCAGGCTGCCGGAAACACGAAGATGTATTTCACTTTCTTCATGGTTGCAGGCGCGATCTACCTTTTGATCAGCCTGCTTTCGCAGAAGGGGTTCAACTGGCTGGAGGCACGGGTCCGGCGCGGCCAGAGAGTGCAGGTCTGACGCCATGGCCTGGGTGATCGCAAAGAACATCATCAAGGCTGTCGTGCTGGGGGCACTTCTCGCGATCGCTGCGCTGATCGTCTACTGGTTCTTTTTCGCCTCGCGCTGGGACTGGATCCCGAAATACCTTCCACTCCTCCTGCGCGGCCTTTGGTACACAATCACGCTTCTGGCGCTTTCGTGTCTCTTCGGCTTCCTTCTTGCCGTTCCCATCGGACTTGTGCAGGTGACCGGGCCGGGGTGGCTCGCCTTGATCGCGAAAAGCTTCTGCACGGTGATCCGCGGCACCCCGCTGCTGATTCAGGTGTGGCTGCTATACTATGGCTTCGGCTCGCTTTTTCCGCAGATTGGCATGGCGTGGCCTGGCTTCAAGGAGCATTTCATGTGGCTCATCCGGTTGGATGGCTACTGGTATGCGCTTCTAGCCTTTACCCTCTCCTATGCCGGCTACGAAGGCGAGGTGATGCGTGGGGCCTTTCTCGGGGTGCCGCGGGGTGAACTCGAAGCTGCGCGGGCCTTCGGCATGTCGCCAGCCAAGGTGGCGCGGCGGGTCTGGTTCCCACGAGCGGTCAGGCTGGTCTTCCCGACACTTGCCGGCGAGACCGTGCTGCAGCTGAAATCAACTCCTCTCGCCTTTACCATTGCCGTCATGGATCTCATGGGCGTGACGTCCAAGATCCGGCAAGATACCTATCTCACCTTCGAACCCCTGATGTTGCTCGCGGTGCTCTACATGGGGCTCACTTTCATCCTGATCCTCATCTTCAACAGGCTCGAACGATCGATCCCGACCCGCCGATGATTGAACAACGCATCTCTGCTTTCGCCGACGAACTGCTCGCCCTCCGGCACGATTTTCATGCCCATCCGGAACTTTGCTTTCAGGAGTTTCGCACCAGTGGCATTGTGGCGCGCGAGTTGCGGGCGCTCGGTTTCGAGGTTGCCGAAGGTGTAGCGGGAACGGGTGTCGTGGGTACTATCCGGAATGGCAAGGGTAATCGAGCCATCGCCATCCGGGCCGACATGGACGCCTTGCCATTCGTCGAGGAAACCAATCTGCCGCACGCTTCGAAGACGCCAGGCGTCATGCACGCCTGCGGACACGACGGCCATACGGCAATGCTGCTCGGCCTCGCCAAATACCTCGCCCGCCACAAAGACTTCGATGGCACGGTCCATCTGGTTTTCCAACCGGCCGAGGAGGACATCAGCGGCGCACACCGCATGATCGCCGAAGGTCTCTTCGAGAAGTTCCCGGTTGATTCCGTGTTTGCGCTCCACAATCTGCCGGGGGTACCGGTCGGTGAGGTTCGTGTCAGGCCCGGCGCCATCACTGCGGCCGTCGACATTATCGATATCACCGTAAGGGGTATTGCCGGGCACGGCGCGCTACCGCATCTGGCGGCCGATTCAGTTGTGGCGGCTTCCGCGATTGTCATGGCCCTGCAGACGGCGATCTCCCGCATCAATGATGCGCTGGATCCTGCTGTTCTGACGGTGGGCTCCATCCACGGTGGCACGCTTGCAACGGCCATCCCTGAGACCGTAACCATGAAGACGGGGCTTCGCACCACCAGCAAGGCCTCGCGCGAAAAGCTTCTGCAGCGGATACCCGAGATCATCCACGGGCAGGCCGCAAGCTTTGGCTGCAAGGCAGAGCTCGACTATGGCGACTGCATCATCTACCCCGTGGGCATCAATGATGTGACGGCAACAGAAGGCGTCCGCCAGGTGGCTATCGACCTCGGGCAGGACATGAGCCAGGTCGATCTCCGCGGTCCCCTGATGTTCTCGGAAGACTTTGCTTTCATGCTGGAGAAGGTGCCCGGCTGCTATTTCGGCATTGGCAACGGCCAGACGAAGAGCCTTCACGACACGGGGTACGACTTCAACGATGCGCTTCTGGTCCCCGGCACAGCCTTCTGGGCGCGGCTGGTCGAAAAGGTCCTGCCGCTGCAATAAGCTGAAAGTTCTTCGGCGGCGGCTAAGCCGGTATCGGCTTGGTGAGCCCGACTGGGATCGAACCAGTGACCCTCTGATTAAAAGTCAGATGCTCTACCACTGAGCTACGGGCCCGACGCGGCGCATTTGCGCGGGAATGCGGCCCTCATAAGGGGCCTCTTTGCCGTGGTCAAGCCAAGCAAAATCCGCCAAAAATGCCACAATTAAGGGTCTAATCATCTGCCGCTGGTAGGACGTAGCGGCAACAGGCAAAAGACCGGGACGAGGCAGGGGAACCATATGACGGGATTGGCGATTATCGTGCTGGCGGCTGGTATGGGCACGCGCATGAAATCGGCCCTGCCCAAGGTCATGCACAAGGCCGCCAGCCGCTCTTTGCTGGGCCATGTTCTCTCTGCTGCCAAGGCACTTGCACCGGACCGCATTGTGGTCGTTCACGGGCCCGGGCAGGAGGCCGTCAAGGCCGAGGCCACGCGCTACGCCCCAGACGCGATGATGGCTGAGCAAAGCGAGCGCAAGGGCACGGGTCATGCCGTCATGCAGGCCGGACCCGCGCTTGCCGGTTTTTCCGGAAAGGTCCTGGTGCTCTATGGCGACACGCCGCTGATCCGGAAGGAATCACTTTATCCGCTTCTGGCCGGCTCAGCAGGGATGGCCGTCCTCGGTTTCCGCGCCTCCAATCCACATGGTTATGGCCGCCTGATCGCGAGCGGGAGCGCAATTCTCGCCATTCGGGAGGAGCTTGATGCAACGCCCGAGGAACGAAAGATAACCCTCTGTAACTCAGGCATTATCTGCATAGCCAATGAATTGCTCTCGCAGCTCCTGCCACAGCTTTCCAACGCCAATGCAAAGGGCGAATACTACCTCACAGACCTTGTAGAGCTGGCGAATACCGCCGGTGTTACCGTGTCGCTCAACGAATGCCCGGAATCCGAGACAATAGGCGTCAATGACCGCATCCAGCTTGCAGCCGTCGAGGCCGAGTTCCAGCGCCGCTATCGCCATGAGGCCATGCTGGGCGGCGCCACATTGGCCGATCCGGCGACTGTCTATTTTTCCGCTGACACCAAGATCGGCCGCGACACGGTGATCGAGCCCAATGTTTTCTTCGGCCCCGGCGTTACGGTTGGCGACAATGTCGAGATTCTCGCCAACTGCCACATCGAAGGGGCAACCATAGCCAAGGGCGCCCGGATCGGCCCCTTTGCCCGCCTGCGACCCGGTGCCGACATCGGGGAAGATGCCCACGTGGGCAACTTTGTCGAGGTCAAGAAATCGCGGATTGGCAAGGGTGCAAAGGCCAATCACCTGAGCTACATCGGGGACGCCCGGGTTGGTGCCGGAAGCAACATCGGGGCAGGGACGATTACCTGCAATTACGATGGATACGAGAAGCACCTGACCGAGATCGGCGAGAACGTCTTCGTGGGTTCCAATTCAGCACTGGTTGCCCCTGTGCGAATCGGCACCGGCGTGAATATCGCGGCAGGAAGCGTCATCACCCAGTCGGTGCCTGACGACGCGCTGGCCATGACGCGGCCACAGCTGGTGGTCAAGGAAGGCTGGGCGAAGCGCTACAGGGCGGCAAAGCAGGCCAAGAAGGCGAAAGCATAGGAAGACGAACATGTGTGGCATTGTTGGCATTCTCGGCAAGGAACCTGTCGCTCTAAGCATCGTCGAGGCCCTGCGGCGGTTGGAATATCGCGGATATGACTCGGCTGGTGTCGCAACGCTCGAAGGAGGCGACATTGCCCGCAGGCGAGCGCCCGGCAAACTCAAGAACCTTGAGGAGAAACTTCGCGAAAGCCCTTTGCTCGGCATTGCAGGGATTGGCCATACCCGCTGGGCCACACATGGCGCAGCCAACGAGACGAATGCCCACCCCCACGCCGCTGGCGACGTCGTCATTGTGCACAATGGCATCATCGAGAACTTCCGCGAGATCAAGGAAGAGCTGATCGCCAAAGGCCATGTCTTCGCGACGCAGACTGACACGGAGGTCGTGGCGCACGCACTCGCTCATGAGCGGGACCGCGGGGCCTCGCCGATCGAGGCCGTCAAGAAGGTTCTGCCGCGGCTGACCGGCGCTTTCGCCTTCGCCATCATGTTCAAAAGCGATCCTGATCTTCTCATCGGCGCCCGCAAGGGATCTCCGCTTGCTGTCGGCCACGGCGTTGGAGAGATGTATCTCGGCTCCGATGCCATTGCGCTGGCCCCATTTACCAACAAGGTGACTTATCTCGAGGATGGTGATTGGGCCGCCATCACGCGTAATTCGGTCAGCATCTACAACGCCGACAACATGCCGGTCGTCCGCCCGATGAGCTTCAGCCAGGCATCGTCCATGCTGGTGGACAAAGGCAACCACCGCCACTTCATGGCGAAGGAAATTGCCGAACAGCCGGAAGTCGTCGGACATACGCTGGCCGAATACATCGATTTCGCCAACCAGGCGGTCCGGATGCCGGAGAACATGGTCTTCAATTTCGCAATGCTGGATCGGATATCCATCACTGCATGTGGTACGGCGTCCTATGCGGGACTGACCGCCAAGTACTGGTTCGAACGTATCGCCCGGCTACAGTGCGATGTCGATATCGCGTCCGAGTTCCGCTATCGCGAAGCGCCTCTCGCCAGGGATGGTCTTGGTATCGTTGTGTCCCAGTCTGGCGAAACGGCAGATACGCTGGCGGCCCTTCGCTATTCCAAGTCGCAGGGTCAATACACCGTCGCAATCGTAAATGTGCCGGAATCAACGATTGCCCGCGAGTCCGATCTCGTCATCCGCACCTATGCCGGGCCGGAGATCGGCGTGGCCTCGACCAAGGCCTTCACCTGCCAGCTTTCGGCCCTCGCCGCGCTGGCGCTCCTCGCTGCCAAGCAGCGCGGCCACCTGCCGCCGGATCGCGAACGGGAACTCGTCGGTGCGTTGCTTGAAGCCCCGCGCCACATGGCTGAGGTGCTGAAGAGCGAGAAGCACATTGCCGCGGTCGCCAAGGATGTTGCCAGCGCCCGCGACGTCCTCTTTCTCGGCCGCGGCATCATGTATCCGATCGCCCTGGAGGGCGCTCTGAAGCTGAAGGAGATATCCTACATCCACGCCGAGGGGTATGCCGCCGGTGAGCTTAAACATGGGCCCATTGCGCTCATTGATGAGAACGTTCCGGTGCTGGTCCTCGCTCCGCATGACGATCTCTACGAAAAAACCATCTCCAATATGGAAGAGGTTGCGGCACGCGGGGGCAAGATCGTGCTGATCACCGACGAGAATGGTTGCGCGGAGAACAAGTCAAAGGCGTTCCACAGCATCGCGCTGCCGAAGGTTCATCCCTTCATCAACCCTCTGGTCTATGCGCTTCCAGTGCAGCTTCTGGCCTATCATGCGGCAGTATTCATGGGGACTGATGTTGACCAGCCGCGCAATCTCGCCAAGTCCGTGACGGTGGAGTAGGCGGCAGACTTAGTTCGCCCGCTTGTCGCGGAGCCGGTAGCAGCCTGCGGACTTGTCGAAACCGGAAAAGTAGTCACGCACCTGCGGATGGCGCACGGGCGTGTGCGTTTCGTCGTTCAGCAGGTTCTGTTCGGAGACGTAAGCGATGTATTCGGTCTCTTCGTTCTCGGCGAGCAGATGATAGAAGGGCTGGTCCTTGCGCGGGCGCGCTTCTTCCGGAATGGAGTTGTACCACTCTTCCGTATTGTTAAAGACCGGATCCACGTCGAAAATCACGCCGCGAAAATCGAAAAGCCGATGCTTCACGATCTGTCCGATCCCGAATTTTGCGAGGGGCAGCATTCCCATCAGGGCTGATTGCCAAGGTTGGCAATTGAAGGCAAGAGGGCGAGGGGAAAGCCGGAACGCCTCCAGAACATGATTGAAATTCTCAACATCGCCCCGCCATTCTTCGGTCTGATCCTGCTCGGCGCAGTTGCGCCCCGACTCTGGACGGCGAGCGAGGATGGGTTGGCCTGGCTGAACATCTTCGTTGTCTACTTTGCCCTGCCGTCGCTCATCTTCCTGGTGGTGGCCGCAACGCCGCTTGAACAGCTGGTAAGCCCCGCCTTTGTGACGGTGACAGCGGGTGTCACAGCCTTCGCCTTTCTGCTCATGCTCCTGCTGTCGAAGCTGACGCTTGGCACCGATCTCAGGACAGCAGCCCTTCAGGGCACCGCTGCCAGCTATGGCAATGTGGGCTACATGGGATTGCCGCTTGCCGTTGCCTTCTTCGGGCCTGCTGCAGCCGTTCCCGCGGCCCTTGTCTTCTGTTTTGACTGCACGGTGGAGTTTATCCTGACAGCCTTCTTTGCTGGCGTCAGTGACCGCAGGGGTGCGACCCGGGGTGCCATGGCACGGAAGATCCTGAAGGACCTTGTCACGCATCCCTTCATTGTCGCCACCATTCTTGGCGTTCTGGCTTCGGCCCTTCACTTCAAGCCGGGTGGAGCCCTGTTATCGATCCTTGAGATGCTTATGCGGGCGGCTGGCCCTGTGGCGCTCTTTGCGATGGGCGTGACTGTCTCCCTGAGGCGCTTTGCCGGCGTGGGCCGGGAACTCCCGCTGCTGGCGGCCATCAAGATCGTGATCCAGCCTGCGCTCGCCTATCTGGCCGTCAGCCTGCTCGTGGCACCCGATCCAGTCTGGCTGCAGGTGGCAGTAATGATGGCTGCGCTGCCGACGGCTTCAAACGCCTTCATTCTCGCCCGCCAGTACGAGACATATGTGGATGGAGCAGGGGCCGCCGTGCTGGCGACAACTGTGCTGAGTGTCGTTTCAATCCCCGTTCTTGTCTATCTGCTGCAGCACTGGCTGTAGCGTTCAGGCTCTCATTGCGAAGGGAAGATTCGCATCGGGCGCAAGCCCATGGCGCATGACCAGATTCCGCAACGGCGGAAAAGCTGCAATCAGGGAAAGCCCGCCAGCGCGCAACAGATGAAGCGGTAGCAAATCCGCGATGAGTGACTTGTTCACAAGCGAAATTGCCGCCTGGCGCTCGTTGACGTCGATCACGCGGCGGCCGTGGTAATCTCCAAGTGCGGCTTCGCTGCCGGGGTCATCATGGCCCATCACAACATCAGCGACATGCCCGGCATCGCGCAGCGACATGTTGAGCCCCTGCGCGCCAATGGGCGGGAAGGCGTGGGCTGCCTCACCAACAAGCATGGTGCGAGAGGCAGCAAAGCGCCGCGCGGTGAGGCCCCTCATGGCGAAGCTGCGCGGCGGCGTGACATCGCTGACGAGACCGAGTTCACCATGTGTGCCCAGCTGAATTTCCGAGGCCAGTGCGGAGGGATTCTCCAGAATTCGCTCTATCCTGTCAGGAGACGCCATCCAGACCAGGCTTGAGTGCCGGCCCGGCAGCGGCACAGTGGTGAGCGGCCCGCCGATGCGGTGGCGCTCGGTTGAACAATCTCCGTGGGGGCCGGAATGCCGGAAGTTGGCTACGAGCGCTGCCTGATCAAAGGACCAGCGATCCGCGTCGATGCCTGCTGCCCCGCGCAACACTGAATTCTGACCATCCGCCGCGACCAGCAAGGGCGCGGTGAAACGCCGGCCATCCACAAGCACAACTGTCGCCTGATGATGACCATGTTCAACAGCGGCTACTTCGCCTTCAAGCAGCCGGGCGCCAAGGCGTTGCGCCGCCTCCACCAGCCGGGGCACCATATCGGCAAGCGGGATATTCCACCCGAAACTCTCTAGGCCCAGTTCAGAAGCCGAAAATGTCAAAGCCGGAGCGGAGAACAGATTGCCGGTCTCGTCCCGGATGGACAGATGCCGCAGTGGACTCGACGACGCGGAAAGCGCTTCAGGCCACACGCCAAGCCTCTGAAGCAACCGCAGCGCGGGCTGCATGAGCGCTATCGTGCGTGGATCGAATGATACAGGCGGCGGCGCCACCAGCATGGTGTCAACGCCCTCAAGCGCCAAAAGCCCCGCGATTGCCAGTCCGGCAGGGCCACCGCCCACAACGATGACACGCGCATCGCTCATCACAATCATGCCAGCGGATAGGCCTGCATACTGGCGCGGGCAGAAAAACCGTCAAAGAACTGGGTCAGCTTGCTTCTGCCTTTGCGCCAGTCAAGTGCAGCGTGCCGGAAATCAATGTAGCCGATGGCGCAGGCCGCCGAGATGCTGCCGACGTTCACATCGGCCAGCACGTCGCCGCCATTCTTCTCAAGATCGTCCAGGGCCGCGTCGATACGCTGAATGAGGCGCGTCTTATACTCTGGCCAGCGCTTTTCCTCCGGCCGTTGTGTCTGTTCATAGCGCAGGAGGACGGATGCATCAGCCATGCCCTGTGCAGTGGCCTGCAGGGTCAGCACGTGAAAGCGCTTCACGCCGTCGTGCGGGATGAACTGACTCTGGCCGCTGACATGCGCGAGATATTCCATGATCACGCGGCTGTCGTGTATGGCATGCGCATGTTCCGTCACCAGCACCGGAACCTTAGCAATCGGCGAAAGCTTCTGCAGGTCGCTGTTGACCTCGGTCGGCTTCACCCCGGCCTGCAACCGCTCCACGCGATCATTGAGACCGGCCTCGTGAGCTGTCACCAAGGCCATTCGCACGAACGGCGAAACGACGTCGCCAAAAATCTTCAATGTCATCGCAGATCATCCTCACATGCGACGGCATTGAAGGTCATGGCACAAGGCAAGTCAAAGAAAATGGACGGGCGGATTGTCACCGGGGCAGGGCTGCCCCTGCGCCTCAGTATTTCCGCAGAAGCCCCACGAGCTTGCCCTGCACCCGCACCCGGTCAGGCCCGAAAATCCGTGTCTCATAGGATGGATTGGCGGCCTCCAGAGCTACTGAATCGCCCTTCTTGCGCAGCCGCTTGAGGGTCGCCTCCTCGTCATCCACCAACGCAACAACGATATCGCCGTTGATGGCCGTATCACCCTTGCGAATAATCACCGTATCGCCATCGAAAATGCCGGCATCGATCATCGAGTCTCCCTTGACCTCAAGGGCGAAATGCTCGCCGCCGCCCAGCATTTCCGGGGGCACATTGATGTTGTTGGAATGATCCTGGATGGCCGCGATCGGAACACCTGCCGCGATCCGCCCCATCAACGGCACGAAAGCGCTGCGTGGTGCGCCATCGTTGGCCGCGGTCACCGGCCGTGGCGGCACCTTGCCCAAGGCCCCTTCGATCACATTCGGCTTGAAACCAGGCTTCTTTCCAAGGCTCGGTGAATGCGAGTCCGGAAGCTTGAGCACCTCCAGAGCGCGGGCCCGATTTGGCATACGCTTGATGAAACCACGCTCCTCCAGCGCCACAATCAACCTGTGAACACCGGACTTGGACTGCAGATTGAGCGCTTCCTTCATCTCCTCGAAAGAGGGCGGCACACCTTCTTCCTTTAGGCGCTGATTGATGAAGAGCAAAAGTTCAAGCTGCTTGCGGGTGAGCATTTTCGGCCCTCTCAGAAACGGAATCGGAACATATGTGAAACACTATTATCATGTTCTGGCATTGTTCGGCAAGTGTATCTGTTCCGGCCGACTCAGAAAGTGAGAATGAGAACCGGTACTTGCTCTCCGGCCTTGGCCGCGGGCGCCAGCGGCGGCCGCACGATCAGGCACTGCGCCATCTGGAGGGTCCGCTGCATCGACGAGTCCTGCAGCGCGAAGGGGGTCGCTTCCCGGCGTCCATCGGCAGCGACGCGCAGGGTCGCCCTCACATAGTCCTGCCGGTGGTCATTGGCGTCCATGTCCGCCCCAAGCGTAGCCGTCACGGACGCTTCATCAGCAGGCAGACCAAGCATCCGCCCGATCAGCGGCTTCACAAAAAGATGTGCCGTAACCAGTGCCGACACCGGATTGCCCGGCAGGCCCATCACATGCGTCTGGCCCTTCCGCCCGTACATGAAGGGCTTGCCCGGCCGCATTGCAATCTTCCAGAAATCAATGCGGATGCCGGCGGCCTTGAAGGCCTCCTGGACATAGTCATGATCGCCCACGGAAGCGCCGCCGGTTGTGAGAAGGATGTCGGCTGAAAGCCCCTTCCTTACCGCGGCAACCGTGGCACGCAGGTTGTCTTTGACGATGCCGAGATTTCCAATCTCCGCCCCAAGCGATGCGGCCATGGCCGCGATGGCATGGCTGTTGGACGAGTAGATCTGGTCGGCACGGGCCTTCTCGCCGGGCAGGGTAAGCTCGTCGCCCGTTGTGAAAAGAACGACGCGAGGCCGCCGGCGAACCCGGAGCCGTGGCGCATTGGCGGCAGCGGCCAGGCCAATGTCACGGGGCCGCAGCTGTTGCCCCGCTTCCAGCAAGGCGTCGCCCTTGGCGAAATCGAGGCCCCGGCGGCGGATATGACGGCCTCGGGAGGTGCCCTCGACGACGCGCAACACGTCACCCTCGCGCTCTGTATTCTCCTGGATGACGACGGTATCAGCGCCCGAAGGAAGGGGCGCTCCGGTGAGGATGCGCACGGCCTCGCCGGCTTTGACGGCCTTGCGGTACGCAGCGCCCGCCGCAGAGACGCCGGCCACGCGAAGTACAGCGGGCAGCGCCGCAAGATCGGCATGGCGGACAGCATAGCCATCCATGGCGGATGCGGCGAAGGGCGGTTGATCACGCCCCGCACGCACAGGCACAGCGAGAACACGGCCAAGGCAATCCTCAAGCCGCACGGTCTCGGCCTGTAGCGGCTTCACCCCGTCGAGAATGCGGGCAAGTGCGTCCTCAACGGGAAGAAGCGCCATTGTGCTAGTCCGCCCTGAACTCGCCAGACTTGCCGCCGGTCTTCATGGCAAGCCGCACGTCGGTAATCTTCATGCCGCGATCCACGGCCTTCAGCATGTCGTAGATCGTCAAACAGGCGACAGTACAGGCGGTGAGCGCTTCCATCTCGACGCCCGTCTTGCCCTCGACCTTGACGGTCGCTTCGACATCGACGCGATCTTCGCCGACGGTAAACTCAACGCTGACCTTGCTGATCATCAGCGGATGACACAGCGGAATGAGATCGGCGGTTTTCTTGGCCGCCATGATCCCGGCAATGCGGGCCGTCGCCAGAACATCCCCCTTGCTCGCTGTTCCTGCCTTCAGGAGCGCCACGGTTTGCGGCAGCATGACGACGCAGCCCCTTGCGGTGGCTGAGCGGGCTGTAACTTCCTTGCCCGAGACATCCACCATGTGGGCCTGGCCCTTGTCGTCCAGGTGGCTGAGCTTGCTCATGGCTTGGTCAGGATCGCCTTTGTCGCCGAGGTCACGTCCTCCTGACGCATGAGGCTTTCGCCAATCAGGAACGTATTGACGCGCACCATGGACAACCGGGCGAGATCGGAGGGGGTAAAGAGGCCGCTCTCACCGACGATCATCCTTTCGTCCGGAATACGCGGCGCGAGACGCTCGGTCGTTTCGAGCTGGGTTTCGAAGGTATGGAGATTGCGGTTGTTTATTCCGATCAGAGGCGACTTGAGTGCGAGTGCCCGGTCCAGCTCGGCTTCGTCATGAACCTCGATCAGAACATCCATGCCATAGGCGAAGGCCGCCGCCTCAAGTTCATCGGCCAAAACATCATCGATCATGGCCATGATCAGGAGAATGCAATCAGCGCCCCAGGCACGAGCCTCAGAGACCTGATAGACATCGAGCATGAAATCCTTGCGCAACGCGGGCAGGGAGCACGACTTCCTGGCTTCGGTCAGGAATTGCGGGGCTCCCTGAAAGCTCGGCGTGTCGGTCAGAACGGAAAGACAGGCTGCCCCACCTGCTTCATAAGCACGCGCAAGGGCAGGAGGGTCAAAATCGGCGCGGATCAGCCCTTTGGACGGTGAGGCCTTCTTGATCTCTGCGATCAGGGCCCAGTTCCGCTCTGCCAGCTTGGCATCGAGGGCTTTCTTGAAGCCTCGCGGTTTCGGCTGCGCCCGTGCATGAACGTCCAGCGAGGCAAAGGAAATTGAGCCCTTCGCTACCGCTACCTCTTCGCGCTTGTAGGCTGCGATCTTGTCGAGGATCGTGGCCATCAGCGGTTTGAAACCTCAACAAGCCGCTGCAATGCGGCCACGGCGGCCCCCGAGGCCAGCGCCTGTCCGGCCTTGGCGACACCCGACTTGAGGTCATTTGCCTTGCCGGCAACGACGAGCGCAGCACCCGCCGTCATGGTTGCAGCATCTGCGAAGGCCGACGGCTCTCCGCGCAGGACCGCCTTCAGGCCTTCTGCGTTGTGCGCTGCGTCACCACCCTTGAGGTCTTCAACGGAGGAACGCTTCAGCCCGGCTGCTTCGGGCGTAACTTCAAAGCTCCGGATCTGGCCGTCCTTCAGTTCCGATATGAACGTCGTGCCCGACGGCACAATCTCATCGAACCCACCTTCGCCATGACAGATCCAGCAAGCTTCGCTGCCGAGGTTTTTCAGAACATGAGCCAGCGGTTCAACCCAGGCCTTTGAGAAAACCCCCGTGATCTGACACCTGGCGCCCGCCGGATTGGAAAGGGGGCCGAGCAGATTGAAAATTGTCCGCGTACCGAGTTCCACGCGTGTCGGCCCCACGTGCTTCATCGATGAATGGTGCTGGGGCGCAAACATGAAGCCCAGCCCCACCTCATCGATACACCGCGAAATGACGTCTGGGCCGACATCGATCTTGACCCCCAATGCCATCAAGACGTCGGCGGCGCCCGAGCGTGAGGATAATGCCCTGTTGCCGTGCTTCGCCACCTTGAGGCCTGCGCCTGCCGCAATAAACGCCGCACAGGTGGAGATGTTATAGGAGCCAGAGGCATCACCGCCTGTGCCAACAATATCGATGGCATCGGCAGGCGCCTGGACGCGCAACATCTTCTCGCGCATGACCTCGACGGCGCCCGTGATCTCGTCGACAGTTTCGCCACGGACACGAAGCGCCATGAGCAGCCCGGCGATCTGAGACGGTGTGGCCTCGCCCGACATGAGGATGTTAAACGCCGTACGCGCTTCCTCGCGGCTGAGCGGCTTTCCGTCAGCGGCCTTTGCAATCAGAGGCTTGAGTTCGCTCAACGTTTCACCCCTGCAATGTCGAGAAAGTTCTTTAAAATGGTATGGCCATGCTCGGAGGCAATGCTTTCGGGATGGAACTGCACGCCATGAACATTCAAGGTCTTGTGCTGAAGGCCCATGATCAGACCATCTGTCTCCGCGGTAATGGCGAGCTCGGACGGCAGGGACTTCCTGTCCACGACCAGCGAATGATAGCGCGTCGCCTTGAACCCTTGCGGGAGATCTTTGAAAACACCCTCGCCGTCGTGGTTCACAGCGGAAACCTTGCCGTGCATCTGCACAGGCGCGCGGACGACGTCGCCGCCGAAAACTTCACCAATGGCCTGCAGGCCGAGACAGACACCAAAGACAGGAATCTTGCCCGAAGCTTCGCGGATCAGGTCATTGATGATGCCGGCATCGGACGGAACACCCGGTCCAGGTGAGATGACAATTGCCTCAGGCCGGGCAGACATCACCTGTCCAACACTGATCTTATCATTCCGGTGAACAACCGTTTCGGCCCCGAGGTCCCCGAGGAAGTGATAGAGGTTCCATGTGAAGCTGTCATAGTTATCGATGAGGATGATCACTGTCCCCTCCCGGCGCGCCCGGCGAAGCGCACGGCCTCTTCAGCAGCCTTGAACAAGGCCTTGGCCTTGTTGATGCATTCCTGATTTTCGCTCTCCGGCACACTGTCAGCAACAACACCCGCGCCAGCCTGAACGTACATCTTGCCGTCCTTCACTATCGCCGTACGCAGGACGATGCAGGTGTCCATCTCGCCGTCTGCGGAGAAGTAGCCCACGCAACCGGCATAGACACCGCGCTTGTGTTTCTCCAACTCGTCGATGATCTCCATGGCGCGCACCTTGGGCGCGCCAGAGACCGTACCCGCCGGAAAGCCGGCGACGAGCGCGTCGATGACATCGTGCTTCCGGTCAAGCGTGCCCTCTACGTTGGAGACGATATGCATGACCTGGCTGTAGTATTCGAGGATGAACTTGTCGGTGACCTTTACACTGCCGATCTGCGACACGCGGCCGACGTCGTTGCGGCCAAGGTCGAGCAGCATCAGATGTTCTGCCAGTTCCTTGGGATCAGCGAGAAGCTCTTCTGCCAGTTCTCGGTCGCGAGTCGGCGTAGCACCACGCGGCCGCGTACCGGCGATAGGCCGGATCGTGACCTTGCCGTCGCGGACACGAACGAGAATTTCCGGGCTGGAGCAGACAATCGCGACATCGTCAAAGTTCAGATAGACAAGAAAGGGAGATGGGTTGACCCGCCGCAGCGCCCTGTAAAGATTGAACGGGGGCAGGGTGAACTCGGTCTCGAAGCGTTGCGACAGCACGACTTGGAAGATGTCGCCTGCTGCGATGTATTCTTTCGCCTTGAGCACCATGGCCTTGTATTCGTCAGGCGACGTGTTCGACACCTGCGGCCGGATCGAAGGCGTGTCGCCGTCCTTGAGCGTCATGTCCAGGGGGCGGTCAAGCGCATCGACCACTTCAGAGATCCGCTCCACGGCGAGCGCATAGGCCTTGCGCGGCGAAAGCCCGGGCGTGACATAGACAGGCGCTGTGACCGCAACCTCGTCTTTCACGCTGTCAAAGATCGCCATGACCGTCGGCCGGATCATGACTGCGTCCGGGAGGCCGAGGATATCTGGATTCTCGTTCGGCAGGTGCTCCATCCACCGCACACAGTCGTAGCCAAGATAGCCGAACACACCGGCCGCCATCGGCGGAGCATCTTCCGGAAGCTTGATCTGGCTCTCCGCCACGAGGGCCTTCAGCGCGACAAGGGGATCACCAGAGATAGCCTCGAACGGGCCGTCTGGCGCATTCAAGGCCTTCCTGTTTATCTCGGAGGATGATCCCCGGGCCTTCCAGATGATATCCGGATGAAGGCCAATCATCGAATAGCGGCCACGCACGGCGCCACCCTCGACCGACTCCAGCAGGAAGGAGTATCGGGCATTGCGGCTCAGTTTCAGCATTGCCGAAACAGGGGTTTCGAGATCTGCCACAAGGCGCGTCGACAAAACCTGTGCCTCGCCCCGTTCGTAGGCACGGGCAAACTGGTCGTAGTCGGGGACGATCATCATGGCCGGCGGTCCATCTCTGTCAGCGCACCGTGAGCGCGCTGCCGCGGATCGTCGTCCAGAGCTCTTCGTTGATTTCAAGATCGCTGGCCTGCCGCGCCGCCGCAAGGAACACGCGCTCCATGTCGGCCGAAAGACCCTTCTTCGCCGTATCAGCCACTTCCTTGGCAGACTGCGATGCTGTTGCCATCGCCGGAGGTGCAACTTTGGTCACCTCGATGATCTTGGCGCTCTTGCCATCGCCATCCAGCGACCACGTCAGGCTATTGGCAGGAGAGGCAAACAAGGCTTCCGTTGCCCGCGCATCGAAGTCTTCCGTGATATTCACGCGCTTCACGCCGGCGATGGTCTTGACCTGGGCATTGCTCTCGCTCGCCAGGGTCTCAAGCTTCGTCGTCGTTCCAGCCTTCTCGACAAGTGCCTTGGCTTTCGCGGCCAGAGCGCCAGCAAGCTTTTCGGCGGTGACGTCGGTCCGGACCTGATCCTTCACTTCGTCAAAGGGACGCAAGGCCGATGGAATGATCTCACGGACTTCATACCAGATGTAATTGTCACGGCCCGCAATGGCGTCTTCCTGGAGGCCCACGTCACTCTCGAAAACGCGCTTCAACACCTCGTCGCGGTCAGGCAGCGTGACCGGCTTGCCGGACTTGTCAAAGCCCGCGGCGCTGACTGCCGGCACAATGATGACCGGGATGCCGGCCTTCGC
The DNA here is from genome assembly GCA_020161855.1 of Pseudomonadota bacterium. Lineage (GTDB taxonomy): Bacteria > Pseudomonadota > Alphaproteobacteria > Rhizobiales > Aestuariivirgaceae > Aestuariivirga. The sequence continues at coordinate 49,617 of JAIUNJ010000007.1, forward strand.
AGCAATGTCTTCAAAGCGCGTATCGCTGGCGCGCGCGTCTTCCACTGCCTCATAGACCGACTGGATTTCTTCCCGCGCACGCTCTTCCTGCAGGCGGCGGGTCAATTGATCCTTCACTTCCTCGAGCGTTGCCTGATGCTCTGGCGATATCTTCGTCACCTTGACGATCGACAGGGAGAGATTGCCTTCGATCGGGGCGCTGACGGTGCCTTCAGGGAGGCTGAAAACCGCATCCGCCAACTTGCTGTCGAGGAAGTCTGTCTTCTTGCGGTCCGCGAAAGTGATGTCCGACGGCTTTGCACCGTACTCGGCTGCAACGGCAATAAAGTCGGCACCGCCATCGAGCTTCCGCTTGGCCTCGTCGGCCTTGGCACGGTCGGGAAACGAGAGCTGCAGCACTGAACGGAGTTCGGGAGTGAAGTAGTCCGCTTTGTCACGCTCGTAGCCGTCCTTGAGCTCCTCTTCGCTGACCGACAGCTTGGCCGCAATGTCCAAAGGCTCCACCTTCAGCACGACAATGCTGCGATACTCAGGGGCGGTATAGGCCGCGGGTGTCTCGTCATATTGCTTCTTCAGCTCGTCGTCGGTCGGCGGCGGTACCTCTGACGGATCAATCGTCAGGGTGAAATAGCGCGCATCACGGGTCTCGTCGCGATAGCGGAGGAGGGCGGTCGTCACGGCGCGCGGCAGAACGACATCCTGCGACGCGAGGTCTGTAACGGCGAGCCGCAGCCTGTTGTTCTCTTCTGCGGCGAGAAACGCCTGCTCCGTCAGCCCGTTCTGGGCCAGCACGTTGTTGAAGCGGCTGCGGTTGAATGCGCCGCTGGTGTCCTGGAAGGCAGGGCTTGCCATGACCTCAGCCACAATCTGGTCATGAGACATCGCGAGGCCCAGTCTCTCGACACGGTCATCCACCACTGCGCCGTTCACAATGCGATCGAAGATGATCTGGTCGAGTCCCATGCGGCGGGCCTCTTCGAGGCTGACGACCTTGCCCGTCGTTTGCGCGACTCGGTTAAGTTCACGCATCAGGTCTTCGCGGTAGGCTTCGCTCGAGACGCTGATCCGGCCGACCGTTGCAAGGTCCTGCGCGCGGAAGCCGCGGAAGACGTCCTCGATGCCCCAAATGGCGAAGCTGAAGACGAGAAAGAACATCATGCCGCGCATGAGCCAGGTCATCACCTTGTTGTTCTTGAGCGTCGAAAGGGCCATTGCAGATTCCGTCAGGCGATTGAGTGAAACATCATTGTAAAGAGTGGCAATTCTGCTCGCAAGCGCGAGATGACGCTGCTATGACGGCTTCCCCTGGGAGGTTCAAGTGAAATGACGGCAGCACCAATCCGCGCCCTCGTGGCAGGCAACTGGAAAATGAACGGCACAACTGCGGCCTTGCGCGAACCCCGGTTGCTGGCAGCCATGCTGAAAGGCGTTAAGCTGAAATGCGATGTGCTCGTCTGTCCTCCGGCGACCATTCTCCGCCGCGCCAAGGCGGTGATGAAAGGGTCAAAGATCAGGGTTGGCGGCCAGGACTGCCATGCGGCGGCATCCGGCGCCCATACTGGTGATATCTCCGCTGATATGCTCAAGGACGCAGGTGCCAGCATGGTGATTGTTGGCCATTCCGAGCGCCGCACCAATCACAAGGAAACGGATGCCGAGGTGCTGGCAAAGGCCAAGGCCGTGCATCGCGCGGGGCTCACAGCCATCATCTGTATTGGTGAGACACTTGAGGAGCGCAAGGCGGGCAAGACGCTTGAGGTTCTGACAGCCCAGATCAAGGGCTCAGTTCCCGCGGAGTCCAACGCTGGAAACACCGTAGTTGCCTACGAGCCGGTCTGGGCCATTGGCACGGGACTCACGCCGACCACAGCGGAAGTCGCCGAAGCACACACCCATATCCGCGCCGAGTTGGAAAAGGCCATGGGGGCCGAGGGCAGCCAAACCCGGATCCTCTATGGCGGTTCGGTTAAGCCATCAAACGCGGCCGAGTTGATGTCGGCGGCGAATGTCAATGGCGCCCTCGTGGGTGGAGCAAGCCTTAAAGCGGCTGATTTTATCGGTATCATAAAGACTTACATGTAATATTCAAAGTTCTCTGTGAGCGACAGGTCATGTGCCCCGATTACGCGAGTGCATGCAGACAGAAGCTCTGACCAATTCACTGACTTCAACCTTGCAGGGCGGTTGCGCCGCTCCCAAATAGCCGTTAAACGCGCCCCAGCTTTGTTGGAAATCTCATGGAAACCCTGCTTCTCGTCGTTCATCTCATCATCGCCATTGCCCTCGTCGGCGTGATCCTGCTGCAGAAGTCGGAAGGCGGCGCACTCGGCATCGGTGGTGGTAATGGCGGCCTGGGCAGCATCTTCTCCGCCCGCGGCGTCGGCAACACCCTGACCCGCACCACAGCCTGGCTCGCGGTTGCCTTCTTCGTGACTTCGATTCTTCTGACTGTATTGGCAACGCGCGGCGGAACAGGTGGCAACGCATTTGACCGCGCCCAGCCTGCAACGCAAACGGAACAGGGCGGTTCAACCACGCCAGGTTCGGCCCAGCCCGACACCAGCGGCGGCGCGGTACTGCCCAATCTGGGGCAGCCGGCTCAGCCGCAGGTTCCGACGAACCAGTAAGATTGTCGTTTTGATCGTTGAGCCGTGAAACAGAAATGTTTCACGGCTCTCCACATTTTGAATCCGGCACCTGCATTCCGTGCTTCGAATCGCAAACGGTGCGAGTTAGGATAGAGACCCATGGCGCGATATATTTTCATTACCGGCGGCGTGGTCTCCTCACTTGGAAAAGGTCTGGCTTCGGCGGCTCTGGGCGCATTGCTCCAGGCCCGTGGCTTCAAGGTGCGGCTGCGCAAACTCGATCCCTATCTTAACGTCGATCCGGGAACGATGAGTCCCTACCAGCATGGCGAAGTTTTCGTCACGGACGACGGGGCCGAAACTGATCTCGATCTCGGTCACTATGAGCGCTTCACCGGGCGCCACGCCAACAAGCACGACAACATCACGACGGGCCGTATCTATCAGGACATCATCGCCAAGGAGCGGCGCGGCGATTTTCTCGGTGGCACGGTGCAGGTCATTCCCCATGTGACCGACGCCATCAAGGATTTCGTCCGCAGCGGCAACGACGACTATGATTTCGTGCTGGTGGAGATCGGCGGAACGGTTGGCGACATCGAAGGACTGCCGTTCTTCGAAGCCATCAGGCAGTTCGGCCAGGAGTCGCCGCGCGGCACCTGCATCTACATGCACCTCACGCTGCTGCCCTTCATCCCCACAGCCGGCGAACTGAAGACGAAGCCAACCCAGCATTCCGTCAAGGAGCTGCGTTCCATCGGCATTCAGCCTGATATCCTTCTGTGCCGTGCCGACCGCGAGGTGCCCGCGAACGAGCGCCGCAAGATCGCTCTGTTTTGCAATGTGCGTCCCTCTGCCGTCATCCAGGCCCTGGACGTAGCGAGCATCTATGATGTGCCGCGTGCCTATCACGCCGAAGGCCTGGATCAGGAAGTGCTCGATGCCTTCGGTATCACCAATGCGCCGAAGCCGGATCTTTCGCGCTGGGACGACATCATGTCCCGCATCACCCAGCCGGAAGGCGAGGTCACGATCGCAGTTGTCGGCAAGTATACGGGGCTCCTTGATGCCTATAAGTCATTGAAGGAAGCGCTCATCCATGGCGGCATCGCCAACCGGGTGAAGGTCAACCTTGAATGGATCGAGAGCGAGGTCTTCGAAAAGGAGGACCCGGCGCCGTATCTGGAAGGTGTGCATGGCATCCTCGTGCCCGGCGGTTTTGGCGAACGTGGTTCAGAAGGCAAAATAAATGCGGCGGCCTTCGCACGCACGCGCGAAGTGCCTTATTTTGGCATCTGTTTCGGCATGCAGATGGCCTGCATCGAAGCAGCCCGCAATCTCTGCCACATTGATAGCGCCAGTTCGACCGAGTTCGGCCCCACAAAGGAACCCGTCGTTGGCGAAATGAAAGAGTGGATGAAGGGCAACGAACTCGAGATCCGAAAGAAGGGCGGCGACCTGGGCGGTACGATGCGGCTCGGCGCCTATGATGCTCAACTGCAGAAGGGTAGCCGTATCGCCGAAATCTACGGTGACACACATATTTCCGAGCGCCACCGGCACCGCTACGAAGTGAACACGGCATATCGCAAACGCCTTGAGGACTCTGGCCTGCGCTTCGCCGGCATGTCACCGGACGGACTTCTGCCCGAGACCGTCGAATATCCCGATCATCCATGGTTTATCGGTGTCCAGTATCATCCGGAACTCAAGTCGAAGCCTTTTGAGCCGCACCCGCTGTTCAAGTCTTTCATTGCAGCGGCGGTCGTGCAAAGCCGGTTGGTCTAGCGCCGTGGCGCGCGCCGCCTTCCGCTTGCTTGTTGTCTGGCTGGCGCTGGCCTGTGCGAGCGTTGCTGCGCTGGCCTTCGACGACGCAACGCTGACAGCGGCACAGGATAGGGCCGCCGGGATCAAGACCCAGCTGGACGGCATTCAGGCTGTCATTGCTGACAGCGTCAGCAGCGACGATCAACTTTCGGCGCAGCGGGCTCTCATCGAGCGCCTCAGGGAACAGGCGGGGTCGGAAGCGCAGAAGCTGACGGAGCCGCTGAGCGATGTTCAACAGCAGCTTGCACGGCTGGGACCGCCTCCCGCCGATGGGCAGGCTGAAGCGGAGCCGATCTCGTCGGAACGGGCCAATCTGAGCGGCCAAGCCTCGAATATTCAAGCTGCCGTCAAACGCTTCGAGCTACTCCAACTCGACGCCGACCAGACCCTCCAGAGGCTTCTTGCAAAACAGCGCGCGCTGTTCCTGCAGCGCATCTTCAAGGCGGACCGTACCGTCCTCAACCCACAGCTTTGGCTCGACTATGCCAGTGGCATGCGAATCCTGTCGTGGAGGCTTTCGGGCACATGGAACAGCCTTTCGAACATCCAGCTCTCGGCAATCAATATTCCCGGCCTCGTGCTCATCCCTCTTGGTTTGGTCGTCATTCTTTTGGCGCGCCGCTACTTTTTGCCGCTCATCTCAAGTTGGGCCGGCTATGCAAATGGCCACTTGCCCGAAGGGCAGGTTGAACCCGCACTTCTGCGTCTTTGGCGCGTTGTCTGGGGATGTCTGAGCTTCACCATTGCCATCGTCTTTCTCGCAATCGTCGTCACAACCGCTGTCGAGTCTTCAAACCTGCTAAGCGACCTTGGGTCGTCAGTGTTCAGGGCTATGGTTTCAGCCCTGGTCGATACAGCCATCTACGGGCGCATCGCCTACCTGATCTCGCAGCCCGGCAATCCTTCGCGCCGGCTGATTGCTGTCGACTCGCAGTCCGCCCGCACCCTGACGACTCTGGTGATCGTTGGCGCAGCGGCCTACGCCATCAGCAACGAGTTGATTGCCCTTGCCGAAAAGATGTTCCTGCCGGTCGGTTTCGTCATCGGACAATCCGCTGTCGCCGTCCTGCTGATGGTAACGCTCCTCGGGCTCATCCTGTCCGTCATCAGACGCCAGGCGAGCGAGGACCATGGCGGAGAGCAGCCGTTCTTCCTCGTGTGGTTCCTCAGGCTGATGCCTTTGCTCTGGATCCTGCTCGCTGTTTCGCTGGTTGCTCTTTTCCTTGGATATATCGCTTTCGCCTATTTCATCGTGGGCAACCTTCTCGATACAGCATTGCTGGTGGTTGTGCTGGGTGTGCTCCATGCCTTTTTCCAGGCTTTCGCGGAATCTGTCGCACGTCCTGAAACAAAGGTCGGCCGCCTTCTGCGTCAGGTAACAGGGCTTGCCGAAGATGGTGTCGGCCGTCTCGTCCTCACCTTCAGGACCATCGCGGATGTCGTGATCATTCTGATCGCTGTTCCGTCGCTCATCGCGATGTGGACGGTCACGCTTCTCGATCTCAGCACCATGTTCGGTGCGATGATGCGGGGGTTCACTGTCGGCAACATCGTGATCTCGCCGTCAATGATTGCGCTTGCGCTTCTTGTGCTGGCAATCGGCGTCGTCCTGACACGTGTTTTTACATCCTGGCTGCAAAACCGCATTCTGCGCGAGACGAGACTCGACAAGGGTGTTCAGGTCTCGCTCCGCACCAGCGCCGGCTATGTGGGCTATACCCTCGCAGCCGCCCTCGCGCTCTCAGCAGCCGGTCTCGACTTCTCTACCTTGGCGATTGTCGCCGGCGCCCTCGGCGTTGGTATCGGTTTCGGCCTGCAGTCTATCGTCAACAATTTCGTTTCCGGCTTGATCCTTCTGGCCGAAAGGCCAGTGCGGGTCGGAGACTGGATTGTGACACCCGGCGCCGAGGGTATCGTGCGCAACATCAATGTCCGCGCCACGGAGATCGAGACCTTTGACGGCAGCTCCATCATCATCCCGAACCAGACGCTCATCACCAATCCGGTTCGCAACTGGACACTGCGGGACACGATGGGGCGTTTCTCCGTGAATGTCGGCTTCGTTCATGGCGTGGATACCGCGCAAGTCGTGAGCACGCTTGAGAAGCTCGCGAGCAGCCATCCGAAAGTGATGCGCCACCCGCCGCCGAAGGTGGTCCTGTCAAAAATCGCGCCCAATGGCCTGCAGTTCGATCTGTCGGGGCAGGTGGCCGACGTTCTGGAAGCTGCGTCCGTCGCCAGCGACCTGCGCCTTGCAATTGTAGGAAGTTTCGACAAGAAGCTCCTCGAATGCGCAGAGAACACAATTCAGCATGAGCAGCAGTGACACAACATCGCCGGAATCCGGCCTCGACTATCTGAGACGTATCATCCGCGACAAGACCTGGTCGGGCATGGGGGAGACGCTCGACATCAGCGTTCTGGAGGCGGGTGATGGCTACGCCGTTGCCCAAGGCACTCCCTCGGAGCGCTTCTATAACACCATGATGCGCGTGCATGGCGGCTTTGCCGCAACGCTCATCGATACGGCCCTGGGATGCGCCGTGATGACGAAGCTGCCGACGATGGTGGGCTATGGCACGGTCGAGTTGAAGGTCAACTATGTGCGCAAGATCGACGTTGCGTCGGGACCTCTTCTAGCCCGTGCAACTGTGATCCATGCCGGCCGCACCATGCTCACTGCCGAGGCAAAGGTTGCAGACAGGTCTGGCGTCCTCTATGCCCACGGCTCAGGCACATTTCTCGTTTATCCAAAATGAACCCCAATTCTGTTGTAAACGTCGGCAGCGTCAAGTTCGGCAACACCCTGCCTCTCTCCCTTATCGCCGGTCCCTGCCAACTCGAGAGCCGCGAGCACGCCTTCATGATGGCGGGCGCGTTGAAGGAACTCTGCGCCAAGCTCGGCATCGGCCTTGTCTACAAGACATCCTTCGACAAGGCGAACCGCACCAGCCTCAAGGGCCGCCGCGGTCTTGGCCTGGAAAAGTCGCTGGGCATTTTCGCCGACATCCGCAAGGAGTTCGGCCTTCCTCTTCTCACGGACGTCCATGATGCGGGCCAATGTGCCACGCTGGCGCCGGTCGTTGACGTGCTACAGATTCCGGCCTTCCTGTCACGCCAGACCGACCTTCTGGTGGCAGCCGCGCAGACCGGCAAGGTCGTCAACGTCAAGAAGGGCCAGTTCCTGGCGCCCTGGGACATGAAGAACGTCGCTGCGAAGATCACTGAAAGCGGCAATCCGAATGTCCTGCTCACCGAACGCGGGGCCAGCTTCGGCTACAACACACTGGTTTCTGACATGCGCGCCTTGCCTCTGATGGCTGAAACAGGTGCACCGGTGATTTTCGATGCCACGCATTCGGTCCAGCAGCCGGGCGGGCAGGGAACATCATCAGGTGGTGACCGGCGCATGGTTCCCGTGCTGGCGCGCGCCGCCGTAGCAGTTGGTGTTGCCGGTGTTTTCGTGGAGACGCATGAGGATCCCGACAACGCACCATCCGATGGGCCAAACATGGTGCGGCTCGACAAGATGCCCGAACTCCTGGAAACCCTAATGGCCCATGACGCCATCGCGAAGCGGAAGCGCTAGCTGGCAGCCGCGAGCAGTTCAAGTGCAAGACCGACGCTTGCCAGACGAATGGTGTCTCGGCCCAGAGGCCCGAAGCGGCGTACTTCCAGCCGCACATCCCCATCCCGCCGCGCGCAGGCAAAGTGAACGAGCCCGACCGGCTTTTCCGGCGAACCACCGTCTGGCCCGGCAACGCCGGTGATGGCAACGGCAATGTCGGCGCGGGAATGCGCAATTGCACCGCGCGCCATCGCCTCGGCCACCTCGGCACTGACCGCGCCATGCTGCCTGATCAAAGTCGCGGGAACACCGATCATCTCGGTCTTGGCCTCGTTCGAATAAGTCACAAAACCACGGTCCAGAACGGCCGAACTGCCTGGGACGTCGGTGATCGCTGCCGCAACGAGGCCACCCGTGCAGCTTTCGGCCGTGGCCACCATCAGCTTCTTTGTCTTCAGCAGGGCCACAAGTTCTGAAGCGGTCATAGCGGCAGCCTCACAGTCGCGGTCGCAAAGGCGGCCATGCCTTCCTTGCGGCCAATCGCTCCCATCGTTTCGGTTGTCGTGGCCTTGATGGCAATGCGGGCGGGGTCAAGCGCCAGGAGGGAGGCGAGCCTCTCCTTCATGGCGGCGATATGAGGCCCGATCCTCGGAAGCTCGGCGAGGATTGTTAGGTCAATGTTGGAGATGATGCCACGCCGCGCCTGCAGCAGCTCCGAGGCCTTTGCCAGAAAGATCGAGGACGCTGCACCCTTCCACTGCGGATCGCTGGGAGGGAAAAAGTGGCCGATATCACGTTCGCCAAGAGCACCGAGAATGGCATCGGTGAGGGCGTGCATCGCCACGTCGGCGTCTGAATGTCCCTTGAGCTTCTGCGTATGAGGAATGGCCACACCGCACAGCGTGACGTGATCACCGGCTTCGAAGACATGGAAGTCGATGCCCTGTCCGGTACGGATATCGGGCCGCTCGGCAAAAAGCCGTGCGGACAGTTCACGGTCGGCAGCGATGACATCAATCGATGTGGTGAGCTTGCGGTTGTGCTGGTCGCCCGCAACGATCTTGACTGGAATACCGTCGAACTCGGCGACCGCGGCGTCATCCGTGAAGCCGCCCTGGCCCTCCCGGGCCGCGCGGCGGTGTGCGGCGAGAATGCGCTCGAAGGAGAAACCTTGGGGAGTCTGCACGAACCACATGGAGCCACGGTCCACCGTTTTCTCGATGAACCCGTCGGGGGCAAACTTCATTGTGTCCGCCACGGGAAGCCCCGGAATGACCGCTTCAGCGTGGTCAAGCTCGGCGATTACGGCCGAAATCACGCCGGCTGAAATGAAGGGGCGAGCAGCATCGTGGATGAGAATCTTGCCGGGCGCGTGCGCCACACAGGCTTCGATGCCAAGGCGGCAGGAGTCCTGGCGGTTCGCGCCGCCGGTCACCGGCTTCGGCAGCGCCAACCCCTCGGTCGCCTGCCTGAACAGCTCCTCGTGGCCTTCCCCGATCACCGGCTGCACGTGGTCGACATGCGGATGCGATAGAAAGGCCTCCAGCGTCCAGCGAATGACCGGCTTACCGCCAATCAGGTGGTATTGCTTGGGCTTGGCGCCTCCAGCCCGCAAGCCGCTGCCACCTGCCACGATTACGGCCGCCACTGTCATGGCGCCGCAATAGCTACGCGCTGCAACAAAGGGAAGGACATGGCCGCGTTTTCCGTTGACGGAGCAGGCTTTTCGACTATTGTGCCCTCAAATTAAGCGTTCTTGGTTTTTGCATAATTTATGAGCATATCTATCGGGCCGGTCCAGTCGCGGAATCGCGTCTTTCTGGCGCCCATGTCGGGCGTCACCGACGAGGCCTTCCGGCTGATTGCGCATGAGCGGGGCGCCGGCCTCGTAGTGTCGGAAATGGTGGCCAGCGAGGAACTCGCGCGCGCGCGGCCAGACATGGTGCGCCGGGCCCAGGGCCGTACCAAGCTTTCGCCCTTTGTCATCCAGTTGGCAGGCCGCGAAGCGAAGTGGATGGCGGAGGGCGCACGGCTTGCACAAGACCTCGGTGCAGACGTCATCGACATCAACATGGGATGCCCGGCGCGGCAGGTGACCGGCGGTCTTTCCGGCTCTGCCTTGATGCGTGATCCCGATCATGCCCTTGGCCTTATTGAGGCGACCGTTGCTGCAGCCCAGGTGCCTGTCACGCTCAAGATGCGTCTCGGCTGGGACCATGGTTCGCTCAATGCCGCGGATATCGCCCGCCGCGCCGAGTCGGCTGGCATCCAGATGATCACTATTCATGGCCGCACGCGCTGCATGTTCTACACGGGCCGCGCCGACTGGAATGCGATCCGCGCCGTGCGGGAGGCGATCAAGATCCCGCTCGTCGCCAACGGAGACGGCGAGACGGTCGCCGATGCCCGTGCCATGCTGCAGGCCTCTGGCGCCGATGCAGTCATGTTCGGCCGTTCCACCTATGGCAGGCCATGGTGGCCCGGTGTTGTTGCCCACGCCCTTGACGAGGGATCAGGGATGGCCGAGCCCGGCCTCGATGAAGAGCGCGATCTCGTCCTCTGGCACCAGGACGAGACTTTGCGGCTCTACGGCGCCGATCTGGGCAACAAGACCTTCCGCAAGCATTGGGGCTGGACTCTCTCGCGGCTTGAGCTTCGCGGGCTGCTCACCCCCGAAGAGCACGCCACAGCGCGTGCGACCTATCTCTCTACCAAGGACAACGCGAAGGTGACATCCGGCATCCGCCGCATCTACGACACGCTGCTCGACGCGAGGGCGGTCGCATGACCCAGACCCATGCGCAGAAGCCGTTGCCTGCCCTGCAGGCCATGTTCGATTCCATGCCCAACCCGATCTTGCTGCTCGACAGCGCTGATCAAATCCGCCTCGTAAACGGTGCGGCCGAGGATTTCTTCCAGGCGGGCAAGGCCGTGCTGCAACGCCTCACACTGAAGGAACTCGTGCCCTTCTCGAGCCCAGTTCTGCATTCGGTGAAACAGGTGCGAAGCTCGGGCGGCATCGTCAACGAGTATGCCGTTGCCGTTGGTACGCCGCGCCTCGGTGGCGAACGGATCATCGATTTGCAGACGGCACCGGTCATTGATGACCCTGAGCATGTCATCGTGATGCTGCAACGGCGCTCCGTCGCGCATCAGTTCGATCTGCAACTGAGCCATCAGGGAGCCGCGCGTTCGGTGTCGGGCATGGCCACGATGCTGGCCCACGAGATCAAGAATCCGCTGGCAGGCATCCGTGGCGCCGCCCAGTTGCTCGAACCTGCCTTGCCCGACTCAGACCGCCAGCTCACCCGGCTCATTTGCGACGAGACGGATCGCATCCGCCAGCTTGTCGATCAGATGGAGGTCTTCTCTGACGAGCGCCCGCTGGACCGGAAGCCCGTCAACATTCACGTCGTCCTGGATCGCGTGAAGCAGCTTGTGCTCGCCAGTGCGGGCGAGCGCATTGTCGTCCGTGAGGATTATGACCCTTCATTGCCTGCCGTGCACGGCAACGCTGACCAGCTTGTTCAGGTCTTCCTCAATCTCGCAAAGAACGCGACCGAGGCCATGATTGACGCGCAGGGCCGCGGTGATCTCATCATGACAACAGCCTTCCGGCCGGGCATGCGGCTTTCCGTTGCCGGAAACAGCGAGAAAGTGTCCCTGCCGCTGGAAGTCTGCGTGCACGACACGGGTCCCGGCGTTCCTGACGAGCTGTTGCCCCATATTTTCGAACCCTTCGTCACCAGCAAACGTTCGGGCAGGGGCCTCGGCCTTGCCCTGGTCGCCAAGATCGTCCGCGACCATGGCGGCGTCGTGGAGTGCAAACCCCGTTCCTCCAAGGGCACGACATTTCGCGTGCTCCTGCCCCTCACGCCCGGTTCCTCCGTCGCTCCCTCGACACATGACACCTGATTCAAAGAGCATGATCCCATGACATCACGCACTATCCTCATTGCAGATGATGACAGCGCCATCCGGACGGTGCTGACCCAGGCCCTCACGCGCGCGGGCTTCTCTGTGCGGGCAACGGGTATGGCCTCTGCCCTCTGGCGCTGGATCAGCGAAGGCGAAGGCGATGTGGTGGTCACTGACGTCATCCTTCCTGACGAGAATGCCTTCGATGTCATTCCAAGGATCAAGAAACACCGGCCGCAATTGCCAGTCATCGTCATGAGCGCCCAGAACACAATCATGACGGCAATCCGCGCGGCTGAGCTCGGCGCCTACGACTATCTCCCCAAGCCTTTCGACCTGAACCAGTTGGTGCAGGCCGTCACTCGTGCCCTTGATCAATCAGCGAAGGCGCCAAGGACCGCAGTTGCGGGGCAGGGCGAGACATTGCCGATCATCGGCCGGTCCTCGGCCATGCAGGAAATCTACAGGCTCATTGCCCGTCTCACCCAAACTGACTTGACCGTCACAATCATTGGTGAGAGCGGCACAGGCAAGGAACTGGTCGCCCGCGCGCTGCATGACTTTTCCAAGCGACGGAAAGGTCCGTTTGTTGCACTCAACATGGCGGCAATCCCGCGGGAACTGATCGAGTCTGAGCTTTTTGGCCATGAGAAAGGTGCCTTCACCGGCGCCGCATCGCGCGTCGCCGGCCGCTTCGAACAGGCCGAAGGCGGCACGCTGTTCCTGGACGAAATCGGTGACATGCCGCTGGAGGCCCAGACGCGGTTGCTGCGCGTGCTGCAGCAGGGGGAATATACGACGGTCGGCGGATCGACTCCGATCCGCACCAATGTGCGCATCATTTGCGCCACCCATCGCGATCTGAAGCGCCTGATCAATCAGGGGCAGTTCCGGGAAGATCTCTACTATCGTCTCAACGTGGTGCCGTTGCGGCTGCCGCCGCTCCGCGACCGGCTTGAGGATGTGCCTGACCTCGTCCGTCATTTCCTGTCGCGGGCGACGGCAGAAGGCCTGCCAGCCAAGGAATTCTCGCAGGCCGCACTTGAGAAGCTGGTGGCTTACAAATGGCCAGGTAACATCCGCGAACTGGAAAACCTGGTGAAACGCCTGCTTGCCATGGAGGTGCAGGATATTGTTTCGGCTGACGCAGTCGAACGCGAGTTGGAGGCGCATGCCTCCATCGCGCAGGCGAGCAATTCCAACTCGCTGCCGCAGACGCTGCCGGAGTTCATGGAGCAGCATCTGACAGCCTATTTTCAATCCTATGGATCGGCGCTGCCGCCTCCCGGGCTCTACGAGCGCATTCTGGCCGAAGTTGAGCCGCCGCTGCTGCGCGCCTCCCTTGCAGCAACCCATGGCAATCAACTGCGCGCCGCGGATCTCCTCGGCATCAATCGCAACACATTGCGCTCCAAGCTCAGGGAACGGAACGTCATACCAGTTCGGGGGCTGTAACCCTTCCGCAACAGTCACTGTTGAAATTTCGCCACAGTGGCCGCATTAATGGCGTCTGATGCTGCGCCGTCCGAGCCTTCCCGAAGTCCATTTCAGTGACCGTTTTCGCGGCCTCACGGCTTGGGCTGCTCTGGCACTCGTTACGCTCGGCATCCTCACAGGATTGAGCACGTTCGCAGTGCTGACTGGCCTTACGCCCATTCAGCCGACTGATAACATCGTCTGGTGGTTGCTCATCACCAACTTGGTAATCGTGGCGCTCATGAGCCTGATGGTGCTCACCCAGGTGTTCCATCTGGTGAGAGAGCAGAGACGGGGAACGCCGGGAGCAGGCCTCCATATCCGGCTGATCTCGCTGTTCAGCCTCGTGGCGATCGCCCCTGCCTTGTTGGTGGCCATCTTCGCATCAGTGACGCTCAACCGCGGTCTCGACGCCTGGTTCTCCGAGCGCACCCGCGCAATTGTCGATACGTCCTCCACGGTCGCCGAAGACTATCTGCGCAATGCTGGAGAGGCGACCCGCACCGATCTTGCCAACATCTCGGCTGATCTCACGCAGCAGATCGAACTCTACACGAACGACAGGCCAGCCTATATCCGCCGCGTTGCCCGCCATGCTGCCCTGAGAAACTTGGCAGCTGCCTTTGTGTTCGAGGCCGGAACGCGACGCGTCGAAGCCAATACGACACTCAATGACCGCATCAAGTTCGTGGCGCCTGAGCCGGAATACCTGGCGCAGGCCGCAAAGGGCGACGCCGTCGTCATTCAGCCGCATGGCACCAGCAATGTGGTCCGGGCGCTTGTGAAGCTGCAGGGTTACCCCGATCACTATCTCTACATCTATCGCCTGATTTCTCCGGTCGTTATTCAGCAGCTCAACACAACGCGGGAAGCGAAGGCGGAATATGATCGCATGATGGCGCAGCGCGTTGGTGTGCAGCTCACCTTTGGCCTTGTCTATGCGCTGGTGGCACTCGTCTTCCTCCTTGCAGCCATCTGGGCCGGGCTTCGCTTTTCAGACCGTCTCGTGGCGCCCATTGTCCGCTTGCTGAATGCCTCGAAGGAAGTCGCCCAGGGCAATTTCGGAGCCAAGGTTGCGATCACCGATGGACCGGGCGACCTCGTCACACTGTCCCAGACCTTCAACCTGATGACCGACCAGATCCGGCTTCATCAAGACCAGCTGATCGATACCAACCACAAGCTTGATGAGCGCAGGCGCTTCTCGGAGGCCATGCTGGCGGGCGTCAGTGCTGGCGTCATCGGTGTCGATCCGGATTTCAGAATCTCCGTCGTCAATCGCTCCACGACGAGCCTGCTGAGCCTGCCGGAGAAGAGCCTTGTCGGCCGCCATCTCGACGAAGTGGTGCCTGAGTTTGTACCCATGTTCGAACTGGCCATCTCGCGGCCGTCCGGCTCGTCCGAAGGGCAGGTGAGCATGATCGTCAACGGACGGGACGCGAATTTCTTTCTGCGCATCACGACGGAACGCGCCGAGGGCGAAGAACATGGCTATGTGCTGACCTTCGACGACATCACCGAACTTGTTTCAGCGCAGCGCAACTCGGCCTGGGCGGACATTGCCCGCCGCATCGCGCACGAGATCAAGAACCCGCTGACGCCGATCCAGCTTTCGGCGGAGCGGCTGAAGCGCAAGTACCTCAAGGAAATCCAGTCAGACAAGGCCGTCTTCGAGCAATGCACGGACACGATCATCCGCCAGGTCGGCGACCTCGGGCGCATCGTTGATGAATTCTCGTCATTCGCCCGCATGCCGAAGGCAGTGCCCGAGCCAAACAACCTCAAGGAAGTCGTGACTGATGCAACGGTGCTGCAGCGTGTTGCGGCCGGCGACCTCGACATCACGGTTGACGAAGTGGGGGAGGTTCCCACCTTCCCATTCGACAGGCGCCTGGTAACGCAGGCAATCACCAACCTCGTCAAGAATGCGCGCGAAGCAATCGAGGGCCGCCAGGCCGGCGAGGACAAATCACCCGGCAGGATCAAGGTCGAATATGGGATCGAAAACGACCGACCCTACATCGCTGTGACCGACAACGGCATTGGGTTGCCGCAAGAGAACAGGCACCGCCTCGCTGAACCCTATATGACCACCCGTGAAAAAGGGACCGGACTGGGCCTTGCCATCGTCAAACGCATCATGGAAGAGCACGGCGGACAGCTGCAATTAAGCGATGCGCCAGAACAGCGCGGCGCCCGCGTGACGCTTCGCTTCGCTCCGATTACCGCCGAAGCGGAAGCCACGGCCTGAGGATCAAGAAGAACACCAGACATGCCAGCCGACATTCTTATCATCGACGACGAAGCAGATATCCGCGAACTGATCGCTGGAATCCTGCAGGACGAGGGCTTCGAGACCCGCCTTGCCCACAACTCCGATGCCGCGTTGGCGGAGGTCGCCCAGCGCCGGCCGTCGTTGATCATCCTCGATATCTGGCTACAGGGATCAAAGCTCGATGGCCTCGATCTCCTGCTGCAGTTCAAGCAGCGCGTTCCGGACGTGCCGGTCATCATCATCTCCGGCCACGGCAACATCGAGACGGCCGTTTCGGCCATCAAGCGCGGCGCCTACGACTACATCGAGAAGCCATTCAACGCCGACAAGCTGCTACTGGTCGTCGGCCGCGCCCTCGAGACCTTCCGGCTCAAGCGCGAGAACGAGGAACTGAAGGGCCGCTCCGGCCTCGATGTCGAACTCGTCGGCAATTCGGCCGCAATGAAGAACCTCAGGCAGTTGCTGAAGAAGGTGGCGCCGAGCAACAGCCGCGTCCTCATCATGGGGCCCATGGGGGCGGGCAAGGAACTGGTGGCGCGCACGCTGCACGGTATGTCGGGCCGCGCCAACGGGCCGTTCGTGGTCCTGAGTGCTGCGACGATGCAGCCCGCGCGACTTGAAGAGAGTCTCTTCGGCATTGAGCAGGGGGCCGACAGGCTGCAAAGCATCGGCGCTCTCGAGGAAGCTCACGGCGGAACGCTCTACATCGACGAAGTGGCTGACATGCCGATGGAAACGCAAGCCAAGGTGCTGCGGGTGCTGCTTGAGCAGACGTTCCAGCGGGTGGGTGGCGCCAAGAAGGTGAAGGTTGACGTCCGCATAATCTCGTCGACGGCGCGCGACTTACAGTCATTGATCGTTGCCCAGGCCTTCCGCGAGGATCTCTTCCATCGCCTCGGGGTTGTGCCAATCCGCGTGCCGGCCCTGACGGAACGGCGCGAAGACATTCCGCAACTGATCGAGTTCTTTGCACAAGGCTACTCATCGTCATCCGGCCAGCCCTGCCGGCAATTCGCGGAGGATGCCATTGCCGTGCTGCAGACCCGGGAATGGCCGGGCAATGTTCGTGAACTGCGCAACAATGTGGAGCGCATCATGATCATGGCGGCGGGTGGGCCACAGGACGACATTACCGCTGCAAGCCTCCCACCGGAGAGCCCCGCGGCCACAGGCAATTCCTTCGGCAGCGAACATCTCCTCACCATGCCTCTCAGAGAGGCGCGCGAGGCCTTCGAGCGCGATTACATTGCTGCCCAGCTTTCGCGCTTCGGTGGAAACATTTCGCGCACTTCAGCCTTCATTGGCATGGAGCGCTCGGCCCTCCACCGCAAGATAAAGATGCTCGGGCTGAGCTCCAAGGACGAGGATAATTCAGAACAATAACAGTGAGTTGAAGAAATTGCGCCGGTGTGCCTTTTGCCTCTTGCCGGAACATGTTAGCCTTCCCATCTACTGGCGGCTCAAAACAACAAGAAGAGGGGCACAGAATGGCACAAGAGAAACCCCAGAACCTGCAGGATACCTTCCTGAATCATGTCCGGAAGACGAAGGTCCCGGTAACAGTGTTTCTGGTCAACGGCGTGAAATTGCAGGGTATCATCACCTGGTTTGATAATTTCTGCTTGCTGCTGCGCCGCGATGGCGTGTCCCAGCTGGTTTACAAACATGCGATCTCGACGATCATGCCGGGCGGGCCCATCAGCCTTTTTGATGACGAGAATGGTGGCCATTGAGTGAACTGAAACCCGGCCGCAAAAAGGCCGGCGAAAAGATCAGGAAAGAAGTTGAGGCGGCGGGCGGCGATGCGACCCGGGCCGTCATCCTGCATGTGGAGCCGAAGCAGCGAGATGCTAACAGCCATGGCCGCTCCTCGGAAACCCGGCTGGCGGAGGCCGAGGGCCTTGCGCGCGCCATCGGGCTGACAATTGCCCAGTCGGTCATTGCGCCACTGGTGGCACCGAGGCCAGCCACACTGATCGGCAGCGGCAAGGTTGATGAAATCGCCCAGATCGTGGCCGAGCGCGATGCCGGGCTTGTCATCGTCAATGCGCAGCTCTCGCCGATCCAGCAGCGCAATCTCGAGCGCGCCTGGAAGGCGAAGGTTCTGGACCGCACCGGTCTCATTCTCGAAATCTTCGGCGAGCGCGCCTCGACCAAGGAAGGCACGCTGCAAGTGGAACTGGCGCACCTTCGGTATCAGAAGAGCCGACTTGTGCGCTCATGGACCCATCTCGAGCGGCAGCGCGGCGGCTTCGGCTTCCTCGGCGGCCCGGGTGAAAGCCAGATCGAGGCCGACCGCCGCCAGATCCAGGAGCGCATCGCCCGCCTCGAGAAGCAGCTTGCCGATGTCGTGAAGACACGGAGCCTGCACAGGGCAGGGCGCGCCCGTGTGCCTTATCCCGTTGTCGCGTTGGTAGGCTACACCAACGCAGGCAAATCCACGCTGTTCAACCGGCTGACCGATGCGCGCGTGCTGGCAAAGGACATGCTCTTCGCCACGCTTGATCCCACCATGCGGGTGATCAAGCTGCCCAAGGGCCGCAAGGTCATTCTCTCGGATACGGTCGGTTTCATCTCGGATCTGCCGACTTCGCTGATCGCCGCCTTCCGCGCCACGCTGGAGGAGGTGATGGAGGCCGATGTCATCCTGCATGTGCGCGATGTCTCTCATCCCGAGACCGATGCGCAGGCCCATGACGTGCTTAAGGTGCTGGATGAACTCGGCATCGACGAGAGCAAGCGCGGCCATCTGGTCGAGGTCTGGAACAAGGCCGACCTGCTGGAGCCGCTGGAACATGCGCAGCGCGAAGCGGCGGCCTCTCGCCACAAGGATTCGATCCTCGTCTCAGCACTCGATGGCCACGGCCTCGACGAGCTTCTGGCGCGGGTCGAAGCGATGATCGGTGAAACCGCAGACGTCTATTCTGTGACGCTTGAGCCCTCGGACGGCAAAGGCCTGGCCTGGCTCCACCGCCGTGGCGAGGTGATCGAACGCAAGCCGCTGAAGGATGGCAGGCTGAGGCTGGAGGTTCGGCTCGACGCCGACCGGGCAGGGCAGGCAACCGCCCTCTTTGGCCGTGCCCTGCGCAAGGAAAACCGGGCGCATCCCTGATCGCAGGCAGAATCCCACGCCAAAACAGTGCGTTCCTGTTTTATGAATTTAGTGCTTGACAGGCGCGCGGTGTTTCACTAGTTTTGTGGACAATCCCGCATTGGGTCTCCACTCCCGCCAGCAATAGTCCTGCAAGCCCACGAGGACGACGTGGCGGAAAACCGGAGACTCGTAACGGATCGCAAAGCGCCTTTGCCGGGACCGTATCCGGCGAGATCAGGCCGGAATGCTAAAGGCCTTTCGCCTTGGCCTCGTCCCAAAGGGCATCCATACCGGCAAGGCCGGAGGCTTCCGGCGACGAACCCGCAGCCGCCAGCCTGTCCTCGATGTAGCCGAAGCGGCGCTCAAACTTGGCATTGGCACCGCGCAGGGCGTCTTCCGGGTCAACACCATAGTGGCGGGCCAGATTGGCCACCACAAATAGCAGGTCTCCGAGTTCCTCGGCGCGCTTGTCCGGCGGGGCGTCGCGGAGCTCGCCGATCTCTTCGCTGATCTTGTCATAGACGTGAGTGGTATCGGGCCAGTCAAAGCCGACCTTGGCGGCCTTGGCCTGAAGCTTGAGGGCGCGCGTCAGGGCGGGCAGGTTGAGCGGCACGGTGGCGAGCAGGGATGTCGTTTCTTTGCCAAGCTGCTTGCGCTCGGCGGCCTTGTTTGCCTCCCAGAAGCCCTTGGCAACACCAGCAGAGCGTGCCTGCGCGTCGCCGAAGACATGCGGATGCCGCCGGATCATCTTGGTGACGACGGCCTCGACCACGTCATCGAAGGTGAAACTGCCTTCCTCGGCCGCCATCTGCGCGTGGTAGACGGGTTGCAGGAGCAGGTCACCCAGCTCTTCGCAGAGGTCTTCACGGGAGCCACGCGCGATCGCGTCGGCGACTTCATAGGCCTCCTCGATGGTGTAGGGCGCGATCGTCTCGAAACTCTGCTCCAGATCCCAGGGGCAGCCGGTGACTGGACGGCGCAGGGCAGCCATGATGGCGCGCAACGTTTCGATGGACCGCGGGTCCATCCGAGTGGGATCAGGTGGCGTGGATGACATGCAGGAAGTCCTCGTATTCTACCTTCGCGCCTCAGTGGCGATGCGGAGCGCCATGCCGGCGAGAACGGTTCCCATGATCCAACGCTGCGCCACGGCCCAGGCCGGGTGGCGCGCGAGGAACACGGAGATCGAGCCGGCCGAGAACACGATCATCGTGTTGACGGAGATGCTGACGCAGATCTGCAAGAAGCCGAGGGCCAGAAGCTGCAACAGCACGCTGCCTGCCGCCGGGTCGATGAACTGTGGCAACAGCGAAAGGTACATCGCAGCAATCTTGGGATTGAGCAGGTTTGTGACGAAGCCCATCAGAAAGAGCTTGCGCGGGCTGTCCACAGGAAGATTGCGCACGTGGAAAGGCGAGCGGCCGCCCGGGCGCACGGCCTGCCAGGCGAGCCAGAGAAGATAGAGGGCTCCGCCGATCCGGATGGCGTCATAGGCATAAGGGATTGCGAAGACGATGGCCGTGAGGCCAAAGGCGGCACAGAGCATGTAGACGACAAAGCCGAGCGCCACACCGCCGAGCGAGATCATGCCCGCAGTGCGCCCCTGACACACGGAACGCGAGACGAGATAGATCATGTTTGGACCAGGCGTCAGCACCATGGCAAGGGCAACAAGTGCAAAGGCAAAGAGACTCGCTGTGGTGGGCATCTGTGTTCCTAAGCACAACTTGGATGACGCCCCAACAAGCAAGAGGGAAATCCAAGCCGTCTGATAGCGACAGGATACCTGCATTATTATCTTATAATAGGAGTATGATTCTTATTCGCATAATATATATTATGGAATATTTTTATATCACCTGATCAAGTGTGTACCCTTGGGGAAAGTCAGCCCCCGTCAGTGGTTTAGCAGCACTCAGGCGAATTCCATGATCACAGCATCGACGTTCAGGCTGTCGCCCTTCTTGGCGTTGACCTTCTTCACGGTCGCGTCGCGTTCGGCGCGCAGGATGTTTTCCATCTTCATGGCTTCGACGATGGCCAGCGCCTCACCAGCCTTGACCTCCTGGCCCTCCGTCACGGCAATCGCCACGACGAGGCCTGGCATCGGACACAGGAGCTTCTTCGAGGTATCTGCGGGCTTCTTCTCGGGCATCAGCCGCACCAGTTCGGCTTCCCGCGGCGTATAGACATTGGCCGCCACGCTGATGCCGCGATAGCCAAGGCGGTAGCCATTGAGCACGCGCCGCACCTGGACGGCCAGCGTCTCACCGCCAACCTCCACGGTCGCCAGCGGCTCGCCGGGGCGCCACTGGATGCCGGTTGAACGCGCCTCGAGCTCCGGGGTGATTTCGATGACATGCCAGTCCGTGCCCAGCCTGACTTCGCGGCGGCGAGAGAACTTCACATCGCGGCCATTGAGCTGACCGCTGATCTTGCGCTTGCGGCTGTTCTCGACGTGATCGAGCATGACAGCCACCTCGGCAAGCCTCCCGGCGTTAACCATATCCAGGGCAGCGCCCTTGAAGCCACCCTCGAATTCCTCGGCGATGAAACCGGTGGAAAGCTCTCCGGATTGCCAGCGGGCATTCTCCATGATGGCCGCGACAAACGGAATGTTGTGTTGAATGCCGTCGATGACGAAGCGATCCAGGGCCGTGCTCATGGCCTTGATGGCTTCAAGGCGGCTAGGCGCATGTGTGCAAAGCTTGGCGATCATCGGGTCGTACCAGATGGAAATCTCGCCACCCTCATAGACACCCGTGTCGTTGCGGACGGTGATGCCCTGCTCCACTTTCTCCTCCGGAGGGCGATACTGCACGAGACGCCCGGTGGAGGGCAGGAAGTTGCGATAGGGATCTTCGGCATAGACGCGGGATTCAACTGCCCAGCCGGTGAGTTTCACGTCCTTCTGTGCGAGCGCAAGCTTTTCTCCGGCGGCCACGCGGATCATCTGTTCGACAAGGTCGACGCCGGTGATGAGTTCCGTTACCGGATGCTCCACCTGCAGACGCGTGTTCATCTCGAGGAAGAAGAAGCTGCGGTCCTGGCCCGCCACGAATTCAACCGTGCCGGCGCTGTCGTATTCCACGGCCTTGGCCAGTGCGACGGCCTGCTCACCCATGGCCTTCCGTGTCTTCGCGTCGAGCAACGGTGACGGCGCTTCCTCGATAACCTTCTGGTTCCGGCGCTGAATGGAGCACTCACGCTCGCCGAGATAGATCACGTTGCCGTGCTTGTCGCCGAGTACCTGGATTTCGATGTGGCGGGGATTGGTGATGAATTTCTCGACGAACACCCGGTCATCACCGAACGAGGATTTCGCTTCCGACTTGGCGCGGGCAAAGCCATCGCGCACGTCGGCGTCGGAGTGGGCGATGCGCATGCCCTTGCCACCGCCACCGGCGGAGGCCTTGATCATTACGGGGTAGCCGATGTCTTTCGCGATGCGGACGGCCTCGTCCTCGCTTTCGATGATGCCCATGTAGCCAGGCACCGTTGAAACACCGGCTGCTGCCGCGGCCTTCTTGGATTCGATCTTGTCGCCCATGGCATCAATGGCATGGGGATTGGGGCCGACGAACACGATCCCGGCTTCGGCAAGCGCCTTGGGAAAAGCGGAGCGCTCGGACAGGAAACCGTAGCCCGGATGCACGGCCTCGGCTCCGGTTGCCTTGCAAGCGGCGATGATCTTCTCGATGACGAGATAGGATTGCGCCGCAGCGGCCGGCCCGATGTGAATGCGCTCATCGGCCATCTCGGTGTGCAGGGCCCGCGCGTCGGCGTCCGAATAGACGGCGACCGTCGCAATGCCCATCTTTCGGGCTGTCTTGATGACCCGGCAAGCGATTTCGCCGCGGTTCGCAATAAGGATCTTCTTGAACACTGCCCTGCCCGGTTCTGATGCTGTTTCAGGCACTTCTAGCCATTGGCAGACCCGGCGGCAATGAGACCAAAGCCAAGCTCAGTTGGGGCCCAGCAGGGCCCGCGCGGCGGGCGGCAACTCGCCATAATCCCTCTCGGCCATAAACTGGGCCAGGGCTTTGAGAACCGGCACGCGCTCCAGGTCATCGAAGTCACAGGTTTCCACCGGCTTGCCTGTCTTGCAGACCTGTGGCCCGAAGTCGCTTTTGCGGTCGGCATTCTCGGTGACCACCTGCCAGGCTTCGTCGCCCTGCCCGAGGCGCATCTTGGCTGCGAGCCACCCTGCCAGGAAGCCATTAGCGCGCCAGACCTGCGGGTCCAGCTTGGTTGAAAACTCCATGCGGGCGAGATCGCGCTTCAACTCGCTGCGGAAGGCAGGATCATTCGAGACATCCTGAAGCTTGCCGCCACGCAGTTGCGACACCCGAACCGGCGCAAAGGACCCGGCGTAGGAATCGAAGGCGTAGAGAAAGCTGTTGTCGACGGACATGAACTCCAGCACGCCATCTCCATCGAGATCCTTGTAGGCGTAGCCTCCGCCATCGAGCACATCAGCTTCGACCAGTGTCCAGGCCTCCTGGCCCTGCGGCTTCGTCGCCACCCAGGTTTGCGTGCAGCAGTGAGCGCCGCCGGTGAAGCGGGTAAAAACAAGCTGCGGATCGCTTGCCTGGGGATCCAATCGCAGCACGGCGGCTTCCGAGCCCCACTGGCTGTATTCATCGTCCGTATGAAAGGAGAAGACGGCCTTGCCGTCCTTTGTGCCCTCCGCCGAGGTGGCGCCGGGTGCATCCTGTGTGCCGGCCATCGACACAACGAAGTTCAGGGGACCGGCACTGAAGCGGGCGGGCTTGCCGATCTCATATTCCGTCATCGCCTGAAAGGCATCGCGCGGCTCATCCCAGACCGTCTCAAGATAGTTCTCGCCACGCGACAGCCGCGCATCGCGCGGCACCTCGCCGATGTTCGGATTGGCCTTGAGCACCTGCTCGACAGAAGCCCCCGAATACGGGCCCAGCACGACGGCGAACCAACCGCTTTTCGATGACACGACACGCCACGGCTCAGTGCCATAGGCGCGGCCAATGCCGATGGCGGTATCGAGATCCTTGCTGGATGCGACGGCAAGCCAGCGCTTCTCGCCTGCAAGCGATAGTGAAGCAGCTTGAGATTGATCGACAAAGATAAGAGTCAAGACAGAGAATGCAAACGCGGTGAAGGCTCTGTGAATCATGACATCACGCACCAGCCATCCAGCACCAACTCACGCTAGAGAAATTCAACGCCAGGGCGAGAGAACAACTGTTCATGCGCATCTCACGAGAGAATCCATAGGGCGGACAATAGGTTGGCTTTAGTCAAATTTACAATGGCGGACACTACAAGACGAGCCGGTTCAAAGAGGATTTCCACATGGCTCGCCCGCTTCTCTCCCGCCTGTTTGCCAACGGCGACGGCAATGTCGCCATCATCGCCGGGCTCTCCGCGATCCCGCTTGTCGCCGCGGCGGGCGTTGCCATTGATACGGTGCGGGCCGAGAACCTGCGGACCTCGCTGGCAGCGGCGCTTGATGGTGCAGTTCTTGCCGGCGCCGTCGCCAGCACCGACAACATCGGACAATCCGCCCTCTTCTTCGATGCAAATTTCGCCAACGGCGATGCGACCAACATTCACCGCAGCTTCAAGAAGTCCGCCAACGTGAAAGTGGAAGGCAGCGCTTCCGCAGAACTTGAACCGGCACTCCTCACCGCCCTCGGCCTTGGCCCCGTGACCGTCGCCGTCAATGCAACGGCCGAAACATCGCAGAGTGCTGTCACAAGCGATCCCGCGCTCTGCATCCTTGCGCTCTCAGGTTCGACCTCGCAGGCTTTCCTCGCCAATAGCGGTGCCAATGTGAGCGCCACCGGCTGCGAGATCCACGTCAAGAGCACGGTCAATCCCGCCGCCATCTTCAACGCTGGCACGACGATCAACTCGGCCAAGCTCTGCCTGCAGGGCACGAAGATCATCGATAACGGCGGCGTTCACCCCAATCTGCAGACAGGCTGCAAAACGCTCTCCGACCCTTACGCAGGAAAGGTGGTTGCGCCCGACAGCTCCACCTGCAACTTCAACAACCTCAACTACTCGGGAAAGACGACCCTGAAGCCGGGTGTCTACTGCGGCTGGCACAACTTCAATTCAGGGACAGACGTGACGCTGCAGCCCGGCACCTATGTGATCAAGAATGGCGGCTGGAACGTCAACGGCGGCACATGGACGGGAACCGGTGTCACCTTCTACTATGCGGACACGTCGAAAATTCAGTTCAACAGCGCCGTCAAGGCAACGCTGAGCGCGCCAAAATCCGGCACATATGCAGGTTTCCTTTTTGCCGAGAAGAGCGGGCTGTCCAACAGCCAGTTCATTCTCGACGACAACAAGGGCTTCGACATGGAAGGCATCATCTACCTGCCGAGCCGAGACGTGGTTTTCAACTCTTCGACGACGGTGAACTCGCGCAAGATGACAGCCGTGGTGAACACGGTGATCTTCAACGGCGTCAAATGGAACATCACCGCCTATGACGGCAGCGGCAGCTCCGGCAGTGCGGCGGCCGTGACGGCCCGGCTCATCAAGTAGCGGCACTGTTTGCCCTTTTCAGGCCGCTCGGCTAAAGGCCGCGGCCATGACCATCCATGTCCCGAAAGTGGGCCTCGTCCAGCTTGGCTGCCCCAAGAACCTGGTCGACTCCGAGCGTATCCTGACGCAGCTCCGTGCAGAGGGCTATGTCATTGCGCCCGGCTATGACGATGCTGACGTGGTCATCGTCAATACCTGCGGCTTCCTCGACAGTGCCAAGGCCGAAAGCCTATCTGCCATCGGCGAGGCCATGGAAGAGAACGGGCGGGTCATCGTGACGGGCTGCTATGGCGTCGAGGCCGACACCATCCGCAAGACACACCCTTCCGTGCTGGCGATCACAGGCCCGCATCAATACGAGGAAGTGGTGAAGGCCGTGCACGAGGCAGTGCCGCCGGCTCATGACCCGAAGATGGATCTCGTGCCGCCCCAGGGCCTCCATCTCACGCCGAAGCACTATGCCTATCTGAAGATTTCCGAAGGCTGCAACAACCGCTGTACCTTCTGCATCATCCCCTCGATCCGCGGCGATCTCGTGTCGCGGCCGGCTGCCGCGCTGATCTATGAAGCCGAACGGCTGGTGAAGGCGGGGGTCAAGGAACTGCTGGTGATCTCACAGGACACCAGTGCCTATGGCGTCGATATCAAGTACGCCACATCGAAGTTCCGGGGCCGCGAGGTGCGGGCCAAGTTCTATGACCTGGCCAAGGAACTGGGCGATCTCGGCGCCTGGGTGCGGATGCATTATGTCTATCCCTACCCGCATGTGGACGATGTGATCCCGCTGATGGCCGAGGGCAAAATCCTGCCCTATCTCGACATCCCATTCCAGCATGCCGCACCCCAGGTGCTGAAGGCGATGCGCCGCCCGGCAAACCAGGAGAAGGTGCTGCAGCGGCTCGCCAAATGGCGCGCGATCTGCCCGGACATCGCCATCCGCTCAACCTTCATTGTGGGTTTCCCCGGTGAGACAGACGAGGACTTCGAATACCTCCTCTCCTGGATGAAGGAAGCGCGCCTCGATCGCGTTGGCTGCTTCAAGTACGAACCTGTTTCGGGTGCGACGGCCAATGACCTTGGCCTGCCGCAGGTTCCCGATGCGGTGAAGGATGAGCGCTACGCCCGCTTCATGGAAACCCAGCAGGAGATTTCTTCGGCGATCCTCACTTCCAAGGAAGGCCGTATCATCGAAGTGCTGGTTGACGAGATTGATGCCGAGAACGGCGAAGCCGTTGCCCGCTCAGTCTGGGATGCCCCGGAGATCGACGGCAACGTCTTCATCCCCGGCGCCACGCATCTCAAGCCCGGCGATCTGGTGAAGGTGAAGGTCATCGAAGCCGAAGAGTACGATCTCGTCGCCGAACTGCTCTAGAAGTCGCGGCTCTGCACAAAGAAGCCGTAGAGGCTGGTCAGCGTCGTCACACTGACAATCGTGACGGCCCAGGTGACAAGCACCTGGAAGATCGTGAAGGCCAAAACGCCTATACCCGGCACCGCCACGATCAGGGCCCCGACAAGCGCTGCCGCCAGGGCAATGGCCAGGACAACAGCAAAAAGCAGCAGGCCCAGCCCGATGATCTGCCAGTTGTTGCCGGCCGTTGCGGCCCAAGCCTTGCTTAAGGTGAAATCCTGGTCACCCAGGGCCACCGCCGGAAGCGTGATGCTGAGACGGTAGAAAGCCGCGATACAACCCAGACAAAGTGCGATGACGCCGGGCACTGAGATAACCGTGCCCAGTTGCCCCAGAATCCAACTGAGAACACCCAGGGCAATCGCAATTGGGACGACCACCGCCAGCAGGACAAAGAATATCTTCAGCGTGTTCCCGAAGTAACGCCAAACCACCGCATCAGTCCGCAGCCGCGCAGCCCCCTGGGGTATCTCATCCTTGAGGATGTAGCGATGCCAGGCCACGGCAATCGAGGCAAAGGCGAATATCGAGAACAACCCGACGACAAGCTCGGACACGGCCCCATAGCCCGTCGGTGCCGCCATGGGATCTTCTGACGAGAGCTTCAGTAAGTTCGAGCCAAATGTCAGCGGCACGAGGATCAAAATCCATGGCCAACTGATATGGAAGGCAAAGGGCAGATTATTGGTTGTCGACCGCCAGATATGCTGAAAGGCGGCGAGAACTGGCAGCTTGCGCATCATGAGGCTCCGTCGCGCACCGTTTAGAGGCTTCGCCCCGGAAAAGGCAATGCCACGGCAAGCTGTCCGGCTATCAAAGTGCGGAACGAGTGTCCTTGAAGGAAAGCTCGAGCCGGCTACCGCTGGCGAGCTCCACGCGAGTGACAGTCACGCTGCGCCCCGTCATGGGGTCAACCGCAAGATTCACGTCTAGGCTGCCCATGAGGTTGTCCAGGCCACGGCGAAGAGGTGTGACCACATAGCCAAGTGACGCATAGCGGCCAAGAAGCTCCTTCAGCTCAGCTTCGCCTGAACTTGTCAGACTGAACACGACATTGCCGCTGCTGCCTTCAACGCCCATGGCACCGGTGAGCTCGATCGTGGGGATGGACGCCACTGCGGGTGTGAGCACCCAAGCAGGAGCTCTCGCATCAGGGATGGCCTCTGCGGGCGGCGTCAAGGCGACCGTACCTGATAAAGCCAGCAATCCGAGCGCAGCAGCCAGCAGGACCCCGAGTTTCATGTGTTTCCCTCCTAGCGGAGGCATCTACAGCACGCGGGCTAAGGCCTGATGGAGTACACTACTAAAACTGTAGCTATCTCTCGTCCGGGCCCAAGTCTGGCATCACTAAGCCGACGTCAGAGACATAGGTATTTTAGATGCCGTCGCCGTTTAGATCTGCGCGGCCCAATCCTGCTGGTCCATACTCAGGCGCCTTGGCTAACATCTAAAGCGGGATATTGTCGTGCTTCTTCCAGGGGTTCGCCAATTCCTTGCCCTTGAGCATATCAAGGGCTCTGGCGATGCGGCGGCGGGTCGAGTGTGGCATGATCACGTCATCAAGGAAGCCCCGTTCTGCTGCAACGAATGGATTGGCGAAGCGCGCCTCGTAGTCCTTCACGCGGGCCGCGATCTTCTGCTTGTCCTCAAGTTCAGCGCGGTAGATGATTTCGGCAGCCCCCCTAGAGCCCATCACCGCGATCTCGGCTGTCGGCCAGGCATAGTTGATGTCGCCGCGCAGATGCTTTGAAGCCATCACGACATAGGCCCCGCCATAGGCCTTGCGTGTGATCAGTGTGATCTTGGGCACCGTGGCCTCGGCATAGGCAAAAAGCAGCTTGGCTCCATGCTTGATGAGGCCACCATACTCCTGCGCCGTTCCGGGCAGGAAGCCCGGCACGTCAACGAAACTGATGATCGGGATGTTGAAGCAATCACAGAAGCGTACGAAACGCGCGCCCTTCCTGCCGGCGTCTGAGTCAAGAACCCCGGCGAGCACCATCGGCTGGTTGGCGACCACACCGACCGTGCGGCCCTTGATGCGGGCAAGACCGGTAACGATGTTGCGGGCGTGGGCCTCCTGGATCTCGAAGAAGTCACCGTCGTCGACTGTCTTGAGGATCAGTTCCTTCATGTCATAGGGCTGGTTCGGATTGGCCGGGATCAATGTGTCCAGTGACTCGTCACTGTCCTCAGCGCTCTGAAGGCAGGGAATGACCGGCAACTCCGCCGTGTTC
This sequence comes from Pseudomonadota bacterium, assembly GCA_020161855.1. GTDB lineage: Bacteria > Pseudomonadota > Alphaproteobacteria > Rhizobiales > Aestuariivirgaceae > Aestuariivirga. The sequence continues at coordinate 78,554 of JAIUNJ010000007.1, forward strand.
GAGGACGGCAGGAAATCAATGAGCCGGCGCATCTGCAGCAGCGCTTCGACGTCGTTGTCATAGCCCTTGTCGGCAATCGACGATTTCGTGGTGTGAACGGAAGCACCACCCAGTTCCTCGGCCGTCACGGTTTCATTGGTGACGGTCTTCACCACATCGGGCCCGGTCACAAACATGTAGCTCGTGTCACGCACCATAAAGATGAAATCCGTCATGGCAGGCGAATAGACATCGCCGCCGGCGCAAGGCCCCATGATCACGGAAATCTGCGGAATGACACCTGATGCCAACACATTGCGCTGGAAGACCTCACCGTAGCCGCCGAGGGCATCGACACCCTCCTGAATGCGCGCACCACCCGCATCAAACAGGCCAATGATCGGCGCACGGTTGCGCAAAGCCATGTCCTGCAGCTTGGTGATCTTGCGGGCATGGGCCTCCGAGAGCGAGCCGCCAAAAACGGTAAAGTCCTTGGCGAAGACATAGATGGTGCGGCCATTCACTGTGCCCCAGCCGGTCACAACGCCGTCACCAGGAATACGCTGGGTCTCCATGGCGAAATCCGTGCAGCGATGCTCCACGAACATGTCGAATTCCTCGAACGAGCCCTCGTCCAGCAGGAGCTCGATCCGTTCGCGCGCCGTCAGTTTGCCGCGCCCATGCTGGGCATCGGTACGCTTCTTGCCGCCACCGGCGCGCGCCTCGCCCCGGCGCTTGTCGAGCTTCTCGAGAATTTCCTGCATAGTCTCTCCCTGCCCCCGGGCGGGAGCCTGCGCGGCAACCTAGTGAAAGCCGCCCCGTGCCGTCAAACTGGCTGAAAGTCAAAGACTGGCGCTGCGTTTTCCAGAAGGATCGGCTGGCCATGGGGCGTGGCCCGCGCGGCGCGATCCCAAGCCGCAACCCGGTCCAGCCTCTCCGCGTCGGAAAGCAGGGCCTTTGCCGCGGTCATGCGCTCAAGCGCGACAAGCCAGGATTCGTAGTAGGCGCGTTCGGGCTGGGCCTTGAGCTCAGCACCCAGCATTTCCGCCCATTCGGGCCAGGTGAAATGGCCGCGTTCGTGGAGCCTGACCACCATGGCAAAGGCCTGGGCCTGCCACGGCTCTTCAAATGGCCGCTCCGGATCAGAGCAGCTCAAGATAGGGCTCCCAGAGATCGATCACGACAGTGTCGGGCGTCGCCCTGCCCCAAAGCTCCTGCGCTGTAAAGCGCACGGCGTAGAGCCAGTGGGGATCGTCTCCCAATCCCATGCCGGAGGAGTCGGGATAGATGAAAAAACCATGGATGCGCTCAACAGTTCCCACTTTCTCGCTGGCATAGCCCGGAAGCCGCGTATGGCCCGGCGTATCAGCCTTGCGCGTACGGACCTTCTGCCCGATGGCGAGGCTGGCCTTGCCCACCGCAGGGCGGCTGTAGTCGGTGCCCTTCGCGAGCGTGGCAGCGACTTCATACGCCGGCAGCACCCGTGCAACAGGCTTGGGCGGCTCCTGCATGTGGCCGCTTGCCACTTCGGCACCACTCACCATGTCGCGCTTCAGCATCAGGTTCGTAAGGCCTTCAAGCCAGATGTGATAGTAGGTGGCGGCACGGTAGAAGCGCTCCGGGAGCTTCTCGCGTTCATGGCGTGATTGATCGCCGGTCCAGCTCCGCGTTGCGCCCATGGCCAAGGTGAAGCCCAGCACCCGGCGTTCCCATGGTGCATGGAAGATGGGTTCATTGGCTTCGGCTTCGACAGCACCGAAGCCCGGCAAGCCTCCAAGATCCTGGCCACCCCTCATGACGGCAAACTCACGATTGCGGTACCGATCATCGAGTCACGGCTCACGATTGCCGCAAGTTTCTCCTCGCTCCAGCCATCAGTGCCTGACGGCCGCTCCGGAATGACAAGGTATCTGATCTCGGCCGTCGAATCCCACACACGCACCTCGCGCGAAGGATCGATCGTCAGGCCAAAATCCTTCAAAACCTCCCGCGGCTCCGATACGGCTCGGGCGCGATAAGGTGGCGACTTGTACCAGACCGGCGGCAGGCCCAGGACCGGCCACGGGTAGCAGGAGCACAAGGTGCAGACGACCATGTTGTGAACCTGTGGTGTGTTGAACAGGGCCACCATGTGCTCGCCCTGACGCCCGGTATACCCAAGCGAGGCAATGGCAGCGCTTGCATCCCTGGCGAGCCATTCGGCAAAGCCCGGATCGCTCCATGCCCTGGCGACGACCCGTGCACCATTACGGGGACCGATCTTGTGTTCGTAGGTTTCGATCAGCTCATCGATCGCGGCCGGGTCCACATAGCCCTTCTCGATAAGCAGGGACTCCATCGCCTTGACCCTGAGGGCGATGGGGGAAAGTTCAGAACCCTCGCGGTGGTCGTGTCCGTCATGCGCCATGGAAGCAGCCTCCGCAGCCTGAATAGCTGCTTGGCCCGGCAGGAAGAAATCAGTTTCTTGAATGAATGGTATGAGCGGCCACAGGCTGCGGCGCCTTGACATGGGCAAGCACGGCGCCAGCCGTCAGCAGCGTGGCGAAAACAAGGGAAATCAGGAGCTTGAAGGACATGGGCGGATTCTCGAGGCCGCTTCCTGCCGATCAATCATGGCCGGTATGCGGCAGAGCCGCCAGTTCAGTTGCCGAGCAGCTCCAGCAGCCGCACCAGCCCGTCAAAATCGCCACGCCGCGCCTCCCGCCGCGCCAGCGCCTCGTGGTCAACACCCCATTCCATCGACTGGAAATCTTCATCGACATGGGCGGCAGCCCACACCTTCTCTGCCGTGGTCTCGCCCCTGACCAACATCAGAGACAGCAACGCTGACCCCGTCAACGTGGTAAGGTTGTATAGGATCGTCAGGCGAAAGGGGTCAACAGCTCCTGCTTCAGCCGCAACGGCGTCCAGCGATTCTCCCGGCTGCGGAACATGTGACAGGCCGGTTGTGGCTGTGAACGTTGCAGCCAGACTGTCCCGCGCGAAAGTGATGACCGGATCCCAGTGCTGGGCCTGCAGCCGCACCAAGGTCTCCGGCCTCTCAGCCCGGTAACAAACGAGATCGGTCCCGGCATAGGAGACAATCTCCTCCAACACCTTCTCGAGCTCCGAGACGGCCCGGTCGATAGCGGTGTTGGCATATTTCGTGACAGGCATGAGCCCCGGATTGATCACGCCCTGCTGAGCCTCCCATTCGGCAGCAACGGCCTCGGCCAGAGCCCGGTTTGGCAAGCGCAGCGGCGCCTTCATGGGGGTGCGCAGCGGGCGGCCATCGAGCAGCACACTGTTCTCGTCGCCTACACTTGCCTCCTTATAGAAACGCTTGGGCAATGGCCGCTCATAGCGGTCCTTCGCCAGCCTCTGCAGGCGCACCTCGGGGCTTTCGTCTTCAGTCATCGCCGGGGTCAAAACGGTTAGCGTCAAAGCCAAAAAGGCGGAAGGTATTCAACATATGAGCAGGCAGAGGGGCCGTCACGTCGATATTGCCGCCTCTCGGGTGCGGAAAAACCAGCCGTCGCGCATGGAGATGAAGCTTGTCTTCAACACCATCCGGTAACTCATTGTCAACGTTATATTTATTATCGCCAAGAATGGGCGTTCCGATATGCGCTGTGTGGGCCCGGAGTTGGTGCTGACGGCCCGTGAGCGGGCGAAGCGACAGCCATGACAGGACTTTGGCATGGTCGAGGACGGCATATTGCGTCACGGCCCGCTGCTCGTCCTCTTCCTCGCCCTCGCGGGAAGCCCGCATGCGATCACCTTCGTCGCTGCGGGCCTTGACCAGCGCGACATCGATCTTGCCCTGGGCAGGCTTGGGGACGCCCTTCACAACCGCCCAATAGGTCTTCTTGACGGACCGGGTTGCAAACAGCTTGCCCAAAGCCGAGGCCACCGCCCGCCGCTTTGCCACGACGATGACCCCGGATGTGTCCCGGTCCAGGCGGTGCACCAGAAGGGGCCGTTCGCCCAGCTCCACACCAAGGCCCATCAGCAGGCCGTCGAGATGGCGAAAGGTCTTGGTGCCCCCCTGCACGGCAAAGCCCGACGGCTTGTTGAGCACATAGAGATCCTTGTCCTCGTGCAGCACCATGGAATTGAAGAGGCGCCGCTCCTCACGCGTTAACGGAGCGACGTCTTCCTTCGGTGCGTCCGCCGGGCGCTTGTCGAAGGCCAGCGGAGGAACGCGAATCTCCTGCCCCTCGGCAAGGCGCGTATTGGTCTTGACCCGGCCTGCCCCGATCCGCACCTGACCGGTGCGCGTCAGCTTGTTGAGGTAGGCAAAGGTCACCTGTGGAAAATGGACCTTGAACCAGCGATCAAGACGCATGCCATCTTCATCGGCAGACACGACGTGGCGCTTGACCTCCGCCATCAGCCGAGCGCCAGCCTGACCAGGAAAAGGCCCAGAAATGCCGCGGAAACCGACAGGACGACCGAACCGAGCACATAGGCAAAGGCCAGCGCGCTCTCACCACGCAGAACGAGATTTACGGCATCCATTGAGAAGGCCGAAAAGGTGGTAAAGCCACCGAGCACACCCGTGGTGAGGAACAGCCGCGCCTCGGCGGCCTCCGGCCATTTGCGCATGAAAGCGCCGACAAGAAGCCCCATCACAAGGCTGCCTGCGACATTGACCGTGAACGTGCCCCAGGGAAAGCCGGTCCCGTAGCTGCGGGCCGTCCAGAGATTGACACCATGACGGGCCATCGAACCAAGCGCCCCGCCGAGGGCGACCCAGAGCAGGCCCGGCATCAGAGCCAGCCCTTCCGCCGGAAATAGATAAAGGGGATGACGGCCGACAAGACCATGATGGCAATGGCCATTGGATAGCCGTACTGCCACTTGATCTCGGGCATGACGGCAAAGTTCATGCCATAGATCGAGGCTACCAGCGTGGGCGGCAGGAAGGCCACTGCAGCAACCGAGAAGATCTTGATGATGCCGTTCTGCTCGATGCTGATCATGCCGAGGACGGCATCGAGCAGGAAGCTGATCTTGCCCGACAGGAAGCTGGCGTGATCCGCCAGCGACTGGATATCGCGCTGCAGGATCTTCACGCGCGCCTTGTTCTCGCGCATCTCCTTGGTCTCACGCGCCTGGTCAGTCAGGACCTGCATGAAGGCCACCAGACGGCCAATCGAGACAAGGCTTTCGCGCATCTTGGAATTGAAGTCGCCTTCTTCGCCGACTTTCGCCAGAAGCTCTTCCAAGTTCTTGGGTTTCTTCCTTTTTTTATCTCTCTTACGCTGCACGAAACTGGTGTCGAAGACCTTTTTCGAGGTCTCGTCGACGATCGCCCCGACCCTCTCAAGATGGTCGGCGGCACGGTCGACCACGGCTTCCAGCAATGAGATCAGGATACCCCAGCCCGTCATTGCCGTGTTCTGCGGCTTCATGGCCTGCCGGATATAGACCGGGAAGGCCTGCGGATGATGATAGCGGATGGTGATGAGCTGGTTGCCCTTGATGATGAAGGTCACCGGGCTTGACTCCGGGCTGTCATCATCGCCACGGCGGATGAGGTTGGCCGTCATGAAGGCGGCCCCGTCCTCCTGATAGAGGCGGCTTGACGCCTCGATCTCGGCGAGTTCGCCGCGGGTCGGAATGTCGATCTTGAAGGCTGCCTCGACCGCCTTTTCCTCGGCACTCGTTGGCTCGACGAGATCGATCCACACGGCCCGCGCCAAGGCCTCGACCGACCACTCGGAGGGTGGCTCGATCAGGCAGTCCTTCTCGGTTGTGTAGGCCGACAGCATGCCGTGATTTGGCGCGGCCCAGTTGGAAAGGCAAGCACCATTCGGCAAAGGCTGGCATCCGGCGCGCAATGTGGTAGCGAGCCCCCATGTTGAAACCCATTCACATCATCGGCGGCGGCATGGCGGGCTCGGAAGCGGCCTGGCAGGCGGCGCAACAGGGCGTTCCTGTCATCCTCCATGAAATGCGCCCTCACGTCGTTACAGACGCCCACCGCACGGAGAACCTGGCGGAGCTGGTGTGTTCCAACTCCTTCCGCAGCGACGACAAGGACCAGAATGCTGTCGGCCTCCTACATGAGGAGATGCGGCTGGCCGGTTCCCTCATCATGGCGGTGGCAGACGTTCACAAAGTGCCGGCCGGTGGCGCTCTTGCCGTCGATCGCGATGGCTTCTCTGCCGAAGTGACCGCGCGTATTGCCGCACATCCCCTAATCACTGTCGAACGGGGCGAGATTGCAGGTTTGCCCCCTGACGACTGGGATAATGTCATCATCGCCACGGGTCCGCTGACTTCGACGGCACTGGCAGAGGCGGTACGTAGCCTAACCGGCGAGGCCGACCTGGCATTCTTCGACGCCATCGCCCCGATCATTCATCGGGAATCGATCAACATGGATGTCGCCTGGTTCCAGTCCCGCTACGATAAGGTCGGACCCGGCGGAACCGGCAAGGACTACATCAACTGCCCCATGAACAAGGAGCAGTACGACACCTTTGTCGCCGCTCTGAACACGGGGGAGAAAGCCGACTTCAAGGAGTGGGAGAAGACAACGCCCTATTTCGATGGCTGCCTGCCGGTCGAGGTGATGGCCGAGCGTGGCCTCGAAACCCTGCGCCATGGCCCCATGAAGCCCATGGGCCTGACCAATGCTCACAAGCCTACAGAGAAGGCTTATGCGGTCGTGCAGCTGCGCCAGGACAATGCCCTCGCCACGCTCTACAACATGGTCGGATTCCAGACGAAGCTGAAATACGCCGAACAGGTGCGCGTCTTCCGCACCATTCCCGGGCTGGAGAACGCCGAGTTTGCCAGGCTGGGCGGTCTGCATCGCAACACCTTCCTGAACTCGCCGAAGGTGCTCGATGGCATGATGCGCCTGAAGGCGGCGCCCCGTCTCCGCTTTGCCGGGCAGATCACAGGCGTTGAAGGCTATGTTGAAAGCGCCGCCATGGGTCTCATGGCCGGCCGCATGGCCGCTGCCGAGCGGCAGGCACGGCCTTTCACTGTGCCTCCAGGCACCACAGCGCATGGCGCCCTGATCAACCACATCACCGGCGGCCATCTTGTGACGACTGACGGCCGGCACGGATCGTTCCAGCCCATGAACATCAACTTCGGGCTGATGCCGCCGCCGGATTTCGACAAGAAGAAGGTCAAGATGTCGGAGCGGGCCGTATCGCGGAAACGCGCCTATACATCCCGGGCCATGCAGGACTTTCAGGCGTGGCTGGCCGGGGCCTGAAACAATGGCTGCCATATCCCCCGCTCATGGGCCGCATGACATTGTTTCCGCTAGCCAAAAGGCTCGATTCATAGAATGTTGCCGGGGTCGCCGGTCAAATCAGACAGACAAACAGGCCTGTGGCAAATGAGGATCCAGGAAAACACCATGAACATTCTGATTATCGGCGGTGCCGGCATGCTCGGCGCGAAGCTTGTGGCCAGGCTTTGCAAGGAAGGCCGCATTTGCGGCCAGGCAATCAGCAAGGTTGTGCGGCATGATGTGGTGCTGGCCGCCGCACCGCCCACAAGCCCTTTCAAGATTGAAACACACATCGGCGACCTCTCCGAGCCCGGCGAGGCCGAGAAGATTATCGCTGACCGGCCCGACCTGATCTTCCACCTCGCAGCCGTCGTTTCCGGTGAGGCTGAGGCCGATTTCGAGAAGGGCTACCGGATCAACCTGGATGGCACGCGCTTCCTGATTGAAGCCATCCGCAAGGCAGGTGGCGGCTATTGCCCACGCCTCGTCTTCACCTCTTCAATCGCTGTGTTTGGCTCGCCCTTCCCCGACGCCATCGGTGATGAGTTCCTTACGGCGCCTCTGACCAGCTACGGCACCCAGAAGGCCGTCGATGAGTTGCTGATCAGCGATTATTCGCGGCGCGGTTTTCTTGACGGCATGGCGCTTCGCATGCCCACGGTTTGCGTACGCCCCGGCAAGCCAAACAAGGCAGCTTCCGGCTTCTTTTCCAACATCATCCGGGAGCCGTTGAACGGCATCGAAGCGGTGCTTCCAGTCGACGTGGACGTGCGGCACTGGCACGCTTCGCCGCGCGCCGCTGTGGGCTTCCTGGTACAAGCCGCCGAGATGGGCGGGGCAGCCTTGGGCGCACGCCGTGCCCTGACCCTGCCCGGACTTTCCTGCACGGTTGGCGAGCAGATTGAAGCGCTGCGCCGTGTTGCAGGCGACAAGGCTGTGAAGCTGATCAAGCATCAGCCAGACGACACGATCCGCAAGATCGTCTCTGGCTGGCCAAGAAACTTCGACGCCAAGCGCGCCCATGATCTCGGCTTCCGGTCGGAAAAGACCTTTGACGAGATCATTCGCGTCCACATCGAGGACGAACTTGGCGGCAAGCTGGCCCAAGCCTACCCCTAGTCATGCAAGGACTACGGGCCGGTTATCCGAACTGCGGGCTGGTCTGAGGCGGAGCACCGGGCTAGCTGGCCTTTGATGACGGCGAACAGCCCCGCTCCGATCGAGAATCGCATGGTTGGCATCCTCTGGATGCTGACCACGATGTTGTGTTTCATCACGCTCGACACGATCATCAAGTATGCTCTCGAAACCTATTCCCTAGTACAGGTGACCTGGGGCCGCTTTTTCTTTGCCACCATCTTCGCGGCATTGATCTGTGCCAAGGATCTCTGGCGTTACGCCCAGTCGGCATCGCCCGGCATCCAGCTGATCCGCTCCCTGTTGCTGATGACCACGACCGGCCTTTTCAATGCCGGTGTCAGCAAGCTGCCGCTGGCGACGGCAACGACAATCATGTTCCTGAGCCCCATCCTCGTCACGGTCCTTTCCATTGCGATTCTGGGAGAGCAAGTGGGCCTGCGCCGCTGGATCGGCATTGGGCTGGGCTTCATTGGCGCGGTGATCGTTGTCCAGCCGTGGCATTCCGTGAGCACAACCTTCACCGCCGGAGCGTTGTTTCTCCTCGCCGCCGCCTTCAGCAATGCCTGCTATCAGATTGCGACACGGCACGTACGCCATGACGATCCGCTGACATCCTTGCTCTTCACGGCGGCGGCCGGAGCCATCGTGACCAGCGCCCTGCTGCCGTCGCATTGGTCGAGCCCGGATGCCTGGGGCTGGGTCCTGTTTGTCTTGAGTGGGCTGGCCGGCTGCATTGGCCACCTCTGCCTGATCCGGGCCTTCAGGGCAGCACCTGCCAGCGTCGTGGCGCCGTTTTCCTACAGCTCCTTGCTGTGGGCGACACTCTTCGGCTTCGCCATCTGGAACGAGATCCCGGATTTCTACACGACCCTTGGCGCCGCCTTCATCGTGACAGCCGGGCTCTACATCTTCCTGAGAGAGCGGCAACTGGCTGCCCGCCGCCGCGCTGAACTGGACTCAGTCGAGACCGGAACGGCCTAAAGCGGACTACTCTGCGGCCGCAGCCACGACAGCCGCACCGGCGCGGCGCGCATCTTCGCCCAGCCGGTCCAGCCGCTCCAGTTCCCCTTCCGGCATCTCCACCTGATGGGCCGCGGCATAGGCGGCATAGTAGGTGAGCTCCAGAAGTGAGCGGGTTGACTGCAGTTCGGCCCCCTTGGCGAGGTTGCGCAATTCCAACGCAAGGTCCGCGATGTAAAGAGCCGTGTCACGTCGTTCGCCAGAGTCAGTGGAAACAGGCCCTGCATCCCGAGTATTTCCCGGTCTATCGGCTGCGTTGTGGGAAAGTGCTATCATCAAGAATCCCCCTTTCAAACCACTACTGCAAGATATACGCGTGCAATCTGATTTGAAGAAATCATAGGTTGCATAATGCATGATTGCGGGGCCGATGAGCGGCCTCGTCATGTTTCGCACAAGCCGCTAAGTGCCTCCTCATGAACCCATCGCTCGAGAAGCAACGCGTAGCACTCGTTTCCTTCATTGCCAGCCTTGTCCTGACCATCGTCAAGCTTGCGGCCGGTCTTGTGTCCGGCTCACTGTCGGTGCTTTCCGAAGGACTCCAGACGCTCTTTGACTGCATGGCCACGGCAGCAACGCTGTTTGCCGTGCGTGAGGCTGACAAGCCCGCCGACGACACCCATCACTATGGCCACGCCAAGATTGAAAGCGTGGCGGCGCTGTTGCAGTCCGTTGCTCTTTTCGCGGTCACGGTCTGGATCGCCTACCAGGCGATATCCCGGATCCTTGGCGTGCCGCATGAAGTCGACGTGACCTGGTGGCTCCTTGCCATCCTGGTCGGTTCCATCATCATCGACTGGAATCGCTCCCGCGCCCTGCAACGAACGGCAGACAGAACGGGCAGCGAGGCCCTGGCGGCCGATGCCCTGCACTTCCGTTCCGACATGCTGAGCTCAGGTGCCGTGCTTCTCGGTCTTATCGTGAGCTGGCTCGGCTTTCCGCTGGGCGATCCGCTGGCCGCGCTCTTTGTGGCCCTGCTCATCGGCCATGCGGCATGGGAGCTTGCCAAAAAGACCCTCGCCACCCTGCTTGACGCAGCACCGCAGGGCGTGGCCGCCGTCCTCAGGAGTGAGGCGCTCAGCGAGGACGGGGTGCTCTCCGTCCGCCAGCTTCGCGTGCGTCCTGCCGGGCCCACCCTCTTCATTGAAATGGCCGTCGACGTGCCGCGCACCCTGCCGGTGACCGAGATCGACGCCATCCAGAACCGCTTGACGGACACCGTGCTGCGCCTGCATCCGAGCGCTGACATCTCGGTGAATGCTATTCCGGTGGAACTCGACTCCGAAACTGCGCTGGAAAAGGTGTCGCTCATCGCCGCCGAACACCGGGCCGCCATACACCACCTGATGGTTCAGGATATCGACGGCAGGTTAGCCGTCAGTTTTGATTTCGAGATCGACGGCGCCACGCCGCTCAGTGACGCTCATGACCGTGCGACCGCCCTCGAAATGGCGATCCGCGCCGGCCTCGGTGATCATGTCGAGGTTGAAAGCCACATCGAGCCGCTTCCACAACGTCTGCTCACCGGAAAGCCTGCCACCAGTGCTGTGCAGCAGAAAGTTCAGGCGGCACTTGTCCAGCTCGCACGCCGGCACAAGCTGCTCTCTGATCTGCACAATGTTCGCGTTCGCAGGACCGAGGACGGCCTGATCGTCCACTATCATTGCCGCTTTGCTCCGGATGTGACCGTGGACATCGTTCACGACGCTTTGGACGACATCGAGAATGCACTGAAGGCCAAGCAAAAAGGCATCAACCGGGTGGTTGCCCATGCCGAACCGGTCGGCGCGGGCCAGCACGCACTCTAGCTTGCCTCTGCCATCACTTGCCGGGCCCGGGCCTCAAAGGCCGCCATTACCTTCTGTACGGCAAAATCCATCACGCCAGCCGCCGCAATCTGAATGAATGGATTGCGGAAAGCGTAGTCGATCGACACCGAAACATCGGAACCGCTCCCGCCATCCTTGATGAGCCACTCCACCGTGAGCGACCGAAACGGGCCATCCGTCGACACCGCCCGCACAAGCCGCGACGCCACGAAAGTTTCCACACGGCTTACGAAGGACTCGGTCAGGCCAAGCTTGGGGTAGCTCACGGCCAGTTCCGCATCAAAGCTTTCGCCTTCTTCCGTGCGAACCCGCGGCCCACGCACCACGGACCGCGTCAGCAATGGCAGGAATTGCTTGTAGGCCGCAACGTCAGAGGCCACCGCAAAAGCAATCTCCGGCGGCACCGCCACCTGTCTGCTGGTCCTGAATACCGGCACTAACCCGAAACCCTGGCGTTCCGCGCCGCGCGCAACCGCGCAAAATCCTCGCCGGCATGATGTGAGGAGCGCGTCAGAGGTGAAGATGACACCATCAGGAAGCCCTTGGCATAGGCGATCGTCTCATAGGCCTTGAACTCTTCAGGATCGACGAAGCGATCAATCGCGGCATGCTTGCGCGACGGCTGCAGATATTGCCCGATGGTGATGAAATCGATGTCAGCGGAACGCATGTCATCCATCACCTGCATCACCTGCTCGCGCGTCTCACCGAGACCCACCATGATGCCCGACTTGGTGAACATCGCCGGATCAAGCTCCTTCACCCGCTGCAGCAAACGCAACGAATGAAAATAGCGGCCACCCGGCCTGATCTTGAGATAGAGCGACGGCACCGTTTCGAGATTGTGATTGAATACGTCCGGGCGCGCCTCGACCACGCGCTCAACGGCACCATCTTTCTTGAGGAAATCGGGAGTGAGAATCTCGATGGTCGTCTGCGGCGCCAGTTCGCGCGCATGACGGATCATCTCAACAAAATGCCCGGCACCGCCATCAGCAAGATCGTCGCGATCGACAGAAGTGATGACTGCGTGTGAAAGGCCCATGGCGGCAATGGCTTCCGCCACGCGGCGCGGCTCGCCCGGATCAAGGGCCTCGGGCAATCCCGTCTTGACGTTGCAGAAGGCGCAAGCCCTTGTGCAGGTGTCGCCCATGATCATGAAGGTCGCGTGCTTCTTCGACCAGCATTCGCCGATGTTCGGGCAACCCGCCTCCTCGCAGACCGTGACCAGCTTCTGGTCACGGACGATCTTCTGCGTCTCGGCATAGACAGGAGAGCCCGGCGCCCTCACCCGGATCCACTCTGGCTTTTTCAGAAGTGGTGTATCGGCCTTGCGGGCCTTTTCCGGATGACGGGGCCGGGCTTTCGTAAGTGTGTCTATCAGTGTGGCCATCACACCCCGTTAGCCGCGACCCTTGATCGCCCGATAGGCGAGGATCAGGATGCAGGCGCCTGCAACGGCCACGATCAGCTGGCCGAGGAAACCACCGAGGCCGACGCCCAGGAGCCCGAGCAAGAAATTACCCACCACGGCGCCGACAATGCCGAGGATGATGTTCATGATCAGGCCCGTGTCGAATTTCATGATCTTCTCGGCAATCCAGCCTGCGAGGCCGCCGATGATGATCGACATGATCCAGCCAAAACCTTCCATTGTAGTTCCCTCCTCTTAGGCCCGCCTGCCGCGGACCAGCTTCAGTACAGCAAGCAGAATAACCGCACCTACGGTAGAAACAAGCACATTGCCCCAGAACCAGCCGTGGAAAAACTCGCCCAGGCGGATATCCGCCGCATTGGCGAGGAGACCGCCGATATAGGCGCCGATGATGCCCACAATGATGTTCATGATGAGCCCCATGCTGGAGCCCGTCAGCTTCTCGGCGATCCAGCCCGCAACGCCGCCAATGAGCAACGTGCCGAAAATGCCGACACCGCCGCCAAGATCCATGAATTCGTTCATTTCAACGCCTCCTCAGACGAGAATATTGGCGATCACCATGACGATGATCGCACCGATGGTTGCTGTTACGACGTCCCGGCCGACTTCATTGTTGATGCCGAGATTGACATTGAACTTGTTGAGCACAAACGACCCTACAAACGAGCCCAAGACACCACTGATCAGATACTGCAGGATGCCACTGCCGCCGACGATGAAGCTCGCCAGCCAACCGGCCACGAGGCCGATCAGAACTGCGATGATGACGTTGCGAGTGTCCATGTGACCCCCTCCAATCTTGCGCGCGACATATGGGAATACCCGTCGCGCACTTCAAGCATCACATGTGGATGACGCGGCCATAGGCATCCAGCACGCTCTCGTGCATCATCTCAGAAAGCGTTGGATGCGGGAAGACGGCATGGATGAGCTCTTCCTCTGTGGTCTCGAGACCCATGGCAATGACAAACCCCTGGATCAGTTCAGTCACTTCCGCACCCACAAGGTGGGCGCCGAGCAGCCTGCCGGTCTTTGCATCGAAGACGGTCTTGACCAACCCCTGATCCTCTCCGAGGGCAATGGCCTTGCCATTGGCGAGGAACGGGAAACGTCCGATCTTGAGTTCATAGCCCGCCGCCTTGGCCTTGGCTTCCGTGAGGCCCACGCTCGCCACCTGGGGATGACAATAGGTGCAGCCCGGAATCTGCTCTTTCTTCATCGGATGTGTATCGAGGCCCTTGATCTTCTCAACACAGATAACGCCTTCGTGCTCGGCCTTGTGGGCAAGCATCGGTGGACCCGCCACGTCACCAATGGCGTAGATGCCCGGCACGCTGGTGCGGCCATAGCCATCAGCAACGATGCAGCCCTTTTCTGTCTTCACACCCAGGGCCTCAAGGCCGAGGTTCTCGATATTGGCGACGACGCCAGCGGCCGCAATGACCCGGTCAACCGTCACCTGCTCCTGCTTGCCGCCGGCTTCAATGGTGGCCGTCACGCTGTCGGCTCTTCGATCAAGCTTGACCACTTTGGCGCCAAGCCGGAATTTGAGACCCTTCTTCTCAAGCTGCTTCTGGGCGATCTTGGATATCTCGGCGTCTTCCACCGGCATGATTTGGTCCATGATCTCGACGACTGTGACGTCGACACCCATGGCATTGTAGAAGCTTGCAAACTCGATGCCGATGGCACCCGAGCCGATCACTAGCAAAGACTTTGGCATCTTCGGCGGCACCATGGCCTCGAAATAGGTCCAGACAAGCTTGCCGTCCGGCTCAAGACCGGGGAGCACGCGGGGACGGGCGCCAGTCGCGATGATGATGTGCTTGGCAGTATAGGTGCCTGCGCCCAGCGCGCCCTTGGGTTCGGGATTCTGCGGCTGATAGGCTGCACGCGATGGCTTGCCGACGACCACCTCGCCCGGCTTCGTGACTTTCGCCTCGCCCCAGATAATCTGAACCTTGTTCTTCTTGAGCAGACCGTTCACGCCCATGTTGAGGCGGCCCGAGACGCCGCGCGAACGCTGCACGACCTTGGCCGCGTCGAAGCTTACGCCCGATGCCGACAGGCCATAGGCGTCCGCGTGCTTCATGTAGTCATAAATCTCCGCCGAGCGCAGCAGCGCCTTCGTCGGTATACACCCCCAGTTCAGGCAGATGCCGCCCAAATGCTCCCGCTCGACAACGGCTGTCTTGAAGCCGAGCTGCGCGGCGCGGATGGCCGCCACATAGCCGCCCGGTCCGGCGCCGATGATCAGGATGTCGAATGCGTTGTCGGCCATAGTCGTCCTCAAATCGAAAGTATCTTCTTGACGACAGGCACCAGAGCCTCGCCAAGCTTGTGTGTTTCAGATGCGGTCAGGTGGCCGCCATCGACGGGATCCGCCTTGCAGACGCTGGCAGCATCAAAGAAATGGCAGCCGGTGTTGTCTGCAACTCGTTTGTAGTGCCGCGCAAAAAGCTGCGACTCCGCAATGGCATGGCCCCACAGATCGTTGAACCACTCATCCTCCGTCGCCACGATATGCGGCGGCGACACGATCAGAACCTGCGGCACAGCATAGTCAGCACTGTAGTCGTGGGTTTTCACCAGGGAGACGAGCCGTTCAATCCCCATCGACGCATCAAAGGCGCGGCAGCGATTGGCATATTTCACGTCGTTGGTACCCAGCATGATGATCACGAGATCCAGTGGGTGGTGGCTTTCAAGCAGGATCGGCAGAGCAACTGCGCCATTGCGTTCGGCGGTGCAGGTCGGGTCCGGAAACACGGTCGTCCGGCCGTTCATGCCCTCCTCGATCACATGCGCTTTGCCACCAAGCCCCAGAGCCAGCGCATTCGGCCAGCGATGGGCAAAGCCGTGGCGCTTGAATGTACCTGCCTCAAAACCCCAGGTGAGCGAGTCACCGAATGCAAGAATAGTTTTCATGATTTCACACCAGCATGAGGCCAGGCTCCTCGAGATAGAGCTTGATGGCATTGATGAACTCGGCGGCCAGAGCGCCGTCGACGCAGCGATGATCCGTCGAAAGTGTCATGGTCATCTGCTGCTCGATGACGATGCTATTGCCGCGCACCACCGGCCGCCGCTCGCCGGAGCCGATGGCAAGGATCGTGGCGTGCGGTGGATTGACGATGGCGGCAAAGTTCTTGACGTTGAGCATGCCCATGTTTGAGACCGCTGCCGAGCCGCCCGTATATTCCTCGGGCTTCAGCTTCCTGTCGCGCGCCCGCTTGCCGTAATCCTTCATCTCCTGGGAGATAAGGGCCAGGCCCTTGATCTCTGCCTTGCGCACAATCGGAGTGATCAATCCACCGGGGATCGAGACAGCCACGCCGATGTCGGCATGCTTGTGCTTCACCATGGCGCTGTCGGTCCAGCTCACATTGGCATCGGGAACCTTCATCAAGGCCATGGCCATCGCTTTGATGATGAAGTCATTCACCGAAATCTTCCACGACGGCAGGCCGTCCTTGGTTTTCGGTGACTGTCCATTGAGACGCTCGCGCAGATCCAGCAGGTTATCGAGTGTCACATCCACCGACACATAGAAGTGCGGGATATGCTGCTTTGACTCGGTCAGGCGTCGGGCAATCGTCTTCCGCATGCCGTCATGCGGTACGAGCTCATAGCTGCCAGCCTCAAACATCCTGAGCACGGCCTCATCCGACGGAGGCGGCACGAAGCCCGCTGCACTCGTGGCTTTGGCAGTTGGAGCAGCCACACCTGGCTTTGCATTCTCGACGTCGCGGGAGACAACGCGCCCGTGAGGGCCGGTTCCCTTCAAAGCCGCAAGATCAATGCCCTTCTGCTTGGCCAGCCGCTTCGCGAGCGGCGAGGCGAAGACCCGTGCTCCCGAACTCCGGACCGCTTCGGTGACAGCAGCGGGTGTCGCCGCAGCAGGCGCGGCGGCAACGGCCGCAGGCGCTACGGGAGATGATGGTTTGCTCGCTACCGCGGGCACTGGTGCCGCAGCAATGTCGCCAGCCTTCTCGCCATCACCAAGGATGACGGCAATCGGCGTGTTGACCAGAACATCTTCCGTTCCGGCAGGCACCATGATTCTGCCGAGCGTGCCTTCATCCACTGCCTCGACTTCCATCGTGGCCTTGTCGGTCTCGATCTCGGCAAGCACGTCGCCGGATTTCACCTTATCGCCTTCCTTCTTGAGCCATTTGGCAAGCTTGCCCTTCTCCATCGTCGGAGAAAGAGCGGGCATCAGAATTGTGGCGGGCATGGCTGCGTCTTCCCGGTTATCAAGACTTGTTGGCGAGAACCGAATGCTGGGCCGCCGCCTTGGCGAGGCCTTCGTTCAGCGTCTTGCGGATTTCCTCGAGATTGGCGCCGGCCTTGCCGTGCCCCATCTCCTCCATCGAACCCGCGACCTGGCTGGCCATCGCGGCCAGCACATGCCCCCAGACATCGGCCTTGCCGAAGGCCATGGAATGCAGCGACAGGCTCAGATGGCCATTGGTGATCCAGGCGCGCGCGATCTCGCCGGCCTTCGGATCATGGAAAACCTCGTGGGGCGGTTCCAGCTGATGCGGATGCATCTCGCCAGCATGATTGTGGTGGTGATGATCCTCATGGCCGTGACCGCCATGATCCTGCTTCTTAGACATAGAGAACTCCCTTTACGGCGGCCACCACCTCGTCGGCGGATGGCAGAGCCAGCTTTTCAAGATTGGATGCATAGGGCATGGGCACATCCTTGCCGGCAACGCGCGCAACCGGCGCATCCAGATAGTCAAAGGCATGTGTCATGATTTCGGCGGCGAGTTCGCTCGTCACCGAGAAGCGCGGGAAGCCCTCCTCCACGCAGACGCAGCGGTTGGTCTTCTTCACCGACTCGACCACTGTGCCGATATCCATCGGGCGAATGGTGCGCAGATCGATGATCTCGCAATCGATGCCTTCCGCTGCCAGCTTGTCGGCCGCAGCGTGGGCATAGGTCATGCCGATGCCGAACGAAACGATGGTGCAATCCACACCGGGGCGTGCCACGCGCGCCTTGCCGATGGGTACAATCCAGTCGTCCACTTTCGGAACGTCGAAGCTCTTGCCGTAGAGAATCTCATTCTCGAGGAAGACCACGGGATTGGGATCGCGGATCGCAGCCTTCATCAGGCCTTTGGCGTCAGCGGCCGTGTAAGGCATCACCACCTTGAGCCCGGGAATCTGGCTGTACCAGGCGGCATAATCCTGGCTGTGCTGCGCGGCCACGCGGGCCGCCGCGCCGTTGGGGCCACGGAACACGATGGAACAGCCCATCTGCCCGCCCGACATGTAAAGCGTCTTGGCGGCAGAGTTGATGATCTGGTCGATGGCCTGCATTGCGAAGTTGAAGGTCATGAACTCCACGATCGGCTTGAGGCCGGCGAACGCCGCACCGACCGCAATGCCGGTGAAGCCATGCTCGGTGATCGGCGTATCAATGATCCGTTTGTCACCGAACTCGTCGAGCATGCCCTGGGAGATCTTGTAGGCGCCCTGGTACTGGCCCACTTCCTCACCGATCAGGAACACGTCCGGATCGCTGCGCATTTCTTCACTCATGGCCGCGCGGATCGCCTCACGCACGGTCATGGTCACCATTTCCGTGCCCGCCGGAATATCAGGATCCGCAACGGCAACAGGCGTAGCCACGATGATCGGCGCGGCATCCGTGACGGCTGCAGCAACCGGCGCAGCCACAGGTTCAGGCGCGGCGGCGGCCGGGCCCTTGGCAGCGCTCGCCTCGCCGATGACGGCGATGGGCGTGTTGACCTTCACGTTCTCCGTGCCTGCAGCAATCAAGATTTCGCTAAGCGGCCCTTCATCGACGGCCTCAACTTCCATGGTCGCCTTGTCGGTCTCGATCTCTGCGATTACGTCACCGGGCTTAACGGCATCACCGACGTTCTTGAGCCATTTTGAGAGCTTGCCCTCTTCCATGGTCGGCGAAAGGGCGGGCATGAGGATGGTTGGCATTTGCTATTGTCCTCAGGCGTTCACATAGATGTCGGTCCACAGCTCGGAGGCATCCGGCAGTGGATCGTTGGTGGCGAAGTCGGCGGCGCGCGTCACAACATCGCGGATTTCACCGTCAATCTTCTTGAGATCATCTTCGCTGGCCCGGTTTGACTTGAGCAGCCGCGCCTTCACCTGCTCGATTGGGTCATGCTCCTCGCGCATCTTCTGCACTTCTTCCTTGGAGCGGTATTTCGCAGGGTCCGACATGGAGTGTCCGCGGTAGCGGTAGGTCATCATCTCCAAAATATAGGGGCCCTCACCGCTGCGGCAATGTTCGGTGGCCCGGTCCGCCGCGTCCTTGACCGCGCGGACGTCCATGCCATCGACCTGCTCGGCCGGAATGCCGAAGGCCTCGCCGCGCTTACCAAGTTCCTCGGCAACGGCCGTCGAACGGGTTGCCGCCGTACCCATGGCATAGCGGTTGTTCTCAATCACGAAGATGCAAGGCAGCTTCCAGATCGAGGCCATGTTGAAGGTTTCATAGACCTGCCCCTGGTTGGCAGCGCCATCACCATAATAGGTCATCGAAACATTGGTATTGCCGCGATAGCGGTTGGCGAAGGCCAGTCCCGCCCCCAGCGGCACCTGCGCGCCGACAATGCCATGACCACCATAAAAATGCTTCTCGCGGCTGAACATGTGCATGGAACCGCCCTTGCCCTTCGAGATACCGCCGCGGCGCCCCGTGAGCTCGGCCATCACGCCGGCCGGGTCCATGCCACAGGCAAGCATATGACCATGGTCGCGATAGGAAGTGATCACCTGGTCACCTTCCTGCGCCGCCATCTGCATCCCCACAACCACAGCTTCCTGGCCGATATAGAGATGGCAGAAACCGCCGATCAGACCCATGCCATAGAGCTGTCCCGCCTTTTCCTCGAAACGCCGGATCAGCAGCATGTCGCGATAGGCATTGATCTCTTCCTCAGCCGAAAAGCCTGAATTCTTGAGGTCCGTTGCCTTTGGGCCCTTGCCGCCCTTTTCGCCTTTGCTGCCCTTCTCGCCCTTGCGCGCCAGATAAGCCGACTTGACCGCCATGCCGATGCCTCCTCAAACGAGAGGCAACATAACACTAAACTGTTGTGTGCACTTGCAAAATCAACAATTAACTGAATTTCGGTTTATCGGCTGGATTCCACAAGCTTTTATGGGTCGTAGCGGACAATGAGCTCGTTGGGCCGTGACAGCTCGAGCTGCGTGCGGGCCAGTTCTTCCAGCATATCGGGGTCGATGTGCTCCGGCCGCATGAGAACGACCTTCCCTTCCATAACGCCCTGACGGCTGCGGCTTTCGGCAAGCTGTGCTTCGAGCCTGGCCTTGTTCTGGTGGAGCGCATCAAGATACTGGTAGCCGCGTGGTCCCTCGAAGGCGTACCAGGCAAAATAGCCGAGCAACGCCAGACAACCCAGCGTGACCAGCCAGTCGAATCTCCGCAGTCGCATCAGCATGGCGCGGACTTGAGACCGAAGAGGTTAATGCAATGTAACTTTTTTCGTTCCTGGCCCCGTTACACTTGATTTTTACACATCCAGGGCTGATCTAAGGCCCATGTTGTCAAGCTCTCGCTTTGTCGTTGCCGTTCATGCCCTGTCCGTTTTGGTTTGCCAGCGGGGCAAGGCGCCGGTGTGCTCGAATGCCATCGCGGCCAGCGTCCATACCAACCCGGTGGTCATCCGCCGCCTCATGACTGAGCTGGAAGCGGCAGGCCTGGTCACCTCTACTGCCGGCCGCTCTGGCGGTTTCTCGCTGGCGCGGGCCGCGGAGAGCATCACGCTCGCTGACGTGTACACCGCCGTCGAGGACGAGACTGTCTTCCGCATGCACAAGATTGATCCGAACGCGGACTGCCCTGTCGCTGCACAGCTCGGCAAGGCGCTGTCGCCCTCGCTCCGCGCCGCTGAATCCGCGATGACGCGGTCTCTCGGACTGACCAGCCTCGCCGATGTATCACAGGCCATCCACCGGGAAGAAGCTGCTGCCTGACAGTCTTCCCGGCTAGTTTTAGTTGGCCATGCCTATCGGCACTCAGCCTTTGAGAATGGCAGTGCCCTGATACTGGGCCGATGAACCCAGTTCCTCTTCGATGCGCAGCAGCTGATTGTACTTTGCAAGCCGGTCTGAACGGGCCAGCGAGCCGGTCTTGATCTGCCCGCAGTTCGTGGCGACAGCCAGATCTGCAATGGTCGAATCCTCGGTCTCGCCGGAGCGATGCGACATAACTGCCGTATAGGCAGCCTTGTGCGCCATCTCGACGGCTTCCAGCGTCTCGGTCAGCGAGCCGATCTGATTGACCTTCACGAGGATCGAGTTGGCGATCCCCCTCTTGATGCCTTCCGACAGGCGCTTGGTGTTGGTGACGAAGAGATCGTCGCCCACGAGCTGCACCTTCTTGCCGATCAGATCAGTCACCTGCTTCCAGCCGTCCCAGTCATCTTCCGAGAGACCGTCCTCGATAGAGATGATCGGATAGGCCTTGGAGAGCTTGGCGAGATACTCGGCCTGCTCCTTGATCGAGCGTGTCACGCCCTCACCTTCATAGACGTACTTGCCGTCCTTGAAAAACTCGGTCGCCGCACAATCAAGCGCCAGACAGATGTCCTTGCCAGCCTTGTAGCCGGCCTGTTCGATGGACTTCATCACGAAATCCAGCGCTGCTTCAGCCGACGGCAGGTTGGGCGCAAAGCCGCCCTCGTCACCGACATTGGTATTGTGGCCGGCCTTCTTCAGCGCACCCTTGAGTGTGTGGAACACTTCGGTGCCCATGCGCAGCCCTTCCTTGAAGGAAGGAGCGCCCACCGGCATGATCATGAATTCCTGGAAGTCGATGGGGTTGTCGGCGTGAACACCACCGTTGATGATGTTCATCATCGGCACAGGCAGAATGCGCGCCGAAGCGCCGCCAACATAGCGATAGAGCGGAAGCGCCACGGCGTCAGCGGCAGCCTTTGCGACAGCGAGCGAAACACCAAGGATGGCATTGGCGCCGAGCCGCGCCTTGTTCGGTGTGCCGTCGAGCGCGATCATCGCACGGTCGATGGCGATCTGGTCTTCCGCTTCCATATCCGCAAGCGCTTCGTAGATTTCGCCGTTCACCGCGGCCACGGCCTTCTGCACGCCCTTGCCGAGATAGCGGCTCTTGTCGCCGTCACGAAGCTCAACGGCTTCATGCGCACCCGTGGAAGCACCCGACGGCACTGCAGCCCGGCCGAAGGAACCGTCTTCCAGGGTCACATCGACTTCGATGGTGGGATTGCCGCGGCTGTCGAGAATTTCGCGGGCTGTGATGTCAAGTATGGCGGTCATGTGATCCTCTGCGCTCGGGTCGTACTCGGGCGGCGCTTATGCGAAGCTTCCATGACGATTGCAAGAAATATGAGGAACGCACCTCATGGAGGAATTCCTTGAATCCGATGTGGCAGCCACCATGTTTGCCGGACAACCAAGGAGGGTACTTGCAATGACACATGCGTCCAGTGCGACAGCCGAAGGCGTTACTCTGGAACACGAAGCCCGTGACGGCCGGCATTCCTGCCGCAAGGGCAAATACCGCTGGTCCGGTCTTGAGATCGTGGCCGTGATTGCCGGCTTTGTGGTCTTCTGGCCGCTGGGTCTTCTGGCTCTCGCGCTGAAGCTGATCCGCGGAGAAATCTGGGCCGGCGCAAGCCAGAGCGTTCCGCCCTGGGTCGCCTTCAAGACCTGGAAGCAGCAGAACCGGCCCGAAGGTTTCGGTTTTGCCAGCAACACCTGGCAGAAGCCGTGGCAAGCCCAGGCTTCCTCGGGCAACGCCGCCTTCGACGCTTACCGCAAGGAGCAGCTGGATCGCCTCGAAGCCGAGCGCCGCAAGCTTGAAGAAGAGCAGAAGGCCTTTGCCGAGCATCTTGCCAAGCTGCGCCGCGCCAAGGACCAGGAAGAGTTCGATCGCTTCATGGCCGAACGCCGGGATGCTGCGAGCGGCAATACTGCTGCAGGCTAATTCAAGTACTCACTGACAATCGAGGCCCAGCCTTCCCGGCTGGGCCTTTTCTTATTGGGCGTAGCACTCGCCATCTGGACACCATCCCTGCACCAGGCGACAGCACATTATTTAATCACACAGGCTATTTATCAGGCATTCGAGGCGCCTAAAATTCGATCAAGGGGCTCTAAATCCTTGATTTCGCGCGGTCTACATCTGGCACAGGCCCTGCAACCCCGCGTGTACAAGAAGCAGTGAGGCCGGACTATCCATGAAGAAAATCGAAGCGGTCATCAAGCCGTTCAAGCTTGATGAAGTGAAGGAGGCCCTCCAGGAGGTGGGTCTTCAGGGCATCACAGTGACCGAAGCCAAAGGTTTCGGCCGCCAGAAGGGCCATACCGAGCTCTATCGTGGCGCGGAATACGTCGTCGATTTCCTGCCCAAGGTGAAGATCGAAGTCGTCATCAGTGATGATCTGGTGGACCGCGCCGTCGAAGCCATTCAAACCGCCGCGCGCACGGGCCGCATAGGCGACGGCAAGATTTTCATTTCCACTATCGAACAGGCAATCCGCATCCGAACCGGTGAATCCGGGCCGGAAGCTTTGTAAGCGTTCACAGCAAGAAACTATTCCAAGCCAGAAACGAGAGGACAATCAAACATGGCCAAGGACAGTGCAATCGAGAAAGCCTTGAAAACCATCAAGGACAAGGACGTCAAATACGTTGACCTCCGCTTCACCGACCCGCGTGGCAAAATGCAGCATCTGACGATGGACGTCTCCCAGATGCATGAAGAAGCCTGGGAAGAAGGACTGATGTTCGACGGTTCTTCCATCGCTGGCTGGAAGGCGATCAACGAGTCCGACATGATCCTCAAGCCCGACGCAGAGTCGGTGCATCTCGACCCCTTCTATGCCCAGACCACGCTCGCCGTGTTCTGCGACATCGCCGATCCGGGCACGGGCGAAGGCTACAACCGTGATCCACGCTCGATCGCCAAGCGCACCGAGACCTATCTCAAGTCCACCAAGATCGGTGACACGGTGTTCGTCGGACCTGAGGCCGAATTCTTCGTGTTCGATGACGTGAAGTTCTCGACCAGCCCCTACAAGACCGGCTTCGAGCTCGACGGCGTTGAACTGCCGAAGAACTCGGATCGCGACTATGAGTCGGGCAACCTCGGCCACCGCATGCGTACCAAGGGTGGCTATTTCCCAGTCAACCCGATGGATTCCGCCCAGGACATGCGCGGCGAAATGCTTTCGGTGATGGGCGAGATGGGCCTGGTCGTCGAGAAGCACCACCACGAAGTTGCATCGAGCCAGCACGAACTCGGCACCCGCTACCAGCCGCTCGTTGTCGCGGCCGACCACATGCAGATCTACAAGTATGTGATCCACAACGTCGCCCATTCCTACGGCAAGACGGCAACCTTCATGCCGAAGCCGGTGTTCGGCGACAACGGCTCGGGCATGCACTGCCACTTCTCGATCTGGAAGGACGGCAAGACCCAGATGGCCGGCAATCAGTATGCCGATCTCTCCGAAGCCTGCCTCTACTTCATCGGTGGCGTGATCAAGCATGCCAAGTCGCTCAACGCCTTCACCAACCCCTCGACGAACTCCTACAAGCGTCTCGTCCCGGGCTATGAGGCACCGGTGCTGCTGGCCTACTCCTCGCGCAACCGGTCGGCCTCGTGCCGCATTCCCTTCACCTCCAACCCGAAGGCAAAGCGCGTTGAAGTCCGCTTCCCCGATCCAACGGCGAACCCCTACCTGGCGTTCTCGGCTGTCATCATGGCCGGCCTCGATGGCATCGTGAACAAGATCCATCCCGGCCCGGCCATGGACAAGAACCTTTATGATCTGCCGCCGGCAGAACTTGCCAAGGTTCCGACCGTTTGCGGTTCACTCCAGGAAGCCATCGACAGCCTCGCTGCCGACCACGACTACCTCACCAAGGGTGGCGTGTTCTCCAAGGATCAGATCGAAAGCTATCTTGAACTGAAGCAGGAAGAACAGGACCGCTACCGGATGATGCCGCATCCGATCGAGTACGACATGTACTACAGCTGCTGATCGGCAGCCGAACGGTAACCGATACGAAACTGATGGGAAACCCCGGTGGCAACACCGGGGTTTTCCGCTATTTGGATGGTAGTACGCATCACAAAGACATCACATGAAGCGCTTCGCCCCATCTCTTTGCCTGGCATTCCTCTTGGCCGCAGGTCCCGCCCTGGCCGAAACACGATGCGGGTGGATTCAAAACCCGACGCCGGGCAACTGGTGGCTCACAGATGCGCAGGGTGAATGGACCATCGGAACACAGGGCGGCGCCCAGGCCGAAGGCATGGACCTTCTCCCGGATTTCACAGCCGGCGAATGGGTGGTGACCAACGGATCATCCTATGGCTACGGCTGCGCTTGCCTTGAAGTCACGACAGAACACGGCAACGGCCAGACCATCACTGCCATCATGGATGTGGATCAACTGCCCCTCAAGCGTTGCACAGCCGATTCCGCACTATCACCGCCGAACAACTAGGCCCCCGGCACCAACGGCAAGGGCCGGAACGTGATGTCCAGGCCCTGATGTCGTCCCTGGCGCCGATGTCAGAGTATGAAGTCACTACCGACTAGGAACTTGTGCCCGGTCAGGAAGATCTGAATATCGGCAACCCTGTCACCGTTGATGTCGCCTTCGATCACCGTCTTCGCAGAGGCTCCGGCCCCAGTGTAGAAGAAGTGCAACTCTCCCTGTGAGCCGTTGAAGGTCGCATCATAGCCCTTCCAGGCAAAGGCGTTGTTGCCACCGACACCCGTCTTGGCGTCGATGCTGCTCAGGTCGATCATGTCGACATCGAGCTGGAAGTCCGTGATCGTATCGCGACCGTAGGCCGCGTTGCTGTCGTTGATCGACTCGAAAATGAAATAGTCATAGCCTGAGCCGCCAGTCAGCAGGTCACTGCCACGGTTTCCGTAGATATCGTCGTTGCCGCCGCCACCGCGAATGTCGTCGCTACCGGCGCCGCCCTTCAGCACGTTTGACGCCGAGTTGCCGATGATGATGTCCGCCCGTGCGGAACCCGTGACGCCCTCGATCGATACCAGTTCGTCATCGACATAGCCGCCACCCGTCGGCCGGTCCCAGGCCTGGCCGAGGCTGAGATCAATATACATCCCAAGGCTCGAGCCGGTGTTGAAGAAGGAGTAGTCCACGGTGTCGAAGCCGGTACCACCATCCAGGTAGTTCCAACCGTAACCGCCATTCAGCGTGTCGTTGCCCGCACCACCATAGAGATCGTCGTCGCCGTTGCCCGCGATCAGCGTGTCGTGGCCGCCGTTGCCAAAAATCGCAAAGTCATAATCCCAAGCCCAGTTAGGAACCTTCAGGACATTGCTGCTGCCGTTGCCGCTGAGCGTGTAATCAACCATTTGAACTCTCCTTCTCACGAGTTGAGCGGAGAGTTGCACGGCGCAGCTGAGCCGCTGCTGAAGTCTGTGTTCACCGTGGATTCAGCGGAGGAACACCCCAAAAACACAATCCGGGCAATTGCTTGCGGAATGAGACAAGAAAGCCTCCTCTCCATGGCGGAAAGGAGGCTTCAATCGGTTCAACTGACTTCAGCGCCGCAGCGCTGATCAGTCATACAGCTCATCAATGTCGTCCGCGATGCGGCACTTCTTGTAGTACTTTTTATAAGTCTTCTTCCACTTGTCATTGGCTGCAACACCGCCGAGTGCCGTGCCGCCAACGCCGCCGATGATGGCGCCCGTCGCCGCGCCCTTCTTGCTGCCGGTGGCAACGGAGCCAATGGCCAGACCTGCCAGTGCGCCAATGGCCAGGCCTTCAACAACCTTCTTGTTGGACTTCTTGTTGGCTTTCTTCGTTGCGTAGCTGTCGCAGAAGCCCTTCGACAGAGCGAAGCTCTGTGTAGATGTCACGGCCGCCAGCGGCAACGACATCGAGGCGCACATCAGTGCGGCGATAATCTTCTTCATTCCTCAACTCCTCCTGAAATCCGCCCGACTCCTCGTAAGCACCAATCATGGCGATAAAAGGAGCATTATTCAAGGCGGGCGGGAAAGCCAGGAGCCCGGAGGTCAGTCCCGAGCGCTTCCTCGAGCAGTTTGGCGATCTGTGTCGACTGCGCCGAGCCTCCATAGGCGGCCTTGCCGCGCACAAAGGTCTGGTTTGTCATCCCGGCGAGATCCAGGGGCACGCCGAACTCGCGCCCGAACTGCATGGCAAAACCCAGATCCTTGAGAGCAAGGTCCATCGTGAAGGCGATGTCGTAACTTCCGTTCAGGATCAGCTGGCCTTCCGTTTCATGCACGAAGCTCGTTCCCGAACTGGCAGCAATCGCCTGCCACGCCTGCCCCAGGTCGAGGCCGCCCCGCTTCGCCAGCATCAGGGCCTCAGCGTCGGCCACCAGATGGATGAAGGCCAGCATATTCGTGATGACCTTGATGACAGCCGCAGCTCCCAAAGGCCCCATATGGAAAATCCTGCTGCCGATGGCCTCAAGAACCTTCCGATGCTCTTCGAACAGCGCCTTGTCGCCGCCCACGAGCACGGTGATCTCGCCGCGCGCTGCCAGGTGAACACCGCCGGTCACTGGCGCTTCGAGAACCCGGATTCCCCTTGCTTCAGCAACCGCGGCCAGGCGCTGCACCTCATCGCGGCCAAGCGTCGAGTTCTCGATCCAGGTCGCGCCCGGCTTCAGCCCCTTCAGGACTTCGCCGAGCACTTTCTCCGACACGGCGGGTGATGGAAGGCAGGTCAGCACCACATCAACCTGCCGCGCCAGCTCGGAGGGGCTTGCAGCCCATGCCGCCCCCGCGGCGAGGTGCCTGTCCGCAAGCGACTTGTCGATGTCATGGACAACCAGTGGAAAGCCTCTGCGCTGCAGGCTTGCCGCCAGATGTCCCCCAAGGTTCCCGAGACCGATATATCCGTATTTCATCAGCGCACCGGCTCGTTGGTCATCTCGAGGTGCAGCCCCGTTCCGGTGTAGGGATGTGCCAGCGCCACCTCTTCGTTCAACTCGATGCCGAGACCGGGTTCGGTTGGCGGAATGACGTAGCCCTCCTCCCAGCGGATCGGCTTCTTGAGCAGTTTGCCATGGAACCCACCCCAGGTTTCGATGCTCTCCAGGATAAGGAAATTCGGCAGTGTGCAGGAGAACTGGATATTGGCCGCCCCTTCGACCGGGCCGGCATAGAGATGCGGCGCGATCTGTGCATAGTGAGCCTCGGCCATGGCCGCGATTTTCTTGGCTTCCATGATGCCGCCAACGCGGCCAAGCGCCATCTGCAGGATCGAGGCAGCCCGGCATTCAAGCACGCGCGCAAATTCATACTTCGTGGTCAGCCGCTCGCCGGTGGCAATGGGGATCGATGTCCCCCTGGCCACAAGCGCCATCTCCTCAGGCTTTTCAGGCGGTGTCGGCTCCTCAAACCACAAGGGATCATAGGCCTCGATCTTCTTGGCGAAACGGATGGCGCCGGAGGCTGTGAATTGGCCATGGGTACCAAACAGGAGATCGGCCTTGCTGCCCACAGCGTCACGGATCAGCTTGCAGAACTTGACGCAGAGATCGATCGATTCCAGGGATGGCTGGCGCGGATCGAAGGCCGAATAGGGCGCCGCCGGATCGAACTTGACCGCGGTGAAGCCCATCTTCGCATAGTGGGCCGCCCGCTCCGCCGACTGCTCGGGATTCCAGAAAATCTTTGAGTCCTGTCCCTTCGCGGGGTCCGGGTAGATGTAGGTGTAGGAGCGCAAACGCTCATGCACCTTGCCGCCGATCAGTTCATAGACCGGCTTGCCCAGCGCCTTGCCGTTGATGTCCCAGAGCGCGATCTCAAGGCCGGACAGCACTCCCATCAGGGTGGGGTCGGGCCGCTGCGAATAGCCCGAGGAATAGACCTTGCGCCAGAGCTTCTCGACCTCGAAGGGATTGATTCCCTGCACATAGCGCTGGAACACATCCTCGATCATGTGAACCATGGGCTTCGGCCCGAAGGCCGCACCATAGCACTCGCCGATCCCGGTTATGCCATTGTCGGTCGTCAATTTGACGAAGGTGAAATAGCGTCCGCCCCATTCGCCAGGCGGTGTGCCGACGATGAAAACCTTGAGATCCTGAATCTTCATAGCGCTCTCCCTGCCCCTACATGGCAAAACCGCAGGGCCATTGCCTAGCCCCGCCGTCCTTGGCACCCCTGTAGTTTTTTTCACCGCCACAATGGTTTGAGCGCAGCGGGCCGCTTCGCTAGACAGAGCGAATGGAATTCGACTTCATCATCGTCGGCGCCGGATCGGCGGGCTGCGTTCTCGCCAACCGGCTGACCGAGAGCGGAAAATACACGGTTCTCCTTCTGGAGGCCGGCGGCACGGACAAGCGCTTCTTCATCCAGATGCCGCTTGGCTACGGCAAGACCTTCTACGACCCCAAGGTCAACTGGCTTTACCGGGCCGAGGCGGACTCGGGCCTCAACGGCCAGGAAGACCATTGGCCACGCGGCAGGGTGCTTGGTGGCTCAAGTTCCATCAATGCCATGGTCTACATCCGCGGCCAGCGCGCCGACTACGAAAGCTGGAAGGACGCCGGCAATCCAGGCTGGGGCTGGGATGATGTCCTTCCTGCTTACAAGGCCATGGAAGATTTCGAACATGGCGCCAACGCTTTCCACGGTGCCGGCGGCCCGCTCCACATCACCGACCAGACGGGCAAGGTCCACCCCCTTACGCTTGATTATATCAAGGCATGCGAGGCGCTCGGCCTTCCCCACAACCCAGACTTCAACGGTGAAAACCAGGAAGGCGCCGGCATCTATCACGTCACCACGCGGGGTGGTCTGCGGCTCAGTTCTGCCCGCGCCTTCCTTGACCCGGCCAGGCGCCGGCTAAATCTCAAGGTCCAAACGAGCGCACTTGTAGAACAGATTGATTTTGAAGGACAAAGAGCTATCGGTGTCACCTGGTCGGGTTTCGATGGCAGGAGCTCTGCCAGGGCCCGGCGGGAGGTCATACTGGCCGGAGGGGCCGTCAATTCACCGCAACTTCTGGAGCTCTCGGGTATCGGTTCCACCGAACGACTAAGGGCACTTGGGATCTCGGTTCGCCATCACAGTTCCCAGGTCGGCGAGAACCTAGAGGATCATGTCGGCCTGAACTACACCTACCGCATGAAGGTGCCGACGATGAACGACCGGCTGCGGCCCTGGTGGGGCAAGCTGCTGGTCGGCATTGAGTACCTGCTTTTCCAGACCGGGCCTTTGAGCCTTTCGATCAATCATGGCGGCGGCTTCTTCAAGACCAACCCCTCCTACGAGCGGCCTAACATGCAGCTCTACATGCAGGCCTTCTCCACGCTCAAGCCGAAGCCCGGCGAGCGGCCGATTCTCACGCCGGACCCGTTCTCCGGTCTCTCCATCGGCCTTTCAAACTGCCGCCCGACCTCGCGAGGGTCGATTCACGTCCGCAGCGCTGATCCGCGCCAGCACCCGCGCATCTGGGCCAATGCCTATGGCACGGAACACGACGTCGAGGAGATGCTGGCGGCCGTGAAATTCCTGCGTCGCCTCGCTGAAACCGAGCCGCTCAAGAGTCTGATCGCGGAGGAACTGCGCCCGGGGCCGCAAGTGCAAACGAATGCCGAATTGATCCACGACTTCAAGCAGCGCAGCGGCACCGTCTATCATCCGTCCTGCACCTGCCGGATGGGCCCCGATCCTGCGACCTCCGTGGTCGATCCGCGGCTCCGGGTTCACGGCATTGCCGGTCTCCGGGTCTGCGATGCCTCCGTGTTTCCCAATCTCATCGCGGGAAACACCAATGCACCTGCCATGATGGTGGGGTGGAAGGGCGCTGAACTGATCCTTGAGGACGCTTCCGCCTGAGGCCGGGGTTCACGGCTTGCTAACCCTTGCCGGGGCAGATTTGCCCGTCTCGGTTGGGGGGAACATGGGCCTGCGTACTGTTCGGAAAAAGGGAATCGGCAATCGGGTTGCCCGGCTCATGGCGGTGGCCGTGATCCTGGCCGTTGTCGTCGTCGCGGGCCTCATCAGCGTCTATGACGCCAATGTCGCCGCCCAGCAGAAGCGGGCGGCGGTCGAGGGCACGGCCTATGTCTTTGCCTCGGCCGTTGCAGATCACGT
Source organism: Pseudomonadota bacterium (assembly GCA_020161855.1). Classification (GTDB taxonomy): domain Bacteria; phylum Pseudomonadota; class Alphaproteobacteria; order Rhizobiales; family Aestuariivirgaceae; genus Aestuariivirga. The sequence goes on from JAIUNJ010000007.1 coordinate 109,337, forward strand.
TGCCACCCGCGATGCCAGCGCCATTCGCACCGTCCTGCGTTCGCTGGATCGTGTTCCCGGCGTCATCTCGGCCACCGTGCATGGCGCCGACGGCAAGGCTATCGCGACACTCGGCCAGAAGGCCCTGCTCACATCGGACGTCATCGTCACGGATCCGAGCTTCTTCGACATGATGAGCAAGGGGATCGTCCCTGTCTCAGTCGACATCATCAAGGGCGGGGCCGTGCAGGGCACGCTCGTGCTCACCACTGACATCTCCGATCTCCGGCAGGACTTTTTCCAGACCATGATGGCGGTCGTCGCAGCCTCGTTGCTGGCAGCCGCCTTTGCCATGCTTCTCTTGACGCCCCTGCTCCGCAAGATCGTCGATCCCATCCAGAAGCTCACCCGCTCCGTTCAGGATCTTCGCGTTTCGCAGAACTACGCTGTCACACTGCCGCGTGCGAGTGACGACGAAACCGGCATTCTTGTGGAGAACTTCAATGGGCTGCTCCACGACATTCGCGACCGTGATCAGTCGCTCCAGCAACTCGCCTATTTCGACACGCTGACAGGTCTGCCGAACCGCGCCGCCTTCCAGCGCGACCTGGCCGAGCGCCTGGCTGGCCTCCAACAGGATGGGTCGCAAGTCGCAGCCATTCTACTCGACATCGATGGCTTCCGGGCCCTCAACAACGCCTTCGGTCTGGCCGCAGGAGACGCAATCTTGCAGCACGTCGGCAGCATTCTCACCGAACAATCGCCACCGGGCGCCCTCGTTGCCCGCCTTGGTGGTGATGAATTCGGTATCCTAGTTCCCGATCGCCTCGACGGTGAGGCCGCAATGGCCACGCTCGCGCACATTCACGCCACGTTCTACCAGCCTATCAATGTCAACGGCATGGAACTGCACCTCACCCTGTCGGCGGGCGCCACGCTGGCTCCTGTTCACGCTCCGACAGTCTCTGACGCGCTCCGCTTCATGGATCTCGCCGCCAACGCGGCGCGCAAGCAGGGCGCAGGACGCAGTGCCTTCTTCCGTCAGGAAATGGACGAAACGCTGCGCAAGGAAACGGAACTCGCCCAGCGCCTGCGCAGCGCCATCGACAACAATGAACTCACACTACACTTTCAGCCGCAGCAGCAGCTGTCATCCTGGCAGATCGTCGGGTTCGAGGCTCTGGTCCGCTGGAATCACCCAACGCTGGGCACAGTGTCTCCAGCCCTTTTCATCCCGATTGCCGAACGCAGCGGCTTCGTTGCCGCCATCGGTGACTGGGTGCTGCGTGAGGCCTGTGCGCAGGCCCGGACCTGGCTCGACGAGACAGGCCGGCCCTATGTCGTCGCGGTCAATGTCTCGCCCGCGCAGATTCTCCAGTCAGGATTTGTCCGGCGTGTCGAGGCCGCACTTGCCGACGCACGTCTGCCCGGCGAACTGCTCTGCCTTGAGTTGACGGAGTCGATCTTCCTCGGCCGCTCCCTTGGTGGCGTCCGCAGCATCCTTGACGAATTGAGCCAACTGGGCGTGAACCTCGCTCTGGACGATTTCGGCACCGGCTTCTCATCCCTCGCCTATCTCTCCCAGTTGCCCTTCAACAAGCTCAAGATCGACCGTTCCTTCGTCACCGCGTCACAAACCTCGGTCAAGCGCACCGAGATCCTGCGTTCTATCGTCCAGATGGCACATTCGCTGGAAATGACCGTGGTGGCAGAAGGTGCGGAGACACAAGCCGAACTGCAGCTTCTTCATGATCTTGGCGCCGATCAGGTTCAGGGGTTCGTCGTCTCGAAGCCCGTTCCGGCCCCGCAGGCGCTTGCCCTGGCGGAGCATCTCAACAGCGCCGCAGCATGACGCAGGGCCTAGGATGAGGTGGTGGGCCCGCCAGGACTCGAACCTGGAACCAGGCGGTTATGAGCCGCCAGCTCTAACCATTGAGCTACAGGCCCACCGTGAGCCCGGCTCGTTGCCGGGCTGTCGGCGTGGCTACAGCAAAACTGTGCTCTATGCTATAGGCCCGGCATGAAAGAGCAGAACCAACAGCAGACCCTCACGCCCGAAGCCGCCGTAGAGCGCTTGATCACTATGCATGCGGACGCCACAGCGGCCCTGCGGCAGGCTCTGGAAGCCTATTTCAAGGACCGGGTTCCACCAGCCGCCACAGCCCGCGCCCGCTTTTGCTATCCCGAATTGCGCGTGACTTATGAGGCGCACGGCATCCAGCCCACGATTTCCCGCGCCTATGCCAAGTTTCAGGGGCCGGGCGTTTATGCCACGACGATCACCCATCCCGCGCATTTCCGGCGCTATCTGATCGAGCAACTCACCTATCTGGTGAAGGACTACAACGCGACCATCGCGGTCGGGCCATCGAAGCAGGAAATCCCCTATCCTTACGTCCTCGACAAGGGTGACGATCTCGGCGCAGGCGGCCTCCTCGCCGCCGAACTGGCACTGCATTTTCCTACGCCTCAGCTCTCGCTGGTGGGAGACGAAATCGCCGATGGCATCTGGGTCAATCCACCGGGAGAACCTTTGCCGCTTTCGCTCTTCGATGCCGTACGCGTCGACTATTCGCTGAAGCGCCTGCAGCACTACACCGGCAACCACTGGGACAAGACGCAGCCCTGGATCCTGCTCACCAACTATCACCGCTACGTCGATCAGTTCGTGCAGTGGGGCCGCAAGCGCATGCAGGAAGGCGGCCCCTGGAACGCGCTTCATCTTCCCGGAGGCGGCGTCCTCACCCCGGAAGACTCCGACGAAGCAGCTGAGCACACCATCGGCAACTCCCCGTGGCACCGCTTCCAGATGCCCGCCTACCACCTCACGCGCAAGGACGGAGAAGGTGGCATCACGCTGGTAAACGTCGGCGTTGGCCCGTCGAATGCCAAGACCATGACCGATCATCTGGCGGTGCTGCGCCCGCATTGCTGGCTGATGATCGGCCATTGTGGCGGTCTGCGCCAGTCACAGCGCATCGGCGACTATGTGCTGGCACACGGCTATCTGCGCGAAGACCGCATACTCGACTCCATCGTGCCGCCCTCAATTCCGATTCCGGCCCTGGCCGAAATCCAGGTCGCTCTGCAGGGTGCTGCGGCAGCGATCACAGGTGAGTCAGGTGAAGACCTGAAGCAACGCCTGCGCACCGGTACGGTCGTGACCTACGACGACCGCAACTGGGAACTGCGCTGGTCGCAGGAACGCCGCCCCATCAATCTCTCCCGCGCCATCGCCGTAGATATGGAAAGCGGCACGGTGGCGGCCCAGGGCTATCGACTGCGCGTTCCCTACGGCACCCTGCTCTGTGTCTCCGACAAGCCTCTGCATGGTGAGATCAAGCTGCCCGGCGCCGCCAACGCCTTCTACGACCGGGCCGTCGGCGAGCACCTGCTGATCGGGCTCGAGACGCTCGAACGCCTGCGGCGTGACCGCAAGGGCCTGCATTCGCGCAAGCTCCGCAGCTTCGACGAACCGCCATTCCGCTGAGCCATCCCCGGCTTGCGCAGCGGCGCCGTTGGTGCCACATATCGCCCCAAGAAACTGAATGGAAACAGAGAGTTCGCCCCATGGGAGAAGCCGCAAAGGTCCACCCGGATTACAAGCCCCAGACTGCCGGCAGCCTGAAGGACTATCTGGCACGGCTGCCTGATGTCGCAAGCCGCCTGGGTGGCAAGCCAGATGGCTGGACAGTCGAGGAAGTGGGCGACGGCAATCTGAACCTCGTCTTCATCGTCAAGGGTCCGTCCGGTGGTATCGCTGTCAAGCAGGCCCTTCCCTATGTGCGCCTTGTCGGCGAGGCTTGGCCCCTGCCGCTGTCACGTGCGCACTACGAGTACATGACGCTCACGCATCATGGAAAGGCGGCCCCCGGCCTCACGCCCACCATCTACCACTATGACGAAGCCATGGCCCTCATCGTCATGGAGCTCCTGCAGCCGCACATCATCATGCGCCGCGGCATGATCGCGGGAACGGTCTATCCGCTTTTTGCCGGCGTCATATCGACCTATATGGCCAACACGCTCTTCGCGACGAGCGACATGGCCCTCTCTGCCAAGGACAAGAAGGCGCTCATCGGTGATTTTGCCGGCAACACCGCGCTCTGCAAAATCACCGAAGACCTGATCTTCACCGATCCCTATCGCATTGCCGAGTTGAATCGCTGGACCAAGCCATGGCTCGATGGCCATGCTGCCGCTTTCCGCAGCGATGGCCCGCTGAAAGTGGCCGTTTCCCGGCTCAAGGTGAAGTTCCTGAGCTCAGCCGAGGCCCTGATCCATGGCGACCTGCACACGGGCTCGGTCATGCTCACGGAGCAGGACACTCGCATTATCGATCCCGAATTCGCCTTTGTCGGGCCGATGGGTTTTGACGTCGGTGCGGTGATCGCCAACCTCGTCATCAACTATCTCTCCCAGGTGGGCCACGAAGAGAAGCCCGGCGCCCGTGATGCTTATCGCGACTGGGTGCTGCGGACGGCCGAAGAAGTCTGGGTGCAGTTCCGGGCCAAGTTCATCGCGAACTGGGAAAAGGGCGGCATCGGCGATGCCTATCCACGCGACCTGTTCGCCGGCGCAGAAGGCCAGCGTACATTGGCTGCAGAGCGCGAGGCCTACATGGACCGCCTCTGGCAGGATACCGTCGGCTTTGCCTCCGCAAAGATGATCCGCCGCGTGCTCGGCCTCGCCCACAACATCGATCTCGAATGGATCAAGGATGAGAGGCTGCGCGCCACCGCTGAAGCCCGCGTCCTGGAGCTTGCCCGCGACATGATGGTGAACACCGGCGACTACCGGAAAATCACCGACATCACTGCCGCCGCGCGCAAGGCCAATGCCTCGCAGCCGAAGCTGACGGGCTAGCTGCCCGAGCGTTCCGGGAACAGCTTGGCGATACTCGCCTCGTTGGCAGCGGCAACGCCCTTCTCAGTGATGAGGCCGGTCACGAGGCGCGCAGGCGTCACGTCGAAGCCGTAGTTGGCAACGGGAGAGCCGGAGGCCACGATCTCGACCGTTGCGATGGCGCCCGAGGCCAGCCGGCCGGTCATGTGGGTCACTTCCTCCGGCGAGCGCTGCTCGATCGGGATATCCCGCACCCCGTCTTCCAGTTTGAAATCGATGGTGGGTGACGGCAGCGCAACATAGAACGGCACGCCATTGTCCTTGGCGGCAAGCGCCTTGAGATAGGTGCCGATCTTGTTGGCAACATCGCCTGTGCGGGTCGTCCGGTCAGTGCCGACAATCACCATGTCCACCATGCCATGCTGCATGACATGGCCTCCGGTGTTGTCCGGGATCACTGTGTGCGGCACGCCATGATGGCCAAGTTCGAAGGCCGTGAGCGAGGCGCCCTGGTTTCGGGGCCGGGTCTCGTCCACCCAGACATGGATCTTCATGCCCTTGTCATGCGCCATGTAGATCGGCGCCGTTGCCGTCCCCCAATCCACGGTCGCCAGCCACCCGGCATTGCAGTGAGTCAGGATGTTGATTGTGCTGCCGGCTGGCTTTTTGGCGGCAATGGCCTCGATGATGGCAAGGCCGTTGCGGCCGATCGCGGCGTTGATCTCGACGTCCTCGTCACAGATTTCCGCGGCGCGCTTGTAGGCGGCGGCCCGGCGCTCACCCGGCGCGAGCGGCGCAAGAAAGCCACGCATCTCGTCCAGCGCCCAGCGCAGGTTGACGGCGGTGGGCCTCGTGCGCATCAGCCGCTCGTAAGCGGTAGCCAGCCCCTTGTCGCTTGTGTCGCCAGCCATGCCCAGCGCCATGCCATAGGCAGCCGTGGCGCCGATCAGCGGTGCGCCACGCACTGTCATGTCCTCAATGCAGACGGCCACATCCTCGAGGCTCTTGAGAGGCTTCACCACAAGTTCAAACGGCAACCGGGTCTGGTCGATCACCTCGACCGTCGTTCCATCCTTTCCGAGCCAGATGGTGCGATAGGGTTTGCCGTCAATCTTCATGCGAGGTTACTCCGGGTTCGTGTCAGGGCGAGCCAACCGATCAGGGCGAGAGCAATCGCCGCTGGCGGAAACAGTGCAAAAGGTACGGCATGCCAGCCGAGGTCGGCAAGGATGAGGCCCGACGACGACGACGCAATCGCCATGAGGATGGAGATGCCAAGATCGTTGGCCGCCTGCACCTTGCCGCGCTCGGACGGCCTGTAGCAGTCGGTCAGCATGGTTGTGCCGCCGATAAAGCCGAAATTCCAGCCAAGGCCGAGCACAATCAGGGCGATGGCGAAGTGTCCGAACGTGATGCCGGCAAGGCCTACGCCCGCCGCCAGCATCAGCAGGATCATGCCCGCCGCGGTGACGCGCTCCGGTCCGAAACGCTGGATCAGTTGCCCCGTGAAGAAACTCGGAACGAACATCGCCAGCACATGCCACTGGATCACCCAGCTGGCGTCAGCCTGGGTGAATCCGCACCCGATCATGGCAACCGGTGCTGCGGTCATCATCAGGTTCATCAACGCATAAGCGATCATGGCGGAAGCCATCGCCACGATCAGCTTGCGCTGCTGCAGAAGCTCGCCCCAGCTGCGCTGCGGCCCTTCAATCTGGGCAGCGGTCGGCTTGGCAATCCTCAGCTGTGAAACGACCACAAGGTTCGCCAGCGCCAGCAGTGCTGCAGCGGCGTAGGAACCAGCAAACATGTAGGGCGCAAAGAGATCGCTGCTCTTGCTTGAAATCAGTGTTCCGGCCACCGCAGCGACCACACCGCCGGTCAGTACCCATGAGATGGCGATCGACTTGCTGCGTTCGTCCGCAGCTTCGGCGGCGGCAAAGCGGTAGAACCCGCTTGTCGCTTGGAAAACACCCTGCATCGCGGTGGCAAAGCAGAAGACGGAAAAATTCGCATTGACGATCGCCCAGACAGCCAGCAGCGCGCCCAGGATGCTCACCAGCGCACCGGCCAGAAACACCGGCTTCCGCCCGATCCGTTGCATGATCAGCGACGCGGGAACTGTCGTCACCATGGCGCCCAGCACGAAAGTCGTCACCGGCAAGGTGGCATAACCCGGGCTTGGTGCAATCTGCAGGCCCACGAGGCCAGCTGTCGCGAACACCGTGATGATGCAGCACGAATACAGCGCCTGCGCGATCGCAAGCAGCAGGATCGTCTTGCGTGCGCTGGGAACAGCCGTCGTCAAACGCTGAATTCCTCGGGCCTGCACCCACGGGCCAGTGTGTTCAAGACGCCGTTGATGAAGCGCGGCTCATCGCCGCCATCAAAGAAGGCATCGGCCACGCCGACATATTCCGAGATCGCGACCCGCGACGGAACCTTGTCCATGAAGAAGATTTCAAAGGCTGCCGCGCGAAGGATCGCCCGAACGGTTGAATCGAGGCGGTGCAACGGCCAGTCCTTGTCGAGAATCTTGTCCAGCGAAACGTCAAGAAGGGCCTGCTCACGGACAGTCCCCTCCACGACAGTGCGCAGATGCGCGTAGTCGGCCTCGCCACATTCACCATTATCGAAATTGTCGCCTGCGGCCCGGGACGAGAACTGCGCCAGCGTCTCCCCTACATCGGAGGCGGCAATATCCATCTGGTATAAGGCCTGGACGGCGCCCAGCCGGGCGGCGGAGCGGGCAACGGGCGGTTTGCGGGGGGTGTTCATGTCTGGCGGTTTCAATCAGCTTTGCGCCACCGCTTAGCCCGCCTCCGCCGCCAGCACAACGCCGGCCCGGCATGCCACCCCAGACTTGCGCACAGGGCGGCTCCCCCCTATTTCCGGCCATCCTCAGGGGAGAGACAGGCGGATGACCCTACCTTCAGCAAAGGCGAAGAGCCCGGCCACCGGCGCGATCTTCATGGTTTCCGCCGGGATTGCCTTTGCGGTCATCAACGTCATCACCCAGACGGTCACAGGTGACCCTGCCTATGGCGGGCTTGGCTTCAAGCCGACCTCCGATGCCTTCTGGCAGTATTTCATCGCCCTCCTGATCTCCCTGCCCTTCATCCTGAAAAGTGGCCCTGGCGCCATGCGCACGGCCTTCCCCGGGCAGCATGTGATCCGCGTCATCTTCTCGGCCCTGGGCGTGCAGGCTTTCGTCTTCGGCCTCGCCCATGGTGTGCCCATCTGGCAGGTCATCGCCCTTGTCATGACCTCGCCCTTCTTCATTCTTCTGGGCGCAAAATTCTCTCTTGGTGAGCATGTCGGGCTGGACCGCTGGTTCGCAGCGAGCCTCGGCTTTGCCGGTGCCCTGATCGTGCTGCAGCCCTGGTCGTCTGGCTTTACGGTCTGGTCGCTGGCGCCCGTTGCCGCCGCCATCCTGTGGGGCGCTGCCTCACTCATGACCAAGCGCCTCACCGCCTCCGAGAGTCCCGAGACCATCACCATGTGGCTGCTGCTCCTGCTCTCGCCCATCAATCTCGGGCTTTCGCTGGCCGCGGGCTTCGAGTGGCCAAGCGGCAGGATCCTTCACCTCATCCTGCTGGGCGGCGTCATCCAGTTCGTGGCACAGTGGTGCCTCACCAAGGCCTATGACAAGGCCGATGCCTCTTTCCTCCAGCCCTTCGACGATCTGCGCCTGCCCTTCAATGTCATCGCGGGCTATGTGGCCTTCCGCTACCTGCCCGAAGGCAATCTGTGGATCGGCATTGCCCTCATCATGGCGGCCTCGGCCTTCCTGATGTGGCGGGAACATGTGAAGCGCCGCACAGCCACGGCGGCCTGAACGCTCACCAGCTCGGCTTGCACTTCTCGGGCAGGCCCGCGGCCGGCGTCACCTTGCCCTTCTTCGACCACTGGCCGAAATCCTTGCGCTGCACGCGGTTGAAATCGAAGCGCGCCGTTTCCTTGCCGTTGAACTGCCAGTTCTTGCAGAAGGTCGTATGCTGCTGCACCAGGGTCCACTTGCCGCTGGCGAGGAATTCCTTGGACCTTGGCCAGCCGGTCGACATGGCCAGCCAGCAGAATTCCACCAGCTTTCTGTTCAGCAGGTGCTCGCACACAAGCCCGCTGCCATAGCCGCCGATGCGATAGCGCCCGTCCGCCTTCAGCACGCGGTTCAACTCGCTGAAATAGTGATCGACAAAGGGCAGCATGTCGCCGTGCGTGATGGCTTCCGGCGGCTTGCCAAAGGCCAGCCGGTGATAGATCCGGAAGCGCTCATAGAACTTGATGTGCTTGCGGAAGCTGGGGTCAGCAGCGAGCAGCCGCTTCTTGCGCTCAGGCTGCACCACCTGCCCCTTGTTGACGCGCCATTCAAAGACGGAGTCCTTGATCGTCTGGTCGACGCCATCGACGGCAAAATAGATGGCCGAGCCCGCAGGCTGCCCGTTGGCCCCGGCGAGTTTCAGGGCCTCGCGCGCATCGCGCGCCCCGCGAGACTTGTCGAGGAAGGTCTCCGGATCGGAGTTCTCGTGCTGGAAGATCGTCACGATGCTGAGGCCCGCCGCCAACAGTGCATCGGTTTCCTTTGGAAACAGCGACTTGCAGGTCGTGTCCGGCCCGACCCAGTCATAGTAGCGGGCAATGGTTTTGATGCCGATAGCCTTGAAGGCTTCAACGCCCGTTTTCCCGCTCTTCGTCGTGATCGTCATCACCGGTTGCGAAAGATCAACGAGCGGATATTGCGGATGGGTGTTGCAGGATGGCGCCGCCGCGGCAGGCAATACCCCCAGCAGAAGAGCCACGAGCCCCGCCCCGGCGCATCTCAGGCCAGAACCAATCACGCACACCATCAGGTGTCGTTCTCGCTGCTGTCGTCATTGGCCAGTTCGCCAATGATCTCCTCGAAATCCTTCGCCTCGCGGAAATTGCGGTACACCGAGGCAAAGCGCACATAGGCCACGTCATCGAGGTTCTTGAGCCCCTCCATGACGAGCTCGCCGATCTGCTCCGACTTGATCTCGTTTTCGCCCAGGCTTTCCAATTGCCGCACGATCCCGGAAACCATGCGCTCGATACGCTCGGCATCGACAGGCCGCTTGCGCAGGGCCACCTGCACGGAACGTGCGAGCTTGTCGCGGTCGAAGGGCGTGCGGCGGCCGGACCGCTTCACCACCATCAACTCGCGCAACTGGATGCGTTCAAAGGTCGTGAAGCGTCCGCCGCAATCCGGGCAGGCCCGGCGGCGGCGGATGGCGGAATTGTCTTCCGTGGCGCGGCTGTCCTTCACCTGGGTTTCGGCATTGCCGCAGAACGGACAGCGCATCGTCTGGAAAGCTCCTAGCTGTAGATCGGGAACCTCTTGGTCAGCGCCATCACCTTGCGCTTCACCGCCGATTCCACCTTGCCGTTGCCATCTTCGCCATTCTTGGCAAGCCCGTCCAGAACCTCGGTGATCAACCGGCCCACTTCGCGGAATTCGGCTTCGCCGAAGCCACGCGTCGTTCCGGCCGGTGTGCCAAGGCGGATGCCGCTCGTCACCATCGGCTTCTCCGGGTCGAAGGGAATGCCGTTCTTGTTGCAGGTGATATAGGCGCGGCCCAGTGACTGTTCTGCGGCCTTGCCAGTCAGGCCCTTCTTGCGCAGGTCGACCAGCATCAGGTGCGTGTCGGTGCCGCCCGTGGTGATGTCGCAGCCGCCTGCAATCATGGCATCCGAGAGCGCCTTGGCGTTCTTCACAACCTGCCCTGCATACTTCTTGAAGGCGGGCCTCAGAGCTTCGCCAAAGGCCACGGCCTTGGCTGCAATCACATGTTCCAGCGGTCCACCGATGATGCCCGGGAAAACCGCGGAATTGATCTTCTTGCCCAGATCCTCGTCGCGCGAGAGGATCATACCGCCGCGCGGTCCGCGCAGCGTCTTGTGCGTCGTCGTCGTCACCACATGGGCATGTTCCAGCGGGCTCGGATGCACACCACCCGCCACGAGGCCGGCAAAATGCGCCATGTCGACAAACAGATAGGCGCCCACGCTGTCGGCGATCTCGCGGAAGCGCTTGAAGTCGATGATCCGCGGATAGGCCGAACCACCGGCGATGATAAGCTTCGGCCGCACCTCGAGGGCCTGGCGGGCAACATCGTCATAGTCGATCTGCTGGTTGTCCTCGCGCACCTTGTAGGAAGCAACCTTGAACCACTTGCCGGATTGGTTGACCGGCGAACCATGTGTCAGGTGGCCACCACAGGCGAGGTCGAGACCCATGAAGGTGTCGCCCGGCTGCAGCAGCGCAAAGAACACTGCCTGATTGGCCGTGGCCCCGGAATGGGGCTGCACATTGGCATAGTTGGCGCCGAACAGCTGCTTCGCCCTGTCGATCGCCAGTTGTTCTGAAACGTCCACATGCTGGCAGCCCCCATAGTAGCGGCGGCCCGGATAGCCCTCGGCATACTTGTTCGTCATCACCGAACCCTGCGCCTCAAGCACGGCGCGCGAGACGATGTTCTCGGAGGCGATCAGTTCGATCTCGTGCTGCTGCCGCCCCAGCTCGGCGGCGATTGCCTTGGCGATCTTCGGGTCGGTCTTGGCCAGCTTGTCCTTGAAGAAGCCGGGGTAAAGCGGGGCTTTCTTGGTGGCAGCTTTCTTGACGGTCTTCTTGGCGGGCTTGCGGGCCATGGCAGGTGTCTCCGGGTGGCAGATGGGGCCGCTCTATACAGGCTCCGAAAGCGCCGTCCATGCCGAAAGCGACATGACGGACAAGGCCCGCCCTGTCCGCCTGCTCAGGCCGCCCGCTTCAGCGCGAGGCGCTCCCAGCATTCATCGAGGGCGGCGGCCAGCCGGGCGATTTCAAGCTCGCCATGAAGCGGCCCAGGCGTCAGCCGGATGCGCTCCGTGCCCTTGGCGACGGTCGGATAGTTGATCGGCTGCACATAGATCGCATGCTTGTCCAGAAGCCGGTCCGTCAACGCCTTGCACTGCACCGGATCGCCGATCATCACCGGCACGATATGGGTCGGCGTATCGAGTGCCGGCAGGCCGCGCCCGCGCAGCGCCGCATAAAGCTTCCGGGCATGGCTCTGCTGCAGGGCCCGCTCCTTGTCCGACAGCTTGAGATGCCGCACCGAGGCCAGAGCCCCGGCGGCGATCACCGGCGAGATCGACGTCGTGAAAATGAACCCGGGCGCATTGCTGCGGATGGCATCGATGACATTGGCCTGCCCAGCCAGATAGCCACCCATGAGCCCGAAGGCCTTGGCCAGCGTACCCTCGATCACGTCGATCCGCCCGAGCAGCCCGTCCCGTTCGGCGACACCGCCGCCACGGGGACCATACATGCCCACGGCATGAACCTCGTCCAGATAGGTCAGGGCCCCGAACTCGCGCGCCAGATCGCAGATGGCCGCCATCGGCGAGATGTCGCCATCCATGGAGTAGATCGACTCGAAGGCAATGATCTTCGGCCGGGCCCGCTCGATGCGGCTGAGCTTGGCCCGCAGGTCGGCGAGGTCATTGTGCGCGAAAACCATCTTCTCGCAGCGCCCCTGGCGGATGCCGTCAATCATCGAGGCGTGGTTCTTGGCGTCCGAGAGGATCACACAGCCCGGAAGAAGCTGCGCCAGGGTGGAGAGCCCGGCGGCGTTGGCCATGTAGCCGGAGTTGAACAGAAGTGCCGCCTCCTTGCCGTGAAGGTCGGCAAGCTCGCGTTCGAGCGCCACATGATAGCGTGTCGTGCCAGAGATATTGCGCGTTCCGCCGGAACCGGCGCCGACCTCGTCGATTGCTTCGTGCATGGCCTGCAGCACCTCGGGATGCTGGCCCATGCCGAGATAGTCGTTGGAACACCACACCGCGACATCGCGCGGGCCATCTGGCCCGTGCCATGTTGCCCGTGGAAACTGCCCGCACTTGCGGCTCAGTTCGATGAACTGCCGATACCGGCCCTCGCGGTGAAGCGCTTCAAGGGCCCCGTCAAAGGCCGCTGCATAGTCAAAACGTGTCATGCACAACCGTTTAGCCGGTCAAGTGCACCCGCGCACTTGACCTGGCTCAATCGTGTCAGTTGGCCGCAGTCTCAGGCTTTGCCTTGTCGGCGGCTGGCTTTTTGACTGCCTCAACCGGCTTCTTGGCAGGAGCAGCATCAGCGGTCTTGCAGCCATCAGGCAGCTTGCCATTCTTGTCGGGTTTGCAGGCAGCAGGCTTCTTTGTGGCCGACTTCTTGTCGTCCACCTTCTTCTTGTCGGCCGTGGCGTTGTCGGTCGGTTTCTTCTTGGCTGCCGCAGCATCCTTGCTGTCGGTGGCGGCCACCTTCTTGGCATCGGCCTTGCCGGTCTTTGCAACCTTCTTCTTGTCGGTGGCCTTCTTGCCCTTCTTTGCGGCCTGTTCCTTGCGGTACTTGCCCCAGTCAAAAAGGCCCGGAACGCCGTCGTCGTTCTTCTTGATCTTGGCCGGCTTCGTTGTCGACTTACCCAGCAGCGTCTTCTTCGGCGGAGTGCTGTCCTCGTCGTCCGCTCCAGCAGAAGGCTCGTCAGCGGACTTCCAGCTCGAGGACATCACAGGGCCGTCGTCGCTGTTCTTGGCAAGCCGCAGCATTAGCTTGCGCGTAATGTCGCTCGCCTTGCCCCTGCTCATGCTGGTGCCGCCCTGGTTGGAACCGCCAAGGAATGAACCGCCGGAAGTCTTGCGGTTGCCGAACAGGAAGAAGCCGGCCGAGTTACCGTCTTCGATCGACTGCACGAGGCGTGGCAGCGGCTTCAGCACGAAGCGGCTGCCATCCGGAGCAACTTCGCCCAGCGGCATCGGCTGGCCGACAGTGAAGCCCGAGTTGTCGAGGTCATAGATGTCGTAGCGGAAGGCAACCGTGTTGCCGATCGGCCAGGCAGTCAGATAGACCTGCCGCAGTTGTGGCGGTGCCGTCAGATTGACATCGAGGCGCTCCAGCGTTTCAGCCAGAGCCGAAATCTGCGTTTCGCCGATGCCGTCCTGGCCATTCACAATCCACTTCACCAGACCCGGCATATCCTGCACACGCACGCAGCCCGAGCTGTAGAAACGGGTCTTGGACTCGAACAGCGGCTTCTCCGGCGTGTCGTGGAGATAGACACCAAACGGGCTCTTGAAGGTCACCTTGGCCGTGGCCATGGCGTTGCCCGGCCCCGGCTCCTGACGGAAATGGTAGTCGTCAGGAATGGCGCGGCGCCAGTTCACCGAGCGGGGATCGATTTCCGGGCCACCGTAGCCCTTGAAAACCTTCATGTTCATGTCGTCGAGGACACGCGTGCCGGTGCGCAGCTTCGGGAAAATGTCAGCTTCGACAATCGAAACCGGCGCATTCCAGTACGGGTTGAAGTTGATTGCCTCCAGCGGCGTCATCACCACCGGCGAAGGCCGCGAGGGGCGGCCGACAATGGCATTGTGGTGCGAGTAGACGCGGCCATTCTCAACGGTTTCGATCTGCTGCGCCGGAATGTTGACGATCACGTAGCGCGGCCCGAGGTCCTTCTCATAGACCTCCAGCCGGTTGATGTTCGCCAGAATGGTGCGCAGGCGCACATCCGCCGGTACGTTGAGATAAGCCAGCGTCACCTGGTCAACACGCCCGGTGACGGCCAGCCCCATATTGCGCTGGAAGCGGCGCACACCGTCTTCAGTCGCGCTGGTGAACCGCGAAGCAAATTCGCTCTGCGTGGCCTCAACGCGGACATAGCCGTCGAGGTAGAGGCGCTGATTGAGGATCACCACGCCTTTGCCCGTTGAGCCCTTCTTGTAGTTGCCGCCTGGAACCTTGGGGAACCCACCCTGGGCCACGATGTTACGATAGCGGTCGGCGATGGCGCGCATCCGTTCGGCACTGTCGGGTGCCAGCATCGGCGACAGGTTGTTGTCGAAAACATACTCGGTCTTTGTTTCGACCTTTGAGGCCGCCGGCAGGTTCTCGGCGGGGCCACCTGCGGCACCGGCCTCGCGGGCCACAATTGGAAGTGCCAGGGCGGCAATCAGGGCCACTACGAACAGACGCATATGCGCCAGGTGGAAGATATTGAAATGGTTCATATTTGTCAGTGTGCGCATCTTCTCTACCAACTCGTCCTCACCCGCTCTGTCCACATAGCATCGCTGGCGAGGCCCGTCAAAACTGAGGCCATTTCAGGTGCAAATGAGGCAGATTCGAGATTCGCAGGATTAAATTACGACAATCCGGCCACAATTGCCGGAAATCACTGATCTTTGCCGAGGCACTGAGACTTATTCGCCACAGCCACTGGCCCCCTTTGCCCAATGATTGGGCGAAGGCGCGACGCGTTGGCTGTTCAAATCTTTTTGAGGGAAATTGATGCCGGAGGCTCTCCTCCGGTGGAGATACGCTCTTGCAGGGGCGCAGTTCAGGATTGTCCACAAATCTAGTGAAACACCGCGCGCCTGTCAAGCACTAAATTCACATGAAATGAAAATACCACCCTGCCCCTTATCTGGGACAAGGTGGTATCCGATTTCTCGCTTGCCTCAGAGGCGATAGAGGATCTGGTCGGTCCAGTAGCGCTCAAGACGGGTCAGCGCCTTGTTGATGCGCTCGAACTCATCCGCCGAGATGCCCACGACCTCTTCGATGGCCTGAAGCTGGCGATTGTAGAGGGCATCGACCCGCTGCCGGATCTCCTGGCCCTTCTCGGTGAGGCTGACGCGCACCGAACGCTTGTCATTCGACGAACGCTCATGGTTCACATAGCCAGACTCGACCAGCTTCTTCAGATTGTAGGAAACGTTCGAGCCCTGATAGTGGCCCCGCGTCTTGAGTTCGCCCGCCGTCAGTTCGGCGTCCGAAATGTTGAACAACAGGAGCGCCTGCACCGGGTTCACTTCCTTCTCACCCGTACGCTCGAAATCGTCCTTGATCACGTCAAGAAGCCTGCGATGCAGACGCTCGATCAGCGTCAGGGCTTCCAGATAGCGATGCTTGATGTTCTGCCGCTTTGCCTCGATGGGCTGTACGGCTGCCTTCCCCAGCAACTGCGTTGTCATGTTCTCCACCTATCCCGTTTCGGGACCAGCCTCTGTTTGGTGGGCCGTTTTCCCGATTGGACAGAAAGTAACGCAGGCGTTTTTAAGGTCGCCTCAACAGGCTCGGTAAATTTGGACTTACATTTTCACAAATTCGCGCCGGTTTTGCATAGAGTTTACAAGGGCTTTTCAGCCATTGTGAATCAGAGTTTACCGGCTTCCGCCCTAACAGGAGCGGCTGGCCGCCCGCGCCTTGGCTGTTGAGAGCATCTGGCGCACCGCCGCAGCACCCTGGGCGCGGACCGCCGCCTTGTGCTCGCGAACCACGCGGGAATACATGGCGCTTACCTGCGCATACGGCATCGTGCGGCAGCGCAGCTCCTTGTAGTAGCTTTCCGCCAGAGCGGGATAGGCTCCCGAGACCTTGGGCGTCTTGGCGGGCTTCGGCATGGCCGGCTCAACCACCTTCACCTTGGGCTTGGGTTTGGTTTTAGGCTTTGCCACAGGCTCCACGGCCGCGGCGGCCTTCTCCTCGACCACGACCGCCTGTTCCTCATCCGGCAGGCTCGTTTTCGGCGGCGTATTCAGGGCCAAGGCCTTGTCGACCGCCTCTTTCACGTCCTGGCTAACTTCACTGTTCATCGCCAGGCCGCTGCTATCCATAACGCCATCGGATGTGGCTTTGCGCGCCGCCGATAGAACGTCGCGAACGCTTTGAGATGAAGCTTCGCCACAGGTGGCCGAGCGGCCAATCGCCCTGCCCTTGGTCAGAGCCGACTTTGCGGCCTTTACCGATATCTTCTCGGCCAGCGAAAGTTCGGCGCGGGCGACAAAGTCGGAAAGCTCCTGCCGGTCGCTTTCATTCAGGACCAGGCATTTGATGTTGATCGCCTGCGCCCGGGCGAGAAGCTCCGTCGCCCTTTCGGGGCTGATCGGCGCAGCCACAGCCGCCGTGCTCAGAAACACAGACGCAACAAACAAACGCAAACGCATAACGGCAATCCCCATCGATTGTGCCGCACCTTGGTGGAACAGGCTTAATTTTCGACAAACAGTGCCGTCCGGCCGTCTCCATCATGGTTAACGAAGCATTGTGCCGGGAGCGGGCTTCTGCCAGAGCGTGCCCATGCGCCGCGCTATCACCGCCCTTCTGCTCAGCCTCGCTGTCATTGCTCCGGCACAGGCAGACGCGCCCATTATGTTGCCGAAACTGAAACCGAAGAACCTGATGGCTCGCTACACCAAGCAGCCTCCCGCCACTCAGGACGAACAACCCGTGCAGGATATCGAATCTGCGCCATCGGCACCGGCTCCGCTGAAAATCAGGTTCCCGGCGACAACAGCAGGATACAAGAAGGCAGATGTCCTGGGTGCCCGAAAGGCCTGCTCGGAACGTCTCAAGGGGCTCGATCTTGTGTTTGAGCCGCTGGCTCCCATCGGAAAGCAGGGAGGCTGCGGTACCGCCGCGCCAATTCTTCTGACGGAGGTTGCCGGCGTCACCATCACGCCGCCCGCCGAAACCAATTGCGCTCTTGCCGAGGCGCTGTTTCACTGGGTGGCCTGGTCGGTGAAGCCCGCCGCCGCGAAACACCTCAAGAAGAAGCTCGTCACCATCAACAACGCCTCGTCCTATGCCTGCCGGCGGCGCAACAATAAATCCACCGGCAAGCTGAGCGAGCACGCCTTCGCCAATGCTTTCGACGTCTCAACCCTGGCCTTCAGTGACGGCTCCTCGACCAACATCAAGGGTGACTGGTCCGGCCTCAAGCAACTCGTGGGTGCCTCCGGAAAGGCCGCCTTCCTGCGGACCATCCGGCAATACGCCTGTCTGCGCTTCACCACAGTTCTGGGCCCAGGTTCCGATCCCTATCACGGCGACCATTTCCACGTTGACCTCGCAAAGAGGCGGCCGGGCAGCCGGGTTTGCAGGTAGCGCCCTTCGCCTGTTATGAGGAGCCATGACCCAGTTCGCCGGACAGTTTCCCCACACACGCCTTCGCCGCAACCGCAAGAGTGCCTGGGCTCGTGCGCTGGTCTCCGAGAACACGCTGACAGCCGCGGATCTGATCTGGCCCATCTTCGTCGTTGATGGCGAAAAGCAGGAACAACCGGTGACCTCAATGCCGGGTGTCGTCCGGCTGTCGATCGACGTCGCGGTGCGCCGTGCCGAAGAAGCGGCGGAACTTGGAATTCCTGCCATTGCAATTTTCCCCAACACCGACCCGGCAAAACGGACACCCGGCGGTGAAGAAGCCTTCAATCCCGAGAACCTGACCTGCCGCGCTGTGCGCGCCATCAAAAAAGCCGTGCCCGGGATCGGCGTCATGTGCGACGTCGCCCTCGACCCCTACACGTCGCATGGCCATGACGGACTGATGCATGGCGACAGGATCGTCAATGACGAGACGATCGAGGTGCTCATCCGGCAGGCTCTGGCACAGGCCGAGGCCGGCTGTGATATCGTCGCGCCTTCCGACATGATGGATGGCCGCATCGGCGCAATCCGTTCCGCTCTCGAGGCCCGCGGCTTCCGCGATATCCAGATCATGTCCTACGCCGCGAAATACGCCTCAGGCTTCTATGGCCCGTTCCGCGAGGCCGTAGGCTCCGGTGGCAAGCTGGTCGGCGACAAGCGTACCTACCAGATGGACAGCGCCAATTCCGATGAAGCCCTGCGCGAAGTCGCCTTCGATCTCTCCGAGGGCGCCGACATGGTCATGGTCAAACCTGGCTTGCCCTATCTCGATATCGTCTCCCGCGTGAAACGCGAGTTCCTCGTGCCGACCTTTGCCTATCAGGTCTCCGGCGAGTACGCGATGATCGCGGCGGCCTGCCAGAACGGCTGGCTCGACCGCGGCAAGGTGGTTCCTGAAAGCCTCATGGCCTTCAAGCGCGCCGGGGCCGACGGCGTACTCACCTACTTTGCCATCGAGGTCGCCAAGGCCTTGAAGGCGTAAGCCCTCAGGTCACGCGGCCATGCTGCCGCGATCCGAGAAACTGTGCATGACCTCCTTGATTGCCTCCCTGCACCGTTCGAAGGCCGCGACGCAGGCCGGATCGAACTGGGCCCCGGCCTGTTCGACCACGTAGCTGAAGGCGCGATCGAAGGACCAAGCCTCCTTGTAGGGCCGCTCGCAGGTCAAGGCATCGAAGACATCGGCGATCGCGGCAATCCGGCCACTGAGTGGAATGCTGTTGCCCTTGAGGGCGGCCGGATAGCCGAGCCCATCCCACCGCTCATGATGCGTCCGGGCAATTTCTGCAGCCAGTTGCAGAAGGTCGCATTCAGAACCCGATAGGATATCCGCACCGATGTTGGTATGGGCGCTCATCGCCGAGCGCTCGCCCTCGCTCAACGGGCCGTTCTTCATCAGGATGTCATCGCTGATGCCGACCTTTCCGATGTCGTGCATTGGCGCGGCGAGCTGGATATCCCGGCAGAACTCTTCAGGCAGCCCCAGCTCTCTCGCCAGGATACTGCAATACCGGGCCATACGCTTGGTGTGAAATGTGGTTTCGCGATCCTTGTAGCCGGAGGCTCGCGACAGCCGCTCAATGATTTCTTCCTCGCGCCAGCGAAGCGCCGCAGTTGCCTTGTCGACCGCACCACGCAGCCAGGCGGCGTGATCTGCCAGGTTCTTCAGTGCTTCCGACAACCGCATGAGATTGCGTATGCGCACACCAAATTCCACCGGCTCGATTGGCTTCTCGAGGAACTCGACGGCTCCAGCTTCCAGTGCCGCCATTTTCACGGACGTATCCTGATCGACAGTGACCATAACGATCGGCGTACTCGTGAAACGAGAATCCTGGCGTATGCGGCGGATCAACTCGATGCCATCGACCTCCGGCATCTGGTAGTCAATGATCCCGACATCAAAGCTCTGCTCGCGCAGGCCCTCAATGGCCGCAGCGGCAGACGTAAATCCAAGTATCTCGCATGTGCCAAGTTTGGCGACGAGCATCTCCATCAGCATCAGGTTTGTTCTGTTGTCGTCGACAATCAGTACCCGGATCGGTGCAGCCGCGGCAGAGCTCATCATGCGGCGTGCTCCCGGGCCGCATTGACGGCCTTTCCTGCCTCCGAGCGAATAGCCGACAACATGGCCTGCTCGCCAGGTTGCTTGCGGCACTGCTGCGCGAGGACCGCCAGGGCTGAGAATCCCAAGTTTGCAGCAGCACCCTTGATGGTATGAAGCGCCGCATCGGCACCTCCTTGATCCTCTGCCACTATCGCCGTTTCGAGCTGGCACATCAGATCCGGCAGATCGTCCATGAATGACCGCAACAGGCTCTTCAGGCTTTCGTCTCCGACAACCGCCAGCAACTCCTGTTTCCGGTCAGCGCTCCACACAACCGGCCTATGGCCGCTCTCAACGGCGAGCTGCTGGCCATCAACGCTATTGCGGGGCTGCGCATTTGCGCCTGCTCCGAACTGTTGCAGGACCGCCGCCAAGCGCGCAAGACTCATCGGCTTGCTCTCAAAGGCGTTCATGCCGGTCTCGGCACAGCGCTCGCGATCACTGTCAGAGGCATTGGCGGTCAGCGCTATGATCGGAGTTGTAATGTTGAGCTTGCGGATGGCTTTCGTCGCGGCGATGCCGTCCATCACCGGCATCTGCATGTCCATCAGGATGATATCGTACCCGCGGCGTTGCACCATGCAGACAGCCTCCGCGCCGTCGCACGCGACCTCCACATGCTGACCGAGAAGCTTGAGGAACTTGCTCGCCACATCCCTGTTGACCGGATGATCCTCAACCAGAAGAACACGATTGCTCCGCACGGCGCCTATCCGGCCTGCCTGGGCGCTTGCCTCATGCACTGTGACATAAGCCCGCTTCAAAGGGATCTCAAACCAGAACGTGCTACCCACGCCCTGAACGCTCTCCATGCCGATCTGCCCCCCAAGCACTCCGACAGCACGCTTGCAGATGGCGAGCCCCAGCCCCGTACCACCAAACCGCCGGCTAATGGAACCGTCGACCTGACTGAAGGCCTTGAAGAGGAGAGATTGCGCATGCTTGGCGATTCCGATTCCGGTGTCACTCACATCAACCCGGAGCATTTGGTCGCTTTCGCGGAATGCGAGATTGACCTTGATTGTGCCCCTCTCGGTGAACTTCACGGCATTGCCCAAGAGGTTGATCACAACGCGCTTCGTAAGCGTCGGATCACCGCTGAACCACTCCTCTGCCCCAAGGCCGCTGTAGTTGAGCGTGATGGTCGTCTGCTTTTCAAGCGCCCTGGCCCGCAAGACCTTGATCAACTCGGCCACCGCGGCCACAGGCTGAAACGGCAGGACATCGAGCTCCATCTTGCCGCTTTCCAGCTTGGCATAGTCGAGAATCTCGTTGATGATCTCGAGCAGAGCCGTTCCGGAACTTGTGATGACCGAGATATTCTCTCGATCCTCCGCAGAGAGATCGGAATGAGATACAATCTCGGCCATCCCGAGAATAGCGTTCAACGGCGTTCGAATCTCGTGACCAATCGTTGCCATGAACTCGGACTTTGAACGATTGCCGGCCTCGGCCGCCTCATAGGCGCGTACCAATGTTTCGGCGTCGGCGTTGAGCTGGATACTGGCCTTGCGGAAGATGTGGAACTGACGCCAGAGGCTGAGCACCAGCCCGATCATGATCAGTCCCACAAAACTTACAAGACCGACCGAAATTTGCTGCAAGAGCTGACCATAGTTGCGCTCGCCGGAACGGGTCGCAGCAATCTGCGTATTGGCTGCCAGAAGCAACTTGTCGGTCGTCTGCAGCAGTATATCCAGCCGCGCGCGCATCTCCTTGAACGCGGCAGGCGTCGCTAGATAGCCCGCTGCAAGACTATCGAAGAATGGCCGCATACCAAGGATCAGGGAGCGGGCCTTTGCGCGGCCGATCTGGAAGTCGCGATCCCGCTCAAAGAGTACACCGTAGCTTACTTCATCGAGCGCCGTCTGGCGCAAGAACAAGATGTCGTAGTGGTCGCTGATCTGCTGGATAGCGTCAGGGCCCTGCAGCGTGTCGATCTGCTGATCTTCAACGAGATGGGCAAGCGCGCGCGCCTCGCGGTCCAATTGAAATGAGGCCCAAAGCAAGTCTTCCCGGATATTGTCACGCAGCGCGTTCTGGCGCTGCACCAGCAGTACAAAGATGACCCCGAGCGCAATCAGCAAGAAGACAATGAGCCCGATCAGGAAGGTCGCGATCCTGCTTGCGCGCGTCACGGCTTGCTGCGGGCTGTGAACTATGAAGCTCAATGATGTCACTCGCGGGCCCGCATCTGAAACCAGCGCGGGAGACTGTGTTTGGATCTCAAGCTCAGAAGACAGCCAGTTCTGGACTGGACCGGGCCGTGGCATCATGCCAGGCACACAAGCGCCTTGCCCCCAGCTTCAAACAGTAGTCGCGAATGTTTATGCTGTGTTGAATCCGCGGCACTGACTCAACCTATAAGCGATCACAGGCTTAAAAATAGGTTAAAGATTAAGTGCCGACTGACCTACTTCTCCAGCCTGGCAATGAGGCTCGAGGTGTCCCATCGGTTGCCGCCAAGTTTCTGCACTTCCGAATAGAACTGATCGACCAGCGCCGTCACAGGCAGATGGGCGCCGTTGCGGCGGGCCTCGGACAGGCAGATACCCAGATCCTTCCGCATCCAGTCAACGGCGAAACCGAAATCGAATTTGTCGGCGATCATCGTCTTGTAGCGATTTTCCATCTGCCACGAGCCAGCCGCACCCTTCGAGATTACCTCGACGACCTGTTCCATGTTCAGCCCGGCCTTCTTTCCGAAATGGATGCATTCCGCCAGACCCTCCACCAGACCGGCAATGGCGATCTGGTTGCACATCTTGGCCAACTGGCCGCTGCCCGGTGCGCCCAGCAACTTGCACATGCGCGCATAGGACATGATCAAGGGCTCAGCCCGCTCGAAATCTGAAGCTTCGCCGCCACACATCACCGTCAGCACGCCGTTCTCGGCGCCTGCCTGCCCACCCGAGACCGGCGCATCGACAAAGCCGATGCCGCGCTTCTTGGCTTCGGCATGCAGTTCGCGGGCGACATCGGCAGAGGCCGTCGTGTGATCAACAAAGAGGCTGCCCGCGGCCATGCCATGGAAGGCGCCTTGCTCGCCCATGGTCACCTGTCGCAGATCGTCATCGTTGCCAACACAGGAGAAAACAATGCTGGCGCCTGCTGCGGCAGCCTTTGGAGTCGGTGCTGCCGAACCCTTGCGCTTCCCGGTCCACGCAGCTGATTTCGCGGCCGTGCGATTGTAGACTGTCAATTCAACGCCGGACTTTGCCACCAGATGACCAGCCATGGGAAAACCCATGACGCCCAACCCGATCCACGCTGCCTTCTGTGCCATGTCCACTCTCCTGTCGGCCGCGTGATAGGCGCAATCGCCATAGAATTCCAGCGCTTGCCACAGGTTTCCATTCGACTATTCTGAGTACTTGGAGCATCTGCGCCTTGAGCATCGAACGCCGCAATTTTCCCCAGTTCTTCATCACCGCACCGAGCCCCTGCCCCTATGTCCGCGGCCGCATGGAGCGCAAGGTCTTCACGCATCTGGTCGGGCCTGACTCGCGCAATCTCAACACGCAGCTGTCGCAAGGCGGCTTCCGCCGCAGCCAGAACATCGCCTACCGGCCCGCGTGTGACGGGTGCCAGGCCTGCGAGTCGACACGCATTCCGGTCCGCGATTTTCGCTGGAGCCGTGGTTTCCGCCGCGTGCTGGCGCGCAACAACGACGTGACGGCGACTGTGGTCCGCGCCCAGGCGACCAGCGAACAGTATTCGCTGTTCCGTTCCTATATCGACACGCGCCATTCCGATGGCGGAATGGCAGACATGACCGTGCTGGACTTCGCGGCGATGGTTGATGACACGCTCGTCGACAGCCGTATCGTTGAATACCGGGTCGGCACTTCAAGCATAAGGCCGGGAGAACTCGTTGCATCGGTCCTGGTCGATGTCCTGGGTGATGGCCTTTCCATGATCTACAGCTTCTATGAGCCAGGTTTGGCCGAGCGCAGCCTCGGAACATTCATGGTTCTTGATATGATCCGCCGCGTAGAGCGGATGGGTCTGCCCTATGTTTATCTTGGGTATCTGGTGAAAGACTCTCACAAGATGTCTTACAAGGCACGGTTCCTGCCACAGGAGCGGCTGGGCTCTCACGGCTGGATTCGGCACGACGGGGATTGACGGCAGGCTTTCGAGCCGTTCCCGATCACCCTGTGGGTGGAGATTAATTGGGCTTGTCAGCCATGCCCCCCTTTGCGAATTCTCATCCTTGTGGGCAGCGAAGGAATCGCCCGGAAGATTCGCCATGAAAAAAGCAGGTTTGGCCAATCCGCTCGGCGCCGGTCAGGCAGCCGTAAGGCTGACTCAGGAACTGAAGGATCTAGGGCTCGAAGCACTTGCATCGCCGGACATGGCGGAATTCGACGCCGTGAAACGCAAATGCCGCGGCATTCCCGTGGCCCCCATGCACCACCATGAGACCGGTGTCTTTGACGGCCACCGCGCCTACTGGATGTCGCTCAAGGATTCAGAGGGCAATACCGTCGGCCTGCAAGCTTTTCGCTTTGACGTGATTGATACGCATCTTGCCGATTGGTGCATCAACTACATGATCGGCGTCTACATGCGGCGGCAGGAGCTTATGGTTCCAACACACGCACACCCTCCGGCCGGCAACGTGGCCGAACGCCTGACCGGGCGGCTTGTCTATCACGGCGAGATTTGGGTCGACAAAGGCATCCGCAACAGGCGTGTCTTCGAGTGCTTTGTCCGTCTCGGACTCATCCTGTCGCTGATCAAATGGCAACCAGATGCAATCTGGGGACTCGCTTCAAGCCAGATGGCTGGCCATGGTCACTTCACGCGCGTCGGCTACACGATCCTTGAGCGTGGCTTCCTGCGCTGGCAGTGGGCGTCCGAAGGCATAGACCCCGTGGAGTATCTGGTGGCGGTGGAGCGCGACAGCCTCGAGGCGATGGTCGAGGAAATGCTTGCTACAGAAGCTTTATGTCCACCGGCCCAATCTCAGAAATCACTTTTACCCGCCCGAAGCCATTGATGACTTTGGGTTCGGCGAAAATGAGCCGCTTGTAGCCCAGCCAGGTGACTTCTCCATCAGGGCGAACCATGGCCGCAAGCACGTGATCATAGAGCGGCTTCCCGGTGCGAACGACTTCGTAGTAATGCCGCGACACAGCACGGTCGTAGCTATGCCCCGTCTGGCAGGGAAACGACACTGGCGACACCCCCCAGACCTGGGCCAGAGCTGACTCCTTGCCCACATGCTCCACACTGATCTGCTCGTGAACGGTATCGACGGCACAGATCACCGCGTCATCTTCAGGTGCTGATGCGTTCTCGAATGCCCGCCGAAGCTTTTCCGGCATAAGGTGCGTCACCGGATCATAGGACTCGACATAAGTGCGTTCGTTGAAGCGGACGTCGGCTTTGGACAGCAGCTCTTCGATCCGGTCGCGCGCTGCCTGTGCCGTGGAAAGCGTCTCTTCAAACCAACCCGCATTGAAATAGCGCAGTGTCACAGGGGCCGCACAGGTCACGACAAAGTCACCGAGAAACATCAGCGAAGACCAGTTCGATCCGAACATGATCCACTCGATACGGGTACCGCTGTTGTTGCTCTCGATCTTCACCATCGACATCGCGTGAAGCAGATGCCTGTCGGTGTAGGCGGATCCGTCCGGTTTCACCGGTCTGGGTACAATCCGCCCGCCATCAATCCATATCTCTAAGTCGTTTATGTCCATCGCAGTACTTTGGCAGAAGTGACCGCCCGTCCCCAGATGACGGACATCGAACTTATCGATTAGCTGGCAATGTCCAAACATCCCGTTAACGCTTTCGGCATAATACCGGGGTATTAACCATCATTCCGCTTGCATTCTTTGCGAAGTTAACTGCACCGGAAACAGCATTCTGATCTTAGTTAAATCTGTTGCTCTTAGGAAAGCCCTTGGGCGGCAAACGGCCAGCCTGCGCCCGCTCCCCCAGCCACTCGGCAAGCTCCGGAACATTGAAGCTGCGGCCGGATGAATCGAGCCAGGAGAGTCCTTCCTTCAAGATAAAGACCTGCGCATCGGACAGGCCTCCATCCTTGAATTTCTGAAGCCGCACGCCCTTGCCGCGCGCCATCTCCGGCACCTCGGAACGCCTGAAGATGAGCAGTTTCCGGTTCTCGCCAACGGTTGCCACATGATCCGCCTTGTCCGGCACCGGCACGCAAACCTGTGCCTCCACTGGCGCTTTCACATTCAAGACCTGCTTGCCCTTGCGGGTCGTGGCCACGCAATCATCCTCGCCTACGATGAAGCCATCACCTTCTGTAGAGGCAACTAGACGCTTGCTTCCGGGCTGATAGACAAACAGCGCCACGATCTGGTCCGCCGCATCCACGTCGGCCATCAGGCGCACGGGCTCACCATGGCCACGGCCGCCCGGCAGGCGCGCGCCGTCGAGGGTGAAGAACTTGCCCGACGACGAGAACAGCATGATCTTGTCAGTGGTCATAGCACTGAGCACGAACTTGCCGCGATCACCCTCCTTGTATGTAAGGGCGGACGCATCCTCGATGTGCCCCTTCATGCTGCGGATCCAGCCCTTCTCCGAGCAGACAACGGTGATCGGCTCCTTCTCGATCAGCATTTCCTCGAGCTCGGCCTCGACATCCGGCGCCTCGGCAAAGTCGGTACGGCGCTTGCCAAGCGGGGTCTTCTTGGAGAACTTCTCCTTCACTTCCCTGATCTCGTCGGAAATCTTCGCCCATTGCTGTTCGTCGGACTTGAGCAAACCTTTCAGACCCTTTTGCTCCTTCGTAAGCGCGTCGTTCTCCTTGCGTATTTCCATTTCCTCTAGCTTGCGCAAAGCGCGCAAACGCATGTTCAATATGGCTTCAGCCTGCACGTCCGTCAGTTCGAAGCGCTGGATCAGGCGGGGCTTGGGCTCGTCCTCTTCTCGAATGATGCGGATCACTTCATCCAGATTGAGATAGGCGATGAGGTAGCCGCCAAGGGTTTCAAGGCGCCGTGCAATCTCCGACAGCCGGAAATTGGTGCGCCGGACAAGCACGTCCTTCCGGTGATCCAGCCACTCGCGCAAAACATCGCGCAACGACATGACCTTGGGCACCTTGCCGCCTGAGAGCACATTCATATTCAACGGAATGCGGGACTCGAATTCGGTATTGCGGAACAGCTGCTCCATGAGCAACGTCGCATCGATGTTGCGGGTCTTGGGCTCCAGCACGATGCGAACATCTTCGGCAGACTCGTCACGGATATCACCGAGCAGCGGCAGCTTCTTCTCGGTCATGAGTTCGGCGACCCGCTCGATCAGACGGCTTTTCTGCACAAGATAGGGAATCTCGGTGACCACCACCTGCCAGCCGCCACGCCCCAGTTCTTCCTGGGTCCAGCGGGCACGTACGCGGAAACCACCCCTACCCGTCTTGTAAGCCTCAACGACGGATTCGCGGCTATCGATCACGATGCCGCCCGTCGGGAAGTCGGGGCCGATCACGAACTGTGTAAGCTTCTCCACACCCGCGTTGGGGAACTTGATCAGATGCAGCGCTGCATCACACAGCTCAGCCGCATTGTGCGGCGGAATGTTCGTCGCCATGCCCACGGCGATGCCGGTGGAGCCGTTGGCGAGAAGATTGGGAAAGGCGCCGGGCAGAACAACGGGTTCCTGCAAGGTGCCGTCATAATTTGCCCGCAGCTCCACGGTCTCTTCATCAAGGCCATCCAGGAGAAGGCCCGCCACCTCGGTCATCCGCGCCTCGGTGTAGCGATAGGCCGCCGGACCATCGCCGTCGATGTTGCCGAAGTTGCCCTGCCCGTCCACCAATGGATAGCGCGAAGCAAAATCCTGGGCGAGCCTCACAAGCGCATCGTAGATCGACTGGTCGCCATGCGGGTGATAGCCGCCCATCACATCGCCGACGATCTTCGCTGATTTCTTGAACGCCGCATTCGGATCAAGCCGCAACAGCCGCATGACATGCAACAGGCGGCGATGCACCGGCTTGAGCCCGTCGCGCACGTCAGGCAAGGCCCGGTGCATGATGGTCGAAAGCGCATAGGCCAGATAGCGCTCTTCAAGGGCCTCTTTCAGCTCGACAGCTTCAATCTCGGGCGGCCGCTGAGGCGGCATCTCGTGGGACTTCTTCTTGCTCATGATTCGGTAATTATAGCAGGCCGGGCGGGCCTAAACCCGCACTACAACAACCTTGCAAACGGGCTTCTTGCCCCACTCTGCCTCGGCTGCCCGGCGTATCGCCGTGCGGATGGTGTCTTCCACCGTGCCATCATCCTTGCGGCGTGGCTTTGGCATGGAGCCGAATGCCGTCTCTGCGGCCTGAAGCAGATCATCCTCCAATGCCTCCGGAACGCCATCAAGAATGACCGCGATGTCGTCAGCAAGCTCATGCCGGGAGTCGATCAGAACCGTGGCAAAGATGATCCCGACAAATGACAGCTTGCGCCGCTCTTTAGCCGGGCCATCTTCAGCCGGCACGACCAGCTTGCCGTCGACATGCAGAACGCCTGCCGGCGCCTCATCGATGATGGCGGCAGGCCCGGGCGCAAGCCGCACCAGCTTGCCGCAGTCGGCGATGACGGTTTCCGGTATGCCCTGCTCGCGGGCAAACCGCGCATGGGTTCTCAGATGCCGTGCCTCACCATGCATCGGAACGAGGCAGCGCGGCTTCAGCCAACCATACATCTGCCTGAGTTCGCCTTGCCGCGGATGGCCGGAGGAATGCACCAGTGCCTCATCGGCCGTGATCACATCAACGTCGAGGCGCGAGAGGTTGTTGATCACTGCTCCCACTTCCTTCTCGTTGCCAGGTATGGTCCGCGCCGAGAAGATCACCAGATCGCCCTTCTCAAGGGCGATGTTCGGATGGCTGTCCTCGGCAATCCGGGCCATGGCGGCGCGCGGCTCACCCTGGCTTCCGGTGCACAGCAACAGCACCTTGTCGGGCGGCAGGTAGCCAAATTCCGCTTCATCCAGAAATGCACCCGCATCCTTCAGCATGCCGCAGATACGCGCCGCCTCAATCGTGTTCCGCATGGCGCGGCCGACGACGACCACCTCCCTGCCGGCTGCACGGGCAGCCTTCACCGCCGAGACAATGCGCTCGACGTGCGAAGCGAAGGTCGTCACAGCGACCCGCCCTGTCGCCTGCGAGATGATTTCCGCAAGCGTGGCGGCCACATCCTTCTCCGACGGCGACAGTCCTTCCCGCAGAACATTTGTCGAGTCACAGATGAGGGCATCGATCCCCTGCTTGCCAAGCTCTGCAAAGCGCGTCGCAGAAAATGGCGTGCCAAGCATTGGGGTCTGGTCGATCTTCCAATCACCCGAATGCAACACCCGGCCCAGGGCCGTTTCGATATGCAAGGCGTTGGACTCAGGAATCGAATGTGTCACGGGCACATATTCGACTTCGAACTGGCCCACCTTGAAACGCTTGCCCGGCTGATGAACGATGACCGGCACGTCTCCATCCAGCTCATGTTCCTTGAGCTTGAGCTTCAGGAGCTCTGCAGCAAACGGCGTGCAGTGGACATCGCATTGCAATTGCGGCCACAGCCACGGCACCGCGCCGATGTGATCTTCGTGGGCGTGGGTGATCACCAGCCCGGCCAGATCATTCTTGTTGGACGTCATGAATCCGACATCTGGAAGAACAACATCGATGCCGGGCTCCCGCTCGCCACCGAACTTGACGCCGAGATCAACCATGAGCCACTCGCGCGCCTCGGAAGGGCCCGTGCCATAGCAGTAGCAGTTCATCCCGATCTCGCCCATGCCACCGAGGGACAAAAGCACGAGGCCTTCCTCGCCATGCTTGCGGCGCTTGCTGCTCATAGTGAACTCCTGCGCAAAGCTTCCAGCGAGGGAATGGTGACATCACCAGCCCGTACAAGCCGGCGCCCCTCGGCCGCATCAACGATCATCGCCCCATCGTCGGCAAGGCCCGAGAACTGTCCCTGCAATCTCGCTGCGCCATCAGTCACTACGATCTCCTCGCCAATGCCAAGCGCACGGCTGCCCCATTCCGCTGCGATACCCGGAAAGCCTGAACTCCACTGCCTGAACCGGTAATCCAGCGCCCTTTGATAGAGCCCAAAAACGTCTGGCAACTTCGGCCCCTTCCCGAAATGTGAAAGCGCAGCCGCCGGATAGGCCAGCCCGATAGGCGCATGCTCGACATTGATGCCACACCCAAGGCCAACCGTGACGGGCTTCTGGGTGAAAACCTCGCATAGAATTCCCGAGAGCTTAGCCCCATCCACAAGGCAGTCGTTCGGCCATTTCAGCCTGGCGCGCTCCGGCGCCACATAGACCGAGGCGACGTCGTGCACCGCCAAAGCCACAACAAAGCCGAGTTGCGGAACGGTCGCAGCAGCGCCCTCAAGCGTGAGAATGAAGGTCGAGTAGAGATTGCCGGGGAGAGACGCCCAGTTGCGTCCCTGCCTGCCACGTCCCGCGGTCTGCTCGTCGGCCACAATCCATAGTGGGCCACGTTCTCCCTCGGCAACGAGCCTCTGCGCTTCCAGATTGGTGGAGTCGACCGACGCGTAGCGACGAACCGGAGCGTCTGCGATCACGCGGGCGTTCAGAAGAGCGACTGCGCCGCCGTGGCGGCAAGGGCAAGAAGCGGCTGCGCGATCAGCACAAAGGCAAGCGCGAAAGCACCCGATGCATAAGCGATCGTCTTCACCTCACCATCCATGGCATCGAACGCCTCGGCCGGCTCGTCAAAATAGATCGCCTTGACGATACGCAGGTAATAGTAAGCACCAATCACGCTGGCGATGACACCGACGATGGCGAGGAGCCACAGGCCGGCCTTCACGGCGGCGAGGAAGACAAAGAGTTTGCCAAAGAACCCGGCCAGCGGCGGGATACCCGCAAGCGAGAACATCAGCATCGAGAACACGAAGGCCATGCCCTTGTTGGTCCGCGAGAGGCCCGCCAGATCCGAAATCGCCTCCACCTGCCTGCCGCCGCGCCGCATGGCCAGAACACAGGCGAAGACACCAACGGTCGTCACCAGATAGATCATCATGTAGATGATCACGCCACGCACGCCCTCCTCGCTTCCGGAGGCAAGCCCCAACAACGCGTAACCCATGTGGCTGATGGAGGAATAGGCCAACAGTCGCTTGATGTTGCTTTGCCCGATCGCTGCAAAGGCCCCGAGCACCATGGAGGCAATCGAGACAAAGACGAGAATCTGCTGCCAGTCCTTCACAATCTCGGCAAAGGGACCCATGGCCACGCGGACAAACAACGCCATGGCTGCAATCTTCGGCGCAGCAGCAAAGAAGGCCGTCACCGGCGTCGGCGCGCCCTCATAGACATCCGGCGTCCACATATGGAACGGCACGGCCGATACCTTGAAGCAAAGCCCGGCGAGAATGAACACGAGTCCAAAAATGACGCCCAGGCTCGAGCCTGACGCGGAAAGAACCGAAGCGATCACAGGGAACTGCGTCGAACCCGTGAAGCCGTAGATCAACGAAGAGCCATAGAGCAGCATGCCCGACGACAAGGCACCAAGGACGAAGTACTTCAGCCCTGCCTCGGAAGACTTTGCGTCGTCACGATTGATGGCCGCGACCACATAGAGCGCCAGCGACTGCAACTCGAGGCCCATGTAGAGCGAGATCAGGTCATTGGCCGAGATCATCATCATCATGCCGAGCGTCGCCAGCAGAATGATCACCGGGTACTCGAACCTTGCCATACCGTTCTGCGCCAGGAACCTCCCCGACAGAATGATCGCTATGGCCGACCCCGCCATGGCAAGAAGCTTCATCAGCCGCGCGAACGGATCAACGATGAAACTGCCACCGAAGGCCGTCTGTGTGCCATCCCCAAGAAGTACCAGAAGCCCGACCAGCACCAGCGCAATCACGGCCCCTGCCGAAACAGCGCCATAGGCATCCCTCCGGGAGAATACACCGAACATCAGCAACGCCATGGTCAGCAGGGCCAGCAATATCTCCGGCAGGGCGGCAACGGCATCAGCGGTTTGCAGGAGTGACATCATGGTCTCATTTCATCGACAGGGTCACGGCATCAAGGCTCGCCTGCGCGACCTGCACCGATTTCAGAAGGTTTTCGACGGAGGCGCTCACCGTATCCAGAACCGGCGCCGGATAGACACCGAACAGAATGGTGAACACGACAAGCGGCGCCAGGCAGACCAGCTCTCGCGGCGTCATATCCGGCATCCATTTCAATTCGGGCTTTTCCAGCGCGCCGTAGGTGACGCGGCGATAAAGCCACAGGGCATAGGCAGCCGAGAGGATCACACCGGTCGTCGCAAAGAAAGCTACCCAGGTGTTGTTCTGGAAGGTGCCCAGAAGCGTCAGGAATTCGCCTACGAACCCGCTAGTGCCAGGCAAGCCGACATTGCCCATGGTCAAGAGCATGAAAACGGCTGCAAACAACGGCATGCGATTCACAAGGCCGCCATAGGCCGCGATTTCGCGCGTATGCATGCGGTCATAGACAACACCGACGCAGAGGAAGAGCGCACCCGAGATCAGGCCATGGCTGATCATCTGGAAGACAGCACCGTCGATCCCCTGCCGGGTCAGCGAGAAGATGCCCATGGTGACAAAGCCCATATGCGCCACCGAGGAATAGGCGATGAGCTTCTTCATGTCTTCCTGCATGAGGGCGACGAGCGAGGTGTAGATGATCGCCACCACCGAAAGCACATAGACGAAATCCTGGAAATACAAGCTCGCATCAGGGAACATCGGCACCGAGAAGCGCAGGAAGCCATAGCCGCCCATCTTCAGGAGGATCGCTGCCAGGATCACTGATCCGGCCGTCGGCGCTTCGACGTGTGCATCCGGCAGCCAGGTGTGAACCGGCCACATCGGCATCTTGACCGCAAAGGAGGCAAAGAAGGCGAGCCAAAGCCAGGTCTGCATGCTGGCCGGGAAAACACCCGGCTTCAACAGCGCCACGATGTCCGTCGTCCCGGCATGCCAGTACATGGCGATTATGGCGAGGAGCATCAGCACCGAGCCGAGCAGCGTGTAGAGGAAGAACTTGAACGAGGCATAGACGCGCCGCGGGCCACCCCAGATACCGATGATCAGGAACATCGGAATAAGGCCCGCCTCGAAGAGCACATAGAACAGCACGAGATCGAGCGCACAGAAGACACCGATCATCAGCGTCTCGAGCACGAGGAAGGCGATCATGTATTCGCGGACACGCTTCTCAACCCGCCACGATGCCAGAATGCAGATGGGCATCAGGAAGGTGGTCAGCATGACGAGCGGCATGGAGATGCCATCAACGCCCATACGGTAAGTGGCCAACCCACCCATCCAGGCGCGGTTCTCGACCAGCTGGAATCCAGGCTCGGCGAGATTGAAATTCAGCGGAATGAGAAGTGACAGCAGGAAAACCACCAGCGTCGTCCACAGCGCTGCCCAGCGGGCATAGCGCGCAGCACCTTCATCATCGCCCCGCGCCAGCAGGATCGCCAGCGCGCCAACCAGCGGCAGGAAGGTGACGGCGGAAAGAAGCGGCCAATCCATCAGTGCGTGCCCCCGAAAGCAAACCAGGAGGCCAGCGCAGCAACGCCGATCAACATGGCAAAAGCGTAGTGATAGACGTAGCCCGTCTGCAGCTTGACGACCTGCGTGGTGACGTCTCCAACCCGGGCAGAAACCCCGTCAGGCCCCAGACCGTCGATCACCGCACCGTCGCCCTTCTTCCACAACACGCGGCCGAGCCACATGGCCGGGCGCACGAAGATGAAGTCATAGAGCTCGTCAAAGTACCATTTGTTGAGCAGGAACTTGTAGATCGGCCAATGCTGCTTCGCCAGGCGCGCAGGCAGCGCCGTATTCCGGATGTAGAAGAGGATGGCCAGCAGCAGGCCCGCCAGCATGGCAATGGTGGCAGACCACTTCACCAGCCCCGGCACCTCGTGCATCTCGCGAATAACCTGGTTCTCGGCAGAGCGGAAGATGGCATTACCCCAGAACTCCTGCTCGTGATGGCCGATGAAGTAGCCGGAGAAGACGAAACCGGCCACGATGGCGCCGATACCGAGCAGATAGAGCGGGATGAGCATGATCTGCCCGCTCTCGTGCACATGCTCCATCACTTCCTTGTCGGCGCGCGGCGCGCCGTTGAAGGTCATGAACGCCAGGCGCCAAGAATAGAACGATGTGCAGAAGGCGGCGATCACCAGCAGGCCAAAGGCGAGCCCATGGTTGGTGGCGAAGGACGCCTCGATGATGGCATCCTTGGAATAGAAACCGGCGAAGCCGAACAGCCCGGGGATGCCGACACCGGTCAGCGCCAACGTGCCGATCAGCATCATGGCCCAGGTCACGCGGATGTGGGGAGCGAGGCCACCCATCTTGCGCATGTCCTGCTCGCCCGACATGGCGTGGATCACGGAACCCGCACCGAGGAACAGCAGAGCCTTGAAGAAGGCGTGGGTGAAGAGATGGAAGATGGCGATGCCGTAGCCGCCCACACCCAGCGCCACGAACATGTAGCCCAGCTGCGAACAGGTCGAATAGGCAATCACGCGCTTGATGTCATTCTGCACGAGGCCGACCGTAGCCGCAAAGAAGGCCGTGACCGCGCCGACGATCACCACAACTTCGCGTGCCGCAGGCGCCAGCTCAAACAGCGGCGACATCCGCGCCACGAGGAATACGCCCGCCGTCACCATCGTGGCGGCGTGGATCAAAGCCGAAACCGGCGTCGGGCCTTCCATGGCATCAGGCAGCCAGGTGTGCAGCAGAAACTGCGCCGACTTGCCCATGGCGCCCATGAACAGCAGCAGGCAGAGCACCGTCAGGGCATCGAGATCCCAGGACAGGAAGTGGATGCTTTTGCCCACGGCGCCCTGGGCCCCGGCGAAGATGGTATCAAACTCGACCGAACCGAAGGCGAGGAACACACCAAAGATGCCAAGGGCAAAACCGAAGTCACCAACACGATTGACGACGAAAGCCTTGATCGCCGCGGCATTGGCGGACGCACGTGTGTACCAGAACCCGATCAGCAGATAGGACGCCAGGCCGACGCCCTCCCAGCCGAAGAACATCTGGATGAGATTGTCGCTGGTCACCAGCATCAGCATGGCGAAAGTAAACAGGGAGAGATAGGCGAAGAAGCGCGGCTGGTGCTCGTCGTGGCTCATGTAACCGAGCGAATACAGGTGAACGAGCGCCGAAACGGAATTGACGACCACGAGCATCACGGCCGTGAGCGTGTCGATGCGAAGAGCCCAGCTCGACGTCAGCGTACCGGAGCTGATCCAGCGCAGCACTTCAACCTTCACCGGTTCCGGATGATGCAGGAAGCCGACGAAAACATACCAAGAAAGCGCGGCTGAAACGAACAACAGCGCCGTCGTCAGGTACATTGGCCACACCGGGCCATGATAGTGCCCATGGTGATCGTCGTGACCATGGTGTTCTTCATGCCCGCCATGGCCATGCGCATCGTGATGCCCGCCATAGACGTCGGCATCCCGTCCCATATTTTTGAACAGGGATGTGCCGAAGAGCCCGGCAACGAGGGCCCCAAGAAGCGGAAGGAAGACGATGGCCTGATACATGGTTGTGTCCGTCAACCCTTCATGAGCGTGATGTCGTCAACCGCGATCGAACCGCGGTTGCGGAAATATGTAACGAGGATGGCAAGGCCGATCGCCGCCTCGGCCGCGGCTACCGTCAGCACCAGCAGCGCGAAGACCTGACCCACCATATCCTGCAGGCTGGTCGAAAAGGCTACGAGGTTGATGTTGACGGCGAGAAGCATCAGCTCCACCGACATCATGATGATGATGACGTTCTTCCGGTTCAGGAAAATGCCGAAGATCCCGATGGTGAAGAGGATCGCTGCAACGGTCAGATAGTGTGAAAGTCCGATCATGATCAGATCCCCTGCCCCGGTTCCACCTTGCGGATCTCGACGGCTGTTGCGGGCGTCCGCGCCACCTGAGCCGAGATCGACTGGCGCTTGACCCCTTCCTTCTGCCGCAGGGTCAACACGATCGCGCCGACCATGGCCACGAGCAGCACAAGCCCCGCTGCCTGGAAATAGTAGAAGTATTTTGTGTAGAGCACTTGGCCAAGCGCTTCAGTATTCGTGACGCCCGCCACTGCCGGGGCTGCGGTGGCCTTGAGCGCCTCCGGCGAGATCGTCCATGTCCCGAAGACCAGAGCCAGTTCCACAAGGACGATGAGACCGATGACGCCGCCGACCGGCAAGTAGCTCGCCAGCCCCTCGCGCAGCTTCACGAAGTCAACGTCCAGCATCATGACAACGAAAAGGAACAACACGGCGACGGCGCCGACATAGACGACCACAAGGATCATCGCCAGGAACTCGGCCCCCATCAGAATGAAGAGCCCTGCCGCATTAAAAAAGCACAGAATGAGGAACAACACCGAATGAACGGGATTGCGGGCCGTGATCACCATCACAGCCGAGGCTACGGCAAGAACCGAGAAGAGATAGAAGAAGACTGTCGCTGCAACCATGGTGCTTCCCTCAGCGGTAAGGCGCGTCTAGCGCCATGTTGCGGGCAATCTCGGATTCCCAGCGGTCGCCGTTCGCCAGAAGCTTGTCCTTGTTGAACAGCAGTTCCTCTCGCGTCTCGGTGGCCCATTCGAAATTGGGTCCTTCGACGATTGCATCGACCGGGCAGGCCTCCTGGCAGAAGCCGCAGTAAATGCACTTCACCATATCGATATCGTAGCGCGTGGTGCGGCGTGTACCATCGTTGCGGCGCGGGCCAGCTTCGATGGTGATCGCCTGCGCCGGGCAAATCGCCTCGCACAACTTACAGGCAATGCAGCGCTCTTCGCCGTTCGGATAGCGGCGCAGGGCATGTTCGCCGCGGAAACGTGGCGAAAGGATCCCCTTCTCGTGCGGGTAGTTGAGCGTGGCCTTGGGCGAAACGAGATACTTCAGCGCCATCCATGTGGCGGAGACGAACTCCTTCAGGAAGAGCGAGCGCGCGGCTTGGGACATGCGCATGGTTCAGGTGGCTCCCGGTGAAGAGGAAGAAAGCATTTGCCCGAGCACGTAACCGGCAATGGGCATGACGACGAGACTCTGGATTCGAACAAACCGCGCCAGCAGCGCCGGCCCACGGCCCTGCTCCTGCGTGACCTTGAGGCGTTCGTGGCGCTCAGCCAGCACCGGATAGATGCTGCGCGTGAAGATCGCCAGTTCCACGATCCCGAAGATCAGGAACAGAAGCGCGCCCAAGAGTCCTGGTGCGGAAATGATCATGAGGGCAGCCACCCGAAGGAGACAAGCACGCCCGCCGTGATGGCAACCCACGCCAACGAGATCGGAAGGAACACCTTCCAGCCGAGGCGCATCAACTGGTCATAGCGGTAGCGCGGCACAATCGCCTTCACCATGGCAAACATGAAGAAAACGAACACCAGCTTGAGCATGAACCAGAAGACGCCCGGCAGCCAGTTGAGCACCGGAATGTCCACCAGCGGTAGCCAGCCACCCAGGAACAACACAGTTGTCATGGCGCACATCAGCGTGATCGCCACATACTCGCCGAGCATGAACAGCAGATACGGCGTGGACGAGTATTCGACCATGTGGCCGGCCACGAGTTCCGATTCCGCTTCGACAAGATCGAAAGGCGGGCGATTTGTTTCCGCCAGAGCCGAAATGAAGAAGATGATGAACATCGGGAACAGCGGCAGGAAATACCAGTCGAGGAACGAGTTCGGCAGGCCGAGCATTGTCCCAAGCCCCGTCTGCTGGGACATGACAATCCCCGACAGGTTCAGCGTGCCGGCACAGAGCAATACCGTGATGATGACGAAGCCGATCGAGACTTCATATGACACCATCTGGGCCGCCGAACGAAGGGCAGCCAGGAAGGGGTATTTCGAGTTGGAGGCCCAGCCTCCCATGATCACGCCGTAAACGCCGAGCGACGACAGCGCGAAGAGATAGAGAATACCAACGTTGATGTCTGCAATGGCCCAGCCGTCATTGATCGGGACAACGGCCCATGCGGCCAGTGCCAATATGGCCGTCACCATCGGAGCCAGCACGAACACGCCCTTGTTGGCGCCGTCCGGGATGATCACTTCCTTGAAGACGAACTTCAGCAGGTCGGCAAAGGACTGCAACAGGCCGAAGGGGCCAACCACGTTGGGACCGCGGCGCATTTGCACAGCCGCCCAGACCTTGCGGTCAAAATAGATAAGGAAAGACACGACAATGAGCAGCGCCGTGAGAAGCGCCACGCTCTGAAGCAGGATCAAACCGATGAAGAGTGCAAGTTCGGCCATGGCTTACTCCGCTGCCTCCAGCACCCGGCCCGACTTGAGGGCAGAACACTCACCCATGGTGCGCGAGGCCCGCGCAATCGGATTGGTCAGGTAGAAATCGGCAAAAACGGCCGCAAAGCCAGCCCGCGCAACGCGGCCCTCAAGCTGGCCGAGTTCCGAAAGCTGATCGGCATCGGCCTTCGCGATCTGATCGAGCGCAGCCAGATGCGGCGCCACCTTGTACATGGCGGCGCGCAGTTCATCGAGATTGTTCCAGGTGGGTGTGACACCCAGCTTCTCCGCCAACTGCCGCAGGATCGCCCAGTCTTCGCGGGCATCACCTGGCGGGAAGGCAGCCCGGATGGCAAGCTGCGGGCGGCCCTCGGTATTCACGTAGGTGCCCGACTTTTCCGTGTATGCGGCACCCGGCAGGATCACGTCGGCACGGTGTGCGCCTGCATCGCCGTGCGTGCCAATATAGATCACAAAGGTGTCGGCACCGAGTGCGTCCATGTCGATCTCGTCGGCGCCAGCAAGGATCATCACTGCCAGCTCGCCGCGTCCCGCAGCGGCAATCATCTTCTGTGTGCTCAACCCGCCCTCGCCCGGCAGCGCACACACATCGATCGCGCCCACGCGGCCAGCGGCCGTATGCAGGATATTGAAGCCGTTCCAGTCACCCCGGACAACGCCTTGCTTGCTCGCCAGCTTTGCCGCGAGTGCCAGAACCTGAGCGCCATCCTCGCGCGAAAGCGCCCCCTGTCCGACAATGATCATCGGCCGCTTGGCAGTAACGTCAGCGGCCTCGTCGACCAGAGCCGCAAGCGATTCAGGGCCT
Source organism: Pseudomonadota bacterium (assembly GCA_020161855.1). Taxonomy (GTDB): domain Bacteria; phylum Pseudomonadota; class Alphaproteobacteria; order Rhizobiales; family Aestuariivirgaceae; genus Aestuariivirga. The sequence goes on from JAIUNJ010000007.1 coordinate 148,354, forward strand.
GCGCCCGCATAGTGATAGTCGTAGGTCAGGTCGGCCCGCTCGCCGATCAGTGTAACCTTGCAGCCGCCGCGGCTCACGCGCTTCTTGATGCGGGCATTCAGCACCGGTGCTTCCTGCCGCGGATTGGTTCCCACGAGCAGAATTGAATCTGCCTCGTCGATGCCTGCAATCGTCGAATTGAATATATAGCCTGCGCGGCCACCAAGCTCGCCCAGCGGTGTGCCGTCCTGGCGGCAATCGATGTTCTTGACGCCGAGCGCCATGGCCAGTTCCTTGAGCGCAAAGGCCTCCTCGGCTGACACAAGATCACCAAGCAGAATGCCGGTCTTGCCGCCGCCCGCTGCCTTAACCTTCTGAGCGGCACGGTCGATAGCCTCCGCCCAGGTGGCGGGCCGGAGCTTGCCAAGCTCGCGCACATAAGGCTGGTCGAGGCGTTGCGTACGCAGGCCATCCCAGACGAAGCGCGTCTTGTCGGAGATCCACTCCTCGTTCACGTCCTCATGGGTGCGCGGCAGGATGCGCAGCACTTCGCGCCCGCGCACATCAACACGGATGTTGGAGCCAACCGCATCCATGACATCGATGGTCTCGGTCTTGCGCAGTTCCCACGGACGCGCCTTGAATTCATAGGGCTTGGAGGTCAGCGCCCCGACCGGGCAGAGATCAATGATGTTGCCCTGAAGCTCGGAGGAAATCGCCTGATTGAGATAGGTGGTGATCTCCATGTCCTCGCCGCGGCCCGTCGCACCCATCTGGTGGATGCCAGCCACTTCCGTCGTGAAGCGCACACAGCGCGTGCACTGGATACAGCGCGTCATCTCGGTCTTGACGAGCGGCCCGAGGTTCTTGTCCTCCACGGCCCGCTTGTTCTCATGGAAGCGGTTCTTCGAGATTCCATAGGCCATGGCCTGGTCCTGCAGATCGCACTCGCCGCCCTGATCGCAAATGGGGCAATCGAGCGGATGGTTGATCAGCAGAAACTCCATCACGCCTTCGCGCGCCTTCTTCACCATCGGCGAAGCCGTGAACACCTCTGGGGGCTCACCATTCGGGCCGGGACGCAGATCATTGACCGACAGAGCGCAGGAGGCCTGCGGCTTCGGCGGGCCACCCTTCACCTCGACAAGGCACATGCGGCAGTTGCCGGCAATCGACAGGCGATCATGATAGCAGAACCGCGGCACCTCGGCGCCCGCCTGCTCGCAGGCCTGCAGCAGCGTCGTCCCGTTGTCGACGTCGATTTCCACGCCATCAATCTTGATCTTGGGCATTATGCACACCTCAAGGAACGCATGCGCTCCTGATCCATCACTTCCGCCCAACCGAAGGCAAACTCCGATGGGCCATTCTTCTCGTAGTCCTGCAACCGCGCATAGGCTTCGTCGAGCGTCGGCCTGTGACCCTCAGGCACAGGCCAGAACACCATGTGCGGCTTTTCCATCAGCTCAAACCATGCCTCGCGCTTCTTGTAGAACTGCACGTGCACGGTCTTGAACACATAGTTCTCAAGCGATTTCGCATCCTCCCAGACGGAAAGATTGACGGCCATGTCGTCCCCAACGCGAAAGTCCGTGGCGTTGTTGTTGTCACCCTTCAGGCGCCAAACAAAACCCGGCGACCGCTCCGCAATGGCATTCACCCTATCGAGATTATCCATGAACTCGGCCATCCGGTGATCGGACGTCGGATACTTGAACTTGCCGATATTGAGCTCAGCGAGATGCGTCATGGTTGCACCGCTGGCTGTTCTGCCGGGCAGCGCCGCAATCCAGAAGTGGCTTCCCTGTCCATTAGCAACTCGTCACGGGCATTGAGGCTGAGAACGAAGGTGTCGTCGAACGTTTCCCCGCCGCCTTCCTCGCCGCAGTCCTTGGCCTCGCCGACCAGAAACGCTCCATCCTTCTTCCAGGTCTTGACGCTGCACAGCCAACCATAGTTGCCGATGTCATAGCCGTCCTCGACGCGCGCGATACGGATCGGCCGGTCATCGGAATCTTCCGGCTGCGTGCACTGGTCATATTCCATCACCGACCAGCGGCCCAGCACCTGCTCGATCTCAAGCGCCCGCGCCTGCGAAGCCGCCGCAACGGCAGCGATCGCCATGGTGGTCAGGCCGAATGTCAGGGTGCCTCGCGGGTCCATCGCCTACTCCGCAGCAATGCGGCGCACGGCACCGTCATGATCGGGGTTGGCAGCATACTGATCGATGCGTTCTTCGATGACATGGCGGAAGTGCGTGATCAGGCCCTGGATCGGCCAGGCAGCCGCATCGCCGAGCGCACAGATCGTGTGGCCTTCCACCTGCTTGGTCACGTCCAGCAGCATATCGATTTCGCGCTTCTCGGCGCGGCCTTCGGCCATGCGCGACAACACGCGCCACATCCAACCGGTGCCTTCGCGGCAGGGCGTGCACTGGCCGCAGGACTCGTGCTTGTAGAAATAGGCCAGGCGGGCAATGGCGCGGATCAGATCGGTGGACTTGTCCATGACGATCACTGCCGCGGTGCCCAGGCCGGACCGCAGCTTTGAAAGCGAGTCAAAATCCATCGGCGTATCGATGATCTGCGCCGCCGGCACCATGCGCACCGACGAACCGCCAGGAATGACCGCCAGCAGATTGTCCCAGCCGCCACGGACGCCACCGGCGTGCCGCTCAATGAGTTCGCGGAAGGTGATGCCAAGCTCCTCTTCCACATTGCAGGGCTTGTTCACATGACCGGAAATGCAGAAGAGCTTGGTGCCGAGATTGTTGGGGCGGCCGAAGCCTGCGAACCAGCCCGCCCCGCGGCGCAGGATCGTGCCCGCAACGGCGATTGATTCCACATTGTTCACGGTAGTCGGCGCGCCATAGAGGCCCATGTTCGCCGGGAACGGCGGCTTCAGGCGCGGCTGGCCCTTCTTGCCTTCAAGCGATTCCAGCAGCGCGGTTTCCTCGCCGCAGATATAGGCGCCGGCGCCGTGATGGACGTAGATGTCGAAGTCGTAGCCGTTCTTGTTGTTCTTGCCGATCAGCCCGGCGTCGTAGCACTCGTCGATGGCGCGCTGCAGCGCCTCGCGCTCGCGGATGAATTCGCCGCGCACATAGATGTAGGCCGCGATCGCGCCCATCGCGAAGCCGGCGATCAGGCAGCCCTCGACCAGCGTATGCGGATCGTGG
>JAIUNJ010000008.1 GCA_020161855.1 Pseudomonadota bacterium
GAGAACGGCCGCAATACCCCCCAACTTTTCCAGTTCGCCCCCCGAACAGCCCGCCAACATGCGCCCAAAAGCAACGAGAAGAAGGCATTCATCAGACCGTCACATACCCGCATGGTGAAATTTTCAGCGCTCGTCTCAGAACATAGCCCGTTGGTTTATTGCACAAAAGTCGTTTGGCGCCTGATTCCTGAACAAGCATGCACTACCAGCCCGTATCGCAGACGCAAGGCACGCAACATTGATGCCGCGCCCTTCCAGATCCGGATCGCGCTGATGGTTTGTCATTCCGATCCCAGTTGACCGCGCATTCGTCGAACCTGGTGAGTTATTGCACAACGGGCGATGATATCGGTAGTGCAGAGCGGGCAGGACTTGGTCTTTGTCTATGCAGACGTGCGCAATCAGGTCCGCAGCCGCAGTCTCGGGAAGCTTTGAGCGGCAGGCTAGAGATGACGATGGTCCAGATTCTCTCATATCGCCGGCTGAACAGTTCGAACAGCAGGTCTTTCCACTCGCAGGCTCGTACGTACCGGGCGATGATCTCGGCACCGAGACCGAAGTCGATCAGTGCGGAACGAGCATCGCGGATCATCCGGCACGGTCTTGCCCACAGCAGACCGCGAATCGCCTTCCCTCCGGCCTCGCCCTCGGCGTCCGATGCATGACGCGGTTTCTCGTCCGGGCGCGATTTACCAGTAGACGGCCTGTGCCGCCTCCCGGCATTCAACGCCGTGTTCGCGGAACTCGCGAACGATACAGCTCCTCGGCCCATCCTTGCGGTTCGGACCTCGTCACGGCACTTCCGGGAGCGGGTGGCCGCGGGTCTCCAGCGCCCTACATTCAACACATCCTATGGTTGATTTCCGATCCGATGTCGGAGCGGATTTTCGCTTTTCCCGCTGGCCTCCGCTGGTCACTCGCCGAACTCGGCCCTGGCGACATTGTCCGCGCTGGTGCGGCCCCCGACGTCAGTTGAGACGGGAGTGCATTTCGGGCGCCACGGTCCGCACGATCGACGCCGGCCGCTGCCCTGGCGCGCCTGGAGGCCGACAGAATGGCGGGACGAGCGCAGCAGCTCTCGGACGGCCAGGATCCGAGTATCCGACGGCGCTCCAGATGAAAGATTTCCGACGCGCAGGGCTTCGTCTCTGCCGCCTGCGTCACGCCGCCCGCCTGAATTCGGCGGCTCTCGGCGTGACCCGCTGGAAGCCGTAGCGGAAAGGCGCTAGCGGCGCCTGGGGAGCTTGGAACTCTCGGCGACGATGGCGCGATCGATCACAGTGAACAGGTAGGCGTCCGGCGACAGGGTGCAGCCACCGCGCACCAGATGGGCGAGCTGGGCGCCCTGCTCGCCATCGGGGATCATGACGCCGCGTACCCGCGCGGAATGTTCGGCGAGGAACACGGCCAGCGCCTTGCGGGCTTCCGACAATTCGCGCTCAAGCTTGCGTCGCTCTTCGACCAGGGCCTCGATGCGCGAGACCACATCGGCCGCCGGCACTTTGAGCGCTGCAGCCGCCGCCGCAATGCGCCGGTCCTGGGCATTGAGATAGGCGCGGGCCGCTTCGCCCGCCAGCGCCTCCAGGCGGCGTACGCCGGCTGAAGAGCCGCTGTCCGAAAGCACCTTGATCAGGCCGATATCGCCGGTTCGTGCCACATGCGTGCCGCCGCAGAGCTCAAGCGAATAGATGGGGCGTTCGCCCGGGCCATTGCGGCCCATGGAAACGACACGCACTTCATCGCCATACTTCTCGCCGAAAAGCGCCATGGCACCCTCGGCGATGGCAGCATCGACGCTCATCAGACGCGTCGACACGCCATCATTCTGCGCCACCAAGGCATTGGCCAGTGTCTCGACTTCGGCAATGTCGTCTTCGCTCAGTGGCTTGGTGTGCGAGAAATCGAAACGCAGGCGTTCAGGTTCCACCAGGGAGCCCTTCTGGGCCACGTGGCTGCCGAGGCGGCGGCGCAATGCTTCGTGAAGAAGATGCGTGGCGGAATGGTGCTGCCGGTTTCCGGAGCGGCGCTTGTGATCGACGGTGAGTTGCGCCGCGCCCTGCAGGGCAATGGTGCCCTCCGTGACTTCGCCGAGATGAACGATGACATCGCCAACGCGCTTCACCGCATCGCTCACCGTGAAGGTGCCATCGGCCGTGACGATGACGCCGTGATCTCCGGTCTGGCCGCCTGATTCCGCATAGAAGGGCGTCTGGTTGGTAACGAGTGCGCCCTGCTGGCCGATCAGCAGCTTGTCGACCGGCTTGCCGTCGATGACCAGCGCCGTGACGATGCCCTCGGCCGTTTCGGTGTCGTAGCCGAGGAACTCCGTCGCTCCCAGCTTCTCGCGCAGTTCGAACCAGACCGTCTCGGTCTTGGCCTCGCCTGTTCCCTTCCAGGCTTTGCGTGCTTCCTCGCGCTGCGCCTGCATCGCCTGCTCAAAGGCTGCCGTATCGACCTGGATGCCGCGCGGGCGCAGCGCATCCTGCGTCAGGTCGAGGGGAAAGCCATAGGTGTCATAAAGCTTGAAGGCCGTGGTGCCAGAGAACGTGTCACCCTTGCCGAGTGCTGCGGAATCCTCGTCGAGCAGCCTGAGGCCGCGTTCCAGCGTCTTGCGGAAGCGGGATTCTTCCAGCTTCAGGGTCTCGCTGATCAGGTCCTGCGCCCGCGACAGTTCGGGATAGGCCGCCCCCATCTCGCGCACGAGTGCCGGCACCAGCTTCCACATCAGCGGTTCCTTCATGCCGAGAAGTTCGGCATGGCGCATGGCGCGGCGCATGATGCGGCGGAGCACATAGCCGCGGCCCTCATTCGACGGCAGGACGCCATCGGCGATGAGGAACGACGAAGCGCGCAGGTGATCGGCGATCACGCGGTTCGAGGCCTTGTGGGCACCTTCCGCCGGCACATGGGTCTGCTCCACGATGGCCGCGATCAGGGCCCTGAAGAGATCGGTCTCGTAGTTGTCGTGGGTGCCCTGCAGTACCGCTGCGATGCGCTCCAGTCCCATGCCGGTGTCGATCGAAGGCTTGGGCAGGTCGAGGCGGACGCCACCGCCCTGCTCCTCGAACTGCATGAAGACGAGATTCCAGATTTCGATGAAGCGGTCGCCGTCGGCCTCGGCCGAGCCCGGGGGCCCGCCCCATATCTTGTCGCCATGGTCATAGAAGATTTCCGAACAGGGCCCGCAGGGGCCCGTGTCGCCCATGCGCCAGAAATTGTCCGAGGTCGGAATGCGGATGATACGGCTATCCGGTAGGCCCGCGATCTTCTTCCACAAGGCATGGGCGTCGTCGTCCTCGGAAAAGACCGTGACCGTGAGCTTGTCCTTGGGCAGGCCATATTCCTTGGTGACCAGCGTCCAGGCCCATTCGATGGCGTTGGGCTTGAAGTAGTCGCCGAAGGAGAAGTTCCCGAGCATCTCGAAGAACGTGTGATGGCGCGCCGTATATCCCACATTGTCGAGGTCATTGTGCTTGCCGCCGGCGCGCACGCATTTCTGAGCCGTGGTGGCGCGGGTATAGGGACGCTTCTCCACCCCGGTGAAGACATTCTTGAACTGCACCATGCCGGAGTTGGCAAACATCAGCGTCGGGTCGTTGCGCGGCACCAGCGGCGAGGAGGCCACGACTTCGTGCCCCTGCTTCTTGAAGAAGTCGAGGAAGGTGGAGCGGATTTGCGCAAGGCCTGTCATGGGTCGGTCCGGGTCAGAGAGGAATGATTGGGTGCCGCTCCTTATGGCGGAGGGCGCGCCTTGTCCAGATTGATTGGCAGGCTGGAGCCAGCCTCCCTGCCTGTCGCCAAGGCGGCCCTGCCGGCGGCAAACAAAACCCCCGGACGGGCGGCGTCCGGGGGTCAGGTGGAGCGAGGTGTGGGGCTTCGTGGAAACCACCTGCCGCGCCCCCGCGGCAAACGGGGCGGGCAGGAAACCACGAAAACAGCCTCGCCAGGGGATGCAGCAGCAGTACGCGGAATCATGGGCATGGAAACAGGACGTCGCTCCCGCACCCTCACGCAATTCCATCCGCCGCTGGCAGGGGACCGGCCCGGATGCCAGCGCATCCCGGCCGTCCGGTTCATGGCATCTCAGTCGTCGGAAGCTTCCGAGCCACCGCCGTCGGTGATGCGCGAGGCGATGAGCCCGGCATTGGCACGGATCGCAGCCTCGATGGCTGCCGCCGTGTCCGGGTTGTTCTTGAGGAAGGTCTTGGCGTTGTCGCGGCCCTGGCCGATGCGCTCGCCATTATAGGAGTACCAGGAGCCGGACTTCTCGACGACACCGGCCGTCACACCAAGGTCGACAAGTTCACCGGTCTTGGAAATGCCTTCGCCATACATGATGTCGAATTCGACCATCTTAAAGGGCGGCGCCACCTTGTTCTTGACCACCTTCACGCGGGTCTGGTTGCCGACAACCTCGTCGCGATCCTTGATGGCGCCAATACGGCGGATGTCGAGGCGGACAGAGGCATAGAACTTGAGGGCGTTGCCGCCGGTCGTGGTCTCGGGGCTGCCGAACATCACGCCGATCTTCATGCGGATCTGGTTGATGAAGATCACCATGCAGTTCGACTTGGAAATCGAGGCCGTGAGCTTGCGCATGGCCTGGCTCATCAGGCGGGCCTGCAGGCCGGGCAATGAATCGCCCATCTCGCCTTCCAGTTCCGCCTTGGGCGTCAGGGCTGCAACCGAGTCAACCACCAGAACCTCGACCGCGCCGGACCGGACCAGCGTATCGGCAATCTCCAGTGCCTGCTCGCCCGTATCCGGCTGCGAGATCAGGAGTTCATCCACATTGACGCCAAGCTTCTTGGCATAGACCGGGTCGAGCGCATGTTCGGCATCGACGAAGGCACAGATGCCGCCCTTCTTCTGGGCTTCGGCCAGGGTCTGCAGGGCAAGCGTGGTCTTGCCCGAGGATTCCGGCCCGTAAATCTCGATGATGCGGCCCCTGGGCAGGCCGCCGATGCCAAGGGCGATATCAAGGCTGAGGGAGCCGGTGGAGATCGCCTCGATCTCCATCGCCTGGTTGGCGCCCAGCTTCATGATCGAGCCCTTGCCGAAGGCCCGTTCGATCTGGCTCAGCGCCTGTTCCAGCGCCTTGTTCTTGTCCATGGAAGAGTTCTCGATCACCCGAAGAGCAGCTTGGCCCATTGCCGTTTCCCTTATTCCACCTGGTTCATTTCGCAAACACCCTCGGGAAGTTCCGATGGTGTTTTCTATATGTTCTATTTTAGTTCCAAAGTCAAGCCCGCTTTCAGGGTCGGGAAACGTCAACCCTGAAGTGCAGATTCGACCCCCGCCGCCAGGGCCAGCAGGTTTGTGTCGCGCCCACCCGGCAGCGCCAGCATGAGCCCCGTAGGCGCGCTCCCCGGCCTGCTCATGGGCAGGCTGATGGCGCAGGCATCGAGGAAATTGAACACATAGGTATTGCGCAGCGCCATGCCGTTGAGGCGGCGATAGTCGCCCTCCTCCGCCAGTTCGGCGAGGCGCGGCGGGATCATTGGAACGGCCGGGCAAAGCACGGCATCGAAGCCCTCGGCCCACTTGCCGAAATCGGCAACGAGCCCGGCCCGCGCCGCTGTCAGGCTGGCCAGTTCCTCCGCCGTGACCTGCGCCCCGAAGCGGATGCGGCTCACCACCCTCGGATCATATTCGGCCTCATGCCGGGCGATGATGGGGGCGTGATGGGCCCAGGCCTCGGCGGCAACGATGCCGCCGTTCTTGAGATAGGCAGGCATGTTGGCCAGCGCCGGAAAGGCGATGTGTTCGAGCCGCGCGCCCTTTGCCGCGAGTGACGACAGGGCTCGTTCGAAATCACCGCTCACCGCCCCATCGAGCCCGTCGAGCACATAGGTGGAGAGCACAGCAATGCGCGCAGCCGAAACCGGCCGCGGCTGGAAGGCCGGCGGCGGCGCATCGGCGAGAATGGCATCGATCGCCGCACAACATGCAACCGACTGGCCCAGCGGCCCCACAGAATCGAAAGCCCCGGAAAGCGGATAGACACCGCGCCTGCTCACCCGGCTTGCCGTCGGCTTGAAACCGGTGATGGCGTTGAAGGCCGCCGGGATGCGGCAGGAGCCGCCCGTATCCGTGCCCAGCCCGAAAGGCACCATGCCTTCGGCAATGGCCACAGCCGTTCCCGAGGAAGAGCCGCCGGGAATGCGCTTCTCGGTCCGTCCGTACACGGACAATGGCGTTCCATAATGCGGATTGAGGCCAACGCCGGAATAGGCGAACTCGGTCATGTTGGTGCGCCCGAGCGGGATCAGCCCCTTGTCTCTCAGGCGGGCCACGGCATCGCTGTCCTGGGTGGCGGGTGCCGCGGATTTGAGCAGCGCGCTCCCGGCCGCCGTCACCTCGCCCGCAACGTCGAAGAGGTCCTTCACACCGAAGGGAATGCCTGCCAGCGCCGAAGGCGCCTTGCCGGCCTTGCGCGCCGCATCCATGGCATCGGCCTCGAGCCGCGCCCTGTCGGCGGCAACGGAGATGAAAGCCCGCGCGCCCTCGCCTGCCGGATTGGCGACAGCAGCCAGCGCCTCCTCCACCAGGCCCCGTGCCGTCGCCCGGCCCGCCGCCAGGTCTGCGGCCAATGCGGCCAGCGTGCGTGTCATCCCATTACCTCTTTCACCTTCTCCAGCAGTTCCTTCAGCGTGAAGGGCTTCTGCAGGAAGGGTTGATCCTGTGAATACTCGGGGTTGTTGTCGAAGGCATCAGCCGAGTAACCCGACATGAAGACAAGCTTGGTGGCAATACCGCGCCTGCGGATTTCCGCCAGCATCGTCGGCCCGTCCATCTCGGGCATCACCACATCGGAAAGGATGAGCTCGAAGCCATCCTTGTCGTCCTCGATGACCGAGAGCGCGCTTTCGCCAGAATCCGCTTCGACCACTGTATAGCCGCGCGAGGTGAGCGCACGCACGGCGAAGGCCCGTACCGAATCCTCATCTTCGACCACCAGAATGCGCCCGCGCCCGGTGAAATCCGCCCGCTGCGGTTCGGGCTTGGCGGCGGTTGCCGTTTCGGCTGCTGCGGCTTCCGGATACTTGCGCGGCAGGAAGATGCGGAAGGTCGTGCCCTTGCCCACTTCGCTGTCGCAGAAAATGAAGCCACCCGTCTGCTTGACGATGCCATAGACCATGGAAAGGCCAAGCCCCGTGCCCTTGCCCACGTCCTTGGTGGAGAAGAAAGGCTCCCAGATCTTGTCGAGAATGTCCTTGGGAATGCCGGTGCCCGTGTCCGCCACCTCGCAGACCACATACTCGGCTTCCGGGAGCGCATGTCCCACTTCCCGGGATTGCTCCTTGCTGATGTTGTAGGTCTTCACCGTCAGCTTGCCGCCCTTGGGCATGGCGTCGCGGGCATTGACGGCCAGATTGATCACCACCTGCTCGAACTGGTGAATGTCGGCCATCACGAAGCCCGGATCGCGGCCATGCACGATCTCGAGCTCGATCTTTTCCCCCAGCACACGGCCGAGCAGATTGCCGAGGTCCGACATGGCCTCGGTCAGCAGATGCATCTTGGGCTGCATCGTCTGCTTGCGCGAGAAGGCCAGAAGCTGGCGCACCAGGTTGGCGGCGCGGTTGGCGTTCTGCTTGATGTTCATGATGTCGGCGAAAGCCGCATCGGTCGGCCGCATCTTGGCCAGCAGCAGGTCGGCAAAGCCGATGATCGGCGTCAGCACATTGTTGAAGTCATGGGCGATGCCGCTGGCGAGCTGGCCCACTGCCTGCATCTTCTGGCTCTGCGCCAGCTGCACTTCCAGCGCCTTGTTCTCGGTACGGTCGACGGCGAACGCAAGAACGCCGCCCTCGCCATCCACATGCGCAAGCGTCAGCTCCACGGCGCGCGGCTCGCCCTCGCCGATCGCGAGTTCGATGGTCCGCCGCTCGCCCTTGACCGCCGCCTGCAGCGCCTCATGGAAGCGCGTGCGATCCTTCTCCACAATGGCATCCGCCATGCGGCCATGCAGCTTGATCTTGTTGGACAGGAGCAGGAAGGCGGCATTGGCATAGGATACCGTGCCGCCCTCCGAGAACTGCGCCAGCCCCACCGGCGCCACGGCGCCGAAGCCCCGCACATTCGTGCCTGAGGCGCTGCCCGCCTTCACGCCATGGTCATCGCGCAGCACCATGCTGCGGAAGGGCATGGGCTTGCCCTCGGCATCGAAATCGGCACGGTGAATGATCGTCGCCGGCAGCGCGCCGCCATCCTTGAGCGGCAGCCGCGCCACGAAATGATCGATGCGCGAGCCACCCTTCACCGGCTCCACCGCCACCAGCGAGCGCGCCGTATCCTCGCCCACCAGTGAAGCGAGCGGCAAGCGGCCATCCTGGGCTGCGGGAAGATCGATCCCCATCCAGTCGGCCAGCGTGGCGTTCACATAGTCGACGCGGCCATCGGGCAGCGTCGAGAAGAAACCGGCCGGGGCATGGTCGAGATAGGTGATGATGAACTGCAGGCGCGTGAAGGCGTTTTCCTGGTGGGCGCGGTCCGCCGTGATATCGGTCAAGCGCCACAGCACATGATTGTCATGGGCGGGCGCCACCGAAAGCCGGAGCCAGCGCACATCACCCGCCGCCGAACCGGGCACCGATGAATTGGCGCCCACGCGCACATCGCGGTGCAGCGCCTTGCCCTCCTTGGCAGCCTGGGCCAGCTGGTAGATCGGTTCGGAAAACTCCGGATGCCCGGCATAGAGCATGTCCATGCCGACAAGCCGCCGCGCCTCGGCCTTGGAGGCGAGTGTCAGGTAAGGTGCATTGGCATAGACCGCGAGGCCGCGGCGGTCAGTGAGCACGGCGGGATCACGAAAACCATCGGCCACCACGTCGAGGAACGGCGATGTCTCCGCGCCTGCAAAGCGCAACAACCCGGCGATCCAGGCGAGGCAGGAGAACAGCCCGATGGCCGCCAGCACCGAAGTGGCCGCGATCCAGGCGGGCGGCAACTGCCCGCGCAGGCCATAGGCCAGGCCTCCGGCCGACGCCACCGCAAGAAGGCCGATGAGCGCCCCTAGAAGACGTGCCCGCCTGCCTGCCGATGCGGCTTTCGCGCCTGCCTCTTCCGTCATGAAACTCCCGCCCCGAATCACGGCCAGTATAGTGACATCGCCGTGGCCTTCAGCAACTTCGCCATCGTTTCGACATGCCAAGCCGCTGCACTGGCTGTGCCTTGGTTTAGCCCCTTGGCAGGGTGAATGTTTCCTTAACCATATCTGTCTAGCCTGCCCCGGGGTGAGTGAAGGTGGAGCATCGCCATGCCTGATATCCAGCAGTATACGAACATTCTGGTCGCGGGCCTCATCGTCCTCGCGGTCCTGGTGATCTTCGTCCTCATCTACAAGGTTCTGAACAGCCGTGTCCGCGGCCGCAAGGGCACCCGCCTGGGTATCAGCGAATTCTATGAGATCGACAAGGCGCGCCGCCTCGTCCTCGTGCGCCGCGATGATGTCGAGCATCTCATGCTCATCGGCGGCGGCCAGGACATCGTCATCGAAAGCGGCATCCCGAACGGCGACATGCCGCAGCATTCCATTCCGCCCACCATGGCGCCGGAAGATGTGCCGCAGATCCGGCCGATCCGCCCTGCGGTCTTTGGCGGCCAGCGCCCCTCGCTCCGCCCCGTCGAACCGTCCTTCGACCAGGACGGCCAGAACTAACGCTTCCAGCTATTTTACGAACAGCGCGCCGCGAAGCCCTCTTCCGGCGCGCTTATGTTTGGCCACCAGGCCTGGCCACGTTAACCACTCCTCAACCAAGGGGATTCACGGACATTAGGTTTTCGTTCATGATTCACTTCACGGAGCGCCTCATTGGGGAAGCGCTTCGAGGTGCGGAACTGAAAACAGATGGATCGGAATATGATGCGCGCAGGCCTGCGGCCTGTGCGGATGGCAGCTTGCGCCCTGATGGTGGCTGCAAGTGCCCTGGGCCTGGCAGGTGGAGCAGCAATCAACGCAGCGCGGGCGGCCCTGCCCCCCGCCCTTACATCGCCGGATTTCCTGACTGTCTCCGAAGACGGCACGGCGGCAATCACTCTCACCCTGACGCAAGCCCCCACAGCACCCGTGACCTTTCAGGCCACAAGCTCGAACAGCGGCAAAATCACCGTCTCCGAGGCACAGACCATTGCTCCCGGAGACTTCGTTCCGGGCCTGACGCTGACCTTCACCCTGACAGGCGTAAACGACGGCATTGCCGACGGTGATCGCAGCGCCGGGATCACCTTTGTGGTCACCTCCGCCGACACCACCTATGGCCGCTTCGTTCCGGCCCCGGTTGCCGTCCGCATTCTCGATGCCGGAGCGCCGCCGGAGGAAGCGGAAGGTGATGGCAGCATGGCGAAGATGCTGGCCATTGAAGCCTTCACCGGCGCCAGCGAAGGCTACCTGACTGCACGGCTCATGGCCCTGTCCGGTGCCGGCCCGCGCAGCACCAGCCTCGCCAGGCGTGGCACTGCCGCCTCATCGTTCAGCTTCACCGCGAAGGACGGCGCGGCAAATGCAGCTGCATACGCCACCGCCGGCAGCGGCTACGCTCTCACCCTGTGGAGCGAGGCGGCCTATGCCGGAACACGCTTCGACATGGCCGGAGACCGCGTGAGCGGTGATCATCTCATCGCCCGCGCAGGTGCCGATGTCATGCTCTTTCCGGGTCTGATCACCGGCCTCATGGCCGAGGGCGACTGGACCTCGACGCGCGGCCCGCGCGATGGCGACGAAGTGAAAGGCAGCGAAGGCCGCGTCGGTCCCTATCTTTCCGCGCAACTCGAACAAGGCATTGTCTTCGATGCGCGTGCCCTCTGGGGCTGGGGCAAGGCGGAAGCCCGGCAGGAGGTGAGCGGCGCCACCTACGAGGGTAGCTTCCACACCGAAAGCCTCCTCCTTGAAGCAGGCCTCTCGGGGCAATTCGAGGCCGCTTCCCTGCTCATCCGGCCGGAACTCGGCATCATGTATGCCGGCGCGTCACAGGATGATTTCTCGATTGCCAATGGCCTCGACGAACTCTCCGTGGATGGCCAAACGGTCGAACGCGGTGAAGCATCCCTCGGCCTGGTCATTGCCCGGCCCGTGGATCTGGGAAGCTTCACGCTCACGCCCTATGCAGGCGCTCATCTGCTCATCGATGTCCTCAAGCATGACGACAATCTCTCGAGCCGCCTGCAGGCCGGCTTCACGCTCGAGAAGGGCGCTGCCTCACTCGGCCTGCATCTCGGCTACGACGGCCTCGGCACCGAAGCGCGCACTGTCACCGCAATGTTGTCTTTCACGGCAACCTTCTGAGGCCGCTCCGGCACGCTTCTGCGGGTCTGGCGTGCGCCCACCATTGACGGCTTGCGCGGCAGATCCACAACCTTTGATTGCCATGGCTATCATTTGCCCTTCTTCCAAGTATCTGCCAGCGTGTCTGCGGTACCGCAGACCGTTTTCCTTGAACACCCTCACCTGAACTTCATCAAACAACAGAAGGGAACTTCACCATGGCCTTCATCATTGGCGCCCCCTATAACGGCACTGGGCTCCTTGCTGCCCTCGACGACGACGATGTCTACCTGCTCCCTGCCGGCATCGTGGCAAGGTCAACGAACAACACTGCAGTCATCGCCACCGGCGATAACAACCAGTTGACGGTCGAAGGTGCGCTCTATGGTTCCGGTTATGCCGTCGATCTTGGTTTCTTCGGTACGATTGACAACCGCTTGACCATTGCAGCCTCCGGCATCGTTGCGTCCACGGCATCGACAGCTGTCGACGTCGACAGCGGCCAGGCAACCATCATCAACGCAGGCCTCATAGCCGGAACTACCGTTGGAATAGGATTCTACGCTGGCACAGGAACAGGATCTTCCATCGTCAACAGCGGCAGAATTCTAAGCGGTACCTATACTATCTATCATGGTGGAGAAGAAAATCTCTCCCTCACCAACACCGGGACAATCACGTCCTATGGTTACAGCAGCTACCAAAGCGCTTCAGTCATCGCCATTGATGTGGTGACCAATAAGGGCACCATGAATGGCAGTGTGTATCTCGGTAGCGGTGCAGACACCTATGATGGCCGCACAACCGGCCGTGTCGTCGGCGATGTCTATGGCGGAGCGGATGCCGACAAGCTCTATGGTGGCAATGCTGCCGACAAGCTCCATGGCGATGAAGGAGCCGACTTCATCTATGGTGGCCTCGGTGCCGACCACCTCTGGGGTGGCGTGGATTCCGACATGGATGTCTTCGACTACAATGCCGTTACTGAATCTGGAACGACCGCCGCCACCCGCGATGTCATCTATGATTTCGTCAAGGGGCAGGACAAGATCGACCTCTTCACCATCGATGCCAACACCGGCGCTTCCGGCAACCAGGCCTTCGGCCTTCTCGCCAAGGGAACACCCACAAGCGCTGTCGGCACTGGCAAGATCGGTTGGTATCAGGCCGGTGGCGACACCTTCCTGCGCATCAACAACGACAAGGACACCGCCATCGAGATGACCATCCAGATCAAGGGACTGATCAACCTCTCCACCACCGACTTCATCCTCTGAGCAACATGGCAGCCGGGCGCAGCCAGCGCCCGGCGCTCAATGCAGGATCTGCTCACCTTTCCGAAGGATAGCACTCGAAGATACATCCAGTGATTGCGCAAATGACAAGCTTTTAATATTACTCTGCCTGAAAGAAACGTTGAGCCGCGAAGCTGCCGGGGTAAGGACAAAGACATCAGCGGAGTGGCGGGGAAACGCCTCTCCCGGCAGGACACCAGGAGGCGCATTGAATATGTCCGCATCGCCGTCGCCAGACGCCCGGCGTTTCGTTTACGCCAAGACAAGCCTTGACGCGCTCGCCAGCAATGGAAAGCATAGTTTTGCCATCGGGCACGCCATCCGGGTTTTCCCTTCGAACGCGCTGTATACGTACATTCCCAAGAACGCCTGTTCCACGCTGCGCTACTCGATCGCGCGCGCCAATGGCATGATCGGTGCGGACGACGATCCGCACTGGATCCACCGAAACACAACCTCCTACCTGCACGACACCGCATCGGCTTTCTCCGCAAGCTATGCCTTCGTTATCTTGCGATGCCCACTTTCCAGGATTGCCAGCCTCTATCTCGACAAGTTCGTGGGAATGAGGCCCGAGGCCTGGTTGTTCTACGACAAAATCGACCACTCGCGCGAACTTGTGAATCTGACCTTTCGTCACTTCCTGCGTGGATTGAAGGACGGGCAAAATTTGCGCCTGAATGAACATTGGCGACCTCAGGTCGATTTCCTTCTCTTCGAGAACTACGATCACTATTTCCGGCTGGAAGACTTCAAGGCAGCCGAGTCAGTGCTGAAGGCACGGATCGGCCTCCATATCCACGACACGCGCGCCATTTTCCAGCATGACAGCAGCGGTCTGGAGGAAATCAGCCACCCACAGGCCGCCAACCTCACGACCCTGGAATGCCTGAACATGCGTGTGAGAGGTCAGAAGCCGTCGATTGCCGCGCTCTTCGATGATGAGTGCCGCAGTCTTTGCATGAAGCTCTATTCGCAGGACTTCGCCCTGTATCAGCACATCTTCGGCAAGTCGCCACTCATGGCTGCGCTGGGCATCTGAACAGCCTCAGGCACTCAATGCAGGATCTGCTCGAGGAACAGCTTGGTGCGCGGTGATTTCGGACTGTTGAAGAAGGCATTGGGTTCGTTCTCTTCCACGATCTGCCCCTGATCCATGAAGATCACCCGGTTCGCCACCTGGCGCGCAAAGGCCATTTCATGGGTCACGCAGAGCATGGTCATGCCGCCCTGTGCCAGGTCCACCATCACATCGAGCACTTCCTTGATCATTTCGGGATCGAGCGCCGAGGTGGGTTCGTCAAACAGCATGATCTTGGGGTTCATGCAGAGCGCGCGGGCGATGGCCACGCGCTGCTGCTGCCCGCCTGAAAGCTGGCCCGGATACTTGTTCGCCTGTTCGGGGATTTTCACGCGCGCGAGGAACTTGCGCGCCGTGGCTTCCGCTTCCGACTTTGGCTGCTTGCGCACCCAGATCGGGGCAAGCGTGCAGTTCTCCAGCACGGTGAGGTGCGGGAACAGGTTGAAATGCTGGAACACCATGCCGACCTCGCGGCGGATGTCGTCGATGTTCTTGAGATTGGAGGTGAGCGGAATGCCGTCAACGATGATGTCGCCCTTCTGATGTTCCTCCAGGCGGTTGATGCAGCGGATCAGCGTGGACTTGCCCGAACCCGAAGGCCCGCAGATGACGATGCGTTCGCCGCGGCTCACTTCGAGATTGATGTCGCGCAGCACGTGGAACTGTCCGTACCACTTGTTCACGCCCGACATGGTGACAGCAGGCTTGTTGTCGTCAGTCATCGTTACCTCTTGTGACCGGTATTGAGCCGCCGCTCGATGAACATGGAGTAGCGGGACATTGCAAAGCAGAACAGCCAGTAGATCACGGCCAGCGCGAAATAGCCGGTGTTTCCCGTCTGCGCGCTCGCCCATTTGGCGTCGTTGAAGCCGGATTGCACCATGCCCATCAGGTCGAAGATGCCAACCACGGTGACGAGGCTCGTGTCCTTGAACAGGCCGATGAAGTTGTTGACGATGCCGGGGATGACGATCTTGAGCGCCTGCGGCATGACGATGAAGTTCATCATCTTCCAGTACGAGAGGCCGAGCGCCTTCGAGGCCTCATACTGTCCCTTGGGAATGGCCTGCAGGCCGCCGCGCACGATCTCGGCCATGTAGGCGGAGGAGAAAAGCGACATGCCGACCAGCGCCTTGAGCAGCTTGTCGGGGTTGACGCCTGGCGGCATGAACAGCGGAAACATGTTGGCCGCCATGAACAGCACCAGCACCAGCGGCACGCCGCGCACCGTCTCGATGAAGATCGTGCTGAGCAGGCTCACGACCGGCATCTCCGAACGCCGTCCCAGTGCCAGCAGGATGCCGAGCGGCACCGAGACCACGATCGAGGTCACCGCCAGCACCAGCGTCACGAGAAGGCCGCCCCACTGCGTCGTCTGTATGATCTCGAGGCCGAAGCCGCCGCGCAGCAGGAAGAAGGTGATCACCGGATAGACGACGAAGAAGAACAGCGCGTTCCAGCCCTTAAAGGGCACGCTCGGAATGAGGAGGCCGAGCAGCGAAACAGCCCCCAGCAGATAGACGAGATTGACCCGCCAGCGCTGCTCGATGGGATAGAAGCCATAGACCCATTGCAGGGCCTTCGCCTTCAGGAAGGGCCAGCAGGCCCCTGCCCCTTCGACATTGCAAAGCTCGCGGTCGGGTGCTGACCACACGGCGCGGAACAGGGCCCAGTCGAGAATGGTCCAGGCGGTCCAGAACAGGAAAAGCGCGATCAGCACGCTCGCGATGCCGCTGCCGATCGAGGGAAAGAAGCGCTCGCGGATGGCGGCACCGATGCCGACTATATTGTCGGGCGGGGCAAGCCGCGGGGCGTCTTCGCTGCGCACAAAACCAATGGCCATCTAGCGCTCCACCAGTTTCATGCGTGAATTGAACCAGTTCATGAACAGCGAGGTCAGCAGGCTGGTCGAGAGATAGACCACGAGCAGGATCGAGAACACTTCGATCGCCTTGCCGGACTGGTTGTTCACCGTGCCGCCCGCATACATCAGGTCGGGGTAGCCGATGGCCACGGCGAGAGAAGAATTCTTGGTCAGGTTGAGATACTGGCTCGCCATCGGTGGAATGATCACGCGCATCGCCTGCGGGATCACCACGAGGCGCAGCGTCTTGCTGTTGTCGAGGCCGAGGGCATGCGAGGCTTCCGTCTGCCCGTGGCTGACCGCGAGAATACCCGAGCGCACATTCTCGGCGATGAAGCTCGCGGTATAGATCGAGAGCGCCAGCAACAGGGCGATGAACTCCGGCACCATCGTCATGCCGCCACGGAAATTGAAGCCGGCCAGTTCAGGATAGTTCCAGGTCAGCGGCCATCCGGCAAAGAGCAGTCCCAGGAAAGGCGAGAGCACGATGATCGGCAACGAAATCCACCACACCGGCAGGCGCTCGCCGGTCGCCTCCTGGCGTTTGCGGGCCCAGCGCCGGAACAGCCAGGTGCCAACCAGTGCCGCCAGGAGAAACACAGCCCCCAGCCAGGCGCCATCGCCAAATTCAGGATGCGGCGCAATGATGCCGCGGTTCGAAATGAAAACACTGTCGGCGATGTTGAAGGCCTGCTTCGTTCCCGGCAGGGGTTTGAGCACAAGCGCATACCAGATGAAGATCTGCAGCAGCAGCGGCACGTTGCGCACGATCTCGATGTAGAGCGTGGCGGTGCGCGACACGACCCAGTTCTTGGATAGGCGCATGACGCCAACGAGGAATCCGAGGATGGTCGCCAGTACGATGCCGACAATCGCAACGAGCACCGTGTTCCAGAAGCCGACGATCAGGGCGCGGCCGAAGGAGGAATTGGAACTGTAGTAGAGGAGTGAGGTTGAAAGGTCGAAGCCGGCAGCTTGGTTCAGGAATTCGAAGCCGAAATTCTGGTTCAGCTTCTTCAGGTTGGCCTGGGTGTTGGCGGCGATTTCATAGAGGCCCCAGAGCAGCAACGCCACGACGAGAAGCTGCGAGGCGATGCCGCGCAGCCGTGGGCTGTAAAGCCAGTCGAACCCGCCTCCGGCGCCATCACCCGCCGGTTCTGCCTTGCCGAGATTTTGAGAATCGTTCGCCGTCATCGCCGCCCCATCCGCGTGCGAAACAAATGAGGCCCGTGTTCGTCACACGGGCCCCGGCTATGTTCTTAGCGGATCGGAGGAGCGTATTGCAGGCCGCCGTCCTTCCACAGCGCGTTCGAGCCGCGCGCAATCTTGAGCGGCGTGCTCACGCCGACATTGCGCTCGAAGATCTCGCTGTAGTTGCCCACCTGCTTGATGATGTTATAGGCCCAGTCGGGGCCAAGGCCGATGCCCTTGCCGAAATCATTGTCGGCTTCCGTGCCGTCAGGGTTCTTCACCTTGACCGACAGCAGGCGCTGGATTTCCGGGTTGGCGGAGTTCTTCTGCTCGTCGACGTTGGCCGAGGTCACGCCGAGTTCTTCAGCGTTCAGCAGCGCATAATAGCTCCACTTGACGATGTTGAACCACTGCGGATCGCTCTGGCGGACGACGGGGCCCAGCGGCTCCTTGGAGATGATTTCCGGCAGAACCACATGTTCGTCCGGGTTGGTGAACTTCAGGCGTTCGGCATAGAGTCCGGACTGGTCCGTGGTGAACACGTCGCAGCGGCCTTCCTGATAGGCCTTGAGAACTTCTTCGTTCTTTTCGAAAGCCACAACCTTGTACTCAAGCTTGTTGGCCTTGAAGTAGTCGGCGAGGTTCAGTTCCGTCGTCGTGCCGGTCTGCGTGCAGACAGAGGCGCCGCCCAGTTCCAGGGCCGACTTCACGCCGAGCTTGGACGGAACGAGGAAGCCCTGGCCGTCGTAATAGGTGACGCCGGCGAAGGTCAGGCCCAGCGTCGTGTCGCGGCTCATGGTCCAGGTGGAGTTGCGCGACAGGATGTCGATGGTGCCGGATTGCAGCGCCGTGAAGCGCTCCTTGGCGCTCAGCGGCGCATACTTCACCTTGGTGGCGTCACCGAAAACGGCGGCCGCAACGGCCTTGCAGAAATCGACGTCGAGGCCCGACCAGTTGTTGCTTTCATCGGGGTTCGAGAAGCCGATCAGGCCCTGGCTCACGCCGCAATCGATGTAGCCCTTGGCCTTCACGTCATCGAGCGTGGCGGCATTGGCAGCGGTTGCCGCAGCCACGCCGAAAGCCGACGCCATGAGAAATTTCTTGAGGGTTTTCATTACAATGCACTCCCTGCACAATTTTATGACACTGGCTCAACGCCAGCTTGAATTTAGACAAGCGCCAATTGCGCCAGCCGTCAAGCCGCAATGCTTGAGTAGAACTAAATTGTGAGGGCAGCGGATTCTGGGCGTCGCCCCCTCAAAGGCGAGAGGAATCCACGGAGGTCAATGCCCGCCACCGCCGCCCACCGCCTTGGGCTTCTGCAACAGTGGCAGCAGCAGCACGCAGCCGAGGAACAGGGCCGTCAGCAGCAGGAACACATCGGCAATCGCCATCGTCATGGCCTGCTGATGCACCAGGCCCGACATCTTCTTGAGTGCCGCCAGGTCTGCGTCGGAGCCGAGGGGCGCCATGGCGTGGGTCATCATGTCGAGGGTTTCTGTTGCCGTCGAGCGCGCCCAGTTCACGGATTCGCGCAGGCGCTCCATGTGCAGGTCGAGGCGCGAGTTGAGCGTGGTGTTGATGATGGCAAGCCCCACCGCACCGCCGAGATTGCGCGTCAGGTTGAAAAGGCCCGTGGCGCCGCGCAGTTCCACCGGCGTCAGCGTACCCAGCGATACGTTGGTGATCGTCACCATGGTCAGCATCAGGGAAACACCGCGCAGGATCTGCGGCACCAGCAGTTCATTGTAAGTCCAGTCCACCGTGATCTGCGAGGCCTGCCAGGTGCCGAGCGCAAAGCCCGCAAAGCCGAGCCCGATCATGATGCGCGGATCGACCTTGGCAGAGAGCCTGCCGGCAATCGGTGCCGTCAGGAACATGGCGATGCCGGTCACGAACATGGTCTCGCCGATGAGCAGCGCCGAATAACCATGCACCCGCGCCAGATAGACGGGATAGAGGAAGGTCAGGCCATAAAGGCCGATACCCATGGTGAAGGAGAAGATCGAACCGGAGGCGAAGTTGCGGTTCTTGAAAGCGCTGAACTCCACGATCGGATGTTCGATGGTGAAGGCCCGCCAGAAGAACAGGCTGCCGGAGATGACGCAGGCCACAGCAAGCCCGAGGATCAGGTGGCTGTCGAACCAGTCTTCGGAAGGCCCCTCCTCCAGCACATATTCCAGCGTGCCGAGGAAGACCGCGAGTAATCCCATGCCGGTCCAGTCGAAATTCCGCGCCACGCTGAAGTTGGGCTTGTCGAAATCGATCAGCGTCCAGGCGCCGATGGTCACGGCGATGCCGGGAATGATGTTGACGAGGAAGAGCCAGTGCCACGAGAAGATGTCGGTGAGATAGCCGCCGACCGTCGGGCCGATGGTCGGCGCCAGTGTGGCGATGAGCCCGATCACCGGCGTGATGACGGTGCGCTGCTTCGGCGGAAACACCGTGAATGAGGTGGCAAACACCGTGGGGATCATCGCCCCGCCGACGAAGCCCTGGAGCGCCCGCCACACCATCATTTCGCCGATCGAGCCGGACATGGCGCAGAGCAGGCTCATCAGCGTGAAGCCGGCAGCCGAAATGGTGAAGAGGATGCGTGTCGAGAGAATCTGCGTAAGCCGCCCGGAAAGCGGGATCATCACCACCTCGGCGATGAGATAGCTCGTCTGCACCCAGGAGATTTCATCGGCACTCGCCGAGATGCCCGCCTGGATTTCCGCCAGCGACGACGACACGATCTGGATATCAAGGATCGCCATGAACATGCCGAAGACCATGAAGATGAAGGCAGCAACCTGGCTGCCGCTGACATCGGCTTGCGCTTGTGGCGGGGCTGGCGGCCTCGCGGCCCCCTTCCCCATTGGCAGTGCTGCGGCGGTCATGGGCTCAGCCCTTCGTTCCTGTATCGCGCGAATCCACCGTGACGGTCACGGAAAGCCCGGGCTGAAGAAGGGCCGCCGCTTCCGGCGGCAGCTTCACCTTCACGCTGTAGCGCTGCGTGATCTTGGTGAAATTGCCGGTGGCGTTCTCTGGCGGCAGCAACGAGAACTCGGCGCCTGATGCCGGCGAAATGCTGGCGATCACGCCCTTGAAGCTCTGCCCGGGAAAGGCATCGGCGATCACGGTTGCCGCCTGCCCGGCATGAATGTCGGGAAGCTGCGTCTCCTTGTAGTTCGCCTCCACGAAGGCGGCATCGGCCGGCACCAGCGCCATCAGCCGCGTGCCGCCCTGCACATATTGACCGGGCTCGACCGCGCGATTGGCGACGATCCCGTCGAAAGGCGCCTGGATGTCGGTGAAGGAAAGATCGCGTTCCGCCTTGGCCAGCGCCGTCTGCAGCTCGGCCATCTGTGCTTCCGCCTGCTTCCGGCCGGCCTCGATGACGGCAAGCTGCGCCTGCGCGGCTGAAAGCCCGGCGGTAGCAACGTTCACGGCGGCAACGGCGCTGTCATGCCTGGTCACCGCATCTTCCTCGGTCTGCTTGGCCACCACATTGGAGCGCAGCAAGGCCGCCGTCCGCTTCATGGCGGAAGCGGCATTGGCCTCTTCGGCATTGGAACCATCGAGGCGCGCCTGGGTGGAGGCAACCTGTGCCTCCTGGGCATTGCGCTGGGCATCGAAACTGTCGAGCAGCGCCTGCTGGGTGGCGATCTTCTGGCTGGCAGCTGCAACCGCCAGCTCATAGTCACCCTTGTCGAGGGAGAGGATCACCTCGCCCTTGCGGACGCGGACATTCTCCTCGACCGGCACAGCGGCCACATAGCCTGCGATCTTGGCGCCGATCACCGAGGTGTCGGCCTTCACATAGGCGTCATTGGTGGAAACCTCGAAGCGGCCCACCGTGTACCATTCATGGCCGTAGTAACCGCCCGCGCCGAGCAGCAGCAGGGCAAAGAGGCCCATCACCAGTCTGCGGCGGCTCCTCTTGGGTGGTGCTGCCGCGACAGCGGCGTCTGCCTGGCCGCCGTCCGCCTTGCCTTCAGCTTTGCCCTCGGCGGGGGGAACCAGCCGGGGGCGTGGGGGTGCCTCTGCTGTGGCAGAGGCGTTTGCAGGGTCTTCGGGAGGGGCAAGGCGGGCGGCGTTTGACATGGCTTAGCTCTTGGAAATCCACAAAAATTCAACCCCGAGCGGCATCATATATAATTAGACTGAACCGTTCGGTTTCTCTTGAATTACCCACGAATCCCGCCTAAATCAAGACTGAACAGTCCAGTTTAGTCATGAGATTCTTGCACAGGACCCTGCAATGACCGCCTTGCCAGCCCCAGCCCTCCCCCCGGAGGGCGGCGACAGCCAGAAGCGCCAGCAAATCCTCAACGGCGCCCGGCGCTGCTTCCTTGAACGCGGCTTCGATGCCACCAGCATGAACGACATCGTTGCCTCCGCCGGTGTCTCCAAGGCCACGCTCTATGCTTACTTCCCCTCGAAGGAGAAGCTCTTCGCCGACATGGTTTTCGAGGACCGGCGCAAGTTCTCCGAAAGCA
Organism: Pseudomonadota bacterium; assembly: GCA_020161855.1. Classification (GTDB taxonomy): domain Bacteria; phylum Pseudomonadota; class Alphaproteobacteria; order Rhizobiales; family Aestuariivirgaceae; genus Aestuariivirga. The sequence continues at coordinate 21,182 of JAIUNJ010000008.1, forward strand.
ACTTCTCGCTCGGCGATGAGGCGCGCCCGCTCCGTGACATCCTCACCGACCTCGGCCACCAGCTCGTCGTGCTCCCGGAACACCCCGATCTTCTGAACTACTTCCGCATGACGATTGCCGCCGCCGCGCGCTTTCCGGAGATCGGCCGGGCCTTCTACGAAGGTGGCCCGCACTACACCATCCGCCGTGTCGCCCGGCTCTTCGCCGCGCGCATGGAAAGTGGTGAACTGAAAAAGGCCGATCCCGAACTGACCGCCATGCAGTTCATCGAGCTTGTTCACGCCGGCAACATGAAACCCTGCTTCTTCGGCATGCCGACCGTGGCCCAGCGTCTGGGCCGCGACGCCGTCGTCAAAGCCGCCGTCGATCTCTTTCTCGGTGGCATGGCTGCCCAGGCGATCCACTGAGGCCGTCAGTCCCGCCTTCTCTGCCCATATCCCGGCAACGTCGCCCTCATTCGGCTTGCAGGACTGTTGTTGAAGGGGTGAGCAGCAGGCGGGCTGATGTTCTTCGGCGTCAGGGCCCATTTCTGGATTGTCCACAAATCTAGTGAAACACCGCGCGCCTGTCAAGCACTAAATTCCCTTTTAGGCATTTAATTTCTATGTGACTATTTTCACAAAGAAAACGGGCGCCCCGGAAATCCGGAGCGCCCGCCTTGTCTCTTTCGCGTATCCGAAATCAGGGATTCGCGGCGGCGAAGGTATCGCAATCCTTGAGGCTCGTGGCCTGCAGGCCGGTCTTGAACCAGCGCACGCGCTGTTCCGACGAACCATGGGTGAAGCTTTCGGGCACCACATAGCCCTGGCTGCGCTTCTGCAGGCGGTCGTCACCGATCTGCGCCGCAGCATTCAGGCCCTCCTCGATATCGCCCTGCTCCAGGATCTTGCCGGTGGCATCAGCCTCCTTGGCCCAGATGCCGGCCAGGCAATCGGCCTGAAGCTCGACGCGCACCTGCATGGCGTTGGCTTCGGTCTCGGAAAGCTGCGAGCGCGCCGCCATGGTCTTGTCGAGAATGCCGAAGACGTTCTGGATGTGATGGCCCACCTCATGCGCGATCACATAGGCCTGGGCGAAGTCGCCGGGCGCGCCGAGCTTGTTCTTCATGTCCTGATAGAAGGACAGGTCGATGTAGACCTTCTGGTCGCGCGGGCAGTAGAACGGGCCCATCGCCGATTGCGCCATGCCGCAGGCCGACTGCACGAAGCCGTTGAACAGCACGAGCTGCGGCTGCGGATATTTCTGCCCCATCTTCTGGAATACGCTGGTCCACACACGCTCGGTCGAGCCCAGCACCCGGGCAACGAAATCCTTGCCCGCGTCGGTGGTCACATCAGCCGAGCCCGTGCCGGCACCCGGCCCTGAATCCGAGACATCGGTGTTGGCATCGGGAATCTGGTACTCGGTGCCGCCGCCCGGAATGGGAAGGCCGCCACCGCCATTGACCATGCTGAGCAGGTCGATGCCGAAAATGAACTTCAGTGCGAAATAGGCCACCACCAGCAGGACAATGGTCGAGACCGACATGCCGCCGCCGCGTCCGCCGCCCATGGGGATGTTGATACGGCGGCCACCCATGCCGCCTCCCATGCCGCCACCGCCGGGCATGCGGAACCCACCGCCGCCACTGCCACGCTGATCTTCGACATTCGAACTCGGCTTTTCATTGTCCAGACGCATGATGACCTCCTTTTCCCCGCGAACATTGCGGGCCATCATTTCAGGGTTGCGAATTTGGCCATTGCCCAAGGCATTTGCAAGGCGTTTTGAATTGCCATCCGCCTTGCGCTAGAAGCCCCCCGCACATGACCGACAGACTCACCATTGCACTGGCCCAGCTGAATCCCACAGTGGGCGCCATTGCCGCAAATCTCGAGAAGGCCCGCGCCGTTGCCGCTGCTCATCGCGGCGCTGATCTCGTGCTCTTTCCGGAACTCTTCATCGCCGGCTATCCACCGGAAGATCTGGTTCTGCGGGCAAGCTTCATCACCGCCTGCAAGGAAGCCTGCGAAACCCTCGCACGTGAATTTGCCAATGGCCCCGCCATTCTCATGGGCCTGCCCTGGCGCGACGGCGACAAGCTTCACAACTCCGTCGCCCTTCTGAGCGGCGGAAAGATCGAGGCCGTCCGCCACAAGTTCGATCTGCCCAATTATGGCGTCTTCGACGAGAAGCGCGTTTTCCAGCAGGGCCCTGCCCCCGGCCCCGTGGTTATCAAGGGCGTGCGTATCGGTGTGCCCATCTGTGAGGATATCTGGACCGAAGAAACCTGCGAGACCCTGGCCGAGACCGGCGCGGAGATTCTGCTCTCGCCCAACGGTTCGCCCTTCGAGCGCAACAAGGATGACGTGCGCCTCAATCTCGTCGTCGCCCGCGTCAGCGAGACAGGATTGCCTCTGGCCTACCTCAATCAGGTCGGCGGGCAGGATGAGCTTGTCTTCGACGGAGCCTCCTTCGTCCTCAACGCCGACCGCTCCCTGGCCTTGCAGATGCCGATGTTCGAGGAGGCCATCGCCATCACCCATTGGCAGCGCGGCGCCGATGGCTGGAAAATGGAAAAGGGCGAAATTGCCCGCCTGCCCGAGCGCGAGGAAGAAACCTGGAAGGCCTGCGTCCTGGGCCTGCGCGACTATGTGCTGAAGAACCGCTTCCCCGGCATCGTCCTTGGCATGTCGGGCGGCATCGACTCCGCTGTCGTCGCCGCCATGGCCGTCGATGCGCTGGGGCCGGACAAGGTCCACTGTGTGATGCTGCCCTATGCCTACACCAGCCGCGACAGCCTCGAAGACGCCGAGGACTGCGCCAGGCGCCTGGGCGTGCGCTACGACATCGTGCCGATCAAGGAGCCGGTCGAAGGCTTCCTCTCGGCGCTCAAGCCGATGTTCGCCGGCCGCAACCGCGACATCACCGAGGAGAATGTGCAGTCGCGCTCGCGCGGCGTCATCCTCATGGCGATCTCAAACAAGTTCGGCTCCATGGTGCTGACCACCGGCAACAAGAGCGAGATGAGCGTTGGCTACGCGACGCTCTATGGCGACATGAACGGCGGCTACAACCCGATCAAGGATGTCTACAAGACCGAGGTCTATCGCCTTGCCGCCTGGCGCAACACCCAGTCCGACGTGATCCCGACGCGCATCATCACCAAGGCGCCGACGGCCGAGCTGCGCGAGAACCAGAAGGATCAGGATTCCCTGCCGCCTTACGAGGTTCTTGACGACATTCTCGATGGCCTCGTCGAACGCGAGCAATCGGTCGCGGAGATCGCTGCGCGTGGCCATGATGTGGCGCTCGTGAAGAAGGTGCAGCACATGCTCTATGTCGCCGAATACAAGCGGCGGCAAGCTGCCCCGGGCGTCAAGATCACACGGCGCAACTTCGGCCGCGACCGCCGCTATCCGATCACCAACGGCTTCCGCGATCCGCAGAAGTAGCGGGCCTCAACAGTAGAGCTCCACATCCGCCTGTTGCTGGGCGCTGTAGCGGTTGCCATGGGCAAAGCCAACGGGAAGGATCTCCTCGATCGCCTCAAGATCGGCGGGGCTCAGCGAGATCGCAGAAGCCGCTGCATCGTCAGCGAGGTGCCCGGCACTGCGCGTCCCCGGAATGGGGATGATGTGATCGCCCTGATGCAGCACCCAGGCCACCGCCAGGCTTGCCGTCGCCCAGCCGCGCGCCCTGGCAAAGGCCTTGAAGCGTTCGATGCGCGCCATGTTGCGGCTGTAGTTCGGTTCATGGAAGCGCGGCATCGGTTTGCGGAAATCCCTGTCCGGGAACTGCGCCGGGTCGAGCACCACATCCGTCAGCACGCCACGCGCCACCGGCGAGAAGGCGACCAGCGCCGTGCCAAGGCGCTTGCAGGCCTGGATGAGCCCGAGCTGCGGCAGGCGCGTCCACAGGGAGAACTCGCTCTGTACCGCAGCAATAGGATGGATGGCCGCCGCCCGCTCCAGCGAGCCCGGCGAAATCTCCGAGAAGCCGATCCCGGCGATCTTGCCTTCGCGCTTGAACGCCATGAGCGTGCCCACGACATCCTCGATGGGGATGCGCTGGTCGCGGCGGTGGATGTAATAGAGATCGACCTGCTCGACGCCGAGGCGCTTCAGCGAACCTTCGAGACAGGAACGCAGGAAGGCCGGGCTGTTGTCGACGCCGCGCGGATCGAGATTGATGCCGCCCTTCGTCGCGATGGAGAAGCGCTTCCGTGCTGCCGGATTCTTCTGAAGGTAGGCGCCGATCACCTCTTCCGAGATATAGGGCCCATAGATGAGGGCCGTGTCGATGTGGGTCATGCCCACATCGAGCGCCTTGTCCAGAGCCCTGTGGCTCTCGGCGATATCGGTCGGGCCAAAGGCACCGGCAAAGCTCATGGCCCCGAGCCCCACTTCACCCACCAGCGGGCCATCCGCACCCAAACGCCTCTGCTTCATCTCAAACTCCCTGTTGTCCCGCTCTTATCAGCCTGCCGCGCCGCCGTCATTCTTGACGCACCGCCAGCACCTCGCTACCGCTCCGCGCCATGACACTCGTTCGCTTCGCGCCCTCGCCCACCGGCCGCATACATATCGGCAATACGCGCGCGGCCATCCTGAACTGGCTCTTTGCCCGCAAGAGCGGCGGCCAGTTCATCCTGCGCTATGATGACACGGACACGGTCCGCTCGACCGAGGAATATGCGCGGAGCATCGCCGAGGACCTTGCATGGCTCGGCATCAAGCCCGACCGCGTCGAATGGCAGTCGAAGCGCTTCACCCGCTATGATGAGGTCGCGGCCGGTCTCAAGGCGCGCGGCCTGCTCTATCCCTGTTACGAAACGGCCGACGAACTCGACCGCCGCCGCAAGCGCCAGCAGGCCCGCGGCCTGCCGCCCGTCTACGACCGCGCCGCCCTCAACCTGACAGCTGACGAAAAGGCCGCACTCGAAGCGGAAGGCCGCAAGCCCCACTGGCGTTTCAAGCTGGCCCGCGCCATGGTCGAATGGACCGACGAAATCCGCGGCCCCGTCCATATCGACACAAGCACGCTCTCCGATCCCGTGCTTGTGCGCGAAGATGGCAGCTACCTCTACACCTTCACCTCGGTGATCGACGATGTGGACTTCGCCATCACCCATGTGATCCGCGGCGAAGATCATGTGGTCAACACCGCCGTGCAGATCGAGATCACCCGCGCCATCGGCGGGGCACTGCCGGCCTATGCGCACTACAGCCTGCTTCTCGGTGCCGACGGTAAGGGCCTGTCGAAGCGGCTGGGCTCACTGTCGATCCAGCAGCTGCGCGAAGCAGGCTTCGAACCCATGGCCGTGGTCAGCCACGCAGCCCTGCTCGGCACCTCGGACAACATCCACCCCTGCATTGGCTACGACGAACTGGTCGAGGGCTTCAGCCTTTCCAAGCTGTCGCGTGCCCCTGCCCGTTTCGATGAGGCGGAGCTGGCCCAGCTCAATGCCAAGCTTCTCCACATGCTGCCCTATGATGCCGTGAAGGAGCGTCTGCCGGGCGTCACCGAGGCGGAGTGGCTGGCGGTGCGTGGCAACATCGAGAAGCTGTCCGGTACGATGGCCTGGCACGCGATAATCAACCAGCAAGTTGATCCGGTGATCGGCGCCGAAGATGCCGATTTCATCGCCGCAGCGCGCCGGCTTCTGCCAGCCGAACCCTGGGATGCCTCCACGTGGAAGCTGTGGACCGAGGCCATCAAGCAGGATACGGGCCGCAAGGGAAAGCCACTGTTCATGCCGCTGCGCCTCGCCCTGACGGGCCTCGACCACGGGCCGGAACTCGCCGCGCTGCTGCCACTTATTGGCAGGACACGGGCGTTGCAGCGGCTGGGCTGACCTCCTAGCATCGCAACCATGATCCTCGTTGGCCAGTATGACTCGCCCTTCGTGCGCCGCGTGGCCGTAACGCTTCATGCCTATAGCATGGCCTTCACCCGCAATCCGCTCTCCGTCTTCGGCGATTTCGGACCCTTGCAGGCAATCAATCCGCTGCGCCGCGTGCCGGCCCTGATCCTCGACGACGGCGAAGCCCTGATCGATAGCAGCGCCATCATCGACTGGCTGGATGAGAAGGCAGGCCCCCGCAGGTCGCTCATCCCGCGTGAAGGCCTCGAGCGCCGGTACATTCTGCAATTGGTTGCCATGGCCCATGGTACCGCCGAGAAGGTGGTCACCCTGTCGCTTGAGCGCTTCCTCAATGCGAACAAGGACAGGAACAAGGATTGGGAGGCGCGGCTTGCCACCCAGATCACATCAGGCCTTGATGCGCTCGAGGCCCGGGCGACAAACCGCTGGCTTTTCGGCGAGCACATGAGCCATGCCGACGTGATGACAGGCTGCATGATCGGCCATCTCAAGCTGCGCGTGCCCGAACTCCTCACGACGGAGTGCCACCCCCGGCTCCACGAGCTCGCCGCGCGCTGCGAACTCAACAGCCATTTCGTTGCCGCGCGCATTGGCGCAAACGAAACCATGCCGGCCTCCGCGACCTGAGCCATGTTCAGCGTCGTCATTCCCACCCGCAACCGGCCGGCATATCTCCCCGAAGCCGTGGCTTCGGTGCTGGCGCAGCGCGACAGCGAACTCGAACTGATCATCGTCAATGATGGTGATGGGCCCATTCAGTTGCCGGGCGATCCCCGTCTGCGGGTCATCGAAAATGGTGCACGCGGTGCTGTTCCGGCCCGCAACGCCGGAGTCACTGCGGCGAGCGGCGATGTCATTGCTTTCCTTGATGACGATGACGTCTGGATCGATGAACATCATCTGGCGTCAGCAGCGGCCGAATTCAGCGCAGGCGCGGACTTCACCTTCGGCAACGGCATCATGCGTTTTCCCGGCGAAGCCGCGCCAAGGATATTCGACCATGGCGCCAGCGCGGAAACATTGGCGCAGGACAACACCATCCTGATCTCGGCGGTCTGCTATCGCCGCAGCCTTCATGAGCGGCTCGGCGCCTTCGACGAGGCCCTTCCCTTCTACTGGGACTGGGATTGGTACCTGCGCGTGGCCCGCGCCGGCGCGCCTCTGGCCCATGTCCGGCGCAATGTCGTGGACATCAGGATCCACGCGCAAAACATGTCCGGAATGGGCAATTTCGAGGCCAGGCAAGCCAATCTCGATGCTTTCGCGGCCAAGCATGGCCTCGGCAGACTGGTGCTGAAGAACCACACCGATTTCGTCTGACGACTCACGCTGGCGCACGCAAAGCGCTGTAAATCCAGCATAAATCCGGTCGCCCAAAGTCTTAACGAAGAGTTAACGGCAGAAATCAAGGCTTTTTTGGTACGCGAATCAAAAAAGCCCCGAAAAACAAGGGTTTTCCAGACAGCGCCGTTGCGGTAACCATTTCGTCACACTTGATTCGCCACCGCCATAAGGAGATGACCATGGCAGACAAGAAAGTCGAAACGATCGCTCTCTCGAAGATCGCGGCCGAAATGGCCGAGAAGCACGAGATGTCGAAGAAGGCCGTGACCGAGTTGCTCGGCAACTTCGTCGAACTGACGGTCAAGAACCTCAAGAAGGGCAACAAGGTCCGCATCACCGGCCTTGGCATCTTCCAGGTCCGCGCCCGTCCGGCCCGCCTCGGCCGCAACCCGCTCACCGGCGAGCAGATCAAGATCAAGGCTTCCAAGAAGCTGGCCTTCCGCGCCGCCAAGGAAGTCAAGGAAGCCATCTAAGCTTCCTGAGCAACGCATTCCAGGCCCCGCGCTTGCCGCGGGGCCTTTTCTTTTGGTGAGGTGATTTCACCGCGGCGGCGCATTGCAGCGCTTACGCCGCGCGTCTAGTTTCCGGCCATTCAAGCGGAGATTTCAATGAAGACGACAGCGCGTGTGGTGGTGATCGGCGGAGGCGTGGTGGGATGTTCGGTGCTCTACCACCTGACCAAGGCCGGCTGGAAGGATGTGGTGCTTGTCGAGCGCGACATTCTCACTTCCGGCTCCACCTGGCATGCGGCCGGCGGCTTCCACACGCTCAATGGCGATCCCAACGTTGCCAAGCTGCAGGGCTACACGATCGGTCTCTATGACGAACTTGAGAAGATCTCCGGCCAGGCCTGCGGCCTGCACCGTTCCGGCGGCCTCATCCTCGCCGACACCAAGGACCGCATGGACTGGCTCAAGATGGCCCATGCCCGCGCCAAGTATCTTGGCCTTGAATGCGAGCTTCTCACCATGGCCGAAGCCAAGAAGCTCAACCCGCTTCTGGAGGAGCAGTATTTCGTCGGTGCCATGCTTGATGCCGCCGACGGCAACCTCGATCCGGAAGGCACAACACACGCCTATGCCAAGTCGGCCCGCATCAATGGCGCTGACATCTATCAGGGCACCCGCGTCACCGAACTCAATCACCGCCGCGACGGCTCATGGGATGTGATCACCGACAAGGGCAACATCCACGCCGAACACATCGTCAACTGCGGCGGCCTGTGGGCCCGCGAAGTCGGCCGCATGGTGGGGATCGAACTTCCCGTGCTCGCCATGGAGCACATGTATCTGGTCACCGAGGAGATTCCGGAAGTCGTCGCCTTCAACAAGGAGCACGGCAAGGAAGTCACCCACATCATCGACTTCAAGGCGGAAATCTACATGCGCCAGGAGCGCAGCGGCCTGGTGCTTGGCACCTATGAGCAGGCCTGCGTGCCCTGGCAGCCGAAGCAGACGCCATGGACCTTTGGCCGCGAACTCCTGCAGCCCGATCTCGACCGCATCGCCCCCAACCTGGAGCTTGGCTACAAGCATTTCCCGGTGCTGCAGAAGGCGGGCATCAAGCGCGTCATCAACGGGCCCTTCACCTTCACGCCCGATGGCAACCCGCTGGTCGGCCCGGTTCAGGGCGTCAGGAACTACTGGGTTGCCTGCGGTGTCATGGCCGGCTTCTCGCAAGGCGGCGGCGTCGGCCTCGCACTGTCGCAATGGATGGTCAATGGCGATCCGGGCTTCGATGTCTGGGCCATGGACGTTTCCCGCTTCGGCGAATGGGCCACGCGCACCTACACCAACGAGAAGGTACGCGAGAACTATTCCCGCCGCTTCTCCATCCGCTTCCCCAATGAGGAATTGCCGGCCGCCCGCCCGCAGCAGACCACGGCCATCTACGACACCATGATTGCGCAGGGCGCGGTGATGGGTGACTCGTGGGGCCTTGAAACACCGCTTTGGTTCGCGCCCAAAGGTGTCGAGCCCAAGGATGTCGTCTCCTTCCGACGCTCCAACGACTTCAAGCACGTGAAGGCGGAAGTGCTGGCCACCCGGAACGGCGTAGGCGTCACCGAGATCGCCAACTTCGCCAAGTACCGCTTCACCGGCAGCGGCGCAGAAGCCTTCCTGTCGCGCCTCATGACCAACAAGATGCCCAAGGCGGGCCGCCTCATCCTCACGCCGATGCTGAACCCCGGCGGCAAGCTCATCGGCGACTTCACCATCGGCAAATTGAAGGATGATCTCTTCTACATGTGGGGATCGAGCCAGGCGCAGAAGTATCACATGCGCTGGTTCGAACAACACCTGCCGGACGATGGCTCGGTCAGGATCGAACGGCTCGACATGGACCTCGTCGGACTTTCCATCGCTGGCCCCAAGGCACGCGACGTGCTGCAGGCCCTGGTCGATGAGGATGTCTCGAATGCGGCCTTCAGGTTCATGGACATCCGCGCCATGGAGGTGGCCCACTGCCCCACCATCATCAACCGCGTCACCTACACGGGCGATCTTGGCTATGAAATCTGGGTGCAGCCGGATTATCAGCGCCGCCTCTATGCCGAAATCATGAAGGCAGGTGCGGCCCATGGCATCGTCAATTTCGGCATGCGGGCGCTTCTCTCCATGCGCCTCGAGAAAAACTTCCCCACCTGGTACCGTGAGCTTCGCCCGATCTATGGCGGTTTTGAAGCAGGTCTCGACCGCTTCATCGACCTGACCAAGAACGACTTCATCGGCCGCGAAGCGGCAATGGAGGAGAAGCGCAGCGGCGGCAAGCTGCGCCGCGTGTCCTTCATCGTCGACGCCCGGGACGCCGATGTGCTCGGCGACGAACCCGTATTCCACAAGGGCAAGGTCGTGGGCTGGGTCACGTCCGGCGGCTATGCGCACTATGTCGACAAGTCTCTGGCCCAGGGATACGTGCCCAAGGAGCTAGCCGATGATGTGGCGAAAGGCGCCTTCGAGGTCGAGCTTATCGGCGAGATGTGCAAGGCCACCATCATCACCGAGCCGCTCTTCGATCCCGAAGGCAAGCGCATGCGTTCATGAGGAAAGAAGGCGATCACGTTCTTGCGGAAGATATCAACATCAGAACCCCGCAACCGATTCAGAAGCAGATTGACGAGCTATCGGTCACTCTGAGACTCGCAAGAGCTTCCTTCGATATCTGGTGGCACTATTCTAATAAGCAGTTTGTCTCCGCAAATAAGGATAGACTTCAGCATTTCTCGCAGTTCTTTTATTTCTTGAATGAGGCAAACCTATTCGCTTTCGTTGTTCGAATTTGCGTACTCTTTGATCGGCGAAAAGATACCGTCAGCCTGGAGCAGGCGCTAGGAGAGCTCGGGCGACGTCCAAATTTTAACGCACAAGCACTTGAAGATGCCAAGAAGTTACTGCGGGAAGTTGCCCCTTCTGTGAAGAAGTTGCTAACTCTTCGAAACAACGCAATGGCACATAAATCGAAGTTTCTGAAATTCTCCGAATCCTACAAGCTTGCAAAAATTACCCCGGACGAGATGAGAGCTGTTACCGAGCAGAGCCTTTCTATCTTAAACATATTGAGAGCTGGGGTTAACATGAGTGCGTGGCAATTCGACCACGATTTCGTGGCAGAAGACTTGGCCGAAATGGACGAGAGCATTGGATTTCTCGGCAATAAATGACACCCGCTAAGCATCCAACAGCCCTGCGCGTGCAGGCCATCCTCGGACCACGCTTCGCGGTGGTCGCATTTGAGGACAGCACGCGGACGTCGGCCGATGCTGCCGCGGCCATCGGTTGTACGGTCTCACAGATTGCCAAGTCGGTTATCTTTCGCACCGCGAAGGACAACAGGCCGGTGCTGGTCGTCGCCTCCGGCAGCAACCGCATTGATGACAAGAAAGTCGCCGCCGCCATTGGCGAAAAGGTGAAGTCAGCCGATGCGGATTACGTGCTGGCAAACACAGGCTTTGTGATCGGTGGCGTGCCGCCGGTCGGCCATGCCGTTCCGCCCATCACCCTGCTCGATCCGGATCTGAAGCAGCATCAGGTCATCTGGGCGGCAGGCGGAACGCCGCATTCGGTTTTCCGCCTGACCTGGGATGATCTTGTATCACTCACGGAGGGCAAAGCCGCCGACGTGGCAAAGGCCGCCCTGCCCGATCAGGCAGCGCGTCCGTAGAAGCCGCGCTGCTCTTCCGGGCTGAACATCACACCCGGGCGCTCATAATAGGAGAACACGGCAATCATCCGCTCGCGCAACCCGCGCACCGGCGAAACCTTGTGGGCGGTGTTCTTGCCCTTGAAGACATTGAGCGTCCCGGCGGAAAGCTTGAGTGTCTTCACCTCGGGATCCTCGCCGCGCAGCAGACGGGCCACGCCCTCATAGTTCGGATCGTCGGGCGAACGCAGGTCGCTGCGATAGACGAAGTCGCCTCCTTCATCCGGCGCCTGGAGCAGTAGGGTGGTTGTGAATTCGCTGCGGTCGAAATGCCAGTTCAGCGCCTCGCCCTCGCGGTAGGCCATGACATTCGCGCGCGCCAGCGGATCGCGCATCGGATAGAGCGCCTGCTTCTCCATCGTTGCCGCGAGAAAGACGATCATCTGCGGCCATTCATAGACATGCATGAGAAGGCTCTGCGCGATCTGGTCGGCGCAGACCGTGTGGTTAATGGTCTTGGTCTTGCGCAGCGCCGGATGATCTTCCGGCAGGCCCGGAATGCTTTTCATGAAATAGATGTTGTGTTCACGCTGGTGCACGAACGACAGCGTATCCATCACCGGCTTGATCTCGCCAACCATCCGTTCGAGTGCCGCATCGCGGATGAGGCCCGGCAGGTTATACATCCCGTCGCGGGCGAGATCGGCCCGGCAGCGTGCGACAAGATCATTCCAGGCGGGCGAGCCGATCTGGTGGAGCGGATAGCGGTCAAGATCGAGAATGTCGTGCATGGCGGTTCCCTGGCCTGCGGTGATGTCTTGTTCTGGGCAGGAAAGTCTTTCCCGGCAAACAAGAAAATGTTATTCTGAATTAGATAAACTAATTCAAACATGCCAGACGCTCTCCCGCCCCTCAATGCGCTCAAGGCCTTCGAAGCGGCCGCACGCCATGGCGGCTTTGCGTCCGCCGCCCAGGAACTTGGCGTTTCCCCCGCCGCCGTTAGCCAATTGGTGCAGAAGCTCGAGCGCCATCTCGGCAAGACGCTGTTCACGCGCTTTAACAATCGCATTCTCCTCACCGATGCCGGCAAGGCCATCTTTGCGGGCGTCACGCCGGCACTGAACGAGATTGCGGAGACCGTCAGGCGCGTGAGCCGGGGGAATGCCCGGCGCAAGGTCGTGTTGAGCGCCCTGCCCTCCGTGGCCGAGTGTTGGTTGGCACCGGCGCTGTCGCGCTTCCTTGTGGCCCATCCGAAAATCCGCGTTGACCTGCGCGTCGAGGATGATCCGGCCGAGGCAAGCTCCGAGGCCGATCTGCGCATCACCTATGGCCGCGCGCCCGATCCAGAACGGGTCCAGGCCGAACTGATCCGTGATTCCGTATTCCCGCTCTGCGCACCGGGGTTCATGAACAGCCATCAGGGCAGGCGCGCCTTCACAGCGGCGCTCGGCCCCCATCTCATCCATACCAGCTGGGGCGCAAGCTATGGCAGCAATCCCACCTGGCATGACTGGTACCATGCCTTCGCACCGCATGAGAAAATCGACATGGCCGTGGGCCATCAGGTGAATGCCTCGCGGCTGGCGCTGCAACTCGCCCGCGATGGCGTGGGGATGGCGCTGGCGCACCGCTGGCTGGCCGCTGACGATCTTGCGGCAGGAAGGCTCATCGTGGCGTCAGAAAAGACCCTGCCGCTTGGCCAGAGCTATTTCATCGGCTGGCCGCCCTCACGCGCACGTCAGACCGATGTGATGCTGCTGAAAGACTGGCTGCTGCTGAACGTTCAACCGCCAACTACAGGCCAGTCGCCGCGTCCGTAAGCCACTCCCACACGGCAAGTCCGAACGTACGCATGGCAAAGACATGGAAACTGTCCTCGCCAATGCAGTGGATCAGCGCAGGTGTGTGATGGATGCCGGTCATGGCGAAGCTGCCGGGCTTGAAGGCAGAGGCATGAAAGTCGATGGCGGCGCATCGCGCCAGAACATCGCGCGCCTTCGGTCCGGCGACCGCAATGCGGCTGCGCGACGACGACAGCGGCGTGACAAGTGTCGAGGATGGCAGCAGCGGCAATGCCGCAGTCCGGCCCTCCTGCAGTAGCCACAGTTGCTGCGGCCCGGTGCGCAGCAATGTCCCTGCCTCCGCGGCAGCTGTCTGGCCCACGCGGGCTGGCAAGGCGCCAAGCAGATCCTTCAGCGTCTTCTCATCACTCTTGTCGAACCAGGCCAGTTGCGTGAGCAGGAAATCCCCGGCCTCATTGATGGCGAGGCCTTCACCGGCAAGAGGCCTGGCGGTGGTGAGGGCGGAACGGGCTTCAAGCATGGAGACGCGCTCCTTCCCGGTCGATGAAATGCGGCGACACGATCTTCAGTTTCACCTGCTCGTTCTTGAGCGGGAAGGCTGCGACAATCTCCTCGCCCTCGTGCTTCAGGCCGCCCTGGTAAAGGCCGAGCGCGATGAACTTGTTGAGTTCCGTCGACCAGGTGACAGAGGTGATGTAGCCACGGCCATGGCCCTTGATCTCGTCCGCCGCGGCAAAGAGGATTGAACCGCCGCGCAGCTTCTTCCCGGGTTCCATCAACTCAAGCCCCACCAGCGACCAGCGATCCGGCGCCTGCAGCTTCTCGCGGAAACGCAGTTCCTTGCCGATATAGGGCTTTTCCCTGGCCGCCATCTTGCCGAGTCCGAGATCGTCCAGCGTGTTGCGGTGGTCAAGCTCAAGGCCAGCCACATGGCCCTTCTCGATGCGGAGCGACGCCAGGGCCTCGAGGCCATAGGGCTTGATGCCAAGCGGATCGGCCACCTTGAGCACATGCTCCCACAGGGCAATGACGAAATCCGCCGGGCAATGAATCTCATAGGCCAACTCGCCGGAGAACGAGAGGCGCATGAGGCGTACGGTCGTGCCGCCAAAGGTGATGTCCTTGACGCCCATGTACGGCAGGCCATCATGCGAGACATCGGCCTCCGGGAAGGCAAGCTGCAGGGCTTCGCGCGATTTCGGGCCGGAAAGCGCCATGCCGCCCCACTCGTCAGTGAGCGAGGCCACGTGGACTTTCAGCTCAGGCCAGTGGCATTGCAGGAGATACTCAAGCCAGGACATCACTTCACCAGCCTGGGCCGTCGTCGTCGTCATGTAGAACTGCGTGTCGGAGATCCGGCTGGTGGTGCCGTCGTCCAGCACCACGCCGTCATCGTTCAGCATCACGCCATAGCGCGCCTTGCCCACCGGCAGCTTGGCAAAGCCATTGACGTAAAGCCGGTTCAGGAATTCGGCCGCATCCGGGCCCTGCACGTCGATCTTGCCGAGGGTGGAGACATCAGCAAGGCCTACGCCCTTGCGCACCAGTTCCATTTCCCTGACATAGGCTTCCTCGGGCGTGCGGCCCGCCCAGTCATAGTACCAGGCGCGCATCCAAAGCCCCGCCTCGATGAATGTCACGCCATGGGCGGCGTGCCAGTCATGCAGTGGCGAACGCCGTGTCGGGCGGAAGTGATGGCCGACGCTTCGGCCGGCGATGGCCCCGACCGTCAGCGGCAGATAGGGCGGACGGAACGTTGTGGTGCCCGTCTCGTTCACAGAAAGCCCGCGCAAATCGGCCATCATGGCCAGCGCGTTGATGTTCGAGGTCTTGCCCTGGTCCGTGCCCATGCCCAGCGTTGTGTAGCGCTTGAGATGTTCAACGCTCAGATAACCTTCCTGATGTGCTGTCGCCACGTCCTTGGCCGTGACATCATTCTGGAAGTCGACAAAGGCTTTGGTCTTCGGCCCTGCCGTGCCCCAGACGGGCGAAATGGCATAGGCGCGGTCCTCGCGGATGCCCGGTGCATCGACAGGCCTCACCTGCTTCTTGCTGCCAAGGAAGGCGAGTGCTGCTTGCCCCGCAGCCTCACCCTCGCGCACCGAGGCCAGCAGCCCGAAGGTGCCCATCAGGGCACCGGCGCCAAACTGGCCGGCGGCAAAGCCACCGGGCAGGAAGGCCGCGAGGCTTTCATCGAACTTCGGCTTGATACCACCATGCGAGGTGAGGTGAACATTGGGGCTCCAGCCCCCGGACATGGCCAGCACGTCGCAGTCGATAGTGACGCTGTGGCGCCCGCCGAGCTTCACCTGCCGCAGCTGCTTGTCACCCACCACATCGGCAACACCGGTGTTGGGGAAAATGGCAATGCCTAGCTGCGCAGCGCGCGCCAGCAGGTCGCCCGAAGGTGCGGCCCGCAACTCGGCAATGGTGACGGCAACGCCTGCTTCGGCCAGATCGAAAGCCGTCGCATAGGCACTGTCATTGTTGGTCACCACGACCGCCTGCGACTTGGGCACCAGCGCATGCCGGTGCAGATAGCTGCGCACGGCACTGGCCAGCATCACGCCCGGCCGGTCATTGTTCTGGAACACCAGAGGCCGCTCGGTCGCACCGCCCGCATGAATGATCGTCCGCGCACGGATGATCTCGAGCGTGGCCGCACTCTGCCCCGGCTCCGGCCGGCGCTGCACCACCACCTGGTTTCCGTCATAGAGGCCCTGCACTGCCGCCCGCGTCAGCAGACGCACGTTCTTGAGGGCTTCCAGTTCGGAGATGGCCTCCTTGCGCCAGTGTTCGAGCGCTTCACTGCCCGCCGACAAAAGACTGCCGCCCAGTTCAAAGTCGAGTTCTGCCAGCACCACGCGCAGGCCGGCGCGGCCTGCCGTCAGCGCTGCCGCAAGCCCTGCCGGGCCGGAGCCTACCACCAGCACATCGCAGAAGCCGTGGCTCACGTCATGGCGCGTCTTGTCCGCGCTTGCCGATGCTATGCCAAGCCCCGCTGCCTTGCGGATGAAGGGCTCGTAGAACATCCACGACTTCCGGAACGGCCCCATGAAGGTCTTGTAGTAGAAGCCCGCGCCGAAGATGGGCGACGCCAGGCCGTTGATCGCCATGAGGTCGAAGTCAGGCGATGGCCAGGCATTCTGGCTCTTGGCGGCAAGGCCCTCGTGGATCTCGCAGAGTGTGCCCGGCGTGTTGGGCTCGTCGCCCACGGTGAAGAGCCCGTTCGGCTCTTCCGGGCCCGCCGACAGGAAGCCGCGCGGCCTGTGATACTTGAAGCTGCGCGCCACCAGCACGCGGCCTGAGGCGAGAAGTGCCGAGGCCAGCGTGTCACCGGCAAAGCCGAAGGCCCTGCTGCCGTCATAGGTGAAGGTAATGGTCTTGCCGCGATCGATTCGGCCGCCTGTATCGAGACGCCGGAAGCCTGTCATTCCTCGCCTCCCAGAATTTCATTCCGAGCGGTGTCGCGGTTCAGGGTGAACCACTGGCGGCAGCCGAGGACATGCTGCCAATGCTCGGTATGCGCGCCCTTCGGGTTGTCAAAGACGAAATAGTAATCGTGCCATTCCTTGGCACTTCCCGCGCCATGGGCCGGGCGCTGGCGTGAGGCATCGCCGCCATAGCGGAATTCCGAAACGTCGCGATCACCGCAATAGGGGCACGGAAGTCTCATTGCTTGTAGGTCCAGTTGCCGATGCCGAATTCATCGAGCTCGCCGCCCTTTTCGAAGCGATCGAGCGTGAAGTCGCGATTCAGGTCATGTTCTGCGTCATGCGCGATGGTGTGGGCGAAGGTCCAGCCCGAGGCAGGCGTGGCCTTGAAGCCTTGATAGCACCAGCCACCGTTCAGATAGAGCTTGTCCACCGGCGTGCGGCAGATGAAGGGCGAACCATCCGGCGTCATGTCCTGGATACCGCCCCAGTGCCGTAGCAGCCGCATCCGCGACATGAAGGGCATCAGCGAGACGGCGCATTCCATCACATCACGGATTTTGAAGAACTGGCCGCGCTGCGTGTAGGTGTTGAAGCCATCGATGTGGCCGCCGAAGACAAGCCCGCCCTTGTCGGATTGCGAGAGGTAGAAAAGCTCTGCCCCCCACGACACCACGTGATGAACGATGGGCTTCACCGGTTCGGTGACGAAAGCCTGCAGGATGTGGCTTTCGACCGGCAGCTTCAGGCCCGCCATGCGTGCCACATGCGAGGAATGGCCAGCAACGGCAATGCCGACCTTTCCGGCATTGATGCGGCCACGCGTGGTTTCAACACCCGTCACCCGGTTGCCATCCATGACCATGCCGGTCACTTCGCAGTTTTCGATGATGTGCACGCCAAGCTGCGAGGCGGCGCGGGCATAGCCCCAGACCATGGCATCGTGCCGGGCCGTGCCGGCGCGCGGTTGGTGGATCGCGCCCCACACAGGGAAGCGCGCTTCCTTGGAATAGTCGAGATAGGGCAGAAGCTTCTGGGTCTCGCCCCGGTCGAGCAACTCGGCATCGATGCCATTGAGCCGCATGATGTTGCCGCGGCGGGCAAAGACATCCATCTGCACCGGGCTCACGGCCACAACCACCTGACCGCGATGCGAGACCATGCAGTTGTAATTCAGTTCATGCGACAGGCCTTCCCAGAGTTTCAGCGAGAACTCGAAGAAGTTGGTGTTGCCGCCGATCATGTAGTTGGAGCGAATGATGGTGGTGTTGCGCCCGGCATTGCCGGAGCCGATGTAGCTGCGCTCGAGAACGGCGACATTGGTGATGCCGTGGTTCTTGGCGAGATAATAGGCCGTGGCCAGGCCATGGCCACCGCCGCCGATGATCACCACGTCATAGGAGGATCTGGGCTGCGGCTTCTCCCAGGCCTGCGGCCAGGCGGAATCCGGCTTCAGCGCATGTTTCAGCAGTGAAAAGACAGAATATCCCTTGGCCATGGTTCTTCCTTAACGAAGCGGCCCTGCCCCGATCAAGGGCGAGATTTTTGAGCGGCAGAGGCGCGCCGCGCCGCCCATTCCGCCCAGACGAGGGCCAGAAGGCCGAAACCGAGGAAGGCAAACGAGATGGGATACATGGTGCCGTCATAATAGCGCCCCGCAAAGGCGCCGAGGACAACCGCCACCAGCGACGAAAGCGAACCACTGACCGCCGAGGCCATCCCCGCGATATGCCCCATGGGCTCCATGGCCATGGCGTTGTAGTTGCCGAAAAGCATGCCACTGCAGAAGAACGAAACGAAGAACAACACGCCCACGATGACCAACGGCGGATGCCCGCCGCTCGCCAGCGTTGCCAGCACCATCAGTGCCCAGGTCACGATGAAGCCATAGAGCGCGTATTTCGACATCTTGCGCATACCATACTGCATTACCAGCTTGCCGTTGACGATCATCGCGATGGCGATAGCAACCGCAAGGCCGCCGAACCACAATGCGAAATAGGCCCCCTGATTGTACTGTTCCGCGAAAATCTGCTGCGACGTGCCGAGATAGGCCACGAAGGCGCCGAAGATGGCGCCGACGGCCATGGTGTTGCCCAGTGCCACGGGATGGCGGATCACCTCGTAGGCGCTGGCGGCAAGCTTGCCCGCCGAAAAGGGCAGCCGCTTGTCAAGCGCCAGAGTCTCGGGCTGGCGCAGGGCCAGCCAGATGGTGGCGATCGCCGACATGGCCATGAAGCCCACGAAGATCCAGTGCCACGAGGCGACAAAGAGAACGAGCTGGCCAATGCTCGGCGCAAGGATCGGCACCAGCATGAAAACCGACATGACGAAGGACATGATGCGCGCCATGGCAGCGCCTGCCGCCCCATCGCGCACCATGGCAATAGCGCAGACACGGGGCGACGCCGCGCCAAAGCCCTGCAGCAGGCGGCCGGCAATCAGCATCGGGAAGCTCGTGGCAAACATACAGATCAGGCAGCCTGCCATGTAGAGGACCATGCCGGCATAGATCGCATTCTTGCGGCCGACCGAATCCGAGATGGGCCCGAAGATCAGCGTGCCGAACATCATGCCCCCGAAAAAGCCGAGGATGATGAGCTGCCGGTCATTGGGATTATAGGCGCCAAGCTCCGAGGCCATGACACCGATGGCTGGCAGCATCGTGTCGATCGACATGGCCACCATGGCCGTCAGAAGGGCCACAAGGGCAATGAATTCATTGGAACGGGTGTTTGGCATTCTGCTCAAATCTGACTAAGGGAAGCCGGACCTATAATCGCCATGCGCATCAGCACCAACACACGTTCCGTCGACCTTGACCCGCGCGATCCGCAATTCGTCCAGGATCCTTACGCCGCCTATGAAACCATACGCCCGCAGTGCCCGGCCTTCAAATGGGAGCAGTATGGACACTGGTGTTTCCTCGCGCACGATGACGTGAACGCGCTGCTGCGCGATCGCCGTTTCGGCCGCCAGATCCTGCATGTGGCGAGCCGCGAGGAACTGGGCTGGCCGGAGCCCGCGGGCCATCTCAAGGTTTTTACCGAGCACGAGCAGCATTCCCTTCTGGAGCTGGAACCACCCGTCCACACCCGCCTGCGCGGCCTCATCAGCCGGGCCTTCCTGTCCCGCCAGGTCGAAAGGCTGAGGCCAAGAATCACAAGTCTTTGCAATGAGTTGATTGATGATATTGAATCACACGATGAAGTCGATCTGCTCACCGCCTACGCCACGCCCATTCCCATCATCATCATCTGTGAATTGCTCGGGGCACCCGTGGCAATGGGCGAGCAGTTCCTGGCCTGGTCCCACGATCACGTGGCCATGTACATGGCGCGGCGCGACCGCGCCGTTGAGGACAAGGCTGTTGCCGCCGTCACCGCCTTTTCGGATTATATGCGAAGCCTCATCCGCCAGCGCCGCGGCCAGCCCGGAGACGATCTGCTCTCGGCCCTGATCCGCGCCGAAAGCGAGGATGGCAAGCTGTCCGAGGATGAACTCGTCACCACCGCCATCCTCATCCTCAATGCCGGGCACGAGGCCACGGTCCATGCCATGGGCAACGGCATCAAGACGCTGCTGGAACGCGGCATCACCACAGGGATCGGTGCGGGTCACATCGAGGAGACCATGCGCTTCGATGCCCCGCTGCACATGTTCACCCGCTATGCCCTTGAAGACCTGGAGTGGAACGGGCTCAGGCTGCGCAAGGGCGAGATCGTAGGGCTGATGCTGGGCGCGGCCAACCGCGATCCCGCCCGCTTTGCCGATGCCGCCAGCTTTCAGGCGGCACGCGATCCCAACCCACATGTGAGCTTCGGCGCCGGCATCCATTTCTGCATCGGCGCGCCGCTCGCCCGGCTCGAGATGGAGGTGGCGATGCCCCTGCTCTTCGCGCGCCTGCCGCACCTCAAAATGACGAAGGCGCCGCGTTACCGCGACGCCTATCATTTTCATGGGCTGGAAGAGTTGCGCGTGTCAGCTCAGCGCTGACCGAGCCACTTCCAGACGAGCGGAAAAGCCAGGGCCGCAATGAAAGCCTTGACCACATCACCAAGCCAGAAGGGCGCGAGGCCAAAGGTGAAAGCCTTCTCGAAGCCGCCCAAGAAGGTCGAAAGCCAGATCACGCCCGGCACATAGATGATGGCGGCACCGATGAGCATGGCTGCCAGCATGCGCAGGACATTGCGGTCGAAGCCGCGTTCAGCGAGCCAGCCGACGAGACCGGCCGCCAGGACGAAACCGAAAAGATAGCCGCCCGTGGGCCCAAGGAGCACCGGAAGGCCAGCCTTCATTTCAGCAAAGACCGGCAGGCCGATAGCGCCTTCCCAGAGATAGAGCAGCAATGTTGCGGCGCCGAGGCGGCTGCCGAATGCAGCACCCACGGCCAGTACGGCGAGCGTCTGCAGCGTCATCGGCACAGGCTGCATCGGCACATTGACCTGCGCGGCAATAGCCACGATCAGGCTGCCGATGATCATCAGCGCGCCGTTTCGCAACAGCGCCGACGTGCTCCCCTGTGTCCAGAGCCGGTCTGCAAGCGTCACATGAGTCATGGTGTCTCCCTCTCGATTCTCATTTTCCAAGTAGCACTATTCGCAAAAATGCCTCCGGGCAATCCGGCACCCCGGCTACCCGTGGTTTAAAGCACTTGACACCCGCGCCCGCAGCACGGGCAGCACCTCATCCGCAAACCACGGATTGGCCTTGAGCCAGACACCGTTCCGCGGCGAAGGATGGGGCAGCGCAATCACCGATGCTGCCGCCACGTCCTGGCTGCGGACGCGCCGCGTCAGGTTCATGTCCCTGTCCTGCGGCAGGTGCCAAGCCTGCGCATACTGTCCGATGACCAGCGTGACGGCAAGATTGGGCAGTTCCGACAAAAGTCTGACACGCCAGGTTGCAGCACAAGCGGGCCGGGGTGGCAGGTCACCGCCCTTTCCGGTGCCGGGATAGCAGAACCCCATGGCCATGATGGCCACCCGGCTTTCGTCGTAGAAGATATCGCGGCCAATGCCGAGCCAGGCGCGCAGGCGCTCGCCGGAAGGATCATCGAAGGTGCGCCCCTTCTGATGTGTGATGCGGCCCGGGGCCTGGCCCGCGATCAGGATGCGCGCCGTGCTGCTCGCCTGCAGCAGCGGACGCGGCCCCAGTGGCAAGTCGGTGCAGATCGTACAGGCCCTGACCTCCGCAAGGAGGGCCTCAAGCGCCATGGGTGACGTTAGGATCGATCGGCGTGATGGCCCCGAGACCCAGCACCTTCTCGATGAAGGCAGCACCCGCCAGCAGCTTCTGCTCGCCCCGGTTCGGCGCCACGATCTGCAGGCCCACAGGCAGCTTGCTCTGCGTGAAGCCGCAGGGAATGGAAATTGCCGGGCAGGCACACACCGTGATGGCACCTACAATGATCAGCCAGTCCACATAGGAGTTGAAGGTAACGCCGTTGCAGCTCTTCACGTAGCGCTCTTCAACCGGGAAAGGCGGCACGATGGTCGCCGGGCACAGAAGGAGATCATAGGTCTCGAGGAACTTGCCCATGCGCTTGAACATTGCCCCGCGCTGGGCCTCGGCCCGGGCGATATCCTCGCCTGAAAGCTTCAGGCCCTTCTCGATGTTCCAGATCACTTCCGGCTTCAGCTTGTCGCGGTGATCGAGCAGCAGCTGGCGCATGCCCGTTGCAAAGCCGATGGCACGCAGGGTCTGGAAACACTCCATCGCTTCCTTGAGATCGGGATGGGCCTCCTCGACGATGACACCTTCCCCCTCAAGCTTTCTGGCCGCCTTCAGCACGATCTCCGCCACTTCCGGATCGACCGGCGTGATGCCAAGATCGCGGCTCACCGCCACGCGCTTGGGCTTCCAGCCTGATTGCGTGGCCGCGAAGTAGTTGATGTCCTCGCGCGGCAGAGACAGCGGATCGCCCGGCTCGTCGCCGGTCATGGCATCGAAGAAGAATGCCAGATCGCCAACGCTGCGGGCCATCGGCCCTTCAAGCCCCATGGTGCCATCAATCTTGGAATAGACGCTGGCCGCCACGCGCCCCGGCGACGGGCGCATGCCAACAACCCCACAGAAGCTTGCCGGATTGCGCAACGAACCACCGAGGTCAGAGCCGTGGGCGATCCAGGCCATGCCGCTGGCGAGTGCTGCCGCCGCACCGCCGGAGGAACCGGAAGATGTGAGCCGCGTGTCCCATGGGTTGCGGGTGATGCCGAACACCTCGTTGAAGGTCTGCGCCCCGGCGCCGAATTCCGGCGTGTTGCTCATGGCGTAGACGATGCCGCCTTCATCTTCGAGATGGCGCACGAGAATGTCGGACTCCGACGGCACCGTGTCCTTGAAGATCAGCGAGCCTTGCGTCGAGCGTACGCCGGCCACGTCGGCCAGATCCTTGATCGCCACCGGCATTCCACCAAGACGCCCGCGCTCATGCACCGGCGTGTCCATGATCTTGCGGGCGTGCGCGCGTGCCCTGTCGAAACAAAGCGTCACCAGTGCATTGACGGGGGCGTTCACAGCGGCGATCCGCTTTTCCAGTGCGTCAAGGCAATCGAGCGGTGAAACCGCGCCGATGCGCAGGAGGTTGGCCACTTCGACGGCCGTCATGCGGTAAAGCTCTGTCATGGCCGGAGCCTAGGCCGCCCTGCTCGCGGCTGCAACATGAGGCCATTGTCACTTGCACATGCAACCCATAGGCTTTGTGCAACCCAGCTGGTGCGCCATTCCAGGAGAACCACCATGAGCAAGGCCCGCGACCGCGAACTCGGCATGGACCGGCCGATCACGCGCCGCAATTTCCTTGAGGGGATGGCGGTCGCGACAGCCGGCGGCGCGAGCCTCGGCGGCACCGCTGCCCCGACACACGCGGCCCCCGGAGATGCAGGCTATCCGCCGGTGCGCCTGGGCGAGCGCGGACAGAACCCCGGCGCCAACCGTGTCATGCACGCCATCCGCGATGGTGAGTTCTGGCTGGATGCCCCGGATGCCGAGCAAACGGCTGAACGCTACGACCTTGTCGTCGTCGGTGCCGGCATCTCGGGCCTTGCCGCCGCCCTGCTCTACCGCCAGCGCGTGGGCAACACGGCCCGCATCCTCATCCTCGATCCGCTGGATGACTTTGGCGGTCATGCCCGGCGCAACGAGTTCCGCGCCTCCAATGGCGCCATGCTGATCGGCTATGGCGGCTCGCAGTCGCTGCAAACGCCGAGCTACTTCTCGCCTGCTGTGAAGGCCTTGCTGCGCGATCTCAACCTCGATCTCACCGCCTTCAAGAGCAAATACTATGACGAGCAGTGGCACAGCCGCCATGGCCTCGAGAGCGCCTATTTCCTGCCCAAGGAAAAATTCGGCAGCGATGCACTGGTGAAGGTGGGCGAGAGCGCCGCCGACTGGGTGCCCGACTCGCCCTTCCCGGAAAAGGTGAAGGCCGATCTCATCCAGCTTTTGGACAATCCGCCGGACTATCTCGCGGGCAAGAGCAGGGAAGAGAAATTCGAGCTGCTGTCGCGCACCACCTACAAGGATTTCCTGCTCAACATCGCCAAGGTCGATGCGCTAATCGCCGATCTCTATCAGGAATCGACCACGGACTATTTTGGGGTCGGCATTGATGCCACGACAGCACTCGACGCCTGGGGCAACTGGAATCCCGGCTTCACCGGCATGGACCTTGGCGACAAGCCCTACAAGACCATGAGCCCGTCGGGCCGTCTCGTGCTCACCGATCCCGATCCATACATCTATCATTTCCCCGATGGGAACCATGGCGTGGCGCGGGCCCTGTTGCGCGCCCTGCATTTCCGCGCCATGCCAGCCCGCGCGATGGAGGACCTTGTCACTACCAGCGTGAATTATGCAGCGCTCGACGAGCATGACAGCCGCACGCGCATCAGGCTGAATTCAACCGTGGTGAAAGTCCGCCATGCCGGCGATCCTGCCACGGCCTCATCCGTCGACGTCACCTATGCCAATGGCGGCAAGCTCTACAAGGTGAGTGCCGGGCATGTGGTGCTGGCCTGCTGGAACCGCGTCATCCCCTATCTCACGGACGAACTTTCGGAGGCGCAGGCGACAGCCCTCAAGGACCAGCAGAAAGTGCCCCTCATCTACACCAACGTGCAGATCAAGGACTGGCGCGCCTTCAACAATCTCAAGATCGACGGCTTCCGCTCACCCGGTCATTTCTGGCGCGGGGCCGAGATTGACTTCCCGGTGTCGATGGGGCGCTACCGCTTCGCCCAGCGCCCTTCCGATCCCATGATCCTGCACATGGCCAAGGTGCCGCTCGGCGGCAAGGAAGGCGATCCCGCCCGCACCCAGGCCTATGAGGGCCGCAAGCTCATGCAGGGTTACACTTTCGAGCAGATGGAGCGCGAAATCCGCGATCTCCTCGGCCGCGCCCTGGGCGGCGGCGGTTTCGATCCAGCCCGCGACGTGGAGGGCATTGCCATCAATCGCTGGGCTCATGGCTACGCCTACGAATACATGCGGCCCACCGACACCTTCTGGCCCGATGGCCCGCTGCCCATCGAAGCGGCCCGCAAGGGCTGGGGCCGCATCGCCATCGCCAATTCGGATTCGGGCGCCTACGCCTATGCCCATTCGGCGATCGACCAGGCGGTGCGTGCCGTGCGCGAACTTGTGGGCGCCGCCGAGGGTGCGCCGTCGTTTTCCGATTTCCCCGGCCCGCCGCGCAACCGGATCGGACTCTAGGCGGGAACGGCACTGCCGCATTTTGAGGCCTCTCTGGCCCCACGTACGGCATTTGCCTGTCTGCGCCCGTCCGCGTAAAAGCCGCGCAGTTTCGAAAAAGGAGCCATATCATGAATGCACCGGTCACCGCCCCCCTCGGCAGCAACAAGGAATGGGTGGAGCGCCGCGCCAAGGCCGTCTCGCGCGGCATCGGCATGGGTGCGCCGGTCATGGCAGCCCGCGCCGAGGATTCCGAGATCTGGGATATTGAAGGCAACCGCTACATCGACTTCGGCGGCGGCATCGCCGTGGTCAACACCGGCCACCGCCACCCGCTGGTGATGAAGCGTGTCTATGAACAGCTTGAGAAGGTCACGCACACCTGCGCCATGGTGATGCCCTACACGCCTTTCGTGGAGGTCTGCGAGAAGCTCAATGCCGTCGCCCCCATCTCCGGTGACAAGAAGGCTGCACTGGTCACCACCGGTGCTGAAGCCGTGGAGAACGCCGTCAAGTTTGCCCGGGCCTATACAGGCCGCTCTGATGTGATTGCCTTCCATGGCGGCTTCCATGGCCGCACACTTCTCGGCATGGCGCTCACCGGCAAGGTGCTGCCCTACAAGGCCAAGTTCGGCCCCATGCCCGGCGGTATCTGGCATGTACCCTTCCCTGTCGCCCACAAGGGCATCACGGTGGAAGATGCGATCCACGGCATCGAACTGCTCTTCAAGTGCGATGTGGAGCCCTCCCGCGTTGCCGCCATCATCATTGAGCCCGTTCAGGGCGAAGGCGGGTTCTATATCGCGCCGAAGGAACTGATGGTCCGCCTGCGCAAGCTCTGCGACGATCACGGCATCCTGTTGATCGCCGATGAGATCCAGTCGGGCTTCGGCCGCACCGGCAAATTTTTCGCCATGGAGCATTATGGCGTGGAGCCGGACCTGATGACGGCAGCCAAGTCGCTGGCGGGTGGCTTCCCGCTCGCCGCCGTGGTGGGCAAAGCTAAGATCATGGATGCGCCCGATCCGGGCGGCATCGGCGGCACCTATGCCGGGAATGCCATTGCCTGCGCCGCAGCGCTCGGCGTCTTCGATGCCTTCGAACAGGAAAAACTCCTTGAGAAGGCCGAGAAGCAGGGCCAGCTGATCATGAAGAAGCTCAACGCCATCAAGGCCAAGGGCAAGGGCATGCCGATGGGCGATGTGCGCGGCCTCGGTGCCATGTGCGCCTTCGAACTGGTGACCAAGCACGGCGGCAGCGAGCCGGATGCCGGAGCAGCCAAGGCGCTGGCGGCGAAGTGCCTGGAGCGCGGTCTCCTCATCCTCACCTGCGGTGTCTATGCCGACACGGTGCGCATGCTGACCCCGCTCACGGCCTCGGAAGCGATCCTCAACGAAGGCCTCGATATCCTCGAGAGCGCCATCCTCGGGAACTAACCGCAACAGCCAGACAGCCCGTTCGCAGCTCAAGAGCATCATGTCCAAGACAGGCTGCACCCGGCAACTGGATCTGGTCTTGCTTCTGCGCCAGCTGTAACAGAGGAACTAGCGAGTAAACCTGCTCCTCTTGAAAGGACAGAGATTGGATAGGCTAGGCTGAACTCGTCCGGGCACGCACAATGCCCTGCGGCTTACAATTTCTCGGAAAGCGACTTGTCTGCCGGGAGGGATTCTCCCGACCAGATCTTTTGGGATGTCCATTTCTCGGGCGCACCGGACCAGAATTCGTGCTCCCGCGGAAGACCAAGCGGCAGCAGGCCAACGCTGCATAGATACAGGCTGCCCGTCGATATGTACGCCTCTGCCAAGGAGGGTTGATATCCGCAAAGGCCAGGCCCCGCATCATCGAAGGTGCCACGCGCCTCTATGATCCTGCGAATGACGCTCGTGAGAGCGCACCGCACCTGCGCCGGCTTAAGCTCTGGTGGCAAATCGCTGCGCAACGCCATCTGCGCCAAGACCTGTAGCGCGCCAAAGCGATAGGTGAGCGAACGCCCGACGGGTGGAAAGGTTCCATCGGGCGCGATCATCCGCTCCTGCACTGCCGCATAGCGTCTCGCGCGACTAAGAACCTCATTGTAGGTCAGAATATAGCGCGGCTCCTTGTCCTTCAGCAAAGCCAGCACATCGATCAGCATAGGATGGATCACAAAGGCGTTGTAGTAGTCGAAGCGGAAATTCGGTCCATCTCCGTAGGCACCATCTCCTTTGTAGCAGGCGAGCATCTTTGCGACGCAGCCTTCGAGCCGCTGCTCGATCGTTGCTTCGCCCATGTAGTGAAGAGCGATCTCGACCATCGCTGCAAACATGACCCAATTGTTGCCGCCACCAGGTGTCCGGACTGCACGAGAGGATTTCAACGCGTCAACGATCTGTCCCTGCACTCTGCCATGAAGCCCATGCCAGAGCACCCTCGGCGAGCGCAGTATGCCGTGCGCGAGGAATGCCGCGTCTACCAAGGGCTGATTTCCAGCGCTGAAGTTCATGAAATCCGGCGAGGCTGGATCAGTGGCTGAGTCCATGCACTTCTGCGCCAGCGCAATGTATTCCTTCTGGAGGGCAGCTTCCTGGCCCTCCAACGAATTGAGATCAAGCCAAGGAGCTATACCTGCCAACAGGCGCCCCCAGGCTTCCAGATGGGAGTACTTGGCCCGGTCTGCCGAATTTTGGGCCTCAACTGGCATTGTTGCTTTGAGCTGTCCCCGCGACAAGCTGTGTAGAATTGGATCAGACAGCCTCCGTAGGACGCTGATCCAGTATTCGCGATCTGACTTATTCGGGGCGTTGGAGGTTAAATTTTCAGACGCTGGTTCCTCCGCCAACAAGGGGGCAGCCGGCATCGCTGCAGCATTTGCTCCAAGCCATGCAAATGATCTCAAGAACATTCGTCTATCGTTCATGTTTTCTCTTTCCGAGGCCCTTGGCTTTCATAAAAAAATCTCAAGCTCTCTCAAAACTGCCAGCTGAACGATCAAAAGAACAAAACTTCAACAGATGCGAACGAAATAGTAGACGTCAGTAGCGAATGCAATCAAAGTCGACCTCGTTCGCGCTGACCGACCGAATACCAAGACAATGTGACTACAGATGCAAAGTTGAGCGAATTGGCTTTCGAATGCAGAGCATCCAACCGCCTATACGATAGCTCTCCTGACAGCCAGAGGAAGTATGCTCTCTTGGGCAAGATGAGAGCCAGACGAGTTCACAGGAGTTGAAGGATTCCAACAGTCAACCAGCAACCAGCCCTCAACCGCATTCTTCTCTATGTTCGCGACATGGAGAAGACGGAGCAGTTCTATATGGCGCATTTCGGCTTTCAGGCCAGCCGCGATCCCGATGGTCGCATCATCGAGCTTGTCGGCAAAAGTGGTGCTACTCTCATGATCCATCAATTGGCGGCGAGCCAGAAGCCCGGGCAGTCACTGGTCAAGCTGGTGTTCGATGTGGCCGATGTCGAAGGCTTTGTTGCCGCCGCTGCAAGCAGGGGATTGAAGTTCGGCGCGCTGCATAGGGCAGATGGCTATGTCTTCGCCAATTGCAGAGACCCTGCGGGCAATTCTATTTCCGTCTCCAACCGGGCCTTCCGCGCTCAATAGTGCGGCGGCTTCTGAATCGGCGGCGCATCACTGGACTCGAGCGCCTGCATCTCCTCGTTCAGGCGGCGCAACTGCCGTTCCAGCGCTTCGATCTTCTTCCATTGCCCGGTGATCACATCGTTGAGGTCGGCGATGGCCCTGTCCTGATGGGCAAGGCGGATCTCCAGATCGTCAATCCGCGTCTCAAGGCTCGTCATCGCAAACACTCCCATGAGGGCCGCTGTTACAGGTAGAGCCAGGCAATGCCAATGAAATGACAGGCCGCCGCAGCGACAACGAAGCCATGCCAGATGGCTCGCTGATAGCGGAGGCCGTCCCAAAGATAGAAGGGCACCCCTGCCGAATAGAGCAGCCCACCCGCGACAACCAGGCCCGAAGTCACCCCCGGCAGCGCCTGCCAGAACGAATGGGCCGCAAGGATTCCGGCCCAGCCCAGCACGAGATAGGTGGCGACGGCGAGCCGGCCATGACGGCCCGGCAGGGCCAGTTTGACAAAGACACCAAGCCCTGCCCCGATCCACATCACTGCGGCCAGAAGCATGGCCAGCCATGCTTCATGGAGGCGGAGCAGAAGCGGCGTATAGGTGGCTGCGATCATCACATAGATCGCGGAATGGTCGAAGCGCCGCAGCAGCTACTTCAGCGGTGACACGGGCATGAGGTTATAGGCCGCCGAAATGCCGAGCATAGTCACAAGCGCCAGCACATAGAGACCAAAGACAGCAGCTTCACCGGCAGCGCCACTCAGGGCTCGCGCGAGCACGAATCCACCGCCAAACAGGGCCGCGACAAGGCCAATGCCATGAACCAGCCCATCGGCCAGCAACTCGCCGCGGCCATGAGTACGTTGCGCAAGGACGTGGGCCATGGCGCATACTCTGCGCAAAGCCCGCTGGCGCGTCAATGCGCTGAGGTCATGGGCCTGTTTGACAAACCGCTGTGTCACGGTTCAAGTGCGACTTCACGAGATTCAATCATGACACTTGAAGCTTTTCTTGCCTTCACCGCCGCTACGGCAATCCTCCTGGTCATTCCCGGCCCGACGATACTGCTCGTGGTGTCCTATGCGCTGGGCCAGGGATGGCGTTCGGCCTTGCCGACGGCCATCGGCGTGGCACTCGGCGATTTCACCGCGATGACGCTCTCGCTCTTCGGTGTGGGCGCCCTGCTCATGGCCTCGGCCACGCTCTTCACAATCCTCAAGTGGGCCGGTGCTGCCTATCTCATCTATCTCGGCATCAAGCTCTTCCGCTCCGGCGGTTCACTCGATGTGAAACCGGTCACCGTGGACAAGAAGGCGATCACCATGATCGGTCATGCCTGGCTGGTCACCGCGCTCAATCCCAAGAGCATCACCTTCTTCGTGGCCTTCGTACCGCAGTTTGTGAACCACGCGCTGCCCTTTGCCAACCAGGCGGCAATCTTCGTGGCCACTTTCGTGGTTCTCGCCTTTGCCAATGCCCTTGGCTATGCCTTCATCGCCTCGCGGGCGCGCGGCATGGTGGGCAATCCCCGGACCATCCGGCTTTTCAACCGCACGGGCGGAAGCCTGCTGGTGGGGGCTGGCATTGCCACCGTCGCGATCCGTCACTAACACCTTGCCGAAACTGGGCGCAGCGGCCGTCGCGCTGGCGATCCTTTTCGCGCTGGCCGGCCTCGCCTACGGCGCGCAGCAGTTGCAGAGCCCAGCGCTTCATCTGAAGGGTGGCGCGCATACGGCACCGCGCATTGCCCTCACCTTCGATGCCTGTATGGGCGGCATCGACCGCCGCATCCTCAATGTGCTGGTCGAGCAGCGCGTCAAGGCGACGATCTTCGTCACGGCGCGCTGGCTCAAATACAATCGCGAGGCCCTCGCCATCTTCCTTGCCCATCCAGAGCTCTTCACGCTGGAGGACCACGGCGCCCAGCATGAGGCTCCCATCGACTGGCCCGGCCATCTCTTCGGCGTGAAGCATGCGGGCTCCCTCAGTGCCGTCCATGCCGAGATCATCGACGGCGCCAAGGCCATCACTGCGGCCACCGGGAAGCGCCCGAAGTGGTATCGCGGAGCTACCGCCTGGTATTCACCCAAGGCCCTCATCGCCATCAAGGATCTGGGGTATCGCCTTGGTGGCTATTCCCTGTCGGGCGATGGCGGCGCGCAGTACTCGCGCCATGAGGCCGAGCGGATGATGCTCACCGCCAGGGACGGCGATGTCATACTGGCCCATATCAATCAACCGAAGCGCGAGGCGGGCCAGGGCGTGGCCGATGCCATCATCGCGCTCAAGCAGCGCGGCTATGTCTTTGTCGGCCTCGACGACGCGGAGCCGTGACGATAGCTTCGGAATTGTCATGGACGGCAGTTCCGATATTCCCCCTGTCAGCCTCGGCCACAACGGTGGCCCGGCGCTGGATGATTTGCCCTTTGCCTGGGGCGAGGCGCCAATCGATGTCTACTATGCGTGGAAGCGCGCGCATGAAGCAGTCTGGAAGAATGTTTCCTACAACACCCTGCTCCGCCGTGTGACCGCCGCCGCTGCCCTCGGCCTCACCTATGAGGAATACGTGCTCGAGCTGCTCTACAACGGCCGGCACCTGCAACTTGGCGATGCCGGCCGGATTGCAGCCATCAAGACCTCGCGCAGGCGCCCTGCATGAGGCAGGATTCCGTCGCCATGGCCGAGCTTCTCGAGGGCAAGCTGCTGCGGGTCTGGCCTTCGGTCAGCACCACATTGCGCGAGGGCTGGGCTATCCGCCTCGCGCACGGCTACTCGGGGCGCAGCAATTCAGCCTCTGCCCTTGTGCCGGGCTCCCGCCTGCCGCCTGCACTTCTGGACGAAATCGAGGCCACATACAGGGTCGCGGGACAGGCATCACAATTCCGGTTGTCTCCGCTTGCCACCGCCGATGCCGGGCAGATCCTGGCCGGCCGCGGCTACAGGGCTCTCAACGAAGCGCTGACGATGACGGCGCTGCTTCAGCCCCCCAAAATGCAGGACGCCATCGCAGAGCTTGTCATTGAAACCACGCCATCGCCGGCGTGGCTCTCTGGCGTCACGGGCCTCAATGACGATCCGTCAAAGCGCAGGCCGGAGCACCTGCACGCCATTGTCAGCCGCTTCACAATACCCGCCGCCTTCGCCACCATTTCCCTTGACCAACAGGCCGCTGGCTTTGGCCTGCTGGCCGTCGATGATGGCTGGGCAGAGCTGGGTTCGATCATTCTCGCACCGCAAGCCCGGGGCAAGGGCCTGGGTCGAAAACTCGTCACAGGCCTCCTCGGCTGGTCCCAATCCGTAGGTGCGCGGCAAGCCTTCCTTCAGGTCGATGCAACGAACGACGTAGCAATCAGCCTCTACCGCTCGCTGGGCTTTTCACCCGTATACCGCTACCAGACCATGAGACGCATAGAATGAATCTCCGTCCGTACCGCCAGACGCACCCACAGGAAGCAGCAACCTTGTTTCTGGCCCTGTTTCTGGCCACTGACGCGGTCATCATTGCACTCGATATCTACACCTGGATCACAGGACTCAAGGTACCCTATCTCACGGTCAGCCAGGATTTGGGCTTCGGAGAATCCTTCGAATACGTCAAGTTCCTGTGGGCAGCGATACTCACAGCGTGGCTTGCTGTGCGCATGGACAGGATCGGCTACATTATATGGAGTTTTGTTTTCCTGGGCCTCATTGTCGATGACGCCATGCAGTTGCATGAAACGATCGGCACATACCTGACCCGGACCTTGTCCATCCCTTCCGCGTTCGGTCTGCGCGGCCAGGATTTTGGCGAGTTGCTCGCCATGGCAGCTGGCTCACTGGTCCTCGTGCCCGCTTTGCTCTTCAGCTACTTGCTCTCAGATACCGGCGTCCGAACGGCACAACGCCGCTGGATAAAATGGCTCGTCCTGCTGGCCATCTTTGGCGTGCTGGTTGATGCTGTCCACAGCCTCTTCCTTCAGACACCGTCATTGGAGCGGCTATTTTCCATTCTCGAGGATGGCGGCGAGCTGGTCGTGATATCGTTCCTCGTCGCGGCGGTGCTGGACACCTTTATGGCCTCACGCCGCTACGTGACAGATCGCCTCCGCCACGATAGCCTACAGGCAGCAGCCAGAGGGTCCCGCCATGAATGATCATCCCCGCCAGGTCTCCTTTTCCGCCATGAAGGACGGCACCAGGGAAGACTATCTCCTTCTCCGCGAACTTGAAGAGCCCTTCGTGAAGGCCACTGTCGACCGGATCCTGAAAGCCTTGGCCGAACAGGAAGATGAGACGATGGAGGGTTACAAGATTTCCCGCCTGGCCCACGGGCTGCAATCGGCCACGCGGGCATGGCGCGATGGTGCTGACATCGACTGGGTGGTTGGCGCCCTGCTCCATGATATTGGCGATGGCCTCGCGCCACAGAACCACGATGAATATGCCGCCACCATCATCCGCCCCTACATGCGCGAGGAAGTGGTGTGGACCGTGCAGCATCATGGCGCTTTCCAGATGCTTTATTATGCCCATCATTACGGCTGGAACCAGCACGAGCGCGAGAAGTACCGCGGTGAATTCTACTTCGATTCCTGCGCCGGCTTCTGCGAACGCTGGGACCAGGCAAGCTTTGATCCGGACTACGAGACCTTGCCGCTTTCGTTCTTTGTGCCACTGGTGCGCCAGGTCTTCGCCCGGCCGCCCTACAAGCCTGAGACCCTGCAGGCAGGCATCAAGAAACCTTTGTATGATCCCGTAGTGGCAAAGGAAAGAGCGGCCGCCTGAGGCAGCCGCTCCAAATTCCCTATTCTCTGTTCTCCCGGTTTCAGTTGCTGGCCTGAATCTTCGCGCGCGCCGGCCGCTTTCCCTTGTTGATCAGCTTGCCTGGAACACAGGCCTGTCCCACGAGATTGTAGCCGGGCTTGCACAGAATGCTCACCTTGGGCTTTTTCTGGCAGGTTTTGCCAACTTTCACGAAGCCCGGCTTGCACAGAATGCTGACCTCGGGCTTCTTCTGGCAGGTTTTGCCAACCAGCATGAACCCCGGCTTGCAGAAGATGCTGACGTCAGGCTTCTGGCCGGAATGGGTCGGCTTTGGTGCCGTCGTCAGATCGTCGGCCTGAGGGTCGAAGGCCGGCTTGTTGCAGGTAAAGTCAAGCGAGGCCTTGTCGATGGTCACGCGGGCACCGCTCGGCTTCACCTCCTGCAACGTGCACTGGATGGTCCGCGTGCGGCTGATGTTGAGGTAATGGCTGCCCGTGGCTGCGAAGGTGGCGCCGCCCTGGGCAAAACCCTGCTTCGTGCCTGCAAAGCCCTGTCCGTTTGAACAGCTGATCCGATACTTGAAGCTGCCCGGTGCGTTGCGCTGCACGTCGAAGGCAATCTGACCCTTGCGCGGACAGAGCTTCTTTCCACCGGCACTGTCAGCCATGGTGACGCTTCCCGTCCACGACGGCAGCGGCTTGTCCTGCCCCGCATCCGGTGTACCGTTGCTCAGGCCGCCGCCGCCCGCACCAGTGCAATGCACGGTGATGTCCTTCCAGTTGGTCGACGGCGCAAAGCTGTCACCGAGAACTTCCGCCTTGAACTGCAGATAGGTCGTGGCGTCGAACTTCTCGCTGCGAACCAGATCGGCGAAGTAGCCGTTCTTGCCCGCGTCGTATGACGACCAGGCGCTCTTTACCTCGGCCGTCGTCGAGCCTGAGCCCTGCTTGCGCCACAGCTTCACATCGACCGGGCCTGCCTTGGTGGTTTGCACGCGCGTGGTCACGCGCAGCGCCGGGCACTTGGTGGCTGGGTTCGGGCCATCGGTGTTGGCCCCATTGAGCGTGGCGAGGAACAGCTTCACGTCCTTCGCCTTGAAGTCGGGCGTGGGAGCCGCAAGATCATCGGTAGGTGCCTTGATCACGGGATCGCAGACGACCTTCAGCTTGAAACTGTCTGTCTTCGAGTGTTCAACATTGTCGGGGAAGCCTGACGCTCCCACCTCCATGACGATGTTCTTGTCGAGAACCACGCGGCCGGTCTCTGCAACCAGCGTGGCATAGAGCGTCGTCGTGAATTCATGCTTCTTCGTCGGGCCATTGGCCTGAAGCTTGGCATTGCAGGCACTCAGAATCTGACCGCCGAACGGCGTCGTGGCAATCCCGGTGCTGCTGCTCACCGGCAGTTTGTCCTTGTTGACGCCGAGGATCAGGTCTTCCTTGGCGTCCCGCTGCGCATAGGGTTTCGACCAGAGTTTTGGCATCCCCTTGCACTGGTTGCCTCCGCATTGCGCAAGAACAATGCCGACCTTTTCAACCGTGCCGGATCCCTTCGTATCGATGTTGAAATGAACGCCAAAGGGCGCACCGCCTGCTTTGAAGGCGTTCCACGTCTTGCCGTCAGTCGAGATGACATGAAGGGGTTGCATCGCGTCGTCGGCCTTGAAGGAAAAGGTCTTGATCTTGGCGGTCTCGGCGCTGGCTGCGCCGGCAAGAAGCAGCGTTGTCGAAAGCAAAAGGCTGGAAGCCTTGGCGAGTGGACGTAACATGGTTTCGTTTCCTCAATGAATGTGCGCTTCGCACATGACTTGCCCTTGACCGATGGGCGTATGGCCAGCGGCATGACTCTGCCCTGAAGGGCGCATTCATCGGAAATTCATCAATGTGGCGAAGGAGAAGGGTTCAGCCGCCTATGGCGGCCGCCACTACTTCAAGCCAAAGGTCGCGTTGACGGAAGTGCCTGCCTCAAGCGACTTGATCCACTTGTCTTCCAGCGAGAGCTTCTCCTCTGCCGCTGCAATCAGTGTACGGATCATGTCGTCTGAAAGTACCACAAGGCCGTCGTCGTCGCCGATCACGAGGTCGCCGGGGCTCA
Organism: Pseudomonadota bacterium; assembly: GCA_020161855.1. Lineage (GTDB taxonomy): Bacteria > Pseudomonadota > Alphaproteobacteria > Rhizobiales > Aestuariivirgaceae > Aestuariivirga. The sequence goes on from JAIUNJ010000008.1 coordinate 56,881, forward strand.
CCTGCCTGCCGCCGATGCTGACGACGCCATTGACCTCACCCTGATCGAGCGCGGTCGGCCCGCGCGGGGTCACGTGGCGGCTGAAGACCGAGAAATCGTCCCAGGCGGCAAGTTCCATCACGTCGCGCACGGCACCGTCGCAGACGATCCCCGCAGCACCCAGCCGCCGCAGATGCGCGCCCAGAATGCCGCCGATCATGGCATGGTCACGGTGGCCCTGTGCATCGATCACCAGCACATCACCCTTGCGCACGAGGTCGAGCGACCACAGCACCGCGCCGAAATCGGGCGCCGAACATTTCACAGTCACCGCCCTGCCGAAGAGCCGCGGCTGCTGCGCTGCCGGACACAGCGGCCGGATATCGGGATCGACGAGCGCTGCCCCCTTGCTGACGTCCGCAACGATTGCAGCCGGCACATTGCGCCAGCGTTCCAGGTCAGCAGTTGCCGGGGCCTTGTCGGTCCGCGGATGGACAATCACAGCCATGTTCTATCCCTTCCTCGCCAGTTCATCCTTGAGCAGTTTGCCAAGCGCCGTCATTCCGGCCACGATCTTCGCATCGGGCTGGCCGGAATAGTTGAGCCGCATGTGATTGTGCTCGAGCTTGTCGGGGAAGAATGAGGCCCCCGGCACATAGGCCACTTTCGCTTCACTCAGCGCCCGGCGGCGCATGAAATCTTCGGTGTTGAAGGAAGAAGGCAGCGTGGCCCAGGTGAAGAGCCCGCCATCCGGATCTGTGAAACGCACCTCCTGCGGAAAGTGCTGGCGCATCGTATCGAGCATCAGGTCCTTCTTGCGGCGGTAGGCCTGGCGCAGCACGCCGATATGGTCATCAAGATCAAAGCGCTCGAGGAAGAGCGAGGCCGCCGCCATGTTCACCGTGCTGCATTGCGTATCGGCGGCCAGTTTCAGAAGCCCGAGCTGCTGGATCAGTTCCGGCGCGGCGATGGCCCATCCCAGGCGCAGGCCCGGCGCCAGGATTTTGGAGAAGCTGCCGAGCAGGATCACCCGCCCCTCAGTGTCGAGGCTCTTGATCATCGGCGGCGCTTCGCCGGCAAAGCGCACCTCGCGATAGGCCGTGTCCTCGACGACGACGAGATTATGCTTGTTGGCGAGTGCGATCAGCCGCTTGCGCGCCGCCAGTTCCATGGTGGCGCCCGTCGGGTTCTGGAAGTCAGGGATGGTGTAGAGAAGCTTGGCGCCCGGATTCTTCTTCAGCACCTCTTCCAGATGATCCATGTCCATGCCGCCCGGCCCCAGCCGCACACCGGCATAGCGCGGCTGCATCGGGTTGAAGGCGATGAGTACACCCACGAAGGTCGGGCTCTCGGTGATCACCACATCGCCGGGATCGATCATCAGCTTGGCGACAAGATCGAGCCCCTGCTGGCTTCCCTGCAGCATCAGAACGTCATCGGCCGTACAGGTCACCCCGTGCCGTGCCATGCGTGCAGCAATTTGCGCCCTGAGCTTCGGCGAACCGTCCGAGACCGTATACTGCATGGCCGACTGGCCCTGCTCGCGCACCGCCGTGTCGTAGACCGCGTGAAGCTGCTCAAGCGGAAAGAGCGTGGCGTCAGGGTAACCGCCAGCAAAAGAGGTGATGGCCGGGTCCGCCCCCATGCGCAGAAGCTCGCCCACGGCATTGGGCTGAACAAGATCCATGCGGCGCGCGCGGGGAAGGGTCATGCGGTCATCCTCTCTCCCCGCCTCCTTGCAGGGCTGGCGCGCCCAAGGCAAGGCTGCAATGCAGCATGGCTGCCGCGCCGGACTCGCAGGAAATCGCTACTTCTTGCTGTCGTGCCGCGCGATGGCCTCAAGGATCAGCCGCTCCGCCTCGGCCGCATCGCCCCAGCCCAGAACCTTCACCCACTTGTTGTTCTCGAGGTCCTTGTAGTGGGCGAAGAAATGCTCGATCTGCAGCAGCGTGATCTGCGGCAGGTCCGTGTAGTTTTCCACCCTTTCGTAGCGCCGGGTCAGGCGTGGCACGGGCACGGCGATCACCTTCTCGTCGCCGCCCGCCTCGTCCTGCATCTTGAGCACACCCACCGGCCGAACCGCGATCACCGCACCCGGCACGATGCCGCGCTGATTCGCGATCAACACGTCGATGGGGTCGCCATCGTCGGAGAGCGTATGCGGCACGAAGCCGTAGTTTCCGGGATAATGCATCGGCGTGTAGAGGAAGCGGTCGACGATCAGCGTGCCGGCCGCCTTGTCCATCTCGTATTTGATGGGCTCGCCGCCCACCGGCACCTCCACGATCACGTTCACCTCCTTGGGCGGATTGCGGCCGATGGATATGGCGTCGATGCGCATGATTCACTCCTGTGTTGAGCAGGCTTTACCCCCTCTCCACAGCCGCCGCCAATCATGCAAAGGTCGCGGGCAGACGACCGCACCCAGGACAGACTCGCCGCAGCCCAGGAGACGCCATGAAGAACCTTTCCTCCATCCACTATGTCGCCCCCAACTCGCTCGCCCGCGAACGCGACATGATCTTTGCCCGCACCTGGCAGCATGTCGGTGCGGCCTCTGCCGTGGCTGAGAAAGGTCAGTATGTGGCTGCCGACATCGCCGGCCTCAAGATTTTCGTGCTGCGCGGGCGCGATGGCAAGTTGCGCGCCTTCAAGAATGTCTGCCGTCATCGCGGCGCCCAGCTTCTGGAAGATGGCCAGGGCAAATGCGCGGCCGTGCGCTGCCCCTATCACCAGTGGGTTTTCGACGACAAGGGCGCCCTCATCAACGCTCCCTGGTTCGGCGAGGAACCGGGCTTCAACAAGGAAGACTGGCCGCTCGAGGAAATCCATGTGGACCAGTGGCGCGGCCTGCTCTTCGCCGCCATCGATCCGGAACTGAGCCTGATCGACCAGCTGGGCGATCTTGTCGATGAACTGGCCGACGAACCCATCGAGAAATACACCTGCGCCGCACAGGACAAGGTGTCCTTCGATTCCAACTGGAAAATCTACACCGACAATTTCGTCGAGGGCTACCATATCCCCGGCGTCCACCCCGGCTTCTTCGCCGCCATCGAATTCAAGGAATTCCAGACCATCGCTCGCCGCGGCCTCGTGCGCATGACCTGCCCGCCGCGCGACGGCCTGTTCTACCGCGGCAAGTGGCTGTGGATGTGGCCCAACTGGACGCTGTCACTCTTCGACGGCGGCATGAACACCTCGCGCATCAATCCGCTGAGCGTCGGCCGCACCGAACAGCTCTATAACTTCTATTTCGCCGATGTGAGCGAGAAGACCGCAGCGTCGCGCGCCGACACGATCGAACGCAATCTCGCCGTGGTGCGCGAAGACTATGAAGTGTGCGTCGCCACCCACAAGAACTACGAGACTGGCATCTACAAGACAGGACCACTGTCGCCGAAGCACGAACAGGGCGTCGCCTACTTCCAGAGCAAGGTGGCCGAAAGCCTGGGGCTGAAAGAGGCAGCGGAGTAAAGGGCCGGGTTACTCACCTTTCAGCGCCGCGCCATCTCTCGAAGCGGCCAGCAGGGTCCCGCCCACCGCCACCAAGGCGATAAAAACAGCCAGCCAGGCCATTGTCCCTGCTGATAGGGCGATGCTGCGCCCTGTCGCCTGCGAGGCGAGGAAGAGGCTCGCAACGGCGGCACCACCGAGTGTCAGCACCGCCAAGCCGGTCAACTGCACCTCTTCACGCGCCGCTCCCCTGCCTGACACAAGGAGGCCCGCACCGGCGGAGAGGAATATCCCCGAATAAATGCGGCCGTGCAGGGCATCGACTGGCCACGGCCAGAAAGAGGCCGCCTGCGTGGGTATGGCAAACATGAGAAGCCCATAGGCAAGCAACGCAGCACCGAGAGCAACCGCGATCCTGCCCGGCCAATGCGGCAGCGGCAACACCTGCACGGGTGGCAGCTTGCGATAGTGCCAGAGAGCCCATGCCGGGAGCGCGATGTAGCCGAAGTAGAGAATGAACCAGGCGGCAACGCGCTTTCCGGGCCAGAACATCTGGTTCAGGTGGATCAGCGTGCCGGTTGCCGCAGGCACCGTGAACAACAGCGCGATCACCAGCGCAAGCCGTCCCGGTGACCATCTGTTGTTCCACAGCATGAATGCCACCGTCACAGCCTCGGCAACATAGATCGCACCAAGGAAGCGGGCATTGAAGGGCGGGATGACCCATGGCCAGCGCGGTGCAACGGCACCCGGCGCGATAAAGAGTAAGCTTCCGATCAGGAGAACGAGAAACACGGGAACGGTCATGATGCGAACCACGGGCGACAAGCCCGGGTTTCTGCGGTGACTATCGGCTGGCAAAGACATCCCTGTCCCTCCTTGCCCCACCGGGGAGGTTAGGCGAGGCGGGCTGTACAGGCAATCGGACCGAAAGGCCGTACAGAACGGCCGCACGGGCAGTCCTGTCAGAAAGCTGGGCACCCAAGAGCCCGTCCCATCTCTTCAAAATATTCCTTGATATTGTTCCTATTATGTTCTATTTCTTCTCCATCGATCCTGAAAGGAGGGGACGATGTGCACCGCGTACCCACATTGCAGGAGAGACAGCAGCGCCCGGGCCGAAGGCCATAACGCAGCCATCGTATCGGGAGCCGGAAGCAAGCCCCTCATCCACGACAGGATGAGCGCCATGCGGCAGGAGAAACCTGCCGGCCGCCGCAGGCCGTTCCAGGCGCTTTCGCCTGGCGGCGGATCTTGCGGCCAATCCTCAGGGAGTGCGTGCAGGCGAAGCGCCAGGCCCATGCGGCCCGGCCGCCGCCGTGCGGCCGGCGTTGCTCCGCAGCGCGAAACTCCGGCAAAAGTCGCGGCGCCAGAAACACTGGTGTTCCGGTCCTTCTTTCCAGAACGTTCTTCAAAGCCGGACATCCGTGCCAGGCATTCCCCTCCACCTTGCCGTCCCGTCATGAGGCAGACGCGCGCGCCGCCCTGAGCGAAATTTCTTTCTCTCAACCTGAATCCGGAAGCGCCCGCGCGGCAGCACAGGAGAACCTAAGCCCAAACGCAAATACGAAGTGCTCGCAACCTTCACCGATCACAGGGGCCGCATTCACGAGCCGCCCGACCCGCCGGAGATCGAGGGCTATCCGCCATGGTTCCCGCGCCCGCGCGAGTATCGCCGGACAACGCCGCTCGCCCGTTGCCCCAGCAGCAAATGCCGCCGCGCGGGTAAATGCGTCTCGCTGCTCTACGGGAAATACTGCCAGAAGACCCACATGGATCAGGAGGCATTCCGCTGGCGCCTCTGCGACCGCATCGACGACATCATGCGCCGGTTGATCGGCAGCGAGTGGGATGAATTCTTGGCCCAGCCGCCAGCCGAACAATATCCCGTGCCTGGTCCGGAATGGAAGAAAGCGCTGAACGCCGCCTCCGAGCGCCTGGAGAAGGAGGCGCTTCTGAAATGGCAGCAGAAATGGGTAAGCGAACAGCAGGAAAAGGAGCGTCAGATGCTGGCTGCAAGGCAGGCGCGCAAAACGCGGGGAAAAGGGCATAAAGCTCTCGTAAACCGTGGCATTTCGCGCCCCTGAATAACCACGTGTTAACCCAAATGCTGCCACATGCACTGAGCACACCCGCGACCATCAAGGGGATTTCCATGAAGCACGCCATCACCGCCGTTCTGGCCTCGAGCCTTCTTCTCGCAGCCTGCACCACCAACCCCTACACGGGCGAACAGCAGGTCTCGAAGGGCCTTCTCGGCGCAGGCACGGGCGCTGCCCTTGGTGCGGCCACGGGTGCGATCCTCGGCCAGAACACATCGCTCAATACCCGCAAGGCCATGCTGGTCGGCGCGGGCCTCGGCGCACTCGCCGGTGGCGGCATCGGCGTCTACATGGACAATCAGGAAGCCAAGCTGCGCCAGCGCCTGCAGAACTCCGGTGTCTCGGTCACGCGCGTGGGCGACAATATCGTCCTCAACATGCCGTCGAACATCACCTTCGACACCGATCAGTCAAATCTCAAGCCGCAGTTCTATGACACGCTCAATTCCGTCGCCATCGTGCTGCGCGAATATGACCGCACCCTGGTCGACGTGGTCGGTCACACCGACAGCGACGGCTCGTCTGACTACAATCTGCAACTCTCGCAGCGCCGCGCCTCTGCCGTCGCCCGCTACCTCACGGCACAGCAGTTGAACCCGAACCGCTTCGCCGTTGAAGGCCGCGGCAAGGCCGAGCCTATTGCCTCAAACGCCACGGCGCAGGGCAAGGCCCAGAACCGCCGCGTCGAGATCACCATCGTCCCGCTGACCTAATCTCGCCGCTGATGCGCCCTCGCCCGCCGCAGGTGGGAGAGGCGTAAGGGCTCGTGACCGACACGTGAACTTGCTGTAGAGCGCGGCCACCATGACCGCCGCGCGCTTCACGCTCACCACCACACCTGCCCCGCTCGATGCGGCACAGGCAACGACCGATGTCATCGATGCCCACATCGCCATCGACGCACTGGCCGTCACGGTCAATGAGGTGGACGAGGACCGGGCGCTGTGGAGCGTCGTCGCCTATTTCGCCGAAGCGTCCGAAGCCGCCCATGCCCGCGATCTGCTGTCGCTGGAAGGCGCCGTGGTCGCCCCCCTGCCGGATGTCGATTGGGTACGGCAATCGCTGGAAGGCCTTGCCCCCGTCGCCGCCGGGCGCTTCTGGCTGCACGGCTCACATGATCGCGGCCGCCGCCGCGCCGGGGGCGTTTCGCTCGAGATCGATGCCGGCACTGCCTTTGGCACCGGCCACCACGGCACCACCGCAGGCTGCCTCCTTGCCCTCGACGGGATCCTGAAACGTGAGGCCCCGCAACGGGTCTTCGATCTGGGCTGCGGCACAGGCGTTCTCGCCATCGCTACCGCGCGCGCTACACGCCGCGCCGTGCTCGCCACCGACATTGATCCTGAAGCCGTGCGCGTGACGCGATTGAACGCTGCGCTCAATGGCGTGGCCCCCCTGCTCCGCGCTCACACGGCAGCGGGCCTGCATCATCCAGCCGTCCGGCGGCACGCGCCCTATGACCTGATCTTCGCCAATATCCTCGCCCGCCCGCTGGTGGCCCTCGCCCCCGGTCTCTCAGGGCTTTTGTTGCCCGGCGGCCATCTTGTGCTGTCCGGCCTCACACGCGACCAGCTCCGCTGGATCAAGGCCTGCTATCTCGCCCAGGGCCTGCGCCATGCCCGCACAATCGTCATGGGCAACTGGGTGGCGCTGGTCATGAAAAAGTCAGGAATAAATGTAAAACGCCCGGCTCATGGAAGAGCCAGGCGTTTCAATTGTTCCAAGCGCGCTCCCGGTTGGGAGAGCGATCTTTAGAACCGGCTTCTCAGCGGCCCCAGACGGAGCTCGAAATGTCGCCGCGGTTCAGGCCGATGTCCGCCAGGAGGCGGTCATCGAGCTGCTGCAGCTGGCGCTCGGCGCGGCTGCGGGCAAGGTAGGCCCGCACGCGGCTCATCAGGCCCGGCGTGGCGCCAAGGCCCTGGTTGCGAATGGTTTCGCGGCTCAAGGTAATCGTGGTCATCTTTCTTCTCCAAATATGTGGCGGATCAGCCTTGGCTTTCTCCGCAGAATCTTTCTTGTGCGCTGCACAATGTTGGCGCCGATATATGAGGCAAAATGCCTAAAAACCAGCGAGGCTTTGACCGAGTGAATATGCGTAAAACGCATATCTCTGTTCATCGCTCATTAACCACCGTGCCGTGCAATGAAGCATGTATAAATGCTAATTATGACGGTAATTTAGCAAAAAGAAGCAACAACAGGGAAGTTGTCGTCACGGGCGCAGCCTCCCCATCGAACAGGTCGCAAACCGGGAATCGGTCGAAAACCGACCAAAATCTATGCAGTAAGGTTATGTCGCCTCGTTTTGCATCGCACACAAAAAATGCCCGGCGCAGGCCGGGCATCTGAATCTCAATTCAGTCTGATATCGGATCAGGAAACGACGAGGTTGCCAGCCGACTGACGTCCGGTACGCTTGTCGGTGATCAGCTCGAAGCTGATCTTCTGGCCATCCTTGAGCCCCTTCAGACCCGCACGTTCAACAGCCGAGACGTGAACGAAGATATCCTTGCCGCCATCATCCGGCTGGATAAACCCGTAGCCCTTCTGGGTATTGAACCATTTCACAGTGCCGCTTGCCATAGAGAGCAGTCCTTCAGTTGCGTTGCGTTAGGCTTGGTAGGTGTATCGACGCCGCACAAACCTTGTCGAAAAGTGGGGGCGTCGTGCAAGCGCAAGCAGCAAGGCAAGCGAAAGCGGCCAAACGTCCGGCCAATAGTCGATGTAAAAAATATGATACAAGCGCGTGAAGCATGCAAGGGGTGCGTATAAGTCATAATAGACTATCATCGCGTTTCGAAGGATGAGTGACGCCAATGGCACAGGCTCAGCAAGATATAACCAAGAAACGCCTCACAGCATTGCGCGCGGCGATGAAAAAGCAGGCGCTCGACGCCTATCTCATCCCGCGTCAGGATGAGTATCAAGGTGAGTATGTTGGAGCTTATGCAGAACGCCTGAAGTGGCTGACTGGCTTTGCAGGCTCATGGGGCGTGGCCATCGTCACCCAGAAGAAGGCGCTCATCTTCGTCGATGGCCGCTATACGCTTCAGGTCCGCGAGCAGATCGACACCAAGCTTATCGAACCGCACCACCTGATGGAGGAACCACCCTCCCGCTGGCTTCAGGAGAATTTCGGAAAGGGTGCCAGGATCGGTTTTGACCCGCGCGTCACGTCTATTGCCGAAGCGCGCCGTCTTCAGGATGCCCTGGCAAAGAGCGGCGCCAAGCTTGTGCCGGTTGCCCGCAATCTGGTCGACGTCATATGGGACGACCAGCCGCCGCGTCCGTCCAATCCGGCCTTCGTGCATCCGGAAACCTTTGCCGGCCGCAGCGTAGCCCAGAAGCTCGACGACATCGCCAAGGTCCTCAAGTCACAGAATGCTTCAGCGACCGTGCTCGGCGATCCGGCCTCCGTTTGCTGGCTTCTCAATCTGCGCGGCAGCGATACGCCCTGCACGCCTTTCCTGCTGGCCTATGCCATTGTCACCGCCAAGGCGCGCGCCACGCTCTACGTTGCGCCGTCCCGCATCCCGGCGGAACTGCGCAAGGCCCTCGCCCCGCGCGTGAAGATCGCAAGGCCGGAGCAGTTCGAGGCCGATCTCCGCGCCATGGGCAAGGCAAAGCAGCGCGTGTCGCTCGACGGCAATCTCGTCTCCGAACAGGCCCGTCTGCTGCTGTCCAAGGCCGGTGCGTCGATTCTCGAAGCGCAGGACCCCTGCGTTCTTCCCAAGGCCCGCAAAAACGAAATTGAACAGCAGGGCGCGCGCGATGCGCAACTGCGTGATGGCGCGGCCCTTTCGTCGTTTCTCTGCTGGGTCGATGAAAATGCCACGCTTGGCGGCGTCACCGAACTCACGGCGGCCGAAAGGCTGCGCGCCTTCCGCGAAACCACAGGCAAGTTGCGCGATCTTTCTTTTGAATCGATTTCCGCCTCCGGCCCCAATGCCGCCATCCCTCACTATCACCTGAAGCCGGGCACGGAACGCCCATTGCGCGCCGGTGAGATCTACCTGATCGACTCAGGCGGGCAGTATCAGGACGGCACCACCGACGTCACCCGCACGATGATGATTGGTCCGTCTACGGATGAAATCCGTGACCGTTTCACGCGCGTGCTCAAGGGCATGATCGGGGTCAGCCTGCTGCGTTTTCCCAAGGGTACGACAGGCGCGCATATCGATGCCATCGCCCGCGCAGCGCTCTGGAAGGCCGGCCTCGACTTCGATCATGGCACCGGCCATGGCGTTGGCAGCTATCTCTCCGTGCATGAAGGGCCTGCCCGCATCAGCAAGACCGGCCATGTGGCCCTGGAGCCGGGCATGCTGCTCTCCAATGAACCTGGCTATTACAAGAGTGGCCATTTCGGTATCCGCACGGAGAACCTGCTGATCGTAACGCCTCCCGCAAAACTTGAGAGCGGCGACCGCGAGATGCTGGGCTTCGAAACAGTCACCCTCGCCCCCATCGACCGCAAGCTCATTGTTGTGCCACTGCTCACGCGTGAGGAACTGGACTGGCTCAATGCCTATCACGCCCGCGTGCTGAACGAGATTTCACCGCTCGTCAGCGAGGCCACGAAGCACTGGCTGGAGACAGCCTGCGCGCCGCTCAGCCCAAGAGATGGCGAAGCAGAACGACGCTGGCCATACCTGTAGCAATGCTGACCAACAAAGGCGCGCGCATCAGGGCAACAGCCAGTGTCACAGCGCCGGCAAGCATCTCCGGCAGGCCCTGAAGGAAAACGGCTGGCGCAATCACGGCAGTCAGAATGGCCGGTGGAACAGCATCCATGGCAGCCTTCATCCGGCCCTCTACGGCCACGCCACGCAGCAGCCAATAGCCAAGCGTACGCGAGCCATAGGTGGCAAGACCGAGCACCAGCACAGTGAGATAGAAGCTCATGTCGCCGTTCATGTCCGCACCTCATCGCGATAGAGCAAAACGGCGACAATCATCCCGGCCGCCGCCCCGGCGAGGATGTACCACGCTCCCGGCAGCACAAGTTTCACGGCAACGGCAGCCAGGGCGCTTGCCGCGAGAATGAGGCCGGTACTTGCACCTTTCCAGAAGCCCGCAACCACGGAAATGAACATCGCTGCAAACGCATAGTCCAGGCCCCATGCCGCGGGGTTACCCAGGGCCTTGCCCACGGCAGCGCCCAATGCCGTGAAGGCAATCCATACCGGCCAGATCGGCATCGAAGCACCGAGAAAATAGGCTGGCGTAATGGGTTCATTTTGCGCCCGCCGCTCGATGATGGCCCAGGCCTCATCCGTCAACCAGAAGAGTTGCAGCGTGGCGCGCAACCGGGAGAAAGCCCCCATGTGCCGAGAGACCGAGGCTGACATCAACACGTGCCGCAGGCTCAGCGTGAAGACCGTGACGAACAACACGGGCAACGGCGTTGCCAGTGCCCATAGATCCATCAGCACGAACTGGGCCGCTCCCGAATAGATGACACCGCTCATGAAAGCCGCCTCAAACGGTGAAAGACCATTTGCAGCCGCAATGGTGCCCCACAGCATGGAGATCGGCGCATAGGCGAGCATCATCGGCGCGAGATCGCCGAGCCCCCGCAGGAAGTCACGCAATGGCAAGATCAGTTTTCTCCCACCCGGCGGAACCATTCGGCTTCGTCGATCACCTCCACGCCATGCTTTTCCGCTTCCTTGAGCTTGGAGCCAGCCCCGGGGCCTGCCACCAGCAGATCGGTCTTCTTCGATACGGAGCCCGCGACCTTGGCACCCAGGCGCTCGGCCATGGCCTTGGCTTCATCGCGGGTCATGCGCTCAAGTGCGCCAGTGAAGACCACCGTCTTGCCGGACACGGGCGAAGCTGAGGCCACGGCGGCCATGGCTTGCGGCGTCACCTGGTCAAGAAGTGCATTCACCACCTCGATGTTATGCAGCTCACCGAAAAACTGCGTGATTGCCTCCGCCACGATTTCACCGATCCCGTCGTGAGAGATCAGTTCCTTCCAGGCTTCGTTACCAGGCGCGGAGGCCGATGCCGCGTCACGCAGGCGCTCGACGGAGCCGTAAGCGCGCGCGAGCACCCGCGCCGTGGTCTCCCCGACATGCCGGATTCCCAAGGCAAAAATGAAGCGGTCCATGGCAATGCTGCGCCGCGCGTTGATTGCGGCATAGAGATTGCGGGCACTGGATTCACCCCAACCCTCGCGCTCCACCAGCGCATCGCCGAGCCGGCTTTCCAGTGTGAATATGTCCTGTGGCTGGCTGATCAGCCCTTCGTCGTGGAACTCATCGATGATCCTGTCGCCAAGGCCGTCAATGTCAAAGGCCAGACGCGACACAAAATGCTTGAGCCTCTCCTTGCGCTGGGCCGAACAGATGAGGCCGCCGGTGCAGCGGCGAATGGCATCCGCCTTGCCGGACGATCTTTCCTCCCGCTCCGCATGGCTGCCACATACGGGGCAGACATGGGGAAACACATATGGCTCGGAAGCCACCGGCCGTTTGTCCAGCAACACTGAAACGATCTGCGGGATCACGTCCCCTGCCCGCTGCACGACCACTGTATCGCCCACGCGAATATCTTTGCGGGCAATCTCATCCTCGTTATGCAGTGTGGCATTTGAGACCACCACTCCACCGACCGTGACCGGATGCAGCCGCGCCACCGGTGTCAAAGCACCTGTGCGGCCGACCTGAATGTCGATCGCCTCCAGAACCGTGCTCGCTTGTTCAGCCGAAAACTTGTGAGCGATGGCCCAGCGCGGGCTGCGCGACACGAAGCCAAGGCGCTGCTGCAGCGCAATCTCATTCACCTTATAGACCACGCCGTCGATATCGTAGCCCAGAGATGCGCGTTGCCCCTCGACGAGCCGATAGTGCTCCAACAGTTCCGCAGTTGTGCTGCAAAGCCTCATCAACGGGTTCACGGGCAGGCCCCAGATCTTGAAGCCTTGCACGACGTCCCACTGGGTTGCCGCCGGAAGCATGGGGGCCTCTCCCCAAGCATAAGCGAAGAACTTCAACGGACGCGCTGCCGTGATTGTTGCATCCTGCTGACGCAATGATCCTGCGGCGGCATTGCGCGGATTGGCGAAGATCTTCTCACCCGCCTGCTCCTGCTTCAGGTTGAGAGCTGCAAAGTCGGAATGCGACATATAGATCTCGCCGCGCACCTCAAAGACGGCAGGCACATCACCCTTGAGCCGGTGTGGCACGTCATTCACCGTGCGCACATTCGCCGTCACATTCTCACCCTCGGCGCCATCACCGCGCGTGGCACCTTCAACCAGAACACCCTTCTCGTAACGCAGTGAGATCGAAAGCCCATCGATCTTCGGCTCAGCAGTGAGAGCAACTGGCACGCTCTCTCCAAGGTTCAGGAAGCGGCGGATACGGCCGACAAACTCCTCCACATCCTCGCTTGAAAAGGCGTTGCCAAGCGACAGCATTGGAACGCGATGCTGCACTTTTGCAAAGCGCCCGGACGGAGCAGCGCCGACCTTGCGGCTGGGGGAGGAGGCATCGGCAAGGCTTGGATACGTCTCCTCGATCGCCAGAAGCTGACGCCGCAAGGCATCGTAGTCGGCATCGGAGATCGTCGGCGCATCCTGCTCGTGATAGGCTATGTCATGGGCCGCAATCTCGGCAACAAGCCGGGCATGCTCCAGCACTAGGTCCTTCGGAGCGCGCGCCATCTCAGCCCTGCCCGGCCAGCAATTGTCCAGCCTGCGCACGCGCCGCGTCGGTGACAGTTGCCCCGGAGAGCATGCGCGCCAGTTCTTCCTGCCGGCTCTGTTGCGAAAGTGGCTGGACGCGCGTGACCATGCGCTTCGAGCCCGTGTCCTCGATCTTGGAAATCAGCATGTGCCGGCCGGCCCGTGCCGCCACTTGCGGCGAATGCGTCACGGCAATCACCTGCAGGCCTTCGGCGAGCCGCGCCAGCCGCTTGCCAATGGCATCAGCCACAGCCCCGCCAACACCCGTGTCAATCTCGTCAAAGATCAGAACCGGCGCAGACCCCTTCGCTGCCAACACAACCTTGAGCGCCAGCATGAAGCGGGCCAACTCGCCTCCAGAAGCAATCTTCATGAGAGGTTGCAATGGCGCGCCGGGGTTGGTTGACACCACGAACTCCACCCGGTCGACGCCATGCGTGCCGGGCTTCGCGGCGTCAGAGACGATCTGGGTCTCGAAACGAGCCTTGTCGAGCTTGAGTGCGGGCAGTTCGACGGCCACGGCCTTGTCGAGCGCCTTTGAAGTCTTGCGGCGTGAGGCGCTCAGCTTGTCTGCCGCCGCCTCAAAGGCGAGGCGTGCTTCCTTTGCGCTCCGTTCGAGTGCGACAAGTTTCGCGCCACCGTCTTCAAGAGCCTGCATCTCCGCCTTGAACCGGGCTTCGACGGCGGCAAGCTCGTCAACGTTGCAGCGATACTTCCGGGCCGCGGCTCGCAGCGCAAACAGGCGTTCCTCCGATTTCTCCAGATGTTGCGGATCGAAGGCAAACTGACGCCGGGCATCGTCAATGGCACGGGATGCTTCACCGAGTTCCCGCAGGACGGCATCGAGCGTGGCGCACGCCTGATCAAGGCGGCCACCGGCCCCTTCCTTGCGCCGTTCAAGACGGCGCAGCGCTGCATTGACCTTGGCCTCCAACGCACCATCGCCTGAGAGTGCTGCTTCTGCCTCTTCAAGAGCGCCGATGAACTGCTCCGACTGCATCATCAACTGCCGCTCGGCGGCAAGCCGCTGTTCTTCCTGCGGCTCGGGCGCCAGGGAGGAAAGCTCCTGCACGGCGTGTTCGAGATAGTCGCGCTCGGCCTCGGCCTTGGCAATCAATGCGCGGTGCTCCTCCAGCGCCTCGATGGCGCTGCTGGCCTTGCGCCACAGCCCGGCAACGCCTTCGGCCTGCGCCTCCAGCCCGCCGAAGGCGTCGAGAAGGCGGCGGTGCTCGGACACATCCACCAGCGCACGGTCCGCATGCTGGCCATGAATCTCCACGAGCCCCACCGCAAGGCGGCGGAGCAGATTAAGGCTTACCGGCTGGTCGTTGATGGTGGCGCGGCTTGGGCCATCGCTGTTCTGGATACGCCGCACGATGATCTCGCCGTCGGCATCCACGCCCTGCTCAGCAAGCAGCGCGAACACAGGGTGCCCGGCCGGAAGCTGGAAGGCTGCGGTGACACTCCCCTTGGCTTGGCCACTGCGTACCAGGGCGCTGTCTCCGCGGGCGCCCAGCGCCAGGCCCAAGGCATCGAGGAGGATCGACTTGCCGGCGCCGGTTTCACCGGTCAGCACGGTGAGGCCCTCCTCGACCGTGAGGTCGAGCTTTTCAATCAGCACGATGTCGCGAATGGAAAGTGCGGTCAGCATGACCGGCTTATAGCCAGCCCGGTTGAATCGCGCGAGTGGTGAGGAAGATGCCTTGGATCAGCCGTTGGACGGCCGGGCGCGGGAGAAGGCCCGGGATATCCAGGACGATTCGCTGGCAACAGGCGCCTGCCCGTCAGACCCGACCAGCGTATAGGCGTCTTTGTACCATTGGCTGTTGGGGAAATTGTAGCCGAGCACGGCGGCAGCAGTCTGCGCCTCCGACCTGATGCCCAGGGCAAGATAGCTCTCCGCGAGGCGGTAGAGGGCTTCAGGGGTATGCGTGCTGGTCTGATAGAGTTCAACAACCGTCCGGAAACGGTTGATCGCTGCGGTATAGGCACCGCGCTTGGCATAGAAACGGCCGATCTCCATTTCCTTGGCCGCTAGGCGGTCGCGCGCCAGAAGTGCCTTCTGCTTGGCGTCAGCCGCATATTTTGAATCAGGAAAGCGCTGGGCAACTTCCTCCAGGGCATCGACGGCTTTGGACGTGCGGCTCTGGTCGCGGCGAACATCGGAGATGCGTTCGTAGTCGGAAAGCGCCTTGATATAGTAGGCGTAAGGCGCGTCCTTGTGGCCGGGATGCAGCGAGATGAAGCGGTCCGCAGCATTGATGGCGTCGTCATAGGAATTGCGCGAATACGCGGCAAAGGCCTGCATCAGGATCGCCTTGGTCGCCCACTTGGAATAGGGATGTTTGCGCTCGACATCGGCAAACTTCTTCTGTGCCTGGGACCACGATCCGCGATTCAGCGCCTCAAGGCCACCGTTGTAGAGTTCCGCCACAGCGGCTTCATCGGCAGCGTCTGTGCTTGGCGACATGGCGCTGGACGCAATGTCGACTTTCGGTTCCTTGTCGCGGTTGAAGACGTCCTTGAGCAGGCTGCCTCCAGAAGAGCAACCGCTCGCTGCCAGACTCATGGCGAGAAGGCCAATGGCGTATCGCAGGCGTATGGTCATCACTTCCGGTGCAATCGAATTTCAGGGCTAGCCCAGCCCCCTTTAGCTTCAGGAGCCCCCGCCGTGAAGACCCGCAGCTGCTTCACAGGTCAAACCCGGCAGAAGTGTGACCGCCGGGTTCAGGGCCTTGCAGCCGGGGACAACCGCTCTTAGCCGTTGGCCTGCCGGCGCAGGAAGGCCGGAATGGCCAACTGATCGTCTTCATAGGCTGGTTCAGCGTAGGTAGCCTGCTGCGGCGCCTGCGGTGCCGGGCGAGCCGTCCGAGGAGCTGCCGCGGTCATCTTGGGTTCAGCGCGACGCACGGCCGGGGCCGGAGCGGCCTCCAGCTGTTCCTCGCGGCGGCCAAGCCCGACATTGGCAAGGCGCTCGAAGATGCCCGGCTTCTTGCGGGTGGCATGCTCAGCGATATGTTCGATGCGGTTCTGCTGCGCCGCAACCTGACGCTGGGCGATCGCCGGGAACTCTTCCAGCGGCGGAATGCGGTGATTGCCAGCCTGTTCGGCATGGGCTGCCTGCTGGTGATAGACAGGCGCTTCTTCTACCACAGGCGCAGCAGGCACCGGAGCACGGACGGCCATCGGGGCGGGCTTCACAACCTTCACAGGTTCTGGCTGCTTCGCGACCGGGTAGACAACCGGCCGGACGGGCTCCTTCGGAATGGCAGCCTCAGCGTCCGAAGACTTATTCAGGAAGGCCTCCTGGGCCAGTCCTGTCGCCACCACGGAAACGCGCATCGTGCCCTCGAGGGCATCGTCGAATGTGGCACCAAGGATGATATTGGCTTCCGGATCCACTTCCTCGCGGATGCGCGTCGCAGCTTCATCGACTTCATACAGCGTCAGGTCCGGACCACCGGTGATCGAGATCAGCAGGCCGCGGGCGCCACGCATGCAGACATCGTCCAGCAGCGGATTGGCAATGGCAGCTTCGGCCGCTTCAATGGCGCGCTTCTCGCCAGAGGCCTCGCCGGTGCCCATCATCGCCTTGCCCATCTCGCTCATGATGGCGCGGACGTCGGCGAAATCGAGATTGATCAGGCCTTCCTTCGTCATCAGCTCGGTAATCGAGGCAACACCCGAGTAGAGCACCTGATCAGCCATTGCAAAGGCCGCGGCAAAGGTTGTCTTCTCGTTGGCAACGCGGAACAGGTTCTGGTTGGGGATGACGATGAGCGTGTCGACGTATTTCTGCAGCTCTTCGATGCCGCGCTCTGCAGTCAACATCCGGCGCGCACCTTCAAAATGGAACGGCTTGGTGACAACACCAACTGTCAAGACGCCCTGCTCTTTCGCAGCGCGGGCAATGATCGGCGCCGCACCCGTACCGGTGCCACCGCCCATGCCGGCAGTGATGAAGCACATGTGAGCACCAGCCAGGTGGTCGAGAATTTCGGGGAGCGCTTCTTCGGCAGCTGCTGCGCCGATCTGCGGCTGCGAGCCTGCACCAAGGCCCTGTGTGAGCGCCGTACCCATCTGCACGCGACGCTGGGCAGCATTCTGCAGCAGCGCCTGCGCGTCGGTATTCGCCACCACAAACTCAACCCCGTCGAGACGGCTCTCGATCATGTTGTTGACGGCGTTGCCACCTGCCCCGCCCACGCCAAAGACGGTGATCCTGGGCTTCAGCTCGTTCAGGTTGGGGACGGTGAGATTGATGGTCATGACGCAGTTCCGGTGCTGATTTGGGTGGCCCAACAATGTTGAGCAAACCCTAAGAAATGGTTAACGACTGCTAACCAAGAGGGTGCAATTCGCTGAAAAATTGAGTCAATTTGACTCAGTCCGTTAAGATTGACACCACCAAGCAGACGCCCTGCCCAGCCGGTGAATGCCTCCGGTCGACAGCGTGTATCGATTGTTCAGAGGGCTTCCTTGAGCCACCGCCCAAGCCGGCGCGCATAACCCATGTTGGCCCGCTCAAGGGCATTGCGGGCGGCTTCAGGCACGGCAAGCATGCGTTCCGGCGCATAGGCCGTCGCCAGCAAGCCAGATGCAACGGCCATCGCCCCCGTCAAGCTCTGCTCGGAAATGCCTTGCAGACCAACGGGTTGAGCAACGCGAACCACGCAACCGAAGATCTCTGATGCGCATTCCCTCAGGCCCTGAAGCTGGCTTGCGCCACCGGTGAGGACAATGCGGGAAATGCCCGCCATCGCACCGCTTGCCACCAACCGGTCGCGCACCATCTCGAGGGTTTCCTCGATCCGGGGGCGGATAATGGCAGTCAGCGCCGAACGCGGCACGTGATGGATGGAGTCAACGCCGCGTTCGCCAAGCAAGGGAACAGCCAGAAGCTCACGGTCATCATGGCCAAACCCCGCCGCCGTACCGAACATTGTCTTCAGACGCTCGGCATGCGCGAGTGTGGTTGCAAGGCCATGGGCAACGTCGTTGGTCACATGGGCGCCGCCAACCGCGACGCTGTCGGAAAACACGAAACGGCCTCCGCGGAAGACAGCAACGTCGGTGAGCGAACCGCCCATGTCGATGACCGCAGTGCCGAGGCTCATCTCGTCAGCCGTAAGCACGCCACGGCCGGCCGCCATGGCGGAGAGGACAAACCCCTGCGGATGCAGGTGGGCCCGCGCAATCGCCATCTTGAGGTTGTGAAAACGGGAAGGTTCAAGCGTAACGACGGCAATTTCAGTGCTGAGAATGTCACCATGCATGCCGACAGGGGCATCCTCGGCCTCAACGCCGTCAACAGCAAAGGTCACCGGCAGGACATGCAGCATATGGCTGCGGCCGAGCGCGAGCTTGCCAAGTGCGGCCGCCGTGCATGTCTCGACATCGCGTGGTGAAACGCTACTGCCGTGAATCTTCACATGTGCTGAAACCAGTTGCGTTCGCGGCTTCCCGCAAGACACATTCACATAGACGTCCTGAACACGGACGCGGGCATTCTTCTCCGCAGCATCCACAGCAAGCCGGATGGAGCGCTCGGCATCTTCAAGATTTGCGATTGCACCGCCAGAGATGCCCCGAGATACCGTGGTGCCGTATCCAAGCATCCGCAGGGATCTGAGATGGCCCGACGGGCCACCTTGCGGACCGCTCTCGACAGTTGCGATCATGCAAGTCGTCTTGCTGGACCCGATATCCAGGACCGATATCAAGCTACCCACAGGAAGGGTCTGTATCCGGCCACCTGTTATCACGCGCAATCCACCAGCCACCACGCTGCAGCACTCCCACACTACTGCCGCGCGGGACGTCCCTGCGCGGTTTGCGTATCGTTCTCGTTCACGGCTTCCGCCAGCGCCACCACCATCTGGCCTGGTTGCCGCAGATCCAACTCACGGATGCCCTTGGAGAGAATCCCCTGCGACCTATCAAGGGACACCACCTGCTCCAGCGCCTGTTCCACGTTCTGCTCTGGCAGGGCGATCTTGACGCCATTGTCCAGATAGAGGTTCCAGCGGCGCTGGCCCACACGGGCAGCTGCGTGAACCTGTTTCATTAGGTCAGGCATGGCTGATAATTGGTTAATGAAATCGGAAGCAGCGACATTGGCTCCCTGGCCAGTGATAAGCGGAAGCTGCGCCAGCTCCGCCGGCGTCAGCCCGCTCATGGGCACACCGTCGCGGCCAATCACCTGATACTGCCCATCAATCTGCCAGATGGCAAAAGCCTCGCGTTCGACAATCCTGATCTCGATGCTGTTCGGAAAGACGCGCTGCACATCGGCCTGCGCTACCCAATCCAAAGCCTGCAAGGCGGCACGCGCTTTCTGAGCATCAAATGAGAACAGGCCACCACCCGGCGTAACCCCGATGGCATCAATCACCTGACGCGGATCATGCAACGAAAGGCCAGTGATGCGGACGTCATCTGCAGCCATGCCGACGAGGCCTGCAAGCTGGCCAGGCAGGCGAGGAAAGGGGCTCCCCGGATAGCTCAGGTGGCCACCCAACGATGCCGCGTAGGAGATGGCGCCAGCAAGAAATGCGACCGCCCCTGCCCGCGCAGCAAACCGCAAAGGCAATCTGACATCCTTACGGGGACGGAGCGCTAGCGCTCCAGAGATGCGTCGTTCACCATCCATGTCACCAGTTCCTCGAATGTATGACCAGCATGAGCAGCAAGCTCGGGCACAAGCGATGTGCCCGTCATCCCGGGCTGCGTGTTGACCTCCAGCAGGATAAGCTCGGGGCTGTCGCCGGATGTGTCGTTGAGCCTGAAGTCAGAACGCGAGACACCCCTGCAACCCAGCGCCTGATGTGCCATCAGCGAATATCGCTGGACCTTGCGGTAGAGCTCCGCAGGAATCTCCGCCGGCAATATATGGCGGGAGCCGCCAGGAGCATATTTTGCCTCGTAATCGTAGAAACCTACTTGCGGAACGATATCGATGACCCCAAGCGCGACGTCGCCCATGACTGCGCAGGTGAGTTCGCGTCCGGCAATAAAACGCTCCGCCATGATATGGCTGCCGTAGATATCGCGCTGTTCCAGAATGATCCGTGCCGGTCCATTGCGCGAGTCATCGACAATATGAACGCCAACACTGGACCCCTCTGCGACCGGCTTCAATACGTACGGAAGCGGCAATGGGTGCTCGCTTGCAGCGACCTCCAGCTCGACCAGCCTGCTTTCCGCAACCGGAATGCCAGCCTCGCGGAAAAGGGCCTTCGACTTCTCCTTGTGCATGGCAATCGCCGAAGCCAGCACGCCGGAATGGGTATAGGGAATTCGAAGAGTCTCAAGCAGCGCTGCAGCGCATCCGTCCTCGCCCCACTTCCCATGCAGAGCATTGAAGGCGACATCCGGGCGCAAATCAGCCAGCACCGCATGGATCGTCTCGCGCCTTACATCGATGGGAACAACCGTGAAGCCCGCGCGGCGCAACGCTTCCGAGCAAGCTTCGCCCGATGACAAGGACACTTTGCGTTCAGCCGACCAGCCGCCCATCAGGACGGCAACAGTGGTATCACCCGGTATTACCTGTTCGCGAACAATCATGTTTCATCTGCCGGAAGGCCGATGCGCTTGATCTCCCAATCGAGATCGATGCCTGAAGTCTCTTTGACACGCTTGCGCACTGTCTCGCCGAGTTCCTCGATCTGCGCCGCTGTAGCACCACCTTCATTGATCAGGAAATTGCAGTGCATCTCGGACACTTTGGCAGGCCCCACGGCGAAGCCGCGCATGCCAGCCGCATCAATCAACTGCCATGACTTGTGGCCGGGTGGATTCTTGAAGGTCGATCCGCCAGTACGGCTCTTGATCGGCTGGGTTGCCTCCCGGCTTTCCGTGATCTTGTCCATCGCAGCAAGGATATCGGCGGTCACACCAGGCCTGCCTTGCAGGAGCGCTTGGGTGAAGACGAGCCCTTCCGGCGCACCACAGTGCCGATAGCTATACTTCATATCGGCATTGCTGAGCACGTGGATGTTTCCCTGTCTGTCGACGGCGCGCGCCTCGATCAGAGCGTCCTTGGTCTCACCACCATAGGCGCCGCCGTTCATGCGAAGCGCGCCACCTATCGTGCCCGGTATACCTCTCAGAAAGGTTAACCCATCGATACCATGATCGGCAGCAAAGCGCGCCACCCGGACGTCAGGAACTGCCGTGCCGGTCCTGACGCGATAACCCTCTTCCACCGCAAGATCGGAGAAGCCCCGGCCAAGCCGGATAACGACACCTGGAACACCCCCATCCCTGACAAGAAGATTGGAGCCCACGCCGATGGTGTAGACGGGGACATCCGAAGGCACCACCTTCAGGAATGCGGCAAGGTCTGCCTCATCGGCCGGAGCATACAGAACTTCGGCCGGGCCACCGGCCCGGAACCAGGTCAGGTCAGCAAGCGGTGCATTGGCCTCCAAGCGTCCGCGAACCGCCGGAAGGCGCGAAAGCAGCGTCTGACCATCGATCTTTGTCATGTGTCAGGCGTCCAATGTTGCAAGCTCGCCCGGCAGGGCATAGGCCCACTGGGTGATCGTGCCGGCCCCGAGACACACGACGATGTCTCCCGGCTGCACAAGATTTTTCACGAGAGGGGCAAGCTGCTTTGGCTCGTCGATGGTCAGCACAGAACGATGCCCCCTGTCGCGAACGCCTTCAGCAAGGCTGCTGTGAGTGGCCCCCTCGATGGGAGCCTCACCCGCGGCATAGACGGGTGCCAGGATCACAGAATCGGCATCGTTGAAGCAGGTGCAGAATTCGTTGAACAGCGACGACAGGCGCGTATAGCGGTGCGGCTGCATCACAGCCACGACCTTGGATTTGGTGACACGCCGCGCCGCGGCAAGGACAGCGGAAATCTCCACCGGATGATGGCCATAGTCATCAAATACGGCGACACCATTGTGTTCGCCCGTTCGGGTAAAGCGCCGCTTCACCCCTTCAAAGCTGGCCAGGCCCACGCGAATCTTGTCTTCCGGAATGCCGAGCTCCCGTGCGACAGCCAGGGCAGCCGTCGAATTGAGAGCATTGTGGTCTCCTGGCATGCGCAGCGCGAGATCAGGAATGTCGTGGATTTGTCCGCTCACGCGGTCTGTGACCCGGACACCAAAACGTGTCGCGCCATCCGAAAAGCTGACCTCCATGAGGCGGTAGTCCGCCTGGGGGCTGCGGCCATAGGTGATCACACGCCGGTCACGCACCTTTCCGATCAGTTCCTGCACCACGGGATGATCGATGCACATGACGGCAAAGCCATAGAAGGGAATGTTCTCGACGAAGGCAAGGAACGCTTCCTTGGCCTTGTCGAAGGTGCCGTAGTGATCAAGATGCTCAGGGTCGATATTGGTCACGATTACCACGTCAGCAGGCAGCTTGACGAAGGTGCCATCGGATTCATCCGATTCAACCACCATCCAGTCGCCCTTGCCCAGCCGCGCATTGGTGCCATAGGCATTGATGATGCCACCGTTGATAACGGTGGGATCGAGATTGCCGGCATCGAGAAGGGCCGCGACAATCGACGTCGTAGTCGTCTTGCCATGCGTGCCGCCCACGGCGACACATGACTTGAAACGCATCAGCTCTGCGAGCATCTCGGCGCGGCGCACTACGGGCAGGTAGCGGCGGCGGGCCTCAACAAGCTCTGGATTGTCGGGCTTGACTGCCGATGAAATCACAACGACCTGGGCATCACCGACATTCTTTGCTTCGTGACCAATGGCCACGCCAATGCCGTGCTTCCGCAGCCGCGCAACATTGTAGTTGTCGCTGATGTCGGAGCCCTGAACCTTGTAGTTCAGGGTTGCCATGACTTCAGCGATGCCGCTCATGCCGATGCCGCCAATGCCAATGAAATGAATGGGCCCGACATCCCGTGGAAGTTTCATGCGTCTTCAGTCTCCGCTCAACTGCGCCCTGCCGCAGCCATGGTCTTTTCAACAAGATCGGCCAGTTCGCGCGCCGCCTGGGGCTTGCCCTGACGAAGCGCCGCCCGGGCGGCCTCCTTAAGTCCCTGCTCATTTGAGAGCAACCGTGTCAAAAGCGCGGCAAAGGACTGGGGATCGATATCCTTCTGTGGCAGCAACCACCCTGCGCCTGCTGCAGAAAAGCTCTCGGCATTGCGGAGCTGATCATTGTCCAGTGCGTGGGGCAACGGCACCAGGATGGCCGGCCGGCCAACCACACCGAGTTCGGCCACGCTGGAGGCACCCGAGCGGCAAATCACAAGATGGCTGCCAGCCATGCGCTGCGGCATGTCCAAAAAGAAGGGACTGAGTTCTGCCGAGACGCCTGCCGCCTCATAGGCGACCCGCGTGCGATCCATATCCTCCGGACGGCACTGCTGGGTGATGTGAATCCGGCGCCTCATGTCCGGCGCCATGGCCGCGATTGCAGGCGGCACAAGATCGGCAAAAACCTTGGCACCCTGGCTGCCACCGAACACCAGAAGCCGCGCGGTACCGTCCTTTTCCATTGGTGGAAAGGGTGCTGCCGCCACCGCTGCCACCGCCGAGCGCACAGGATTGCCGGTAAAGACAAACTTGCCTTCAAGCCCGGCGGGCCTGTTCAGCACCTGCGAAAAGGACGTGGCGACCCGCGTGGCATAGCGCACGAGCAACCGGTTGGCGCGTCCCAGAACGGAATTCTGCTCGTGAACAATCGTTGGCAACCCGCGATGAGACGCCGCCATCATCGGCGGCAGAGAGGGATATCCGCCGAAGCCAACCACCGCCGCGGCAGCGCTGGATTTCAGCAAGCCTCTTGCCTTGAAATAACCCAGGCAGAGCTTGAGCAACTGGCCGGGAAGCTGCAAGGGCTTGGAGGGCGTCAACGTCGCCGAGTGGATGATGTGAACCTTCTCGGCCGGAAACGACTTGCCGTAATCCCGCACGCGCTCATCCGTCATCAAATGAATATGATGGCCGCGGCGCACAAGCTCTTCACCCAGCGCCTGGGCGGGAAACAGATGCCCGCCTGTGCCGCCAGCGGCCAGCACGATCAATTTGCCGGCACTTGCTTTCATGTTGCCGGCTGCGGGCTGTATCGGCCAGAAACGGCATAGGTTGAGCCGCGCGACAAGGCGAGAATGAACCCCATCGCCATGGCTGACCCGAGAAGGGATGAGCCGCCGTAGGAAATGAACGGCAATGTCATGCCCTTCGCCGGCAGCAGGGCCACGTTGACGCCCATGTTGATGACCGATTGCAGACCCAGCATTGTCGCCAGTCCGACGAGCGAAAGCGCGACAAATGAATCCTCTTCCCGCTTGGCGCGCCGCAACGTGCCGATGACAACAAAGAAGAACAGCGCCATCAAGGCGAGACACGCAAAGATCCCGAACTCTTCGCCAACAACAGAGAAGGTGAAATCCGTGTGGGCATCCGGCAGGCTCAGCTTCGCCACGCCGCCGCCCGGCCCTGTGCCGAGAAGGCCGCCATTCTGGAAGGCTTCCTTGGCCATGTCGGCCTGGAAGGTGTCGCCCTGCTCCGGACTGAGGAAGCGATCAATACGCGACGCCACATGCGCCACAAGAGCATAGGAAACCAGAACCGCGGCTACGCCGGCGCCAGCCAGGCCCAGGACCACCACCCAGGGCACGCCGAAGATCAGAAGCATCGCGCCGAATGTCACGGTCACAAGCGCCGCCTGGCCGAAATCCGGCTGCATCACCAGAAGCCCCAGAAACATTGCGGCCAGCGCACATGCAATCAAATGGCCCGGCATGTCAGGCCTGCGCGCTCGCTCGGCAAGAAACCATGAAGCAACCACGACAAACGAAGGCTTGGCCAGTTCAGAAGGCTGCAACCCGATCGGTCCGATATCAATCCAGCGATGAGCACCCTTGATCTCAGGGCCGAAGAACAGCGCCGCCACCATAAGCACGATGGAACCGACAAAGAACGTCAGCGCAGCACGTCTCACCCAGATGGTGTCGAGGAAGGAGGCAAAGAGAAGCCCCGCGACTGCGAAGACCAGGAAGAAGAGCTGGCTCTTGATGAAGTGGAACGGGTCAAGCCCAATGCGTTGCGCAACGGGCGGGCTCGCAGCCATGCTGATCAGGACACCGGCCGCCATCAGCAGAAGCACCGCCGACAGCAAGGCCCGGTCGATTGTGAACCACCAGCGTGCCAGCAGGCCGCGGTCACTGCGAGAAATCAACATCAGAGTGAGCTCCCCAAGGTCATGTGAATGCCAGGCAGGCGCGAAACGGTATCGACGAAGGCATCGCCACGCACTTCAAAGTTCTTGTAGTGATCAAAGGATGCACAAGCGGGCGACAGAAGCACGACGCCACCACCACGCGCTGCAGCATCACGCGCCGCAGATTGAACAGCACGCGGCAGCGTTTCGCTCATCTCGTAAGGAACCTTGCCCTCAAGAGTCCTGGCGAATTCCGGTGCCGCAACGCCGATCAGATAGGCCTTGGTCACGCGGCCAAAATGCGGTTCCAGTGGTTCTATGCCGCCGGACTTGGCAATACCGCCGGCGATCCAGAAAATGTCCTCGAAGCTCGAAAGTGCCTTCTCCGCTGCATCGGCATTGGTGGCCTTGGAATCATTGATGAACAATACTCTGCCCAAACTGGCGACTTGCTGCATGCGGTGTGCAAGGCCCGGAAAGGCGTGCATCGCCTCACGGATCATCTCTGGTTTGACACCGAGAGCGGTAGCAGCGCCATAGGCCATGCAGGCATTCTGCCAATTGTGCCGCCCGCGCAGCGCCGCCATGTCGCGCAAATCGATCTGTACCCGCTGCTTGCCGTGGCTGCGATCCGAAAGGATGCCATCAGGCGCAGAGATCCCGTCCATGCGATCGCGGGCGACGGAAACGCGGCGCACATCAGGCCCGGCATGGATATGGCTCGCGATGGCCGAACACCATTCGTCATCGACCCCGATCAGAGCGGTCTGCCCATCCCTCTGCTTGGCAAACATCCGCGCCTTCACATCGGCGTAGTGCTGCATCGTGCCATGCCGGTCGAGATGATCTGGGGTCAGATTGGTCAGAACGCCAACATCGGGTGACAGTCCCGGCATGAGATCAATCTGAAACGATGACAACTCGAGCACATAGGTGCGATCACGTACGGGCTGCCGGAGATTGAAAACAGCATTGCCAATATTGCCGCCGACATCCACATCAAGGCCTGCATGCTTCAGGACATGCCCCGTCAATGCCGTCGTGGTCGATTTGCCATTGGTGCCTGTGATGGCCACCATCCTGGCGCCGGAGCCTTGCACTACGCGCGCAAACACCTCGGTATCGCCGATCACCTCAATACCTGCCGCCTTGGCCTTGATCACCGTCCAGTGCGGCTCAGGATGAGTCAACGGCACACCCGGACTCAGCACAAGTGCCGCCAGTGACTTGAAATCGACGGTGTGCAGATTGGTGACGCGAACGCCCTCTGCCCGCGCCTTTTCCACGGAAGGCTCGGAATCATCCCACGCCAGAACTTCCGCTCCCCCGAGCTGCAATGCAGTCGCACAGGATATGCCAGAGCGCGCAAGCCCGAAGACTGCGACACACTTTCCTGCAAAGAGCGGGGCGGCGAACATCAGCGCCTCACCTGAGCTTCAGGGTCGAAAGGCCGATCAAGGCCAGGACAAAGGCAATGATCCAGAAGCGGATCACAATGGTTGGCTCCTTCCATCCCTTTTGCTCAAAGTGATGATGCAGCGGGGCCATGGCGAAGACGCGCTTGCCCGTCATCTTGAAGGAGATCACCTGAACGATGACGGACACGGTCTCGAGCACGAACAAGCCACCGATGATGGCGAGAACGATTTCGTGTTTCACCGCAACAGCGATTGCGCCAAGGGCGCCACCCAGTGACAGCGAACCGGTATCCCCCATGAAAATCATGGCCGGCGGCGCGTTGAACCAGAGGAAGCCAAGCCCTGCGCCGACGAGCGCACCACAGATGATGGCGAGTTCGCCGGTGCCGCGGACGAAGTGCAGCTGAAGATACTCGGCAAAAACCGCATTGCCGACGAGATAGGCGATAAGGCCATAGCTGCCTGCGGCAATCATTACGGGAACGATGGCCAGGCCATCGAGACCATCTGTGATGTTGACGGCATTCCCTGCCCCGACAATCACCAGAACGCCAATGAGGATAAAGAACGGCCCGAAATAGATCAGGACATCTTTGAGAAAAGGAACAGCAAGCGAACTGGCCAGTGGCTTTGCCCCGATCCACATGAAGCAGGCCACGGCAACGGCGGCGATTGCGAACTCCGACAGTAGGCGCAAGCGCGAGGAAAAGCCGCGGACCGAAGCGCGCGTCACCTTGAGGAAGTCATCGTAGAAGCCGATTGCGCCAAAGCCGAGCAGCACAAAGAGAACGGCCCAGACGTAGAGATTGCTCAGATCGGCCCACATAATCGTCGCAACGAAGACGCCAGACAGGATCATCAGGCCGCCCATCGTCGGCGTGCCCTGCTTCTCCACGAGATGACGCTGTGGGCCATCGGTGCGGATCGGCTGGCCTTTGCCCTGCTTGACCTTGAGCAGCGAAATGATCTTGGGCCCGAAAATGAAGATGAACACCAGCGCCGTGAGAATGGCTCCGCCAGTTCGCGTGGTCAGGTAGCGGAAGACGTTGAGCGCCGAGACTTCAGAGGCAAAGCTTGTCAGCAGGTAGTAGAGCATTCCTTAAACGTCCTTCACGGCAGGAGGCCATTTGCTCTTGATCGCCTCGACAAGCGGCCCCATCCGGCTGCCAAGCGACCCCTTGATCATGACAACATCGCCGGGCTGCAGGGCGGCGAGAACTGGCTCGCGCAATCCGTCTGAGCTGTCGGTGTGCAGGCCCCGGCGGGAGGCGGGCAACGCACTCCAGAGGTGGCACATCAAGGGACCGGCGGCATATAGGATATCGACACCTGCTTCGTCCACAGCCTCAGAAAGGCCGGCATGCAGCGCCGGGCCATGCTCCCCAAGTTCCAGCATGTCGCCCAGAATGGCGATCCGGCGGCCATTTCGCCCCGGTTTGGCCTGCTTCAACAGCATCAGCGCCGCCCGCACGGAGGCCGGGTTTGCATTGTAGCTTTCATCGATCAGCTGCAGTTCCCCACCCTGCATCTTGAGGGCCTGCTGGACACCACGGCCTTTGGCCGGCTTTGCCTCTGCCAGGGCCAGCGCGGCACGGGCAAGATCAGCGCCAAGGAGTTTCGCCGCTGCGAGCACAGCAAGGCTGTTGATGGCCATATGCTCGCCCGGCAAGCCGAGCTTGTAGGTCACAGGCTCACCAAGCACGGACGCTGAAACACAACAGCAGCCCGGGTGAAGTGCAAGCCTGTCCAGCCTCACATCGGATTTCTCGTGTTGCCCGAAACCAATGATAGTCTGGATGCCCTGGGCGCGGGCGGCAGCCGCAAGATGATCAAAGTAGGGCGTATCCCGGTTGATGACGGCACTGCCGCCCGGAACGACACCGCTGAATATCTCGGCCTTCGCATCGGCAATTTCCGCCAGCGACTTGAAATGCCCGAGATGGCTGGCGGCAATCGTCGTGACAATCGCCACATGCGGCCGGACCATGCCCACCAACGGCGTAATCTCACCCGCATGGTTCATGCCGATCTCAAAAACACCAAAGGCTGCGTCACGTGGGAAACGCGCCAGCGTCAACGGTACGCCCCAATGATTGTTGAAGGACGCGGCAGAGGCATGCGTCTTGCCAGAAGCTGCGAGCGTCTTGAGCAGCATTTCCTTGGTGCTTGTCTTGCCGACGCTGCCCGTGACAGCAACAAGCCCTGCCCCGCTCCTGTTGCGCGCGGCCCGCCCCAATTGTTCAAGGCCACGCAACGGATCCTCCGGGACGACGAGCAACGGCCCGGCAGCTTCCATCTCAGGCGTTGTACGCGAGACCAGGGCAACAGCGGCACCTGCACCCAGGGCAGTCGCCACAAAGTCATGGCCGTCCATCTTGTCGCCCTTGATCGCGACGAAGAGATCGCCTGCAGACACGCTGCGGGAATCAATGGAGACACCATTAATCTGTGCATTTGGCGGGCGCGTCAGCCGCCCTGCCGTTGCGCCGACCAGTTCTTCGGCCGTCCAGAGACCTTCAGCCATGATAATCTTCACCGTTCAGTGCAGCACGGACGGCGGCGTGATCGCTGAAGGGACGCACGTCTTTGCCGACGATCTGCCCCTCCTCGTGCCCCTTGCCGGCAACAAGCAGGATGTCACCGCCTTGAAGCGCGTCGGCCGCCGCACGAATGGCCAAGGCACGGTCACCGATCTCTAAGGCGCCGGGAGCACCGGCCAGCACGTCGCGCCTGATCTGGGCTGGGTCTTCACTTCGCGGGTTGTCGTCGGTCACATAAACACGATCCGCATGTTTCGTGGCAATTGCGCCCATCTGGGGCCGCTTGCCCTTGTCCCTGTCGCCGCCACACCCAAAGACAACGGAGAGCTTGCCCTTTGCGAAAGGCCGCAGCGCAAGGATGGCGTTCTCCAAAGCATCCGGCGTATGCGCATAGTCGACAAAGGCGGAAGCACCCGACCTTGACCTGCCAACCAGATCGAGCCTGCCCGTGGCCCCCTTCAAGCTTTCGAGAGCCTGTATGGCGGTCTTCTCGTCACCACCGGAAACAATGACGAGCCCGGCCGCCACAAGCGCGTTTGAAGCCTGAAAGTCGCCAACCAGCGGCAAGGTGATGCTATGGCGTTGATGGGCCGTCTCCAGAGTCAGATGCTGCTCCAGCCCCTCTCGCCTGACGTCAACAAGCTTGATCGAAGCGCCCTTGAAGCCCACCGTATAGGTCTCGAGTCCATGCGCAGCGGCTCTGATTCTCACTTCATCGCCAGAAGGTGAATCGGCATTGATCACCGCGCCGCTGCCAGGCGTCAGGAGTTCCGTGAACAGGCGCATCTTGGCTTCAAAATAGTTGTCAAAGCTCGGATGATAGTCCAGATGATCGCGCGTGATGTTGGTGAAGCCGCCAGCGGTCAGTCGCAATCCGTCAAGCCGGTATTGTGCCAGCCCGTGGCTCGATGCCTCGATTGCGAGATGATCCACCTTGTCATCGACGAGATGCGCCGCCAGCGCGTGAAGCTGAACTGGATCGGGGGTTGTATGATTGAGGTAGGTAGCGCCCTCTGGCCCCACCACGCCGATGGTGCCCAGGCTCGCTGCTCGGAAGCCCATGTACTCCCAAATCTGGCGCACAAATACGGAAACTGATGTCTTTCCGTTCGTGCCCGTCACGGCAACGATGGTGTCAGGTTGCTTGCCTTCAAAGCGAGCTGCTGCCAGGGCGAGCAACCGGCGAGGATTGTCGCTTTCGATGACCGCGCCCGTCCCCTGATAGGCGCCACGATTGGCGATAACAGCCACGGCGCCTTTCTCAAGGGCCTGTGGAATGAAGGCCGCACCATCGACCTTCGTGCCGGGCAAAGCTGCAAACAATGTGCCGGGCTTGACCTGGCGGCTATCAGAGGTGATCGCAGCAACCTGCAGGTCACCGATCCCAGGAGGGATCGTGGCGTCAGTGCCGATCAGGCGTGCAAGAGCTCTCGGCATCCATCAACCCCGCTTGTCCTTGGCCTTCTTGTCCTTCGCCTGCTTCTCAAGCTTGGCGAGATCCTCGGAGGTGAACTGCGGCTCGACACCCAGCAGGGGCGCAATGCGCTCAATGATCTTTCCGGCGGTCGGCACGGCATTCCAGCCGGAGGTGGCAAAACCATAGGTCTCAGGCAGCGGCTTCGGCTCGTCCAGCATCACGAACAAGGCGTAGCGCGGTCTCTCCATTGGAAATGCACCAATGAAGGATGTCAGGCGCTTGTCCTTGGAATAGCGCCCGCCAACAACTTTTTCAGCCGTGCCTGTCTTGCCGCCGACGCGATAGCCAATCACGTTCGCCTTGGAGGCCGAACCGATGTTTGCATTGAGCCGGAACAACTCCCGCATCTTCTCTGATGTCGATTCCTTCACGATCCGCTGTGCCAACACGTCTGCCTCCTCCTTGCTGCGGCGCATGAAGGTTGGGGGAACATGCTTCCCGCCATTGAGCAGCGCCGCGACTACGGCGAGACCCTGAAGCGGCTGCACGGCAAAACCATGACCAAATGCAATGGTTGCAGAAGCCAGCTTGCCCCACCGCCGAGGTAGAAGCGGCCTGGCCGTCTCGGGCACTTCAGTTTCCAGCCGGTCAAGCAGGCCCATCCGGCGCAGGAACTCCTGGTGCCGTTCAATTCCGACATCAAGCGCCATCTTAGCCGTGCCGATGTTCGACGAGTTGGTGAATATCTCAGGAACCGTGAGAACACGGTTCTGGCCGCGATAGTCATTGATCCGGGCGTTGCCGATCACCAGCGGATAGCGCGCATCATACTTCGAGTTCATGTTGATGACGCCGTAGTCGAAAGCCATGGCGAAGGTGACCGCCTTGATCACCGACCCCAGCTCATAGACCCCGCTCAGCATGTGGTTCTGCTGTTCCTTGCTAAGGGCCTTGGTGTCTGCATTCGGATTGAAGTCCGGCAGCGAGGCGAGCGCCAGAATTTCGCCGGTCTCGACATTCATGACGATGCCGCCACCGGCAATGGCCTTGTACTTGGTGATGGCCTTGCTCACTTCATCGGTGAGAATGTGCTGAACGCGGACATCAATGGACAATTCCGCCGGTGCAGCAGACTGCGTCTCAGGGTCAGCCAGAGAGGCCGTATAGATGGCACCTTCGTTGTCGAGGAACTTCTCTATGCCGGCGATGCCCTGCGTATCCACATCGACATAGCCCACGACATGCGCAGCGAGCCGCCCTTGCGGATAGACACGCTTGCGCTCATTCACATAGCCGACACCGGGAATGCCGAGATTGTAGACTGCGTCTCGTTCCTCTGGGCTGACCTGACGTTTGATCCAGATAAAAGCCCGCTTCGGCTGCAGCAGTCTCTGGCGCAAGACCTTGCCGTTCACATCCGGCAGTGCCGCCGTGATGAGTTCAACGGCTTCGTCCACATCTGGAATCTTTCGTGGATCGGCATAGAGCGAAGCGACAGCAATATCCGTTGCCAGCACCTTGCCGTTGCGATCGACAATGTCCGGCCGCGGAATGCGGGAAAGATGCGCAGCCAGTTCCGGGTTGGTTTCTTCCTTCTCCTTGAAGGCTGTGATCATCACGAGCTTGAACGCAATCGCCATAAAGGCGAATACAAAGAACATGCTCAGCAGGCGAACACGGTTCTGCCCGCCAATGCGCCCCGGACCATCAAGTTCAAATGACTCGGCACTCATGTGACTACTGCATCTTCTCCAGGATGTCGCCGATCGGGTCCTTGCCCTCTTCCTCAAGCTTCACAGGCACCTCGGTGGGGACCTTGACCAGCAGGTCTTCGACACTCACGAATTGCTGCGCCGAAGTCGGCTGCAGTTTAAGGTTTTCTTCCGCAAGTTTCTGGATGCGCTCCGGCCGCGTCAAACTGCTCCACTCGGCATTCAGCAGTTTTATGGCCTCGCGTGACTCGCTGATCTCCCGCTTGATCTTCGCCACGTCGCGCTCTGCGCCACGCGTGCGATGCTCAAGGCTGTAGAGCGCAAAGCCCGAAACCAGTACCGCAATCACAAGTGCTGCGTTGACAAGTTTGAGCATCAGTGCACCCGCCCTTTCAACATCGGAACGCCAAGCAACGACAGATTAGGTTTAAGGGCTGCAGCCGCCGTTCTGACACCTGCCCGCAGCTTCGCCGAGCGGGCACGGGGATTCCGCTCAATCTCTTCCGCTCCCGGTTCCTGGTGTCCCCTGAAAAGAAGATTGAAGCTGGGAACATCGGCCTGGCCCTGTGCCGGCAAATGCCGCGACGCCGATGCGATATGCCCGCTCCGCGAGGCAAAAAAGCGCTTCACAATGCGGTCTTCGAGAGAATGGAATGTCACCACCACCAGACGGCCTCCTTCGACGAGAAGCCGCTCCGCGGCGAACAACGCTTCAGCCAGTTGCTCAAGCTCGCCGTTCACATGGATGCGCAGGGCCTGAAAGGTGCGTGTCGCGGGGTGGGTCCGGTCTTTGGCGCGTTGAGGCCCGGTGGCGCGCTCCACAGCCCGGACCAGATCCAGTGTTGTCGCCAGAGGTTGCACCGAACGCTCCCGGTCAATGGCGCGGGCAATGGCACGGGACCGCGGTTCCTCCCCAAGGATATAGATCAAGTCGGCAAGCGCCTCGGTTTTCATGCTGTTGACGACGTCGGCTGCCGAAGGACCAGAGCGCGACATCCGCATGTCGAGCGGGCCATCCCTCAGAAATGAAAAGCCCCGCTCAGGATCATCGATCTGCATCGACGAGACGCCGATATCGAGGACGACGCCGGAGACAGGCTCGCCGTGACTGATCGCTTCGATATCCGAGAACGTGCCCTGCACAAGCTCCAGGCGTGCTCCAAAGGCAGCCACGGTTTCAGCGCCGCCGGCGATGGCCGCCGGGTCGCGATCAACGCCAATCACCCGGCAATCCGCGGCGCCGAGGATGGCGCGTGTATAGCCGCCCGCTCCGAAGGTCCCATCAATGTAGGTCTCTCCGGCCGCGGGGCTGAGTGCCGCAAGAACCTCATTCAGCATCACGGGAACGTGGCGCTGGGAGGCTTCCCTGGCGGTTATGGTGGTGCCGGGCATGCTGGTGAACAAGTGGTTAATGCTAAGCCGACAATGCGCTGGGCTTTGTTAACAAATGGTTTCGAAAGCGATTCATTGCGGCGCTGAATGCCCCGAAATCGGACATGACAATCCGGAAGAGGTGCCAGCCGGCCTGTAAGCCGGGTTCTGTCCACCCCAGGCACGAAACCTGAGGCTGGATGACCATTCATCTGGAATGCCCGTCACCAGGCATTTCACGCAACCAACCCGGGCGGCGGGCCGAAAATCCCTGGAACCGAGGTTCCTTGCCGCCCCTATTCGGTCTTGCTCCCGGTGGGGTTTGCCGTGCCGCGTCTGTTGCCATCCGCGCGGTGCGCTCTTGCCGCACCGTTTCACCCTTGCCGGGCTAAACCCGGCGGTCTGTTCTCTGTGGCACTTTCCCTGGGGTCGCCCCCGCCGGGCGTTACCCGGCACCGTCTTTCCGTGGAGCCCGGACTTTCCTCCCCCGCGCCCTTTCGGGCCTTGCGGCAGCGGTCATCCGGCCAGCTGGCGGGACTGACCTATTCAGGTGCGTGGTCGCCGTCAAGCACGATGCATGAACTCAGACTTCATGCACGAGCCGCCCGCCAGTTAGCGTGGCAGCAACTTTGACGTCCTGCAGACGTTCGGGATCTAGAGAATCAAGATCAGCATCCAGAACAGCCAGATCGCCAAATGCGCCGGGCTTGATCACGCCCTTTCTGTCTTCGGCAAACTCCGCATAGGCGCCCATCGATGTGTAGCTGTGCAGCGCCTGATCCAGCGTCTGCTGGTGTGCATCCACGCCTTCGGCCCAGGATTTTCGGCAAACCGCTGAATGAATTGCCCGCATGGGATTGAGATCGGAAACGGGCCAGTCGGTCCCGAAGACAAGCGGAACCCTCGCCTTGCGGAACGTGTTCCAGGCAAAGGCATAGCGCCACTTGTCCTTGCCGATCTTGCTGACGGTCGGCTCCAGGGGCAGCCCCTGCGAGCCGGGAGGATGCGGTGGCTGCATCGACGCAACAACGCCGAGCTTTCGGAAACGCGCGACATCATCCGGATGATGGACTTCGATGTGCTCGATACGATGCCTGCTGTCCCGCCTCCCATTGGCCTTGCGTGCAGCCTCATAGCCGTCGAGCACCATGCGCACGGCTCCGTCGCCAATCGCGTGAACGGCAACCTGCAAGCCTCGGCGGTCGCTCTCCACAGCAGCCGCATTGAAGTGTTCTGCGGTAAAGAGAGGGTCCCCGCGCCAGCCCGGAGCGTCAGGGTAGTCGCCGAGCATCACGGCGGTGCCGCTGTCGAGCACACCGTCCATGAACATCTTCACGCAACCGGACTTCAGCCAGTCCGACTGATAGGCCTTCGACATCGTCGAGGCTCTTTCGAGAGCCGAGAGCGGCATGAAGGGCTTGTAGTGGAAGGGCACGACGCCGCGCGCCAGCAATCGCCCTTCCCGCTCAAGTGTCGCAAGCAGCTCGAGCGTGTAAAGATTGCCATCCATGTTGTGGAACGACGTGATTCCGAAGCGCGCACATTTCTGCAGTGCGCGGTAGATGGTCTCCATGTCGCTGGCAAAGTCCTGCCGCTGCGGATAGGGCTCTGGTTCCCCGCCGGTGGCAAGCCCAAGCCGCGAGCGCTTCAGGTCGACCGCCAGTGCGGCGACCGGCTCAAGCGCAGCAGGTTCGCGCAATTCTCCTTCCGCCAGGCCATCGGCACCCATGACAATCTCATGGCCGGCAGGCAGCCTGCGTCCGGCAAGAATACCTGCCAATTCGAGTGCCTTCGTGTTCGCCCAGCCCGTGTGGTGATCTGGGGAATAAAGCAGGATTGGCCGCTCCGGCAGGATGCGGTCAAGATGATGCCGGGTGAGCCGTTCGCCCACACCAAGGATCGTGTAGTTCGTCTGGTTGCCGACGACGATCCCCGGCCCCTGATGCAGATCAGCGAAGCGCGATATGGCCGTTCGCAACGGCTCGAAGCCGCTCACGCCATAAAGGTCCAGGCAGGAAGATTCAGCGCCACCGGCGAAGAGATGCATATGGCCTTCGACAAAGCCGGGCACAACCGTGCATCCGCCGGCATCAATGACCTTCGTCTTGCGGCTCTTGAGCTTCAGGACGTCTCGCGTACGGCCAACCTTGACGATCTTGCCTCCGGCAATTGCCACGGCTTCTGCACCAGGCCGCAAAGGGTCCATCGTCTTGAACTTGCCATTGATCACCAGGGTCTCTGCCATGCGACTTCCTCAACTGCTTTGCCTGCCCTTGCATCACAGCCCAAACTGTCGCACAGAAAAAGTCATGAAACGCCGCGCGGGTAGAATAGTCGTCTTGCTTTGGAGCATGGCAATTGGCCTTGGTCTGCCGGCACAGGCGCAGGAGCGCGAGTGGATTCTCGATGTCGCGGACGAAGACGCCTATCTGGCCTTCGGAGTTCCGGAGACCGATGACGTCGGCATGAGCTTCTGGTGCAAGATCGGCTCTGGAAAGCTCAGGCTCTTCCTGCCCGACGGCTCACCTGACCTCGCGCCCGGCACGACCGCTGAATTCAATGTGCGTGTGGCGGAAAAGGATTTCGCGCTCAAGGGGCAGACCATGGCCAATGATATGTCCGGCCATACGAGCGTGGAAGCGGAACTCGGAACGGGCGACGCGCTTGTAAAGGAACTGATGGCGGCCGACCGATTCATGGTGACGGTCCAGAAGCACGTCATGACCTTCCCGCTTGCCGACGCCAATCTGCAGGACTTGCTCAAGCTCTGTGAAGTCAAGCAACCCTGAGAGCCACCTGGAGCTTGTGCAGTGTAGCGACGGTTGATTGGTCCGCCACGCCATCCACCCGCTCCGGCCGGAAGTGCCTCTGAAAGGCCTCCACCACCACTTTCGTTCTTGGGTCAAAAACGCCGGTCAGTTCGAGGCCGTAGCCATAGAGGCGCAGCAGGCCTTGCAACGCCATGACGGGATCGCCCTGATCCCCGAGCTGCAGGAAACTGCCGCCGGCCAGAGGCTCCGGCTGCACCCAGTGGCCAACGCCACCTTTATGCAGCATGTGCCAATCAAACTTCTCACCCGGATCAATCTTGCGGCCCGGCGCAACGTCCGAATGCGCCAGCACCCGTGCTGGCCTTATGCCATGCCGGCTGCATATGTCTTTTGAAAGAGCCAAAACCGCGTCCATCTGCGCGGGCGGGAAATCAGGATAGCCGCCCGAATGCCCGGGGTTATGTATTTCAATGCCGATGGAGAACGAGTTGATGTCGGTTTCGCCGTGCCATGACGATTCCCCCGCGTGCCATGCGCGGTTCTCTTCCCCAACCATTTGTGTAATCTTGCCGTCTTCATCCACCAGATAGTGGCAGGACACCCGCGAGACAGGATCGCACAGCCACTGGCACGCCTTCTCGGCACTGCTCATGCCCGTATAGTGGAGAAGCAATATGTCGGGTTTGATATCTGCCCGCCTCGGCTCGACGTTAGGCGACAACAATACGGCGCAGGAGAGCTCCGTGCCGATCACGCCGCGAGATCCTGCACGATCTGCTCATAGGCGACGTTGATGCGCGCGAGGCGATCGGTCGCAAGCCTCACCATCTCGCGAGGCACACCATCCGCAACCTGCTTGTCCGGATGAAGCTCACGGGCAAGCTTGCGATAGCGCTGCTTTACGATCTGGATCGTCGCTCCCCGCTCAAGGCCGAGAATCTCATAAGGGTCGTCAGCCATGGTGACGTGGCGCGCCCTGATGCGGGCAAAATCTGCGCCCTTAAAACCAAAGATCTCCGCAACCCTTTCCAGATAGGCGAGTTCGTCCTCGTGAATGGCGTGGTCGGCTTTGGCGATGTGAAACAGCCCGTCCAGAACATTTTCCAGGACCTGAGCCTTGGCTGCAAAGAGCTTTGCCACTTGCTTGGCATAGCTTTCAAAGCCTGTCACATCCTGCTTGGCGAGGTCAAACACGCGCTGCACGGCCGGAAGGTCTTTCTCCGGCACGCGGAAGACCTCCCGAAAGGCGAAGACTTCATCCTTTGTGACGATGCCATCGGCACGCGCCATCTTTGCGCCAAGCGCAATCATGCCGATTGTGAAGGCGACCGACTTCTCGGGAGCCGTTGCCTTGCGCGAGAACCCCGCCAGGAAGTGCGAAACAGAGTCTCCCAGGCCGGACGCAGTGTCGGAGATGGCGGACCAAATGGACATCTGATCAGGCTACAGGATTCGCCAATCTTCTCACAACCGGTCTTGCGCAGGTCAGCTCTTCTTGCGGAAATAGTGTGTCATTGAGAACACGGGCACATCGACATCAAGGCCGTCCTCAAGCCGCTGTTCGACGTGCCAGGCCCGTCCTGCCACCCAAGCTGTCGCCCAGATCACCGGCAGCGCGGCAAGCGCCACGGCGGCCCAAGTCAGGTATTCCGGCAAGCCAAGCATGCTGGCAAGCGCCCAGGCCGTCGCCGCTGCTGCCGAACCGAGCAAGCAGAAAGTCGCAACCGTAGCGCCGGAGGCCGCGAGGACGCAGCCTAAAAAGCCGGTCCCGTGATGCTGCGCGCCCGTGGGCGATTTCTCCGGCGTGATCAATTCCTGTTCCATGGCAGCCATATGCGCCTTCGACGGCCATTTTGCAACATACGGGGAAGTCTAGCCGACGCTCAGAAC
Source organism: Pseudomonadota bacterium (assembly GCA_020161855.1). GTDB lineage: Bacteria > Pseudomonadota > Alphaproteobacteria > Rhizobiales > Aestuariivirgaceae > Aestuariivirga. The sequence goes on from JAIUNJ010000008.1 coordinate 95,386, forward strand.
TTCCTCGAGCTTAAGGTCTCAAGTATATGATTTACCTGCAATAAGATCCACCATTGCGATGTCGCTGCAGGTCGAAATGGAGATGATTCTTGTGGTAGCGGTCGGAGCCGGGCCCCAGCACCGTCTTGAAGAGACCACAGGCATCTTCCCGGACCGAGGCCAGAAAGCGCCTTTCCTTGCGGCTGCCGAACCACCCCTGCTCGACCTCGACCTTTCGGCCGCTTTGCAGCCTGAACACCGATACGTCGACAGCATTGCCGTGGCCATGCTCGCTGAGTTTTGCGCCGCGCACATTGTTACGGGGCCGACAGGCATAGGCAGAGGGAACGTCAAGGCTGGTCACGGCCTCGCCAAACCTGTCTTCCGCCGCAGGCTGCATGGTATTGGCAATCCACGTGGCGAAGGCATTCACCATGGCGCAATTGAGAACGACGGGCTGGCTCATCTTCACGCCCTGCAGGGAATAAACCCGCCAGGCATTGCGCACGCCACAGCCCCTTCCGTTGCCGAAATCGCGAATCTTTTCCACCTCACCCAGGCGGCGCGGATCAATCGAACATTTCACTTCGGGAATTGCAGGCGGTTGATAGCGCGTAGTGGATTTCTCGCGCCCGCCCGAACAAGCCACCAAGGCAATCGCCATGACGAGGCAGCCTAAAACATAACTCAAACGACGCATACAAAACCCACACCCAAACCGGGCCTAGGTCATGCCAGCCTATGGTTAACAGAGACTTGAGGCTGCAATCAGCCGTAGAGTGCGGCGATCAACATGTTGATGTTGCCGTTGCGCTTGGCCAGATAGTCCGTGAAGTCCTTGCGCTGGAAGTTCGTCAGCCAGAAGCCCAGCACGCTGGCGTCCCGCACCTTGTAGCGGCCATCGCGCCACACAAGACGCCACTGAACATTGTAGGTCTGGCCGGTCATGAGGAAGACCTTGCTGGCAACCAGAACGCTCTTGTCGTCGTTGGCCCGCGCTTCGCCAACTTCGTACTTCGCGACCGTATAGTCGCGCGACTGCAGGGCAAAATAGCGCGCCATGTAGGTGGCAACGCCCTTCTGGTAGCGCGAACGCTGCGAGGATTGCAGGCTGTCACTGTACTTGCCCAAAGCGTGCATTGAGATTTCAGGCACATCTGCATGCCGCTGGATCACGCGCAGGAAAGCCGAAACCGTCCCCTGCCGGTGAGCCGCCAGGAGATCCTTGGCCACCTGCTTCATGAAGACAACAGACGGGTGATCGGCACCGGCTAGGGCCGGAGTTGCGAAAAGCGCGGCAAAGCTGCCGAGAAGAGTGCGGCGTGTCAGCATGATTCCCTACTACCCCGCAAAATGTGTCCCGAACATGGTTAACGCGTTGTTAACGCTTCGGCTACCACGTTTCGGCTTCGCGCAAAACCGCATAGAGCTGCTCGAAATCCCCCTTCGATTTCTTGAGCTCCTTCTGGAAGCGGTCGCGCATGGCGATGGAAAGTCTCACACCGAGCACACTCATGTCCACGATGTTAAAGCGGCTGCCGGATTGCTGCAGGTACCACACGATCGGCTCATCAGCCCTCACGCCACCCTTCTCGATCTTCGAGTAGACGACGATGAATTTGCCCTGCATGGCCGAACGGTCAATGGAGAACTTCTGTCCCTTGAAATCATCAACGTACCAGGCAAACAGCGCCGACGCATAAAGCGTGACCAGATCCTGCAGTTTGCTCTTTTCGGCAGCCGGCAGCTTGTTCCGATAGGGGCCGAGAGAAGCGAGCGTAATGACACGCAGGTCCACATACTTGCCAAGCAGGCCGGCAAACTTGTTACGCAGCGGAACGCCACGGCTGCCAGCATTTGCAAGGCGCAGAATCTCGCTGCCGATGCCCTCGATATAGTTCTCCGCAGCCGAGCTGGCCATGGCTCTACCGCCCAGGGAGGGCAGCAGGAGAGCAGCCGAAGCCGCAAGCAAATGGCGTCTGGAAATCATTGTATTCATAAAGAACTTCTATTCTCCGGCCTCGATTCCATTGCCCCGCAGGAACCGCACAGAGTTATGTCACGCCCCCCGTGGAAATCAAGGTTGGCGCCAGCAAGCCAGCAAAATGCGACATTTTCATAGTTAAAAGCGAAACCGGCGTTGCGATCTATATAAGGATATGTTTATGTCGTTTCCGGGAGATGTTGATGGAAGAGTTGCTTGCAGGTCTGAAAGCGGTTGCGGAAACGACACGCATCCGCATTCTCTTCGCACTCTCCCATGGCGAACTCAACGTGTCGGAGTTGACCTACGTGCTGGGGCAAAGTCAGCCACGCGTCAGCCGGCATCTGAAGCTCATGGCCGAGGCTGGTTTGCTGGCCCGCTACAAGGAAGGCAACTGGGTTCTCTTCCGCCTGCGCAATGAAGGGCTCGGGGGCGCTCTCGCAAAATCGCTGGTCGAGATGCTGCCGGCCCACGACGATCTCCTTGGCGGCGATCTGGCGCGGCTTGAAGAGATCCGCAGGCAGAGGGAAGAGCGGGCGCAGGCTTACTTCAGCGGCAACGCAGCGGCCTGGTCGACATTGCGCTCCCTCCACGTGGACGAAGCAAGCGTCGAGCAAAGCATGCTTGAGCTCCTTGGTCCTTCGCACCTGGGCACTCTTGTGGATCTGGGCACCGGCACGGGCCGCGTCCTCGAACTTTTCGCGACGCAAGCCGCCAATCTCTACGGCATTGATTCAAGCCGCGAGATGCTGGCCATCGCACGCGCCAATATGGAAAGGGCGCAGCTAAGGCATGCTCAGCTTCGCCAGGCCGACATCTATGCACTGCCGCTAGCAGACGGCGTCGCCGATGTCGTCACGATTCATCAGGTACTGCACTTCCTGGACGAGCCTCTGAAGGCATTGCTGGAAGCGCGCCGTATCCTGGCACCGGGTGGGCGTTTGCTTATCGTGGATTTCGCGCCTCATGATCTCGAGGAATTGCGCGAACAGCACGCACATCGCAGGCTTGGACTCTCCAACGAGCAGATGAGCACATGGTTGGCGCGCGCCGGCCTTGTCTTGCGAAAACACCAGGTTCTGGATTCCCCCCTGCCCTCAACCCGAAAGGGCCTTGCCGTGTCACTCTGGCTCGCAGGCCCCAATCCACAGGACACCCCCTCCATCAGGCGCAAGGTGCAAGTGCAATCATGACCGCCTCCCCATTCCAGGTCTCGTTCGAATTCTTTCCGCCAAAGCCTGGCGAGGGTGAGGTCTCGTTCTGGTCGGCTGCAAAAAAGCTGGAGACGATCGGCCCCAGTTTCGTGTCGGTGACATATGGCGCAGGCGGTACAACGCAGGCACGGACTCTGGCAACGCTTGCCCGGCTGACCGGCGAAACCGGCCTTTCGGCAGCAGGCCACCTCACCTGCGTCGGTGCCAGCAAGGACGAAGTCAACGACGTCATCCGCAGCTATGCAGCGGCTGGCGTTCGCCACATCGTCGCCCTGCGCGGCGATCCGCCAGGCGGTGTTGGAACGAGATTTGTTCCGCATCCCGAAGGCTATCGCAACGCAGCCGACCTCGTCCGTGGCATCCGCGAACTCGGCGCCTTCGAGGTTTCGGTTTCAGCCTATCCGGAACGGCACCCGGATTCTGTTTCGATCGAGGAAGACCTCGCATTCATGGCTGACAAGGCCGACCACGGAGCAAGCCGCGCAATCTCCCAGTTCTTCTTTCACAACGCTTTCTTCTTGCGCCTGCGCGACCGCATCGCCGCACGCGGCATCAAGATCAACCTCGTCCCCGGCATTCTGCCCGTCACCAATTTCGCAAGGGTGAAAGAGTTCGCCGCAAAGTGTGGCGCGCATATTCCGCCCGACATGGAGCGGCGTTTTTCTGGACTTGATCAGGATCCTGAGACGCGGAATCTCGTTGCTGCCATGGTGGCAGCCGAGCAGGTTCATGAGCTTGCCCGGGAAGGCATCACGCATTTCCACTTCTACACGCTGAACAGGGCAGAGCTGGTCTATGCCATCTGCCGTGTGCTCGGTCTTGGTGCTCCGCCGGGGAACCAGGCCGCCGCCTGAGGCGCCAAGCGATCAACCGCGAAAGCCGGTTGCCAGGACGAAAAGTTCAGCTGAGTCGTCCCGGCTCGCCATCGGCTTCACATGGCGGACGGAGGAGAAATCCAGTTTCAGCTGCTTGAGTAGTTCCGCTTCGGTACCGCCACGCAGGACCTTGGCGAGATATGTTCCCCCGGGCTTCAGCACCTGCCGCGCAAAATCATGGGCCGCGTCGGCCAGTCCCATGATCTGCAAGTGATCGGTCTGGCGGTGGCCTGTGGCATGGGCCGCCATGTCAGATATCACGCAATCGGCCTTCTCTCCGTCGAGCGCCGCGATCAGGGCCGCAAGCGCTTCATCTGACAGGAAATCCATCTTGAAGATCGTCACCCCGGCGATCTCATCCATGCCATGCATGTCGATGGCGATCACCTTGCCCTTGCCTTCAACAGACTTGACCCGCTGAGCCGCCACCTGGCTCCATCCGCCAGGTGCTGCACCAAGATCGATGACGCGGCCACCGGGCTTGAGGAAGTGATACTTGTCGTCAATCTCGATCAGCTTGAACGCCGCGCGGCTGCGGTATCCCAGCTTGCGCGCCTCATGCACATAGGGGTCATTCAGTTGCCGCTCGAGCCACTGCTTCTGCGAAACCGTGCGCCCCTTGCCCGTCTTGACGCGAACCTTGAGACGCCCCCGTCCAAGGCTGTCACGGCTACCAGGCCGGCTCATCTTGCCCCCTGCAGGTGGCCATCGGCGCGCATCATCTGCGAGAGAATCCCCTCACGCAGTCCCCTGTCCGCCACCCGGATCCGCTGCTCCGGAAATGCCGCGCGAATCTCATCGAGGATGGCACAGCCTGCCAGAACAAGATCCGCCCGCTCGCGCCCGATGCAGCCATTCCGCGTCCGCTCCTCGTAGCTCATGTCACGCAGTTGCGCAGTCACCAGATCAGCCTCGCCATGGTCGAGCCAGCAGCCATCGACGCGCGAGCGGTCATAGTGGCGCAAGCCAAGATGAACACCGGCGATGGTTGTGACCGTCCCGGATGTTCCCAGCAAATGATCGGGCCTGCCATTGGCACGTTCCGGTGTCCGCACCTGACCGACAAAGGGTCTCAGCAGCGACCGGACATCATCCCGCATCGCATCGTACCGTTCAGGTGTCACGTCCCGTCCTCCGCCATGGCGCTCCGACAATGTGACCACGCCCGCCGCCATCGAAACCCAGGCATGAACCCTGGCCCCGGCATCGCCCCGCTCAACCCACATGACCTCTGTTGAGCCACCGCCGATGTCGAAGACCACGGCATGGTTGGCCGAAACATCGATGAGTGGCTCGGCGCCCGCTGCCGCAAGATGCGCCTCGGTCTCACGGTCAATGATTTCCAATTCCAGCCCAACGTCGGCTGCGACCCGCTGGATAAAACTCTCACCATTGCTTGCCAGGCGGCAGGCTTCGGTCGCCACAAGGCGCTTGCGGGTAACGCCATGCCACTTCAGCTTGTTGGCGCACACGCGCAGTGCCTCAACGGTCCGCTCCATGGCGGCATCGCCCAGCCGCCCATGCCGGCCCAGCCCCTCGCCGAGTCTCACGATACGCGAGAATGCGTCTATGACCCGCATGCTGCCGCGCTCGGCATCCGCCACAAGAAGCCGGCAGTTATTGGTTCCGAGATCAAGGGCGCCATAGACGGTGCTTCCGGAATCGCCATGATCCGGGTTCCTGCCATTGGCCCTGCCCCTTGGTTTCGACGCATGCGCCGATGCTTTGGGGTGACCGCCCCGGGCCTGGCCCGGTCTGGAGGTCGCGTCCACTCAATAAACCTTCCGGATGGCGGCCGCTCAACGGACTCGAGCCGGAACAGGCCTACCATCAGTTAATCATTACGTTGCGTCCACCATAACAGGTCTTTCGCAGGCGTAAAGAAGTCCTGAACGTAAGGTAGGAGTTGCTTGAGCTTGTTAACCCAGAATTGAGGTGTTGTTGGCACAACCAGATGCTGGGGTTTTGACAGTATGCGTAGTTATGGGCGGCGTTGGTTCAGGGAAGGCTCGTTGATCGCCGATTTCGGCGAGAACCTCGGCCAAGGCGTCCATCAGCAGAAGCAGACAATGGCCCTGTATGCGGCAAAGGTTGATGCCGAACTGGCCTCCAAGGCAAAGTCGGAATTCATTGCCAACATGAGTCATGAGCTGCGTACGCCGCTCAACGCTATCATCGGCTTCTCCGATATGCTGGCAACACAGACTGTAACAGGCCCGGAAAAAGTCATCCAGTATTCCGCCTACATCAAGCAGGCTGCCGAGCATCTTCTGGCGTTGATCAACGGCATTCTCGATGTCTCCAAGATCCAGGCGGGCAAGCTTTCCGTCGACGTTGAACCGGTCAACCTCGACAACATCATCGATTCCTGCGTGCTGATCACCGACGCGAAAGCCAAGGAAAAGAACATCGCGGTCGAGTACGACATTCCTGACCGCCTGCCTTTGCTGCTCGCCGATCCGCTCCGCCTGAAGCAGATTCTCATCAACCTCCTGAGCAACGCCGTGAAATTCACGCCGGAATGGGGGCGCGTACGCATAGAGGCGCGCATCAAGCACGAAGGGTTCTGCACCATCAGCATCGCAGATACCGGACCGGGCATGGACACGCAGGAGGTTGAGACAGCCCTGAGTCCCTTCGGCCAGGTCGATAGTGGTTTTGCGAAGAAACACGAGGGCACGGGACTGGGACTTCCGATTGCCCTGGCATTGTCCCGCCTGCATGGCGGTGACCTGCAGATTCAGTCAGCCAAGGGTGTCGGCACGCGGGTCAGCATCTTCATTCCCCTGGCCGGCGCGGTTTCAGCCGCGGCGCCTCCGGCAAACGTCTCCAACCTCCATCAGGAACACAGGTCCGCTCTATGACAAAAGCCGCACAGGTTCCGAGCTTCCCAGACGCGCGCCCAGTTCCCAATGCCGCGCCGACTGAACGCCTTGGCCGCATCGTTGCAGTCACGGGCGGCCACGCCGTGATCCTGCTCGACCCCAATGATGGCGTCTATGCCAACACACAGCGCGGTCCTGAGATCGGTACGCTCCTCAAGGCCGAGACGCAGAACTCGATCGCACTCGCGCTTGTTTCCGCCCTGAGTGCGCCGATGCCTTCGCAGGGCAGCAACGAACGTGAAATGCGCATCGTTGAAGTCGAATTCATCGGCGAGTTGCCGAAGGGGCCTGATGGCCTGCCGCGTCCGTTCCGGCGCGGTGTGTCCAACTATCCCTCACTGGGCGATGCGGTCTATCGTGCCAACCGGACTGAACTGGCGATGGCCTATGCCTGCGACATCGAAAGCTCGGTGCGTGTGGGCCACATCCAGCAGGACCCTGGCATTCCTGCCATGATCAAGGTCGACGATATGCTGGGCAAGCATTTCTCGGTCCTCGGTACGACGGGCACCGGCAAGTCCTGCACTGTCGCCCTCATTCTGCGCCGTATCCTTGAGAAGAACCCGCAGGCTCATATTCTCCTGCTCGACATGCATCGCGAATATGCCCAGTCATTTCAGGGCATGGCCGAGGTCGTCACCCCCGACAACATGTCACTGCCCTTCTGGCTCCTCAACTTCGACGAAGCGGTCGAAATCCTGATCGGCAACCAGCCGAACCGCGACACCGACGTCGAGATCTTGCGCGACATGATACCGATGGCCAAGGCGCGCTATCTCACCAACCAGCGCCGCGGCGAAAAGCCCACAATGTCCCGTCGCGAGTCCGGCATCGAGACAAACAATATCGGCGTCGACACGCCCATTCCCTTCCGCACCTCCGATCTGATCGGCGTCGTCGAAGAACATATCGGCAAGCTCGATCTGCGTGGCGAACTCGCGCCCTACAAGCGCCTCAAGGCCAAGCTCGAGTCGATCAGCCGCGATCCCCGCTATGCCTTCATGTTCGGCAGCCTCACCGTCCAGGATAACATGGCGGCGATCCTGTCGCGCATCTTCCGCATTCCCGTCAACGGCAAGCCGATCGCAATCATCGAGCTTGGCGGCCTGCCGTCCGAGATCATCAACGTCGTTGTGTCGGTGCTCGCACGCATGGCCTTCGACTTCGGCGTCTGGAGTGCCGGCCGCGTGCCCATCACCTTTGTCTGCGAAGAAGCGCACCGCTACGTACCCAACGACAAGACCACCGGCTTTGAGCCAACGAAGCGCGCCATCTCCAAGATCGCCAAGGAGGGCCGCAAATATGGTGTCTCGCTGTGCATCGTGACACAGCGCCCGGCTGAACTCGATCCCACGATCCTGTCCCAGTGCAACACGATCTTCTCGCTGCGCCTCACCAACGAGCGCGACCAGGACATCCTCAAGGCCGGCATCTCCGATACTGCCGCCTCGTTGCTCGACTTCATGCCAACCATGGGCACCGGCGAAGCCATCACCTTCGGCGAAGGTGTCGCCCTGCCAACGCGCATCAAGTTCGACATGCTGCCAGAAAACGAGCTGCCGCGCTCGAACACGGCTTCCTTCACCAAGAACTGGGCCAAGGACTTGCCGGACGATTCCTTCCTGCACGAGATTGTCAGCCGCTGGCGTGCCCAAACCTACAATCCGGATTCCAGCAACTACGCGGCGGAGATTGCACAAGGCGAAGTTGCGCCATCGCATGCCCAGCCGGCCATTCCCACGGCATCACCTGCTGCCGGGTTCGGTGCCGCACCGGCCCCGGCTCCCAGCAGGCTGAGCCAGCAACAACCCTGGACATCCCAGCCGGCCCCGGCTCCAGTGGAGAGGCCAACCTTGCGGCGCCAGCCTGCAGCTTCGCCGCCACCCGCCCCCGCAAGTGGCCAGGGCTCGGTGGCACAGCAAAATCTCGCCAGTCTTCTCAAGCAATTCCGCAGCTAGCGGGCCGGCAAACTGTGCAACTGAACGGGCTTGCGCGGATGGACCAGCCCGGCTATTGAGCGCGCACTCAAGCCTGAGCTTGGGGGATCGTCTAACGGTAGGACCGCGGACTCTGACTCCGCTAGTCTAGGTTCGAATCCTAGTCCCCCAGCCAACCCTCAAGTTATCACAGAAAACTCAGGGATTTCATAGGGTTACGAAAGAGGCGTTTAGCAACTCCCCCTCACGGTCCCCCTCACATTCTCCCCCTCACGGAGAGGCGTGACTGCTCGCTTCGATTTCCAGATGAAAGACAGCCCTAAACTGCGTCGGATGAGGCGGGAGAACTTCCGCCAGCGGGTTTGTTGGCGGGATGGCTTAGGCTGTGGACAATAGGGCGCGGAATAGCTTCACCACTGGTGACCACCAGACCGAAACCACAATCATCGCCGACTGAATACGATAGATGAACTTCGCCCTCGTCGGTCCATATTTGGGAAGCCAGAAAGTCTCATACAAATCATCCAGCGCTAGAATTGCCTCTTGAGCATTTCGCCCCGGAACAAAGTAGTTGAGCCAATCAGCGGTAGGCCTCCGATGATCGTGCGAAGGTGGGGAGGTGACCATTTTGTCAAGAGTGCCGCTGACTATCTTATTCATGCGAATATAGATTGACGTGTTTAAGCGCGGATCGCCTTTGAGCTTCACGTAGCGCAACTCCTCCTCATAGTGAGCAGCCTGGGCACTCTGAGTAATACTTTGCGAACTGATGTCCTCGTTTGATTGTGGCACTCCATCATCCGAGAAGAGCCACATCTGCTCATGCATTGCTATAACTTGCCGTCGCCTCGTGGCCTGCCGTAGGCACAAGGTTTCCAAAAGGGCATTGATGGCGTCGATATTAGGCGTATGCGGTGTATCATCTTTGCGCATCTCAGCAGCCCTCCGCAAATGACCAACTAAAACCAGCCTTCGCAGCAAGGCTGCTAGTCACGCTCAATGACTCACGCAGAACCTTATGCCCGAGGCCCGTAACCTCGTAGACCTTTCGGCTCTTCTCGCCCGTGCCGGTCTGCACAAGACGCTCACTTGCTTTGACGTACTTCTTAGCTTCTAATCGGTCCAAGGTTGTGAAGACGGCACCAAAGGCGCTCGCGCCTCCACTTTCTGAGACAGCCTTGAAGACATTGGCAGCCGTGGCATTGCGGCCAGCCTCCATGACTCCAAGAATAGTGAACTCCTCCAACTTCCCGAGCATGCGATTCTCCTCTACTCAACAATGTGGAGTTGGCTTGGGAGCAATTCAACAAAAATAAGTAGACAGCCCCGGAGAATTTTCCAAAGGGCCTGTCGCGTGAGACCTCCCCTACGTAGAGCCCAAAGGCCGAGTTCCCCCTTCCCCAGGTCAACACGTGGCAGCGGCGGCAAGTTTGCTTTGTGTCGCCTCGCAGTCCATCCCCGGCCAAGCCCGATGCCCCTTGAGTTGCCTTCAAGCTCCACCACCCGCCCCTCTGAGGCGACCACCTGAGTCAAGTTGACTCACCCTACCCCACTTCACAATTTGCCTAACGAGCGTTAGACAGTTTGTGAAACCGCAAGCACGAGCCCCCATGCCCAGCGAATATGTCCACAACCCGCGCTTCGTGAGCTACCTCCGCGTCTCGACAGACAAGCAGGGCCGCAGCGGTCTAGGCCTTGAAGCACAGCGCCAAGCTGTGGCCGCGTATCTGCGACAGGTGAACCACGGGGCTCAGGTGCTTGAGGAGTTCGTGGAGGTGGAGAGTGGCCGCAAGGCGGACCGCCCGCAGCTCCGCAAGGCAAGGGAGCGGTGCGAGCTTACGGGTGCCACCCTCCTCATCGCCCGCCTTGACCGCCTCTCACGTAACGCCCGCTTCCTGCTTGAGCTGCAAGAGTCCCGCGTCCTCTTCAAGGCCTGCGATGCTCCACATGCGGACAACTTCACGGTGGGCATCATGGCTCTGGTGGCACAGAAAGAAGCGGAAGCCATATCAGAGCGTACAAGGCTGGCACTCAAAGCCGCCAAGGCGCGGGGCACTAAGCTTGGCTGCCCGAACGGCGCAGCGCATCTCAAGGGCCGGGGCAACAAGGAAGCCGTGGCCGCACTCAAAGCATCCGCTAACGCCCAGGCGCTGAGGCTCAAGGGCCAGATCGAAACCATCCGCAGCGAGGGCCACGCCACGCTCACGGCCATTGCGGAGGAACTTGAGCGGAGGAACATAAAGACGCCGCGCGGTGGCCGCTGGCATCCGATGGCGGTCAAGAGGTTGCTGGAGAGGATTGCGGGCTAGAGGGGCATATGCTCGGGAGAGGCATCGCTGAATCTCGCCACAGTCACGCGGCGCAGCCTAGTTATTGGCTGGCCGTACTGATCCGCGAGCGTTATCAACTCATCAGGTACTTCACGATAGACCTTTGCATTACTCCATAGCGACTTGGTTGCCCGCAAAGCTGAGATAACTGCCCCCACCTCATCAACATCGATTAGTGCTGCGAGCTCAGTTCCGGCCAATGACAGGCGAACAGCCGGAACCGCGAGATGGTCAGATACATTATTGGCCAATGCCGCGAAGCCTCGATGCTGCCCGCTCTTTATTCTAGCGACGCCATTGTTTGCGGGGAAGTTAGTAGTCAGAGCTGCCGGGCCAGAGACGATCAGGCCAAATGACAACAGAAGCTCAGCCTCATCCATAGCAGAAGCGTCGCTATGAACGATGGGTATAAAACGCTCAAACCTGCGCCGTGCCCATGCTTGAAAAACTAGCGCTACATTTGTGTCTAGCTTCGACGCGACATCAAGCGTGAGAAGAGAGAAGGTACCGGGTCTTCTAATCTGACCAGCCAATATCAGACCAAGTAAGTCGCGCATCCTATCGGAAGTGGCTTGCTCGGCCCTCACTTCAAAGACATTCAACCAGTCCTCATCCAACTCAGGTGAGCTTGCTGCATCCTCCTCCGCATCGGGCGGTGGGAGACGTCTCAACTCTTTGTAAGCGATTTCAGCAACAGCCTCCTTGTTGGCTTGCTGCCTCTCCTGCCGGGCCCAGAAGGACGCGAGGGCCCTCTCAGCGCGTTCCGGATTGTCACGCATCCTCTCAATCATCAAATCAGTAGCCGCCCCAATTAGCCGAACCCTGCTGTCAGCCTCCGCATTTGCTACCCGGATATCAGCCGCATCCTGAAGCCCCTTCTTCGTGACTTTGTCCCCAAAGAGGCGGTCCCAAGCTGCCACAGCTCTGCTACGGAGTTTGATGCCAGCCTTAAAGCCCGGAATGTCCAGCTCAACGCCAACTGACGGCGTTTCTCCTCCATCCTCACGCGGATCATCTGCCATAGCCCCGACTCCCTTGAAGCCCCCGCAAGATGGCCCTGCCCGCCGTGCGTTTCAATGATGAGGGGGCAACGTATCGCGGCCTCCACTTTGGCGCGGCTGGAGGGCTAACGCATCGCGCGGCGAGGCGGGTCATCAGGTAGAATTACCCTTATTTATGAGAAACAGAAAACGTCCTGCAAGGCTCCGTATTGCGTCCCTGCCGCCTGCTTTCAGGGGCCAATACTACCGAACGGCCATTAGATTGTCAGATGAAAATATTGACAGGCTAGGCGCGATGACTCAGACTGCCTCCCGCGCAACTCAAATCGCAAGGAGAACAGCAATGCGCCATCACGATCCCCACGCCTTCCGCATCGGCCACTATGAGTTCTTTTGGGAGCTTGCCGCCTCACCTTTGCGGCCTTCGACGTGGTTCCGCCCATCCTCAATGAGCTGCGAAGCTGGAGGCACCACGAGCCACCTCTTCTGGTGCGGGCCGCTGCATGTGGCCTACTGCAAGCTCCCCACGAGGCAGAACTTCTCGGTGCAGCAGTAGCCCCACGAGGAGCGAGGTCCAGGAAAGTTAGGCAGCCTTCAGAAGAACCAGCGGGCCAGGGCGCATTGCCGAACATTACAAGGCAGCAAGCTTCCCGGCCTCGAAACGGCGATGCCTCTGGAAGGCTCCAGGATGGCCGTACAGGGGCATCTCGTTGCTTGAGGCTCTGGCACCAGAATAGGCGCAATGCCGCTCTGCGGGCCTCCTGGGCGGTCCTAGCGGCCTTCCGAGTTAGGTGTACTTATGAGAAACAAGAAGCTCCGCCGCGCCGAGATCAGAGGCCAGTGGAGTTACCCTTGTTACAGAAGAACCAGCAGGCCTAAAAATTACCCAGCCTTATGAGAGATACGCAGCGGTGGGGCAGTTTGGTTCCTTTATGAGATAGCCCGCTCAGCGGCCTTCTCCTCATCACCCCAAACCTCAAGCCCTGCCCCGCGCCAACAATACCCTTACTCTAGAGATAGCCCATGATGGTCATGGACGAGAGGCTGGTCTGGTTTGGGCCGCTGCTGGTAGCCTGGGGCAGGGACCAGAAGAAGGACGTGAAGGAGGGCTCTGGGGAGCTCTCAGAGGCCCAGGAGAGGGTCTAAAACAATACCCAGCCTATAGAGCACGAGGTCCCTTATAGTATATACCTTAAGGTGGACGGTATGGTGAGACTTGCCTCATCAACTGGACTTCGAGCTCTCCCATGAAGTCGGGCTGCGAGAGGGTCTAAGAGTTAGGCTTCCTATAGAAGAACCAGCAGCCCGGCTCATGGTCTTGTGCTCGAAGTGACCATGAAGCTTCCGGCCAAGTTTCTTACAGACTCCAAGCCACCCTCTAAGCCCCCTGCCCGTGGTCTCTCTATGCAGGCTGCCAGCTCAGCACATACCGCTCGCAGCTAACCTCAAGCCTGCTCCATGCCATGCTCGAAGCAGGCCAGAAGATCTACTCCAAGTTCCACTCACAGCAATAGAGGAGGAAGGTAAAACCCTGACAGCCTAACCGATGAGTCATGGCCCAGCGCCGATGCCGCAAGCCATGCAACGAGTCAGCATCAAGTGGGGCGGTAAGCACCCTCGCGCATGAAAACCCATTGGTGGGCCGTGCGCCACCTGAGGCCCACTGCAAGCCTCCTCCACGTCTACTCCACGGCACAACTCAATCCACAAACTCAAAGCGCTCTGCAAGGCCTCAATGCCACGGCGCTCAAGGAACCACTATGCCTAAACTCAGCCTGCCCTCTGTCCGCTTCAGCACTTTGCCGAATGTGCGGGACATCCTCTCAAGCCACCCTCAAGACATCTTCCAGCCTCCTCACCTGCCATCGGGGCTCTTCACGGTGGACTGGACGCTCGACCTCGAAGACATCCCCTTGCCTCGCGCAGAGGTGGACGAGGCGAAGCGATGGAAAGACCGCAGCCGACATATCGCCACCATCACGCTCATGGATAAGAAGATGGGGCGCATCGTTCTCAATGGAGGATATGCTCGCCTCTTCCTCTTCGCCTCTATCGCTGGGCTGGGGCGCATCTACGTCAACGCCAACAGCGCTGGCAGGCCTTATGTCCGATGGTCCCCCAATGGCCGGGCCAACAAGCAGCTCGTCTTATCTCGCATCATCGCGGGGGCACCTGAAGGGCAGGACGTGGGCTATCGTGATGGCGATACGCTCAACCTGCTTATAGACAACCTCGTGCCCACGCCGGGCATGGCAATACGCAAAGCTCCACGCACCTTCAGCACTCTCAGCATGATCGGCATTGCATCGGGCTTTGAGGATGGCGCTGAGGCCCGCGCCATGGAGTCAGCTCTAGAGACGCTCCTCTCATCTGCCCGCACCGAGGCCGCAGAGTACCGCGCCCGCAGGCCCGGCCTCCTCACCTCCATCTAGAGCAACGACCAGCAGGCCCGGCAAGGCAACTTGAAGCCCAGCGCCGGGCCTCTCCCTTCACCTCCACAATCAACCACGGAAAAAACATATGTCACGGAAGATAACCGAAACCATCGAACGCAGCGCAAGGCTCCAGCCGCAAGCCGCCCCCGTCAACCTCTACTCACGCCCTGCGGAACCCGCTCGCTCCCCTCTCTGGGAACTGGCATCTGCCCTGAGCAACACCTCTGCTGACCTCAAGGCCTGGGCCAACAAGAAGAAGGGCGAGCAGTCCGAGGGTGACATCCTGAGGGGCCGTGCAGCCTTCCTCAAGGGCAACAAGCAGGGCTATGCCACAGGCGTACGCAATGGCTCTATCCCTGCATGGGCCTCACCTGACTTCCAGAAGGGCTACAAGAACGCTGAGGGCGACTACGCGGGCCAGAACTTCGACCGCAGCCTCGACCTCGCCTACGAGAAGTGGGACCAGAGGGAGAGTGCAACCCCCGAGCAGTTCGACGCATGGGGCCAGCAGTTCATCAAGGACAGCCTCAAGACGGATGACCCTGAGGTCCTTCGCGGTCTCCTCCCGAGGCTTGAAGCAGGCATTGCGCGGAAGCGTGATGAGCACAACAAGCTCCTCGCAGAGACAAGCTACAAGACCGGCCTCAGGTCCCATATCGCCTCCGCCACGGCTGCCATTGAGACCTTCTCCGATGATGGCTTGGCGTCTCCCACGGGCACCAACTACGAGGGCATGTGGGCAGACATCGTGAGGAGGCGTGAAGTCGCAGTCGCCACGGGCATCCGCAACGATGACTTCGACAAGCTCATCGTGGAAAGCCTCATCAGCAAGGCCATCGAGAAGCGAGACCCAGGCATCCTGGCGCTGCTCGATAAGACAATGCCGGGCTCAGACAATACGCTCCGCAACGATCCCGTCTACCGCGAGGCCATTGAGGGCAGCGAAGAGAAGCTCCTCAGCATCTCAATTGCGGCCGAGGAAGCGGAGTACAAGCAGGCCGAGAGGGACCGTAAGGCCCGCCTCGACCAAATCACCTCATCCACCATCTCCGCGCTCGCCAAGGACCCCAACACGGCCATCCCTGAGGATGTGCTTGCAGCAGGCGAGAAGCTCGACCCCAAGTTCCGTATCGACATGCTTGCGGCCCAGAAGGCGCTCATCGAAGGCAAGCCCGAAGACCAAGCCGCAATCAATGCCGTGATGCTCTCCATCATGGACGGCGGAGGCGAGAAGGCGGTGCTCGATGCCCTCAAGGCAGGCAACATCACCAAGTCGGGAACCTTCGAGAACCTTCTGGAGTTCGCAAAGAAGCGCAGTACGCCTCAGGGTGTTAAGTTGCTGGATGGGGACGCAGCCAAGCGCATCACCAATACGATCAAGACAAGGACCACCCCAGACGACCTTGAGGACCCCTTCGGCGTCAAAGGGTGGACCGATATTGGTCTCGCCATGCAGCAAGACTTCGAGTTCGCTGTTCTGGACTGGCAACAGCGCAACCCGAACGCCTCCGAGCAAGAGCGCATTAAGGCCATCAACGAGATCGGCGCAGACATCCTCAAGCGCCTTGATACCGAGCAGATGGACCCCAACAAGGCCTCTGCATATGACAAACCATATACCTCTTACTCAAATCCATTCTACCGCAAGGCTATTGAAGACCAGCTTGGAGAGCTTGGACCAGCAGGCCGGGGCTATATGCCAACTCCGCCCGGATTGCCCAAAGAGCAACAGCCACAGCCGCAAGTGAACCAGCACTTCCCTACGCCTGAGGCAGCCAATGCTTACGCACGGGCTCTCCGCAAACAACAGACAGAGGGCACAGCTCCAAGCTACGACGACACGCGGAAGATCATCCAGCAGCCCAAGCCCCCATCAGCCTCAGGCCTCGATACGGAGACCAGGGCGGGTGCTGCGGCGAACGTGATGGACTACCGCTCGCTCGATCCGAAGTCCCGCAGGCTCCTCGAAGAGAAGGCAAGCAAGCTTGGCGTTGACCCTGCGAAGCTCTGGGAGCGGACCTGGGTGAAGATGCCGCCTGACTTGAGGAAGAACTTCGAGAGCAGGAAGTACGACGAGAATGGGAAGCTGCTCAACAAGATCGGCTTCACGATGGACGCGGAGGGCGGGATGGGCCAAGTGCTCCGCGCCACTGAGGCCCCTGATGGATACGAGACGGTCTATGCACGAGGCAAGTTCGGGCAGCCCCCACGGCAACTGAGCGCGATGACGCTGGGCGAGGTGGTCCGCTTCCAAGAGCAGATGCTCCGCAATGGTAGCCCCTCAACTGCAATCGGCGCGGGGCAGTTCCTTAAGAAGACCGTTGTGAGTTTGATGGACGACCTCAATCTCCCACCAAACACCGTCTTCACGCCTGAAGTGCAGAACCGCATGATTGTCAGACTCATGGAGCGCCGTGGCCTTGAGCAGTTCATGGCAGGCAACATGACGGTTGACCAGTTCGCGGACAGCCTGGCTCATGAGTGGGCGGGGCTTCCTCTCTCAAATGGCAAGAGCGTCTACTCAGGTGATGGCTTGAACGAGGCCACGATTGCCCGCGAGGATGTCATCACGGCCCTTGAGATGCTGAAGCGGGACGGAGTGGGCTCTCTCTTCGGACAGCAGACCCAGATACCCGACATCTACGCCAACATCCCCGCAAACGAGCGGGGGCAGTTCACGCAATGGAACTCGGACCCCATCGCCAACGAGAGGGCAACCCTCGCAGGCGTCAGGCCAGAGCTTCAGCAGATCGTGGAGGAAGTCCGCAAGACCTCTGGCGTCAACTTCGTGGTGGCTTCCGGCAAACGCGATGCCCTCATGCAGCAGAAGGCCATGGAGTGGGGCTGGTCGAAGAAGCAGGACAGCAACCACCTCACGGGTCGCGCCGTGGACGTATGGGTGCTCGATGAGAATGGCCGCGTGATCTTCGACAAGAAGAAGCAGCAGGAACTCGGGAAGCACATCAAGGCGGCCATCAAGAAGCTTGGCATCCGGGCGAACTGGGGCGGTGACTGGAAGACCTTCAGCGACCTCCCGCATATCGAACTCACAGGAGAACAGGAAGTATGACGACCTGTTCAACTTCTTAGATCATCAAATTACCATCCGCCAAGCAGGCCTAAGGTTTTCCGTGGTTCCCCCTGCGGTCTATTGCGAGGCGTGATGCAACGGGCACTCAGGGTCTTGTGGAGGGCTCTGAGTGCCTACTTCTTCGGGAGTTTGACGCTCTCAACAACCTTGCGGAACTGCTCAAAGGTGGCTCCGCCTGAATAGTGCCCAAGGCTCATGCCCTGCACCTTATGCCCCACCACCCGCTCGATGTCCTCTTTGCGCATCCCCGCCCGGTCCGCCTTCGTGATGAACCAGCGCCGGAACGAGTGGAAGGTCACGCGACTTGTGCGCTTGCCGGGGAGCTTCTCGTCAACGCCAAGCCCCTCGCGGTAGGTCTTGAAGCGTTTGGAGGCTGCCATGCTGCGGCCCTTGCCTTCGCCACGCCCCCATCCGCTTGAGCCCTCTTCAATCAGATAGGCGTCCTGTGCCCTGCCTTTGCAGAGCCTCGCCACAGTGGCCTTGAGCCGCGAGTGCACTGGCACGTCCCTGACTGCGGCCTTGGTCTTGCCGCCTGTGCCATGAGCCACCTTAAAGACCCCTCCCCCGCAATGCCTCACCTTGAGCTGGAATATCTCATCAATGCGCATCCCGCTCAGCGCACCTATCAGCATAACGTCCTGCAAGGTTGCATCTGCCTCTTTTGAATAGAGGAGAGCGCGGACCTCATCATCTGTGAATGGCCTAGCCTTCTCATCCTCAGGCGTGTCCCTCTTCGCAATCGACTTGCCCAGCCATGGATTGCGTGAGGCGTGACCTTGCTGCTCCAGCCAGCGCCAATAGCTCCGCAAGCTACTCATGATCTTGTTGGCGGTCTTGTGATGCAGCCCCGCACCGAGAAGGGCCTTCGCCTTGAAGCCTGCGGCCACCTTGTCTGTCACGGCTTCGAGAGTCTCAGGGAGCCGCTCCGCCGTAAGCCACGTTGCGAGCCGCTGGAGGTGAGTGCGAAAGTCCGCAGTCTGCCTCTCTCCGAAAGCCTTCTCCCTCAACCAGTCCCCGAAGTAGACACTCAGAGGCGTCGCTTTGCCGGTGGCGACATCGTAGAAGCTCTTGGCCGCCGTGAAGCCCTCAGATGCCTCCACCTCCTCAGCCATGCTCAGGGCCTCATCCTCGACTTGCTGTTCCCTTTCAGGGTCCCTAGCCGCTTCGAGTTCCGTGCGCACCTCTAGGGCCGTGGCCGTGAGGCTCTGCGGTACGCCCGCTCCCGCACCACGCCGCGCGGCTTCAAGCTTCGCTCTCAGTCTGGCGAGGATGGCGTCTCTACGCAGCCGGGCAGTCCTGATGTCTCTTGCGCCAGTTGTCTCGCGCAGCCTCTTGCGGCCTATGGTGGCCCTCAGGCTGGGCGGCACGTCAACGACAACGTACCAGCCCTCGCGGCGCTGCTCCAAATTGTAGTTGATGCTTCTGGCTACCATGGGGGCTCTCCGAGGAGGCTGGGGGCCTCAGCTCCCCCTCACGGTCCCCCTCACATTCTCCCCCTCACGCTAGCCTAAAAGACCCCTCATTTCAATGCTTTCAGGGGTTTAGGGTGAGCTAGAAGAGTGTCCTAGTCCCCCAGCCACAGCAACCAGCCCAGAAATCATGCACACTTACGAAGTGCGGCGCACGCCTGAGATCAGGCTGAAATACAGCCAGTGTGGCAGAAGTCCGAGCAGTTTCAGCGCATAGCTGAACCGCCTGGGGAAATGAATCTCGAAAGAGTCCGACATGAGACCATCAGCAATGCGCAGGGCCGCGTCCTGGGGCAAGACCATGAAGGGCATCTCAAACGTGTTCTTGTCAGTGAGCCGTGTCTTCACGAAACCAGGAGACACCAGCTGCACCTTGATACCGGAGCCACGCAGGTCGATCCTCAGGTTCTCTGCCAGGTGATTGAGCCCAGCCTTGCTTGCCCCATAGCCCATGGCGGAAGGGAGGCCGCGATAGCCGGCAACACTGCCGACCAGCACCAGATGCCCGCTCCGCCTGGCGACATAGTGTGGCAGCACCGTAGCAGCGAGGCGGAACGCACCTCGCAGATTGACATCAATCATCGTCTCGACCTGCTGGATATCGAGGTGTTGCGCGTCCATCGGTGTATACGCACCTGCGTTGTAGATCACGACATCTGGCAGGTCATGGCAGAGCTTCGCCCAGACAGTCTCGATTTCACGCAGGGCACAGACATCGAGGGGATGGGCTGCATGGCCAGTCCCCGGCAACCGGGCAAGGACGTCCTCAAGCATGGCGGCAGTGCGTGCCGACAATGTCAATCTAGCGCCACGATTTGCGAGCTCGAAGGCAAGCGCAGAACCGATGCCCTCGCTCGCGCCAATCAACCAGACCCGCTTGTCCTTCATTATCCTATAGTTTCTCGAATGAGATAACCAACTCGCCGACCGCAAGGCCAAACTTCCGCAGCTTCGTCCGGTTGATCAGGGTTTTCTCGTCAATCAGATACATCCAGTCGTCCATCGACAGTAATATGGTGTCTCCATTTGCCCGCTTTGCGTTGAGTTTGTAACGCATGTTCAGGGCATTGCCGTGTTGCGTACCGATAGCCTCACCTACGACATCAGCCGCCTTGGCCGTGAAGTTATTGCCGTCAGAGAACGTGATCGACCAGGTTCTGTCTTCGCTGCGCCCATCACTGTAGGTGAAATGCTCCTTCAGGATACCCGTGTTGCCTTGCCAACTCCCCGTCATGCGCACGTTAAACATGAGGCTCGCAGAGCCCCAATAGTCGAAGAGAATGCCCTTCGCTACGAGTTCACCGTTGAGGTAGTCGCGGATATCAAGTTTCGGTCCCGCCCCCGCATACTCGGCAGTGGTTCTGCCATCGCATCCTCCCAGCATGAAGGATGCCGCTCCGATCAAGGCACACAACTTCTTCATCATTCACTCCTCTCATTGGCTCCTGCCACAAAGGCGTTGCCCCACCTGCAAAGGCCATCACTCATCTGCTGACATCCGGGCCGGTCAGCGGCGGTTTTCGGCGGACGGAAAAGCCCTTGGAAAACATGCGAAGCGCCTCCCAATGAATCATCACGATAACCTTGAGGGTAACCAACGGGAATCGAACCAGGCAGCCGAGCGCGCTGCGCGTGCTGAATTCATGACGCCGGCCGACAAGCGACGTCGACAGCACCATGTGCCCGTTATCGTCGAAATAGTTGATCCATACCGCGGTCGCATCGGCGGACTCGCGGAACCGGAAGCGATAGCGGCCAGAGACATCCAGGAACGGTGACACATGAAACACCTTGCGCGCCTCAAGCCATTGATCGCCGGATATCGGCGCCGCATCGGCATTGGCGACGAGATAAGCATGCCGCTCGCCAAATGTGTTGTTGACCTCCGCAATGACGGCGCAGAGCGCCCCGCCAACATTGCGGCAAAACCAGAAACTGACGGGATTGAACGCATAACCAAGCACGCGTGGCATTGTGATCAGTTCCACAACTCCATTGCAGGCAGCATCCAGGCCATGCTCCTTCAACACTGCCCTGCTCCAGGCCTCACTTCCCGCTCCACCAAAGCCATGATCTGCCTCACGAAACGAAAGCAGATTCCATTTGTTGATCGAAAACAGGGCATTCGCAGCGGTCATCAGGGCCTGCACAGGCAGGCACAGGTAGAACACGCGATAGGCCAGCCTGTGCGGTTTGGGGACGAGGCGATTGTGCACCACGTTCGCGACAAGCAGACCTCTGGCTAGCGCCATGGGATCATCCCTCCCAAGGCCTGCGCAACATTCACCGCACTCTGCAGGCCGTCTTCGTGAAAGCCGTTACGCTGGTACGCACCGCAGAACCAGAGATGGCGCGCGCCCTGGATGCTGGGAATCATCCCTTGCGCTGCTATGGCTTCCCCCGTGAAAATCGGGTGCGAAAAGCTATGTTTGTCGAGAACACGATCAGGCGCGATAGGCACATCCGGATTGAGCGTCACAAAGAGCGGGCAATCACGGGCAATGCCCTGAAGCAGGTTCATCCAATAGGTAACAGATACGCGCTCCGAGGCGGTCGCGTGATAATTCCAACTCGCCCAGCATGACCTGCGGCGCGGCATCACGGTTTCATCTGAATGAAGCCAGGTGACATTCTCCTGGTATTTGAATGCGCCGAGAACGGCGCGTTCCTTGTCTGTCGGGGCGTCGATCAACGCAAGCGCCTCGTCGGCGTGATTTGCCAGGACCACATCGTCAAAGGAAAGCCTCTCCCCATCCCGCGTAGTCACGGCGGGGCGCGGTTTTGAAGTGTCAATCTTGGCGACAGAAGTAGACAGCCTGACATCTTGTACGGGCCGGAGAATCCTCTCGACATATTGTGATGATCCTCCGGTCACCGTGTACCATTGATGCTGCCCGGTGAATGAGAGCAGGCCATGATTGCGGAAGAAATGCACGAAGCTCGCCGCCGGAAACGCGAGCATCTGACTGGCCGGATTGCTCCAGATCGCCGCCCCCATCGGCAGCAGAAACCGATCGCGAAACTGCTGTCCCAGCCGCATCTCGTCCAACAGGCCTTCAAGTGTCAGCGATGGAAATTTCGTCACGACATTCTCTGCGTTGCGGAAAAACCGCATTACATCCAGAATCATGCGGTGAAATGCGGGAGAAAGGATGTTGCGGCGGGTCGCAAACATCGCATCCAGATTCTTCCCGCTCCATTCGAATGCACCTTGGTCCATCGAGAAGCTGAACGACATATCGCTCTTGTGAGAACTCACCTTGAGGGTGTCGAACAGGCCGGTCAGATTTGGGTACGTGGCGTGGTTGAAAACCATGAATCCGGTATCGACGGGAATCTTGCGGCCCTTGCAGTTCACCGTGACGGTTCTGGAATGCCCACCTGCAACCGGCCCCTTCTCATACAACGTTACATGCGCCCGCTGTGAAAGCATGAACGCAGCGGCTAGCCCCGAAATTCCAGAACCAACAACTGCGATCCGCTTCATCACCACCAACCATTGATAGACTCATCAGTCTATTTGACACGCCTATAGTATGGATTTAGCATACTGACAAGTATGTTATAGGGAGCAACCATGGCAGGTCGGAGCAGCGATCCGCAGAAGCGGCAAGCCATAATTGGCGCGGCGACACGCCTGTTTCTCAAGGACGGCTTTGGAAGCACGAGCATGGACGATGTGGCCCGGCTGGCGCGGGTGACGAAACAGACCGTCTACGCACACTTCAAGAACAAGGACACGCTCTTTGGCGATATCATAGCCGCCGAATGTCTGAGGCATTCACCCAACGAGTCGATGATGACAGATGAGGCCCTGCCGATCGAGCAGTTGCTCTTCCGCGTGGGCCAGGGCTTCCTTGCCATGATCTCCGACCCGAAGGGTCTAGCAATTCATCGGCTTGTGATGAGCGAAGCTGATCGCAAGCCGGCGCTAGCAAAGCTGTTCTACGAGACCGGCCCGAAGCGCATGAACGACCTTCTGACTGAGTATCTGGCCCGCCAGAACGACCGCGGCGTATTGCACATCCAGAACCCCGCGAGCGCAGCGTCCTACTTCTACTCGCTGCTCAAGGGACGCTATCACTTGCGGATGGCGCTCAAGGTCAAACCGCTGCCGACGCGACAGCAACTTGACGCCCATGTGCAGGAAACAGTGACGGTATTCATGCACCTCTATGGCGGCAAGAATCCCATCAACACGCAATCAGTGCTCGACTAGCGCCGGTCCACCGTTCGTAAATCTGCGGCCCGCCATCTATCGTGTAGCTTAGCCTCAGCTTGGGGGATCGTCTAACGGTAGGACCGCGGACTCTGACTCCGCTAGTCTAGGTTCGAATCCTAGTCACCCAGCCAATTCATACTTGGACTGGCAAAATACGAAGCGTTCACATATCCGCAGGCGGATCTCTTGACCCCGCCGATCGCCGATGAACTTCCCGAGTCAGGTCGAAAGCCTCCAGTCCGCTAGGGGCATGCATGGCAATTATTCTTCGACGGTCAGGCAGCCACCTTCAAAAACAAGATGATATCCGTCCACTTGAATGAAGCGCCAATTCTCCCCGGTCGAAGCATCAGGGAAAATCTGAAGGTTGAAACCACCCGACAGCAGGACATCAACTCCTCCATAGATATCGGAACTGACAGCCTGAACGACGAGTCGATCTGTGATGTTGACGAGTGATTTTGTCGCCTCATCAAAGCCTCCCATGAGTGCCGTAAGCCGTACCAGTTGCAGGTTTCCGGACTTCCAATCCTCATCATTGATCTCGAAGCCGCCACTTGGCCCAACACAGCGGTCTGCGTCGCCTGTTATGATCGCGCTGTCTGACACGATCCGCCATGGGCACTGGATGTGAAAGGCATAATCGCCAACCGTTCCAGCTGTTCCGCGGCCAGAGCGATGTGGACGAACAGTGCCGAAGTGCAAGACTTTCATCGCCGCTGCATTGCGCGCGACACTCAAGGGCAAACCAATGAGCACCTGAAGTCGATCTTGCAGGATAGTCATTCTATCTTCACTGACCTCAATGCCAGGTCAGACTACTTACCAAAACGCTCGTCGAAAGCATAGCCCGTGGCGCGGACTGTGCGGATCGGATCGGGCTCCTTGCCGCGTGACAGCGACTTGCGCAGGCGGCCAATATGAACATCGACCGTACGCTCATCCACATAGGCATCCCTGCCCCACACGGTATCGAGAAGCTGGGTGCGTGTATAGACGCGGCCCGGGTTGCGCATAAGCTGTTCCAGAAGGCGGAACTCGGTCGGCGACAGTGACAGTTCCCGCACGCCGCGATTGACGCGCAAGGTCCGGCGGTCAAGCATCAGGTCGCCGGCCGAAAGCTGATCCGCGATGGCTTCAGGGTTGACCCTTCGGAGAATGGTCTTGATACGCGCCAGCAGTTCGGGAACCGAGAAGGGCTTCACAAGATAATCGTCAGCGCCCGTCGCCAGGCCACGCACCCGCTCTGCCTCTTCGCTGCGGGCCGTCAGCATGATGATCGGAATATCGCGTGATTCCGGCTTGGCCCTGAGCGACCGGCACACTTCGATGCCGGAAATGCCTGGCAGCATCCAGTCAAGGATGACGAGATCCGGCCGTTCCTCGCCCACCATGAAAGCCACCTCTTCGCCCTGCGCGGTTTCGCGCACGCGGTGGCCTTCCGATTCCAGATTGTAACGCAACAGCATCCGGATCGGTTCTTCGTCCTCCACGACGAGTATGGAAGCGCTCATGCGTCAGCCCTGCTTAATCTTCATTCGGATTCATCATCGATGTGACATCCTTCTTCGGCCGCCCCTCCGACACTGTCGTGCCATGGACGAGGAAGTAGATGTTCTCCGCGATATTGGTGGCGTGGTCGCCAATGCGCTCCAGGTTCTTCGTGCCGAAGAGCAGATGAGTGCAAAGGCTGATGTTGCGCGGATCCTCCATCATGTAGGTCAGAAGTTCGCGGAAGATCGAGTTGTAGAGGGCATCGATCTCCTCATCGGAACGCCACACCTCCATGCCCATGATGTCGTCGTTGCGCGCATAGGCATTGAGAACCTTGTTGAGCTGCGACAGGGCCAGCGCGCCCATGCGCGCCAAGCCGGTTGAGAGCTTGCGCGGCAGGGCTTCGGAAATCGCGTGCGTGCGCTTCGCCGTGTTCTTTGCAAGATCGCCGATGCGCTCAATATCGGAAGCGACACGGATCGTGACCATGATCTCGCGCAGATCGCGCGCCATGGGTTGCCGCTTGGCAATCAGCAGCAGCGCCTTTTCTTCAATCTGGCGCTCAAGCTCGTCGATCCTGTCATCATTGCGGATGACCTGGTCGGCCAGCGTGGCATCGCGGCGCGACAGGGCCTTGATGGCGCTGGCAAGCTGCTCTTCGGCAGCGCCGCCCATCTCGGCAAGAAGCGTCTTGAGGGCCGTGATATCCTCGTCGTAGGCCTTGACAATGTGGTCTGACATGATGCGGATCGTGACTCCCTTTCCCGTTGTCTCAGCCGAAGCGCCCGGTGATGTAGTCCTGGGTGCGCTTATCCTTGGGCTTCGTGAAGATATCGTCGGTGTCGCCCACCTCCACAAGAATACCCAGGTGGAAGAAAGCCGTCAGTTGCGATACGCGCGCCGCCTGCTGCATGGAATGGGTGACGATCACGATGCAGTAATTCTGCTTCAACTCGTCGATGAGTTCCTCGATGCGGGCGGTGGCAATCGGATCCAGAGCCGAACAGGGTTCGTCCATCAGGATCACTTCCGGGTTCACAGCAATGGCACGCGCAATGCAGAGGCGCTGCTGCTGGCCGCCGGAGAGGCCGGTTCCAGGCGAGTTCAGGCGGTCCTTCACTTCATCCCAGAGACTGGCGCGGCGCAGGCTGCGCTCCACGATATCGTCCATATCGGCCTTGCCGCTCGCCGTGCCATGGATGCGCGGGCCATAGGCCACGTTCTCATAGATCGACTTGGGAAAGGGATTGGGCTTCTGGAACACCATGCCCACACGGGCACGCAGGTGCACCACGTCCAGATCGCGGGCGTAGATGTCCTTGTTGTCCACCTTGATGTCGCCCGTCACGCGGCAGCTCGGAATGGTGTCGTTCATCCGGTTGATCGAACGCAGGAAGGTGGATTTGCCGCAGCCCGAGGGCCCGATAAATGCCGACACCGCGCGATCCGGAATATCGACGGAAAGCGACTTGATGGCATGCTTCTCGCCATAGTAAATGTCGACATTGCGGGCGGTGACCTTCGGTGCGCGCTCGCCGAGAATGCGCGGCACGGCCGTTGCCGTCTCCACCTTTGTTGCCGTCTGGGCACTCATCACATCACTCCTTGGAAACTACCAGCGCCGCTCAAAGCGCCTGCGCAGCACGATCGCCACGGCATTCATGAGAAAGAGGAAGACCAGCAGCACGAGAATGGCTGCGGCCGTCTTGGCCTGGAAGGCGATCTCGGGAAGATCGGCCCAGGAGAAAATCTGCACCGGCAGCACCGAGGCCGCCTGCGTGAAGCCCGACGGAATATCGACCACGAAAGCCACCATGCCGATCATGATCAGGGGCGCTGTCTCGCCGAGCGAATGCGCCATCGCAATGATCGTGCCAGTCATGATGCCCGGCATTGCGAGCGGCAGCACATGGTGGAACACGGCTTGCTGGTGCGAGGCGCCGACGCCAAGCGCTGCTTCCCTGATCGAGGGCGGCACAGCGCGGATCGCAGCACGCGAGGCAATGATGATCGTTGGCAGCGCCATCAGCGCGATCACCAGGCCACCGACAATCGGGGCTGAACGAGGCATGCCGAAGAAGTTGAGGAACACGGCAAGGCCAAGGAGACCGAACACGATCGAGGGCACGGCCGCAAGGTTGTTGATGTTGACTTCAACGAACTCGGTCCACCTGTTCTTCGGGGCAAATTCCTCAAGATAGATGGCCGCAAGAACACCGATGGGCAGCGACAGGACAAGTGTCACGAACATGGTGAGCAGCGAACCAACGAGGCCGCCCAGCACACCGGCCAGTTCCGGCTCGCGTGAGTCGCCACGGCTGAAGAAGGACCAGTTGAAATTCTTGGCGATCAGGCCCTGATCCGACAGGACACTGAGGAACACAGCCTCCTGATCGGAAACGCGCCGGCTGGCCTCGGGAACGGCAAGGGTTTCGATCTTCCAGGTGCCGGCAGCAGCCGCGTCGGCACTGGTCAGCGGAACCATTGTCGTCCCCTTGATCTCGGTCGCGGAAATCTCTGTGGCCCGCACCACGCCACCATTGATCTTCACAAGCGTCGTGGGCTCTTCGGCATCGACCGATTCAGGCGCACCGGCCGCCGCAAAGCGGGCATTGAGGACAGCTACCTGGGCGCGAAGTTCGGCAATCTTCGCATCCAGCGCCGTCTTCTCGTCACCCGTGGTTGACCGGGCGTTGTCGGCAACGCGATCGGCCTCGGCCAGCAGGGCGCTGGCCTGGGATGCGAGTGAACGCTTCACCGAGGCAAGAGCATCCGCAAAATCCTTGTTGGTAGAAACGATGGTGACGTCACCATCCATGCCGGAAACAGTGGCGCTACCTGTGCCCTGCTCCGTCTCAATGGCGGTCACACGTCCCTTGACGAAAAGATCTGCGTCGTCGGACAGCAATGCAGTTGTCTTGACCGTCGTGCCGATAAGAGCCGGGTCAGCGACAACGCGCTTCTGCAAATCTTCGGAAGCCCCGGAAGAGAGCAGCCCGTTCAGGGCACGGCGATCGTTGCGCGACGTCACCGTCGGGAATTTCTCCCGCAGAGCGTCCCGCAACAGAGCGGTATAGTCCGCCGTCAGAAGCGTTTGCGGGTCACGCTTTCCTTCCGGATCGATGGTTTCAGCGGATACCGGGACATCAAGGGTAACACGCGTCTGCGTGAAAGCCGAAACGGACTTCACGACCACATCGCTCAGGAGCGCAACGATGAACAGGGCAGCGATGATCAGCGCGGCCACGCCATAGGCCCGGAAGCGCCATTCGGCGGCGTAGCGCTTGCGCAGGCGGCGGGCGGCAGCGGACTCAGCGGCTGACATGCTGTGCGCGGCGGTGGCGGCGATCTCAGTCATACTGTTCCTTGTACTTCTTGGCGATGTGCAGCGCGATGATGTTGAGCCCAAGGGTGAAGATGAAGAGCACGAAGCCCAGGGCAAAGGCAGAGAGCGTCTTGGCGGAGTCGAACTCCTGGTCACCCACCAGCATGGTCGCGATCTGGACGGTGATTGTGGTGACGCTGTTCAGCGGATTGAGGGTCAGGTTGGCGGCGAGGCCTGCGGCCATGACGACAATCATGGTTTCGCCGATGGCCTTGGAGATCGCCAGCATGATTGCCGCGACAATGCCGGGCAAGGCGGCGGGCAGAACAACCTTCTTGACCGTCTCGGATTTCGTGGCGCCCATGGCATAGGACCCGTCTCGCATGGCCTGCGGCACGGCGTTGATGACATCGTCAGCCAGCGAGGAGATAAATGGCGTGATCATCACACCCATGACGATGCCGGCTGCGAGCGCACTTTCTGAAGACACATCAAAGCCCGCGGCGCGGCCGATATCGCGCACCAGTGGCGCCACAGTCAGCGCGGCAAAGAAGCCGTAAACGACCGTCGGAATGCCGGCGAGAATTTCAAGCACGGGCTTTGCGAAGGCACGCACCCGGGGCGTTGCATATTCGGCCATGTAGATTGCGGAGAACAGGCCAATGGGTGCCGCCACACACATGGCGACGATCATCACGACCAGCGTGCCGATGAAGAGTGGTATGAAGCCGAAGGCGCCGGATGAGCCCACCTGGTCTTCGCGGATGGCGGTCTGCGGCGACCATTTGGTGCCGAAGAGGAAATCAACGGGGCTGACCTTGGTGAAAAACTGGAAGGTCTCGAAAACCACCGACATGACAATGCCCAGGGTGGTGAGGATGGCTATGGCCGAACAGGCGATCAGCAGCCAGTTCACGGTGCCTTCGACCGTATGCCGCGCGCGCAGCTGCTGGGTGATCTGCGATTTGGCCCAGAACACACCGGCTCCTGCCACAGCGAGGCCGAGCACCAGCAGGATCATGCCGGCCATTGAAAGATTGCTGGCAAGCGCCTGCCCTGCCGCGCGAACCGTCTCAGAAATATCGGCAGATGGCGTGCCATTGACGACCGCAAGCAGCTCACGTGTACGGGCCGAAAGCGAGAGTGCATCGGCAGGCTGCAGGTCGGTCGGCAGAGAAGAGATCGCCCGGCTCATCAGCAGGCGCGGCACTATGGCTTCCCACAGAATGAACAGGCCAAGCATGGGGAAGAAAGCAAAGAGTGCCAGGCGCGCGCCGTGATAGGTTGGCAGCGCTGCAAGCGGACGGGGAAGAGAAGATGCCTGCCCGCGGCCGAGATAATAGGCCAGTGCCGACAGCAGCAGCATCAAGCCAAAATACACCAGTACCATCCCGACCTCTCTGTTCTGGGCTTTTCGCCTCTTTCCGGTTCACTCAGCGAAACCGGACATTCCAGTTGGACGACCCCCGCCGGACAATCCGGCGGGGATCATCTGTTCTGCTACTTCACGTTTTCTGCCGTCAGGGGCGTACCGGCGGTCACCGCGGCGCGCACCTTCTCCAGCAGGTCCTTCGGCAGGGTCACGAGGCCCTTGTCGGCCAGATAGCCGTCTTCGCCGATGGCCTTGTCAGACACGTATTCGGCCATGAAGCCATCAAGGCCCGGAACGACGCCGATGTGCTGCTTCTTGATGTAGACATAGAGCGGGCGCGCAACCTTGTACGTGCCGGAAGCGATGTTCTCGTAGGTCGGATCAGCGCCTTCGATGTTTGCACCCTGGATCTGGTTGCTGTTCTCTTCGAGGAACGAGAAACCGAAGATGCCGACTGCAGCCGGATCAGCTTCCAGCTTCTGGACGATCAGGTTGTCGTTTTCGCCAGCTTCCACATAGGCGCCGTCTTCACGGATCGACTTCCACACCACTTCGAAGGCCTTGGCGTCATCCTTCTTGAGCTGGGCGAGGCTGTCAAACTTCTCGGCACCCTTTTCCATCACGAGTTCCACGAAGGAATCGCGCGTGCCGGAGGTGGGCGGCGGGCCGAGAACGAGGATCGGCTCATTCGGCAGGGCCTTGTCAACGTCAGACCAGCTCTTGTTCGGGTTGTCGACGAGCTTGCCGTCAGCGCCCGGAACCTGCTTGGCTAGGGCCTGGAAGATCTGCTGCTTGGTGAGCGTGAACTTCGGGCCCTTCTTCGAGTTGGCCATGGTCAGGCCGTCGAAGCCGATTTCGAGTTCGATGATGTCGGTGACACCATTCTTCTGGCAATCTTCGAATTCGCTCTTCTTGATGGCGCGCGAAGCGTTGGTCGCATCGGGATGATCGACGCCCACGCCGGCGCAGAACAGCTTCATGCCGCCGCCGGTGCCCGTCGACTCAACGATCGGGGTCTTGCCGCCGGTCTTGCCGAACTGCTCGGCAACAGCGGTGGTGAAGGGATACACCGTCGAGGAACCGACGATGCGGATCTGGTCACGGGCCTGGGCCCCGGTTGCGGCAAGGGCGATGACGCTTGCGGCAAGAAGAATGCGCTTCATGTTTGATCTCCTGTCAGAAGTGACGGAGCGGCTCATAGGCACCGCATGCAACGCATATGCGACGGTTGTGCAACGCCATTATGACAGTATAAGATATTGAAATATGAGCGTTATTTACTCACCTGCAGAACGACAGAGAAAGTGCTGCCGCGCCCCAGCTCAGACTCGATCAGCAGCTTGCCGCGATGCCGGTTGACGATGTGCTTGGAGATGGCAAGGCCGAGTCCTGTACCACCGCGCATGCGGCTGTCCTGAGCATTGACGCGATAGAAGCGTTCCGTCAGCCGCGGCACATGATGCGCCGCAATCCCGGGACCATTGTCACGGACAAGAAGCACAGCGGCATCGCCATCGCGGCGCACCGCAATCTCGACGCGCTTGCCCTCACCGGAGTACTTGATGGCGTTCTCGATCAGGTTATGCGCCACCTGCGCCAGTTCCCCCGCATCGCCCATAACCATCACGGGGCCGGAGAAGCTTGTCTGGAGTTCGCATCCGGCATTCTTGGCAACGCTGTTCAGGAGCTCAACGGTCTGCCGCACCACCTGGGTCAGATCGACCTCGCTGGTCGGCGCCACATGTTCATTCGTCTCGATCCGGCTGAGTGACAGCAAATCCTCGATCAGCCGCGACATGCGCGAGGCCTGGGACTTCATGATCTTGAGGAATTCCTCGCGCGCCTTGTCGTCGTTGCGCGCCGCACCCTGCATGGTTTCGACAAAGCCTGAAAGCGTCGCAAGCGGCGTTCGCAGCTCGTGGCTGACATTGGCAACGAAGTCGGAACGCATCTTCTCGATCTGCTGCTCACGCGTAAGATCACGGAATGTCACGAGCACCGCAGCGACACCGGCATTTGTTACCACCGGCGCAACCAGCGCCTCGAAGGCGCGCGGCGGCACGGTGTAAAGGTCATAGGGAACACGCGACTTCTCGCGCTGCAGCGTCGCCGCACGAATGGCCTGCGCGATCGCAGGCGAGCGCGTCAGCAATGTCAGGGCCTGATTGCGGATGTCGGAACCGAACAGCTCCGCAGCCCCCGTATTGCAGCCGAGCACAATGCCGTCCGGGCTCACCGCAACTGTGGGGTCGGCCAGCGCCTCGAGATAGGCGGCGAGGTCAGACATGGGCGAAAGCGCGTTCATCGTTCATCCTGCGGGCAGACATAGCGCCAAACAGCGCCACCGGGCAGAATATCTTGGATGTTTGACAGTTGTCTGAACGAAAGCGGGCCACCCCAAAGGATGGCCCGGAGTACTATTGATACAACTCAACACATAGTGTGCGGGTGTGTAGGATCAGTTCCTCGCGCGATCCACCAGCTTGTTCTTGGCGATCCACGGCATCATCTCGCGGAGCTTTTCGCCAACCGCTTCGATCTGGTGGCTGTCGTTCATGCGGCGGATGCCCTTGAAGCGCGCGGCACCCGACTTCCATTCCTGCATCCACTCCGAAGTGAACTTGCCGGTCTGGATGTCCTTGAGCACTTTCTTCATCTCGGCCTTAGTCGCATCGGTGATGATGCGCGGGCCAGTAACATATTCGCCCCATTCCGCCGTGTTGGAGATCGAGTAGTTCATGTTGGCGATGCCGCCTTCATAGATGAGATCGACGATCAGCTTCACTTCATGCAGACATTCGAAGTAGGCCATCTCAGGTGCGTAACCTGCTTCGACCAGCGTTTCGAAGCCGGCACGGATGAGTTCGACCAGGCCGCCGCACAGCACCACCTGCTCGCCGAACAGATCGGTCTCGCATTCTTCCTTGAAGGTCGTCTCGATCACGCCGGAACGGCCACCGCCCACGCCGCAGGCATAGGACAGCGCCAGATCATGAGCGTTGCCGGAGGCGTCATTGTGGATGGCGATCAGGCAGGGCACGCCGCCACCCTTCTGGTATTCGCCGCGCACGGTGTGGCCCGGGCCCTTCGGCGCGATCATGACCACGTCGATGGTCTTCTTCGGCTCGATCAGGTTGAAATGCACATTGAGGCCATGCGCGAAGGCAATGGCTGCACCGTCGCGGATGTTCGGTGCAATTTCCTTGTTGAAGATGTCGGCCTGGAGTTCGTCAGGCGCTGCCATCATCAGGAGATCGCCCCACTTCGCGGCCTCGACCACGGTCATGACCTGTAGGCCATCGGCCTCAACCTTCTTGGCCGTGGCAGAGCCCGGCTTGAGGGCAACGGCCACCTGCTTGGCGCCCGAGTCCTTCAGGTTCAGGGCATGCGCGCGACCCTGGCTGCCATAGCCGACGATCACCACCTTCTTGCCCTTGATCAGGTTCACATCCGCATCACGGTCATAATAAACGCGCATAGGTCTCAGCCCTTGTTTTATTGAGATCGGAGGGCCGCTTAGCGGGCCCATAGGGCCAAGGCAAGCTGCAAGAATGGGCCGCCATGCATGCCCCTCCCTTGCATGGGGCATGGTCGATGCTAGCCTTGTTCCGGGAGGACGACGCATGACACCAGAAGAACGGATCGCGGGGCTGGGCCTGACCCTGCCGCCACCTGCTGCTGCAGTTGCGAACTACGTGCCCTGGGCCATCACCGGCAATCTGATCATGACCTCGGGGAACCTGCCCTGGCGCGACGGCAAGGTGGCCTATACCGGCAAGATCGGCAGGGAGCTGTCTGCCGAGCAAGGCTATCTGTCCTGTCAGCTGTCATGTCTCAATGCCATCGCGCAGTTGCGTGATTCTGCAGGAACGCTGGCCCGCATCAGGCGGGTGGTTCGTCTCGAAGGCACCATGGGCGTGGCTGAGGGCTTTGATGGTCATCCCAAATGCCTCAACGGCGCTTCCGATCTCATCAACACGGTGTTCGAAGAACGCGGCCAGCACACCCGCATGATCTACACAAACCCCGTGATGCCACTCAACTGTACATCGCTGGTGGTTCTCTACGCGGAGCTTGAGTCGTGAATCCGGCCCCGAAGGACTGGCCGCAATGGCGGCAGGAGGAACTCGCCCGCAACCAGATGAATGGTTGCGTCGGCATGCGCCTCGTCTCCGAGACAGATGAAGTGAGAGTCTGGCTGATCGACCTCGCGCCCGGCGAGCGCATCGGCTTTCATCGCCACGTGCTGAACTATTTCTGGACCGCCACCAGCGATGGCAGTGCCCGTTCGCATTTCGATGACGGAAGGATCAGCGACGCGGCCTACAAGCTTGGTGACACACGGCACTATGCCTTCGCGCCCGGCGAGTACATGCTGCACGACCTTGAAAACACCGGCAGTGCAAAGCTGAGTTTTGTGACGACCGAACTGAAGATCGGCAGCGCCAACAAGCCTTTGCCGCTGTCTGCCCTCAAGCCCCGCTTCTGACGGAAAGCGGCGCGCGGCTCGGCCGCACCACTGTCCCTGCGACAGTATGGGCGAGCAGCCGCTGCACGGGTGGAACCTTTGACAGGGGCGCAACGAGGCTATCGCGCAGAAATGGCAGCAGGATCGAGTCCGATTGGTAGAAGGGTGTGAAAGCGGCCGACAGGGCTTGATAGACCTGCACATGCCATTTTCGGGCTCGGGCATAGGCCGCAGCCGCTGCCGCAAGGTCATCGTTCAGCCGGAGGGCCTCGCTCAGCGCCCGCACATCAAGCAGGGCCATGTTGGCACCCTGCCCGAGCTGCGGGCTCGTGGCGTGGGCGGCATCACCGATGCAGATGAGACGGTCACCATAGGGAATGGCGAGCGTATGATGCTGATAGCGCGCCAGGACAAGATCATCTGGCGATCCGACGTGTTCGAGAAGCGGTGCCACTTGCGGCCAATGCCGCAAGACTTCGTGCTTCCAGGCCTCGATCCCTGCGGCGCGCCACTGGGCGTAGGTGTCGTGCTTCAGGCTCCAGAAAAAGGCCGCCTGCTGCGGTCCCTGCAGCGTCACCCTGCCAATGGGCAGAACGCCAATCATCACGGAGGCCCTGTTGTATTTCTGTTCGAGCGCGTGAGGATCAAAGCCGGCCTCAGGCCAGGGCAGCGACGACCACACAGCACCATAGCGCAAAGGCCGCGTCGTGCGGCCACCATGTGTTGAAGATGCAAGCGGTGAAGAAGCGCCAGAGGCGTCGATGACAAGATCGAAGGCCGGACTCGCGCGGCCCTGACTCAAAGTCAGAACACCGCCCTCCAAGCCATTGATCCGACTCTTTTTCTCGATCGCGATTCCCGCCTGCAAAACAGCGTCAAACAGCGTACCGAAAAGCGCGGCCCGGTGTACGGCATAGCCGCGCGCCTCGCCGAGTGCCGCATAGCGCACGTCGAGCACCGTACGGCCACTTTCGCTCGATGTGCCGAACAGGCGGTCAATGCGGGCGCCGAGGCTGCGAAGCTTGTCTCCAAGCCCCAACCAGTCGAGAACAACAAGTCCTGTGGGCTGCAGGATCAGTCCCGAGCCAAGCGGCCGTGGTTCATCGAACTGCTCATAGAGCACAACGCGGTGCCCTTCTCGGTGCAAGGCCAGGGCCATGGCGAGACCGGCAGGACCTGCTCCGGCAATGGCAACGTCAAGCCGCCTCACTAATGCTCCACGGCGGCCGCGGGCCCGCGACCGGTCATCAAGATCGCTCTACCCGTAGCGCGGAGCACAATTTCAGGGCGGGCAAGGAACATGCCGTGATATTGCCACAGGCTCGAGATGCCGCAAAGCCTCCCACCTCATGTTGCACTGGCAGCCCCTCCCATGAATGGCTATGCCGTGGAAAAGGACCTTTGCATGCTGCCAGAACTCACTGAAGTCGCCTCCGGCCTGGGTTTCCCGGAAGGCCCCGTCCTCCTCGCTGATGGCACGATCATCGTCGTCGAATTGGCCAATCGTTGCATCACGCGCATACATGCCGACGGCCGCAAGACGACGGTCGCATCGCCTGGCGGCAGCCCGAACGGCGCGGCATTGGGTCCGGACGGCAAGCTCTATGTCTGCAACAGCGGCGGGTTCCGCTTCCAGATGGTCGACGGCAAGCTGGTGACAGCCGGCGAGCCTGACGATTACAGTGGCGGGCGCATCGAGCGGGTGGATATCGAGACGGGCAAGGTCGAGGTTCTCTACACCTCCTGCGCCGGCTTTCCGCTCAAGGGGCCCAACGATCTTGTCTTCGACAAGCATGGCGGCTTCTACTTCACCGACCATGGCAAGCGCCGCCCCCGCGATGTCGATTTCGGCGGGCTGTACTATGCCAAGCCGGACGGCAGTTCGATCGTCGAAGTGGTTTTCCCGATGATCATGCCGAATGGCGTCGGCCTCCGTCCTGACGAGAAGACCGTCTATGTGGCCGAGACGCGGACAGGCCACCTCTGGGCCTTCGACATTCTCTCGCCCGGCGTTGTGCGCAACTCACCGCCGCATGAAAATGGCGGCCGGCATCTTGCAGGTCCGGCGGCTTACACGTCGTTTGATTCCCTTGCGGTCGAACGTGACGGCAATGTCTGCGTCGCCTCTCTGGTGATCGGCGGCATCAACGTCATCGCGCCAGACGGAAGCTTTGTCGAATTCGTGCCCATGCCAGATGAGATCTGCACCAACATCTGTTTCGGCGGACCGGACAGGCGCACGGCCTACATCACCCTCTCGAGTACCGGCAAACTCGTCAAAATGGCCTGGCCACGCCCGGGCCTGCGTCTCAACTTCGACCCGGCGCCCTGACGGCAACTCAGGCCTTCTCGCCAATCGCCCTGCGGAACAGCCTCACGGTCTCGGCCATGCCGAAGCTCAGGGCGTCTGCCGTGATGGCATGGCCAATCGAGACTTCCTGCAGGTTTGGCAGCGCCGCAACCAGGCGCGGCAAGTTTTCGCGCGTGAGATCATGGCCAGCATTGAGGCCAACCCCCGCGGCAGCCGCAGCATTGCCACAGGCCACGACCTTTTCGAGTTCGCGCTGCATGAGCAACTCATCCTGGGCGCCACCATAGGGGCCTGTGTAAATCTCCACGCGATCGGCCCCCACGGCCTTGGCCTTGGCCGGTGCCGCTGCGTCAGGATCAACAAACAGGGACACCCGCATACCGCCAGACTTCAAGCGGGCACAAATGCCCTTGAGGCGCGCTGATTCAGTTTCGAAATTCCAGCCATGGTCCGATGTCGCCTGCGACGGATCGTCGGGAACAAGGGTCACCTGATCCGGACGCTCGGCCTCGACCAGCGCGAGGAAGCGCTCATCGGGATAGCCCTCGATGTTGAACTCCCGGTCCTTCCAGTCGGCCCGCAGCATCTTGCGCAGGACCGTGACGTCGCTACGCCTGATATGACGCTCGTCCGGACGGGGAT
This sequence comes from Pseudomonadota bacterium, assembly GCA_020161855.1. Classification (GTDB taxonomy): domain Bacteria; phylum Pseudomonadota; class Alphaproteobacteria; order Rhizobiales; family Aestuariivirgaceae; genus Aestuariivirga. The sequence continues at coordinate 132,420 of JAIUNJ010000008.1, forward strand.
GGACGGTAATGCCTTGTGCGCCAGCCTCAAGGGCGGTTCGGCTCAGGCCTTCCACCGAGGGCCACGGCAGATCCCGGCGGTTTCTCAGAAAGGCAATGGCGTTGACGTTGACGGACAGGCTGCAGGACACGGGCACAAAACTCCTGCCCATCCACTAGGCCTTAGGCGGATTGCCCGGAAATGCCGGATCGGAAGTTTTTTTCCATACCACTTTGCTGGCGCGCTTGCTTTCCGCGCAATTCTTGCACCGCTGGACGCTTCCAAAAATCTTGCCATACTGCCCCCAATGTTCCCGGGGGCATGGGAGGCGAGAATGAAATTCAGGTCACTGCTGGCAACCGCTGTGTTGCCACTACTCATGCCGGCACCAGCGTCAGCCGATCTCGTAGAGTATGAGTTCTTCAAGACGCCGGAGTGGATGATCGTCGAGCAGTTTGTAAACAACTCCTTCGACTCCTGCGCCGCCCGCCGCCTGCAATATGAAGGCAGCCAGCGCTTCTCCATCGGCCGCACCATCACAGGCAGTGACTTCGTGCTGATCGAGGGCATCGAAGCCTATGTCGACACCAATGACCAGAACACCAGCGGCAAGGTCTTCATCAACGGCAAGACGGGCTACGACTTCGCCAATCAGCCCGTTCGCGATCATACGGCTGTGCCGGGCACGAAGTTTGCCACCATGTATCTGTCGGACGGCTTCATCGACAACCTGAGCAGCGCCAACTTCGTCACCGTGCAGTTTCCCAAGGGAACCACCAAGCATGGCCTGAAGGGCTCCAAGAATGTGATCTCGCGGCTCAATGCCTGCATGGAGTCTGCCCTGAACCGCGAGATGGGGCCTGTAGTGCCGCTGCTTGCAGCGCCTTCCGGCTGGACGGCGGGCAACTCGGACCAGGGCCAGGGTGGCCGCTACATTGTCACCGAACTGCCCCCGCTGGCGGGCGCCGCCTTCGGCCAGAAACTGTTCTTCGCCTATGCCGAGAATGGCCAGGGCCGCATCGACATCCGCATTCGCGACTCGGCTCAGGCCGCAGCGCGCCGCATCGACCCCGGCTCCACCAGTGCAAGGCGCATCGCGGCATCGGTGAGCCTCAACAACCAGCCGGCCTTTACCTCCATGATCACCTATGAGGGCACGGCCATCGATGTCCTCGATGTGGCGCCGGTAGACGTCGCCAAGCTCTCTCTCGCCGGCCCTCTCACAATCCAGTCTCTCGAAGCCAATGCAAAGGACAGGGTGGACATCAGCTTCAGCGCCGATGCAGCGATGGGCGCAGCGAGCATGCAGGGCACGGCTGCAAGTGGCGCCCTGACCTTGCAGTCGCTGGCCGGCAAGTATTGGGTGCGTGGCCGCAACCCCGATGGCAAGCCATATACCGGCAGCGCCGAGACCGTGATGGAAAACGGTACACTGCGAATCAACTGGACGTGGCGAAATCAGAAGACGGACACCGGACAGGCCAATCTTGTTGCCGACCTGCTGACCACCGTTGTCACCGGATTGAACGATCCCGTGCTGTTCAAGATCGGCAAGGACGGCGTGTGGCGCGGCACATGGAACAAGGGCCAGGGCCTGGAATGGTTCGTGCCACAACGCTGACGCGCGCCAGCGAAGCACAACACCCTCGCTGCCGTTCACTTTAAAGTCGCGTTTGTCGATTTTACATCGTCTTCACTTGACGGGCCGCTCCATCTCACACAAGAGTCGGATGCTTTCCTGCACGTGCTGGAGTCGCCATGAGAAACCGGATTGCCCTGCTGGCTTTCGCTGTTGCCTTGGCACCGCAATTGCCAGCGCACGCAAAATCCTCAAGCTATGATTTCTACTCCAGCATCGAGTGGCTGATGTCGGAGCAGTTCGTCGATGGTGTGTTTGACTCCTGCGTGGCGAGCAAGACGCGCCGCGAAGGCAATCAGGTGTTTGCTGTCGGGCGCTCGCTGGCCGGCGAAGATTTCATGTTGCTGCATGGCGTACAGGAACTCCTGCCCGAAGGTGCATCGACGGCATCAGGCAAGCTTACGCTCAGTGGCGGCATCAGCCAGGCCTTCACCGATATGGAACTGCGCGACGAGCCGGACCAACCCGGCCAGAAATACCTGACGGTCTATGTGCCTGAGGGCTTCGTCGACCGGATCGCCAGCGCCGGTTCCGTCACCTTCCAGTTCAAGGGGGCGAAAACCAGCTTCACCCTCTCCGGTTCACGCGACATCGTGAGCAGGCTCGATGCCTGTGCCGAATCCGGGCTCTCGCGGATGATGCCGCAGCGCATGCCCGCAATCGCCGCACCGGCCGGGTGGACGGCGGGAAGTGCCGAGGACGATGCAGGGCGCTTCCTCTCCATCGTTCTGCCGGCTCCCATGGATGCGCCTGCCGGTGGGCCGCTGTTCATGGCCTATGTGGAAAACGGCAAGGGTCTCTACGACATCCGTTTCCGCAGCTCACAGGAAGACCTGAAGCTCGCGCTCGACCCGCTGCAGGCGCAATCGCAATCCTATCCGGCCCAGGTGCGGCTTGGCTTTGACCGCGCCTTCTCCACCCTCGTGACCCGCCAGGGCGAAAACTTCGATCTCGCCCATGTGCTGCCCGATGGCCTGTCCAACCTCGCGCTTGCAGGCCCGCTCACCATCCAGCCGCTTGAGCAGGAAGCAGGACGGCGGATCGACATTCCCTTCACGGCACAGGCCGCACTTGGTGCCGCCGCCATGAAGGCCGCACGCGCGCTGCCGCCGCTCACCCTGCCCTCGATCTCCGGAACCTATTACGTGCGCGGCCGCAATCCCGACGGCAAGGCCTACTACGGCATCGCCGAAGCGGAGATGGAGGGTGACGCCCTGCGCATCGACTGGCAGTGGCGCAGCGGCAAGACCGACACCGCCAAGGCCGGTCTCGTCTCGGACATCCTGACCGCCGCCGTCGAAGGCCTGGCCGATCCCGTATTCTATCGCATCGGCAAGGATGGCGTCTGGCGCGGCTACTGGGACAAGGGACGCGCCGTCGAATGGCTGGTGCCGGCGCAGCCCGGCGACGATCCGCTTGCGGCCGACCAGAGCGAAGTGACCAGCAGCCTCAATCCGACGCCGGAAACGGCCTCTGAAGCGGCCCCGGCCGCAAACAACTGAAATCCCGGCGCAATCAAGAAAAATCCTGAAAAAGGAAATTAGTGCTTGACAGGCGCGCGGTGTTTCACTAGATTTGTGGACAATCCCGAATTGCGCCAACGCTTCCGCAGACCCTGACCTGCAACTTCGGCCAATGGCACGAGAGCAGGCGCAGCGGGCAATACCGATATATTTTCGTAACAAGATGGGCTACATTCCCGGCGACCGGGGGTGTTGCACAGAGAGGGAACCATGCAACGCCTAGATCGACTGTACATCACTGTGGGACTGACCTGGGTCATCGTCGGGATGATCTTCGGAACGTGGCTGGGGGCCACGAACCACATGAACTACGCGAACTCCCATGCCCATATCGGGCTTCTGGGGTTTGTGACATCCGTGCTCTTCGGATTGCTCCACTGGGCCTATCCGGCGCTGGGCAAGTCGCCGCTCGCGCTCTGGCAGTTTCTTGTCTACGAGGTCGGCGTTGTCCTGCTGATCATCGGCAAGGTTCTTGTCGATGACGGCAACCTGACGTTCTTTCTCCAGGCAGGTTCGCTGGTAACGATCGTTGGCGCAGCGTTGATGCTGTTCCTCTTCGTCACCAAAAGCGGCAAGACGGCCTGACAGAACATCGCACGACAGCACCGGCCGGGACTCCGGTGCTGTTTTCCAGACTGCGAGGCGGCAGGATGGTCAGGCGGCGTTGCGCCCGGTGATCCGCCGGCGCAAGGCCGCGATGGCGGCGTCTTCCCCGGCCTCGATTTCCGCTTCGGAACCGGCAGGCGAAGGCTCAGCGGCCGCTTCAGCGGGCTTTCGCAAGAGCCAGTCCGGATCCTTGGGACCGGCTTCTTCAAGGGTCATGAGAACGAGGCAGGCCCGCTCCCAGTGCGCTTCGGCACGGCCATCGGGGCGGCCCTCTTCCTCCCAGAACTGATAGGCAAGCTCGCGCTTGCGCTCTTCCAGGCTGGCAGCGGTTGTTTCGGCTGTGTTGGGTTCGTTGGACATTTCGGCGTCCTTTCACGTCTCCTCGCAATATGCGGGACAACTGCGGAGGGACTAAGGCATTGGACGCCGGGAGGCTTGCGCGGAACTATCCTGCTTCGCGCCGAAGACGGGCTATCTGGCCTTGCTGCGGCTGCTGACCGCCTTGGCGGGAGGTTTGACCTTGGCGGCGGTGGCTTTCGGCGCGGCTACGGCGCTCGCCTTTTTCGCCGGGCTGGCAGCTGCGGGCGCAAGCGCAAGGCAGGCCCGCTGCCAATGCACCTCGGAACGGCCTGCGGGCCGCCCCTCCTCCTCCCAGAACTGATAGGCAAGCTGGCGCTTGCGCTCTTCAAGTTCGGCAACGGTCGGCCCCTTCGGCATGGACTGCTTCCTTTCAGATAAGCACCGGCCTGCATCCGGACAGGCGCTCACATGGATGGCGGCAGCACCGCGGGCACCGCCTGCAGTTGAATGTGGCACGATTCATGCTGCACCGCAACATAACAGGGACAGACCTGCATCGGTTGCGGCGCATGGCTCGCCATCTGGCAGCCCGGCGAATGCGCTCCGGGTTAGATGCGCATCGCCTCGGGGCCGCGGCTGATGGCAGCCACGCCGGTGCGGGCCACCTCGACGAGGCCGAGCGGCACCATGAGCGAGATGAACTGGTCCACCTTGTCGGGCTTGCCGGTGAGCTCGAAGACGAAGGAGTCAGTCGAGGCGTCGACGACACGGGCGCGGAAGGCATCGGCCAGGCGCAAGGCCTCGACGCGCCTGTCGCCCTTGCCTGCCACCTTCACCATGGCCAGCTCGCGGGCGAGGTAGTTGCCCGCAACGGTCAGGTCGGCGACGGAATGCACCGGCACCATGCGCTCAAGCTGGTTCTTGATCTGGGCGATGACGGCGGGCGTGCCCGTGGTCGAGATCGTGAAGCGCGAGACATGCTTCTCGTGCTCCGTCTCCGACACGGTGAGCGAGTCGATGTTGTAGCCGCGCCCCGCGAAGAGCCCGATGATCCGCGCCAGGACACCAGGTTGGTTCTCGGCGATGACCGCAAGCGTGTGGGCCTCGGCTTCCTGCTTCTTGGTATCAAGGAAGTAGGCTGAGGCGGGCTGGGTGGTTGTCGTGTTCATGTTGGCCATCCTCAGACGAGTTGCTTGCCACGGGAGTCGATGACGCTGCCCACGTCCTCATCCTTGATCTCATGGCCAAGGATCATTTCATTGTGGGCCTTGCCCGACGGGATCATCGGGAAGCAGTTGGCGAGATTGGCCACGCGGCAATCAAAGAGCACCGGCGCCTTGACGGTGATCATCTCCTTGATGGCGTCATCGAGATCGCCCGGCTTGTCGCAGCGGATGCCAACACCGCCATAGGCCTCGGCGAGCTTCACGAAATCAGGGAGCGACTCCATGTAGCTTTCCGACAGGCGGTTGCCATGCAGCAGCTGCTGCCACTGGCGCACCATGCCCATGTACTGGTTGTTCAGGATGAAGACCTTCACCGGCAGGTGATGCTGAACCGCCGTCGACATCTCCTGCATGTTCATGAGGATCGAGGCATCGCCGGCGATGTCAACCACGAGCGACTTCGGGTGTGCTGCCTGCACGCCGATCGCCGCCGGCAGGCCATAGCCCATGGTGCCAAGGCCGCCGGAGGTCATCCAGCGGTTCGGTTCGTCGAAGTGATAGAACTGCGCGGCCCACATCTGGTGCTGGCCCACCTCGGTGGTGATGTAGGTGTCCTTGTCCTTGGTGAGTTCGAAGAGCCGCTGGATGGCATATTGCGGCATGATCACGTCCCTGTTGGGCGAGTAGCGCAGGCTGTCCACGCTCTTCCAGCGGACGATCTGGGCCTTCCACTCGGCCAGCGCCTGCTTGTCGAGGGTGAGCGAACGCGACTTCCACAGGCGGATCATGTCTTCCAGCGCATGGGCGACATCCCCCACCACCGGGATATCGACCTTCACCGTCTTGTTGATGGAGGACGGATCGATGTCGACGTGGATCTTGCGCGATCCCGGCGAGAAGGCATCGAGGCGGCCGGTGATGCGGTCGTCGAAGCGCGCGCCGATGTTGATCATCACGTCGCAGTCGTGCATCGCCATGTTGGCTTCGTAGGTGCCGTGCATGCCCA
>JAIUNJ010000009.1 GCA_020161855.1 Pseudomonadota bacterium
CACGACCCCAGTGACTTTTCATCCGAATTTCTTGTCCTACCATGCTTCGCACCAAGCTCCCTCTTTGCAAGTACCTCTTACCCTACCGGGCTTTGCCAATAACGCGAGTGGCAATCCAGGAGGCAATCCACAACAGATTCCGTATTTGATGCCGTATCATTGGTCTACACATCCCGTTTCGACTGCAGCACCCCCTCATTTACAAGCAAATGCTGCTTCTGCGGGCGGTGAAGTGGCTACTCCTAGCAACAATCCCTCAGGTAAAACCTCGAATGCAAATCAACCAAGTCCTGCCACCAACCCACCCACCAATGGTAATTACGGCCCAATGGTTTGGGGCATGATACCACACGGTGCCATGCTCTATTCAAATTTATTTGGTCAATTACCAGGCCACAGTTTATCTATGGAAGCTGCGCGCTACCAACAAGCTCTGTTCGGCGCAAACGGCTTCCCATTCGTAGGAATGGCCCCTAATCAAGCTGGTGTACCCGTACCCCTCCCAATGGCCGCAGGTGGAGACTCAACCGTCGATTTGATGAAATTGGCTGAAACTGCCGCCGTAGGTACTGCCACTGGTAACAATCCGCAGCCACCATCTTCGATGGAACTAGAAAATGCTGAAAAGGAGACTAACAAGATGGACGAAGATGTCAAAGTCCCAGCCATGGACATTGTTCTTGCCGATCAGCCGCGCCTCATAGGCCTGGTCGACCGCAGCCTGCAGATGCTCACGCTCGCGGATATACTCGCCGCGCACATAGATCACCGCCGTATGGGCCGCCATGGCAGCACCCGCGATCAGGCACCCCTCAACGAGCAGATGCGGATCATGACGCAGGATTTCACGGTCCTTGCAGGTGCCCGGCTCTGATTCATCGGCATTGACCACGAGATAGTGCGGGCGTTCGCCCACCTGCTTGGGCATGAATGACCACTTGAGCCCCGTCGGGAAGCCTGCGCCGCCGCGACCACGCAGGCCGGAAGCCTTCATCTCGTTGACGATCCAGTCGCGGCCCTTGTCGATGAAAGACTTCGTATCAACCCAGGCGCCACGCTTGCGCGCGCCCTCTAGGCCCCAGTCGTGAAGCCCGTAAAGGTTGGTGAAGATGCGGTCCTTGTCAGTGAGCATGGCTTACTTCTTCCCCGGCTTGTCGCCCACAGACGACTCGGGCCGCCAGCCCGAAGCGAGCTTCTTGGCCTGACTGACCCATTCATCGCGCGAGGCACGGCCCTTGAAGCCCTCGAGCTTCTCATCAACCCAGGCCAACTCAGTCTTCGTCCACGAGGCAATCTGGTCGAAGTGCCAGACACCGAGCTTGTGCAGCAGCATCTCAAGCTTGGGGCCAACCCCCCAGATCAGTTTCAGGTCGTCGCCCTTGCCCGTGCGCGGCTTCTTGAGCAATTCAGGACGGCCCTCTATCTCCTTCGCGCCAGACTTCAAGACTGGCTTGGAAGGCTTTGATACAACTGCCTCTTTTGCCTTCGGCGCAACTGGCTCAGCGACCGGCGCCGCCACTGGTTGCGGCGCTGCCGCGGCAGGTGCACTGGCCACAGCGGCCGGCGCAGGCTTGGCGGTAACAGGAGCAGCCGCAGCAGGTGCAGCGGCGGGAGCCGGTGCCGGAGCGCCAGCCGGTGCGGGCGGTGGCGGAGGCGGCAACTCGATGCGCTCAAACTTGCGCTGGCCCTTGTAAATCTCAGGATCGGTCAGCGTCGAGGCGCCGCCAAGAGCCATGGAGTACTGCCGGCCGTTCTGCGGACCCGGCTTCGTCTTGCGGCCCGCTGACCAATCGTCGATCAATTGCTCCAGCGCCTCAGGCGTCAGGTCTTCGTAGGTATCCTTCCACACCTGCACCATCGGGGCATTCACGCAGGAGCCGAGGCATTCCACCTCTTCCCACGAAAGATTGCCATCGGCGGTCACATGATGCGGCTCGGAGTGAATCTTGCGGCGGCAGACCTCCTTGAGATCCTCTGCGCCACGCAGCATGCAAGGCGTTGTTCCGCAAACCTGCACATGGGCCTTCTTGCCCACCGGCGACAGCTGGAACATCGTGTAGAAGGTTGCCACTTCCAGAACGCGGATGTAGGCCATGTCCAGCATGCTCGCGACGTATTCAATCGCGGGGCGCGAAACCCAGCCCTCGTTCTGTTCCTGGGCGCGCCACAAAAGCGGGATCACCGCCGAGGCCTGCTTGCCCGTGGGATATTTTGCAATCGTCTGCTTCGCCCAGGCCAGATTGTCCGGCGAGAAGGCAAAGTTCTCAGGCTGTACAAGATCAAGTCGACGGACGCTCACCGGTCCACCTCACCAAACACGATATCAAGGGAGCCGAGCACGGCAGAAATGTCGGCCAGCATGTGCCCGCGGCACAGGAAGTCCATGGCCTGCAAATGCGCAAAGCCCGGCGCGCGCAGGCGGCAGCGGTATGGCTTGTTGGTGCCATCGGCCACGAGATAGACGCCAAACTCGCCTTTGGGCGCTTCCACCGCCGCATAGACCTCGCCGGCCGGCACCTTGTAGCCCTCGGTGTAGAGCTTGAAGTGATGGATCAGCGCTTCCATCGAGCGCTTCATCTCACCACGCTTGGGCGGCACCACCTTGCCATCCATGGCTGAAACAGGCCCCGCCCCTTCCGCGGACGACAGCTTGTTCACGCACTGCTTCATGATCTTCACGGACTCGCGGCACTCCTGCACGCGGATCAGATAGCGGTCGTAGTTGTCGCCGTTCTTGCCGACAGGAATATCGAAATCGAGTTCCGAATAGCACTCATAGGGCTGCGCCCGGCGCAGGTCCCAGGCAGCACCACTGCCGCGCACCATCACACCGGAGAAACCCCAGTTGAAGGCGTCTTCCAGAGAAACCACACCGATATCGACGTTGCGCTGCTTGAAGATGCGGTTGTCAGTCAGCAGGCCTTCGATATCGTCTAGCACCTTGTTGTGGTGATCGCAGAAGCGCCCGATGTCGTCGACGAGCTTCTGCGGGATATCCTGATGAACGCCGCCCGGACGCACATAGGCCGCATGCATGCGGCTGCCCGAGGCACGCTCATAGAACACCATGAGCTTTTCGCGCTCCTCGAAGCCCCAGAGTGGCGGAGTGAGCGCGCCCACGTCCATGGCCTGTGTGGTCACATTCAGGAGATGAGACAGCAGCCGGCCGATCTCTGAATAGAGCACGCGGATCAACTGCCCGCGCCTCGGCACCGTGATGCCCAGCAGCTTCTCGACGGCCAGCGCAAACGCATGCTCCTGGTTCATCGGCGCCACATAGTCGAGGCGGTCGAAATAGGGCACGGCCTGCAGATAGGTCTTCTGCTCGATCAGCTTTTCTGTGCCGCGATGCAGGAGCCCGATATGGGGATCGACACGGGTGACGACTTCGCCATCGAGTTCCAGCACCATGCGCAGCACACCATGGGCCGCCGGATGCTGCGGGCCGAAGTTGATCGTGAAATTGCGGACGGCAGCTTCGGTCATTGCTTCGCCTTCTCGTCGCCCGGCAGCACGTAGTTCGTGCCCTCCCATGGCGACAGGTAATCAAACTGCCGGAATTCCTGAACGAGCTTCACCGGCTCATAGACAACCCGCTTGGCTTCGTCGTCGTAGCGGACCTGCACATAGCCCGTGGTCGGGAAGTCCTTGCGCAGCGGATGGCCCTGGAAGCCATAGTCGGTCAGGATGCGGCGCAGGTCGGGATGGCCCGAGAACACCACGCCATAGAGATCGTAGACTTCGCGTTCAAACCAGTTGGCGGCCTGGAAGGTTTCGAGCGCGCTCGGCACCTCGTCGCCCTCGCCCGCCTGCACCTTCACGCGCACCCGCAGGTTCTTGTAAGGCGACAGCAGGTGATAGACGACATCGAACCGCTTGGCCCGCTCCGGGTAATCGACACCGGCGATATCAATGAAGTTCACGAAGCGGCATTCTGCATCGTCCCGCAGGAAGCGCAGCACGTCATTGATCCTGGCCGCTTCGGCCTCAATGTTCAGTTCGCCATAGGCAAGTGATGTGCCCACCACCGCGCTTCCCAGTTGCGCGGTAACCCGTTCGGCGATGGCTTGCAGCTTGTCGCTCATCTCAACCTGTCAGCGTTCAATTGTTCCGGTGCGCCGGATCTTCTTCTGCAGCATCAGGATGCCATAGAGCAGCGCTTCGGCCGTCGGAGGGCAGCCCGGAATGTAAATATCCACCGGCACGATGCGGTCGCAACCGCGCACCACGCTGTAGGAGTAGTGATAGTAGCCGCCGCCATTGGCGCAGGATCCCATGGAGATCACATAGCGCGGCTCAGGCATCTGGTCGTAAACCTTGCGGAGCGCCGGAGCCATCTTGTTGGTCAGCGTGCCCGCAACGATCATCACGTCCGACTGGCGCGGCGAGGCGCGCGGCGCAAAGCCGAAGCGCTCCACGTCATAGCGCGGCATCGAAGTGTGCATCATCTCGACAGCGCAACAGGCCAGACCGAAGGTCATCCACATCAGCGAGCCGGTGCGCGCCCAGTTGATCAGGTCATCGGTCGAAGTGACAAGAAAACCCTTGTCGGCGAGTTCCGCATTGATCTCGGTGAAATACTCGCGCTGCTCAGGTGTGGCGCGTTCGATCAATCCCATTCGAGGGCACCCTTCCGCCATTCATAGATGAAGCCGATGGTCAACACCGCAAGGAAGATCATCATCGACCAGAAACCGAAGAGGCCAATATCGCCAAGGCTGATCGCCCAGGGAAACAGAAACGCCACTTCGAGGTCGAAGATGATGAAAAGGATCGAGACGAGGTAGAAGCGCACATCGAACTTCATGCGCGCATCGTCAAAGGCATTGAAACCGCACTCATAGGCGGAAAGCTTTTCCGGATCAGGCTTGCGGTAGGCGAGAAGGATCGGCGCGATCATCAGCGCCAGTGTGATTCCACCCGCCACAGCCATGAAAATCGCAATCGGCAGATAATCCTTCAGCAGTTCCGGCATGACCCCTCGTCGCCTCGTTGGCCGGGGCAAATCATACCCCCGAAGCCGGCTGCTTGCTAGCGCAGGGTACGGTCCCCTGCAAGCTTTTAGGCCCGGGAGAAGCCAATGTGTCGCGGCTGCAAATTTGTGCACAAACCCGCGCCACAGCACTGAAATCTGGCCCTTGTCCGACTCTGCGAACGGGCTCAAGAAATGCCGCGGCCTGGGGAAGCCTGAGAAACCAACCTGAGAGGGGAATCACAATGAGAATCGCACTTGCGGCGCTGGCCCTGCTGGCCGGCGCAGCTTTGACCACGGCCAAGGCCGAAGTCATCGACCTTGCCACCATCAAATGCTCGGAAATCGCCTCCATGCCGGATGAGGAAGGCAGCTATCTGATGATCTGGATTCATGGCTACTTCAGCGGCCAGGCCGGAAGCACGACCATGGATCTGGACGACATGGCAGCCGACGGAAAGGCGATCGGCGAATACTGCGCCGCGAACCCGGATGTCGGCGTACTGTCGGCGGCCCAGCAGGCGCTCGGTAACTGATATCCAGCCAACCACAGAAACGACAAAGGCCGCTGCGAGCGGCCTTTTTCATAGAACCACGGTAAGTGGCGCGAGTGACGGGGCTCGAACCCGCGACCTTCGGCGTGACAGGCCGACGCTCTAACCAACTGAGCTACACCCGCTTGGGTGGGCTGCGGCATAGATGGGCCTCCCAACCCTGTCAAGCAGGATCGGGGACCGTTCAGAAATCGCTGCCGTCGCGCTTCACAAAGCGGAAAGCGCCATCCGTCTTGACCGCCAGCATGTCGACGTCACTGAAATGCGCGCGGTCAGCCTTTAGCCGGGTGCCCACCTCAAGGTACGTCGCCGGGCTGTCGCTTGCGTTCTTCAGGTGATGGCCGTTGCCATTTCCAGCCTTGAAGCCCGCACACATGCCTGGCGTCAGCACGTGCTCGCCATCGTCGTCGACGAGCAGCAACTCGCCGTCGACCACATAGATGAACTCGTCCTCGCCCTCGTGCCAGTGGCGCTGCGAGGCCCAGGCACCCGGTGGCAGCACGGCTAGGTTCACGCCGAACTGGTCCAGTCCGAACACATCGCCGAGAATGAATTTCTGACGTGCCTCACATGGACCACTGTAGATCTTCGGGTAGCGCGAACCGTTGCGCTGTGGCGCGTCGCTGGCGCGGATGGTGGCCGGTGGCTTCCCCGTCATGCCGCAACACCCTGCTTGGCCTCGATCTGGTTCACCGCATCAACGACGGCGTCGAATGTCAACAACGTAGAGGCATGCCGGGCCTTGAAATCACGAACCGGCAGCAAGGCTTCGCAATCAGCCCAGCGTCCCGAAGGCGGCGGCCCCTCCTCCTTGAGCATCTTGTACATCTGTTCGCGCAAGGCGCGGAGCTCCGGGCCAGTCGCCCCGACGACATGCCGGGCCATGATCGAAGAAGATGCCTGCCCGAGCGCGCAGGCCTTCACGTCGTGGCCGAAATCGGTCACCACGCCGTCCTTCATCTTGAGGTCAACCGTTACCTTGGAGCCACAAAGCTTCGAGTGCGCAATGGCGCTGGCGTCCGCGTCGCTCAGGCGCCGCAAATGAGGAATATCGGCGGCGAGGCCCAGAATTTTCTTGTTGTAAACATCATTGATCATGACCATATCCACCGGGCCAAAGACGCGCCCGCGTTTCCTAGCATACCCGTTGATATGGGAGTTGCACAGGCGGCGGGGCAAGGCAGCGGCCACATACATTCCATGAGCGGCACGCAACCGTAACATGGGCTCCGGAAACATTATACGCAAGGAAGCACCGTCCATGGATGCCAAGGTCCTTAACAAGCCCGTTCCCCAGACTGTTACTGTGCCAAGCCGCGAAGAAGCGGAGGCCGCTGTGCGTACGCTCATCGCCTGGGCCGGTGACGATCCGCGCCGTGAGGGCCTCCTCGACACGCCGAAGCGCGTGGTCAATGCCTACCGCGAATATTTCAAGGGTTATACGCAGGATCCGGCCGATATCCTGAATCGCACCTTCAATGAGGTTGGCGGCTACGACGATATGGTCATGCTGCGCGACATCGCCTTCACGTCTCATTGCGAGCATCACATCGCGCCCTTCTATGGACGGGCCCATGTGGCCTATCTGCCCAATGGTGGCGTCGTCGGCATCTCCAAGATCGCCCGCGTGGTCGAGCTCTATGCCCGCCGCCTGCAAACCCAGGAAACCATGACGGCACAGATCGCCAACGCCATTCACGAGCATCTGGCCGCCCGTGGCGTCGCCGTGTTCGTCGAAGCCGTGCACACCTGCATGTCGTCGCGCGGCGTGGCCAAGCACAATGTCGGCACCATCACCAGCCAGTTCACCGGCGAGTTCAAGTCGAACCCGGTGCTGCAGGCGCGCTTCCTGGAAATGGCCCGCGGCCCCCGCACGCCATTTACGCCCTGAGTCGCCTGCGATAAAGCCAGCCGATGACCCTCGAAGAAACATCGGCTTTCACGCCCCGCTACGACAGCAACGGCCTGATCGGCGCCATCATCCAGGATAGCGCCTATGGGGCTGTCCTCATGTTCGCCTTCATGAACGCGGAAGCGCTGGAAGCCACCCGCCGCACCGGGCTGATCCATTTCTGGAGCCGCTCGCGCGGCAAGCTTTGGCTGAAGGGGGAAACGTCGGGCGAGACATTCAAGGTCGACAGTATTCATGTCGACTGTGACCAGGATTGCCTTTTGGTCCGCGTTACGCCGCAAAAAACCGGTGCCGCCTGCCACACCGGGCGGCGGAGCTGCTTCTATCGCAGGCTGGACGGCGCGGGCCTCACCTTCGAAGGCTAGCGCGGCCGCCCTGCCCCTTGCCGCGACCGCTATCCGGCGGTTGCGATGTAGGCCTTCATGTCCTCGGCTTCGCGCTCGACCTCCTCGATGCGGTTCTTCACCACGTCACCGATGGAGATCATGCCCACCAGCTTGTTGTTGTTCACAACAGGCAGGTGGCGGATCCGGTGCGCCGTCATGAGCGACATGAGCGCGGCTTCGCTGTCGCCTTCGCGGCAGGTCCGCACGTCACGAGTCATGATTGACGACACCGGCAGGTCCAGGGCCGTGGCACCGTCCCTCCCGACGAACCTCACCACATCCCGCTCCGAAACGATGCCTTCGATCCGGCCATTGGCGCCCGTAATGACCACGGCACCAATGCGCTTCTCGGAAAGAGTTCTGGCGATTTCGGAAACAGGGGTAGCAGGTCCGGCCGTGATCACGTCACGGCCCTTTGCGTTGAGGATTTGAGATACAGCCATTGCTATTCTCCTCCCTGAATGGCAACGCTGGTCTCATAGCACAGTTCAGGTTGTGCGAATACGTGAAATCCCGTCCACAAAATAGAAGAAGATGAACCCGGCAAGGAAGCCGCCGATATGGGCTTCCCAGGCGATATTGCGCTCTTCGAGGAAGGCTGTGGCGGACAGGGTCTGGGCCGAGCCGGTGAAAAGCTGCAGGGCAATGAACACAGCCGCGAAGCCAATTGCCTGGCGGCTGCGCAAAAGCTCGCCAACCGTCAGGACCCTGATCCCGGAAACATTCGCGCCGCGGTGAAACTCGGGGGAAAACATGATCGGCATGGCCGCTGCCATGGCACCGGAAACACTCGCCGAGGCCCCGACCAGAAACATGAATTGCCCCCAGTTGAGCGGTAGCATGATCGCCGCACCGGCAACGGCCGAAACAGCCAGCAGCGCCAGGTAGCGCAGAACACCCAGCCGCCGCGCCACAGGCGTGGAGAAAATCAGCAGCCAGATACAGTTCGATCCCACGTGGATCCAGTCACCATGCAGGAAGGCATAGGTGAGGAAGCTCCACACCTGCGAGCCCGGCGCCATGGGAATGACCTCGCCGCCGCCGAGGCGCGCAGGAATGAAGGAAAACAGATAGAGCGCGTAGGTCTGCCACTCCTGTCCGAGCAACTGCAGCGCGCCATGGATCGCGAGGAGAAGAAACACAAGGACAAGAACGACAGCCGGCACATTGAAGACCGGCGGTGTGGATGAAGGGGGCTCTTCTGGGGAAAACTCGGACATGAAACTTGTCTGGCGGTCTGGGGCTGGCACGGTGGCTGCAGGAGATACACCAACCCGTACACAAATGGCACAGGCAAACATGCGCCCGTGCCGAGGTTGGAGACAGCTGATGCACTTTAACGATTTGCCCGATGAACCGAACTCCGGGACCCATATCCTTCATCCGGGCAGCCGTTCACTCTTCGTGCAATGGGAAAAACTGCGCAACGAACGCCCCTTCCCCACCCGGGAAGATTTCAATCCGGCCAGCATGGCGATCATCCTGCCTGACCTCGCCATTATCGAGCGTGATCATATCCGCAAGGGCTTCCGTTTCCGCCTCGCAGGCACCCGCGTCGGCTACCTCTTCAGGCAGAACCTGACGGCAACCAATGCCTTGGCCGGCTGGGATGACTTTGAAGCCGACGTGATTTCACGACACTTCAACCGCACCATGACCGACTACCAGCCGACGCTCATGCGTCTGCGGCTGCAGACCGACACGAAACAGGCCGTGCCGACGGAGTTCCTCGGCCTGCCAATCCAGGCGCGCAACGGGGGCGGCATCCAGATTCTCGGCGGCTTCTTTCCCTTCCGCGAGGCCCGGGAACTCGGGCACCGCGCCATTGTCTCGCGCCAGATGACCTCTGCCCGCAGCATCTGGACCGAGCACCGCCAACCCGCCCAACCGGTACAGCGCAATTTCCGCGTCATCACCGGTGGCCTGGCAAACGCCTAAAGCTGACACCGTTTGGTACAAGTTCGCAGGACGGGTCATCGGAGTGGTGCGCCCGCTTAACCACCTCTTTACCCTGAGTTTCTATGCTGGAACCTGCTGTCCTGTAGTCCGGCATGTCACGCGAACGGGCTGGACGACTATGTAACTCGAGGGTCCCGTGAGCGCCTTAGCCATCGAAGCAGCCGAACATGCAACGCCGGGCAAGGGCTCAAGCATCGTCTTCGGGCGTTTCATGTTGCCAGACATGTCGGAACATGCCTGTCAGGTTCTTGATCTGACGCGCGAAGGCGCCGTCTTCGTGGCCAATTTCTCGCCGCCGCCCGGCGTTTCCATCGTGGCCTATCTGGAGGAGCTGGGTCGCGTTGAACTGGTTTCGGATACAGCCATTCAGGGTGGCTTTCGCGTCCGCTTCACGGCCCGCGGTGCCCGTCTCGAACGGCTGATGCAGCGCATCGAATGGCTTGAAAAGAAAACCAGCGGTGCTGCCGAGGCGCGCCGCCATCCCCGTTTCGAGCCCAAGGACAAGCATTCGAGCATGACCCTTCCGGATGGCCGCGTCTATCCTTGCGAAGTCATCGACATCTCGGTTTCGGGCGCCGGCATCAAGACATCGGTTCTGCCCAGCATCGGCACATATGTCATGCTCGGCAAGATGAAAGGGCGCGTCGTCCGCTACCTTGACCACGGCGTCGGCGTCGAGTTCATCAAGCCCCTCGACAAGACCCACCACCTGTCGTCCTGACCGGCTCTCCTAAAGCTCCTGGACGTCAATAATCCCGGGTGTGGCCTTGAGCGCACCCCTGATCTGCGGCGTCACCACGAAGCGATTGCCCAGCTCGATACTGATTTCGCGTCCGCCCTCTCCCATGCAGATGATCTGCACAGGCGCTTTGCCACCCGGCGACAGCCGCTTGACGATGGATTCAACAGGCGCCGGATCGCGGATGAAGATGCGGACTCCTTGAACCGCGCCTGCAGCCGCCTTCTCCAACAGTTCAACCCCCTGCAGGCGCAGCTTCACTTCTTCGCCGTCCACATCGGCTTCCACCCGCGCGATCACCGCCGTGCCCGGTTCCAGCATCTCGCGTGAGGCCGAAAGTGTATCGGAAAAACAGATGGCCTCGAACTGACCGGTCGGATCGGAGAAACCAACGAAAGCGAAGCGGTTGCCCGCCTTGGAGCGCCGCTCCTGCCTGTGGGTCACGGTTCCGGCCAGCCGTGCTGCCGTTGCCCCCCGCGCCTGAATCTTCTCGAGGAAGCTGGCGTAACTCTCGACACCAAGCCGCTGCATCACCTTGCCATACTCATCGAGCGGATGGCCGGACAAATAGAAGCCTACCGCCTCGAACTCATAGGCGAGACGATCCATCGGCAACCAGGCCTCGCGCTGCGGCAAGGCCATGTCCTCACCACTCCGGCCAGAGCCACCGCCAAAGAGATCGTTCTGCCCCACGGCTTCCTCGGCCGTCGACTTGTTCGACAGCGCAATAAGGCCGTCGATTGCATCAAACACCTGCGCCCGTTGCGCATTGAGGCAATCGAGCGCCCCGGCCTTGACCAGGCTTTCCATGGCGCGGCGGTTAATGGTCTGGGTATCGAGCCTGCGCGAAAAATCCGAGAGCGAGCGGTATGGCCCCTTGGCCTGCCGCTCCTTCACCAGCAGCGCCATTGCGCCCGCGCCCACGTTCTTGAGGGCTGCCAGCGCATAGACCACCTTGCCGTCACGCACCGAGAAGTCGGCCAGGCTCTCGTTCACCGAGGGCGGCACGATCTGGATGCCAAGCCGCTGCGCCTCCTGCTTGAACTGCATCAGCTTGTCGGTGTTGCCGATATCGAGCGACATGGACGCCGCCAGGAACTCCACCGGATGGTTCGCCTTCAGATAGGCCGTCTGGTAGCTGATATAGGCATAGGGTGCCGAGTGGGACTTGTTGAAGCCGTACTCGGCGAATTTCGCACAGGCCTCGAACACCTCGATCGCCAGCGCCTGCTCGATGCCGCGCGAGATCGCACCATTGATGAAGCGCTGCCGTTGCGCATCCATCTCGGACTTGATCTTCTTGCCCATGGCGCGGCGCAGGAGGTCGGCCTCGGCAAGCGTATAGCCCGCCATGTCCTTGGCCACCTGCTGCACCTGCTCCTGGTAGGTGATGACGCCAAACGTATCCTTGAGGATCGGCTCCAGAACCGGATGAAGGTATTCGACCGGCTCCTTGCCCAGCTTGCGCGCGCAATAGGTCGGGATCATCGCCATCGGGCCCGGGCGGTAGAGCGCCACAAGCGCGATCAGGTCTTCGAAGCGGTCGGCCCGCATGGCGCGCACGGCATCGCGCATGCCGGCACTTTCCAGCTGGAACACACCCACCGTTTCGCCCTGCGCCAGCATCTCGAAGGTCTTGCTATCGTTGAGTGGAATCTTGCTGGCATGAAACTCCGGCAGCCGCTGCCGGATCATGCGTTGTGCCCGGTCGATCACCGTCAGCGTCTTGAGGCCGAGGAAGTCGAACTTCACCAGTCCGGCCTTCTCCGCATATTTCATGTTGTATTGCGTTGCGGGCAGCCCCGAGCGCGGGTCGCGGTAGAGCGGCACAAGCTGTTCCAGCGGCCGGTCACCGATCACGATGCCCGCCGCGTGGGTCGAGGCGTTGCGGTAAAGCCCCTCCAGCTTCTGCGCCACCTGGAAGAGCTGCTTTACCAGCGGGTCCTTGTCGCGCTCCTCCTGAAGCCGGGGCTCGCCCGCGATCGCCTGTTCCAGCGTCACCGGATTTGCGGGATTCATGGGGATCATCTTCGACAGGCGGTCCACCTGCCCATAGGGCATCTGCAGCACACGGCCGACGTCGCGCGTCACCATGCGCGCCTGCAGTTTGCCGAAGGTGATGATCTGCGCCACGTTGTCCTTGCCGTAGCGCTGCTGCACGTAGTCGATCACCTCGTCGCGGCGGTCCTGGCAGAAATCCACGTCGAAGTCGGGCATGGACACGCGGTCCGGGTTGAGGAAGCGCTCGAACAGGAGCTGGAAACGCAGCGGATCGAGGTCCGTGATCATCAGCGAATAGGCAACGAGCGAACCGGCACCGGAACCACGGCCCGGGCCCACCGGAATATCCTGCGCCTTGGCCCACCGGATGAAGTCTGAGACGATCAGGAAGTAGCCCGCATAGTTCATCTTGATGATGACCGAGAGCTCAAACTCCAGCCGTTCTTCATAGTCCTTGCGCGTGTAGCCCTCGGCAAGGCCCGTCGTAGCCAGGCGCTTCTCCAGCCCCGACACGGCCTCGGCCCGCAATTGCGCCGCCTCGTCGCCATCGCCAAAGCGCGGCAGAATGGGTTTGCGCCCCTTCACCCGGAAGGCCGAGCGCCGCGCCACCTCGATGGTATTCTGGATCGCCTCCGGAATATCCGCAAAGAGTGCTGCCATCTCCTGCTGCGACTTGAAATAATGCTCCGGCGTCAGGCGCCGCCGTTCTGGCTCGGCAATGACCTCACCTTCAGCAATGCAGATCAGTGCATCATGGGCGGCAAAATCCGCCGGCGTTGCGAAATAGGGCTGATTGGTCGCGACCAGCGGCACGTCGTGGCCATAGGCGAGCTCGAGCAAGCCTTGCTCTGCCGCCCGCTCCTCATCCAGCCCATGCCGCTGCAGTTCGATGTAGAGCCTGTCGCCGAAGAGCCCCTTCAGTTCGAACAAGAGCTGCACCGCAAGCGGAAACTGCCCCTGCACCAGCGCCCGGTTTACCGGCCCACCCGGGCCACCAGAAAGGCAGATCAGCCCCTCGGCATGTTTCTCCAGCAGCGCCCAGGACACATGAGGTTCCGCCGTCGCATCGACATCGAGGAAGTTGCGGCTCGCCAGCACCATCAGGTTGGCATAGCCGGCCTCGGATTTGGCAATGAGCACCACTGACGGATGGCGCACCAGGCCGTGCTTTGGCGCATGAGCCTCAAGCCCCGGCATCGCCACCTTGAGCGTGATCCCGACCAGCGGCTGCACGCCCTTCTCGCCCAGATATTCGGAAAACTCGAGCGCCCCGAACAGGTTGCCCGTGTCGGCAATGCCCAGCGCCGGCATGGCATTCTTCTTGGCCAGATCCGCCAGCTGCTTGATCGTCAGGGCCCCTTCCGTCAGCGAATAGGCGGAATGGGTGCGCAGGTGGATGAAGGTCGGGGACTCAGCCATGATGGGCACAAAGGTAGCTATTCGGCCCGGCCAATCAAAGCATCGAGGATCGGTTATCCGCGCTATCTTCCCTTGCGCACCACGCAGGGCGCGCCTGCCGCCGCGAGCGCCTTGCACACGCGTTCGGCCTCTGCCCGGTTCGCAGCGCCGATCATGACCAGCGCCATCGACCGCGTCCCGCGTGACAGGTTGCGCTTGCGGACGATCATTGGCTCGCGGCCCGCGAATTCTTCGGGGAACCGCACCCGCAGCCGCCGGAACATCGCCAGCGCCTTGTCCTCACGGAAATGTGCTGCAACAAGCGCACCCCAGGGCATGGAACGGCCGGGCTTCAACGCCATGCGCGGCGCGGAGGCCGGTTGCAGGGCAAGCTTCAGGCAGTTGTCGAAGAGGCTGGCCGCGGCGCCAAGCGTGGGTATGCCATGGGCCGCCTTGCTGTCCTTCCAGTCCTCGACATCACGCCCGGTCACATAGGCGACATAGTCGCGCGTCTCGCCCGGCATGCCACCCTTGCCCGCAAGCCACCGCGACACACGCTCCTCGCCGGCGTTGTAGGCCGCAGCCGCCAGCCCATGATTGCCGAACGCGGTCTTGAGCTCGGCGAGATAGTGAGCAGACGCCGCCACCGCCGCAAACGGCTCGAAAGGATCGGCAAGGCCACGTTTCTGGGCCGTTGACGGCATGAACTGGGCGATCCCCTGAGCGCCCTTCGGCGAAACCGCTGAAGGATCGAAAAGGCTCTCGCGCCACAAAAGCCGCACGAAGAAATTGGCGTCGATGCCGGCCGCCCGTGCTTCGCTCTCCGCCGTATCGCAGACTTTGCGAACGAAAACCTCGCGCTCGGGTGCTGCCGCCTGCCCCACCCCTGCGAGGGCCAGCAAGGCCGCACCGGCAAGCAAGGCCCTCATGGCGCTGCTAGCTCTCGTGAATATGGCCGTCCTTCAGCATCACCATGCGGCTCATGCGACGGCCCTGTTCAATGTTGTGGGTGGCAATCAATGCGCCAAGCCCCTCGTCGTGGATGAGGCGCATGAACTCGTGGTGCACCATCTCTGCAGTCGATGGGTCAAGATTGCCCGTCGGTTCATCGGCCAGCAGCAGCAACGGTCTGTTGGCAAGTGCACGCGCGATGGCCACGCGCTGCTGTTCGCCACCTGAAAGCTCGGAGGGCCGGTGGGTTAGGCGGTGCGAAAGCCCCATGCGGTCCAGAAGTTCCTTGGCTCGCCTCTGCGCCGCCTTCTCGGTGGCACCTGCAATGAGTTGCGGGATCACAACATTCTCGACGGCCGAGAATTCCGGCAGCAGATGATGGAACTGATAGACGAAGCCGATCCCGATGCGGCGCACGCGTGTTCGCGAGGTATCGTCCATCTGCGTGCAGTTCTGCCCGGCAATCAGCACCTCCCCGGAGGTTGGCCGCTCGAGAAGCCCCGCCATGTGCAGGATCGACGACTTGCCCGAGCCAGACTGGCCGATAAGGGCCACGACCTCACCGGCCCGCACCGTAAGCGACAAGTCGCGGAAAACCGTGAGCGCCTGCGCACCGGTCCCGTAGGTGCGTGTCACCTTATGCAGCTCGAGGGCGGGCTTCAGCGTCATGAGTAGCGCAGCGCCTCAACAGGATCGAGCCGAGACGCCTTCCAGGATGGATAAAGCGTGGCCAGGAAAGACAACACCAGAGACATCAATGTGATCCACAAGGTCTGCGTCAGATCGACCTCCGCCGGCAGTTGCGTCAGATAATAGAGCTCCGAATTGAAAGGGTCCGTGCCGGTCAGATACTGCACGCCCTGCCGCAGGCTCTCGGCATTGGCGGCAATCAGGATGCCCAGCAGCACGCCGAGGATCGTGCCGACCACGCCGATGGCAGCACCCGTGATGAAGAAGACCCGCTGTATCGCGCCACTCGTCGCCCCCATCGTGCGCAGGATGGCGATATCGTGGCCCTTGTCCTTCACCAGCATGATCAGGCCGGAGATGATGTTCAGAGCGGCGACCAGAATGATCATGGTGAGCACCATGAACATGACGTTGCGTTCAACGCTCAGCGCCGTGAAAAAGGCCTGGTTGCGGTCTTTCCAGGTCTGGATCATCAGCCCTTCGCCCGCGGCGCGGGAAAGATCACCCACATAGGCAGAGATATTGGAGGGATCGGTCACCGTGACCTCGATGCCCGAGACGCCGGTCTCGGTGCCGAAGAAATCCTGCGACTCCGGCAACGGCATATAGACAAGGCCTTCGTCGTACTCCGACATGCCCATCTTGAAGATCGCCACCACGGTGTAGTCGCGGATACGTGGCGTTGAGCCGATCACGGTGTCGGGTCCGTTGGGGGCAATCAGCGTAATGGTGCCGCCAAGCCCGACCTGATGCTTCCACGCCAGCCGCTCGCCTATGGCAATGCCATCTGACTTGTCGAAGCCCACCCACGAGGCTGTCGCATCGGGAACTCCGGGTGTTGCGATCGCTGTCTGCAGCTTGTCATTGGTGATGCTGTCGATGAGCGCCATCTGCGTCTCGTCGATGCCGCGCACCAATGCGCCCGAAGCGGTCTTGGCAGAAGACACCATCACCTGCCCCTCGACGAGCGGCGTCACCCGTTTCACGTCCGACACCCGCTCGA
Organism: Pseudomonadota bacterium; assembly: GCA_020161855.1. Lineage (GTDB taxonomy): Bacteria > Pseudomonadota > Alphaproteobacteria > Rhizobiales > Aestuariivirgaceae > Aestuariivirga. Next base: position 16,566 of record JAIUNJ010000009.1, read on the forward strand.
TCCGCTGCACAATCGACTGATAGTCCTCTATCGGCGAAAGGTCCGGCGCATAGATGCTGGCATGTCCCGAAAAGCCGAGAACCCGCTTCAGCAGCTCGTTGTGGAAGCCATTGAACACCGACATGACGACGATCAGCGTCGCCACGCCGAGCATGATGCCGAGCAGCGAAAACAGCGAAATGATGCTGATGAAGCCTTCCTTGCGCCGCGCCCTGAGATAGCGCAGCGCCAGCTTCCACTCGAACCCGGCAAAGGGCTTGGTGTCGGGAAGGACGTCGGCCATTACCCCGCCAGCCGCGCCACGACCTGGTCGAGCGCCACATTCTCGCGTGCGCCGGTCTTGCGGTTCTTGATCTCGGCAACGCCATCCTTGAGGCCGCGCGGCCCGATGATCACCTGCCAGGGCAGGCCGATCAGGTCCATGGTGGCGAACTTGGCGCCGCCCGGCTGGTTGCGGTCGTCATAGAGCACGTCCTTGCCCTTGGCCGTCAGCGCCTTGTAGATTTTCTCGCTGGCCGCATCGGCTTCCGCGTCACCGGCCTTGATGTTGATGAGCCCGATATCGAAGGGCGCAACCGACTCCGGCCAGATGATGCCATCCTTGTCATGCGAGGCCTCGATGATGCCGCCCACAAGCCGCGACACGCCGATGCCGTAGGAGCCTGACTCCAGCGTCACCATCTTGCCATCAGGTCCCTGCACCACGCAGCCGAGGGGCTCGGCATATTTCGTCCCGAAGAAGAAGATGTGGCCCACCTCGATGCCCCGGCCGTTCACCCGCCTGTCGGCAGGCACGCGCTTCTCGTAGTCGGCGGCATCGTGCATCTCGGACGTGGCGGCATAGCGTGACGTGAAGTCGCCCACGACCTTGGATACGGCGTCAACATCGTCATAGTCGATGTCGAAGGCCGACCAGTCCATGTCGAGGAAGGTCTGGTCGAAGAACACTTCGCTTTCGCCGGTCGGCGCGAGGATGAGGAACTCGTGGCTGTCCTTGCCGCCGATGGGCCCCGTTTCGGCGCGCATCGGCACCGCCTTCAGCCCCATGCGGGCGAAGGTCTTGAGATAGCTCACGAACATCTTGTTGTATGAGTGCTGCCCTGCCTCGCGCGTCAGGTCGAAGGAATAGGCATCCTTCATCAGGAACTCGCGGCCGCGCATCACGCCGAAGCGCGGGCGGACCTCGTCGCGGAACTTCCACTGGATATGGTAGAGGTTGCGCGGCACATCCTTGTAGCTCTGCACGCCCTGCCGGAAGATGTCAGTGATCATCTCTTCGTTGGTGGGGCCGAAGAGCATCTCCCGCTCGTGGCGGTCGGTGATGCGCAGCATCTCCTTGCCATAGGCGTCGTAACGGCCAGACCTGCGCCAGAGATCGGCCGACTGGATGGTCGGCATCAGCACCTCGATGGCGCCGGCACGATTCTGTTCTTCGCGGACGATCTGCTCAATCTTCTTGAGAACCCGGAAGCCCAGCGGCAACCAGGAATAGCTGCCAGCCGCCTCCTGCCGGATCATGCCCGCGCGCAGCATCAGCCGGTGCGAGACGATCTCGGCCTCCTTCGGGTCGTCGCGCAGGATCGGCAGAAAATAGCGGGAAAGGCGCATGGGAAATCCGTGAGAATCCATAGATCAGGAACGAATGCGGCCCTTTTACGCAAAAGCCTTGCCAACTCAAGCACGGCGCATCCGGCCCGGACTTCTTCGCACATGCGAGATGCGCGCCCTTCGCAACTGGCAATGCGCACGGCTCACGCTTCGGCAACCATCGCCGTCACAGTTCCGACATTTTTCCTCTTGGCAAACGTGCAAGACTGTGGCTAGTTTTCAACGCAATAAAAATGACCATGCCTCAAGGCATTACAAAAAGGGCCTATGCCCAGGTCTAGGGAGAGAGTTGGTAGAGACTCGGGTTTCCGCCAACAACAACGAGCCGGATAACCGGCCGGACACGGAATACTAAAAGGGGGCCAAGTGCCCCCTTTTTCTATTGCGCCTCTCCGTCAGCTCCGCTTCAGCGCCGTCACTTCGATCTCGATCTTCATGCGGGGATCGATGAGGGCCGCAACGATGGCCGTCGAGGCCGGGCGCACATCGCCGAAATATTTCCGCAGCACCGGCCAGGTCATCTCGAAAAGGCTGCCCTCCGGCAGGATGTAGTTGGCGCGCACCACATCGGCCATCGAGAAACCCGCCTGCTCCAGCGCCGCCGCGATGTTCTTGAGGCACTGCTCAGTCTGAGCGACGACATCATCGGCGATCGTCATCTTCGCATAGTCAAAGCCGGTGGTACCTGAGACGAAGCACCAGTTGCCATCGACGACCGCGCGCGAATAGCCGATCTCCGCTTCGAACTTCGATCCAGACGATACAAGCTTCCGCATCTCTTCCTCCACGCAGCCAAGCCTAACCGATGGGCAGGCTGTCGCCCCACGCCATCTTGCGCAGGCGTTTGTAGGTGGCCTTGTCGCGCGAGGCAATGTGGCGTTCGGCAATGCTGCCATCCGCGCAGACGCGCAGTGAAAGACCCGCCTTGGTATGAGCGGCGGGGCCAATGATCCGGCCTGCGCCGCGCACCGCCCGCATGCGGGCCACCGCCAGCCAGGAATAGGGCTCATCCTCGAAGGGAACACTCGCCCCCTTGGCATGCATATGCGCCCGGCTCCGCTGCACCCGCTCCTTGAAATGGCACCAGTCGGCACCCGTGATGGGACAGGCGAGATCATGCGTGCAGGGCCCCGCCACATGTCCACCCGCCTTGATCAGCGCATCCCTCGCCCGCCGGATCCGGGCAAAGCCTTGCGGGCTTCCGGGCTCCACCAGCACCAGCACCTCTTTCGCTCCCTGCCAAAGGCGCAGCGCCAGTTCACCGGCCTCCGCCTCCGGCAACTCGGCCAGCACATAGGAGGCGACAACCAGGTCGCGCGGTTCCGCCCCTGCCAGCGCCCGCAGGTCACCGGCAACAACGGCGGCCTCAGCCAGTGCCGAAAGCCCACTCGCGTTGTTGAAATGGCCGGCAAGCTCCCGGAACGGCGCCGAAGCCTCCACCTGCTCGATTTGCGCAATCTCGGGCCACACCCCGAGCGCCGCCCAGCCGGCTGTGCCCGGCCCCGCCCCCACGTCACGCAGGCCTTGTGGCGCAAAGTCCGGCAGCAGGCCCGCAACCTCGCCAAGCACCCGCAGGTTCACCGCATGGGTCGCCGGCAGCCGTGCGGCCACATAGGCGGCAAGGTCGATGCCGCTCGAACTGGCACCCTTGCCATAGCGCGCCGTCATCGCCGCAGCCCCGGCCCGGACCGAACCACCCTGCTCGTCCAGCCAGGCCGCAACGGCCTCATTCAGTTGCCCGGGATAACGCAAACGTCACGGCCCTTAAATGGAAGTCAGTTGCCCGGCCTTCGGGCGCGTGACAATGCTGCCCGGCATACTAGGCCAACGAAAGATTCGCCCGATGTTCAAGTCCTTCTTCCCCAGCCCGCGCCTCTTTTTCTCGTCGGCCGCCCTCTGGGGGCTCTTCACCGTTGTCCTCTGGTTCCTTGCCGCCAAGCAATGGGGCGCCCACATCGGTCTCCCCAACCCGGCGCCGGATGCGCCGCCGATCATCGGCCTCTCCTATTTCTCGTCACCGGCCTTCGTCTGGTTCTACATCTATTTTGCAATCATCACCGCCGTCTTCGCCGCCGTCTGGTGGTTTCTCGCGCCGCACAAATGGTTCGCCTGGTCGGTCCTCGGGACGTCGTTGATCATCTTCCTCACCTACTATTCGGTCGAGGTCGGCGTCGCCATCAACAACTGGTATGGCCCCTTCTATGATCTCCTGCAGGCGGCGCTGGCGAAATCCCGCCCGGTCACCGCCGATGAATTCTGGATCGGCATCTGGCAATTCCTCTCGATCGCGCTGGTCTATGTAGTCATCCGTGCCCTGATGATCTTCTTCCTTAGCCACTATGTGTTCCGCTGGCGCACCGCCATGAACGACTATTACGTCAGCCACTGGCCGCGCGTGCGCAAGGTCGAAGGCGCCTCGCAACGTGTGCAGGACGATACAATGCGCTTCGCCGATGGCGTCGAATCCCTCGGCATCAGCCTGCTCGATGCCGTCATGACGCTCATCGCCTTCCTGCCGATCCTCTGGGGTTACTCGGTCCACGTGAAGGAGATTCCGTTCTTCGGCGAAGTACCGCAGGCGCTGGTCATCACCGCCATTGCCTGGGCCGTCTTCGGCACCACCCTGCTCGCCCTGATCGGCATCAAGCTCCCCGGCCTCGAATTCCGCAACCAGCGCGTCGAGGCCGCCTACCGCAAGGAACTGGTCTATGGCGAGGACGATGAGAAGCGCGCCCAGCCGCCGACACTGGCCGATCTCTTCGCCACGGTGCGGACCAACTATTTCCGCCTCTACTTCCACTACGTCTATTTCAACATCGGCCGCTTCCTCTACCTGCAGACCGACAACATCTTCGCCTACATCATCCTGGTTCCGACGCTGGTGGCGGGCTCCATCACCCTCGGCCTCCTCAACCAGATCACCAATGCGATGGATCAGGTGCGCAACTCGTTCCAGTACCTGATCAATGCCTGGCCATCGATTGTGAAGATGCTCTCCATCTACAAGCGCCTTCGCGCCTTTGAAGCTGTGATCGAAGGCAAGGAAGTCGAGTCCATCAACTACGAGCAGGACGAGCCCGCCAGATAAGGCGGCGGGCAATGGCTTTGCCGGAACACTTGAAACGCACGGAGCGAATGTCTATTCACGCCCCGTGCGAAAGGCACGCTGACTGAAACGTCAGGGCGATTAGCTCAGTTGGTAGAGCGCTTCGTTTACACCGAAGATGTCGGGAGTTCGAGTCTCTCATCGCCCACCAAGCTCTCTCCATAGCTAGCGACCGACTGCGACCTCAAAAGCGGGACTGGCAGAAATGGACATCTGACGGTCTTCCAGATTTTGCTCAGGAGTCTTAGGGTTATCGCACTTGGGAGGTCATATGGAACCGCACTTAGTACGCTTCTTCTTTCCCATAGCTTTCTTAGTGGGCGCTAGCGGCATGATTGCTGGAGCTAGCCTGGAGGCGACCCTTTTCCATCTAACCCCACCTTCCGGCGCGGTAGTCCCTGAATCTGGTTCTCTAAATCTCGCAAACTATCTTGCCAGGTATGACTTGTGGCTATTGATAGCAACCTTGATCACATGTTTCGCGACGATGTGGGCAGTTTATCAAGCGAGAGAATCGAACCGTCGCCAACTTAGAGCGTACTTGGCACTCAAACCCAACGAGCTGATGTTGATGCACTCTCCTCACGACCTAACCATATCGGTTAAGCTTCTCACAATAAACGAGGGACCGACGCCCGCGAGTTTGATTCATGTCGCAAGCGCGATTGAACTCGTGCCAGCGCAGGCAGAGTGGCGGGATGATTTCTCTGACTTGGCCGATAAACTAGGGGTTGGCATGACGGTATTCTCAAAGGCGGAGCAGTTTGTGCGCCTGTGCCCGAGAAAGCTTACTGACACTGAACTACAGGATATAAAAGCAGGAAGATTGATTGTTCAAGTTAGAGGCAAAGCTTTATATTCCGACATATTTGAAAGTCAGCATGCCGGGTATTTTAATTTTCGGCTCCCAACCAACGCTGTTACACGCATATTTGCCTGCCCAGAAATGATGGGAAATTTTGATTGGTCGTTTGGTCCGAAACATAATTTCACGGACTAGCTCAGCTCGCTAGGCGGCGCTCCGCCAACAACAAGATCGTTGTTCAACTCGCCGCCGCGATCCAGTGCTCACTTGGATGAGCGCACAGCCCTCACGAAAATCCACGCCAGCAGCAGCGCCGAAACGCCTGATGCCGCGGCAGCAGCCACGGCCAGCGAGACGCTGCCATACTGGATCTGGAGATAGGAACCGAGCACCATCATCGGCACCGAGATCACCGCGAGCCAGAACTGCGCCACCGCAAGCCGCGCCCGCTTGAGCTCCGGCCAGAGCCGGTAGACCGCGCCATAAACGAACAGCATCACGAAGCCCGACAGCACCAGGCTGTCATAGACGCCCGCATAGATGACATTGCCAGTCATCTCGATCCAGACGCTGAAACCCGCCCCGAGGACGAGCCAGAACAGCGCGTGAAGCACGAAATTGCGATCGATGCCGGTCATCTCCACCTCCCGCCCGCTGCGGCGAAACTATGCCGCGCGCCGCTGCCGATCAACGCTGATGACGCAATCGGCCTGCGGCATGTCGGCCACGCAACAGGCGGGCGTCCGGCGCATGACAGGCCCTCATTGCACCGCAATATCGCTGTGCTAGGCTCAGCACCAGCCATGGGGTGCAGATGATCGATTCACCCGCAGGAGCAAAAGGAGCAGCATATGGCCAGAATTCTCACCCGTCTCACAGCCGCCCCGGCGGCGCTCATTCTCATGACCCAGCTGGCCAGTGCCCACACCGGCGTTGGTGACGCCTCGGGCCTCATGCATGGCTTCATGCATCCGGTCGGTGGCCTTGACCATGTGCTGGCCATGGTGGCCGTCGGCCTCTTTGCGGCCCAGCGTGGTGGCCGCGCCCTCTGGCTCGTTCCACTCTCTTTCGTAGCGATGATGGCCGTTGGTGGTGCGCTCGGCGTCTATGGCGTCGGTCTTCCGCTGGTCGAGCTTGGCATCGCCGCTTCAGTCATCGTCCTGGGTGCCGCCGTTGCCATGCAGGCCAAGATTCCGGTGGCCGCGGCCATGGGGCTCGTCGGCTTCTTCGCCATCTTCCATGGCCATGCCCATGGTGCCGAAATGCCGGTTGATGCCTCGGGCCTTGCCTATGCCGCGGGCTTCATGATCGCCACGGCGCTTCTTCATGCCTTTGGCGTCGGTCTTGGCCTTGCCGTCGGCAGGCTTGCCGAAGGGCATTGGGCGAAGGCCGTCCGCGTCGCTGGCGGCGCCATGGCCGTTGCCGGCGCTGGCCTCCTCACCGGCCTGATCTGATTTCCGCACAAACAAATGCCCCACACGTTTCTGAGGGCGTGTGGGGCTCATGTCAGTTTGAACGTGTGCTGTCGTATCTGTTCCCCTGATGGCCATCCGCTTCGCCGGGCGCTTCCCTGACCCGGTGGACAGTCCCGTCAGCTGTTCACGGCCTCCTTCAATAGTTTCCCTGGCTTGAATCGGGCCCGCTTCGAGGCAGGCATCTTGATGACCTTGCCGGTCTTGGGGTTGCGCGCTTCGCCCCCCTTGCGCCGCGTCACGGTGAACACGCCGAATCCCATCAGCCGCACGTCATCGCCCTGCCGCAGCGCCGCGATGATGTTCTCGATCGTCGACTCCACCACCTCTTCCGCTTCGCCGCGGGTGAGCTTGGTGTCGTGGGCGACCTTGGCTATGAGTTCGCTCTTGTTCATGAGCGTCGCTTCCAGTTAGGGTTCGAAAACGCAACTGACTGTGCCGATGGCCGTTACCTTGAATCGGAAACAAAGAGATTCGCAAGTGTGCGCTTCGCGCCTCGCCCAGTCTTTCATGAAATTGCGGTAAGAAGCTGAAATAAATGACCTTTATCCCCGACCTCACCACCCTCCTCGGCTACACCGCGGCCTCGCTCGTGCTCTTCCTCACGCCAGGGCCGGATATGAGTCTGTTCCTGTCGCGCACGATCGCCAGTGGCCGCCTCGCGGGAATCGTCACCAACATCGGCACCAATCTCGGCTGCGTTGTCCACACGCTGCTGGCGGCCTTTGGCGTATCGGCACTCATCGCTGCCTCCCATGCGGGCTTCCTCGCCCTCAAGATCGTCGGCGCGGGCTATCTGCTCTGGCTTGCCTTCAACGCGCTGCGCAAGGGCTCAAGCCTGACGCTGGCTGCCGGCGCGCAGAAGCAGGCCTCGCTGCTGAACTGCTTTCTGCTGGGCCTCACCGTCAATCTCACCAATCCGAAGGTCGTGCTCTTCTTCATCACCTTCCTGCCGCAGTTCGTTTCCGCCAGCGACCCGCATGTCACCGGCAAGCTGCTCTTCCTCGGCCTGTGGTTCGTTGCCCTCAGCATTCCGCCAACGCTGCTCATGATCTGGGGGGCGCACAAGCTCGTGGGCTGGCTCAAGCTCCGCCCCCGCATCATGCGTGCGATCGACGCCACCTTCGCGGGCGTATTCGCATTCTTCGCGCTGCGCATTGCCCTCACCCAGGGACGCTAGGGAGCGGCACCAGTTCTGCCGCATTTCCCGGGCAGCTTTGCACCTGAAAACATGAACCGCTGGCCGGCCGCCACAACCTCAACGTGGAAGCGGATGAAGCCATGCACAATTTTATGACAGGCACATGAATATGCCTCTTTACAAATCAACGGGTTAATCTATTTCTTGTGCGCTGCAAAAAGCCCATTCATTCCCCTTCCATGACCGCCTCGCGTAGAGAATTCCTCGGCCAGGCCGCACGACTCGCGGCACTCGCCACCCTTATGCATTCCGGCAACCTCGCCGGACCCGCCGCCGCACAGCAGCTCTATGGCCCCGCCTCCGAGTTCCGCGACGATTTCGTCCGCAAGCTGGCGCAGGACATGGCGTCAAAGCCCTATGTCGATGAGAAAATCGAGATGCCGCCCGACATCGACATCTCGACCTATGATCAGTATCGCGACATCCGTTTCCGCGCTGACAGGTCCATCTGGAAGGGCGAGCCGCACAGCTTCTCGCTCGATCTCTTCCATCCGGGCTTCATCTTCACCAAGCCGGTCGACATCTATCTCGTCGAGGACGGCCAGCAGGCCAAGCTGAACTACGATCCCACGCTCTTCGAATTCGGCCCGCACATCACCAAGGTGCCGCAGGGCCAGCCGGACCTGCACTATGCCGGCTTCCGCGTCCGCTATCCGATCAACAATGCCGATGTGAACGACGAGTTCCTCGTGTTCCAGGGCGCCTCCTATTTCCGAGCCGTCGGCAAGGGCCTGCTCTATGGCCTTTCGGCTCGCGGCCTTGCCATCGACACGGGCGAACCCTCCGGCGAGGAGTTCCCCTTCTTCCGCGCCTTCTGGGTCAAGAAGCCTGAGGCGGCCACAGGCACGCTTGTGATCGAAGCCCTGCTCGACAGCCCGTCGGCCACCGGCGCCTACCGCTTCACCGTGAAGCCCGGCGAAGACACGCAGATGGATGTGGAGATGACGCTGTTTCCGCGCCGCGACATCGCCACCATCGGCATCGCCCCACTCACGAGCATGTTTCTCTTCGATGCCCTGGCCCGCCCCGTCGAGGATTTCCGCAACGCCGTCCATGATTCAGACGGGCTCATGATGCTCACCGGTCGCCGTGAATGGCTCTGGCGCCCGCTCGCCAATCCCAAGACACTGCAGGTCAGCGCCTTCCAGGACATGACCCCGCAGGGCTTCGGCCTGATGCAGCGGAAGCGCAGCTATCAGGACTTCCTTGATCTCGAGGCCCGCTACGAACGCCGCCCCAGCCTCTGGGTGGAACCGATCGGCGACTGGGGCCCCGGCTTCGTGCTGCTCTACGAGATCCCGACCTTCCAGGAGATCAACGACAACATCGTCACCTTCTGGCGCCCCAAGGAGCCTCTGAAGCAGGGTGCCAGCTACAACTACGTCTACCGCATGCACTGGTTCGAGGATTGGCCGAAGGACGAGGCACCACCGGCCCGCATCGTCACCTTCTCGGGCTCGGGCGTCGATTCCAACAATGGTCTCGTGCCGCCGAAATACGATGCCAACCTGCGCTACTATGTGATCGAATATTCCGGCGGCGAAGCTCCCGGTAAATTCACCGCCGACATCAGCGCCAGTGCCGGCACGGTCAGCAAGATCGTGATCTATCCGAACCCCATCAACAACACGATGCGCCTGTCCTTCGCCCATGATGCAACGGGCGTCGACTCTGCCGAGCTGCGCGCCGTTCTCAAGCTCAACGATGCCCCGGCCGCGGAGACCTGGCTCTACAGGTGGACACGGCTGTGAACTTCATCCCCACCAGGTCCCGCCTCTCCATGCCCGTGCAGGATATCTCGCACTGGAAGGGAAGGCCTGCGAAACCACCGGCACTTCCGAGCGTCAGGACCATCCGCATCTTTGTCTTCGGGCTCACGGCCCTTCTCACGGCCCTGGGCACCTGGGGCATGTATCAGGTCATCAGCCCGGTGGATGTCACCTGGCTGCAGCTTGTCTTTGCTGCGATCTTCGCCCTCACCTTCACCTGGATTTCCTTCGCCTGCGCCAGCGCCATCGTCGGTTTCTGCATTCTGCTGCGCAAGGACACCGTGAGTGTTCCCCTTGCCCCGCAGTCCCGCATGGGCCGCACCGCGCTGGTCATGCCCGTCTACAATGAAGACCCCGCAAGCATCTTCGCCGCCCTCGAGCGCATGGGCCGTGGCCTCGTCTGGCAGGGCGCGCAACGCCACTTCGACATCTTCGTGCTCAGCGACACCCGCAAGGACGACATCGCCAGCCAGGAGGAAGAACGCTTCCTCGCCCTGCGCCAGTCCTTCCTGGGCGAACTCGGGGTCTATTACCGCCGCCGTGAACAGAATCTCCACCGAAAGGCCGGCAACATCGCCGACTTCGTCTGCAACTGGGGTGCTGCCTACGACCACATGATCGTGCTCGATGCCGACAGTGAAATGAGCGGCGAGCTGCTGGTAACGCTGGCCCGCGCCATGGCTGCCGATCCCGGGGCCGGCATCATCCAGACACTGCCATTGCTGCGCAACCGCTGGACACCCTATGCCCGCATGACCCAGTTTGCAGGCCGCGTTTATGGTCCGGTCGTGGCGGCGGGGCTAGCCGCCTGGCATGGCCGCGACGGCAACTACTGGGGCCACAACGCCATCATCCGCACCCGCGCCTTTGCCGAGGCAGCGGGCCTTCCGGAACTCAAGGGCCGCAAGCCCTTCGGCGGCCTCATCCTCAGCCACGACTTCATCGAGGCCGCCCTCATGCGCCGCGCTGGCTGGGCGGTTTATATGCTGCCGCAGCTTGCCGGTTCCTACGAGGAAACGCCGCCCTCGCTCATGGACTTTGCCGCCCGCGACCGCCGCTGGGCCCAGGGCAACCTGCAGCACAGCAAGCTCGTCGGCACCAGGGGCCTGTGCTGGGTCAGCCGCGTGCACCTTATCCAGGGCATCATGTCTTATCTCGCCTCGCCGCTCTGGCTGATGCTGCTCACGGCGGGCATGGGCCTTGCGTTCATCGCGCACTACACCGAGCCCAACTATTTCCCCGACGGTTTCTCGCTGTTCCCGGCCTGGCCTGTCTTCGACCCGGAACTGGCGCTGCGCCTTCTCGTGGTCACGGCCGTCGTCCTCTATCTGCCCAAGCTGCTTGGCATCATTCTCGCCTTGCGTGACCGCGAGTTGCGCCAGGGCTGCGGCGGTGCGGCAGGCCTCCTCAAGAGTGTCGCCGCCGAGGTTGGCCTTTCGATGCTGCTGTCGCCCATCATGATGCTGGTACAGTCGCGCTTCGTGCTCGACATCATGATCGGCCGCGATTCAGGCTGGAACACCCAGAACCGCAACGACGCGGCAGTGCCCTTTGCCATCGCCTTGCGCCGCCACGCCTTCCACTCGCTCGTGGGTGTCGCGCTGGGGATTCTGGCCGTGTCGATCTCCTGGGCCACCTTCTTCTGGTTTCTACCGATCATGACCGGCCTGATCCTCGCGCCGCTGATCTCCTGGGCCTCCAGCATGCCGTCGCTCGGCCGGTGGCTGTGGCAGGCCAATGTCTTCCGGATCCCCGGGGAAAGCGATGGCGCCGCCGCCATGGCCGATGCCTTCGCGCCCACCGCGCGGCTGGAACCGGCAGAGTAACGGAAGCAGGCGCCATGTCCTCCGCACCGGGCCGAACCATGGCCAGCGCCTTGCTCGGCTTCATCAAACGCGATCTGTGGAAGCTCCCTGTCGCCTATCTCATCCTGCTGGCCGTCATGGCCTGGCTCGGCCGATGGACACCGGACTATCTGCAAGGCCGCGATCTCTGGCACTTCCTCCTGCCGCGCATGGCCATCGCCATGGTCATGCTTGGCGTCTTCGCGGCCTTCATCCGCCTCGTGCCCGCGGCGCTGCTGCTGGCCGCCGCCCTGCTCGTCGTCGGCACCATCTCGGCCATCAAGCGCGAGGCCACGGGCGAGCCCTTCCAGGTCAGCGATCTGTTTCTGGTGGGGCAGACGCATGCCCTCTTTGGCTATGTCAGCTGGGCCCACTGGCTTGCCGGCATAACGATTATCCCCGCAGTTATCATCGCCGCCCGCAGCCTGCGCTTCAGGCTCTGGAGCCTTCCGCTTGCCGTCTGTTGCATCGCCCTGCTCTCCACCTACCGCTTCGAGCCCGTCGTCAAATGGATCCACGACAACTCCTACTGGATCGGCGTCGAGAACCTGACCTTCAGCCAGGCCGAGAGCGAACGGATGAATGGTCTGGCAACGCATCTTTATTTCTCGACCGCGGGCCTGCGCCTGAAAACCTTCACCGAGGCCGAGGTCGATGCTGCCCTGGCGGCGCTGGAGGCTCCGCCGGCCCCTGCCACCCGGACCACGCCTGCGCCCGATATCTTCATCGTTCTGGGCGAGGCCTGGTGGCGCGATCCATCCGATGCCGAAAGCCCGCTCAACCGCCTCGTCGCGGCAGGCTTCGCTGAAGGCAAGGCTATCTCGCCCGTCTACGGTGGCACCACGCCCAATGCCGAGTTCGAGGTGCTGACGGCCGTGTCCGCCAAGAGCTTCATGTCGGGGATCATTCCCTTTCAGCACTACGTGCAGTACTTCACGGAAAACGCCCGCATGCTGCCGCGGCTTCTCGCCGGGGCTGGCTATGTCTCGCACGCCTACCATAACTTTGAAAAGCAGTTCTGGCTGCGCGATCAGGTCTATCCACGCTTCGGCTTCGCCACCTTCGACGGCATGGACGACATGACCTTGACCAAGCAAGACAATGGCTGGCCGCGCGATGATGGTCTTTTCGCAAAGGTCGCAAGCCGCCTCGGTGAGGCAGCGCCGCGCTTCCACTACATCGTCACCGTCCAGACCCATGGTCCCTATATCGAGGACAAGGACCGCGACCCGATGCCGGACGGCAAGAGGCACCCGGGCCGCAGCGACTACCGCGACCGGCTTTCCGCTGCTGTCGATGGCCTTCTGGCGCTCAACGACAAGCTCAAGGCCCGTGGCCGCCCCTATGTCATCGTGGCCTTCGGTGACCACCTGCCGGGCCTGCGCACCCATCAATGGAACATCGGCTGGAACTTCACGCCCGATCCGCGCCTCTATCAGGTGCCGGTCCTGACGATCAGCAACAGCGACGATGCCACCGTGCTGCGCGACCGCCTGCAGATGCGGCCGCTCTTCTGCATGTCACCGGTGCTCATCGACTGGCTGAAACTGCCCATCGACGACCGCTACATGCGCTACATCGCCAAGCGCTGCGACGCGGGCACAGCACCGGGTTTCGTGCCACCCGAGGCGGTCATCCAGAACCAGCTCTTTGCAAGCCAGCCGCGCTGAAACCGCTCCGGCCTAAGCCGAAACGAAGTGCACCCCCTGGAACTTCGCCCGCAGCGCTGCCGTGCGCGGTGCCACCTGGTCCGGCGCATTGGCGCGCAGCCCTTCCGCAATGAGTGCTGCCAGTTCCGGAACATCCGCCACGGTCACGCCACGCCGCACCAGTTCCGGCGTGCCGATGCGTAGGCCATTGAGATCACCCACCACCTCGGCGATGGGGAGGCCGATGCCGCAAGCCAGAAAGCCCGCCTTGCGCAGCGTCTTGGAGGCCGCCTGTCCGCCGCCAAAGCCCGCTGCCTTGACGGCGAACTGATGCGAGTCCGTCACGCCGCGCCCGGTCGAGAACACCGGCAACCCCTGCTTCTCCAGCGCCGCCGCCAGCGCCCGCGCCACATCGACCATGGCCTGCGCATAGGCCCTGCCGTGCTCCCGCCAGTCCAGCAGCGTGATCGCCAGTGCCGCTGACTTCGCCGCGTCGAAATTGGCCGTCATTCCCGGAAAGGCGATGGCATCGAGCAGTTTGCTGATCGCGGCATCATTGCTCACGATCAGCCCGCCTGCCGGGCCGCCAAGGCTCTTGTAGGTGCTCATCGTCATCAGATGCGCACCTTCCGCCAGTGGATTGGCCCAGACGCCACCGGCAATCAGGCCGCACTGATGTGCGGCGTCGAACAGCACCTTCGCCCCCACCTCGTCGGCAATGGCGCGCACCTCCCGCACCGGATGGGCAAAGAGATTGAGGCTGCCCCCCACGGTGATCACCTTGGGGCCCACCTTCCGGGCCAGTGTCCGCAAGCCGTCGAGATCGAGAGAAAAGCCATCCGCATTGACGGGTGCCATGTGACTCACCAGGCCATAAAGCCCGGCACATCCCGCCGCGTGATGGGTCACATGCCCGCCAATCGTCGCCGGCGGCGCGATGATGGCGTCTCCCGGCTTTGCCAACGCCATGAAGCCGTAGAGATTGGCCAGTGCCCCGGAACCCACGCGGATCTCGGCATAGCGGGCGTGGAAGATCTCGGCCGCCAGTTCTGCCGCGATGACTTCGATTTCCTCGATCGCCTCCAGCCCCATCTCGTACTTGTCGCCGGGGTAGCCGAGCGATGGCCTTGAGCCGAGCCCACGGGCCAGCAGTGCCTCCGCCCTGGGATTCATCACATTGGCGGCAGGGTTGAGATTGAAACACTGACGGTCGTGGATGGCGAGGTTTTCCTCAACGAGCGCTTCCACCCGCCGGGCCGCCGCTGCGCTGGACAGCGCGCCCACCCCCGCCGCGATCTCCTGCACCCGGGCCTCGCATGGCCCCGGCACCCACTCCCGCCTTGCCAGATGTGGCATTGCATTCTCCCTGTTTGTCGAAATCATAACCGAAGGCCGAACGCCTTCCCATCCGTCTTTCCCGCGAGGACGATCACTTTGGAACCATCATTCCAGCGAAAGGCCGTCATTCCAGCCTAAGAACGTCATTCCAGCGCAAGCTGGAACCCAGCTTCTTCTCAGGTTGCGCCGCACCCTTCCAAACCTGGCTCAGCCCCATCCCACCCACGTCGTCCTCATTCGGCTTGCAGGACTGTTGTTGGTGGAATGAAAAAGGCAGAGGAGCGTTTCCGCCACTCTGCCTCAATCTCTGAACCCATTTCTGGATTGTCCACAAATCTAGTGAAACACCGCGCGCCTGTCAAGCATTAAATTCCCCTTATAGGACAAAGAGAAACCCGCGCCCCTTTCGGGAACGCGGGTCCAATCTCTCGTTCTGGCCGCAGACTCAGTGAACGGCGCTCTCGCCCGAGCCTTCGCCCTTGCCCCGGGCAGCGGCGGCGGCTTCTTCCGCCTCCTCGTCCCAGGTGATCGGCACCGGCATGCGCACCAGCGCGTTCTTGAGAACGTCGTCCATCCGCGACACCGGCACGATTTCCATGCCCGATTTCACGTTGTCCGGGATCTCGGCCAGATCCTTCACGTTCTCCTCGGGGATCATCACCTTCTTGATGCCGCCGCGGAGTGCCGCCAGGAGCTTTTCCTTCAGGCCGCCGATCGGCAGAACCCGGCCGCGCAGCGTGATCTCGCCCGTCATTGCCACATCCCTGCGGACGGGAATGCCGGTCATCACGGAGACGACGGCGGTTGCCATGGCGATGCCTGCCGACGGGCCATCCTTCGGCGTCGCGCCTTCCGGCACGTGCACGTGAATGTCCTTGCGGTCGAACACCGGTGGCTTGACGCCGATCGAGGGCGCCCTGCTCCGCACGTAGGATGAAGCGGCCGAGATCGACTCCTTCATCACGTCGCGCAGGTTGCCGGTGACGGTCATCTTGCCCTTGCCGGGCATCATGAGCGCTTCGATCGTCAGAAGCTCGCCGCCCACCTCGGTCCAGGCCAGGCCGGTGACAACACCCACCTGGTCTTCGCGCTCGGCCTCGCCGTGCTTGAACTTCGGCACGCCGAGATACTGGCGCACCACCTCTGGCGTCACCTTGATCTTCTTGCCCTTCTTCGCCGTCATCAAATCCTTGACCGCCTTGCGGGACAGCGTGTTCATCTCGCGCTCGAGGCTACGCACGCCCGCTTCGCGGGTGTAGCGCTGGATCACCTCACGCACGGCCTCGTCGTTGACCTCGAACTCCTTCTTCTCCAGCCCATGGTTCTCCATGGCCTTGGGGATCAGGTGGCGCTTCACGATCTCGGCCTTCTCGTCCTCGGTGTAGCCAGCGATCCTGATGATCTCCATGCGGTCGAGGAGTGCGGGCGGAATGTTCAGCGTGTTGGAGGTGGTCACGAACATCACGTTCGAGAGGTCGTATTCCACTTCGAGATAGTGATCCATGAAGGTCGAGTTCTGCTCGGGATCGAGGACCTCGAGCAAAGCTGCCGACGGATCGCCACGGAAATCCATGCCCATCTTGTCGATTTCGTCGAGCAGGAAGAGCGGATTGCTCTTCTTGGCCTTCTTCATCGACTGGATGACCTTGCCCGGCATCGAACCGATATAGGTGCGGCGGTGGCCACGAATCTCGGCTTCGTCACGCACGCCGCCCAGCGACATGCGGATGAACTCGCGGCCCGTTGCCTTGGCGATCGACTTGCCAAGCGAGGTCTTGCCCACGCCCGGCGGTCCAACGAGGCAGAGGATCGGGCCCTTGAGCTTGTTGGTCCGGGCCTGCACCGCGAGATACTCGACGATGCGCTCCTTCACCTTGTCGAGGCCGAAGTGATCGGTATCGAGGATGTTCTGCGCGAATGCGAGGTCGGTCTTGACCTTGCTCTTCGAGCCCCACGGAATGCTCAGCAGCCAGTCGAGATAGTTGCGCACGACGGTGGCTTCCGCCGACATCGGGCTCATCTGCCGCAGCTTCTTGATTTCCGCTTCGGCGCGCTCGCGTGCTTCCTTCGAAAGCTTGGTGTCCTTCACCCGCTTCTCGATCTCGGCGATCTCGTCGCGCTCCTCGGTGCCGTCGCCAAGTTCCTTCTGAATGGCCTTCATCTGCTCATTCAGATAGTACTCGCGCTGGGTCTTCTCCATCTGGCGCTTCACGCGGCTGCGGATGCGCTTCTCCACCTGGAGAACCGAGATCTCGCCTTCCATCAGGGCATAGGCCTTCTCAAGCCGCTCCTCGATGGTACCGAGCTCAAGCAGAACCTGCTTGTCGGGAATCTTGATCGCAAGGTGGGCGGCAATGGTGTCGGCAAGTTTGGAGAAATCGGTGATCTGTCCGATGTTCGCCAGAACCTCCTGCGGCACCTTCTTGTTGAGCTTCACATAGCTCTCGAACTGCGCCGTGGTGGAGCGGGCAAGCCCTTCCGTTTCCTTGTCAGCGGCAGCGGGCGTCACCATCGCCGAGACATTTGCCTCGAAGAAATCAGCACGATCCGTGAAGGAGAGAATGCGCGCGCGCTCCAGGCCTTCGACAAGCACCTTCACGGTGCCGTCAGGCAGCTTCAGCAGCTGCATCACCTGGGCCAGCGTGCCGACTTCATACATGGCGTCCTGCGCCGGATCGTCATCGGCCGGATTCTTCTGCGCGACGAGGACAATGCGCTTTTCCTCGCGCATCACCTCTTCCAGCGCCTTGATGGACTTTTCACGTCCCACGAAGAGGGGAACGATCATGTGGGGGAAAACGACAATGTCCCTGAGCGGCAGAACCGGAAGAACTTCTTCCGCACCGAGGTATTTTCCAGTTTCAGTTTTCTTGGCCATATTCTTCCTGTGCAGGTGAACCCTGCCCTTGGTTCCGCCGGCACCAGAGTGGCACTGGCGGTTTGTGTCGGACCGATGTGGCGACGGGCGTTAAGAACTTCAAGCCCGCCCGCAAAGGCGATCAGGCTGAAGCGGCGGCCACTTTGCCTGAGGATTGCTTGTCGCGGTCGGCATAGATGAGCAGCGGCTTCGCCGCGCCTTCCACCACTTCCCGCGAGATGACCACTTCCTCCACGCCCGACATGCCTGGCAGGTCATACATCGTATCAAGCAGGATCGCTTCCATGATGGAGCGCAGGCCGCGCGCGCCCGTCTTGCGCTCGATGGCGCGGCGGGCAATGGCCTTGAGAGCTTCCTCGGGAACCGTGAGCTTCACGCCTTCCATCTCGAACAGCCGCTGGTACTGCTTCACCAGGGCATTCTTCGGCTCGGACAGGATCTGCACCAGAGCCGCCTCATCGAGGTCTTCGAGCGTGGCGATGACCGGCAGACGTCCGACGAATTCCGGGATCAGGCCGAAGCGCAGCAGGTCTTCCGGCTCGAGCTCGCGAAGCACCGCACCGGTGCGGCGATCATCCGACGAACGCACGGTTGCCGCAAAGCCGATGCCCGTGCCCTTCGAGCGCTGGTTGATGATGCGGTCGAGGCCGGCAAAGGCGCCACCGCAGATGAACAGGATGTTCGTTGTGTCGACCTGCAGGAACTCCTGCTGCGGGTGCTTGCGGCCACCCTGCGGCGGCACCGAGGCAACGGTGCCTTCCATGATCTTGAGCAAGGCCTGCTGCACACCCTCGCCCGACACGTCGCGGGTGATCGAGGGATTGTCAGACTTGCGGCTGATCTTGTCGATTTCGTCGATATAGACGATGCCGCGCTGCGCCCGCTCTACATTGTAGTCGGAAGCCTGCAGCAGCTTGAGGATGATGTTCTCCACGTCCTCGCCGACATAACCCGCTTCGGTAAGGGTCGTGGCGTCAGCCATGGTGAACGGCACGTCGAGAATGCGCGCCAGGGTCTGGGCCAGCAGCGTCTTGCCCGAACCCGTGGGACCGACGAGCAGGATGTTCGACTTCGCCAGTTCGACGTCGTTGCCCTTCTGGCCGTGATTGAGACGCTTGTAGTGATTGTGGACAGCCACCGAGAGAACACGCTTGGCGTGGTCTTGGCCGATGACATAGTCGTCGAGAACCTTGCGGATCTCCTGCGGCGTCGGCACGCCGTCCTTGGACTTCACGAGCTGGGACTTGTTCTCCTCGCGGATGATGTCCATGCACAGCTCGACGCATTCGTCGCAGATAAAAACTGTCGGCCCGGCGATCAGCTTTCTGACCTCATGCTGGCTTTTGCCGCAGAAGGAGCAGTACAGCGTGTTCTTGTTGTCGCCGGTCGATGCCTTGCTCATGCTTTCGTTCCTTAAACTCCGGCGCGCCAGACGGGCCCGCCCCACTCCTCAAAATTCTCTACGCCCGCACACCTAACCAAGCATAGCCCCAAGAGGCGACTCAAATCCAGCTTGCGCCTTCCGGGGTTAAACAATCCTTGCAAGGGTGTATCCGGTCAAGACCCGGCCTGAAGCCTGGCGCAAGCCGTCACTTGCCGTCCTCAGGCTGCGGGCGCCGGTCCTTGACCTCGTCCACAAGGCCGAATTTCACGGCTTCGGCGGCGGTCATGAAGTTGTCGCGCTCAAGCGCCTCTTCAATTTCCTTGAAGCTGCGGCCCGTGTGCTTCACGTAAATTTCATTCAGCCGTTTCTTGAGATTTTCCACATTGCGCGCGTGGATCAGGATGTCGGTCACCTGGCCCTGAAAGCCGCCGGATGGTTGATGCACCATGATCGAGGCGTGCGGCAGGGCAAAACGCATGCCCTTTTCGCCGGCGCAAGCAAGGAGCGAGCCCATGGAAGCTGCCTGTCCCATGACGATGGTCGAGACCGGGCAACGGATGAACTGCATCGTGTCATAGATCGAAAGGCCCGATGTCACCACGCCGCCCGGCGAGTTGATGTACATGGCGATTTCCTTCTTGGGGTTCTCGGCCTCAAGGAAAAGCAACTGCATGCAGATCGACGCGGCCATGGTGTCCTCGACCTGGCCCGTCACGAAAATGATGCGTTCGCGCAGCAGGCGCGATGGCAGATCATAAACCCGCTCGCCCCGCGCCTCCTGCTGGATGACGGAAGGCCAGAATGCGGCTGAAGGGGTCATGGGATCGAATGTCATGGGAGCTCCGGAAATCGGCGGAAGGAATCAGGTCGGGATCAAGATCGACCATAGATAGGTGACCGAATCCTTAAAATCAAACAGCCGCACCAGAGGATGCGGCTGTCCGAAAATCTCTTGGAATTGAGCAGCTTAGGCAGCGCTGTCCAGGTCGTCTTCCACCATCTTCTTCAAGTCTTCGCGGCTGACGCTCTTCTCCGAGAGGGAGGCCTTGGCCACGATCAGGTCCACGACCTTCTGTTCAAAGATCGGGCCGCGCAGCTCGATCAGGGCCGACGGATTCTTGCGGTAGAAGTCGTAAACTTGGCGCTCCTGGCCTGGGAACTGGCGCACGCGGGCGATCAGGGCCTGCTGCAGTTCCTGCTCATTGACGTTGACGCCCTCCTTCTCGCCCATCATGCCGAGCACGAGGCCAAGACGCACGCGCCGCGCGGCAATGGCGCGATACTCGTCACGGGCCTTCTCTTCGGTCGTGTCTTCGTCGGCGAAGGTCTTGCCGGCCTTCTGCATCTCGTTGTTCAGCGCCGTCCAGATGCTGCTGAACTCCGTCTCGACGAGGCGTTCCGGCAGATCGAAGGTATACTGCTTGTCGAGGGCATCCAGCACGTCGCGCTTGAGCTTCATGGCGGTCATGCGCTCGAATTCACGCGCCAGGCTCGACTTCACCATCTCGCGCAGCGCGCCGACATTTTCGAAGCCCATACGCTTGGCGAATTCGTCATCGACAGCAGCGCCGGTGCCGGTTTCGATCGCAGAAACCTTGGTGGTGAATTCGGCCGGCTTGCCAGCCAGCGTATCGACGGCGTAGTCGGCCGGGAAGCTTACCTTCACGACGAGTTCGTCGCCAACCTTGGCGCCGACCAGCTGTTCTTCAAAGCCCGGAATGAACTGGTTGGAGCCAAGTTCGAGCGGAATGTCCTCGCCGGTGCCGCCTTCAAAGGCCACACCATCCACCTTGCCTTCGAAGCTGATCGTCACACGGTCGCCATTGGCAGCCTTGGCGCCGGCGGCCTTGGCTTCCCAGTTCTTCGAGGAAGACGAGAGATTGGCAATGGCCTCGTCGATGTTCGCGTCGGTCACAGCCACAACGTGCTTGGCCAGTTCAAGGCCGGTCGTATCCTTGACCTCGAAATCGGGGATCACTTCGCCGGAGATCGAGAAGGAAAGATCCTTCTTGCCGTCCATGACGGCGTTCACTTCGTCTTCGGCCTCGGGCAGCTTCACTTCCGGCTGATAAGCCGGCTTCAGGTTGCGGTCGGCGAATACCGTGCGGGTTGAGTCTTCCAGCGACTTCTGCACCACTTCGGCCATAACGGACTTGCCATAAAGGCGCTTGAGATGGGCAACCGGCACCTTGCCGGGGCGGAAGCCCTTGATCTGAGCCTTGCCGGCCATCTCGGCGAGGCGGGCTTCAGCCAGCCGGGCCAGTTCGTCGGAATTCACTACAACCTGGAACTCGCGCTTCAGGCCGGTATTCAGGGTCTCAGTCACGTTCATCGTTTCGCTCTTTCGTTGGCCCCTGCGCGGACTCTGTCGACATGCGGGAACTGGTGCGGGCGGAGGGACTTGAACCCCCACGGGTTTCCCCACAGGAACCTAAATCCTGCGTGTCTGCCAATTTCACCACGCCCGCGCATGTAGGCGGCCAAAGGCCGAGGGGCGATTTGGTCGGCAGGCCTATAGCAGAGCAATTTCCGCAACTCCAGCCTGAAATACCGGCACGAGAGCCACGGCTTTTCCCAATAAAATCAATTGCCCTGAGATGGCTTGGCCTGCCGCTGCGGCAGATTGGAAACAACCACGCCAGTGGCAATCAGCCCTGCTCCGGCCCAGACCAGCACCGGATAGGATTCCCGCAGGAAAAACACGCCAGCCGCCAATCCCACAGCGGCCCCGACATAGCCGATCTGGCTCAGGTAGGTCGGCCCGCCCACCCACTGCAGCCGAAAGAAGGCAACGAACATCGCAGTCGACACGATGACCTGAAGCAGCACCAGCGCCGGAGCATTGGCCAGTTGGCCAAATGGTGCCAGCCCTGCGCTACCGATCAGCAGCGCGCCGAGCGGCAGGACCGCCGCGACATTGGTCTGGGCGGCAAGGCGCAAGGGTGACACCCCTTCCGGCCAATAGGCCGTCCGGAACACATTGCCGAGCCCAAGCGACAATGGCACGAGGAAAGCCAGAAGAGCCCACATGGTTTCGCTGTTCCATCCGGCGCTGGAGCGTGACCACGCGATCAGCACTGCACCGCCAAAGCCAAGGGCTACGCCCGCAAGCAACCTGCCGCTCGGGGGCCGCACGCCGAAGGCCATTGAGAGCACGGCGGTCACAATAGGTGAGCACGCATACATGAGTGCCATGAAGCCGCTGCCGATGTGCGAGATCGCGGCAAAGGTGATGCCGTTCGGAATGACATAGGCGAGCACAGCAGCGGCAAGGGCAAAGCCCCAGCCCCTGCCCCATCCTTCACGATCACGAAGACTCGCCAGGACAAGGATCACACCGGGCCCCAGCGAGATGATCAGCGCCCAGAGAAGCGGGTTCAACCCGGCGTCATGGGCCAGCCGTCCGAGCGGAAAATAGAGCCCGAGCAGGCCGCCGGTGGCCAGCAGCAGGAACAGCGGATTGTCCTTGAGGCTTTTCATGCGCCGAGCGCTGCCACAATATCTTCCGCGACAGGACTGCTGCGACCGCAACGGGCTGCGGCATCGGCGTGAAGCCAGGCCCCGCCACAGGCGGCGGCAAACCCGTCCTGCCCCTGCGCCAGCAGGCCGGCAATCACGCCGGCCAGCACATCGCCAGATCCCGCTGTGGCAAGCCGGCCGCTGCCATTGCTGTTGATCACTGCGCGGCCATCCGGGTGGGCGACCACGGTGTCTGGCCCCTTGAAAAGCACAACGGCGCCGGAAAGCCGTGCCGCTTCACGCGCCGCCTCAACCTTGTCTTGAGAATCCAGATTTATCATCTTGAAAAGACGTTTGAATTCCCCCTCATGCGGAGTCATGACAACATCTGCGGAGCGTGCCCTGATCGCCGCAAAGAGGGTTTCCGGCTCGCTTTCAAAGCTGGTGAGCGCATCGGCATCGAGCACCATGGCTGCGTGGGTGGCGAAGCCTGCCATCACAAACCCGCGCGTTGCGCCGCCGTGGCCCGCCGCTGGGCCGATGCAGAAGGCACCGATCCTTGGGTCGGCGAGAATACCGGCAAGCGCTTCCGGTGTTTCAGCGGAGCGCAGCATGATCGACGACAGATGGCTGGCATGGACATTCAGAGCGCGTTCGCTGCCCACGATTGTCACCAGCCCGGAGCCGCTGCGGGCTGCGGCCTGTGCAGACAAGCGGGTGGCACCGGTGCTCAGCTGCGCGCCTGACCAGACCAGTGCGTGGCCCCGGCGATGTTTGTGGGTACCCGCTTCAAGGGTCCGCTGTGGCGGACAGGCATTCTCCCAAAGCCGCGGCGCGATGGCGGCCAGGCTCTCTGCGGGGATGCCGATATCGGCCACCACAATCTCGCCGCACAGCGCCCGGCCGGGGTAGAGCAGATGTGCAGGCTTCTTGCGAAAGAACGTGATCGTGACATCTGCCTTGATGCTGGCGCCGCGCGGCCGCCCGGTGAGGCCATCGAGGCCTGAGGGCACGTCGATTGCCACCACGGGCACGCCGGCGCCATTGACGGCCGCAGCAACCCCCGCGTCGAAGTCCCGATTGAGACCCGCGCCATAAAGCGCATCAACGATGAGTTCCGCTCCGCTCACGTCGAGCGAGATCGACACCGGCCATCCCCAAGCCTTGAGATGTGCCGCGACGACTGCACCATCCTTGCCGTTGTTGCCCGGCCCGCACATGACCACGGTGCGGCGCGCGCCGTAGCGCCTGACGATTTCCTGGGCCGCCGCAAGCCCCGCCCGCGCAATCAGCGCTTCCTCGGAGATCCCCGCCGCGATGGCATGGGCATCCGCCCTGTACATCTCGGCTGGTGTCAGAACCTCCATATCATCGAACACAGCGGCTACTCCTCCGGCAGGAAACCGGTGCGGGCTCTATTGAGGATTTCGCTCAATCGTGGTCGCCATGTTTGACGCTAGCGGTCTTTCCCAAAGGCTGGCCGATTGTCTTCAAAAGGTTGTGGAACCACTTCTGGCCCGTATCGAAAGGCTTGCCACCCTTGATGCGCGGAAACTCGATGGCGCGGAGCTTGCCGCCCTTGCCCTCGTCATGGCCAATGACCCCACTCTCGCCCTTGAGGCCACTCTTCACTGCTTCCTTCACCATCAGCTTGATCAGCGCCAGGTCATCCTTGTTGGCCTTGGCCGAGCGCGCAAAATAGCCTGACTTCTGCACCAGCACCTTCTCGGCCTTCACCATGTCGGCGAAGCGCTTGGCGAACCACTGGCCAGGATTGATCTTGTCGATCTTCACGTGTCCAAAGGCATCGCGCTCCGGCTCCTCGCCGCGCGCCCGCATCTCGGCCACGATGTCGTCAACGCCCGCACCTTCCGAGAGAAAAATCGTCACGCAGTCTTCCGCGTCCATCACAGTCTTGAGGCGCGCCGCCTCTGCCTCAAGATCGATGGCCACCTCCGGCACATAGACTGCGTCGATGTCCTTGTAGCCCATGGGCAGGCCGAACTCCGACAGGAACCTGAGCTTCTTGAGCCGCTTGCGATAGGTCTCTGCCGTCGCCGCCGTCAGCCATCCGCAATTGCGCCCCATCACCTCATGGATCAGCAGCATGCGCGGGCTGGTGCTCTGCTCGTTGACAGCGTTCTCCCAGAAGATCGCGCCCTGCTCTGCCGCCGTGACGGCGCCGAGCGTCTGCCTGATCGGAACCACATCGTTGTCGATCGTCTTTGGCAGGCCGACAACAGTCAGATCGTAGTTGTTCTTTGCCAGATAGGCGGCGAGATCGGCCGCCGTCGTGTTGGTATCGTCACCGCCGATGGTGTGCAGGATGGTGATGCCGTCCTTCACCAGTTGCTCCGCCGCAACCTGAAGCGGATCCTGCCCTTCCTTGATCAGTCCGCGCTTGATGCAATCCTTCACATTGGTGAGCTTCACGCGCGAATTGCCGAGCGGTGAGCCGCCATGCTCCAGCAGCGTTCCGGCATGCTTGCGCACCTTGGGCGTCACGGTGATGTATGAGCCCTTCAGCAAGCCCATGTAGCCGTTCTTGTAGCCGATGATTTCCGCCTTCGGTGCCTTCTTCGAGTATTCGAGAATGAGCCCGCCGACAGCCGCCGACAGGCAAGGCGCGAGGCCTCCCGCCGTGAGCATCGCCACTTTCATCTTCTTGCTTTTTCCGCTGGCCGGCATCGCTGTTCTCCCGCTTTCGTGCGTGCGAATTGGAGCCTGCGCAGGCTTGAAGTCAAGCCATCCAGAAGTTACAGAATTTTCTTGCATCGCAGCACAGATGCCTTATGCGCGCGCGCTTTGCGGGAGAAAACCAACCCGCCCCCGGGAGACTAAAGAACATGAGCAACTGGAAACGGCTTGCCACCTGGAAAGGCCCTATCGTGATGTTGGGCTTTGGTTCCATCGGCCGCGGCGTGCTGCCGCTCATCCTGCGCCATATCGAGCTGGACAGATCGCGGATCACCATCATCGATCCATCCAACCTGTCGCGCCATATTGCCGACAAGGAAGGAATCCGTTTCATCAACGAGGCGATCACACCGGATAACTACCGGAGTCTGATCACACCGTTGCTCAAGGCTGGCCCCGGCCAGGCCCTCATCGTCAATCTTACAGTCGACGTTTCGTCGCTCGACATCATGAAACTGGCCCGGGAAGCGAATGCGCTTTGCATTGACACGGTGATCGAGCCCTGGCCCGGCCTTTACTACAACAAGAAGCTCAGCTCCGCTGCGCGCTCCAACTACATGATGCGTGAAGGCCTGCTCGCCCTGAAGCGCAAGCTCGGCAAGGGCAGCACCGCCGTCTCCTGCTGCGGAGCAAACCCGGGCATGGTCTCATGGTTCGTGAAGCAGGCCCTGCTCAATCTCGCCCGTGACATGAAGATCAAGGCCGATGTGCCGCAGAGCCGCGAAGCCTGGGGCAAGCTCATGAAGCGGGTCGGCGTCAAAGGCATTCACATTGCCGAGCGCGACACGCAGCGCGCCAAGACGCCGAAGCCTCTGGGAACCTTCATCAACACATGGTCAGTCGAAGGCTTCATCTCCGAAGGCCTTCAACCGGCGGAGCTTGGCTGGGGCACGCATGAGAAGAAGCTGCCGCCGGAAGGCCGCCGTCACAAGTCGGGCTGCGGTGCTGCGATCTATCTGGAACACCCCGGCGCAGACACCCGCGTGCGCACCTGGACACCGGGCCAGGGCCCGCATTTCGGCTATCTGGTGACCCACAACGAGGCCATCTCGATTCCCGACTACTATACGCTGCGCAAGGGCAAGAAGGCGGTTTACCGCCCCACCTGCCACTATGCCTATCACCCTTCGAACGACGCCGTGCTCTCCTGGCATGAACTGCTGGGCGCCGGTGGCAAGCGCCAGGAGACATTCCACATCCTCGAAGAGGATGAGATCGTCGACGGCATGGATGAGCTCGGCGTGCTCATGTACGGCCACAAGAAGAATGCCTATTGGTATGGCTCGCGGCTTTCGATTGACGAGGCACGCAAGCTCGCGCCTTACCAGAATGCCACCGGTATGCAGGTCACATCATCGGTTCTGGCGGGCATCATCTGGGCCATGGAGAATCCGGAGGAAGGCATCGTCGAAACTGATGAAATGGATCACGCCCGCTGCCTCGAAGTGCAACTGCCCTATCTTGGTGCGGTCGAAGGCGTTTACACCGACTGGAACCCGCTGACGCAGCGCGTGGGCCTCTTTGCCGAGACGCTCGACAAGCGTGATCCCTGGCAGTTCTCGAACATCATCTATCGCTGACGCTGCCGGCCCTCCCCGGCGCCACCGGGGAGGGTTTCACTTTGCAGGGGCTTCCTTGTTTCAGGCCAGATTTTGGGGCAGCGTCACGCCACCCCAACAACGGTGATTCACATGAAGCCGACCCGTTTTCCGCGCGCCCTCGTCGCGGGAACATTTTTTGCAAGCCTGCTCGTTTCTGCCGCACTCGCGGAGCCCCGGCATGGCATCGCCATGCAGGGTGACCCGGGCCTGCCTGCCGATTTCAAGAACGTGCCCTACGTCAACCCCGACGCCCCGCAAGGCGGCACACTGCGGCGGGCCGAGACCGGCACCTTCGACAGCGTCAATCCATTTATCGTGAAGGGAACATCGGCCCGTGATGTGCGCACTGTCGTCTTCGAAAGCCTGATGGCGCGCAACCTCGAGGAACCTTTCTCGCTCTATGGCTTGCTGGCCGAAAGCATCGACGTCTCCGATGACCGTTCGACTGTCACGTTCAAGCTGCGGCCGGAGGCCAAATTCTCGGACGGGTCTCCGGTGACGGCGGCCGACGTCGTCTGGTCAATGGAAACATTGCGAGACAAGGGCCGCCCCAATTTCAAGAACTCCTACATCAAGGTCTCCTCGGTTGAAACGCCCGACGAGCGCACGATTGTCTTCAGGCAGGAGGCCGGTGACCGCGAACTGCCGCTGATCATGGGCCTGATGCCCATCCTCTCGAAGAAATCCTGGGAGGGGCGCAATTTCGAGGATACGACGCTTGATCCCATCATTGGCTCCGGCCCCTATGTCATCGCCGAAGTCAAACCCAATGAGAGCATCGTCTACCGCAGGAATCGGGACTACTGGGGCAATGGTCTTCCGATCGCCAAGGGCCTGTGGAACTTCGACACCCTGCGCTTCGACTATTACCGCGACAACAACACGGCCTTTGAGGCCTTCAAGAAGGGCGATGCTGACGTACGCCTGGAGAATGAGCCTGTGCGCTGGACCAGCGCCTATGACTTCCCCGCGGTAAAGGACGGCAGGGTCATCATGGAAAAGGTCGAGCAGCGCTCGCCTGCCCCGGCCTCGGGCTTTGCCTTCAATACGCGCCGCAAGATCTTCGAGGACGTGCGCGTGCGGGAAGCGTTGGTCATGGCCTTTGACTTTGAATGGGCCAACGCCAACCTCTTCGGCGGGGCCTACCAGCGCACATTCGGTTACTTCTCAGGCTCCGATCTCTCCTCCAAGGGCAAACCCGCCGATGCGGGAGAACTGGCCATCATCGGTAATGGCGGCCTGCCGCCTCCCTACCTCGATGGCAGTTACACGTTGCCTGTAAGCGACGGTTCCGGGCGAGACCGCAAGCTGCTGCGTGCCGCCGTCGGCAAGCTCGCCGAGGCGGGCTGGTCGATCCGCGATGGCCTGATGAAGAATGAGGCCGGAGAGGCTCTGGCCTTTGCCCTGACGGTGACCAACAAGGATCAGGAAAAGATCGCCCTGCACTATCAGCGCGCACTCGATGCCATCGGCATCAAGACCGAGGTCAGGCTTGTTGATGCCGCACAATTCTCGATGCTGCAGAAGAGCTATGACTACGACATGATCCCGGCCACATGGTTCAATTCGCTTTCGCCGGGCAATGAGCAGAAGCTCTACTTCGGTTCCTCCGGCCGCAGCACGCAAGGCACACGCAACTATCCAGGCATCAATGACCCCAGGGTCGATGCGGCGATCGAAGCAATGCTAAAGGCGACAACCCGGGAAGAGTTTGTGTCCGCGGTGCGGGCCGAAGACCGCCTGCTGGTGGCGGGCCACTATATCGTCCCGTTCTACGATGCGGGCGGACAATGGGTGGCGCGCTGGAACTATATCGGCCGGCCCGACAAGCAACCGCTGCCCGGCTTCGAGGCCACCACGCTTTGGCGCAATCCTTGAGGAAGACCATGAGTGATCCGATTCAGATCGATGTTGTTTCCGATGTGATCTGCCCCTGGTGTTTCCTGGGCAAGAGGCGCTTGGACAAGGCCATTGCACTGGTGCCGGAGGTTGCGGTGCAGGTTGTCTTCCGTCCCTTCTTTCTTGATCCCAGCATTCCCGCAGAAGGCATGGACCGCCACGCCTACATGGTCAGCAAGTTTGGCGAAGAGCGCCTGAAAACCATTCACGATCCGCTCATCGCCGCGGGCAAGGAAGATGGCGTGCCTTACGCTTTCGACAAGATCACGCGCACGCCCAACACGCTGAATGCCCATCGTCTTCTGCGCTGGGCCATGGTCGCGGACAAGCAGCCCGAAGTGGCAGAAGCCCTTTTCATGGCCTACTGGAACCAGGGCAAGGATGTTGGCCATGCTGACGTGCTGGCAGGGATCGCTGCTGCTGCGGGCATGGATGGCGATCAGGTCCGGGCTGATCTTGCCACCAGCAAGGATGCCGAGGCGGTGCTCAATGAAGTTCGCACCGCCCAGCAGATGGGCGTCACCGGTGTGCCGACTTTCATCCTCGATCGGCGCTTTGGTGTGGTTGGCGCCCAACAGGCCGAGGGGCTGGTGCAGGCCATCCGCAAGGCGGCGACCCAGGCAATTGCATAAAAGAAAACCCGCCCGGAATCCGGGCGGGCCTTACGGTCTCGTTACTGGCGCTCTTACTTGGCGTCAGCCGCAACCTGCATCTTGGCAATCTTGTCAGGCTGGCGAACAGGTTCGCCGCGCTTGATCGTATCCACGATCTCCATGCCTTCCGTCACCTTGCCCCACACCGTGTACTGGCGGTCGAGGAAGGTCGCATCGTCGAAGCAGATGAAGAACTGGCTGTTCGCCGAATTGGGGTTGGAGGAACGCGCCATGGAGCATGTGCCACGGACATGGGACTCCTTGGAGAACTCGGCCTTCAGGTCAGGCTTCTTGGAGCCGCCCATGCCGGTGCCGGTCGGGTCGCCGCCTTGCGCCATGAAGCCTTCGATGACGCGGTGGAACACGACGCCGTCATAGAAGCCCTCGCGCGCCAGTTCCTTGATGCGGGCCACATGGCCCGGCGCCAGGTCGGGGCGCAACGCAATGATCACGCGCCCCTTCGCCGTGCCCGCACTATCGGCAATGTCCACATAGAGAGTGTTTTCGAGATCGCTCATTCCTGCACCGTCACTTTCAACATCTTGTCGGGATCTGCCATGGCGCCAGACTGTGGGTCGCCCTTCTTGATCTTGTCGACACACTGCATGCCTTCTTCATCAACCGTGCCCCAGACCGTGTACTTGCGATTGAGGAAGCTGCTGTCGGCAAAGGTGATGAAGAACTGGCTGTTGGCAGAATCCGGCTGGTCTGAGCGGGCCATGCCCACGACACCGCGCACAAACGGGGTGGAGGTGAACTCGGCCGGAATATCCGGCTCCTTCGAGCTTCCCATACCAGTGCCGGTCGGATCGCCGGTCTGCGCCATGAAGCCGTCAATCACACGATGGAAGACGATGCCGTCATAGAAACCGGCCTTGGCCAGCTTGGTGATCTGGGCAACATGCTTCGGTGCCAGGTCGGGGCGCAACGCGATCGTGAAGCTGCAGCCAATCGAGGTGTCGACCTTCAGCGATGCCGACATGGCCGGCGCCGCAAGGGCTGCAAGCGCTGCCACGGCCAGGAAAAGTCTTTTCATTGGATTCTCCGGTTGAGACGGGCGCCGGGGTAGCGGCTAATTGCGGCCTCGGCAAGGCCCGCCCTGCCCTTATCTCGACAACGCCGCCCTGAGCGCCGCCTGTGCCTCGCTCGGCAGGAAAAGCGCCGTGTCGCCCCCCATGCGGGCAATCTGCTTGACCAGCGACGAGGCAATCATCCGGGTTGCCTGTGACGCCGCCAGGAAAACCGTTTCCAGCTCCGGCGCCAGCGAACCGTTCATCTGCGCCATCTGCACTTCATAGTCGAAATCGGAGGAGTCCCGCAGGCCACGGATGATCACCGTGGCATGGGCTTGCTTCGCAGCCTCCACGGCAAGGCCCTTGAAGGTTGCAACGGCAATCTTGAGGCCGGAATGCTCTGTGATGGGACGGGTTACCGCCTCGATCAGCGCCACCCGTTGGTCGGCCGTCAGAAGGGCCTGCTTGCCCTCATGAATGCCGACGCCGACGACAAGCTTGTCCACGACGCGCGCCGACCTGGCGATGATGTCGAGATGTCCGAAAGTGATGGGATCGAAAGAGCCGGGATAGAAGCCTGTGCGCGTCATGGCGGCCATTCTGTCATATCGGGCCTTCCATCGAAAGCCCGCGGCGCTATCGGCAACAGAAAAGCCCGCCAGAAACTGGCGGGCTTAATTTCAGACCGGAAACCCGGTGTGCTTACTTCGGGGCCTTGATGCCGAAAGCGGCGAAGCCGGCTTCGTAAGGCTTGTAAGCTTCCTTGGCGGCGCTGGCGTAGATCTCGCCAACCTTGGTCGCCTGGGCTACGAAAGCCTCGTAGGCGTCCTTGGCGTAGCCCTGCTGCACTTCGAGGATACGCTCGAAGGAACGGGCGGCAGCGGCCTTCTCGACCGTCGCGGTGTTCAGTTCAAACGCCTTCTTGGTGTAGTCGGCGAGTTCCTGGGCAACAGCCTGATAGCCTTTGGTGAAAGCGGCGGCAGAAGCCATCGCGGCTTCATAACCTTCTTTGCCGAAGGTCTGCATGTCATCAAACGTCTTCATTTCATTCTCCCGTTGGCACGAGTCGCTGACGCCGTGCTGATGTGTCTAATATGTGCACTGCAACATGAATGTCAACTTCTTTTTGCGTTGCAACATCAGAGAAGCTTCGCCTAAATCCGAATCGGGTTTACCCAATCGTAATCGCGTCTCCGTAGGAAGTGTTAACAAGTGACGTCGCCATCGGGGGATGGAGGCAAAATTCGGTGCCTGGCACCCCGGTTATCTAGCAGGTGGGATAGTTGCGTATGTTGTTTCTGAAGAGATTTTTGGCGCTGGCCCTGGTGCTGATTGTCTTGCCGGCAGGCTTGTCGGCAAATGCCTTTGCCAACCCGAAATTTGCCGCGATCACTGTTGACGCGCGCACGGGCGCTGTAATTTATGACAGCAATGCCAATGACATAAGGCACCCTGCGTCGCTAACAAAGATGATGACGCTCTATCTGGTCTTCCAAGACCTGAAGGCCAAGCGCATCACCCTCAAGACCCCGCTGAAAGTTTCTTCCCGGGCCGCCGGCATGGCGCCTTCGAAGCTGGGCCTGAAGCCCGGTTCCACAATCACGGTCGAGCAGGCCATCAAGGCCTTGGTTGTCAAATCGGCCAATGATGCCGCCGCGACCATCGCCGAAAACCTCGGCGGCTCCGAATCGGCCTTTGCAGCTCGCATGACCAAGACGGCGCGCAGCATTGGCATGAACCGGACGACTTATGCCAACGCCTCGGGCCTGCCCAATCCCCGCCAGATCACCACGGCCAAGGACCAGGCCACGCTGGGCCTGCGCCTGATGCGCGATTTCCCGCAGTACTATCCCTATTTCCGGCTCACGAGCTTCAGCTTCCAGGGCCGGGATATCCGCGGCCATAACCGCCTCGTCAGCAAATTCCAGGGCACTGACGGCATCAAGACAGGTTACATCAATGCGTCGGGCTTCAATCTGGTAAGTTCCGTGCGCCGTGGCGATCGCCGCCTCGTTGGCGTGGTGCTCGGCGGCCGGACCGCCGCCCGCCGCGACGCCTACATGATGCAGATGCTGACCAACGCCTTCCCCAAGGCCAAGAATGGCAGCACGATTGCCGCCGTTGTCGGCTCGAGCAAGGGCGCCATCGATCCGCTCAAGAACCTCACGAAGAAAGCCGACGGCAGCGACCCAACCGCGGTGCCGAACCTCAACGATGACGACAAGGACGGCCTCGCCGCCGCTGCCGCCGACGCTGCGGGCACGGACGAAGAGGAAGCCGAGGCCCAGGGCAGCAACAACACCACGGTCATCGAAGCCACGATGGATGATGACCAGGCTGCTGCTCCCGGCAAGCCCGCAAAACTTCCCTTCGCCGTGAAGAAGCCGAAGACTCAGGCCGATGTCGACGCGATGGCCGTGAGCTCGGTGTCGCCACCATGGACGGTCGAGATCGGTGATTTCACCACCAAGCAGAGCGCTGAACAGATCGCGCGGAAACTGGTCGCGCAGGACATCGATTCCAAGACCGTGCCGCTGCAACGCAATGGCAAGACCATCTATCGCCTGCTTGTGTCAGGTTTTGACGAGATGGCAGCCAAGCGTTCCTGCGCACAGGTTGCCAAGCTCGGCAAGGACTGCGCTGTTCTCGGCCCTCAGGGCTGAGCTTTCACGCTCCGAGCAGAACGTCCTTGGCCGCGTTGATCTTCGCGGCGAGGTAGTCCGATCCCCCTTTGTCGGGATGGTAGTCCTTCATCAGGCGCCGGTGGGCGGCCCTGATCTCTTCAGACGTGGCACCGGCCTTGACGCCTAGGATTGCGCGCGCCTCATCGGCTGACATGGGACCATCCTTGGTCGCCGGTGGTGCAGCACCTCTGCCCCAGCCTGTCCGCCACCCCGAACGCTGCCGGTCCAGCCAGGCTTCGAGCAGTGTCTGGCTCTGGTCGGTCGCCTTCGAGCAAAGCTGATGCAGCGCCAGCAGCTCATCGGGGGTGAGGCTCGACAGCGGCCTGCCTTTCAGTGGCCCGGCCAGCACTTCGCCGTCCATGCCTCCGGAATCATGATCGAGTTCCATGGCGACGACGGACGTCGCAACCCTGCTCTTCTGGCCGGATGAGCGCGAACCCGGCCAGCGAAAGCCGCCGGGAAACACAGCGCCCTTGCCGAAGAGCCCAAGCCCGAAAACGAAAAGCGCGGTGGCCACGTTCATTTGCCCGCGCATCGCCATGAGCCCTGCAAAAGCGATGATACCGCCACCCGCAATCTTCTGGATCATGGCTGCAGACTGGCCGGGCTTCAGCCGTGCGAACTTGCGGATCAGCCAGAGCCCTCCGAAAACGACGACCAGCGCGATGATAAAATTCATGATCCGCTACTTCATCTGCTGCAGAAGGATCTGGCTCGTGCGCCCGCCACGCTGCTCCAGCGCGGCAACACCGCCGGTGGCATAGGCTGCCACAGCCCCAAGAAGCTCCGCCAAGATCTGAGGGCTGGTGGAATCGAGCCTGAAATAGGCGCCGCGGGTCAGGCGTGCGATCTCGCGGAAAGCAGGCTCCGCCATGCCGTCCTGCCCCTCCTGAAACATGAAGACCGGAACGCCGAGAAGTCCGATCTCGCCTGCCGTCTTGCACACGGCATCGACATTCTCCTCGAAGGCGTCACCGACATAGACTGCGGCATTGATCTTCGCGACTGCTCCTTCCGCCTTGATATGGCTGAGCACGCGGCCAATCTGGGTGTTGCCGCCCCTGCACTCGACCGCCGTCATAAGGCGCGCCAGCGCGTCAGGATTGGCCACCCAGCGCGACGCGCGGCATTCGTTGAAGCCGCGGAAATACACGAGCTGCACCTGCAGCGCGGCCGCGCGCTTGGTCTCCTGGAACATCTGCGCCTGAATGGAGAGCGCCCGGTCCCAGGTGGGCTTGCGGCTCATCGTGGCATCCATGGCGAAGACAAGCCGGCCCGCGCCGCCTGTGGCCGCGGGCATCGCCTTCACCTTGTCCAGAAAGGACCGGACATCCTGCTCGTTCGAAACAGGGCTTCCGGCCTTGCGCACTTCATTCATCGCGATGCGAACTCCTCAGCGCCAGTCTGCCTGAACTGGGGCCGCGCATAAATAGGAAGCCTTCGCCGGATTTAAAGAAGATTCAGTTGCAGGGTTCGGCCTTCAGCAGCTCGATCTTCGACAGTTTGCCGCTCAGCGCATAGGTGCCGTAGTCCAGCACCAGATCGGTGGAGATGCCATTCTCAAGCATCTTGAAGCTGGCCTGGTAGACCGGCTGCTCGTCTCCGGTGCTTTTTGCGTTGTAATAGCTGATGGAGACAGGCCACGACGGCACCTTGCCGAGCGATGCGAGGTCGCTCGATGAGGCTTCGGCGGTGAATGATCCCGCAGCCTGGCGCGGACCGATAAAGCTGATGA
This sequence comes from Pseudomonadota bacterium, assembly GCA_020161855.1. GTDB lineage: Bacteria > Pseudomonadota > Alphaproteobacteria > Rhizobiales > Aestuariivirgaceae > Aestuariivirga. The sequence continues at coordinate 51,361 of JAIUNJ010000009.1, forward strand.
CGCGCATGGACTGATCCTCGTCCGAGCCCTCAAAAACAAGCGAGTCATCCCGGGTCGAGCCCTTCGTTGCCGCATCCAGCAGCCTCATCTGGAATGCCGTCGGAAAAATAGCGCTGGCATCCGTCTCAAACTGCTTGGGCTTGGGCAGGACAATCTCGGCCTGCCCCGGCGTTCCGGCAGCCTTCTTGATCACCTTCACCCGATTCTCGCTCGACAGCCGGGAATCGAGAAATTGCTTCTGGGTGACATCCATCTGCAGTCCATCGCCTGACTCCCAAGACGCAAGCTGGGTGTCGATCACCTGCGCGCCGCCCTCGGAATAGCCAATGCGGTTGGCGATGCGATAGGTCACCGCATAACCCTCGCAGGAGGAGCCGGTGATCTCATAGGCGAGCTTGCCCTTGATCGTCGCGATGCCGCTGGCCGAGTCCAGCCGCTTGACCTCGAGATCATAGTAAGCGCGGTGCGGTGCCAGCGTGGCAGCATGGCATCCCAGCGAAAACGCCAGAAGGAAGAAACTGGCACTGGAAAGACGAAGAGCTTTGGAGGAAAACATGACCGAAAATCAAACGCCGCAAAGATTGAGATAGTCATAACATGAACAATGGCGAAAAAACGCCCAAGATCCTGCTCACCCGGAAACTGCCGGAAGCCGCTGAAAAGGCTTTTGCCAACACCTTCGACTGCACTTTCAATCCGGCAGACAAGCCAATGACATCGCAGGAGATTTTAGCTGCAGCGGAAGGCTTTGACGGGCTTGCCGTCACCTCCATGGACAAATTCCCGGCAGAAATCATCAAGGCCCTGCCCGGGTCTGTCCGCATCATGGCGACGGTTTCAGTGGGGCACGAACACATTGACCACCACGCTGCCCGGTCGCGCAACATCGCCACCACCAACACGCCAGACGTGCTGACCGATGCTACAGCCGACATCGCGCTGCTGCTGTTGCTGGGGGCCGCCCGTGGTGCCCATTGGGGCGAACGCATGATCCGTGAGAACCGCTGGCCGCCGCCTTCCATGGTCACGCCGCTGGGCTCCGATGTTTCGGGCCAGCGCCTTGGCATTCTCGGCATGGGCCGCATCGGCCAGGCAGTCGCCAAGCGGGCAAGCGCTTTCGGCATGACGATCCACTATCACAACCGCAAAGCCGTCGATGACTCACTGGCGCCTGGCGCGACATTCCACGCCAGCTTCGAGAGCATGCTGCCGCATTGCGATTTTCTGTCGGTCAACTGCGCGATGACACCGGAGACCAAGGGGCTCATCAATGCCCGCACCCTGGCCCTCCTGCCGCGCGGCGCCATTGTGGTGAACACCGCCAGGGGCGGCGTTGTTGACGACGACTCGCTGATTGCGGCACTCCAGTCAGGCCATATCGCTGCCGCCGGCCTCGACGTGTTCGCCAATGAGCCCAATCTCGATCCGCGCTATCGCACCCTCGAAAACACCTTCCTCCTGCCCCATCTAGGCAGCGCCACCTTGAACACGCGCACCAAGATGGCGCTCAAGGCGCTCGATAACCTGAAAGACTTCTTCTCGGGCAAAAAGCCCCGGGACCAGTTCAACTGAGGATACTGAAATCATGGCATCTCCCGAACGCCGTCTGAAGGAGCTGGGCATCCAGTTGCCGAAGCCCGCCAAGCCCGTTGCCAACTATGTTGGCTGGGTCCGAACCGGCAACCTTATCTATGTGTCCGGACAGGTGCCTGTCGTAGACGGCAAGATTCTTGTGACCGGCCACCTCGGCGCTGGCGTCTCCATCGAAGATGGCGCCAAGGCTGCGCGCCAATGCGCAATCAACATCATGGCGCAACTCAATGATGCCACCGATGGTGACCTCACCCGCATTGCCCGGATCGTGAAGGTCACCGGCTTCGTGGCCTGCACAGCCGAATTCACCGATCATCCCAAGGTCATCAACGGTGCCTCCGATCTTTTCGGTGAGGTCTTCGGCGACCGCGGCAAACATGCGCGGGCAGCCGTTGGTGCGCCTTCCCTGCCGCTCAACGCCGCCGTTGAAGTGGAAGCGATTGCCGAGGTCGAATGATGCGTTTTTCGCCGCAGATGCGGGATCTGTCCTGGCTTGTGGCGCGGCCGATTGCGCATCGCGGCCGGCACGACTGGAAGAATGGCCTGGTCGAAAACAGCCAGAGTGCCTTTGCCGCCGCCATCAGCGGCAACTATGCCATCGAATGTGACCTGCAGATCACCCGTGAAGGCGAGGCAGTGGTTTTCCATGACGAGACGCTCGACCGGGTGATGCAAGCCAAGGGCTGGGTCAATCAGCACAGCGTCGCAGAACTCAAGGCGCTGAGCTACCGCCATGGCAAGGATCGCATCCAGACTCTGGCCGAAATGCTGACACAGGTCGCCGGCAAGGTGCCGCTGGTGATCGAGCTCAAGTCTCATTGGAACGGTGATGAAGCGCTCGCCTTGCGGGCCCTGAAGGTGCTTGAGCCCTATGATGGGCCCTATGCGCTGATGTCCTTCGATCCGGACGTCATCGCAACCGTTGCGACCTATTCACCGCAGACCGTGCGCGGCATTGTCGCCGACCGCGTCGTCGACAGCTACTACGCAGGTCTCTCTTTTGACCGCCGCATGGAGATGCGCCACTTCTCGCATCTGTCACGCACACGGCCGCATTTCGTTTCGTTCAACTATATGGAACTGCCCTTCCAGCCGGTACAGAACATCCGGGCTGCCGGTCATCCCGTGATCTCCTGGACCATCCATTCGCAAGCCGCTGCCAATCAGGCCCGGCGCTATTCGGACCAGATCACCTTCGAGGATTTTGCGGCCTGATGAGCCAGGCCCTGCGCACGCTGGGTTCCATTACGGATATACCCGCAGCGGCATGGGACGGGCTTGCCAATCCGGCCGGGTCACCGTTCAACCCGCTCGTTTCGCACGCCTTTCTGAGAGCACTGGAAGAATCCGGCTCGGCCGCCGCCAAGACCGGATGGGCGCCGCTCCACCTGGTGCTGGAGGAAGATGGCGCCATCACCGGAGCAGCACCCTGTTATCTCAAGTCCCACTCCATGGGCGAATACGTCTTCGACCACGGCTGGGCCGATGCCTTCCAGCGCGCCGGTGGCAGCTACTACCCCAAGCTCCAGGTTGCGGTGCCGTTCACGCCGGTCACCGGCCCGCGGCTGATGGCGGCAACGCCCGAGCGTAGAAGCCGTTTGGCGCATGGCCTTGTCGCCCTCACCCGGCAAAGCGGCGCCTCCTCTGTTCATCTCACCTTCCTGCCCGAGGCAGACTGGGAGGCCCTGGGCGGCAGTGGCTTCCTGCAACGACAGGACATCCAGTTCCACTGGCACAACAACGGATACCGAACCTTTGATGATTTTCTTGCGAGCCTTTCCAGCAACAAGCGCAAGAACATCCGCAAGGAGCGCCGCGCGGTCGCAGACGCAGGCATCACCTTCGAACATGCAACCGGCGATGATCTTCGGGAGGGACATTGGGATCACTTCTTCGCCTGCTACATGGACACGGGATCGCGCAAGTGGGGCCGCCCCTATCTGAACCGCCGCTTCTTCAGCCTGCTTCACGAAACAATGCGCCAGCATGTGTTGCTAGTGCTGGTGCGGCGCGGCGGCAAGCTGATCGCAGGCGCCATCAACTTCATTGGCAGTGAAACCCTCTACGGCCGCAACTGGGGCTGCCTCGAGGATCACCCGTTTCTCCATTTCGAGGCCTGCTACTATCAGGCCATCGACTTCGCCATCGCACGTGGCCTAAAGGTCGTCGAGGCCGGGGCGCAGGGCGAACACAAACTGGCGCGGGGCTACCTGCCGGTGAAGACCTTCAGCCTGCACCACTTCGCACACAAGGGCCTGGCGCATGCAGTGGCCGACTATCTTGAATCAGAGCGCGCTGCGATTGATCATGACCAGGAAGCGCTGGCCGAACATTCGCCTTTTCGCAAGGAGACTCCATGACTGCCTATGACAGCAACAACATCTTCGCCAGAATCCTGCGGGGCGAGATTCCCAGCCACAAGCTTTATGAGGACGAAACAGCGCTCGCCTTGATGGACGTGATGCCACAATGCGATGGCCACTGCCTCGTCATCCCGAAACAGCCGTCACGTGGCCTTCTCGATACCGACCCCGCCGTTCTCGGCGCCATCATGCCCGTTGTGCAGAAGGTGGCGCGCGCGGCAGTCAAGGCCATGGGGGCCGATGGCTTCCAGCTCCGCCAGTATAACGGGGCGGCGGCAGGCCAAACCATATTCCACCTGCATTTTCACATCATGCCGATCAAGGATGGTGCAACGCTCAAGGCGCACGCCGGGCTGATGGCCGATCATGCGATCCTGGCGAAGCAGGCTGAGGCCATCCGCGCCGCGTTATGACGCGATAGCCTGCCTGATGTCGTCGAGGATATCCTTCACGTCCTCGAGGCCGACGGAGAGTCGCACCATGCCTTCGGTGATCCCCATCATCTGACGGGCTTCTTCACCAATGTTGCGGTGGGTGGTCGAGGCCGGATGCGTCATCAGCGATTTCGCATCGCCAAGATTGTTGGAGATGTCGACAAGGCGCAACTGCCGCAGAAGATCGAAGGCCTGAGCCTTGCCGCCTTCAAGCTCGAACGTCACCATCGTGCCACCCTTGCTCATCTGCCGCTTGGCCAGATCATATTGCTTGTGGCTCGGCAGGTGCGGATAGATCACGCGCTTCACGCCACGCGTGGCAGCCAGTGTCTCGGCAATGGCGAAAGCCGCCTCGGACTGCGCTTCAACGCGCAATTTGAGGGTCTCCATGCCTTTAAGCAGAACCCAGGCATTGAAGGGCGAAAGCGATGGGCCGGTATGGCGCAGGAACGGCTTCAGCAACTCGTCCTTGAACTGCTTGGTCGACACAATAGCACCGCCGAGAACGCGCCCCTGCCCGTCCATGTGCTTCGTTCCGGAATAGACGATGACATCGGCGCCCATGGTGAGCGGCTTCTGCAGAATGGGCGTGGCAAAGATGTTGTCCACGACGAAGCAACAGCCGGCTCGCTTGGCGATCTCGCCGACGGCGGCGATATCGATGATTTCCAGCGTCGGGTTGGAGGGCGTTTCGAGGAAGACAACCTTGGTCTGCGGGGTGATAGCTGCAGCCCAGGCCTTCAGGTCGCCACCATCGACCAGCGTGTGCGTGATACCGAAGCGCGGCAGGATCGCCGTGATGATCTGGTAGCAGGAGCCGAACAGTGCGCGCGACGACACGATATGGTCGCCGGCCTTCAGCTGGCAGGCAAGAGCGCCCCAGACAGCAGCCATGCCAGAGGCAACGCCATAGCAGGCCTCCGCCCCGTCGAGCAGCGCCAGGCGCTCCTCGAACATGGTGACGGTCGGATTTCCGTAGCGGCCATAGACGTAGCCGTCGTCCTTATTGGCGAAACGGTTCTCCGCCGTTTCCGGCGCGTCATAGACGAAGCCCGAGTTGAGATAGAGCGCTTCCGCTGTCTCGCCATAAGGCGTGCGGTCAAGCCCGCCACGCACGAGCTTGGTGGCATCGCCCCATTTCGGCGAATTCCGGGTGCGGGATTTCTTGGTCATCAGTGTCTCAGCTTTGAACCCAGGGGAGGCCGTGGAACTTCCAGCCATTCATGTGGGCACGATGTCCCTGTGGGTCCTTGTCGCCTTCAAAGCCCTCGGCGATGTTCCAGCAGTTGCTGTAGCCCGCCCGTGCCAGCGCCGTCGCTGCAGAGGCAGACCGCGCGCCGGACCGGCAGATACAATAGATTTCCGTATCCTTGGGCAGCGACATCGCCTCCACTTCCTCAACGAAGCGGGCGTTCACTTCCATCTGCGGGTAAACCTGCCACGACAGGCGCAGCAGCCGGTCCACCTGTGGCACGCCCACAAAGGTCCATTCCGGCTGGGTGCGGACATCGATGAGCACCGCGTTCGGGTTCTTCTTGAGTTGCTCATGGGCCTCCGGCGGCCGCACATCGCCCTTGTACATTGCATCACCCTTAACTTGTGTAAGTGGGGCCTCTTAGCCGAGTTGGCCCGCCCCCGCAAATGCACTGCCGAAGCCAAGGTTGAGTTTTTGGCAGGGCCAGTGCAGCGATCTGGCTCTTGGCCCGCCCCCGCCATTTGCTAGTTTCTGCCCGACAGAACGAGGATTCCCCATATGCCCGCCTCCAAGCTTCCCGCCCGCGCCGATGTCGTCATTGTCGGTGGTGGCATCGTCGGCAGTTCCATTGCCTACCACCTCACCAAATTCGGCATCCGCAATGTTGTGCTGCTGGAGCGGAAGCAGCTGACCTCGGGCACGACATGGCATGCTGCGGGCCTCGTCGGCCAGTTGCGCGCCACCCGCAACCTCACCGAACTGGCCAAATACACAACCAGCCTCTTTGAGGGCCTTGAGAAGGAAACAGGCCAGGCCACCGGCTTCAAGCAGAACGGCTCGATTTCGCTCGCCCTGTCGGACGGCCGTTATGAGGAATTGCTGCGCGGCGCCTCCATGGCCAAGAACTTCGGCCTTGAAGTCAATGTCATTCCACTGAGCGAGATCAGGGAGCGCATTCCCCACTACAATCTCGATGGCGTGAAGGGCGGCGTCTTCCTGCCGAAGGATGGCCAGGTCAATCCGATCGACGTCACCCAGGCGCTCGCGGCGGGTGCCCGCTCGGGTGGCGCCAAGGTTTTCGAGAACACCAAGGTTACCCGCATCATCGTCGAGAATGGCAAGGCCAAGGGCGTCGAGACAACGGCTGGAACAATCAAAGCCGACAAGATCGTCGTCGCCGGAGGCATGTGGAGCCGCGAACTTGGCCGCTCCGCCGGTGTCAGCATCCCGCTCCATGCCTGCGAGCATTTCTACATCGTGTCCGAGCCCATCGAGAAGCTGCCGCGCAACATGCCGGTCGTCCGCGTGCCGGATGAATGCACCTACTACAAGGAGGACGCCGGCAAGCTCATGGTCGGCGCCTTCGAGCCCAAGGCCAAGCCTTGGGGCGGTGGCGGCATTGATGACGAGCATGCCTTCGTCACTCTGCCCGAGGATATGGATCACTTCGAACCCATCCTCGCCAACGCGATCAATCGCGTGCCTCTGCTTGAAACCGCAGGCATCCAGCTCTTTTTCAACGGGCCGGAAAGCTTCACACCCGATGTGCGCTATTTCCTTGGAGAGGCGCCGGAGGTGCAGGATCTCTTCGTCGCCTCGGGATTCAACTCCATCGGCATCCAGTCGTCCGGGGGTGCTGGCCTCGTCTTGTCGCAATGGATCAAGAACGGCCATCCGCCGATGGATGTGAGCGGCATCGATATCCGCCGCATCCATCCGTTCCAGTCAAACCGCAAATACCTGCATGATCGCGTGTCCGAAAGCCTCGGGCTGCTCTATGCCATGCACTGGCCTTACCGCCAGGCCGAGACCGCGCGCGGCGTGCGCCGGTCACCCATCCATCAGTACACAGACAAGCTCGGTGCGGTCTATGGCGAAGTAAATGGTTGGGAGCGTCCGAACTGGTACGCCCGGGATGGCGTGGCCCGCGCCTATGACTACTCCTACGGACGTCAGAACTGGTTCCCTTGCGCGCAGTATGAGGCTGATCGGCTCAAGAACGACGTGGTCTTTTTCGACCAGGCCTCCTTTGCCAAGTACAAGGTGGCGGGCAAGGATGCGCTCAAGGTCCTGAACCAGGTTTCTGCCAACGACGTCGACGTGCCCGCCGGCAAGGTTGTCTACACGCAGTGGCTCAATGACCGCGGCGGCATCGAAGCCGACCTGACTGTTACACGGCTGGGCGAACAGGAATTCCTCGTTGTCACGGGCGCAGCACCCCAGGTTCGGGACATGGCATGGCTCAAGCGTCACAGCGGCGACAAGAATGTCGTGGCCGTCGATGTCACTTCGGGCCTGCCCATGATCGCCCTCATGGGACCGAAGTCGCGCGCCCTCCTGCAGAAGATCTCGCCCAATGACTTCTCCAACGAGGCTTTCCCCTTCGGTACCTCACAGGAGATCGAGGTCGGCTATGCCAAGCTGCGCGCCACCCGCCTCACCTATGTCGGCGAATTGGGCTGGGAGCTTTACATCCCGGCGGAATTTGCGGCGCATGTCATGGAGACCATTCTGGCCGCCGGGCCGGAATTCAACCTGGCCCCCGCCGGTCTTCATGGCATGAACAATGCCCGTATGGAAAAGGGCTATCGCCATTGGGGCCATGACATTGCGGACGAAGACACGCCGCTGGAAGCGGGTCTCGGCTTCGGTGTCGCCTGGGACAAGAAAGGCGGCTTCATCGGAAAGAAGGCGCTCGCCAAGCAGCGCGAAAAGAAGCTTCTCCCGAAGCGCATGGTGACGATCGCCCTTGAGGCTTCAGGCGAAGATGCGCCCATGATGTATCATGAGGAGCCCGTCTACCGCGATGGCGTGATCGTTGGTTCCACCACCTCGGGCGCTTGGGGCCATCGCGTCGGCAAGTCGCTAGCCCTCGCCTACGTCAAGAATGATGGCGGCGTGAATGCGGATTGGCTGGCTTCAGGCAACTGGGAGGTTGAGATTGCCTGGAAGAAGTATCGCGCCAAGATGCAATTCGCGGCCTTCTACGATCCGAAGGGTGAGCGTATCAAAGCGTGAGATTGACGGGCATCGGTAATGCGCATAGGCTATGCGCATGAATATTCAACGCCCTGCTCCCCGCAAGAGGTCTGTCAACCTCACGGTAAACGCCGAGCTTCTCAGTGAGGCTAAGGCTAAGGGCTACAATCTTTCGCAGCTTCTTGAAGAGGCCCTGCGGCAGAAACGCACCGATGAGTGGCAGGCCGAAAACGCCGAGGCCATCATGGCGGCACATGAAAGGGTCGAACGCGAAGGCTTGTGGTCAAGCAAGAAACGCGTCTGGTGATACGGCAGTTCGATGTTGTCCACAATCCCGATGTGAGCACCAGGCATCGCATTCCCTATCTGATTGTCCTGCAAGCCGACGTTCTTGGACGGCTGCCGTCCGTGGTGGTTGCGCCACTGTACCGCGCGGCCTCAGCGGAGGCCTTGACCCGCATCACTTTTCCGCTTCGGATCAATGATGAAGAAGTGCATTGCCTCGTCCATGAACTGGCGGCAGTGCAACCAGGCGAACTCGGTGCCCTTGTCGACAATTTCAGCCAATGCCGTGATGAAGTCATCCGTGCAATCGACATGATCTTTTCCGGAATCTGAGTCGGCGCAGGCTCTCTGAACTCGCTAAGTCATTGCCCTGACACGAGAACACGCTATTCCCTGGCCGTTCGCCAGATATGCGTATTTGTTCTTTATTCCGAACGCATGACGCGCTATATCTGTCTCATAGCGAAAGACAAGGAGGCCAACATGACACTTCAACTCGGCGATATTGCTCCGGATTTCGAGGCCGACACCACCGAAGGCCGCATCAAGTTCCACGACTACATTGAGGGTGGCTGGGCCGTCCTCGTGTCCCACCCGAAGGATTTCACGCCCGTTTGCACCACGGAACTGGGCGCCATGGCGCTCAAGTCAGGTGAATTTGCCAAGCGTGGCGTCAAGCTCATCGGCATCTCGGTAGACAGCGTTGATGACCACCTGCGCTGGAAGCAGGACATCAAGGACGTCACCGGCGGTGAGGTTCACTACCCGATGATTGGTGACAGCAACCTCACGGTTGCCAAGCTCTATGGGATGATCCACCCCAATGCTTCGGGCGATGCCAAGAGCCGCACGGCGGCTGACAACCAGACCGTCCGCAACGTGCTCATCATCGGGCCGGACAAGAAGATCAAGCTGATCCTCACCTACCCGATGAGCACCGGCCGCAACTTCGATGAAATTCTCCGGGTGATCGACTCGCTCCAGCTCACTGCAACCAAGTCGGTGGCGACACCCGCAGACTGGAAGCAGGGCGACAAGGCCATCATCCTCGCCTCTATCTCCGACGAAGCCGCCAAGGAGAAGTTCCCCCAGGGCTGGCAGGCGAAGAAGCCTTATCTCCGCCTCGTCGACGTCAAGTAATTCTCCCTGACCTTGCCAAAGGTCGAACTTTGAAACCCGGACCGGGAAACTGGCCCGGGTTCTTCTTTGCTCCGGAGAAAATGCAGCTCTGCCCGCGCGTCACCACCACTGCGGCGCGGTGAATTTCCCGGCGGCCTGCTCGATGGCAAAGGCCGTCTGAAACAGTGTCTCTTCATCAAACGGCTTGCCGATAAGCTGCAGGCCCAGGGGCAGCCCCTGCTCCGAAAATCCTGCCGGAACGGCAATGCCAGGCAGGCCGGCCATGTTCACGGTCACGGTGAAGACGTCGTTCAGATACATCTCGACCGGATCTGTGATTTCGCCCGGCGCGAAAGCGGCAGACGGCGTCGCCGGCGTCAGCACCACATCAACCTTGTTCCAGGCCTCGTCAAAATCACGCTTGATCAGTGTGCGGACCTTCTGCGCCTTCACGTAGTAGGCATCGTAGTATCCGGCAGAGAGCACATAGGTGCCGATCAATACCCGGCGCTGCACCTCGCGGCCAAAGCCAGCCGCCCGCGTTCTTTCATAGGTGTCGATCAGGTCGTCGCCGGGAACACGAAGGCCGTAGCGCACCCCATCATAGCGGGCGAGATTGGAAGAAGCCTCGGCCGGCGCCACGATATAGTAGGCGGGAAGCGCGTATTTGGTATGCGGCAGCGAAATCTCGACAATCTCGGCGCCCTGCTCCTTGAGCCACTGCGCGCCCCGGTTCCACAGGGCGTCGATCTCGGATGACAGGCCCTCCGGCCGGTATTCTTTGGGAATGCCGACCCGCAGGCCCTTGATGGACTTGCCCAACACCGCCTCATAGTCGGGAACCGGGCGGTCCACGCTCGTCGTGTCCTTGGGATCAACACTGGCCATGGCCTTGAGCATGATCGCGGCATCGCGCACATCGCGGGCGATGGGCCCGGCCTGATCAAGTGAAGACGCAAAGGCCACGATGCCCCAGCGTGAACAACGGCCATAGGTCGGCTTGATACCGACCGTGCCCGTGAGTGCTGCCGGCTGGCGGATGGAGCCACCTGTGTCCGTCGCCGTTGCCCCGGCACAGATATGAGCCGCCACAGCCGCAGCCGAACCGCCGGACGAACCACCAGGCACAAGCGTGGCGTTGGAGTTCTTGCGCCGCCACGGATTTGCGACAGGCCCGTAATAGCTCGTCTCGTTGGATGAGCCCATGGCGAACTCATCCATGTTGAGCTTGCCCAGCATCACCGCGCCCGCATCGAAGAGATTGGCCGTCACAGTCGATTCATAGGTCGGCTGGAACTTGTCGAGGATGTGGCTGCAGGCCTGGGTATGCACGCCCTTGGTCGCAAAGAGATCCTTGATGCCGAGTGGAATGCCCTCCAGCGCCCCACCCTCGCCCTTGGCCAGCTTGGCATCGCTGGCCCTGGCCCGCGCCCGGGCGAGCTCCGGCGTCTCCACCACATAGGCATTCAGCGTGCGCGATTTCTCGATGGACGAGATATAGGCGTCGGTCAGTTCAAGGGCGGAAAATTCCTTGGCGCGCAGCTTGGCGCGGGCTTCCGCGATGGTCAGTGAGGTGAGCTTTGTCATCGTCACTCCACCACCTTGGGCACCATGAAGAAATCATCTTCGGTGGCAGGCGCATTCTGGATGATGTCTTTGGGCTTGTGCCCATCCGTGACGACATCGTCACGCATCTTCATCTTAGTGGCGACAACGGACGTCATCGGCACCACGCCGGAAACATCCACCTCGTTCAGCTGTTCCACGAAGGCGAGGATGGCATTCAGCTCGCCGGCAAGCTGCGGCACGTCCTCGTCCTTCACCTTGATCCGCGCCAGGCGCGCGACGCGCCGCACGGTCTTTTCGTCAACCGACATCGAAGATTCCCGAATTTCAACAACTGTCGGCGGGGGATAGCAAAGGGTCAGTTGACCTGCAACTTGGCTTTCTGCCGTCCCTCTTCATCGAAATTGGAGGGGTCCAGCCAGGCCTCGAAGGCGGCCCGCACCTTGGGCCAATCCTTGTCGATCATAGCGAACCAGGCCGTGTCCCGGTTCCGCCCCTTGACGATGAAATGCTGGCGGAAAAGGCCCTCGAATGTGAAGCCGAAACGCTTCGCTGCAGCCTGCGAGGGCTCGTTGAGGGAGTCACATTTCCATTCCAGGCGCCGGATGCCAAGGTCGTCGAAGGCATGGCGGATCATTAGGTAGATCGCTTCCGTTGCTTCCCTGGTCCTTTGCAGGGACGGCGACATCCAGATATGGCCGATCTCGATCACGCCATTGGCAGGGTCTGCCCGCATGAAGGCGCCCATGCCGCGCGCCTCGCCGGTTGTCCGGTCCACGAAGGCATAGAACCAGGGGTCGCGGGATTCCTCCCGGCCCTTGAGCCAGGCGGCGAAACTGTCGAGATCGGTGAACGGGCCATAGGCCAGCCAGGTCCAGACTTGGCCCTCGGGGTCCTTGCCATCAAAGGACTTGAAAAGCGACTGGGCATGGCGGGCGACGCTCACCGCGTCGAGCCTGATCCAGCGTCCATGCAGGGGCCGGAGATCGGGGGTCGTCCCCGGCGGCAACGGATCGACGACGGCACCAACCTTGCGAACGGCTTTCTTGGCCATGACACTCTCCAAATCAGTTTTCTGCTCAAACCATTCCGGATAAGCCCTGTCCATGACCAGTTTTCGCGAGACGGCCCAAGCCGCTGTATCTGCCCTGCAGCCACAGGAGCGCCTCCTGGGGCTCGATCTCGGCACCAAGACCATCGGCCTCGCCACCTCCGACCTCACCCGCCAGATCGCCACCCCGCGCGAGACCATTCTCCGCAAGAAATTCACGCTGGATGCCCAGGCCCTGATCGCCTTCGCTCAGAAGGAAAACATCGGCCTTCTGGTCCTCGGCCTGCCCCTCAATATGAACGGTTCAGAGGGCCCCCGCGCGCAGGCCACACGGGCCTTTGCCCGCAATCTCGCCAAACTCACCCCGCTTCCCCTGATCTACTGGGATGAACGCCTGTCCACCGCTGCCGTCGAGCGCACCATGCTGGAGGCTGATCTCAGCCGGGCCAAGCGCAGCGAGAATGTCGACAAGCTGGCCGCCGCCTACATCCTGCAGTCGCTGTTGGATGCCTTGCGCGGCTGACGCCTAAGGGCGCTCGCCTGCCCGGCGCGATCTCGGCTGCCATGTCCAGGGCCTGTATCCTTGTGTGCCGCGCACCGTTTCCACCGACACATCTTGCGCGATGAACACGGCATAGGCGCCATGCCGCCAGACATCGAAACGGTCCACCGTCAGCAGCGCCCCACGGCAGCTGCGCCGCAGAGGGTATTGCGCAATCAGGATGTCTGAGCGCGGGCATGGCTTTGCCAGCTCCGCCGATGACTGCAGGAAGGTCACACGCTTTCCTCTGACCTCGGCGCTGCATACCGAACCGGTGCAGTTCCAGAGCGCGCGTTTTGCGGCCACGCCGACCCGCTCCGGCTGACCTGCCTCCCGCAGCCAGCGCGTTACTGGCAGATACCGCGCCTTGACATCAAGCGGCACCAGATGTCTTCCGGCGTCGCGCGCCGCCACGGTGCGGGCGCGCTCGTCGATCAGGAGGTCGGGTGTTGCCCGGGTGGCGCCAAACACTGCCGCCAGAACAAGCGCGGGGATACAAAGCCAGCGCAAGGCAGATTGGGCCATGCAGGCAAAAGCCGCCGCAAGGGCAAGCGCAGCCGCAACTGGCGCCGGAAGCAGCGGCAGCGTGAGACTGGCATGCGGCCAGCTTGCCACCCAGTCCGATATCCACATCACCACCTCAAGGCCCCGACCCATGGCCCAAAGGAAGGGATAGTCGAGGCCCAGCGGCATGAGCAGCGTCGCCGCCAGCGCCGAAGGCATCACCACGAGCGAAACCACGGGCAGCGCCAGGGCGTTTGCGGCGATGCCGTAAGGTGCGATGCGCCCGAAGTGATGGGCCGCGGCGATACCGGACAGTCCTCCGGCAATGAGCGAGGTCAGAAGCGAGGCAATGACGAGCAAGACCAACCAGCGGCCGCCGCGGGCGACCCAGCCACGTCCCGGCCGGTATTCGCGCGCCGCCCGTCCGTTCCACCACTCGAAGAAGGCCGCCAGACCCATCACCGCGAGGAAGGACATCTGAAAGCTCGCAGCAACGGCCTGTTCCGGCGCAAGAACCAGAATGAAGATCGCGGCAATGGCCAGATTGTGCAGCGACAGGGCCGGCCGGTTCACCATGACCGCGAAAAGCACGATCGCAACCATGATGAAGGAGCGCTCGGTGGCAGCACCTGAGTCGGCCAGCAACATGTAGAACAGTGCCACCAGCAACGCGGCGCCCGCCGCCCAGGCCTTGATCGGCCGCGTCAGCGCAAGCGTAGGCGACAGCGCCAGAAGCGCCCGGATAAACCAGAAGGCACCACCCGCCACCAGCGCCATGTGCAGCCCGGAAATCGAGAGGATATGAAACAGGCCAGACGCCTGCAGGCTGTCGTTCATGCTGCGCGGAATCTGCGCCCGCTCGCCGGTGATCAGGGCATCCGCAAATGATCCCAGTGGCCCCTCGATCACACTCCGGATGCGCATGCCGATCAGGCCACGCAGCGCATGGAAACTGCGCCGCAGCTGATAGCGAAGCGGTGCTGGATCGTCATTGATGACAATCCCACCCTTGAAACTTCCTGTCCCGCCGATCGACTGGAAGAAGAGGCTGCGCCCAAAATCAAAGCTTCCCGGCGAAACAGGCATCGGATTGGGAAAGAGCCGCGCTGTTCCAGAAATGCGGTCGCCGATCTTCGGCAAGTCCGCGCCGCCAAAGAGATCAAGACGCAGCCGGCGTGGCCTTTCCCCGTCGGGAAGGCCGGAGGCACTTATCACATCCACCACCAGTTCGGCCCGCCTCGCACTGCGGCGATCGACATCAGCCACCCGGCCCTCGATCTGCGTTTGAGGCACATAGGCCCGCAACAATGGGGTCGCCACCCAATGTGTCCGCACCTGCGCCAGCACGAAACCGGCCGCAATGATGCAGATGAGCCTGATCATCAGGCTCCCCGGCTTGCGCCAGAGCAAGACAGCGGCCACCACAATGAGAATGACCGGCAGCGCCAGAGGCGGCTCGCGCGTCAGCGCAAAGTAGCTCCAGATGCCACACACCAGCAGGAGCGGCGCCCAGACCGTGAGGCGGTGGCCTTCCTGCTCGCCGATCTCCGTCAGCAGGCCTCCGGCACGGCGCAGAAGCGGCACACCATCCCCTTTGACGGCCTCCGCCCCTGTGCTATCCGCGCCCCACACGGCCATTTGCGCCTTCCCCTGACCCATCACGCTACAAGGATTTCGGCGTTCATGTCATCGCCCGTCGTCACGCGCTTTGCGCCCTCGCCCACCGGCTTCCTGCACATCGGCGGAGCCCGCACCGCCCTGTTCAACTGGGCCTACGCGAAGCACACCGGCGGCAAGATGCTGCTCCGCATCGAGGACACGGACCGCGAGCGCTCGACTGATGCCGCAGTCACTGCCATTCTCGATGGCCTCAGGTGGCTGGGTCTCAACTGGGATGGCGAGGCCGTTTCGCAGTTTGCCCGTGCCGGGCGGCATCGTGACGTTGCCCAGGAGCTCATCAAGCGCGGCAAGGCCTACTTCTGCTACTGCACGCCCGAAGAGCTTGAGGCCATGCGCGCCAAGGCCGAGGCCGAGAAGCGGCAGATCCGCTATGACGGCACATGGCGTGACCGCGATCCGGCGACCGCACCTGCGGGCGTCAACCCGGTCATCCGTTTCAGGGCGCCGCAGGAAGGCGAGACCGTCATCAACGATCACGCCCAGGGGCGCGTCGTTATCCCCAACAAGGATCTGGACGATCTCATCATCCTGCGCTCGGATGGAAACCCGACATACAATCTGTCCGTCGTCGTTGACGATCACGACATGGGCGTCACCCACATCATCCGCGGCGTCGATCACCTGACCAACGCGGCCCGCCAGACACAGATCTATCTCGCCATGGGCTGGGATGTGCCATCCATGACCCATGTGCCGTTGATCCATGGTCCCGATGGCGCGAAGCTTTCCAAGCGCCACGGTGCTCTTGGCGTGGAGGCCTATCGCGAGATGGGCTATCTCCCGGCCGCCCTGCGCAACTACCTTGCCCGCCTCGGCTGGAGCCATGGCGACGACGAGATCTTCTCGACCGGGCAACTCGTCGAATGGTTTGAACTGGACGGTATCGGCAAGTCTGCCTCGCGCTTCGACTTTGCCAAGCTCGAAAACCTGAACGGTCATTACATCAGGCACACGCCGGATGCGGAATTGCTCGCCCACTGGCTCGCCGTCCTGCCTTACATCGAAGGCGGCTCCGACCGGCTTTCGCAGATCGATGAGCAGATGAAGGGCAAGCTCCTGAAGGCCCTTCCCGGCCTCAAGGAACGCGCCAAGACGCTCAAGGAGCTGAATGCCAGCGCGGCATACCTCTTCGCACAGAGGCCCCTTCCGTTGGACGAGAAGGCCCGGCAGATCCTGGCCGACGGTGGCACGCAGGCTCTTGCGGGGGTGCTCCCCGTCCTCAAGGCCGCAACAAACTGGTCGGCGCATGATCTGGAGGCCGCCGTGAAGGTCCATGCCGAAGCGGCGGGTCTCAAGCTCGGCAAGCTCGCCCAGCCACTGCGCGCGGCCCTCACAGGCACAAGCACCTCACCAGGTATTTTCGATGTGCTCGAGGTTCTGGGCCGCGAGGAAAGCCTTGCGCGCATCGCAGATCAGGCATCAGCCTGAGATAAGGCACTTGTGATCAGTCTGTCGCGGTCCATCGTCTATGGTCTGACAGTCAAATCAGGCAGCAACATTGACCTTTTTGCTGCGCTGCAATACCCTCAATCGCAAATAATGGGAGTCTTTCGCCATGACCGCGAGCACGAAAACCGCAAAGCTTGAGCTGAATGGAAAGACCGTAGATCTGCCCGTAAAGGCGGGCACAATCGGCCCCGATGTGATTGATATCGGCGCGCTCTACAAGGAGACCAAGTCCTTCACCTTCGATCCGGGCTTCACGTCGACGGCGGCCTGCGAGTCACAGATCACCTACATCGACGGCGACGAAGGCATTCTGCTGCACCGCGGCTATCCCATCGAACAGCTGGCCGAGCATGGCGACTTCCTCGAAACCTGCTACCTGCTGCTCTACGGTGAGCTGCCGAATGCCGCCCAGCGCCGCAAGTTCGATCACAACATCACCTACCACACGATGGTGCATGAGCAGATGGCCCTGCTCTTCCGCGGCTTCCGCCGCGATGCCCACCCCATGGCGGTGATGGTTGCCGTGGTTGGCGCCATGTCGGCCTTCTATCATGACTCGACCGACATCAACGACCCGCGCCAGCGCGAAGTGGCTTCGCATCGCATGATCGCAAAGCTGCCGACGATTGCCGCCATGGCCTACAAGTATCACATCGGCCAGCCCTTCGTTTACCCGCAGAACAACCTGTCCTACGCCGCAAACTTCCTGCGCATGTGTTTCGCCGTGCCGTGCGAGGACTATGTGGTGAACCCGATCCTGGCGCGCGCCATGGACCGCATCTTTATCCTTCACGCCGACCACGAACAGAATGCCTCGACCTCGACCGTGCGCCTGGCAGGTTCATCTGGCGCCAATCCCTTTGCCTGCATTTCGGCTGGTATCGCCTGTCTCTGGGGTCCGGCGCACGGCGGTGCCAACGAAGCGGCTTTGAAAATGCTCACCGAGATCGGCCGGCCCGAGAACATTCCGTCCTTCATCGAGAAGGTAAAGGACAAGAACTCCAATGTCCGCCTCATGGGCTTCGGCCACCGCGTCTACAAAAATTACGATCCGCGCGCCAAGATCATGCAGCAGACGGCACATGAGGTCTTGCACGAGCTCGGCGTCGACAACGATCCGCTGCTCCAGGTGGCGCATGACCTTGAAAAGGTCGCCCTCTCGGACGACTATTTCATCTCGCGCAAGCTCTATCCGAATGTCGATTTCTATTCAGGTATCATCCTGCGCGCCATGGGCTTCCCGACGTCGATGTTCACCGTGCTGTTCGCATTGGCGCGCACCGTCGGCTGGATCAGCCAGTGGAAGGAAATGATCGAGGAGCCGAACCAGCGCATTGGCCGTCCACGCCAGCTCTACACCGGCCCGGCGCGCCGCGACTATGTGGCCATGACCAAGCGCACCTGATGGGATTGGGGCGCCGTCTCAGGCGCCCTTTTCGTCCATCAGCATCGCGCCGATCTCGGCTTCCGCGACCTTCTTTCCATCGACATGGGCCTCGGCCCAGTATTTCCAGACGGGCGGTCGCTTCTGCGACAGCTTCACGTGGAAATGCACCGTATCGCCAGGCACCACCGGACGGCGGAAGCGCGCCTTGTCGATCGACATGAAGAAGACCAGCTTGCCAGCGTGAGCATCACCCAAATGCTCGAGAACGATGGCTCCTGCCGCCTGGGCCATGGCCTCGACCAGCAGAACCCCCGGCATCACCGGACGGCCAGGGAAGTGCCCCTGGAAGAAGGGCTCGTTCATGGTCACGTTCTTGATCGCGGTGCCACTCTCCTCGCCGTTCAGGTCAACCAGCTTGTCGATCAGCAGGAAGGGATAGCGGTGCGGCAGCAGCTTCAGAATCCGGGTGATATCAACCGACTTCCCGGTCTTTGGGGTTGTTTCGTTCATGGCTGTCTCCGGAAAAGCAAAGGGCGGGTTTCCCCGCCCTCTTAGCCCATTCTTGATGCTGATTAGAAGCGGGTCCCGAGCGAGAAGGCAAAGCGCTCGGCCACGTCGGTATCTTTCTTGAGCAGCGGATAAGCCACATCGAAGCGCAGCGGCCCGAAGGGTGAATTCCAGACGAGGCCGGCACCGATCGACAGGCGGAATGCCGCCTTGTCATAGACGTCGCAATCATACTGCTTTGTCGGATGGCTAGCCTGGTTGGCAACCGAACAGTTGCCAGAGCCATATGCGACGGAATCCGTGTCAGCACCAAACACCGTACCGAAATCGGTAAACACCGCACCACCCAGGCCAAGTGTTTCGGGAACGAACGGCAGCGGGAAGAACGCCTCGACAGTACCGATCGCATAGCTCTGCGCACCAATGGCGTCGAGCTTGCCATCATTGCCGCGCTGGAACGGACCGACGCCCAGCGGAGCAAAGCCGCGGAACGAGTTACCACCCTTGAAGAAGCGGTCCTCGATGGCAATGTCCTTGCCGAGCGGCTGCATGTATCCGGCGTTGCCTTCGAACTTCAGGATGACCTGATCCTCAAAGAGCGGCACGAAGAACCAGCCACTGCCTTCGATGGAGGCATAGCGCGCGTCACCGCCAAGGCCCGCAACCTCCGCATCAATCACACCCTTGAAGCCGGTCGTCGGCACCTGCGGATGATCGAGGGCGTCATATGAAATCTTCATGCCAAAGGAGGATTTGATCGTCTCGCCCGACTGCTCGATGATCGCCGGCGAAGCATATTTCGGATTAACAGCGTCCACGTCGCGGTAGGCGAGCGTGTATTTCATGATGACCGAGGTATCCTCGTTCAGCTTGAAGCCGGCGCGCAAGGCGCCACCGATCTGCCGGCTCTTGTAGGAATTGGACGATACGGTGTCAGCCTTGTTGGCGAAAATGTCGAAGCCTGCTGCAATCGGCATGTCCAGGAAATAGGGGTCAGTGAAGCTGGCATCGATCGCCTGCTTCTTGAAGCTCGCGGAAACCGCCAGCTTGGCCTGATAGCCGCGGCCGAAGAGATTGCGTTCCGCCAGCGTCACGGAACCGATCACCGTCTCGACCGAGGAATAGCCGGCACTGAACGACAGGCTGCCCGTCGATTTTTCGACGACCTTCACAACCAGCACGACCTTATCAGGCGCCGAGCCCGGCTCGTCGGCAAAGTCGATCGACTGGAAGAAGTCGAGTGCCACAAGGCGGCGGCGGGCGCGTTCGACCAGCGCCTTATTGTAGGCATCGCCTTCGTAGAGCAGCAACTCACGACGGATGACGTAGTCAAGCGTGCGGTCATTGCCCTCGATGTCGATGCGCTCGATATAGGTCCGCGGCCCTTCGGTGATGTTGTACTGGATGTTGAGCACACCGCTGCCCGCCGTCTTGTCCAACTGCGGGTCGACCTTGGCAAAGACATAGCCCTGCTTCGCTGCTTCCAGCGTCAGCTGTTCGACCGTCTTGTCGACCTTCTCCGCATTGTAGCGGCGGCCTGTCGGCGTCTTGACGGCGCGTTGCAGCGGAACCGGGTCGAGGTTCGCATCGCCAATGTTGACGGCAACATCGCCTACTTCGTAGCGCTGGCCTTCGTGAATCCGGAAGGTCACGACAAAGCCGTTGCCATCTTCGGTGGATTGCACGTCAGCACCGAGGATTTCCACGTCGGCATAGCCGTATTTGAGATAGAAGCGGCGCAGAAGCTCCTTGTCGGCCTCGATGCGTGCCTCGTCGTAATTCGTGTTGCGGGCGAAGAAGCGGTACCAGGAATACTGCTTGGTCGTGATCGCATCCCGCAGGCGCCAGTCGCTGAACGACTCGTTGCCTTCAAAGCTCACCTGCCGCACGCGCGTCTTCACGCCCTCGTTGATCTCGAACACGAGGTTGATGCGGTTCTCCGGCAGGCGGATCAGCTTCGGCACCACAGTGACGTTGTAGTAGCCCTGCCGCTGGTACAGTTCGATGATGCGGCGGTTGTCCGAGGCGACGCGCGCCTTGGTGAAGATCATTCGCTCGCGGACCTGCACTTCCTTGGCCAGCGTCTGATCGTCGATGACGTCGTTGCCTTCGAAGTTCACCACATTGATGAGCGGGTTCTCGACAACGGTGATGACCAGTGTCGAACCGCGCAGGTTCATGCGCACGTCGCGGAACAGGCCGGTCTGGAAAAGATCCTTGATAGCATCGTCGATCGTCTGGTCGTCGACGTTGTCGCCCGGGCTGATGGGCATATACGAGAAGATGGTTTCGTTCTCGACGCGCACATTGCCTTCAATGGCAATGTTGTTGACCGTCTGGGCAAAGGCCGGACGCGAAAAAACAGCAGGCTGCAGAACGGGCGCAACCGCAAAGGCAAACAACGCAAGAACGCAGATGACTGAGAAACGAATACGCATCAAAAAACCAATCTCAAAAGTCTGCGCCGACCCATCCGCGTGAACGCCATGTCCCTGCCCGACTCAGCTTGATCCCGCACTTTGCCCTCAACTGTGTCAGTTTAGAGATGCTTGATCCCGCAAATCACGTCCCGCGCAGCCTTTTAACCCGTTTCCCTTTCAAAGCAAATGAAATGAAAGATAAGGGAAATTCAGCTTCCCATCACCGTATTGATGACCCTGATGACGTCGTTCCAGACACCCACCAGCATCAGCATCACAACGAATGAAAAACCAATCCGGAAACCCCATTCCTGTGCCACCGGGCCGAGCGGTTTTCCGCGCACGGCTTCGAGTGCATAGAAGACGAGATGCCCACCATCGAGCATAGGAACAGGAAATAGGTTAATAAGTCCGATACTGACACTGAGCAGTGCCAGGAAACTGATGAAAGCCAGGGGGCCGTTTGAGGCCGTGTCGCCCGCCCCGCGGACGATGGTGATCGGGCCGCTGATCTGGCTGGTGCTCTCCGTGCCCCTGAACAGCTTGCCGATGTACTTGCCGGTCGTGGCAACGATGTACCAGGTGCGGTCGATGCCCTTCATGAAGGCCTGCGGCAGGGTGTAGCTCTGGAACCGCGCGCCATCGGCCTGCGGAATGTGCCTCACGCCGAGCAGGCCGACGCGCATGGTGCCGCCATAGCCGTCAGGCATTTCCTGCAGTTTCGGCGTCAGCGGCAGGGTCATCAGGCTGCCGCCGCGTTCCACGGTCACCAGCAGCTCCTCGCCGCCACGCATCCACACGGCTTCCTGAACATCGGGGAAGCTCTTGGTTTCGGCCCCGTCGACCTTGCGGATGAAGTCGCCCGGCTTGAGGCCGGCAACCTCGGCGGCCGAACCCGGCAGCACCTCGTCCACACGGGGCTCCGAATAGGGTGCGCCGATCAGCCAGAAGGCCGCCGTGAAAATGAAAATTGCCAGCAGGAAATTCGCAATTGGCCCCGCCGCCACGACAGCGGCCCGCTGCCACACGGGCTTGCCATGGAAATTGCCGCTCTCGAGCTTGGTGCCTTCCGGCACAGCCTGCGGCGCACTTGCGGCATTGGCGTCGCCGGCAAACTTCACATAGCCACCGAGCGGCAGCCAGCAGAATTTCCAGCGCGTGCCATGGCGATCGGTCCAGCCGAAGATCTCCTTGCCGAAGCCGATCGAGAAGACATCGACCTTCACGCCGCACCAGCGCGCCACCTTGAAGTGCCCGTATTCGTGAACGAACACGATCACGGTGATGGCCACCAGGAAGGGCAGCGCATAACTCAGCGGGTAATGCAGAAGATCAGAAAATTGCATGGCGTGCCCCGCAGTCCCAGGTTGTTTTCGTTAAGGCTTTCTTAACCACAAAGCGGGGCTTTTGCGTCAATATTTCGGCAAGATGGTTACCAGAGGAAAAGTCCTGCCGCGGGTTCCAGCGGATTGCGGAAATATCCAACGATTCCAGCAACAACCACAACCGCGATGAGGCCATCGACACGGTCCATGATGCCGCCGTGCCCGGGGATCAGGTGGCCTGAATCCTTCACGCCGTAGTGGCGCTTGAAGGCGCTCTCCAGCATGTCGCCCGCCTGCTCCACCACGGCCAGGATACCGGCCAGCACAACCAGCGGCCAGATCGAGGGAACGAGATAGGAAGCGAAGATGCCGCTCGCCAGCGCGCTGCCAGTTATTGCCCCTGCGAGTCCCGCCCAGGTCTTCTTGGGGGAGATGCGTGGCGCGAGCTTTGGCCCGCCGATCAGCCGGCCGGCGAAATAGGCGAGAATGTCGGCGGCCCAGACAATGGCCACGAGCCAGATGATGGCGTGAAGCCCCCAATGCTCATTGCCGCGCAACACCACGAGGGCAAGCACAGGAAACGCCACATAGGGAACGCCCACGTAATTCCACCACGACTTGGCGCGCGGGCCAAAAGCCACGCCCGCATAGGCAACGGCAGCGATCATGAGGATCGCGCCAAGCGCCACATGGGCGCCCGCCTCCCGCGGGATGAACGCGGCACAAAGCGCTGCAAGCGCATGCAGGGCAAACTGGCTGGTGCTGCGGCCATGGGCGATGACCGTCCACTCATGCGCCATCAGGATGCCGAGGAAAGCCGCGAAGATCTCAAACCAGATGCCGCCATACCAGATGTCGATGAGCACGGCAGGCGCGAGAAGCACCGCCGAAAGTGTTCTCACGCCGACATCGGCCCATTTGGGGTTGGACGGGGATTGCGGATCAGCCATCAGGCCGTCTGGGCCTTGAGCCCGCCGAAGCGGCGTTCACGCGCCGCATAGGTTTGGACTGCGCGGGCCAGGATCTCGGCGTTGAAGTCGGGCCAGAACTCGGGAACGAAAACGAACTCGGCATAGGCGCACTGCCACAAGAGGAAATTGGAGATACGTTCCTCGCCACCCGTCCGGATGAGAAGATCAGGCTCCGGCATGCCCGAAGTGTCGAGCAGCCGGTCCAGGATCGTGGCCGTCACCTCGGATGACTTGAGATTGCCCTGCTCCACCTGCTCCGCAATCCGGCGCGCAGCCCGTGCGATTTCCTGGCGGCTCCCATAGTTGAAGGCGACGACCAGCGTGAAGGCCGTGTTGCCTTGCGTCAGCCGCTCGGCCTCATCGAGCATCGACAGGATCGACGGATCGAGATTCTCGCGATCACCGATCACCCTGATGCGCACGCCGGACGCATGAAGCTCCGCCACATCCTGCCGGATGAAGCGCTTGAGCAGGTCGAGCAGAAAGGCAACTTCAGTCCGAGGCCGCGACCAGTTCTCGGTGCTGAAGGAATAGATCGTCAGGTATTCGATGCCCATGTCGGCCGCCGCCCGCACCGCCCGCCGCAAGGCATCGATGCCGGCCTTGTGCCCGGCCGACCGGGGAAGCCCGCGCGACGTGGCCCAGCGCCCGTTACCATCCATGATGATGGCGACATGACGCGGCGGCTTGCTGACCGGTAGGGGCTGCGACACGGCTGGATCAGACCTGCATGATCTCGGCTTCTTTGGCCTTCAGCGTGGTGTCGATTTCCTTCACCGTGTCATCGGTGAATTTCTGCACTTCCTCGGACTTCTTCTTGTGCTCGTCCTCGCTGATGGCATGGGC
This sequence comes from Pseudomonadota bacterium, assembly GCA_020161855.1. Taxonomy (GTDB): domain Bacteria; phylum Pseudomonadota; class Alphaproteobacteria; order Rhizobiales; family Aestuariivirgaceae; genus Aestuariivirga. The sequence goes on from JAIUNJ010000009.1 coordinate 75,576, forward strand.
CTTTTCCAGCGCCTTGAGCTGTTCCATGCCGTCACGGCGCACATTGCGCACGGCGACACGGGCCTTCTCGGCATATTGATGGGCCACCTTCACCAGTTCCTTGCGGCGGTCCTGCGTCAGGTCCGGCATGCGCAGGCGGATGACCTGGCCCTCTGTCTGCGGCGTCAGCCCGAGATTGGAGGCGTGGATTGCCTTTTCGACGGCGATCACCAGCCCGCGATCCCACACGCTGATCTGCAGCATCCGAGGTTCCGGCACGCTCACCGTACCCACCTGTGACAGCGGCATGCTGGCGCCATAGGCATCGACATGGATGGGATCGAGCAGGCTCGATGATGCACGGCCGGTGCGCAGGCCGCCGAAATCATGCTTGAGGGCATCAACGGCGCCGCTCATGCGGCGCTTGATGTCCTGGGAGTTATAAGGGGCTGGAGCAGCCATGGTTCAGTCCTTTGAAATTGTCGTGAAGCGGCCTTCGCCGTTGAGCACGCGCGCAACGTTACCGGCCTCCCGGATTGAAAATACAACGACCGGAACGCCATTGTCACGCGCCAGCGCAATGGCGGCGGCATCCATGATCTTGAGGTTGCGGGCCAGCACATCATCGAAGGTGATGTGCGCGAAGTGCTTGGCGGAAGAGTCTTTCTTGGGATCGGCGGAATAGACACCGTCGACGCTGGTTCCCTTGAGCAGCGCGTTGCACTTGAGTTCGGCCGCGCGAAGCGCAGCGCCTGTGTCGGTCGTGAAAAACGGAAGCCCGGTGCCCCCGGCGCAGATCACCACCCGCCCCTTTTGCATGTGGTGAATACCCTTCGCAGCCGAATAGGTTTCGCAAACCGTCGGCATCGCAATGGCTGACAGCACGCGCGCATCCACTCCCTTGGAGCTGAGCACGCCCTGCATGGCCAACGCATTCATGACGGTCGCCATGATCCCCATGTGGTCCGCCGAAACGCGATCCATGCCCTTGGCGGCACCCGCCATGCCGCGAAAGATATTGCCGCCGCCGATGACCAGGGCGAGCTCTGCGCCGGCGGCCTTGGCGGCAATGACTTCGTCGGCGACGCGCCCCACTGTGCCGAGGTCGATGCCGAAGGCCTGCTCGCCCATCAGCACTTCCCCTGAAATCTTCAGCAAGATCCGCTTGTGTTTCAGCGCCATTCCGAACCCCTGCGTGGCTTTCCTGGAAATTTCCCTAGCACTTTCAAAATGATTCGCGCCGGATGCCGAAGCTTCGCCCGGAAGCTCTTTACGTGGCGTTAGAGCCTCCGTGTGCAGTCTTCCTGCATTGCAGGGAGCTTAGGCCCATGGGCGTTTTCTTCGGATTTGCAGGCCGCATCGGCCGCGGCACGTGGTGGCTGGGCCAGTTGCTGATCCTCGGCATCATCGCCGTCCTCATTCTCGCGATGATCATCACATCGGATTATAGGCCCGGTGCCGCACCTGACCTTTCCCCGGCTTTTGTCATCCTGCTCCTGATTTCGGTGGTGCTCGTCTACGTCATCAGCCTCTGCACGACGGTGAAACGCTATCATGATCGCGGCAAGAGCGGCTGGTGGTATTTCATTGCGTTCGTTCCGTTGATCGGAGGGATCTGGCAGTTGATCGAGCTTGGCTTCTGTGCCGGTGACGACGCTGACAACGACTATGGTCCGCCGCCGGGCGCGGCCCGTCGCAAAGCGGCGCTTGAGCGCGAAATTCAGGAGATGAGCAACGGCCGCATGGCCAATAGCGTTGATGCCGGCTTGATCGCCGAGGAGGCCCGCCGTGCTGTGCATATAGCCGCGGCTCCCCGGCAAAGCGGAGCCCAGCAAGGGCCGGTCTTCGGCAAGAGAACCTAGTCTAATATAGCGCTATTTCAATTCCTTAAGATCAAATCCTGATCAAGACCATGAAACCGGCTCAAGACTTCTCGTTGAGCAGGAAAACAACGTAGCCTTTGAAGAGGCTGTTGCCCTCCAGAGCCGCTGGAGGCTGCCAATCTCCGCCCTGCAGCAGGCCGATCCGGAAGGGAACGCGCATGCGGCCAAGCTTCGCCAGATAGGCCTGATAGCCCGCTATCACCCGCCTGCCCTGATAGATTTGCAGCACCACTTCGTCGACCACGCCCGCCAGTGCATCCAGCCCCGTCGGATCGCCATTGGCGCTCCAGTCCAGGAGGCCGGTCACGCTCAGCCGGTACCGGTCCGGCAGTCTTGAGCGGATGCCCGAGAGAAACGCGGCATAGTGGTGGAGGTTCCGTGTACCCGCATCGAAATCGATCTGCAGCCCGGCGATGTCACTTCCGGCTCGCCGCCAGGCTTCGATCCGCGCCATCACATGATCGGTCACGGTGTCGTCCCAGGCGATCGTCTGGGCCCGGTAAACGATCCAGACCTTCTGACCCTTCACGCGTGGCGTGGCACTGCGCTGCGCAACAATATGCGGAGCCCTGTCGCCACGAACTTCTCCGGCGAGGATGTAGAGCTCTTCTGCCGTGTTCATGGCAGGCTGTGGCTTTACCCCCGCCCAGAGCCAGAAGGCCTTATAGCCACCGGCCTCGACCGGCGCAGCGACCGCACAATCACCCCACGCGATCAGGGCAAACAGCAGTCCGGCAAGCCTACCAGTAGATATCAACCTGCTTGGCCCAGCTCGTGTCGCCATATTTGCCCTTGAGCTCCCGGAACCACTTCCGCCGTTGCGACGAATCCACGGCTTCGCCGCCGCAGGCGTTATTGCCGACCGACTGGTAGCAATGGATCGCCCGGAACAGGGCATAGGCCTTGTCCTGCCGGCTGGCTGCGGCGCTTTTCATGATGTCCTGATAGAAGTCGTGCCGCGCCAGTATCTTCCCGGCAAACAGCGTCCCCGTGCCGCCGAGTTCGTCGCTCTTCACGGGCTCGATAGGATCGACGCCATTCACCCGGAAGAAATCGCCGAGGCACAGCCGGCCCTTCACATCATTGGCCTTGGCCACAAGCCGCTTCACGATCTCTGTCAGGCCCGGGCAGTCATAGCCGTCATCGCTGCCACCGGCCCAGCGGAAAGCTTCGAAGCGGTCGCCGGAGCCATCGCCATAGGGCACCGGATCCTTGGGCACGAGTTGAATGTCATCGAGAAAGCCCTTGAACCTTCCTTGCGTCAGGTCGCGCACCAGCAGGCGGTAAAGCGCCGTATGGCGTTCCTCGTCCGGCGCCTTTGCCGACATCGCCTGCATGCGCAGGATGATCGGGCCCGCCACATGGTCAAGGAGCCGCGCACGGACATCGGGGTCGGTGATCGGCGAGCCGTCTTCGAACACGGCGGAGATGTTCTTGTGCCGCTCGTCGTGCTTGGCCAGTGCCAGCTCCAGCGTGGGGCGTTGATAGAGCCGCGTGGCGAGCGGCAGCAGCGAGACATAGAGTTCGCGCACGCCGGCTTCCCCCTTGGCATCAAGCGCGGCCGCCCGCAGCATCTGGCGGCTGAAGCCGAGATAGTCCTGCTCACCCGCTGGGGCCGCGTCACCCGTCAGCTTCAGCACCGCCTCCGCATCCCGGTCGACAAACCAGGCACGCGCCGCCAGCAGATAGTCGAACAGCGCTTCCTGCCCGGCGAAGCGGCTGCGCTGTGCCTCCAGCACCTCCACGGCCATGCCCGGAGCAGGCTTGCCCCGGGCATCCGTCTGCGGACGCATCAGGCGCAGGTCCTGCACCGCAAGCAGCAGCGGATCCGCGGCGGCATCGGTGTAGGCCTCTTCCGGCAGCTTGTGATCGATCTCATTGGCCAGCGCCACGCCGGCGGGGTCGACCTCCGCCGCAAGTGCCGCTTTTGAATAGGTCGCGGCCAGCACCGCAGGCTCGCCTGCCAGCCAGTCGGCCCGGCGCAGCAGCCCCCGGGCCGAAGCCGCATAGGTGCCTGTGGGATAGTCCTTCAGATAGGCGTTGAGCCCGTCATAGGCGGCCGTCACCTGGGCTTTGCTGATGCCGCTGCGCTCAAGCGTGCCGTAGTCGTCGAAGGCCGTCGCTTGGGCTGCCAGTAGCGCCACGCGCGCCGCCATATAGCGGGAAGCTTCACGGACCCAGGGCTGCGCAGCATTCCCCAGGGTGGAGAAGCTCGAGCCATCAAAATGGCTGTCCCGGTAGAAGCGGTCGACGGCGGTGAGATAGGCGGCGAATTCCTTGCCAGCAGGCGACTGCACGGCAACAGGCGGCGCGGGCTCATATGGCTTAGACGTGTCGGGATAAGCTTCGCAGGCGATGGCGCCACGCGCTTCCTGCAGCAGCTTCTTCTCGCTGTCCGGCAGCGCGGCATCGGCGGCAACGGCAGCCTTGAAGCCAGCCGCGCCCGAAGCGTCACTGACGCAGATCGTGCCTTCGCCATAGGCCACATAGATCTGCGTGGCCGGATCATCGGTGACCGGCCAGGCGGTCAGCTTCTGTTTCTTGTGGTCGGCGATCAGGAAGATGAGGTTGTCGCGCGTGTCATTGCCCGGCACCAGCGTTCCAAGCACATCGCAGTTGAAACCGCTGGCCAGCGCGGCGAGGTCGGGCACGCAGCTCATGTCAAAGCTCGCCCGCGCGGACGGGATTGAGAATGTCAGCGCCGAGGCGAGACAGGCTAGTCCGAGTCTGAGGTGTCGCATGGCGGCACAGGCTATCGTAAGCCCGCACGAAGGCAAGCGCCCTGCCCGGCAAAGAAAAAGGCCCCGTCTCCGGGGCCTTGTCTCAAGGCGTGGGCGAAGAAGTCTCAGCTCTGGCCGGACATCTTGGCGACTTCGGCCGCGAAATCGTCGGCTTCCTTCTCGATGCCTTCGCCAAGCTGCATGCGGGCATAGGCCTTGAGCGCCACGGCAGCGCCTGCCTTGTTGCCCATTTCGGAAATGACCTGGGCCACCGTCTTGGCGCCGTCATGCACATAGGCCTGCTCGAGGAGGCAGTTCTCCTTGGCGTAGGACTTGAGGCCCGAGGCGATGATCTTCTCCATCACGTTGGCGGGCTTGCCGGCATTCTTCTCTTCCAGGATCGCCTTCTCGCGGGCCAGCACATCGGCGGGCACCGAGGCAAGGTCGAGCGCCACCGGATTGGTCGCGGCAATGTGCATCGCCAGCATGCGGCCGAAGCTGTTGAGCTCGTCCTTGCTGCCGGTCGATTCCAGCGCCACCAGCACACCGATCTTGCCCATGTTGGGCGCAACCTGGTTGTGCACGTAGCTGGCCACCACGCCGTCCTTGACCGACAGCGCCACGGTGCGGCGCACCGTCATGTTCTCGCCGATGGTCGCAACCATCTCGGCCACATAGGCCGCCACTTCATGGGTCGAGCCCGGGAACTGCGCGGTCTTGAGCTTCTCGGTCGAAGAGTCGGAATCGAGCGCCAGCTTGGCGATCTCGGCCACCATGGCCTGGAACTTTTCGTTGCGGGCCACGAAGTCGGTCTCGGAGTTGACTTCGACGAGAGCCCCGGTCGTGCCGCGGGTGGCGGCACCGACGAGGCCTTCGGCGGCCACGCGGGTTGATTTCTTGGCGGCCTTGGCCAGGCCCTTGGCGCGCAGCCAGTCGACTGCTGCTTCCATGTCGCCATTGGTTGCAGCCAGCGCGGCCTTGCAGTCCATCATGCCGACGCCCGTCTTCTCGCGAAGGTCGCGCACCATTGCAGCTGTGATCTCAGCCATGTTCGTCTCCTGAATGGATATGGGTCCGTGCCGGTGGCACGGACCCTTGAAGGTTTTGTGTCGAAAGCCTCAGGCCGTGGCGGCCAGAGCCTCTTCGAGCGGCGCTTCGGCAGCGCCGGTATCAACGCCCGAGGCGGTCTGCGACTGCGAGATGCCTTCGATCACCGCCTTGGTGATGAGATCGCAGTAGAGGGCGACGGCGCGCGCTGCGTCGTCATTGCCCGGGATCGGATAGGTGATGCCGGCCGGATCGGAGTTGGTGTCGATGATGGCGACGACCGGGATGCCGAGGCGGTTGGCTTCCTTGATGGCGATCTGTTCCTTGTTCGTGTCGATCACGAACAGGATGTCGGGCGTGCCGCCCATGTCCTTGATGCCGCCCAGCGCCTTTTCCATCTTGTCGCGCTCGCGCGTGACGGAGAGGAGTTCGCGCTTGTTGATGCCCACGCCCTGCTTGGCGATGATCTCGTCGAGCGAGCGCAGATGCTTGATCGAGTTCGAGATCGTCTTCCAGTTGGTGAGCATGCCACCGAGCCAGCGCGAGTTCACGTAATACTGGGCCGAACGCTTGGCAGCCTCGGCGATCGGCTCCTGGGCCGAGCGCTTGGTGCCCACGAAGAGCACGCGGCCGCCCTTGGCGACGGTGTCCGAAATGGCGTTGAGCGCCTGGTGCAGCAGCGGAACTGTCTGCGACAGGTCGACGATGTGAATGCCATTGCGCGAGCCGTAGATATACGACTGCATCTTGGGATTCCAGCGATGTGTCTGGTGGCCGAAATGAACGCCCGCTTCAAGCAGCTGGCGCATGGTAAAGGGTACCGTGCCCATGTCTTTTACTTCTCCGGTTGATCCGCCACGAGGGGAAGTAACCGGGAAATCCGGCACCGGAAGGACTGACCCTATGTGGGGAACTTGCGTTCCCGTGGGACAATCCAACCCTCGTGTGAGTGTTGAACGGGCGGGCCTATAGCTTCGCAGATGCGGAATGTCAAACTGGCCGGTTTATGCCTTAAGCCTTGCTCCGCTGCCGCTCGTTGTTGCAGGCCGGCACCTCCCTCGTTATCAATGCCACGCAATCAAGGGACGACGGGAAATGCGCAAATATACTGTTCTGGCAGCCACTGTCTGCGCCGTCTTTGCCGGGACCGCTCCGGTACGGGCCGCCGAGGTTCTTATCGCCAATATCGCACCGGGAACAACCGAATGGTTCATCGACGGTGCGCCCTTCATGTCTGTGCCCACAGGCCAGCACGGTATCAAGAAGCTTGCCGCTGGCAGCAGAAGCGTCGAGGTTCTCGACTATGCGGGCGGCAAGGCCGGCAAGCAGGTGAATTTCGATCCGGCACAAACCGCACAAGTTGGCGGCCGCGAGTTCTGGTGCCTCGCCAGCCGTCCCGCAGCGGCAGGCGGCCCCGAACTTCTGGTCCTTGAGCGCGAAATCTGCCTGCAGTTCCTGGGCAACCAGCCGCCGGGCAACTAGCCCCCCTTCTGCATCACGTCAGGATCGTCAGGTCCCCTCCGGCGAGGTTGATCGTGTTGATGGCCGAGACGTTGGACAGCTGCACCACCACGTCATTGGCGCTGGCCCCGGCCAGGCCATCCGAGATGAAGAGATAATAGGCACCCGCCTTGTTCACCTTGAAGAAGGCGAACTCGCCGGCCTGCGTCCCGCCGGCGTTGATCCGCCCGGCAATGTCCTTGACGCAATCTGCCATCGTCGTGCCTGAGCCTGCCGCAAAGGTCGCAACGCCGTTGGCGGCTTTGATCGAGGCCTGCGATGCCGAGGCCCCGGCCGCCGTGCCGCCGACCTTGAGAGCGGCGGTGAAGTCGAACTTGTCACCCACATTGAGCGCGCCCTTCTGGTAGTCCTTCACCATGTCGAAAGCCGTGTAGGCCGAATCTCCCGCCGCGAACTTGAAGATATCGCGGCCCGTGCCGCCATAGAGCGTGTCCTTTCCCTTGCCGCCGGACAGCGTATCGCTGCCGCCGAGGCCGCCCAGGATGTTCATGCCCGCATTACCGGTGATCACCTGCCCCAGCAGATCGTTGCCGATGAGATTGATCGCCGCCGTGCCGCCGGGGTTCTCCGCCTGCATGATCTCGATGTGATCGTCGGCGTCGAGCGCGAAACTCTCGAAAGCCTTTACGCGGTCTGCCGTGCCGCCACCTGCATCCTCGATGATGATGTCCTCGCTCCTTACGAGGTAGGTGTCGTTGCCAATGCCGCCCTCAAGGAAATCCGCTTCCGAATCCTGGCCTCCAAACAGGGTGTCGTCGCCCTCCCAACCCCACAGGATATTGATGGCGAAGTCACCGGAGAGCCAATCGTTGTAAAAGGACCCTTCAAGGTTCTCGAAGCCGGAAATCGTATCGACTCCGGCACCCAGCGTATCTTGCGGATCTGTGAAATCCAGATCGACCACGACGCGCGCTGGTGCAAAGTAGTAGCTGACCGTATCTCCCTGCGGACCGTGGCTGCCACCGGTGAGAAAGTCGTTGCCAGGCCCGCCGTGAATCAGGTCATCGCCATCGCCGCCATCAAGAGAATCTTCTCCAGAATAGCCATCCAGAATGTCGTCGCCATCGCCGCCAAATGCGGTCTCTCCCGTATCCGGATCGTCGGCGCCGAAGTAGCTGTCCTCACCACCGCCGAGATAGACAACCCCAGCAATCACCCCGTTGTTATCGAAGATATCCGCCCCAGAACCAAGGACGATATCGCCCTCGATAAGTCCATAGTTATTGAAATCGGAGGACGTATCTCCTTCCACGAATATAGCGACCCGGTCCTGACTGTTCGTGAAAATCTTTCCGGTGTTCCAGAAAGTAAGCACCGGCACGTCAACGAGATGAATGGCCCAGCTGCTGTGGCTGAAAATCACACCATCATTGTCGATCCCGACCTTTGCACCATTGATCTCGATCGCGCCACTTGTTCCAGCGGCTGCGTCCGTCGAAATCGAACCGCGATTGTTTACGTAGAAGAAGTTGTCATAGGGGCTGTCTTCAACTCTTATGGCGCCGAGATGTCCGGAGATTGCACCGCCTGACAGCACGAACAGATTGTTGGTGCCTCCGGCTGGATTGCTGTTGTTGAAAACAAGCGCGGCGGAAGACGTGCCATATCCAAAGACCATCCCGCTGATGTTCACCAGGTAGTCTATGCCCGTGCCACCAAACCGAAGCACTCCGCTCCCGGCGCTGCCGTAGACAAGCGCGTTCGCCTGAACCGTTACATAGTCGGGTTGCGCTGTCGTAAACGCTGCTGGATTCTCTGTAACCGTACCGCTGAGAAAAACTGCCATTGGTCTCCCCACTCACTGACGCCTATCAAAGGCACAACGTGACACACCCCCAACGTGCATCAACAAAAGCCTGCCTATTGCAGCGTTTACAGTCAATGGTGAATCTGAATGGCCTATGCACAACTTAAGAGTGCCGTTGATCAGCCCTCAGTAGCTGCGCCCCATGGCGCCATCCAGCGACAGGCGGCCCGGTCCCAGTGCGATCACGCCTGCTGCCATCGCCGCCCAGGTGATGTGGATGGGCCAGCCCGTGGGGATCGTCAGCTGGATCAGGGCGGTCATCAGCAGGAGTCCGAGTCCGGAAAGCCGCGTGAACAGTCCGATCACCAGCAGCACCGGCAGGATCGTCTCGCCCAGCGCCGAAAGATAGGCCATCACCGCCGGGTAAGGGTAGTCATAGACCTTGCCGAAGACGTGCAGCTTGAATTCATCCGTGAACAGAAGAATATCGGTATCGTTGAGCTTGAGGAATCCATCCCACTTGGTGATGCCCGAGCGGAAGAAGGGCACGGCGAGGCCCACGCGCAGCGCCAGGCTCACCAGCCAATGGGGCAGAAGCCCCGCGCCCAGGTCTTCCAGCCTTCTCAGCAATGCAATCGGATTCATGCCTCTTCCCCTGTCTTGATCCGCGTGAAGGCCCCGGCTTCGATCGCCAGCATCAGCGCTGCGCCAAGATCGAAGTCCACGTCCACCCGCGCGCCCTCTTCTGCCGCCAGGCCAAGAGTGGCACCGCAGCTCAGTGTGTTCAGGAAGGCAAATGTGCCGCCTGAAACGCGACGCACGTCGACCATGAGTCCGGGCCGCGACACAAGGCCAAACTCCGGCTGTGAAAGATCAAGCCCGTCGAGGCCCTCGCCCGTGCGGCTCCGCGCAAAGATCGAGACGACGGCAAACCTGCTGTTCATGAGCCGCATGGCCGGATGAGCCACGAAGCGGACAGAGCCCAGTTCATCCGCCGCCACCTGCGCCAGTGCTGAACCCGGCAGCGGCAGCGCGTCGGCTTCATGGAAGCTGTCGAGCCACAGGCGTTCCAGCCGCGCCACGTCCGCCAGATAGGGATAGGCGGCGAGTGCCGCATCGCCCTCGATCTCAGGGGCCAGATCGCGCCCGTATTCGAACAGCAGCTTGCTCACCGGCGGGCAGCGCCGCACATGGTCGAGCGCCAGCGCCAGAAACGCCTCGCCGCCCAGCAACCGCCGCAACGCCGGGAAGTTCGCTTCCAGAGCCTCAACGAGGCTCAAGGTCACATTGTTGCGATAGACGGCAAAGCGCTTGGGCAAATGCGCGCTGGCGCCTTCCGGCACCGGCAGGTCCGGCCGCAGCAGCGCCTGCGAGAAACTCCCGGCCAGCTGGGTCCAGTCAGCTTGCACGGGCAAGCTCCTGCTTCAACTGGCGCGCAACAATTCTGTCTGCCGCCGTGGCTTCCGCCTTGAGAACAGGCCAGGCCGGAACATCACCATCCCATTCGATGAGCGTTGGAATAGGCCCGGACGCGGCGATCACGTTTTCATAGAGCGTCCAGACGCCGTCCGAAACAGGCCGGTCGTGCGAGTCGATGAGCAGCGGCTCGCCGGCATCATCCCAGTCCATGTCATGCCCGGCCAGATGGATCTCGCGCACCCGGTCCATCGGGAAGCTGGCAAGATAGTCACCCGCGCTGCTGCCATGATTGGTCGCAGAAACGAAAACATTATTGAGGTCGAGCAGAAGCCCGCAGCCCGTGCGCCGGGCGAGCTCCGCAATGAAATCCGTCTCGCTCATGGTCGATTGCGCGAAGGCAACATAGGTGGAGGGATTCTCGAGCAGGATCGGGCGGCGCAATGTCTCCTGCACTTCGTTGATATGCGCAGCGACGCGCTCCAGCGTCTCGCGCGTGTATGGCAGCGGCAGAAGGTCGTTGAAGTAAGTGCCGCCATGGCTGGACCAGGCGAGGTGCTCGGAAACAATCAGCGGCTCGTAGCGCTCCACCACGGCCTTGAGGCGCGACAGATGCAATTGATCGAGCGGCTGCGGCGCGCCGATGGAAAGCCCCACGCCATGCACACAGAGCGGAAAGCGTTCCCGGATCCGGGTCAGCGCCGCATGTGGCGCGCCACCCTTCCCCATGTAGTTTTCGGCATGGACCTCGAAAAAGCCCACGGCGTCGCGATCATTCAGAATGTCGTCGACATGCTCGGCCTTCAGGCCCGCGCCTGCGCGCAAAGGGGAGTAAAATTGTGGAAAGTGCAGCGTCATGGATTGCTCCCGGTGCCCGCTTAATGAAGTGCCCGGGCGAGGCCTGCGCGGGGTGGAGCCGCAAGTGGCAACTCCACCCTCGCGCCATTTGCGCGCCCTTCCTGCAAGGGAGGAAGAACGCCTGAGGCAGCTCAGGCCGGCAGGTCGCGGGTCAGCGGCTCAAGCGAGCCCTTGCGGCCGCCGTCGACATCCATCGACATGCAGGTGCCCTTGTCGACATACTTCCAGGAATTGCCCTGATAGTTGATCGTGCTCGTGCCCTTACAGGTGGTTCCGGCGCCCGCGGCGCAGTCATTCTGGCCGGCCAGTGCCACGCCGAAGCACTTTTCCTTGTCGGCGGCGGCTGCCGTGTTCGAGGTTGCGATGGCCATCGCGGAAACGGCGGCGGTGACAGCGCTCGCCAGCATGGCAGCGGAAAAAGCGCGGCGTGTGGTGTTCATGGGTATCTCCTCTTTCGGTTTGCGGCTGATCTCCAGCCCGCATCCCGTGTCCCACGCACCGGCCCGTTTGGGAAATAAACAGCCGCCGCAAACTGCTCACTTTGCCGTAAGGCAAGTCTCACCCGCGCCTCACGCCGCCGTTACAGCTTGCGCGCCAGCGTCAGGCCATCACCCAGTGGCAGCATGGCGATTTCGACGCGGGAATCCGCCAGCACCTTTTTGTTCAGCGCCTTCAGGGCAGCCGTGTCGGCGTCATTCTTTGCCGGGTCCGCCACGTCACCACCCCACAGCACATTGTCGATCATCACGAGCCCGCCCGCCCGCAGCAGCTTGAGCGCACCCTCATAGTAGCGGTCGTAGTTTTCCTTGTCGGCATCGATGAAGGCCAGGTCGAAGGTTCCGGCCTTCCCGGCCTTCAGCAGCTCGGCAATGCCATTTTCGCCACCGTCGAGCCTGAGCGTCACACGGTCCGCCACACCGGCTTTGGCCCAGAACGTGCGGGCAATCGCCGTGAACTTCTCGCTCACATCGAGCGTGGTGATCTCGCGGGCGCCTGCCAGCGCCATGGCGAGTGACGAGTAACCGGTGAAGCACCCGAACTCGACCACGCGCTGCGCGCCCGTGAGTTTCACCATGAGCGCCATGAAAGCCCCCTGCTCCGGCGCAATCTGCATCACGGCGTCGCCGCCGAGCTTGGCCGTGGCATCGCGCAGTTCTGCCAGGATGGCGGGCTCCCGGCCTGCATGGGCGCGATAGTAGTCATAGACGGCAGGCGTCAGGTTGAGGGTTGAACTGGCCATGGCGAACTCCGTAACAAAAAAGCTGAAGATGATTGCGGCGAGGCGGAAGATGGATAACACGAGGCGACTCCTTTCCTGCCCAAGATAGGAGTTTTGTCTGTTCGTGTCAAGGATTATTTTCTAGTTTTGGATTTTCTTGCACATACCTCGTGTAGAGCCATCCCACCCCGATCAGGCACAGGCCGAGCCCGATGATGCTCGCGATCCGCCACAGGCCGCCGATTTCAAAGAGGTCGAGCGCGAAGACCTTGAGCACCGCCAGCACCAGCACGGCAAGCCCGCCATAGCGGATCGCCTGCCGGTCGAGCCGGATGCCGGCCACGAAGATCGCGATGGCCGTCACCACCCAGGCCGCCGAAACCGCATAGGATTCGGCGTCGCTCAGGAAGGCGGCATCGATCGTGAAGTCCTGGAAGAGCCGCTTCACCTGCAGCGTCACGAAAGCCATCAGCAGCACCAGCGCGAACACCCCAAGCCCGCTGCGGTACTCGCCAAGGCCAAGCCCGTCGAGCTTGCGCGCCATCAGCGCCAGAAGCGGCACGGGCGCAAGATAGGCGAGCCACAGCGCGTTGATGTAGCGCCCACCCTCCACGATGTCGCCGGTCACCACCGGATTGCGGACGGTGAGAGCGAGGAAGAACATGGCACAGGAGGCCACCAGCAGGATGCGGGCACCCCACTGCGACACGAGCGATGAGAACAGCTGTTGCCGGTAGGCAAGCCCATAGGCCGCCCCCATCCAGGCAAGGCCATGTGCCGCCAGTTCCAGAAGCCCGACGTTTTCGCGGGTGATGCCACCACCGATCAACACGCGCAGTTCGAGCGACACGAGCGAGATGGCGAGGCCCAGCGCCAGCCCTTCCAGGCCCACGCGCTGTTTCGTGAAAGCCTCACCCTTGAGCCAGCGCGAAGCCTGCCAGAACAGCACGGCCGGAACGCCATAGCCGTAGAGCACCCAGTGCGGGCCGAGCGGCACATCCGTAGGTTCGCTCCAGAATTCGCGGCCGAGGAAAAGCCGTGCCGAGGCAAAGGTAGCAAGCGCCGCCGCGATGGCACCGAGCCACGGCAGGGGCAGCCTTCGCGTTGCAAAGGCGGCAAGGGCTGCCAGCACAGCGAGCGCCAGCGTCATCCACACGCCGTCGAAGAGGCGGTCGACGGCAAAGACAGCAAGCAAGGCTGTTCCCACCAACAGAAGCTCCGCCGCCCGCGAGGCGCTCTCCTTCACCCGGTCAGCAACGGCAGCAAGCACAACAGCGAGCACCGCGCCGGTCACGGCCCAGGCCGTATTTGAAAGTGTGAAGTCGGCGCGCGCCCAGGCCCCGAACAGGAACAGCAGCCCTGCCCCGGAAGCCAGCGCTGCCCAGGGCCGCTTCTCCTGGCGCTGCCAGGTGCCCGCGATACCGACCGCCGTGAAGGCCGCCATCGCCGCCAGCATGGCGTTGCGGAAGCGCGGCGGTTCGACAAGCCCCGGCACCGTCGTCCAGAAGCCGCGCTCGTCCATGGCCCATTCGTGGAAGCCCACATCCTTCCAGGCCATCAGCACGATGAAGGAACCGGCCGCAGCCGCAAGGGGGGCTGCCACCATGCCGTCGCGCCACCAGCCGAAGCCCACGATCGCCGCCATGCCGATGGTAAAGGCAACCAGCGTGCGCCCGTCATGACCCGACCGATACACAAGTGCCGCAAGGATGACGCCTGCCACCGCGAGCCCGACGACGGCCAGTTGCATTGCAGGCTTCATCTCCGCCGGGTCGGCGAGCGAGCCCATTTCCGGCAGGAGGATCGCCCGCCCCGCTGGCAGGAACACGGATGCCGCCCCCACGGCCAGTGCAAACAGCGCGATCGGCACGATCTGGTCAGTGGCAAAGAAGCCGTTGAGCCACAGCGTCGGCCAGATCAGCGAACCGGCCAGCGCCAGGAAGCCGAGCCACCACCAGATCCGCACGCGCAGCAGCGTGAGCACGGCAACGAGGATCACCAGCAGATAGATGAAGAAGCCCCAGACATTGGGAAACTCGGAGGGCACCAGCGCCGGCGCCACATAGGAGCCGACAAGCCCGAGCAAGGCAAGGAACGGCCCCTGCCGCAGCGACAGCCACAGGCCGGCGAGGCCCACGAGCACCAGCAGCGGGAAACAGGCCGTGGGGCTCAGAATGTCGTAAAGCGCATAGGCCGCGTAGATTACGCCGAAGCAGATGGCGAGGCCCGCCGCCGACAAAGCCGCGGGCACATAGCTCTTGGCCACGGCATCGTCGCGGCGGCGTACCCATTCGCCACCGGCCACAAGCCCGGCGCCGAACAGCAGGCCGATGATCACGCGCAGGATCGGCGGAATGAGGCCGTTGTCGTGGGCGTATTTGACGAAGAGCAGACCTCCGAGTGCGATGGCAACGCCGCCAACCCAGACGAGCCAGCGCGAAGCCAGCGCCTGCTCCACATTGCGTACCTCGGCGGCAGGCGCCGGAGCCACAACACTTTCAGACACTGTTTCTTCCGCAGCCTTGGCCGTAGCTTTTGCCTTTGCTGCAGCACCCCAGTTGTCCGGTGCCGCTTCGGGCTTCTCTTCGCTCCCGCTCCACGCCTTGGCGGAAGCATTGGCAGTCGCCTCAGCCACAGGTGCTGCCGGAACGGGCTTGTCGGCAACAGGTGCCGGTTGCACGCCCGCACCCGCAAGGCGCGCAAGCTCTTCCTTCAGTTTTCTGACGCGCACATTCAGGTCGGAAATCTTGACGAGTGCGATGATGCCGAGAACGGGACCGGCGAGAAACAGGACAAGCGCGAGGATCAGCAGGGATTCCATTGCTGCAAACTAGGGCACTTGCATGGCTTTGTCGAAGGGTGGCAAAGGACCCGCCATCATGGCCGACCGCGCCTCGCTGAAAACCCATCTGGCCAGCTCCGCCCCGGTTCGCTGGGAGGTTGCCCCGCAACCGGTTGCCTACCCGGACGCCATCGCCCGCATGGATCACGAGGTGGCCGAGATCGCGGCAGGCCGGGCCAGCGAACTCGTCTGGCTGCTTGAGCACCCGCCCCTCTACACAGCAGGCACCAGCGCCGACCCGAAGGACCTCATCGCGCCTGACCGCTTCCCTGTCTTTGCGACAGGCCGCGGCGGCCAATACACCTATCACGGGCCGGGCCAGCGCGTGGCCTATGTCATGCTCAACCTGCATAGCCGAGGTAACGATGTGCGGGGCTTCGTGGCCGGGCTCGAACAGTGGATCATCGCCACGCTGGCGGCCTTCGGCATCGTCGGCGAACGCCGCGAGGACCGCGTCGGTGTCTGGGTGCGCCGCCCCGGCCGCGAGGACAAGATCGCAGCCCTCGGCATCCGCGTGCGGCGCGGCATCAGCTTTCACGGCATCAGCATCAACCTCAACCCGGTGCTCGAACATTTCGGCGGCATCGTGCCATGCGGCGTCAGCGACCACGGCGTGACGAGTTTCGCCGATCTTGGCCTGAAAACCACCATGGCAGAGCTCGACGGAGCCCTGCAGCAGACATTCGGGCAGCTATTCCGGATTCGCACGGAACAGTGACTTGATCCGTCACAGTTAGCCGCCAGGCCTCCGCCCTCATCGAGGAGGATGAAACATGAAACTCTACTTCACACCGAACACCTGCGCCCTGGCCCCGCTCATCGCGCTCAAGGAACTGGACGTGACGGCCGATCTTGAGAAGGTGGACCTTGGCGCCAAGAAGCTCTCGACGGGAGCTGACTATCGTGGTGTCAACACCAAGGGCTATGTGCCCGCCCTCGACACCGGCAAGGACGGCGTCCTCACCGAAGTCTCGACGATCCTGCAGTATCTTGCCGACAACAATCCGGCCAAGAACCTGCTGCCCAAGTTCGGTGACATGAAGCGCTATCGCGCCATGGAGATGCTGAACTTCGTCGCCTCCGAATTGCACAAGACCATCGGCAGCCTCTTCAACAAGGCCTTCAACGACGACGCCCGCAAGGCGGTCTTCGATCGCCTCGACAACCGCATCGGCTGGCTCGATGCCCAGCTTGCCAAGAAGCCCTATCTTCTGGGCGAAGACTATTCGCTCGCCGATGCCTATGCCTTCACGGTTCTCGGCTGGTGCAAGGTCGTAGGCTACGATCTCGGCAAGTTCGCCAATGTCACCGCCTATCTTGAGCGCGTCGGTGCGCGCCCGGCGGTGCAGGCAGCACTGGCAGCCCAAAGCGCCTGATTTTCCCGAGGCCGGGAGCGCATCCCGGCCTCATTTCCCTTGCTGTTAAGGACACCGGGCGGTTTCCCACATTTTTGCCGCGCATCGCCCTTGCGGCCCCGCCAGACTCCCCCTAAAGCCGCGCCCTTGATGACCTCGACGCCTGCACGGCCTCCCCTCTTCAAGGCCCAGCACCTGCTGGCCATCAATGATTTTTCCCCCATCGAGATTCAGGAACTGCTCGACCTGTCGCAGTTCTATGCCGAGCACGGCAAGAGCCTGCCCGCCAACCGCCGCTTTCTCGGAGGCCAGACCCAGGTCAATCTCTTCTTCGAGAACTCGACGCGCACGCAGAGCTCGTTCGAGATCGCAGGCAAGCGCCTCGGCGCCGATGTGATGAACATGGCGGTCTCCACCTCGTCGCTCTCCAAGGGCGAGACCGTTCTCGACACTGCCGTCACGATCAATGCCATGCACCCGGATTTTCTGGTGGTGCGCCACCAGTCGTCCGGCGCGGTGGAACTGCTCGCCCAGAAAGTAAGCTGCGCCGTCATCAATGCCGGCGACGGCCAGCATGAACATCCGACACAGGCCCTGCTCGACGCGCTCACCATCCGCCGCCACTACGGCAAGCTGGAGGGCCTCACCGTCGCCATCTGCGGCGACATCCTGCATTCGCGCGTGGCGCGTTCCAACATTCACCTGCTGACCAAGATGGGAGCCCGCGTCCGCTGTGTGGCCCCGTCCACTCTGCTGCCCTCTGGCATCGGCAACTTCGGCGTCGAGGTCTTCCGCCGTATGGAAGATGGTCTCAAGGGCGCTGACGTGGTGATGATGCTCCGCCTGCAGGTGGAGCGGATGTCAGGTGCCTTCGTGCCCTCGCTTCGCGAATATTACCAGTTCTATGGCCTCAGCGAAGCGCGCCTGCGAATTGCCAATGACAAGGCGCTTGTCATGCATCCCGGCCCGATGAATCGCGGCGTCGAGATCGACTCCAGCGTGGCCGATGGCATGCAATCGGTGATCCGTGAGCAGGTGGAGATGGGCGTTGCCGTGCGCATGGCGGTGCTCGACGGCCTTGATCGCGTGCGTCAGGGAGATGCGGCATGATCGGCGATCCGGCCCGCTCCCGCAGCCGCAAGGCCTATCTCAACGCCCATGTGCTTTCACCAGCACAGGGGCTGAACGGCAAAGGCGGCGTCCTCATCGAAGACGGCTGGATTCTGGCCGCAGGCACTGGCGTCACAAAGGAAAGCGCCGGCGCATCGGCACAGGTCATCGACTGCAAGGGGCGCATCATCGCCCCTGGCCTCGTCGACATGCGCGTCTTCACCGGCGAACCCGGCTCTGAGTACCGGGAGACGCTGGCCAGTGCCTCGCAGGCGGCAGCGGCGGGTGGTGTCACCACCATGATCATCATGCCGAACACACAGCCGGTGATCGATGATGCTGCGATCGTTGACTATGTGCTGCGGCGCGCCCGCGACACCGCCACTGTGCGGGTCTTCCCCATGGCTGCCATCACCAAGGGCCTTTCCGGCGAGTTGCTCGCCGAGATCGGCCTGCTCAAGCAGGCGGGTGCCGTTGCCGTCACCGACGGGGTGAAGTCCGTTGCCAATGCCAATCTGTTCCGGCGGGCCCTCACCTACGCCCGCGACTTCGATCTGCCCGTCGTGGCCCACGCTGAAGAACCGAGCCTCGCGGGCGGTGTAATGAATGCCGGCGAGACCGCCTCGCGCCTCGGCCTCTCCGGCAATCCGGCCATGGCCGAGGTCATCATGATCGAGCGCGATCTTCGCCTCGTCGAGATGACCGGCGCGCGCTACCACGTCAGCCAGATTTCCTCCGCCCTCTCCGCCACCGTCATCAAGGCGGCCAAGGCGCGCGGCCTTCCTGTCACCTGCGGCGTGTCCATCAATCATCTCGTGCTCAACGAAAACGACATCGGCGCCTACCGCACCTTCTTCAAGCTCTCGCCGCCGCTGCGCACCGAAACGGACCGCCGGGCGCTTGTCGAGGCTCTCGCCGATGGCACAATCGATGCCATCGTCTCATCCCACGATCCGCAGAGCGACGACACCAAGCGCCTACCCTTCGCCGAGGCGGCCTTTGGCGCCGTTGGCCTCGAGACCATGCTTTCGGCGGCGCTCTCGCTGCACCACAATGATGGTGTGCCGCTGGCCCGCCTGGTCGAAGCCATGAGCCAGACACCCGCCCGCATCCTCGGCCTCGAAACCGGACGGCTGGCTGCCGGTGCCCCGGCCGATTTCGTCGTGATTGATCCAACCTTGAGCTGGAAGGTCGAAGACCAGTCGCTGCGCTCCCAGTCGAAGAACTCGCCTTTCGAGTACCGCACGCTGGAAGGCCGCGCCGTTGAAACCGTCGTTGCCGGGCGCACCGTTTATGCCTACTCTGCCTGACAGGGGAGAGCGATGTCGGAACTGATCTTTGCCATTGCCGGGTATCTGCTGGGGAGCATTCCCTTCGGCCTTCTGCTGACGCGCGCGGCGGGCCTCGGCGACGTGCGCAACATCGGCTCCGGCAACATCGGGGCAACCAATGTGCTACGCACCGGCAACAAGAAGATTGCCGCACTCACCCTCCTCTGCGACGGCCTGAAGGGCTTCTTTCCGGTCCTTGCGGCAAAATACTGGGGCGGCGGCTACGCTGAACTGGCTGCAGGCTTCGGCGCCCTCGCCGGTCACATCTTTCCGGTGTGGCTTGGCTTCAAGGGCGGCAAGGGCGTGGCCACCGGATTGGGCGCCCTTTTTGGCTGGTCATGGATTCTGGGTTTGGTCTTCATCGCCAGCTGGATCGGCACGTTCCTCGCCCTGCGCATCTCCTCCGCCTCGGCCCTCACCGCCGTGTTGATTGTGACCATCATCGCCGCCACCGGAGTCGCTGACAGCGCAGACGGCATCTTCAGGCTGGTCTGGCCTGCCGCCCTTCTGGCGGTCGTGATCTGGATCATGCACCGCGCCAACATCGCGCGGCTTCTCAAGGGCCAGGAGCCCAAGTCGTCCTTCTCCAAAAAGCCATGAGCGCCACGCGCCAGCTCGACGACACCGAGCGGGTGAGCTGGCTGCAACTGAGCCGCACGGAGCGGATAGGCCCTGTTACGTTCAACGGCCTGCTGCAGCGCTACGGCACAGCCTCCAGGGCGATCGAAGCCCTGCCCGGACTCAACAAGGCTGGTGGCGGCCGCGGTGTCAGTCTGTTTCCCCGCAAGGCTGCCGAAGAGGAAATCCTCAAGGCCGAGCGGCTGGGCGCGCGTTTCGTTGCCATCGGGGAAAATGGCTATCCGGCCTACCTTCAACATATTCAGGCGGCACCGCCGCTCGTGTGCATTCTCGGCCGCCGCGAACTTGCGGCAGTCGATGCCGTTGCCATCGTCGGTGCCCGCAATGCTTCGGCCAACGGCGCGCGCTTTGCCCGTATGGTGGCCCGCGCACTTGCGGAAGCGGGGCTTGCCGTCGTCTCCGGCCTCGCACGCGGTATCGACACCGCAGCTCATGAAGGCTCGCTCGCGCATGCCACGCTGGCCGTCATGGCAGGCGGCATCGACTACATCTATCCGCCCGAGAACGAACGCCTCTATCATCAGATCGCAGAGAAAGGCCTCGTGGTGAGCGAGATGCCGCCGGGCTTCGTTCCCAAGGCAGAGCATTTCCCGCGGCGCAACCGCATCATCTCCGGCATGGCCCGCGCCATCGTGGTGGTCGAGGCGGCAATGCGTTCGGGCTCGCTCATCACCGCGCGCTATGCCGCCGACCAGGGGCGCGATGTCTTCGCCGTGCCGGGCTCACCGCTCGACCCACGCTGCGAAGGTTCAAACAGGCTGATCCGTGACGGCGCGCTGATCCTCACATCGGTCGATGATGTTCTGGAAGCGCTGCGCGCCACAGCCCGCCCGCAGCGCGATGCCTTTCTTGACGCCGCACCTGCAAGCGCAGCCGTGAACGATATCGGCGGCAGTGAACGGCAGAAGGTCATGGGCCTGCTGTCGCACAGTGAAACCGAGCTCGACGAGATCATCCGGGCCAGCGGCCTTGCCCCGGAACAGGTGGCCGCCGTGCTTCTTGAGCTGGAGATCGCCGGGCGCGTGTCGCGCACGCCCGGCGGCCGGATTTCCTTGCTGGGCTAAGGCGAGCCGCCGTCAGTCAACGGCGAAACAGTAGAACAGTCCTGAACCGCCGGTCTTCACCAGAGCGTCCTGGCTGCAGCCGGCAGAACCGTGCGAGGAGTTCCAGGCCGTCATGTGCCGCGTATCCTTCAGGCCGATACGGTCGCTGTGACCGACGATGGCGGAGCCTTCGGCATTGCTCGTCCAGTTCTTGCAGGTCGTGTCACCGCCAGCGGTCGAATACATGCCATTCGGATCGGAACCCGTCAGGATGTCATGGGTGTTCGGTGTGTCGCCGCGCCCCTTCACCACCTCGCTCTTTTCAGTGAGGGCGGTTTCCTTGGTGAGATTGTTCTTGTCGGAGTGAAGCTCATCGACGGAATTTGCGATGACGACTCCCTTGGCGTTTTTCCACGGACCAGCGCCGATACGATCGCGCGCATTGACACCCGCATCACCGCCCGGCGCCGTGGTGCTCAGATAGGCATGCCATGTGGCCTTTGTTGACCCGGCCGCCTTGGCCAGTTCGCCGCAATAGGCATCGGCCCCTTCCAGGCCGCCAAGATTTGCGCCGTCACCCTTGCCGGCACTTGTGACGAAGAACGACATCTCCGCATCCGCCGCCATCGCAGGCGACAGCGTAAGCAACGCTGCACCGGCCGCTGCCAGGATAAAATGTTTGCGCATGATTGGATCCTCCCTTGGATATGCCGTCAACGGAGAGTTACACGCGACATCGCCCACGCCATCCAATCACGACTGCGCGAGCACCATGTGCCTTACCAAAGTTTCATCTTGGGCACGGCGGCCGGAATCCGCTCAGTCCGCCTCGTCTTCCGGCACGATCCACGGTTCTTTCAGGCCATCAGCCTTCCAGGCCTTGAAGGCTTCCGTTCCCAGAACGGCATCCATATAGGCCTTGGTCTCCTTGCCCACGGGTATGGCGTAGGTCTCAAGCCGCGTGACAACCGGCGCATACATGGCATCGGCGGCGGAGAACGCGCCGAACAGGAACGGCCCGCCGCGCCCATGGGCTTTGCGGCAATCGGACCAGAGCTGCTCCAGCCGGGCCACGTCCTTCAATGCGGCTTGCGGTGTGCCCCCCTTCAACGGCCTGTGCGGGCGGCGCAGGTTCATCGGACAGGCATCGCGCAGGCCGCGAAAGCCGGAATGGATCTCGGCGGCAGCCGATCTTGCGAGAGCCCGGGCCTTTGCGCTCTTTGGCCAGATCCCCTTCGAGGGCCATGTCTCGGCCGCGTACTCGATGATGGCGAGGCTGTCCCAGATCGCCTGCCCTTTATGCAAGAGCACCGGAACCAGGCCTGCGCTGGAGATCTTGCGGATTTCCCGGCCGAAGCGCGGCTCGCCGAAACGGATCATTTTGAGTTCGAAGGGCACGCCCGCCATGGCAAGCGCCATGTAGGGCCTGAGCGACCACGACGAATAGTTCTTGTTGCCGACCACAAGCACAGGTTTTGCCATGTTGGAATCTCCCCTTCTCGATCCTGAATCTAAAGCGACTTCGGCAGGAATTTCCAAGCGACAAAGGCCATCACCAGTGCCGCAAAGGAGATGACAATGAATACAGCCGACGTCGGCGCGAAGCTGAGTACCAGGGAGAAGATGAAACCCGGGATGATCTCCGAAGACTCAAGGAAGGTCCGGTACACGCTGGTCATGCGCGAACGGTCGCGCGGGCGCACCGCGCGCATATAGGGGATCGCCCCCACACCATCGAGGCCGGAGGCCGCAAGCGCACCGATCAGCAGGAAGGCAATGGTCCAGTAGGGTGTGTCGCCCCCGCTGATCCCGGCGGCAATGGTGGCCAGCGCCATCGATACAAAGCAGGCCGTGATCACCGGGCGCACGCCTGTGCGAATGGCGACCCAGCCAAAGACCAGCGCCGAGGGCAGAATGATCTGGCTCGCAGAAACCACTATCCCGGCCGACGCCTTGCTGAGCCCGCTTTCGATCATCAGCAGCGGGCCATAAGTGAAAAGCCCTGACCAGAAGACGGATCGCATGAAGGCAATGAACCAGGCCAGACGCAGGCGCGGCTGCGAAAAGAAATACCAGGCATTGGCCAGCGGATTGAAGTTGGTCAGGTTGCCTTGCGGCAGGGTCACGGGATCGGCAAGCCGGAGGATCCAGAACACCGTCGCCAAGGTCACCGCCGCAGCCATCACGGCAATCTGCGGCGCCCAGTAGCCATATTCCTGATAGAGCCAGACGCCCAGCATCGGCCCAAGCGTCCAGGAGATGGTCGAACTGGAAAGCCGGATCGGCTCGCTGCGGGCGTAGTCGGCCCTGTTAATGTGGTCGAGAATATAGAGCGACAGCGCCACATTCATGATCGAAGCGCCGGTCTGCCGGAAATAGTAGCCGGCCACCTGCCCCGTGATCGTATGACTGGCCAGGAACAGCGCCGCCGCCAGCGAGCACGTGATGCCAAGGCTGTAGGCCCAGCGCCGCCGCATGTGGCCGAAGGCCAGCGGCAGCATGAGCGTGGTGATGAGGACGGCGAGCGCCACGCCCGTGGACAGCACGCTCACGTTGCGGCTCGATCCCAGCAGCTCATAGGCCTGAATCGGGATGACGCTGGCATTGAGCGCGCGAACGAAGGACTCGAGCGAGAAAATAGCCGCAAAGGTCCACGCCCCGGCCTTTCGGCCTTCGAAATTGGGGATGGCGGCGGAGATATCGGAGGGCATTTGAGGGAAGATTCGCTACGCAGCTTCTCCCATATCTGCCTGGTATTTGACCACGCCCACCCGCCGCATTCCGGCTGATCCAGATATGCATGGGGGGCCTGTCATTGGCCCGTCGCTTGCCTTCCGAAAAAGATGCCTATATAGGCCCGGCCCGCCCCAAGAGGCCGCGAAGGCTCCTGAGGGAGCCAGTCAGAAAGAGTTAAATGACTGTTGTTGTTGTAGAATCCGCCGCTAAGGCGAAGACCATCAATAAGTATCTGGGCAAGGACTATACGGTCCTCGCCTCCTATGGTCATGTCCGCGACCTGCCCCCGAAGGACGGATCGGTGAAGCCCGATGAGGACTTTGCCATGTCCTGGGAAGTGGATTCCAAGGCGCAGAAGCGCGTTTCCGACATTGCCTCGGCCCTCAAGGGTGCCAACCGCCTGATCCTCGCCACCGACCCCGACCGCGAAGGCGAAGCCATTTCCTGGCACCTGCTCGACGTGCTCGGCAAGAAGGGCCTGCTCAAGGGCAAGGAAGTGAAGCGCGTCGCCTTCAACGCCATCACCAAGTCGGCGATCCTCGATGCCATGGCGCATCCGCGCGATGTCGACATGGCGCTGGTGGATGCCTACCTCGCCCGCCGCGCCCTTGACTATCTCGTCGGCTTTTCGATTTCGCCGGTGCTCTGGCGCAAGCTGCCGGGCGCACGCTCGGCCGGCCGCGTGCAGTCGGTGGCGCTCCGCCTCGTCTGCGACCGCGAACTCGAGATCGAGGCCTTCCGGGCCCAGGAATACTGGACGATCGACGGCAAGTTCGTCACGCCGCAGGGCGCCGCCTTCGAGGCAAGTCTTGCGCAGGTCGACGGCAAGCGGCTTGAAAAGCTGTCGCTCCCCAACGAGCAGGCAGCAACCGCAATACACACCGCGGTGAAGGGCCAGCCCTTCAACGTGGATACCATCGAGAGCAAGCCGGCGAAGCGCCATCCCTTCCCGCCCTTCCGGACCTCGACGCTGCAGCAGGAAGCCTCGCGAAAGCTCGGCTACTCCTCTTCGCGCACCATGCAGATCGCCCAGCGCCTCTATGAAGGTGTCGATATTGGCGGCGAGACGGTGGGCCTCATCACCTACATGCGTACCGACGGTGCCGACATGGCGCCCGAAGCCGTGGCCTCGTCGCGCAATGCCATCCTCAAGCACTTCGGCGAACCTTATCTGCCGTCCGTTCCGCGCCGCTACACCAGCAAGGCGAAGAACGCACAGGAAGCCCACGAGGCCATCCGCCCTACCGATCCCGGCCGCCATCCCGACTATGTGCGCCGCGCCCTCGATGCCGACCAGTTCGCCCTCTATGAACTGATCTGGAAGCGCACCATTGCAAGCCAGATGGAAAGCGCCGAGCTTGAGCGCACCACCGCCGACATCGGCACGACCGGCACCGACGGCAAGCACTACAGCTTCCGCGCCACCGGCTCGGTCGTGAAATTCGATGGCTTCCTGCGCATCTACAACGAAGACATCGATGACGGTGAAGACGAGGATTCACGCCGTCTCCCGCACATGTCGCGCGGCGACACCATCGGCGTTACGTCGATCACACCCAATCAACATTTTACCGAGCCGCCGCCGCGCTACTCGGAAGCTTCACTCACCAAGAAGCTGGAAGATCTCGGCATCGGCCGCCCGTCGACCTATGCCTCGATCATGTCGACGCTGCGCGACCGCGGCTATGTCCGCATGGACAAGAAGCGCCTCATTCCGGAGGACAAGGGCCGCATCGTGACGGCGTTCCTCGAGTCCTTCTTCAAGCGCTATGTCGAATATGACTTCACCGCCGATCTGGAAGAACAGCTCGACAAGGTCTCGGCCGGCGACATCGCCTACAAGCAGGTGCTGCGCGATTTCTGGGACAAGTTCACCGCCTCGATCGATGACGTGAAGGATTTGCGCGTCGCCCAGGTGATCGACGCCCTCAACGACCTTCTCGCCCCGCACATCTTCCCGGCCAAGGCCGATGGCGGTGATGCCCGCGCCTGCCCCTCCTGTGGCAATGGCCAGCTTTCGTTGAAGCTCTCGAAGTATGGAACCTTCGTCGGCTGCACCAACTACCCGGATTGCAAATACACCCGCCAGATGACGATCCCGCTGGAAGGCGCGCCAGAAGCCGTGCCGGCTGAAGGAATCCCGCTTGGCACCGACCCGGAAACCGGCGCCACCGTGACCCGGCGCATCGGCCGCTTCGGGCCCTATCTGCAGCTGGGCGAGGCGACGGAAGAAGGCGAGAAGCCCAAGCGCGCTTCGATCCCCAAGGGCCGCGATCCTGCCGCCATCACCTTCGAGGAGGCCATGCGGTTGCTATCCCTGCCGCGCGAGGTGGGCCTGCATCCCGAGACCAAGACGCCGATCATTGCCAACAATGGCCGCTTCGGTCCCTTCATCCTCCATGATGGCACCTACGCCAACCTGAAGGATCCGGACGATGTCTACACCATTGGCTTGAACCGTGCCGTCGACCTCCTGCACGAGAAGCGCTCCAAGGGTCCGAGCAACCGGGCACGGCCCGGCGCGCTCCGCGATCTCGGGGCCCATCCCGATGGTGGCGGGAACATCTCCGTTATGGGCGGGCGCTACGGTGCCTATCTGAAATACGGCAAGATCAACGCCACGCTGCCCAAGGATGTGACACCGGAATCGCTGACCGTCGATCAGGCAGTCGCCCTGATTGCAGAACGCGCCAGCAAGACCGGTGCGAAGCTCAAGCCGGTCAAGGCCGCCAAGACGGCAAAGAACGCTTCCAAGGCTCCGGCCGCAAAGAAAGCGGCCAAGAAGCCGGCAGCCCGTAAGGCCCCCGCGAAGAAGGTCGCGCCCGCGGCGTGAGAAAGCCGCGCAAGAGCAAAGCCACTCGCAAGCCCACAGGCTCGGGGCTGCCGTCGGAAGCTGAACTTCTCGACTTCATCGCGTCCTCGCCCGGCGTCATTGGCAAGCGGGAGATAGCTCGCGCCTTTGGTCTGAAAGGCCAAAACAAGATTGGCCTCAAGACCTTACTCAAGGAACTTGAGGAAAAGGGTACACTCTCCCGCAAGGGCCGAAAG
The DNA here is from genome assembly GCA_020161855.1 of Pseudomonadota bacterium. GTDB lineage: Bacteria > Pseudomonadota > Alphaproteobacteria > Rhizobiales > Aestuariivirgaceae > Aestuariivirga. The sequence continues at coordinate 102,070 of JAIUNJ010000009.1, forward strand.
GTTGCGAGCACGGCGGGCCTGCCGCCCGTCACAGTTCTCGAAGTCGATGGTATCGACGAAGATGGCCATGCCTTCGGCATCCCCGTCGAGTGGGATCAGGAAGCCAACGGCGAGGCGCCACGGATCCGCATCCGGCACGAGCATGGTGGACAGGCGGCCCCTGGTCCCGGAGATCGCGTGCTGGTCCGCATCGAGGCACTGCCGGGTGGCGAGACTTACGCCTACGAGGGCCGGGTCATGCGGCCCCTGTCGCGCGATGCCCTGCGGGTTGTCGGCATCTTCCGCCGCAGCCCCGGTGGACAAGGCCGCATCATCCCGTCAGGCAAGAAGGACCGCTACGATTATCATGTGCCTCACGGCGATGATGGCGGTGCCGAGGACGGCGAACTGGTTGCAGCCGAAGTGACCCGCCCGGCAGCCCGTGGGCTGCCGCAAGCCCGCATACGGAACCGGCTTGGCGACGCCGCGGACCCGCGCAACACCTCCCTCATTGCCATCTTCACACACGGCATTCCCGACCGTTTCCCCGACTCGGTCGAAGAGGAGACGCGCAAGCTCCGGCCCTTCAGCCACGAGGGCCGCGAGGACCTTCGCCATCTGCCGCTTCTGACCATCGATCCCCGCGACGCCCGCGATCACGACGATGCGGTCTGGGCCGTGGCTGACGACGATGCAAGGAACCCGGGGGGCTACGAGGTGATTGTCGCCATCGCAGACGTAGCCGCCTATGTGCGGCCTGGGACAGCGCTCGACCGGGAAGCCCGCAAGCGCGGCAACTCGGTGTACTTCCCCGATCGCGTCGTGCCGATGCTGCCGGAGCGCATCTCCAATGACCTCTGCTCCCTGCGCGAAGGCGAGGACCGCCCGGCGCTGGCCTGCCACATGATTTTCGATGCGCGGGGCAAGAAGCTGTCACACCGCTTCACCCGCGCCATCATGCGCTCCGCCGCCAAACTCGCCTACGAGGACGCGCAGGCAGCGATCGACGGCAAAGGCTCGCCCAAGGCCCGCGACCTGCTGGAGCCCGCCCTGAAGCCGCTCTGGGACGCCTATGCCGCTCTCAGCCGCGGCCGCGAGAAGCGCAACCCGCTGGAACTCGATCTGCCCGAAAAGCGGGTCGTCCTCGACGACAAGGGCAATGTGACGGGCGTGATCGTGCCGCCCAGGCTCGATGCCCATCGCCTGATCGAGGAGTTCATGATCCAGGCGAACGTCGCCGCCGCCGAACAACTGATCAAGGCAAGAACGCCCCTGCTCTTCCGCGTCCATGAGGAGCCTTCGCAGGAAAAGCTCCGCGCCCTCGCGGATTTCCTCAAAACCGTGCAGATCTCTTTCGCGCTGGGCGAGGTGGTGCGCTCGAGCCACTTCAACCGCGTGCTTGAGGCCGCAGCGGGAACACCACACGAGCGGCTGGTGCACGAGGTGGTCCTGCGCTCGCAGGCGCAGGCCGTGTACAGCCCCGACAATGCCGGCCACTTCGGGCTGTCACTCGCCAACTATGCCCACTTCACCTCGCCCATCCGCCGCTATGCCGACCTCATCGTCCACCGCGCGTTGATCACCGCGTTGAAGCTGGGCAGCGACGGCCTGTCGCCGCAGGACATATCGGACCTGAAGGAAACCGCCGAGCTGATCTCGGCCGCCGAGCGCCGCGCCATGATTGCCGAACGCGAAACGGTGGACCGCCTGATCGCCGCGCATCTTTCAACGAAGCTTGGCACCACCTTCCGCGCCCGCATCAGCGGCGTGGTCGGTGCCGGGCTTTTCGTGACACTCGATGACACAGGCGCTGATGGCTTCGTGCCCGTCTCGACCCTTGGCCGCAGCTTCTATGTGCTCGATGACATCCGCCACGCACTTGTCTCTTCGGAGACCGGGGAAACCTATCAGCTTGGCGACACTGTCGATGTGAAGCTCGCTGAAGTGGCCCCTGTCCGGGGTGGGCTGCGATTCGAGATGGAATCGGATGGCAAGAAAGGCCCGAAGCCGCCACGCGTTGGCCGCCACCGGGTGCGCCGACCGAACCGCCCGCGCCGCTAGCGGCCCCGGCTTGCGTCCTGTTGCCGCTGCGACCAATCCCGGCGTTCACGGCGTCTCGGAGATGCCTCACAGATGAGCGCCATGGAATTGCAGTATGACGAGAGGAGCTGGAAACAGGCGCTGGTGCGCGGCGCCATGAAGCGCTGCCCGGCCTGCGGCCAGGGCCGTCTTTTCAGCGGTTTCCTCACCACCAACAACGCCTGCGCGCATTGCGGCACCGAACTGCATCATCACCGCGCCGACGATGCGCCACCCTATTTCACCATGTTCATCGTCGGCCACATTGTGGTGCCGGGCCTGCTCGTGGTCGAAAAACTGTGGCACCCGGAACTCTGGATTCACTTCTCGATCTGGCTTCCGCTGACACTGTTCCTCAGCCTCTGGCTGCTGCCGCATGTCAAGGGCGCCCTCATCGGCCTGCAATGGGCCTTCCGCATGCACGGCTTTTCCGGAACGGCCGACCATCCTTGACTTTGCGGGCCTTTTCAGGTCTATCCCGGCCAAATCCCGCATTCGGAGAGCATTATGGCCAAGGGCACAGTCATCAAGATCAAGTTGGCGTCAACCGCCGACACCGGTTACTTCTACGTGACGAAAAAGAACTCGCGCACGAAGACCGACAAGTTTTCCATGAAGAAGTATGATCCCGTCGCGCGCAAGCACGTCGAGTTCAAGGAAACCAAGATCAAGTAACTGGCCTTCCAGGCTAGGCATGAGGGCGCCGCTTCGACGGCGCCTTTTGCATTTTGAGGGAAAGGTGCCGGTCCAGGCTTGTCGGAATCGAGGAGGCCACTCAATTCACGCCCGGACCGGCGGACCCGTGATCTCAGGAGATGCGGCGGGCCTGAGATCGCCAGGCCATTGATATGCAGCACAAGGGCTGCCGAAACTCAGACGCGGCAGGGGAATTACCGAAGCACCCTGCCCTCATGCCGGATAGGGCAATGGTGATCGCCGCCTCCAGCCTGTTGCCTAAAATTCTATGAAAATTGCGCCCCGACGGCCAGCATAACCTATGGTAAATGCAGGACATTCAGCTGGTAAGCTGAATCGTTAGGGTAAAACGGTGTGGCTAACGCCGGCCCTGTTCAGCGCTTGCGGATGGCAAGCCACTCATTGATGGCACGTGAAGCGTCACCGGCGACCCGGCCGCTTTTAAACAGGGCCGAAACCGGCAGACGGCTACCATCCGACCATTCGAGCACAACGCGCTCCGTGGGCTTGTCGAACGCCTTCTCCGCCGGCCGTGCCTCAAGGCGGGCGCCGGTGAGACCCGCCAGCGGCCGAATGGTTTTCCTGCGCCCAAGAACCGAAACACTGCCGATCGAGACCTGCCCCGCCGGTCCGTCGAAGATAGCGCTCTCATGCCGGACAAAGACGGCGCCCACCACAGCCAGCATCAGCGCCACGAGGCCGAGTAAAGCCGCCTGCTTCAGATCTCCCGAGAGCAGCGCACGAAAGGCAACAGCAATGAAGACGGCGAGAAAGGCGCCAACGATGATGCCCATCATCCAGGCGCTGCCTCCCAACTCCAGACGCTCTGCAGTGTTCTTCACAACGCGCATCAGATCTCCCGTTCGTGGGCCTGGCTGAGGCGCGCCTGGCGCGCGGCTGCGGACGTGCTAGCCGTTTCCTTCGGGCTCGCCTTCCGGCAGGTGCATCTCGAGCGGAATCTGCTCCGAGCCGTCGAGCGGATCTTCTTCCGGCGTGAGGTCATCGGACATCTTCGGCACAGGCACGTCAAAGCCCGGTGGCACATTGGCATCGAGCAGGCCTGCGGCCTTGAGCTCCTGCAGGCCTGGAAGATCGGTGATCTCATTGAGACCGAACTGCTGCAGGAAGGCTTCCGTCGTGCCGTAGGTAACGGGGCGCCCCGGCGTCTTGCGGCGGCCGCGCATCTTCACCCAGCCGATCTCGAGCAGATTGTCGAGCGTGCCCCTGGAAATGGCGACACCGCGGATGTCCTCGATCTCGGCGCGGGTGACAGGCTGGTGATAGGCGACGATCGCCAGCGTCTCGAGTGCTGCCTTGGAGAGCTTCTTCTGCTCGGTCATCTCCTTGCGGAGAACGAAGCCCATGTCATCCGCAGTGCGGAACATGTACTTGCCGGCAAGCTGCACAAGATTGACGCCACGGTTGGCGTAGTTGTCGCGCAGGTCACCGAGGAGCGCGTCGATATCCGCCGACTCCGGCAGATGCTCCTTCAATTGCTCCGCACTGACCGGCTCCGTCGCCGCGAAGAGAATGGCCTCGAGAATGCGCAGGTGCAGGCTTCTCTCCGCATGGGGATGCATGGTGACAACCGCGCTCTCGACGGTGACGGTGATGTCACCGTCCTCTTCCGTGGTTTCAGTGATGGAAATGGCAGTCGAAGATGCAGTCACGTTCGGGTTCCGTCAATAATCAGGCCGCAGCGGTGCGGCGGCGCAGGTAAAGGGGTTTGAAGGCATCGTCCTGGCGGATTTCCAGCACGCCCTCGCGTACGAGCTCAAGGCTCGCTGTAAAGCTTGAGGCGCGCACCGAGCGGCGCAGTTCAGGCGTTGCCAGATATTTTTCCAGCCAGCCATCGAAGACGCCCCAGTCGTCCATGCGGCCCACAAGGCGCTCCAGCGTCTCACGGGCTTCCTTGATCGACCAGACCGGCTGCCGCTTGATGGTGTAGGTCTGGCGGACCATTTTGCGGGCGCGCCGCTCGGCATAGGCCTTGAGAAGATCGATGAGCGTGTCGGAGTACTCACGCTGCTTCTCGATCACGAGTGGCTCAGGGGCGCCCCGGAAGAGAACGTCCCGTCCGAGCTGCGGGCGCGCCAGAAGGGCCGCCGCCTGTTCGCGCATCGCCTGAAGGCGTTGCAGCCGGAAGGCCAGGCGGGCCGCCATGTCCTGCGGCGTGGCCTCGCCTTCCTTCGGCGGCGTGGGAATGAGAAGACGCGACTTGAGATAGGCAAGCCATGCCGCCATCACCAGATAGTCTGCAGCCACTTCGAGGCGCCGCGTACGGGCCTGCTCGACATAGGCAATGAACTGGTCAGCAAGAGCGAGAATTGAAATCTGCGCGAGGTCGACCTTGTGCTGGCGCGCGAGATCAAGCAGCAGGTCAAGCGGGCCTTCGAAGCCTGCCACATCGACGATCAGCGTTTCGTCCATGGCCTGTCCGGCGCGGCGCGGATCGCTGCCGCCATCGGGCCAATCAGTGCTGGCAACGGCCGGTTGGGATGATTCAGACATGATGTTCTTCTAGCTGTTCAGCCGCGCCCTGCCCATCCTGAAGGCTTGGCTATCAACGGCAAAAATGCGGCCAACTTAAGCCGTTGGCGTCTGTTCCAGCACAAGGCCGAGGTCACGCAAGGCCATCTTCTCGTCGAAGGGCAAGGGCTTACGGCGCGAGCGCAAGGCGGCCTTGGCGCGGGCCAGCGACTTGCCCTTGAGGGCACCGGATGCTGCCGCCACTTCTTCCATCTCCGACAGCACGCCGCTGCAATAGAGAACGATGTCGACCCCCGCAGCAAGCGAAGCCGCAGCGCGATCGCCCAGGCTGCCCCTGAGTGCCTTCATCGAAAGATCATCGGTCATCAGGAAGCCGTTGTAACCCAGCTGCTTGCGGATGACGTTGCGGATCACGTCGCGCGATTGCGTGGCCGGGCGGTTCGGGTCGATGTTCTCGTAGATCACATGGGCAGTCATCGCCATCGGGCAGTCGCCGAAGCCCGCAAAGGGGTAGAAGTCGTGCGCCTCCAGCATCGACCGGCTGGCCTTGACGACCGGAAGCTCGTGATGGCTGTCCACGGTTGCGCGGCCATGGCCTGGAATATGCTTCATGACCGGGATGACCCCCCCCTCCATGAGACCCGCCGTATGCGCGCGCGCCAGGGCAAGCACCGCATCCGGCTTGCTGGAATAGGCCCGGTCGGAGATGACGGCACTGCTGCCCGGCTGCGGCAAGTCGAGCACCGGCAGGCAATCGGCAGAGATCCCCACGTCGAACAGGTCACGCGCCATCAGGCGGCCGACAAGCCGTGCGGCACGCAACGCCAGCATGGGGTTTCGGTCGTGCAGAAGTCCGAACAAGGCGGCAGAAGGATATCTGCGCCATTCAGGCACGGGCGGCCCCATGCGCTGCACCCGGCCACCCTCCTGATCGATAAAGACAGGCGCGTCCTTGCGCCCGACAGCCTGCCGGAATGACTCGGTCAACTTGCTGACCTGCTCCGGCGATTCACAATTGCGCTTGAAGAGAATGAGGCCAAAAGGATCAGTGCGGTTGAAGAAAGCTTCTTCTTCCGGGGATAAACTGTAACCGGTACAACTGCCGATAAATGCGCCGATGGCCATGATTCGTGCCCCTGGTTGATTGTATTACACCAAGTGCAAACCGGGTCACAACTTACGAACGAGGCAGTCCCGCTCACCGCCAGCGAATAGCTGGGCGCAGACGGCGCTCGCCTGCTCGCGGCTGGGCATGGTGCCCGCAGCCAGCCGGTAGCGTGTGCTGCCACCGACAACTGCCTCGCTGATGATCGGGCTCAGCCTTCCAAGAACGCCGTGCTTGGCCTGCAGGCGCCGGAATTCCGTCGAAGCTTCATCGCGCGTACGGAAAGAGGCGAGCTGCACGGCAAAGCCGCCAGCGCTGGCCACCTGCTGCTGGACAACCGGCTGTGGCTCAGCCTGCACCTGCTTCTTTGCAGGGGCAGGCTCAGTCACAGCATTATCAAAGGACGAGGACGAGGTCGCGTCGGACTGCTGCTCGCCACGGAACAGGTCAGCGAGCGTCTTGCGCTTCTTCTGTGTTGCAGGTGGGGTGGCCTGCGCAGGAGGTGAAGCCTCGGGTGTGACGATGCCATCGCCGGCATAGAGCCCGCCACCGGCACTGCCGGAACCGAAGGCGGAGTTTTCCGTTTCCTCCGCCAGTGACTGGCCACCCGCAGGCGGAACAAGAACAACCGGCTCGGCACCCAACTCGGGCTGCTTCGGTTTCTTCTGCGCCACCTTCTTCGGCTTCTCGACGATGGCAACGTCTTCTTCGCCGTCATCGCTTTGGACAACCGCCTTCTTCGGCTTGGCGGCAGGCGCCGGGCTTGAGTCGGAAATCGCCTCGGAGTCATTGTCCGTCAACACGTCATCCGCAGTTGAAGGAGCACCGGCGCTATTCGCATTGCCAGACGCCGATGTTGCTGCCGGTGGTGTGGGAATGCCGCCATCGCTCTTCTGACCATCAAGTGCGGCTACCTGAGGCGTGCCATCACCCGGCACTGGCGGCACGGGAGGCTGCGACTTGCCTGGCGCTGCATAGACGTCTTCACCCGGCAAAGGTGGGTACAAAGGCGAACCTGCCGCCTGGCTTTCGCCGGCGGCAGGGATGATTTGAGCAGAATCTTGTTTTCCGGTCGGAGTGAGCGAACCTTGCTGATCCCCCGTTCCATCACCAGGCGGTGGCGGTAAAGGCAGCGGCGTCAGTTCCTCGCCACCTGTGCCGGACTGCGGCGCAGCGTCCGAGGGTGAGACCGGAGGCTCCTCGCTCTGCATCACATCGCCGCCGAGCACCTCGCGGTCCCCAACGATGCGGTCATAGATCAGCTTGCGCGATGCGGGCTGCTGGCCCTGCTGCTGGTCGGGTTGCGACTTGGCGGGCTGCGCAGGCGCCGTGACGACCGGGGTGTTGGCCCCCTGCTGGCCAGACATCTGCGGCTTGATGTTGTTGTAGTAGAACCAGATGCCGCCCAATGCCACGAGGGCAAAAAGGCCAAGCAGCAACAGCCACAACAGCGGACCGCGCGAGCGGCCCACGTCATCGTCGTAGCCCATTTCATAGTCGCGATAGGCCTGGCTGTATTCGCCAGCCGTGGCCCGGCGCTGGCCGCTGCGCGGATCCTCAAAAAGTTCGCCTTCGCCGTAATCCTGGCGATAGCCCTGCTGGCCGCCACGCGGCGGCACGCGCAGGCCAGCACGCCCGGCTGACGGATCGTTTCCGTAGCCGTAGTCCGTTTGCTGGCCATAGCCACCTGCCTGTGGCAGCGGCGGCACATTGAGGCGCGGCTGGCCGGCATAGCCACCAGCGCCACCCGTGTAGCTGCGCGGTGGCGTGGGCTTCAGCGGCGGCGCATAGCGGTTGTTTGGATCAACGGAACGATAATTCGGCATAGGGGGGACATAACCGCTATTGTAGCGCGGCGGAGGTGGCGGCGTGGTCTGCGAAAAGTTGCCACGCGGCGGCATGATGGGACCGCTGCTGCCAAGCGGCTGGCGCGGCGGGATGATGCTGGGCGCGCCACCTGTGCGGAGCGGCGGCGTCAGGGGCTTTGCTGTTGAGCCAAGCGACGGCCGGATGGACGTGCCCGGGACAACCGGCGGCGGAGGTGGCGGCAAAGGCGTGGTGGCCTTGGGCGGTGGCAAAGGTGCCGCCGCGGCCTCTGGCTTCGGGGCCTCGGGCGGCTGCGGGCGGGCCTGCACCGGTGCGGGCTTTTCGGCTTCCGGTTCCTCAGCGAAGGTGAACTTCGGCTTGCCGCTGCCATTGCCATTTACGGCCGGCTGTTCGGCCGCGGCCTTGCTTTCTGTGCGCTGGCGCGCGGCAATTGCGCGCTGTTCGGCAAGCTTCTCGGCTGCATCGCGCTGGCCTTGCAGCTTGTCGGCAATCGGCGGAGCGGCCTTGGTCGGCGTGCGCGGCGCCATCGGCGCGGGCCTGGCGACGGCGCGCGCTTCGGGTTGCGGCGGTGTATTGCTCACGGGCTTGAACTCCTCCGAGATACGGGGGAGTTCCCTGGACGCACCGATGCCAAGGCGCTCGCGCCAACTGCGCTTGTCAGAGCCATTTGGTGTCTTCTGGTCCATAACTCTATGCCCGCCTCACATTTCCTCGACCGGGGTCAGTCCGAGGAGGTTGAGCCCGTTAGCCATAGAATAGCGGATTGCTGTCAAGAAAGCGAGCCGCGTTATTGTCAATAGCCTTTGGGCGGGAAGGATGAAGCGCAATTGCGGCGCTTCTTTGCCCTTGTTCCAAAGGGCATGGAATTCACTAGCTAGTTCAAATAGATAAAACGAAATCCTGTGCGGCTCATGGGCCAGCGCAGCTGATTCCAGCAGCCGTGGGTAAGCCGCCAGGCGCCGGACCAGGGCCATTTCGGCCTCGTCCTGCAGCAGGGAAAAATCCGCCGTATGCGGATCAATGCCGTCAAAACCTTCCGTTCCGGCATTGCGAAGTACAGAGCAAATACGGGCATGCGCATATTGCACATAGAACACCGGATTATCTTTCGACTGCTCGGTGACCTTGGCAAAATCGAAGTCGAGAGGCGCCTCGTTCTTCCGGTGCAGCATCATGAAACGGACCACGTCGGGGCCGACTTCATCGACCACGTCGCGCAGCGTCACGAACTCCCCTGCCCGCTTCGACATGCGCACGGGCTCACCGTTGCGGAAGAGCTTCACCAACTGGCAAAGCCTCACAACCACATCGACCTTGCCTTCGCCTGCGAGCGCCGTCGCCACCGCCTGCAGGCGCTTCACATAGCCACCATGGTCGGCGCCCAGCACATAGACAAGTTCGCGGAAGCCGCGCGAAATCTTGTCGGCGCTATAGGCAACATCCGAAGCGAAATAGGTGAAGGATTCGTCCGACTTCTTCAGCGGCCGGTCGACATCATCACCGAAAGCGGTGGCGCGAAACAGCGTCTGCTCGCGGTCTTCCCAATCCTCCGGCACCTCACCCTTGGGCGGCGCCAGCCGGCCCACATAGATGTGCCCCTTGTTCTCGAGCCCTGAAACCACACGGTCGACAGCACCCGACTCGTGCAGCGAGCGTTCGGAGAAGAACACTTCGTGCCGGATATTGAGCGCCGCGAGATCATCGCGGATGAGGTCCATCATCATGTCGATGGCCTTGGCGCGGGTCACCGGCAGCCACTGCTCCTCAGGAAGCTTGGTGAGCTTATCGCCATGTGCGGCGGCCAGCGCCTGACCGACAGCCTTGAGGTAATCGCCGGGATAGAGCCCGGCGGGAATCTCGCCGATGTCTTCGCCCAGTGCCTCGCGGTAGCGCAGGAAGGCCGAGCGCCCGAGCACATCGACCTGCGCGCCGGCATCGTTGATGTAGTATTCCTTGGTGACGTCAAAGCCGGTGGCCGTCAGCAGCGCGGCCAGAGCATCACCGAACACCGCACCGCGGCAGTGGCCCACATGCAGCGGGCCGGTCGGGTTGGCGGAGACATATTCGACATTGACCTTCTTGCCTGCGCCCAGCCTGGACTCCCCAAAGCGCGCGCCCTGCTCCAGCAGCGAGACCAGGAATTTCGGCCACACAGCATCAGATAGTTTGAGGTTGATGAAGCCAGGCCCGGCAATTGAGACGGCCGCGATATCGGCATGCCCCGTGAGCTTGCCGGCGATCAATTCGGCCAGCGCGCGCGGCGCAAGCCCTGCGGGCTTTGCCAGCACCATGGCGGCATTGGTGGAGACATCACCATGGGACGGATCGCGCGGCGGCTCCGCCGTGATCCGGGAAACGTCAAGGCCGCTCGCAACCTTTCCTTCGGCTGCAAGTTCGTCCAGGGCCTTCGCGACGAGGCCCAGCATATGGGAAAACAGATTCATGTGCTTAGCTAAATTATTGATAAAACGGGTTAACTTACGATTAACGAAAGAGTGGATCGAGGTCAAACAGGCGCTTGTGCTGGTCAATGGCAAAGCGGTCCGTCATCCCGGCAATGAAATCGCACACCTGCCGGGCATAGCGCGATCGCTCGATTTCACCCTCTTCCCGCCACTCTTTCGGCAGCAGCGAGGGATCCTGCATATAGGCCTCGAACAGGTCGCGGATGACGCGCTGGGCCCGCGCCATGGTCTGCATCACCTGCTCGTGGCGGTACATTTCCTGCGAGAGAAACTGCTGCAGCACGCGGTTGTTCTCGCGCATCTGGGCGGAGAAATGGACAAGCGTTTCTCCAGCGCGGCGCACGTCATCGGCACTCTTGGGCTTCACCCGGGCGATGTTGCGTGAGGCCGTTGCCAGCACATCCTGCACCATGGCGGTGATCACCCGGCGCCCGGTCTCGTGAACGACGCGCGGCTGCTCGAGCTTCGGATAGGCCTTGAGCACCTGCGCCAGCGCCTCGCCGACCAGAGGAATGTCGCCAAGATCGATGACGGTGAACAGCTTCGCCCGCAGCCCGTCGTCGATGTCATGGGCGTTGTAGGCGATATCGTCCGAAATCGCCGCCACCTGCGCTTCTAGGCTGGCGTGCAGCGCCAGTTGCAGGTCATGCGCCTCGGCATATTCGATGATGGCCGCAGGGAGGCCCGACTCACGATAATGCCCCAGGGCATGGCCTTCGGCATCGATGAGCGGGCCGTTGTGCTTCACCAGCCCTTCCAGCGTCTCCCACGTGAGGTTGAGGCCGTCGAAGGCGGCATAATGCCGTTCCAGCTTGGTGACCACCCGCAGCGACTGGGCATTGTGGTCGAAGCCGCCATGGTCCTTCATGAGCTTGTCGAGCTCGCGTTCACCGGCATGGCCGAAGGGCGTGTGGCCGAGGTCATGGGCCAGCGCCAGCGCCTCGGTCAGATCCTCGTCGAGCCCGAGCGCCCGGGCAATGGCGCGGGCGATCTGGGCCACTTCGAGCGAATGCGTGAGCCGCGTGCGGAAGTGATCGCCCTCGTGATAGACGAAAACCTGCGTCTTGTGCTTGAGCCGCCGGAAGGCCGAGGAATGCAGCACGCGGTCGCGGTCGCGGGCGAATTCCGAGCGCGGCGGCGAGGCGGGTTCCGGCACCAGCCGCCCGCGGGACTGGGCAGCCATGCAGGCATAGGGTTTCAGGGCCGCCATCATGACTGCCCCCTCCCCGTTGACAAATCGGGCCACTCTCCCGACATTTGCGCCATGACCGACCAGGCTCTCATCGTCACTCCCCGTGCCGCTTCGCGCATCCGCGAGATCACGGCACATGATCCGGCTGCACTCCGCGTCGCCGTCAATGGCGGCGGTTGCTCAGGTTTTCAATATGAATTCAAGCTCGACAAGGATCAGGCGCCGGACGACCTGAGTTTCGAGCGCGACGGCGTCACCGTACTGGTCGACCCCGTTTCCATCACCCTGATGACGGGCTCCACCCTCGATTTCGTGGACGACCTGATGGGCCAGTCCTTCCGCGTCGAGAATCCGCTGGCCAAGTCATCCTGCGGCTGCGGGACAAGCTTCTCGTTCTGATCTCACTTGAACGAACGGTTTTGGAGCGGGCGATTACTTCGCCCGCTCTTTGCGCTTCTTGGGTGTCGGCGGCTTCTTGTCCGGCGCTGCCTTGGCGCGCGGCAAAGCCTTGCGCTCCGGCGGCTTGGGCAGCGAACGCTCCTCGTCGCGGCCCAGATAGGCGAAGTCGAGCTTGCCATCCTTGAGCAGGATGCGCACCGTGCCGCCGCGTGAGAGCTTGCCGAAGAGCACCTCTTCCGCCAGCGGCTTCTTCACATGCTCCTGGATGATGCGGCTGAGCGGCCGTGCACCCATCTGCTGGTCGTAGCCCTTGACCGCGAGCCAGTCGGCTGCCTCCGAGGAAATCTCGATGTTGACCTGACGCTCGGAGAGCTGAGCCTCCAGCTGCAGGACGAACTTCTCAACCACCTTGCGCACCACTTCCGGCGGCAAATGTCCAAAGTTTACAGTGGCATCCAGCCTGTTCCTGAACTCCGGCGTGAACATGCGGGTGAGCGCCTCATTGTCCTCGGCCACGCGCACCGTTGCGCCGAAGCCGATCGCCGGCTTGGCGAGGTCGGCAGCACCGGCATTGGTCGTCATGATCAGGATCACGTTGCGGAAATCGACCGACTTACCGTTGTGGTCCGTCAGCTTGCCGTGGTCCATCACCTGCAGGAGGATGTTGAAAAGGTCCGGATGGGCCTTCTCGATCTCATCCAGCAGCAACACGCAATAGGGGTTCTGGTCGACGCCATCGGTCAGGAGACCGCCCTGGTCGAAGCCGACATAGCCCGGAGGGGCACCGATCAGCCGCGACACGGAATGACGCTCCATGTACTCCGACATGTCGAAGCGCAGGAACTTGACGCCGAGTACCTCGGACAGGCGCTTGGCCACTTCCGTCTTGCCCACGCCCGTGGGGCCGGCAAAGAGATAGCAGCCGATGGGCTTCTCCGGCTCGCGCAGGCCGGCGCGCGACAGCTTGATCGCGGAAGCCACCTGCTCCACAGCCTTGTCCTGGCCGAAGACCAGCCGCTTCAGTTCGGCATCGAGGTTCTTGAGCACGGCCGCGTCGTCGCGCGTCACCGTCTTGGCCGGAATGCGCGCCATCGTGGCGATGGTAGCCTCGATGTCGGCGACACCGATGGTTTTCTTGCGCTTGTCCTCAGGCAGCAGCATCAGCGAAGCACCGGTTTCGTCGATCACGTCGATCGCCTTGTCCGGCAGCTTGCGGTCGCTCATGTAGCGGGCCGAGAGCTGCACCGCTGTCTCGATGGCATCATCGGTATACTCGACCTTGTGGAACTCCTCGTAATAGGGCTTGAGGCCCTTGAGGATCTCGATCGCATCCGGGATGGACGGCTCATTGACGTCGATCTTCTGGAAGCGGCGGACGAGCGCCCGGTCCTTCTCGAAATGCTGGCGGTATTCCTTGTAGGTGGTGGAGCCGATGCAACGCAGCCCGCCGCTGGCCAGGGCCGGCTTCAGCAGGTTCGAGGCATCCATGGCACCGCCCGAGGTGGCGCCTGCGCCGATCACCGTGTGGATTTCATCGATGAACATGATCGCGCCGGGCTTGGCCTCGATCTCCTTCATCACGGCCTTGAGCCGCTCTTCAAAGTCACCGCGATAGCGGGTGCCGGCAAGCAGCGTGCCCATGTCGAGCTGGTAGACCGTGCAGTTCTTGAGAACCTCGGGCACCTCGCCCTTGATGATCTTGCGGGCAAGGCCCTCGGCAATGGCCGTCTTGCCCACGCCCGGATCGCCCACGAACAGCGGGTTGTTCTTCTGGCGGCGGCACAGGATCTGGATGGTGCGGTTGACCTCGGAAGAACGGCCGATCAGCGGGTCGATCTTGCCTTCAGCGGCCTTCTTGTTGAGGTCCACGCAATAGGCTTCAAGCGCGCTCTGCTCGGGCTTCTTCTTGGCGCCGCCGGCATTGCCCTGGCCATCGTCACCCTCGCCCTCCGGCGAGTCGGCACCACGCACCGGGCGGTTCTCGGAAAGCCCCTGCCGCTTGGCAATGCCATGGGAGATGTAGTTGACCGCGTCATAGCGGGTCATGTCCTGCTCCTGCAGGAAGAAGGCGGCATGGCTCTCGCGCTCGGCAAAGATGGCAACGAGCACATTGGCGCCCGTCACCTCATCGCGGCCGGAAGACTGCACATGGATGACGGCGCGCTGGATGACACGCTGGAAACCCGCCGTCGGCTTGGCCTCGCTGGCAGCGTCGGAGACAAGATTGGCAAGCTCGCTGTCGATGTAGTCGGTCAGATCGTCGCGGAGCTCGTCGATATCAACACCGCAGGCCTTCATCACCGCCACGGCATCCTTGTCCTCGGTCAGCGACAGCAGCAGATGCTCAAGCGTCGCGAATTCCTGGCGCCGCTCGGCGGCGTGGGAAAGGGCGCGGTGCAAGGCTTTTTCGAGGCTGCGGGAGAAACTGGGCACTGGGAAGAGTCCTTTCGGCAGCGAGGGTGGAATCGATTGCTGCCTTTGTCAAATGAACGAACGAGAAGCAGAGATAGGAACCCACAGGCTTCGGTTAAAGAGGCCGCCCTATTCCTTCTCCATCGTGCATTGCAGGGGGTGGCCATTCTGCTTGGCGAAATCCATCACCTGCGTGACTTTCGTCTCAGCAACCTCAAATGTGTAGATGCCGCAAACGCCGACACCCTTCTGGTGCACATGAAGCATGACGCGGTAGGCGTCTTCCCGCGACTTGTTGAAATAGACCTCGAGCACATGGACGACGAATTCCATGGGCGTGTAGTCGTCGTTAAGCAGCAGCACCTTGTACATCGAAGGCTTCTTGGTCTTCGATTTGGTCTTGGTCAGGACGCCGGTGTCTTCGCGGTCCTGCGGTTTGGAGGGGAGTCGGGCCATGGCGCAAATATAGCGCCCTTTCCGGCAATTTGTAGTGCGGCCCTCAGGTCAGGCCGAAACTGAAGGTGCCAAAGGCGAGAAACGCCAGAAATGTCACCACCTCATAGGCGAGATACCACAGGCCCAGTTTCTTGAGGGACTTGAAGCTGAGGAGCGCGGCCATGCTGTTTCCTTCCGGGACAGTTTCTGTTCTTGGAAGGAGAACTGCAACGGCCGTGCCGTTCAGGCGGTCCCCTGCCAGAGCAGCGGAAAGAGCGGGTGATCCATGGGGGCACCCTTGGGCAATTGCTCGGCCAGGCCGGCAAAGGGCGGCGAGGTCCGCCAGGGCCGCGGCGCGTGCACCGTGTCATCGCCGATGAAGCGGAAGGACACCACCCTGCGGCGGCGGCCTGTGCCCACGCCACCTGCCCCATGCAGCGTCAGCATATGGAAAAACACGGCGTCCCCGGGTTCCAGCGCCCAGGCCAGTACCTTGTACTTGTCCGGCTCGCCATCAATGTCGGGCAGGTCCTTCAGGGAGCCCTCAGGGAACCATTTCGCCTCGTTGCTCATGAAGGAGCGCGGCATCATCCAGCCCTCCTTGTGCGATTTCGCGACAAAGCGGAGCGTCGATTCCTCGGCCACCGGATCGACCGGAAGCCACATCGACACGTTCTGGAAGCCGTCGATGTTGTAGTAGGGCTGGTCCTGGTGCCAGGGCGTCCGCGCCACTGTCTTGGGTTCCTTGACCAGCAGATGGTCGTGATAGAGCCTGACCGACCCGCTGCCCATGAGCTGCCCGGCCACCGCCGCTGCGGGAGAGTTGAAAACGAAGTCGCGGTAGGCCTTGATCCGCTCCCAGTTGCAGAAATCCTCGATGAAAAAGCCCGGATCCTCAGGTCTGGAGGCGACGATGGCCAACGGGCTCGGACCCGCCACGTTTTCCTCGATGCCCTGCTCCAGCAGCGCCATCTCAGCGGGCGAAAACAGCCCGCGCACCACGGTTGCGCCGTTTTCCTGATAAAATTCAATGTCTTTTGCTGACAGCTTCATGGAATCTCACATTTGATCACAAAACTGTAATTGGCGTTGCTGCTGTTTTGCGTCTCCGTTACACCTTGGGCCTCGCCGCGAGGCGGTACAAATCTCAATTCGTCATGACCACAGGAGAAAAAGTAATGTTGAATGGCGTCCTCCCCGCGGCCTGGACCGGCTACACCCATGCCGCACTCCGCATCGTGACGGGGTTGCTCTTCCTCCATCACGGCACAGCCAAATATATCCAGTTGCCGATGACGGAATATTTCAAGGACGGCGTTCCGGTCTTCTCCTTGATGGGGCTGGCAGGCGCGCTCGAGATCATCGGCGGCATCCTGATCATCATCGGGCTTTTCACCCGCCTCACGGCCTTCATCCTCTCCGGCATGATGGCGGTGGCCTATTTTATGGCGCATGCGTCCGCGAGCTTCTATCCGCTCATCAACGGCGGCGAAGCGGCCATCATGTTCTGCTTCATCTTCCTCTGGCTCGCAACCGCCGGCGCCGGCCCCTTCAGTGTCGACGCCAACCGCAAAGCCTGAGCGAAATCCTGCTCCGCCCGCATGCCGGGCGGAGCTTCTTGCTCACGGCTTCTGCCGCTCGCGCCGGAGCTTCTCCCAATAGTCGAGCCGCTTGCGCACCTCGCGCTCAAATCCCCGCTCCACCGGATGATAGAAACGGTGCGGGCCCATGGCCTCCGGGAAATAGTTCTGACCTGAAAAAGCATCGGGCTCGTCATGGTCATAGCGGTAGCCCGCGCCATACTCCTGGTCCTTCATCATGCGCGTGGGCGCGTTGAGAATGATCTTGGGCGGCATCAGGGAGCCGGTTTCGCGGGCCTTGCGCATGGCGGCATTGAAGGCCGTTTCAATGGCGTTCGATTTTGGCGCCGTCGCGATATAGACCGCCGCCTGCGCCAGCGCCAACTCCCCCTCCGGAGAACCAAGGAACTCGTAGGCGTCCTTGGCAGCGAGCGCGATGTGCACGGCATCGGGATCGGCCATGCCTACATCCTCGATCGCCATCCGCACGATGCGCCGCGAGATGTAGAGCGGGTCTTCACCGGCCACCAGCATGCGCGCCAGATAGTAGAGCGCCGCATCGGGGTCGGACCCCCGCACCGACTTGTGGAGCGCCGAAATCAGGTTGTAGTGGCCATCGGCGGCCTTGTCATAGAGCGGCAGTCTCTTGGCGACGATCTTGCCCAGCGCTTCGGGATCGACTGGCGCAGCACCGTCCATCACCGAGGCGAAGACCTCCTCGACCAGATTGAGGAAATAGCGGCCATCGCCATCGGCCATGCCGATGAGGGCCTCGCGCGCCTCCGGCGTAAGCGGCAGGCTGCGGCGCTCGAACATCTCGGCCCGGCGCACAAGCGCCTCCAGCGCGTCGCGGTCGAGGCGGTTCAGCACCAGAACCTGGCACCGCGAGAGAAGCGCTCCATTCAGTTCGAAGGACGGATTTTCGGTCGTGGCACCGACCAGCGTGATGGTGCCGTCCTCGACGAAAGGCAGGAAGGAATCCTGCTGGGATTTGTTGAAGCGATGGATCTCGTCGACAAACAGGAGCGTCGCCCGCCCCTGCTCGCGCCGCATGCGGGCCTGGTCGAAGGCCCGCTTGAGATCGGCAACACCTGAGAAGATCGCCGACATCTGCTCGAAGACAAGTCCCGTCTCGCCCGCCAGCAGCCGCGCCATCGTGGTCTTGCCAGTGCCGGGCGGCCCCCAGAGGATGATCGACGGCACACGGTTGGCCGCCAGCATACGCGTGAGCGTGCCTTCCGGACCGACCAGATGATCCTGCCCGACCACATCCCCGAGGCGCTGCGGACGCAGCCTGTCAGCGAGGGGCCTTGGCCCCTCCTTTGTCAGTCCCGACGCCTCGAAGAGATTGGACATCAGCGCAGGCGCATCACCAGCCGCTTCTTGTTGCGCAGCAGATCAATCTTCCAGCTGCGGCTGCTCTGGTCGGTGAGCGCCTTCTTGAGGGCCTCGACATCGGCAATCTCCTCGCCATTGATGCCGAGAATGACGTCACCCTTCTTGAAGAACTGCCGGGCCGGATCGGCCTCGACGGCAAGCGCGACGACACCCGTTGTATCTGGAGCCAGATCGACCTCCTCAGCCACCGCAGGTGAAAGATTGGCGACCTTCATGCCGACCAGCGGCGACTCCTGGTCGATCACAGTCTCTTCGCGTGGCACCGTCTCGGGGGCTGGCACCATGGCAACCTGGGCTTCCTGATCGTCGCCGTTGCGGCGGTACTCGACGATGCGGCTCTCACCGATCTTCACAGTGGCGACGCGGAAGCCGAATTCCTGGGCGTTCTCGATCGCCTTGCCATCGAAGCCGATGACGATGTCGCCGCGCTTGAGGCCTGCGGCCAGCAGCGGGCTCTGCGGATGCAGCTTGGTGATCAGCGCACCTTCCGGGCGGGCAAGGCCGAGGTTCTCAGCGAGATCAGCGGTCACGTCCTGCAGGTCGACACCGAGCCAGGGACGCTTGATCTTCTCCTTGCCCTGCTCCGCCGTCTGCACCACCGTCGTCACCATGTTGGACGGGATGGCAAAGCCGATACCGACCGAACCGCCGCTGCGCGAGAAGATGGCCGTGTTGATGCCGACGAGTTCGCCCTGCATGTTGACCAACGCACCGCCCGAGTTGCCGGGATTGATGGCGGCATCCGTCTGGATGAAGAACTGGTAGTCGCTGACACCGACGCGCGTACGCGCCAGGGCCGAAACGATACCGCTGGTGACGGTCTGGCCGACACCGAAGGGATTGCCGATGGCAAGCACCAGATCGCCGACGTCGAGATTGTCGGAATCGGCCAGGCCGAGCGTCGGCAGCTCCTCGCCATCGGTGTTGATGCGGAGCACGGCAAGATCGGTGCGCTCGTCGGTGAGGATGACCTGGGCCTCATACTCGCGTTTGTCGGCGAGCACGACGCGGATGTCGGTGCCGTTGCGGATCACGTGATTGTTGGTGACGATGAGGCCCGCCTTGTCGACGATGACGCCGGAGCCCAGCGAATTCTGCACGCGCTCGCGCGGACGGCCGAAGCTGCCATCATCGCCAAAGAAGCGCCGGAAGAAGGGATCGGCGAGGAAGCTCTGGTCGCGCTGGGCCACCACCGTCTTGGCGTAGACGTTGACCACGGCAGGTGCGGTACGCTTGACCAGCGGCGCGTAGGAAAGCGTGATCTCCTGCTGCGACTGCGGCACCTGCCTGGTTTCGGCAAGGGCAGCGGCGGGCACGAGGGCAAAAAACGTCAAGGCGAGAATCAAAGGTCGAAGCATGGTCACCATCCTGAAGGGAGCCCTTACCTGCGGTCCACTTTTGTTGACAAGATGACCGCTGTTTCCACGTCCACCACGCCGGGCATGGCCGTCATGCGGTCAATCAGCCGGTCGATGGCCTCGGCCGTACCCGCCCGCACTAGGGCCATGAAATCAAGCTTGCCGCTGATGGCATAAAGCGCCTCGACCTGCGGGATGAGGGTGAGTGCGCGGGCCACATCGGCCTGGCGCTTGGGCTCGACCCCCAGCGAAATAAAGGCCGAAACACCCGCCGCCGTGCTGGCGGAGCCCAGTTTGACGGCATAGCCCGCGATGGTGCCATTGCCTTCCAGGCGCTTCAGCCGGTCCTGCACGGTCGTCCGCGACACCCCGAGCTTGCGGGCGAGCGCCGCCACCGGTTCGCGGGCATTGAGCCGCAGCAAGGCCAGCAGGTCTTCGTCCTTGGCCGTCGTCATTTGATCACTCCGCCGAAAGAGCCGTCATTCTGACGGAACATCCGGCCAAAAGCAACACAATGCCGTCTTTCAGCCGTCATCCGGAAGTTCGATATGCATCGCCACTGATTCAGGAGGCCGCCATGACTGCAGCTACCATTCTCAAGCCCAGCTTCGACCGCAAGTCCTTCGCCGACGCCGGCGCCATGGGGGCCACCCTGCAGCCGGACGAGCCCATCTTCTGCTTCTCGGCCGACGAGCTTACGGCCCGCGCCCGCCAGTTCATCGACAATTTCCCGGGCCATGTGTCCTATGCGGTGAAGTGCAACCCCTCGCATGAGGTGCTGGCGACGCTGGCCGCCGCCGGCATCACCGAATGGGATGTCGCGAGCGTTCACGAGATGAAGGCCGTAGCTGCGGCCCAGGCCAATTCCCGCTTCCACTACCACAACCCCGTCAAATCGCGCCGCGAGATCGAGGAAGCCTATCGCAGCTATGGCTGCCGCCGCTTCGCCGTCGACTGCCGCGAGGAAGTGCAGAAGATCCACGATGTCGTCGGCGCCGACCCGACGGTCGAACTCGCCGTGCGCCTGGTGCTACCGCGCGAGCGCGGCACCTCGGCCCATGACTTCTCGACCAAGTTCGGCGCGCCCGAGCATATCGCCATCGAACTCCTGCAGCAGGTGCAGGCACTGGGCTATGTGCCGGTGCTCACCTTCCACCCCGGCTCGCAGAGCAAGGAGCCGCAGGTCTATGTGCGCCACATCGAGGCGGCGGCCCGCATCGCCCGCAATGCCGGCGTGACCGTGGGCAAGCTCAACGTCGGCGGCGGCTTCCCGGCCAACTACGAACTCTCGACCGCGCCCGAGCCGGAGGTGTTCTTCCGCGCCATCGAGCAGGCCGTGGTCCGCGCCTTCGGCGACACCCCGCCGGCACTCGAATGCGAGCCCGGCCGCGGCATCGTCGCCACCTGCATGTCGCTGCTGGCGCGCATCAAGCTCGTCTGCACCGACGGCGACGACATCTTCATCAACGACGGTGTCTATGGCGGCCTCATGGAATTCATGCAGGTGCCGGACCTCAAGCCGCCCTATCGCGTGTTCCGCGACGGCAAGGAGATCGAGGGCCGCTCCAAGTCCTGGAAGGTCTTCGGCCCCACCTGCGATCCGCTCGATGTGCTGCCGCACCGCCTCGACCTCCATGAGGGCATCCGCGAGGGCGACTTCATCGAATTCGGCACACTGGGCGCCTATGGCCTGGCCACCGCCACCCGCTTCAACGGCTATGGCCAGCATCAGGTGGTGGCGGTCGATCGCGTGCTGGAGATGTGATCCGGACGACGAGCGATGACATCCGGGAGGCGGGCTCTGGCCCGCCTCTCTGCATTTCCGGAGGCGATTTGACGAATGTTCGCACCCCGCCCCTGCCAAGTCCTTGAACTGGCACAAACTTATTTTCCCTTGACAGGAACGGACGTTTGTTCTATCTATGTTCTCAGGCGAAGCCTCGGTCATGGACGAGACCCCCCAAAAAATCCGTCCCGCTCCACCCGGAGCCTCAGGTGAGGAAGAGACTGCCGATCCTGAGATTTGCGAGAGGCCAGGGAATGCGGCCACATCCCCTGCACCCCGCGATCCCCTTGTAAGGGACTGGGTGGAGAAATGGCACCGGAGCCAATCCCTTCCTGTTGAGGGGGGTGATCCGCGCAGCGGCTTTCGAAGATGCGGATTGAGTCGGGGCGGAAAGCTGGCGCGCCTCAGGGTTCGTAATGATACCTGCAGGCGAGGATCACCAACTCCCCCTTCTCAACCTTGTAGACGACCCGATGCTCCTGATCGATGCGCCGCGACCAGCACCCCTTGAGCTCAAAACGCAACGGTTGAGGCTTGCCAATGCCCTGAAACGGCTCCCGCAAGATGTGCTCAATGAGTTCGACGATCCGCAACGCCTTGCGGCCCTTGTCGATCCAGAAGCGCAAATCCTCAAGCGCGTTCGGGTCAAAGACCAGTTTCATCCTTCAGGGCCTTGATGCTCGCAAAGCTCTTGCGCCTGGATTTCGTCCGCTTCACCGCATCAAGCAGGCGCCGCGCATTGGCCGGCGAGCGCAGGAGGTAAGCGGTTTCGTTCAAGGACTCATAGTCCTCCCTTGCCATCAGCACGACATCGCTGCGCCTGGCACGTTCGACCACGAGGATTTCACGATCATCCGAAACCTTATCAAGAGCGGATTTCAGGTTTGCCCGGAGCTTGGAATAGGTGATGCTGTTCATGGGTGAATTGTACAGGAAAACTGTACATTTTCCAGCTCCGGGCCCATGGCCTCGAGACTTGAGAGGCTCCCACGCTCCAGGTGTACCAGCACCAGTGGCGATTGTTGCGGATTGAATGAGCGGCCGCGAGTTGTTTCTGTTGGAAGCCGATGACGCTGTCCTGCGTGTGCCAGGCGTAGAGGTTTCGCAGCTCTGGGAGGACGGCTTGAGGCCTTCGTGGAAGCGCCGGATATCAGGTATGTGGAGCCGGAGGCCGGGGCCATCCAGAAAGGCAAAGGCGCTAAGTCGTTGAGCGCCAAGTCACCATCCCTACCTCGTGATACTGAATGATCTTTTGTTCACACTTCGGAGCGGATGGCCAGACGGATAATCCCTCCAATCAATGAACATCGGATTGGGCCAAGCGAGAAACTTCAGAACTTTCCCGATCCTGCCGTGCTCGACCGGTTCGTCTGTGATTTCCAAGGTGATCGACTTGAGCGTGTAGCCGACACCGAAAGCAGCGCTTATGTCTTCCGGTTCGACAATCTGAATACTTTGTGGATCGTTGATATCCCGGAAAGTAACCAGCGTTGGATAAAACGCCTTACTCAGCCGGGCTTTCCAGCGAGATGCCGCCACCGCCTCAGCCGCAGCCTTGGGCGGCTGGCGGCGATCAACCGGAAGAAACACCTGGGTCGCGACGTGCAAGTTCTCCCCGCCGATCAGGGCGAAGAGATACTTGCCTGGCGCCACTTCCACAAAGGCAGCTTCACCGCTTTGCTTGGCGTTTCCCGCCTGGCCTGGCGCGTAGATCCACTTATCCTCCGAGAAGGTATGCCTGATCCTGGTCACACCCGAGCCCGACACGTCGCCTTGCGGCGTGCCGACGACCAGCGTGAGTTTCTGGTTCCACTCGATGGCATTCCCACATCCTGTGAGTGCAAGCATAGAGACCAGCAACAGAAGAAACGGCAACCCCAGCCAACTTCGCCTGAAAGACCAACCGGTGCTGTCCATCTTGTGCGTTTTCACTCCACAATGCGACACATGGTTCACAGGCCGATTCTCAAGGAATCCGGGCCGGACAGCAACGGCATTCTGCCGGTATCGTGAAGGGCCCTACGGGCCCAAGGACTTGAGGGCTTCGTGGAAGCACCGGACATCAGGCATGTGGAGCCGGAAAGCAGGGTGTAACCCGCTGCAGACCCACCCCGTCGCGCAAGACGCGCGCCACCCCTCCCCGTGGCGAGGGGAAGGCGATCCTCAAAAGCAAAAGGCGGGCCTTCCGGCCCGCCCTGCTCTATTCTGATTGTCGCCTGAGGCTTATGCCGCGACGGCTTCGGCTTCGACCGGCTTCTTGGTGACCGGGCCTGAATCCTTGCCCTTCTCGTTCACGTCGCGGTCGACGAACTCGATGACGGCCACAGGCGCGTTGTCGCCATGGCGGAAGCCGGCCTTCATGATGCGCAGGTAGCCGCCCTTGCGGTCCTTGTAGCGCGCGGCCAGCACGTCGAAGAGCTTCTTCACCTGGTCGACATCGCGGACTTCGGCGATGGCCTGGCGGCGGGCGGCAAGGCCACCCTTCTTGGCGAGCGTCACCAGCTTCTCGACGATCGGACGCAGGTCCTTCGCCTTGGGCAGCGTGGTCACGATCTGCTCATGCTTGATAAGCGAGGCCGACATGTTGGCAAACATGGCCTTGCGATGGGCGGAGGTGCGGTTGAACCGGCGGCCGCTGAAACCATGACGCATGATGTTTCTCCTTCAACTCCAAACCGCGGGGGCTTTCAGGCCCCGCGCGTAATTTCAGTAATGGCTTTCAAGCTTCTTGGCGAGCTCGTCGATGTTCTCAGGCGGCCAGTTCGGCACTTCCATGCCAAGGTGCAGGCCCATCTGCGCGAGAACTTCCTTGATCTCGTTCAGCGACTTGCGGCCGAAGTTCGGGGTGCGCAGCATCTCGGCTTCGGTCTTCTGGATGAGGTCGCCGATATAGACGATGTTGTCGTTCTTCAGGCAGTTGGCAGAACGCACCGAAAGCTCGAGCTCGTCCACCTTCTTGAGGAGTGCCGCGTTGAACGGCAGTTCCGAACGCTGCTCCTCGACCACGTGATGCACGGGTTCCGAGAAGTTGATGAAGACCGAGATCTGGTCCTGCAGGATGCGGGCGGCATAGGCCACCGCATCTTCCGGCGACACAGAGCCGTTGGTTTCCACGGTCATGATGAGCTTGTCGTAGTCGAGCACCTGGCCCTCGCGGGTGGCTTCCACGCGATACGACACCTTGCGCACCGGCGAATAGATCGAGTCGACCGGGATCAGGCCGATCGGCGCATCTTCCGGGCGGTTCTTCTCGGCCGGAACATAGCCCTTGCCGTTGTTGACGGTGAATTCCATGCGGACTTCCGCGCCCTGGTCGAGCGTGCAGATGACATGATCCGGGTTGAGGATCTGGATGTCCGAGGTCTGCTGGATGTCGCCGGCGCGGACAACGCCCGGGCCTTCCTTCTTGAGCGACAGGCGCTTCGGCCCGTCGGCATGCATGGCGAAGGCGACTTCCTTGATGTTGAGGATGATGTCGGTCACGTCCTCGCGCACACCGGCGATCGAGGAGAACTCATGCAGCACGCCATCGATGTGCACCGAGGTGACAGCAGCGCCCTGCAGCGAGGAAAGGAGAATGCGGCGCAGCGCATTGCCCAGCGTGGTGCCGAAGCCGCGCTCCAGCGGCTCGGCCACGATGGTGGCCACGCGGCGCTTGTCCTTGCCGGACTGGATATCGATCTTGGCGGGACGGATCAGTTCCTGCCAGTTCTTCTGATTGACCTGCATGTTCATGTTCCTGTCAGCCTCCGGCAGGGCGCCTTCGCCCCGCCTCTTCTTTTGTCTCTAACAAACCGGGGCCGCAAACCGGCCCCTGTAACAACATCGCTCAGACGCGGCGGCGCTTCGGCGGGCGGCAGCCATTGTGCGGGATCGGCGTCACGTCGCGGATCGACGTCACCTGGAGGCCGGCGGCCTGCAGGGCGCGGAGCGCCGATTCACGGCCCGCACCCGGACCGCAGACTTCGACTTCAACCGTGCGCATGCCGTGTTCCATGGCGGCGCGGGCCACCTGCTCGCCAGCGACCTGGGCCGCATATGGCGTGGACTTGCGCGAGCCCTTGAAACCGAGCTTGCCGGACGAGGCCCAGCAAATGGTGTTGCCCTGCACGTCGGTGATGGTGATCATCGTGTTGTTGAACGAGGAATTCACATGAACGACGCCCGAAGAGACGTTCTTGCGTTCCTTGCGCTTGCCGCCACGCGCGGCTGTTGCTTCCTTAGCCATGAGTCAGATGCCTCTTACTTCTTCTTGCCGGCGATCGGCTTGGCCGGACCCTTGCGGGTGCGGGCGTTCGTGTGGGTGCGCTGGCCGCGGACCGGCAGGCCCTTGCGGTGGCGCAGGCCACGGTAGGCGCCGAGATCGGTCAGGCGCTTGATGTTGATGGCGACTTCGCGGCGCAGATCGCCTTCCACCGTGTAGTCGCGGTCGATGATTTCGCGGATCGCAAGGATCTCGGCGTCGGAGAGTTCGTTGACGCGCTTCGAGACGGGGATCTTCACCTCGTCACAGATGACCTTGGCGTTCACGGGGCCAATGCCATGGATGTAGCGCAGCGCGATTTCAACGCGCTTGCCTGTGGGAATGTTGACGCCTGCAATACGGGCCACTGTTAGTCTCCAAACGAATTCATGGGCATGACGCCCAAAATGGCTTTGGGAATTACCACCGGCTGGGTGAGAACCGGTCGGATTTCCCAAACACATGAGGCCACGTCCGGAGGAGGCAATCCCCCAAACGAGCCTCGTCTTGAGCTGAGAATGGCGTCTCCATAGGGGTGAATCGCGATTGCGTCAACCGTATGAAGGCCAGTTTTTCAGCCCTTTACCTTCTTCAGCACCGCCTCGACCGCCCCCGTCACCTGGGCAATTCCGGCCATGCCGTCGATCACATGCAGGTTGCCCTTGCTGGCATAGTATTCAACCAGAGGTGCAGTCTGCTTGTTGTAAACCGCTAGACGGTCCCGGACCGTCTTTTCATTGTCGTCGGGGCGGCGCGTAAAAGCCGTGCCACCGCAATTGTCGCAGACGCCAGCCATCTTCGGCGGCGCGAATGTGTCGTGATAGCCCTTGCCGCAGCTGGCGCAGGTGAAACGGCCGGAGATGCGCTTGACCAGCGCCTCATCGTCGACCTTCATCTCGATCACAGCGTCGAGCTTCTCGTTGCGGCCGGCCAGCATCTTGTCCAGCGCCCCGGCCTGGGCCGGCGTGCGCGGGAAGCCGTCGAAGGTGACGCCCTTCTGGATGTCGGGCTTGTCCATGCGCTCGGCGACGATGCCGACGATCACGTCGTCGGACACGAGGTCGCCACGGTCCATGATGGCCTTGGCCTTGAGTCCGATCTCGCTGCCAGCTGCCACGGCAGCGCGCAGCATGTCACCGGTCGAGAGCTGCTTGAGCCCATGCTTCTCTTCGAGGATCTTGGCCTGCGTGCCCTTGCCGGCGCCAGGAGGCCCGAGGAGGATGATGTTCATCGCCGCTTGCCCCCGCGGAGCGAAGCCTTCTCCAGCAGCTTGCCATACTGCTGGGCCAGGAGATGACCCTGCAGCTGCGCCATGGTGTCGAGCGTGACGCTGACGACGATGAGCAGCGAGGTGCCGCCGAAGTAGAAGGGAATGCCGGCATAGCCGATGAGGAATTCCGGCAGGAGACAGATCACCACCAGATAGGCGGCACCGATGACCGTGAGGCGCGTCAGAATCCAGTCGAGATATTCAGCCGTCTTTTCGCCCGGGCGGATACCGAGGATGAAGCCGCCGCTCTTCTTGAGGTTCTCGGCCGTTTCCTGCGGGTTGAACTGGATCGAGGTCTGGAAGAAGGCGAAGAACACGATCAGCGCCGTGAACAGCACCAGATAGAGCGGCTTGCCGTGTCCGAGCAGCGCCGTCATCTGGTTGATCCACTCAGGCCCCTGCCCGGCGGAGAAATTCGCAACCGTGACCGGCAGCAGCAGCAGCGACGAAGCGAAGATCGGTGGAATGACGCCTGCCGTGTTGACCTTGATCGGCATGTGCGACGACTCGGCCTGGGCCATGCGGTTGCCCACCTGCCGTTTCGCATACTGGATCAGAAGCCGCCGCTGGGCCCGCTCCACATAGACGATGAAGCCGATGACGAGGACAGCGCCGACCAGGATGAGGAGGATCGTGAACACCGACATCTGGCCGGTGCGGCCAAGCTCAAGCAGTGCCGCAATGCCTGCAGGCAGGCGCGCCACGATGCCCGAGAAGATGATGATCGACATGCCGTTGCCGATGCCGCGCGAGGTGATCTGCTCACCCAGCCACATCAGGAACATGGTGCCGCCCGTCAGTGTGATGACGGTCGAGATGCGGAAGAACCAGCCTGGATCATTGACGATGCCACCCTGCCCCTCGAGGCCTATCGCGATGCCATAGGCCTGCAGCGCCGCCAGCAGCAGCGTGAAGTAGCGGGTGTACTGGTTGATTTTCTTGCGGCCCGATTCGCCTTCCTTCTTCAGCGCGCCAAGGGCGGGCGAGATGGAAGACATCAGGTTCATGATGATCGATGCCGAGATATAGGGCATCACGTTGAGCGCGAAGATCGCCATGCGGCCAAGTGCGCCGCCGGCGAGACTGTCCATCCAGCCCAGGATGCCCGAGGCATTGCTGTTGGAGAACTGCTCGAGGGCAACCGTGTCGATGCCCGGAATGGGGATATAGGAGCCGAGGCGATAGATGATGAGCGCACCCAGCGTGAACAGGATGCGCTTCTTCAACTCTTCCGACTTCGCAATGTCGGCGAAGTTGAAGTTGGCTGCAAGTTGTTCGGCTGCTGATGCCATGATCCACCTTCACTTGGCTCCGGGGCGTCCTATGTGGGGCGCCCCGGTGGCGTGATCAAGCCTGCTTGGCTTCTTCGGCCTTGGCGGGGCGGAGGATCTTCACGCTGCCGCCAGCCTTCTCGATGGTCGCAACGGCACCCTTGGTGGCGTAGAAAACCTCGAAGCTGAGCTTGGCGGAGAACTTCTCCTTGCCGACGAGGCGGACACCGCCCTTGGCCAGCTTGGAAATGACGCCCGCCTTGAGCAGCTCGGCTGCCGTCACCGTGGCCTTGCCGTCGATCTTCTTGGCGTCGACCGCGGCCTGGACGCGGGCCAGGTTCACTTCGTTGTACTCAACCGCATTCGGCTTGTTGAAGCCGCGCTTCGGCAGGCGGCGGTAGATTGGCATCTGGCCGCCTTCGAAACCGGCCTTTGCGCCGCCCTTGCGGGCCGTCTGGCCCTTGCCGCCACGTCCGGCGGTCTTGCCGAGGCCCGAACCGATGCCGCGGCCAACGCGGGTGCGCACCTTGCGGGCGCCCTCATTGTCGGTGATCTGGTTGAGTTTCATGATGTCGAATTCCCTGTCAGTTATTCCACGACGCGGATCAGATGCGCGACCTTGGCGATCATGCCGCGCACTGACGGATTGTCAGGCAGCGTGGAGGTGCGGTGCAGCTTGTTGAGGCCAAGGCCCACAAGCGTTGCGCGCTGCTCGCCGGGACGGCGCTGCGGGCTCGCAACCTGCTGCACGGTGATGTTCTTGGACTTGCTCTCGCTCTTGGCCATGGTCCCGTTCCTTATTCAGCAACGGCGGCTTCGTCGCCGCCACGGCGCAGCACATCCGACACCTTCTTGCCGCGGCGGTTTGCAACCATGCGCGGAGAAGTCTGCTTCTTGAGGGCGTCGATGGTGGCGCGCACCATGTTGTAGGGGTTCGACGAGCCGGTCGACTTGGCAACGACGTCAGCCATGCCGAGCGATTCGAAAACAGCGCGCATCGGGCCGCCGGCGATGATGCCGGTACCTGCAGGCGCCGTGCGCAGCGTCACCTTGCCAGCGCCCCAACGGCCGTTGACATCGTGATGCAGCGTGCGGCCTTCGCGCAGCGGCACGCGGATGAGCGAGCGCTTGGCGCCTTCCGTAGCCTTGCGCACGGCTTCCGGCACTTCACGTGCCTTGCCATGGCCGAAGCCCACGCGGCCCTTCTGGTCGCCGACGACGACGAGTGCTGCAAAGCCGAAGCGCTTGCCGCCCTTCACCACCTTGGCGACGCGGTTGATGTGGACCAGCTTGTCAATGAACTCGCTGTCCTTCTCCTCGGCGCGATCCTTGCGATCACCACGATCACGGCGTTCACCGCGTTCGGCACGTTCCTTAGCCATGTGCTCCGCTATCCTTTAGAAGTTGAGGCCGCCCGCGCGGGCAGCTTCGGCGAGCGCCTTGACGCGCCCATGATAAATGTACGAGCCGCGGTCGAAGACGACATCCTTGATGCCGGCCTTCTTGGCGCGTTCGGCGATTGCCTTGCCGATCGCCTCAGCCGCTGCCTTGTCGGCGCCGGTCTTGAGGTTCGACTTGAGTTCCTTCTCCAGCGAGGAGGCAGCCGCAACCGTCACGCCCTTGGCGTCATCGATGATCTGGGCATAGATGTTCTTGCCCGAACGATGCACCGAAAGGCGCGGACGCGCGTTGAGCCGGTTGGCGAGCGCCTTGCGGACGCGCACCTTGCGGAGCTGAATGGATGTAACCTTGGCCATGACCGCAGTTCCTTACTTCTTCTTGCCTTCCTTGCGGAAGATTTTCTCGTTTGCGTACTTGATGCCCTTGCCCTTGTAGGGCTCGGGTCCGCGGTATTCGCGGATCTCGGCGGCCACCTGGCCAACCTGCTGCTTGTCGATGCCGCTGATCACGATTTCCGTGGGCTTCGGCGTCTTAATTTCGATGCCGGCCGGGATCGGATAGTTGACGTCGTGGCTGTAGCCCAGGTTGAGCTGCAGCGACTTGCCGGCAACGGCGGCGCGGTAACCCACGCCGTTGATCTCAAGCGACTTGCTGTAGCCTTCGGTCACACCCTTGACCATGTTGAACACCAGCGTGCGCGACATGCCCCAGGAAGAACGGGCCACCTTGGTCTTGTTGATCGGGTCCACCTTGACGCCGCCCTGCTCCATCTTCACGAGCACCTGCTCGTTGAGGACTTCCTTGAGCTCGCCCTTGGGGCCCTTGACCGAAACCGTCTGGCCATTGACCGAAACGGTCACGCCGGCGGGAACGGGAACTGCTTTCTTGCCGATACGAGACATGGCGGATTCCTCAGAATACCGTGCAGAGCACTTCGCCGCCGACGTTCTGGGCGCGTGCATCGGCATCCGACATGACGCCCTTCGGCGTCGAGAGGATGGAGATGCCCAGGCCGTTGTACACGGAGGGAAGCGTCGACACGGACGCATAGACGCGGCGGCCCGGCTTCGAGACGCGGTGGATTTCCTTGATGACCGGCGCACCGTCGAAATACTTCAGCTCGACCTCGAGCTCGGCATTGCCGTTCTGCTCGATGGTGGTGAAGCCACGGATGTAGCCTTCGCGGTGCAGCACCTCGAGAACACGTTCGCGCAGCTTGGACGGCGGCACCGAAACCTTGTTCTTGCCACGCTCCTGGGCGTTGCGGATGCGGGCGAGCATATCGCCGATCGGATCACTGACGTTCATAAACGTAATCCCTTCTTACCAGCTCGACTTGACCATGCCGGGGATCAGACCCAGGCTGGCCAGCTCTCGCAGCGCGATGCGCGACATCTTGAGTTTGCGGTAGTAGGCGCGCGGGCGGCCCGTCACTTCGCAACGGTTGCGAATGCGGTTCTTGGCCGAATTGCGCGGCTCCGCAGCAAGCTTCAGGACGGCGCTGAAGCGCTCTTCCATCGGCGTCTGCTTGTTCTTGATCAGGGCCTTCAAACGCTTTCGCTTGCCTTCGGCCAGCTTGGCCATCTTGCGGCGCTTCTCGTTGCGGTTGATCGAGCTTGTCTTTGCCATGAGATGAAACTCTCTCCTTTAAGCCGCTTTGCGCTGGCTCTTGCGGAAGGGGAAATTGAAGGCATCCAGAAGCGCGCGTGCCTCGTCATCGGTCTTGGCCGATGTGCACACGATCACGTCCATGCCCCAGACCCGGTCAATCTTGTCGTAGTCGATTTCCGGGAAAATGAGATGTTCCTTGATGCCCATGGCGTAGTTGCCGTGGCCGTCGAAGGAACGGTCGGTCAGGCCGCGGAAGTCGCGGACGCGCGGCAGAGCCACCGTGACCAGACGGTCAAGGAACTCATACATGCGCACCTTGCGGAGCGTCACCTTGGCACCGATCGCGAGGTTCTCGCGGATCTTGAACTGGGCGATGGCCTTGCGCGAGCGCGTCAGAACCGGCTTCTGGCCGGCGATCTTCTCAAGCTCCGAAGCGGCAACGTTCACCAGCTTCGAATCCTGGGTGGCTTCGCCGACGCCCATGTTGAGCACGATCTTGGTGATCTTCGGCACTTCCATGATGTTCTTGTAGCCGAACTTCTCGATCAGCCCGGGGCGAATGACCTCGTCATAGTGCTTGCGCAGGCGCGGCACATAGTTCTCCGGCAGCCCGGCATTGGCATCCTCGGCGCCGGTCTTCTCGGCGGCCTTCTTCGGCGCCTTCTGGGCCTTGGCAGCGGCCGGCTTCTCAGCCTTGGCGGCAGCGGCTGGCTTTGCCTTCTTGTCCTCAGCCATTGATCGTCTCTCCTGAGCGCTTGGCGACGCGGACCTTCTTGCCGTCAGCCAGCGTCTTGTAACCGACGCGGGTGGGCTTGCCGTCCTTGGGGTCGCGGAGCGCGATGTTCGAAATGTGGATCGGCATGCTCTTCTGGACGATGCCGCCTTCCTGGGTGGTCGACTGCTTGGTGTGGCGGCGCGCAATGTTCACGCCCGACACCACGGCACGGTTCTCCGAAGGGATCACGCTGAGCACTTCGCCCTGCTTGCCCTTGTCCTTGCCGGAGATGACAACAACCTTGTCACCCTTCTTGATTTTCAGCTTCGCAGCCATGTTACAGCACCTCCGGTGCGAGCGAGATGATCTTCATGTGGTTCTTGGCGCGAAGCTCGCGCGGAACCGGTCCGAAGATACGGGTGCCGACCGGTTCGCCCTGGGCGTTGATCAGCACT
>JAIUNJ010000010.1 GCA_020161855.1 Pseudomonadota bacterium
TGTGAGCGCTGCAAAGCGCCCCATACAGCGACTTTAAGCCAGTCGCATACAGCGTCGAGCAGCGCTCACGCCCCCCTTCGTCCCAGGTCTCAGGGGCCAGGCACCGGAAGGACCGGCGCCAATCAACGGCACAGCTTTGCCTCAATGCAGATTCAGCGCGCGAGGGCCGCCAGCGCCGCCGGATACCAGTCCCAGCCCTTCACCGTCTGGGCATGTTCCACCACATAGACGCGCCGCGTGAAGGCCGGCGCACCGGCCACCGGGTGAAGCGGCCCATCCTGCACAAGCCGGCGCGGCAGGTAGCCCGAGCCACCCTTGCGCAGCAGATAGTCCAGCGCCCAGTCGGACGAGGCAATGGTCAGCGCCGAGGCGAGGTCTCCGGGAAAGGCCGCCACATGCTGGCGGCGGAATTCATCGCCATGGTCGACATAGACATAGTTGGCGCCGAGCGTGGGGCCCGCGCCCTGCTCCCGCGCCACCATCACAAGCGCGTCGTCGAAGAGCGGACGGCTCACGAAGGATTCTCCCGCCTGCGGCGCGTAGCAGAAGGCGATGTCGACAAGCCCGATCGAGAGCCAGCGGTCGATCATGCGCTGCTCGCCCGGCCAGAGGGCGAGCGCGATGCCCGGGCAGTTGAGCCGCACATGGTCGAGGAAGCGTTCGCCCAGGCCCCGCCACAGGTCGAACTCGAGGCCCACGTTGCACACGCCCTCGAAGCCCTTGGGCAGCGAGATCTCATAGCGCGCCTGGCCCCAGAGCTGCACCATCACCTCGGCATAGCGTTTGAACTTGAAGCCCGGCGAGGTGAGCTCGGCCCCGGACTTGTTGCGGTGGAGAAGCTTCTGCCCGATCTCCTCCTCGAGACCGTTGATCCGGGCCGTCACCGTCGAGGGCGTTACGTTGAGCCGCCGCGCCGCCGTCACCAGGCTGCCGGTGTCGACCACTTCCAGGAAGGTGCGCAGCTCATCGAGGTTCATTGGCGTCGTTCGGAATTTCCGAACATAATGACAAAAATATTTCGATTTTCAAAGCCATTTGCCTCTGGCAGCCTCGAAACAACAGAAAACACGGGGAAAGCCATGGATTTCGTGCACTTCCTGTCGAGCCACATGCTCGATCCCAGCGTCGGCGGAAAGCGCCTCTACAAGAGCGTTGTCGAGCAGGCCGTCCATGCCGAGAAGCTGGGCTACCGCGGCGTGGCGATCCCCGAGCATCACTTCATCAACATCCTGCTCGTGCCGGCGCCTTTGCAGATGGCGGTGAAGATCGCCGCCCACACCAGCCGCATCGAGATCATGACCGGCGTCTGCCAGCTGCCGATCCGCGACATGCGCATGTTCGCCGGCGAGGTTGTGCAATGCCAGGCTCTCTGCGATGGCCGCTTCATGCTGGGCGTCGGCAAGGGCGCCTTCGGTTTCGAAACCGGCCGCCTCGGCGTTCCCATCGAAGACACCAAGCCGCAATTCGAGGAAGACCTGAAACTGCTCGAAGCGCTGCTCACCCGCACGGAAGTGTCATGGGACAGCGAACGCTATCGCTTCGAACCACTCACCATCATGCCGCGCCCGGAAGATCCGATCCCGCTCATGGTCGCCATCATGAATCCGGTCGGCATCGAGGCCGCCGCCAAGGCTGGCTATCATGTGCAGACCACCCCGCTCGGCGGCAAGCATGAGCAGTTGCTGGAACAGGTGAATGCCTTCCGCCGTGGCCGGGCCGCCGCCGGCCGCCCGCTCGATACGCGCCTCAGCCTGCAGCGTGGCATGTTCCTCGTGGAAAACGAGAAGCAGCGGCAGGAGATCGCCGAGCGCGCCTATACCTATTACAAGAGCTTCGACAATGTGTTCGGCGGTCCGGGCATTGTCGACAGCGGCGTTATCCGTCCCCTGCCGCGCAACCAGACGCTGGAAGAACTGGCGGGGAACATCCTGCTCTGCGGCCGCGATGAGATGATCGACC
The DNA here is from genome assembly GCA_020161855.1 of Pseudomonadota bacterium. Classification (GTDB taxonomy): domain Bacteria; phylum Pseudomonadota; class Alphaproteobacteria; order Rhizobiales; family Aestuariivirgaceae; genus Aestuariivirga. Next base: position 1,960 of record JAIUNJ010000010.1, read on the forward strand.
GGCTCTCGGTCTATGCCGAACTCGGCATCGACGATGTGCTCACCACATCGAACTTCGGCCAGGAACAGGCCATGACACTTGAGATGATGGGGCGCTTCGCCGAAGAGGTGATGCCGTATCTGCAAGGCTACAAGGCCAAGGCCGCCTGAGGAGATAGACTATGCCGATGATCCGGGTCGAACTGATGAAGGGCCGCACGGTGGAGCAGAAGCGCGAATGCGCCAAGGCGCTGACCGATGCCTTTCTCGCCACCTGTGGCGGCACACCGCAATCGGTGCATGTCGTCTTTGTCGATGTGGAGAAGCACGACTGGGCCGTCGGTGGCCGTCTCGTCGCCGATCCCAAGCCGGAGTAAGCCATGGCCATCGATTGCGCCTATTCGGTTGAGGGCTCCGGCCCCGCGCTCTTCCTGATCCATGGCATCGGCGCCCGCCGCGCCACCTTCGCAAAGCTTGTCGAAGGCCTGAGGGACCGTTTCACCTGCATTTCCTATGACCTGCGCGGGCATGGCGAAAGCCCCGTCCCCAAAGCCCGTTTCGGCCTCGATGATCTGGTCGATGACCTTGAGGCACTGCGCGCCCGGCTCGGCATCGAAACTGCGCATTTTGCCGGGCACTCCCTCGGCGGCATGATCGGCCCCGCCTATGCCCATCGCTATCCGCAGCGTGTGCGCTCGCTTGGCCTGTGGTCCACCGCAGCTTTCCGCACCGACGACGATTCCGCCAAGGTGAAGGCGGTCGTCGCCGCCATGCGCGAGAAGGGTATTTCACAGGTGCTCGACACCCTGACGGCCCGCTGGTTCACCGATGCCTTCGCCGCCGCCCGGCCCGATGTCATTGCTTGGCGCAAGAAGCAGGTGGTCGACACGCCTGCCGATATCTTCCTCAATGTCTTCGACATCTATGCCGAAACCGAAATGGCCCCCTGGCTGCACGAAGTCACGGCACCCTCCATGGTGCTCACCGGCGAACTCGACGGCGGCTGCAACCCGCGCCTCAACACCCTGATCGCCAAGGCGATGCCGAACGCCGAGCTTGTGATCCTTGACGGGCTGAAACACGCCATCTTCATTGAGGCGACCGACCGGGTTCTGCCGCATGTACGGCGGTTTCTGCTGGCCCGGCCAGTCTAGCGCTTGAGGGTTTCGGCCACCTGCTGCCACTCGGCTTCGATGCTGGCGGCCCGCGACCAGGGCGACACGCGGCGATACCAGTAGTCGCGGTTGGCTGCGTCGCCCTCGATCCAATGCGCCAGCGCGTGCACAAGGTCATAGGCGCGCGTGCCTTCCTGCTGCTGGCAGATGTTATGGGCCTTTTCCCACTCGGGGCCCAGCGCGTAGGCCCCCTTCTTCAGCCACCACAGGGCTTGTTGCGGCGGCGAAATCCCGGCTGGCGGCGTTGCTGCACTTGTGTCCATGCCCCGAGGCTAACACAACCCGAAGCAGAATTCACGCACTCGCCGGCGTGAAGGTCAGCGCCACGCCGTTCATGCAGTAGCGCTTGCCTGTTGGCGGCGGCCCATCATCAAAGACGTGGCCCAGGTGCCCGCCGCAGCGCCTGCAATGAACTTCGGTCCTTGCCATCAGAAACAGGGACGTGTCCTCCCGCGTGCCGATTGCATTGGGCAGCACGTCAAAGAAGCTGGGCCAGCCTGTGCCGCTGTCATATTTCGTTTCCGAAGCATAGAGCGGCAAGGCGCAGCCCGCGCAATCAAATGTTCCCTTGCGATGCTCTTCCAGAAGAGCGCTCGAGAAGCGCGGCTCCGTCGCCTCCTCGCGGAGGGTGGCGAATTGGGCGGGCGTGAGAAGCTTGCCCCACTCCTCGGCCGTTTTTTCGATCTCGAATGTCTCCGCCGCACGCGGCGGACTGAGCCGCGCGGCAATCATCAGGGCGCCAGCTGAAGCGCCCGCAGCCAACAGAACTGATCTTCGGTTCATGGGGTTTCTCCTGCGATATCCTGAAGAGATACGGAGGATAGCTCAAATTGGCACTTCACAACGGCATGAACCCGATCAAAGGCCCGTGACCGCCTAGCTGATAGACTTGCCGGAAATGTTTGAGCCAGCACCCTTCTCGAGCTTCAGGAAGGGCAGAACACAGAGCGCGGAGAGCAGCGCCACCACCAGCAGCGCAAAGCCGAAATCACCGGCGACAAGATGATCCCGATCTGCCCACCAGAGCCGGGCATCGAGCAGAAGCGCTGCAAAGGCGACGCCGAAAGCAAGGGAGACCTGCTGGATCACCGTGTAGAGCGAGTTTGCCTTGGCGATGTCCGCGCTCTCGATATTGGCATAGGCCAGCGCATTCAGCGACGAGAACTGCAGCGACCTGAGGAAGCCTGCCAGCAGAAGCACACCGAACATTACGAGATAGGGAGTCTGCGCGGTGAACAGGCTCTTCGAGGCAATCGCGGCACAGGACAGGAAGCCGTTGATGATAAGGAGTTCGCGGAAGCCGAAGCGCCGCACAATGCTTGTCACGGAGAACTTCATTACAAGCGCACCCAAAGTCGAGGCAAAGGTCACGAGACCTGACTGGAAGGCATTGAAGCCAAAGCCAAGCTGCAGCATCAGCGGCAACAGGAAGGGCGTCGCCCCGACGGCAATGCGAAAGATGCTGCCGCCGACAATGGAGTGCCGATAGACCGGCTCCCGCAGCATGCGGAGGTCAAGCAATGGATTCTGCGTTCTCCGTGCATGACGGACATAGGCGGCCAGCAGCACGATCCCCGCCGCGATCATCACCACTACCTCCCATCCGGCAAGCAGCCCACGCCCCACAACGGTCATCCCCAATATCGTGCAGGAAAGGCCCGCGCCGACCAGAAAGAAGCCTTTCACGTCCAGAGGTGCAACGCTTTCAGCCTTCAGGTTCGGCATCAGCCAGGTCGTAAGGCCAAGGGCGATGATCCCGATGGGCAGGTTCATCCAGAAGATCCAGCGCCAGTCATAGGTTGTCGTGATGAAACCACCCACCGGCGGCCCGATAACGGGCCCGATCAGAGCCGGTATTGTGAGCCAGGCAATGGCGTCCAGAAGCTCGGATTTCTTGACGGATCGAAGCACGATGATGCGCGCCACGGGCACCATCAAGGCGCCGCCAACGCCCTGAACCGCCCGCGCCACCACGAGCCAGGTGAGGCCATTTGCCAGCCCGCAAGCCGCCGACCCCAGCGTGAAGATGACAATCGCAATCCGGAAAACGTTCTTCGCACCATATCTGTCGGCGGCCCAGCCGCTAACGGGCAAGACCACGGTCAGTCCCAGGAGATAGGTGGTAAAGGCAAGCTTCAGCGCAATCGGACTAGTACCAAGGTCAGCCGCGATATCCGGCAGCGACGTGGCAATGATGGTCGAATCCATCTGTTCCATGAACAGCGCCGAGGCGACAACCAGCGGCAGGATTCGGGTATTGAAGGACATGGGCGCCCCTGTAGCACGGCGGCCACAACGGCAAAATCATGCTTGCCCTGCTTTGACCGCAAGGCTCCGAAAGCCTATATAGGAGGGCTGATCCGCAACTCGCGGCCAGTACCGCTGCCTGAGCCGGTCTCCGCACAGCGCCCGATCGTTGAACGCACATGAATTGTTTTTTCAAGTGGCTGGAAGGCCGCGTGGATTCGTTTCCGCCCATTGAACCGGCAATGCCGAAGGCAACCGTCTGGGGCTTTATCCTTCACTACACCCGTCCCTTCATACCGTTGTTGGGCGTCGGCCTGCTTCTGTCCGTGGCGATCGCGATCATCGAGGTCCGGATCTTTGCCTATGTCGGCCAACTCGTGGATACATTGTCAGGAGCCAGCCGCGATACCTTCTGGGAAAACCACAAGACCGAGCTCCTGATCTATGCGGGCCTCGCCATGCTTGTGCTCCCGCTCCTGTCAGGACTTGCGGACGCCATCGAGAACCAGGGCCTGCGCGCCAGCTATGCCATGCGCATCCGCTGGCTCGCCCACCGCTACATGCTGCGGCAGTCGATGGAGTTCTTCCACAACGAGTTCGCGGGCCGCGTGGCGACAAAGGTCATGCAAGCAGCCCTCGGCGTTCGTGACGTCGTCATGAAACTCACGCAGGTCATTGCCTGGGTGCTCGTCTTCCTGATCACGGCCATTGCCTCATTTGCCGCCAATGATTGGCGGCTCGCCATCCCCCTGCTGGTGTGGCTCGTGCTCTACGGCATCACCATGCGCTTTTTCGTTCCCCGCCTCGGCAAGCTTTCAGAACGGCAGGCGGACATGCGCTCCCTGGTGACGGGACGCATTGTCGATACCTACACCAACATGCCGACTGTGAAGCTCTTTGCACATTCCTCGCGCGAGGACGGCTACGCCAGGGAAGGGATGGAATGGATGCTGCAAAGCGTTCAGGAATCCATGCGCGTGTCGACGTGGATGAACCTTGTCCTCAACCTGATCAATGGCCTGCTGATCACGTCAACAGCAGCACTGGCCACCTGGCTCTGGTACACCAACGCGATCACTGTCGGCGCCATCGCCTTCTCGGTCGGGCTGGTCTACCGGATGCTTGGCATGGCTCACTGGATGCTTTGGGAAATCGCCAGCCTTTTCGAGGACTTTGGCGTGGTCAAGGATGGCGTGAGTGTCATTTCGCGTGAGCATCTGGTGACTGATGCTCCTGGGGCAAAACCCTTGACTGTCCCCAAGGGTGAAATCCGCTTCCGCGACGTGCATTTCAACTACGGCAAGCCTGTTGGCCCGCGTGGCCATGAAATCATCTCGGGGCTGACCCTGAACATCAAGCCGGGGGAAAAGGTTGGCCTCGTGGGCCGTTCTGGCGCAGGCAAGTCGACACTGACCAACCTCCTGCTGCGCTTCTACGACGTCGGCTCGGGCGTGATCGAGATCGATGGCCAGGACATCTCAAAGGTGACGCAGGAAACACTGCGTGCTGCAATCGGCGTGGTTACACAGGATACCTCCCTTCTGCACCGTTCCGTGCGCGACAATGTTCGCTACGGCAAGCCGGATGCGACCGATGCCGAAATCGCGGCGGCCGCCGAGAAGGCCCATGCTTCGGAGTTCATTGCAAACCTGATCGATCCCAACGACCGCAAGGGCTACGACGCCCATGTCGGCGAACGTGGCGTAAAGCTCTCCGGCGGGCAGCGGCAACGCGTGGCCATTGCGCGGGTTCTGCTGAAGGATGCGCCGATCCTCATTCTCGACGAGGCGACGAGCGCGTTGGACTCCGAGGTCGAAGCGGCAATTCAGGAAAACCTCTATGCCCTGATGGAGGGCAAGACCGTGATTGCGGTCGCACACCGGCTTTCGACGATCGCCGCCATGGATCGCCTGATCGTCATGGACAAGGGCCGGATCGTCGAAGAAGGCACCCATGCATCGCTGATGAAGAAGCGCAACGGCATCTATGCGGGACTTTGGCAGCGCCAGTCCGGCGGCTTCCTCATGGACGATTCCGAGGAGGCACCAGAAGCAGCGGAATGAGCAGACTGGATGTTGACTTACATCAAAGTCAGCATCAGTCTAGTCGGCGCATAGTATTGTTCCATGGGCTGGGAGGAACAGCGTAGTGCACTCGGGTCGCGCGGAACGTATTTCGGCGCATATGGGCGTACATGATATCATCAGCGCCTTGGCGGATGGCTGGCGAGACTTTGCAGCTGAGCCAGCCAAAGGCCTGTTCTTTGGAGCGATCTATGCTGGTGGCGGGCTGCTGATCACTCTTTTGTTGTCGTACTATCGCAGCGTCTGGCTGATCCTGCCGATGGCGATCGGCTTTCCCCTGATAGCACCTTTCGTTGCCGCTGGCCTCTATGAGATCAGCCGCCGCCGCTCACGTGAAGAACCGGCTCCCTGGCGGGAAGTCCTCTCCGTCGTGTGGCGGCAAAGCCGGCGGGAGTTCGGCTGGATGGCCTTCGTCGTTCTCTTCATCTTCTGGATCTGGATGTACCAGGTGCGTTTGATGATTGCGCTCTTCATGGGGTTGAAGGGCTTTTCAAGCCTGGACGGATTTCTTGTAGCGCTCACACAACAGGACGGCCGGATATTTCTGGTGGCCGGCAGCATTTCGGGGGCCTTGCTGTCGTTCGTCCTCTTTTGCACCACCGTCATCGCCATGCCATTGCTGCTTGACCGGGAAGCAGATTTCATCACTGCCATGATCACGAGCTGGCGCGTTGTGCTCGAGAACTTGCTGCCAATGATGGTCTTTGCGGCCGTCATCGCGATCCTGACATTCGCAGCGCTACTGCCAGCGTTTCTGGGGCTTCTTGTCGTGCTGCCGGTGCTCGGGCACAGCACATGGCATGTCTATGAAAGGGCTATGAAGGGGGCTTCCTGAGACAATGATGGCGCGAAATCCACATTCGCAAAATGGGGTGGACAAGGTGCAGCGCCTCACCTATGAACCGCCCGCGTTCGGCACAGTTCAGGTGCCCGGCGGGCGATTAGCTCAGGTGGTAGAGCAGCTGACTCTTAATCAGCGGGTCGAAGGTTCGAGTCCTTCATCGCCCACCAAATTTTTCAGGACAATGCCAGGAATCCAGGCGCTTGCGGGCCAACTTTGTGTGGCGCTCGCCTGCATCGTTGGCGTGGGGGGACAAGGGGTGGTCTTGCAGGCCATCCCAGTGGAATGCAGTTCAGGCGATGGATGAGGCGACCGCCAATACAGAGATTTTCGCGCGCAATCTGAAGCGGATATGTGCGAAAACGGCATCCATTGCCGAGATCTGCCGTGACACGGGCATCAACCGCCAGCAGTTCAACAAGTATCTTTCAGGAAAGAGCATCCCAAGCACACGCACACTGCGCAAGATCTGTGAACGCCTGGATATCACCGAAACCGAGCTCTTTGCGCCCTTTGCTGAAAACCATCAGGAAGACATCGCGCAGACCTACCAGACTGGCCGTCTCGGCCGCGAATTCGACCGGCTTGTAAAACTGTTCATGCCGCCAGACGCCCGTGGGGTGAGCAGTGGCCAGATACCGATCAAGCCAGGACGCTATTTCTGCTACTTCGCTTTTCCGCATCATCCTGAACTGATCCTGCGTTCTTTTATCCAGGTGTGGCAGCGCAACGACATGCTGGCCTTTGCCCGTCTCACCCGTGACCGCGGACTGAGCCAGGCCCCCCCGCACTGTCGTCAGGGGGCGTCACTATGGAGTCGTGATCTCCACAGCTGCGGAATTGAGCATGGTGGCTCTCAATCGCGCGCCACCGCATCAGGCAAGCATGGTCAACCTCAGCACCATGGCTACATATGGCACCTTCCGGGTCGGCGTGTGCGTCACGCGCGCCGCCAATGGCCCGGTCGCCTGCCGTGCTGTGTTGCAGCAGTTGTCTGACCGGGAATCGACCAAGGTGCTTCTCGCGCGCTGCGGCATTCTTCCGGCCACCGACAAGAGTATCCCGGACGTGGTCGTCGGCGTCATGACCCACGCCGAGGCGAACCCGGCGGCAGTCGGCACCCCAACTGCAGACGACATCGCCGCCGCTATGGTGACGGCCAGGCCCTAGTGCCGCTAGCTTGAAGAGCCGTCCATATCCTGCGCCAGTTGCGTGGCCAGCAGCTCGGCAAGGATGCGTACCGTCGGCAACTTGGCCGAGGCGGCTACCGCATTCAGCATCCTGGCCTGGCCAAGCACAAATTGAGCCGCAGCGCTCCTGTCGAGGCCATGGCCGCTGAGGTCAGCCAAGGGCCGCTCCCCGGCTGAGATGGCCTCAAGGAGCGAGACGGTCGCGCCCGCACTCAGAGGCTCAGTCTTTGTACTCGTCATGGTTGCTGTATTTGCCATCGTCGTACCCCCTTGGTCAGAAACAGCCATAACGCGGGGTTTCCTGGCCGCCAATTTCTGCACTTGGCTCACCGCTAAACCTCCATGACTTCGCTTTCTCACTTTGCATCTTTCTGTTGCATTGCTGATCCATGTCGCTATTATAGGTTGTTGTAACAATCATGTTACAACTAAAGGAGGTAAAAATGAAGAAGCTCAACGCCCCGAAGAAGCTGAACCTGAAGGCCAAGGCGAAAGCGTCGCCGCTCGCCGTGACGGCGAAGTACTTCAACAAGGTCTAAACCCTGTTGCAGGCCGGGGTGCGTGCACCGCCCCGGCCATTGCGGCCCCCGAATCACCCATCGTGCCCTCCCCAAAACATGGCCAGCCAGCCCCGCCGCACACGCCCGAGGAAGAGACAAAAACTACGCCTCTCCCGAACGCTGCTGGTGGCGCCGCAGGGCCGGAACATCTTCTGCATCGACTATCTGGCAAAAACCGCGGTGACCTGCGCCGCCGACACGCTTTACTGGCTGGGCCGCTTCCAGCGCTGGGCCGAACCGGCCGCCGTGGCCGGTCGCCATCCCGATTTCGACCGCGACAGCCTGCTAGAGCAGTTTGATCAACTGGCCAGCCTCGGCCTTCTCCTGCGCGAAGGATCGGAAGCAGCGGCACGCGAAACGCGCCTGCTCAGCCAGTGGAAATACGGTACTGCGGCAGCAATCCTGCATTTCACCTGCCTCGACAGCCGCTTCATGGATCTCGGCACATCACTGTCCGAGCAGCGCCAGCAACTGGCGAAGGGAAAGCCGCCGCCGCTGGTATGGACACCACCGCGACCAAAGAAGGTGCAGACCACCGGGCTGGAAATCGTCGAGAGTACGCGCGGCCTGCTCTCACTCATGGCGCGGCGCCGCTCCTGCCGCACACCAGCGCGCCAGCCCGTCAGCCGTGACCAGCTTATGGCCTGCCTCCTGGCAGGGCTCGCGATCACCGGCTTCACCCACAATGGTGTGGCCGAGTTGCCCCTGAAAATGACGCCCTCCGGTGGCGCGCGAAACCCCTTCGAGGCCTTCGTGCTGGCCCGCGATGTCAGTGGGCTGACGCCGGGCCTGCACCACTTCTCCGGCCTCGACGGCTCGCTGACGCCTGCAGGCCGCGGCGCGCCGTCCGGCGATGCCATCCTCGCCGGTCAGGATTGGGGCGCGGATATGCCGGCGATCATCCTGCTGGTCGGCTTTCTCGCCCGCAGCATGTGGAAATACCGCGAGGCCAATGCCTATCGCGTGATGCTGATCGAGGCGGGGCACATCGCGCAGAACATCATGTTGGCGGCCACGGCCCAAGGTCTGGCCACCTGCCCCACGGCGGCACTCGACCACCGGCTGATCGGTGAACATCTCGGCCTCGATGGCATTGCCGAGACGCCGATCTATGCCCTGGCACTTTGCCACCCGGGCGCAGAAAATAATCCGTACACAGATAATAAGCGAATGCCGCAGGCACTTCGGCAGGTGCTGCTTCCGGCTGCGGCAACGTCAGCGCCAGGCGTTTGAGGCGAGACTCCGGTGAAGCACGCCGCGCGCAGCACTCACGATGGACCGCCCTTCCCCGGCGCCGCTGGCTGGCCGGGCAATTGCGGCAAGGCGGTATCGATCGCAGCCCAGGGCGGGGCGGAAGCGCTCCAGATCGTCATTTGCGGCGCGATCTTCGCCGGGCTGTCGCAGGCGCCGATGCGGATGAAGACGAGATGCGCGCGCGCCGGCGTGCGGCTGAACAATGGCGTGCCGCAGCGTGGGCAGAAGCCGCGCTGCATGAGATTGCCGCTATCGGCCCGGCTCTCGAACCAGGTGACATCGCCCGTGTAGCTGAAACCTTCCGCTGAAAAGCCGGCATTGGCCATGCCGGTGCCAGCGCCAAGATACTGGCAATCACGGCACCAGCAGACGCGGGGTGCGAGGGCTTCGCCTTCCACCCTGAAATGAACGGCGCCGCAAAGGCATTGGCCAGTGGTGGTGGTCATGGTGCATTCCTCACGTAAATGGATGGGGTGAGCTTGCGCCCGCGCAGCGGGTTTCGGCAACAGCGGCCGGGCAACAGGGCAAAGCTTCGCCGCTTGGTCCTTTGGGGGCGCCCTCTGGGCGGCACGTCAGGAGTGGAGGGGAAAGTCCCCCGTCGGCCCGTGGCCGGTAGACAGAACGTTCTCGACAAGGAAGGCCTCGGGCCACCAGGTCGGACGCCGCGATTTTTGCCCCCTGGGGTTCTCGGACCGGTCCGGAGTGTCTCCTGCAACCCTATGATCCTGCTTCTTCGGCGCGCTGCCTTTTGGGGCAGCGGGTCCCGTCCGGGGCGCCCGCATCTCAGGCTGCGTTACGGCCTTTGCCACGGGCGCGGCTGCCGGTCCTGCAATGTGAGCACGCTGTGCACATCGTCCCCTCCCTCAGGGCCAGCGACCACTGAATGAAACAAAACAAGAACATTGTCAAGGATTATTTTGATGGAGTGGGGCACAGGCGCACACCTCGATCCAGATATTCGCCATCCAAGCCGACCAAAGCCATACAACGAGAAAAGGTCTGGCCCGCCTTGTCTTGTAGTGGCGTCACACGCGCCAATCGTCGAAGTTGACACAAGGCCCACGGACAAGGCCATGCCCAAGTTTTTCAAAACTAACTTTCTGGCTTGTAGGAGTCTGCCCGCATCCGCCCTTTGGGCACCTTCTCCCACGCAAGCGCGGGAGAAGGCGAAACACTCTTACGCACCGTAAGAAGGAAAGGATTGCACGACCGGCGCAAGCGCGGACCTAGCGCACACAAAACTCATGCACGCTGCCGAACTTCTTAGGTATCGCTCTTTCTGAGGATGCGGTTCACGCCGCTCACCACCGCCTTGAGGCTCGCCACCACGATGTTCTTGTCGATGCCCACGCCATAGAGCGTTGAGCCGTCGGCAAGGCGCAGTTCCACATAGGCGACAGCCGAGGCATTGGCGCCGTGGCCCATGGCGTGTTCGCGATAATCCGCCACGTCGAAGCTGAGGCCGCTTTCCTTGCGCAGCGCATCGACAAAGCCATCGACCGGGCCATTGCCATTGCCCTTGATGGTCTTGATCGTGCCGTCGTCAGTCACCTTGGCCGTGAGCGGCTGGTGGCCGTGGTCGCTCACCGCCTGATGCTCGATGAAGCCATAGCGGCCATTGCCATCGAGATACTCCCGCTCGAAGGCCGACCAGAGGCGCGAGGCCTCGACCTCCACGCCCTCGCCATCGGCGATGGCCTGCACCACTTTCGAGAACTCGATCTGCAGGCGGCGCGGCAGCTCGATGCCGTGTTCCGTTTCCATCACATAAGCGATGCCGCCCTTGCCGCTCTGCGAGTTGATGCGCACCACGGCCTCGTAGCTGCGCCCGAGATCCATGGGATCGATCGGCAGGTAAGGCACCTCCCACAGCGGCTTGTTCGAGCCCTTCATGGCCTTGAAGCCCTTGTTGATGGCATCCTGGTGTGAGCCCGAGAAGGCGGTGAACACGAGTTCGCCCGCATAGGGATGGCGCGGATGCACGGGGAGCTGGTTGCAATATTCCGCCATGCGCACGAGCTCGTTGATGTTGGAGCAATCGAGGCCCGGATCGACACCTTGCGTGAACAGGTTCAGCGCGAGGGTGATGATGTCGACATTGCCGGTGCGCTCGCCATTGCCGAAGAGCGTGCCTTCCACGCGATCAGCGCCAGCGAGCAGGCCCAGTTCCGTGGCGGCCACGGCCGAGCCGCGGTCGTTGTGCGGGTGGAGCGAGATAATGACAGAGGAACGGTTCTTGATGTTGCGGCAGAACCATTCGATCTGGTCGGCGTGGATATTGGGCGTGGACATTTCCACGGTGGCCGGCAGATTGAGGATCAGGGGCTTTTCCGGCGTGGGCTGGATGGCATCCATCACCGCCTCGCAGATGTCCCTGGCGAAATCGAGCTCGGTGCCGGTGAAGCTCTCCGGCGAATATTCGAAGCGGATCGCATCCTTCATGCCGCTCGCATCGGCCATCTGGCGGATGAGGCGGGCACCCGATACGGCGATCTCGGTGATCCCTGCCCTGTCCTTCTGGAAAACGACGCGGCGCTGCAATTCGCTGGTGGAATTGTAGAAATGCACGATGGCGCTCTTGGCGCCGCGGATGCCCTCGAAGGTGCGGCGGATCAGCTCCTCGCGGCACTGCACCAGCACCTGGATCGTGACATCATCGGGGATGAGGTTGTTGTCGATGAGGTGGCGGCAGAAATCGAAATCGGTCTGCGAGGCGGACGGGAAGCCGATCTCGATTTCCTTGAAGCCCATCTTCACCAGCGCCTTCCACATGCGGATCTTGCGCTCGTGCCCCATGGGCTCGATGAGGGACTGGTTGCCGTCACGCAGATCGACGGAGCACCAGATGGGCGGCTTGCTGATGGTGCGGCTCGGCCATTGCCGGTCCTTCAACGGGACGGGGGCATAAGCGTGATATTTTTCGGACGGATTGATCATCATGGGCTTCGGTCTTTCTGCTGGTCTGGCTCTGGTCGCTGGTGAAGATCCCCGGAGAGCCAGGGCATGCAGTGCCCGGCCGGCCCTCAGGGGCAGCTAAGCAGCAGAAGCGGAAGCAGGCGGCGATTGCGCATGGGGAGCCTCATAGGCGATTGCCGCCCGGCGCGCAAGCCGCATGGCGGAGCGGCAATTGCCACGGGATAAATGCGCACTGGCGGTTAACCATGCCGCAATTCGGGGCTAAGTTCCGTCACAGTTCTTGGGCACAAGCCCCATTCTCATTCAGGACGGGACGTTAAAACCATGATTCGCCTTGCTCTCATCGCCGCCGCCTTGGCTGGCTTCGTTTCCGCAGCCCATGCCGACCAGTGCCAGGACGACGTGGCCAAGATCGACAAGGCGCTCAGCTCGCAAGAGGTCGATGCCGATGTGCGGGCCCAGGCCGAGGATATGCGCAGCCAGGCTGTGCAGCTCTGTGGTGCCGGCAATGCCGAGGAAGGCCTCGCCGTCACAGCCGAGGCCAAGGTTCTCCTGAAGATCGAATAGCCTCTCAGACCGAGAAGGCCATCACAGCGCAAACGACGGTCACCGCCGCCATCAGCGAGATCAGCGGGCCGATGACGGCAAGGCGCTTGCCGAGTGCCATGTTTCCGGTGCGCCGCATCTGGCCGACGGTGACGCGCAGCGTGACATAGAACACCATCAGCAGCACAACCGCCGCCATCTTGGCGTGGAACCAGCTCTCCTGCCCCGGCACACCGCCGCTGAACCAGATAAGCAGCCCGCCTGTCACCAGCAGGACGGTGATGGCGGTATCGGAATAGGGCAGCATCGACGCGCGATGCAGTGCCAGGCCCTTGGCGATGTCGCCGCTGTGCCGCACCGCAATCCGCGCATTGATGACATTGCCAAGCCCGATGCCGACGCCTGCGCCCATGGCGAGGAGATGCAGCGCAAGCAGAAACTGGTGCAGGCTCATAATTCAAGGACTCCGCTCATCATGGGCACGGCACTGCCGCCGACGCGCACGGCCACGAGCCTAGCCTCTTTGACATCGGCTTCCAAGATGAGGTCCGACGGGCGGCCCATCTCATAGCCCTGCTCCAGCTTCCAGCGGTGGCTGCCATCCTTCAGCTTCTCGGCAGTGAGCAGCTGTGCCGCAAGCAGCGCCGTGGCCGAGCCCGTGGCCGGATCCTCCGGGATACCGCCGGTGGGGGCATACATGCGGGCGCGGAAGGCCGTGTCCTTGTGGCCGCCGCCACGGGTGTAAAGATAGGCCGCATCGACGCCGTTCATCGGCCGGATCAGCGCCGACCAGTGCGGCTCCAGCACCTTCGACTTTTCCAGCGCAGCCCGGCTCTTCACCGGCACGTAGAAAAAGCGCGGCCCGCCTTCCAGCGAGGCAATGCCATGGCCATCGAAGCCGATATCCTCCGGCGCCAGGTTGAGGGCACGGGCCGTGTCGGCGACGGAAGGCAGCGCCACCGGCGCATGAAACGGCACGACGGGTGCGGTGAAAGTGCCATGGATGCGGTCGGCAATGCGGCTGATACGCACCGGCGTGAGACCCGCCTTCAGTTCCAGCGTGATCGTCGTCTCGAAACTGCAGCCCGGCTTGTTCCTGAGCGTTGCCAGCAATGCCGCCGTGCCGAGCGTCGGATGGCCGGCAAAGGGCATCTCGCCGCCGGGAAAGAAGATCCGCACCTTGGCCGTGTGCGACGGATCATCGGGCGGCAGCACGAAGGTCGTCTCGGAGAGATTGAACTCCCGCGTGATCGCCTGCATTTGCTCCGTAGACAGATGATCGGCGCCGAGAACAACGGCCAGCGGATTGCCGCCAAACTTTTGCGTGGTGAAAACGTCGAGGGTGTGAAATGAAAGCTTCATGGGGCGGAACGCTAGTCCCGCCCCGAAGCTTCCTTCAAGCGCTACATTGTCCTGCTTGTATCAGGGCACGCTCACTTCCGTGCGCTGGCCGGCCTTGATCTCCACGTCCTTCTCGGTGATCACATCGCCGCCCTGCTTCGAGACGATCATGTGGACGGTGCCTGCACCGACAGCGCGGTTCATCTTGCCGTTATAGTCCGTGCCGATGTGCTTGCGCTTGCCGGCAATGTCCTTCTCCACGGTGTAGAGTTCGATCACGGAGTCGGCAGGTGCCGTCACGGCGAGGAAACCGGCATTGACGCTCACTTCGACCGGCAACATCTGGCCTGCCGTCAGATCTACATCCGCAAAGCCGGTTGCGAAGTCCTGGGTGGCCTGCAGACGGTACTTGCCCGCCGGCGCCTTGAACTCCACTTCCGGCCCATATTGCGTGGTAATCCACTCATGCTTGCCGTCGATATTCACAGCACCCTTCTGCAGTTCGACGGCCGCACCATCAAGCAGCGCCGGCCCGCCGGGCGCGAACATCGCCTTCACCTTGATGGTGCCACCGCCAAGGCTCACCTGCTTCTTCTCGATCTGTCCCGAGACGAAGGACACATTCTGCGTAACGCTGGCCGTGCCCAGGGTCAGCTTGATCTGGTAAGCGCCCGCATTGGTGAAGAAGCTGGCGGTGGGGCCATACTTCGTCGTGATCCACTTGCCATTGCCATCCAGCAGTTCCCAGGCCGCACCGGAATCGGTGACCGGCTGCGTGTCATCCATCATGCCGGTGAAAGTGATCATGCCCGCCTCGAAACTGAGATCGAGATTGACCGGTTTTCCGGGCTCGATGGTGATTGGCGTCGAGACGCGAGCCTGATCATTGTTCACCTGGACGATGTACTCGCCCGGTTCATCGATCTTCGTCTTGATGGGTGTGTGATACTCGGTCTTGATCCAGTCGCCCTTCTCGCCATTGATCGACTTGAAGACCTCCCAGCTCGGCGTGTCGAACTCATTGGGCAGGGTCTCGACCCCTTCAGACATGATCACATTGCCGGTGAGATTGAACTCGGCCACCGGTTCCGGCTGAGGGGCCGGTGCGGGAGCCGGTCCGGCCTGCACCGTCTGCTCCAGAGCCGATTCCAGTTCACCGGCATTCTGCGCGAGGATCGAAATACCACCGGTGTTATTGGCAAGGCACTGCAGCTGTTGCACCGCGCCCTGGTCATCGAGGCCGAAACCCACCGTATGCACGGTGAGGCCCACGCCCATCTTCTCAAGCTCGGCAGCAACAGCACATGGATCAGGATCGCAGGTCTCGATGCCGTCGGAGACGAGGATGACGGTGGCCTTCTGCTCAGTGAACTTCAGTGACTCGGCCGCCTGGCGGATCGCCTGGGTCATCGGCGTCTTGCCCTTGGGGGTGATCCCCTTCACCGCCGACATATAGCGGCCAGCATCCAGAAGACCGGGTTCGATCAGCGTTTCAATGTCGCTGCACGAGCCTTTCTCGCGATGGCCATAGACGACGAGCCCCAGTTCATCCTGCGGATTCCACTTGCTGACGACCTTGCCGACAACGTCCTTGGCGATCTCGATCTTGGTCTTGCCGCCGATCTGCCCCCACATGGAGCCGGAAGCATCAAGCACGAGAATGACGCGCTGCCCTTCCGCCTGCGCGGCCACGGCAAAGAAAAGCGAAAACAATGTAAGGAGGAAAAATCTGGCGAGCGCCATCATGCAGTTCCCATGTTGAGCGCCCCCCGGCGTGCTGCAAAATCTGCCACAGCTTCCCGGAACCGTCAAACGGGAAGCTATATCAGCCCTCTCACACCGTCATAGAGAAGCTTGAGCGAGACAAGAAAAAGCGCGACCTCCACGATGCGGAAGAAGAGCTTCTCCGGCAGCAGCGTCGTCATCTTGTAGCCGGCCCAGGCGCCGAACAAAGCCAGCGGCGCAAGCACCAGACATGTTTTCAGGCTGCTGACATTCACCTGCCCCAGAAACCAGTAGGGCGGCAGCTTGAGCAGGTTGATGATGGCAAAGGCGATGGTCGAGGTGCCAGCATAGACCATCTTCTCCAGCTTCTGCGGCAGCACATACATCTGGAAGGGTGGCGCCCCTGCATGGGAAACGAAACTGGTGAAGCCGGTGAGTGAGCCCCAGAAAATGCCACGCGGCACATCGGCGGGCCTGGGCTCAAGCTTGCGGCGCGACTTGAGCAAGGTGTCGATGCAATAAAACAGGCCGATGAGGCCAACGAGCACCAACACGATGTCGTCGTTGGTGTGTGAGGCCAACGCCCAGCCGACGACAATGCCGATGGCCGAAGCCGGTATGAGGATCTTCAGGTTCCGAAGGTCATACTCTTTGCGATAGAGCCAGAGGCCATACATGTCGCTGAGAATGTAGAGCGGCAGCATAAGGCCGGCGGCCGCCACAGGTGAAATGGAAAGCGACAAGACCGGCACGGTCAGCATGCCGACGAGCGGCAAGCCACCCTTGCCGGCTCCCACCAGCAGCGTTGCAACGATGGCCAGAAACCAGAACAGAAAATCGTTTGGCATCAATCGTCTGCGGGCGGGAGCTGAATCTCTTTGAGAGAGACGTTTAGAAACGCGGCGAGAGCCTCGACAACGAAGCCATGATCCTCACGCTGCGGAATACCCGACACCGTCACAGAGCCAACGACGCCCGTGCCTTTGATGTGAATGGGAAAACCACCGCCCGCAGGCGCATAGTCGATGGGATTGAGGCCGCGGCTGGCATCGAAGGCATTGCCTGAAAGCCGATACTGCAGTCCGACGCGATAGGACGCCGCGGCAAAGCGCATGACGGTGTTGACCTTGCGCCTCACCCAATCCGGATTCTCGGATGTGGTGCCCGGCAAGGCCGTGTAGAAAAGCGGCCGGCCCGCAACGCGGATTTCCATGACCAGCGGCAGCTTCTTCTTTTCGGCAAGCGCACGCATGGACTGGCCGAGCGCCCAGGCATCAGCCTCATCGAACTTGCTGAACTGCAAGAGCTCTTCCTGTCGCTTGATCAGCGCGATATCACTCTCAAGACTCACACGTCCCTCCCATTTTGTCGGACATAAGCACCGGAGCGCCCCTTGCCGAAAGCCCCAAAGTTGAGACTTCGCTGCATTCCCCTGATGTGCCTGGCGCTGGCGTTCACGGCAGCGTCAGATGCCAAGGCAAAGGATTGCCTGGGCGATGGCGCTGTCTACCGCATCGACGGCGCCGAGGGCTTCGAACTCCGCTTCAAGAAGGCCGCGGAGCCCTACGCCGCAAGCGACCTTGAGGCGGTGCTGGTGACACCGCAGCGCAGCCTCACTTTCTCGATGACCGCATCCAACGGCTACTCGATGAACTACCTGCTGCCCGATGAGGTGAAAGAAGGCGAGGAAGAGTCCTTCCGGCTCTATGGTTTTGACGAGACGCTTGCCGCGGCCGAGCTTCCGCAATCAGGCCGGCCCGCGCCTCGCTATTTCTTCACACCGGATCTGGGCCTCGCCCTCTGGTACGCGGGAGGACAACGCCAGTATCTCCCCGCCGAGATGTGGCGGCTGCAGCCCTGTGGCGGCTGACGTTCAATATCCCTTGGGCCGTGCCTTGTGGAAATCAGTGGCCGCCTCATAGGCCGCGCTGACCCGCAGCACCGTGGCATCATCGAACATGCGCCCCACAATCTGCAGGCCCGCGGGCAGGCCCGCCTTGGTAAAGCCGCAGCCGATGCTTGCCGCAGGTTGCTGCGTGAGATTGAACGGATAGGTGAAGGGCGTCCAGTTCACCCACTTGCCGCGGTTGTCAGGATCGTCCGGCTGCAACAAACCGGCGCCGAAGGCCGGAACCGGCAGCGATGGTGTCAGCAGCGCATCATACTTCTCCATGAAAAGCCGCATCTGCGTGCCCAGTGCACCGCGCGCCTTGTTGGCCTCGAAGATATCCTGCACGGTGATGCCCTTCGCCTGCTCGACGACGTCGGCGAGCGCGGGATCAAGCAGCGCCTTCTTCTCATCCGGCAACTGGCCGAGAATGCTGCGCGCCCCGGACCACCACAGTGTCCGGAAACAATCTGCAGGATCGGAGAAGCCGGGATCGACCTCCTCGATCTTTGCACCAAGCGAGGCCAACACCTTGACGGCCCGCTTCACCAGCTCCGCAATCTCGGGATTGACGTTGACGTAACCCAGCCGTGGCGAGAAAGCGATGCGCAGGCCCTTCACACCACGCTTCAACACCTTGCTGTAGTCGCGGCCATCATAGGGCAGTGAGAACCAGTCGCGGTTGTCAGGCTGCGCGATGGCGTTGAGCATGAGTGCCGCATCCTTAACCGTCCGGGTCATCGGGCCGACATGAGCCACCGTACCGAAGGGCGACAAGGGGAAGGCCGGCACACGGCCGAAGGATGGCTTGTGGCCAAAGGTGCCGGTGAAGCCCGCAGGAATACGGATCGAACCGCCGCCATCGGTACCGATCGCCAACGGTGCATAGCCTGCTGCAAGGGCTGCCGAGGAGCCCCCCGAAGAACCGCCAGGCGTCGTGTCGGTGTTCCACGGGTTGCGCGTGATGCCGGTAAGCGGCGAGTCGGTGACGCCCTTCCAGCCGAATTCGGGCGTCGTGGTCAGCCCCAGAAATACGGTGCCTGCCTCGCGCAGCCGCGCCGTGCAGGGTGCATCCTGATCCCAGGCCTGATTGCGGTCGACGGTCTTCGACCCGCGCGATGTCGGCCAGCCCTTCACCAGAATCAGGTCCTTGATCAGCACCGGCACGCCATCGAGCGGCGACAGGGGCTCGCCCTTTTTCCAGCGCTTTTCGCTGGCCCGCGCCATGGAGAGAGTCAGTTTTTCGTCGACGAGACTCATGGCGTTGAGGTTTTTTTCGTGGGCGGCGACTTGTGCCAGACAGGCCTTTGCCACCTCAACGGGAGAAAACTTGCCCTTGCCAAAGCCCTTGGCAAGCTTGCCCGCGGACAGCCAGTGGAGCTCTTTCGACATTGCAAACCCCTTGTTTTGCACGGTTTTTTGCTACTGAAGCAGAAGCAGCCGTCACAATCACGGGAAAAATGACCGTCCTGTGGCAGCTAAACGGCAGATGAATGATGCGTTCAGTGTGGGTTCCAGCCGGCCCTCCTAGTGTCCTCCCAACATCGAATTCCGAACCAAGGAGGTTCACATGATCCGCTACACGCTCTTCGTCCTCGCCGTCGTCGGTTCCGCCGCCACCGCAATCGCCTCGATCGCCCCGCATGACCGCACCGCGATCAACCCGAACAACATCACGGTCGTCGCGAAAAACCAGGCTTTTCCGGTACTTGGCGCCGTTGAGCTGGACGAATGCCAGATCGAGGACTGCTCCGACGAATAACTACTTCGCCTGCCCTTCTCAGGAAGGCAGTCGCCAGGAACCGGGGTCCGGTGCGTGACGCTCTGATCAACCCGCCCCCTCGCCAGACGCCATGCGCCGGCCCCGGTTCAAACTCTTCCCTCCCAGGATAGCCCCCGATCCCCTGCAAACCGATCACCCGCTGTCCGCCCCTGACCCCGGATCTCCTCCGGGGTTTTTCTTTTTCGGGGCCGATTCCGGGCTTTTTGAACCTAAACGACAGATGAACAGCCCGTTCAGTGGGGGTTCGGACCCGGGATTCTAATTTCTCATCATCGCAATTGAACCAAGGAGGTTCACATGGTCCGCAACACGCTTTTCATCCTTGCCATCCTGGGCTCGGCTGCAACTGCCATTGCATCCATCGCCCCCAAGGATCGCACCGCCACCGCTCCCAGCAACATCACCGTGATCGCCAAGAATCAGGCCTTCCCGATGGTCGGTGCCCTCGAGATCGATGAGTGCCAGGTGGAGGATTGTTCCGACGAATAACAAACTCACCTGCTTCACTTCTGGGAAGCAGGTGTTGCGAACCGGGGACCGGCGCCTGACGCTCTGTTCAACCCGCCCCCTCGCCAGACTTCAGGTTCCGGCCCCGGTTCAAACTTTTTCCCAACGAGGCAGCCCCGATCCCCTGCAAACCGATCAACCGCTGTCCCCCGATCAAGCCCCGGAGCATCCCTCCGGGGTTTTTCTTTTTTGCACATTCTGACCATCTAAACGCCAGATGAATGGGGTGTTCAGTGGGGGTTCCGGCGCAATCGGCCAATATCACTCTCAAGTTCAACGATTGCATCACACGAGACTCAGACCATGAAGACCACCCTTCGCCAGATCGCCCTTTCAGCGCTCCTTGCCGTGGGTTTCCTCTCGGCCGGCGCCTTTGCAGCCCAGCATGAGACCGGCTCGGTCATGGGACAGCAGAACTACACCGTCATCATCAAGCAGGCGCCGACGGCCGCCTGAGCACAACAGAGCAGACAAGGTTTCGCCTCTCTCGTTGGGGGCGAAAACAGGGGATCAGGCCAGGCTTCCATCGCCCCCAAACGGCTTGGCCTGTCCCCTGTACTTGTCCGCTTGTCCAGATGTCAGCGACGGCCGGTGTCGAGCTGGGCGACAACAGCACCAGAGACAGGATCGGTGACACCCAGCCCTCCGCCCAGGTCTTCAAGGACATGACGGAAGCCATCGAGCATCCCAGTCATAGTTGATCGCGCCGCCTTCTTGTGGAAGTCGGAGAACTCCTGCTCGCAGCCAGGCTTCACACCCTGAATCGGACGGCACTGTCGGATATCGCCCGCACCGGTTCTTCAGGGACGCCGCTTGCGGGTCGTGAAAAGCCCATCATTGTTACCGGTTTCCGGCAATTGCTGGTGGGCCATCCGGAGCCTGGATTTGAGGCACCGGGGGCTGCCCAATTCCCTTGGAATCGAGGATTTGATCCGCTAGGGAACCGCAAATCGGATTCCCGGACACATGCCCAAGAGAACTGACCTCAAATCCATCCTCATCATCGGGGCTGGACCGATCATCATCGGCCAGGCCTGCGAATTTGACTATTCCGGCACCCAGGCCTGCAAGGCCCTGAAACAGGAAGGCTATCGCGTCATCCTGGTGAACTCGAACCCGGCCACGATCATGACTGATCCTGAACTGGCCGATGCCACCTATATCGAGCCGATCACGCCGGACGTTGTGGCCAAGATCATCGAGAAGGAACGCCCCGACGCCATCCTGCCAACCATGGGCGGCCAGACGGCCCTCAACACGGCGCTCTCGCTCAACAAGATGGGTATCCTCGAGAAGTTCAATGTCGAGCTGATCGGTGCCAAGGCCGAAGCCATCGACAAGGCCGAGGACCGCGAACTTTTCCGTGACGCCATGAAGAAGATCGGGCTGGAGAGCCCGCGCTCCATGCTGGCCAATGCCTCCGCCACAAAGGAGGCGGACCGCGATTTCTATGCAACTGAGCTGGCCCGGCTCAAGACCTCGGGTGGCGACGTGGCCGCCTTCGAGCGCAAATGGTCGGAAGGCGAGCCGGAACGGCAGAAGAAGTACCGCGACCGCGCCCTGGTCGAGGCCTTCGAGGGCATGCTGGCCATTGGCCTGCCCTGCATCATCCGCCCCTCCTTCACACTGGGCGGCACTGGCGGCGGCATTGCCTACACGCGCGATGAGTTCTTCGACATCGTCGAGAAGGGTCTCGATGCCTCGCCCACCTCGGAAGTGCTGATCGAAGAGTCGGTGCTCGGGTGGAAGGAATACGAGATGGAAGTCGTCCGCGACAAGGCGGACAACTGCATCATCATCTGCTCGATCGAGAACATCGATCCGATGGGCGTACACACCGGCGATTCCGTGACGGTGGCCCCTGCACTCACGCTCACCGACAAGGAATATCAGGTGATGCGCAACGCCTCGATTGCGGTGCTGCGCGAGATCGGCATCGAGACGGGTGGCTCGAACGTGCAGTTCGCGGTCAATCCCGCTGACGGCCGCCTCGTTGTCATCGAGATGAATCCGCGCGTCTCGCGCTCCTCGGCGCTGGCCTCCAAGGCCACGGGCTTTCCCATCGCCAAGGTCGCGGCCAAACTTGCGGTCGGCTACACGCTCGACGAACTGGCCAACGACATCACCGGCGGTGCAACCCCCGCCTCCTTCGAGCCCAGCATCGACTATGTCGTAACCAAGATCCCGCGCTTCGCCTTCGAGAAGTTCCCGGGTGCCGAGCCGCTGCTGACCACCGCCATGAAATCGGTGGGCGAGGTCATGGCCATCGGCCGCACCTTCCAGGAAAGCTTCCAGAAGGCCCTGCGTGGCCTTGAGACCGGACTGTCGGGCCTCGACGAGGTGGCAATACCGGGCGTCGGCGAAGGTGACGACAAGAACGCACTCCGCGCGGCCTTGTCCCAGCCAACACCTGACCGCCTGCTCCGCATCGCCCAGGCCTTCCGCCACGGTGCCACGGTCGACCAGATTCACGGAATCTGCCGCTATGAACCCTGGTTCCTGCGCCAGATCCAGGAGTTGGTTGAGGCTGAAAATCTCATTCGTAGCAAAGGCTTGCCACGCGATCCTGAGAATCTGCGCAAGCTCAAGGCCATGGGCTTCTCCGACAAGCGGTTGGGCAAGCTCGCGGGCCTCCCGGAAGCCAAGGTTGCCGCCCACCGGCGCAAGCTGAAGGTCCGCCCCGTCTACAAGCGGATCGACACCTGCGCGGCGGAGTTCGCTTCGCCGACGGCCTACATGTATTCGACCTACGAGACCGGCCTTGCCGGAAGCGACGGGAACGAAGCCCAGGTTTCGGACCGCAAGAAGGTCGTGATCCTCGGTGGCGGCCCCAACCGCATCGGCCAGGGTATCGAGTTCGACTATTGCTGCTGCCATGCCTGCTTCGCGCTGCATGACGCGGGCTACGAGTCGATCATGGTCAACTGCAACCCGGAAACCGTCTCGACCGACTACGACACCTCCGACCGCCTCTACTTCGAGTCCCTGACCGCGGAGGATGTGCTCGAGATCATCCATGCCGAAAACCAGGCCGGAACGCTCCACGGTGTGATCGTGCAGTTTGGCGGCCAGACGCCGCTCAAGCTGGCCCATGCACTGGAAGCCGCCGGGGTTCCCATCCTCGGAACCACCCCTGATGCCATCGATCTCGCCGAAGACCGCGACCGTTTTGCCAAGCTGATCAAGAAGCTGAAGCTGCGGCAGCCCGAGAACGGCATTGCCCGCTCCGGTGCCGAAGCCAAGAAGATCGCCAAGAAGATCGGCTATCCCGTGGTCATCCGCCCGTCCTATGTGCTGGGCGGCCGCGCGATGGAAATCGTGCGCGATGATGCGCAGCTGAACCGCTACATCAGCGAGGCCGTCGTGGTGTCCGGCGACTCGCCCGTGCTGATCGACTCCTATCTGTCCAACGCGACGGAAGTGGATGTGGACGTCATCGCCGATGGCAAGGACGTGTTCATCGCAGGCGTCATGGAGCACATCGAGGAGGCGGGCATCCATTCGGGTGACAGCGCCTGTTCCCTGCCCCCCTATTCGCTCAAGGCGCCGATCATCGCCGAGCTTGAGGCCCAGGCTCGCAAGCTGGCTATCGCGCTCAAGGTCGTGGGACTGATGAATGTGCAGTTCGCCGTCAAGGACGACACGATCTACATCCTCGAAGTAAACCCGCGCGCCTCTCGTACCGTGCCTTTCGTCGCCAAGGTCATTGGCGAGCCGGTGGCCAAGATTGCCTCCCGCGTCATGGCCGGCGAGAAGCTCGCAAGCTTCAATCTGAAACAGAAGAAGCTGTCACATGTTGCTGTAAAGGAAGCAGTTTTTCCCTTTAATCGCTTCCCCGGTGTTGACGTGCTGCTCGGCCCCGAAATGCGTTCGACGGGCGAAGTCATGGGCCTCGACCGGGCTTTCGACATGGCCTTTGCCAAGAGCCAGCTTGGTGCCGGGATGCGCATCCCGCTGGCAGGCTCCGTCTTCGTGTCCGTGAAGGAAGCGGACAAGCAGAGGGCGCTGCCCGCCATCCGCAAGCTCAGCGACCTGGGTTTCGCCATCAAGGCAACGGGCGGCACGCACACCTTCCTTGAACAGAAGGGGGTGCCGTCGGTCCGCATCAACAAGGTGCTGGAAGGCCGGCCCCATGTGGTCGACGCGATCAAGAATGGCGACATCCAGCTGGTGCTCAACACCACGGAGACGCGCTCGTCGGAATCCGACTCGAAGTCGATCCGCCAGACAGCAGTGCTGCAGAAGGTGCCCTATTATACCACCCTCTCCGGCATCCTCTCGGTCACCAAGGCGATCGCCGCACAGAAGGCCGACACCATCACCGTGAAGCCGCTGCAGGACTACTTCAAGAACTGAGTTCCGCGCCAGGGCAGAGCGCGGTACGAGAAGCCGGGTCTGACAGGCCCTCTGTACCAAGAACGAAGGAGGAAATACCGACATGCCACAAGCGACCTTGAAGACTACCACCCTGCAGGGCACCAGCCTCACCATCCCCTCCCTGTGCCTCGGGATGACAGCAATTGCGGACATGCCGGATACCTATGGCTATGGCGTCAGCGAAGAGCGTGCCCAGGCCACGCTGGCCGCCGTCTTCGATGGGCCGATTGCCTTCATCGACACCGCCCGCAACTATGGCCTGGGCCGCAGCGAAGAGCTGATCGGCAAGGCAATCAAGACACGTGGTGGCCTGCCCAAGGGTTTTGTGATCTCGTCGAAGCTCGACCGCGACATGAGCAACAACCTGTTTGATGGTGGCCAGGCCCGCCGTTCGATTGAGCAAAGCCTCAAAGCGCTCGGTGTTTCCTCAATTGATCTTCTGCACCTGCACGACCCGGAATACGCCTCGAACCTTTCCGACGTGACCAAGAAGGGTGGCGCAATCGATCAGTTGTTCCGCATGAAGGAAGAAGGCCTTTGCCGCGCCGTGGGCCTCGCGGCCGGCCGCGTCGACATCATGACACCGCTCATCCGCGACTACCAGTTCGACGCGATCATCAGCCACAACCGCTACACACTGCTGAACCGCAATGCCCAGGAGATGTTCGAACTCGCGAAATCGAAGGGCACCACCATCCTCAATGCCGCGCCCTATGCCAGCGGCATTCTCGCCAAGGGTGCCTCCAAGCAGCCGCTTTTTGCCTACATGCCGGCTGACGACGACATCAAGGCGCGCGCCAATGCCATCGAGGCGATCTGTGCCAAGCATGGCGTGCCCATGGGGGCCGCAGCCTTGCAGTTCTCCATGCGGGCGCCGCTGGTTGCCTCCACCATTTGCGGCGTGTCGTCGCCGGAACGCGTGCAGCAGACGATCGACTGGGCCAACTGGCAAATCCCCGACGCCCTGTGGAAGGAACTTGAGACCGTTCGCTTCGACATGACCGACCCGGAGGCCAACCGGGTCTACCGTCCGGGTTGAAACAGCCGGGCACCTGCTGCCCCTTGCAAAATCTGCCAAGTTGAGCCACATTAGGGAATACCCGGCGGGGCGTTGGTGCCCATACGCCGGGTGTTTTCTTGAATGCGTGCCGCCAACAACGCCCCGGAGACGGGGTCTGCCGGAGGCATGCCAATGGGAAGTTGAGACGATGGAAAAGGTACCGATGACCGCCGATGGCTATCACGCCATGATTGACGAGGTGAAAATCCTCAAGACGGTCGAACGCCCGCGCATCATCCGCGCCATCGAAGAAGCGCGCGCGCATGGCGATCTCTCTGAAAATGCCGAGTATCATGCCGCCAAGGAAGCGCAGGGCTGGAATGAAGCCCGCGTGGCCGAGCTCGAGGACAAGATCTCGCGCGCCGATGTCATCGATGTGTCCAAGCTTTCGGGCGAGACCGTGAAGTTCGGCGCCAAGGTGACCCTCATCGACGAGGATACAGAGGCCAAGGTTGTCTATCAGATCGTCGGCGACACCGAAGCCGACGTGAAGAAGGGCCGCATCTCCATCTCGTCTCCCATCGCACGCGCCATCATCGGCAAGAAGAAGGGCGACAGCGTCGAGGTGAACACACCTGGCGGCGGTAAGTCCTACGAGATCGACCGCGTTGCCTGGGGCTGAGCCCCTCCTCCCGTCACTTCAGTGCTGAAGCGAGTGCCTGGGTGATCTTCGGGCCGAGCGGCTTTGTCTGGGCTGAAAAGAAGCCGAGATAGCTGCCGTCCCGGCCGAAGAGGTATTTGTGGAAGTTCCAGGCTGGAGCGGCCTCGCTGCCGGCCTGCTCCACGATCCACTGATAGAGCGGATGTGCAGCCTTGCCCTTGACCACGGTCTTGGCAGCAAGCGGGAAGGTGACGCCGTAGTTCAGCTTGCAGAAGCTGGCGACATCATCGTTGCTGCCCAGCTCCTGTGCGCCGAAATCATTCGATGGGACACCGACGACCACAAGGCCCTCGCCCTTTCGCGCCTGCCAGAGCGCTTCCAGATCCTCATACTGCGGCGTGTACCCGCATGCCGATGCGGTATTGACCAGCAACACAACCTTCCCGGCAAACTGCGCCAGCGGCAATGGCGCGCCATTGATGGCCGTGAGGTCGAAATCATGCAGCGTTGGCATCGGGGCATTCCTGACTTGTGATCTGAAAGACCGGTTCCCATGTCTGATTGACGTGGGTCAAGGCATGTTTGCGCATTCCGGCCCAGATTGTGAAAACCAAGATCAGGAGGCTCCCGATGAAGAAGATTCTCTGCGCCACCGATGGTTCATCGCATGGCGATACTGCTGTCCGCTTTGCTGCCCGGCTTTCCAAATTCGAGAATACCCCGCTCACCATTTGCACGGTCAATGTGTTGGCCGGTGGCCTGCGTGGGCCGCAAATCTACCAGCATACCGATGGTGAAATCTCCAAGCTGCTCAATGATGCCGCCGCCGTGGCCAAGGACGCGGGCGTAAAGGCAGCAAGCGTCGTCGAGCTCGATGCGCGCGAGATTGCGCCAGCCGTTGTCAGCTATGCCGCCAAGGAAGGTTTTGACCACATCGTCACGGGGACAGGTGATCCGCGTGGCGTGCGCCGCCTCGTGCTGGGTTCTGTTGCGGCCAGCATCGCCGGTTCGGCGGAATGCGCCGTGACGGTAGCGCGCTGACCGTCAGCTGCGGGCGCGGGTCAGCGCTTGCTTGGCGCCCCACAACAGCAATCCTGCGAGAAGCCCCCAGAAGGCGGCCCCGACGCCATAGAGCGATATGCCCGATGCCGTGACGAGGAAGGTGACAAGCGCAGCCTCGAGGGTGGACGGCTCTTTTACCATGGCCGACATGCCGCCCATCAACGGGCCGAACAGAGCAAGCCCGGCAACCGCCGTGATGATGTCGGGCGGCAACGCACCAAGCAGGCTCACGAAGGTGCCTGCGGCAAGGCCGAAGACAATGTAGAGCGCCGTATAAGGGTAGATCATCTTCCAGCGCTGTTGCGGATCAGGATGCGCGTCAGGGCCTGCCACGAGCGACGCGGTGATTGCCGCCATGTTGACCGCATGCGAACCGAACGGTGCGCAGATGATCGAGGTGATGCCGGTCACCGTGAGGCAAGAGGACACCGGGGCCGAATATCCGTTGGCCTTGAGCACGGCAAAGCCCGGCAGGTTTTGCGAGGCCATGGTGACGAGATAGAGCGGCAGGCCAAGGCTGAGCATCACCTGCCAGTTCCATTGCGGCAGATCGAAGGTCAGCGGCGTGATGCCGAGTTGAACCTCATGAGTGAAGCCACTGCCGAAAAGCGCCAGCAACAGGCCGAGGCCGACCACCACCGGCACCGTGTACATGGGCACGAAAATGCGAAGCGCGAAGAAGGCGATGACAAGCGGCCCGACCAGCAGCGGTGACGCCAGCGTTGCGCCGGGCACAGCCAGAACGAAGCGCAGGAGCACGCCCGCTAGCATGGCAGCGGCGATGGCCGCAGGCATGCGCTCGATGGCGCGCTCCAGTGGCCGTACCAGACCGGTCAACACCATCAACACGCCCGCAAAGATGAAAGCGCCGATGGCCTCGGGCCAGGTGATGGCGCCATGGGCGCTCGAGATGATGAGGGCGGAGCCCGGCGTGGACCATGCCACCATGATCGGCATGCGATGGCGCACAGCGAGATAGAGCGAGGCTGCCGCCATGGCAAAACAGAGGATCGCCGCCGTGCTGGCCTGCTGGGCGGCATTGGCGCCAACGGCACGCGCGCCCTCGATCACAACCAGAATGGTCGAGGCGAAGCCCACGATGACAGCCGCCGTTGCAGCAGAAGTCAGTGAGGCCCAATGGGAGGACGCGGCAACGGTCTTGTCAGTCATGGCAGGGGTACGTCTGGCTCATCCTTGGCGCGGTGAAGAACAATGGAGGTCTTCACGCTCTCGACGTTCGGTGCCTTCATCAAGGCACCCATGACGAAGGATTGCAGGCTGGGCAAGTCACGCGCCACGCATTTCAACATGAAGTCGGCAACGCCCTGGAGTGCATAACATTCGCGCACGATGGGCCAGCCCGCCACGCGCCGCTCGAAATCGGCAATTTCGCCCTGCGCCTGGCTCTTGAGGCCCACAAGCGCGATCACCTCAACCGTGTAACCCAGCTTCTCGCGCGAGAGCCGGGCCCGGTAACCCGCGATATAGCCCGCCTGTTCCAGGGCCTGGACCCGCCTGAGGGTGGGCGGTGGTGACAAGCCGACACGTTTCGACAACTCCACGTTGGAGATGCGGCCCTCTTTCTGCAATTCTTTCAGGATTTTCCAGTCGATCGTATCGGGCTGGTCATTCTTGTCCATGGCTCCGGTTAGACGAAATTTTCTTGCGCGAAAAGGCCTGTGAACTCCTGCTTGCAACTCTTTTTTCGCCGCACCACTTAAGCTATGTACAAAATTCATAGCTCTTCGCTTCTGCTTCTTGAGGATCGTGTATCATGTCGTCGCGCCACGCTCGCGTGCTCATCCTTGGTTCTGGCCCTGCCGGCTACACCGCCGCCATCTATGCGGCGCGCGCGATGCTGAAACCGATCGTCGTCCAAGGCATCCAGCCTGGCGGCCAGCTTACGATCACCACCGATGTTGAAAACTATCCCGGCTTCGCAAAGGCGATCCAGGGCCCGTGGCTCATGGACGAGATGAAGGCCCAGGCCGAGCACATGGGCACGGAGATCATCTCCGATACAATCACCGAAGTGAAACTCGACCAGAAGCCCGTCTGGCTCAAGGGTGACAGCGGCACCGAATACACCTGCGATGCCCTGATCATCGCCACCGGCGCGCAGGCCAAGTGGCTCGACCTGCCGAGCGAGAACCAGTTCAAGGGCTTCGGTGTTTCCGCCTGCGCCACCTGCGACGGCTTCTTCTACCGGAACCGCAAGGTGTTGGTGGTGGGCGGCGGCAACACCGCCGTCGAAGAGGCGCTGTTCCTCACCAACTTCGCTTCCGAGGTGACAGTGATCCACCGCCGCAACGAGTTCAAGGCAGAGCGTATCCTGCAAGACCGCCTGTTCAAGCATCCCAAGATCAAGGTGAAGTGGGACACAGCCCTCGATGAGGTGCTGGGCACGTCGGATCCCAAGGGTGTGACTTCGGTGCGGCTCAAGAACGTCAAGACCGGCGGCACCGAGGTGATCGACGTCGATGGCGTTTTCATCGCCATCGGCCACAAGCCCGCGACAGAGCTTTTCGCCGGCCAGCTGCCGTTCAAGAATGGCGGCTACCTGATCACCAAACCATGGTCGACGCAGACCGACATCCCCGGCGTGTTCGCGGCGGGTGACGTCACCGACGATATCTATCGCCAGGCCGTGACGGCGGCAGGCATGGGCTGCATGGCGGCCCTTGAGGCTGAGCGCTGGCTGCACGCGCAGGACTCGGCAACCCGTCTGGCAGCGGAGTAAGACATGGATTGGGACAAGCTTCGCATTTTTCACGCCGTTGCCGATGCCGGCAGCTTCACGCATGCAGGCCATGAACTGAACCTGTCGCAGTCGGCGGTGAGCCGCCAGATCAGCGCCCTGGAAGACGACCTGCATGTGCCGCTCTTCCACCGCCATGCCCGCGGCCTCATCCTCACCGAACAGGGCGAGGTGCTGTATCGCACCGCCCATGAGGTTTTCACCAAGCTCGCCGCCGCCAAGACGCGGCTGATGGATTCAAAGGAGAAGCCCTCCGGCGAGTTGAAGATCACCACCACGGTGGGTCTGGGTTCGGTCTGGCTGACGCCACGCATCAAGGAGTTCATGGAACTCTATCCCGATATCGTGGTGACCCTGCTGCTCGACGACCGCGAACTTGACCTGTCGATGCGCGAGGCCGACGTGGCCATCCGCCTGCGGCGGCCGACGCAGCCCGACCTCATCCAGCGCAAGCTCTTCACCGTGCATCACCACATCTATGCGTCACTCGACTATGTGAAGAAGCACGGCATTCCGAAATCAATCGAAGAGCTGGACCAGCACCGCATCGTCACCTTCGGCGAAACACCGGGCTATCTCTCGCCCATCAACTGGCTGGAACTGGTCGGCAGGCCGGAAGGCGAACCGCGCATGTCTGCCCTCAGGGTGAACAACGCCTATGGCCTGCGCCGCGCTGTGCAGGCGGGTGCGGGCATTGCCTCCATTGCCGACTATATCGTCGCCGCCGATTCCAATCTCGTGCAGATCGACCTGCCCATCGAGAGCCCGCAGTTCGACACCTACTTCGTCTATCCGGAAGAACTGAAGGATACGAAGCGCGTCACCGCCTTCCGCGACTTCATCGTCGCCAAGGCGAAGGAATGGAGCTTCTGATAATATCGTGCTAGTCAATCTCTTCGACGAGCATAGGATGCGGTAGTCGAAGGAAAGACAGAGATGCTGTTCAGCTCATGGCAGTTTATTCTGCTTTTTCTGCCGGTTTCTGTCGTTATCTATCATTTGCTTTGCAGGCTGCAACAACCTTACGTCAGCAGGTTGTGGCTGGTAGGGGCTAGCCTGTTTTTCTACGGCTACTGGGACGCGCGCTACCTCGCATTGATAGTCGCTTCCATCCTCGGAAACTACGGCTTTGGCCGTCTACTGAACTGGATCGGGGGCAGTGGGTATTCCTATGCCTCAGAGCCCACCGCGCTTGCCAAGATCTTACTCGCAGTCGGAATCGCGCTGAACCTGATCGTACTGGGATACTTCAAGTATGCAGGCTTCTTCATGCAGAACCTGAATGTCGTTGCCGGCACAAGCTTTCCAGTGACCCAGATCGTTCTCCCCCTCGCCATCAGCTTCTTCACTTTCACCCAGATTGTCTACCTGGTCGACAGCTACCGCAAAGAAACAGGCCACTACGGCCTGACAAACTACTCGTTGTTTGTGTTGTTCTTTCCGCATCTGATTGCAGGACCGATAGTTCAGCACAGCCAGATCATGCCGCAGTTTGAAGCGCGCGAAGCCCGGACCTTCAGCTATGAGTACATCAATCTTGGTGCGCTCATATTCTCGATCGGCTTGTTCAAGAAACTCGTCCTTGCCGACACATTGGCCATGTGGGCCGACAGTGGCTTCGACGGCAATGGGCCTATCAGCATATATGGCGCCTGGGCGGCGAGCCTATCATATACGTTTCAACTCTACTTCGATTTCAGCGGCTATTGTGACATGGCTATCGGAGCATCGCTGTTCTTCAACATAGTTCTGCCTGTCAATTTCTATTCTCCGTACAAGGCGCTCAACATTCAGGATTTCTGGCGCCGCTGGCATATCACCCTAAGTACCTTTCTACGGGATTATCTGTACATTCCACTGGGCGGAAGCCGCGGCGGAGAGGCTCGAACTTGCATCAACATCCTTATAACATTTCTCCTTGGCGGCCTGTGGCACGGTGCGACCTGGATGTTCGTCCTGTGGGGAGCCGCCCACGGCATCGGTTTGGTCACCTTTCGCGTCTGGTCAAAGATTGGCTTTAAGTTGCCTGCATTTCTCGCGTGGGGCATCACATTCATGTTCATCAATTTGACATGGGTGCTGTTCAGAGCAAATACCACAGACTCCGCTTTGAGGATCTATAGCGGGATGTTGAACTGGCGGTCGGCGTTCAGTTCTGACATCAGAGCCATACCTGTTTCTGATATTGCCTGGACTGGAAAGGCAGGTGATTACCTCTCTACGATTTTACCAATCAATTTTATCGGACAGATATTGCCGGTCGTTTGTATTTTACTAGCCGCTCTTGTCGCCACAGCGAAGAACTCAATCGAGATTTCAAGTCAACCGATAGATCTGGGAAAAATATTGGGGGCGGCCTTGCTCTTCGGGTTTGCCCTGCAGTTCGCGCTTGCCGGAAGCAGTCCTGTTTTCCTCTATTTCAATTTTTGAGGCTATTATAGTGCAACGTATCATCTCATGGACATTTATAGCGCTTGCTGTGTGCTCCACGTTGATTTTGCCATGCATCAATCTTCTGGCCGGCGGGGTTTCCGTGTCAGATCTCTTGTCAAAGCCAGAACTGTTGTTTCGGGCAGATGTTGTTGCAACGCAAGTTTCCAACAAGATATCCCCTTATGGATTTAGCATTGATCCCGGACAGGCCATCATAGGTTATGATGACTGGCTATTCTTGGGGAATGACTATTCAGCCACGTTAGCCACAAAGAGGCGCCCGCTAGCTAATCGTGACATTCAACAAAATCGCAAGCTGATCAGGCTGCTGCTCGACATTAAATCTGAGCTATCCCGCAGCGGCATTCGAGGATTCAAGATCATTGTGGGGCATGACAAGAATTCGATCTATCCTGAACTTCTTCCAAGATGGGTATCGCCCGTAGATATAAATGCAATTGATGATCTCTTCAGCCGCGACGGGGGAAGGGTCTTTGTTGACACGAGATCAAATCTCCGGAAGCAAAAGCTGGAGCAACCCTATCTGCTGTACTACCGGGAGGGCACACATTGGAACCTGCTCGGTGCGAGCCTGGCGTTCAGAAATTTTGTTGAAGCCGTATCACCGGAGCTGAATGAAGTTCATTGGCCTGCGGAAAGCAAATACGAGGTAGTTGGCGCTGATGCTTCCGATTCCGACATTGGCCTGACGAGATTCCTTCGCTTGACGCCAAAAGGTCAAGACCAATACGCTCATCTCGCCATTGAGAATGATGAATCGGTGACGACACTATCGAATGCAGAAACTTATGAACCAGTGGAGATGAAGGCTCCTAAGCAGGTCGACACAGAATCCTCAGGACCGATTCTGCTTGCTCGGACGTCAGGGGCGCTCAATGAGAAACGCGTTCTCATTGTTACCGATTCCTTCGGCAAGGCACTATCCCCATTCTTTGTTACCACGTTCAGCGAAGTCATCTTCGTTCACCGGGGTCAGGCCCTGAAGAATCTTCATAACTTTGGAAGGCTCATAGAGAAATGGAAGCCGGATCATGTCTTCCTTGTCTTCGTTGAGCGCGATATCCGGGGGACGCTTCTTTATCTTGATAGGGGCGGATAGACTTCTGCTAACTACTCGGCCTTGCCCGGCACAAGTTCCAGCACGATGCCGCCGTCCGCGTTCTTAAGGATGAGCGCGCCATCCTTCTTTTCGAACTGCTGCGTGGCCGAAAGCGCCTCGGAAACCTTGTGCTCGTTGCTCATGCCCGGTTCCGGGCAGGCCATCCGCGTGGAGAAAAGCCCGCCGAAGGTGAGGCTGGTACCGGTTTCTATATAGACGCCGCCAAAACGGTTGCAGCCCAGCGAGCCGCTGACCCGGCCATCCTCGCCAAAGACGATCTGGACCGGGCGCGGCGCGGTGTCATTGGCAAGGCCCCAGGCTGTGCCTTTCAGGCTGTCGGATCCGTTGGCCAGCGCCATGGCAGTTCCCGCGAGCAGGAAAAATGTGGTGAGTGCAAGCTTCTTCATGATCGGCGCGCTCCATGGCCTGGCGTTCCGGCAATATTGCGTTTCACTTGAGGCCGGACAATGACTGACTTGCACTTTCCGGCTATTTCGCGACTGCGAAGGCTGCGCTAGCATTGCCCGATGTCCTTCAAGACCGTCCCCCTCGCCCCCGACCGCCTGAACCGCAGCGAACTGGCAGTGCCTGGTTCCAACACAAGACTTTTCGAGAAGGCAGCCAAGTCTGCCGCCGATGTGGTGTTCCTCGATCTTGAGGACGCCGTGGCGCCCGACGACAAGCCGCAGGCCCGCAAGAATGTGATTGCCGCCATCGGCGACGTGGACTGGGGCCAGAAGGCGCTGGCCGTGCGCATCAATGGCCTCGACACCCATTTCATGTACCGCGACGTGGTCGACGTCATGGAACAGGCAGGCGAGCGGCTTGACCTCATCATGATCCCGAAGGTCGGCACCGCCGCCGATGTCTATGCCCTCGATATGCTGTGCACCCAGATCGAGGCCGCCGAGGGACGGAAGAAGCGCGTGGGCTTCGAACTGATCATCGAGACGGCACTGGGCATGCAGAACATCCACGAGATTGCCGCCGCCTCGCCGCGCAACGAGTCCCTCCATTTCGGGGTTGCCGACTATGCGGCCTCGACGCGGGCACGGACGACCTCGATCGGTGGCGCCAACCCCAGCTACGCGGTCCTGACCGACGCCGATGACAATGGCCGGCGCGACAGCCACTGGGGCGACATGTGGCACTATGCGATTTCGCGGATGGTGGTGGCCGCCCGCGCCAACGGGCTGCGCGCCGTTGATGGCCCCTTCGGCAACTTCTCGGACGCAGATGGCTACAAGGCTGCAGCGGCTCGCGCCGCCGTTTTGGGCTGCGAAGGCAAATGGGCCATTCACCCCTCGCAGATTGCCCTCGGCAATGAGGTTTTCAGCCCGTCCGACAAGGATGTGGCACAGGCCCGGCGCATCATCGCCGCGATGAAAGAGGCAGAGGCGCAAGGCAAGGGCGCTGTCTCCCTCGATGGCCGGCTCATCGACTACGCCTCGATCCGCCAGGCCGAGGTGTTGGTGAAGAAGGCTGAGCAGATCGCCGCCGGAAATCCCTAGACAATCAACGATCTAGCAAAAAACATCCGAAATAAGAAATTAGTGCTTGACAGGCGCGCGGTGTTTCACTAGATTTGTGGACAATCCGCCATTGCGCCCTCTGGCGCGCCGACCCTTCCAACAATAGTCTTGAGCCCATCATGAAGACGACGTTGGCAGCGGGAGCCGGGACAGCGATGCCAGCCGCGACGCGGAGACTTCACGAAGGTAACGGGAGGAGAAATGCAATGACCAGGTATCTGCCGGGAATGATCGCGGCCTTCGCAATCGCCGCACTTGTGGCGCTATCCGGGGCCGGGCCCGCACTGGCGCTGGACGAGCTCAAGCTGGAAGGCACAGCCTTCCTCGATGAAGAACTTTGCGCCAAGGACCTGCAGACAAAGGACTGCTCGCTCACCATTCAGGTGGAAGGTGCTGCTGCCAAGCAGCTCTATGACGGCCTGAAGGTGAAAGCCATTCAGGAGGAATGCACCGGCGGCATGGAAAAATTCGACGGCTCCATGCTCCACTGCATCAAGTATGAGGACGGCACCTATCTCTGTGACTTCGGCTATTACTTCAAGGAGAAGTCCTTCGGGCCGGGACGCACAAGCTG
This sequence comes from Pseudomonadota bacterium, assembly GCA_020161855.1. Taxonomy (GTDB): domain Bacteria; phylum Pseudomonadota; class Alphaproteobacteria; order Rhizobiales; family Aestuariivirgaceae; genus Aestuariivirga. The sequence continues at coordinate 37,512 of JAIUNJ010000010.1, forward strand.
CTGACCGCCTGAGGGCGCGGGAAGCTGAAAGCGCCCTGCCCTACATCCACAAGGGCTCGTTCTGCATGTCCTTGTAGAGGTCGGCAACGAACTCACCGTAGCCGTTGAACAGCAGGGTCGGCACGCGCTCGCCGCTATCCAGTACCTCTTCGCTGGCCTGGCTCCAGCGCGGATGGCTCACGTCCGGATTCACATTGGCCCAGAAGCCATATTCCTGCGGGCCGAGCTGTTCCCAGAAGCTCACCGGCCGCTCCCTGGTGAAAGACAGGCGCACAACCGACTTGATCGACTTGAAGCCGTATTTCCAGGGCGTGTGCAAGCGGATGGGCGCGCCCATGGATTTCGGCAGATCCTTGCCATAGGCACCGGTGACCATGAAGGCGAGTTCGTTCATGGCCTCGGCCATGGTCAGGCCCTCGACATAGGGCCAGGGATAGCTGGAGAAGAAGCCGGGCTTCTGGCCGGGCGCCATGTCCGGGTTATTGAAGGTTTCGAGACGGAGATACTTCGCATCGGCCTTGGGTCTGGCGATGGCCACGAGCTGCGACAGCGGGAAGCCGGTCCAGGGCACCACCATGGACCAGGCCTCAACGCAGCGGTGACGGACAATGCGCTGCTCAAGCGTGACCTGCTTCATGAGGTCGTCGATATCGAGCGTCTGCGGCGCTTCCACTTCCCCGTCGATGGTGAGGCTCCACGGCTTGGTCACCAGTGACTCGGCAATAGAAGAAATGCGCTTGGAGGAACCAAACTCATAGAAGTTGTTGTAGTTGGTGTTGGTTTCTTCGGATGTGACCGGACGGCCGGCATCCTGGAATTTTGGATTGAGCGGCACGGCATTGGCATGTGCAACGCCGGGCAAGAAAGCCGAAGCGGCGGCAGCGGCCATGAATTTGCGCCGGTTGAAAAACACATGCTCGGCGGTAACCAGATGCTCAGGCAGTTCCCAAGCGCGGCGGTGGATGACGTGCACGGATGTGGCTCCTTTGCGGGACAAACTAGGTTTGCCCTGCGCAACACACAATTCAACACGCTTCACGTTTGTGCGAGCAACCCGTCAGGCGGCGCCGCGCAGGCTCGCAGCCTCCGGCTGGCGCATACGCCCAACAAGTGCGTCGATCTCCATGGTCGGCAGAGGGCCATAGTAATAATAGCCCTGCAATTCCGTGCAGCCCGCCAGCCGCAGGATGTTGACCTCATCCTCGTATTCAACGCCCTCCGCCGTGACATCAGCAGAAAGGCCGCGGGCCACTAGCAGCGTACCCTGAACGATTGCCAGCTCGGCAGGGCTGGTCAGCAACTGATTGACAATGGACTTGTCGATCTTGATGCGGTCGAACTTGAAGGTGCGGAGATAACCGATCGAGGAGAAACCGGTGCCGAAGTCATCAAGGGCGACCTTGATGCCGGCCAGTTGCAACTGCTTGAAGACCTGACGTGCCCGGTCCGCATCGCGAATGAGCGAGGTCTCCGTGATCTCGAATTCGATGTTGCGTGGCTTGAGCCCATGGCGCTCGATGACGGCAAGAGAGCGTTCCACGAAACGCGGATTGTTCAACTGCACAGCCGAAATATTGACCGCAAGGCGCAACTCCGGCCAGTTCCGGGCGGCTGCACAAGCCATGTTGAGAACAGCCTCGCCAAGATCATCGATCAGGCCGGAGGTTTCGGCAACGGCGACGAAACGGTCAGGCGGCACCTGGCGCAGGGAGGATTGCGGCCAGCGGCAAAGCGCTTCGACGCCGGACAGACGGCCGCTGCGCGCCGAGATCACAGGCTGGAAGGCGATATCAAGATTGCCAGCAGCAATGATGCTGCGCAGTTCGGAAGCGATGGCAAGATTCTCGATGCGGGTTGCGTCGAGCGAGATGTTGTAGACGCAGGACCTGTTCTTGCCGTCGGCCTTGGCCTTGTACATGGCGATATCGGCCCGGCGCAGGATCTCGAGCTCATCAAGTTCCTCGCCATCGGTGGTCGCGATGCCAATGCTGGCTCCCACCGACATGATGCGGCCTTCCATTTCGAAGGGCTCGGCCAGGAAGCGGATCAGGTTGTCCGAAAACGCCTTTGCCTTCTCAATGGCGGTCGTGCCGCTGAACAGCACCACAAACTCGTCACCGCCCATGCGGCAGAAGATTTCGGATTCATTGGCAAGCTTCGATATGCCTGCACCCGCAGCGCGGATCAGCCTGTCGCCCACTTCATGGCCATAGGCATCGTTCACTTCCTTGAAGCCATCGAGATCGGCGAAGGCGACAGCGAGGTGGGTGACCTTGGCATCGCGGAGCGCCCGCATGCGCTCAACCGCTGCAGCGCGGTTCGGAAGGCCGGTCAGCGCATCATGCGTGGCGGCGTGCCGGGCCTGAGTTTCGTTGCGGACAAGATCGCGGATCAGGCGCCAGCAAACGGCGGTAATTCCGGTCATGACAACGATCAGAAAGGCAAGAACGACGCTGGCCTTCTGCTTCGCCCAGCCGGTCATGCTCTCGCCGACGCGCTTGTCCTGCCACTGGATGGCGAAGGCCGGCTGGCCACCGATATCATGAAGAACAACACCGGTGGCACCGGGTGCCTCCGCATCGACAACCGCAAGCCCCTTGAGAAGGAACGTCCTTTCCATGTGGTCGAGCATGTCCAGGTTGACCTGCCGGATCATGAGCAGTTGCTTGCCGGAAGATGAATTGGTCGAGGGCTGGGTGATGGTGGCCAAGGCCGCAATGACCGGGCCATCAGGCGTCTCGGCCAGGGTTGTCGCATAGGACTGAAGCTGGTTGCCGCTGCCCACTTGCTGAAGCATGGCAGCGAAGGGCGCTCCGAGATAGGCCGCAACATCGGTCGTGGTCTGGCCGTTGCGCGAGGCAATGGCTTCGGGCCTCGTCATTTCAGGGTCAAGCACGGCCACGATGTCATAGGGTGTGCCGGCAGCGTTGAACTGGCCCCAGGTGCTCTCAAACCAAGCGGTATTGACGGACGGCACCGTGTTGGCGAAGGCGTCATCCCAGGCGGCATTGTCGCGGGTCAGATGGCCGAGTTCGATTTCGCTGGCCTTGAGCGCCTGCACCACGAGGTCGCGGTTGCGATTGTATTCGGCCGTATTGGCATTGCTGGAGATGCGATCGAGAAGGTCGAACGCGAGGGTAACCACGCCCAGTAGCGCCAGGAACATCGGCAAGGCTATGACCAGCAAGAATCGCCAGCCGGTAATGGAACGCATGATTCACCCACCCAGAAGTGGATTTAACCATGCGAGAGGCCGGTTTAACGCTGACTTACTTTGGCTGACGCAATTCAACCGGGGGGATATGCTGGACCCCTATCGCTTTGCCTCATGGTTAGCGGATGGTTAAAAGAAGCGAGGAGGACCCGATGAGCAAAGCCCGCACCGAGAGAATTGAACTGCCCGATTTCGGAGCGCCCGCGCACGAACCATCGCTGCCCACGGGCCTCTATGAGAAGCGCCTGGCACGGCTCCTGTCGCGCATGCAGGAAGAGCGGCTCGATGCCGTGGTGGTGTTCGGCGACCGCGAGCATGTGGCCAACATCTCCTGGCTGACGGGCTATGATCCCCGCTTCGAAGAGGCGATTGCCGTCGTGGTACCCGGCCGCCGCGTGACGCTCATGGCGGGCAATGAGGGCTTTCCCTATGCCGAATGCGCCAAGGGTGTTTTCGACCGCGTGCTCTGGCAGCCGCTCAGCCTCATGGGCCAGCCCCGTAACCGCTACCGGGCGCTCTCCACATTGCTCAGCGAGGCGGGCCTGACCGGGGCCATGCGGATCGGGCTTGCCGGCTGGAAGGGCTTTGAAAGCGAAGATGGCGTATTCGACCCGCACTGGATCGAGGCCCCGCACTATCTGGTGAAGGCCCTTGAGGAATTCGGTGCGGTGAGCAACGCCGCCCTGCTCTTCATGCACCCCGAGAACGGCCTGCGCTCCATCAACGAGGTGGAGCAACTGGCCTGCTTCGAATATGCGGCGACCCGCACCTCACGCGGCATCCGCCAGTTCATCCACACGGCACGGCCGGGCATGACCGAATATGAAGCGGTGCGCAGCCTCGACCTCGATGGCTTTCCGCAATCGGTCCACGTCAACATGTGTGCCGGTCCCCGCGCCAAGTACGGGCTGCCAAGCCCATCGATGCGCAAGATTGAAAAAGGCGATCCCATCGTGATCGGCTTCGGCCTGATGGGCGCACTCAACTGCCGGGCGGGCTTCATGGTGGCCTCCGACGCGGAATTGCCTGCAGCCATCCAGGACTATGTACCGAAGCTCGTGGCGCCCTATTTCGAGGCCGCCGCAGCCTGGTATGAAACCATCGGCATCGGTGTGGAAGGCGGCACGCTCTACGAGGCCGTCATGTCACGCCTCGGCGATCCCTTCTTCGGCATCGGCCTCAACCCGGGCCATCTCATCCATCTCGATGAATGGGTGCATTCGCCGGTGAAGAAGAACAGCAGGCAGAGGTTCGCATCAGGCATGGCCGTGCAATGCGACATCATCCCCGCCACGGGCACCGACTATTTCATGAGCAACATTGAGGACGGCATTGCGCTGGCGGACGAGCCGCTGCGCAAAGCCTTCGCCACGCAGTATCGCGAAGCCTGGACACGCATCATGGCGCGCCGTGCCTTCATGGAGACAAAGCTCGGCATCCGGCTGAAGCCCGAAGTGCTGCCCTTCAGCAACATGGCAGCCTGGCTGCCACCCTTCTGGATGGCGCCAGACCTGGCCATGACGAAGGCCTAGAGGGCCGGCCGTCAGTTCCGTCCCGCTTTGGTGACCTCGCCAGCGCCGCTCAGCCCCTTGGGGCCGTCCTGACGGACGCCTCCGCCGCCGGAGGTGCTTCCTGAGCTGCCACCGCCCCCGGATGTCGTCGTTGAACCGCCGCCGGTGCCCGGGTTCTTGCTGGGTCCGCTCTTCGCCGGTTTACCGGTGCTGCCCTGCTTCGAACGAATCCCAAGCAGGCCAAGCACTTTTCCGCCCGGGCTCAGACGCGCCTGATTGGAACTGCAGGAATGGGTCACCAGCAGTTCACACACCACGACGACGGAACCGAGTTTGCAGATCACCCGGCTGCCATCCTGGGTGAATTTTCCACCGGATGCTTCGCAACGCGATCTGAAGGTCGCTTCACTGATGGTGACGTTGTTGAAGACCTTTCGCGCCAATGCGGTGGCGGGCATTGCCATGAGCGATACCATGACGAATGTGAGCAACCGCATCCCCGGCCGCGGGTGTATCCTGAGCATATAAAACTTCTCCTCAACGCACCCTCGCAGCCGGAGTTATTGAAGGACGCGCAGCGCAACAACTGCCGGGCGGGGGATGCCTCAGCCGCGGCGCAAGGGTGGCGTGAGATCGCGGATGAGTTTCTCGAGCTCGCGCTGGTTGGAGGTGCCGGTCTTGCCGAAGATCGCATCAAGCTGCGACTTGACGGTGCCATCGCTGACCTTGCCGGCGCTGGCGATGCCCTGACGGTTCAGCCCCTGTGCCACCTGGGCCGCCACGCGCCGCTCCGCCGCCGTCAGGCCGAACAGTGCGCCGATGGCATCGATCTCAGGCTCCATGCTGGCGCCGGGCGAGGCGATGAAAATGGCCGCCGCAGAATCGTCGCTGAAGGGAACGCCGTGCTGGCGCCGCCGCAAGGGCAGAACATGGGCGATGCGCGGCACGGGGCCCGGCAGCGGAAGGCCGATGCCACGCCCGCCCAGGCTCGCCTCGTCGCGCAGGCCGATCGCCACGATATCCTCAAGCGCCCGGTGGCAACGGCCATCGCTGATGGAAAGCCGGCCATTGGAAACGGAAAGCGCCCTGTCGGCACCCGCAAGCAAGGCCTCGCCCGCCGCGTTGGCATAGCGCAACTCGAGGGTATCGCCGACGATAAGGACAGCAGCATTCAGGCCGTCGATCGTGCGCCTGAAAAGATCGCTGCGCTGGCGACCGAGCTCGAAGAGATCGCCGATGGTTACCGCCCGGCGCACATGAGGCGCGATCAGCGCAAAGGTCTCAAGCTCCTCCGGCGCGATCTCCGGGCGGTCCTCGGCGACGTTGATGACCAGCGCGCCGACGCGCTGGCCGGTCTTGAGGATATTGATACAGAGCCCCTCGGAAATGCGGTTCGGGATGCACCACTCCTGCCACATGCGCGATGAGTGGAGCACCTCGCGCCCATTCGGGCCATGGAGGGCGCAGAGGGCGGCAAATGTCTGCGGCTCATCCGTGTCGATCCGCGCCACGAGATCATAGAAGGGCATGTGGGCCGCATAGGTGGTGACCAGCGGATCGACGATACGGGGATCGCCATGGGCAGCACCAAAGCGGCTGGTGCGCGTGTTGATGTCGAGCACCGCCAGTGTTGCGATGATGCCGCGAAACTCCTCGGTGAGAATGCGCAGGACATTCTGCCAGCCTGATGGCTCCGGTACGCAATCATAAATCAACCCGACAATGTCGGAGAATCGCTTGGCTTCCATCATGCGGGACATGTTCTTGCACAACCGATAGTCAAACATGGAACGGGTTCATCCCCCATGCGGGAGACGAACCCGTGCCTGGAGAGGGTTGTCAGGCGGCCTTCGCCGTCGCCACGACCTGATCGGCAGCCCGGCCCACCAGCTCGGCCATATGGTCGAAGCGGGTGCTGAAGGTGCCGACACCGGCCGTCGCGGAACGCAGCTCGATGATGAGCGATGCGATCTCGGACTCCGGCATCATCGCCTTGACCGTATCCCAGCCGGTCCAGCCTGCACGGCCATCGAAGCCGAGAAGCTGGCCGCGATGGCCGGTGACGATCTGGTTCACACGCGGTGTCGCCTCATTGGGACAATGAATGTCAACGGCGAGCACCGGCTCCAGCAGCACCGGCTGGCACTGCGGCATGCCCTCCGCCATGGCGATGCGGGCCGCCGTCTTGAAGGCCATCTCCGAACTGTCGACATCATGGTAGGAGCCGTCCGAGAGATTGACGGCAAAATCGACAACCGGGAAGCCCAGGGGGCCGCTCGCCATCCATTCGCGGATGCCGGCCTCCACTGCCGGGATATACTGCTTCGGCACGACGCCGCCGGTGATCGTGTCACTGAAAACAAAGCCCTCGCCACGCGGCAGCGGGCTGATCTCCACCACCACGTCGCCGTACTGGCCGTGGCCGCCGGACTGCTTCTTGTGGCGGCCGCGCAACTGCACCGGCTTGCGGATCGTTTCCTTGTAGGCAATGCGCCGCGGCCGCGACTGCGCATGAACGCCGAACTTGCTGGCAAGCTTCTCGATGGCGACGCGCAGGTGCATCTCGCCCTGCCCCCACAGAACGATCTCGCCGGTGTCGTGATTGTGTTCCAGCGACAGCGACGGATCTTCCTCGACAAGGCGCGCCACTGCTCCCGTAAGCTTCACCTCGTCCTTGCGGTCGGCAACAGAGATGGCGAAGCCATAGACACCGGATGCTGCTTCGTGCGCCACAAGCTGCGCCGTGTTGCCTTTCATGGCCGAAACAGTCTCGCCCGTGGCAATGCCTTCGAGACGGCCCAACGCGACAGTCTGGCCAGCACCTGCCTTCGCCACCTTGCCGAGCGTAGCACCGGCATAGGCCTGGACACCGGCCACGCGGGCCTCCTGCCCGCGGCCACCATAAAGGTTGGCGCCGTCGGCCAACTCACCGGAGAGCACCCGTGCCAGCGAAAGCTTGCCGCCCTGTGCAGTGTGGAAGGTCTTCAGCACCTGGGCCACAGCAGCGCCGGAAGACTTAAGACCGAGGCGGGCGGCCGTGGCCTCGATGCCCCGCACATCATGCCGGATGGTCTTGAGCAGGCGGCCAATGCCATTGCCATGCTCGGCCGAGCCGAACAGCACCGGGGTCACATGGCCCTCGGCGACGTCACGGGAGAGATCGGCGAAGACGCGATCCTTGGGCGGCTCCATGTCCGACAGAAGCTGCTCCATGAGTTCATCGTCATGATCGGCGAGCGTCTCAAGCAGGACGAAGCGCTCGGACTTCTCGAGATCGGCGATATCCACCGGCATCTCGACCACCTGGCTCTCGGCCAGTTCGCGATAGACATAGGCGCGCTCTAGGGCCAAATCGACAAAGCCTGACACCACATTGTTCTTCCACAGGGGAAGCTGGCGCAGAAGCAGCGGCCGGCTGCTGGCGGGCTGCATCCAGGCGAGAACATCCCGCGGGGCCGCTTCGGCACGGTCAATCTTGTTGAGGAAGATCAGACGCGGCACCCCCGCATCATCCAGCTGGCGCAGGATCAACTGCAGGGCCGGCGCCTTCTTGGGATCGGCATCGCAAACCACGATGGCAGCATCGCACACCGGCAGGACGGCGCGCGTTTCCTCGGAAAATTCAATGGAACCGGGACAATCGATGAAGGTCAGGCTGTCGCCGAGATATTGCACCGTTGCGGCATTGACCTCGACACCCATGGCATGGGACCGGGCCTCGGGGCTGGCATCGCCCGCGAGCGACTTGTCTGCCGCCTTGCCCTGGCGCGTGATCGCGCCCGTGCGATATAGGATGGCTTCGAGAAGTGTGGTCTTTCCGCTTTGATAGGGCCCGACGACGGCAATCAATCGCGAGCCCTGTGCGTGTCTTCCTGCGGCAATATCCATGAGGTCCCTCCCTTGCTGGTATCTGCATTGAGGGGGCCACCCGCGGACGGCCGTAGAGTCTTCGCCGCAGGCGGCTCCACGGCGAAAAGCTTGACTCTCTTTGCCTCCCTTCGCAAGGGGGCAAGGAAGCGGTTGCAGCAACAGGGTTGATGCTGCAACCGCCGTTGCTACTGAGCCATGCCGATCTTCATGCCGTCCGGCCAGGTGATGCGGTAGCCGGTCTTGATCACGGTATCCTTGTGAGGTTCAACCTCGAAGGACCAGGCCATAACGCCACGCTTCTTGTCGACGTTCTCTTCGGTCGGCGCTGTCATGCCGGGCAAGGTGGCAATCTCCACGTCATCGCGCGCCGTGAAGGGTTTGCGGTCCAGAATCTTCACAGCGACCTTGAAGTCATGCAGGTTCTTGACGCTGATGTCCCAGGCGCGCTCCTCGACGTTGGAGGTCGAGATGATGCCCTGCGAGCCGACGGCCTTCTTCACTTCCTTGCGTTCGACCTTGACCATGTCGTCAATGCCGAAGCCGAGTCTCGCTTCTTCTCCGGTATTGAGCAGCGGCAGGTTGCCCTGCCCCACATAGATGCCGTCGCGATACAGATTGGCATAGCCAGGCAGCAGGGGGCCTTCGCCCCCGACCGTGAAGGCGGCGGTGAGATAAGCATTGGCGTCGAACAGCGGCACCGAGACGACCTCAAGCTTTGCCTGCTGCGTGGCGCTGGTGATGCGCACTTTCTTGGCCGTGCCCGTGTTATCCACCGTGACGCGGCCCGGGATGATGTAGTTGGCCTGAAAGCCTGCCGTTTCAAACGCGGCCTGGCGCTGGGCGACAAGCTTGGGCTTTGCCGCCTGCTTGATGAGCGCGCCGCCGATGTTCATGTCACCGCTTTCAGCAGAGTCGTTCATGAAGCCAGCAGCCGGCGCTTCCATTGCGGCGGAGGACTCGGGCACTGCCATTTTGCGCAGGGCATCAAGTTCCTTCTGCTCATAGGCCGTCAACTCTTCCTCACTGAGGTCCGGAGCGGCTGTTGAATCGGTCGGCCGCGCCGTCGACAGAACAAGCTCCACATTGTCCCAGCTTTCCGCACTCGACTGGGTGACTTCGGCACGGCGCACCACCTCAAGCGAAGCATCGCCGCCCTTTTCCGGCGTTGTCATGCGGGCATCATAATAGGGCAGCCAGCCTGCCTCCTGCAGCCGGTAGGAAATGCGCAGCGTTCCCTTCATTTCCGATGCGGCGGCCACATTGATGGCAGCCTCCAGCTTGTAACTGTCAGACGGCGCAAGGGCCGCAAGGGCGGCGCTGAGTTCCTGCATTTTTTCATCGATGCCGCGCTGGCCCTGCTGCGCATCCTGGATCACCTTGGCGAGGCTCGAGAGACGCTGCTGAACGAGATCGAGCAAGCTCGAAAGCTGGGCGACATCGATGCCTTTCAGGGTGTCGGTCGAAGACTGTGGAACGAGTTGCTTGTCCGCCAGGCCAAGCAGGAAATTGCGCTGGTTGTTGGCATCGCCGATCACCTGATCGAGGGCATTGCGCTCGTCCTGGAGGGCCGTGATCTGCTTCTCGATCAGCTTGCGCTTCTGGTCCTGTTCCTCGGCACTGACATAGACATTGCGGGTATCGACAGAGGCAATTTCCAGCGTGCCGTTGCCCTCGCCTTCCACGCGGATCGAGCGCGTGTCGATGCTGGCAGGAAGGTCGGCGAGAATGATGCGATGGTCACCGGCGGGCAGATTGATCTCGGCTAGCCGCGTGACGTCCGCACCCTGCGGATAGACCGTGACCTTGTCGATCTTTGACGTGGTGTTGAAGTCGGCCGCCATGGCCGGAGCAAGAAAAGTTGTGGCGAGCAGAACGCCCGCCAGGGCAAAGCGCATGATGTTCCTCCTGATGCCGTGAACGCATCCACGCAGACTCAAATGACCTCGCCGCGGCTGATCTGCGACGCATTCGTGGCAGGATTGCGGTCTCCGCCGCGAACAGAAACAATAAAGTAAACGCTGCTTGCGCTGGCGCAAAACCGGGCATCGCAAAGTATCTTCCCGATTGACGGGCAAGAAAAAGACTGGTCAATGTGCCGCCACGGGGCACACACAGGATCATAAAATGCGTTACAGCAGATTGCTCGCCACTGGCCTTTTCCTTATCTCGGCCAGCACCACGGCCCTCGCCGCCGCCACTGCCGATGAAGCCGCGCGCATCCGCACGGCCATTCAGGTCTATGCAGGTGCCGAGCCGGGCGTTGTCGACGTCAAGCCCTCGGGCGATGACTACATCATCACGCTGGACCCAGCCCCTTACCTCGCAAAGGTGAAGGCGCCGAACTTCTCGGCCAAGATCGATGCCGTCGTGCTGACAGCGCGGCCCAAGGGCGATGGCCAGTGGGACGTCTCACAGACCGGCCCCTATAATTTCAACGTCGCCTTCGACGGCCAGAACTCGATCGACGGCAAGATTGCCGCCAATGAGTGGAAGGGCGTTTTCGACGAGGGCGTGGCCAGTTTCCTCACCTCGGACTTCAGCCTGAAGAACATCGTCATCACGCAGATCCTCTCGGAAAGCGGGATGAAGACGACGTCGGTCTCCACCATCGAAAGCTGGAGCGGAAGCTCCACCGGCAAGCCGCGCGCCGATGGCGCTATCGATGCAACGGGCACCAACACGCTCGGACCCACGACTGTGGTGAGCACCATGGAGCCGCCGCCGGGCACCGCCCCGGGCAGCATGCCACCCTTGGACTACACGGCAACGGCTGCAGGCGGCGACACCACCTCGACCGTGACCGGCTTCCGCTCCAAGGCGATCCTCGATCTCGTGGCCTGGTTCGTGGCCCGGCCTTCGCAGGAACTGATCGTGCGCGACCAGGCACAGCTGAAGGAAAAGATCGCCGCTGCCCTGCCGCTGTGGGAAGAGCTTGATTCCAACGGCGCCTACAAGACCGTGAACATCAAGACAGCCCTTGGCGATTTCAGCATGGCAACCGTCGGCGGCGGCGTGGCCATGAGCGGCGTGACGGAGGCCGGCAAGCTTCGCGAAGCCATCAACTTCAGCGGGCTGACCATTCCGCCGGGCCTGGTTCCGCCATGGTCCAGCGATCTCGTTCCGCACACCTTCAAGCTCGATTTCACCGTATCGGGCGTCAACATGAAGGCCCCGGTCGATGTCATGCTGGCTGAGGCAGATTTCGCCAAGGATCCGCCGCTCTCGCCGGAATCGCAGCTGAAGCTGCTGCCGGCCTTTGCCCCCAACGGCACCATGAACGTGAACTTCACGGGCGGAGAGATCACCTCTGCCACCAACAGCATCAGCTATGACGGCGATTTGCTGGTGAACTTCACGGGCATCCCTACGGGCAAGTTCAACATCCGTATGAAGGGCATGGAAGAGACGATCGCCAAGGTGCAGGTCGGCGCGACCGCTGCCGACCAGATGGCACAGCAGGCCATGGGAACCCTCGTGGCTGCCAAAGGCCTGGCCAAGACGGAGGCCGATGGTTCGTTGCTCTGGGTTGTGGAGATTCTGCCTGACAGCAAGATCCTGATCAACGGCGTTGACCCGATGTCCATGATGGGCGGTGCGCCGCAGCAATAAGCGGCGGCCTATCAGTTCGACTGATCAAGGACCGGCAGGATATCTCCTGCCGGTTTTTCTTTGAGTTCAGAAGGCCAGCGTCTTGGCCTGCTTGACCTGCGGCAAGGTCTCGACGGCGGCAAGCACCTCCGGCGGGACACCACCATCGACCTCGACGAGGCAGATGGCATCGGCGCCCTCGGTCTGGCGGCCCAGATGGAAGCTGGCGATGTTGACACCGGCGTTGCCGAGCAGCGAACCCACCGCACCGATGAAGCCTGGCTTGTCCATGTTGGTGACGTAGAGCATGTGCGGGCCGAAATCGGATTCGAGCTCGATGCCCTTGATCTGGATGATGCGCGGCTTGCCATCCGAGAACACCGTGCCGGCCACGGACCGCTCGTATTTGTCGGTCTTCACCGCAAGACGAATATAGGTTTCATAAGCGCCGCGGCGCGTCTGCTTGACCTCGTCGACCTTGATGCCGCGCTCACGCGCAGCCAGCGGTGCTGACACCATGTTCACGGCACCGATCTGCGGGGCAAGGATGCCTGCCAGCGCTGCCGAGGTGAGCGCCCGCGTGTTCATCTCGCCCACATCGCCCGCATACTCAATGACAATGCCGGTGATGGCATCCTCAGTGAGCTGCCCGGCAAAGGAGCCAAGCTTGTTGGCCAGCGCCACGAAAGGCTTGAGGCGCGGGGCCTCATCGGCCGAGATCGAGGGCATGTTGAGGGCGTTGGTGACGGCACCGGAAATCAGGAAATCCGCCATCTGCTCCGCTACCTGCAGAGCCACGTTTTCCTGCGCTTCGTTGGTGGAAGCGCCGAGATGTGGGGTGGCCACGACATTCTCGAGATTGAAGAGCTTGTGGTTGGTCGCGGGCTCCGTCTCGAACACATCGAGTGCTGCACCGGCGACATGCCTGGCGACAAGCGCATCATAGAGTGCTTCTTCATCGACAAGACCGCCACGGGCGCAGTTGATGATGCGCACGCCCTTGCGGCACTTGGCCAGGGCCTCGCGGCTGACGATATTGCGGGTCCTGTCGGTCAGCGGTGTGTGCAGTGTGATGAAATCGGCGCGCTTGAAGATCTCATCAAGCTCCACCTTCTCCACGCCCAGTTCGACCGCGCGCTCCGGCGAGAGGAAGGGATCGAAAGCGATCACCTTCATCTTGAGGCCCAGGGCACGGTCAGCAACGATGGAGCCGATGTTGCCGCAGCCGATGACACCGAGCGTCTTGTTGAAAAGCTCGACACCCATGAAGCGGTTCTTCTCCCACTTGCCGGCGTGGGTCGAGGCATTGGCCTCCGGAATCTGCCGGGCCAGCGCCATCATCATCGAGATCGCATGCTCGGCCGTGGTGATGGCATTGCCGAAGGGTGTGTTCATCACGACGATGCCGCGCTGGCTGGCCGCCGGAATATCGACATTGTCGACACCGATTCCGGCGCGGCCAATGACCTTCAGGCGGCTGGCGGCAGCGATCACCTTCGGCGTCACCTTGGTGGCGGAGCGGATGGCAAGGCCATCATAGTTCGGGATCGCTTCAAGCAGCGCATCCTTGTCCTTGCCGAGGTCCGGCTTGTAGTCGACCTCGATGCCGCGATCCTGAAAGATCTTGACGGCGGCTTCAGAAAGCTTGTCGGAAACGAGTACGCGGGGAGCCATGCTGGTTCTCCAGATTGAATGAGGGAAAGCTGAAATTCAGGCGGCAGTGGCGCTGGCATAGGCCCAGTCGAGCCAGGGCAGCAGCGCTTCGAGATCGGCCGTTTCGACAGTGGCGCCACACCAGATGCGCAGCCCCGGCGGCGCATCGCGATAGCCACCGATGTCGAAGGCCGCGCCTTCGGCCTCAAGAAGCTTAGCGATCTTCTTCGGCACCTCCTCGCTGCCATCGAGCGAGAAACACACCGACGTGTTGGACCGCGTCTCCGGCAGCCTGGCGAGATGATGGGCAAAGCCACGCGCCGCAATCCAGCGGTCGATGACGGCGGCATTGGCGTCCGCCCGCGCCCTGAGCGCCCTGAGGCCGCCGAGCGACTGGGCCCATTCGAGCGCCACGACATAGTCCTCGACGCAAAGCATCGAGGGTGTGTTGATCGTCTCGCCTTCGAAAATCCCGGCAATGAGCTTGCCGCCCGAGGTCATGCGGAAGATCTTGGGCATGGGCCACGGCGGCGTGTAGCTTTCCAAACGCGCCACGGCGCGGGGCGACAACACGATGACACCATGTGCGCCCTCCCCGCCCAGCACCTTCTGCCAGGAGAAGGTGACGACATCGAGCTTGGCAAAATCGAGCGCCTGGGCGAAGGCCGCCGAGGTGGCATCGCAGATGGTGAGGCCTTCGCGGTCCGCCGGAATCCAGTTTCCGTCCGGCACACGCACGCCAGAGGTCGTTCCATTCCAGGTGAAAACAACATCACGGCTGAAATCGACCTTCGACAGATCCGGCAACTCGCCATAGGGCGCGGTAAGCTTCCGGACATCAGGCAGCTTGAGCTGCTTGACGATGTCGGAGACCCAGCCTTCGCCGAAGCTTTCCCAGGCGAGCACATCCACACCGCGCGCGCCGAGCAGCGACCAGAGGGCCATTTCGACAGCACCCGTATCCGAGGCCGGCACGATGCCGATGCGATAATCCGCAGGCACTTCCAGCACCGCGCGCGTCAGTTCGATCGCACGTTTCAGGCGCTTCTTGCCTTCGCCGGAACGATGCGAACGGCCTGTCAGGGCATTGTTGAGGTGGGAGGGGGTCCAGCCCGGCAGCTTCGCGCAGGGGCCAGAAGAAAATTGTGCGTTAGCCGGGCGCACCGCCGGTTTCTGTATCGTCATGTTGCTCCATCCTTACAGATGGACCGACCCTCGGTGGGGAGGGCTAGCCCGGCGACGCAGATGCCTCAGAACGCGCCGCAAGGCAAGGGCTATTCGGAGCGGCGCTTCCTGAAAGCGGCCAATTGCATCAATTGCCGGTCACGCCAGCGATGCCGCTCAGCAAGCTTTTCTGCAGGCAGCAGCGCCCGGCGCTCGGCTTCGGCGCGGTCCAGTGTCGCGCCCCGCCAGTCGGCCCGGTGCATGGCGCCATCCCTGATCTTGATGAAGCCGCCGTCGTAGCGTTGCACATAATCGCGGATGCCGCCGGGGGCATTGAGGTCGATGGTTTCAAACGGACCCATGAAGGACCAGCGCATCGCAAGGCCGTCCTTGAGACCCACATCGATGTCTTCGGCACTCACATAGCCACCCTCTAGCAGCCGGAAGCATTCTTCCAGCAGGGCGCCCTGCAGGCGGTTCATCAGAAAGCCGTCGATCTCCTTCATCATGACGATCGGCTTCTGACCGATCGCCAACTGGATCGTCCGTGTACGGTCTATCGTCTCCTGCGATGTCCATGGCGCCGGCACCACTTCCACCGCCGGGATAAGATGCGGCGGATTGAGCGGATGAACGACAATCGCCTGCGCCTTGTGGGCGAGATGGCCGGTGAAGAGCGACGGCAGGATGATCGAGGTTGAACTGGCAAGCACGGTCTTGCCGCTCACATGCCTGTCGATCTCAGCAAAAAGCGCGGCTTTGAGATCGACTTTCTCTGGCGCACATTCCTGAAGGTAATCTACGTCCCTGACGGCATCGCCCAGTGACGGCGCGAGCGCGATGCGGCCTGTGATGTCATCCGCAGACTGTCCGCCGAGCAGATCGAGCTCCGCCAGATCGGCCAGCATGCGGGGTATCTCGGCTATCGATTTCTCCGCCGCGCCAGCAACGGGATCAAACAGCCGGACCGAAGCTCCACCGCGGGCAAAGGCCACCGACCAGGCCCGGCCGATCAACCCTGCCCCGATAATGGCGATGTCCATAGTCAAACTCCTTCCGAGCACCTATTGATTTGCGGCAGCATTATTGATGCCCTTAGAAAGGCGCATGAACAACTGCGAGACTATGAGGTTGGCCGCATCCTTTGTGATATGACCATAATCCTCGGCCATCAAGGAAGTTCTCCCGAGATAGTCTGTCACAGCAAGGCACTCATCCTCCTCGCACAAGAACTCGATAGGCGAAAAGAACTCTACGTTGTTCGCCCTTGACTGCACGACAAGGCGAGCATCCAGGTCGACCAGCTCTGAAAAATCAGTGCCCGTCAATCTTACTCCTGCGGCGATAGGCTTGCCCGACATCCACAGCGTCGTAGCCAGATCCGGCTTCCATTGTGGTAGATTGCCCACAACGACAATTCTTGTTGCAGGAGAAACACGGCGGACTGCGTCAACAGTATTGCCAATCTTCTCTACACTATCAGGGTTCAGAAGCCAGTTGGCCGTCAGAACCAAAAGATCGGGTCTTTGTGAAGCTACTTTCTTGATGATGAAATTATTGTTCCGCTGGCAATGCCGGCGCCATGGCACTGCAAAATCAAGCACCGGAGGACATCCGCTCGAGGTAAACTGAGCAATCTCCCCTTTGAGATCGCGCAGCCCGACAGCCATGGCTGACGCAAAACTGTCACCCCAAATCATGACACCTGTCCGGCCAGAGCTGGGCACGCAGGCACTGGTGAATTTCGCCGCTGTTTCGTTGAAGTCAGCGAAGCAGCTGCGTCTGGCCTGAAAGTTCGAATCTAGGGCACGTTGCTTGCGGTAGCTCTCGCCGGCAAGGCCCAGTATCTCAAGTTGACCGGCCGGTACTCGGGCTATGTAGCCGCTCGTCGCTATGCCACCAGCAGAAAAAAGCAGAGACGGGAGCAATAACACCACCAGTGAAGCCGCAAACAAAGTGCGCATCTGCGGCAGTTTGAGCGGAACAGCCCGGACGGGATTCTCGACAAGCCTCCAGCTCAGGAGGGACAGGAGAAAGCACAGAGCCAACAAGCAAACCATCACTTGCCAGGATGGCTCACCCAACAGCCGGATGCGCGCAAAAGCAAAGACCGGCTGATGCCAAAGGTAGAGACTGTAGCTCAGTCCACCAATCAAAACCAACGGCGGCAGAGAAAGCACATAGCCGGTCACGGATGAACGGGAAGAAAACGCCAGAACAAGGCAAGTGCCAGCAACTGGCAAAAGACCCCAAAGTGAAGGAAAGGGAGTAGCGGCTCCAAACAGCGAAATGGATGCGAGAATAGCCACCAGTCCCAAGAACGCCAGCAGATCGTTTAAGTAGCGTGATCGCGACGTCGCCACAAAGGTAGCCAAGCCACCGGCCAGAAGCTCCCAGGCGCGCGATGGCAACAGGTAAAAATTTGCATCAGGAGCATAGCGCCAAGCCCACTCGCTAAAGCCGAGACTCATCAGCAGAGCAACTACGATTCCCACGGCAAATACCCTGCTTCCAAAGCGCAGGAGGCCTAGAGCAAATAGCGGGTACAGCGCGTAGTATTGTTCTTCGACAGCCAGGCTCCAGGTGTGCAAGAGCGGCTTCACCTCCCCCGCAGTGGCGAAATAGTCTGTCCCTTGCCAGAAGAAAAAGTTCGATACGAAGAAAATGGTCGCGACAACACTTTCCGAGAAGCCCTCTAGCTCCGTGGGCAGCATCCACAGCCAAGCAAACGGCAGGCACGCCAGCAGCACAACACCGAGCGCAGGAAGGATGCGCTTTGCGCGACGTTCGTAGAAGCTGCCAACAGAGAATGTCCCGGCGGCAACTTCGCGGCGGATAATCGCCGTAATGAGAAACCCGCTGATGACAAAGAAGACATCAACGCCGAGAAATCCGCCATCAATATAGGGCACACCTGCATGAAAGAGGACAACAGCCAGCACCGCGATAGCGCGCAACCCATCTATCTCGGGCCTATAGAGACTGTCCGACTTCTCGCCCATGCCCCAACACCGCCAAGGCACTGCCCCAGCTCGACTTTGGCAGAGCCGTTATACCCAAAGACTAACTCAGACCGGCATCAGACTCTTGTCAACACAGAGAACGGTTGCGACGGCTACACACCCACCCGCTGCTTCGAGCGGACGTCAGCCTGGTATTTGGCGCTGTCGTTCACTTCCTTGCGCTTCGACACCTGCGGCACGCCCACATCCCACAGCGCATCGCCCGGCGTCCAGGTATAGGCGTCAGAAACAATCGAAATCACAGTGGTGCGGTCGTTGGACTTGGCCCAGCTGATCGCCTCATGCAGTTCGGCAAGGCTTTCAACCTTGCGGGCCTTGGCGCCCATGGATTCCGCATGCTTCACAAAATCGACGCTGAATGGTTCCTTGACGTTGCAATCCTTGATCAGGTTGTTGAAGGACGGCGTGCCCTTGAAGTTCTGCAACCGGTTGATGACGGCATAGCCACCGTTGTCGCAAAGAATGACGATGATCTTGTGCCCGGTGAGCACGGTTGAATAGATGTCCGAGTTCATCATCATGTAGGAGCCGTCGCCCACCATGGCGATGACATCGCGCGTGGGATCGGCCATCGCCGCACCCCAGGCACCCGAAATCTCATAGCCCATGCAGGAGAAGCCAAACTCCAGATCATAGGAGTTGGTGGTCTTGCAGCGCCAGTTCTTCATGGTTTCGCCGGGCAGGCCGCCCGCTGCGGTGAGCATGTAGTCACGCGGCGCAACAGCCTTGTTCACCACGCCAACCACCTGTGCGTAGGTGGGCACTGGCTGGTTGGTGGGCTGCTGATAGCCATCAAGCGCCTTGTCCCACTCGGCCATGAGGTCGCGTGACTTCTTGGTCCAGGCGGCATCGGCCTTCCAGCCCTTGAGGGCGGCGGCAAGTTCCTCGACCGACTCCCTGGCATCGCCCACGACGGCCAGGGCGCGATGCTTGGTAGCATCCCAGCGCGCCGCATTGAGCGAGATGAACTTGGCCTTGTGATCAAAGACCGTCCAAGAACCGGTGGTGAAATCCATGAGGCGCGTGCCGATGGCAACAATCACGTCGGCTTCGGCAGCAAGAGCATTGGCGGAGGTGGAGCCGACGATGCCCAGGGGGCCTGCATAGGCCGGGTGATCATGCGGCACGGTGCTCTTGCCGGCGATGGTCTCGGTGATCGGCACGCCATACTCAATGGCGAACTGGGCAATCGCCTCCTCGGCGCCCGAGTAGCGCGCCCCGCCACCAGCGATGATGAGGGGCTTCTTGGATTTCTTCAGCAGAGCGATAGCCTCTGCCACGCGCTTGCGGTCAGGCCGCGCCCGCGGAATTTCGTGGACGGTTTTGGCGAAGAAGGCGAGCGGATAGTCGCAGGCGATTTCCTGCACATCCTGCGGCAAGCCGATGAAGGCCGGGCCGCAATCGGCCGGATCGAGCATGGTCGCAACAGCCTGCGGCAGCGAAGACATGATCTGCTCGGGATGGATGATACGGTCCCAATAGCGCGTCACGGCCTTGTAGGCGTCGTTCACGGTGATGGCCGGATTGTTGAAATGCTCGGTCTGCTGCATCACAGGATCAGGCCTGCGGTTGATGAAGGTATCCCCCGCAAGGAAGAGGATGGGCAGACGGTTGGTATGGGCCACACCGGCGGCCGTCACCATGTTGGTGGCGCCCGGGCCGATGGAAGAGGTGGCAACCATGATTTGGCGGCGGCGCTTGGCCTTGGCAAAACCGATGGCGGCGAGCGCCATGGATTGCTCATTCTGGCCGCGCCAGGTCGGCATGATGTCCTTCACTTCTTCCAGGGCTTCCGACAGGCAGGTGACATTGCCATGGCCGAAAATGGCAAAAACGCCCGGAAACAAAGGAACTTCCTCACCGTCAACGATGGTGAACTGGTTGATGAGATAGCGCACAAGCGCCTGCGCCATGGTGAGGCGGACGGTCGACATGAAATTCCTCCCTATTCGTGCGGCGCACACTATTGCGATCAGGCCATGCCTTCAAGCAGTCCCGTGCAGGCGGGCCTGCAATTCCTTCATGTGCGCTACCCAGAAAGGATGCTAAGCGGCGGCCCAAACGGAGTGAGCCATGCCCCATATACTGATCGCAGGGAAGATCCACGACGGCGGCCTTGCCATCGTGAAATCGGCTCCCGGGGTCACTTTCGACTATGTCAGCGATCCCGATCCCGCGGCCTACCTGCCCTATCTGCCCAAGGCCGAGGGCCTGCTGCTCCGCACCCAGCCGCTGACCGCCGCCCATATCGCAACAGCGCCGAAACTCGCCATCGTGTCGCGCCATGGCGTGGGTTACGACGCGGTCGACGTTGCGGCGCTCAATGCCCGCAAGGTACCGCTGGCCATCGTCGGCGATGTGAACTCAAGGGCGGTCGCCGAACACAGCCTGATGCTCATGCTGGCAGCCCTGCGCCGCACGGTTTTCTATGATCAGGCCTCGCGCAACGGCAACTGGACGGCGCGCAACGCCTTCGACGCCCAGGAACTTGATGGCAAATCGGTGCTGGTGATCGGTTTCGGCCGCATCGGGCGGCGGGTCGGCCAACTGGTGCAGGCTTTCGGGGCCTCGGTACTGGCCCATGACCCGCTCATGAAGCCGGAAGATATTGCGGCGGCCGGGGCCACCCCTGCGCCGGACCTGAAACAGGCGCTTTCGGCAGCGGATGTGGTGACCCTGCACATGCCGGGGGCCAAAGGCGCCGTCATCGGGGCAACAGAACTGGCCGTGATGAAGCCCAGCGCCACGATCATCAATGCGGCGCGCGGCGGGCTGGTGGACGAGGCCGCACTCGATGCCGCCCTGCGGGCCCGCAGGCTCTTTGCCGCGGGTCTCGACGTGCTCGTCGACGAACCGCCCAAAGCCGGTCATCCCCTGCTCTCCAACCCCTACCTGACCATCAGCCCCCACAATGCCGGCCTGACCACCGAATGCGCCCGGCGCATGGCTATCGTCTCGGCACAGAACATCCTCGACCACTTCGCGGCGAAGCTTGACCGCAAGCTGGCCGTCAACGCGGACGTGGTTTTCGGGTAATTGGCTGGGGCGGGAGGGATCGAACCTCCGAATGGTGGAATCAAAATCCACTGCCTTACCGCTTGGCGACGCCCCAAACGCCGCGGCTCTATAGCCACTGCCATCCCGCGCCGCAATGACTTGCCTTCCGGGCAATCCCGTGGCTATAAGCCCGCTCCGTCAGCCAAGACAATTGTCGGCATGACCACAGTCGGAGTGTAGCGCAGTCTGGTAGCGCACCTGCTTCGGGAGCAGGGGGTCGGAGGTTCGAATCCTCTCACTCCGACCAATTCACAAACCTCCAGAAGCGGCTTGGGGCTACGCCCTGTCAGGACAGGCTTGCCGCCCTGACCCACCACTGCGGGTTTTGTGCCGAAAGGCGGGCCGCCGCCGCGTCGGCAACAGGCCGAGAAGCTGCAAGCCCGAAACAGGTGGCGCCGGATCCCGACATGCGGATGTCCGAAAGCCCCCTCTCCTGCGTGAGCGCGGCGAGAACATCGGCAATGACCGGCAGCGCCCGGACCGCCGGCTCCTGCAGATCATTGCGCCAGGACGCCGGCTGCTGTGGATCAAGCGGTTCGGCAAAGCGCTCCCCTGCCCTCAGGCCCAGTGCCGCAAAGACAGCCTGCGTCGAACAGGCTGCAAGCGGATTTGCAAGAACGATGAAGCGGGCCGGAAGCCCATCCATCGGCGTGATCGTTTCGCCAATCCCTGTCATGCGGCAGAAGCCCTGTTGCAGACAGACTGGCACATCGGCCCCCAGCGACAGGGCGAGCTTCACAAGCTGATCAGGTGCCAGCCTGATATCATTGAGCCGCATGAGCCCACGGAGCGCTGCGGCGGCATCAGCAGAGCCGCCGCCGATGCCGGAAGCAACTGGCAGATTCTTCTCCAGGACGATACGCACTGGCCCTACAGGCGCGCATTGCACCAGCGCGGCTGCGGCTTTCAGGACGAGGTTTCCAGCATCAGCCGAAAGGCCCGCCGCGAAGGGCCCATGAATTGTGAGCGATGTCGCCTGGGCGGGCTCAAGATGGAGCACATCGCCCACATCTGCAAAGGCGACAGCTGAATCAAGCTCATGATAACCGTCCGCACGGCGGCCCAGCACATGCAGCGCCAGATTGATCTTGGCGCGGGCCTGCTCGACGATTGCCCCGGGCATTACCCGTTGGAATTCGAGGTGCCGGAGTTATCGGCAGGCTTCGGCGGTTCCGTCAGGGGCGGCATGCCATTCTTGAGCTTGTCCTCGATGCGGGCGAGGTCTGCAGGCTCCGGCCTGTTGTCCTTGGCGTGCTGCCACTGGAATCTGGCTTCAAGCGTACGGCCTACCCGCCAGTAGGCATCGCCCAGGTGCTCGGCAATGATCGGGTCGGCAGGCTTCAGGTCGACGGCGCGCTCCAGGTGCTCCACGGCCAGATCAAAATTGCCAAGCGTGAAGTAGGCCCAGCCAAGGCTGTCAACGATGTAGCCGTCATTGGGCCTGATCTCGACGGCCTTGCGCACCATCGCAATCGCCTCATCGAGTTTACGGTTGGCATCGATCAGCGAATAGCCGAGGTAGTTCAGCACCGAGGCTTCATCCGGCGAGAGCGAGAGCGCCTTGCGGAAATCAGCTTCGGCCTTGTCCCACTGCTTCAGCCGCTCGAAGGAAATGCCGCGATAGTAGAACAGCGTCCAATTCTCACGTGTGGGCTGTGGCACCAGCGCGATTGCCGCATCATAGGCCTGCGCGGCCTTCTCGTAGTTCTCGCTGTTGCGCATGATGTTGCCAAGCGTGGCCCAGCCATCGAGATTCTTGGGCTCGCGGGCAACAATCGCGCGCATGCGCGCTTCCGCATCCGCAGTGCGATCCAGGCGCTGCATGTTGACTGCGACTTCGAGGTCAGCGTTGGTATGGAGCTCGGAGCTCGGCGGCACCTGCTCAAAAGTATCGATTGCTGCCTGGTAGCGTTGCGATCCGGCAAGGATATCGCCCAGGAGCGTCAGCACCACCGGCTTGTCGCTGGTGAAGGACAGCGCCAGTTGCCCATAAAGAAGGGCCACATCGATCGACTGGTCGTCATTCATCGCCGCGGCGAGGGAGAACAGCGCTTCTGAAGCCCCCGCCTCCGGATTCGGCACAAAGGGCGGCGGCGTGGTCTTGGAGGCAGTCAGGCGCTCCAGCGCCGCCTGCACCAGAACATTGCGGTCGCCGCCTTCCAGGAAGGTGCGATAGACTTTTTCGGCTTCGGCGAAACGGCGGTTGCGCTCAAGATAATTGCCATAGGCCTGGGTGACACGCAGGCTCGTGCCTGTGTCCTGGTAGGCTCGCTTGTAAGCGGCCTCGGCGCGAACAACGTTATTGAGATAGTCGGAGATCAAGGCAACATGGAAAGCCTTGAAGTTGGCAAAGGACTCGTTGCGGTCGAGCTTGTCGAGCTCCTTCATCGCAGCGATATGAGAGCCCTCGCCGGCGTAGGTCCAGGCTGTCAGCAACACCGAGGTGAGTTCACCGATGGGCGTATAGGCCGCCTCGGCAAAATTGTTGCGGGCCTGCTCATAGTTCTTGGCGCGAAACTCCTTAAGCCCGAGAACGATCCGCGCCATGCGATGCTGGCTGTTGGAACTGATCACGCGCTCCGCCAGGGCTTCTGCTTCCGGCAGGTTGCCCTCGGCAAGCTGCAACTGGAAGAGCCGCTCGGTCATCACGGCATTTGCCGGATCCTGCTTCAAGGCCGCGGTCAGAAAGGCAATGGCGGGGGCATTGTCATGAATGCGGCCAGCGGTGCGGGCAGCAAGATAATTGCCCGCAAGCGACGTCTCATCATTCTGAGCCGTCTGGCGCGCAACTGCAGGGGTCGCAAGGGCCGTGGCCACCAGAACTGCAGCCAGGAAAGAGCGTAAAATGTGAGTCATGGCGGCAAAATGGGCGCTTTCCCGGGAGGCTGCAACTTAAAAAGTGACGGGCGGACCACCCACCGGTGGCCCGCCCGACAATTGCCTGAATGTCCGGAAACTACCTGCTGACGTAGATCGACTTGTTGATCACGTCCTCGCCGATGTGGTCGAAGAAAGCCTGAAGATCGGCGCTCGTCGACGCATGCTTGTAGTATTCCGTACCGGTGGCACAGTTCTGCAGCATGGTCTTGGTGGCGGAGGTCAGGTCGCTGCCGAAAGAGGCCACATACATGGTGACGCCCGATGTCTTGATCTTGGTGCAAAGGCTCTTGGTATAGTTATCCAGCGCCGTGTCGAGGCCGCTGCTTGATGTCGTGCCAAAGCGATTGCTCGAAAGAGACTCCGAACCGAGACCATAGGAAGAGTACCGGCTGACGTTCATGGTGTAGCTGCCGCCGTTCACGTTGTTATCGCCGTCGGTCATGAGAACCATGATCTTCTGCCACTTGGCATCATTATACGGCGCAAGTGTCGTGTTCGGCAGGGAACCAAAACCCTCAACCTTGGTGAAGGGTTCCGTCGGCGAGATCACACGCCAGCCCCAGGCCAGGCCTTCAGGAATGATGGTGATGCCATGGGCACGCATGTCGGTGATGCCGGTCTCGACCTTGGAGCGGTCGTAGGTCATCGGCACGACCTTGGAAACAGCGCAGCCGCCCCATGGGCCATAGTAAGATGACGTCGTCGATGAAGGATTGGCCGACTCCGTGCCGACATTGGCATCGACATACTTGTAGTAGTTTTCCTGCTTCTGCAGCAGGTTCGCAGTGGTGGTGCTTGAACACACGGTCGAAGTCAGGCCGCGGCATTCGCTGCCGACAGTGGACGTCGAAGTGCCACCGAGATAGCTGATGCCGTAAGAGTTCTCGGCGACGCTCGAACCATAAATGTCCGGATTGAAATAGGCCGGGAAGCGCGTCGCCGGCGTGCTGGAAGATGGCGCTACGTCGTTGATGTTGTAGTCCGTGCCGGACGCCGTGGAGCCGTTCTGCCGCGTCTCGACGCAGCCGTTCCAAGTATTGTAGGCGGACGAACTCTTCTTCGTCTGGGCCCAGGCCGTATAGTTGTTCCAGGTCGAAGGCGGGCTCAGCGAGGCATCGAAATTGAGTTTCGAATAGCTGTTCGTGCCCGTCGTATCGATCCAGTTCAGGTTGAAATCATAGGCCGACGTGTTGAGATGGACCGCGCCCGAGAAGGGAACCAGGGAGACGCGAATGTATTCGCTCGATGGAGCCGAGGCGAGCGACCCGCCGTAGAGGGTTGTCAGCAGCTTCTGGGCGGCGGCCTTGGCGCCGGCAAGCTTGCTGCTGTCGTTCATGGAGCCCGTGGTATCCATCACCATCACGAGTTCGATGGGCCGCATGGCCTTCTGGACCTGTGAAAGGGCCGTGTATTCAATGCTGTCGACCCCGAAGAGGCTCATGATCGATGTCGGGAATTCGAGATCGGCCGACAGCGTGACTTGCTGGCCGGTGATCGTCAGGTTGACGGTGAGGTCGCCCGAAGCAGCATCCGACGATTCATAGTTGGTCTTGATATAGCTCTTCGCCATCTGCTTCAGCGTGGTCATGCGGCTTGTCAGCGACGTGCCCGACAGGCCTGAAATGGAAGAGCGGTCATCTGCCGCAATCGCCAGAACGGCGGAATCCACCGCCGCATGGAACATGGTCTGTTCGTGATTGATGCGGGCGGAATCGACAGCAACGCCTACAGCGGCGAAAATCGGTACGGCCGAGAACCCGGCGATAATCGAGATGTTGCCTGCCTTGCATTTGAGAAAGGAGGCAAGACGACCCAGAATGCCAAAACGTTTCGCGCCAAGATCGCGCATAGAAAATCTCCCACAGATTGCTGCACATTATTGCGGCAGGCCTGAAGAAGCAGTTTCGTGTCTTGGTTGATTTTTACTGACCGGGTGGAAGCCGGCGACGGCAGCTATGACAGGGTTAATAGATCGTGAAGGCGCCGCACCCGCTGGCCCGAGGCGGCTTGCGCCGCCCGCAGGCTACATGTTGGGATAGTTTGGCCCTTCGCCACCCTGCGGCACTGTCCAGTTGATGTTCTGGGCCGGGTCCTTGATGTCACAGGTCTTGCAGTGCACGCAGTTCTGGTGATTGATCTGGAAGCGCGGCGTCTTGCCCTCTTCGCGCACCACTTCGTAGACACCAGCAGGGCAATAGCGCTGCGCCGGCTCATCATAAATCGGCAGGTTGGTGGCGATTGGAACAGCCGGATCGCGCAGTTGCAGGTGAGCCGGTTCATCCTCCTCGTGGTTGGTCGAGGAGAAGGCCACGTTGGTCAGCCGGTCGAAGGAGATGATGCCGTCAGGCTTCGGATAGTCGATCTTCGGCATCTCGGCAGCGGGCTTGAGTGTCGCGTAGTCTGGTTTGCCATGTTTCCAGGTGCCAAGACCGAAGCCAAACAGCGTGTTCATCCACATGTCGACGGCGCCCAGCGCCACGCCACCCAACAGCCCGAGCTTCGACCACATGGGCTTCACGTTCCTGACCTTCTTCAGGTCCTGATAGACCCAGGAGTTCTCATAGGCAGCGGGGTAGGCCGTCAATTCGTCACCCACGCGCCCTTCCGCCAGGGCGGCAACGGTTGCTTCCGCGGCCATCATGCCGGTCTTCATCGCATTGTGTGAACCCTTGATGCGCGGCACATTGACAAAGCCGGCCGAGCAACCGATCAAGGCGCCGCCCGGGAAGATGAGCTTGGGCACCGACTGGAAGCCGCCCTCGGTGATGGCGCGGGCCCCGTAAGCAATGCGGCGGCCACCTTCGAGCACCGGCGCAATCAGCGGGTGATGCTTGAAGCGCTGGAACTCCATGTAAGGAAAGAGGTGCGGGTTGTCGTAGTTCAGGTGCACGACAAAGCCGACGGAGACCAGATTGTCCTCCAGATGATACATGAAGCTGCCGCCGCCGGTCTTGAGACCAAGCGGCCAGCCCATGGTATGCGTGACCTGTCCGCGCTTGTGGTTCTCGGGCTTGACCTCCCAGAGCTCCTTCATGCCGAGGCCAAACTTCTGCGGCTCACGGCCTTCCGACAGATTGAATCTGGTGATGATCTCCTTGGCGAGGGAGCCACGCACACCCTCGGCGATCAGCACGTATTTGCCGACAAGTTCCATGCCCGGCTGGTAATCCGGCTTATGCGATCCGTCCTTGGCGATGCCAGCGACGCCCGCCACGACGCCACGCACAGAACCATCCTCGCGGTAGAGCACTTCCGAAGCGGCAAAGCCGGGATAGATCTCGACGCCAAGCCCTTCGGCCTGCTGCGCCAACCAGCGGCACAGATTGCCGAGGGAGACGGCATAGTTGCCGTGATTGTTCATGAGCGGCGGCATGAGCGCATTGGGCATGCGCAGCGCACCCTGCGGGCCCAGCACATAGAAGCGATCTTCGATCACTTCAGTATTGAGGGGGGCACCCTTCTCTTTCCAGTCCGGGATCAGTTCGTTCAGCGCGATGGGATCAACGACCGCGCCGGACAGAATATGGGCACCGACTTCAGAGCCTTTCTCAAGAACGCAGACACTGGTGTCGGGAGACAATTGCTTCACGCGGATGGCGGCGGCGAGGCCGGCAGGACCCGCGCCCACGATCACCACGTCATATTCCATTGCCTCCCGTTGAATATCGCTCACGTCTGCCTCGGCTGCTTTGAGATGGGATCAGTGCCTGATATACGTGCATAAATAACCGAACAAGCGCCCAATTGCGACATGAGCGAAAGTCCAACCGCACTCACCCCTGCCGCAGCAGCTCGCATGCTGCTGTGGCTCAAGGACATGGGCGCAGACGAAGCCATTGCCGATGTTGCCTTTGACCGCTTCACAGAAAGGCCGCCCGCGCCACGGCCAGCCACTGCGCCATCACAGCAGCAACCCGCGCCTCCTGCCCGGGCCACACCCCGGCCCGTTGCGGCGGTCAGCGACAGCGACATAACGGCGCGCCTTGCAGAGGCAACGACCCTTGCTGCGCTGGCGACGCTTCTTGACGGTTTCGACTCGCATCCACTCAAGAAAACGGCGACGCGGCACTGTCTTTACAGCGGCGCCGAGACTGCCCGCGTGCTGGTCCTGTGCGACCGGCCGCGCGCCGAGGAAGATCGCTCGGGCCAGGTCCTGGCTGGCAAGCATGAAGTTCTTGCCGAGCGCATGCTGGCAGCCATCGAGCTGCGCGGCCTGGCTGACGATACAGCCCGTGAACAGGTGGCGATGGCGTCATTCCTGCCCTGGCGGCCGCCGGGCAACAGGTCGCCCACCGACATTGAATGCCAGATGATCCTGCCCGTCATCACCCGTGCCATTGAATTGATCCGTCCACAGATTATTCTGGCGCTCGGCGCACTCCCAGGGCAATGGCTTGCCGACGCCCCAGTCTCGATCGCCAGCCAGCGCGGCAAATGGATGACGGTCATGGGTCTTCCGATGATTTCCACCTTTCATCCCGAGGCGCTACTCAAGTCGTCCGGATTAAAGCGCCTCGCCTGGCATGATCTTCTGGCACTGCGCGCCCGGCTGGATGAAATGACATGACCAGCGAACGCCAGTTTCTCCCTGCCAATATCGCCGTCGTGACGATCTCGGATACACGCACGCTTGATACGGACAAGTCCGGAGACACGCTTGCTGCCAGGGTGACCGCTGCCGGCCATGCTTTGACACATCGCGCGATCGTCAAGGATGATGTGCGCCAGATCCGCGCCATAGCGCGCAAGCTTTCCAAGGCCAGCGATGTCGACGTTATCATTACGACGGGAGGCACAGGCCTCACAGGCCGCGATGTAACCGTGGAGGCCATGCGCCCGCTCTTCGACAAGGAAATCGAAGGCTTCGGCGTCGTCTTCCACATGATCTCATTCCGCAAGATCAGCACTTCGACAATCCAGTCGCGCGCCACGGCGGGCGTCATGAACAGCAAGTATGTGTTCTGCCTGCCCGGCTCACCCGGCGCCTGCAAGGATGCCTGGGACGAAATCCTTGTTCATCAACTCGATTACCGGCACGGCCCCTGCAACTTCATCGAGATCATGCCGCGGCTCGACGAGCACATGAGACGCAAGAAGGGATAACAGGGCCTAGGCGGCCTTCACCCCTGCCCGGCGGGCAAACAGCCCGCTGGCAATTGCAAGCCCGAAAAGCAGGATGAGCCCGCCGACAACCTGTGCCGCCTGGAGGCGCTCGCCGAGCCACAGCACGGCGGTGATCACGCAGATGGGCGTCATCAACAGTACGAAGGGTGCGGCCAGATCAATTGACACGTGCTGAAGCAATGTCAGCCAGCAAACATAAGCGAGATAGAAACCCACGACCGCAACGAAGGCGAGATAAAACCACTGAAGGGGCCCGGCCGTGGCCAGCGCCTGCCACTGCCCACGCTCGAGAAGGAACGTCGCGGCGAACAATTGCGGCACGCCAAACATGGCGTTGGATTTCAGCATCATCATGCCGGTATCGACACTCCATTTGCGTGTCAGGACCTGGCCCAGAGCCCAGATGATGCCTGCTGCCATGATGGACAGCACCGGCAGAAGCGGCGGTCTTTGCGTGGGCAGTCCGATCACGATGGCGACCCCCACGAGCGCGATGACCGTTCCGGCAAGCTTCCGGGCGTCCAACTGATCGCCGGCGAGGAGCCATCCCAGGAAGATCGCAGCCGGAACCTGAATCTGGATGATAAGATTGGCAGTCGTCGCCTCCAGGTAGCGCATGGCGGAAAACAAGAAGGCTCCCTGGATGGTGACTGCCGTTGCCGAGATGAGCAGGAGCTTCGGCCAAGGCGTCCTTGGCATGCCGCGATAGGTGACAAGCATCATAACAGCGATGGCCGCATAGACCATCAGCATCAGGAAGAGCGGCGGGAAATGCGCCACGGCAGGCTTGGCCAGCGTGAAACCAGTGCCCCAGCATAGCGGGGCACCAATGGCGAGGGCAAGATTGCGGGGCTGCATCATGCGCCAGCAATGGCCGAGGCCCGCAAGCGGTGCAAGCGCGTTTGCCTCACCACGCACAACAGATCGGGCCGTCCCATGCCTGTCATCTTGCGGTGCAAGAGACGATGGGGCAACAGCCGCCGCATCATGACAACGCCCATCCCCCAAACCATCGGCATCGATTTCGGCACCACCAACACGGTGTTCGCCGTGGCTCAGGGAACGCAGGCTGACGTGCTGCCCTTCGACTTCCACGGCCAGCCGCTCGATCATGTGCGCACCGCACTCACCTTCCGGCGCGCCGTGCAGCGCGAGCCCCTGCGCGACGCTGGAAACTGGGCCATCGACATGTTCCTCGAAGCGCCGGAAGACACGCGCTTCCTGCAGTCTTTCAAATCCTTCGCGGCGAGCCACGCTTTCAGTGACACCGCAGTATTCGCCCGGCGCTTCAAGTTCGAGGATCTTCTCGAGAGCTTTCTCGTCCGCATGCGCGAGCATGCGGGCCTCAACCATTTTCCAGAACGCCTCGTCATCGGAAGGCCGGTGACCTTTGCCGGTTCCAATCCAGATGAAGCGCTGGCCATCGCGCGCTACTCTGCCGCCTTCGCCAAACTCGGCTTCGAGCACGTGGATTTCGTACTCGAACCTGTCGCCGCATCCTATTTCTTTGCGCAGCGGCTGACCGAGCCGGCAACGGTGCTGGTCGGTGACTTCGGCGGCGGCACCAGCGACTTTTCCATCATGCGCTTTGTACCCGGCCGGCCCGCCGAACCTTTGGGCCATACAGGCCTCGGAATTGCCGGGGATACATTCGACTACCGCATCATCGACGCCGTTGTCTCGCCGCGCCTCGGCAAGGGCGGCACCTATCGCAGCTGGGACAAGGAACTGCCCCTGCCCGCCCACTACTTCACATCTTTCGCGCGTTGGAACGAGTTGTCGATGATGAACCGTCCGGCCGTCATCAAGGCGTTGGAGGAGCTGGCGGCCGCCAGCCCGCAATCCGCGGCACTCAAATCTTTTGTCGCCCTCATCGAAAGTGGCGCGAGCTACAGCCTCTATCAGGCTATCTCCAAGACCAAGGCAGCGCTCTCGCAGGCGGAAACGGCTGATTTCAGTTTCGACGTGGAAGGCGTGTCCATCTCCCGCCGGATCGAACGCAACGAGTTCGAAGCCTGGATTGCCGAAGACCTTGTCCGCATCGATGCCTGCATCGACGGCGCTCTGGAGGCTGCCAATATTGGCCCCGAAGCAATCGACCGGGTCTTTCTCACAGGCGGCACCTCGCGCGTGCCGGCGCTCCGCGCCCTGTTCCACAAACGATTCGGCAGAAGCCGTGTTGAGAGCGGCGACGAGCTGATTTCCGTGGCCAAGGGTCTTGCCCTCATCGGCACGGAACTGGCCTCGCGGTCCTGAGCCATTTCCAGCCTTTGGCCTGCCAGTGCATTTTGTTCTTGATTTGTTCTGATTTCCGTCCTATCTTGGGGCCATGCCGACGCTCATGGACATGCGCCCCAATCCGGGCCTCAATCCCTCCGTTTTTGGAACCGGAAAGCTCACCAGCCTGCCGCAACTGGAACGTGGCCGGGGCGCTGCCATCAATCCGGCGGGCCGCTTCGAGACCTATGCCGAAACCTATGTGGACGATGGCTGGGAAAGCCTCTCGGAAGTGCCGAAGCTGAAGACTGAGGTCTTCACTGAAACACCCAAGACGATCATCACCCGCAATACCTCGCCGGACATTTCTTTCGACCGGTCTATCAACCCCTACAGGGGCTGCGAGCACGGTTGCGTCTATTGCTACGCGCGGCCTGCCCACGCCTACA
Source organism: Pseudomonadota bacterium (assembly GCA_020161855.1). Taxonomy (GTDB): domain Bacteria; phylum Pseudomonadota; class Alphaproteobacteria; order Rhizobiales; family Aestuariivirgaceae; genus Aestuariivirga. Next base: position 69,262 of record JAIUNJ010000010.1, read on the forward strand.
TGGGGCTCTCGCCGGGGCTCGACTTTGAAAGCAAGCTTTTCATAAAGCCGAACGCGGCGGCTCTCCTCCGGGAGGAATTAACCGCGCCCAGCTACAAGCCTTCGACCATCGCGCTCGGTGCCAATACCGATCCCTACCAGCCCATCGAGCGCACCTATCGCATCACGCGACAGGTGATCGAAGTGCTGGCGGAATTCGGCCACCCCTTCGGCATCGTCACAAAGTCAGCTCTCGTGACCCGCGATATCGACGTGTTGAAGTCCATGGCCGAGCAGCAGCTGGTGAAGGTGGCGATCTCCGTGACGACGCTCGATCCCAAGCTTGCCCGGAGCATGGAACCTAGGGCTTCAACACCTGCGAGGAGGCTTGCTGCCATCGAGGCGCTGAGCAAGGCCGGCATCCGCACCGTGGTCATGATGGGGCCGATCATTCCGGGCCTCAACGACCATGAGATCGAGAATGTGCTGAAAGCCGCCCGCAACGCAGGCGCGCAGGAAGCGGGCTACACCATGCTGCGCCTGCCTTTCGAGGTGAAGGACATCTTCAAGGACTGGCTGGTGCGGGAGTTTCCTGATCGTGCCGCCAAGGTGATGAGCCACGTCACCGAGATGCGCGGCGGACGCGAGAACGATCCCAATTTCGGAACGCGCATGACCGGGCAAGGCCCTCTCGCCTGGCTCACCGGTCGGCGCTTCCAGACGGCCTGCCAGCGGCTCGGCCTCAATGCAGCGCGCCTGAAGCTGCGCCACGATCTCTTCCACCGCCCCGTGCAGCAGGGCGAGCAGATGATGCTGTTCTGAGGCGTTGCCGGCAGGGCCGGAATCGCGCATGGGAGGGGCATGCCTGTTCCTACCTTCGACCGTGAAGCCGCAGCCTTGGCCAAGGGCTTCATCGTCTGCGGCATCGACGAGGCGGGCCGCGGGCCCTGGGCGGGGCCTGTTGTGGCAGCCGCCGTGGTGCTCGATCCGGCCCGCATCCCGAAGGGACTCAACGATTCAAAGAAGCTGAGCGAAGCAAGGCGCGAGGCACTCTTTGCTCCGATCATGGAACAGGCCCGCTGCGGCATCGGCATCGTTTCGGCGCAGCGCATCGATGAAATCAACATTCTCCGCGCCACCTACGAGGCCATGGCGGAAGCCTTGCGTCACCTCTCCCCCTTGCCCACACTGGCGCTTGTTGACGGCAACCGCGCGCCACCACTCCCCTGCCGGGCCGAGACCATTGTCGGCGGCGACGGCGCCTGCCTTTCCATTGCCGCGGCCTCAATCATCGCCAAGGTGACGCGCGACCGGCTCATGGCGGCACTCGACCGTGACCACCCGGGCTATGGTTTTGCCGGTCACAAGGGCTATGGCACGGCCGCCCATGCCGATGCCCTGCGGCGCATTGGTCCGTGCGCGGAGCATCGCAAATCCTTTGCCCCGATCCGTCTTCTCCTCGGAAATTAACCATAGTTAACGGTTTCGATTCACGCGCTGACTCGCGTGACTCATAACACCCGCAACAAGATTCGAATTGTATGTGGGTGAGTGCGATGGGTTATGTGACGAAGCCGGATGTGAAGCCTTTGCTCGACAGCATCCTGGTGGGCGATTGCCTGACGGAGCTGAAGAAAATCCCCACCGCTTCCGTCGATCTTGTCTTCGCCGACCCGCCCTACAATCTGCAGCTCAACGGTGACCTCACGAGGCCGGACCAGAGCAAGGTCGACGCCGTCGATGACCACTGGGACAAGTTTGCTTCCTTCGCCGACTATGATGCCTTCTCGCGCGCCTGGCTTGCCGAATGCCGCCGCGTGCTGAAGCCCAACGGCGCACTCTGGGTCATCGGTTCCTATCACAACATTTTCCGCGTGGGCTCGACCCTCCAGGATCTGGGCTACTGGATTCTCAACGACATTATCTGGCGCAAGACAAATCCGATGCCGAACTTCCGCGGCCGCCGTTTCACCAATGCCCATGAAACGCTGATCTGGGCCGCACGCGACGCCAGTTCGAAGTACTGCTTCCACTACGAAGCGATGAAGATTTTCAACGATGACCTTCAGATGCGCTCCGACTGGACCCTGCCCCTCTGCACCGGGGCCGAGCGCCTGAAGGACGAGGCCGGCGACAAGCTGCACCCGACCCAGAAGCCAGAGGCCCTCCTCCAGCGTCTGATGCTTGCCAGCAGCAATCCGGGCGATGTCGTTCTCGATCCCTTTTTTGGCACGGGCACCACCGGTGCTGTCGCAAGGCAGCTCGGCCGCAGCTTCATCGGAGTCGAGCGTGAAGAGGCCTATGTCAGGGCCGCAAGGGCGCGCATCGCCGCCGTCGATCCGTTGCCGGAAGAGGCCCTGAAAACCACTGTCGGCAAGCGCGCCGAGCCGCGCGTTCCCTTCGGCACGCTGATCGAGCGCGGCCTCGTGAAAGCAGGCGAGACGATCTACGATCCCTCGCATCGTATTGCCGCGCGCGTTCGCGCCGATGGCTCGATCGCCTGCAAGGACAATTCCGGCTCCATCCACAAGATCGGCGCCCATGTGCAGGGCGCCGAAGCCTGCAACGGCTGGACCTTCTGGCATGTGCAGCGTGGGCCAAACCTTGTGCCCATCGACCTCCTGCGCCAGCAGGTGCGGAGCGAAATGGCCAAGGTGGCCTGAGCCCGGCGCAGGCGGCACCGCCGCCATGCCGGGGCCGCGCAGCTCGCCAGCAAGTGATTTCATTTGCCGGGGTGATGCGCTATCGCATGCGCCATGAGCAGCAACCCCAAGGCCCGCACCCAGACCTCTTTCCTCTTCGATCTCGACGGCACGCTGGTGGACAGCGTCTATGACCACGTCATGGCCTGGCATCAGGCCCTGAACGACAAGGGCATCGAAGTCTCCGTCTGGCGTATCCACCGCCGCATCGGCATGTCGGGCGCCCTCTTCACCCGGGCGCTGGCCCGCGAGATGGGTCACGACATCGACGACAAGTTGCAGGCAGAACTCAGCGAGCGCCACGCCTATCACTATAACAACCGCACCACCGGCACACGGGCCCTGCCCGGCGCACGCGAACTGATCCAGCACCTCAAGGACAATGGCATTCCCTGGGCCATCGCCACATCGGGCCGCCTGCTCACGGCCGGCCCTGTGCTCAAGCATCTCGGCATTGATGTCGAGAAGGATGTGGTGATCACCCGCGATGTTGTCCGCTACGCCAAGCCGGACCCCGACCTCTTCATCGCCGCGGCAGAAAAACTCGGCACCAATATCACCCATGCCTGTGTCATCGGCGACGCCATCTGGGACATGCTGGCGTCACGCCGCGCTGGCGCACTCGGGATCGGCCTGCTCTCGGGCGGCTACGGCACAGACGAATTGGAACGGGCTGGCGCCTATCGCGTCTACGAAGACCCCGCCGACCTCCTCGATCACATCGACGAAGTGGGCGGGCGGCGCTAGTCGCGCCGAGGCGAAACCGGCCGACAAGTCATCGCTTCGTGGTTGATGCATGCGCCACGACTTTGCGCATGACTGACGGCAAGGCTTCTCCATCAATTTCCACGGACGGCACCCAGCGGAAGCCCGGATCAGGCGGAAGCCCCGCACTCAATCCCGCTTCAGCGCGAAATACCGTCAGTTCCAGATGGAAGTGCGTGAAGGTGTGCGCAACAAGCCCCGGTAGCCTGCGCCATGTTGCCTGCAGGGGCGCATCACGTTCGAAATCCTCCGGCAGCGTCGCTTCCCAGGGACTTGAAGGCACCTCCATCATGCCGCCAAGCAGCCCTTTCTCGGGCCGCCGCCGCAACAGCACGGCGCCATCGCTGCGCTCGACCCAATAGGCATAGCCCTTCCGCGTCGGCACGGCTTTCTTCGCCAGCTTGCGGGGCAACTCGGCGGCAATGCCTTGCCTGCGGCCGGCGCAATCCTCCGTCCACGGACAAATAATGCAATTGGGCGACTTGGGCGTGCAGATGGTCGCTCCCAGATCCATCAATGCCTGCGCAAAGTCGCCGGCCCGGTGTGCAGGCACGAGCGCCTCAGCAAGCGCCCTGATCCTCGGCTTTGACTCCGGCAAAGGCTCGGTGATGGCGAAGAACCGCGACAGCACGCGCTCCACGTTGCCATCGACGGCGGCGTGGGGAAGATCGAAGGCAATGGCGGCGATGGCTCCCGCCGTATAGGGGCCGATGCCCGGCAGCGCGAGCAGGGCCGCATACTCGGCCGGAAACCGCCCGCCATGACGGTCGGAGACCTCGGCGGCACAGGCGTGAAGGTTGCGCGCCCGCGCATAATAGCCAAGCCCGGCCCAGGCCTTGAGAACGTCATCCAGTTTGGCACGGGCCAGGGCCTGCACATCCGGCCACAGCGATATGAACTTGATGAAATAGTCGCGGACAGCGGCAACCGTCGTCTGCTGCAGCATAATTTCAGACAGCCAGACACGATAGGGATCCTGCCGCGCGCCCTTCACCCGCCAGGGCAGATCACGGCCCCACTGGTCGTACCAGGCGAGCAACCGCCCCGTCAGTTCGTCAGCATTTTTCAGCCGCGCTTCCGCCATGGTTTACGCTATGATTCCGGTTTAGAGACGACGGCCTATCACACCCATGGATACCCTCGACAAGCATTTCCGGAATCTGGCATCCGCGGCCTTCAAGGCGCACGGCTTCGCCACGGCCGATCTGCTGAGCCATTGGCCGGCAATCGTCGGTGATGCCCTGGCGAGCCTCGGCGCGCCCGAGCGGATCAAATGGCCAAGACCCTCCAAGGATGCCGAGAGCGCCGCCGGTACGCTTTTCCTCAAGGCCCTGCCCGGCCGTTCCCTCGATCTGCAATACGCCAGCGAGACCCTTCTGGAGCGCATCAACCAGTTCATGGGCTATCGCGCCATTGCCAGGATCAAGGTGTCAGCCGGAACGGTGGTAGCAACTCCTGCTCCGGCCAAAACGGCCACTGCCGCAGCCCCGCCCGCCACCCCCGGCCTTGACCAGGTTGCCGATCCCGAACTGCGGGAAGCGCTGAACCGGCTCGCCTCAGGCGTCTTTACCGAACCCCGCCCGCCACGTTCTCCACAGGAGGAACAAGGCCCATGGCATCAATCTTCAACATTGAGTAGGACAAAACCATGATTCAACTTTCACGCCGCTCTTTCCTTGCCGCTGCCTCGGTCATGGCCTTGGCCGCAGCAAGCCCTGCCCTGGCGCAAACGGCAGATCTTTCGAAGCTCAATGAGCCACCGGCCAATGGCGAGCATCCGCTCGGCCCGGAAGGTGCCAAGGTGACGATCATTGAATATGCCTCGGCCAGCTGCCCGCACTGCGCCGCCTTCAACAACGATGTGCTGCCGAAGCTGAAGACCGATTACATCGACACCGGCAAGGTCCGCTTCCTGCTGCGTGAGTTCCCGCACAACGATGCGGCGCTGGGCGGCTTCATGATCGCCCGTTGCGCCCCGCCGGAGCGCTATCACGCCATTCTCGACGTCCTGTTCAAGACCCAGGAGAGCTGGGTTCCGAACCCGCTTGAAGGGCTCAAGGCCATCGCGCTGCAGGCCGGCTTCACTGAGGACAGCTTCAATGCCTGCCTCAAGAACGTCGATGTGGCCAAGGGCATCCTGGCCGAGCGTGACCGCGCCTCTGGCTTTGGCGTGACCGGCATTCCTTACATCTTCATCAATGGCGTGCCCTTCGAGGGCGACCGGACCTACGAGGCCATCAAGGCCCAGATCGATTCCCTGCTCGCGCAAGGGTAACTGACGACAAAGCGGGGCAAGCATGAAATTCACGAAGCTGAGGCTTACGGGCTTCAAATCTTTCGTGGAACCAACTGAACTGGTGATCGAGCCAGGTTTGACAGGTGTCGTCGGCCCCAACGGCTGCGGCAAGTCGAACCTGCTCGAAGCTCTGCGTTGGGCCATGGGCGAGAACTCATACAAGTCCATGCGCGCCTCCGGCATGGAAGACGTGATCTTCTCCGGCACGACACAACGCCCCGCCCGCAACATGGCGGAAGTGCTGATCACGCTCACCAATGATGACCGCTCCGCTCCGCCGGCCTGGAACGATACCGACACGCTCGAGGTCAGCCGTTCGATCGAGCGCGAGGCCGGTTCGACCTACCGGGTCAATGGCCGTGAAGTGCGTGCCAGGGACGTGCAACTGCTCTTCGCCGACGCCTCGACCGGTTCACGCTCGCCAGCGCTTGTGCGCCAGGGGCAGATCGCCGAGATCATCAATTCCAAGCCGCAGGCGCGGCGGCTCATTCTCGAAGAGGCGGCAGGCATCACGGGCCTGCACACCCGCAGGCATGAGGCTGAGCTCAAGCTTCGGGCCGCCGAACAAAATCTGGCCCGTCTCGATGACGTGACGAGCCAGCTGGAAAGCCAGCTCAACAGCCTCAAGCGCCAGGCGCGGCAGGCCCAGAAATACAAGCAGGTCTCGGCTGAAATCCGCAAGCTGGAAGCGACAGGGCTCTTCGTTGCCTGGCGTGACACGGCGGCCGAAGCAACCCGGGACGCTGGCCTTCTCGATGAGGCGACACGGACCCTGGCAGAACACACCCGCCTCGCCTCCGAGCGTTTGCGCCATCGCGACGAGCTTGGCGACACGCTTCCCGGCCTCCGTGAACAGGAGGCGATCCGCGCCGCTGTGCTGCAGCGCTTGACGCTTGAACGCGCCTCCCTCGACGACGAGGAAAAGCGCGTTGATGGCCGTATCCAGGAACTGAAGCAGCGCAAGACCCAGGTCTCACAGGATATCACCCGCGAGGAAGGCCTGCTTGCCGACACCGATGGCGTGATCGCCCGGCTGGCGGAAGAGGCATCGGAACTCGAACAGGCCTCCGGCGCTGACGCCGATCTCAGGGCTGACGCTGCCGCTGCCGTCCAGGCCGCCGCTGAATCCCTCGCCCGGGCCCAGGAAGCCGCCGACGAGGCAGGCCGCAAGCTGGCCGACCTTCTCGCCCAGCGCGGCGCCATGGAGCGCAGCATCAGCGAACAAGCCACGCGGCTGCAACGTCTCGACAATGAATTGCAGTCGATTGCCGGCCGTCGGGCACAGCTCATCGCCAGCCTCGGTGACGTGGGTGGTGGGACAACTCTTGCCGCAGCTGTCGAGGCGACCCTTGCCACCGCTGCAACCGCCGAACAGGAAGCTGCCGCAAGCGAGGCGGCCCTCCGGTCTGCCCGTCAAGGCGAGGCGGAAAGGCGCCAGAGCCATGACGAAGCCCGCCGCCAGGCCGAGCGGCTCGCGACGGAAGTCCGTACACTGACGAACCTGCTGCGGAGCGACTCTGGCGGGTTGTGGCCTGCCGTTGTCGATGCGCTCAATGTCGAGCCGGGCTACGAAACAGCGCTTGCCGCCGCCCTTGGCGAAGACATCGAAGCCTCTGCCGATGAAGGAGCCCCCCTGCACTGGCGTGGCCTGCCAGCATTGACAGATATTCCGGCGCTGCCCGGTGATGCCACACCTCTTTCGCGCCATGTCGAGGCGCCACCTGCCCTTTGGCGGGCGCTCTCGCATGTGGGCGTTGTCTCGCGCGCGGTGGGTGCAGCACTGCAACCCCAGCTAAAGCCCGGACAGCGTCTCGTGTCGCGCGAAGGCGATGTCTGGCGTTGGGACGGTTTTGTCGCCGCCGCCGATGCGCCGAGCGCTGCCGCGAAGCGGCTGGCCGAGCGCAATCGGCTTGCATCACTCGAAATCGAGATGAAGACGGCTGCCGAAACGGCAGAGATTGCGCGCGGTGAATTTGAACAGGCACGCGTGGCTGTAGAAGCTGGCGTCAGAAGCGAGCGCGAACAGCGTGAGGCATGGCGCGCGGCAACATCAGCCGTCGAAGTGGCCCGCCGCGCCTTGCAGGTGCATGAACGCAAGCTCGCCGAACAGGCCGCACAAACCAGCGCCCTCGATGAAGCGCACCGCCGGACGACGGCACAACGCGAAGAGCTTGGCGGCAGCCTTGACCAGGCCAACGCAACCTTTGCTGCCCTGGCATCGCCCGATGGCTTGCAGGCGGAAGCCAATGGCCTGCGCGAGACACTGAACCGGGAGCGCAGCACCTACGGCGAGGCACGTGCCCGCCATGACGGCCTGGAGCGCGAAGCCCGCATGCGGAGCGACCGCCTCAAGGCGATCTCGCAGGAAACCGGGCAATGGCATGCCCGCGCAGAGAAGGCGCGCGAGCAGGTCGCATCGCTGACGGCCCGCCTCAATGAGGCTGAGTCGGCTCTGGCGGACCTGGCGGCCATGCCGCAGGCGCTGGCCGACAAGCGCTTCAAGCTCATGAACATGCTGAGTGAGTCCGAGCGCGACCGGAAGGCCGCTGCCGACGCTTTGCAGGAAGCCGAAAACAATGTGCGCGAGGCCGACAAGCTGTTGCGCGAAGCCCAGGAACAGGCGGCCACCTCACGCGAGGAACATGCCCGCCTCGGTGCCCGCCTTGAGGCCTCCCGCCAGAAGCAGGAGCATTGTGAACTTCGTATCACCGAGGTGCTGAACTGCCAGCCTTCCGAGGTTCTGGCACAGATCGGTGTCGAAGGCGACAAACTGCCCGGCTCTGACGACATCGAGCGCAAGCTCGTGTCCCTCCGCGACGACCGCGAACGGCTTGGTGCCGTGAACCTGCGGGCCGACGAAGAAGCAGAAGCCGTGGCCCAGCAGCTCGACAAGATGAAGTCCGAAAAGGATGAACTCGTCCAGGCTATCAACAAGCTGCGTGGTGCCATTGCCAGCCTCAATCGCGAAGGCCGCCAGCGCCTGCTTGACTCCTTCGGTACGGTGAACGCCAAGTTCACCGAACTCTTCACGACGCTGTTCGGCGGCGGCGAGGCCGAGCTTCAGTTGATCGAGTCGGATGATCCTCTTGAGGCGGGTCTTGAGATCATGGCCAAGCCGCCGGGCAAGAAGCCGACGACGCTGTCGCTTCTCTCAGGCGGCGAACAGACACTGACCGCCATGGCGCTCATCTTTGCCGTATTCCTCACCAACCCGTCGCCCATCTGCGTTCTGGACGAAGTGGACGCCCCGCTCGACGACCACAACGTCGAACGCTTCTGCAACCTGCTCAACGCCATGCTGGCGCGGACAGAAACACGCTTCCTGATCATCACCCATCACGCCCTCACCATGGCCCGCATGAACCGTCTGTTCGGCGTGACCATGATGGAGCGTGGTGTGTCGCAGCTTGTTTCTGTCAATCTCGAGGAAGCGACCCAACTGGCGGAGGCCGTATAGGCCCCACGCCCGCTTCAGCTCTATGAAGCGGATCAGGCTCTGGAAGGGATCAGGCGGTCAGGCGCTGGACTTTTGCGGCGTGCACGGCTAGGGATCGTCTTGGCGAGGGACCACACTATCTGGCGCACAGCGCATATCATTTCATGAACCCCGCCCAAGCCCTGCCCAAACCTGTTCCGCGCAGTCCTCTGCGTCTTGCCCTTGGCAAACTCTTCTACATCAACAAGCGCCGCTTCCAGTGGTACCTCTCAGGCACCCGCTACGCCAGCGTGCGCAGCAACGAACATTTGCCCCACATGCACATGCAGCACGGCACGCCGATGCTGCGCGAGCTTTCCGGCGTCGACATGCAGCTCCAGCGCAACAAGATGGAGAGCCTGCAGATTGCCGCCGCCTGTATCGACGGCCTGATCCTCCGGCCGGGTGAAACCTTTTCCTTCTGGCGGCTCGTCGGCAAACCCTCCCCGCGGCGCGGCTTCAAGGTGGGCCTCGTCCTGCGCAATGGCACAATCCAGCAGGATGTGGGAGGCGGCCTCTGCCAGATGACAAACCTCATCTACTGGATGACGATCCACACCGATCTGGAAGTAGTGGAACGCTGGCGCCATGGTTTCGATGTTTTTCCGGATGCGGCCCGCACGCAGCCCTTCGCCTCAGGCGCCACTTGTTCCTACAACTACATCGACCTGCAGATCCGCAATCCGACCACACACAGCTTTCAGCTCAGCCTCTGGCAGAAAAAGGAATGGTTGCGCGGCGCCTGGCGCGCGGACGCGCCGTCGAAGCACCGCTTCGAAATCATCGAAAGGAACCACGCCATTCGGCCCGAATGGTGGGGTGGCTATTCCCGCCACAATGAGTTGTGGCGCAAGCGTTTCGACGCAGAAACAGGCCTCTACCAAGGCGAGGAATTTCTGACGCAGAACCACGCCATCATGATGTATGAGCCACTTCTCTCGAATCCGGAGCGCAGCGCATGAACATCGTCTTTGACCTCGGCATGGTCCTGATCGAATGGGACCCACGCCACGTCTATCGCAAGGTCTTCAGCGATGACGCCCGCATGGAATGGTTCCTGTCAGAGGTTTGCCACGGCAACTGGAACCTGGAACAGGACCGCGGCCGAACCTGGACTGAGGCGGAAGCCGAAGCCATTGCCCGCCATCCTGCCATGGCGCGCGAAATCCGGCTCTACCGCGAGCGCTGGCACGACATGGTGCCGGGCGCCATCGCGGGCACAGTCGCCATCCTCGAGGAACTCGACGCCAGGGGGGCTCCCCTCTATGCGGTTACCAACTGGGCCTCCGACACTTTCGCGGAAACCCGAAGGCGCTTTTCCTTCCTCGACCGCTTTCGCGATATCGTCGTCTCCGGCGATGAGAAGATCATCAAACCCGATGCGGCGATCTTCGAACTGCTCTGTCGGCGCAACGGCCTCGAACCGGGGGACTGCATTTTCATCGATGATAGCCTGAAGAACGTGAAGGGCGCCGAGGCCCTCGGCTGGCAAGGCCACCACTTCTCCGAACCAACCCGCCTCAGGGCCGATCTCACCGCCCGCGGCCTCCTCTGAAGGCCACGGCAAACGGATTCGTGCGGGGGATGTTCCGCGATCGCGCACGGGCTCGAAAACAGGCAAGAAGATCAAGGCAATTCAATATGTTAATTGCCGAATCCAATTCTTGACACACTTTCGCCCCCGAACTATGGAGAGCGCGCTTTGGAAAGGCTCCTTTCCGGACGCGTTTATCTTTGCCCGGAGACTGTCAATCACATGGCCGAACCGCGCAAGCCACACGCCCCGAAGAAAGATGCCGGCCCGGAGCTGGGCGAATTCTCAGACCGCTTGAAGAACCTGTCGGACCGTATCGCGGCCGAAAAGGTGGAACAGGCGGGCACGCAGAAACCGTCGGAGAACTTTCAGGCAGCCACGGCCTATTCCAAGGGCTACAGGCTGGCGAGTGAGTTCGTGGCGGGTGTCCTGGTCGGCGGCCTTCTGGGCTACGGGCTGGACTGGCTGCTGGGAACGCTGCCCCTGTTCCTGATCGTGTTGCTGCTCTTTGGCTTCGCAGCCGGCATTCTCAACATGTCGCGCGCCGCCAACCGGTCCCAGCCCACGGCGGAAGAACTGAAAAAGATGACACCGCCCCGGGCGGATGATGAAGAAGAGGACTGATCGTGGCCAACGATCCCATTCACCAGTTCCAGATCAAGGACCTCGCCGGTCCCGTCAATATCGGCGGCTATGACATCAGCTTCACCAACTCTGCCCTGTTCATGGGCATCGCAGTTGCCTCCATCACCGCATTCCTCTGGTACGCATCGCGCAAGCAGGCGCTCGTTCCGGACCGTACCCAGTCTGTCGGCGAACTCTGGTACGGTATGATCCATTCGATGGTGAAGAACGTGCTCCACGAAGAGGGCATGAAGTTCTTCCCGCTCGTCTTCTCGCTTTTCTCTTTCGTGCTCGTTGCCAATATGCTCGGCATGTTCCCCTATTTCTTCACGGTCACGAGCCACGTCGTCGTGACGGCCGCACTTGCCGTCTTTGTTGTCGGCCTGGTTGTCGTCGTCGGCATCTGGAAACATGGCCTCGGCTGGTTCAAGCTTTTCGTGCCCAGTGGCGTGCCGATCGTCATCCTGCCGTTCATTTCACTCATTGAAATCATCTCGTTCCTGTCGCGTCCGATTTCGCTGGGCCTGCGCCTCTTCGGCAACATGCTGGCCGGTCACATCGTGCTCAAGGTCTTCTCGGGCTTCGTTGTCAGCCTTGTTGCCCTTGGCATCGGCGGCATTGTCGGTGCCATCGCGCCGCTCGCCATGGCCGTTGCCCTCACGGCGCTGGAATTCCTGGTGGCTTTCCTCCAGGCCTTCGTCTTCGCAATTCTGACGTGCGTCTATCTCAACGACGCGCTTCACACCCACCACTAACCCAGAACTTCAACCGCATCTTTCAAGGAGAACTCACATGGACGCGGAAGCAGCAAAGCTCATTGGCGCAGGTATCGCATGCATCGGCATGGGCGGCGCTGGCATTGGCGTGGGCCACATCTTCGGCAACTACCTGGCTGGCGCCCTGCGCAACCCGGCAGCTGCCGGCGCACAGTTCACCAACGCGTTGATCGGTGCAGCTCTGGCTGAAGGCCTCGGCATCTTCTCGCTCGTTGTCGCGCTCCTCCTGCTCTTCGTCGCCTAAGCGACGGTTGCGTTGAAGCCCGAAGGGGCCGGATTCGTCCGGCCCTGAAACCTTTGCGAGGACTTGCGCATGGCGCAGACCACCACAGAAACCACGGCCGAAGGCACGCCTGTGTCGACGAGCGAGGGCACGGAAGCCCATGGCGGCAAGGCGGCTTTCCCGCCGCTCGACCAGTCGACATTTCCGTCCCAGATCTTCTGGCTGATCCTGTTCTTTGGCGCTCTCTATTTCCTGATGAGCCGTTTCGCCCTGCCGCGTCTCGGTGCCATCATCGAAAACCGCCAGGCCAAGATCGACGGTGATCTCGCCCGCGCCCAGGCGCTGAAGGAAGACACCGAAGCCGCCGTGAAGGCCTACGAGAAGGCTCTCGCCGACGCCCGCTCCAGCGCCAACGACATCGCCCGTGAAACGCGCGAAGCCGTGGCCAAGGACGTGGACGGCGAACAGCACAAGCTCGACGCGGCCCTCGCCGCCAAGATCGCCGACGCCGAAGGCAAGATCGCCAAGAGCAAGGCAAAGGCCTTGGAGTCGGTGGAGGAGATTGCCTCCGACGCGGCTGCCGAGATCGTAGCCTCCCTCACCGGCGCCAAGGTGACCAAGGCCGCCATTGCCAAGGCCCTGAAAGGATAAGCCATGACACTTCAGGCTGTTCCCCTCCCGCTCGCTGCAGAGTTCTTCGATGCCACCTTTGTGGCGCTCGTCGCTCTGGTGCTGTTTCTTGGCATCGTCGTCTGGGCCGGCGCCCACAAGACGGTTGGCAAGATGCTCGATGACCGTGCTGCCGGTATCGCCAAGGATCTGGATGATGCCAGGCGCCTGCGCGAAGAGGCCGAGGCACTTCTCGCTGAATACAAGCAGAAGCGCATCGATGCCGAAAAGGAAGCCGCGGAAATCGTGACACGCGCAAAGGCCGATGCGGCCGCCTATGCAGAAGAATCGAAGAAGAAGCTCTCTGAATCGATCGAGCGCCGCACCAAGCAGGCCGAAACCAAGATCGCCCAGGCTGAAGCTGCCGCTGAAAAGGATGTGCGTGCTCGCGCTGCCGATCTCGCTGTTGCCGCCGCCGCAGCCCTTATCAAGGAAGGCGCCAAGGGCAAGGCTGGCGAAGGCCTCGTCTCCGAGTCCATTGCCGCCGTGAAATCACGGCTCAACTGACCGGCTAAAGCAGTTCAAGTGAAAAGGCCCGGCATCGCTGCCGGGCCTTTTCTTATTCCGCTGCTTCCAGATACTCGCTCATCGGCGGGCAGATGCAGACCAGATTGCGGTCGCCGAAGACATTGTCGACGCGCGCCACCGGCGGCCAGTACTTGTCATTCGGATAGTGCTTCAGGGGGAAGTAGGCCTGCTCTTTCGAGTAGGCGTGTGTCCAGTCACCGAAGAGCTCCGCGTGGGTATGAGGGGCGTTCTTGAGCACGTTGTCGGTCTTGTGCGCCTTCCCTTGCTCAACAGCGGCAATCTCACCCGCAATGCTGATCATGGCATCGCAGAAGCGGTCGAGCTCGCGTTTCCCTTCCGACTCCGTGGGCTCAATCATCAGCGTGTCGACGACCGGGAAAGACATGGTCGGCGCATGGAAGCCATAGTCCACGAGCCGCTTTGCGACATCTTCAACACTGAGGCCGGTACGCTCCTTGAGGTCACGGAGATCAAGGATGCACTCGTGCGCCACGAAACCACCCGGCCCGGTATAGAGCACCGGATAGTGAGCCGTGAGCCGCTTTGCGATGTAGTTCGCGTTGAGAATCGCCATCTTGGTGGCGCTGGCAAGGCCCTCTCCGCCCATCATCGCGATATACATCCACGAGATCGGCAGGATTGATGCCGAGCCCCAGGGTGCCGCTGAAACTGCGCCTTCAGACCCTTGGCGGCCCGCAGCCGGATTGACACCCTGCACAACGGCATGGCCGGGCAGGAACGGCGCCAGATGCGCTCTGACGCCGATCGGGCCCATGCCCGGCCCGCCGCCGCCATGAGGAATGCAGAAGGTCTTGTGTAGGTTCATGTGGCAGACATCAGCACCGAGCTCAGCCGGGCGCATGAGGCCAACCTGCGCATTGAGGTTGGCACCATCGAGATAAACCTGCCCGCCATGGTCATGAACGATCTGGCAGATGTCGATGATGGCTTCCTCGAACACACCATGTGTCGACGGATAGGTGATCATCAGCGCGGCCAGTGCTGCCTCATGCTGCTTGGCCTTCACCCTCAGATCTGGCACGTCGACGTTGCCGTTGCTGTCGCAGGCAACCGCCACAACCTTCATGCCGGCCATCACGGCGGAAGCCGGATTTGTGCCATGAGCCGAAACGGGAATGAGGCAGATGTCGCGGTGAAGATCGCCGCGTGACTCATGGAAACGCTTGATCGCCATCAAGCCCGCATATTCGCCCTGGCTGCCGGCATTGGGCTGCAGGGACACGGCATCAAAACCGGTGATCTCGCACAGCATTTCTTCCAGCTCTTCGAAAAGCTGCTGATAACCCTGCGTCTGCTCGAGCGGCGCAAAAGGATGAATAAGTGAGAAGTTACGCCATGTTACGGGGATCATCTCACTTGTGGCATTAAGTTTCATCGTGCACGAGCCAAGAGGGATCATCGCCTGGTCGAGCGCCAGGTCCTTGGCCTGCAGATGCCGGAGATAGCGCAGCATCTCCGTCTCCGAGTGATACACGGAGAACACCGGATGCGTGAGAAAATCGCTGGTGCGCCTCAGGGCGGCCGGGATTGTCTCCTTGACGCGGCTGTCGACCTCGTCGAGATCAACGCGCGCCCCGGCGTCTGACTTGAACACGGAAAGGAGCCGCAGCAATTCCTGCCGCCGCGTGGACTGGTCGAAAGACACACCAAGATGATCAGCGTCGACGAAGCGCAGGTTGATGCGCTTTTCCTTGGCCTTGGCCCAGAGATGATGGGCGCGCCCCGGCACATGCAGCGTCACGGTGTCGAAGAAGGCCTTGCTGCTGACCTCATAGCCAAAGCCCGCGACGCTCGCGGCGAATATCTCGGCAAAGCGGTGCGCCCGCTGCGCCATTTTCCGTATGCGCTCCGGGCCGTTGTAGACGGCGAACATCGAGGCGATCACGGCCAGCAGCACCTGCGCCGTGCAGATGTTGCTTGTCGCCTTCTCGCGGCGGATGTGCTGCTCGCGGGTCTGCAATGCCATGCGAAGGGCCCGCTTGCCCTTGGCGTCCACCGACACGCCGATCAGCCGGCCCGGCATCACGCGCTTGTAGTCGTCCTTGGTGGCGAAGAAGGCAGCGTGCGGACCGCCAAAGCCCATGGGCACGCCGAAGCGCTGGGCCGAACCGATGGCAATATCCGCACCCAGTTCACCCGGCGTCTTGATCAGGGCCAGCGCCAGAAGGTCGGTTGCCATCACGGCAAGAGCCCCGGCGCCATGCAGCGCCGATATTGTTGATGAGAAGTCGCGCACTTCGCCGGAGGAACCGGGATAGGACAGAAGCGCCGCAAAGACCTCGCCTGCCTTCAACTCGGTGAGCGGATCGCCGATCCGGATCTCAAAGCCGAAGCCCTTGGCCCGCGTCTCGATAACCCCGATCGTCTGTGGATGAGTGTCCTTATCCACAAAGAACACATTCGCTTCGGTCTTGGCCACCCGCTTCGCCATGGCCATCGCTTCCGCCGCGGCCGTGCCTTCATCCAGCAGCGAGGCGTTGGCAATCTCAAGCCCCGTCAGGTCCACGATCATCTGCTGGTAGTTGAGCAGCGCCTCAAGACGGCCCTGGCTCACCTCCGCCTGATAAGGCGTATAGGCTGTATACCAGCCCGGATTTTCCAGGATGTTGCGGAGAATGACCTTGGGCGTGACTGTCCCGTAGTAGCCCATGCCGATCATCGAGGTGAAAACCTCGTTGCGGTCGGCGGCCTTGCGCAGATAGGAGAGCGCCGTCCGTTCCGCCATCGGATTGCCGAGGTCGAGCGGCCTCTTGCTGCGGATGCGCCTGGGCACGACCTTGTCGATGAAGTCATCCAGCGTCTTGGCACCAACCAGCTTCAGCATGGCTGCCGTTTCTTCCGGGCCCGGCCCGATGTGCCGGCTGATGAAGTTTGCCCCCGGTTCCAGCTCTTTCAGGCTTGTGCGCGCACCCATGGCCAGTCTCCTTACTTGCCCACGAACTTGTCGTAGGCGGCCTTGTCCATCAGCCCTTCAAGCTGCGACGGATTGGCGATCCTGATCTTCATGAACCAGGCCGTGCCCTCCGGGTCCTTGTTCACCAGGGCAGGCTCGTCGGCGATCGTCTTGTTCACGTCCACGATCTCGCCATCGATGGGCGCATAGACCTCGCTGGCTGCCTTCACACTTTCGACAACCGCAGCTTCCTTGCCCTTGGCAACCTTCTTGCCGATAGCAGGAAGGTCGACAAAGACCACGTCACCAAGCTGTTCCGCGGCATGGATGGTGATGCCGACAGTGGCGACATCGCCCGAAACAGTGATCCATTCATGTTCTTCGGTAAATTTGACGCTCATGGTCTCTCCTTCAGCGTTTGAAACGGTTGGGAACAAAGGGAAGTTTGACGACGCTGGCCGGGAGGGCCTTGTCGCGCACGATGAGTTGCACAGGCGTTCCGGGCGCTGCCTCCGCAGCAGCCACATAGCCCATCGCCACCGGGCCGTTGACCGTTGGTCCGAAGCCACCGGACGTGATCGTTCCGATCACATCGCCTCGCATGTTCTGGATCACGGTTCCTTCGCGCGCCGGCGCACGGCCCTCAGGCTTGATGCCGACGCGCTTGCGTGTGGGACCGGAGGCCAGTTCTTTCTGTACACGGGCCGCGCCAGGAAAGCCGCCGGCGCTGCGCCGACGCTTGCCGATCGACCACACCAGGTCGGCCTCCACGGGTGATGTCGTTTCATCAATGTCGTGGCCATAGAGGCAGAGCCCTGCTTCGAGCCGCAGGGAATCACGGGCGCCAAGCCCGATGGGTTTCACGCGCTCATCCTGCAAGAGCAGATCCCAGAACTTTCCGGCGTCGTCGTAGCAGGGCGAAAGCTCGAAGCCATCTTCGCCGGTATAGCCCGAGCGCGTGACATGCACGGTCATCCCGGCAAAATCGAGAGACTCATAGTGCATGAAACGCATCTCGCGGACGGCTGGATTGAGGCGTGCCAGCACATCTTCGGCCTCAGGGCCCTGCAAGGCCACGAGACACGATGCATCCTCGGTCTTGAGCGTAACACCTTGCGGCAGATGCGCTGCGATGTGGGCATAGTCGACGGCCTTGCGTGAGGCATTCACAACGACGGCCAGCCAGCCTTCGCAACCTGGATAGGCAGAGCGGGCCACCATCAGATCGTCAAGGATGCCGCCATCGGCCGTGAGCAACTGCGAATAACGCTGCTGCTTTGGCGCAAGACCCAGCACGTCGGCGGGCACAAGGTTCTCGAAAGCCTTGGCCGTTGTCTCGAAATCGGGCCCGACGATGAAACATTGCCCCATATGCGACACATCAAACAGTCCGGCGTGCTGCCGCGTCCAGTTGTGCTCGGTCAGAATTCCCGTCGGGTATTGCACCGGCATCTCGTAGCCAGCGAAGGGCACCATGCGCGCGCCAAGCGCCACGTGCCTGTCATAAAGGGGGGTACGGCTGAGGCCTTCACTCATTCTCGGTTCTCCTGACAATGGGCCACATCCGGCGAAAACCGGATTGCCCCCTCTGTCAGGAACCTGAGAGTTTTCACAGGACCGTCACTCCGACACGGCCTGCTTTCTCCTTCGGTGAGCGGCCCGATGAAGGCCCCTGCTCTCCAGAGTGAACTTCGCCCCGCGCGGTCCTTTTGCCTGAGAGTTTCCGGGGCGGTTGCTCCTTCGGCGCTGCAACATTGCTGCTGCAATCTCTCCCGCGCGGCTGCGGTTACTGGTGCGGGACACTACGCCTCGACTATCCAAAGTCAAGCGCACAAAGACGGGCGCGCCCACCCCGTTCGCACAGGGAAGACGCACCCATTCACCCGATCACGCGCGATTGCGGATCAGAAGGAGAAGCGGAGACCGGCGGTGACCTGATGTTCCCGCGGATCATCTCCGTCGATCAGGATCTGGCGGAAGTGATAGCCGACATCCACGCTGAGATTGTTCGAGAGCGCAGCGGAGGCGCCAACCGTTGCGCCGAGTGCAACACCGCTGTCGTCATCGGCACCACCTGAACCATTGACCCAGCCGTAGCCAGCGCCAACACCGACATAAGGCGTGAAGGGCGTGCTGTTCGGCAGATCGAGATAGGCGTTTGCCATGAGCGCCGTGGTGGAGATGTCGCCCGGGCCGATGTCATATTTTCCGGTCCAGTTGCCGGTGATGTCGGCGCGGAACATGTCGGTAAACTGATAGCCAAGACCTGCACCTCCAACGAAGGCATTGTCATTGTCGCCACCGTCCCAGTCGAGCCAGGACCAGCCGAGATCACCGCGCAGATAGAAGCCCGTCATCGACGGATCGCCCGCCGGTGCTGGCGGATCGAGGTCAGCTGCCTTCACAACAGACGCCGCCGGCAACGCAACAAGGCTCGCAAGCATTGCAATCTTAAACCACTTCATCGGTACACCTCACAGTTCGGATTCGTTTGATGCAGCCAATGTCGCCTCCTAGGGAGGCGTGAGACGGGCCGAAAGTGGGCGCGATTGTGACACCTGCCGAATGTGATATTTGAGACACAGGAAATCGTTCGAATCCCGCGCAATCCGTTGAGCAGGGATTAAGGTTAACAGTGCGGGGTCGTGATGCCTTACCGGGTGACTGCTTATGACTGGCTCCTGCTTGCAGGATTGGTGACGGCCTGGGGCTCCTCTTTCGCCATGAGCAAGGTGGCGCTCGAGCATGTCGCACCCGCATGGATCGCCGCGGCGCGCCTCTGCATCGGCGCAGGAATCCTCGTGCTTGTCGCGCTGCTGCAGCGCGCTGAATGGCCCACCGACCGGCGCTCGCTCGCGATGTTTGCCTGGCTCGGCCTTGTCGGAAATGCCGCGCCCTTCTTCATCATCACATGGGGCATGCAGTTCATCACATCGGGCGTTGCCGGCCTTCTGATGGGAACCATACCGCTCATCGTCATCGTGATGGCGCATTTCCTGCTGCCCGGGGAGCGGCTCAACCCACCACGCGTCGCAGGCTTCATCCTGGGCTTCATCGGCATCGTCGTGCTCATGGGTCCCGAAAATCTGATCAACATCAAAGCGCACGGACAGGAGTTGATTGGCGAACTCGCTGTCGTTCTCGGGTGCATGCTCTATGGCATCAACGCGATCAGCGCGAAGCGCTTCGGCCTCAGGGGTACGGTTGCTTCGTCCGCCGGTGTTTTGGTTGCAGGCGCCATCCTGGCAACTACCGGGGCCCTGCTGCAGTCGCCATTCGATCTGCACCAGAAGCCAGCGGGCACGCTGCTCGCCCTCTTTGGTCTTGGCCTCATTCCAACCGGCATTGCAACAGTGCTTTGGTTCAAGGCCGTGGAGCGCACAAGCCCCACCTTCACGTCCATGTCCAACTATCTCGTGCCGGTCTACGCCCTGCTCTTCGGTGCCTTCCTGCTGGGCGAACATGTCGGCTGGAACGTGCTCGTGGCGCTGCTGTTGATCCTCTGTGGAATCTTTCTCAGCCGGATGCCATCGCTCAGGCTGCGGCCTTGGAGATAACCCCGCAAAGATCATCGACCAGCGACGATACGAGTTGGCCATCGTCACCTTCAGCCATCACACGGATCAAGGGCTCGGTACCTGAAGGGCGAATGACAAGACGGCCCTGATTTCCAAGCCGTGCCTCGGCATCGCGGATGGCGTCTTTCACCTGCTGATCGTTCAGCGGATTGCCGCCCTTGAACTTCACGTTCTTGAGCACCTGAGGCAGCGGCGAGAAGAGCTTGCAAACCTCGCTCACCGGCTTGCCGCGGCGGACGACTTCAGCCAACACCTGCAACGCCGCGAGAAGCCCATCGCCCGTCGTGCCATAGTCCGACATCACGATATGGCCGGACTGCTCGCCACCTACATTGAAGCCGTTGGCGCGCATATGCTCGACCACATACCGGTCGCCCACCTTGGTGCGCACCAGCGAGAGCTTCTGGCTCTCCAGATAGCGCTCAAGGCCAAGATTGGACATGATGGTGGCCACCAGGCCACCGCCCTTGAGCTGGCCGCGCTTCGCCCATGAGGTTGCGATCAGCGCCATGATCTGGTCGCCGTCAATCACATTGCCCTTTTCGTCGGCGATGATCACGCGGTCGGCATCGCCATCAAGTGCAACACCGATATGAGCGCCATGTTCGCGCACCTTTTCGCACATCACCCCAGGATGGGTGGAGCCACATTTCTCGTTGATATTGGTGCCGTTCGGATCGCGGCCGATCTCGATCGTCTCGGCCCCCAGTTCCCACAGTGCCGTCGGCGCCGTCTTGTATGCAGCACCATTCGCCGTATCGATGACAATGCGAAGGCCATCGAGGTTGATGTCGCCGGGATATGTGCGCTTGGCAAATTCGATATAGCGCGCGACGGCATCCTCGATTCGTTTGGCGCGTCCAATCTCCGACGAGCCCGCGAGCGTGATCTGTGAGGGATTGTCGATCAGATGCTCGATCCGCATCTCCTGCTGGTCGGACAGCTTGTAGCCATCGGGACCGAAGATCTTGATGCCATTGTCAGCGAAAGGGTTATGCGAGGCGGAAATCATCACGCCGAGATCGGCCCGCATCGAGCGCGTCAGCATGGCAACGCCGGGTGTCGGCACGGGGCCCAGCAGGAAGACATCCATGCCGGCAGAAAGCAGGCCGGAGGTCAGCGCCTGCTCGATCATGTAGCCCGACAGGCGCGTATCCTTGCCGATCACGACACGATGGCGATGACCGCCACGGCGATAGAGCTGGCCCACCGCCATGCCGATCTTCATGACCACATCAGGGGTCATGGCACCCTGATTGGCACGGCCCCTCACACCATCGGTGCCGAAATACTTGCGCGACATGCAGTCAGTCCTCCCTGGCCCCTGTCATATAGTAGCAGAGGCTAAATTTCTGCCAAATCAGGATCGAGACCGGCCTCGAATACCGAAAGTGCCTGCCGCGTGGCCTTGACGTCGTGAACTCTCAGGATGTGCGCGCCCATCAGGGCAGCCTGCAACGCCCCGCCTGCCGAGCCATGCGCCCGGTTGGCTGCAACTTTCTCGTCGGTCAGGGCCCCGACGAAGCCCTTGCGCGAGAGCCCCACCAGCAGCGGCAGGCCAAGGCCGTGAAACAGCGTCAAGCCGGCCATCAGGTCGAGGTTCTGGCGGAAGGATTTGCCGAAGCCGATTCCCGGATCGACGCAGATGCGGTCGCGCGGAATGCCTGCGGCCAGCGCCTCGTTCACGCGTTCCTCCAGCCCGTCATAGACATCGAGCAGCACATCGTCGTACTTCGGCGCGAGTTGCATCGTCTTGGGCTCGCCCTGGGCATGCATGAGCACCACCGGCGCGCCGGCCTGCGCCACAACCTCTGCACTGGCCTTTTCGAAGCGAAGTGCTGACACGTCATTGACGACTTGAGCGCCCGCAGCAAGCGCCGCACGCATCACTGCGGCCTTGCGCGTGTCGATCGAAACGCAGTGACGCGCCGCCAGCCCCTGCACGACCGGCAGCACACGGCGAAGCTCTTCCGCATCGTCCACGGTATCTGAGCCCGGCCGCGTGGATTCACCGCCAACGTCGAGGAGGTCGGCGCCCTCACTGGCGAGCAGTTCACCATGGGCGATGGCGGCTTCCGCATCGTTCAGGCGTCCGCCGTCGGAGAAACTGTCAGGCGTCACATTGACAATGCCCATGAGCCGTGTCGCCGTCATCGCAAGGCCGGCGAAGTCCGCGCGCCGGGCCGACAGGCGTTCGAGCGCCGCAGAATCGTCCACGCCTGAAAGCCGCTGCATCTCGCGGGCTATGCCCCCCGCCTGCCGCGTACACACTTCCACCTGCGTGAAGGCGATGTGAGGCATTCCGGCCAGATGCAGCGCCTCGCCCTCCTTGACCAGCGCGCGCGCGGCAGCACCGAAAACGAATCCCGTGGGGCGATGATAGATTTTCATGAGTCGGCCCTATGCAGAAACGCCACGTGCGGCAAGCCCCTTACCGTTCTGAAAAGCAAATGGCCGCCAGGTGGCGGCCATTTTCAGAAGATTCAACAGGTTCAGCCTTGCGGCTGGGGTTCCGGTTCCATGCCGCCGGTGCCACCTGAAGGTCCGCGCTTGGCGCCAGCCCTCGGCACGCCGGAGCCGCCCTTGTCGGACTTCTTCACAGGCTTGTCGTCACGGTCAATCGTCTCGCCCTTGAGCACGCGCTGCACCTCGTCGCCGGACAGCGTTTCGTATTCAAGCAGGGCCTTGGCCAGCGTATTCAGATCCTCGCGCTTGCGCTTCAGGATGGATTTGGCCTGGGCCTCGCCTTCCTGGATCAGGCGGCGCACTTCATCGTCGATGACATGGGCCGTACCCTCGGAGACATTCTTGCTCTGCGTCACGCTATGGCCGAGGAACACCTCCTGCTCATTGGCAGAGTAGCGCACACGGCCGAGCTTATCGGACATGCCCCACTCGGTGATCATCGCGCGGGACAGCTGGGTTGCCATCTGGATGTCGCCCATGGCGCCATTGGTGACGTTCTTCTCACCACCGAGGATCAGCTCGGCTTCGCGTCCGCCGAAAAGCACAGCGAGCCTCGCCTCACACCATTCGCGCGTGCGGCTGTGGCGGTCACCTTCCGGCAGGTTCATGGTCACGCCAAGGGCGCGGCCACGCGGAATGATTGTGACCTTGTGCAGCGGGTCATATTTCACGTTGAGGCCGACGATGGCGTGGCCAGCTTCATGATAGGCCGTGTTACGGCGCTCATCTTCGCTCATCACCATGGACTTGCGCTCGGCGCCCATCATCACCTTGTCCTTGGCGTCCTCGAACTCCTGCTGCGTGATGATGCGCTTGTTGCGGCGGGCGGCCAGAAGCGCTGCCTCGTTGCAGAGATTGGCAAGGTCGGCGCCGGAGAAGCCGGGGGTGCCACGGGCCAGAACTCTGGCGTCGATATCAGGCGCCAGCGGCTTGTCCTTCATGTGCACACGCAAGATCTGCTCGCGGCCCTTCACGTCCGGATTGCCGACGGTGATCTGCCGGTCGAAGCGGCCCGGGCGCAACAGCGCCGGATCGAGAACGTCCGGGCGGTTCGTCGCCGCAATGATGATGACGCCTTCATTGGCTTCGAAGCCATCCATCTCGACAAGGAGCTGGTTCAGCGTCTGCTCACGTTCGTCGTTACCACCGCCTAGGCCTGCGCCGCGATGGCGGCCCACGGCGTCGATTTCATCGATGAAGACGATGCAAGGTGCATTCTTCTTGGCCTGCTCGAACATGTCGCGGACGCGTGAGGCGCCGACGCCGACGAACATTTCCACGAAATCCGAGCCGGAGATCGTGAAGAACGGCACGTTGGCCTCGCCTGCAATGGCGCGGGCCAGAAGCGTCTTGCCGGTGCCGGGAGGGCCGACGAGCAGCGCGCCCCGCGGAATCTTGCCGCCGAGGCGCTGGAACTTGTGCGGGTCCTTCAGGAAGTCGACGATCTCGACGACGTCATCCTTGGCTTCGTCGACGCCTGCCACATCCTCGAAGGTCACGCGCCCCTGCTTCTCAGTCAGAAGCTTGGCGCGGCTCTTGCCGAAGCCCATGGCCTTGCCCGAGCCCGCCTGCATCTGCCGGATGAAGAAGATCCACACACCGATCAGCAGCAGCATCGGCAGCCAATAGATCAGCGCATTGGACAGAAGTGAATCGGATTGAGCCGGGCGGAAGTTGATCTTCACGCCCTTGGCACGCAGCGTCGAAAGGTCGGCATCTGTCAGCGGGCCATAGGTCTGGATCAGCTTGCCGTCATTGCCGGTCGCAAGGATCGAGCCCGAGAGGAATGACTCAGACGAATAGGTGACACTCTGGATCGACCCGGCATTCACCTTGTCCAAGAAATCGGAATAGCTCACCTCGCTTGAAGGTGTGCGCACGCTCTGGCTCTGGAACAAAGAAAACAGCGCAAAGAGGAGCAGCGCGATGACGATCCAAACGGCAAAACTGCGAAACTGGTTCAAGGTCTTCCCTCATTCTACGGCGCGGGTCCACGGCCCGCGGGCGTCCACAACTTGGATGGTAACATAGGGTGCTTATTGTGTAATTCCAAGCTTGTCTGAATCGTAAATGCCGGGTTCTGACTAAGCCTTCCGGCCAACATGACAGTAATTTCAGGATGCTGCTCCAGATGCGGGGAAAGCCGCGTTCCATCTGGAAATTCCAGCCATGGCAGGCCCGCCAACACGAAGGCGGGCAGATCCTTCTGGCGCTTCGGGCAATGTACCCCCATTGGCCGCACAAGGGTGCCTTCCGGCCCCGAAATCAGGAACCTGCCGTCCCAGAGCAGGCTCCCACCGGGCGGGACCGGGACCGGTTCTGGGTCAATCCGGCCCGGTTCACGGCCCAGCAGCACCTCGCGGTTCCGGCAGGCCATGATGGCGCCCGCAAGCGTCAGGCGGCCAGCCGCATTGCCCTGCACCAAGGCAGCAGCCGATAGGAGGGTCGACCGTTCCGGCGCGCGCCCCGAACCCACCATGCGAATGGCAACATCCAGGGCTTCCAGAGCCACATCCGCTGGAAGCACCCGGAACCCGTCGCGGGGAAACCGCAGCAGTCCCACCGGCTCCAGTTGCGCATTCGCGGCCAGCCAGCGCGCGGCTTCGGCACGAACCGCCGTCATGTGGGTCATGGCGGCCAGCGCCTCTCCAGCAAGGCTGGCGTGGTCATTGGCTGGTAGCCCCTGCCGCACACGCACCCGTTCAAAAGCCGGGTTCACGTTGCTGGGATCTTCGATCCAGCGCACGTCCTTGGCCACCAGATAGTCGCGCAAACGGCCGCGGTTCTCACCCAGCAAGGGGCGGCAGATCCGCACCCCGTCCCATGGCGTCTCCGGCCAGATACCTGCCAGGCTGCGCAGGCTGCCGGTGCGTTGCTTGCGCATGGCAACAGTTTCTGCCTGATCATCGCGCGTGTGTGCTGTAAGCAGAACGTTGATGTCCAGTTCACGGCATCTCGCCGCCATCAAGCCGTAACGCGCCACGCGCCCCTTCGCCTGAATGCCTGTGCGAGGCTTCTCGCCGTCCCACCTCAGCGTGTGATGCGCAACACCCAGGGCCGCACACCACCTGGAAACGGTTTCGGCCTCCGCCGCGGATCCGTCACGCAGCCCATGGTCAACCGTCAGGGCGATGAGACGTGAGGGCGCAAAGACCTCGACTGCCAGATGTAGCATGGCCATGGAGTCGGAGCCGCCGGAGACGGCAAGAGCCAGAAGCGGCTCATCCGCAAGACTATGAAAGAGCGCTGCTGCCTCAGCAGCTGGCACGCTTGTATTCGGCGTTGGCACGCTTCTTGGTTTCGACCGCTCGCGGGAACTCCGTGCTCACGGAATTGAAGGCGCCGCAAGCCTGTTCCTTCTGGCCCATCTTGGAGAGCGACATGCCGAGCTTCAGCAGGCTGTCGGGCGCGCGGCGGCTCTTGGGATATTTCTTGTAGGCCTCAAGGAAGTTCTGTGCGGCCTGGCGCACATCGCCCTGTACATAGAAGGTCTCACCCAGCCAATACTGCGCGCTGCCGGCAAGGCTGTGATCAGGATACTTCGACAGGAATGTCCGGAAGCCCGCCTCCGCCTCGCCGAACTGGCGGCGCAACAGGGCCTCGTTGGCATTCTTGTACATGGCGTCGGGCGAATCTTCCGGCTGCAAGGAAACGGTCTCGATGCCGTCCTGGTCCGTGGAGGCAGCGCTGCCATCGGCAGCGGCGTTGCCCTGCCCGGGCGCCACGAGCACCTGACCCTGGAAGTTACCATCACCGGTCTGTGCCGAGGCATTGCCGCCAGCCGTGAAATCCTGCGATCCGTCATTGAAACCGGAGCCGATGATCTGCGGGCTCTGCAGCTTCGGCTGCTGGCCCGCGCCCTCTTCGATCACCTCGATGCCGGAGTCATTGCCTGCAGCGGCGAGATCATTTGTCTGCGGGGGCAATACCAGCTTCTTGCTGGTTGACGGTGCTGCGGGGGCCTGCTCGAGCTCGCCGGACTGACCCTGGCCTTTCTGGCCAAGCTGGCGTTGCAGCTGCTGTACCGTGAAATTCAGTTCTTCCACCTGGCCGGTCAGTTGCCGGATGCGCTCCTCCATCTGGAAGATGCGGGTGGCGATATCCTGCGCCGAAGCAGGCAGGGCCGCACTCATCAGGAGCACGGCGGCAAAGACACTACGCTTGAACATGGGACAAAATCCGGAATCGGGCATCAATGTCTAAGCCTCTGGGCCGCAAGTGCGGAAAAATTGCGGCTGGCCAAATCCGCTGCGTCACTGTTGCACAATCGCAACAGCTTGCTCACCCTAGCGCGTGCCGCCGGTAATCACCGTCACGGCACGGCGGTTCTGCGACCAGCACTCTTCCGCGTCACACAAGGCCGCCGGGCGCTCCTTGCCGTAAGCGATCGAGGAAATGCGGCTGGACGGCACACCCTGCTGGATCAGGAAGTTGCGCGCGTTGGTTGCACGGCGCGCTGAAAGCGAAATGTTGTATTCGCGCGTGCCGCGCTCGTCGGCATGACCTTCAACCTGGATGGTCACCTGCTGGTACTTGAGCAGCCACTGGGCCTGGCGGGCCAGCGTTTCACGGGCCTCCGGGGTCAGGTCGACCTGATCGACGATGAAGTAGATACGGTCGCCGACCACAGTCTGGAACTCCTGCTTGGAGCCGGGGGCCGCCTGGCCCATGCCGGTGCCGTCGCCAAAGCCCGCATCAAGGTCCGGCTTGTTCTTCTTGGAACAGGCCGCCAGAGCCAGAAAACAGCTGATCAGGGCCACTGTCCTGAAGCTCGCTGACCGCGTCATCATCATCCGAAATTCTCCTCATGCGGGCGGCAGCTCCACCACCCCAAGCGCCAAACGGCGTTAATCAAAGGCCGCCATGGCGCAAAATGCCACTACACGCAAGTGTGGTGGCATTTTGGTTAACATTTTCTGACCGTGCTGCCCCCGGCAGGGACGACGGGTTAGCTGGTCTTCACGCCACCGGTGATAACCGTGACAGCGCGGCGGTTTTGTGACCAGCATTCCTCGGCGTCACACAGGGAGGCCGGGCGCTCCTTGCCATAGGCAATCGTGGCAATGCGCGCTGCCGAAATGCCCTGCTGAATCAGGAAGGTCCGCACGGCCGTGGCGCGGCGGGCCGAGAGCGAAATATTGTATTCGCGGGTGCCGCGCTCGTCGGCGTGGCCCTCGATCTGCACAACGATATTGGGATACTGGGCAAGCCAGCTCGCCTGCTTCATCAGCGTCTGCTTGCCTTCTGCCGTGAGCGAGGACTGATCTTCGTTGAAGAAGACCCGGTCGCCGATATTGGCCTGGAAGTCGGCCTCCGAGCCCGGAACCTGGGCAGCGCTGCCGGCCAGATCGCCGTTCAGGCCGTTGGAGTTGAGACCCGCTGTGGAGTTCTTCTTGGAACAGGCCCCCAGAGCCAGAGCGAGCGAGAGAACGGCAACGATTTT
Organism: Pseudomonadota bacterium; assembly: GCA_020161855.1. Classification (GTDB taxonomy): domain Bacteria; phylum Pseudomonadota; class Alphaproteobacteria; order Rhizobiales; family Aestuariivirgaceae; genus Aestuariivirga. Next base: position 97,233 of record JAIUNJ010000010.1, read on the forward strand.
GAACGTGCCGGAGTGAAGCTTCATCATGATTGGCAATCCACCTTGTCGAGTTAGTCATGAGGCCCCCCGGCCCCACCATCCTTCATCCTTAATGAAGGAACGACATTGAGATTGCCTTGAGAAGTTTAGTTAAGACGTGGTGACCAGGCTGGATCAGAAGCGAACTCCGGTGTCGGCACCTTCTGCTCGTTGTAACCGGTGACATCCACGGAATAGAGCTGCGGGCCGCCGCCTTCGCCACCGCCGCTTTCACGGAAGAACATGATCACGCGGCTGTTGGGCGACCAGGTCGGACCCTCGTTGTGATAGCCTTCCGTGAGAATGCGCTCGCCCTGCCCATTTGGCCGCATGACGCCGATGGCAAACTTGCCGCCGGCATTCTTCGTGAAAGCAATCCACTGGCCATCGGGCGACCACACGGGCGTCGAATAGCGGCCCTTGCCGAAGCTGATGCGCTGCGCCTCGCCGCCGCCTGCCGGCATCACATAGATCTGCTGTGAGCCGCCACGATCGGATTCAAAGGCGATATTGGCACCATCCGGAGAATAGGACGGCGCGGTATTGATCGCGGCTACCTTGGTGAGCTGGCGCAGCTGGCGTGTCTGCAGGTTCATTTCGAAGAGATTCGAATAGGCACCATCATCGCTCTGAAGGCTCATGATCACGCGGTTGCCATCGGGCGAATAGCGCGGCGCGAAGCTCATGTTGGGAAAATCACCGACGATCTCGCGCTGGTTCGTGTCGATGTTGTAGATGAACACGCGCGGTACGCCGGAACCGAAGGACAGGAATGTCACTTCATTTGCGGTTGGCGAGAAACGCGGCGTCAGCAACAGATCGCCACCGACAGGCAGCGTCCGCGGGTTGAAACCATCCTGGTCCATGATGGCGAGTTTCTTGACGCGCTGCGACTTCGGGCCCGACTCGTCCACATAGACAATGCGGGTGTCGAAGTAGCCGTCGAAACCCGTCAGCGCCTTGTAAATCTGATCCGCCATGCGATGCGCGAGTCGGCGGGCAAGCTTCGGCGAAGCCGAGAATGATTGCCCGGCCAGCAGGTTGCCGGTGTTGACGTCAAAGAGTTTGAACGCCACGCGCAGCTTGCCGCCATCCATGTAGACCTGTCCGGTCACAAGACCGCGCGCCTGCACCTGGCGCCAGCTCATGAAGTTCGGTTGCTGCTCAAAATCGGAAATGCGCTCGATGAAGCTTTCCGGCGACAACGGATTGAAATAGCCGGAGCGTGCGAGATCATTGGCCACCACGCCGGCAACCGTCGCTGCCACATCCTCAGCACCCGCGCCCGCGAGAAACGGCGATATGGCAATGTTGATCGGCTCCACCTTGCCGCCGCGCACCACGGCAACGTTCGGCTCATCTTCCTGTGCCGAGGCCAATGTGCTTGCCATGACCATGAAAAGCAGGGCGGCGAGCGCCTGCATCGCATATCGCAGCAGAGGGGCCCGGCCCGGAGTGTCCATCGTCGTCGCCATCACCATCAGAGATCCTTCGGGTCAAACTCGATTTGCCAACTGGAATAGCCCTTGTACTTGCCTGGAGGGAAGAAGTTGTAGGGCTGGCATTCCACAACAGCAGAAGAAGCGGCTTCAGCCACGGCATCTGCGAGCGGAATGCCCGTAAACTGCGGACGCGGAGCACCTTTCAGGGTCCCGTCCTCATTGAGATTTATGAGCAATGTCACCCTGATTCGAACATTGTCATCAAGCGAGGCCGGCGGCGGCCGGAAGCACTCGCGAATGCGCGACACAAGGGCATCACGGAAACTGGCCTTGGCTTCGGCGTCATCGCCCTGGATTTCCTGCTGGCCCTGGTCGGGGCTGCCCGCGGTGTCGCTCGATTTCTTGGGGGCGGTGCGCTCGTCGTTTTCCTTGTTGAGGAGCTTCTCAAGCTCGGCCATGTCGAGCTTCTGTTTTTTGCGCTTCTCGTCCTCGGCCTTCTTGCGCTTCTCCTCCGCCTCTTTCTTCTTCTTGGCCTCGGCTTCCTTCTTTTTCTGCTCCTCGAGCTTCTTCTGTTCGGCTTCCGCCTTCTTCTTCTGCTCTTCCTGCTGCTTCTTCTTGAGCGCCAGCTCCGCCTCTTCGGCGGCCTTCTTTTCAGCTTCAGCCTTTTGCTCGGCCTCAGCCTGCGCCATCAGCAATTCCTCGAGCTTGGCAGTATCGGGATTTTCCTCGGGCTTCTTGACGGGTTCCGGTTGCTTCTCCGGTTCGGCCGCCTTTTCCTTTGCGGCTTCGACGATCTCCTCGGCAACCTTCGGCGCCGGCTTCACATCCTTGGTCACTTCCGTCTTTTCGGCGGCGGGCTTTTCAGTCTTGGGCACGTCCTGCTTGGTCGTGGCCTTGGTCGCCGTCTTCTCGGAGATGTTAGAGATGTCGACGACGACAGGCTGTTCTTCCGCGATCGGCGCCTGTGAAGGCGCAGGGAGAACGGCCAGAGCACCCACCAGAAAGGCGGCATGCGCCAGGAACGACGCAGAAATGCCTCTCTTGATGCCCTTCTGCATCATGCCTAGTTGCCCGTCGCGGCCACGTCCTTCGTGGTCGTCACCAGGCCGATCTTTTTGTAGCCCGCGTTGTTGAGAACGCCCATCACTTCCATCACCGCACCATAGTCAACCTTGGTGTCGGCGCGCACGAAGAGCTGTTCGTTGTTGCCGTTCTTGGCGAGGGCCTGCAGCTTCGGTGTCAGCTCATTGAGCGGAATCTGCGTTTCCTGGAGAAAGACCGTTCCATCCGCCTGCACCGTGATGGTGAGCGGTTCCGTCTGGGTATTCATTTCCTTGGCTTCAGTCTTCGGAAGCTCAACCGGAACGCCGACAGTCATCAGCGGCGCTGCCACCATGAAGACGATGAGCAGCACGAGCATGACGTCGACGAGCGGCGTCACGTTGATCTCGCTGATGGCGCTGTGGCGGGATTGCCTGCGGCCGCGCCGCGCGCCGCCACCCTTCATGCCAACAGATGCACCCATCCTTATGCCCTCTCGTCTAGCTGGCGTGAAATGATCGCCGAAAACTCGTCGGCGAAGTTCTCGAGTCTGTTCGAAACCCTCGACGCGTCAGCCGAATACATGTTGTAAAAGATTGTCGCCGGTATGGCGGCCACAAGACCGATGGCTGTCGCGAACAGGGCCTCTGCGATGCCGGGCGCCACGACCGCGAGGTTGGTCTGGCCTGAATTTGCAATGCCCTGGAAGGCCACCATGATGCCCCACACGGTGCCGAAGAGGCCGATGAAGGGGCCTGCGGAACCGGTGGTGGCGAGGAAAAGCAGGCGTGATTCCAGCCCGCTCATTTCCTTCTGGATGGCGACATCCATGACTTTCTCGATGCGCTTCTGCACGCCGGCGAAACCCGCGCGCATCGCCGCGCCCTGGCTTCGCTTCCATTCCTGCATGGCGGCAACGAAAATGGTGGCGAGGCCGTTGTTCTCGTTGCGGCTCATCTGGTGATAGAGATCTTCGAGAGACTGGCCGGACCAGAACGCCTGCTCGAAGCGGTCGTTGGCCGAATGCTCGCGGCGGAACGTGAAAAACTTTTCGATGATGATGGCCCAGGACCAGACGGAGGCCAGGAAAAGCCCGAGCATCACGAACTTCACGATCCAGCTCGCCTGCATCACCAGATGCCAAAGGGAGATGTTTGCACCGTTTGCAACGGCTTCCTGCGTGATCTGTTCCATGAAACTCCAGCGTCCCTGACCGGCCGGGGCTTGGCGTCCCTCCGCCTGCCTCGCCATTCAGTCGGAGGCCACCGGTCGAAAAGGCCTCAAACCGTGAGAATCTGTCGAAACTGCGGCAGTTTCAGTGCTTTCCAGCCCCCGCCGCGAAACCCGAACGGGGACGTTCGAGACTTCTGGTTGCACTTGAATCAGGCTTGGTTAACAAGTGGTTAGCGCGGCAGCCCTGTGAAGCGGGAAAGCATCTCGGCAGGCATGCGCCGGGGCCTGCCGCGGCCATCAATCAGCGCCACCGTCACTGTTGCCGTAAAAAGCGGCTCCCCGGCCCTGAGGATTCGCTGCGCCAGCTCAAAACGGGCCCCCGCCATCTCGCCCGGCACCGTCTCCACGATGATCACGTCATCGAAGCGGGCAGGCCGCAGGAAGTCACACAGCATCCGCCGCACCACGAAAATCAACCCGCCTTCGGCGGCCAGCATGGCATTCTGATCGATGCCCAGCACCCGCAGGAAATCCGAGCGGGCACGCTCGCAGTATTTCAGGTAGTTGGCGTGATAGACATTCCCCGAGAAGTCCGTGTCCTCATAGTAGACCCGCTGCGTGAGGCGATGAATGCCATCGCGGATGATGCCCTCGGTCACGCCTCGTCTCCCAGCGGCAATGCGCCCTGCATGATCTCGGACCGGTTGGGCACGGCAAGCCCCAGATGGCGGAAGGCATGATGCGTCAGCAGGCGGCCTCGTGGCGTGCGATTGAGAAAACCCAGTTGCAGCAGATAGGGCTCGACAATGTCTTCGAGCGCATCGCGCGCCTCCGAAAGCGAGGCCGCTATCGTGTCGATGCCGACAGGGCCGCCGCCAAAATTGACCGCAATGCAGTGAAGATAGCGGTGATCCAGCGCATCCAGGCCGGCATGATCAACATCGAGCGCTTTCAGCGCCTTGTCTGCAACACGAGCATCGACCTGAGCCTGGCCGCCGACATGGGCAAAGTCGCGCACACGCCGCAACAGCCGGCCGGCAATGCGCGGTGTTCCGCGCGAGCGGCGGGCGATCTCACGCGCACCCTCCTCATTCACCGCCAGTTGCAGAATACGCGCTCCGCGCCGCACGATATCGAGCAGTTCTTCCTCTGAATAGAATTCAAGGCGCACCGGAATACCGAAGCGATCGCGCAAAGGTGTTGTCAGAAGGCCGGTGCGCGTGGTGGCACCGACGAGCGTGAATTTCGCCAGATCGATCTTGACGCTGCGCGCCGCCGGACCCTCGCCGATGATGAGATCGAGCTGGAAATCCTCCATGGCCGGATAGAGCACTTCCTCGACCGCTGGATTGAGCCGGTGAATTTCATCGATGAAAAGCACATCTCGCTCTTCAAGGTTGGTGAGCAGGGCCGCGAGGTCGCCAGCCTTGGCGATGACCGGCCCCGACGTCGCCCGGAAATTGACGCCCATTTCACGTGCCATGATCTGCGCCAGCGTCGTCTTGCCAAGGCCGGGCGGTCCCGCAAACAGCACATGGTCCAGCGCTTCGCCACGCGCCCGTGCCGCCTCGATGAAAACGCGCAGGTTCTGCTTCTGCTTCGTCTGGCCAACGAACTCATGAAGAGTCTGCGGCCGCAGATGCGTGTCGAGGGCATCGTCGGGCTTCTTGTCTGAGTCGAGGACAGCGCGGCTCATCCGTTGGCCATTTCCTTGAGCGCCAGGCGGATCAATTTCTCCGTAGGCTGATCATCTCCCGCCTTCTTCAGTGCCGCACTCACCGCCTGCGCCGCCTGCACCTGCCCGTAACCCAGATTGACCAGCGCAGAGACCGCATCTGTAACGGCGGAGGATTTCGGTGCTGCCAGTTCGGCCGCAACCTGAGAGAGCCCGATATCGGAGGCGGTATAGGCCGGCGCCTTGTCCTTGAGTTCCAGCACGATCCGCTCCGCCAGTTTCTTGCCGACACCGCTGGCACGGCCGATCATGGCCTTGTCCTGCAAGGCGATGGCCTGCGCCACCTCGCTGCCGCTGAGAATAGAGAGGATGGCCAGCGCCACCCTGGCGCCCACGCCCTGCACGGTCTGCAGCAGGCGGAACCATTCCTTCTCAAGGCCCGTCGCGAAACCCACCAGCCGGATTGAATCCTGGCTCACCAGCATTTCGGTATGCAGTTCGGCAAACTCGCCCGGGCCCGGCAGCGCAGCCAGAGTTTTGCCTGAACAGGAAGCGAAATAGACGACCCCATTCACATCCATCATCACCCAGTCAGGTCCGGTCGAGTCGATGCGGCCCTTGAGCTTGCCAATCATGTCCGGCGTCCATGGAAAACGATGAGGCCCGCAAATTGTCCGGTGGAAGCTCGTGTTATGATCAGGAAGTCCAGCAAAGAAGGCCTCCTGTTTGCCCGTGCTTCATGTCGTTCGACCTTGTAATGCTTGCACAAAAATGAGAACAAGTCAAGAACGATCAAGAACCGCCCTCAGGCTGCGCGCGCCGCGGTGATGGGCATGGCAGATGGCAATAGCCAGGGCATCGGTGGAATCCGCAGTCTTGAGGCTCGCCTTCGGCAGCAGCAACTTGACCATGTGCTTCACCTGCTGCTTCTCGGCATGGCCTGCCCCCACCACCGACTTCTTGACCTGATTCGGGGCATATTCCGCCACGGGGACACGCAAGGCCGCCGGCGCCAGCATCACCGCACCACGCGCCTGCCCGAGCTTCAGCGTGGCGCGCGCATCGGCGTTAACGAACGTCTCTTCGATCGCCGCCTCATCAGGCAGGAAGCTGCGCAACACCTCCATCAGCTGCGAATGGATCTGCAGGAGGCGGTCGGCCAGCGGCGCATCGGCATCGGAATGCACGGCGCCATCCGCCACATAGATGAGCCGCGTGCCTTCCGCGTCGATGATGCCCCAGCCGGTATTCCTGAGGCCGGGGTCAAGCCCGATGATTCGCACCATGTGCGAAGGTTAGGCCTTGCGCGGGAATGCCGCGAGCGCTGACTTCTCCAGCCGGCACGACACCGAAAACGCCGGATTGAAAACATTGGCCACATCGTAGCGCACATGCATGCCGAGAATATGCGAGGCGCTGATGGCATCAAGCCCGAAGTCCTGCGCCAGCCAGGCCAGCATCTCGGTGGTGGCATGCTGCAAGGCCTGTTCCAGCGGCCTGGCATTGCCCACGGTGAAGATCGAGGTGGCATTCTCGCCGCGCGGCCAGCCGATGCGCTTGCCCTTGATCAGGCGCACGGTGAACTCGACCTCGGCCGACGTCTCAATGCCCGTTCCGGCAATCTCGCCATCGCCCTGTGCGCCATGGGCGTCACCAAGACAGAAAAGTGCGCCAGGCACGGACACAGGGAAATAAGCCGTGGCACCCTCGCCGAAGCGGCGATAGTCCATGTTGCCGCCGTAACGCCCGCTTGTTGCCGTTGAGATCGCTTCGCCATCATCCGGCGCCACGCCGAAACAGCCGATCATCGGGGCGATGGGCAGCGACCATTCCGACAGCGCCGCCGCCGGCTTCTCGAGGCGGATGACGCCAGCATTGTTGTCGATGCGCCAGAAGATTTTCTCGCGCGCCGGCATGTCACGCACGGTGGAAGGATCGACAATGTGCCAGGCCAGTCCCTGCCGTGTCCAGCCCATCACCCGGGTCATGCGGATATGATGTATATCGACGGCCAGCGTATCGCCCGGCTCGGCGCCGTCGATGAAGAACGGTCCGGTCATCGGATTGGTGTCGGGACCGCGCAGCACGTTCTCGTGATCATAGCCATGGGCATCGAGCGTGCGCGTGGTGACCGTGTCGCCATCGCGCAGATGCATCACCGGCGCATGCGCAGCCAGCGTTGAGTGATAGTGATCGGGAACAAAACGATGCTTGGCCATCAGGCATTCAACCTTGCAAGAACATCCTCGGGGATATCGGCGTTGGAGAAAACCACCTGCACGTCGTCATCGTCATCGAGGGCATCGACAAGCTTCATCAGGCTTTCGGCCTTCTCGAAATCGACGGGCGCCATCACATTGGGCTTCCACACCACCTTCACCGTCTCGGCATCGCCGAACCGCGCCACCAGCGCCGACGACACTTCGCCGGTGCTTTCGAAGGCGCAGGTGATCACATGGTTGCTGTCGTCGAAAGTGGCATCGTCCGCGCCGGCCTCGATCGCCGCTTCCAGCATGTCATCGGCAGATGCCTTGGCCTTGGGATAGGTAATTTCGCCTGCACGGTTGAACATGAAGGCCACCGATCCAGACTCTCCCATGTTGCCGCCATACTTGGTGAAGAGCGAACGCACATTGGACGCGGTCCTGTTGCGGTTGTCGGTCAGCGCCTCCACGATCACGGCGACGCCACCCGGGCCATAGCCCTCATAGCGCACGTTGTCGTAGTTTTCGGCATCGCCGCCGATCGCCTTCTTGATGGCGCGCTCGACGTTGTCCTTGGGCATGTTCTCGGCGCGGGCATTCTGGATTGCCAGCCGCAGGCGCGCGTTGGCATCGGGATCCGGCAGGCCTGCCTTGGCCGCAACGGTGATTTCGCGGGCCAGCTTCGAGAATATCTTGGACCGCACGGCATCCTGCTTGCCCTTGCGATGCATGATGTTCTTGAATTGTGAATGCCCTGCCATGATGACCTCTTTTGCCTTGTCGGGCGGGGTATAGCCAAGCCCTCCAGCGTCAGACAAGCGTCACCTTAACCCGCCATTAAGCGTCTTGGTTCACCATGTTGGTCTGTACCTGTCAGTGTGTGGAGTAACGTATCATGGCGACGGCAGCCAAACCAGCAATTGAAACCTTCTCGTTCGATGGCGAAGCCGTCGGCGCTGCGGGTGCTGCCGCCCTCCGAAAGGTTCGATCCTTGGCAGACTCCGCCCCTCCAGGCCGTCTCTTCGCCGCCATCGCCACGCTCACCGATACGAGCGCCGAGGCAGCCAAGGCCTTTGAAGCCGCAGGCCTCGCCGAGCTCGATGCCGAGAAATCCAACGCCAAGACCCAGCATGGCATGCGCTTCGCCAAGCGCCTCAAGCAGGCTGCGGGTGTTGAAGGTGCCACGCCGCTTCCAGCCTTCATCCGCCGCAAGTAAACGGCCTCGATTGTCTTGACGGACAGACGGGACTAGCCTGACCGGGCCGATTGGAGCCCGTGATGCGTCAGGCTTGGCTTTTCATTGCCCTCTTCCTGCTCGCCCTGCACGCGGCGCCCCGCGCCCAGTCCACGCGCGTTGACCTTGCGCTGGTGCTTGCGCTCGATATCTCCGCCAGCGTCGATCAGGAAGAGTACCGCCTGCAGATGACCGGACTGGCCGCCGCCCTGCGCAGCAAGGCGGTTGTCGAAGCCATCGGCAACGGGCCCCAAGGGCGCATCGCGGTCAGCGTCATGCAGTGGTCGGGCACCAATACGCAGAAACTGGTCATCCCCTGGACCGTCATCGACAGTGCCGAGGCTGCGCGAAAGCTCGGACTTGCCGTTCTCGCGGCCGAGCGCGCCGATCCCGGCGGCGGAACATCCCTGTCAGCGGCCCTTCGTCAGGCGTCCCTGCTCTTTGCAGAAGCACCGGATGCGCCTCGGCGGGTGATCGATATCTCGGTGGACGGCATCAACAACATCGGCCCCTCCCTGCCGAAGGCGCGGCGCGACACACTGGGTGATGGGATCACCATCAATGGCCTCGCCATTGCCACCGATTGGCCGAAACTGCAGGAGTATCTCGAGCTGCACGTCATTGGTGGCCGCGATGCCTTTGCGACCACCGCAAAGGGCTACGAGGATTTCGGGCCAGTCATGCTGCGCAAACTGATACGGGAGATCCAGCCACCGGGCGCAAGCTGATTCAGTTCAGTTGGCTGCGGAGCGTATCCTCAACGGCTCGATCGAAGGAATCCACGTTTGCGGCTTCACGTGTCTTGCCCCGCTCGGCAGCGACAAAGGCATCCCGCTGCGCCACCAGAGCGGCGATCTTCGCTTCGATCTTGCTGCGTTCTTCGATTTTCCCTGCCACCCAGGCCTGCCGCTCAGACTTGGGAAGGGCCCTGATATCCTTTGGCAAATCACTTTCAGGAAGCCCTGCCACATCGACGCGGCCATTGCGGGCGTCACCAATCAGGTCGCCATTCCCGGTGACAACTTCCTTCTTTAGCTTGCGCTTGGAATAGTAGGATGAATTGTCGAGCTTGACCGAAGGCGCTGCCGCGGACTTCTCGCGCATTTTCTGTTCGAGACCGTCGCGCATTTCATCCGAGCCGTAGGGAATGATGGTGCCGTCGAGAGCGCCCTGCAGTTCCAGGATCTCGTCATCATAGGGCGTGACGATGACAACGATCTCGCCGCCGCTCTGCGGAATCGCCATGTAGCGCCCGTGCCCGTACTGGGCGATTTCCTTCCAGACCGGAGTCGTCTCCGCCATGTCGCCCGCCTGGACGGTGTTCACGATGATCTTGCGCTGGGCCGCATCCTTGAGAATGGCCTTGTATTTCCGGTCGTGCTGGTAGTCCATGTGAGGTGGCGCGTCACCGACCAGGAAAACGATGCGCTTCACGTGCTCACCGCGCGTCCACTTTATTCCGGTCACGGCCTTGTCCAGCGCCGCATTCACGGACTCAGGCGTATCATTGCCACCATCAGCCTCCAGCTTCGTGAGCTTGCCATAGAGACCCTGAATGTCTTCTGACATCTCGGTAGTCTTCAGGACATACTCGTCACCAATGTCTCGATATGCAACCAGCGCCATGGCGATATCCGCGTCGGGATTGCTGTCAACGATGGTGGAAGCAATAGACCAGATCTTGCGCTTGGCCCCGTCAATGAGATCAGCCATCGAACCGGTGGTATCGAGCACAAAGGTGACTTCCACCCGGTCCTGTAAAGGCTGTGTCGCAGCAGAAGCTGGCAGCGCGGTCAACACAAGGGCAGTTGCAGCAAGAATGGCAGCTTTAAAGTTCATGGACTTCCTCCGACGTGTTCCGGCCTCAGGCCTATCGGAAGAGCTTGGCCGGACTTGGCCTGAAACATGTCGGGATTTGGAAGGATCGAAGCTTGCGGCTCAGGTCCTGATTCCGCGCAGCCTTTCGCTACGCCGCCGCAGGAGTTCCACCGTGATCAGCATCAGCGTCGAAATCACAATCAAAACCGAAGCTGCCGCCGTGATCGTCGGCGAGATCAGTTCACGAATGCCGGAGAACATCTGACGCGGCAGCGTGCGCTGCTCGGGGCCTGCGATGAACAGCACTGCGATCACCTCGTCGAAGGACGTAACGAAGGCAAAGAGCGCACCGGAGATCATGCCCGGCAGGATGAGCGGCATCACCACGCGGAAGAACACGGTGGAGGGCGAGGCCCCCAGGCTTTCCCCGGCCCGCATCAGGGTGCGGTCAAATGAGGACAGCGTCGCGGTGACCGTGATCACCACGAAGGGCGTGGCCAGCGCTGTATGCGCCAGCACAAGACCAGGCAGCGTGCCGAGAAGCCCCAGCCGGGCATAGAAAAAGAACATGCCAAGTGCAGAGATGATGATCGGCACGATCATGGGCGAAATCAGAACTGCCATGATCGTTGCCCGGTAGGGAATGTTCCCGCGCGAGAGGCCAAGCGCGGCAAGCGTACCAAGCGTCGTTGCCAGAATGGTCGTCAGGAATGCGAGCAGCAGCGACAGGCGCAAGGCCGACTGCCAGCGGTCATTGGTGAAGAACTCCTCATACCAGCGCAGCGAATATCCCGGCATCGGATAGCTGAAGAACGTATCCGAGTTGAAGGACAGCGGCATGATCGCAAGGATGGGCGAAATCAGGAACAGGAGGACGATGCCAACGAAAATCCTGAGGGCCCAGAATCCCACTTTCTCAGATGTTGTAGCATAGGCAGGAAGGGCCATGGGACTATCCGAGTTTCATCCGGTCAATGCCGATGAGCTTGTTGTAGACGTAGTAGAGAATGATCGTGGCCACGAGCAGCACAGCGCCAAGGGCCGAGGCCTTGCCCCAGTTGTTCTCTGTGTTCATGGCCGTGTCGATGAAGCCGGAGATCATGCTGTCGGTCGGGCCGCCCACCAATGCCGGCGTGATGTAGTAGCCAAGGCACAGAATGAAGGTGAGTAGGCAGCCTGCCGCCACGCCCGGCAGTGTTTGCGGCATATAGATCCGCAGGAAGGCATATGCCGGCTTGGCGCCGAGCGAACGCGCCGCCCGCATATAGGTCGGCGAGATCGTCTTCATCACAGAGTAGATGGGCAGCAACGTGAAAGGCAGCTGGATGTGGGTCATTGCCAGCACCGTCGAGAAGCGGGTCTTGTAGAGCGCGGGCACGCCCTCCACGAGGCCAACGGCATTCAGGAACCAGGTGATGCCGGTAATGTTCAGCAGGCCTGTCACCACCCCGCCATCCTGCAGCAGGATCGACCAGGCTGTGGTGCGGACGAGCAGCGATGTCCAGAAGGGCAGCAGGACGAAGATCATGAGCAGGCTGGCCGTACGCTGCGGCACATTCGCCAGCATGTAGGCAACGGGATAGCCGAGAAACAGGGTCAGTGCCGTCACCAGGCAGGAAATCCAGAGGGTGCGGCCAAGAATCTGCCTGTAGATGGCGCGATCCTGGGATACGGATTCAATGCTGCCGGATGCCGACTGCTTGAGGTCAAGCACATTGAGCACATAGAATGGCGTAATCGACGAAGAGGCCCGTTTGATCGCCGCCCAGGTTTCGAGTTCGCCCCAGACAGGATCGGCCGCAATGACCGCCTCTTTCCATGGCCCCTGCTCAACCTTGTCGAGCTTGCGTGCCGTCACAACGACTTTGGACTTCAGGGTCGGAATTTCATAGTTCAGCCGCTTGCCGATAAGAGCGGATGTCTTGGCCTTGTGGGCGGCCTTGAAATCACTGGCCAGCGCGGCAAACAGATTCTCGCCAGGCACATCCTTGCCGTCCCATTGCTGAATCATGGCGACGGTCTCCGGCATGTTCTCCTGAATGTCGGGATCGTAGATGGCGTTCCGCAACATGGCGATAATGGGGAACAGGAAACTGATGACGATGAAAAGAAAGAGGGGCGCGATGAGAACAAGGGCTTTCACCTGCTCGCGCCGCATCGTCTGCTGCAGGCGGAGTTTGAGGGGCGTGCCGTCGGCTGCACGCATCACGGTATCGGCGACCGGTGAAATGGAGGTCATTCGTCTTGTGCCAGATGCATTGTCCGGAGAGGAAAAATGGAGTCCTCCCCCGTGACTGGCACGGGGGAAGATGATTGCATGTGAAGACGTCGGCTTATTGCGCCAGCCAGGCGTTGAAGCGCTCCTTCAGCTGATCGCCATTGTCGGCCCAGAACTGCGGGTCGATCTTGAAGGCGGTCTTCAGGTTGTCCGGAGCGGTTGGCAGGTTCGGCAATGCCTTCGGATCAATGTTTGGAATGGCTTCCGAGTTGGCAGGGCCATAGGCGATATACTTCGTCTGCTCGGCCTGCGGCACGGCGCTCGAAGCATAGGCGATGAAGCGGTAAGCCTCTTCCAGCTTCGGATTGCCCTTCGGAATGGCCCACCAATCCCAGTCAAGGCCCTGATGGTCCCAGACGATCTTGAAGGGCTTGCCGTCCTTGTCGATGGCTGATTGCAGGCGGCCGTTCCAGGCCGAAGTCATGACAACCTGGCCGTCAGCCAGCAGCTGCGGAGCCTGGGCGCCGGCTTCCCACCACACGATGTCCTTCTTGATGGTGTCGAGCTTCTTGAAGGCGCGATCCACACCTTCCGGTGTCGACAGGACCTTGTAGACATCTTCGATCGCCACGCCGTCAGCAAACAGGGCCCATTCCAGATTGTTGGTCGGGTTCTTGAACAGGCCGCGCTTGCCGGGGAACTTCGCCAGGTCGAAGAAGTCAGCGACTGTCGTCGGGCCTTCCGGAAGCTTCGATGTATCGTAGCCGAACACGGTGCCATAGACGATCGTCGGTACAGCGCATTCCGTCAGGTCGCCACCGATGAACTTCGACTGGTCGAGGCCGAGCTTGGCCCAGTCGATGGTCTCCAGCACGCCCTCGGCACAACCCTGCACGGCGGTCGGCGTATCGACGTCCACGACCGTCCAGGTGATGGCCTTGGCTTCCACCTGTGCCTTGATCAGCGCAAGTTCGCCGGAATACTCGGCTTCGGTGATCTTGTTGCCAGCTGCGATATAGGGTTCGTAGTAGGCCTTGCGCTGCGATTCAGAATAGGAACCGCCCCACGATGTGACCGTGAGTTCGTCGGCGGCGCGCGCCACACCCACGAGAGCGGAACCGGCCAGAAGCATGGCGCCGACTGCACAAACTGTTCTCTTCATTATAGACGTCCCTCCGTTGCGGCCGACTCTGCAGCCATGAGAAAAATTCAAGGAAGGAAAATACCGGAAGACGCTCTTTCCGCACCGCAACAGCTTTGCATCAAGCTGCGCAATGACGAGCGCCATGGGCCATCCACCTCCCCGATATTGCGCCTGAGCCTTGAAGTATCTGATGCAACCCTGTGCATGACACTTCATCGTCGTTGTTGTTTTCAGCTCGACGTCAGGAGGATGATAGCAACTGCAACAAAGCCGTCACCCCTTTTTTGTACGGTGCGGCATTAATTATGCTCATGTTACCAGAATGGAATTTCAGCCGGCTGCAACCGACCGCCGACGCGGATCGGCGCCACCTTCAACGCAAGGCCCGTGCGATCATCGGTTTCCACTGCGATGCCGCACACTGTGGCCTCGCCTTCTGCCGGCTTGAAGCGTTCAACGGGCAGCTTGCGCAGGAAGCGTTGCAGAGGCTCTGCCTTGTCCATGCCGATGACGGAGTCATAGTCGCCGCACATTCCGGCATCCGTCTGATAGGCAGTACCGCCGGGCAGGATCATGTGATCGGCCGTCGGCGTATGTGTATGCGTGCCGACCACGAGGCTGGCGCGCCCGTCGCAGAAATGCCCCATGGCCATCTTTTCCGACGAGGCTTCGCCGTGAAAGTCCAGGAGGACGGCGTCGCAGTCGCGGCCGAGCCGGCAATTCTCAAGCTCGATGTCGATCGCCGGAAACGGATCGTCGAGCATGGGCTCCACCATCACCCGGCCCATGCCGTTGATCACCAGCACACGCTGTCCACGCGCCGTCTCGATCAGTGCCGTTCCGCGCCCGGGGCAGCCCGCCGGCCAGTTTAGTGGCCGGATCAGGCGTTCCTCACGGTCGATGGTGAGCAGGATCTCGCGATGGTCGAAAGCGTGATTGCCCAGCGTCACCACATCGGCGCCTGCATCGCGGAGCTTCGTGAAGATGTCTTCCGTGATACCGAAGCCATGCGCCGCATTCTCGCCGTTCACCACAACGCAATCGGGCTTGTAGCGCTCGCGCAAAATCGGAAGGTGGAAAAACACCGCATCTCGCCCGCTCCGCCCCACCACATCGCCCAGGAAGATCAGCCGCACGTGATAAGCTCTTTCTCTGTCATGACGAAATTCAGCAGCTGATCATGCTCGTCGACGGGCACCGCCGCGACTTCCTGTGCGGCGTAAGCCACACCGATTGCAACGACCCGCTTCTTGGCGCGCAGGCCTTCGAGCGTGCGATCGTAAAAGCCGCCGCCATAGCCAAGCCTGTATCCCTTTCGGTCAAACGCAAGGAGCGGCACCAGCAGCACGTCGGGCTCCACAACCGGTGCATCATCCGGCGGCCGGGGAATGTCCCATTTGCCGGGAACTGTTGGCTCGCCCGGAAACCAGCGGCGGAAGAACAGCGGCTGTCCGATCTTCGTGACGATCGGCAAGGCCGTCGTCCAGCCTTCACCAGCGAGCTTGCCAAGCAGCGGCCGGGTGTCGATCTCGCTCTGATAGGGATAGAAAGCAGAGATGATGTTGCAGTCCGCCGTGAGAGCCACCGGAAAGCGGTGCTCCATCAGGCGGACAGGTGCCATCTCCTGTGCCTCCGCATGGGCCGGTTCGCGCGCCTCTGCGGCTGCCTTGCGCGCCTGTTTCTTGATCTCGGGCAGATTGTCCATGCTGAAGCGGCAGTTGATTGACGTGAAGTGGCGAAACCACCATGGGCCGTGGGAACGTACGATCCCGGGTCCCTACTTGCGTAGGTGGGCGCCGTGTATGCCAGGCCACGGCCCGGCGCAGGGACAGCTCCCAATGGTATCGTTTATAGGCCCCAGGGAATAAAGGTTCCTTCACAAACCGGGCAGTCTCGCCAAGGCCTATGTAGGCGTCACATACCGTCATGTCCACGGCCAGCGCGTCCGAGCCTTTGCATTGCTGGACAGCCTCGGGGCCAGCAGCTTAACTCCGCAGATAACTCATGCCTGCAGGAGACCTCCGTGGCCAACGACGCCAATCCCCATTGGATCTACAACCAGACCATCAAGACCTTCGCCGCCGGGGCAAATCCGCCTTTCGAGGACGAGGGCGAACTGATGAAGTCCTGGGGGGCTGTCTGGGGCATCGACAACGATGTGGGCCGCATCCGCTCGATCCTCGTGCATCGGCCGGGACCTGAAATGAACATTGTCGACCCGAAGAAGCGCATCGCCGAGATCGGCTCCTTCGGCGATCCGGCCACCGGCTGGTACTTCCAGAGCGACACGCCGCCCGACATCCCGGGAATGCAGAAGCAGCATGACGGCATGGTGGCGGCCCTCAAGGCCGAAGGCATCGACGTTCACTTTGTCGATGGCGTCGACAACACCCGGCTGAAGTCGGTCTACACCCGCGACCCGCTCATCATGGTGAAGGGCGGCGCCATCGTCTGCCGCATGGGGGCACGCATCCGCCGGGGCGAGGAACTCGCCATCACCCGCACCCTGGCGAAGATCGGGGTTCCGATCCTGCGTACGATATCGGGTGCCGGTGTCATGGAAGGCGGCAGCTTCGCCTGGCTCAACGACAAGACCTGCGCTATCGGCGTCGGTGTGCGCGTCAATCGCGAAGGGGCTGAGCAGGTCGGCGAAGTGCTCAGGCGGCAGGGCGTCGAACTCCTGATCATCGACCTGCCGGGCTACGACATCCACATCGACGTGTCATTCCTCATGATCGACAAGGATCTGGCGCTTCTCAATCCCTCGGGCCTCCCCTTCTCGTTCCTCGAGGAACTCAAGGCGCGCGGCATTCACTATATCGAGCTTGATCCTGCCGATGACGGCTGGATCAACAATTCACTGGCCATCGCGCCGGGCAAGTTGCTGATGCCGGAGGGCGCCTCGAACCGGACCCTCGACCGGCTTGCCAAGCACGGCGTCACATGGACAACGCTGCCCTACCGCGAAGTACAGAAGAACGGCGGTGGCATTCACTGTTCGACGACACCGCTCCGCCGCGATCCGGTCTGACGAGAGTACCGCGCGCCGCCGTTACCAGTTGATGCGCAGGCCCGCGGTTCCCGCCCAGCCGAAATTGTCGCTGTCAGTCAGCGACTGACGTACGGAGCCTTCACCGTAGAACGAGACATTCTCGGTCCATTTGATGGTGGCGCCGAAGCCAAGTTCGGCCCAGACATTGCCCAACTTCGCGTCCAGATCGGCCGCGCCGACCTGCACACGGGTTGAGTCCTCGAAGTCCTTCAGCAGGTTGGCGATGACATAGGCATCGCTGTCTCCCGCATCGGTCAGGGCGCCCTTGTAGTTGAAAGCGATGCCAAGACGGCCCGTCAGTTGCCCGTTGTTGCCCAGGTCGATGGCGTTGCCCGCATCGTCCGTAAAGGACGCACCATCGAGATGCGACCAAGTCAACTGCGCCTGCGGGGTAATGGCCTGGCTTTCCGAGAGCGCGAAGCGATGACCCAGTTCAGCACTCATCATGTAGCCCTTGGACCATTCGCCACTGGCAAGGCCGCCATCCAGGGCAGAGGCCAGATCAAGTGAAATCCTGTTGGCCTGGGCCTGCAGGTCGAGGTAGCTGCCGCCGTGGCCATGCCAGGTCGCGGTGGCACCAACACCATAGGAGTCGGAGTCGAGTTGCCCACCCCCACCCCCGCCGCGGATATCGGCATTCATCCGGTTCATCTGTGCTGTCAGCCCGAGAACCACCTGGCCGTTCTGGCCGGGGTCGAAGGCCAGATCATAGCCTGCCTGTAGGCCCCAGCCGCGGCTGTCGATCACCGGGCCGCCATCGAGGGCAAGCTTGTCACGGTTGCCAATAATGCGGCCCCACAGGCTATCGTGCGCTTCTTCAGCAGCGCCGGCCGGTGCCTGCATGCGCGTCCCCACGCGCTGCTCAAGTGTCGGAAGGCGCAGCAAACCATTGATCACCGCTTGCGGTGCTGCTGCATAGACTTCACCAGTGGCATTCAGCATCGCCGCCAGCACAAACTGGTTGCCGCCATATTCGAGATCATAAGTGAAAGCGCCCGCATTGATCGGGCCGCCTGCAAGCAGGAAATCATCGGCAGTGGAACTACCGCCCACCTCAACGACAATCACATCCTGGCCGGTGGCCGTGCTGCTGGTAACGTTATTGACGTGAAGGGAAGTCGGCCCTCCCGACACATTGCCTGCAATGATGAGCCGGTCGGCCGTGTTGGTTGTAAAATCGGCATCAACGAAATAGGTGCCGCTTCCCGAATAGTTCCGGCCCACGCGGATCACGTCGCCCGCTACGCCATCAACCGAAGTGACGGTGCCCTGGTTGACCAGATTGCCGGTAACTTCGCTCGCGCCGCGGCCACGGAAAAGTGAGGTGCTGTCAACCGACAGATTGCCCGCCAGCGACAATGACGAGGTGCCCTCAAGGGATGATCCGGAAGCGAGGGACACGCCCGTCGTTGTATCGCTGGCATCGCCGACAACCCAGCTGCCATCGGCAATCCGCAGGCTTGTCCCTTCAAGCGAGACTGTTTCCCAGTTGATGATGCTCGCACCATTGGCGGTCACTGTCCTGTTGAGCAGGCGCAGGCGATCCACCATTCCATCCGAGGCAAAGGAGTCATCGCCCCCATCCAGAATCTGCGTACCGTCATAGCTGGCGGCAGAAACGATCATGGTATCCGACCCGGTGCCACCGTGAAGCCCGGTCCCAACGGTACCCGACTCCCATGTGATGCCGTCATCGCCGCCGCCGCCATCGATGTCTGAACCGATCGCAGCACCGCTCAAGAAGATCTCATCGTCGTCATCGCCGCCATACACGTTGGCTGCGCTGCCGCCGAACAGGTTGATAGTGTCCTCGCCGGAACCGCCGTCAATCGCCGCGCTGATCACAGCGCCGCTCAGAAGGATATCGTCGTTGTCGTCACCCGCATACACATTGGCGGCGCTGCCGCTGAACAGGCTGATGATGTCCGCACCACCATAGGTCAGAATATCACCGGTGACGGCCGTGCCATCGAGCGTAACACCATCAATGCCAACCTGGCCGTCCGTCGGGCTGTCCGTGCAGACCGACCCAAGCACCGTCCCCCCAAGAAGCCGGATCGTGTCGGCGAAGCCATCACTCGAGAGCGCGTTGTTGTGGCCGGCCCCGCCATCGCCATAGATGCTGCCTGAAACCTGGCCGCCATTCATCGTCAGGCTGTCATTGCCGCCTTCGAGAATGATGTTCCCGCCGACATTCGTGGCACCGAAGACCCCGGTAATGGGTGAACTGTCGAACGAGGTGGCGGTCCCACCGATCACCACTGTGTCATTGCCGCTACCGGTCGAAACGCTGGCCCCTATGGAACCACCGTAAAGATAATAGATATCTGCATCCTGTTCGGAGTTCAGTGTCGTGTCGATCTGAGCTGTTCCCCACATCTCGAACAGATTGGACCCGAGAACGAGATCGACATCACCGATCCGCCCGCCGGAAAACTGGACATAGTCAGCATCAATGAAGGAGCCCGTGATCCTGCCACCGCTGATATAGGCCATGTCCAGATTGCCACCCTGGCTCAAAGCACCGACAGTGCCACCCGTCATCCGAAGTGTATCAAATCCGTCGCCCTGAGTGACATTCGTGACGGTCGTGCCGGCATTGATCGTCAATGAGTCGTTGCCTGTGCCCTGATCGAGGGTGCCAACAGTTGCGTTTGTCAGTGTTGCACTGTCGCTCGATGAACCCTGATCGATCGAGGTGGCGCTGCCGCCCGTCATGATCAGGCTGTCAAGACCTGTGCCCTGAATGACGGTCGTCACAGTGGAGCCTGCGTTGATCGTCAGGTCATCGTCGCCGCTTCCTTGATCGATGCTGCCAACAACACCGTTGCTGATCGTCGCATGATCACCAGAGCCCCCTTGTGTGATCGACGTCACCTGCCCGCCGGTCATGGTGAAGGTGTCGATTGCCGCGGTTCCGCCGACATCATCCTGCTCGATGGTTCCGACAGTACCGCCGTTCACGGTCACAAGGTCGCCGCCGGTGCTTGTCTGGATGCTGGTGACAGTTCCGCCGTTCACGATGACGGTATCGGCGGCGGCACCCGTATTGATGGTGCCAACGGTGCCTGATGTGACCGTGACCTGATCAGTTCCGCTAGCCGTCGAGATGTTCTCGCCCGCCCCAGGATTGCAGGTGACGGTGTCTGCCCCGCCGCCATAGGGGCCTGCTGGCGTGCAGGCCGCCTGGGCGCTCCCGGAAAACCCTGCAACAGACAACAGAAACAACGAGATAGCTGTTCCGGACAGGAGCCGCCAAGAATCATTCTCGCGGGCCGGATGCGACCCCTTAAGCTCACAAATGCTGCGCGGCACAACTCGCCCCCTAGATGTGCCTACAACCTGTAACTGATTCGCATTGAACTGAGTATAGTTTTAGAAACCCGTGACATCACACCCAGAGCGGGCAGAACAGGAGACTCATTTAAAGGGCTGTTCCCCAAGACGTCCGCAACGCCTGCAGGACGGCCAACGCAAAGGCCTCACCGGAATCGGGTTGATTTAACCAGCTCAGGAAACCAGCTTCTCCCGGCACTCAGCCGGAGACCAGTTCTTCCATCTTCTGCGCGGCGATCTCGAGCGCCTTGGCGAAGTTCTCGTCCTGCTGCTGCATGCGCGCCTGGAACATGTTGCGGCTCTCGCGCAGGCCATTGACCTGATCCTCGAGCGCCTCGATCTTCTTCGTTGCCTCGGAAAGCCGGTCAGCCACCATCAGGCCCGCCATCACCAGCTGGCGGATGTCGCCGATCGCACCAACACTCTGGCGGATGCGGCCCACTTCAACATCAAGCAGCTTCGCCAGTTCCTGCAGATGCGCTTCCTCTCCGTCCGGACACTGCATCGTGTAAGGACGGCCTGCGATGGTCACAACGACATTTGCCATGCGTCACTCGCCACTGTTTGAATGCAGAACCTGACGGATGCGCGCCATGGCGCTGTCGATCTTGCCTGCCGCCTGCTTGGATGTGTTCACCAGTTCCTGCGCCTTGTTGCGCACCAGCGCGAGCTCGCGGTCCATGCGCAGCTTGTCATTCGTCAGAGACGCCTTGTCGGTTTCGAGAAGCTTCAGACGCTTCTCTTCCTCGCGCTTCTTCGCAATGGTTTTCTCGACAAGCTTCAGCGCTTGCTCGAACCGCTGCAAAGAGGATTCGAATTTCTGTGAATCTGCCATGACCGTCCTCGAGACCCCCTAACGCACAAACCTAAGATTCTCAAGCACTCACAAACTCTTGTACCATAAAGCTGATCGCCCACGGAAGCAATCGCGCTTAAGTGGTCCTCTGCGGCGCAATTGACAGGCCGGGGCCGGCTGTTATCAGGGGCCGATCTCACCCAACTTTACCCAGGGATTCCCGCCCATGTCAGACATCACCCCCCGCACTTTGGCCAATGCCATCCGCGCCCTGTCGATGGACGGCGTCCAGAAGGCCAATTCCGGCCATCCCGGGCTCCCCATGGGCGCCGCCGACCTGATGACGGTGCTTTTCACCGAATTCCTGAAGTTTGACGCCGCGGCCCCGCACTGGGCCGACCGCGACCGCTTCATCCTCTCGGCCGGCCACGGCTCGATGCTGATCTACTCGCTCCTGTACCTCACCGGCTACAAGGACATGACCATCGATGAGCTCAAGAACTTCCGCCAGTGGGGCTCCAAGACGGCTGGCCATCCCGAATACGGCCATGCGGCAGGCATTGAGACAACGACGGGGCCCCTCGGCCAAGGCATTGCAAATGCTGTTGGATTCGCCATTGCCGAACGCCACCTCAACGCCCGCTTCGGCGATGACCTCATCGGTCACAAGACCTATGTGCTGGCCGGTGATGGCTGCCTCATGGAAGGCATCAGCCAGGAGGCGATCGGCCTTGCCGGGCACCTGAAGCTTCGCAACCTCGTGGTCATCTGGGATGACAACAACATCTCGATCGACGGCAAGATTTCCATGGCCGACTCGACCGACCAGCTGAAGCGCTTCGAAGCCTCGGGCTGGACTGTTTCGCGGATTGACGGCCATGACGTGGGGCAGATCCGCGCCGCCCTCAGTGCCGCCCAGTCCGCCGACCGCCCGGTTCTGATCGCTGCCAAGACCATCATCGGCTTCGGCGCGCCCAACAAGCAGGGCACCAAGGACACCCACGGCTCGCCGCTCGGCCCCGATGAAATCGCGGCAGCCCGCAAGAACCTCGGCTGGGACGCCCCGCCCTTCGTCATCCCGGAAGATATCCTGTCCGTCTGGCGCGCCGCCGGCGCCCGCGGGGCCGAGACCCGCAAGGCCTGGGAAGCGCGCCTCTCAGCCTCTCAGCATAAGACGACGCTCACCCGCGCCATGAGCGGCGACCTGCCGGAAGGCTTTGTCACCGCCATCGCCGACTACAAGAAGGCACTCGCTGCCAATCCGCCGACACTCGCGACGCGCAACTCCTCGCAGAACGCCCTCGATGTCATCAACGTGGCGCTGCCCGAGACCATCGGTGGTTCGGCGGATCTCACCGGCTCCAACAACACCAAGTCGAAGGACCTCAAGGTTCTCGACGCCAGCAACTACGGCGGCCGCTATATCCACTACGGCATCCGTGAACACGGCATGGCCGCGGCCATGAATGGCCTTGCCCTCCATGGTGGCGTCATTCCCTATGGCGGCACCTTCCTGTGCTTCAGCGATTATTGCCGCCCGTCGATCCGCCTCGCGGCCCTCATGGGCATCCGCTCGATCTTCGTGATGACGCATGACTCGATTGGCCTCGGCGAGGACGGCCCGACGCACCAGCCCGTCGAGCATGTCGCAGCCCTGCGTCTCATCCCCAACCTCATCACCATGCGCCCCTGCGATGCCATCGAAACCGCCGAATGCTGGCAGGTGGCGCTGGAAAGCCGGACATCGCCCAGCGTGCTGGCCCTCACCCGCCAGAAGCTGAAGCCCGCGCGCCTCACCCATTCGGCCAAGAACCTCTCCGCCCTTGGCGCCTATGAGGTGGCACCTTCGGCCAAGAAGTCGAAGGCCGTGATCTTCGCGTCGGGATCGGAAGTGGAGATCGCGCTCGAAGCCAAGGCCCTGCTCGACAAGAAGGGCATCGCGACGCGCGTCGTCTCGGTGCCGTCGATGGAGCTCTTCGAGCGCCAGTCAAAGGCCTACAAGGCCAAGCTCCTCGGCACGGAGAAGATCCGCATCGCCGTCGAAGCGGGCCTGCGCGGCACCTGGGACCGTTTCATCGGCACGGAAGGCACATTCATCGGCATGACCGGCTTCGGTGCCTCGGCGCCTGCCGAAGTGCTCTATAAGAAGTTCGGCATCACCGCGCAGGCCGTGGTCAAGGCAGCTTCGCGCTAGTCACCCGGGAGAGCGGGAGGGGCTTCACGCCTTCTTCAGGAACTCGGTGCGCAGCACGAGGCCCTTCACCTTCTCATGGCGGCAATCCACTTCATCGGCATTGCCGGTGAGGCGGATGCCCTTGATCAGCGTGCCGCGCTTCAGCGTGACGTTGGCGCCCTTAACCTTGAGATCCTTGATGAGGGTGACGTTGTCACCGTCTTTCAGTTCGTTGCCATTTGAATCGCGCGGCGTATCGGTCATCAGGGTTCCTTGTTGTTTTGCCGCCTTATGGCAACGGGCCCGCGGAGGGTCCACAGCGGCAGGGTCGCAGGCTGCAGCCGTTGCGGCCGGCTGCCTCTTTTCCGCTTTCTTCCTGCATTTTCTTGAGGTACGCCCCTCGCAAAATCCGTCAGGAGCCCGCCATGCCCGCTTTCCGCACCCTCGATGATGTTGATGTCGCCAACAAGCGCGTCGTGATCCGCCTCGATCTCAACGTGCCCATCATCAACGGCGAGGTTACAGACACGACCCGCATCGACCGCGTCGTTCCGACCTTGCAGGAACTGCTCCGCAAGGGTGCCGCCGTCATCATCCTTGCCCACTTCGACCGGCCCAAGGGCAAGGTCGTGCCGGAGATGTCACTGAAGCCGGTCGCCCCCGCCTTGGAAAAGGCCCTGGGACGCAAGGTGCAGTTCGTTTTCACCGACTGGCAGTCGGCGCCTGCTGTTGCCACCAGGCCCGGCGACGTGATCCTGATGGAAAACACCCGCTATCACGGCGGCGAGGAAAAGAACGACGCGGGCTTCGCCAAGATGCTCTCGGGCCTCGGCGACATCTTCGTCAACGACGCCTTCTCGGCCGCCCACCGCGCCCACTCATCGACCGAGGGCATTGCCCATCTGCTTCCGGCCTATGCCGGCCGCGCCATGCAGGCGGAGCTCGGCGCCCTGCAGGCGGCACTCGAAACACCGAAGAAGCCGGTGATCGCCATCGTCGGTGGCGCCAAGGTATCGAGCAAGCTCGATCTCCTCGGCAATCTTGTGAAGAAGGTCGAGGGCCTTGTGATCGGCGGCGCCATGGCCAACACCTTCCTGTTCGCGCAGGGCCGGGGTGTTGGCAAATCATTGGTGGAACCCGATCTCGCGGATACGGCACGCGCCATTCTCGATACGGCGGAAAAAGCCAGTTGCGCCGTCATCCTGCCCATCGATGCCATCGTCGCGAAGGAGTTCAAGGCTCACGCGCCGAGCCATGACTATGGCGTCGATGCGATCCCTGCCGATGGCATGATGCTGGATGTGGGGCCGATGTCGGTCGATGTGGTCAAGGCCGCCATAGACAATGCCCACACCCTGCTCTGGAACGGTCCTTTCGGCGCCTTCGAGATGGAACCCTTCGACGCCGCCACGGTCGCCATCGCCAAATATGCCGCGGCCCGCACCAAGGCAAAGAAACTCATTTCCATTGCCGGTGGCGGCGACACGGTTTCCGCCCTCAACCACGCTGGCGCTGCGGATGATTTCACCTATATCTCGACGGCCGGCGGCGCCTTCCTCGAATGGCTGGAAGGCAAGGAACTGCCGGGCGTGAAGGCCCTCCAGGTCCGCTAACCCCGACGCCATGGCGCATGCCTGACTTGCGCAGGCCCGGCTTGCACGGCGCACGACAAAGCGTCAAAGCCGTGGCTCCCGGGGAGGAACCACGCATATGACAGCCGTCGCTGACAACCGGCAGGCCCAAGCCACCGTCTTCACGGTGCTGTTCGCCGCCTCTGCCTGCCACATGATCAACGACACGCTGCAAGCCATCCTGCAGTCGATCTACCCCATGCTGCGCGATGGCTATGCCCTCACCTTCACGCAGGTCGGCATCATCACCTTCGTATTCCAGGTAGTGGCCTCGGTGCTGCAGCCCCTGATCGGCACACTCACCGACAAGCGGCCCATGCCCTATCTCCTGCCCGTGGCGCCTGCCCTCACCCTGCTCGGCTTCGTGCTTCTGGCCACCGCGCCCAACTACCATATGATCCTCGTTGCCGCCGCCCTGATCGGCATCGGCTCTTCCGTCTTTCATCCGGATGCCTCGCGTGTCGCCAGGCTTGCATCCGGCGGGCGCTTCGGCATGGCCCAGTCGATCTTCCAGGTGGGCGGCAATATCGGCACGGCCATCGGCCCCCTGCTCGCCGCCGCCATCGTCGTACCCTATGGCCAGATGAGCCTGCTGTGGTTCTGCGGCCTCGCGATGGTCGCCATCTTCCTTCTCTATGGCGTCGGCGGCTGGCACAGCACCCATCTTGCGACCACGGCCAAGAAGGCTGCGAGCAAGGTTTCAGCCTACAGCCAGAACCAGATCGTCCTTGCACTGACGATCCTGCTGCTGCTGATGTTTTCCAAGTTCGTCTACATGGCGAGCATGCACAGCTACTATACCTTCTACCTGATCGACCATTTCGGCGTCTCCAACGGCTCTGCCCAGATCTACCTCTTCGTGCTGCTCGGCGCTGTTGCTGTCGGCACCTATGCCGGTGGCCCCATCGGCGACCGCATCGGTCGCAAGGGCGTGATCTGGTTCTCGATCCTCGGCACGCTGCCCTTCTCGCTGGCCCTGCCTTATGCCAACCTCTTCTGGACCGTCGCGCTCACGATCCCCATCGGCCTCATCCTTTCCTCCGCCTTTGCGGCGATGGTGGTCTATGCGCAGGAGCTGATGCCCGGCCGCGTGGGCATGATCTCCGGCCTGTTCTTCGGCGTGGCCTTTGGCATGGGTGGCCTCGGTGCGGCATTGCTCGGCGTCCTCGCCGATCACACCAGCATCGCCACCGTCTTCAAGGTCTGCTCGGTCCTGCCGGCGCTCGGCCTTCTCGCCCTGTTCCTGCCCAAGGCCGCCAAGTAAGGCCATTCGACAAATCAGGGCGGGATTGCTACTGGCGAGGCCATGAGCAAACCCCGCTTCTTTCTCGTGGCGCCGGATGGCCTTGCGGATGACGCCATCGCCGCGGCGGCAACCACCGCGGTCAAGGCCGGAGACTGTGCCTCGATCCTTGTCGATGACAAGATTGGCGCTGCAACCGTCGCAGCCCTGCAGGCCCTCGATCTCGCCGTCATCATCCGCGACTGCGAACCCCGGCTTGTCCATCGCCTCAAGGCTGATGGCATCCATGTCTCGCGTGCCGCGCCGGTGAAGAGCCTGCGTGAGAGTTTCAGGAACGAGATGATCGGCGTCTATGCCGCCACATCGCGTCACCTCGCCATGGAGGCGGCGGAATCGGGCGCCGACTATGTCGCCTTCGCACAGGCATCCCAGCACAGCGGCGAACCTCTTCTCTCGTGGTGGCAGGAGATCTTCGAAATTCCGGCCGTGGCCTGGGATCCGGTCTCGCCGGAAGAGCTTGCCACACTGCTGCCGCAGAAGCCGGACTTCATCCGCCCCTCGGATGACATGTGGCTGTCGCCTGCGCGCGCGGCCGAGGTCGTCGCTGCATTGGCTGCAAGGGTTTCATGACGCGAACCGGCCTTCTTCTGTCTGCCTTTCTCGCCCTCGCCACACCGGCGGTGGCGCAGGGCACGGCGACATTCGAACAGGCCCTTGCCCTCTACGACGACCAGAACTACGCTGAGGCCCGCAGCCTCGCCGAGGATTTCGCCGCCAAGGGCGATGCCCGCGCCATGGCGCTCCTCGGCACCATGTTCCAGAAGGGCCAGGGCGTCGAGATCAACTGGAAGGCAGCACGCAAATGGTTCCAGCAGGCCTTCGATGCCGGACACAAGGAATCCGCCTTCTCCCTCGCCATGCTGCTGCTCGATGACCGCGCCGGTGAGCCGGATGTCGACAGCGCCAAAGAGCTGCTTGAAGGTGTTGCCCAGGCCGGCAACGCCCGCGCCTCTTACAATCTCGGCCTGATCGCCGCCGGTGCTTTCGGCAGCGAGCCGGATTGGCCGCAAGCTGCAGCACAGTTCACCAGCGCCGCCAATGCCGGCATCGTCGAGGCGCAGTATAATCTCGGCCTCCTCTATCTTGAGGGGCGCGGCGTGGCGAAGGACTCGATCATAGCCGCCGAGTGGCTGTCGAAGGCCGCAGTCCGCGGCCTTCCGGATGCCGCGCTTGAATATGGCGTGCTCGTCTTCCGAGGCGATGGTGTGGAGCGCGATGAGGCCATTGGCGTCAGGTGGCTGCGCTTCGCCGCCGAGCACGGCAATCCCGTTGCCCAGAACAGGCTGGCCCGCATCTACGCCTCAGGCATGGGTGCACCCGCCGATCTGGTCGAAGCCGCCATGTGGAATATTCTCGCCACGCAGGCGGGCAGGCCCGATGCCGAACTCGATCCGGTGATGAACGGCCTCACGCCCGAACAGCGCCAGGAGGCGGAGACCCGCGCCGGTGCCTTTGTGCCGAAGGAAACGCCCCCCTTCGAGTGAGCTTTCTCAGGCCTTCTCGGCCAGGGCTTTGAGGGCGGCGAGGCCCTTCTCGTAGTCAGGCCCGATCCAGCCGTCGAAGAGCAACCCGAACCAGCGTTCCAGCAGGCCACCCAAAGCCGCGTCGAAAGCCCACGTCACCTTTGTGGCCGTGCCTTCCGGCGCAAGCTGCAGCGTGGCGACGGCCTTGCTTCCCTCAAAGTCCAGGGCGGAAACGACCTTCTCGTTGGCAATCAGTTCCGCCGTCGTCTGGCTCCCGGAACCGACCTGCGGGTTTGTCGATTCCCATATAAGCTTCTGGCCCACGCCCGGCCCTGCACCTTCGAATGTCACCTTGATGGCGGGATCGACCGCCAGCCACGGCGACCATTCCTGATTGCGCTGCAGGTCGGAAATGATCGCATAGATCTTCTCCGCCGGCGCGTTGATCACGGCCTGACGCTCGACATGGGCCTTGTCGGGCAGGGCATAGCCGATGGCGACAAAGGCGAGGAACAGGCCCAGCAGCACGTAGAAGCCGTAGAGCATTGCTTTTTTCAAGGGGGAACCTCCGTCACGCCGATCTAGCAATCGGCGGATGATCTTGCTATCGCCGCGAGCGATCAAGAAGGAAAAAGACCCGTGAGCAGCTCTCCCGTCCTGACAGTGATGATTAACGCCGTCCGCAAGGCCGCCCGTGGCGTGCAGCGCGACTATGGCGAGGTCTCGAGCCTGCAGGTGTCGATGAAGGGCCCCGGCGACTTCGTCACCGCTTCGGACAAGAAGGCCGAGAAGGTGTTGCGCGCCGAGCTGGCAAAGGCGCGGCCCACCTACGGTTTCCTGGGCGAGGAAGAAGGCCTCACCAAGGGTGAGGATCCGGATCACCGCTTCATCATCGATCCGATCGACGGTACTTCGAATTTCATGCATGCCCTGCCCTTCTTCGCGGTAACCATCGCGCTTGAGCGCAAGGGCGAAGTGGTGGCGGGCGTCACCTACAATCCGATCAGCGATGAACTGTTTCACAGCGAGAAGGGCCAGGGTGCTTTCCTCAACAACAAGCGCATGCGCGTCTCGGCACGCAAGAACCTGCACGAGGCGCTGATCTCCACCAACATTCCCAATATCGGCCAGAAGAACCAGGTGTCGCACCGCAATGAGATCGCCGTCCTGCAGGCCCGCACCGCGGGGATACGCGGCCTCGGCTCGGCGGCACTGGAACTCGCCTATGTCGCCTGCGGCCGCCTCGATGCCGCCTGGTGCCACCATCTCAATGCCTGGGACATGGCGGCGGGCCTTCTTTTCATCCGCGAGGCCGGCGGCTTTGTCTCGCGCCTCGATGGCGAAGGCGATCCGTTGCACACCGATGGCTATGTGGCCAGCAACGCCGAACTCATGCCGCAGATGAAGCAGGCCCTGGCCGACGCCAAGAAGCTCTGACCGCCCTCAGAAGCGGAACAGAACGAAGCGCACCAGCCAGCCATATGCCATCAGGCTCAGCGCCTGCACGATGGCAGGCCAGTTGCCATAGCACTGCCACAGCGCTTGCAGCACCTGCGAACGGGCACTGAAGAAGGTGCCAACCGCGCCCTCGCCGAAGACCTGACCGAGCCAGCCGGTCAGCGCAATGATGGGCGACCAGGCGGGCAGCCGCAGTAGCGGTTCCGCCAGCGACCATCCCAGCGAAAGAATGACGATGGCGCCGAGAATGAGGATCAGCCACGAGGCCCGGCCCGTGGCCAGCGCCCAGGGAGATTGCTGGAGCGCGAAATGCTTGCCATCCAGCGGCTCCGCAACAGGCACGTCACCGCCAAGGATAAAGGACGCTGTTTTCGGCCAGACATGCTCGGCAATGCCCGCGTCATGGCCGCCGACGGCATAGCGGATGTTGTTGACGCCCGAACTGTCGAAGCCCATGTGCCCCGAGCCGCCGAGGCCGAAAAAGCGGCCGAAAATCTTGCGTACGCCATAGGGGAAAAGTGCAACGACAAGATCGCCTGTCGCCACGTAGTTGATCACCTGGCCGACGCGCGTGCGCACCGCATTGAGTGAGGCCCAGTCGAAATCCTCGCGCACCACGCTGCCTGCAAGTGCCACGCGGTCAAGCTCGCAGGCCTCGTAGTCTCTGAGCGCGGCAGCGGCGAGATAGGTTCCGTTGGAATGGCCGATGAAGGAGATCTTCGCCTTGGGAAAGAGGGCGCGGGCGGTGGCATAGCGGTCCATCAGCCACTCCACCTTCTGCCTGCGCACCCAGGGCAGCAGGAAAGGAAGTGCGGTGAAATATCCATAGCTCTGCGTGTCGGTCCGCAGGCTTGAGCTTCCCATGTGACCGGGCGAGTCCGCGTCGTTCTGGCGGTGCAGCTCGGCACCGATCTTCTTGGCCCAGGCCCCGGTATCGCGGATGCCATGGACGATGAACACGAAGCGCTCGACATAGTCGTCCGGCTTGCTGGCCAGCGTATCATCGAGATAGTGCACCGGCGTGGCTACGCCCTCGCTGTCGGGCGGCACAGCGCCGGCAAGCTGGAACGGCCCACGATTGGCGTCATTGGCGAGCTTGCCGCAAAGTGCCGAGAGCAGATAGTCGGCGCGGGTGAATTTGAGGTCGCTGGCCTTGCGGCGCGAGAGGGTACGTGGCGCCAGCGTCTGCAACTCATTGCCGAAATGCAGGACAGAGCCATGGTCCGTGTCCGGCACGGTCATGTAGTGGACGCTCTTCAGCTGTTCGTCGCCCTCCACGTCGATCACCTCGACACTGGAGACCATGCCGTCATTGGCCGGCATCACATGGACGACCGAAAGCCCAGGCGCCTCTTCCGTGCCCTCGTCCTCCGGCTTGCGCTTCCGTGACAGTCCCAGCCATTGCAGGCGCGTGTTGACGATGAAGGGTGCACCGCGCCGCAGCCGGAAGATCAGAGGCGTGGCCTGTGTCTTGTCATCGCCGGACTGCAGCAGCTGCACGAGATGCCCGGCGAAGCCGTAGAAATTCATGGCAAGGCGCGTCAGAACACCAAGGCGGGGGCTGGCGATCCAGCCCCGGGCATAACCCGCCACGGAAACAATGCGCGAGACGCGCGCCGGCCAGTCGCGCTCGGTGTCGGGCGGCAGGAAGTCGTCCTCGAAGGCCACGCCGCAATGCTGCGCGCCCCAGCCGCCAATGAGCGTCTTGCGTGCCAGGGCTGCGCCCATGCTGTAACAGAAGAAGCGGATGTCTTTGTAGTCCTGCTGACGGTCCACCTCATCGATCGCAGCCACGCACTCCGCGGAAATTTCCTCCGGCCGCCGCCAGGACCAGGCGCTGCGGCCAAAGCTGTCGAGCAGATAGATATCAACGTCAGGCAGTTGCTCGTGCAGGAACTGCGCAAGCTGTTCGATGGCGTCATTGCGCCAGCTAAAACGGCCCAGAATTCCGCGTGCGCGCAGGCCGCGGAACATCACCAGCAAACCTCGCGGCTTGCCTGCGGCCCGCAGGAACTTGCCGCCCTGCCGGGTCTCAAAACGCGTTGCCATCCCGTCCCTCCCCAGAGAGTGGATTTGGCTAAGCAGAAAAGTGCGGCCAATGCAATTTTTGGCGCATAATTGGGCATTGTAACTTGACAGAAGAGTCAACCGGACATGTCCCGATTCGGGACATGGTGCGCTCCTGTCAGCAGCTGACAGCAGCTGCCCTTTCGCCGCCACGGCCTCGCGCCTATATGCTGTCCATGGGTCATTCACGTCAGGATGGTGGTTTCGCCGAGATGCCGCAGGCGCGGCTGGAGGGCGTGCCGGTATTGCCGGAAACGGCCCGCGCCGGGCTTGAGGCCCTGCGTCCCGAATTTCTCCCGCTTCCCATGTTCACGCCGCACAAACCGCCGAAGCCTGAGAAATCGGAAGGCGGCCGCAGGTTCGATCTCGTCTCGCCCTTCGAGCCCAAGGGTGACCAGCCGCAGGCCATCGCTGAACTTGTCGCGGGCGTCGAAGCCGCCGAACACGATCAGGTCCTCCTCGGTGTCACCGGTTCCGGCAAGACCTATACGGTGGCGCAGATCATCGCGCGCACCAACCGGCCGGCCCTCATTCTCGCGCCTAACAAGACGCTGGCCGCCCAGCTCTATGGCGAGTTCCAGAGCTTCTTCCCCAACAACGCAGTGGAGTATTTCGTCTCCTACTACGACTACTACACACCGGAAGCCTATGTGCCGCGCACCGACACCTACATCGAGAAGGAAAGCTCGATCAACGAGCAGATCGACCGCATGCGCCACTCGGCCACGCGCGCCCTGCTCGAACGCGATGATGTGATCGTCGTCGCCTCGGTATCCTGCATCTACGGCATCGGTGATGTCGAAACCTATTCGGCCATGACCTTCACCATCAAGAAGGGGGCCCGCCATCCACAGCGCCAGCTGCTGGCCGATCTCGTGGCCCTGCACTACCGCCGCAACGACCAGAACTTCGTGCGCGGCACCTTCCGTGTGCGTGGGGACACGATCGAGCTCTTCCCGTCGCATCTCGAGGATCGCGCCTGGCGCATCTCGCTCTTCGGCGACGAGGTTGAAAGCATCGTCGAGTTCGATCCGCTCACCGGCCACAAGCGCGCTGAACTGGAGCAGATCAAGGTCTATTCCAACTCGCATTATGTGACGCCCAAGCCCACGCTTGAGCAGGCCGTCACGCGCATCAAGGACGACCTGCGCCAGCGCCTTGCCGAGTTCAATGCGGCGGGCCGCATCCTCGAGGCCCAGCGCATTGAACAGCGCACCATGTTCGACATCGAGATGATGATGGCCACCGGCTCCTGCGCCGGCATCGAAAACTATTCGCGCTATCTCACC
Organism: Pseudomonadota bacterium; assembly: GCA_020161855.1. Taxonomy (GTDB): domain Bacteria; phylum Pseudomonadota; class Alphaproteobacteria; order Rhizobiales; family Aestuariivirgaceae; genus Aestuariivirga. The sequence goes on from JAIUNJ010000010.1 coordinate 129,768, forward strand.
GGCCGCAAGCCGGGCGAGCCGCCGCCGACCCTCTTCGAGTATCTCCCGGACAACTGCCTCGTCTTCATCGACGAGAGCCACGTCACCGTGCCGCAGATCGGCGGCATGTTCCGCGGCGACTACAATCGCAAGGCCACGCTGGCGGAATTCGGCTTCCGCTTGCCGAGCTGCATCGACAACCGCCCGCTGCGCTTCGAGGAATGGGACGCCATGCGGCCGCAGACGGTCTATGTCTCGGCCACGCCCGGCTCGTGGGAGATGCAGCGCACCGGCGGCGTCTTCTCCGAGCAGGTCATCCGCCCCACCGGCCTCATCGATCCGCCGGTCATCATCCGCCCGGTCAAGACCCAGGTCGATGATGTCATCGCCGAGTGCAAGGAGGTGGCGCAGCAGGGCTATCGCGTGCTCGTCACCACGCTCACCAAGCGCATGGCCGAGGACCTCACGGAATACATGCACGAACAGGGCGTGCGCGTGCGCTACATGCACTCGGACATCGATACGCTGGAACGCATCGAGATCCTGCGCGACCTGCGTCTCGGCGCCTTCGACGTGCTGGTCGGCATCAACCTGCTGCGCGAAGGCCTCGACATTCCGGAATGCGCCCTCGTCGCCATTCTCGATGCCGACAAGGAAGGCTTCCTGCGCAGCGAAACCTCGCTCATCCAGACCATCGGCCGTGCCGCCCGTAACGTTGACGGCCGCGTCATCATGTATGCCGACAGCATCACCGGCTCGATGGAACGCGCCATCGCCGAAACCAACCGCCGCCGCGAAAAGCAGACGGCCTACAACAGCGCCAACGGCATCACCCCGCAGAGCGTCAAGAAGAACATCACCGACATCATGAAGTCGGTCTACGAGCAGGACCATGTACAGGTCGATGCCGGTCTCGCCGAAGATGAAGGCCCGCTCATGGGCCACAATCTCGAGAAGGTTCTGGCCGACATGGAGAAGCGTATGCGCGACGCCGCCGCCAATCTCGAATTCGAGGAAGCGGCGCGCCTGCGTGATGAGGTCAAGCGCCTCAAGGCGCTGGAGCTTGCGGTGATGGATGATCCGCTGGCGCGCGATCCCGAGGCCGGAGCCTCCCGCCCGCGCGGCAGCGGCAACATCAAGCCCGCCACCGCCTCATGGCCTGCGCCCAAGGCGCAGGACCGCAAGGCTGGTTCCAAGGGCGGCAGGCCCGGCACGCGAACCTATCGCGGGCCGAAGCGCTGATCCGTCAGGCGGGCGTTACGGCGCTGCCGGCGTGAAGCCGCATTGCTTCTGTTCCATGGCAATCTGCTGGGTGATGCGGATGGCGTTCTCCGCATAGGCCTCCGTCACCGTGCCGTGGTTCACGGTCTTTCCGTTCAGCGGGCTGACACCCTCGCACAGATGGAAGACATGCGGCGTTGATGACTTCTTCTGGCCTGGCTCCGGGGCAATCCAGTACACCACATCGAGACCATTGGGGTTCGCAGCGCTCTTGGTGGCATCAGCCACGGCCCCCGAATCGCGGGCGATATCCTGCGCCTGGGCAGCGACCTCCGGTGAACAGGCTGTCGTCGGCTGGCCCGATTTGATCTGCGCGGCGCAGGCATTCATGTCTTCGGTATATTGCTCAACAGAGGGCGGCGCGAAGTTCACGCCCATCAAGGTGGCAAGCACTGCGAGCACGGCGCCGATGCCGCCCGCAATCTGCTTATTCTTCGGGTCCATGTCCTTGTCCATGAGGATGAGGACGATGAGGGGCAGGAAGGCGATCAGCGTGATGATCGCACCGAGCTGGTTCTGGACGAAGAACTTGAAGGGCTGCGCCCGGCTCGCCGGGTCATGCTTGTTGGCGGCCTTCCACATCATGCTGCCGGCAATGGCAAAGATCGCGATGCCGACCAGAATGCCGATCAGCAGGGGCAAGTTGCCCTCGTCGAACTTGTGCTGCCGGAGCAGATAGATGCCGGCGATCTCACCGCCGATGGCGATGGCCCATGAAATGAGCGCAAAAATCCGGAGCCGCCCGGCGGAACTCTTCTGGCCCTGTGTTGCTTGCCACGCTTTCGTGACGTCCACTTCGGGGGCTGGCTTCTTCTCGGACATGTCGCATTCTCCAAAACAATAGGTCTGCACCACGGGGTGCAATTCTGATCAATTCTACGCCACACGACCCACGAATATCTGATGCCGTTTTGACTTTTCCGGCATCACTGAACCAGGGTTTAGTCTTGGCCCATGATACGACTATAAGTCGATTCCTGAATTGCGGCGACAATAAGCTGGGCTGGATCGGCGTCCTGCAGGTTCGATGTCAGTTCACACCGCCAGCTTTGCCACAGGGCCTATTGGCCTTCCTGCTCTGCGTCTGTTGATGTGCCTTCGTCTTCACTGCTGCCGTCAGATCCGCTTTCATCCTCCGAACTTGCCTCCAGTCCTGCGGCCATGGCCTGGTAAGCGGCGACCAGTTCATAGCAGACCGTAAGCGAGCGGCTTCCCCTGTCCCAGAATGCATTGACCTGTCCGCATTCGGCCGCTTGCAGCGTAATGCCGGGTTTGAGCTTGTAGCCCGCACGCATGAACTCGGCCACGTCCTCCAGCATGCCGAGCTGCTTGAGATAGTCCTGCTCGGCCTGGAATTTCTCCGTGGCCTGGTAGACGACCTCAGAAGCCTTCGCGTCATCGGGCGCCTTGGCATCGTCGGAATAGCTGTCTTCCTCCAGCAGCGCGTCCCAGCTTGTTTCATTCTGTTCGGAATCCCGGATGCAGCTCTGCCGCCGCTCCTCCGGAAGACCGGTGACATCGGCGGCATCCTTGAAGGCCTCGGCATCTGCGCCATAGAGCAGGCAGGCGATCTGGAAGGCGCGCTGCTGGCTGGTGCCGTGTTCGTCCCACCAGGCGATCTGCTCCAGCTTGGTTTCGGACGCGAACATGAACCAGCCGCGGATGGCGCCCATCAGGTAGTCGGGCGCAACGTCCTCGTCGTCATCGGGCGTCATAAGCACCGTGGCAAGACCATCGACGGCATCTTCCTCACGCCCCACCACTGCGAGATCGAATTCGGAAATGAGCGCATGGCCAAGTTCGTGATAGGCAACGAAATAGAGATTGCCCTCGACGAAACTGTCCTTGTCGATCGCGATGCGCTGGGCGGCGGCCCCTGCGCCACCGTCCGATTCCTGCGCCTCAGCAGGAATGGCAAACTGCCACGCAAGCAGCGTGGCAAGCATCATGCAAATTCTGGAAAACATGAACTGAAGTCCCCTGAACAACCCGCAAGCTCTGAGTCTGTCTACGCCACTGGCTGTAACAATCAATGTCCCGCGGGCAACGGCAGTTGCTCTTGGCGCTGCCCAGCGCTCTAGATCGAGGCCATGGCATTGCCGCTGCCTGCGTGGAAGCCCGCATATGCAACGACGGTGCGGTTCGGGCCATGATCATCAGCGCGGCCGATTTATGTTCCACATTTGTTCTTGACATTGTTCCTATGCTGGACTAGGTGGGAGAGGCACCCTGCCACTGGGGTCCGGTTCATGACGGTGAACCCGGGCGGCAGGGAGCGGCGGGTCCGCGCGCAGGCATGAACG
>JAIUNJ010000003.1 GCA_020161855.1 Pseudomonadota bacterium
AAAGCGCCCCATACAGCGACTTTAAGCCAGTCGCATACAGCGTCGAGCAGCGCTCACGCCCCCCTTCGTCCCAGGTCTCAGGGGCCAGGCACCGGAAGGACCGGCGCCAATCAATGGCGAAGCTTTGACTCAATGCAACTCGACCCCGCGCCTGCTTCACGCTAGCTTTGCCCAACCCAAACAACGGCAGCCTTCATGACCGCACTTATCTTTAAATCCGCCCTCGAGCTCGGCCGCATGCTGCGGAAGAAGCAGATCTCTTCGATGGAGCTTCTGGGGGAATGCCTCACCCAGTATGCCCGCCACAACGAAAGCATCAACGCCGTCATCCTCACCGATCTGGTGCGCGCCCGCACCGCGGCTGCGGCGGCAGACAAGCGGCTGGCCAAGGAAGAGCCGCTCTCGCCTTTCGATGGCGTGCCCATGACTGCGAAGGAAAGCTTCGACTGGACCGGCCATCCCTCGACCTGGGGTGATCCGGCGCTCGTCGAGAACATTCCGGCCAAGAATGCCGTCGCCCTGCAGCGCATGCTCGATGCCGGTGCGGTCATGTATGGCAAGACGAACGTGCCCTACATGCTCTCCGACTGGCAGAGCTTCAACGCCGTCTACGGCACAACCAACAATCCCTGGGATGTGACCCGCACGCCGGGTGGCTCCTCCGGCGGTTCCGCAGCAGCGCTCGCCACCGGCATGACGGCGCTCGAGATCGGCTCCGACATCGGCGCCTCCATCCGCAACCCGGCGCATTATTGCGGCGTCTATGGCCACAAGCCCACCTACGGCGTCGTCCCCTATCGCGGCCATCTCCTGCCCGGCAGCGTTTCGATCAGCGACATCACAGTGGCAGGCCCCCTCGCCCGTTCAGCCAAGGACCTGATGGCCATGATGGCGATGCTCGCCGGCACAGAGGGCATCGAGGCCCGCGGCCTGCAGGTGAAACTGCCCAAGCCCCGGGTACAGTCGCTCAAGGACCTGCGCGTGGCGGTCAAGCTCACCAGTCCCGTCAGCGATGTGGACAAGCCCTATCAGGACCTGATCATCAAGCTCGGCGAGTTCCTGAAGAAGCGGGCCCGCAAGGTGTCCTATGAGGCCGCTCCCGGCTTCAGCGATCACGAGGCTTATGAGAACTACATCACCCTGCTCCGCGCCACCGCCACCAAGCGCATGTCAGCGGAGGAGATCGAAGCCGCTGCCGCCAAGGCCCGGACCTTCGATCCCGGCGACAACTCCTATGTGCCATTGATGAACCGCGCCTTCGCGCTCTCCCATGGCGGCTGGCTCCGGGCCAACGAGCGCCGCCATCAGATGCGTCAGATCTGGGATTCCTTCTTTGACGATTGGGATGTGCTGCTCTGTCCAGTGGGTGCATCTGCCGCCTGGCCGCATGATCAGGTTGGCGAGCGTCACGAGCGCCTCATCACCGTCAATGGCCGCCAGGTTTCCACCATCGACCAGCGCTTCTGGGCTGGCTACTCCTGCAACTTCTTCCTGCCCTCCAGCGTCGCGCCCATCGGGCTCGCAGGCGGCAAGCTCCCCGTCGGAATCCAGATCATCACGCGCGAATACGATGATCTTCTCGCCATAAAGGTCGCCGAGTGGATCGAGGACAATTACTACGCCTTCAAGGCGCCGCCGGGATATTGAAGCCGGCCTTCGCGTTCAGGAAATCGATCTCGCGTGCCCACGTTTCTTCGTTGAATATCATGTGGTTGGCACCAGGAATTTCAACAAAGACCTTAGGTTCGTTGGCGGCCTCGAAAAGCTTTCGCGAAAAGCCGATGGGAACGCTCTCGTCCAGCGTTCCGTGCTGGAAAAGAACAGGCACATGAACATTTCCGATAGCACCCAGCGCATTGAATTCGTGCCGGACGAGACGCCGCACCGGCACATACCAGTAGCGGTCGGCGGCAACGTCAACGACCGAACTGTAGGGCGCTTCCAGCAGGAGCGCCGCTGACGGCACGCGCGCTGCCAGCATCACCGCAACACCGGTGCCGAGCGACTCTCCCACCAGCACGATGTCATTGGCCGCAACGCCCTTGCCACGCAGGAAATCGTAGGATGCTTGCGCATCGATCATGAAACCGGCTTCGCTCGCAGTCCCGCTGCTTGCGCCATAGCCGCGATATTCGACGAAGAGAATGCCAAGGCCATGCGCCGCATAGAAGGCGAAGCGCCGTGGGCGTTCCGAGATCGTGCCGCCCTTGCCATGGAAGAACAGAAGCGTCGGCTGCCCGGGATCGGGCGGCCGGTACCAGGCCATGAGCTGTTCGCCATCGGGCGTTGCGATCCGCACCTCCTGCGCATCGGCAAGCCCGAGTGACGCCGGCGGCTGATAGTCACTGCGCGCATCAAAGAGCAGCACGTCCTGGCGCAGGTAGAGGACTGTGACGAGCACGGCATAGAGGAGCGCGCAGCACAGGATCGTCAGGCCGAGAATGCGCATTCAGGCTTTCGCCGTCTCATCGAGGGCGCAGAGCCGCGCGCTGGTTTCTGTCTGCCGCGTCCACACATAAACGGCGAGCAGCGGCTGCTTCCGGGTGATCGTCGCATGCGTGACCATCGAGGGATGCCAGATCACCTCGCCCTGCTGGCGCTCGACGAAGTCGCTGCCGCCCTTGCGCCACAGCGATCCGGGTGTGAGCGGCCAGTAGAGTTCGGGGGCCGGATGATAGTGGTCCAGATAGTGCCGGTCCGGGCCGAGCAGGAGAAGGCCGAGCTGAAAATCGTCGCCCGCGAAAAAGCCGTCACCACCGACAAGCTGCGCCCAGGCATAGTTCTGCGAGAAGCCTTCACCCAGAATGTCGTCGCTGTAGCTGGCGCTCTGGGCCCAGTGCAAAGCCGGCGCGGCGGCTGAAAGCGCATCCGCCATGCCGGCGTCCATGGCTTTCAAAGCCTTCAGGGTTTTGTCCAGGACGCGCACCACGGGCTTTGCCGCGGGCGCCGGCATCCTGAAGGCAGCATCCGAGAAATCCTGTGCGGCAAGGCGCTCGCGCACTTCGGCCACGCCATCGCCGCCGCACGCCGCCAGCCCATTTTCAATCCTGTCGAGGATGTCGCGTACCAGTCCAGCGTCTGCGGTCATGTCATGCCCGGTCCCGTGATTTCACGGACCAGCTTTTTCAGCATTGCAGCGCCAAAGTCATCATAGGAGTGCGCCTTGATCACAAAATTTCCCTGTCCACCCACCACCTGGTTTTCCAGATAGCTGTCGAGCGTCGGCCACTCATTGGCGATGGCAAGGCCGTTGATGACGATACCGCGCGCCACAACGGTGTCGCGGGCTCGTGGTGCCGGGCCTCCCATGTTGTTACGGCCGTCGGTCGAAAGATCAATCACCTGCCGCGTCGACGCGGGCGCCAGATTGAACAAGGCGGCCCCGAAGATCAGGGCGGACGAGATACCGGTGCCGCCTAGCTTGATATTGCGCGGCATGCGCGTCATGCGGTCCCCGAGAGCTTTCGCCTCCCCGGCGGTGCTGACAATCGTCCAGGGCTGGATCACCTGCTGGTCCTCGGCGTCCGACCAGTGAAACACGGCAATGGCAATCTTCTGGTGCGGCCCGCTCTGGATCGCCTCATGCACCTCGGGGCTGGCGAGCGCTGCACCCAGACCCGCCATCTGCAATTGATACTCGCTCTTGTCGACACTGAAGGAACAATCGATGGCCAGGATCAGGGCGAGATCGACTTCTGAGTCATCGCCCTTGGCGAAGGTTACGGCAAAAACCAGGCCTGCCGCCACCAGCAACGCGCCACCTGCCTTGCGTGCAGAGCGCCAGTTCATGGTCCCGGCTAGTGGGTGGCAAACTCGACGTAGTCGAGCGCCCTGCAGTCCGCGGCCTTCCAGCCCACCTGCACCGCCTTGCCTTCCTCGACAGCGCCCGAGGTCGACTTGTTCGGCACCTTGACGATGAAATCCTTGTGGCCAGCGACCTCAAGGCGGGCGCGGATGTGATCACCCAGATAAATCAGCTCGGCGATACGGCCCTTGAGCAGGCCATCGACAGCACTCTTGCCGGGATTGATTTCCACGCGCTCCGGGCGCACCGAAAGAAGCGTGCGGTCGCCCTTCTTGACGTTGACCGCAACGGCCTTGACCACGTCGCCGCTGTCCAGCGTCACGGTGGAGGTGCCATCCTTGGTCACTTCACCAACAGTGCCACGCAGCTTGTTGTTCTCGCCGATGAACTGGGCGACGAAGGAATTCTGCGGACGCTCATAGAGTTCGTCGGGGGACGACAGTTGCTGCACCACGCCATCGTTGAATACCGCGATGCGGTTCGACATGGTCAGCGCCTCGGACTGGTCATGCGTCACATAGACGACAGTCACGCCAAGCCGATCATGGATGTGCTTGATCTCGTACTGCATCTGCTCGCGCAGCTGCTTGTCGAGAGCGCCTAGCGGCTCGTCCATGAGCACGAGGTCAGGCTCGAACACGAGGGCGCGCGCCACGGCGATGCGCTGCTGCTGGCCGCCCGACAACTGGCCGGGGCGGCGGTTCGCCATGTTGGGCAGCTGCACCATGTCGAGAATCTTCTTCACCCGCGTCTCGATCTCGGCCTTGCCAAGGCTGCGCACTTCCAGAGGGAAGGCCAGGTTCTCGGCAACCGTCATGTGCGGGAACAGGGCATAGTTCTGGAACACCATGCCGATGCCGCGCTTGTGGGGCGGCACATTATTGATCGGCTTGTCCTTGAGATAGATTTCGCCGTGCGTTGCTGGCTCAAAGCCCGCAAGCATCATCAGCGTCGTTGTCTTGCCCGAACCTGAGGGCCCGAGCATGGTCAGGAACTCGCCGCGGGCAATGTCCAGGTTCAGGTTCTTCACCACCAGTGTTTCGCCATCGTAGCTCTTCTGCACGTTGACGAAACGGACCATTGCGTCGGACTTGCTCACGTGACCCACCTCCGGATTTGTTTGGATCATCTTATCAAGCGATGGCGGGCACGCAAGCGCATCAGGCCCCGATCACTTTCTTTTGGCGGGCTTGCGTCCCTTTTTCGCAGGAATGATCAGGTGTTCCGGGCCATAAGGGAACGCAGTGATGTTCCGGTTGCCCTTCTCCGTGATGACCAGGATGTCGTGCTCGCGATAGCCGCCAGAACCTTTCTGCCCTTCCGGGATCATGATCATCGGTTCCATTGAAACCACCATGCCGGGTTCCAGCACGGTATGGCAGTCCTCGCGCAGCTCCAGCCCGCCTTCGCGCCCATAATAGTGGCAGAGCACGCCGAAAGAGTGACCATATCCGAAGGTACGATACTTCAGCAGGTCATGTGATGCATAAATCTCGTTCAGCGCCTTAGCGATGTCCGAGCATTTCTTTCCGGGCACAAGCAGCTTCTTGCCTTCGTCGTGAACCCTGCAGTTGATCTCCCAGAGGCGAAGATGGTCTTTCGAAGCGGTTTCGGCGAAAAGAGTCCGCTCAAGCGCCACGTAGTAACCGGCAGCCATTGGAAAGCAGTTGAGGCTGAGGATGTCGCCGCGCTTGATCCGGCGGGACGTAACCGGATTATGGGCGCCATCCGTGTTGATGCCCGACTGAAACCAGGTCCAAGTATCCATAAGCTCGGCCTGCGGCCAGACCCGGGCAATCTCCCGCACCATGGCGGCAGTGGAATGCAGCGCCACCTCATGTTCCGCCGCGCCAATACTGATCGCCTCGACACAGGCCGCGCCACCGAGGTCGGCGATCTTCGTCATCTTGGAAATATGACGGATTTCCTCGTCCGACTTGATCATGCGCAGGCGCATGGACGGCGCAGCCGCGTCCACCCAGTCAATGTTGGGGAAAGCCTCCTGCAGGGCTTTGCGCAGATCGAGCGTCACGTGATCAAACTCGATGCCGATGCGCTTGGCGCCCTTGATCAAGCCCTTGAGGGCCGTGAAGTAGTTATTCTTTGACCAGTCCGTGTAGGTGATGTTGTCGCCAAAGCTGCGCCGGGCAGGCTGGCCACCGTCAATCGCCGCTGAGACGCTCGTCGCGTTGTCCTGGGTGATGACGAGCCCATACTTCCGGCCAAAGGAGCAATAGAGAAAGTCCGAGAGATAGCAGATGTTGTGGTAGGAGGTGAAAAGCGCCGCATCCACCGAATTTCGCGCCATCCAGCCCCTGATGTTGTCCTGGCGGCGCTGCATCTCCTTTGCCGAGAAAGTCGGCTTGGGCGGCTTGCCATTCTTTCGATAGTCAACAAGGGCGGGCCTCTCGAGGGCGGTCATGGATGTCTCCGGAGCATGAGTTTCATTCGTATTTGTTGCGAGAAACAGCTTGTGTCAAAGGCGCTTTCCTCACTAACGTGATGAATGAAATTCATGGTTGCTCGTGATGCCAAAGCTCCCGCCCCTGAATGCGTTGCGTTGCTTCGAGGCTGCCGCCCGGCTGCGGAACTTTTCGCGCGCGGCTGACGAGTTGCACGTCACCCAGTCGGCCGTCAGCCATCAGGTGCGTCTGCTTGAGGATTGGTTCGAGATGCAGCTGTTTGAGCGTCAGGGGCGCCAGACCATCCCGACACCTCGGGGAGAGGCTCTCGCCCATAGCCTGCACGAAGCCTTCGGTCTCATGAAAGAGGCATGCAGGCAGGTGAAGATCTCGCAGTCCGGCGCGACACTGACCATCGCCGTGCTGCCGTCGATTGCCACGATCTGGCTCATTCCAAGGCTCGACGACTTCTTCCGCACTTACCCGCAGATCCCGGTCAAGGTGGTCTATCTGATCGCCGGCCAACCATTGAATTTCGACGAGATCGACATCGCTGTCACATGGGGGAAGTCGGGGCCTGCGGAAGGTGTGTCGACACGGCTCTTTCCGGGGGACACGGTGGCCGTGGCAAATCCGCAGCTCATCTCCCGGGCTGGCCCTTTCGACAAAGCCAATGCCCTGCTGCACGCCCCCCTCCTGCACGACACGGACAGGCAGGGCTGGCAACGCTTCATGAAGCGGCTCGGCCTCCGCCACGCCAATCCTGAAGGCGGCCCGGTCTTTGAGGACTTCAACCTGCTCAGGGCGGCCGCCTTGGCGGGCCAGGGCATTGCCCTGTGTCCGCGCTCCCTGGTGGCCGAGGACGTGCAGGCCGGGCGCCTCGTTTTCCTCTATGAAGGAACCGCCATTAACGAAGACATGGGCTATTGGCTAGTCGAACCGGAGAACAAGGAAGGCCGGATTGGACCGATTGCCGCCTTTAAATCATGGCTTTCTGCCAAGACTGGCGCTTGACCCGGAAGGCCGCCTCCCCCAAATTTGGACCATGTCGTCGCCTCCTGCCCTGATTGATCCCTTCGGCCGCCACGTGAGCTATCTGCGCGTGTCAGTCACGGATCGTTGCGACTTCCGCTGCACCTACTGCATGGCCGAAGACATGACCTTCCTGCCGAAGCGCGACCTGCTGACGCTTGAGGAACTGGACCGTGTCTGCTCCGCCTTTATCGATCAGGGCGTCAAGAAGATCAGGCTGACGGGCGGCGAGCCACTCGTGCGCAAGGGCATCATGACGCTGGTGGAAAGCCTGTCTCGCCATCTCAAGTCCGGCGCACTTGATGAACTGACCTTCACCACAAATGGCAGCCAGTTAGCGCGCTTTGCCCCAGAACTCGCCGCGCATGGCGTCAGGCGCATCAATGTATCCGTTGATACGCTCGATCCGGCAAAGTTCCGCCAGATCACACGTTGGGGCGAACTCGCAAAAGTTCAGGAAGGCCTCAAGGCCGCCAAGGCCGCTGGCATCGCCATCAAGATCAATGCAGTTGCCCTGAAAGGTGTCAACGAACACGAGATTCCGGAGATGATCCGCTGGGCCCATGGCGAAGGCATGGACCTGACCATCATCGAAACCATGCCCATGGGCGACATCGACGGGGACCGGACCGATCAATACCTGCCGCTTTCGGTGCTCCGTGCGCAGCTGCTCGAACAGTTCACGCTTGAAGACATTCCCTACAAGACGGGTGGCCCGGCGCGCTATGTGCACGTGAAAGAAACAGGCGGCCGCCTCGGCTTCATTACTCCGCTGACCCACAATTTCTGCGAAAGCTGCAACCGTGTGCGCCTGACCTGCACAGGTACACTCTACATGTGCCTGGGTCAGGACGACGCGGCAGACCTGCGCGCGCCGCTGCGCGCTTCTGAAGGCAACGAATTGCTGAACCGCGCGATACTCGAAGCCATCGGGCGGAAACCCAAGGGCCACGATTTCATCATCGACCGGCGACATAACAAGCCTGCGGTCTCCCGCCACATGTCAGTGACGGGCGGCTGACACCCCAGATCGATCAGCCGATCCGCCAGGCTTTCACATGCTCTGGCACCGTGACGCCTGCAAGCACGCGAGGATCGCTGACCGGCTCCGACACCTGCATGGCGATCGGCACCACACCGCCCCAGATCGGCAAGGCATAGTCTTCCTCGTCGTCCCCCGGCATGCCGGTGCGGACCTTTGCGGAAACCTCGTTCAGTTCCAGCCCGAGCACCGTGGTGGCCTTCAGTTCTTTCTGAGACATGGGCCTCAGCACGTCCCAACGGCCGGGCCACAGCGTCTCCACGAAGTTGCGAAGCCGTTCTTCTTTCTCGGCCACATCCGTCACCTTGAATGCAGTGCCAAACGCCATCACAGAGCGGTAGTTGCAGGAATGATTGAACGCCGAACGCGCCATCACCATGCCGTCAAAGATGGTGACGTTGACGCAGACCTCCGTGTTTTCGCAGGCTTCCAACATCCGGCTGGCAGATGAACCGTGCCAATATATATTGCCACCCTCGCGCCATTGCAGCGTTGGCGTGACCACCGGCTTGCCGTCAAAGACATAGCCTACCGAGCAGAGTGGCTGGGCATCGAGAATGCCGTGGATGGTGACCTCGTCATAGGCTGCGCGTTTGAACATGCGGCGCAGGCGCGCCCGGTCGGTCGGGGCTTGGCTCATGGCTGATCTCCTTGTGTCGCATTGCTCCATGGCCAAGTTTATGGTCTGGTGAAACGACCAATCATGACCACAAAGACCAGACCAGTTTTGACCAGCTCCACCTTGGAACTGGGGATCGACCGCGAAGACGCCGAGCCCTTTCAGTCGCAGATTGCCCGCCAGGTGCGCAGTCTCGTGCTCGGCGGCCGATTGAAACCCGGCGCGAAGCTGCCATCCAGCCGGTCGCTCAGCGACCAACTGGCCGTCGCCCGGGCAACTGTGGTCGAAGCCTACGAACAGCTGATCGGCGAAGGCTATCTGGAAACCCGGCTCGGGTCAGGCACCACTGTTGCAACAGAGCTTCCAGAGCAGTTGCTGAAGAGCGGCAATGGCCGGCAGGCGCAGGGCAGTGCCGCTACATCCAGAAGCAAGCGCGAACCGGCCCGGCCATTCCGCCAGGGACTGGTGGACTGGGAAACCTTCCCGCACGACGATTGGGGCCGCGTGCTCGGGCGCTATTGGCGCAATCCGCCGATCACGCTTCTGGAACACAATGACCCCTTTGGTTGGCTCCCGTTGCGAGCCGCCATCGCAAGCCATCTTTTCGAATGGCGCGGCATGGAATGCGAGCCATCCCAGGTGATCATCACGGCAGGTGGCTCAGACGCTTTTGACCTGATCCGCCGCGCGGTCTTCAAGCCGGGAGACCGGCTCTGGCTGGAAGAGCCGGGTTACGCCACCGCACGCCGCGTCTTTGCATTGGGTGGTGTCGCCGTCGATGCCATGGCAACCGACCATGAGGGACTCGTGGTGAGTGAAGCCCGCAGCAAGTCACCGAACGCCCGCGGTGCCTTCGTCACGCCGGCCCGGCAATATCCCACCGGCGTCACCATGCCATTGACCCGCCGCCTTGAGCTCCTGTCCTGGGCCAAGGAAGCTGGCGCCATCGTCATCGAGGACGACTACGACAGCGAGTACCGCTACGTGGGCAGACCCCTGCCGTCGCTTATGTCGCTCGACCGCGACGCTCTCGTGATCTACTCGGGCACTTTCTCCAAGGTCTTCTCGCCCATCATCCGGCTGGGTTTCATCGTGGTGCCGAAGCCCATGGTGCCGCGCTTTCAGGACGAGCGCAGCAACTTCGGCGCTCCGCCTTCGCTTCTGGTCCAGCCGGCTCTTGCCCAGTTCATGGAGCAAGGGCAGTTCGCCATGCATATCCGGCGCATGCGCAGGCTCTACTCGGCACGGCGTTCCGCCCTCATGGAAGCGCTGCAACCGGGGCAACCTCACCTGTTCACCGTCGACGCCCCGCCCTCGGGCCTTATGGTGCTCCTGCGCTTCAAGGCCAGCGCCAGCGATGAACACCTGGCAAAAACGCTTCTCGAAGCGGGGATCGAAACTCAGACCCTGTCCAGTCACTATGCGGGACGGAAGAAGGAACAGGGCCTTCTTCTGAGCTTTGCCGGCTTCCGCGAGGAAGAGTTGCGGTCGTCGGCTGAGAGGCTGATGCATGTCCTGAGTAAAGTGTGAGTGGTGAGCGCCCGATCCTTTAGCTCTGTTCACTTGCCACCTTTCCGCCCTGCTGTCATGGAACGCTGACGCTTATGCATCAACATCGAAGGCCGAACATGAACCGCCGCACACTGCTTGCTACACTTGCCGTTCTGCCACTGGGAGGCCAGTGGGCCTGGGCCAGCAGCATCATGGTCATGGATGCCTATGCGCGGGCCTCATTGACGCCTGTCGCGAAGACGGGCGCTGTCTACCTTCAGGTGATGAACCACGGTTCGGAAGCTGACGCATTGATCAAGGTGACAAGCGACGCTTCAGAAAGTGCGCAGGTCCATGAAACGAAAATGGTCGGCGACGTCATGCAGATGAGGCCAATGGAACGTCTGGACATCGAGCCGAACCAGACCGTCAAGCTCGCCCCCGGCGGCAATCATATCATGCTCGAAGGTCTCAAGGCTCCCTTGAAGAATGGCAGCACAATCTCCCTCCTGCTCACCTTTGAAAAGGCCGGAGAGATCAGGCTCGACGTCCCCGTGCGGAAGATCGGTGCGTCAGGAGACGCTGAACATCAACACGAGGAAGGACAGCAATAGTCAGAGGTCCTCGACCTTGACTGAAAGGATGAGGCCTTCGGCATCAAAGACAATCGTCTCCTTGCCGCGGCGCTCAACCACCTGAGCCGTTTTGCTGTTGGTCGCCTTCAGATGCCACTCACAGGCGGCGATGCGGTCCGACACATTCCACACCCTGTCGTCCCAGGCCTTGTGATCCGGCGACGTGGCAAAATAGCTCTCGATCGAGGCGAGAACGGCGGCGCGCCCTGACAAGACGCCCAAGCCGGGAGACTCATAAGTAACGTCCTCACTCAGCGCTGCCCGGATCTTCGGTACGTCATGGCTATCAAGTGCCGCATGATAGGCCACGAGTTTTGCCGAGGGATCAAAGGTCATTGGCCAAGTGCGCCCATGATGCGCACCCAGCTCCGCATGCCGCGGTGGAAGCTCGACAGATTGTATTTTTCATTGGGGCTGTGGATGGCATCGTCATCGAGACCGAAGCCGACCAGGACGCTGTCCATGCCAAGAATATCCTTGAAATGACGCACGATGGGGATCGAGCCGCCCGATCCCATCAGCACCGCTTCGCGCTTGAACTCCGCCTTGAGAGCGGCGGCGGAGAGCCTGATGAAAGGATTACTCTCGCTGATCTCGGAGGCAGGGCTGCCGCCACCTTTGCCTGAAAAGGCGATCTTTGCATCGCCCATCATCTGCTCCCTGGCAAAGCGCTGGAACGCCTTCAGCACCTTCGCGGGGTTCTGCTTGCCGACCAGCCGGAAAGTGAACTTGGCAAAGGCCTTGGATGGAATGACGGTCTTCGTGCCAGCCCCGGTATAACCACCCCACATGCCATTCAGTTCAGCAGTAGGCCGGGCCCAGATCTGCTCCAGAACACTCCGCCCCTTCTCTCCTGCGGCTGTCTTGAGACCCACAGCGCCAAGGAATTTCTTTTCAGAGAACTTGAGTGATGCCCATTGCTTCTTCACTGCCGCGGGCAGCTCGGAAACGCCTTCATAGAAACCCGGGATGGTGACCTTGCCCTTGGCATCATGGAGCGACGACACCAGCCGCGACAGTGCCCTGATCGGATTGGTGGCGGGCCCGCCATACATGCCGGAGTGCAGATCAATCGACGGGCCAATCACTGTCACTTCCTCGTGGACGAGGCCCCGCAGCCGCGTGGTAATGGCCGGCGTCTTTGCGTCCCACATGTTTGTATCGCAGACAAAGGCGACATCGCAGGAAAGCTCTTCGCGATTTTCCTTCAGGAACGGAACCAGCGACGGGGAACCACTCTCCTCCTCACCTTCGATCAGGAACGTGGCCTTGAAAGGCAGCGAACCATTGGTAGCGATGAGAGCTCGCGCCGCCTCCACAAAGGTCATGAGCTGGCCCTTGTCGTCCGCCGTGCCACGCCCGACGAGCAGTTCGACGCCTGCCTTGTTCTTGATGCGCTGTGGCTCGAAGGGAGGGTTTTTCCACAAGTCCAGCGGATCGGCCGGCTGCACATCGTAGTGACCGTAGAACAGGACATGAGGCAGCTTCCGGCCGGAATCCGGCGGCGTGTAGTGTGCCACGACCATGGGCTTGCCCGGTGTCGGCCGGACACTGGCCTTGCATCCCAAGGCCTGGAACTCGGCGGCGATCCAGGCCGCTGCCTTGTCGCAATCCGCCGAATAGGCAGGGTCGGCCGAGATCGACGGAATTCTCACAAACGAGAACAAACGCTCGATGGCGCCTTCCAGTGAGTCATCGATCAGCTTCAGAGCGGCTGTGGCGTCAGTCATGGCTTTTCCGTTTCCAATACAATCTCTTCAATCATGCGCGCCCAACTGCGGATTCCCTTGCGGTAGGACTCAACATCGTATTTTTCGTCGGGGCTGTGAATCGCGTCATCCGCGTTGGCAAAGCCGATCAGGACCGAATCCACCTTGAGGTGCCTGGCAAAACTCTCGACGACGGGGATAGACCCGCCTTCGCCAGCCACGACAGGCGCAACACCCCATTCGTCCACCAGCGCCTTCCGGGCCTTGCTGATCCAGTGGCTGTCCTGGGCAATGGCCACGCCAGCGCTATCGCCACCATAGGTCTCAAAGGTCACCTTGCAGTCCTTCGGCAGTTTTGACCGGACATAAGCCTGGAAGGCCTTCCTCACCTTGCGGGGATCCTGGCCCTGCACGAGACGAAAGCTGAGTTTCGCAGAAGCCTGAGCCGGCAGCACGGTCTTGCTGCCAGCCCCCATATAGCCACCCCAGATGCCATTCACCTCCGCGGTGGGCCTGGCCCAAACCTGCTCAAGAACCGAGTAGTCCTTCTCACCGACACTGGTTTTCAAGCCGGCGTTGGCCAGAAAGGCCTTCTCTTCGAACGGAACCTTCTTCCAGGCCTTTCGGGTTGCTGCATTCGGAGCCTTTACCCCATCATAAAACCCCGGAATCGTGACACGCCCGTTCCGGTCATGCATGCCATCCAGAATACGCGACAATACCTTGATCGGATTGATCGCCGGGCCGCCGAAATAGCCTGAATGCAGATCAATGCGCGGGCCTGTGATGGTGACGTCCTCACAGATGCAACCCCGCAGTGACGACACGATCATCGGTGTCTTCGGGTCCCAGAGGCCGGTGTCACAAACGAGTGCAACATCGCCCTTCAGCCTGCTCTTGTTACGCACCAGGAAATCGTCCAGCGGACCGGCATCCCCCTCCTCGTCACCTTCGATCAACATGGTCAGGCGGAACGGCAAGGAACCAGCAATCTCCAACCAGGCCCTGCTGGCTTCGACAAAGGTCATGACTTGGCCCTTGTCGTCGGAAGCACCCCGGGCATAGATGCAGTCCCGGCCGTCCTTTCCGGGCCTCACGTGCGGCGAGAAAGCAGGCGTCGTCCAAAGGTCATGAGGGTCGGCGGGCTGCACATCATAATGCCCGTAGAAGAGGACATGCGGCACATGACGAAGCCCCTTGACCACGGATTCCGGCGGCTCATAGCGCGCCAGCACAAGCGGCCTGCCCGTCGTCTGCTCAACGCTGGCCGCAAAACCCATGCGGGCCAGGGTGCCTTTGAGCCATTCAGCGGCAGCCCGGCAATCGGCGGCATGGGCAGGATCCGTGCCAATGCTCGGAAACCGCAGCAATTCGAAAAGCCGTTCCATACTTGCCGGAAATCCGCCATCAATGCGGTCCAGCACACGGTCAATCCTCTGCGTTTTCATTGCGAATCCTGCGGTAATCTCCTGAAAATAGACCAAAGCCCTGCCGCATGACAGCCCTCACCGACCAGCACCAGTTCAATCTTGCCAGAGACAGCCTCCTGGCACACGAACCAACGGTGGGGCTGACACGGGCGCGCCGCCGCGGCTACCAGCGCTATCGGCAGTTCATGTCCAATGTGGACCTCGCGCTGCTGTGGAAGCGCCGCTGGTTCATCGTGACCATGATCGTGGGCTTTGCCCTCATGTCCGCCCCGACTCCATCCGGACTAACCCACGACGGTCAGGTCGTCCTCGTGATGACGCTGATGGCCACAATGCTTTTCATCACAGAGGCCGTGCCGCTCCCAGCGGTCGCCCTGCTGATTGTCGTAGGCCAGGTGCTGCTGCTCGGCATTGATTCCACCACGGTCGCCCGAAGTCTCATGACAGACGCGGTGCTCTTCATCATGGGCTCGCTTATGCTCGCCGTTGCGGTTGTGAAACAGAAGCTCGACAAAAGGATCGCGCTCGCCATCGTCCGCGTTACCGGCACCAGCGTCTTCTGGATCTGTTTCGGCATTACCGCTGTCTGCGGCGCATTGGCATCGTTCATCGGTGAACATACCGTGGCAGCCATGATGCTCCCGGTTGGCGTCACGCTCATCAGCCTGACTTCAAACGACCCCAAGAAGATTCACAATCTGGCAGCCGTCATTCTTTTCTCCATCTCCTTCGGCTGTTCGATTGCAGGCGTCACAACGCCCTCGGGCGGTGCGCGCAACGCCATCATCATCAGCTACTGGAAGGACTTCTTCTACGACCCCAGCGATCCGGTCACCTATCGCTACCTCATGGACTATCTGACCTGGACACTCTACGCGCTCCCCATGTTCCTGCTGCGTCTGCCGGTCGTGACGCTGCTTCTGATTTTCACCTTCAAGCCCGAGATCAGCAACCTGAGCCGCGCCGTCAGCAAGCTCCGCACCCAGGTCAAGCTCGAAGGCCCGATGAAACCATCTGGCTGGCTGACCATCATCGTCTTCGCCTTCGTCATTGTCGGCTGGTCGGTATTTTCGACCGGTGTCGGCCTCGGCACCGTGGCGATCGCCGGTGCCGTAACCTATCTCGTGCTCGGCCTCGTGCGCTGGGAGGACATCAACAGCGGCGTCAACTGGGGTATCGTGCTCCTATACGCCGCTGCCATCTCGCTCGGCGTGCAAATGAAAGAAACAGGCGCTGCCGAGTGGTTTGCCGCGAGCCTGATGCGTGGTTTGATCGATGCGGGCATGACCAGCACGATTGCTTTCGACGCGGCCTCCTCGATCCTGACCATTCTCGTGTCGAACACCATGACGGCCGGTGCGGCTGTCGCCGTGCTGTCGCCCATCATCTTGAAGATGGCAGCGGTCTCCGGCCACGATCCGCTGATTGCCGGTTTCGTCACCGCCATCTCGTCGGCATTCGGTTATCTCACACCGGCGGCGCAACCGGCCTTCACCATCATCTATGCCTCGGGCTATCTGAAGGCCAAGGACTTCTTCAAGATCGGTTCACGCATGACCGCACTTTCATTCGCCGTGCTGATGCTTGTGAGCATCTTCTACTGGCCCATGCTGGCGGTGGACTAAGTCATGAGCGTCTTCGATTTCTTCAGGCGAACGGAGCTCTCGGACCGGCAGGAAGCGGCCGTGATGAAGACGTTCTCGACCTTGCGCGCCCATCGCCGCAGCCGCTTCCGCATCCTTGCCTGCATCGATGGCAGCGAAGCAGGCGACATGGCAGTGCGCTTTGCCGCCCGCTTCGCCGTCTCGAACAACTGCGACATCATCATTCTCCATGTCCGCCCCATTGACCAGGGCCTGCACTCAGGTGGCCTGCAGGTGCGCCTGGCACGGCAAAACATGATCGACGCCGGCTTTGAGCTGCCGGGCGTGAAGTACCTGAAGCACGCCCTCGACGTGCTGAAAGAAGAAGGCATCGACGTCTCGGGTTGGCAGAGTGCCACCGCCCACGAAAATGCCTGGGGTGATGCTGCCGGTGACACCAAGGTGGAGTACCAGAGCGCTGACGGTCGCACGGTGGTGTTGAAGCTCAAGACTGCGCCCGACGTGGCGGGCGGCATTCTCGATCAGTATGAGCTCGGTCCCTATAATCTCATCATTCTTGGAGAGCCCTCCCGCTGGCGGAGCGAATTCATGTCATTCTTCGACGCCGGTATCGTTCAGACCGTGGCAACTGTTGCCCCCTGCTCTGTTCTCGTTGCCCGCAACAGTCTCGAAAAGCGCGGCTTCTTCATCTGCACCGACGGCTCGTCCCGCTCGCTCCAGGCCGTCCGCAGGGCGGCAGTACTGGCAACCGTGATCGGGGAGCACGTCACGCTCTTTTCAGTTGCGCCTGATGAGATCGCCAAACCAGCGGCCGAAGAAGCCGTGGCCAACGCCAAGGCACTGCTCAAGGCCATGAAGGTTGACGTGGCCGAGGCGAAAGCTGTCGTCGGCAATGTGCTCGAGGAAATCGTCGAGCGCGGCTCTCTCTATAAGGTCATCGTTGTCACCGATGAAGGCCGGAGCCGCATACAACGCCTGTTCAAGGGATCGCTGGCAACGGAATCCGTCCGCCGCGCGCGCACCAGCGTACTCGATGTGAGGTGAATTGACATCAAGGCGCCTTAATTGAAGTTAGTGTAGATATCTTCTGGGGGATGAGAGATGGCGACGTTCAAGCTCTATTGTTTCGGCGAGTCCGGCAATGCCTACAAGGCAGCGCTGATGCTCCAGTGTGCCGGTCTCGACTGGGAGCCAATCTGGGTTGACTTCTTCAACGGCGAGACCAGGTCCGACACGTTCCGCAGTACTGTGAATGCCATGGGCGAGGTGCCCGTTCTTGTGCACGGTGACAAGACGCTGGCGCAGTCCGGCGTGATCCTCGACTACCTGGCCGAATTCTCCCGCAAGTTCGGCCCGAAAAGTGACGACGAGCGGCGCGAAATCCTGCGCTGGATGCTATTCGACAACCACAAGCTGACGAGCTCGATTGCCAGCCTGCGATTTCTCGTGACCTTGATGAAGAAGCCGGAAGACGCCCTGACGGAATGGCTCCGAACCCGCGCGCTCGGTACGCTGAAGATTGTCGATGGCCACCTGGCATCGCGCGACTTCCTGCTCGGCAAGCGTCCAACCATCGCTGATTTTTCGCTTTGCGGCTATCTCTACTATGGCGACGAACTGCCCTTCGACCTCGGCCAGTTCACCCATGTGATGAACTGGCTGGACCGGATCAAGGCGCTGCCCGGCTGGAAGCACCCCTATGTTCTGATGCCACGCGGCAAGTAGCTCCGCGTGCCGGATTATTCCGGCTGGGTTGCGTCGAGATACTCGTTGAGATGTTCAATGTTTTCGAAGCGCATCCAGCCTTCGTCTGTCTCGGCCTCGACGGTGCCGTCCGACAGGATACGTGCCGGACGGCCCCGTATCACCTTGTCCTCGACAACATAGAGATCAGAGCCATCGGACGGGGCAGCTTCTGCCTCCACAGCCGGTTCTTCGGCAGGAGGCGCAGGCGGCTCAACAATCGGGGCAACAGGTTCAAGCACTGGCGGCGGCGGAACAGCAACGCCGCCGATCGCCTTGTTGAGATCGACGCGCGCCTGTTCGAGCGCTTCGATGGTCTGCTGCACGGAAGGCGACAATGTAGCACCTCCTGCCGCTGCAGCGGCAGCACTGGCGGCCGGTGAATCGGGCTTGCGGCCGAATCCCGGGAACCGCAGGCGGCTCGACAGCGGGGCTTCTTCTTTTGGCGGCGCCGGAGGAACGATCACAGCAGGCTCTGCCGCAATCTCGGGCTCCAGGTCAGGCTCAGGCTCCGGCGTAATCACTGCCGGCGCGGGTTCGGCCTCGCTGACGACAGGCGTGCGGCGAAGGGGAACCTCCTCAATAGGTTCAAAGTCATCGATAGCGACGGAAGCCGGGCGGCCCTTCTCCAAGGCGGCAATGACCCCACCAATGCCAAAAGCCAGCACACCACCGACAAACAACATGACTGCCGATTGCAGGAACCCCTGCAGTTGCAGCGCTGCTGGCAAATGCTCCGGACTGACTAGACCCCACACCGCAAGTACAAGGCCAACAGCAAGAAGAATGATCCCAAGGATCGAGATCAGTTTCGACATGGCGCTACTCCCCAAACGTTTTCCCGCCGGATTTTCAACTTATCAGGTTAACCAATGGTTTGGACAAGGCTTTTTTTGATACACCGGACAAGCCTCATTCAAAGCTGATCTTCGGGGCGGGCCTGGCAAGATTCCCGCCTTCCACCGCCGCCCAGACCTGCCGGGCGATGTCCTTGTAGATTGCCGCGTGCCGCGACTCCGGAGCCGTCGCCACAATGGGTTCGCCACTGTCCGACCTGATGCGGACATCAATATCAAGCGGCACCTCGCCGAGGAAAGGCACATCCAGCCTCTCGGCTTCGGCCTTTGCACCACCATGGCCGAAAATGTCATGGCGCTCGCCGCACTTGCTGCAGACGAAGTAGCTCATGTTTTCGACAATGCCGAGCACAGGCACGCTCACCTTTCGGAACATGGCGAGCCCCTTCCGGGCGTCTATCAGTGCCAGATCCTGCGGGGTAGAGACAATGACAGCCCCCGACAGCGGCGTTTGCTGCGCCAGCGTGAGCTGGGCATCGCCTGTGCCAGGTGGCATGTCGATGATCATGATATCAGCATCCGACCAGTCGACCTCCCGCAGCAGCTGCGTCAACGCCGACATCACCATGGGCCCGCGCCAGATCATCGGCGTGTCCTCATCGACGAGGAAGCCGATTGACGACACCTCGACGCCAAAGCGGCTCATGGGCTTCATCCGCTTGCCAGCTTTGTCGCTGGCCAGCGGGCGGCCTGTCAGGCCAAAGAGCTTCGGCATGGATGGTCCGTAGACGTCAGCATCCAGCACAGCGACCTTGAGACCAAGCGCCTTAAGCCCCAGAGCAAGATTGATCGCAGTGGTCGACTTACCCACGCCACCCTTGCCGGAAGCAACGGCAACAAGATGCTTGATGCCCGGTATGCCCGTCTGTCGCGCTCCCGCAGGTGCTGCGCTGGCAGATCCGCCGCGAGACGGGCCGCGTTCAGCCGTCAGTGCCACCGTTGCACGGGTGACACCGGGAATGCCGCGCACCGCCTTTTCGACCACACCCTGCAACTGCTCCATCGTCTTGATGCGGGATGGATCGGCACTGAGCGCAAAGGTGACGGCAGCGCCATCAATGATGATATCGGAGACGAGCCCCGCGGAAACGATATTGCCACGCCCGTCCGGCGCGGCGATGCGCTTGAGTTCCTCAAGGACGCGTTCTTTACTCAGTTCAACCATTAGCCCCACGCCACTCATCTTCGGCAATTGTCAGGCCAAGCGATGGACCAGACCCGCCGAAAAACCAACCCAAATTTTACCAAATACCCCAAACCGCCCTTAAGTGACCCCGTGTTAGCTCACCTCCGATGGAAGGGATGTTCCTGGGGAAACTATGGTTAACATGGGCATGACGTCTAGGCCGGAAGGTGAGCAGTCACAGGCGAAAGTCGCCTGGCAAGGTGAAGTGCTGAAGCTCTTCATGCGCAACCAGTTGCTGGTCGCGCCGGTGATGCCGATCCTTGCCACGCTCATGGCCATGACGGCGCTCGGCTGGGTTCCGTTCTGGACTGCCACGGCCTGGCTCATGGCAGCCCTTGGCTGTTGCGGCGTGCAACTCTATCTTTGCAAGGCCTACTTCAAGCGCGAGCGTGATCTCAGCGAACAGAATGACTGGATCGGCATTCTTGCAGCCTCAGAACTGTTTCAGGGCATGGTCTGGGTACTCACCCTCTTCATTTTCTGGCCAAATTCCACGTCTCTCCAAAATGCATTTCTGATCGCCGCCATTATTTCCGTAAGCGTGGTGCGCCTGCTGATCGTATCGAACTTCATGCCGGTGCTCATTGCCGGAACGGGTGTCATGACCATCGGCGTCGCCGTCCGCTGTGCCGCGGGAGGTGACACCATCTACCTGGCGCTGGCTGGCCTGATCATCACGCTGGAAGTCTTCTACCTCTTCGTCGCCCGGCAACTGCAGGAAACCACGCGTGACATGGTAACCTACCGGGCGCAGAAGGATGAGCTCATAACCGCCCTCAAGGCCGAGCGCGATCGCGCCGAGGAGGAGCGGCGCAAAGCTGAAGAAGCGAACAAGGCAAAATCAACTTTCCTTGCAAACATGAGCCACGAACTGCGCACTCCGCTCAATGCCATTCTCGGATTCTCGGAAGTGTTGGAGCGAGAGCTGTTCGGCCCGCTGGCAAACCGCACCTACAAGGACTACGCCGGCGACATAAATACCTCCGGCCGCTATCTGCTAGGCCTCATCAACGACATTCTCGACCTGTCTCGTATCGAGGCTGGACGTGTAGAGCTTCGCGAAGAACCGATCAATCTCGTTCAGGTCATGGAGAACGCACGCCATCTGCTGGGGCTCAAGGCCGCTGAGAAAGATACGCTGATCGAAATCGAGAGCGATGCAGCCCTGCCGAAGATCCTCTGCGACGAACGCTCCATCAACCAGATCGCAATCAACCTGCTGACCAACGCCATCAAGTTCACACCGTCGAAAGGGCGCGTCAAACTGTCGGCAAGCCGCCAACAGGACGGCAGTGTCTGCATCCGCGTGACCGATTCAGGCCCTGGCATTCCCGCGGAAGAGATCGATCGTGTGATGTCCGCTTTCTCGCGCGGTTCGCTTGCCACCAAGAAAGCAATCGATGGCGTAGGCCTCGGCCTGCCGATCGTCAAAGGACTGATGGAACTTCACGACGGCACGCTGCAGATCATATCCACGCTGGGCCGAGGCACGGAAGTTGCCTGTGTCTTCCCGGCGTCCCGCGTTCTCTCCGGGCCGCGCAACAGCATCATGGCCTCGCCTTTGGTGGCGACCGACAGCCAGCGCAAGCTCATCTCGATGACGGCGTAAACTCAGACCTCCTTGCCTGAGACACCTGCGCTCTCAAACGTTGCCATGCCGTTGTGCGTGGCGGCGGCAGCCTTGACGACACCCGCGGCCAGCGCCGCACCCGAAGCTTCTCCCAGCCTCATGCCAAGATCGAGGATGGGTGCAAGACCGAGCTTCGCAAGCGCCTTGCGATGCGCCGGCTCGGCTGAAACATGGGCGGCCATGCAGTGATCGAGCGCCTTCGGATCGGCGGCATGCAGGATCGCAGCGGCTGCCGTTGCAACATAACCGTCAATCAGCACCGGCACGTTCTGTGTGCGGGCACCCAGAATGGCACCAGCCATGGCCGCAAGCTCACGTCCGCCCAGGCGCCGCAAAACTTCCAAAGGATCCTTGAGATGCTCCTTGTGAAGCGAGACGCCGCGCGCCACCGCCGAAGCCTTTCGCTTGAGACCTTCAGCATCGACCCCGGTGCCGGGGCCGACCCAGTCTTCGGCCGCACCACCATAGAGTGCATGACATATGGCGGCAGCCACCGTCGTATTGCCAATCCCCATTTCACCGATACAAAGCAGGTCGCAGCCACCGGCGATGGCTTCCATGCCGTAAGCCATGGTGGCGGCGCAGTCGGCCTCCTCCAGTGCAGCGGCCTCGGTGAAATCGCGCGTAGGAACCTCCAGGGCCAACTCAAACACCTTGAGTCCGAGATCGAAGGTCTTGCAGATCTGGTTGATCGCAGCCCCGTCATTCTGGAAATTCGCCACCATCTGGGCCGTCACGGCTTGTGGGAAGGCCGCAACGCCCTGCGCAACGACGCCGTGGTTGCCGGCAAAGACCGCCACGACAATGCGGTCCGTCCGGGGCCGGTCTCGGCCTTGCCAGGCCGCCAGCCATTCGACAATCGCCTCCAGCCTGCCAAGCGCCCCGGGGGGCTTGGTCAGTTGCCGGTCGCGGGCTCTGACGTTCTCGACGGCGGCCAGATCAGGTGCCGGCATTGACGTCAGCAGGGCACGTATGTCGTCAAAGGGAAGACCTGTAGTCATTTGGGAAAATCTGTGCTTTCAGCAAGGGTGGGGCTGCGGGTTTGCAGGAATTCCATGCACCCCGCAAGGAAGCCAGCGACGCGTTTTGTACCGTGAGCACCACGCCGCCCGATGAACCCCCGAAGCGTGGCCGGATCAGGCCATTCGCCGAATTGCTGGCAAGCCTGCGATTCCTGACCCGCTTGCCCATTCCCTTTGCCCGGACCATCGACCCGCCGCCCCTGTCGCAAAGCATGCGGCTATTCCCCTTGGCAGGCGCCATAATCGGTGGCCTCACCGGAAGCATGTTCTGGCTGTTCGTCTGGCTTGAAGCAGGATCGCTGTTGAGCGCCGCCCTTGCCGTGACCTTTGGCCTGCTGGTGACCGGCGCCCTGCATGAGGACGGACTGGCCGACACCGCCGATGGCTTCGGGGGCGGCAAGACCCGCGACCAGCGCCTCGAGATCATGCGAGACAGCCGGATCGGCACATATGGAACGCTGGCACTGGTGATGGCGATGCTGATCCGCACGGCCGAACTTGAATCCCTCGCTGAGTATGACCCCCTGACCATCATCGGCCTCCTGGCTGCAACCGGCGCTTTCTCGCGCGCCCTCATGGTGGATCTGCTCTGGGCCACCCGGCCAGCGCGTGGAGACGGGCTCTCGGCCATGGCAGGGACGCCGGGGCGCAACGGCGCCGCCTTTGCCATCATCACCGGCGCAGGCCTTACCATTCTCGTCGGGCTGCGCACGACGCCGGAAAGCGCGCTGCTGGCGCTTGCCGCGGGCCTGGCCGTGACCGCGATCCTCCGCCGCATGACCATCCGCCTGATCGGCGGCCAGACCGGCGATGTCTGCGGTGCCGTGCAGGTTCTGAGCGAGATCGCCATGCTCGCCGTCTTCGTCGCAACCAGCGGTTAACCTTGCCAGCAGCTTTTCACCAAGCGTGAACCATTCCTGCAAGTAGCGCCTTCTAGATTCGCAGACACGCAAGTTTGTTCGTGAGTTGTGTCCATGCGCCTCTCCAATCCCCTGCTCAGCGTCGTGCTGGCCACCCTGTTGACGGCCAGCGCCGGCCTGCCGGGCTGGCATCCCCGCGGCGGGATCGACCCGGTGCCGCAACTCCGTCTCATGGCGATCACTGAACTGAAGGCTGTGCAAGGCGGGCATTTCGTGACCGAGGCCGACATCAACGGCAGCCCCGTCACAGTGCTGGTCGATACCGGCGCGACCATGGTGGCCCTCAGCTATGAGGATGCCGAGAAGGTGGGTCTCAAACCGCATGCCCTCGATTTCAACGTTCCTGTCTCGACCGCCAATGGCGTCGGCAAGGCGGCCCGCGTGCAGCTGCGCCAGATCATGATCGACAACGTGAAAGTCCGCGACGTCGATGGACTGGTGCTGCAACAGGGCGTGATGAGGGGAACACTTCTGGGCATGAGTTTTCTCAGCCGGCTGCGCAGCTTCGCGGTTGAGGACGGCAAGCTGCTGCTCAAAAACTAGCGCACCGTTGACGCAAGTTCACCACGCCCCGCCGCTTTCGCGCCTAGGCGAAGCATCGCGCGATCCCTAGATTGACGCCATGGACGACTTTGCCCCGCTCCTGATCGAGACGCCTTGCGTCAAGATTTGCGTTGTCGATCCCGAGACCGGTTTCTGCATCGGCTGCGGGCGGACGCGCATGGAGATCGCGGGCTGGCTGGGCATGGCACCTCAGGAGCGCCGCCAGGTCATGACCACCCTGCCCGAGCGCGTCGCGACCCTCACCTCGCGCAAGACCCGCCGCGGCGGACGGCGCGGACGGCTCGCCGCCGAATAGATTCCGGCGCCGGTTGCCGCTTCGTCCGGGCTGGTGCTAAGACTGAGTCGGGATCGGAGGGCGGCTATGAACCAGCGGATACTTGGTCTTTCGTCTGTTGCGCTGTTGTGCGCCATGACTGCCGCTGCTTCCGCCGATGACGCCAGCTTCGATCTGGGCTTCGAGTTCACGGCAGCCTCCGACTACATGGATACGGGCCTGACGAACTCCGATCATGATCCGTCCTTCAGCATGAAGTTTTCGCCGAGCTACGGCATTTTCTATGGCGAGATTTATGGTGCGACGATCGACTATGGTGTCCCCGAGCCAAAGCTGGAAACCAAGCTCGCCATCGGCGCAACACCGCAGTTCGGCAATCTCTCCGTTGATTTCAATCTCGCCCGCCGCATGAAGTTCGACGATGCGTCCGCAGACCGTTGGCTGCCCTATGTGACGGCGACCTACACGTTCAGTGATGCCTTCAATGCCTCGGCCGGCGCCGGCTATTACTACTACGACGACAAGGCCGTGCATGACTTCTGGGAACTGTATCTCGGCGCGACCTACAGCCACGCAAGCGGTTCATCCCTTGCGGGCGAGTTCTACTGGGAACCGGACTCCGACGGCGCCGACAACCACTACTATGAATTGATCGGTACACTGACGGTTCCGTTCATGGAAAAATTCGAAGCCGTCGCGAAGCTTGGCTATGAAGGTTATGAGGACCCGGCCGTTGCGTCCTATCTTTGGTATGAAGCACGGCTCAACTACAGCATCACCAATCACCTCGTGCTGAGTGCTGTCTATCACGGCAACAATCTGTCGAACGGCGATTGCCCGACACAGGCCTGGACCGATTGTGACAGTGCGCTCTTTGCCGTCCTGACGGTCAAAGGAAATCTCAGCGACCTGCGTTGAGTGGCAGTCCGCCGCCGTTGCTCAGGCGGCGTCTTTCATGCGCGCCGCCTGCGCCTCGACAGCATCCAGCGCCTTCACAAGAACGCTGGCATCGGCACCGGGCTTCACCGCATCCTGCGACAGGATCTGGCGCCAGAGGCGGCCACCCGGCTGGGCGTGATAGAGGCCCAGCATGTGCCGGGTGATACGGTGGAGCAGCAGGCCCGCCGAGACCTGTTCCCGCACATAGGGCAGCATGGCTTCCACCGCCGCGCGGCGCGAGGCAACGGGATTCGCCTCTCCCGTGAACAACCGGTCGACATCCGCCAGGATCCACGGCGTCTGATAGGCCGCCCGGCCGTACATAAGTCCATCCAGATCAATAAGATGAGAAAAATCTCCTGCCGGGCTTGACATTCCTCCGTTAAGTATTATATCCTTTTTAGGAAAGGAGGCCTTGAGGCGATGTACGCGGTCATAGTTCAGTGGTGGTATTTCACGATTCTCTTTCGGGCTGAGGCCTTTGAGCCAGGCCTTGCGCGCATGCACGATGAAGGTCTCGCAGCCCGCCTGCGCCACCTGCTCGACGAAACTCTGCAGCGCCTCCTCCTCATCCTGGTCGTCGATGCCGATGCGGCACTTGACGGTGACCGGGACGCGGACCGCCGCCCGCATCGCAGCCACGCAATCCGCCACCAGCGCAGGCTCGGCCATCAGGCAGGCGCCAAAGCGGCCCTCCTGCACCTTGTCCGACGGGCAGCCCACATTGAGATTGATTTCGACATAACCAAACTGCTCGCCGATGCGCGCCGCTTCTGCCAGGCCCTTCGGACTGCTGCCACCCAGCTGAAGCGCCACGGGCTGCTCGCGCACATCAAAGCCCAGAAGCTTGTCCCGGTCGCCATGGCGCACGGCCATCTCCGTCACCATCTCGGTGTAGAGCAAGGCATGGCGCGTGAGGACGCGGTGGAAGACACGGCAGTGCCTGTCCGTCCAATCCATCATAGGCGCAACGGAAAATTGTGGTTTCTGTGGATGACGAGTTGACATTGAAATCGCCGTTGAATGGTGTTGCGGCAGTGCAGATCGATCCGGCTGCATAGTGCGAAAACAGCAACAAACACAGGGCCTTCTACAGCCAAGTATCACATCGGTATCACAAAACAGGTCTTGTGATACCGCCCGCCCGTTCATCGCTGTGAAGCCGGTCGGGTTCATCGATCCGGTGATCGGCCCGAGCGGGCCGATCACTCAGACTTCACCAGCAACCCTGATGATTTCCCCAAGCAACACGTCCAGGTCTGCCGCAAAATCGACCTGAACAGCAGTTGGAACGTCTTCTCGGGGGCGAATAGGCGAATGCAGGTGCATATCGGCGATGTTGCGCAGCGACGTTTCCAGGCGCTGCATGTTACCCTTGAACGAGCGGTTCGACTTCGGCCCGCCATAGTTACTTGCGACTTCGGCGAAGGTGTTGAAGCCAAGGACAGGCGGCACATGGTTCAGGATCGTGCGCAGCAGCATCGCCGTGGTCATATGGCATCGGTGCGCATGTGCGACGTTCAGTTCCCGGCAGAGTTCGACCAGACGCGAGAAGTCCCAAGTGCCGCCGCTCATCGACTGCAAAGCCGCGATCCTAGACAGATCGACATAGGGCTTCGCCTCAGGGGCTGGCTTGGGTGGCTGGACACGCTTCCGATTGATGGCCCGAACAGATGCGAGAACAATCTTCGAAGCCTCTTCTACTGAAGCGTATGAAGGCCCACCCAATATGCCACCAGCACCGGAGTTTACAGCACTGATCAGGCCAAGCGAAAACTGGTTCGCCATCCCAAGTTCCTGGTCGATGATGGACTGCGCTTCGATGGCAAGGGCTTTGAAGGTGGCAGCGTGTTCGGTCGGAAGTATCAAGCCCGACATACGCCCCCCGTCTTTGAAGATGGGCAGAAGCGCGGACATGTCGTTCGCGATAGAGGTCAGTTCTTCGGTCATGTGCGGAAAGTAGACCACCCGCTGCAATGGCGGAAGACAGCCTTGAGCGGAACCCACGGGGGTATAAAACGACAAACCTACAGATCAATCACCTGAGTTTCTGAGTATCACAAATCGTATCACACGGTTTGTAACTATCGGAAATCGCTAGACCCCCGCCCAGTCCATCATGGGGGCCACGGCGAATGTCTTTCGCTTCGCTGCGGCCATCGTCACATCATCGCTCATGGCCGACCATTTAGGCGCTTCACCCGTGAGGCTCAACCCGTCAGCGGATGGCGGCCTTCACACTTTCTCAGGCCCGAGAGGCACGATGCCACCCGGGTTCAGCGCCTTGATGGAATAATAGCCGCGCTTGATGTGATCGATGTTGACCGTGCCATCGACGCCAGGAATGGCCCGGACGCGATCCTTGTAGGCCGAAAGAGCGGGATAGTCGGTGATGCGGCGCAGGTTTGTCTTGAAGAGGCCGTGATAGGCCGCGTCAAAGCGGATCAGCGTGACGAACAGGCGGATGTCGGCCTCGGTGAAGCGCCCGCCGAAGAGAAAGCTGCGGCCGTCGGACAGGCGCTGCTCCAGTTCATCCAGCATCTCGAAGACGCCCCGGAAAGCCTCCTCATAGGCAATCTGCGTCGTGGCGAAACCCGCCCGGTAAACACCGTTGTTGAGTTTGGCATAGACCTTGTCGTTGAGTGGGTCGATCGCGGCGCGGAGCTCTTCCGGATAGAGATCATATGTGTCGGTGGCGAGCGCGCCGAAGCCGGCATTGAAGATGCGAACGATGTCGGCGGATTCATTGTTGACGATGGTCTGGCGCTGCCTGTCCCACAATACCGGAACAGTGGCCCGGCCGGTAAACTCCGGCGCCGCGCGCGTGTAGATCTCGTGCATGTAGACAGCACCATTGACGCTGTCCGGGATGGCGCCGGGGAAGGTGCCAAAACGCCAGCCCTGATCCGTGATGGCCGGCTCGGTGATGCTGAGCGAGACAACGTCTTCAAGGCCCTTCAGCTTGCGTGCGATCAGCGTGCGCGAGGCCCAGGGACAGATGAGCGCGACATAGAGATGATAGCGCCCAGCCTCGGCCTTGAACCTCGGCTCTCCGGTTGGGCCTGCGCTGCCATCCGGTGTGACCCAATTGCGGAAGCTCGACACCTGGCGCACGAAGCCGCCCTTCTCGTCCTTGGCCTGCACGGGCTGCCAGTTTTCGACCCACGTTCCGTTCACAAGCATTGCTTCACTCCTTCATGAAAAAGGCCGGGCGCAAGACATGCGCACCCGGCCCAGCATATTGCAAAGACGTATCAGTTCTTCTTCAGCTTGAGCGCATAGGCGCCATCACCGAGCAGAGACTGAACAGCAAGCGCCACGGCCCAGAAAGCCGGAAACTCCCAGCCGCCGCCCTGGTTCGAGAAGAAGAAGCCGGCCGCGCCATGAGGGGCATAGATGGAGCCGAGCAGGATGGGAATGAGCGCCAGCGAAACCCAGCGGGTGGCAACGCCAGCGATGAGCGCAAGACCACCGAGAAGTTCGGCTGCGATCACGACATAGGCGAGGAAGCCCGGAAAACCGATGCTCTCGAAGAACTGAGCGGTGCCTGCGGGCGTGAAGACGGCGATCTTCAGCCAGGCATGGGCGAGGAAGAAGCCGCCCATGGTGACGCGGAGGATGAAGGCAGCGAGGGAAGGATTGGCGATTGCCGTTCCGGCCTGCCAGCCCGTGGCCGTGTTGGAGATGTTGGACATGATGGTTTCCTTTCAGATGTGTGTTGATTGATGATCAGGCGGCGCGCAGCCAGGTGGGGGCGATGGAAGTTCCAAGACCTTTGCCGTAGCCGAGCGCGATGTTGAGGCCGGCAACCGGCTCGAGATAACGGGCGACCTTGAGGCCGCCGCTCTGGATGACGGCGAAGCCCGCCTTTGAAGCGATGTCGCCCACGGTCTTGACGGCGGTTTCGTCGTCACCGGCGACGAAGACCGTTGCAGGCGTGGCACCCACCTTGCCGCCCGACTGGAAGAGCGATGCAAAAATGGTGTTGAACGCCTTCACCACCTTGGCCTTGGGCGCGAGCTTCTGAATTTCCTCGGCAGCGCTGGTGTCGTGGCCGATGGTCAGGCCCATATAGTCTGCCGTCAGGGGATTGGTGAGATCGACGACCGTCTTGCCAGCGAGACCGCCGGCATTCGCCACGGCTTCGGCCACGGCCGTGAATGGCACGGCGAGGAACACCACGTCGGCCTTCGCTGCCGACGTCTTGATGTCTTCGACCTTCACGCCGGCGGGAGCCTTGGCCTTGCCGGCATCGCGCGAGCCCAGCGTGACCGCATAGCCGGCCTTGGACAGAACGGTGGCAAGCCCCTGAGCCATGTTGCCGGTGCCGAGAATGGTGATGTTCATGAGCTTCTCCTGTTCGCTGGACGCCGATTGCGGCAGCGCTGATGGTCAGGAGATAGCCACCTTCCAATTGCATGATAATACGGGAATATGGCAGATTATTAATTCCAAAATGGAAGTAATTCTACCAGCCCTGATCCCAGACCGGCTGGCCGGCGAAGCGTTCCGCCAGAAAATCGACGAGGACACGGACCTTTGCGGCCAGATGGCGCCCCGGTGGATAGATTGCGTAGATGCCGCGGGGCTCCGCCTCAAACTCCGGGAACAACCGGACCAGCGCGCCGGCCCTGAGCCGCGGCCCCGCCATGAAACTGGGACCATAGGCAACCCCCAGGCCCTGCTCGGCCGCCACAAGACAGGCCTCCGGCGAGGAGAACTGCAAACGGCCCACGACCGGAACCGAAAATTCCTCTTTCGATTCCGGATCCCGGAAATGCCAGGAGAAAGGATCGCGCAGGTTGGTATCGAGGATGCAATTGCAGCGGCCAAGATCGCGGGGATGCAGGAGGCCCGGATTGGCCTTCAGAAAATCCCGCGAGGCCGTCTGCACGATGCGCGCATCACAAAGCCTGCGGGCGATGAGCGTGGAATCGGCGGGGGAGCCGATACGCACACCCGCATCGAAGCCTTCATCGATCAGGTTCACCACGCGATCATTGTAGCTGACGTGCAGCTCGATGGCGGGATAGGCCCTCGCAAAGGCAGCGAGCAGCGATGACAGCACCACGCCGAAGGACATGGGCACCGTGAGCCGAAGCCTGCCGGTCGGCGCCCCTGAACGCGACTTCACGGCATCGTTCAGGACATCGATATCCTCGAGCACATGGCGGATGCGCTCGAAATAGGCGCGGCCTACCTCGGTCGGCGATATTGCCCGCGTCGAACGATTGAGCAGGCGCGCGCCCAGTTCCTGTTCAAGCCGCGACACCATCTTGGACGCCTGCCCGGAGCTTGTGCCCAGCCGCTCCGCCGCGCGCGCAAAACTTCCGGATTCCATGATGGCAACAAACATGCGGTCGCACGACAAGCGGTCCATGCCCGGACATTCCAACATCGCCGGACTGATTCCAAGGCAGTTGCACCAGCCTCTATTGCGGGATCGCAGCGCTGCCCTTCAGTGTGGCCCGCATGTCTTCATAGGCGCGAAGCCAGGCCGGTACGGGATCGATCTGGCGTGGCTGCACAAGGTGGGACAGCGGCAAGGCCTGGCCAGTTGCTGCCTCGGCAGCGAGCAGCGCAGCACTGGCCGCCACAAGCTCAACATGACCCACAGTGTGCACGGCTTCGCCGAAGATCGTGGCCCTGAGTTCCGCCAGCGCCGTCGACCGCGACCATCCGCCCGTCATGTAGATAGGCCGGTCTGGCACACCAAGGTCTGCCATGGCGTCGAACATCAGGCGGGCCCGCAGCGAGATTGCCTCAAAGGCCCGGCGGATAGCGCCTTCCTCCGAGTCATCAATGGCACCCGGGATGCCGGCAAAGCGCGGACGCCGCAGTGCAGCCTGAAAGACTGCTTCATCCTTTCGCACCGGCTGCATGTGATTGGAGAATTCCATGACCCCGAGGCACGATACCCCCAGCATGCCTTGCGGCGGCAGGGAGAAGGACAGCTCCGGCGTTGCCTGCGCTTCAAAAAGCGCGGAGGTTTCGCCATAGACAAGATTGGCTGTGCCAACGGAATCCACACGCGCTTCCGCCGCAAGCGCCCGCAACACCACAGCCGCCATGGGATGATCATGGCCGCCCGCAACCAGCAATGTATCGGCGGATGCCGCACCACTGTCACGCAAGGGCCCTTTCGCCATGCCACCCACCACGCCGCCTGCCGGAATAAGCGGCGGCAGTGGCGGTGCATGCGCAGCCGCCAGCATTTCATCCAGCCAGCGGCGCGCAAAGACATCATAGCAACCGGTTCGTGGCGCCAGGCTAAGGCTCATGAAGGGGCGGCCGGACCAATGCACCAGCGGAAAATCGGTCAGCGTGATCCAGTGGGCGGCATCCTGGAACTCCGACGGCCTGTGCCGCGACAACCACAGCCACTTGGCGGCGGTGCGATCGGCGGCAACGGCAATCCCGGTGTTGGAAAGCGCCTCTTTCACCGACTGAAGCAGAGCCGCTTCTTCCCTTGCACGAAGGTCAAACCAGGGAATGGCCAAACCTGTCGGCCGCAGACCTTTCGTGACGCAGACGCCGTCCTCGCCCACACCTGCCGTGGAAATGGAACGCAGCGGAGCCCGATGGCCACAGGATCGCCAGCCTTCGATAATCAGCGCTTCGAGTTCCGCAACGAGCGCAGGTGCATCGGTAGCGATGGCAGTGCCATCGGCAACACGGGGCGCAGGTACCGCCCGGCTGAATGCCACACGGCCATCCTCATCGAGCAGAACGACCTTGAGGTTCGTGCTGCCGATGTCGATACCGCAATGAAGCCCCGTCACGGCCTGGTGCCTACCAGCGCCGCGTGAAATGCTTGCGTGTGATGGCCGAAATTTCCTTCATCATGTCCTTGGCTTCCTCGGGTGGACGCTGCCAGATCTTGCGCCCGACGACGACTCCTTGTGCCCCGGCCTCGATGGCCTCCTTGATATCCTTCACCGTGGACTTGGCGTCACCACTCCTCGGCCCACCCGCAACGACCACCGGAATATCGAGCTCAGCACAAAGCTTGGCGGTGGCGTCAGGGCCCGGGAACGTGATCTTGATGATGTCGGCACCTAGGTCATAGCCGACGCGCGCCACTTCAAGCTCCGCCTCAATGATTTCAGGCGTGCGTGGCGCTGCCAGGAACACAGGCTCGACCATCACCGGGATGTGCCACTTCGAAGCCTCTGAAACGACCGCACCAACGCGCTTGCAATAGAGCACCTTCTCGGCATCATTCACGTTCCAGGGCAGCAGCATCTTGACGCAATCAACACCCAGCCGAACGGCGTCCTCGACACTCGCAACCAACGTGCCCGTTCCGGTGTCGGGAGTACCCGTTGGCCAGAAGGCGTCTATCGCGAGGATACGGGCAAGATGCGAGGCCTTGGCCAGATCGACCTCCGACTGTTTGACGATACCAGTCGAAACCATGAAACCCGTGATGTCCTCGGGGATGTAGCGACGCATCACCGTGACGGGCGCTTCCAGGGCAGGCACCCTGCCCCAGACCAGACCATGATCGATGGGAACGACAAGCGCGGCGCGGTCATTCCGCAGCACGCGGTTCATGCGGTAGTTGGTGGAATAGCGGTTCGGCACATCTCTCTCCTGTGATCTGATGGTATGTCGCAATTCAGATATCGTCACCGGCCATCTGGGCCTCCACGGTGACATTGACTACATCGGTCCTGACCCATGAGGTGTAGTAGTCGAAGGGCCGGCGCTCCTTGCCCCAGGATACGGAGGTGACAAGGAGCAAGGGTGATTGCGGCTCAACCTTCAGCAGCTTCGCGATCCGCGTCGGCGCCGCAACGCCTGCCACGCTGCGCCGTGCGCCAAAGATATGATAGCCCGCCGCACGCAGAACGCGGTTGAGCGAACCGCGAGGCGCGACAGCATCGCTGCCAAGGATGACCGGCTGCAACTCCGGCAAAAGATAGTTCTCCGAGTAGAGCGCCAGTTTGCCGTCGAGCCGGCGCAGACGCTTGAGCAGGAAGCCCGCCCCCTGCGGTGCAAGATTGAGAGCCTGCGCAGCCGCCTCCGGCAATCGGCACGACTCGGCTGCAAGAATCTTTGTCTCGACCTCGCGCTTGTTGCCATCAACCTCACCTTCGAAAAAGCCGGCCGTGACCTGAAGGCCCCAGCCATCCTGCTCCTTCACAAAGGCGCCGCGCCGCGGCACGAGCCTGACCAATCCCCTCTCATGAAGATGGCGCAGCGTCTCGCGCACTGTCGACCGCGCCAGATCATAGCGGCGGCACAGATCACTTTCCCCGGGCATCCTGTCACCGGCAGCGAAAGCGCCGGACTCGATCGCACCTTCCATGATGCGCGCGAGCTGCAAATAGAATGGCTCGGCGGAGCTACGGTCGATCGCAGTAATCAGCATGAACGTATCAGTCCGGATTTGTATCGTCCGTACGCCTTGTACGTACAAAACGCTCCGGAGTCAATGGCCCCTAAGCGCGCGGACCGCGGCTATCCAGATTATATAACATCATTTCATTGATTTAGATTCATTCCCTGAATCTCTTTCAGAAGAGCCCGCCGGCGGGCTTGCGCAACTTTTCGACTCTGACTAGGGTCGCTGGCAATGGTGCTGCGGTCGGTTGACCACTGCCGCGGCTTAAAAGGGAACACGGTGAGGATGACCCAACTGGGGCCGAAACCGTGGCTGCCCCCGCAACTGTAAGCGGCGAGGCTCCTTGCACATGCCACTGGCCAGAAGGCCGGGAAGGCGCAAGGAGCCGCAGAACCGCGAGCCAGGAGACCTGCCATTGACCAGTTACAATCTCAACGGACGGGGTGATCCGATGCTTGTGTTTTTCGTGAATGATGCCGTGACCGGTTCTCCGTGCGGCAACGCCATGATGACGAGCGCTCTGAGCCCCGAAGGCGGTTCATGGCTCAAGTCTCAAAATCCCATCGCGTCGTGGTTTGCACGACCTGTCGGCACACCGGCGAAATCTGTCAGCCCGGCCTTACCCTCATTGCGCAACTGAATGCCGCCATTGCGGCGGCAGGCCCCACTCTCGAACAATCGTTTGAGGTCAGCGGCACAACGTGCATGGCCGGCTGCAACCGGCCCTGCACCGTTGCATTCTCTGCATCTGCAAAGGCCAGCTACCTGTTCGGCGACATCGGCACAGAGGCCGATATCGATAGCCTGACAGAGTTTGCGAGATTCTATGCCGACCGCGCCGATGGCATGAGCCGCATGGCCGAACGCCCGGCCAGATTGCGGCACAAGCTGATGGCCCGCATTCCAGCGTCTCTGGTGGTCACAGAAGCTGCGGAAAGCCTGCTGCAATGACCTGCGATGCGGTTGCCGCGGCATTGACTGTCGAGAACCTGTCATGGGGACCTTCGACGCGCCTGCCGATCATCCACGGCATCTCATTCAACGTGAAGGCCGGCGAACGCATTGCCATCATCGGCCCGAACGGGGCGGGTAAGTCCTCTCTCTTGCGCTGCCTCTATCGCGTCAACAGGCCGTTGCACGGCACTGTCCGGATCGACGGCGACGACATCTGGTCCATGCCGGCGCAAGCCGTTGCCCGCC
This sequence comes from Pseudomonadota bacterium, assembly GCA_020161855.1. Taxonomy (GTDB): domain Bacteria; phylum Pseudomonadota; class Alphaproteobacteria; order Rhizobiales; family Aestuariivirgaceae; genus Aestuariivirga. The sequence continues at coordinate 34,455 of JAIUNJ010000003.1, forward strand.
GGGTAGCCGCAGTCCTGCAGGAGATGCCGTCCGACTTTCCCTTCACCGTCTCAGACATCGTGCGCACGGGCCGCATTCCACACCAGAAATTGTTCTTCGCGGACCATGAAGCCGAGGCACGCAAGGTGAGCCATGCCCTTGAACACCTCGGCCTGACCGGCATGAGCCAGCGCCACTTCGCCAGCCTTTCGGGAGGCGAGAAGCAGCGTGTCGTGATTGCCCGCGCGTTAGCTCAGGATCCTGCAATTCTGATCCTCGACGAGCCGACAAACCATCTCGATATCAGGCATCAACTCGAGATCCTCCAGAGTCTGCAGCAGCTCGGCATCACTGTCATCACCACATTGCACGACATCAACCACGCAGCGAGCTTTGCCGATCGTGTCGCCATCATCAGTGGCGGAAAGCTCACGGCATTTGGGAGGCCCGGCGCCGTTCTTACCAACAGTGCCATCGGCGAAGCCTTCAGTGTGCAGGCCAACCGATACACCGTGTCGGTCCGGCCCGGACCACATTTCTTCTTCTCTCTTCCCCGCACAACACAACAGGAGAACCAACAATGAGAACCTCGGGAATATTTGGCGTGGCCATCGCAACTGGCCTGTTTGCCGGTGCAGCCTTCGCCGAACCGGTCACGGTGAGGAGTTGCAACCGGGATGTGACCTTCGATGCCACGCCAACACGTGCCGTTTCCAACGATGTCAATCTGACCGAAATGATGCTCGCGCTGAAGCTTCAGGACAACATGGTGGGCTACACCGGGGTCTCGGGCTGGAAAACGCTGGACGCCAGCTTGCGCGAGGGTGTGAAAGAACTGCCGGAGCTCTCGCCCAAATACCCCACCAAGGAAGTTCTGCTCGAGGCCAACGCGGATTTCTATTTCGCGGGCTGGAACTACGGCATGAAAGTTGGAGGCGAAGTGACGCCAGAGACACTCGCCGCATACAACATCAAAGTATATGAGTTGACGGAATCCTGCATCCACATCATGAGCAGGAACAAGCCGACAATGGATGACATGTTCATTGACATGCTCAACCTCGGAAAGATCTTCAGGGTCGAGGATCGCGCCCGGGATCTGGTGAGCAGCTACCAGGCGGGCCTGGCCGAAATCGTCAAGAAGATTGGTAAGATCGAAAAACCGGTGCGCGTCTTCGTCTATGATTCTGGCGAAGCCGCGCCCTTCACTTCAGGAAAGTACGGCATTCCCACTGCGATGATTGAAGCCGCTGGTGGCACCAACATCATGGAGGATGTGGAGAAGAGCTGGACGGAAGTGTCATGGGAACCGGTTGTAGAGCGCAACCCCGAGGTTGTGGTCATCGTCAACTATGGCGATGTGACCGCCGAACAGAAGATCGCATTCATGAAGGGCAATCCCGCCTTCAAGAATCTTGATGCAGTGAAGAACGACCGGTTCGTTGTGCTTGAATATGTGGAAGCTACGCCGGGACCGCGAAACATCACTGCAATCGGGCGGCTGGCCAAGTCCCTCCATCCGGAAAAATTCTGATCCATCATGTCGAGGACCAGGGCAGCAACGGACGGCCGGAGAAGCTTTCTGCTTCTCGTTCTGCTCGGCCTGGCCGCCCTGGCTCTTTCCATAGGTTTCGGGATTTCGCTTGGCTCGGCCCCAATCCCGCTTTCAACGGTCTGGTCGGTCTTCCTGAACAAACTCGGTCTGACCAGCATCGCACCAACATGGACGGCGGGACGCGAAAGCATCATCTGGGACGTGCGGGCTCCGCGGGCGATCCTGGCAAGTGTTGTCGGAGCCGGGCTGGCGGTGGTTGGCGCTGTACTCCAGCCAGCAACCCGCAATCCACTTGCAGACCCACATCTTCTCGGGGTTTCATCAGGGGCAGCCTTTGGTGCCATTCTTGCGCTTATGCATACCGGCCTTGTTGTCGGGCCCATGACGGCGCCTCTATTTGCATTTGCCGGGGCGCTCGGAGCAACGGCACTGGTGTTCTTCGTTGCCAGGATCACATCATCCACCACGGCAGACCGGCTCATTCTTTCAGGCGTCGCCGTCTCGTTTGTCGTGATGTCACTTGCCAATCTGCTGGTCTTTCTGGGGGATCCGCGTGCCGCTCACACTGTTATCTTCTGGATGCTTGGCGGTCTGGGCCTCGCACAGTGGAGTCATCTGCTTCTACCAACCACCACATTGGTTGTGTGCGTTTCGCTTCTCATGGCGAAGGCGAGGGCATTGAACGCACTTGCACTGGGCGATGAAACAGCAACTTCACTGGGTCTGCAGGTCAGGCCACTACGGATGCAGCTCTTTATCCTCACCGCCCTTCTCACTGGCGTCATGGTTGCCTTCGCAGGGGCCATTGGATTTGTGGGTCTGATGGTGCCGCACATCGTCCGGTTGATCGTGGGGAGCGACAACCTGAAAGTCTTGCCGGCTTCGGCCATTCTCGGGGCTACCGGCCTCATATGGGCAGACATCGCTGCCCGGCTCGCCATGGCTCCGGAGGACCTGCCGATCGGCGTCATCACCGGGCTTGCGGGTGGGCTTGCATTCGTACTTCTTCTGGCGAGAAACCGTCACGCCTCGTAGCTTTGGGAGAGGCTGTGCAAGTACGTTGATCTTTCCTGCAAAGAGCGCGATAGGAACCACCAAGAGAGACAGGCGCGCCAGATGCCAGAACTTCCGGGAGCCAATCGAGAATGACACAGACAACCGCAGCGGCTAAGGCCGCCGTGATCGGCCTCGGCTCCATGGGCTTTGGAATGGCCCAGTCACTCAGAAGAGCCGGGTTCGATGTAACAGGCTGCGATGTCAGCGCTGCAAATGTTATGCGCTTTACCGCCGATGGCGGCCGCGTCTCAAGGACACCAGCTGAGGCGGCGAGCGGGGCCGATGCGGTCGTCTCGGTCGTCGTCAATGCCGCCCAGACCGAAAGCATTCTCTTTGGCCCGCAGGGTGTCGCGGAGACATTGGCGCCGGGCGCTGTATTCATCTCCTGCGCCACGATGGATCCGCAAGCAGCAAAGGCCCTTGCCGCGAGGCTTGAGGCAACTGGACGCCTCTACCTTGATGCCCCGATCAGCGGCGGCTCGGTGCGCGCGGCCGAAGGCGCCCTGACAGTTCTCGCCTCCGGGACTCCCGCTGCTTTTGAGAAAGCGAAGACAGCGCTATCCGCCATGGCCGCCAAGGTCTACGAACTGGGGGACGCCGCGGGCACAGGCGCGGCCTTCAAGATGATCAACCAGCTTCTGGCCGGTGTTCACATCGCCGTCGCCAGCGAGGCCATCACCTTTGCGGCCAAGCAAGGCCTCGATATCGCGAAGGTCTATGAAGTCATCACCGCGTCCGCTGGCAACTCATGGATGTTCGAAAACCGCGTGCCTCATGTGCTCGACGGCGATTACACTCCCAGAAGCGCTGTAGAAATCTTCGTGAAGGATTTGGGCATCATCCAGGACATGGCACGTTCGCAGCGCTATCCTGTGCCTCTCGCCGCCGCCGCTCTTCAGATGTTCTTGATGACGGCAAGTGCCGGCATGGGAGGTGACGACGACGCTTCCGTGGCGAGACTCTATGCTCGGAACACCGGGACAAAACTTCCGGGAGATATTTGACCGGGCTGCCCTACTCGGGCCCCTGTATGACATCGACCGGATCGGACATCAGCCCGCTGCGGACGCGGGCAAGCTTCAAGACCGACAGGATGGCAGGATCGAGTTCATGGGTGTCGCTGGCCTTCAGGGTGGCAACAAGACTGACCGCCATCGCAAGGTCACCAAGGATCTGACGCAGCAGGTCAAGGGACTGCAGCTGCCATGGCGCCGACAAGGAGGCAGTCTGCGACTGGAACATCGTCTCAGACAAAAGTGTCTCAATCCGGCTCGCTGTATCCTCGCAGGCCTTTAGTTCCTTTGAAAGATTGCGCAGAAACATCGGCAAGGTGATACCTGCCGAAGCGGCTTCGTGCCCGGCATCGCCGACATCGTCAAAAGAGATCCAGTTCGCCTGCATTCCTGTCACCACTGGGCTTGAATGTTGGTACCGCGACCTCTTGCGGCACCTCACGAATGAGAATCTGGCGCACGCGGCCGTTGGCGGGCCAGAACTCGATACGGCGGCCCGATTGTCCACCGACGCTCTCGCCAACAATCGGGATGCTCTCACGCGCCAGAAACTCGCGGGCAAAAGCAATGTTCCTGGAACCGATATCGCTCAGGCCGCGCACAGTACGCGCTCCCCCGAAAATCTTTGCCTGCAGCCTGTTTCTGCGTGCACCACTGCGCATGAGGCCGTTGATCAGGAGCTCCATCAGGTGAACACCATAGCGGCCGTTTGGATTTGAATCGGCTACATCACCGGGCAGAAGAAAATGATTCATGCCACCAACCTGCACCTCAAAATCGAAGATACAGGTCGCGACGCAAGACCCCAGAAGTGTCGTAATGTTCGCCTCGGCTTCAGACGCAACGGCAAACTCTCCCTGCACAATATTGGTGCGGTCACGGTTCATGATAACTTGCCGACCACCTGCTCCACGCACTTTCGCAGCCCATCATTGTTGAAGGGCTTGGGAAGGAAATTGTTGAGTCCGAACTTCTTGCCGTGATCGATCAGGGCCTTGTCGCCGCGCCCGGTAACGAGAATGAATCCGATGTTTCGCGTCGGCGTGTATTCCCGCAATGCCTGGAGCAGCTGCAGGCCATCAAGCTTTGGCATGTTGTAGTCAGATATAACCAGATGGCATGGCGTCGCCATGAGCTGCTTCAGCGCTTGCTCGCCGTCAGCCGCGACAACGACGTCACCGACGCCGAAGCTCCACAGCCCATCGCAGACCAGCATGCGGCTGACTGACGTATCGTCCACCACCATGACTTTCAACTGTTTCGCAAATGGCATCGCTAGTTCTCCACTCTCGCCACCGCTGTCAATTCGGTGATTGCTTCAGAAATCCTGCCAAGGGGCAACTGGCGCTCAACTGCCCCCAGGTTATGGGCAACGCGCGGCATTCCATAGACCACGCACGTGCGCTCATCCTGTCCGATGGTACGCGCACCTGCCTGCCGCATGTGCAGCAAGCCCTCTGCACCGTCGCCGCCCATGCCCGTCAAGATCACCCCGACGGCACGCTTGCCCGCAGCCCGCGCAACAGAATTGAAGAGCACGTCCACAGACGGACGATGCCCGTTCACGGGATCACCTGCGCGAAGGGCGCAGCAGAGCGTCGAGCCGCCGGCAATCTCGAGATGCCTGTCGCCGCCCGGCGCAATGTAGACATGCCCCTTGCTGAGAGGGGCACCATGGCTGGCCTCGACAACCGTGGGTGGGCAACTCCGATTGAGACGGTCCGCCAGACTTCGCGTGAAATTGGGTGGCATGTGCTGGGTGATGACAATCGGCGGGCAATTGGATGGCACGCCCGCGAGGACGACGGCAAGCGCCTCGACACCACCCGTCGACGATCCGATAGCAACAACCACGTCTTCCGGACGATAGGATGAATCGATCCTGCCCGCGGCCGGCGCGAGGCCGGCCTGCATCAGAGGCCTGACCTTCGCCTGCGCGGCAGCCTTCACTTTGTCAGGCAATAGCATGAGAGACGTTTGGTTTGTGGCGTTTGGCTTTACAACGCAATCGATCGCGCCGAGTTCGAGAGCGTGCAACGTCGCGTCGGTGCCACGGTCGGTCAACGTCGACACCATGATCACCGGCATCGGCCTCAGCCGCATGATCTTCTCCAGGAATTCAATGCCGTTCATGCCCGGCATTTCGATATCTAGCGTCACGACATCGGGGTTGAGGCTCTTGATTGCCTGGCGGGCCTCTGCCGCATCGGAGGCGGAGCCGACCACTAAGATGCCGGGATCCGCTTCGAGCACCGTGCGGATGATCTGCCGCATCGTACTGGAGTCGTCGACAATGAGGACTTTGATGGGATCTTTCATGCAGCAGCAGCCTTCCGCACCAGGTAAGTCGTGATGCCATCGACAGCAAAATGAGACATGGCAGGCCCGGAGATACGTTCGGAATGGCCAATATAAACGGCCCCCGAAGGTGACAGCAGCGGTAGCATTTTCTGCCAGATCTGGACCTGCGTGGCCTCACCGAAGTAGATCACTACATTCCTGCAGAAAATGGCGTCGAATGGTCCCTTCATGGGCCAATTGCCAATCAGGTTTAGGGACTTCAGTGTCACGAGTCCCTTAACCGCATCATCGAGACGAAAATGTTCAGCTTCGGATTCGATCCAGGACCGGCGCATGCCCACCGGAATGCCCTCGAGCTCTTCAATGGGATATCTCGCGTTCCGCGCCGTACCCAGCACGTTCTCACTGATGTCAGTCGCAAGGATTTTGACGTCATAGGAGCGCGCATCCGGTAGCATGTCGAGTATAGTCAGCGCAATTGAATATGGCTCCTGCCCCGACGAGCAGCCGGCTGACCATATCCTGAGACGGCCTCCCGCCTTGATGCGATTGATCGCGGGTGCAAGCACATGCTTGCGCAGATGTTCAAAGTGATGCGGCTCACGGAAGAAACGAGTGACGTTTGTCGTCAGGGCATCGCGCATGCGCGCCCGTTCTTCAGTGCCGCGGTCACCGCGGATGAGATCGCAATACTCATCAAAACTCTGCAGACGGAGCGCATGCAGGCGCTTGATCAGACGGGAATGTATGAGCGCCTGCTTTGTCTTGCTGAATTCAATGCCGCAGTCGCGCAACATGATGCTCGCGATCTCAGCGAAATTCTTCTCCGAGAGCGGGATGTCGCTGCTGGAGCGGCCTGATACCGGCGCGATAGGGAGAGACACCGATGTCATGCCGCCTCTGCCTTGTGGCGAGGCATGATTGCCTCGATCGAGACAAGGCTGACCATGCGGCCTTCGACCCCTATGACGCCTGTCACAAAATCCCGGTTTGAATGACCAACAGCAACTTCCGGCGTAGGCTGTATCTCTGTGCGGTCAATGGAGATTATGTCCGAAACTGAATCCACCAGCAGGCCAACGAGCTGGTTCTTCACTTCTGTCACGATGATGGCATTTCGTTCGTTCGGCTGTGATGGAGGCAAGCCAAAGCGATCGGCCAGGTCGATGATGGGCAGCACCGTGCCGCGCAGGTTTATGACACCAAGCATATAGTGTTGTGCATGCGGGATGGGTGTTGCCGGCGTCCAGCCACGGATCTCCCTCACCTGCATGATGTCGACGCAGTAGTCGATTGATGCAAGGCGAAAGACAATGAGCTCGATGTCCGCTGGTGTTGAGTTGCTGGTCATTTTCTATCTTCCCCTAGCTTGCTTTTGCGTAGACCATGTTCTGGGCGGAGGAGGTTGACTCGCTGCCCCGGCCTATCAACGTATCGACATCAAGGATCATCGCGACCCGTCCATCACCAAGTATGGTTGCAGCGGCAACCCCTTCGACGGGACCGTAGTTGGTCTCCAGGCTCTTGATGACGACCTGCCGCTGGTCCTGGATGCGATCGACAATCAACGCGCTTTTGCCATGTCCGTCGGTCTCCACGAGAACCGCAACGCACGAGTTCCGGTCCGCAGGTTCACTGCGGATTCCGATCACCTGACCAACGTCCACGACCGGCAGAAAGCGGTCACGAACGCGGATGGCCTGACCATTGGCTCCTAGGCTGCTCAGCATGCCACTCTCTGGCATGAGGGTTTCAACGACAGCCGTCAGCGGCACGACATATGTCTGGTCGGCAACCGAAACAACAATGCCGTCCAGAACGGCAAGTGTCAGTGGCAAGCTCATGGTGAAGACTGAACCGTGCCCCGGCTTGGAATCGATCGAGATTCTGCCGCCAAGAGACTGGATCGAACGCTTCACAACGTCCATGCCGACCCCCCTGCCCGAGATGCTCGATACATTTGTTGCCGTCGAGAATCCGGGAAGGAAGAGAAGATTGTCGATTTCGTTGTCGGAGAGCTGGGCCGTTTCAGTGACCAGTCCTTTCCGGCGTGCAATTTCAAGTACCTTCGGGCGATTGATTCCGGCACCGTCATCCGCGATCGTAATCACCACCTTCCCGGATTTATGTGCGGCGGAAAGGCGGACAGTGCCTTCTTCGGGCTTGCCGACTTCCCGTCGCCGGTCCGGCATCTCAAGTCCATGATCCACCGCATTCCTGATCATGTGGGTTAGAGGATCAGCCAGCAGGTCAACGACGGTCTTGTCGATCTCGGTAGCTTCGCCATCGGTGCGCAGTCTGACGGCCTTGCCGGTCTGGTCAGCAACCTCACGCACAATACGGGACATGCGCTGGAACAGCGATTTTACGGGCTGGGCCCGTATTGCCATGACGCTTTCCTGGATATCCCGGGTCAACCGTTCAAGTTCCTCAAGGCTCGAGCCAACATTGGCCGCAACAACCGCCCCGGACTGGCTCACCCGGAGGCTCAACATCGCCTGATTGATGACGAGTTCGCCAACGAGATTGATCAGCCGGTCAATGCGATCGAGATCGACACGAATGGCCTTCGTGGCGGGCCCCTTCTCTGTCCCCCTGTCTGCGGCTTTCTCAACAGGCTTCTCTGCCCTTTCGTCTACTGCTGACGTACCAGCAGGCAAGGCAATCACCTCGCCAGTTGGTTCGGACCCTGCTTGCCTGCCCAGGACACGCGCAATAATGTCATCTGCCGTCGGCATCGTGTCATTGACAGGTGCTTCAAGGACGGGTGAATCCGCCGGTGCGGGCGCAACGTCGTCACCGGCCAGCATCTCGATCTTGAGATCACAATCACCTTCTACAAACTCGAAAAGGCTAGTGATGTCATCGTAGGAGGGATTGCCTTCAATCGAGATCTCAAAGGACAGGTAGTTCTCGGCCGGATCAAAGGCCTCGATATCCGGAAGCAAGTCAAAACTCGTCCGGCAAGCCAGCTTACCGAGGGTCGCCAGCTCGCGGATGATCACAAGTGGTTCATTTGCCTTGGCATAAAGACCTGAATGAGGTCGGAACATGATGCTGGCGACAGGACCGACAGCCTCCCCGGAAGCCTCACTCATACCTGTAGGTTCAGCGGGCTCTGATTCAAACCCGCCAACGGCGATAACCGTGGGCGTAAAGTCGATGCTTCCAAAATCATCTTCCGCGGATTGATCGTCAGCCAAGCCACCGACCACGTTCTCCAGCTCGGCCTGAAGTCCCTCGTAGAGTGACTTCTCTATTGCAGTTCCCTGGCGGCAACGGGTCACGAGATCCGCTAGAATATCGGCCGAGCGCAGGAGCAACTTGATGACATCGGGATCAGGCTGAAGCGTCTGGCTGCGGATTTTATCAAGACAGGTCTCAAAGACATGTGCGAATGAAACAAGCTCGGTGAGCTTGAAAGCACCAGCGCCGCCCTTGATTGAATGCACAGCGCGAAAGACGGCATTGACGGTATCGAGGGACGTGTTGCCGTCCTCCATCTCCAACAAGCCCTCTTCAAGCGCCGAGAGCTGTTCTTCGCATTCCTGAAAGAATGTGTCCCGAATGGCTGCCATTGGATCCATGGGCTATGTCCTCACGCGGCTACGCGCCGAATGGCGGAAACCAGCTTCTCCGGCTCGAATGGCTTGACGATCCATCCAGTTGCGCCGGAACTCCTGGCCCTGTCCTTGAGGGCCTGGCCGCTTTCGGTCGTCAATACGAGGATTGGAACGTTGTTATAGGCCGACTGCGCGCGAACGGCTTCGATGAAGCCGAAGCCATCCATGCGCGGCATGTTGATGTCGGTCACGATAACGTTTGGCCTGAAGCCGGACAGGACCTCCAGGCCATGAACGCCGTCTTCGGCCTGTTGCACATTCATGCCTGCGCTTGTGAGAGCAATGCGAAGCATGTCCCGCATCGTGCGGGAGTCATCGACAGTAAGTATGGAGAGGGTCATGATCTACCCGATATTTGCCTGGAGGGATTTCTTGTCGTAGCCGACGAGATCGAGAGTCTTGCTGAAAGATTCAGTCATGCCGGTGATGGTGAGCTTCGTTCCGTCCGCGCGCCACGTTTCAGCAGCGCAGTGCAGAAGTTGCAGCAGGAGGGCGCCAAGACGATGTACTTCTGTGAGATCGATCTCCAAGTCCCGTCGTCGGCTTGATGCGAACTGTGCCTGAAGGGCGCGGAGATCGGAGAGCGTAGGATAGTCTGGAACTGCGATTTTCATTCTCTTGCCTTGTCAACTGACGGTCAAACACGGGATGGCAGTTTCAAAGTCAGAACTCCTGCCAACCATCGTCTGCGGCAGCGGCGGCGGCCGTTGCTGTGCGCCTGACTTTTGGAGCTGGAACATAGGGCTGAAATCGAGTGGCGTTGTCCTGGGCCGGCGCTGCCGGGCGAACATCGGCCTTTGCTGCGGGTTCGACGACTGGTCTTGCGGCCGTTTGAGACGCTGACAGATTGCGCGCCGCAGCAAGCGTAAAGCGAGCTACGAGCTGCGCAAGTTCTCCCGACTGCTGCGTCAGCGCACGGGTGGCCGCCGTAGTCTGCTCCACCATGGATGCGTTTTGCTGCGTAACCTGATCCATCTGATCAACGGCAGTGTTCACCTCTTGCAGGCCCGTCGCCTGCTGTTCCGCACTTGCCGAAATCTCAGCAACAATCGAGTTGATCTCGGCAACCCGGGAAATGATCGCCTGGAGCGATGTCCCGGTTTCAGCAACCAGTCCAACACCCTGTTCCACGGCTGCCTGCGAAGTGGAAAGCAACTGCTTGATTTCCCGTGCAGCATCAGCGGAGCGCTGTGCGAGTGCGCGCACTTCACTGGCAACGACCGCGAAGCCGCGGCCAGCTTCGCCTGCCCGCGCCGCTTCCACCCCGGCGTTCAAGGCCAGAAGGTTGGTCTGGAACGCGATCTCGTCGATAACGCCGATGATCTGCGTGATACGCTGAGACGACTGCTCAATCTGCTGCATTGCACCCACGGCGCGGCGAACCACCTCTCCACTACGGTCAGCTTCGTCCTTCGCCAAACCTACCACCGACCGGGCGTGCACAGCACCGCTGGCTGTCTGCTTCACCTTGTTGGTAATCTCGGCAACGGCGGCCGCCGTCTCTTCAAGATTGGCTGCCTGGTTCTCAGTACGCCTGGACAGATCGTCGGAGGCATGCGCAATTTCTTCCGTGCCAGACTTTATGCCGTCAGTGCCAAGCCTGACCTTGGAAAGCGTCTCCTGAAGAGCGTCGGCTGCGTCATTGAAATGCTGGCGCAGCGCATCAAGTGCAGGAGCGAATGGCTCATTGATCCTGAATGTGAGGTTGCCGGATGAGAGCTGGCGAAGACCTGTGCCCAGTGACTTGATGACCATTTCGCTTTGGGTCTTGTTTTCGTTATTTTCATTGGCCTGGCGCTTGAAGATGGAGACAGCTTTTGCCATCGCACCAATCTCATCCCGTCGTTGCTCGTAGGGAATGGCTGCCTGCAGATCCCCTCCCGCCAGCTTGTCCATGGCGCCCGAGATGCCCGTAACGGCTTTGACGACACTGCGCTGGGCCAGAAGCACCAGCGAGACCACGATCATGCAAAGCAATATCGCAAGAACGATCACCATGCGTAGAACGCCGTTCGATGACTCGACGGCCTCATCCTGGCGCACCTGGGATAAACGTATGAAGGCTTGCGTGTCTTGATCGATGGTCGAAAGCGCATCGATGAAGTCATGTGTAAACTTTACCAACATCCTGTCCTGATCAGGACTGTTGTTGCGGATTGCCGGGATCAGATCGGACTGCAGCGTGGTCCAGAACTTGTCGCCACGTTCCTTGATCTTGTCGCGAAGGGCTGACCACTCCGCCCCCTTGACATCCCCTTCAGCGGCAAACTTCTCGGTCCAGAATTTGATGCGCTCGTCAAACAGCTGGTGCAGCTGGTTGAATTTCTCGACCCTGGCCTCAACGTCCGTCGCAGGGTCGATTTTCATCTGCTGGATTCTGGCAAAGGCCTCCATTGGCAGAAGCGGCGGCGGAACGATGTCGGCTACGTAGTCCTTGGCGTCTGTGATCTCGAAGTAAGCCGGACTGCCGATCCTGTTGCTCACCAACTGACGGTAGAAGAATATTGAGTTTCCGGCCACGGAGAGGACCAGAAAAATACCCGCAAAGAGGGTAATCCTTTTGATAGAAAAGAAGCCCTGATGTTTGTCAAAGGTTGTACTTGAAGACATATTCCCGCCAAGCATTGCCAATTCCCCATGATTCTGACGACCTAGACTATGGATTTCATAGGTAGCGTGTAGCTGGAAGAGGAAATACACCTTTAACGAGTATTAGATAGCATGATCTCTAACGCCTAGACACTACTTAAAATAGCATCAAAGCGCGGACGCCGGTCTCTGTGTTGGGCAAATCTCAGGTGAGCTCAGGCTCAAACCATAAGAACGACAGCAATCAGAATGCTGACGCCCGCCAGAATGAAGACAAAGCGCTGCAGCATCTCGGGTATTCCACCGCTCTCCGGGGGAGAGTCAGACATTTGCATCTGCTCGCGGAACAGGTGCCGGGAATTGAGACCAAGAGACTCAATGGCCTTCTCGATATCTTCCGCCGTCGGCCGGAAGGGTGTGGCCACCCCGTCGGCATCAACCGACATCTTGTCGCCCAGGGGCCCGTTCATCAGTGCTTGCAGCACCGACTCAAGCTCCCAGTGACGGGCTGCCTGATGTGTGCGCAGACCATTCATGCTCTCGGTCGAGGCATTAGACATACGCCATGCACCCGGCGCATCTTCCGGCGGCAGTTCGGCCTCCGGCGCAGCCGGCGGAGTCTCGACGGCCTTCTCGACTCCGAGTTCCTTCTGGAGACGATTGATGATCGAAAGTTTGGTCGGCGTATCAGACGCAGTCTTGAGTTCTTCGACAAGCCTTGCAAGCGCAACCGACTTCCGGCCCTGAACACCGCCAATACTGGCCTGATGATGCAGCAGCGATAGAAGAGCGTGAACCGGATTGATCCGCAAGGAGCGCTCCGTCCCTAGCCCGCCTGGAAGCGATTGCCGCGAATCTGAGAGGCCGGCACGAAATTGAACTGCTCCAGATTGACAGCCTTGACGGCGTCCTTCCCAAACTTCTCGTTGGCAAGCTTCATGACGGTGTCAGCGAAACTCTTGACCTCGGCGACGCGGATCTCGCGCATTCCGTTTGCGGAAAATTCGAAAGCCGCCCGGAAGACGGAGTCACTGATATAGGGATTGAGAATCATGTCCGGCGAGGGAACTTTTGAAATATCGATGGTGCTCGAAGCCCGCACCACCAGATAACCAAGCACCCTGCCATCGATGACAACGGGGACGGCTGTTATCTCTGTCGAGATCTGCTGCAGTTGGGGTTCATGGTCTGCCGACTCTCCCTCACCCGCAGGAGCATTGAGCGCCTGGGACAGGTAGACCCCGCCGCCCGCCGCCGTAACCCCGAGCAAGCCCACCAATAAAAGCTTCATCATGGCGAAGCTCGCTGTTAGCCCATCCTGTCGTAGGTGCCATCAGCCTCTTCGGCAATGGCGACATCCGTCAGCATAGAGGTGATTTCCGTCATGGCGTCGACATGGGCGCGCAGCAGATCATAGTTGCGGTCGACAAGCTCACGCACCTTCTGCAACTCTTCCCGGATGCCCGGGATCTCCAGAATGCCGCTATCGCCCCTCTGATACATCATGAGTTCTCGCAGAATCTGATTCTTGCGCGCGATGAAAGACTCATGGCTGGCTGCCGACTTGCTTTCGAGAACACCATTCTCCTCGTTCAAGACATCGCGCAAGCGAACAAGTGTCTGGGAAATGGCCTCCGGAGAAACGGAACGGGCGTTGTGACGATCTTCAAGCATGGCTGCGGCGCTGCCTCATCTCAATGAAGGTTGCGTCAGGACGCATAGGGCGTCACGTCACGTTGAACGAAGTAAGGCCATTGCGGGGTCCGTATCACGGCGGAGGCCGAACGCTCCTCCCGCGGTGCAAGGCTCGTCATGTCTCCAAGGCTGAGGACGCCATCCTTGGCGGCCGCCTCAGCGATCTGCTGCACGTGCATGTCACGCCAGACTTCGCCAGCCGTGCCACTGCCATAGAGGCCGCCATTATCCTTCGGCATCATCTCCTGCACCAGCGTCGTAAGAAGTGCAGCTTCGAGCTTGGTACCTGCATCCTTGCCGGAATCGGCATCGGCAACAGCGGTCTCGGAGCCCATGCCCTCAAGCTTCGCCATTGCCATTTCAGCCTTTTCGCGCGGAGCGGCCTTCATCACCTGCGCAATGAGGTCGACGCCCTGATCACCCGCAGGCTCAGCCTGGGGCTTTTTCTTCACCGCGTTCACGATGCGTGTGAATAGGCTGCTTTCGCCCCGGTCCAGTGCCACAAGCTTCTTATGAGCCGAACTTGCCTGCTGCTTGTCGGCGGCACCAATAACACTCATGATCAGATCAACAGACATGCAAACGGCCCTCTGGCATTGTCATGCCAGTTTAGGCCCCCGGTCTTGTGTGAAGCTTGAACGGGCGACCGCCTGGGAAAGATGTTCAAGCTGCAGTTCTTCGAGTTCCTGCCATTCCTGCCGGTCGACAATGCCGGCGATCAACTCCGAAATCTTGTCGCGGCGCATCTCGCTCTGGAGGATCCGCTTCTCCAGCACAGCAATCTCTGCAGCAAGATCCCGCTTTTCCTTGTCGATGCGGCGCATGCGGCGCGTGAGCGAGGTCGTCACCAGAGCGATGGACAATTCGGAACGGCCCAGCACACGGACACAGTCCAATGCCTCCTCCTCCAGCGCAGCAAACTTCTGGTGCAGAGGCGCCAGTTCGGCCTTCTGCTGGTCGATAAGCTGTTGCTGCGCCTTTCTGAGGCGGATCAGGACTCGGGGATCATCCATCACAACGATGAGTTCTCCAGCCAGCCAGCATAGGCGTTGATGGGGATCGAGAGAATGCCAGGCGCAATGAGCGCAAGAATGGCAAGTGACAGCAAGACCGTCAGACCCAGCGAGGCGAAGTAAACCTGAAGCTGGGGTGTAAACTTGCTGCAGAATCCCAGGGCAAGGTTGAGCACCACGGCAACGACGATAAAGGGGCTCGCGACCTGCAAGGCCAGCGTGGATGTGCCGCTGATGATACTGATGGTGTTCTGTCCGAGCCAGGTGCCTCCCGGCACTTCGCCGACGGGGAAAGCCTCATAGGATTGGGTCAGTGCGCGCAACGCCAGGAGATGCAAATCTGTCGCAAAGACCAGCGCCGTGGCTACAAGTGAAAGCAGTGTGCCGAGATGGCTGGTGGGATCATGCTCATCGATCGGTTGCCCCGGGACACCCGCCAGACCTGTGACAGTTGCAATGATACTGGCCGCAAACCGCGAGGCATGGAGGAAGCAATAGCACCAGAAGCCAAAGGCGAGGCCGATGACACTTTCCGTTGCGACGATCTTCCAGAAGCGGCCAGAAGCCGCAATCGGCCCGAGCCCGTTGATCGATTCTTTCAAGTAGGGAGTCAGCACCATCGTCGTAACGAGTGCAAAGAGGATTCTGCTGAAAGCCGGGAAGCGTGGATTAGCCAGACCTGGCAAAAGAACAAGGGCTGCCCCCAGCCGCGCAAAGATGATGAAATAGCCGAGCACCAGATCCGGCAGATCCGGTGTCACGCCACCGCCCCGATGACTTCGATCTGAACCGCCTTGGCCACCTCCACATGCGAAAGCACGGGCAGGTTGGGGAAGACCCGGTCGATGATCATGCGCACATAGGGGCGCGATTCCGGCGCGCAGGCCAGCGCGAAACTAAGGCCCGATTCCAGATGAGGCCGGATGGCCGCAGTAGCTTCATTGGCGAAGGCTTCAAGCTGCTTGGGCTCGATATCAAATTCGATGATCTCGCCCTTGTTGTCACGCTTGAGGGCCTGAAGGAACACACCGTCCCATTTGCTGCCAAGCCGGAGCACGCGCAGCTTGCCCTGGTGACTGATGTCGCCACAAATCTGCTGGGCCAGGCGGATGCGGACGTGCTCGGCCACCACTTCCGGCTTACGGGTATGCGGCACGACTTCGGCAATTGACTCGAGCACCAGATGCAGGTTGCGGATCGAAACGCGCTCGGCGAGAAGGATCTTGAGAACGCCCTGCAGGGAAGAAAAGGAAAGCATCGCCGGTGTGATCTCATCCAGCAGCTTCTTGTATTCAGGCTCAAGCCCCTCGGTAAGGGCGCGCAGGTCGCGATAGGACAGGAGCTGGGCGAGATTGTTGCGCACGACTTCAGAGAGATGCGTGAGCATCACCGACATGGGATCAAAGGCGCTGTATCCAGCGTTACGCACTTCTTCCGCGAACATGTCCGGCACCCACAGTGCATCCAGGCCGAACGCCGGTTCCTTCACGTCATCACCGGGGATATCTGGCCGTGACTTGCCAGCGGTGACGACAAGAAGTTCACCCGGCCGCAGCTCATAGGACGCAACCTCGGTGCCGTGGATCTTGATCTTGTAGCTCTTCGGTGCGATCCGAAGGTCATCGCTGACCTTGATCTCGGGCACCACGAATCCATAGAGCTGGGCAAATTTCTTGCGCATCTTGGCAACGCGATGCGCTAGTTCACCATGATTAAGTAGCATGAGGCTCATCAACTGCTTGCCAAGCGAAAGTTCAATCTCCGGAGTGCGGAGAAGGTTCTTGGCGGAGTCGGGCTCATTTGCTGGCTTGGCTTCGTCAGCCTTCTTCTTGGCCTCCTCGGCGACCTTCGCTTCTGCTTCCTTCGTCCGGCGCAACATGACCGAACCGACGAAAAGCAGCGCGCTCAAGGTGGCAAAGGGCAGGAAGGGCAACCCGGGCAGAAGTGCCATCAGAATGAGCATGGCCGCCGCCACGACCAGTGCCCTGGGGTAGCCGCCGAGCTGCGATATGATGGCGCGATCGGCCGTACCACGGTTGCCACCCTTCGACACGACAAGACCGGCTGCAAGAGACACAATGAGCGCCGGAATCTGGGTCACCAGGCCGTCACCTACCGTCAGCTTGATGAAGGCGTCAGCTGCCGTGCCAAAGTCCATGCCGTGGCGCGTGACGCCGATGATGACACCGCCAAATGAGTTCACGAAGGTGATGATGAGACCGGCAACGGCATCACCACGCACGAACTTCGAAGCACCGTCCATGGAGCCGTAGAAAGAGCTTTCCTGTTCAAGTTCTGCACGGCGCCGGCGCGCCTCGGCTTCATCGATGAGGCCGGAATTCAGGTCGGCGTCGATCGCCATCTGCTTGCCGGGGATAGCATCAAGGGTGAAGCGCGCGCCAACTTCGGCGATACGGGTAGCGCCCTTGGAAATCACGATAAAATTGACCGTGAGCAGGATGATGAAGACAACTGCGCCGATGACGAAGTCGCCACCCATCACAAGGTTGGCAAAGCCGCCAACCATGTTGCCAGCTGCTGACGGCCCTTCATGGCCGTGAGACAGGATAAGGCGGGTCGTGGCCACATTGAGAGCGAGGCGCAGCATGGTGGTCACCAGCAGCACCATTGGAAAAGCAGAGAAGTCGAGCGGCCGCTCGATCCACAGGGCGACCATCAGGATGAGGATGGCAACAGAAATGGAACACGCCAGCCCGAGATCAAGCAGAATGGGCGGAATCGGGACAAAGAGAATCGCCAGGATGCAGGCAATGCCGACGGCAAAGCCCACGTCCATTGAGCGGCGCGAAGCCACGGGCAGATTTTCAACGGCACTCACGTCAGATGACTCCCGCCACTAACTAGCGTATCAAAGCTTGCGTGAGGGTGTCTTGCGGGAGTTGCCGGCTCAGAAGCCGGTTTCAATCCGACCGTAGAGCTGTTCGGTGATGGTATGCAGCTGGGCGGCGATGAACGTACCCGTCAGCATGGCAGCAAAAAACACCACGAGTATCTTCGGCACGAAGGTCAGCGTCGCTTCCTGCACCTGGGTCAGCGCCTGGCCGAAGGCAATGGCAATACCCACGAGCATGGCAGGAACCACAAGGGGGCTCGACACCAGGATTGTGGTCCAGAGCGCCTGCTGCACGATCTCGAGGGCATCGACTTCGTTCATGCGGCTGTGATTCTCAAGCCGCCGGAGACATCAATCTTGCTGCCGTCCGTGAGAATGGCCTGAGCATTCCCAGCGCTCACTTCAACAGCAACAACCACACCGGACTTGCCGCTTGTCAGAGATTCGATGTTCTTGCCAATCAGCGCAGCAGAGTCACCCGCGAGCTTCTGCTGAAGCAGTGTGCTCAGCTTGTCATTGATCTTGATGCTCTGCTCGACATTGCTGAAGGACGCCAACTGCGCCAGGCTCTGGGTCTGGTCGACAGGGTTGGTTGGATCCTGCGACTTCAGTTGCTGAAGCATCAGTTTGAGAAATGCGTCATAGTTCAGAGATGCTTTCTCGGCATCAGTCTTCTGCTGGGTGACGACGGTATTGTTCTGGACACCACCAACGACCATGATCAGGCTGCCCTTTCACTCTGCGGATGGGGAACTTCAGCTGGCGCGCTGCTGAGAATACGATCATCGATCTGAAACTCGCGGCGCAGGCATTTCAACGCCTCATAGTACTCAGCATCATTCACCTTCTTCTCGATATCATCGAGGAGTGCATGATACTCCTTGCTCGTTGCGACACGGCGCAGCTGAGCGAGATTTGCAGAGAACACGCACTTTGTGAGTTCAGAGTTTGCCGGATCAATCAGCATGGTCTGAGTGATGAAATAGAGCTGCCGAAGAGGTGTCGACGCCTCTTCCGGCTGCATGACGTGGCTTGCGAGCAGGAACTGGGCGTCGTTCAGAAGTTCAATGGACCCGCGGCGATCCAGCTTGATCACAGCGCCGTTGATGAACAGCTTCTCGTTCTTCTTGAGATGGATAATCATGCTGCCGTTCCAAGTCCCTTGCAGATTGTTTCAGAGATTTCGATGAGCGGCTGAACGTCCCGCTTCTTGCCCACGCGCATTTCTTCCGCGTAGCGCAGGATCCAGATGCCGATTGAGATCAGCTTGGCACGCACATCGGCCGGCAGCGCATTTTCCGACGAAGCGAGGTCTTCCAGAAGAACGCCCCAGAGGCGGTTGAGAAAGAAAAGAGCTTCAACAGCTTCCCGCGAGCCCGGTCCCTTGTCCCTGGCCGCAGCCAGCAAACCGATGCTGTGCCGGAAGGCACGTTGCTCGTCCTGACGGATCCGGTCCGAGGCTTCCTCTGCAACTTCGCTGTAGAACTGCTGGTACATAACGACTACAACAACCTCTAGATGTAATTCAGCAAACTAAGCCGGGAAATCCGGCCCGTCACAGTGTAAGAGGCTTCGAGTTGCGCGGTCAGCACGTTGATCCGCGTCGAAGCATCATACTCCGAGACTGTCTCGGTGTCGGTCACAGCGCCCTCAAGCAGCCCCCTCTGGGTCAGAAACCTCTGGTTGCTGCGTTCGATAGCCTGTTGGCCGAACCCGATCCTTGATTGAATGTCACCGATACCTTGCGCGGCGGTGGCCAAAACCGAGAGCGAGCGATCAATAACCGTCTGGAAGGTTTTCTGGTTAATGGGCGAGCCGGCCGTCTCGTAGACGAGGGTGATGGCTTTCAGGACTTCCTTGAAGGGGGTCTCGTTGATATTGGCCGAGACATCGGCCGTGGTGTTCGCGTCAACCCGCAAGGTGATGTTGTTTTCGGTGACCGGTGCCCAGTTGTCGCTCCAGTTCGGATCGGCAAAGAGATCATCGAAGGCACCATTGATGAAGTCGGTCATCTCCTGTTCGGTGATGAACTCCGCCTGGGGGTCGGTCTTTGCGAAGCCGAAGGTCGCCTGGAAGGCATCGTCATAGGCTTGCTGTGCCCCCTGCCCCAGATACTGGTTCAGCGGCGGAATATCCGGATTACGGCCGGAGAAGACGAAGACACCGGCATAGGTAACGGAAAGCGCATCCATGACGCTGCCAAGCGCATTGTCGGTGGCGACGCGGGAAAGGTCCTTGCCGTTCTGTGCGCCACGTGCGCCGATCAGCGTCTGACTGAGGCTGTCCACTGTCGATTTCACATTATCGATGGAGGCCTGGGTGATGCGCGCCTGCTCATTGAAGCGCGAATTGCGCTGCATGCTGGCGTCGATCCGGGCGATCTGGCTGCGCCAATCGAGATTGCGCCCCACATATGAGCCAAGCTTGAGGCCGACATCAGCATGGCGGCCCGACGACAGCTCAAGCTGGGCATTGGACAGGCGCGACTGGATTGTCCGGATCGACCCTTGCATCGCCCCCATCAGCGAGGATGTACTCACGCGTGTCAGCATGGCTTACCTCACAATATCCATGAGAATGGAGAGCATATTGTCCACTGTGGTCATGACCTTGGCCGAAGCCTGGTAGGACTTCTCGAGACTGAGGAGTGTCGCCATTTCCTCGTCGATGTTCACGCCCGACTTGCGCGACAATGCCTCGGAGGCGCGCTGCAGTGTGGCCTGCGAACTATCGAGATCGCGTGCCGCAGCAGAGCGCCGCTGCTCCAGCCAGCCAGCCGACTGGGTGGAGAAGGACAATATCGGGGCACTTCCAGAAAGCCCGCTGGAGGGATCAAAGCTCTGGTTCTGCGAGAGAAGGCTCGTCAGGCTGTCGAGCCTGGCCTGAAAGCCCGTTTCGCCTTCGCTATTATAGACATAGGCCGCACCATTGGCGCCACCGTCGCGAAGCAGCATGGGATTGCCACCCTTGCTCGCGTCAAACAGGACATTTACCCGCAACTGTGCAGCCATGCCGGGATAGCGCGTGCCGGTTGGCGGGACAGTTGGCGAACCATTATAGCTGAACAGTCCGGTGGCCGCATCGAGCGTCGGCGGATCCGACTGGTCTGTCTCGGCAAACAGCTGCACAAGCCCGCGCGCGACCTCATCCAGCTGCGCTTCATAGGTCATTGCGAGTTGATCACGGATCGTCACATTGGCGACGATGCTGCCGCGCTGCAGTGGCATGGGCGAACCGGCACCAGTCACCTGGACCCCGTCTACATAGACCGCATTGCCCGTGACGCCAGGTGCTATTGCACCATTGGCAGCGAAGGTCACCGCACGGGCCGAAACATCAAACAATGTGGCACCGCTATCCGTGTAGATGGCAATCCCGTTGTTCGGCTTCGCCAGCGTGCGAACCCCCATCTCACTGGACAGTTGCTTGATCAGGGCATCGCGCTCATCCATCAGATCAGGAACGCTCACCTCGGACTGCTTGCCCGAAGTGATCTGCGTGTTCAGTTCCTGTATCTTGCCGAGAATGGTGTTGATGTTTGAAACGGAAGCAGCAATCGCCGTGTCGGCCTCCTGACGGACTGTTGCCACTGTCTCTGCCGCCATGTTGAGCGATTGAGCAAGTGTGCTGGCAGCAGCAATTGTCTGCGACGCCATCGGCAAACTGCTGGGATTGGCTGCATATTCCGCCAGCGTCGCCTGCAGTTGCGTGATGCCCCAGGCAACCGAACCGTCAGCTTCCACATCGCCGATCGTTTCAGCCAGGCGCTCCAAGGCGTCATAGATCGCTGTCTTGCCTGCCTGGTCGCTGCTTGACGCATTGACGGAGTCAATCAGCTTCTTCTCGGCAGTGCGAGTGACATTGCCTGCCCGCACGTTGCCAAACAGATCGGTCGTCAGTCCGAGAATTTTGCGGGTATAGCCGTCGTCCGAAGCACGGGTGACGTTCTTTGATGCCACCGCACTCTGGCTCGATGTCACCATCAGTCCGGAAAGTGCGCTAGACAATGCTGTGGAAAGGCCTGCCATGGTTTCCTTGCTCAGAATCCCAAAGCGTTAGCGCTTCAGGTTCACCAGCAGATCCAGAAGCTCCGCGCCGGTCTGAAATACCTTCGAATTTGCAGTGTAGCCGCGCTGCGCGTCGATCATGTCGGTGAATTCCGAGGCGATGTCCGTGGTTGACTGTTCAAGCACGCCGGACAACAGGCCGCCGAAATCCGCCTCTCCGGGGAAGCCGATGCGAACATCGCCAGACGCCGAAGTGGGGGTAAAGACATTGCCCGAAAGCGACGCCATGTTGTCAGGGCTTGCTACGGTCGCAAGTGGAATCTTGAACAAGGGTTTGCGGACGCCATTCGCAAAAGCGACATAGAGCGTCCCGTCCTTCGAGACCTCGACGATCTCGGCTGAACTTGCGGCATTGCCGTTGACCTTGGCATCAAGGATGCTGAACGATGTGGCAAGCTGCGACATGGACTTCAAGTCGAGTTCCAGCGTGTCACCGCCCGGAATGGCGATAGACAGGGAGTTGGGGCTCGACGAATCAAGCTTGCCGTTCGTGCCATCGAATGTCAGCGTATCGCTGACGATCGGCCCGGACGCATAGGGGAAGGTTGTGGCAGGATCGGCATCCGCCTTGTTGAATACCGCCACCTCCCAGGTATTTGCGCCCGTCTTGGTGAAGTAGAGATCGAGCGTAATCTCTTCACCCAAGTTTCCATACGTCACGAGGGACGTCTTGGAAGTGTACTGCACACCAGACGGAGGATTTGCCCCGGGAATATCGGCCGAAGTAATCTCAGCCGCATTTGATTGCAGGTTGGCGGCAAAATTGCCCGTCGTCGACGGTGTTGCCATAAGCTCCACATCACTGACGCTGATTGGCACCAGGCCCGCATAACCGTTAACGGTGACGCTCGGCGTACCTGAGGTCAGGGGATAGCCCAGAAGCTGGAAACCGGCCGTGTTGACGAGATTGCCGTTACCATCAGGCAGGAACGAGCCTGCACGGGTCAGAAAGGTACCGCCTGCTGAGTCAGACACAAGCATGAATCCATCGCCATCAATGGCGAGATCGGTGACTGAGCCCGTTGCATTGAGCGTGCCCTGATTACCCACCAGCCGGTGCACTTTGGTGTCTACCGAGCCGGAGTTATAGGCGGTGCCGCCGCTGCTGTTGATGAAGATGCTTGAGAATTCGGTACGCACCGATTTGTAGCCAACCGTGTTGGCATTGGCGACATTGTCTGCCACCGTTGAAATCCTGCTGGCCTGGGCATTCATGCCCGAGGTGCTGGTACGCATCACGCCGTAGAGACTCATAAGCAAACTCCTGTTTCGCGTCAGTATGACAGTCGGAGCTTGCGGCGGCCTGTAGCGTCAGCGCGTGCTGCAGAAGGACTTAGCCTCAGGTGTCCAGGCGCCGAGATCGCTAGCCACAAGATTGCGGATCACATTGCAGATGTATCTCTTCTGCGCCTTCTTGTTCTGCGCGCTGGCATGGTAACGCGCCACCGCCATGGTCCAGCTTCCATGTTCCTGCCGGAGCTGTTTCAGGAAGCGGGCCGCATAGACAATGTTCTTCTCCGGAACCAGCATCTCCTCCGGGGACGCAAAATTGGAACCATGATAATAGTGGTTCACCTGCATGCAGCCGAGATCAATGAGCTTCTTGCCCTGCTTGCGAGCCATCGCAAACTGCCTGAGCGCATCCGACTTGTCGCGGGCGAACACCGTCTTGCCCTCGATGTTGAGGGCAAAGGGATGCAGCTTGCCCTTGTTGCCCGTCTCCGTAAGACCGACGGCATAGAGAACCGGAAGCGGCACCTGCTCCTGCGCAGAGATGCGCGCCATATAGCGCTCACAGACGAGGCCCGGCTTGCCGGTGGCCGACGCCTGGGCGACGCTAGAGGTAGATGCCAGCGCGACGATCAGCGCTGCCATCCCGAGCCGGCCGAAGCGCAGCAGCTGTTCCATCGTCATGCTGGAACTCCCGTGTCCACTGTGATTGCGTTGCGTACTGGCGCTGGGAACCATTGGACTGCCCTCCAGCCAGATTTTGTTGGGCCTGCTGTCCAAACTGGGCCGGTTCGGCTTGCGGCCGGCCCGCATCGCGGGAAGCTGTTGTTTCTCCGGTCGAAAGAACAACTGAAACTTCAACCACATCGACGCCGGTGTTGCTGCCTGAAAGAGCGGCCTTGAGTTTTTCCTTGTCGGCTTCAAGCAGTTCCTTTGCCGCTGTCTCGTCAGCGGACAGGACAAGTATCATCTTGTTGCCCTGAAGTTTCATCGAGACACCGACCTCGCCCAGCGTCTCCGGCTGCAGCTTGAAGCGGAACGATTTTGCTGTTTCGGTCAGGCCGTTGAATACCGGCCGCATCAGCACAGGCGAAGATTGCAGGATGTTGTGGGCGATCTGTGCTGCTGGCGAAGGCACGGCCCCGGCAATCGGAGGGGTCATCGCCAACGGTGTGCCCGTTGAGACAGCAGAGTCCGTCTTGCCACTTGATGGCAGGCGTGTCTCATCGGTCGCACGCCGCTCCATACGGGACTCGGTCTCAGCACGGCGCTCACCGACCAGACGTTCGGAAAGGAGCCTGGAGAGTGCTCGCTTGTCCGCATCAATGGAGGCGACGTGATCCGCGGAAGTGGCTTCTGCATGCTCAGCCGCTACTAAAGCCTGAGGCTGCCCCCCAGCTGTTGGCGGCGCATTGCGGGCGCGGCCCAGAGAAGGATCGAATGGGATGACCGTTGTCTGGGCAGATGTCTGAGATGCTTTGATTTGCGCCGGCAGGTCGCCACTTTCCACCAGGTTGAAGATGGTCGACGGGTCTTCGCCAGATCCGGGCACAGCACGGCCACGCAGGGCAATGACGCGCGCACCCGCGCGCTCGACATCAATTGCGGGATCTGCAGACACGCCTTCGCCCGAAGCTACTGCGATGTTTTTGCAGGCTTCCTGGACCTTGGCTTCCACTCTGTCGAACAGAGTGCCAAAGAACGCATAATCGACCCAGCCGCTATAGTTCTCGGAGCTGTCTTCGGCAGGCAACTCCTGCGTATCCGGCGATGCCTCTGTGGCTTCGATCAATTCTTCCGCGCTCGAGACACTGGCCTGCAAGGCTTCAAGAAAGGCATTGCCCGGATCATCCGAGCCGCCAGCGTCAGCAAGATTGCCCTCATCAGCATCTGCCTTGCCACCAACCTGAGAGCCTGGAAAAACCAGGACATTGCCACCAACTGCGACGCTCATTGACCTGCCTTGTTCAAGGCATCCTTTGTAGTCTCCAATTGTTGTGCGACGCTTGCGAGCAACGTGTCATTGCCGACCTCTGGCTGCTCCACCGGCGGACGCTCGGCGTCTTCCAAAGTGGCGATGTTATCGGCAAGAATTGCCGTGGCCAGCTGCGTTGCGTCATCGAGAAGGCTCAAGTCGTCATCGGCCATCGTGCGGCGGTCAATGGATGTAAGCCTGTCCAATGCCCGTTGAGTATCGGTCACGACAGTGCAGGCCGACTGATAGAGGTTGAATCGAATATCTATTTCCCCCGTCTGATTGTAGCTGGTCAAGCCGAGGGTCGTCATGTCGATGCAAAGGTCGCGCATTCCAGCGATAGCCGCCTTTTGGGACACTTTAAGAAGAATGCGCGTGGCGCTGGCGCGATTCAGGCGTCCGAGAATGCCTATGATCCGCGCCGGTGCGATCTTGCCATTCTCCTTCTCTAGCCGCAGCAGAGCAACGGCAAACGATACTTCGAATTCCGACGTGTAGAGCGAGCGCGGGAATCTGCGGGCATAGCGCTCCGACCATTGCAGGAAGCCCTCGACGTCTCCCTCGCTGCCGAAGAATGCAATGAGACGGCGTGTCGCAGCTTCTTCCACCAATGTCCCCGGAGAAAGATTGGCAGCAATCATCAGGAGCTTGCGCCGCGCCTTGGCATCGTGCCCCTCGGCAAGCTGGGCCTGGGCGAGCGCAAGGCGTGCACTCAGCGTCCGCGGATAGTCTGACAGATCCAGATCGGCGAATAGCTTCTCGGCGTCTTCCTTTTTCGCCTGTGAGAAGGCCACCGCACCTTCCAGGACCTTGTGCATGCGATTGCTGCGCGGCAGCTTGACGAGCATGGCCTCGACAAGTTCCGGATCTCCGCCTGAAAGAATATAGACGGCAACCGACTGCAATTCCTGGTCAGTCAGCTTGAGTGGATCCGAACGTCCAAGCTCTTCCTCGACATCGCGAAGCGCCGCACGTTGCCCAAAACCCGGAATGGTCACACCGGCTGCGGCCGCTGACTGCACCAGATGCAGCTTTCTTACACGCTCGATAATCCGGCTTTCATTGCGCGGCATGGCAAGCTCAAGAGAATGAACTTCTCCTTCAGGATCCTTGCCGTGCCCGGTATCCTCGCCTGTATCCGGCTCGTCATGTGTTTCCTGGCGGATCTCTGGAGTATTATGCTTTGGTTTCGCCTCGGCCGCCGCATGTTCCGGCGTCTTGGTCTCGTGTCCGGAGACGGTGGCTGAGACCTCTTCGGCTCCCTTTGAGAAGGGCCAGAAGGACGGAAGCGGCGGTGGGAAGAAATAGAGGCCCGCGGCTCCGGAAAGAACCACAATCCCCGCTACTCCGAACAAGATCAGTTTCTTCTTCATTGAGGAATTCCATTTCCCCCAAGATCAGCGCGTCAACAGAAACTCAACGCGGCGATTCTCGTCTGCCAGCGGATCCGCCTTGTTGATCGGCTCGGACGAACCAAATCCCTCAATCCTGCTAATACGTTCTTCCTGCAATCCGCCCCGTATCAGCATGTAGCTCGCCATGTGCGCGCGTTCAGTCGAAAGCTGCCAGTTGTCATAGCTTCTGACGCGAAAGCGGCGCGCGTCCGTGTGACCGCGAATGATCACGCCACCCTTCTGTTGCGAGAGAATGCCACCGATCTTCCCGATGATTTCAACCAGGGCCGGGTTGGGCTGTGCGGAACCGATGGAAAACATGCTGCGGCCACTGCCATCCTCGAGCACAACCAGAATCCCCTCTTCCGTGGCGCGCACACTTGTCCTGATCCCGATGTCGAGGGAGAGTTCGCCGACCTTTTTTTCAATCTCCTTGCCGATATCTGCAGCGAGCTTGAGATCCTGGGGTGATGGCGCGTGCTCCTGCGCCCCGCCCTTCCCCGGCTTGCTTTCACCGTCGGGCTGCTGGCCGGACATGGCATCGCCTGCACTCTGCAAACCGGCAAACTTCTCGCCAGTCGCGGCATTTCCGGACTTTTTCAGCCCTGCAGCCTGCTCCCCTGATTTCTCTTCACCCAACTCATCAAGTCCGGGGCGCATTTCGCCGACTGGCACTTCCCCGGACTGCAGACTTTGAGCGGCAGATTTCTGGCTGGCCGCTTCCACATCTGCCGGCTTGCTATCATCTTCAGTGCTGAGCTTCGCAGTCTTGGAACCTTCCTTAAGTTTTTGTTCGCCGGCGGTGCCCTGCTCTGCCGATTCCTGATGCTGATCGTCTACCTGCGAAAGCATTTCATAGGATTGTGGATCGAAGGGATCGCCGATAACCTGGCTATCCCCCACTTTCGGCACTTTTCCGCTATTGAAGCTGGAGTGCTTCACCAGATCATCAAGATAGGCATAGGGGTCCTTGAGCATCTCATCTTCCGAGACTTTCAATGCGGCCGCAACGGCCTCCCCGGTGCTCTTCTCCGCTGTCTCGCCTTGTGCACTTTCGTCGGAATCGAGGTT
This sequence comes from Pseudomonadota bacterium, assembly GCA_020161855.1. Lineage (GTDB taxonomy): Bacteria > Pseudomonadota > Alphaproteobacteria > Rhizobiales > Aestuariivirgaceae > Aestuariivirga. Next base: position 61,870 of record JAIUNJ010000003.1, read on the forward strand.
GTTCTTCGGATTCTGCGGTTCGGTCGTCTGCTTCAGCCCGCGCTTTGCAGGCGAAGCGTCCGTCATCTTGATCGGGTTGAAATAGCTGGCAACGCGCGCCTTCGTCACCTCATTTGCCGAATTGATCAGCCACATCACCAGAAAGAAGGCCATCATGGCGGTGACGAAGTCGGCATAGGCGATCTTCCACGCGCCACCCTTGTGCGCAGCATTATCGTCGCCACCGCCACGGCGGATGATCAGCAGTTCCTGCTTCGGCTGCGCATCGTCGGTCACGTCGTCAGCATCCTCTCCAGGTTCTGAATCGCCGGCTTGGTCTGTGTCTCGATCCGGGTGTCAGCAACCTGCAGGACCAGTTCGTCCTCGTCGACCGGTTCGGTCGAGAGAACAAGTCCACGCCGAGACAGCTCCGACACAAACATGGGGTGCATGGCTTCCGGCACACGGACCACTGTGTCGTGCGGCAAGATATTGGAGAACTTGCTCTCCAGCATTCCGCAGACTTCCTCAACGGCCTTTGCCCTGAGCGATTCCTTGACGATTGGCCCAACAATCTCTGCCATGGCGCGCATCAGGCGGAGCTTGATTTCACGCACCTGCGCTTCAACGCTTGAGGTCACAAGAGCGCTTTGATCCTGCACCCAGGCCCCTAGAACGTCTCTTTGTCTGGTCGCACACTCGAGAACGCCATAGAGCGGCATGCCTTCGAGCAATTTCTGAGAAATGCCATCAAGTTCATCGCCATGCGCTTCGGCCTCCGCAAGCCGATCGGCTTCCTCCTGCTGCGCAAATCCCAGGTCACGGCTCAAGCGATCCCTTGACCATGCCAGAAAGCTCTTCATGCCGCTTCCTTGGCCGGCTTGTCGAGCCACTGCTTGAGAACCTGGGCGGCGCGGTCAACATCGATGCCCACCATCTTGTTCAACTTGTCGACGGATTCGGGTTGTTGAGTGCTGTCGCCAGCACCAAAGTCGCCCATTGCCATCGGGAGCGCCATTGAGCCGCCAAGATCAGGCAGCGCAGTCCCCATGCCCCCCATATCGCCCATCCCGGGCGAGGCGGCTGGTGCTTCGAGAAGCATTTTCATTGCAGGGCGCAAGCCAAGCATGATGACAACGACCAAGGCCACGATCAGGCCAATCACGTTGATGATCGTTCCCAGGTTGCCTTGCAGCGTCTCCATGATGGACGGCCCAGCGGCGGGCTCCATGACGGTTTCATCCGTCACGAAGTCAATCAGAGACACGGTCACGGTATCATTACGGTTTGCATCAAAGCCGGAAGCGGACTTGACCAGTTGTTCGATCTGAGCCACGCGCTCCTTGATTTTTGCCTCATCCGGCGCGCTGCCATCTGCAGGCAAGAAGATCTTGCGATTGATGACGACAGCAACAGACATCTTCTGGACTCTGAAGCCCTGAGACACCGTTGCCGTCTGCCGGCTGTCAACCTCATAGTTGATCAGCTCTTCCTTGCTTTCTCGCTTCTTGGAGGAAGAATCATCCGGCGCGGGCGCGGTCACCTCCCGCGGAACATTCTGGTCTGCCGAAACCGGCCGCGCCGAGGTGCTGTCACTGGTCTGGTCAGACGACTTGACGAGACGTGTCGAGCGCTCGACCTTTGACTCCGGATCGTAGTTTGTCTCCGTCGTCTGCCGCTTGTCGAGATCAAGCTGGGAAGCAACGCTTACACGCAGATTCGTCAGGCCCGTTACGGGGCCAAGGGTCCGCTCGATGCGCTCTTGCGCCTCAGTTGAAATGCGGGCTTCGAGCTCAATCATCCTGTTTGGCTCTTCGCCTTCGGTCTCACCGGCGGTCGACAAAAGCCGTCCGTCGGTCGTCATCACCGTGACCTGCTCAGCCTTGAGACCTGGGATCGCCGCCGCCACGATCTGACGGATGGAGGCCGCAGTGGCTTGCGATGGCGCCCCGTCAGCACGAATCACTACAGAAGCGGATGGCTGCTCTTCTCTGTTGCGAAAGGCGCCATCGGACTTGAGCGCAAGATGGACGCGTGCAGCCTTGATGCCTTCGAGTTGCTGGATGGTGCGCACAAGTTCGCCTTCCAACGCGCGCACACGCGTCACCTGCTGCATGAAGGACGTGAGTCCCAGGGAACCCATCTGGTCGAAGAGCTCGTAGCCGGACTTGTCGCTCTTCGGGAGGCCCTTCTGGGCAAGGATCATACGGGCCTGTGAAGACTTGCCATAGTCGACGAGCACGGCGTTGCCCGCCTCATTGACGTCAAAGGCAATCCCCACCTCCGACAGCACGGAGCCGATCCGGTTCACATCGTCGGCGTCGAGGCCGGAATAGAGCGTTTCCCGAGACGGCTTGTTGAGGAGCAGGATACTCGTCGAAAGCATCGCGACGAAGATCACGGCCAGAGCACCAAGGAGAAGCACGCGCTTCTGGCCCAACCCACCGACAGACGAAAGAAACTGCGACACAAAGCTCTTCACAACGTACTCGCTGCCAGCTTGTTACTAAACCCACAGATAGTCAGGAGGCGCGGCCTTAGGCCGTCAGGCCGGCGACTAGTTGCGGAAGAGAGAGAGAATCGTCTGGCTGTTCTGGTTGGCAATGCTCAGGGACTGCACACCAAGCTGCTGCTGCACCTGCAAGGCCTGCAGCCGGGTGGATTCCTGGGTCATGTCCGCGTCAACCAGTGCGCCAACACCACGTTCAACAGCTTCCATCAGCGACTTCACGAAGCTCGCCTGTGTATTGAGGCGATTCTTGAGGGCGCCGAGATTCGCCGCTGCCGTTGTCATGGCGCTAAGAGCGGTGTCGACCCACCGGATCATCTGTTCGAGATCGCTCGTATCGTCCGGATTGGACGTAAGAGTGGAGATATCCAGTGTAAATACGGAATAGGTGACGCCGCCGTTGCCGGTTGTGTCTTCCATGTCGAGGATGCCGGACTGGTCATTGTCGTCGAAAAGCTTGCCGGCATCGCCATCAAAGGTGATGGTCTGGATGGTGACCCCACTTGGGCCGCGGGCGAAGGATGATACAATGGACTTGGTCGGATTATAACTCGCCTGAGACGAGTCGACTGAAAGCCAGTTCTCACCTGAGAAGGATGCCGAGTCGGAAATTGAGCGGAGCTGGTTCTGGCGCTCCTGGATCTCGGCCTGGATCTTGAGCTTGTCCACGCCAGACTGGCGTGCTGCAACCAGCTTATCTTTGATTTCTTTGGTCGCCTCGATGGCGCTGTTCATCGCCGTGTAGGTGACGTCCACTGTGGCCGCGCCAAGGCCCAAGGCGTCCTGAACGGTCGAAAGCGAGGAATTGTCCGACCGCATCGTTGTGGCGATCGACCAGTAGGCGGCGTTGTCGGAGGCAGAAGCGACGCGCAAACCGGTGGCGATACGCTGCTGGGTGGCCTCAAGACGCGCATTTGTCGTATTGAGACTCTGCAGCGCAGTCATTGCGGCCCGGTTGGTATTGATGCTCGTCATTTGGATGTCCCCAAGACAAATGAATCTCAGTCAAGGACATGCCGGATCGAAACCGGAATGACGAAATGGCCTCATGCCGGATGGAGTTCTCCACCATCGTCATGAGACCTGCATATTCCAAACGCGGTTAATGCGCGGTTAACGTGTTGTTTTGTGCAGAAACACCGGCTGCCAGGCCTGCTCTGGGGAGAGAGGCGTCGTCTGGCCTGGCAGCCGGCTTAGCCGCCGATTAGCGGAACAGCGACAGGATCGTCTGCGAGCTCTGGTTGGCGATGCTGAGCGCCTGCACGCCAAGCTGCTGCTGGACCTGCAGCGCCTGGAGGCGGGTGGACTCTTCAGTCATGTCAGCGTCAACGAGAGCGCCGATGCCACTGTCAATGGCGTCGGTCAGGGCCTGCACGAAGTCTTTCTGCGTGTTGATGCGCTGCTTGGCCGAGCCGAGATTGGCGGCGGCATCGGTCATGCTGCTGATCGAGTCGTCGACCCAGGAAATCATCTGCTCAAGGTCAGCGATATCGTCGTCGCCGTTGCCAAGGGCAGAGATGTCAAGGGTGAACACTGAGTAAGCAACGCCACCATTTGTGGTCGTATCTTCGGCGTCGAGAATGCCGGACTGGTCATTGTCGTCGAAGAGCTTCACGTTGCCGACGTTGATCGAAATCGTGCCGATGCTGACCGCGCCACCGGAGCGGGTAAAGGAGGCAACAATCGTCTGGGTCGCATTGTAGTCAGAAGCGCTCGAGTCGACAGCAAGCCAGTTCTGGCCAGAGAAGGAGCTCGAGTCGGCGGCGCTGCGCAGGGAGTTCTGAAGCTCGGTGATTTCCGTCTGAACCTTCGCACGATCAACACCCGGCTGACGGGCGGCGACCAGCTTGTTCTTGATTTCCTTGGCGGTTTCGATGGCAGCGTTGACGCCGGTATAGGCCACATCAACCGTGGCAGCGCCAAGGCCGAGAGCATCCTTCACCGTGGAAAGTGCCGACTTGTCCGAACGCATCGTGGTCGCGATCGACCAGTAGGCCGCGTTGTCGGAAGCTGTGGCAACGCGCAGGCCCGTCGAGATGCGCGACTGGGTCTTTTCCAGGTTGTTGTTGGTGAGCGTAAGGCTCCGCAATGCGGTCATTGCAGCGCTGTTCGTAATGATGCTAGCCATGGCTAAGCTCCTGTAATTGCATTATTTTTTTAAGGAGAACATGCCGGGCAAAGCCGGAGAAGTGGACCGTCACGCATGACGTAGCGCAATCCATCCCGCGCCCCACGAGAAGCAATCTAGCGGCAACGGCTTAATGCGGTCCTAACAGCTTCCGGAAAGCGGGATGAGGTCAACAGTGCGTTAAGGCGCGATTCTAGTGGAAGGATCTGACGAGGCTGCCGATCAGAAGCGTCCACCCATCGACAAGCACGAAGAACAGCACCTTGAACGGCAAGGACACGACGGTGGGCGGCAACATCATCATACCCATCGACATGGTCACGGTCGCAACCACCAGATCAATGATCAGAAACGGCAGAGCAATGAGAAAGCCGATTTCAAAGCCCCGGCGCAGTTCCGAAACCATGAAGGCCGGGACAAGTATGCGCAGATCGCGCTCCGAAGCCTCTGTTCCAAATGACGATTCGGCCGCCATGTTCTGAAAGAACACCAGTTCCTTCTCCTGGACGTTCTTCAGCATGAATTCACGGAATGGATCCGTCATCTTGTCATACGCTTCGGCCTCGCTGATGCGCTTCTCCATCAGGGGCTGAAGGCCCTCGCGCCACGCCTGGTCGAATGTCGGCGCCATGATGAACATGGTCAGGAACATGGCCAGGGAAATCATCACGAGGTTTGCCGGTGTGGTCTGGAGGCCGATGCTCGTGCGCAGGAAGGAAAAGGCAATCACGATGCGCGTGAAGCTCGTCACCATGACGGCAATGCCCGGCGCAATGGACAACAGCGTAATGAGGACCAGCGACTGGATGATGGTGTCGGAGGTCGACCCCGTCAGCGTATCAAGAAGCTGCAGTGCCGGTTGCTGCGGCCCGGGCGCTGGGGCCTGGGTTGTCGCCTGCGCGAAGGCGAGACCTGCCATGAAGGGCAGCGCCAACAGAAAGCCGAATTGCCGGTAGAACCGTATCATTCAACGATCAATCCGGTAATCAGGACTTCGCGAACCTGTCCGCCATTGAGTGAACGGACGATATTGTTGATGTCTTCGCTGACAAAATGGATGCCGTCGGTGCCCTGAAGATCACTCAGCTTCAATGTGCGGAGATAGTTCACGATCTGCTCCGACACCGTGGGGGCAAGGACATCCGGCTTCTTCTCGCCGGATTTCCTGTAAGTGATCTCCCCTTCGAGGCGGACCCATACGGACTGTGGATCAGCGATGTTGGTCACGACCGGAGGAAGGAAAGTCACGCCAATATCCGACGGGTCGATTGGCTCGTCCTCTTCGGTGGCGGCCTGGTCCTGGCTGGCCTCACCCTCTTTTTCAGGTTTGGGCGCCGGACCATGAGCCCCTTCGCCGGCCTTCGCAGCCTCAGCTGCCCCGCCGGCAGGTGCTTTTGCAGCATCCTCGGGGACCGAACTGCCCTGCAGAAAGTTCCCGACGCCATACCCGGCGCCAACTCCAACCAGAACGACGATAAGCGCCGGCATGAGGAGCCCCATGAGCCCTCCACCTTTGCCAGCCGAATCCTTGTTGGAAGCCATGCCCCTACTAGAAGGGGTTAACCTTGTCCCAAAGTTGCAGGCCCCAGCCCGGGCGCTTCACGTCGCTGACCTTGCCCTCGCCGCCATACTGGATGCGCGCCTCGGCAATCTTGCTGAACTCGACGCTGTTGTCTGGCTCGACATCGGTCGGGCGCACAAGGCCCGAGACCTTTACATCGCGGCGCTCAAGGTCAACCATCGTTTCCTGCGAGCCTTCGATGTAAAGCATGCCATTGGGATACACCTGACGCACGACGGCAGCGAGGGAGACGCTCAGCTTTTCTGAACGGCTGACTGTGCCCTGCCCGCTGGCCGAAGAGCTCGTATTCGCGCTGGCTTCCCCGGCACCCTGGCCGATGATCGAGAACAATCCCACATCAAAGCCGGTTGAAGCCTTTGCATCACCTTTGCGTGTGCGGGCCGAAGAGCTGTTGAAGCTTGCCCTGTCGTCCAGTTCGATTTTCACCGTGATGAGATCGCCGCGGCGGAGGCCGCGCTGGTCCCGGAAATAGTCCGCCGGCCCGCCGATCCAGTTGTCGCGCGAGCGGTCTTCGGGCGTGAAGGTTTCATCCATCACGGAGGATGTACTGGCGGTCGTCATCCCGGAACCGACAGGAGAAAGCTCAGGATCGGAAAGGAAAGTCTGACGGCTGGTCGAGCAACCTGCCAGCAACAGCGCACAGGCAGCAACGCCCAGAAGCTTATACACACTCACGATTTGACATCTCCCTTGTCCTGGCCACGCAATGACATCAGCGCGACCAGCCTCGCCGCTTTGGCGGGCTCCATGATCGACAGGATTTCACCCGACTTCTTCGGCGCAAGGCGAATGAGGAGCTCGGCCGCCGTATTCGGATCGAGCTTCGCCATCTGCTGGGCGGCAGCCTCGGATTCCACCGTGGAATAAATCTTGAGAAGAGATTCGCTGACCTTGGCCCGCGCTGCATCACGCTCGGCAATCAGCGTTTGCAATGTCTGTGTCTTCTCGGTCAGCTCCGCAAGCTTCTGTTCAATGTCAGCGCGGATTGTATCGAGTTGCTTCTTCTGGTTGGCCGCACGTACTTCGGCAGCGGCGTCAACGAAGCTGCTGCAGAAATCATCATTGGGCTTTGGCGCTGCTGCGCCAACACCGGTACTTTCGGCAAATGCCATGCCTGGCGCCAGAGTGTTGGCAGCAACAAGTGCCGCGACGGCCATATGGCGCACAAAAGTTCTCATTGCACGACGAGCTCCGCCTGAAGAGCGCCCGCAGACTTGATGGTCTGGAGGATCGATGTGATTTCTGGCGGCTTGAGGCCCATGCTGTTCAACCCGCGCACAAGGCTCTCCAGTGTCGGCCCCTGGAGGACAGCCACTTGCCCGCCCTCCTGGGAAACATCGATGGTTGTCGAAGGGACAACCACTGTCTTGCCGTCGGAAAATGGGTTGGGTTGCGATACGGCCGGATCTTCGGTGATCTTGATGGTGATGCTGCCATGGGAGACAGCGACTGGCGAAATGCGAACATTCTCGCCCATGACGATCGTGCCATTGCGTTCGTCGATGACGATGCGGGCCGGAACGTCGGCATCGACCCGCAGCAGGCCGATTTCGGCGAGAAGGCGGGAGGCAGGTATTGTCTCTGGCCGGATCACACGAACACTGCGGAAATCCAGCTCCGAAGCGATCTTCTTACCGAATTTCTTGCGCGCATAGGCGTTGATCTTGTCAGCAATCTTTGCGGCCGTACCGAAATCGGGATTCTGCAGTTCAAGCGTGAGATGCGGGATCGAATTGATATCGGCACCATTGTCGCGTTCGACGATTGCACCGTTCGGCACCCTGCCGGTTGTCGGAACACCCTTGGTCACGCTGGCGGCCTGGCCGTTTGCAGAAAAGCCGTTCACAGTAACGGAACCTTGCGCCACGGCATAAGTGTCGCCATTGGCAGCGACGAGCGGCGTCATCACCAGCGTACCACCGGAGAGGGATGTTGCATCGCCAAGCGAAGAAACTGTCACATCGAGGCGGGCACCCTGGCTCACGAAAGGTGGCAACGTGGCCGTGGTGACTACGGCCGCCACGTTCTTGGACTGCAAGGTGAGATCGCCAAGGCCCACACCCATGCGCTGCAACATCGAACGCATCGAGATGTCGGTAAAGGGCGCACCTCGCAGGCTGTCGCCTGTTCCAGCCAACCCGATCACCAGGCCATAACCCACCAGTTGATTGTCTCTGATGCCCTGCACGACGGTAATGTCTTTGATGCGCGCATCGGCATGGACTGGACCTGCCAAGGCGAGCGCAATGGCCACCGACGCCACGATCCGCCGCAACATCTCAGTTGCCTCCCACGGACAGCGAGCCGTCGGCCTTCACCTTGGCGAGCAATGTCACACCGGTCTGCGGGTTCTTGACCTTGATCACTTCCCCGGCCGAGCCATCCTGCTCAGGCACGAGGAAACCCTGGATCTCGATCCCACCCTCCGCATAGCGGGCGATTGCCGCCTGTCCCTTGCGAGCATCAGCCTTGCGCTTGATGGCGCGCAGCATGACCGGCTTTCCGGCCGGCAACACCCGAAGGGCCACCGACTTTCCGACACCTTCGGTATCCAGCAGATAGTTCCGCTTGATACTCTCGTTGACGATGAATTCCTTCGTTGCGAAATCGCCGTCCTGCAATTCGTCGTTCGGATAGATGGTCCGCACCGGCACCGGCAGGGGCATGACCTCTGCCATAGCCAACTGCGCCGGAAGCAACAGCCCCAGCGCAGCAACGGCAGAAATCACGGCGATTCGGCCCAACTAGCGGATTCCCTTCGAGACAATGCCCGCCATGTCATCTGCTGCCTGGATGACCTTGGAATTGAGTTCATAAGCGCGCTGTGCCGAGATCAGTTCCGTGATCTCCTGAACAGGATCAACATTCGACTCTTCGAGATAGCCCTGCTCCAGAACGCCGACGGGAGACGTTCCAGGATTGGCAACTGTTGCCGTGCCAGAGGCTTCGGTAGCCTGGAAAAGGTTTCCACCCAGGGCATGAAGGCCCGCGGGGTTGGCAAAGGATGCGAGCGTGATCTGGCCCACCTGCGTCTCGGTGCCAGTCGAGGAGCGGGCAAAGACTTCACCGGTCTTGTTGATGGTCACCGCCACGGTTTCAGGTGGAATGGTGATGGCAGGTTCGATCGGCAACCCGTCGCCATTGACCAGTTGGCCATTGGCATCCGTATTGAGGCTGCCGGCGCGCGTATAGGCAATCTCGCTGTTCAGGGTGCGCACCTGCAACCAGCCATCACCATTGATGGCGATATCCAGCTGGTTGCCGGTATTGCTGATCGGCCCCTGGATATTGATATTGCGGATTGATGAAAGCCGCGTGCCAAGGCCGAGCTCCGCACCTTCCGGCACAACCGTATCTCCGGCTGCAGAAGGCACGGAAGAACTACGCTCGATCTGATACAGAAGATCGGTAAACTCCGCCCGTGAACGCTTGAAGCCCGTCGTATTCACGTTGGCAATGTTGTTGGCGATCACTTCGACGTTCAGCTGCTGGGCACTCATGCCCGTAGCTGCAATAGACAATACACGCATGTTTACCTCAGATCTGCATCCGCGTCATTTCAAGATAGGCGCTCACAATCTTGTCGCGGATCGACACAGCGGTTGTCAGCGTACGTTCGGCCTCGAGCACCTTCTCGACCACTTGCTGCATCGGTACTTCGCCCTTGATGCCCGAGATCGCGGCACTTTCGCCGGCCTGCAGCGTATTTGAGAAGCGCTGCAGCATCTCTGCAAAGCCGTTGTGTTCGACAGGCGCCGCCTCGGCGGGCTTGGCCACAAGGGCCGGCGCCGGGGATATCGATACGCCGCTAACTGCAGTAACCATCAGGTGCTCCGCAACAGGTCGACGAGGCTTGCGGACATTTCACGGCCCTGCCTGATCACCTGGAGATTGGCTTCATAGGACCGCGCAGCCATGCGCATGTCCGTCATTTCAACGATCATGTTGACATTGGGCATCTTCACATTGCCCTTGTCGTCGGCCGCCGGGTGGCCGGGCTGATATTCGACCACGAAAGGTGACGGGTCGACGCCCACCTCTGATACTCTGACCACATTTGCGCCGCTCAGGCTGTCAAGCTCCTGGGCAAAACTAACAGTCTTGCGGCGATAAGGGTCGGCGCCTGCGGTGCTGCCGGTCGATTCTGCGTTGGAAATGTTCTCTGCGGTGATCCGCATGCGCATTGATTGCGCCGCCAGTCCGGAATAGGCAGAAGCCGATGCGGCCTTGAGAGGATCCATCTTACTGAGACCTTACGCTGGTGAGGATCATGCGATGGAAGAGCTTGTAGATGGACGTATCCATCGACATCTGGCGGGTGGACTCGCCAAGTGTCTTCATTTCGTCTTCCAATGAGACATTGTTGCCGGACTGGGTCTCATCGGCAGCACCTTTGTTGTAGACGGTATAGTCTGTCTGGCCGACAGTCCCGGACCCGAGATGCCCCGATTGCGTAACCTTCAGGCGCTCGCCCGCGTGGTCGAATTCAAGCTTGAAGGCCTCGATATCCTTGGCGCGAAATCCGGGCGTGTCGATGTTGGCAACATTGGACGCAGCAACAGCGTAGCGCTGGCTCAACCAGTCCACATGTTTGGACACAACATCAAAAACGCTCACTGGAGACCTCATATCCCGCTCCGCTGCAGGATAGACCCAGGGGCTTGCCTCAAGCTTGAGAGGTGGCGCGGTAGCCCTGCTTCTTGCGCAGTTCCACAAAATGGATGATCTCGGCAACGGCGCGATAGAAATCCGCCGGGATCATGGTGCCCACATCGGTCGCGGCATAGAGCGAACGCGCCAGCGCCTTGTTCTCGATCACCGGCGTGCCAAGCTCTTCGCAGGTGGAGCGGATGCGAAGTGCCAGATGGTCAATACCCTTGGCGATCACCAGCGGTGCACCACCTTCGGACGGGACATAGCGCAGGGCCACGGCGTAGTGGGTTGGGTTGGCGATCACCAGCGTTGCCTTCGGAAGGTCCGCCATCATCCTGGATTTCAGGCGCTGCCGCGCTGTGGCGCGAATGCGTTCCTTGATATAGGGGTCGCCTTCACTTTGCTTGTGCTCGTCCTTCAGTTCCTGCTTTGTCATCTTAATGTCAGTAAACCATTTCAGGCGCACAAAGACGATATCAATGATGGCGATGAGCAAGGCGACGATCGTCAGCGGTGCCAGGACCGACATCACCAGCCGCTGGATCGTGGCCGGAATGGAACGGATATCGCTGACGGCCGATACGAAGATGTCGTGAATACTGCCCTTGAGCGCCCAATAGGAAACACCGGTGACGGCCAGAACCTTGAGCAGCATCTTCAGGAAGTCGAAGGCACCCTGCTTGCCGAATATCCGGTTGAAATTCGCCGCCGGCGACAGCTTCTGCATCTTCGGCGTAAGCCGTTCCAGGTTGGCCTGCGGCACATTCTGGGCGAGAGGGCCGATGACGCCGCCGATACAGACAACGATCAATACCGGAAACAGGATCAGGAAGATCGTCTTCAGCTCAGTGAGGATGAAACGAAGCGCATCGGCACTGTTATTGAGTTCCAGCGTGCCCGCATTCTCAAGAATGCCCGCCAGCGACATCGCAAGCTTGTCGGCAGCCGTCGATGACATGAGCAGACCGATGACCAGGAAGGCAGAGAAGCTGCTTAGAACACCCACTTCAGGGGAAAAAGGCACATTGCCCTTCTCGACAGTATCCCTGACTTTCTTGTCTGACGGGGCCTCTGTTTTACTTTCCTTGTCCGGCGCGTCGCTCATGCCGCGGCCTTCGCATCACCTTCCACGGCCTCGCTCTCGGGCTTGTCGGGATCCGGCAATTCGATATCACCGTTCTTTGCGGCCTGGATTGCCGCCTCGGCGATGCGGCGGCGCGCATCGGGCGTGTCTTTGCGGGGTGGCGCTCCTTCCGGCGGCAGTTCGGATTCGACCATGCGCCGGGTCCGGGCGCTGAGCGATTGCAGGATGACTTCCTGAAATTCCTTGTCCATGCCGAACAGGGCCGAAATGATAAGCTCCGTCGAAACCCGGTCGAGCAGCTTGGCGCGGTGCTGCGATTGCAGATTGACGACATCCTCGAACATGAAGATGAGCTTACGCAGTTTCTTTCCGTCTTCCGGGCTCTCGCGAATGAGATCGTCGAGCAGTTCCTGCGACTGGCTGCGATCAAGCCTGTTGATCACGGCCGCAAGCTTGTCGAGCTTGCCGGTATCGCTGGTTTCCGTCTTGGTGGTGAACATGTCCTCGGCAATGGCCTGTTCGAGGAGCTCCTGCACGGCGCGCGGCACGTCACCGAGATGCAGCATCCGCGCTGTCACACCAACCCGCACCGATGTCGGCAACTGCTCGAGGCAGCGCGCCGCGATATCGGCGTTCACGCGCGAGAGGATATAGGCAGCTGTCTGCTGGTTCTCATCAAGCAGGTAGGGAACGAGCGACGACACCATGGCCGGCGTGAAACGCGCCCATGAGAATCCGGAGGACGGTGGCGGTGCCGTGCCGAGGAATGAGGCAATCTGGTCCGTCGTAAAGGCCGCCTCCAGCAATGCCATCAATTGCTTGGGGCTGGCGGAAATGCCGAGGGCCGAGGCAAACTCTCCGGCAAACTCGTCAACAAGCGGCTCCACGTCACCCGAAGTCAGCGGCCCGAGCTTCGCTGAGGACTCAAGGATCTGCTTGACGTCATCGGCCTCGAGCTTCTTCAGCAGGTCAACGGCGAGATCGCTCTGCAAAGCGGCCAGCAGAATAGCCACTTTCTCGGTGGATGTCCGGCTGCGGCCCAGCAGCGGCGCATTCGTAAGGGGAGCAATCATCGCCGCCATGATCTTGACCTCAGATCGGCATCGCGCCTTCGAAGATCTCGCTGATCTTCACGCCAAAACGTTCATCCTCGCCTTCGAGAACATAGAGTTCGCCCTTGGCAATGGTGCAGCCATTGACGAGAACGGTCACAGGATCGCCGGGCTTCTCGACGAGCGATAGTTCGGCGCCGCTTTGCAGCGACAGAAGTTCCGACAGGGGAAGCTTCGCAGTGCCCAGCACCACCTGTACCGTGACCGGCACCCGCGACAGGGACGGCGAAAACGCACCGGCTTCAATGCCGGCTCCCGCCCTGCTCTCGGCATTTGCCCTTCTGTCCATCGCTGTTGTCACAGTTTGTCTCCGATTTTCTTCTTCATGTCTCTCAGGCGATGGCCAATGCCACGCTGTTGCTTCTTAGTTCAAAAGTTGCCCGCGCAATCTCGGTGTTGCCCATCTTCAATTGCAGCTGGTGCGAAGGTGTCGCGGAAAGCTTGAGAACAGAACCGGGTTGCAACGCCAGGATCTGGCTCAACGAAATCTGTTCAGGCGGCAGAAGGGCGGTCAATTCGAAGGGGCATGTCATCATCACCTGGCGGGCCGTGCGCTTGCCGCGCTGTTCCGCCGGAATCTGGACAGCCAGGAGATTTTCCAATTCCGCCTGCGGAAACAGGCAGGTCACTTCCGTTGACAGGCTGAACGCGTTGACCAGCATCGTCACAGAGATGCAATGCAGATCGGTTGCGGCCGTCTGGCTCTTTGCCGGGCCTTCAGCTTCAACCGGTGTGATCTGCAAGTCCGTCATGGATTGCAGGGCGGCAGGCAACCGCCCAAAGATTTCCTTGATGATCAGCTCCCGCAGGCGGCGCTCGATCTTGCTGCTGGGCCTGTGAACGTCATCTTCGGCCTTGTGCACGGCACCTGCCCCACCGAAGCAGATTTCGCAGCTCAGGGCATCAAACTGGCTGTCTGTCCTCACCAGCGCACGCAGGTTTCCACGTGGTGTTGCGTATTGCCGGCCTTCCGCAGTGAAGGCCTCGGACGACACAACTTCGTTGACCGAGTTCTGCAGTGTGCACTTCAGCGGAGCGGATGAGACGGTTTGATAGGCGCCGGTCACCTGTTCGGCTAGCGCAAGAAAGAACGTCCGGAACGGCTTGAGGGCAGACTCAGCACGCTGATGTTGCGCCTGAAGCACCTTCTCCCTGACGAGAGTGGCACGGTCCAGGGTGGCGCTGTCCGGCATCGCTAGGCTGCCTTCTTGGAAGCGGCATCAATCGTTGCCTGCTCCAGTTCGCCGACTGTCGGCCGCTCATAGGCCGAAACCGCCTTGCGGCCATGCTCGACCGCAACCTGAGGCATGCTGCCATTCATAAAGGCGATGATCGTCTGCTTTACGATGACAAAAATGCGCACCTTCTTCTCGCGCACCGTCTTGATCTTGGCGGCGAGCGGGCCGAACAGGCCGTAAGAGAAGAGAATGCCGGCGAAGGTTCCGACGAGTGCCGCACCAATCAGGTGGCCGAGGACTTCCGGCGGCTGATCAAGCGCTCCCATCGCCTTGATCACACCCAGAACGGCGGCAACGATGCCGAGCGCCGGCAGTGCTTCAGCCATGGCCGTGATCGCGGCATAGACCTTGAGCTTGTCACGCATCATGGTCTGAATCTCTTCTTCCATGAGCGCTTCAATTTCATGCGGCCTGGCGCTGCCGATGAGCACGAGACGGCAATAGTCGCAGATGAAGCTTGTCAGATCGTGGTTTGCGAGAATTCTCGGATAGGCCTTGAAGATATCGGAATCCTGCGGCTGGTCGATGTGGCTTTCCATCTCGGATTTCGTCTTGCCCTTCATTTCGCGCAGGAGAACGAACAGCAAGGCGAGCACATCGATATAGTCCGAATGCTTGGGCACGGACTCCTTGATGGCTTCCATCGTTGCCTTGCCGGCATCCTTGATGACCTTGAGCGGATTGGCGACCAGAAAGGTGCCTATGGCACAGCCGAGAATGATCACATACTCGAAGGGCTGCCAGAGCACTGCGAGATGTCCTCCCATCATGACAAAACTGCCCAGCAAACAGACAGTAACTACAATTAGGCCGATTATGAACATCATGATGGAGATTCCTGCACTTGCGACGCTAGGCGTCCTACCTTGTGCGTAGCTTTTCGATTGCCACCAGACACAGGCAAGGAAGTCAGGACACAATAGGGTTTGCTTTTGCAGACCGAGGAACGGAATCCAGGGCCGACAAGGATGACCACTGCCGCCATTAGTTACCAGATCCTTACCAAGGATCTGACAAAGAGCATGACGCGGCTCGCCAAGGACCCGCGGACACAGCGCGAGGTCGATTACTATCTGGCCAACATCGGCAAGGTCAAAACCATTGATGACTTCATGAAGAACACGCGCCTCCTTAACTTTGCGATGGAGGCGCATGGGCTGGGTGATATGGCCTATGCCAAGGGTATGATCCGCAAGGTTCTGACGGAAGGCGTCGATACGGCGGATGCCTTCGCCATGAAGCTGACCGACACGCGCTTCCGCGAGTTCGCCCAGACATTCAATTTCAAGCAGTTCGGCACGGCGACCACGGCCTTCACCAAGACCCAGCAGGGCACGGTCGACAAGTATCTCAGGAACGCTCTTGAGGAGAAGGCCGGCGAGAACAACGAGGCCGTGCGCCTGGCGCTCTACTTCGACCGGAAGTCGCCGGACCTCGCAACAGAATACAGCATTCTCGCTGACACGGCACTCTATACCGTCGTCCGCACAGCCCTCGGTCTCCCCGACGCAATCGCCGGCTCGGACATCGACAGGCAAGTCAAGCTCATCAAGTCGAAGATCAACATCGCCGACTTCGATGATCCCACCAAGCGCGCGGCCTTTATCAAGAAGTTCCTTGCCATGTCCGATGCCAAGAGCGCTGCCACGGCTTCAAGCCCGCTGCTCAGCCTCTATTCCGGCTCGCCCTCGGGCGTGGAGATGAGCACCATTCTTTCCCTGCAATCATTGAAAAGGTTCGGTCGTTAGTCATGGCCACGAGTTCATTCGTCTCGCTCTCCGGGCAGCTTGCGCTGGATCGCAGGCTGTCCACCATCGCCAACAACATCGCCAATGCCAAGACAGCAGGATACAGGGCCAGCGGGGTGAATTTCGGTCCCATCGTCTCAAGCACCGCTCCCTTTGAGACGGTCTTTGCATCGGCTGGCGGCAATCATATCAACATGGCGTCCGGTGCATTTGCGCGCACCAGCAATGCGCTTGATGTGGCCATTCAGGGCGAAGGTTTCTTTGCCATCCAATCGCCCACTGGCACCTACTATTCGCGCGACGGACGCCTGTCGCTGACCGAAGCCGGAGAACTCGTGAACACGCTCGGTCATCAGGTGATGGACGCAGGTGGCGCGCCGATTTCCCTCGATCCCAAGGCGGGGCCGCCCGTCATTCAGAAGGATGGCGGCATCTACCAGAACGGCCAGAAGGCTGCCCAGCTCGGCCTTTATCAGATCAACACCGCGCAGGGTTTCACACGTTCCGAAGGCTCAGGCATCGTCCCGTCACAACCGGCGGAACTGATCACTGACTACATGCGCAATGGTGTCGCGCAGGGCTTTGTAGAGGACTCCAACGTCAATTCCGTCACCGAGATGGTCAAGCTCATTCAGGTCACGCGCGCCTTCGAGGCCGCCAGCACCATGTCCGACAAGGTTCTCGAGTCGGAAATGGAAGCCATCCGCACCCTCGGTTCCCGTTGATGAGGAACGCAAGGCAAGATGTCATCGCTCCCCGCCAGAACTAGCGGAACTGTCCCGGCTTCGGCACCGCCCGTCAGGCAGACGATTGAAGCTTCGCTGCAAAGCTTCTCGCACTTCATTGATCGGGTGCAGAAGCCCATGGAACTGGTGAAGGTGTCGGGCCGCGTGGCCTCGGTCACCGGTTCAGGCATTGCCGTCAAGGGCCTGTCACCTTTCACAAAGGTTGGAGACTTCGTGCGGCTAGGCCTCGAACAGGACTCAGCCCTTGCCGAGGTTCTTTCAATCAATGCCAGCGAAGTCATGGTGAAGTCACTCGATAGCACCGCAGGCGTGAGGATCGGCAGCCCCGCCCAGTTTGTCGGCCCGCTGCGCTTCGCTCCTTCAAATGCCTGGCGTGGCCGGGTCATTTCCGCCCTGGCGGAGCCGCTCGATGGCCTTGGCCCCCTGGAAATGGGGCCGGAAGACATTGCCATCACCGGCCTGCCGCCGCCCTCTATGGCCCGCGCTGCGGTCAGCCAGAGGGTGACAACAGGCGTCAAGGGCATTGATGTCTTCACACCGATCTGCCTCGGCCAGCGCGTTGGCATCTTCGCGGGTTCGGGTGTCGGCAAGTCCACGCTCATGTCGATGCTGGTGCGGGCACCGGGCTTTGATACCGCCGTCATCGCCCTCGTCGGCGAGCGCGGCCGCGAGGTCACCGAGTTTGTCCACGAGACCTTGGGCGACGCAATCAAGAAGTCTGTCGTGATCGTCTCGACGAGTGATGAATCTGCAGGCCGACGCAAGATGGTGCCACTGCTCGCAACAGCAGTGGCCGAGCACTTCCGTGACCAGGGCCAGCAGGTGCTGCTGATCATGGACTCTGTCACCCGCTACGCCCATGCCTTGCGGGAACTTGCCCTGGCTTCTGGCGAGCCGCCGGTGGCGCGAGGTTATCCACCCAGCGTTTTCGGTCTCCTGCCGCAACTTCTGGAGCGCGCCGGCCCCGGCCGCATCGGCACGGGCGCCATCACTGCCTTCTATGCCGTGCTCGTCGACGGCGACAACCACAACGAGCCTGTGGCCGACACGCTACGTGGCATTCTCGATGGCCATATCGTCCTCAACCGGAACATCGCGGCCGCGGGGCGCTATCCGGCAATCGACATTCTTGCCTCCATCTCTCGCTTGTCAGGCAAGGCGTGGACCAATGACGAAAGAAAGATCGCCCAGGAAATGCGGCGGCTGATGAGCCGCTTCGAGGAAACCAAGGATCTTAGGGCGCTCGGCGGTTATCAGCCGGGTGCCGATCTGGACCTGGATCGCGCCGTGGCTTTCGTGCCGAAGCTCTATGGCGCCCTGCAGCAAAGCGTCACGGAGGCGTTCTGCAGCGATCCATTCGGGCAGGTCGCCCGGCAGACGAAGGCTTGAGCACACAAAATGAAAAGGGCCTCCCCAGTGGAAGCCCTTCGCGTGTTCTCTTCAGGTATGGGCTAGATCAGGCGGCCATCGCGGTGCGGCCGACAAGCTGATAGCCGAGGTAGCGCTGCGTATCGATGGGATCATAGCCCAGCTCGTTGCGCAGCTTCTTGCGCAGCTTGCTGATATGGCTCTCAACCACACACTCTTCGACATGCTCGTCGAAAACGCCGTAGACCGAGGCAAAGATCTGGGCGCGGGTCGAACGGCGGCCCTTGTTGGCTGCAAGATATTCAAGGATGCGCAGCTCACGGCGCGGAACCTGGAACACGTTAGCATTGATTTCAGGATTCCGGCCACCACCGAAGATGGTCAGGCCGTCGAGATCCCAAAGGGCCTGCTTCTGCGAACCTTCGTTACGGCGCCGGATGGCGGCAATGCGCGCGATGATCTCCCGGGCATGAACCGGCTTGCGGACGACATCATCAATGCCGGCGGCAAAGAGGCGGAGCGTCGTCTCGAGCGCTGCCACATCATTCAGGGCAATGGTCGGGACACCGGCCTTGCTCTTGATGTTCTTGGCGATCTGCACACGGTCCTCGAACTCGCCCAGCACAAGCGCATCGACAGCAGAAAGATCAACTTCAATCGTTGATTGAAACCACGATAGGAAATCCATCGGGCTAAATGAGACAACGGAGTAGCCTTCCTTGCTGATGGAAGACTTGTAGGCCTCGGTAACGTCGTGTCTTTCGTCCACAACAACAATCATGACCGTCTCCTGATTCTCGCGAACATGCACCCCAGTGCCTTGTCCACAAGCTATCAGCGCAATGGTTAACGAAAACCTAATCATGTTGGTTTTATCATTTTATATCAGGTACTTAATATGAATATAGGGAATGTAGTTAACCTAAGTTAACTTATGTGATCATGATATTTTTATTGAAGTTGGAGCCATTGAGAGACGCCCGTTAAGCTCCTTCCGGCCAGTCAGCCATCTCCTGATAAGGCATGAATAATGGCTTAAGCGTCCAGCTTCCCCAAGGAGTGCAGCGTCAGCTTGCCACAAGCTCTGCAATCAAACCTTGAATCAGGATCGAATCGGCAGAAATCGGAGGCAGGCATGTCCGAGGACGTACAAGACCTTGAACTCAAAGAGCTTTCCATGGAAGCGAACAACCCCACTACCGGCGGTTTGAGCGATGGCGATGTCTTTCTGATTGGAGAGTTCGCCGTTGCCGTCGGTATGGAACCCAAGACAATCCGCTTCTACGAAAAAGCTGGCCTGATGAAGCCGAAGCGTCTCGGCCGCATGCGGGTCTACCGCGCAGGCGATGTGGGCCGCCTCAAGGCCATCAAATACCTTCGCCAGATCGGATTGCCGATCCGCCAGATCAAGACCCTGGTGGAACGTTCGGACGACTTCTCGATGAAAACGATCGCAACGCCGGAAGTTGCTGCACAGCTCTCCCGCCATCTCGAAGTCATGCATCGCAAGCACCAGGATTTTGAGAACGCCATCAAGGATCTATCGGCAAGGCTCAGCACCCAGGCGGCCTGAGCTTGGTTGCCTAGCCGCCGCAAGGCGCTGCATGTCATGCAGTTGCCTGTGACAATACACGGCATCGCCGATGTTGCTTTGCTGCCGGACACGGCTACAAACGGGTCATGGACCGCCGTGACATCCACAACTCGGACCTGCCCCTGCTCTGCCAATCCTGTGAGGCAAGGCACAAAGGCATCTGCGGCGTGCTCTCACCGGCGCAGCTCGGTGAACTCAGCAAGCACACGGCCAAGTCATCATTCTCTGCTGAAAGTGAAATTGCCCCAGCGGGCCAGCCGGTGCTCCGGCATGCGAATATTCTCAGCGGTGTCGTCAAGCTCAGCAAACTCACGGCCGATGGCCGCCAGCAGATCGTTGGCCTGCAGTTTGCGCCGGATTTCCTGGGCCGTCCCTTCGCCCGGCAGCAGGACACCGCGGTCGAAGCTGCAACAAACGTGCGTGTCTGTTCGTTCCCAGCCTCCGTCCTCGAGGCCATGGTGCGCCAGTCACCGGAACTTGAGCATCGATTGCATGAACAGACGCTCAAGGAGCTCGACGAGGCCCGTGACTGGATGCTGACGCTCGGCCGCAAGACAGCGGCGGAAAAAGTGGCGAGCTTTATCTATCTGATCGCCACACACATCGATCCCGACGCGACCAAAGCCAATGCCAGGCGCTTTGAGCTTCCGCTAAAGCGCAGCGACATTGCCGATTTTCTCGGGCTGACCATCGAAACTGTCAGCCGCCAGGTCACGAAGCTGCGCCAGGCAGGCATCATTACACTGATCAGCAACCGTGAAGTCGAAGTGCCTGACCTGGAACGCCTGAAGTCGGCCACCGAACAGGACACCGAAGGCCGCTGACCGCCAGTGTCGATCAGACCGCCTTCGAGTAACGCCGGGTTCCCACATCGAGCCAGGCATCAAAGCGCGAGGCCACAATCCGCACCAACGGCCACGCCTCCGGCGTCACCGAGAACAGGCCACATGCGATGTGGCACAGCCCATCGCGATCGAATGCCGCAATCTGCTGCGCAAAGTCCACCAGATCGTCAGCCGCCTCGCCAAAGCGCTGCCGTAGCTCTTCCAGGCTGAAGGCATAGTCGCACATCAGCCGTTCGATCACCCAGCCCCGCATGCGGTCATCGTCCGTCAGTGCCAGGCCGCGGGCCAGCGGCAGGCCGCCAGCCGAGACACGCGCCGTGTACTGCCCGGTCGCCACTTCATTCTGCAGGTAGCCGCCATGGAAGCGGCCAATCGAGGACGGTCCGAGACCGATGAGCACCGGCGCATCATCATCGGTATAGCCTTGAAAATTCCGGTGCAGGCGGCCGTCGTGCACTGCAACGGCCAGCCCATCCTGCGGCAGCGCGAAATGATCGATGCCGATGGCCTCGTAACCCGACGCCACCAGCATCTGCGCCGCCATTCGGGCATTGTCAAAGCGCGCTGCATTGTCCGGCAACTCGTCTTCCGGGATCAGCTTCTGATGCGGCTTCATCCAGGGGACATGGGCATAACCGAAGAGCGCTACACGCTCGGGCTTGAGGCTGATGACCTGCGCAATCGTGTTACGCAGGCGTTCTTCAGTCTGCAACGGCAGGCCATAAAGCGCATCGATATTGACAGAGGCCACGCCATGGGCCCGCAGCTCTCCGACCACACGCGCCGTGTCCTCATAGGACTGAAGCCGGTTGATGGCTTTCTGCACAGCCGGGTCAAAGTCCTGAACGCCGAGGCTGGCACGCGTCAGCCCGAACTCCATCAGCGCCGCAATGCTGCCGTCCTTGATGTCCGTCGGATCGATCTCGATGCTGATTTCAGCATCGGCCATGGTAAAGGTCTGATCGAGTGCAGCCTTCAGGCGGCGAAGATCGTCCCGCGTGAGAAGGCTGGGACTGCCACCACCGAGATGAAGCTTCGAAATGCGGGCACGCAAAGGTAATCTTTCACGCCAAAGTGCGATTTCCTGCAGAAGCACATCAATGTAGGCCTTCACCGGCTCGTAGCGCAGCGTATGTTTGGTGTGGCAACCGCAAAACCAGCACAGCCGGTCACAGAAGGGGATGTGGATATAGAGCGAGATGGCATCGGCATCTCTCGCTGCATCGACAAAAGCCGATTCGAGTTTTGCGCCTTCACCGGCTGCAAAATGATTGGCGGGTGGATAGCTCGTGTAGCGCGGTACCGTGCTGTCCTGCCGCGTCAGAATGCGCCGAGCGAAGTCGCTCATAGAGTCGCGCCCCCATCGGCCAGACGCGGCAGGAGATAATCACGCTCAAACGCGAGATGCCGCCGCAGGCCTTCGAAGAAGCCGCGCAGCATCCAGGCGAGTGATTCGACGTTGCAGCTTTTGCGGTCGGTCGCAAACTGCCGCAGCGCATGACACAGGTCTTCGGCGAACACTTCGTCGCCCATGTGCTCGAAGCGCAGGCGCTCCAGCGTTCCGGCAAGATCCGTGCTGTTGCTGGCATACCTCAATAAAACCGGATGCAACTCCTGCTCCTCAAACATGTGCGAGCGCCGCATCAGGGGCAGCACCGTCATTGCCGCCACCAGGCAATCGTGCGGATCTGCCGCGTCAGGTAATTGATCCGCAAGGGTTTCCAGCGCGTTGCAGAAACGTTCCTGCTCCTCGATATGTTGTTTCAGGACATCGGCAATGGCGCCGCGGGCGTCAGGCGCGACGCCTGACGGCGGCGATGCGGCAAAGGAAGACGATGGCTGGCTCTGTTTGCTCATTGCTTATGCGACACACTGACCAATCGGGCAAAGGGCCTCATTGATCTGGATCAAGGCTGGGGCATTGTTGCGCTGCCACACAATGAGACTGCCGCCACACACCCGAGCACGCAACAGTTCCCGGCGTGCGGTTCCCCCCGTGTGGCGGCAAACGAGAACTGGCTAGAAAGGTTCGCCACGATGAAAAATGGTTCAATTGCAATCGCTGTCAGCGTGGCAGCCTTTCTGGCACTTCTAGGCGCGGCACTGGGGCACGATGCCCTGTTCCGCATTCACTTCTGGATCATCTTTGCGGCCCTCGCGCTGGGTGCACTCGCGCTCTTCAGGCAGGTCAGCTTCGCACCTGCCGGCGGCGGATCAGCCGCGCTGCGCGACGATCCCAACGGCTACATGGATGGCGTCGTGCGATACGGCGTTATCGCCACCATGTTCTGGGGTGTTGCCGGCCTGCTTGTCGGTGTCATCGCCGCGCTGCAGCTCGCCTATCCTGATCTGAACCTTCCGCCATTCCTGAACTTCGGGCGCCTCCGGCCGCTGCATACCTCGGCCGTGATCTTTGCCTTCGGCGGCAATGCCCTCATCGCCACATCCTTCTATGTCGTGCAGCGCACCACCCGTGCCCGCCTGTGGGGCGGATTGCTGCCGTGGTTCGTGTTCTGGGGCTATCAGCTTTTCATCATCGCCGCGGCCACCGGCTATCTTCTGGGCATCACCCAGGGCCGCGAATATGCCGAGCCGGAATGGTACGTCGATATCTGGATCACCATTGTCTGGGTGTCCTATCTGCTGGTCTTCCTCGGCACGCTGGTAAAGCGCAAGGAACCGCACATCTACGTCGCCAACTGGTTCTATCTCTCTTTCATCGTCACCATTGCCATGCTGCACCTGGTGAACAATCTGGCCGTTCCCGTGTCGCCACTGGGTGTGAAGAGCTATTCCGCCTTCTCCGGCGTGCAGGACGCATTGACCCAGTGGTGGTATGGCCATAACGCCGTCGGCTTCTTCCTCACCGCCGGCTTCCTCGGCATGATGTATTACTTCGTGCCGAAGCAGGCCAATCGCCCGGTTTACTCCTACCGGCTCTCGATCGTGCACTTCTGGTCCCTGATCTTCATGTATATCTGGGCTGGCCCGCACCATCTTCACTACACGGCGCTGCCTGACTGGGCCCAGACCCTCGGCATGGTGTTCTCCGTCATGCTCTGGATGCCCTCATGGGGCGGCATGATCAACGGCCTGATGACGCTCTCCGGCGCCTGGGACAAGCTGCGCACCGATCCCATCCTGCGCATGCTGGTGATGTCGCTCGCCTTCTACGGCATGTCGACCTTCGAAGGCCCGCTGATGTCGATCAAGGCCGTGAACTCCCTCAGCCACTATACGGACTGGACCATCGGCCATGTGCACTCCGGCGCCCTCGGCTGGGTCGGCATGGTCACCTTCGGCTCGGTCTACTTCCTTGTGCCGAAGCTCTGGGGCCGCACGCAGCTCTACAGCCTGCGCCTGGTCAACTGGCACTTCTGGCTCGCCACCCTCGGCATCGTTGTCTACGCCGCCGTGATGTGGGTCTCGGGCATCATGCAGGGCCTCATGTGGCGCGAGTATGATGACCAGGGCTTCCTCGTCTACTCCTTCGCCGAAACTACCGCCGCAATGCACCCCTACTACGTGCTGCGCGTCGTCGGTGGCCTCCTCTACCTGCTCGGCATGCTCGTCATGGTCTTCAATGTCTGGAAGACCATCCGTGGCGATGTCCGGGAGGAAATCCCGCTGGGTGCTGAAGCGCCCGCCCTGAAGCCCGCTGAATAAGGAGCCTGAATATCATGGCATCGGACAACTCACAGGCGCTTGGCTTCCACGGCAAGATTGAGCGCAACGTCACCCTCCTCCTCGTGCTGTCGCTGCTGGTTGTGACAGTCGGCGGCATCGTGGAAATCGCCCCGCTGTTCTGGCTGCAGAATACCATCGAGAAAGTGACGGGCATGCGCCCCTACTCGCCTCTCGAGCTGGCTGGCCGCAACATCTACATCCGCGAAGGCTGTTATGTCTGCCATTCGCAGATGATCCGCCCCTTCCGTGACGAGGTGGAGCGCTACGGCCACTACAGCCTCGCCGCAGAATCCATGTACGATCATCCCTTCCAGTGGGGCTCGAAGCGCACCGGCCCGGACCTTGCCCGCGTCGGCGGCCGCTACTCGAACGACTGGCACGTGCAGCACCTGATCAATCCGCGCAATGTGGTGCCGGAGTCGGTCATGCCGCCCTACGCCTTCCTGCTCAACAACGAGCTTGATCCGAGCACCATCGCAGAGCACCTGGTCGCCAACACCTATGTCGGCGTTCCCTACACCGAGGACCAGATCAAGAGTGCCGCTGAAGACATGGCCGCGCAGGCCAATCCCGATGCGGATACTGAAGGCCTCATCGCCCGCTATCCCAAGGCTCCTGTTGGAAACTTCGATGGCGATGCAACACGCCTGACCGAGATGGACGCCCTCGTGGCCTATCTCCAGATGCTGGGCACACTCGTCGACTTCTCGGCCTACAAGCCGGAAGAGAACGAACGCTGAGGGAGGCTGTCATGGATCTCGATTATCAAACCATGCGGACCTTCGCTGATAGCTGGGGCCTGCTCTTCATGTTCCTTGTCTTCGTCTTCGTGATCTTCTGGGCCCTGCGGCCATCGGCCAAGCGCCTGCACGACGACGCAGCCAACATCCCCTTCAAGGAGTAGTTCCATGTCCGGCAAACGCGAAATCGATGAAAT
The DNA here is from genome assembly GCA_020161855.1 of Pseudomonadota bacterium. Taxonomy (GTDB): domain Bacteria; phylum Pseudomonadota; class Alphaproteobacteria; order Rhizobiales; family Aestuariivirgaceae; genus Aestuariivirga. Next base: position 87,080 of record JAIUNJ010000003.1, read on the forward strand.
CTCGGGCGTGGAAGTCACCGGCCACGAATGGGACGGCATCAAGGAACTCAACAACCCGCTGCCGCGCTGGTGGCTCTATACGCTCTACGGCACGATCATCTGGTCGCTTGGATACGTGGTTGTCTATCCGGCCATTCCGGGCCTCACCGATGCCACCAAGGGCCTGTGGGGCTGGTCGAGCCGGGCCGACATCCGCAATGAAATGAACATGGTGGCCGAGGGCCAGAAGGCGATCACCGACAAGATCAGCGCCATGGACATCACTGCCATCATGGCCGATCCCGAAGTCCGGGCCTTCGCCATCTCGGCCGGCGCTTCCACCTTCAAGGTGAATTGCGTGCAGTGCCATGGTTCGGGCGCCCAGGGCGGCCCCGGCTATCCCAACCTCAATGACGACTCATGGCTCTGGGGCGGCACGCCGGAAGCAATCGTTCAGACCATCCAGCACGGCATCCGCGACCCGATCGATCCGGATACCCGGATCACCGCCGACATGCCGGCCTTCGGCAAGGATGGCATGCTGACGCCGGAACAGATTTCGCAGGTGGGCAACTACGTGCTGAAGATCGCCGGCCTTGGTAACGACGAGGCGCTCGCCACGCCGGGTGCCGAGGTCTTCAAGGCAAACTGCGCCTCCTGTCATGGCGACAATGGCGAAGGCAAGCAGGACATGGGTGCGCCACAGCTGAACGATGCCGTCTGGCTCTTCGGCGGCACCTTGCAGGACATCACCCATCAGCTCAACACGCCGCGCCATGGTGTGATGCCGGCCTGGGAAGCAAGGCTGGGTGACACCAAGGTCAAGGAACTGGCGGCTTACGTTCTTTCTCTGGGAGGCGGACAGTAAGGCTTTGGCCACGACGACTCTTATCGACAAGCAGGACGTCAAGGCCGTCAACACAGGCGCAAAGACGGCTGGCTCCCTCTATGCCGCGCGGAAGAAGATCTTTCCGAAGCGCGCCCAGGGAGCCTTTCGCCGTCTGAAGTGGATCATCATGGCGGTGACGCTGGGGATCTACTATCTCACGCCTTGGCTGCGCTGGGACCGTGGCGCGCATGCCCCGGATCAGGCCGTGCTGATCGACATGGCCAGCCGGCGCTTCTACTTCTTCTTCATCGAAATCTGGCCGCAGGAATTCTATTTCGTCGCCGGACTGCTGGTGATGGCCGGCGTCGGCCTTTTCCTGGTGACGTCCGTCGTCGGCCGGGCCTGGTGCGGTTACACCTGTCCGCAGACTGTCTGGACCGACCTTTTCATCAAGGTCGAAGAGCTGATCCAGGGCGACCGGAATGCTCGCATGCGGCTCGACAAGGCCTCCTGGGGCCCGCGCAAGCTGTTCCTCATCGGCTCCACCCATCTGACCTGGCTGCTGGTGGCCGTGGCAACCGGCGGCGCCTGGATTTTCTATTTTGCCGACGCCCCGACGCTGCTCAAGAATTTCGTCACCTTGCAGGCGCCATTTGTCGCCTATGCCACTGTCGGCGTCTTGACCGCCACCACCTATGTCTTCGGCGGCCTCATGCGCGAGCAGGTCTGCATCTACATGTGCCCCTGGCCGCGCATCCAGGCGGCCATGCTCGACGAGGATTCGCTCGTCGTCACATACAATGACTGGCGGGGAGAACCCCGCAGCCAGGGCACCAAGAAGGCCGCGGCTGCCGGCCTCGCTGTCGGCGATTGCATCGATTGCAATGCCTGTGTGGCTGTCTGCCCCACCGGCATCGACATCCGCGATGGCCAGCAGTTGGAATGCATCACCTGTGCCCTCTGCATTGATGCCTGCAACGGCATCATGGACAAGATCGGAAAGCCTCGCGGCCTGATCTCCTACTCGACGCTGCGCGACTACAATCACAACATGGCAGTGGCGAGCCCCGCCCCCGGTGTGATCGATCCGCATCGCGTGCGCAACGCCCTCGGCCAGTTCGTCGATACGCTGAGGCACTTCGAATGGCGCGTCTTCTTCCGCACCCGCACCGTTCTCTATTCTGCTGCCTGGGCGGCGATTGGTCTGGCGCTTGTCTTCGCCCTGCTCACCCGCGACCGGCTTGAGGTCAACGTCTTGCATGACCGCAATCCCGTGGCGATCAAGATGTCCGATGGTTCAGTGCGCAACGGCTACGTCATCAAGCTGCTGAACATGGTGCCCGAGCCGCGTATCGTGAAGCTGTCAATCGAAGGCCTGCCCGGTGCGGAAATCTCGATCGCCGGACTGGAAGGTGTGCGCGGCCGCAGCACCGACATCCCGGTGGAACCGGACAAGCTGCGCTCGCTCCATGTTTTTGTGACGGTGGCACCGCAGCTCCTCAAGGCCGGTAACACCAGCTTCCGCATCACGGCCAGCGACATGCAGTCCTTTGAATCTGATGTCTATGATGCCATCTTCGAAGTTCCGGAGAACATGAAATGACAAGAGCAGTCACGCGTCCCTTCACCGGCAGGCATATGCTCGCCATCCTCCTCGCCTTCTTCGGCACGGTGCTCGCGGCCAACATGGTGATGGTCTATTACGCCAACCATTCCTGGACCGGCCTTGTCGTCAAGAATTCCTATGTCGCTAGCCAGGAATTCAACGAGACGACGGAAAAACTCGCGCGCGCGGAGGCTGGCGTTCATGTGACCCCCGCCTACCAGAACGGTAGTCTGTCGGTGCGGCTTGTCAGCGATACGGGCGAGCCCGTCATCGCCGGCAATGTCGTCATCAAGCTGGGCCGTCCTTCCCACGAGGGGGAAGACCGCGAAGTGAAGCTTGAGAGCCTGGGCAACGGCAACTACGCCGCCCCGCATGTGCTGGGCAAAGGCCAGTGGTCGGGCAGTGTCACGGCCGATGTTCCCGGGCATGAAAGCTGGATGAGGCCTGTCCTCATACTGGTCAGGGACTAGTGTCATGACCTGTTGCGCCGGCCCCATCGTTGCAGACTGTGCCAGGGAGAACATCTCGGCGGCCCGCTATGCCCTGCTCGATGAAATGAAGGCCAACGCGCGCACCTTGTCCGATGGCTCGGTCAACTATTCCCTCTCGGTGCCGCAGATCCACTGCGGCAATTGTATCACCACCATAGAGCGCGGGCTTGGCAAGCTGCCGGGCGTAAAGGCCGTGCGGGCAAATCTCTCGCTGCGCCGGGTCTCCGTCACGCTCGAGTCCATGGCCCGCTCGCCTCTGATGATTGCCGACGGGCTTGATGATCTGGGCTATCCGGCCCAGCCCCTGTCGCGCGAAGAAGCTGACGCTGGAGATCCCGAGCTCAAGATGCTGATCAGGGCCATGGCCGTCGCGGGCTTCGCCTTTGCCAATGTCATGCTGCTCTCCGTGTCGGTGTGGAACGGTGCGGAGAATGCCACGCGCGACCTGTTTCATTTCGTCTCGGCGCTGATTGCCATTCCTGCCGTCGTCTATGGCGGCTTGCCGTTCTTCCGCTCGGCTCTGTCGGCGTTGAAGCGACGGCGCATGAACATGGATGTTCCCATCTCGCTGGGCGTCAGCCTGGCCACTGCCATGTCGCTTTATGAGAGTTTCCAGGGCGGGCGGCATGCCTATTTCGATGCCGCCACCTCCCTGCTCTTCTTCCTGCTCATCGGCCGCACGCTCGACCATCTCATGCGCAGCCGGGCCCGCGCAGCCGCGGATCGTCTGGCCCGCCTCTCGGCCAAGGGTGGCTTTGTCGTCGGTGCCGCAGGCGAAACCAGCTATCTGCCACTTGCCGCGCTGCAGCCTGGCATGATCATCCGCGTCGCTGCCGGCGAACGTTTCCCGGTGGACGGGACGGTCGTCGAAGGTGAGAGCGACGTGGACCGAGCGCTCGTCACCGGCGAAAGCGACCCGCAGCATCTCGGCCGGGGCACGGGCGTCGAGGCTGGTACGCTCAATCTCACGGGCTCCATTGATATCCGCGCCACGCGGGCCGCAGGCGACTCCTTCCTTGCCGAAGTCACCCGTATGATGGCCGCCGCAGAGCGTGGGCGCGGCACCTATGAGCGCCTGGCAGACCGCATGGCCCGGCTTTATTCGCCCGTCGTTCACATACTCGCCCTCACCTCGTTCCTCGGCTGGATGATCTACACCGGCGGTGGCTGGCATCAGTCGCTCACGGTCGCCGTTGCCGTCCTCATCATCACCTGTCCCTGTGCGCTCGGCCTTGCTGTGCCTGTCGCGCATGTTGTGGCCTCGGGCCGCCTCTTTGCGGCCGGCATCCTCATGAAGGATGGTTCGGCACTGGAGCGCATGGCGACGGTCACCGACGCCGTCTTCGACAAGACCGGCACGCTCACCACGGGCGAACCCCGGGTGCGCCACTGCGCCATTCCGGCCGGTGAACTGTCAGGCATTGCCAAGGCCCTGGCCAGCCGCAGCATTCATCCCGCCGCCCGCGCCCTTGCAGCCTTCATCGCCGTTCCTGCCGCCATCAATCTGCAGAAGCTGCACGAAGTGCCGGGCCATGGCGTCGAAGCCGATTACAACGGCAGGACCGTACGCCTCGGCCGCATCAGTTGGGTTCAGGAAATCGCGGCAGCGGGCAAGAATGACGAAATCCTGTCGGGTGTTGCCTTCGCCGTGGCCGGCGGCCCGGTCTATGTGACGACCCTGTCGGAGCAGGTTCGCCCCGGCGCGCGCGCCATGGTCGCAAGCCTCGAAGCGCAGGGCCTTGGCCTTTCGGTCCTCTCCGGCGATGCCGAGGCCCAGGTTGCATCGCTCGCCCGCAGCATCGGCATTGACCACTATGAAGCGGGCCTGAAGCCCGGCGAGAAGCTGGCCCGCCTCAAGTCCATGGCCGAAGACGGCGCCCGGGCGCTCATGGTTGGCGACGGCCTCAACGACGCCCCGGCGCTCGCCGCAGCACACGTCTCGATGGCGCCGGCCTCCGCCTCCGACATCGGCCGCACCGCCGCCGACTTCGTCTTCACCCGCGAAAGTCTGGCAAGCGTCTCCTTCGCTCATCACGCGGCACTGGCCACCAGCCGCATCGTCAAGCAGAACTTCGCACTCGCTATCATCTACAACATCTTCGCCGTGCCGCTGGCGATGGCAGGCCAGCTCAATCCACTCATCGCCGCCATTGCCATGTCGACATCCTCGATCATCGTGGTGGGAAACAGCCTCCGCCTCTACCGCCTTGAAATGAACGAAACCGCGGCCGAGGATCAGGCCTCCACACGGGGCATGGCCCCCGGGAGGGCTGCAGCATGAACAACCTCACCATCCTCATTCCCGTCGCACTCGGCCTTGGCGGGCTGGGCCTCGGGGCCTTTCTCTGGAGCCTGTCGTCCGGCCAGTATGACGACCTTGATGGCGCAGCCTACCGCATCCTCAACGACGACGACGACAACGGTCCGGCCCCGGGCTGACGTCATGACCCCCATGTTTTGATCCCGCCGTGATCTGTGCCACAAGGCCGGCACGGAAGGGATCATCATGTTCAACGGCCTCGATAGCGAAACGCTGCTGCTCATGGCGGGCCTGCTGGCAGTGGCCGGCGGCCTCACCGGCATTCTCGCGGGGCTCTTCGGTGTCGGCGGCGGCACCATCACTGTTCCCATTCTCTATTACTGTTTCGGCCTCATCGGTGTGCCGGATACGGTGGCCATGCCGCTGGCGGTCGGAACCTCGCTGGCCATCATCGTCCCAACCTCGATCAAGTCGGCCCGCGGCCACCATGCCAGGGGGGCCGTCGACATGGCGCTGGTCAAGGCCTGGGCAATCCCGATTGTCCTCGGTGTCGTGATGGGCGCTGTCGTGGCGCGCTATTCCTCGCCCTGGGTCTTCCAGCTTGTCTTTGTCGGTGTTGCCACATCGAATGCCATCAAGCTGCTCTGGGGCAGCAACAGCTGGCGCCTCGGCGACAAGCTGCCGGATGGTCCGCTGTCTCTCTTCTATGGCTGGCTGGTCGGCATCTGCTCCGCCCTGATGGGCATTGGCGGCGGCGCCATCTCAAACCTCATCTTCACGCTCTACAACAAGCCGATCCACAATGCGGTCGCCACATCGGCAGCGCTCGGCGTGTTGATCTCCATTCCCGGGGCCCTCGGCTATGTCTTCGCAGGTCTTGGCAAGGAAGGCCTGCCGCCCGCCTCGCTGGGCTTTGTCTCCTTCCTCGCCTTCGCCCTGATGGTGCCGACAACCCTGCTGACCACCGGCATCGGTGTGCGCCTTGCGCACCGCCTGTCGCGCCGCAAGCTGGAGCTGGCCTTCGGGCTTTATCTCGCAGCCGTGAGCCTGCGCTTCATCCTGCGCCTGCTCGGCATCGTCTGAGCGATGCGCTCAGCCCGCGAAGGATGGATCGCGCCACACCTCCGCGCCGCCAAGCAGCGTCAGCAGCACCGAGGTATCACCCAGCTCATAGTCACCGCAGGCCAGGATGTCGCGGTCGAGAATGATCACATCGGCAAGCATGCCGGGCGATAGCGCCCCGGTATCAGCCCCGCGCCAGGCCGCGCGCGCGGCATTCACCGTATAGCCCTTGAGGCATTCCGCGCGCGTCATGCGCTGCTCCGGCAGGAACACCGGATGCTTGCCCTTCTTGGCCGGAAGCTGGCGGGTCACGGCTGTTTCCATGATCTTGAAGGGATTGAGCGTGGAAACGCCCCAGTCGCTGGAGAGTGCATAGTCGGCACCGGCGTCGATGAGCGTGCGGAAGGCATACATGAGCTTGCCGCGCTCCGGCCCCATCATCGGCAGCGCCACATCATCCGTTGAGGCCTCATGCCGCGCCCACAGCGGCTGGATGTTCATCATGGCGCCCAGCTGGTGGAAGCGCGGCGCGTCACGGGGATCAAGCGCCTGCACATGCGCAATCTGGTGCAGGCTCGGCCATGGTCCGTTCGCCCTCAGGGCCATCTCCAGCCCGTCGAGCGAGGCCCGCAACGCAAGATCGCCGATCACATGCACATGGATCTGGAAACGCGCCGCATCGAAAGCCGTGAACATGTCGTTGATCAACTGCGGCGGGAACATCAGCGGCGCATTGCCGCCAACTGCATCGCTGTAAGGCGCGATCATCGCCGCGGTGCGGTTCTCGAACACGCCATCCAGAAAGAACTTGGCGGAATGCACCTTGAACATCCCGTCGGAATGGGCCTCGCGCATGGCCAGCACGCGCTCCAGCGCGCCCTTCACGCTTTCATCCGGGTCGATCTTCGCCGTGGAGGCAACGCGCACGGTCAGGGCAGCCTCCGCCGCCATCTTGCCATAGACGCGCACATGGCGCTCCTTCACCATGGCGTCGAGCACGCTGGTGAAACCATGCCGGTTGCACAGCGCCTGGCCGTAGCGCACGCCGTCTTCATAGTCGCTGTCGGTCGGCTCCGGCATGAACTGCCGCACCCAGTAGATGGCGTCCTCATGCAGCATGCCCGTGGGCTCGCCGCTTGCATCCTTCACGATATGGCCGTTCGGCGGGTCTGGCGTATCGCGGGTAATCCCTGCTGCCGCCACGCCAAGGGAATTGAGGCAGGCGTTGTGGCCATCGGAGGCATAGATGAAGCAGGGCCGGTCCGGCACGGCGGCATCAAGCTCCTTCTTCGTCAGGTTCGCATCATGGAAAATTCCTGTGTACCAGCCGGTGCCATTCACCCAGCTGCCGGTATGCTTCGCGGCAAAATCGCGGATCAGCCGCTGCAGCTCGGAGATGCTGCGCGCCGCTTCCAGGTCAACGCCGCGGGCATGCTCGAAGCCAGAATCCTGCATGTGGATATGCGTGTCCTGGAATCCGGGCAGCACCATGCGCCCACCCGCGTCGATCACGCGTGCCCCCCGCCCGGCCAGTGCCCTTATCTCGGAGGTCGCCCCAACGGCCAGCACACGGCCGCCGCGCATTGCCAGCGCTTCCGCCCTGGGCCGCAGCGGGTCCATGGTGATGATATTGCCATTGATGAGAACGCAATCAGCCTGCGTCATGCCCGTTGCTCCAGTTGAGGCCAGTCGTTGCTGGGAATCACGCGCGCAAGCGCATCCGCATCACGGGTCCAGCAGTAGATGCAGAGAAAGGGAACAGCGCCGGTCATGGTCGCATGCGGTGCCCAGGGCGCGTTCCAGATGGGTTCATGGGCAGGCTTCCATTGCAGCTGATCGCCGGGCTTGAAACGCCAGCCATGGGGGCCGGTCAGCGGCGCATAGAGTTCGGGTGCTGCATGATGATGATCGCGATAGAAGATGTCGGGGGCGATCACGAAAAGCCCGAGGTCGAAATCCTCGGCGGCATGGAAGCCGCCATCGCCGATGAGCGATGCGAAGGCATGGCCACCGGCAAAGGCAGCGCCGATGTCCTCGAGCGGATAGGCGTCGTAACCACCCCAGCGCAGGAACGGCCGTGCTGCTGCAATCGCCGCCGCCAGCTCTGGGGGTGTTGCCGCTGCCAGCGCGGCATCGAGATGCTGGCAGGCTGCGGTCTCAAGCGGCGTCATCTCCGTGAGTGCTCCCTGCCCCCACGTCGCAAGCCCGCGCCGCACCTCCGCAACGCCCTCATGCTCAAAGCGCGCCAGGTAACTGTCGATCCCTGCGAGCAATGCCGCAATGGCCGATTCCGCTGCCATCACAGGGCGAGAGCCAGCACGCGCTCGCGCTTCTCGGCCACCTCAGGCTCGCCAAAAGCCCGTGCCGCCCTGTGTCCATCATAGACCGCCTGGGCGATGATGCCCGGTGCCTTGCAATCGCCGATGCGTTCGACCGTGAGGCCCAGTGCCTCCCGCAGTTCGTCCCACAGCGCCGTTGCGGGTTCACGCGAGGTGACCGCCACAAAGCCTTCACAGGCCAGTTCCTCGGTTCTGCCGGAATAGACGCAGCTCAGTTCGACGCCGCCCTTCACCAGACCCGACACCGATTTGCTGACGATGACCTTCACGCCGGCCTCGATCAGGGCCGCCTGGATACGGGCCTGTTCGAAGGTATAGCCGGTAAACGGCGCCACCACGCCTTCTGACGAAACAAAGGTAACGTCATGCCCCTCTTTCGCCAGCAGTTCGGCAATCGACGTGGCCATGTAATAGTAATCGTCATCAAAGATCACCACCGGCCCCTTGGGCCGCTTGCCTGCCATGATATCATCCGGTGTCAATGTGCGGGCATCGTCGTAGCTCGCGATCGGCACCGGCGACATGCGGCCGAGGCCATTGCGCCGCCAGTCCGCACCTGTCGCCAGCATCACATGCCTGGCTCCCGTCGCCAGGACATCCTCCGCCGTCATGGCGCTGCCCCGGAAGACTTCGACGGTTGAGAGCTTCTGGATCTGCTGCACCCGCCAGTCACGCACGCGCACCCATTCGGAAAGACGCGGCAGCTTTGCCTCCAGCGTCACGCGCCCGCCCAGTTCATTGCGGGCCTCTGCGAGCATCACGGGAACACCACGGCGACCGAGCGTCACCGCTGCTTCGAGCCCGGCCGGCCCCGAACCCACGATCAGGACCTGATCCTTGCGCGTGGCGACATTCACCTTCTCGGGATGCCAGCCGCGCCGCCACTCCTCGCCCATGGTGGGATTCTGCGTGCAGCGGATCGGCACACCGAGATAGTCATTTGCGTAGCAGATGTTGCAGCCGATGCATTCGCGGATGTCGTCGAAGCGGCCTTCCTTGATCTTCTGCGGAATGAAGGGATCGGCAATCGAGGGCCGCGCCGCGCCGATGAGATCGATGATGCCGCGCTTCACCTGCGACAGCATCGTCTCCGGGCTGGTGAAACGGCCGACCGAGACCACGGGCTTCTTCGTCAGCGCGCGCACATGCGCGATCTCGCTTTCCAGTGAAGCTTCCTTGATGAAGCGCGAGGCGCCCATCTCGTGGCCGTAGTCGGGCACTGTCACGTCGAAAAGGTCGACATAGGATGCAACCCGCGACAGGAGGATGCTGCGCTCGTCCTTGCCGCTGCCGTCCTCGTCGGTCACTTCCACGCGCGTGGCAAGTGCGGCCTTTCCGTCCACCAGTTCGCGCGTATCCTGCAGCACTTCGAGATAGAGGCGGGAACGGTTCTCCAGCACACCGCCATAGGCATCCTTGCGCTGGTTGACGCGCGGATCGAGAAACTGCGCCAGAAGATACGTGTGGGCAGCATAGACATACACAATGTCGAAGCCCGCCTGCAGCGCCCGCCGCACCGCCGCCTTGTGCCACTCGCGATATTGCTTGATGTCGGCGAGGTCCATGCGCTGGCACTGCCAGGGAGCCGCCGTCACCGGCATGGAATTGGGCGCGAGCCCCACGCGGCGCGAATGATGGTTGGGCGAGCGCTGCCCGCCATACCAGAGTTCGACACCGGCCAGCGCACCGTGGCCCTGCACATTCTCTACCATCAGCGCCATGTTCTTCACGTCGCCATCGTCCCAGAGGCTGCAGAAAGGTGCTGGAATATCGTCCGAGGTCGGATGAATGGAGCAGTATTCCGTATTGACTACGCCCCAGCCGCCTTCGGCCTTGATGCCACGCATGGTGGCAAGGGTTGCCGGCGACAGGTAACCCATGCCGGTGCAATGCGGCACCTGATAGAAACGGTTCGGTGCTGTCTTCGGGCCGATCTTCACAGGCTCGAACAGAATGGCAAAGCGCGGGTCAAGGCTCATGGCGGGCTCGCTCTCTTGGAAAGATCAGGATCGGGGACTGGATGAAGGACGAGCCGGAACGCGCCCGGCCGGCCCAAGCTGGCGCAGCAGGGGAGCGGGGTCTTCGGCGTCGAGCCGCGATAGGATGCGATAGACCTCCAGCGCCTCGTCGCTGATCTCCCCTGCCATACGGAAATACATTGCAGCGGCATAGCGCACGCGGCCGGAACCTTCGCCGCCCAGCGGCGCATGCAGCAGTGCAAGTTGCATGTCGCGCTCCTCTGGCTTTGCATCCCTCTGCGGCATCCGGTCCATGCTATTTGTTCGCCGCAATCGCCATCTGGATGTCGCGCTCGCGGCGGGCATCGGCCCGGTGCATGACCACCCCGGCGATGGCCACACCCACGCCGACGACAACGATCATCAATGTTGCCAGCGCATTGATGTCAGGGGTCACGCCAAGACGCACCTTGCTCCAGATCAGGATCGGCAAGGTCGTGGAGCCCGGTCCGGTCACGAAATTGGTGATCACCACATCATCGAGCGAGATGGTGAAGGCGAGAAGCCAGCCCGAGAGAATGGCAGGCGAGATGATTGGCAGGGTCACGTCGATCAGCACCTGCCAGGGCCGCGATCCCAGGTCCATCGCCGCCTCCTCGACGGAGGTGTCCATCGACGAGAGCCGCGCCTGCACGATCGTCGCCACATAGGTCATCGAGAAAGTAATGTGCGCGATGGTGATGGTGGTGAAACCGCGGCTGCCCGGCCAGCCGATCCACTCGGCCATCATGATGAAAAGCAACAGCATCGAAATGCCGGTGATCACCTCCGGCATGATGAGCGGCGCCGTCACCAGCCCGGAGAACAGTGTGCGCCCGCGGAATTTCTTGAAACGCGCCAGTGCCAGTCCGGCCAGCGTGCCGAGGATGGTCGCGAAGGTCGCGCTGATCAGTGCGATCTTGAGCGACAGCAACGCTGCATTGATGATCTGGTCATTCTCGAAGAGCTTGCCATACCATTGCGTCGAGAAACCGCCCCACACCGTCGCCAGCCGCGAGCGGTTGAAGGAAAACACGATCATCGACAGGATGGGAATGTAGAAGAAGGCAAAGCCGAAGCAGAGGCAGGTGATCAGGAAGATGGGCCGCCGGTTCATGGCTTGCCCCCGGCCTGGGCTTTCGCCTCGAAGTGGTTGTAGGCCATCAGCGGCACCACCAGCAGCAGGAGCAGCGCCACCGCCACGGCAGAGGCCATCGGCCAGTGCCGCGCCGTCAGGAACTCGTCATTGATCACGCGCCCGATCATGGGGTCGGAAGCGTTGCCGACAAGGCTGGGGATCACCAGTTCACCGGACGCCGGGATGAAGACAAGAAGCCCGCCCGCGATGATGCCCGGAATGGAAAGCGGCAGCGTCACATCCTTGAACACCTGCCAGGGCCTGGAGCCCAGATCCATCGCCGCTTCGTTCAGCGTCGTGTCGAGCTTCTCGAGGTTCGCATAGAGCGGCAGGATCATGAAAGGCAGGTAGGAATAGACCAGCACCAGCACGACCGCGAAATTGCTGTTCATCATCGGAATGTTGCGGAAGGCCATGTCGGCCGGCAGCACGCTGTTCACGATCGCAGTCAGCAGCTTGTTGAACCAGCTGTTCGAGCCCATGAGCCCGATCCAGGCGTAGACGCGCAGCAGGAACGATGTCCAGAACGGCAGGATCACCAGCATGAGCAGGATGTTGCGCCAGCTCTTGTTCACCCGGGTGATGCCGAGCGCCATGGGATAGCCCACGATGAGGCAAAGGATCGTCGCCATGAAGGCGTTGATGATCGAGGTCGAATAGGCGCGGATATAGACCCAGTCGCCGACCAGCCGTCCGTAGTTCTCGAAGGTCACATAGGGAAAGTCCGGCAGGAAGCCGACCGGCGGCGACGTCGCCGTGCGCTCGGCAAAGCTCATCACCACCACGATGGCGAAGGGAATGAGAAAGAAGAAGACCAGCCAGAAATACGGTATGGCGATGATGCTCTTGCTCCAGCCATCCCGGTTGAACCATGTGTTGAACCACGACGGCATGGCGGACCTCACTGCGTCAGCAGAAGCGCCGAGGATGGCTCGAAGCTGAGCCAAACCTTGTCTTCCCACTGCGCCACGCGCTGGTCTTCCCGCACGCGGATGGCGTTGACGCTGTTGACCGAGACTACGGTGCCGCTCGCCATCTTCACGCGATAGAGCGAATCCTTGCCGAAATAGCCGAGGTCCTTCACCGTGCCGGGAAAGGCATTGCCGCCCTTCGGCCTCGCTCGCGAAATGGCAATCTTCTCGGGCCGCACCGCAACGGTGATGGCCGCACCCTTCTCTGCCACGGCATCGGAGGCGAGCAGCACCTTGCCGCCCAGTTCCGGCACATCGGCCTCGACCTCGCCCTTGGTGGCTGCCGTCACCTTGCCTTCAAACATGTTGATCGAACCGATGAAGCCCGCCACGAACTTGCTTGCGGGATATTCATAGATCGATGTCGGCGTGCCCACCTGGCGGATCACGCCACGGTCCATGACCGCGATGCGGCTCGCCAGCGTCATCGCCTCTTCCTGGTCATGCGTCACCACCACGAAGGTAATGCCGGTGCGGTCCTGGATGTTCATGATCTCGAACTGCGTGTGCTCACGCAGCTTCTTGTCGAGGGCGCCCAGCGGCTCGTCGAGCAGCAGGAGCTTGGGCTGGCGGGCAAGGGCGCGCGCCAGTGCCACGCGCTGCCGCTGTCCGCCGGAAAGCTGGTGCGGCTTGCGGCCGGCCAGTTCCGTGAGCTTCACGAGATCGAGCATCTGCTTCACGCGGTCGCGGCGGTCGCCCGCCGTCATGTTGCGCTCATGCTTCAGGCCATAGCCCACGTTCTTCTCCACCGACATGTGCGGGAAGAGCGCGTAGGACTGGAACATCATGTTGACGGGCCGGTCATAGGGGGCGATCCCCGCCATGTCCTGCCCGTCGATGAAGATGCGGCCGGCACTCGGCATCTCGAATCCGGCCAACATGCGCAGCAGCGTGGTCTTGCCGCAGCCGGAGCCGCCGAGAAGGGCGAAGAGCTCGCCCTTCCCGATATCGAGCGAGACATTGTCAACCGCAGCGAAGGTGCCAAACTTCTTGGTGACGTTCTCGATGCGGATGAACGGCGCCGAACCCCCGGATTCTGCCATGATCTCAACCGGTCTTGATCGTCTGCCACACCCGCGTCATCACGCGGTCCTGTTCGGTGCTGTAGGGCTTCGGCGCCCACAGCCGCTTCATCACTTCCTCGTTGGGATAGACCGCCGGATTGGCAAGCACCGAAGGATCGACGAACTGGTCGGCCTTGGTATTGGCGTTGGCGTAGTTCGTGAAGTTGGTGCACTTGCCGACCACTTCCGGCTGCAGCATATATTCCAGGAACTTGTGGGCGTTGTCCTTGTTCTTTGCGTCGGCCGGGATGCACCAGTTGTCGGACCATGCGGGCGCACCCGTCTTGGGCACGAAATAGGCGAGGTCGATCTTGACGCCCGCTTCCTCGGCGCGCGTCTTGGCCGTGGAGTAATCGCCCGACCAGTTGTTGATCACGCAGAGCTCGCCATTGGGAATGGCGTTGAGATAGTTCGTGTTGTCGAAGGTCTTGATATATTGCCGGATCGGCTTGAAGGCCTCGGCCACCTTGTCGTAGTCGGCCGTGTTGGTCGTGTCGCCATCGATCCCCAGATACTTGAGGATCATCGGCATCACGTCGGTGGGACTGTCGAGAATGGAGATGCCGCAGTCGGCGAGCTTCGCTGCGTTCTCGGGCTTGAACAGGAAATCGAGGGTCTCGAGGTCGGCGCCGGGCAGGCGCTCCTTCACCATATCGAGGTTGAAGGTGAAGCCGACAGAGCCCCACATATAGGGCAGGCTGTGCTCAAGGCCCGGATCGTAATTGTCCATGATGCGCAGCACTTCCGGGTTCAGGTTACCCCAGCTCGGCAGCTTGCTGCGGTCAAGCTTGTCATAGATGTTGGCCTTCTGCATTTCCGGAAAGCCGAGGCCGGACTGGATTACCACGTCATAGCCGGTAGACCCTGCCAGCATCTTGGCCTGCATCTCTTCGGCCGAGCTGTAGGTGTCATAGGTCACGGCAATGCCCGAGGCCTTCTGGAAATCCTCGATCGTCGTTTCGCCGATATAGTCGGCCCAGTTGTAGATGTTGAGAACGGCATCCTGCGCCTTGGCCCGCTGCACGAAGGGCATGGCGAGCGCTGTGCTGCCGAGCCCCGCCAGGGCGGTACGCCTGGAAATCCTGAGAAGAGAAGATGGCATCGACTTGTCCTCCTTGGTGGGCACGAAAGGCCCTTGTTATGCACGCCTCATGCGGGCGTTGAGAGCTTCAAGATCATCTGTTTGCGGAGCTTTGTCCAGCTTCATAACCGGCAGAAGCTGGCGCAATTCGTCGTGGTGGGCGCGCACGCCCTTCTCCAGATCGGAGAGGTAGAAGCCGTCGAAGGCCGATGATTTCATCGACTCGTTGGACCAGGTGGAAAGCTGGATATCCTCCTCCACCGTCTCCCGGTCGATGCGATAGGAGAGATAGCGCGCCATGCGCAGCGCGCGGTCTTCTTCCGGGTAGCGGTAGATCATGCCGCGCACTCGCGTGCGGTCCGGCGCGATCGGCAGTTCCTGGTAGAACTGCACTGTCTCCGGCGTGGTGATGATCACGGCATTGGGGAAAATGCCGTAATAGGCCCAGAGATTGCGCCGCTCCGCCGGCAGCCAGGAAGGCCCGCCCGCCCATTTCAGGTAGTTGCGCACGCTCCAGCGCCGCCCGGCATGGGGCTGGAAGGTTCCCTTCGACACATTGAGTCCGCCCGGAAGCGAAACGTCATAATAGGTCGAGCCATAGAGATCCTGCAGCGCCGGATGCGCCATGGCCACATGGTAGCCTTCATTGTCGACATCCCGCACCGACTTCCAGTTCACTGGCAGTTCCTGGCCCCAGTTGGTGCCGGCAGGCACCATCGTCTCCATGCGATGCGGCGCCACATCTTCGAGATAGGGCGAGAGATAATCGGCGACCGAACCTTGCGGCCCCGCCTTGAAGCGCAGGAAGATGAAGCCCTGCCAGATCTCGCTTTCGATGGGCTTCAGCCCGAAGGCATGCTTGTCGAGCGGCGGATAGCTCTGCGGCCGCGCCGCACCACGCAGCGTGCCATTGAGATTGTAGACCCAGCCGTGGAAGGGGCAGACCAGCGCATGCTTGCAATGGCCCTTGTCGCCGGTCACCACGCGCGAACCGCGGTGGCGGCAGAGATTGTGAAAGGCCCGCACCGTTCCGTCATCGCCACGCACCACGAAGGCGCGCTCGTCACCGAGATCGAAGGTCAGGTAGTCGCCATTTTTGGCGATGTCATTCACATGGCCGACGATCTGCCAGTGCGTGAGCATGGCCTCTTCCGTCTCGAGCTTGAGCATGGCAGCACTGTGATAGGTCCAGGCCGGCAGGCCGCGGCGGTCCCAGTCCTGCCCTGCGTCGTTCCCCTTGCGCTCCATCCTGTCCATGCCTGCCTCCTACGCCACCTGCCGCCGCACCCAGTTCTGGAAACCGTGCACGTCGAATTCCTGCGGCATCAGCCGCCCGCCCTTGAAGGCTGAGGATTTCAGCCCCTTCTGGTTCATCTCGCAGGCCGCTCCGTCCTGCATCATCACCATGGTGGCAAAGTCCGTCACCTGCACCGGGTCGAAGCCGGGCATTTTCAATGTCTCCTCGGGAAACAGCCATTCGGCGCAGAGCTCGGTGCGCTCGGGCCCGAGCGGCCTCAGCGTCACGATCCGCACATAGTCCACATGAGCCACGATGTAGCAGGTGGGATAGAGCGTCACGAAGGTCTGGCCCTTCTCGCGCTCCTCCGCCGTCAGCTTTGGAAACTCGGGCCCACAGGGCAAGCCGTTCATCGTCCAGCTCTTCGCACCGGCCTTCAGCTCTGTGCCGCTGGCGCCCTGCTCCGGTGTCCAGTCCGGCGCCTCATTCGCCGCCATGTAACCCTTGCCGTAGATCGGCACCATCTCGCAGAGCTCCGGGTGAATGCCGGGGCAATGCAGGCATTCGTTGTAATTCTCCCAGAAGATCTTCCAGTTGCAGGCCATCTCCTTGACCAGCCTGTGCCCGGAAACGAGGTCTTCCATCGGCCAGTTGTCGAGCACGCTGGCGCCAAGGTCGGGTGCCTTCTCGAACGCCGGCGGATCGTATGCGAGGCACACAAAGATAAGACCGTTCCACAGCTTCACGTGAACCGGGATGAGCCCGTAATACGCCTTGTCGAAATCCGCCGTCTCGGAAACAAAGGGTGTGCGCACCAGCTTGCCCGCCAGGTCATAGCTCCAGGCGTGATAGGGGCAGGTGATAAGCTTGGTCTTCAGCTTCTGCTCATGCGCGAGGCAGATTTCCGAACCCCGGTGGCGGCAGACATTGTGAAAGCACGAAACCTGCCCGGCCTGATCCTTCACCAGCATCAGGTTCTCGCCCGCCACCTCGATGCGGCGCAGCGTCATTGCAGGCAAATCTTTGACCCGGCCCACATGCACCCACTGCCGCGCCCAGATGCGCTTCAGCTCCAGTGCATGATGGTCCGCATCGTAGTACCACGCAGCAGGCAGCGTCTCCGGGCAATGATCCAGAAGCGGCGAGCCTTTCGGGGTCTGCGTGACCTGGTTCATGACCTCACACCGTGTGCTTGCCGAGGGCCTCCGGCGCCGTGGCGCCCTTCTTCTTTTCGGCCGCCAGTTGTTCAAGCGTCAGGTCGACGCCGGTCTCGAAGGCATGCAGCGTGTCCTTGAAGCAGCTTTCGTCATGGGCTTCGCAGATGAACAGCGGCTCGCGCGAGTCCGGTTCGCAGATGATGTATTGATCGTGCAGATGCCGGGCGAGCTTGTCGTAGAAGCTGTAGTCCGAGGTCTTCCAGGCGCGGTAGTCCTTCGGTGGCTCGGGCGCGAAGAACACACCGAACATCGAAGGATGGCCCGAGAAGGAATGCACGATCTTGCGCCGGTCGAGGATCTGCTTGATGCCCGCCTGCAATCGCGTGCCGTAGTCGGCAATCGTCTGCAGCGCCGGCGTCTCGTCGAGAATCTCCAGGCATTTTTCCGTCGCCGCCAGCGACACCGAATGCGCCGTATAGGTGCCGCCATGGGCAGCACCACCATAGCGGAACGTGCGCATCACCTCTTCTCGGCCGCAGACCGCGGAGATCGGATAGCCATTGCCCATGGCCTTGGCGAAGGTGCAGATATCCGGCACCACGCCATGGATCGACTGGATGCCGCCCTTGGCCACGCGGAAGCCGGTCTTCACCTCGTCGATGATCAGCAGCACGCCGTATTTCGTGCAGAGCTCGCGCGCCAGTTTCACAAATTCCGTCGTCGCCGCGATGGCGCAGCAATTGCCCATCATCGGTTCGATGAGCATCGCCGCAAGGTCGTTGTGGTGGCGCTTGAAGATGTCTTCCAGCCGGTTGGCGTCGTTCATGGGCGTCAGATGCACCATGTCCTTCAGCCGCTGCGGCACACCCTTCGAATAGGGCGCCTTCACCGGATCGAGGCCGGAGCCCGGGTCCCAGCTGTCCATGCTCGCCATCCACATGGCGGCGTCGAACAGGCCATGATAGCTGCCCTCGACGAGGATGTAGCTCTCCTTGCCCGTATGGGCCCGGGCCAGCCGCAGCGCCGCCATCACGGCTTCGGTGCCGCTGTTGGAGAAGCGCACGAGGTCGACACCCTTCACCATCTTGGCGATGCGGTCGGCGACTGTCAGTTCCCGCTCGGTCGAGAGCGCGAAAACGCCGCCGACTTCCATGCCCTTGCGGGCCGCCTCGTCCACCCGGTCATCGGCATAGCCGAGGATCGCCGGGCCATAGCCGAGTCGGTAATCCACGTAGCAGTTGTCGTCGATGTCCCAGGTCCGGCCGCCCTTGCCCTTCTTCACATAGACCGTGCGGTCGTCGCCCCAGTAGCGGAAGGTGGACGACACACCGAGCGGCAGGCGCTTCAGGGCCTTCTGGAACTGGGCATTGGACTTGGTCAGGTCGCGGGCATTGCGGCGGAGCATGAAATCCTCGGTTTGGGGCCTGGGTGGGCGGCCTCATCGGGGCCGCCGATTGCTATTGTTAAAGTCTCCCTTGATTTTGACTGCCAAGTCAATCAAAATGAATGCTGCAGTGCAACATGGCAATGGGCCTTGGCGACGCTGCGCTGGCCGTTATGTTCCCTCGCTTGCCGAGACCCGCAGAATCACCATGAATCTCTCCGTTCAGGCCGAAAAAGTGCTGCCCGCCTCCCGCAAGGCGAGCAAGGAAGTGCGCCGCCAACAGCTCATCGAGGCCACCATCGAGACCCTGGCCCGCAAGGGCTATGCCCAGCTCACCCTCACGGATGTGGCAGTCACGGCCGGCGTCTCCCACGGGCTTGTGAACTTCCACTTCCAGAGCAAGGAAAAGCTCTTCGCCGAAACCCTGCTGCACCTTGCAGCCGAGTACCAGGCCAACTGGCAGGCCTATCTCGCCACCGCCGGCACCGCCCCTGCCCTTCAGCTTGATGCCTTGCTGCGCGCCGATCTCGATCCGAAGGTCTGCGCACCCGTCAAGGTGATCTGCTGGGCCGCCTTCTGGGGCGAGTCCCAGAGCCGTCCCATCTACCAGCAGGAATATGGCGCCAACGACGAGGCCTACAGCGCCATGCTGGCCGAAATCTGCGAACGCCTCACCGCCGCGGGCGGCTATGCCCTCGATGGCCACATGGCCAGCCGCGTCTTCCGCGCCATCGGCGATGGCGTCTGGCAGGACATCGCCTTCTCCGCCCGGCCCTACTCGCTCGATGAAGCCCGCAAGACCATGTACGCAGGCGCCGCGGCACTCTTTCCGAAACACTTCACGGCAACCGGCCTGCGCTGACCTGCACGCCCGCCCGCGCTCAACACTTCGTCATTGCAGAGCCTACGGCGTCATTCCAGCGCAAGGCCGTCATCGCGAGTAAGCTCGTTATTCCAGCGCCAGACCGTCATTCCAGCGCAAGGTCGTCATTCCAGCGAAAGCTGGAACCCCGCTTCGTTTCCGAATGAACCTCTCCAAACCTGGATCAGCCCCATCCCACCCACGTCGTCCTCAGTCGGCTTGCAGGACCCTTGTTGGCGGCATGAAAAAGGCAGAGGGGCGTTTCCGCCACTCTGCCTTGTCTCTGAACCCATTTCTGGATTGTCCACAAATCTAGTGAAACACCGCGCGCCTGTCAAGCACTAAATTCATATCGAGGGATAAAATTTATTCCCATTGAAATTCCACAACTTGCGCCACCCTCTTCTTACATTCCGAAAAGACTCGTGATGAAGGCCTTGGCACCGGCATAGAGCGCCGCCGACACCGCGAAGAGCAGAAGCCCGGTTGCCGCCGCCATGGCGTAACCCACCAACACCGCGATGCCGTCGCGTTCCGCGAGGCCCAGCGCCAGGCAGGCGATGGCCGCGCCCGGCAGCATGTTCACCAGCGGGATGGGCAGGAACAGGATCACCGCCAGCACGAAGGTGACAATGCCGATCACGCGTTCGGCAAGGTTTGACGACACCGCGACGCCGAAACGCGGCTTCAGCACGCGCTCAAAGCGATTGAGGAAGGGCGAGGCCTTGGTTTTGAAGACATCGGCGAAATGCCCGGAAATCGGGCGCCGGCGCACCGATTCCGGTAGCCATATTGTTTGTCGGCCAAGCATCAGCTGGAAGGTCAGGAAGACCAGCGGCAGCCCCAGAACCGCCGACGTCCCCGGCGGCAGCGGCACCACATTGGGAATGGCGAAGATGAACATCAGGGCCCCGAAGGCCCGTTCGCCAAAC
The DNA here is from genome assembly GCA_020161855.1 of Pseudomonadota bacterium. Classification (GTDB taxonomy): domain Bacteria; phylum Pseudomonadota; class Alphaproteobacteria; order Rhizobiales; family Aestuariivirgaceae; genus Aestuariivirga. The sequence goes on from JAIUNJ010000003.1 coordinate 107,469, forward strand.
ATGTCGATCAGCTTGCCCACGGTAAACTCCGTGCTGCCGTCGATCGATGCTACAATGTCGGAAAGGCGGCGTGGTTTCTCTTTTGGCGCGGCGTTCAAATCGGGGTCCTGTATCCGGTTATCTCTTTGGAGGTTGCCCGCCGATTTTGTCAAATGGACAAAGGTTCAGGGGCCACCCGGAAAGAGGCACTGTCTAGCGCGCAGGCCAGGCTCATGGGCTAGGTGACAGTACCGATGGCTTCGTGCCGTTCAGCGCGGTTCAGGAACCGATGAGTTTGCGCAGCTTGCCGAGCGCCACCGCGTCCGGCTCGTGGACATCAAGCGTTCCCCGGAATGCGCCACTGGCATCGTAAAGGTAGACGCCTGCCGAATGATCCATGGTGTAGCTGCCATCGGCCGTCGGAACCTTCTTGTAGTAGAACTTGTAGGCCTTGGCGAAAGCCTCGAGCTGCGTGTTCGTCCCCGTCAGGCCGACAAAGCGTTCATCGAAAGCCTCGACATAGACATTGAGCAGATCCGGCGTATCGCGCTCGGGATCGACAGAAACCAGGATCACCTTGAGGCGGTCCGCGGCAGGCCCCAGCGCCTTCATGAACTCCGCCATGCGGGTCATGGTCGTCGGGCAGATGTCCGGGCAGGATGTGAAGCCGAAGAACATCGCCCGTGCCGTTCCGGCAAAGTCCTTTTCTGTTACTGCCCGCCCGGTGTGATCGGTCATGGAGAAGGCGCCACCGATCTCGAAGGCAACCGGCTTCAGCGTCTCCTCGCTGCTGCCGCGAAAGCTGTAAAACGCCAGAGCGCCGGAGGCCATGGCCACCGCAACCCAGAGCATGATCCGCAGGGTGCGCACGCTCATCCGCTGTGCCCGGAATGCAGTTGCTTCGGCGCCGCTTCGCCTTCCGGAATGATCGGCACATCGAAATCGACCGTGCCCGCATCGCGGAACACCATTGTCACCGGCAGGGCCGTTGCTTCATCAACGGCACGTGAAATGCCGGAGAGCAGGATGTGAAAGCCGCCCGGCTTCATGACCACTTCGCCATGCGCTGGAAGCGGCAGGCCGAAGGGCAAGGGCCGCTCGTTCTTTTCGCCATCAGCACTCGTGTCTTCGTTGACCGATGTCGCGCCCGCCGCCGGACTGTCGACGGCAATCAGCAATTCCTCGTCGCCGGACTTGTTGTGGACCGTGAGATAGACGGCGGCCTTGCGCTCATCGCCCGGCAGCAGCCGGGCCCAGGCCTGTTCGACAACGATGTCGCCGAGCGACCATGGCCCGCCGGGGCTGGTGTTCGCGGCGGCCGTCGGGATGCCTGCCAGGGCAAACAGCAAAGCCACGGCCGGGCGCCACTTGCTCATGAGGCAGACCTCTTAGAGTCAGACATGGCCTGCGCCCGCGGCGAAAGGATCAGGAGCGCCACACCGAGGCAGATCAGGATGTCGGCCACGTTGAAGGCCGGCCAGCGCCAGTTCCGCCAGTACAGGTCGATGAAATCCGTCACCAGGCCATCTGGCACGCGATCGAGCATGTTGCCAAGCGCCCCGGCGATGAGGAGGCCAAAGGCAACCCTGCCCTCCATGTGCGGCGCCCGCGCGAGAAACCACGCAAGCATGGCAACGAGTCCGCTCTGCACCAGAAGAAGAAGCGCAGTCCCCATCGGGCTTTCGGCGGGGGCCAGGCCAAAGGCGACGCCTGCGTTGAAACCGAGCGTCAGGTTGATAGAGGGCGCCACGGCCACAGGGTCATGCGGCAGCAACCTCGCGAGCGCGGCCTGTTTCGTCAGCAGGTCAAGCGCAACCCCGCCCGCAACCATCGCTGCCACTCTCAGCATGCTCACGCAGCCCGGAAGCGCAGCAGGCGCAGCGCATTTGCCGTCACCAGCACTGTGGCGCCCGTGTCGGCGAGAATGGCGATCCACAAGCCGGTGATGCCCAGAACCGTGGTCACCAGAAACACCACTTTGAGGCCAAGCGCGATGGTCACGTTCTGCCGGATCACCGCAAGCGTCTTGCGCGAAAGCCCGATCAACGCGGCGATATCTCCGATCCGGTTGTTCAGCACGGCGGCATCGGCGGCCTCCAGCGCCACATCTGTGCCAGAGCCCATGGCGATGCCCACAGTGGCCGCCGCAAGTGCCGGGGCATCGTTGATACCATCGCCGACCTTGGCGATCCCGCCTTCAACGGCACGCTCCTTGATCACGGCAAGCTTGTCCTCCGGCAGAAGCTCGGCCTTTACTTCCATGCCCAGCAGCTTGCCCACGGCCTCGGCATTGGCCCGGTTGTCGCCGGTCAGCATCACCGGGCTGAGCCCGAGCGCCTTGATCGTGGCGACACCCTTCACCGCGTCATCGCGGGGCTCGTCACGCATGGCGATCAATCCCACCGGCACATCATCGCTGAGGATGGCGGCAACGCTCTTGCCCTCCGCTTCAAGAGCGGCAGCCCGCGCCAGCACGTTTTCGTCCTTGACGCCGATCCGCGCCGCAGCACCAACCAGAACGAGCTTGCCGTCAATCTTCGCACTCAGCCCCTTGCCGGGAATGGCTGTCGAAGGCACCGGCGCGAAGGCCACCCCCTTCGCCTTGGCGTGATTGAGAATGGCAAGCGCCAGAGGATGCGACGAACCGGATTCTGCCGAAGCGGCCATACGCAACACATCGGTCTCGCTCAGCTTGCCAAGCGCCACCACATCGGTCACCCGCGGCTTGCCTTCAGTCAACGTGCCCGTCTTGTCGAAGGCGATATGCTTCACCTTGCCGATTGCCTCCAGCACACCACCGCCTTTCACCAGCAGGCCACGGCGCGCACCCGCCGCAAGGGCGGAAGCAATCGAGGCGGGCGTCGAGATCACCAGCGCACAGGGACAACCGATCAGCAGCAGGCCAAGCGCGCGATAAAGCCAGGTATCCCAGGGCTGCTGCATCAGCAGCGGCGGCACGAGGGCCACGGCAAGGGCGAGCAGGCAGATCACCGGCATGTACCAGCGCGCAAACTGGTCGATGAAGCGCTCCGATGGCGCCTTGGCATCGGCGGCTTCCTCCACGAGCGCGACAACCCGGGCGATGACGGTTTCAGACGCCGCCTTCTCCACCCGAATGCGAAGCACAGCCTCTGTGTTGATGGAGCCAGCCAGCACCGTGTCGCCTTCCGTCTTGCTGCGCGGCACGGATTCGCCCGTCAGCGCCGATTCATCGACGGACGAGGTTCCGCTGACGATGATGCCATCGGCCGGAATGCGGTCACCCGGACGCGCGACAACAATACTGCGCAGGGCAATCTGCTCGATCGGCGTTTCCACAAGGCCACCGGGCGTTTCCACCATGGCTGTCTGCGGTGCGATCTTGGCCAGGGCCTTGATGCCCGAGCGTGCGCGCCCGGCAGCGATGCCTTCAAGCAGCTCGCCGACGGCAAAAAGGAAGACGACAATCGCCGCCTCCTCGACCGCGTTGATGGCCAGCGCACCGATGACGGCGATCGTCATCAGCATTTCGATGGTGAAGAACGAACCTGCGCGCAGGGCTGCAAGGGCCCGCCGGGCCACCGGGAATGTCCCGACCAGTGTCGCGGCCCAGAAGACCAGCGTCGAGCCATAGGGCAGCAACGCCTGCTCGCCATAGGCAAAGGCGATCATCACACCTGTGACGATGACCAGAATGCCCTTGGACGATTCCCACCACGCGCCTTCGATGGGCTCGCCATGATCGGAGTGATCATGGCCATCGTCATCGTGATGATGCTCACCACCCTTGCCAGCGGCGGCGGGCGCAGCCCCTTTGGGCTGCACCTTGTAGCCAAGGTCGCGCACGGCCTGGGCCACCTGCTCGGCCTGCGCCGCGCCACCCACCGTCGCCGACAGGGTTTCGCTCTGAAGCCCGACCTTCACATCCGTTACACCGGCAATGCGCTGCACGGCCTTTTCGATCTTGGCCACGCAGGCGGCGCAGTCCATGCCGCCCACGTGAAGCTTCAGCGATTGTGTCATCCCTTAATCCTCGTCATCCATGCCGCCGAAGAGCCAGCGGCGCTTGCGGCGGGCCACCCGCGGCGGCTCGTCCTGAGATCTGATTGAACGTCCCTGCAGCACCACCACGCGTGTGCCCGTTGGCACCCGCTCATAGAGATGCGCTACGTCGGCATTGATCAGGCGGATACAGCCCGAGGACACGGCCTTGCCGATCGATGACGGCACATAGGTGCCATGGATGCGGTAGAGCGTGTCGACGTTGCCCTGAAACAGATAGAGCGCTCGGGCGCCCAGCGGGTTCTTCGGGCCGCCGGGCATTCCATTCGCCCATTCGGCAGCAAACTTGTCGCGCTTCACCATCTCGGCAGGCGGCGTCCAGCGCGGCCACTTCGCCTTGCGCTTGATCACGGCCGCACCGGACCAGGAAAAGCCCTGCCGCCCGACACCGATGCCATAGCGGATGGCCCTGCCACCCGGCTGCACCAGATAGAGATACTTCTGGCGCGTATCGACCACGATGGTGCCGGGCTCATAGGGCGCATCGAAGCGCACCGTGCGGCGGCGATACCGGCGCGGAACAAGGTTTGCGTCGGATTGATTGATGGGGAAGGCATCGTCATCCCGGGCCAGTGCCGGCCGGGACAGGCCAACGGCCGTCAGTCCGGCAAGGAGGGAGAAGATGTCGCGTCGGTTCATGGGTCTCGTTCCTGTTTGCTGCTTGCTTGCTATTGCGATGACGGCCAGACCCCGCAGCGGGCCGTCATCAATTCGCCTGCGCCAACTGGGCGTCGATAAAGCTCCTGACTTGCTCAGGATCCTTGTGGCCGTCCAGATAGGTGCCGTTGACGAAGAAGGTGGGCGTGCCCTTCACGCCGAATGTCTTGTTTGCTGTTTCGAGCGTGGCCTGGATATCGTTGAAGAGCTTGCGGTTCTTGATGCAGGCCGAAGCGCCCTTCTCATCCAGGCCGGCACTCTCCATGATCTTGAACAGCTCTTCTTTCGGATTGTTCTTGGTCCACACCTGCTGCTTCTCGAACATCATGTCGATGGCATCGAAATAGCGATCCGCGGGCGCACAGCGCGCCAGCATGAAGGCGCCCAGCGCCAGCTCGTCAGTCGGAAACTCGCGGAAGACGAAGAACACCTTGCCCGTGTCCACGTAGTCCTTCTTGATCGTCGGCCAGACGTCGTTGTGGAACTCGGCACAATGCGGGCAGGTCGCGGAGGCATATTCGATCATGGTCACCGGCGCCTGCGGATCGCCCAGCGTGCGCTCGCCATGGGGCGGCACCGCCGCCATCAGGCGCTTGGCCAGTTCCTTCGGATCGTCGGCGGCCTGCAACCCACCGCCACCCAGCAGCAAAGCCACGCCCGGCAGGGCAAGAAGCGCATTTCGGCGGCGAAATTTCAGCATTTTAGTCTCCGGACAGGTTTCGGTCGCGCGCCTGGATTGCGCCGCAATGCTGGTCTAGAATCTACAGCCACCAGAGGTTCAAGAGGAAAATGCGATGTCCGGAATTGCCATCGGAAAGCTCGCCGGCCTGGCCGCAACCAAGGTCCAAACCGTTCGCTACTATGAAGAAATCGGCCTGATCGCGCCGTTCATGCGCAGCGAGGGCGGCCACCGCCTGTATAATCCGGAAGATGTGCGCCGCCTGAAATTCGTGCGTCACGCCCGTGAGCTGGGTTTCGGTATCGAGGAGATTCGCGAGCTGCTGCAGCTCGTCGACAAACCCGAAACGAGCTGTGCCGCAGCCGACGCCATCGCACGTTCACACCTCGAACAGGTGGAAATCAGGATCGAGAAGCTCAAGGCCCTGCGCAAGGAGCTTCGCCGGATGGTCGAAGATTGCAGCCATGGCCATGTCAGCGAATGCCGGGTCATCGAAATTCTCAGCGATCACCGCCATTGTGGCGGGGAGCACTGACAGCACGCCTGTGCGTCACCTTTCTGACCGTTAGGATTTTGGAAGGCCGCCCACGAGGCTTGCAACCGTCTGCTTTGCGCCATGGTCAAAGAGCGATGCCAGATGGCCAGAGACATGGCTGCGCAATATGGCGTTGCGGCCAAGATCTTCGCCGAACACTTCCTTCACTTGCAGCAGGCCATCAACAAGCGCCACTGGGTTTCGCCGTGCCGCTGCGCCAATCGCCTTCAGCCTTTCGGCCAGAGGATCCCTGACATCGATGGCATTGCCGCTTTCATCCTCACCGGTCACGTAACGCATCCATGCTGCAACACCGAGTGACAGGCGCGCCACAGGCAGGCCGCGCGCCAGCCTGTCACGGATCGTGCCCAGCAGGCGCTGGGGCAGTTTCTGCGAGCCATCCATGGCGATCTGCCATGTGCGGTGCTTCAAAGCCGGATTGGTGAAGCGCTCCAGCAGCGCATCGCGGTACCGGGTGAGGGCATGTCGCTCCATCGGAAGTGTCGCCATCACCTCTTCGGTCATCAAGCCATGAATGAGGCTGCGATAGTCGGCGTTGGCCATGGCCTGGCTCACATACTCATAACCCGCCAGATAGCCGAGGTAGGCCAGCGTCGAATGACTGCCATTGAGCATGCGGAGCTTCATGAACTCGAAGGGCCGGACATCTTCCACCATCTCGACGCCGAGGCCCTCCAGCGCAGGGCGGCCGGAGGGAAAGCGGTCTTCCACAACCCACTGGCAGAACGGCTCGGTCATCACCGGCCAGGCATCGTCGAGGCCGGTGGCCTCGCGCACCAGGGCACGATCCTCATCGGTGGTGGCAGGAACAATCCTGTCGACCATCGTCGACGGGAACGACACCTCGCGGGCCACATGGTCTCCCAATGCGGCGTCTCGCTCCCGCGCGAAGGCCGTGACGATACGGCCGACGGTTTCCCCATTGGCCGGCTGGTTGTCACAACACAGCACGGTGAAGGGCTTCACATTGCGCATCCGCCGCAGTTCAAGCGCACGGACAATCAATCCGGCGGCGCTGACAGGCGACTCCGGATGCGCGAGATCATGGCGAATGTCAGGATGGTTGAGATCGAGCTTGCCCGTCGCCGGATCGTGGCAATAGCCCTTCTCGGTGATGGTCAGGGAGACAATGCGCACCCGCGGATCTGCCATGGCATCAAGCAGCGCGTCGCGCTGCGCCGTCGCGTCCAGCACATCGAGCAGGCTGCCGATCACCCGCGTGTCTGTGCCCGCGGCGCTCCGCACGGCCAGCGTATAGAGGAAATCCTGCGGCAGTAGCGCGTTGCGTGTGTCCGGCCGCTTCAGGGAGGCGCCGATCACGCCCCAGGACGGATCCTCCTTCAGCACACTGTCGAGATAGACCGCCGCGTGCGAACGGAAGAAGGCACCAATGCCCAGATGCACGATGCCAGGCGTCACCCGGCTGCGATCATAAGGGAGCAGCGCCCCGGCATTTGCCAGCGTCAGTCTTTGCGCCATCTGACTAGCCGATCTCGATCATGGCCTTAATCAGGCCCGTCTTCTGCGTGGCCCAGACCGGCAAATCCTTGACCGCACCCGCAAGGCTTGTGCGATGGGTGATCAACCGGTCGATAGGCACCTTGCGATTGCGGATCGAGGAAATGACCCGATCGAAATCTTCAGACGTGGCGTTGCGGCTGCCGAGCAGGGTCATTTCCTTCCGATGAAAATCCGGATCGGCAAAGGTGATCTGCGTCTTCACCACACTCACCAGCACATAGCGCCCGCCATGCGCCACAAGATCGAAGCCCTGCTCCATGGCCGCCTGGTTGCCTGTGGCATCGAAGACCACATCAAAGCCCACGCCATCGCCATGGGCAGCGACGATATCGGCGGAACTGCCGGTGACGGCATGAGCGGCGGTGCCCACGATGTCGCCTGCCGATTTCGCGCGCTCGGGATCGCGGTCAAAGATCGTGACCGCCCCACCCGACAGCTTGGCAAAAAGTGCAGCCCCCAGGCCAATCGGGCCTGCCCCGACAACTGCAACCCTGTCGGCAGCCGTCACCGCACCGCGCCGCACGGCATGGGCACCGATGGCCAGAAACTCGACGGTGGCGCATTCGTCGGTGCTGAGCCCCTCAGCCGGCAACAGGTTCCTGGCCGGAACCGGCAGAAGCTCCTGCATGCCGCCGTCCTGATGCACGCCGAGCACCGAGATTTTCACGCAGCAATTCGGCTTGCCCGCCGCGCAGGCAATGCAGACACCACAGGAGAGGTAAGGATTGACGACGCAAATCTGGCCTGCAGAAAGACCCGATCCGGCAGGTGCATCGACGACCTCGACCGCAAGCTCATGGCCCATGATGCGCGGATATTGCAGGAAAGGGTGCTTGCCCTCGAAGATGTGAAAATCCGTGCCGCAGATTCCGATGCGCCGAGGCCGCACCAGAACATCGCCCGGCCGGCGCGCAGGCGAAGGCCGCTTGTCGACCTGAAGCTGGCCGGGGGAAACACAAACCAATGAGTCAATCATGTTCACGATGAGATCCGTTCGCTGGAAACTTGAGGGAACCGGGCGAACCGGTTCCGGCAGTGTCGCGGCAGGTTCTTAGCGCAGACTGCCCGACTTGTCTTTTCTGTGGAAACCATGCGCGTGGTCATCCCGGGTACCAGATCTTGCGCGGCTCGCTGGCAGGCCGCCGGTATTGCCAGGCGGCATCAATCAGCCGTGCAAGATCGTAGTGCGGACGCCAGCCCAGCGCGAACTTCGCTGCGGCGTTGTCCATCCAGTTGGAACAATAGCTGCTCGGAATCCTGACGGAAGCGAGGCCATAATTGCGCGCCAGATGATCCGCCACGGCGCCGTAGTCCACGGGCTCATCCATGCAGACATTGAAGAGCTTGCCACGCGCCTGCGGGTTGTCGAGTGCGAGGCCTATGGCGGAGACGAGATCATCGACATGAACGAAGTTGCGCTTGAGGGGCCGGCCCCCGCCGTCCAGCAGCAACGGCACGGTTCCTGCCTGTGCATAGTGGCGCGCCTTCTCCGGCGGCACCAGATCCTTCCAGACAGGGCCTCCGAACACATCGTCTCCGAAGGAAAGGCTGTATTTGAAATCGTCCTTCTCCATGATCCAGGGCGCACGGAGACAACAGACATTGCTGCGATATTGTATGGCGTACTGAAACAGCATCACCTCTTCCAGAACCTTCGACAGGGCATAGCAGCCTGGATAGGCCCGGTGCGGCGTCTGCTCGGTGACGGGGCCGCCATGATCATAGAAGAAGTGGCCGATGGCTGCATCGCCGCCGATGAGGATGAACTGCCGCGCCGCCGGGCTTTCGCGGAATTCCTCAAGCAGCCAGAACAACCCCTTGACCGTGACATCCATCACATCCTCAGGCGTTTCCTTGCAGGTCGCCAGATGAACGACATGGGTCACATCCTTGAGGGCGGCACGGGCACAGTCCCTGTCGGCAATGGAACCCTTGACGACCTCGAGACCCTCGATCGTGCGATTGTGGCAGAGGGCACGAAGACTGGCCTTGCCGAAGCGTTCGTGGGAACGCAGATGATCGATCAGCCGCCTGCCCACCTTGCCGGTGGCCCCCGTAATCAGGATTTTCATATTCTCGGCGGCCATTCTCTTTCCTTCTCGTGGTTGAAATGATCCTGCTTTGAGCATCGCAAGCCGGGGTCAGTCATTTGTCTGACAAATAGGTGAATGGCGCAATCCTGTCCATGGCCGGATTGCTGGGTCAGCAGAGTCCACGCTGCAGCGCACAATCCGGGTCTGTTCGATTCAGGGTCAACATCCTAGGTTCAGGACCGAAACACGAATGGGAGACGGGCGTGGGCAGGAATTGGCAGAGCCGCAGCTACAGCATCACGGCCCTGCGCGAAGAGGCGCAGAAGATTCTGCCCCGGCCCGTGTTCGATTTTACCGACGGTGGTGCCGAGGATGAATGGACGCTCCGTCACAACGAATCCGACTTCGACAAGGTCAGCCTTCTGCCACGGCCGCTCGACGGTCCCGGCATGGCCAGCACCGCAACCACGCTTTTCGGCCACAAGCTGTCCATGCCCGTCATCATCGGCCCGACCGGCCTCGCGGGCCTGATGTGGCCGGAAGGTGAGGCCTGTGCTGCGCGGGCTGCGGCGAAAGCGGGTGTTGCCTACTGCCTCAGCCACGGCTCGGTCTGCCGCCTTGAAGATCTTCCGGCACCGGCCGGCAGTCATCGCTGGATGCAGGTGTTCATGTATCGCGACCGGGGCTTCACCCGGGAACTGAGCGAGCGCGCCGCTGCCTCCGGCTACAATGCCCTTGTGCTGACAACCGACAACCAGACACTTGGCAACCGTGAGCGCGACATCCGCAATGGCTTCACCATTCCGCCGAAGTTCAAGGCCCGAGACGTGCTGGCAATGACGACAAAACTGCCCTGGTTGCTGCGCATGCGACAGGAACTGCCCAAGATCACCTTCGGCAACTATGTGCGCGCCGGCGAAGCCATCGACATCGGAAGCCTCGCCAAGCGCATGTCGGAACTGCTCGATCCGGCCCTGTCATGGCGTGACGTTGAATGGCTGCGCAGCATCTGGAAGGGGCCGCTTCTGCTCAAGGGCGTGCTGCATCCATCCGAGGCACAACGCGCCGTGGAAACCGGCATCGATGCGGTGATCGTTTCAAATCATGGTGGCCGCCAGCTTGATGGTGCTGCAACGTCGATATCCGCCCTGCCCGCCATCGCTGACACGGTCGCGGGCCGCATCCCCATCCTGCTCGATGGTGGAATCCGCAGAGGCACGGATGTGATCAAGGCGATAGCACTCGGTGCTGCCTGCTGCCTGGTTGCGCGCCCACAGCTCTGGGGATTGGCTGTTGCCGGAGAGGACGGCGTTGCCCACATGCTCGAGATCCTGCGCAAGGATATCCAGCGCGGCATGACCCTGCTCGGCGCAGCACAGGTCGACAAACTGACCCGCGATCTGGTTCAGCGCGGCATGCCTGCTTAGCGCGAAGCCTTCCCTGCCATCATGTTGCGAAAAGCCTCCATCTCGGACTCGGGGGCCGAGACCAGCTCTGGCGCCGCCGGAAAGGCACCGCCCTGCACATCCTTGACGAAACTCCGGAAGGCTTCGATGCGCAGCGACTGGATGCGCTCATACTCATTCGCAAGGTTCGCATATTGCCGGGCATGGCGCGGCACATGCCCGGTGTTTGTGCCCAGCACGTCACAGCTGAAGAGATACTGGCAATCGCCACCTTTGCCACCTCCCATCGAAACGAGGAAAAGCGACGTATGCTTTGATATTTCTTCAGTCACCTCGGGTGGCACGACTTCAATTTCGACGCCGAAGGCGCCAATCTCCTCATAGCGGCGCACGCGCTCATAGACCTGCATGGCACTGGCCGCCGTCTTGCCGACAGCCTTGAAACCGCCAGTCCAGGTGCAGAAATGCGGAATGAGGCCAACATGACCGATGACTGGAATACTCTCGGCGGTCATGCGCTTCACCGTGTCGAAAGATGCCGCGCAATAGATGGCGTCCGCGCCGGCATTCATCATCTCGAAGGCCCAGCGCAGATAGTCATCGGTTGCGGCAGGCGCGGCATAGAGCGCAAGGCCCGGCACCGCGAAGACCGAAGGCGCCACTTCCCGGAAACGCGGATCCTTGATCATCTCGGGCGAGACCGAGCACATGTCAATTCCGGCAGCTTCAGCAGCCGCCAGCTCATCCCAACTCTCCACCCGCATCATGGTGTATTGGTATCTGCCCTTGTTGGCCCGGACATCGGCAACGGTCGGCCGCTTGCGTGTCATGACTTTCCCTTCCATGCAGGCCAGCAGAATGGCCCTCAAATCTCGATCAGCACCCGACCGTTCTGCACCTTGGCTGGATAGGTCTTGAGGTTGATACAGGCGGGCATGCGCACCGCTTCGCCGGTACGATAGTCGAACTGCCCATTATGCTTGGGGCATTCGATGGTGAAATCCATCACCAGACCATCGCAGAGATGTATTTTCTCATGGGTGCAGAGTCCGTCGGTGCAGTAGTAGCCGTCATCCGGGCTGCGATAGATGGCAAAGGTGCGCCCGCCATGATCGAAGCGGATCAGGTCTTCCGGGTCAATTTCATCGGCCGCGCAGGCATCGATCCAGCTTGCCATGTCTTCCTCAGTTCCTTGATGTGTTGCCGGCGTTCAGTCTCTCGCGCTTCTGGCGGAAGCGCTCATTCATCATGGCTTCGCCTTCAGCGCTACCATCGTGCCAGGTGCCCAGCCACTTATCGAGCGGGATCACGCCATCGCCGCCGTAGTTCACCTCGAAATATCTGTGGTGCAGGTAGTGGGCGTAGGCATGACTGTCGAGCGTTGCTTCATCGGTCAGTTCCAGCTTGTCGAAGCCGATGTGGCCATTGATGGCACCAAAGCCCGCCACATGAAGCTGGAACAAGGCGACGACAGGATTGGACGGGAGCAGCAAATGCCACAGCGCCACTGCATGATAGGCAAAGGCCTCGACGGGATGCATCGAGAGCGACGACCACGGTGATGGATTGATGGAATTGTGATGCACCGCGTGCACCCACTTGTAGAGCAAGGGGGAGTGAAGCGCCCGGTGAATGAGGAAGAAGTGAACTTCGTGGATCATTGGCGCGGCAAGAACCAGAAACAGCAGACAGAGCGGATGATCGGCCCAGGACAGCCAAGGCACGAAGCCATTGGCGAAACACCAGAGCATCAGAACTTCCACAACCGTCCACGCTGGAATACTGATCAGAAAGCTGCGCAGAAAATTGTCGATGTTCTGGCTCTTGAACCAGAAAACATCGGAAGGATTCTCCGACGGGAACCTCGTATTGTATTTGAAGCGCGAGCCCTGCTTTCGCCTGACGTAGTAGAAGAGTTCAACAGCCCCATACATGGTGAAGATCGCGGCCGCGTTCACCGCATAGAGCCAGAGCGCCCAGCCGATGCTCAGCACCTTCATCGTCTCGATGTCCGGGACGACGAAGCACCAGTAGAGAAGTGCGGTCGCCATGTGAAAGGCGTTCCAAGGCCAGACATACCCGAGGAACCATCGCAGAAGCTTGCCGGGGCTCAGGGGCCAATCCCAGAAGGGCGCGACCTCCAACCTTTTTCGAGGCCGCCAATCGCCGCGCTTGTCGCGCGTGCCGTAGAGAAGATCGTCCACCCTCTGCGCCCTCCCTCAAGGTTCAGTCCCGCGCCGGGGACTTTAGGTGCGCGGGCCATTCCGGGTGGGATTTCTGTTGCACCGGAATCTCCGTCGCGCAACGGCCGCGGCCATCACCATCTGCATTTCATTTCATTTGATTTCGCGGGCAAGCTAAAGATGATGAGACGATTTGAGATATGGAGAACGCCATGCCGAAAGCCACAATCCGTGATGTTGCCAGGCAGGCGGGCCTCTCGCTCTCAACTGTCAACCGGGTATTACATGAGCCGCAAAAGGTGCGCGAAGAGACAATCAGGATCGTCTATCAAGCAGCTGATAAAGTTGGGTTTTATGGGCTTGAATCAATCCGGGGCAGGCTGGCAGGAAGCAGGCCGAAACTGCGAATTGGCGTCCTGCTCCTGCAGCGTTCCCAGAGCTTCTACAGGAACCTCGCGCAATGCCTGGAGGAGGCCGCCATGGCTGTCAGCAGCCATGAAATCATGATACGAATTGAGTACACGGATGAGATCACGCCTCAGAATGTCTCCGAAGGCCTGCTGCGGCTCGGCGAACACGCGGATTTCGTCGGCGTCGTTGCGCCCGAGCATCCCACTATCTCCGCCACGCTGGAGCAGCTTGCCGCTCGCGGCATCAGAACCTTCGCGCTCGTCTCGCAGCTCACGGCACGCTGCAATCTTGGCTTTGTCGGCCTCGACTCATGGAAGGTCGGCCGCACCTCGGGGTGGCTTTTCGACAATCTGTGCAAGCCCCCCGGCAAGATCGCCATTCTTGTCGGCAATCATCGCTATCGCTGTCAGGAGACAAACGAGAGTGGCTTCCGCTCCTATTTCCGGGAGCACGCACGCGGCTTCGAATTGCTGGAGGCGCGTTCGACCTTCGAGACCGACAGCATTGCGCGGGAACTGACCGAGCAGCTCTGTGAAGAGCATCCTGATCTCGTCGGCCTCTATGTCTCCGGCGGCGGCATTGCCGGTGCCGTATCAGCGCTGCGCGACAGTGGCAGAGCCACAGACATCGTGACAGTGGGCTATGATCTCAGTGAGGTCACGCGTGCTGCGCTTCTCGACGGCACGATCAATGTTCTGCTTGCGCATCCCCTGCCGTTACTGGCCAGAGAAGCCATCGCCGCGATGATCCGGACCTTTGACGGCGGCGGGGATTTTCCACCGCAATCCATCGCCCTGCCCTTCGATATCTATACGCCTGAGAATATTTAAAAAGCGCGCCTAGTCCTGCTGCCAGCCCTTGACCCGGGCATGGCCCAGCGCGTCACGATTGACAACGAACTCCGGAACCTTGCCGCTGACCACATCGATGATGGATTTGATGGCGGTACGTGCAACGCCGTCCATGAAGGTGTCGGTCCAGCACAGGGAGTGCGGTGTCACGATCACATTATCCATGAAGAAGAGCGGGTTGTCGGGCTCCGGCGGCTCCTTCTCCACCACATCCAGCCCGGCACCGGCAATGGCGCCGGACTGCAGGGCCTGGATCAGCGCGGCTTCATCAATGATCGGCCCGCGCGCGATGTTGATCAGGAAGGCCGTTGGCTTCATCAACGCGAGGCGCGCGCCATTGAGCAAGTGCCGTGTGCTGGCATCCAGCAAACAGGCGACGATCACAAAATCGGACTGTGAGAGCAGGCCATCGAGATCAACACGCTCAACACCATGCTTTGCGCAGACAGCGTCACTCGTGTGCGGATCCGCAACGAATGTGCGGAGGCCGAAGGGCGCCATGAGCCGGGCGATCTCCTGGCCAATGCCACCGAACCCGATGATGCCGATCGAACGCCCCGGCAGGCCGATCCCCGGAAAATCACCACGCTGCGCCCAGCGGCCCTCGCGCGGCAAACGGGACTTCAGCGGCAGGCGAAGGCTGAGCGCCAGAACAAAGGCCAACGCCGTCGTCGCCACGGAATGACGGACGGCGACCGGGGTGTTCGTTACCAGAATGCCACGCTTCGACAGCGACGGAAGCTCCAATGCATCGAAGCCGACGCCATTGCGCGCCAGGACGCGAAGCCTCCCCTTGTCCTGAGCCAGGGCCTGCTCATTCACCTTGGCCCCGCCGATGAACAGCGCATCGTAATTCGCAAGATGACCGGCGGAGATTGCCGGGCCATCGGGAGGCAGCTTCTCCCAGGCGAGGCCCGCATCCGTGAAAAGCTGCAGTGGCGCCGTGCCAAAGAGTGGCGTGCCAGCCGTATCGAACAGATCGGCCGTTACGCCAATGCGTATGTCGCTCTTGCTCATCTCAATCTCCCAAACTTACAAGGACGGTGCGGCTGACGACTGGAGATCAACCGCCCTTCCGCTGCGCGCCGATTCATAGGCGCCGAAAACAAGGTCGTAGGTCCTGCGGCTGTCGGCGCCCGAAGTTTCCGCCGGCACACCCTTGCGGAGGCAATCAAGCCAATGCTGCTGGATCAGAACGACACTTTCCTGCGTGCCGTGCCAGGGTATGACAGACCACGGATAGAGCGTTGGGGACACGTCATGCGCCTGGGTCTTTCCATCGGAATGCACCGAAAGCCGGTATCCGGAATCAAGCCGCAGGCTGCCGCGCGTGCCCTCGATCTGCAGCGTCAGTTCCGGAAAGGGATCAGGATCGATCGGGCTGGCGTAGGAACATTCGACGACACTGGTCATGCCACCAACGTGATTGAGCATGACCGTTGCGAGATCTTCACCGCGGATGCCAGGCTTGATGCTCTGGCTCTGGCAATAGAGGCGCGTTGCCTCACCGAAGAGATATCGCGCCACATCGAGCATGTGCACGCCAAGATCGAGAATTGCAAAGTGATCCTCGTTGGCGAGATAGGGCTGCTTGCCGTAGATGTTGTGGCCGGTACGGAATGCGACCCGGCCCCACGTGACCTTTCCGATTGCGCCGGACGCGATAACCTCGCGCACCTTGCGCACCGGCCGCAGGAAGCGCGTGTTCTCATGGACCATGAAGGGAATGCCGGCCGTCTCGCAGGTCTCGACGAGAGCCAGGCATTCCGCATGCGATGGCGCCAGGGGTTTCTGCACAATCGTCGGAATGCGCCGGCTGGCTGCAAGGCCAACCAGCTCGACGTGAGAGCGCATGGTCGTCGCGATATCCACGAAATCGACCTCACCGGAATCGAGAAGAGCCTCCGCCGACGAGAAGACTGACTTGGCGCCATATCGCGATGCCGCAGACTGCGCCTTTGCCTGGTCGAGATCACACACCGCCGCGAGCGTCACATCGGGCAGGTAGCTCCATGCCGCCAGATGGTTCTCGGCAAAGAAGCCGCAGCCGATGACTCCCACCCTGAGCTTTGCGTTTGTCACTTCGCCCTCGTCAGTGAATTTCGCCGGATTGCTTCAGCGCGTCACGCAGCACGCGGCTGTTGAAACCCTGCTTCTTCGCAACATCGAGGATCACCTTCTCACGGCGCGACACAAGATCGATGGCCGCGGTCAGCTTCTTCACGGCATCGGCAGGGATCACCACCGCACCATGGAAATCAGCATGGATCACGTCGTCATGCTGGACCAGCATGCCGAAGATATTGGCGTCGCAGTTCATCTGCACCATGTGAATATGCGCATGGCTGGGGCCGATGCGTCCGCCGATGATCTGGAAGCCCGGTGCGAGCATGTCGAGATCGCGGAAGGACCCATTCGTGACGCAGCCAAGAACGCCCAACGCCTTGTGAATGGTCGTCTGGACTTCGCCCCAGAAGGCTCCGAAGCCCGGCCGGTCATCAATGTCCTGGATGACGGCGATGGTCGGCAGGTCCGTCGGCGACACATAGTCATACCACGCCTCGCGCTCAGGGATGGGACCGCGCGGCGGCTCCTTGGCGCGCACCAGGCCGGTTCTGGCGAGACCGACGATCGGCGGAAACTTGCGATCGACAGCCACCATCGGCTCGACAGTGAAGCCTACCGCGCGGCGCTCCGGAACGATCAGTTCGAGACCGTTGCAGATCGTCGGCGTGTCCCACTGCTTCAGAACTTCAAGGTCGGCGGCATTGAAGGGAAATTTGCTCATTGTCTTATATCCTGCGTAAGGGGTTGGGTCAGGGTTGATGGGTGAATTCAGGCTTTCGGGCGAACGCTGGCATGCGTGCGGGCCGACTCGTAGGCCGCCTCCACCAGCGCATAGGTCTTGAGATTGTCTTCGCCCGAAGTGTCAGCCGGAACACCGGCGCGCAAAGCATCGAGCATGTGCTTGCAGGTGTTGCGGGCAGCTTCCTGCGAGACGTGCCATGGCCGTGTCGTCCAGTGCAGCAGCGGCGTGCCGACACGCTCCTCGAAGGACAGGCCCTGCGTTGTGACCACCATGGTCTCGCCCTTCTTCATGATGAGCGAGCCTTGCGACCCCTCGATCTCGAGAAGTGTCTCCGGAAAGGCGTCGTCGGCGCGGCGCGCCTCATAGGTGCATTCGACGACCGACACTGCACCCGACGTGTGGCGCAGCATCATCGTGGCCGTATCCTCGGCCCGGACCTTGGGATTCCGCCGCTGCGTTTCGCAATAGACACGCTCGACTTCGCCCATGAACACGCGCGCCAGATCGAGAACGTGAATGCCGACATCCAGAATGGCGAGCCGCTCTTCGTTATAGAAATAGGGCTGCCCCTTGTAGACATCATAGCCCGTGCGGAAATTGATGCGCGCCCAACTCGGCTCGCCGATGGTTCCCGCAGCGATCACTTGCGCGACCCGCATCATGGCTGCAGCAAAACGGAAATTCTCATGCACCGCCAGCCAGGCGCCGTTCGCCTTGGCCGTCTCGACAATTGCCACGCATTCTTCCCACTGAGGGGCGAATGGCTTCTGCACCACGGTTGCAATCTTGCGCTTGGCCGTGAGCGCCGCCAGTTCACGGTGAGTGTCCATGCGGGTGGTGATGTCAACGAGATCGAGCTTCACGGAGTCGAGCATCTGGCCGGCGTCTGTGAACCATTGCGCGCCGAATTGCTCGCCCGCAGCCCGGGCCCTTGCCTCGTCGCGGTCGCAGACGGCAACCAGATGAGCGCCCTCCGCGGCAAGGTCTCGCCAGGAATTCAGATGGTTCTGAGCGTAAAATCCGCAGCCAATCAATCCGACACGGACAGGCGAGGCTTCAGCATTCTTCATGTGGCATGTCCTGTGAGTGCTAAAGTTGAATTGAGTAACCGCCGTCGACCGGGATGGCTGTACCCGTCACAAAGTCCGAGGCGCGGCTGGCCAGGAAAACCGCCAGGCCGGCAAGATCCCGTGGCTCGCCCCAGCGTCCCGCAGGCGTCCGCTCCACGACCTTGGAAAACATCTCCGGCGCTGACTGGCGGCCACCACGCGTCAGAGGCGTGTCAATGAAGCCTGGCAGTATGGCGTTGACCTGAACATTGTAGCGCGCCCAGGACACGGCCAGCGACTTCGTAAGCTGCACGACGCCGCCCTTGCTGGACGAATAGGGCCCGATAAGCGCACCCCCGAAGATCGAGGACATGGATCCGATCGTGATGACCTTGCCGCCGCCCACCAACTTGAAAGCCGGCAGAACAGCTTTGGCGCACAGAAATGCACCTGTCAGGTTGGTTCCGAGGATCTCGTTCCATTCCTTGAGCGTGTAGTCCTCAGGCTGCTTCCTGACATTTACACCGGCGTTGGCCACCAGAATGTCAATCCGGCCGAAGGCGCGGGTCACGGCCTCCACCATTCCGGAAACCGAGTCTTCGTCAGAGATATCTGCCTCAACAGCGATCACATGATCCGACACGGCCTTCAGCTCTGTAAGTGCGGAAGCGCATTTCGCAGCGTTCCGCCCGGAAATCGCAACGCGCGCACCAGCGGCGGCAAGGCCCTTGGCTATGCCTAGGCCTATGCCGCCATTGCCGCCGGTCACCAACGCAACGCGTTCAGATAAATCAAATGGCCCAGTCACGATCTTGAACTTTCAGGTTTGGGCGGGGCAGGCTTGGCGAGAGGCTTAGTCGGGTTCGACCCTGATTTTCCGCCGCTCAAGCCGCTCGAGCACTGTCGTCCGCGAACTGTCGGTGAACACCGCAATGAAGATGATGACGCTGATGACGAGCGGGTAAATATATGGATTGGCGTTGGTCATCACGAGGCCGTTCTCGACCGTCTGGATCAGGACGGCGCCGAAGACTGTTCCGAGTACGCCGCCACGGCCGCCGAAGAGGCTGGTGCCGCCAAGCACCGCAGCCGCAATCACGGGAAACTCCTTTTGGAAGCCGAAGGTCGACGAGGCAACGGCGACCTGGCTGCCGGAGACAAGTCCGCCAACAGCGGCGCATACGCCGCAGATACAATAGACAGTGAAGACAACGCGCTTCACATTGATGCCGGCTTTGGCCGCCGCATCAGGGTCCGCACCAATCGCATAAACCTGGCGTCCGAAGGTCGTGAGCTTCAGCACCACCAGTGCAATGATCAGGACAATTGCGAAGACCCAGATGGCTGAAGGTACGCCAAGATAGGTAGCCCGGCCAAAGGCAAGCACGCTCTTGCTGAAGGGCACCATCTTGTTGCCGGAGAAATACAGCGCGATGCCCCGGCCAATGAACAGCGTCGCCAGGGTCGTGATGAAGGCAGCAACGCGGAGCTGCGTGATCATGAAGGCATTGACGGCGCCAAAGGCGAGCCCCAGCAGCGCTACGACCGGAAAGGCCACAAGGGGCGGCATGCCGACAAGGAACACCCCCAGGATCGCCGCACTCAGATACATGTTAGCGCCGACCGAAAGATCGATGCCCGCGATCAGCAGCACAAAGGTCATGCCAATGGCGATGATTGCAATGTGGCTGGCCTGGTTGACGATGTTGACGAAATTGATGGGGGTCAGAAACCTGTCCGACATCAGGCCGAAAACGATGACCAGCACCGCGAAGAGGAGAAGCGGTGCATTTTGCAGGACGAGAAGCGAGAACTTGCCGCGGAAGCCGCTCATGCCGCCGTACTCCGGTTTCCGTCCCACATGGCAGCGCGGAGAATGTCCTCACGGTTGAAACCGCCGCGATCAAAGGTGGCACGGATTTCTCCGTGCGCCATCACCATGATGCGGTCACACATACCGACAAGCTCTTCAATTTCAGACGAGATCATGAGAATGCATGCACCTCGTGCTGCCAGGGAATTGATGATCTTGTAGACTTCGTTCTTGGCACCGACGTCGATGCCGCGCGTCGGTTCATCCAAAATGAATATCTTGGGCTCGCGCAGCAGCCACTTGCCAATGACGACCTTCTGCTGATTGCCGCCGGAGAGATTTTTGACCAGCGTACGGGCAATGTCCTTCGCGCTGATCTGCACAGAGGCGCTCATTTTCTGGACATCGCCGTCAAGACGTCCGTGGTCGATAAAGCCTCCAAGCCCGCCCGCATACTTCTGCAAGGACGACAACGCGATATTGTTGTCGATGGGCGCTTCCATCATCAGGCCCTCGACGCGGCGGTCCTCGGTGAGGAAGGCCATGCCGTGATCCATGCAAACCGTCGGTGTTGGGGCAACGACCGGCACACCGCTGACCTTGATCTCGCCCGAACTATAGGGATCAATGCCAAACAGGATGCGCGCAAGCTCGGATCTTCCGGCGCCCATCAGGCCCGATATGCCGAGCACCTCGCCCGCTCGCACCGTGAAAGTGATATCCTTCACTGTTCCGCGCTGCGTGACACCTGAAACTTCCAGAACCGGTTCACCTTTCGGAGCAGAATAGTCGCGAGGCGGGAACAACTGATCGATGCTGCGCCCCACCATCAGCGAGATCATGCGTTCAATCGTCATGTCCGATTTCAGCGCACTGCCGACAACATGGCCATCGCGCAACACGACGATGTCGTCGCAGATGCGCATGACGTCATCAAGGATATGGCTGATGTAAATGATCGCGATACCCTGCGCCCGCAGCCGATTGATGATATCGAAGAGCCGTTCTGTTTCACGCGTCGTGAGTGAGGTTGTCGGCTCATCAAAGATGATCACCTTGGCCTTGGCGCCAAGAGCCTTGGCAATTTCGACAAGCTGCCGTTCGCCTTGCGAGAGCTTGTTGACAAGCGTCGAGGGCGAGAGGTCCAGGTCCACGGCGGCGAGCAATTCCGCCGCCCGCTTGCGGGCTGCAGCACGGTCAATGAACGGCAGCCCCGGCACCAGCTTCGGGAATTCGGTGATGAAGAGGTTTTCAGCGATGCTGAGATTGCGGAACAGGTTCAGTTCCTGGTGGATGAAGGCAATGCCCTGCCGCGCCGCATCACGCGGACCCTTGGGCTTGTAGTCGACGCCATCGAACTGGATCTGGCCCGCATCCTTCTGGTGGACGCCGCCAATGATATTCATGGTTGTCGACTTGCCGGAGCCGTTTTCTCCGACAAGGCCGAGCACCCGGCCGGCCTTCAGTGAAAAGCCGACCTTGTGCAGCACTTCAACTCCGAAGAAGCTCTTGCAGAGCCCTTCGATCTTGAGAAGGGGTTGGTCTGCCTCAGGGGCCGCCTGCAGGGGGGAGACAGGGGCCGTCATCGGCTGACCAACAAGCGGTGGCGCTGGGCGTCAATGATCGCCGCGGCGAGAATGATGCTGCCTTTGATGGCAAAGACCGAAGCGATGGGAAGCCCCATGAGCTGAAGGCTCTTGTCGATCACGGTGAGAAACAGCACGCCGAAGATCGTCCACAGGATCTTGCCCTTGCCGCCGAACAGGCTGACGCCGCCGATGACGGCAGCACCGATCACGTCAAGCAGGATGCGCTGACCAAGAACGGGGGTGCCTGTTTCGAGACGGCCAGTGTAGAGGACAGACGAGATCGCAGCGCAGACTCCGGATATCACGAAGGCCCAGAAAATGACTTTGCGGACCGGTACGCCCGAAACTGCGGCGGCCTTGGGGTTAAGGCCGACAGCGTAGAGCCAGCGGCCATACACCGTACGGCTCAGGATGAAATGTGCAGCCCCCGCGACAACAAGCACGACGGCGAGTGAAAGCGGCAGGCCGGCGACACGCCCCTGCCCGATTTCGATGAAGGATCGTGGTAGGTTGCCGATGCTGCTCGCGTCGGTATGCACCGTGGTGTACCAGATCGCAGCGCCCGAAAAGAACATCATGGTCGTGAGCGTGACGATGAAGGGCGGCATGTTGAAGCGCGTGACGCAGGTGCCGTTGAACAGGCCGATCACGCTGCCGACGGCGAGGAATGCCAGAATTCCGGCAATGACTTCGAGGCCGCTGCCATTGGCATAGCCTGCATCACCGGTCATCACGGAAGCGCCGACCACGCTCGCCATGGCGATGATTGACGGCGCGGAAAGATCAATACCCGCAACAATGAGAACGAATGTTTGCCCGATCGCCACAACGAGCAGCGGCATCATGGCACTCAGCACATCAAGAAGTGTATCTGCCGTTGCGATCTCCGGAACGACAAACATCATCACCGCGAAATATACAACAGTGAGGATCAGAACCAGATATTCGGAGAGAAGCAGACGTTTCCAGGCAGGCAGCGGACGTGCCTTTGAAGCGATCGTGGCGTCAGCAGAGGTCATTGATCGTTTGCTCGCAGATATGCTGGACAGCAGGCGCCGCCACGATAATCAAATCGTGACGGCGCCCGGTTTAAATCAGCCGTTCTGCTTCTTCCAGACGGTATAACCCCACATCTCGTCCTGCTTCTCGGCGAGATTGGCCTGGGTGATCACGAAGCCCGGATCAAGCAGCAGCTTTTCCGGCTTCTTGCCATCCCACATGTCCTTGAAGGCCTGGAAAGCCATGTCGACTTCGAGGAAGAGGTTCTGGACGCCGCAAGCGTCGAGATAACCATCTTTCAGGCGGGCATAGGCGCCTTCGTCGCCATCGAAGCCTGCGAAGAGCACATGGCCTTCTTCACCGCGCTTGAACCACTTGTTAGCTGTCTGCAACACCTGCTCGATCTGCGGATGCATGAAGTCAGAAGATGTGACGAGGAAGTTGATGTCGGGATTGGCCTGCAGGGCGTTGGTGAGGCCAGCGAAGGCCTTGTCTGCATTCCATTCCGTCGATACGCGAGCCACAACTTCGATGATGTCGGTGTTCTTGTCGACAACGTCAAAGAAGCCGTCACGGCGCTGGATGGCGTTCACGTCGCCGAGATCGCCGATCAGCAAGCACGCCTTGTACTTGCCGCCCATCTTCTTGGCTTCATCGACAAGGAACTGCACCGTGTCGGCCATGATCTTGCGGTTGTCGGCCTGGATGGCGACGGAATAGGCATCGCTCTCGGCGGGCGGACGGTTGAAGTGCACCATCGGGATGCCGGCTTCGTTGGCAGCGCGGATGGCGGGAATGACGGCCTTCGAGTCGGTCTGGATGATCAGGATGCCATCGACCTTGCGGCCGATCATGGCCTTGACCTGCTCGAACTGCTTGTTGTCATCAAAGTCCGAGATGTTCTCCAGCGTTTCCCAGCCGTTTTCCTTGGCCTTGGCGCGCATGATTTCGATGCCAGAGACCCAGAAGGGGGACACAAGACTGTCAAAGAGGAGAGCAACGGTTTTCGTTCCCTCGGCCTTGACCATGATGGGAAGCCCCATCGTTCCTGCAGCGAGCAAGGCGCCGACAGTGAAGTCGCGACGCGTGATCTTCATGTAGTTTCTCCCATTTCATTTTGTGAACGGCGTTCTAGGTGGGCCGCTGACGCCGAGGATCTTCGGCGCTTGAGTGAAACCTTACGGCTCGAAAAGTTGTTAGACAAGTGTATAAACGGAAATTTGTTAGACAACTTTTTAGAGTCATGGCAGATATGCAATTATGACTTCAGGCGAGACGCGTGCGCTTGCTCAATCCCCGGCAAGAACTCCAGCAGCTGAAGAGATCGCGCAGCATCTGGTTGTCTTGATCCGGGAAGGAGTCATTGCTGCAGGTGCGAAATTGCCGACCGAGCAAACGCTGAGCCGGCAGTTCGGCGTCAGCCGCACTGTGGTTCGGGAAGCAATCTCCAGATTGAAGTCTGATGGTCTCGTCAAGTCGCGGCAAGGCAGCGGCGTGTCTGTCGTACCGGCCTCGGTAAGGCGGTCATTCAAGTTGCAGGGAACGGCGCTCGACCGCAGGCAGGTGCTTGCGTTGCTCGAGCTGCGGCAGCCGCTGGAAATGGCCTCGGCACGGCTGGCAGCGCTGCGCCATACACCGGGCGACCTCCAGGAAATTCTCGATGCGCAGCAGCGCATGCTCGATTCACAAGAATGGAGCGAGGAAGGGCTGCAGGCCGATCTCGATTTCCACCACGCCATCGCCAAGGCCACCGACAATTCCTTCTATGCCGATTTCATGGCTTTTCTCGGTGGCGCACTCCGCGCAACAATCGTGGCCGCGCGGCTGGCGAGCACCAATCCCAACGTAAAGGCCATCACCGTGGAAGAGCACCTGAAAATCATTCAGGCGATCAAGGCGCGCGATCCTGATGCGGCGGGCCAGGCAATGCTGCTGCACATTCAGGGTGCAAGTCTTCGCATGGCGCCGGAATAACCCGGCGTCTCAGAACGTCAGTTCACCTTGAAAGGCACTACACCGCTGAAGCGCCCGCCCGGTGGCGGTGGGAAACTGGTCGATGCCACCAGACTGCGCGCGGCCGCGTCAAGCGCGCCATTGCCAGAGGAGCGCGCCACAGATGCCGAGACCACGGCGCCGCTCGGACCAATGGTAAAACGAATGGAGACTGTTCCCTTGCCACCCCGGCTGGCCAGAGCCCCCCTTCGCCCGGACAGGCGCGACTGGACGATTGCACGATAGCGGGCTGCATTTGCTGCACCTCCCGATTTGTCGCCACCGCGCTGGTCTTTTCCGGCAACGGCATTGCCACCCTTCTTGGCAACCTTCTCCTTGCCCGGGGCCGCCTTCGGCTTGTTTGGTGGCTTATCTTTTGGAGGAGGCGCCTTGGTGTCTTTAGGCGGCTGCGGCTTGTCTTTCGCTTTGGGTTTGGGTTGCTCGGGAACCGCCTGTGGCTTCTCCGGGGACTTCTCGGGCTGTGATGCCTGAACTTCCGGAGCCGCTGGTTTCTCGACAACGGCCGCCGGGGCCTCTTCTGCCGGCGTCTCCTTAATATCATCCGGCGACGTATCGGGGGTCACCAGACTTTCCGTTGCCATCGCTTCCTGCTGTTCGGCGTTGACGGGCGGTTCAGTTCTGTCGGCTGGAGACTCGATTGCTTCGCTGACGTCCGGCGCAGCCTTCGTCTG
This sequence comes from Pseudomonadota bacterium, assembly GCA_020161855.1. Taxonomy (GTDB): domain Bacteria; phylum Pseudomonadota; class Alphaproteobacteria; order Rhizobiales; family Aestuariivirgaceae; genus Aestuariivirga. The sequence goes on from JAIUNJ010000003.1 coordinate 132,729, forward strand.
CTCAGTTGCCGGCGCCTCCTGCACAGGCAAAGCGTCTGCCGGTTCAGAAGCCTCCATCGATTCAACGGAAGCATCAACGGCATCAAAATGCTCGTCGCTGGCAACTTCGGGCTCGGTCTCCTCGGCCTCTTCACTTTCAGTTTCGGCAATCAAGGCCAGTTGCACTGTTGCCTCCGGCTCAGGCGGCGGAGCACGGGTCTCAAGCAAGGCAACGGGCAACAGCACAAGCCCATGGACGGCAACCGTCGCTGCCATGCACACAGCGCGCATTCCACCGCTCAGGGCCTGCAGTCCTTGCATCAGGGCTGGGGCCGCGTGACGAGCGAGATATTGGTGATGCCTTCCTTGGCAAGGATATCCATCACCTGCACTACCTGCCGGTAGGCCGCCTCCATATCGCCCCTGACATGGACCGGACGGGGACCATCCTGTGAAAGCGACTTGATTGTCGTGGCGATCATCGCCGCGTCGACGAGATCAGCACCAACACGAACCTCGCCTGCCTTGCCGATCGAGACCACAATGGGTTTTTGCGGCTCAAGCGGCCTGGCGGTCGTTGCCTGCGGCAAATCAACATCCAGTCCCTGAACCAGCAACGGCGCCGTGATCATGAAGACGATCAGCAGCACCAGCATCACGTCGACCAGCGGCGTGACATTGATTTCCGATTGCGGCGTGAATTCATCCGAATCCTGTTCGGGAGACATCATCTCGCTACCCTCCAGCCTTCGACAGGGACCGCAGCGTCAGCTGGTCAACGCGATCGTCAATGGCACGCGACAACAGCTTGTTGAGCGATGCAAAAGTCGCAGCGAACCTGTTGTAGGCAAAGCTGGCAGGAATTGCCGCAGCCAGGCCCAGGGCCGTTACGATCAAGGCCTCGGCGATCCCGGGCGCCACAACAGCAAGGCTCGTATCCTTTGAAGCGGCAATACCGATGAAGCTGTTCATGATGCCCCACACGGTTCCAAAGAGGCCGATAAACGGAGCAAGGGATGATACTGTTGCGAGGGCAGGCAGGCCCGCCTTGAACCCGTCCAGTGTTTCCTGGGCACGGCGCTTCATAGCCGTTGAAAGCAGCTCGCGGAAATGAATGTCAGTCAGCCCATCAGCCTGGTTCAAGTCCTGCGGGGACTGCCAGACGGATTTGAATTGCCCGATTTCCTGGAGAGCCTGCTGGCGAACAATGCGCGCGCCCAGCCAAAGCTTGAACATCGTGTACCACGACCACAGCGAGAGCAGCACGATGATGCAGATCACCGACTTCACGACGATATCCGCCTTGCTCAGCATTTCCCATGGTGAAATGACAGCGTGTTCCATTGCAGCCTCACATGAACAGTTTGATGCCGGCGCGGGACGACGGCTTGATCCCGTCGAGGCACTGCTCAAGCGGAACTTGTGCGCCACAGGACTTGGCGGAATTGATCAGGAGGCCGTCAATCGCCTCGCATTTGTCGGCCGTCTTGAATACCTTCACCGTCGTGCGCGAGGGCTTCAGAGGCCCAAGATCGGCAATTAGCCGGCGCGAGATCGACCCCTGCTTGTCAAAGACAATGAACTCAAGACGCAACTCCTCGAAAGCCGCTGCATTGCGATTTCTGGCGACAAAATAGAGTGAACAGCCATCTTCTTCGGCCTGGCTCTTGTTCAATTCCAGTTCAATCGTGGCGGGTGGAATCGCCGATTGCGCCAGAGCAGCCACAGGCGAAGCTAGGAGGCAGAGCAGAAGGGACAACTTGCCGAGGCACGCCTTCAATGTCCCGGTGCGTTTTGCCCGGTCAGTTTTTACCATCATGGTCTGGCTCACGCGAAATGTTCGATCCCGGAAAACACTGCCTCAGACTCGACGACCGCAGTCCGCCACGGCAATCGACGGTCAAGCCGGCCGTATCCCTTGGCTGACGCACCGAAAACCTCACCGGCCAAGCCGGGGCCACGGCGAAATGCGCCTTCTGCAACCACAATCAAGCGGCCTTGTTTCTGCTGCGGGGAGGCTGATCGCACCAAGGACCGCCGTGACGGTGCACCGTGGCAATCTTCGCTCCACGCAAGTGAAGTCTGAAAAATGTTTTATTTCAACAGTCTATGCAGGACACATGCATCTAGGCGACGCTCATGCAGCCTGCCGAGGGGCATGGCAAAACGCGCTCGACGCACCAAGGTAGAAGGCGCTGTTGCAGCCTCCGTTGCCGATCTTCCCTTCCCTCTAGCTCGCTCTGTAGAAAATCCGACTTTTTTGGTCAAGTACAAATCGGATGCAGATTGGCTGTCGAATATTGAATAGGATGCGGCTTTGCATGCCACACAACACCGCGCAGCGGTGGGCCTGCTAACTGGGTCCCATGACTTCCGCCCTGGCCGCATCTAAGGCATCTCCCGTTTCCCTTTCCCAGCAGGGTCGAAGACATTGTAAAGAAGCACACCTGGTCAGCGAAGCTTTCACGCCGACCGGGAGACAACGCGAAGACGGCAGATAGACCATTGTAAACTCTGTTCAGAACAAGAACAGAATTCACAACATGCATATTTTCAAAACGACATCCATTCGCACGTGGAGAAGGGCCTGAACAATGGCATGGTTTGTTGCCACCAATGCAATGCTGACACTCATAGATTCTGTGGATGTAAAGCAGACGCAGTTTCCCATTGAACTGCAAATCTATCTGATAGAGGCAAGCACTGAAAAAATTGCCATCGAAAAGGCAACGGCTATCGGCAAGGACGATGAGGAGGCTGGCGGCAGTGGATTGACACTTGATGATCGCCCGGCGAAGCAAAAATTTCTTGGCATAAAGAGACTAAACAAGATTTTCCCGCCTGCTGAATCCGGACTGGACCTCGACAACTCAATACCTGAAAGCGGAGCAGAAGTTCTTCATATTAGAGTTGATGTCAAATCACTGGAAAAAGCCCAAAATTTTATGCTGAACGACGAAATTATTACGAGATACGACTGAATCAGATACATATCTTATATTTGAACATATTTTACAGCTTGATGACATCCAACCAAGGTGTGGCAGCAGGCTGGTGCGGCGAGTGCAGCCACCGGACAAGTTGCATTGCTTAAGCGCCGCCACGCCATTCCTCGCCAAGACGCCTCTGGCAAGGCCACCCGGGAAGGACATGGCATTCATCGCCAACAGCAACGGGAGCCGGTTTACCAAGGAGGCGCTTGGCAACACCTTCAGAGATGCCTGCCGGGTCGCCGGGATCACCGGGAAGTCGGCCCATGGACTTCGAAAGCTGCTGGCCAGCATCTCGGCGGAGTTCGGCACAAGTGAAGAAATGCTTCAGGCCTGGTTCGGCTGGCAGTCCAACCGGATGAGTTCGATCTATACCAAGAGCGCGCAAAGGAAGCGGATGACAAAGCGCATGCGCACGATGATGATTGAGAACGGTTTCGGCACGAAGAATCCCCGTACCTCTGTATCGGGCGCGGGGAATGCGCCAGAAAACACAATCAAATCAAAGGTGAAAAAATGAAATGGTGGGTGGTACAGGGATCGAACCTGTGACCCCTACCATGTCAAGGTAGCGGAAAGCCCTACTCATTTACGTTTATTCCCGACACATTGGCGCACATTTCGTATAACCATCTGCAATATAGTGATTTTCTGAAATTCTGGTGAACAGGTGTGTTCACGAGTTTTCACCTGTGTTATCGTTCCGGCGCTTACCCGCAGCTTACCCGGAACTTTCAACCATGCCAAAACTGACGAAACGACTGGTCGATGCTGCGACCGCGCCCGAGGGCAAGGACGTGGTTCTGTGGGATGACGGCCTGCCCGGCTTTGGCTTGCGCGTGAAGGCATCGGGGGCAAAGGCATACGTCGTTCAGTATCGCAACAAGCATGGCCGAAGCCGTCGCTTGACGCTGGCCCGCCATAGCGTGCTGACCCCGGATGAGGCGCGCACTCTTGCCCGGCAACAGCTTGCCGCCGCCGCCCGTGGCGAGGACCCGGCCCAGCAGCGTGGGGAAGACCGTTCGGCCTGGACGGTCAAGAAGCTATGCGAAGATTACGTGACCGAAGCGGAAGCTGGAAACATCATCGGCAAGCGCGGCGCTCCCAAACGTGCGTCCACCCTCGAAATCGACAGGGGCCGCATTGCCCGCCACATTCTTCCGCTGCTGGGCTCACGTGTCGTGAGGGACTTGAAGAGGTCAGACATTGATCGGCTTTTCAAGGACGTGAAGGCAGGTCGCACCGCCGCTGATGTGAAGACCGACAAGAAGCGAGGTCGTGCCATCGTGAAGGGTGGTCCTATAGCCGCCAAACGCACCGTGGGCTTGCTACAGGGCATTCTTGCGCATGCCGTCAGTATCGGTGTTGTCAACGAGAACTCAGCGCACGGCCTGCGCCTGCCCGCTGACGTGAAGCGCAAGATTGAGAACGTGCCCGGCAAGCTGGCGGCACTCGGTAGAGCGCTTGCAGTGGCTGAGGAATTGGAAGAACCATGGCAGGCCATTGGCATCATCCGTCTTGCTGCTCTCACAGGCATGCGGCGTAGCGAGGTTACAGGTCTGCAATGGACTGAGGCTGATCTGATTGGTGGGGTGCTCCATCTTGCCAAATCCAAGACCGGCGAAAGCGTGCGCCCTCTCGGCGCGGCGGCGCGACGAGAACTCCGACTTGTCCAGGACCGGCAACAGCAATCAGGGTTTGTATTTCCCGCCGTGCGCAAAGTCGATGCAGCATTCGCGGGTGTACCCAAAGCATTCGGGCGGATCATCGGAAACAACAAGCTGAGCGACGATGACCGGAAGACTCTGGCGGGTCTGACGCTTCATGGATTGCGACATTGTTTTGCAACCGTCGCGGATGGCCTGGGGCTGACACTGCCGACGATTGGAGCGCTGCTAGGCCATGCCTCGGGCGGTGTGACAGCAGGCTATGTTTCGCGGGTTGATCCCGTATTGCTGGCCGCCGCTGACAAAGTTTCTAATGAAGTTGCGCGGCTGACTGGTGAGAGGGTGGACGCATGAAGGATTTGACTGTCGCCGGGCAAATGTTTCGACACGCGGAAGCGAACAGTGACAAGCGGACAGCCGTTCAATTCTGGCTGACCGCAGTGGTGCAAGCAGGAATGGCGAAAGGTGAAGACGTTGCTCCTGGCCTTCATCTGTTGCAGGCGCTTGAGGGCTTGGCCTTCGGGCACAGCGATCCGCTGTTTGCTTTGCCAGATGGGATGAAGGCCGGTGGTCAACAGTTGCCACCGGCAGAAATCGGCCGTCGAGCGTTTGCGGTCGCTGCCGTTGACGCCCTCATTGAAACGAAGATGTCAGTATCGGCAGCCGTCGCCCTGGTGGCCGCTGATCTGATAATATCCGAAAGCGCGTTGTTGAATTACCGGAAGAAGGCAGCAGCAGCACGTGGACGAAACGGCGGGAACCCCGTAGACGTTGAGGTTGCCAAAGCGAGCGACGAAGAACTTGCAAGTCTTCGTCGCCTCATGCGCCCAAGCGGTATCGAGCGCTCAGCAGAACAAAGGCGAATTTCGGTCTATATGGCTCTTGCGCGAGTCTCAGGAGCATTTGGGCTAGACGCCGATCCGCTTTGAGATAGTTCACTGAACCGCCTTCGATGAACCGTGGTGATCTGCGACTTTGTTTCCATCGTAGCAACGATGGAGAAAACCAAATGAACCACAATCATGAACCGGCACGCGGCACCACCGAATGGGCCTCACAGTATCTCTGGCAGAAGCACGGCCTCGGCTATGCTGTCGGCACGCTCGAAAATTTGCGCTGTCGCGGTGGCGGTCCCGCTTTCCGAAAGGTGAATTCTCGCCGCGTGCTGTACGATGCCGACGCGCTGGACGCCTGGGCAACCTCGCAGCTTTCAAAGCTGGTGCGCTCCACTTCGGAGCTTGCCGCCTAACTCCCCATGTGCCGGGCAATGAAAAGCCCCGGCGCTTTTAAACACCGGGGCGGAACTGTTAGGCAATAGATTGGCGTCATTTGTCTAACTCTCCGTTGCGGTCTTCGCAACAGGAAAGTCAAGACAATGAACGTTCATTTCATGGTATCTCCGTGTACGGAGAATATGACGCAAGCGCTTGCCGCCTTTGAGGCCGTGCGCGTAGAGATTCTTTCGTCATGGTGCATTACGGACCAAGCTTTAGACGCTCATCCGGACATCGCGTCGTTGGCGACTCGCATTCACCGGCTTAGCGCCGATTTGGACGATGACGAGATGTTACAATGTAACAGAATCGTGGCCGAGCTTGATGGGCAGGCGCTTTTCTATCGGTCGATCCTCCGGCACCTTGAATGGACGGCGCTCCCCGACCCAGGCCCTTGGTGCAGGCCGCGCCGTGACGAAATCAACAGCTTCATGATGTTTGCCGGATTTGTTTGGCGTTGCCGTGACTATCTCGACAAGCTTGAGGCAAAGCATCGGCGGCGAGCAAAGGCAGCCGCGTGACACAAGAGAACCCGCCAGCTTGGCACGATGCCGCGCCGCCTCCGGATGACCTTAGAGACTACGGATCGCGCCCTGCTGGCAACGATGGCGAGCCGTCTAAACGCGGGAACCACGATGAATCTCTGGGCCCGCCGATCCTTTCTCCGGGCGATCCCATGCCTTCGGCAAAAGTACTCTTACGGAAGCAATTCTTCGCGGATGGCCATCGGGCTATCCATCATTGGCGGGGTAGCTTCTTGGAATGGCGCAATGGCTGCTATCGTGACGCCGATGCCGCCGCCATAAAGGCGAGCATTTGGAGTTTCCTCAATTCGGCACATCGTTGGAATGAAAAGTATGAACTAGTGCGCTTCCAGCCGACACGGAACAAGGTGGCCGACGTGCAGGCGGCACTTGCCGCTGTGGCAAACCTTCCCGGCCATGTCGAAGCGCCCTGCTGGTTGGATGATGCCGGTGGGCGGTTGCCACCCAGCGAGCTTCTGCCGGTTGCCAATGGCCTGCTGCATCTTCCGACTGGAAAGCTAATCAAGCCATCCCCGCAATTCTTCGGCCTCAACGCTTCTAGTGTATCCTTCGAAGCTGCCGCTCCGGAACCTTCGGAATGGCTGGCTTTTCTTAGCACGATCTGGCCTGACGACTACGAAGCTATCGACGTGCTTCAGGACATATTCGGCTATCTGCTTTCGCCCGACGTGTCGCAGCAGAAAATCTTTCTGATTGTCGGGCCGAAGCGCTCCGGCAAGGGCACGATTGCGCGCGTGCTTACGGCGATGCTTGGTCATGACAGCGTTGCAGCGCCGACGCTGTCCAGCCTGTCGATGAACTTTGGCATTTCACCACTGATCGGGAAGTCAGTCGCCATCATTGGTGACGCGCGGCTGGGTTCAAAGGCGGATCAGCAATCCATTGCCGAACGGCTGTTGTCGATCAGCGGTGAAGACGTGCAGACCATCGACAGGAAGTTTCTAGGCGCATGGACCGGACGATTGCCGGTGCGCTTCCTGCTGCTCTCCAATGAGTTGCCGCGTATTGCTGACGCCTCGGGCGCGTTGGCTTCCCGCTTTATCGTGCTGACCATGGAACAAAGCTTCTTCGGCAAAGAAGACAGAGGCTTGATGAACCGGCTACTGCAAGAGCTTCCGGGCATCTTGAATTGGGCACTTGAAGGCTATCGCCGGCTGGTGGCGCGCGGCCATTTCCTTCAGCCTGCAAGCGCGCAGGACGCGATCTCCGAACTAGAGGCCCTTGGCTCGCCCGTGGGTGCGTTCGTCAAGCAATGTTGCTCCGTTGAAGCGGGACGGCGCTGTTCCGTCGCCGCCATGTTTGAGGCCTGGGGGAAATGGTGTGAAAGCAATGGGCGAAAGGAAACTGGTACGGCCGCATCGTTTGGCCGCGATCTGCGGGCCGCTGTGCCAGGCTTAAAAACCATTCAGCCGCGTGGCGACGATGGGCGGCAATTCAGGTCGTATGAAGGGATTGGATTGACCGGCTCTGAAATGGCGTGGTCGCAAGACTGGCAATGATTCAACTTCAATCAACTTACTAGCTCACAAATCATTACTCGTCAGGTCGCATGCGCGCCGATGTGGATACTGCCAAGTTCGAAAGTGAAATGAGAAGCGGAATCGTCAAGATCATCCGTCACGGGAGTTATATTCAATGTGAAGATGCGGCGGGTCATGTGGACGAGCGCAGAACGGCTGTATCCATAGGTGACAAACACCACTGCCAGCCTATCGAAAGAGCGTCGAATCTCGTCAGTGTTGTGAGCCTCAATGCGAGCGTAAGAAACATAGCTCTCTCCCGGTAAGACTGTCCTTTCGATGGTGTCGTCACTCACTTTTTCAAGTGGCAGCTTTAATCGACCCGCAACGAACTCTCCAAATTCCGCTTCTGTTAAAAGAACTAGCTCAACGTGTGCATGGACCCGCAACGCAGGTAGCTTGCCGATGTTCCGACAACGAATCTGAGCTATTGGAGTTGTCGGGGAAATGCCTGAAATTCTCCTGTGGATTTGCACGTCATCGATGATCATCCAAGGCCGACTGTCAATTTCAAGCTGCTGTCTCGCAATTTGATTGGCCTCCTTGGAGGCGCTGAACGTCTTCCAGACCAAAAACACACCGAAGGCGCTTGATAGGAGACTCAGTATAGTTGCCGCACCGATTATGAAGGTCCAGATCGCTGTGACGCGTTGAGCAACCAGGTCTTGCTCTTGTCTAGCGGCCTCTCGGGTAGTTCTGCTTAGATTGATGAAGCACTCCGCCTGAACGTCCGGAGCCTTGTCTAAACACACGCGCCTGCCGGGGTCTAAAACGTGTGAAATATAGCCCTTTGTTTGCCGGATCGCCTCGTCGCGATCATACTGATTGTTGTTGTATCCCCAGTAGATTGCGAAAATTCCGAGCGTGGCTAGATAGACAAGCAAAACCGCAGCCAATCGATTGGTGAACCGTTCCCTAAGTCGTTGAAGCTCTAAGACAGGTTCAGACATTGCTTCAGCTTCTCCATGCTTTCTGACACTACGGCGTCTTCTTCGGCCTGGCGTCGATCTCAAGCCCCAGCGCCGTCACACACTCCGCTAACGCGACAGGGTCGTTAGAATAAAGGTAGGCCGTGTCTGGAATTCCGCGCTCCCCGGCGTGCATGGCCCATACCCTGCCAAAACGCTCGCGAAACATGTCTTGGATAGCCTGAAGCTTCTCGCCAAGACCGCCGCCCGGAATGATGATGCGAACCCGGCAAGCAAAGGTTTCGTCATCTGTCTTCTTCGCCGGTGCTGTCCGCCTGCTCATGCTGGCCCAATCTTCTGACACGCGCTGACACGCGTGTATATCCATTGTACGCGTTGCTGAGAAACGATCCCAATATTAGAGCTACATTGAGTTGATGCGCGTGTCATCACGTGTCACCCACTTCATCCCCAGGCCGACATCACGGCCATGGCTATCGTCAACAGGACCAAAGCTCCGACTATCGCCGTCGCGATCTTGACCGGCCTTGCCACGGGTCGCGCCCTGGCGATGGCGATTCTTTCGATGGTTTCCGGATCGTCGGGCATCGGGGTCACTATCGCGCTCGATGGCCAAAGGCGCAAGCGCGCCAACAAATGCCGGTAGCGATTGCCTGCCATAAGCACCGAAGCGGCGTCGATCCGCAGTCCCTGGGGTAGGTGGCGATAATTCGCGCCGCTTACGTTGATTGAGTTTCAAGAAATCAAGACCAGGCACGATGTCAAACCACGGCGGCAAAAGAGATAACGCAGGACGGCCCAAGGGATCGCCATCCAGGCGAACGCTTGCCGAAGTTGAAGCTGTCGCAGCGCTTTATCCCAACTGGTCGCCACTGAAGCACTTCGCCTATGTGGCCAATGACGAAACGCTTGCCGATGAAATTCGCCTTGATGCTGCCAAGGCTGCCGCGCCGTACTTGCACGCCCGCCTCAAGCAGATCGACGCCGATCCTGCGGCCTTGGTCAAACTGGAAGAACAGTTGGCACGCGCAAGAATGCGCGGCTCCATCAAGGAAGTGGTCGAAACCGGCCCCGATCTTCTTCTTGCGGAGCGCCTGGATCGCGGCTTTGAACGGATCGCGGAGATGGAGCGGACTGAAGTACAAAAGCTGCGTGATGAAAATCGCGAACTACAGGAACGCCTCAACAGTCTAGCCTCCCCTGCCGTCGTTGTTGCAGCCGTTGAAGCTCCAAAGATCGAGCCAAAGCACGAAACGTTGGCGATGCCCCCTAAGATTTCACCTGTTTCATGGCGGCCTGCCTATAAGCAAATTCTTCCGTATCCGGACGATCTCAGGCCTGCTCTTGCTGTGACCGACTACGATCCGATTTAAAGAAAGGAAAAACTGAATGAGCGTTTCAACAAACATAGCTACAATTCTATCGCTAGCCGAGACGGCGGATACACAGATTGCGGCGCTTGCTGGTACCATGAGTGCCATTGCTGCGGCTGAGCAAGCCATTGCCCTCGAGCTTCGCGATCCCGGTACGCATATTGCCGGTCGCCGTCTTGGGCTCAGCATCATATCAAAGCTTCAGGCTCCGAACGCCACCTACAATGGCCAGACGATGCTAGCTCTTGCGACCAAGGCCTGGGCGGGTGTGTCGTGATGACCAGTTCTCAGGACATCTCAGGCAAGATCGCCGCGCTTGACGCTGCCTTGGCTCAAGCAGAGCAAGGCATTCCGGCGCTGAGTTATGACGCGGTCGGCGGTGATGCCGAGTCCGCTGAAAAGCTCGCCAAGCTGCTTACCAAGATCGCGGGCATGAAAGCGGATCGTGGCGTGCTCGAAGCCGCATTCTCGGAAGCTCGCAGGCACGAAACTGCCGAGCAGTCGGAAGCCGACGCTGCGGATCGGGCCGCTCATCTTAATGCCGCGAAGGGACATGCAAAGCGCATGCTTGACCTCGCGCTTCGGGCAGATGGCATCATGGCTGAGTTTGCCGCGCTGTTCGTGGACTCGCGCGCCACCAATCAGGTGCTGCACAACGAATTGAAGGCGGCTGGCATTCCAGCGAATGCCGTTCTGGTCGGGCGGCATGATCTTCCGGTCAGGATCGTTGATGCCATGTCAAAGGCGATTCGTGGTGGCTTTAAGAACCAACCTGATTATGGCCCCGCCTCCCTTGGTGACGTGGCGCGCAGCGCATTCGCTGATCTGATCGTGGAGGAAATCCAATGAGCGAAGTCGATCCCGCCTATGTGATGTTCCCTAACGATGTCCCGACTGCGCCACCGGATTATGTGGCGGCGCAGAAAGCCGGTGCGATGCAGCGCTTGCAGGGCAAGCATATCCCGCTCACTCCGATGATCATTGGCAACGGCACCCAAGACAGTATCGTCTTAGCCAACACCGAACGACAGGAGCCGGAGAAGCCGAAAGACCCGATCTCCCAGGTGGCGCATTCCATGTATCCCGATGACGCGCCACCCGCCTACGACACACGCGAATTCGAAAAGCTGACCGGAAACTACGTCGAGGCCGCCAAGCTTGACGGCGACACGGAGCGCGCGAAGGAAATCGAAGCTGCCACTTCGGCGCTTGTTGCCCATGCGCAAAAGACTGGTACCACGCCCGAAACCTTGGCCGAGGCCATGCAGATTGTGAATGGCAGAGCCGCTATAGGACCGCCGAGCGATGATCAGGTTTCAACGAACATCAGCAAGGCGCGTGTATGGTGCCAGGAAAACGGCGTCACCGACGCTGATCTGGCCGCTGGCAAGCGGATGCTCGATGATCTGGATGAGGTCAGCCCTGGCGTCTGGAACACGCTGGCCTATAGCCAGGCGGCCAATGATCCCAAGATGATTGCGCTAATCGTCAAGGAAGCCAAGCGGAGAGGCTACAGGGCATGATCACTTGCCCATGCTGCGGCAGCGTTGTTGCTACCCCGACGCAAGAGATTATCGCAACCGCTTGCGGCTTTTCCCCCATGGAAAAACGTTTGTTCTCGGCTGTGTGGCGCGGGTGTGGTCATGCGGTGCCGGTCGAGCGCATCTTTGATGTGATGTGGGCCGATCACCCGAGCGGTGGACCTGACAACGAATCCAAATATCGCAGCCTTCAGTTTCACGTCTTCAAGGTGAGGCAGAAGCTATTCGGCACGATGTACCGAATTGAGTTCGTCGGTCAGGGTGACGGCTATCGTTTGACAATCCGTGATCAGTCGCAAAGTCAGCGAGCGGCGGCATGAGTCAGAGGCGTGGCAGATATGCCCTGCGCGCAGTTGCTAAATCAGCAACGCATTTAGACGGCGCATGTGGTTGATCCAACACTTATCATGCCCGGAGCGTTGCTGTTTTAGCAACGTGCTCCGTACACTGATGACTATCTTTACAGAATCCGTCGCCCTGCTACGATTCCGGCTGCCAACATCATCAGGAGCACTTAGCTATGGCGATTTCAAATGCATCACTGAAGGCCCTTTTGAGGCTCAACGAAGGTTTTGCGCGAGCCGAGACATCAACGCAGATGGAATTTGATCTTTACATGCTCGAACTGCGAGGCATCCTTATTACCCATTGGTCCAGGCCCAAGGACTACGCGCGCCTTGAAGCGCGCATGATGGCGGCGTTTGATCGCTTCTTGCTTGATCGGAGCAAGAAGAACGAAAGAGCGTTCTTTGCAACCTGCCGGAAGATTTGGGAGGCAACCCATCGGGACTACGTGTGTGCTGAAGGGCGGGCGCTTCGGGCGCGCGCCGATGATGTTTCAAGGCGCGTGCATGACGTCATTGAGCACAACATCCTTCCGGCCACCGGATTGCCCGAAGGCTTCCAGTCTTACCCCGGACCTATCACCATGGTTGCGGCATGATGCATGGAGGCCCGACGATGACAGACAAACCAGCGTCGGGCCTTCCGCTCGATCCGAGCAACCTTGAATTTCTCGATGGACTGTTGCGCGCCGAAGTCACCGCATTCTGGCGCGCAATCGCCGTGATCCCTGAAGACATTCCGGCGTCCTCTCACAATGATTTCATACGGCAGGCCCGTGTTCGCTCTGAAGGCGTGGCCTTGGAGATTGCGCGACTGATCCCGGAAAACGATCCGCGCGGCTTCGATCTCAGGTCGCGGGCGCTGTTTTGGGCCGGTGGCGAGAAGCCAACGGTAACTCACTAAGGGGGCACTATGGCACAAGTTCCAGTTTATGAGCGTCAGCAGTCGTTGCGCCCGGCCTATCAGTCGGACATCAACGTTCGATCTTCGCCGGAGACGTTCGGCGCTGCCGTTGGCCGGGGCATGCAAGACCTGGGGCGGGGCGTGGGGCAGCTTGCCGATGTCGCGGCTCAGGTGCAGTCCTTGCAGGACGAGACTGTGGCCCGCGATGCGCGCAATGCCTATCTCCTGGACAAGGATGCGCTCATGTATGGTGAGGGCGGCTATGCGGCCACTGAGGGCAAGGCGGCGCTCGACGGCTTTGACAAGTTCGGCAAAGACCTGGGCGTATTGCGCAAGACTCATTCCGCGAAACTGACCCCTGCTCAGCAGAAGTTGTTCGGAAAGTCGGTGGATTCAATCGACATTGACGCCAGACGCGCTGGTCTGGTCCACAAGGCCGGTGAGTTGAAGAAGTACGTTGTATCAACAGCGGCCAATTCAGCGGATGCGTTTAAACAGCAAGCGCTCAATGCCTACCGTGATCAGAAGACTTGGGACAAGTATGTTGCCGCTGGCCTGGCGCAGCTTGATGACCTGGGACAGGTGCAGGGTCTGCCACAGGCTGAGGTTAGCCAGAAGAAGGCCGACTTCGTTTCTGACGTTCACAAGCTCACCGCTCTGCAACTCGCTGCCGATGATCCCATTGAGGCCGTCGAGTACGTCACAAAGAACCGCGACAAATTCACCACGCCGGATTACCTCAACACGCTGAAGGCCGTCGCAGCGCCTGCCGGTGAAGCCGCTGGCCGTGATGCTGTCGAAACTCGCAAGCGCAATGGCGGTGCGTCCGGCTCTGCCGTTGGCACTGTCGTCAACAAGATCATCGGCGTTGAGAGCGGCGGCAATGCCAATGCCAAGAATCCGCTTTCGTCGGCCTCCGGCCTCGGTCAGTTCATCAACAGCACCTGGATCAAGACGGTGCGCAAGTACCGGCCCGATCTCGCTGATGGCAAGTCCAATGCCGAACTGCTGGCGATGAAATCAAGCCCGGCGCTCGGCAGGGAAATGACCGCTCGATACACACAGGAGAATGCGGGCATCCTCAGTGCCGCTGGCTTTTCGGTTACGGCCGGAAATCTCTACCTGGCGCATTTCCTCGGGCCTGGCGGTGCCAAGACCATCTTAACGGCAGGAGACGGAGCTTCCGTCCGGTCCATCCTTCCGCACTCTGTCATGAAGGCAAATCCTTTCCTGTCCGGCATGTCGGTTGCCGATCTAAAGAACTGGGCGGCGAAAAAGATGGGCGGCGCTGGCAATGAGGCTGGCGTGACGTTCTCGCCGCGTGTGAGCGCTGTCATTGCCGGGCTTCCTGCCGACGTGGGCGCTCAGGTGCGAGAAGTCGCGGATCGTGGCGTGGCGCAATGGGACACGCAGAACGCCACTGAGATCAAGGCGCAGCGGGTCGCGGTGAATGACAACTATCGCCTGCGCATTGCGACGGGTGACGCCACGGTGACGGCCCAGGAGATTGTTGACGATCCAGTCCTGGATGATGGCGACAAGGCCACGCTGCTGAACTCGTACAACGAGAAGAACAAGGCTCTGACCGAAACACGGGAAAGTGTCGCGGCCTTCCAGGCTGGCGCGCTCGCAGTCGATCCCTATTCCTCTGATGGCCGCAAGACTGTCGATCAGGTGTGGGGCAGCGTGTCATCCGCCGTGCCCCAGGGCACCAATCTTCAGCCGGTTGTTGCTGATATCGTCCAGCAGACAGGCATCGTGCCCGCGCCGGTCATGGGTGCCCTGCGCATGGGCCTGACCTCCGGCAATGCCAGCACGGTTGCCAGCACCGCTGCCTATGCCCTGAACCTCTCAAGCGTCGATCCTCGCGCCCTCGAACGCCGGGAAGGCGGCTCGGAAATCCGCGACGCTGCGGTGATGTACGGGCATCTGACATCGGTTGTCGGCCTCTCTCCGGATGAGGCCGCACGCCGGATGATTGATGCGCGCAATCCTGAGAAGGCCAAGGAACGGAAGGCACTGCTCGAAAGCGAGCCTGTAAGGACGTTCATCAAGGATCAGGCCGTTGAAGCCAAGGTGCGGGACATCTTCGATCCGGGCTTGTTCGGCTTTGATCCCAAGCTTGGCGAGACGCCAATGCAGTCAGCCGCCATGGTGACCGAGTACCAGGACATGCTCACGGAATCACTGCTCGACACGGCGGGCGACCAGAACCTTGCGGCCACGCTGGCAGCGGATCGCTTCAAGCGCCGCTATGACGTCTCTGAATTCTCGATCAGCGGCGACAAGGTTGTGACGCGCTTCCCGCCAGAAGTCACCTATCCTGCTGGCATCGACGGCACGCATGGCTATGTGCGCGATCAGTTGAAGGCGGCTCTCGCCAAAGAAGGCATCACGGCCAGCGAGGTTTTCCTTCAGCCCGACGCGGCGACGGATGCTGACGTGAAGGCAGGCAAGCCCGCGCGCTATGAAGTGTACTACCGCCAGGATGGAATGCTGGAACGGTTTCATCTGCGCTTCTTCGCTGAGCCGCCAAGCCAAGCGGACATCCTGAATGCGAAGAAGAAGGATGCGATGCGTGCCCGCGAAAAGAACCTCGACAAGTGGGAGAACGGCAGCGTTGCGGGCGAGTTGCCGCCGATGGTCGGCCTTGGCGTCGTGGTGCCGCTGGAAGATGCGCAATTCTCTGCCGGGCAACGTGCGGAAGCCCGCCGCCGCTGGGGTGATCTGTCCGATGAGCAGGCGGACGGCATGTTGCGATTGAACGGCTTTGCGCCGGAAGGGGGCGAGTGATGCCATTCGAAACAGAGACAGTTCTTCCGGCTAGGCAGCTTCGCCCAGGTGATCCGCTTGCGCCCTCACCGTCCTTCGGTGAGACGATGAAGGCAGCGTTCCGCCAGGACAACCTTGTTGGCTCGGCCATGACCTCGGAAGCCCTGCGCTCCAAGATGGATGGCGATTTCTACACGGTGGATCGCAGCTACAATCCCTTCGCTGACGATAACCTGAAGGGCTACGAAGACCATATCGACGCCTTCACAAACGTGTTCAACGCCAAGGCGGCAAAACTGGTCAAGGCCGATATTGACCGCGAAACACGTGACCGGCAGACGCTCGCGGCTTCTGGATGGATGGGCTTCGGCCTTTCGGCGGGTGCGTCGATCCTCGATCCGACAATGCTGATTCCTGCCGGTGCCGTCGTGCGTGGGGCGAAGGGTGCATACTCTGTCGGCAAGTCTGCCCTGAAGCTCGGAACGGCTGCTGGTGTGGCTACGGCGGTGCAGGAAGCAGGCCTTCAGGCAACGCAGCAAACCAGACCGGGAGCGGAATCAGCGCTTGCGATTGGCGGCTCTGTGCTGCTCGGGGCGCTGCTGGGTGGCGGTATCTCCAAAGTGATGACCTTTGCTGAACGCAAGGCGGCTGGCGATGCGCTGAAGGCCGCTGAGCATCCGGAATTCGACGCCGTGACGGATGAGCTTCACAAGGAACTGACCGCCATGGTGCCGCGCCCTGGCGCTGCTCCTGATCCTGCCGGGGCATCCTCCATGGGTGCTGCCGCCTCTCAGGCTGACACGCTCGATGACCTTTCCATTGCAGGCATCGCCGGTTCTGCCCAGGCCAAGGCCACGGCACAGTTGAACCCCATGCTGCGCACAATGCAAAGCCCGTCAAAGGCGGTGCGCGAGATTTCGTCGGCGCTCATGGAAGTGCCGATCTACCTGAAGAAGAATTTCGCAGGGCGCGGTGATGCCGCTGCGGAAACCGCAACACATGAGTGGACGCGTGGCGCTGTCTCCCAGGCCATGGAAGCTCAGGAAAAATACTACGTGGCCTTGCGCAAGTCGGGCACTGTGATGACGCGCCCTGAATTCCGTGAAGCTATTGGCCGGGCCATGCGGCGCGGTGATCGTGCCGACATTCCCCAGGTTGCTGAGGCGGCAAGATCGTGGCGCTCGACTGTCATTGATCCTCTGAAGGAACGGGCCATCGCGGCGGGCCTGTTGCCTGAAGATGTGCATGTTGACACGGCGGACAGCTATTTCACGCGCGTGTGGAACAAGCTGAAGATTGAGGCCAATGAGGCCGAATTCCGCAACATCGTGAAGACCTATCTCGGCGGCGCGCTCGATGCGGCCACGGAGGCTGAGGCCCAGCGTATGCAGCGCAAGTTGGGCAAGCTCAAGGGTGACAAGGACCGGCTGGAAAAGAGCATCCTCAACCGCGATGCGAACATGCTCCGGCGTCTTGAGACAGGCGAAATCTCTGCTGATGATCTCGATGAGGAAGCCATTGTTGAATTCGTGCGCCGTGTGAATGCAGGCGAGAAACCGCCACAGGTAGAAAGCCTGTCGAAGTGGCTCAACAAGCAGGGTGGCGTTTTTGATCCTGAAGGCCTGCTAACCTCCGTCTATCCGGAGGCCCGGCGCATTCCTGGACTGTTGCGCAAGGAACGCCGCACGAAGTTGAACGCTGCTGGCGGTGAAGGCATTGACGATCTCGCGCTGCGGGCCTGGCAGGAGGGTTTCTTTGACGGTGCTGAGCGCCCGACGATCCGGGAATTCATCGACGCCATGGCGGAAGATGTTCGGGGCCGTCGCGTGATCCGTGCCGGTGATCGTGAGGCCGCTGCCTCCGCCGACGCCTTCGATCAGATGATGCAGGCCATGGATCGCATGGGCGTCGATTTCGCCCGGCCACTGTTCGGCACGTCCGATTCCCTCAAAGACCTGGCCATGACCGCAAACAAGGTAATTAGCGACCTTGACCGTGAAAGGATTGCCAAGCTCGATGCCGACATTGCTCATGCAGGCCAGCGCGGCCAGTTCGATTTTCTCAGCCCTGAAGATCGTGATGCGTATCTGGAAGACATTGTGCAGTCGATCTATGAGAAAGTCACTGGCCGGTTCCATGAAGGTGACACGCCGACAAGCCTGATCGTCACCAAGCGCGGGCCGTTGGCTGAACGCACGTTTCACATTCCGGACAAGCTCGTTGAAAAGTACCTGGATGACGATGCGGAATGGATCGGGCGGCGCTATGCCCGCGTCATGTCGGCTGACATCGAACTGAAGCAGCGCTTCGGCTCCGTCGATATGAAGCAGGCCATTGACGCGATCCGGCAAGACTATGCCGCCCTGAAGGCCGCTGCGGAAAATTCGGTCATGACCCCGGAAGCGAAGGCGAAGCACCTGGCCGATCTCAACAGGCGTGAGCGCAATGACGTGCGGGACATTTCAGCGGTGCGCGACATGCTGAGGGGCAACTATCGCCCTGAGCTTTCCAATACGGCCTGGGCGCGCACGCTCAACGCTGCGATGACCTTCAACTACCTGACCTCCCTGGGCGGCGTCACGGTGTCATCGCTGACCGATGTGGTTCGGCCTGCCATGGTGCACGGCCTCAAGGCCTTCATGAAGGACGGCCTCGGCCCGCTCATTCGCAGGAGCAAGGGCCTTCAGATGTCGAAGCAAGAGGCGACCCTTGCCGGTGCAATCTCCGAAAAAATCCTGCATTCACGACTTGCAACGCTGGCTGAGCTTACCGATCCCTATTCGCAGTCCAAGCCATGGGAACGCTTCTTGCAGAATGCCAGTGTCGGCTTTACGCGCCTCACCGGCCTACTGCACTTCAACGACTTCATGAAATCTGTGTCCGCGACGATGACGCAGAATCGCATTCTGCAAAATGCCGAAGTGGCTGCGGAACGTGGCTTTGCTGCGCTCGATGACAGGGAGCGTGCCTATATGGGCCTGCTGGGCATCGGGCAGGATCGTGCCGAACTGCTCGGGCGGCTGTTCAAAGAGCATGGCGACGTGCTCGAAGGCGTGCGCGTCGCGAACTCCGATCAATGGCCGGATGATCTCGATTGGCTGCGCTCGGCCTGGCGCGCCGCCATTAACAAGGACGTGGACAGGATCATCGTTACCAAGAGCCTGGGCGACACGCCGCTGTTTGCGCAGACGGCCACAGGGCGGGCGCTGTTGCAATTCCGCACCTTCGCCCTGGCCTCAAATCAGCGGGTGCTGATTATGGGGTTGCAGGAAGACACGACGCGCTTTGTCGGCGGCGTCATGGGCATGGCGACAATCGGCATGTTCATCTATTGGCTGAAGCAACTCGAAAGTGGGCGCGAGATTTCCGACAATCCGGGCACCTGGATCGCGGAAGGCCTCGACCGCTCGGGCATCTTCTCCCTAGCCTTTGAAGTGAACAATGCGATTGAGAAGGCCGGTGGCCCTGGCATCTATAGCGGTGCTGCGGCCCTGTTTCCGAATGCCTCTCAGCGCGCCCCAGCTTCACGCTTCGCTGTCCGCTCCAAGGTCGGATCGTTCCTCGGCCCGACATTCAGCACGGCCACCGATGCCGTCACGCTGCTAGCCTCTGGCCTCGACGCGATGGGGAAGGTTGCACAGGGCGAAGCACCTGACTTTGTGCCCGCCGATGTGGAATCAGCACGGCGGCTGACGCCCTTCGCCTCGCTGCCATATTGGCGCTGGCTGGTTGACGGCATGATTGTTCCGGAACTGAAAGAGGAAGCTGCGAAGTAAAAGGGACCTGGCATTCGCCGGATGCTCCGCATTCAGGAAGACGGCTGCTACCACCGCGCCCCTTTACATCGGGGTAGCGGAATCAAGTCTACAGCTTTGCCCTGGGGCCTTTTACGGCAACCAGAACTTGGACGTGCCCGCAAAAAGGGTGCGGGACAGAGGACCTAAAAGAGCTTTGGGACTATCATTGTATAGCAGCAGCCGCCTCTGGATATTTGGTGTCAGAGGTGAGGTGTTTCAAGGTCGAGGCGTTGTTGAGGGCCCGCCCTCTCTGAAGCGCCTTGGCCGTCCACCAAAGAAACACGAAGGGATCAATGGGCGAAAGTACACCGGTCAAATCCGGATAACCGGACCGCCAAAGCCGGGCCTGAATAGAGCCATGGCACACGCCGGGCAAGATGGGGTGCCAGGCTGAACACGGTGCTTTCCCCCTGCTTACCTAGGCGGGGGCAAACACCGCGCCTATTTCGGCGGAAGTCATAAGTCTCTGATTTTGCTGATTTAAATGGTGGGTGGTACAGGGATCGAACCTGTGACCCCTACCATGTCAAGGTAGTGCTCTACCGCTGAGCTAACCACCCACATTGACGAACGGTGCGCAGCCTATAGGGGCCAAATCCATGCATGGCAAGCGTCTTGGAAAGGCTGCGGAAAGCGCGGCTCAGGCCGCCATCAGGCGGTTCACTTCATTGACCAGGTCGCGCAGGTGGAAGGGCTTGGAGAGCACCTTCGCTTCCTTCGGCGCCTTGGAGTCGGGGTTCAGCGCCACGGCCGCAAAGCCGGTGATGAACATGATCTTGAGTGCGGGATCGAGCTCGGCCGCGCGGCGCGCCAGCTCGATGCCATCCATCTCGGGCATCACGATGTCGGTCAGCAGCAGGTCAAATGTATCCTGCTTGATCTCTTCAAAGGCCGAGGCACCCTCGCCAAAGGCGGTCACGGCATGGCCGGCCTTCTCCAGCGCCTTCACCAGAAAGCGCCGCAGGTCCTCGTCGTCCTCTGCCAGCAGGATCTTTGCCATTCGCGTCGATTGCATAATTCAGCTTGCCCACTATGCCGCCCCGTGCGGCCGAATTCAATTGTCCCGTCAGGACAATAGGAAGGGCCGGTAAACAGCACGTGAAGCCGCCTCTGCTCCATGCTGGACAAGGCCCGGCGAAGCAGCCCATAACAGCTGCCACACGGAGGACAGACCGAGCAGTGTTGAAGCAGCACGACGTGCTTGAGATCCTGGCGCCGGCACAATGGCAGGTGCCGATGGTTTTCAACTCGCCGCACAGCGGGCGGCAGCTTCCCAAGGCCTTCGTCGCGCAGAGCAAGCTGGCCCTTCATCAGCTACGGCTCTCGGAAGACACTTTCGTCGATGAACTCTTCAGTGGTTGCGTTTCGGTCGGCGCGCCTATGCTTCGGGCCCTGCTCTCGCGCAGTTTTATCGACCTGAACCGTGAGCCCTATGAGCTCGACCCGCGCATGTTCATCGAGGATGTCCCGGGCTATGCCAATGTCGCCTCGGCGCGCGTCGCCTGCGGTCTCGGCACCATCCCGCGCATCGTCGCGGAGGGCCTCGACATCTACCGCGGCCGCATCGAGATCGCCGATGCGCTGCAGCGGATCGAATCCGTCTACCGGCCCTATCACCGCACGCTTTCCCTGCTGCTGGACGAGGCGCATCGCGCCACGGGCTTCGTGCTGCTCTTCGATTGCCACTCCATGCCAGCGTCAGCCGTGAGCGGCAGCCAGCGGTTTCGCGGGCAAGGCGTTGACGTCGTGCTGGGTGATCGTTTTGGCGCGGCCTGCGATCCGGGGCTTGCCGATTGGGTCGAGCGTCAGCTGGCCTCCGCCGGGCTGCATGTGTCGCGCAACAGGCCCTATGCCGGGGGCTTTATCACCGAAACCCATGGCAATCCGCGCAACGGCCGCCACGCCCTGCAGATCGAGGTCAACCGTTCGCTCTATATGAACGAGGCAACCCTGGAGCGGTCGCGGGACTTTGCATTGCTGAAGGCGCTCTTCGATGACCTGGCCCGCAGGCTTGGCGATCTCACCAGCGCCATGGCGGGCATCGGGCCGTCGAAACAGGCCGCAGAATAAAAAAGGGCCGATGCACTATCGTGATCGGCCCAAGTCTAGGGAGGAAACGCCCAAAAGGGCTGCGAGAGGAAAACCAACTGTCTTCGTCTCACGAGCCGGGATATGGCACTGCAACATTCCGCTTTCAAGCGGGAAAAAGGCTCACAACGCTTCCCATCTCTGTGTCTTGATCGCCTGATCAAAATTAAAATCAGATAAATCAATGAATTACATGTCTTCTTTTGTGAAGTACGGGACGCTATGCGGAAGCTGCATATCCGATTCAACAGCCTAAAACCACGGCCAAACCACACTAAAAAAGCGCATAAGCCTGAACTGATTCGTCTGGAAATTGCATGAATGACGCTGAACTTGCCGAACTGACCCGTTTCGCCCTGAAGCTCTCGGAGGCCGCCGGCCGCGAGATTCTTCCGCATTTCCGGCAAAATGTCTCCGTTGATGTGAAGGCGGCGCGCGACTGGGATCCGGTGACCGAGGGCGACCGTGCCGGCGAACGCGCCATCCGCCACCTCATCGAGAAACACTATCCAAGTCACGGCATCATCGGCGAGGAATATGGCACCCACGAAGGTTCATCGGGGCTCACCTGGATCCTTGATCCCGTCGACGGCACCCGGGCCTTCGTCATCGGCCTGCCGACCTGGGCGACGCTCATCGGCCTCTATCTGGATGGCGAGCCGCTCCTCGGCGTCATGTGCCAGCCCTTTGTCGGCGACACCTTTTATGGCCATCGTGGCGGCGCCTGGCTCGATCATCGCGGCAAAGCAACCGCCATCCGGGTCACGCCGGGCCGGAGACTGGCCGACGCCATGGCGGGAACCACCGCCCCTCACCTCTACCGCGACGGTGCCGCGGCTCCCTTCGAGCGCCTGCGCTCGAACGTGAAGTCCATGCGCTTTGGCCTCGATTGTTATTCCTTTGCCCTGCTCGCCGCCGGGCACATCGACATCGCCATGGACCCCATCCTGCAGATCTATGATATCGCGGCACTCATTCCGATCATCCGCGGCGCGGGCGGTGTTGTCGGCTCATGGACAGACAACAACCCGGCACAGGGCGGCAACGTGCTCTGCACGGCGTCACAGGAACTGTTCGACGAAGCACGCACCCTGATGCAGGGCGCATGAAACATTGACGATAGGCGATCAGTCGTCCCGGTAGACGCGCTCGCGGCGCTCGTGGCGCTCCTGGGCCTCGATCGAAAGCGTGGCGATCGGACGGGCATCAAGGCGCTTGAGGCTGATCGGATCTCCCGTCTCCTCGCAATAGCCATATGAACCGTCATCGATGCGCTTCAGCGCAGAATCGATCTTCGAGATCAGCTTGCGCTGCCGGTCACGCGTGCGCAGTTCCAGCGAACGGTCCGTCTCGGAAGACGCGCGATCCGCGATATCCGGCAACACATGGTTCTCGTCCTGCAGGTGGGAGATCGTCTCCTTGCTTTCGCGCAGGATGTCTTCCTTCCAGGCCAGCAGCTTGCGGCGGAAGTAAGCGACCTGCCGCTCATTCATGAACGGCTCGTCGTCACTGGGCCGATAGGTTTCGTCCAAAACTTCGGACATGCGTCTCTCTCCACCCTCGAAGTGGCCGGGCCTATAGCAAGCAGCACTAGGGGCCACAAGCCTTGCCAAACCAATCCGGGGCAAAGTTGATTCGCGTGTCAGTTTCACGAAGCCGGTGCCTTAGCCTCGTCGATCCGGTCACGGAGCTGCATCCACCAGTAGGAGCCCTGCACGCCCAGGCGACCGAGTTGCCCGAAGGCCCAATCGGGCGCGAAGGGTGCGAAGCGCCGGTAGCTGTCATCTCCGTCGGCGATGGCCCGCGAGATCAGCAATCCGGCCATGGCGGTGGTATTCAGGCCATGCCCGCCGAAGCCCGTTGCAAACCACTGCCCGTCGGCATCGCGGCCGATCAGCGGCATCTTGTGGATGGCGTAGCCCATCAATCCCGCCCAGGCATAGTCGATGCGCGGATTGCCGAGGCCGGGATAGACCGAAAGCATGTCACCCTTCATGCGCTCGGCCAGGCGCGATGGCTCGGAAACACGCGTGGTGATGCGGCCGCCCCAGAGCAGCCGGCCTTCATCTATCAACCGGTAGTAGTCGCCAGCACGGCGCGTATCCGAAGCCGCGGAGGACGTTCTGATCGAGTCCTGCTGCAATGGCTCCGTGACCGCCACATAAGTGGCGACTGGCAAGATGGCGCGCCCGGAGGGCCGGTGGAGTCCGGTATCGAGCGCCGACACACAATGCACGATGTGCCGCGCCGTGATCCTGGCCCGTTCCGTGCGAACCACGAATGATGCCCCCTCCTTGCTCACACTCTGCGCCCGGCTCCGCTCAAAGATGCGCAGACCCGCCGATGCCGCAAGCCGCCCAAGTAGCAAGGCATAGCGCAAGGGATGAATATGGAACGCCGTTGCCGATGATAGGGAATGAAAGTACCGCGCCGAGTTGAGGTACTTGCGCGTCTCTTCCGGTGCCGCATAGGTCATCTGCTCGCCGAACTGGCTGTTCAGCATGTCGACATAGGCTTTGAGGCCACCGTCATCCGGGTGGCGCAGCGCCATGCGCCAGCCATGCCCCATGATCAGTTCCGGCTGGTTCGCCAGAATTGTCTGGCGGACGAAGTCCGTCCCCTCCTTGGAAAATCCGTAAAGCGCCTGTGCGGCCGCAAGTCCCACACGCTTCTCCACGCTGTCGATCCCGAGCGCAAAACCATTCGAGACAAAGCCGCCATTGCGGCCCGAGGCAGCACAGCCGATCCGCGCGCCCTCGAGCAGGACTGTCGAGAGCCCGCGCCGCTGCAGTTCATGCGCTGTGGTGAGGCCGGCAAGGCCGCCACCGATGACACAGGCGTCGGCGGTAATCTCGCCGAGAGCCTCGGGATAGGCGTCGCGCTGGGCCGTTGCCTCATACCAGCTTGCCACTGGGTTAACGTCATGTCGCAATCTGGGACACTCCTTGATGAACACGCTGAATTGTCAGCTACGAAATACACTTAACGCAAAATTAGCCGAACACCGCCATTTTGATCCAATCAGTTTTTGTGGGTGGTTCTCATGCGTGGTGTGTCTGTTGTGGCCTTGATGGCCTGCGCTGTCTCTCTCGCCGGTTGTGGCGGTGGGGGTGGAGATGCCCTTGATCTCGCGGGCAACCTGGAAGTCTGCGGCCTGAACTGCCCGCCGACCAACGGTGGCAACAACGGCGGCGGTGGCAACACGGACAATGGCGGCGACTCCGACGGTGATGGTGTTGGCGACGACGACGACACCGACGGCAACACCGGTTCGGGCGCCGGCGGCAATGACACCAGCCTGAGCTCCGGCAACACGACGATTGTCCTCGAAAGCTCCAAGTATCAGAAGCCCACGTCCGGCTCGTCTCTTTCTGTGATGAGCGGTGGTTCGGGCATGAATAACGCTGCAACGACGGCAGCGATCCTGTCGGGCAGCAAGCCGACCAAGATGATGATGCAGGTTGACACCAAGACCGCCACAAACGGGTCTTGGGCCATTCCGGTCTACATGGATGAATATATCCTCGGCAGCAACCTGCCGGATCCCTTCAATTCAGGCGCTGACGCGAATGGCGGCTCCAACACCCGATACCGCGAATACCGTGCGCTGAGCGCCGCTGACAATCGTGACGAGCTCCTGCAGGTCTGGGCCTGGGACAACAGCTACGCCACGCAGTACCAGAATGCCATCGGCGGTGACGAGGCAAAGCATCAGGCCTGGGCCTTTGGCGGCAATGCCACGACAAACGTGCCGACCTCGGGAAGCGCCACCTACAACGGACGCTTCGTCGCCACGGCAAAGACCGACAATTGGGTCAAGCCCGACGATGCCGAGATCAGCCCCAACAATCTGTGGCGCGTGCAAGGCAACTCGACCATCAATGCAAACTTCGGCAACGGCGCAATCAGCGGCCAGTTGAACCCCGAGACATGGACCGGCCGTGACGACGATTCCGCCTGGCGGACATGGACTGTCGGCACCTCCACCGCAACATTGGCCGAGCCGGAGTATTATTTCTACAACAGCACGCTCGCCCTCAACGGCAACATGGCGGGCACGGGCGCAACCCGGAACACCTATTCGGGCACGACGACACTCAGCGGCAACTTCGTCAGCGGCGACAATCCGATGTACGGTGGCTTCTACGGCAACGCCGCTTCGGAAACGACCGGCATCTTCAACGTCTACGGCACGGCCCCAGATCCGCGCGGCGGCTCGGGCGGTATCACCAGCAACCGCCGTGGCTACCTGACCATCAATGGCGCCTTCCACGGCACCCGATAGGACTGGCATGGACTCCGGGTTTGGGCCATTGCCCGGCAAGACCTTGCGCGCAGCCATCTGCGCGCTTTCTTGTCTGCTGGCCTTTGCGGAACTTGCACCTGCGGTCGCGCAGATGCCGGATCACGGCAACCGTGCGGCCTATGAGGCGATGGACGAGAGCACGCGCGTCAAGGTTCTGATCCAGCTCTGTCAGACTGGCCAGCAGGACACAGCCGAGGCTTTGCTGCAGGCCTATCCCCTCACTGGCTCACATGCAGAGAACCGGACGCTTTTCATCGAGGGCTTGATCCTCAAGGCAAATGGCGACCTGAAAGGTGCCGTTGCAAAGTATCGCAAGGCTCTGGCCAATGATCCGGGCCTCACACTCGTGCGCTCCGAACTGGCGAACACGCTCGTCACCATGGACGAGACGGACAGCGCAAAATACCATCTCAATCTGCTCGCCGGTTCGGCCGAAACCGAGGAAGCGGCACGCGGCGTGCGCGCCTTCATCGACCGGATCGATGCCGCCAAGCCCTACAGTTTCCGCGCCTACGCTTCGATAGCGCCGTCTTCCAACATCAACAGCGGCTCCGGGCACAAGACCGTCTATCATCCCGACGCCGACATCAACATGGAGATTGACGACGACACGCGCCAGCAGGCGGGTTACGTCGTCTCCGCGGGCGTCAGCGGCTCCTATTCCAAGCGGCTCAACAATGATTTCGTGCTGGTTGCGGCAGGCGGCATCGACACGCAGGTCTATGACGATCTCGATCTCAACTGGGTCACCTTCAGCCAGTCGCTGGAACTGCGCCACCTCATGAGCTTCGGCTATCTCGGCCTGGGCGCGGTGGCGAGTGAGTCGCTGAGCGTCGACGACGGCAAGATCGCCTCGACAAGCTATGGCCCGCGCCTATCGGGCCGCCTCAACCTCACCGCCAACGACTCCCTCGCCATGGCGACCACCTATGAATTCCGGGACTTCGACGCCGACGGCAATCGCGACGGCTCGGCCTGGATGACCGATGTCTCATGGGCCCACACCTTCAATGCAGCAACGACAGGTCTCCTCTATGGTGGCGTCGACTTCATCGACAATGGCATCGACTTCCAGTCTTACCGGACCATCGCCGGCGGCCTGCAGGCCTACCGCGAATTGTCATACGGCATATCGGCATCGGCCGGCTTTGAAGTCCGCCGCACCGATTTCGACGAGTACAATCCGGGCCTCGGCCTGACCCGCCAGGACACGCGCTACATCGCTGGCCTGACGCTGACCAAGCGCGACTGGAACCTTTTCGGCTTCGCACCCGAGCTCAACTACACCTATGTGCGCAACACCTCGAATACCAATGTCTATGACTATGACAGCCATTCCGTCGACTTCCGGCTGACCAAGGATTTCTGACCCGGTTGCCCTCGGCGGCCCCAATGGCTAAAGGCCCGCCCATGAAATTCACGTCCGGCCAGGAGTTCCAGGCGCTCGCGCGCAAGGCTGTCACCGTCTTCGGCATGTCCGGGGTCGGCAAGACCACCTTTGCCCAGTTGCTGCAGCGGAACCAGTGGTTCCAGTACTCCGTCGATTACCGGATCGGCACGCGCTACATGGACGAGCACATCGTCGACAACTTCAAGCGCGAAGCCATGAAGAACCCCTTCCTGCGCGACCTGCTGCGGTCTGACTCGATCTACATCCGCTCGAACATCACCTTCGACAATCTGGCGCCGCTCTCCACTTATCTGGGGAAGCCCGGCAACCCGGCCCGCGGCGGCATCAACTTTGCCGAATACAAGCGCCGTCAGGCCGAGCACCGGGAGGCCGAGATCCGCGCCCTTCTCGACGTGCCAGAGTTCGTGCGGAGGGCAACCGAGATTTATGGCTACCAGCACTTTATCTGCGACTCCGGGGGCAGCCTCTGCGAAGTGGTCGATCCCGGCGATCCTGACGATCCGGTTCTGAAGGCACTCACCGAGAACACCCTGCTTCTCTATATAGAGGGAACGCCCGAGCACGCTTCCATGCTGGTCGAGCGCTTCCGGCAGAATCCCAAGCCCATGTACTATCAGCCCGCCTTCCTCGATGCGAAATGGGCCGAGTACAAGGACCTGAAGAAGATCAGAAACGACGATGATGTTGATCCGGACGGTTTTGCCGCCTGGGGCTTCGAGCAGCTGATCCACCACCGCATCCCGCTTTACCAGCGGATTGCCGAAACACGTGGCTACCGGATCCGAATGCGTGACGTGCCTGCCGTCCAAACCGAGGCTGATTTCATCAGTCTTGTCGCCCGCACGATCGACCAGAAATAGCCAGTATTCCCATGCCCATCCGTATTCCGAACGACCTTCCCGCACGCCGCATCCTCGAACGCGAGGGTGTGAGCCTGATGACCGAGGCCACTGCCAACCGCCAGGATATCCGTCCGCTTCGCATCGGCCTGCTAAACCTCATGCCGGAGAAGATCAAGACCGAGACCCAGTTCGCCCGACTGATCGGCGCAACGCCCCTGCAGGTGGAACTGAGCCTCATCCGCATCACCGGCCACACGCCGAAGAACACCTCGCAGGAACACATGCTCGCCTTCTACGAGCCATGGGAGGCCGTGCGCAGCCAGCGTTTCGATGGCTTCATCACGACGGGCGCGCCAATTGAGTTAATGGCCTTCGAGGACGTCACTTACTGGAAGGAGCTTCAGGCGATCTTCGACTGGACCCAGTCCAATGTGCATTCCTCGCTGAACATCTGCTGGGGCGCCCAGGCGGCCCTCTATCACTTCCACAAGGTGCCGAAGCATACGCTGCCGGCCAAGGCCTTCGGCATCTACCGCCACAAGAACCTCAATCCATCCTCGACCTTCCTGCGCGGCCTTTCGGATGATTTTTCGATGCCGGTGTCACGCTGGACGGAGGTTCGCCGTGCCGACCTTCCGAAGAAGGGCGTGGAAGTGCTGATGGAGTCGGATGAGGTCGGTCTCTGCCTGCTCAACGATCCGGCGCACCGCTCGCTCTACATGTTCAATCACATCGAGTACGACACGACGACACTGGCGGATGAATACAACCGCGACGTGGCGGCCAGGCGTGCCATCAACATGCCGGCCAACTATTTCCCCGGCAATGATCCGTCTAAGCCGCCGGAGAACCGCTGGCGCAGCCACGCGCATCTTTTCTTCGGCAACTGGATCAATGAGGTCTATCAGACCACGCCCTATGATCTGGTGGAGATCGGAAAATAGGCCGAACCACTTGCGATGGCCCCCTTTCGCACCCAACTATGCGGGTTGAAAAAGGGGGCCTATGGCCATGAATGTCACTGATGTCTTTGACGCAGGCCGCCTCGCCGTCGGCGGCCTCAGTGACTTTGCGACCGGCATGTTCAGCCCGACGGTGCGCCTCGGCGTCACCGGCCTCTCACGCGCCGGCAAGACGGTATTCATCACGGCCCTCGTCCACGCCCTCCTGAAAGGCGCGCGCCTGCCGCTCTTCGAGGCCCAGGCCCGCGGCCGCATTGGCCGCGTCTATCTCGAGCCCCAGCCCGACGACGAGTTGCCGCGCTTTGCCTATGAGGATCATCTTGCCACGCTGACTGGAGAGCCCCGCCGCTGGCCGGAAGGCACGCGCCGCATCAGCCAGCTCCGTCTCACCATTGAATATGAGCCCAACGGCTTGATCGCCCGCAACACACATGGCGGCCGGCTGCATCTCGATATCGTGGACTACCCCGGCGAATGGCTGCTCGATCTGCCGCTGCTGTCGCAGAGCTACCAGCAATGGTCCGCCACCACTGTTGCCGCCAGCCGCAAGGCACCGCGCGCAGCTCACGCCCACGACTGGCACGCCCTGTTGCAGGCGATGGATCCCGAGGCGGCAGCGGACGAACTGCTGGCACTCAAGTCCGCCGATCTCTTCACCCGCTATCTGGCGCGCTGCCGTCAGGATGATGTCTCGCTGTCCTCGCTGCCGCCTGGCCGCTTTCTCATGCCGGGCGATCTGGCCGGTTCACCGCTCCTGTCCTTTGCGCCACTCGACATTGCGCCTGACCATGCGCCGCGGGCGGGCTCGCTCGCCGGCCTCATGGCGCGGCGCTACGACTCTTACGTCGCCCATGTGGTGAAGCCATTCTTCTTCGGCCACTTTGCCCGGCTCGACCGGCAGATCGTGCTGGTCGATCTCCTCTCCGCCCTCAATGCCGGGGCCGCCGCCGTCAATGACCTCAAGGGCACGTTGGCAGAAGTCATGTCCTGCTTCCGCCTCGGCAGCAATTCGGTTCTAACCGGCCTCTTCGGCAAGCGCATCGAGAAGGTCCTGTTCGCGGCCACCAAGGCCGATCTCCTGCATCACGCAAGCCACGACCAGTTGGAAAACATCCTCCGCCAGGTCGTGTCGGAAGCAGCAGCGCGAGCCGAATATCGCGGTGCCGTGCACGATGTCGCAGCACTCGCCGCCATCCGCGCCACACGGGAAGCAACCGTCACCCAACGCGGCGAGGAACTGGCCTGTATCGCGGGCAGGCCAGCGGCAGGCGAGACAATCGGCAGCACAGCTTTCGATGGCACGCAGGAAGCAGCAATTTTCCCGGGCGACCTTCCCGCCGACGCCAGGGCCGCGCTCGATGGCTCGCTTGAAGGCAAACTCAAGTTTGTGCGTTTCACGCCACCTGATCTCAAGGATGGCACCTTTCCCCATATCCGGCTTGACCGTTGCGTCGAGTTCCTGATCGGAGACCGTTTCGCATGACGGATAAGGACAAGCGCGAGCCACGGGCCTTTGTCATCGAGGATGACAAGGTGGTGGAGACACGGACCCAGTCTGCCCGCAAGTCGCGGGCCGCAGCGGATATCGCCTTCGAAACGGCAGAACCCGCAGGCGATCTCGTCGTCGTGCCGCCTTCGCACAGCCAGACGGCAGCGCGGCGCGCACCCTGGCTCACCATCCTGTTAGGTGCACTGGCCACGCTCATCACCATGTGGGCCGGCCTGTCGGTCACGTCTCTGATTGAAGATTTCTTTGCGCGCGCACCCTGGCTCGGCTGGGCAGCGCTCGCTGTCGCATCCCTCGCCGGATTCGCGGCCATCGCCATCGTCGTGCGCGAGGTCTGGGGCCTGCTCCGTCTACGCAAGATCGAAGACCTGCAGGACAAGGCCGCACGCGCCATCAATCTTGACGAAAACAGTGCCGCGCAGGCCGCGGTGAACGGCCTCACCCAGCTCTATGCCGGCCGCCACGACCTTGCCCTGCCCATGAAGGAGCTAGCGCGCCACAGCGCCGACATCATGGATCCCGCGGACCGTGTGCGCCTCGCCGAGCGTATCCTTCTGCCCCCGCTTGACGAAGAAGCACACCGCATCATCGCCCGCCGCGCCCGCCGCGTGACCTTGCTGACAACGGTGACGCCGGCTGCCGCTCTCGACATCCTCTTCGTCGCGGCCCAGAACGCCGCCATGCTGCGTGAGCTGGCGACACTGTATGGCGGCAAGCCCTCGACACTGGCGACGCTGAAACTCGGCCGCATGGTGATCA
Source organism: Pseudomonadota bacterium (assembly GCA_020161855.1). Classification (GTDB taxonomy): domain Bacteria; phylum Pseudomonadota; class Alphaproteobacteria; order Rhizobiales; family Aestuariivirgaceae; genus Aestuariivirga. The sequence goes on from JAIUNJ010000003.1 coordinate 164,239, forward strand.
CCCACCTGGCCGTGACGGGGGGCCTGGCGCTGTCCGACAATCTCATCCAGCATGTCGTGGGCCGCGGCCTTCTCGGCCGCCTTTCGGCGCGTTTCGGCGAGGGTGCCGTCAATGGCATTCTTACCTGCCGCATTGGCCTCGCGGCGCAGGATGTCTGCCGTCCCGTCCCGTCACGCGAAGGCAATCGTGAAACGCTTGCAGGCCTGCTGCGCGAACTCGTAAGCTTCGGCAAGGACAAGGGCGATGACACAGCTCAATCTTAATGCCGAGGCCCAGCGCAGGCACAATCTGCGCAACACGCTGCATACGATTCTGCTGCTGGCAGGCACCGGATTGCTCATGGGCGTTCTGGCCTATCTTGTGCTCGGTGTCGGCGGCCTCCTGATCGCCTCCGTCTTCGGTATCATTGGCATTGTCGGCCTGGGGCGTGTGTCGCCGAAGATGGTCCTCAATCTCTACAAGGCGCGGCCGCTGGCGCCCGATGAACTGCCCGAGCTTCAGGATGTGGTCCGGCAACTGGCAAAGCGCGCCGGCCTCACCTCCATTCCGCAGCTCTATTATGTGCCGTCAAAGCTGATGAATGCCTTTGCGGTGGGCACGCGGGAAGATTCTGCCATCGCCGTCACCGATGCCCTGCTGCGTACCATGACGACGCGCCAGCTCGCCGGCATTCTCGGTCACGAGACGGCCCACATCATGAATGGCGATCTGCGCGTCATGGGGCTTGCCGATGTTCTCAACCGCATCACCGGCTTTGTTTCAGCGCTCGGGCTTTTCGGCATCCCGCTTGTCTTCGGTGTCGGTCTCGATGTGCCGCTGCTGGGCCTGTTGCTCATGATCTTCGCGCCCACCATTGGCGGCCTGCTGCAACTCGCGCTGTCGCGAGCCCGCGAATATGATGCCGACCTTGATGGCGTGAGCCTCACGGGCGATCCCGACGGGCTCGCCTCGGCACTGCAAACGCTGGAGGAAAAGCACGGCGGCCTCATCGAAGGCATGGTTCTGCCGGGCGCCCGCTTTCCCCAGCCGTCCATTCTGCGCAGCCATCCCAGAACCGAGGACAGGATTGCCCGCATCCGCGCCGTCACGCTCCGCCCGTCGGAACAGATCGTCATCCGCAGCGGCAAGACACAACCCTCGTTTGTTCCGCAGGTGCCCAATCCCCACATCCGCTGGCACCGCATGGGCGTTTACTACTAGCAGCGGTTCTCCGGAATTAACCCTTCATTAAGCCTGACACTGATCGTATTAATTCGTTTGTAGAAAATTACCCGCTTGCTGCCATGACTGCAGGCATGTGGGGACTTCGTAGTACCATGGACAGGCTTGCCCATGCTGATTTGGCAGGGGGCGTTGCCACACCGGATTCATGGGCCGCAGTGGAGGAAGGCGCTTTGCCGGCTACGGCCTATGTGGGGATCGTCAGCAATGTCGACGGCCTGGCGGCGCTCGAAAAGGGCTGGCGCGCCCTGGAGACATCCGCTGTCACGCCTACAAGCGCATTCCAGACGTTCGACTGGGTCAGCAACTGGAGCCGCACCTATGCCTCGGGCAAGCAGGAACTCCATATCCTGACTGGCTATGACCGCGACACATTGGTCTTTGTCTGGCCGCTGATGTCGCAACGCCTGCTTGGCGTCAGGATTCTCTCCTGGCTTTCGGATCCCTTTGGCCAGTATGGCGATGTTGTCTGTGCGGCAGGCCAGAACCCGCGCATGTGGATCGACAATTCCTTGCGCTATCTTGAGCAGATCAAGGCCTTCGATGTCCTGAGGCTTCGCCATGTGCGGGCTGACAGCACCCTGGCCACGGCTGCCGCCGACCAGTTTGTTGATGCTCGCCTGCATGAGCGCGCGCCATGGCTCGACCTGACACAGTTCAAGACCGAAGAAGACTATTCCGGCCGCTACAGCTCGACCCAGCGCAAGCGCCGCAAGAAAATCCGCAAGCACATTGAAGAGCTGGGCCCGATCACGTTCACGCGCCTGCCGCCCGGCGAAGCGAGCGACAATGCCATCGCCCAGGCCATCGACGAGAAGAACAAATGGCTGAAGGAGCGGGGCCGCATGAACCGCGTCCTCGGCTGTCCGAGCCACCTGAAATTCCTGCGCGAGCTGTCACGCGGCCAATCGCAGGGCCTCGAAGTCGTTGTAAGCGAACTCAAGGCAGGCGAACGGCCCGTTTCGTGGGAAATCGGCTTTCGCTATGGCGGCCGTCACTACGCCTACATCACGTCGCATGTGAATGCCCTCACCGATCTTTCGCCCGGACGCTTGCACATGGACATGTCGCAGCGCGCCGCTCTGGCGGCCGGCATGTCGGCCTTCGATCTCATGGTGCCATTCGATGCTTACAAGGAGTCCTGGAGCTCCGACTGCGTGGAGACGCGGGACTATTTCCTCCCCCTCAGCGCGCGGGGAACCTTTGCCGGCTACAGCTATCTCTACTATCTCCGCCCCTTCATCCGCGCCGTCTATTACTGGCTGCCGTCGCACATGCTGCGCCGTCTCCGCGGTGGCAAGGCCGAGCCCCAGGAAGGCTGACATCTTCCTTGCCGCCTAGGCGTCGGGGCCCCGGCCATAGCGCGTCATCACGTCAAGCAGCCGGTCCAGCGGCAGGGCGATGGATGTGTTGCCATCGCGCCCCTTCATTGTCTCGTTGCTGATGATTGAATCGAGCACGGCCTCCTCGGTTGCCTGAACCGTGGCCCGGAACAGCGGATCGATCTCGCCATTCACCAGAAACTCCGCCTGGCGGAGGGCGCTGCCCGCGCCATAAGCCCCCGGGTTGGCCGTCGAGAAGGCGAGGAAGATATCACCCGAACTGTTGTTGCCCGTGGTTCCGGTGCGCGCCAGACCGATCGGCACGCGCCGGGCGAGGCGTTTGAGCTGGTGCGGCTGTAACGGCGCATCGGTTGCCACAATGGCAATCACCGAGCCTTGCTCCTTGCCGCGCAGTTGCTGCTCGGGAATATGCTGCCCCACCGGCACCCCGAACACCGTAAAGTCACGCCGCGCCCCGAAATTGGCCTGCACGAAAACGCCGAGCCTATAGTCCTTGCCGCCGATCTGCACGACACGCGAGGCCGAGCCGTTGCCGGCCTTGAAGTCGTAGCAGATCATGCCGGTGCCTCCGCCAACGCTGCCAAACTCCACAGGCCCGCCGCGCGCTGCATCAAGCGCCTGCAGCGTATGCTCTGCCGTCACATGAAATCCATTGATGTCATTCAGGTCGCCGTCATAGGTCTCGGCGGCAACCGGCAAGCCCCAGTCCTGGCCCGTACCGAAGCCACCTTTCACCAGCCATCTGATCGTGGCGTCGCGCGTCACACCACAGGCATGCGTATTGGTGATTGTGATGGGTGTCTGCAACTCGCCACATTCCTCAATCCAGGCAAGGCCCGTCATCTCGCCATTGCCATTGAGCGCGTAGGAACCGGCGGCACAGGGGATATGGGCGCCCGTGCGGCCTCTCGGCAGAATGGCGGTCACGCCGGTCCGCACCGGTCCCTTGCCAACGGTGAGCGGCCCGTCACCGTCAATCAGCGTCACGGTTCCGACTTCAACACCGGCAACATCGGTGATCGCGTTATAGTGCCCGGGCGTTCCCGCCACAGGCAGTCCGAGACCACGCGCCCGCGCGCGGCCCGATGGTGCGGTGCACCAGAATTGATTCATTTCCATTTTGTAATCGTTCGTCCAATGTGGTGCCGAAACAGGACCATGTGATGGCGGCGGAATCAATATCCCACTTCAAAGACGTGTTGATTGAGCTGGGAGCTGCCGGGCTTGTCATTCCCATTCTCAAGCGTCTCGGGGTGAGCACGGTTCTCGGTTTTCTCTTCGTCGGCGTGCTGCTTGGCCCCTATGTTCTCGGTTTCGCGGCGCGCCAGTTGCCCTATCTCTCCGTCTTCAGCATCGGCGAGCCGGAATCGATTGCCTTTCTCGGCGAACTCGGCGTCGTCTTTCTCCTCTTCCTGATCGGGCTTGAGCTTTCTCCCGAGCGCCTGATCACGATGAAGCGCCTGGTCTTCGGCCTTGGTGGTCTGCAAGTGCTCCTGACTGTCGTCGTGATTGCCCTTGCCGCGCATGCCTTCGGCCTCAGCGAGCGTGAATCCATCATTGTCGGCATGGCGCTGTCGCTGTCATCGACCGCGATCGTCGTGCAGATCTTCTCCGAGGAGAAGCGGCTGGGCACGCGGGCCGGCCGTGCCAGCTTCTCGATCCTGCTCATGCAGGATCTGGCCGTCGTCCCGATCCTCATCCTGTTGGGCCTCCTCGCTGAACCCGACAGCGACAGCCTCATCAAGAGCATCGGCATGGCCGTCGGCCAGGCCATTCTGGCAGCCGCGCTGATTGTCGTCATTGGCCGCTATGCCCTGCGGCCGGTATTGAAACTCGTTGCCGCCGCCAACAGTCCCGATCTCTTCATGGCTGCCGTGCTCTTCATTGCCATCGGCACCGGTGCTTTGGCGACAGCCGCCGGGCTGTCCATGGCGTTGGGCGCCTTCATCGCCGGGCTGATGCTTGCCGAAACGGAATACCGACGCGCCATCGAAGCCATCATCGAGCCGTTCAAGGGCCTGCTGCTCGGCGCCTTCTTCCTGCTTGTCGGGCTCGGCCTCGACCTTCAGCTGATAGCGACCCGGCCGGTGCTGGTCTTTGGCATCGCCATCGCCCTCATCGTCGGCAAGGCGGCGGTCATCTACGGGCTTGCTCGGCTCTATGGCGTGGCGCGTCACGCTGCGCTGGAGAGCGCCCTTCTCCTTGGCCCTTGCGGTGAGTTCGCCTTTGTCATTCTGGGAACAGCGGCAACCACCGGCCTTCTTGTCGGCGAGAAACATGAACTGGCCCTTGTGACTGTGTCCTTCACGATGTTGGCCATTCCTGTCCTCTCGTGGCTCGGCAAGCCCATCGTCACCAGATTGCGGCCGAACAATTTCGATCCGGCCCTGGCCCTGCCCCAAACCGGCCCGGACCATGCAGTGGATGTCATCATCGCAGGCTTCGGCCGCGTCGGCAGTCTCCTTGCCTCCATGCTCCGGGAACAGGAGCGCACCTATCTGGCTCTCGACACCGATCCGCAGGCCGTGGCGCAGGCCCGCAAGGACGGACACAATGTCTATTACGGCGATGCAGCCGATCCAGGTATTCTGCGGGCCTCAGGCATAGACAGCGCCAAGGCGCTCGCTGTCACCATGGACAACCCCGGCCGCGCCGACATCATCGTCCGCATGGCGCGCGAGGAAAACCAGGTGCTCAAGATCATCGCCCGCGCCCGCGACGAGCGCCATGCGATGCGGCTCTATCAGGCGGGCGTCACCGAAGCGGTGCCCGAAACCATCGAGTCGAGCCTGCAACTCGGCGAGGCGCTTCTGGTCGAAACAGGCGTGCCGGTCGGTCTCGCCATCGCCGCCGTACACGAGCGTCGCGATGGCTTCCGCAAGCTGCTCGGCCGGCCGAACCGCCGCGATGCACTCGATGCTGCCCGCAAGCGCCGCCGCCGCAAGCAGACGATGAAGCAGTAGTTCAGCCGTTGAGTTCGCGCGCCCAGTAGCGCACGATCTTCGCCGATCCAGCCAGTTGCCGCTGGCCTATGGGCTTGAAACCTAGGGCCTCGTGAAACTTGTCTGATGCGGGATTGGGCGGTTCGAGATTGATCTCGCACACCAGCCGCTCTCGGCCATCCTTCCGCGTTGCTTCCGCGATGAGGCCATAGAGCTGGCGCGCCAGGCCTTGGCCACGCGCTGCACCACTCACCACCACGCGATCGATATAATTGAAGCGCGGGAACCTGGCCTTCAGCCAGCGGAAATTGTCGTTGTCGTAGTCGCAGGTCTCGTCAAAGCCGACAAGCAATGCGCGCCCGCCTTCCACCGCACGCACGAAAGACGCCCGCGCCAGAAGATCGGCAAACCCTTCTTCCGTCTTGTAAGAGAGTTCCTCGGCATGGGCATTGTTCAGCGCCAGCAGTGCGGTCATCAGCGCCGCATCATAGGGTGGTGCCAGGAAGGAGAACTCAGATGGCATCCAGCTTTCTCTGCAGGCTGCTGCTCGAGCTTGTGTATTGCAGCGGCATCTTCACACCCGATTTGACGTAGATGAACGCCTGCTGCGCCATCAGTGCCGCCTCGTGAAATCCCGAGAGGATTAAGGCGAGCTTGCCCGCGTACCAGCCGGCATCACCAACCGCAAAGACACCGGGCATGGACGTCTCGAATTTCGCAGTATCAACGGCGATGAGATCCTCGTGACGGTCAAGACCCCAGTCATTCAATGGCACGGGTTTCTTCGCACGAAGCGCACCACAACCTGCCGCAATGACAACGATCCTTGCGCGCAGCACAAGGCCGCTGGCCGCCGTCACCTCGAAGCCGCCATCGGCCAGCCGCGTCAGCCCCGTTGCCATCTCGCCAAAATGGAAATGCGCCCGGAACGGCTTGATCTGTTCCACCAGCCGCTCCGTCAGTTCCGCGCCGGTCAACTGGCGAAAGGCGGGAATGTCGTAGATCGGCTTCTCCGGATAAAGTTCCGCGCATTGCCCGCCGGGCCGGTCCAGCGCGTCGACCACATGGCACCGGATATCGAGCAGCCCGAGTTGAAAGACCGAGAACAGCCCGCAGGGGCCTGCACCGATGATGACCGCGTCCGTCAGGATCGCCCCGCTCATGGCGCGGCTCAGAATTGCTTTTCGGGCACCTTCACGCGAAGGCCGTCGATCGCGTCGGTCACCTTGATCTGGCAGGAGAGACGACTTGAGTCCTGCACATCGAAGGCGAAGTCGAGCATGTCCTCTTCCATCGGATTGCGCGCACCCACCTTCTCACGCCACTCAGGCTCCACATAGACGTGGCACGTGGCGCAGGCGCAGGCCCCGCCGCAATCGGCGTCAATGCCAGGAATCTGATTTTTCACGGCGGTTTCCATCACCGTCATGCCGGGAATGCCGTCAACCGTTGTTTCCGTGCCGTTGTGCTGGATGAAAGTGATCTTGGCCATGCTGCCTGCAAATTCTGAAGTCGCGGGCTACATAGGTGATCGAATCTCCGGTGGCAACTGCACCGCGGCGGCCCCTGCAGCAGCCGCATGCCGCAGGCTGTCAGGCCATGAAAGCGGCAGCCGCCAGGCGGAATGCGCTGCAATGGCTGTCGAACTCGTCGAGCAGGGCCCGGAAGGTGCCGTCATCGGCAGGGGTAGGTTCGGCCTCCCAACGCACCGCCATCTGCATCAGCCCCGTCGCGCCAACCGCGGCGGAGGCGCCTTTCAGCGTATGCGTGAGGTAAACCCACGATACAAGAAACTGGCGCGCCTCAAGGGCACGGCGGAGATCGCCGATCTGGGTGAGGAAAAGCTGCAGGATTTCCTGTTGCAGCCCGCGCTCGCCATAGGTCTGGCGGACGAAGTGGCTGACATCAAATATCGCGGCATCGATATCGGGCTCCGACTGGACCTGCACCCTCTGATTGAAAGAAACCACGCAACGCCCCATGACTTTTCGCCGGAAATTTGGCACAAATTCCATCAAAGAGCCTGAACGGGAAGGGTAAAGGCGGCCTTTCCCAAATCGATTCAATTTGATCCAGAATTTTAACCAAAGTTACAGTTTGCCCATTCCCATGGCATTGGAAGGGTTCAAGCCGTGGACTCGTTAGGTTAATATGGGGGTAATGCCCCTTTTCAGCCGGTGGGCCGGGTCCTAGTGTCCCGGATGGGGGAATGGGCAGAGAAACTGCAGTTGGCAGGTTAGTGAAGGCGGGTAGTGGGTATGGCAAAGTCTCCAGAAAAGGGCCGTAGAGAGCGTTTCGCGGCACTTCAGGCAGCTGATCCGAAGGGCACGGCGGCACCGGAACCGCAGATCCGCTCGCGGCCGGCCAACGAAAACGACCCCAGCACGGCTATGCTATTGGCCCGCCTCCGCCGCGGACCGTCCAGCATGATCTATGTGCTGCCAACGGTTTTTGCCCTCCTCTGGGTCTTCGGCTTCTTCATGCTGAACTCCGGCTTCATCGTAAATCTCGTGAACGGCCGCGCTCAGCTCGCTGAAATCATGCGCGCCGTCGCGGTTCTCATTCTGCCGATTGCTGCCGCCTTCGTGCTGGCGCATTTCCTCTGGCGCGCCCAGCAGCTGCGCCAGGTCTCGGAAGTGCTCATGCAGTCGGCCATGCGCCTCATCCGCCCGCAGGACATTGCAGCCGATGGGCTGACCTCGATTGCTCAGTCTGTGCGTCACGAGGTTGACCTGCTCGTTGGCGGTGTTGAACACGCCTTCCAGCGCGCCACCGCTCTTGAGGAAATCGTCCACAAGGAAATCTCCGCCGTCGAGCGCGCCTTCGGCGCCAACGAAGACCGCATCCGCGGTCTGGTCGCCGGCCTCGAAAACCAGCGTACGGCCCTGCAGCAAACGAGCCAGCTTGTCGGCGGCGAAGCTGCCCCCCTGCTCTCGCGCCTCGAGGCTAACACCAACAACCTGAGCCAGATGATCAATGTGGCGCTGTCCACATTCGGCCGCCTGGAAGACGGCCTGAAGGTTTCGACCAACGAACTCTCGCGCACCATCGAAGAAGTGTCGTCGCGCACCGCCATTGCCGGCCAGGAGATCGGCGGTCATTCGGTCCAGTTCGAGCGCATGTCGTCTCTGCTCATCAACGACTTCCGCGGCTTCTCCTCGCAATTGCAGGAATATGTCCAGATCCTGAACACCGCGGCCGGCACACTCGGCCAGGAATCCCGCAAGTTCGGCGGCGAAGTGAAGGGCATGGAAACGAACCTGATCCAGCTGATGCGCCAGAGCGCCGATCAGCTGGTCATGGCCAACAATGAAGTCGGCGCCACCATTGATCGCCTCAGTTCCTCCTCCTCGCAGCAGATCAAGATGGCAGCCGACGAACTGCAGCAGCAGGTCGGCACCATCAGCGACAACATTAGCTATCACCTCAAGGCGACCTCGACCGAAATCGCGTCGCTCATCGAGCGTGCCGGTGTCGATTCCGCCCAGCGCATCGAAGACAGCCGCACGGTCGTCACCCAGGGCCTCACCGGCGTTGCCACCGACTTCATCAGCCGCGTCAGCCAGGCCCGCACGGACCTGACCGAGTTCGTCGATCAGGCGGCCACGCAGATCTCCGGCAATTTCGACAACGCCACCAACCGCCTGGCCGACCGCATTAACATCTCGGGCACGCAGTTGCTTGCCGGCCTCGACCAGTCTGCCAACCAGTTCCTTGGCCAGCTGGATTCCTCAGCCTCGAACTATGCCACGCGCATCGAGCAGTCCTCATCGTCGCTCAGCTCGCATATTGAGCAGCACGCCAACCTGATCTCAGACACGATGCGCTCGGCAACGCAGAACCTGACCGACACCTTCGACGCCACCTTCGGCGGCGCCATCCAGAAGTTCGACGCCGCCACGGTCTCACTGGGCCAGCGCATCGATCAGCATGCCGGCAACTTCATCGACGTGATGAAGACCGCCAGCAGCGATCTGACCTCCACCTTCGACGCCACTTATGGCGGTGCCACGGAGCGCTTCGACACAACGGTGCGCGGCTTCACGCAGCTCATCGACACCCATGCCAACACCTTCACCACCAGCGTGAAGGAAGCCTCCGACCTGATCACCGGCCGTCTCGACCAGACCTATGCCGGCGCCATCGGCAAGATCGAGGATTCGACCAGCGCCCTCTCCTCGCAGGTCGAACTCAATGTCGACGCCTTCAACAAGTCGCTGCGCGACTCGGCCGAATCCTTCAACCAGCACTTCGACCAGACCTACAACGGCGCAATCGACCGCCTCGAAACCACGGCCAGCAGCCTTGGTGGCAAGGTTGACGATCATGCCCACGCCTTTGCCTCGACACTCAAGGAGGCCTCCGACCTCGTCACGGGCCGCCTCGACCAGACCTATAACGGCGCAATCGACCGCCTCGAAACCACGGCCAGCAGCCTTGGTGGCAAGGTTGACGATCATGCCCGCGCCTTTGCCTCGACGCTCAAGGAAGCCTCCGACTTCGTCACGGGCCGCCTCGATCAGACCTATGCTGCGGCCGTCGACAAGCTCGACAATTCCGCAAGCGGCTTCGGCGGCAGGATGGACCAGCACGCCCAGGCCTTCTCCTCGACCCTCAAGGAGGCGACCGACATCGTTACCGAGCGCTTCGATACGGCCTATGTCTCGGCCATCGACAAGCTCGAGCGTTCTGCCGGTTCCTTCGGCACCCAGGTCACGCAGTATTCGACCGGCCTCACCTCCACCATGCGCGAAGCTGCCGAGCAGATCACCGGCACCATGAACAACGCCGTGGTCGATGCCCTCGAGAAGCTCGACCAGGGCTCCATCAACGTCACCGCCACGGTGAACGGCCTCAGCAACAGCGTGACCTCCGCTGTGGAAACGGCCTTCGCCTCCTCGATCGATCGCCTCGACAAGGGCGCCAACAGCCTCACGGCCACGGTTTCCACCATGGGCGACCGCATCAGTACGGCAATCGACGCCGCTGTTGCCCAGACGCTGGAGCACCTCGACCAGAACGCCAACAACGTCACCTACACGATGAACGCCATTGGCGAGCGCGTGGCCACCTCCATGGACTCGGCTGTCGGCTCTTCGCTTGGCAAGATCGAGGACCGTACGGGCGAGATCACGGCCCGCATCCAGCAGACCACCTCGTCCTTCTCCGAGGCCCTCAAGTCTTCCACCGACACGCTCAGCGCTTCCTTCACGGCAGCCTACAATTCTGCAATCGGCACCTTCGAGACGGGCTTCACGCAGGGCGTCGACAAGATCGACCAGGTGTCCAACAACGCCACGCAGCGCTTCAATGAGGCCTCAAGCCTCATCTCGACGCAGATGCAGGAGGTGGGTGCCAACGTCAACGATGTGCTCATCTCGACCAGCGGCACGATCGCAGCCCACCTCAAGGAAACGGCCGACATCGTCAGCCGCCAGATGAGCGACTCGGGCCTGTCCCTCGCCCAGAACATCGAAACGTCGGGCGGTGTCGTCACCGAGCGCCTGATCACGATTTCCGGCGAATTTGTCGACAAGCTGGGCTCCGCCCGCGACGGCATGCTGCAGGTTCTCGATAGCTCGGCAAGCGGCCTCACTGACAAGCTGCGCGACACCTCGATGCAGCTCTATGGCCGCTTGGAGCAGACCTCGCTCCATGTCACCGATCAGCTCGAAGCCCTGTCGCTCCGTGTCAACGAGAGCATGGACATGACGGCTACCGACGTGACCGCGCGTGTTGGCGAACTTACCGGCACACTCACCAACAAGCTCGACATCTCCTCGGCCCAGCTCAGCTCGCTGCTGGAGGCCACGGAACAGCGCCTCGGCAACCAGCTCGATGGCGCCACCACCGACCTTTCGCAGCTCTTCACCACCAACACGGCCCGCATGGCAGCCCAGCTGGAAGGCGCATCCTCCGAGATGACCAGCCAGTTCACCGCCAGCACCAACCGCATGGTGGATCAGCTCACGGAAACGGCCCAGGACATGGGTTCGCGCTTCGATGTGGCCTCCGGCCATCTGGAACGCATCACCAACGACCTCACGGCCCGCCTCGTCAGCAGCAGTGACCGCTTCACCAACTCCATCGATCAGGCTTCGGCCGATATGGAAACGACCTTCGACCGCGCTCAGTCGGCCTTCTCGGAGAGCCTTGGCCACACGGCCATGGAGATCAAGGCGCGCTTCGAGCAGGAGACGGGTCTGCTGGTGGACCGCATCGACAAGGCCTCGGGCGAGTTCGAAACCGCTTCGAGCTCTTCCTCGGAGCGTCTGGAAGAAGCGCATCGCGCCTTCGCCCAGCACGTCGAGACGGCAAACACCTACCTTGCCGACCAGCTGGCCTCTGCCGCCAAGGACATCGACACGCGCCTCGAAGGCGTTTCGATGCAGCTCACAGGCAAGCTGGAAGTCACCGGCACCCGCATCTCCGAGCGTCTTGAGGATGTCTCAGTACTGGTCGAGCGCTCCATCGAGCGCTTCAACCAGGAAATGGAGCGGATGCTCTCGAACCGCCGCGAGGTGCTCGACGGCCTGATCGGCGAGGCCACCCGCCGCGCCCAGGACGTGGATCAGGTCATGTCCAGCTACATGGGCATGATCGACGAGTCCCTGTCCTCGGCCGAGACGCGTTCGCGCGACATCAGCCGCATCGTGACCGAGCAGACCAACCAGTCTCTCGCCCGCCTCGAGGAAGAACTGAAGCGCCTCGAAGGCACGTCTTCCGGCCAGGTCAACCAGGCCGCCCGCGTGCTGCGCGAGCAGCATGAACGCGCCCTGTCGAGCATGAACGAGATGCTCTCGGCCACAGCCGCCGACTTCCAGCAGACGGCCCAGGACATGCGCATCACCGCCCAGCAGGTGGTGAAGGACATCGACTCGGCCCGCAGCGAACTGAAGCGCGCCGTGATCGACCTGCCCGAGGAAACCCGCAACAATGCCGACGCCATGCGCCGCGTGGTTGCCGACCAGATTTCTGCCCTCAATGCCCTGTCGGAAGTGGTCCGCAGGCAGAGCGGCACGCTGGATTACTCAGGTCCGGGATACATCGCGCCAAGAGGGTCCGGGCCGGGAAAATCTGAGGGTGCCTCGTTCTCCGCTCCCCTTTCCGGAACGATCAGCACCCGCAATGAAGCTCCGGAGCGGAACCAGCCGGAAGCTTCGCGCGGCGCCATTGCCGAGCGTGCTGATACCCTGCAGGGCACCATGGCCGAGATTGCCAACAGCATCGAGGCTCTGACCGGCAAGCAGCAGGCGCCAGCACCCCGTGCCTCGGCACGCAGTGCGGCTCCCGCCCGTGCGGAGGCTTCGGCCAACATCGCACGCGAGATTGCCACCTTCACCACCAAGCTTCATGCCGCCGCGCGTGAAGTCATCGAAGCCATGGACGGAACGCTGCCGCGCGACCTCGAGAAGCGCTACAGCGGCGGCGAGAAGGACATCTACACCGACCGCCTGCATGGCAATCGCAGCAAGCGCGCCGTCAAGAGTCTGTCGTCGCGCTATGGCGAGGAACGCCTGCTCCGCGGCCGCGTCAATGGCTATATCCGGCTCTTCGAGCGCATGCTCGACACGCTGTCGGAATCGCCGGAAGGCACGACCATGATCGACGAGGTGCTGACCTCGCGGAATGGCGAGGTCTACCTGATGCTGGCAGAAGCGGCAGGCCGCGTGCCCGAGGGTAATTGATGGCAGCAATGCCATGCTGACCTTCGAGGCGGTGACGGAAAGCTGGCCTATCGCCGGGCGCTTCACCATCTCGCGCGGCTCCAAGACGGCCGCCGATGTGGTGGTCGTGACACTTGAACGCGACGGCATCAGGGGCCGCGGTGAATGCGTGCCCTATGCCCGCTACCGGGAAACCGTGCCGCAAGTTCTGGAGGCGCTTGAACAGCAGCGCAAGCAGATCGCCCGCTGCCAGAACTTCGCGGACATCGCCGCTCTCGACCTGCCCTATGCCGCGCGCAACGCTCTGGACTGTGCCCTGTGGGATGTCACGGCCAGGCAGGCGGGCCGCCGCGCCTGGGAGGTTGCCGGGCTATCGACACCGAAGCCCCTGACAACCGCCTATACCCTGAGCCTCGACACGCCCGAGGCCATGGCCGCCGCTGCGAAGACCGCCGCGTCCCGGCCCCTGCTCAAGCTCAAGCTCGGTGGCGACGCTGACAGCGAACGCCTCGCCGCCATCCGCGAGGCCGTGCCAAAGGCCCGGCTGATCGTCGATGCCAATGAGGGCTGGACCGCCGATATCATCGAAGACCGCCTCGCGGCCTGCCAGCGCCATGGTGTTGAGCTGGTCGAACAGCCCCTGCCCGCCGGCAATGATGAAGTGCTCCGCGGCCTGCCGCGCCAGACACTGATCTGTGCTGATGAGTCCGTCCACGGCATCGACACGCTCCCCGGTCTTGTCGGCAAATACGATGCCATCAACATCAAGCTCGACAAGACGGGCGGCCTCACCCCGGCCCTGGCGCTTGCCCGGGCGGCGCGCGATCAGGGCCTCACCATCATGGTCGGCTGCATGCTGGCCACATCACTGGCCATGGCGCCAGCCACGCTGGTGGCGCAGTTCGCAAGCTATGTGGATCTCGACGGGCCGCTCCTTCTGCAGAAGGACCGCGGCGATGGCCTCGTCTACGACGGCGGCCTCATGCACCCGCCAGTTGCCGCGTTGTGGGGCTGACGCGGAAGAGCATCAGCGCACCTGCAAGCGAGAGGGCTGAAAGCGCCGCCATGGCGAGATAGGCCTTGCCCTGCATCGCCTCGAAGAGATGGCCCGAGAACCACGAGGTCGAGGCCAGCAGCACGCCGCCCGACATGGCCGCATAAAGCCCCTGGGCCCGGTTGCGCGCATGGGCCGGCACCATGCGGCGGATCAGATGCATGGTGGCGAGATGGGTGAGCGCAAAGGAGGCCGCATGCAGCGTCTGGAAGGCGAGCAGCACCGGAAAACTCGTAAAGAAGGCCATGGCGATCCAGCGGATGAAACCCCCGAAAATGCCGATCATGAACAGGTTCACCGCGCCGAAGCGCTTCATCACTGCATTGGAGAAGGCGAGCAGCGTCACCTCGGAGAGCACCGCCGCCGTCCACAACACGCTGATCATCAGCGTGTCGAAGCCGAGCGACATCCAGTGCAGCGAACCCATGGCGTAGTTCATGCCGTGCGAGGCCTGGGCCAGGCCCGCCACCAGAATGAACAGTGCAAAGCTCGAATAGAACAGCAGGCGCAGCACGCCGCCCTGTGGCGCCCCGGATTTGCGCCGCAGGCTGTCAGGCTCCGGCGGCAGCAGGAAGGTCGAGATGACGGAAAGCCCCTGTGCCGCCGCCAGGATCCAAGCTGCATCGAGCGGGTCGAGCACCTTGAGCAGCGCCCCCGAGATGATGCTGCCGCTGAGGAAGCTGAGCGAGGCCCACAGCCGCATGCGGCCATAATCAAGGCCGAGGGCGGCACTGGCATCGACGCTGAAGCCTTCCGACAGGGGGAAGACCGGCGAGAACAGAAAGCCCGCCAGCAGGGCCGCAAATGCGATTGGCCAGAAGCCGTCGAGCATGGCCATGGCGGCATAGGCGAGAAAGGCGGCGATGGCGCAGCAGCGGATCACCGTGCGACGATGGCCGAAATGATCGGCAGCCCAGGCAAAGAGCGGAGCGCCGAAGACACGCACAGCCATCATCCCGGCCACGATAAAGGCGATGCCGCCCACGCTGATGCCCTTGGCTGAAAGCCAGAGCGGCAGGAAGGGCAGTTGCACGCCGCTGCCCAGCATCATGAAGGCATAGGCGGCGGAAAATCGGAGGCTGAAGGCGCGGGCGGTCATGTGGCTTGCAGGGGGCAGCGCAAATCATCCGACTCGCGCGGGGCCAGCCTCTAAACTCAAAATTCACCACTTTCCATGAATATCCCGGCATGCGTGCCCTGCGTTGCGGGGCGGTGAGTTTGTGGAGTTTGCGTATGGCGGCGGTCGAGACCACCCTTTCCTTCGACGATATCCTCGAGGCAGTCCGCGAAAGCCGTCGCGGTCGCTGGTTCCTCGACGAGTTCGAGAACCGCATGCGCCGCTCCGAAACGGCCAATCTCCTGGCTGCCGTGGCAAAGCTCGAAGGCGTGGTCACCGGCATGGGCTCCAGCAAGGGGCCGGAAGCCGAGCTTCTGGCTAGGGCCAAGGCCGCCATCCTTGCCGCCCGCAAGGATATCGCCACCATTGATCCGGCCTCCTCCGGCCTCTCCGAGGAAGGGCGCCTCTTCGCCAAGCTGGCCGACATGGCCCGCCGCAGCTTCGCCGCCAACAGCAATGTCTCGCCCGCCGCCGTCAATTCAGGCGTGATCCGGGCGCTCCGCCTCGTCGATGAGCTGGAAGCCGATCTGTGCGGCGATGGCAGCGCGGCTCCCGCTGCCAGTGCCCAGACCGCCACCTATTTCAGGCAGGATGCCGATGTCTTCGAGGCCCCGCAGCCCGTGGCGAAACCCAGCGCTGAAATCATCAGCGTGGTGGCCAAGAAGCCCGAGCCAGAGCCCATGGCCCGTGGCGCCAAGCTGGTGATCAACCGCTTGCCCGCCAGTTCCGAGGGTGAGGTCAAGGCCGAAGTGCCCGCTGCAACGGAAGCCGCCGTGGTGGAACCATCCGCCGCGCCAGCCGTAGCGGTCAAGGAAGAAACGCCCGCGGACGTCTTCAAGGCGGAGGCCCCGAAGCCCGCCGAGCCACAGCGCCAGACGCCGCGCGTCGTCATTATCCGCAAGAAGCCTGAGGAAATGACCGAAGTGCCGATGATCGACCAGCCCGCGACGAGCGAGAACGCGGCCTGAGATTTCCGGCCCGCCTCCAGTCGCCCTCACAGAGATATGATGTGCCGCGCGGGCCTGTGCCCGCTTGCGCGGTGCGGTGAATGGGAGTGAAGACTTCTCCCATCACAATAACGCCAGGAACCCCTGCAATCTTAAGCCGCAATTTACCGTCTTCGCCGAGTCTGTCCGTCGCGTATTCATCTGGGATGTCATCTTGACCAGCACCTCTCTTTCCCGCCGTTCCCTTCTGGCCGGTCTCGCCGCAACGGTGGCAACGCCCGCCCTCGCCCAGAACGGCGAGCAGACGGCAAGCCTCGGCGCCGCCGGCCCCAATCTCGGCCTCCAGGGCAAGCTCGCCACCATGACGGAAGTGGTGATTTCGCGGAACGAGGCCGCCATGGTGACGCCGGGCGCGCTTGGCGCCATGCAGGGCGCCATCGACATGTACCGCGAGATCGTCGCCGAAGGCGGCTGGACCGCGCTGCCCAACACCAAATATGAGAAGGGCGCCAAGTCGAAGAATGTCGTGCGCCTGCGCGAGCGCCTCGTCCGCGAGGGCTATCTCGATTTCGATTCCCTCAGCGCCGCCTCGCCCGAAACCTATGATGAGGATGTCGCCCGCGCCGTCCGCGCCTTCCAGTACAACAACGGCATCTACCGCTCCGGCAAAGTCGACGCCCGCACCTTCAAGGCGCTGAACATCTCGGCCGAACACCGCCTCTTCATGCTGCAGGACAATTTCCCGCGCGTTGCCTCCTATGTCGAAGGTCTCGGCGCCCGCAGCATCCTGGTCAACATTCCGTCGGTGCAGCTTGAAACCGTCGAGAACGGCATCGTCTATGCGAGGCACAATGTCGTCTGCGGCAAGATCGAACGCCCGACGCCGACCCTCGCCAGCAAGGTGACGGATGTCACCTTCAATCCCTTCTGGAATGCACCGGCCTCGATTGTCGAGCGCGATCTCATCCCCAAGTTCCTCGCCGATCCCGGCTATCTCGACCAGCTCCGCATCCGCGTCTTCGACGGCGTCGGCGGCCCCGAGGTCGATCCGCGCTCCATCGACTGGTATTCAGTTCCTGCTGATCGTTATCACTTCCGCCAGGATCCCGGTGCGGACAATTCCCTCGCCACGGTGAAGATCAACTTCGCCAACAAGCACATGGTCTATCTGCACGACACACCGCACCGCGAGCTTTTTGGCATCAATGCCCGCTATGAAAGCTCGGGCTGCGTACGCGTCGATCAGGTGCGCATGTTCGTGGACTGGATCCTTGCAGGCCAGGATGGCTTCGACGAAGCCCAGTTCGAGATGATCGCCGCCAGCGAGCAGACCATCGTCACGCCGGTGCGCAGCAAGATCGACATCCGCATCATGTATCTCACGGCCTGGGCCACGGAAGACGGCCGCATCAACTTCCGCCCGGACATCTACCGCCTCGACGGCACCGGCTTCATCTACGGCCAGCCGGAACCTGTGGTGATCTGAGCCGGTTCCTATAAGTCTCGCAAATACGGGACGCAGCTCAATCTATAGAGGGCTGGATGGTCAGGCTAAGACCTGCAAGCGGAATTCATCGCGCCAGCTCTGTCATTTCCAGTTGATCACAGCTGCTCACAATCTCTGAACGGCACGCCACGCCATTCAGGCAATGCTGAACACGGTCTCACGGGATTTGGGCCTGCCGCAGGGCAACCTCCAGGATTGCTTTCGATCCCTCATATGTGAGGTGACTTTTGTCAAAGAGAATTGGCACGCCGTCGACTTCAGTCAGACACCGGCCGGAGGGGCACTGCACAGCATAGGCTGATACATAATTCCGCTCCGGCAACACGCGGCGGATATCGGAATCAATTTTTGATACTTCCCTTTGCCTGGATTGTCTCTCCGGGATCTCCGCACCCAGGATATGCGAGGTGGCAAGCAGCCTTGGGAAACTCACGTCATAGCGGATGCTGGGGCCAATCAGGACGACCTTGGGTGCGAACTGCTGCAGGTAGGTGATTGTTTCCGGCATCCGCCTGTCGTCCTGATCCTGCCAGCGCGCAGAAACAAAGATGACATCGAACTTGCGGCGCGGAATGATGTCGACGAAGGCCTTCCTGAAAAGCCTGCCGCAGAGATTCCGCATGGGGACGCCAACCAGCGGCCGGCAACCGATAGCACTGATTTGAGATACATTGGCCTCAGGCAACAGGTCTTTCAATGCCAGGTAGTAGTGAGAGGCGTGACTGTCGCCGATCAGCAGAATGTTCAGTTTTCCTGGCGCAGTCTTCACACATTCCTCCTCCGAAAACTCGGCGAGATTGCGCGACTGGGAGATCAGATAGCACTTCCGCGCCCGCCATCCGGCGGTGCTGTATTTCGCGTACGATGCAATCCTGTTGATGCTGTCAGGAAACCTGCTGGGCATGCCGTTGTTTGCCAGCACGAAAATGCCTGCACCAGCCAGGGCCACCATCGCGAAAACGCCTGTGACCAACGGAACCTCGGGGCGGCCGGTTGCGAACAGGCGGCCGGCAGGCCTCTCCACCGCATGATATGAGACGGCACCGCATGCCAGGGAGGCAACCATCAGCCCCGCCTGTTCGAGGTAGGTCAAATCGGATGAGACGAGCAACTCATAGAAAATAATGATCGGCCAATGATAGAGATAGACTGAATATGAGATCCTGCCGAGATAGGCCAGGGGAGGCAATCCGAGCAGCCGTGATGCTAGAACGTTCGAATCTCTTCCGGCATAGAGAATGGCTGCAGTGCCAAGGACAGGTGCCAGCGCGCCGACGCCCGGGAAATGTATGTCCTCCCGGTAGAGGGCAAACGCGACAAGCAGAACCAGTACTGAGACCGCGATGAACAGATTGCGCAGCCTGTAGTCGAGATTGGTCCGGCTCAGCGTGGCTACAATGGCGCCGGCCATGAACTCCCACACCCGGCTGGCAACCATATAAAATGCCAGATCGCTTCGTTCCACATAGATCCAGTACTCGGCGAGGCAAAGCGACAGGACTGCAATGACCGACAGAAAAAGGACAACCCGCCCCGGAGAAAGACTGATCAGAAGCGTCAGGATCAAGGGCATGAAGAGATAGAATTGCTCCTCCACCGAAAGCGACCAGATATGCAGGAGCGGAGCAACTGTGTCCGACGCGAAATAATCCACGTTCCAGTAGAAATAGACGTTCGCTATCTGCAGGACAGAGGCCGACAGGCTGTTTGAAAATGCCGCCATCTCCGGTGGCAGGAGAAGGAACCACGAGACCAGCGCCACAATGGAAAGCAGAACGAAGAGGGCGGGAAACAGCCTGCGCATTCGGCGGGCATAGAAGTCAAGAAGCGAGAACGACCCCTCAAGATACTGCTTGTAGATTTGACCGGAAATCAGGAACCCTGAGATCACGAAGAAGACATCGACCCCCAGAAATCCTCCAGGAAGCACATTCGGATTTATGTGGAAGATGGTTATGGAGAGGACGGCCAACGCCCTCAGCCCATCAATGTCGTTCCGCCTCTTGGGCTCTTGCATTTGCCGTCACGTCAGCTGTCTGGCCAGGACCCGCATCGGTGCCGTGCCCATGATGTTTCATTCGCTTTAGAGGTTGTAAGGTCACTGCGGTCGTTTGGGCAACAGCCAGATAAAGGTCCGTCCGCCAGCGAGCAGACCATCGTCACGCCGGTGCGCAGCAAGATCGACATCCGCATCATGTATCTCACGGCCTGGGCCACGGAAGACGGGCGCATCAACTTCCGCCCGGACATTTACCGCCTCGACGGCACCGGCTTCATCTACGGCCAGCCGGAACCCGTGGTGATCTGAGTATCATCACGCGCGGGTGTTGATCGCCAGTTGCGCGGCAAAGGCCCGCTTGTAGGCGGGCCGCGCTTCACCGCGCGCGACATAGTCTGCAAGGTTCCGGAACTCATCGAGAAGGCCCGATGTCCTGATCCGCAGCAAAACGGATACCATCATCAGATCGCCCGCACTGAAAGCGCCATCGAGCCATTCGGCCACACCGAGCCGGACCGAAAGCTGCCGCAACCGCCCGCGCACGCGCTCCATGACAATCGGCATGCGCTCGTCGTTCCACGGCCTGTCGCTTTCCAGAAGCTTCGCATTGGCAAATTCAAGGATTGGGGGCTCGACCGAATTTACAGCCGCAAACATCCAGGCGATCGCGCGCGCCCTGGCATTGCCGTCCGCAGGCAGCAGGCCGGAATGCTGCTGGGCGATATGGAGCACGATGGCTCCCGTTTCGAACAAGGCCAGATCGCCCTCCTCGTAGGTCGGTATCTGCCCGAAAGGGTTGACGGCGAGATGCCCGGACTCCTTCAACGCCTTGAAGGTGACGAGGCGCACCTCATAGGGTTGGTCCGTTTCCTCCAGAGCCCAGCGCACTCGCGTGTCACGCGACAGTCCCCTCCCGCCATCGGGCGAGCGATCAAAGGCGGTGATGGTAATGGTCATGCGCGCCTCCTGGGTTTCATGCGGTCAGTGGCCAATAGTCTTTAAGGTCGGAGGGGGAGCGAGGGATAGACTTCATTCACCGCGCAATCACGCCAAACTGTAACCACTTGAATTTCAATTTATCGCCCCCTATCTGGGCGGCATGACATTCGAAACCCCATTCACCCACGTTTTCAAACCGGCCACTGCCCCCGGCAAGCGTCCGGTGCTGCTTCTCCATGGCACCGGCGGCAACGAGCATGACCTCCTGGAGCTCGGTGCCGCCGTGGCCCCGGGAAGGGCCCTGCTCTCGCCGCGCGGCCGTGTCCTCGAACATGGCATGCCCCGCTTCTTCCGCCGCTTCGCCGAAGGTGTCTTCGACGAGGAGGATGTGAAGCTGAGGGCCGGCGAGCTGGCCGAATTCATTGCTGCTGCCCGCAAGGCCCATGGCCTTGAGGCGCCCATTGCCCTCGGCTTCTCCAACGGCGCGAACATCGCGGCGGCCCTGCTGCTCCTCCATCCGGAGGCGCTGGCGGGGGCAGTCCTCCTGCGTGCCATGGCGCCCTTCAAGGCATTGCCGGAGGTCGCCCACAAGGGCACAAAGGTTCTGCTGCTCTCGGGCCAGATGGATGGCATGATCCCGCTCCCCGAGGCCAGGCGCCTGGCGGAGCACCTGGGCAAGGCCGGGGCTAATGTCGAGCAGAAGGAAATCCCTTCCGGCCACGGCCTCACCCAATCGGATTTCGTACAAACAGCCCGCTTCTTTGCGGAGACGGAGTAAACATCATGACCACCGAAACCACGCCCCTCAAGCTCAAGGGCTTCCACCATCTCACCGCCGTCACGGCCGATGCGCCGCGCAACCATGGCTTCTACACCGATGTCATGGGGCTTCGCCTCGTCAAGAAATCGGTGAACCAGGACGATACCTCGTCCTATCACCTGTTCTACGCCGACGGCAAAGGCTCGCCCGGCACCGACATCACCTTCTTCGACTGGCCCGCAGCGCCCGAGCGCCGCGGCACGCATTCCATTGCCCGCACCGGCTTCCGCGTGAAGGGTGACAAGGCTTTCTCCTTCTGGGCCGATCGCTTCAAGGAGAAGGGTGTCACCTTCACGCCGCCTTCCGACAAGCTCGGCCGCGTGACGCTGGAGTTCGAGGATTTTGAAGGCCAGCGCCTCAGCCTCGTGCAGGATGAGAGCGCCACGCCCTTCGAACTCTGGGAGAAGAGCACGGTTCCGGAAGAGCACCAGATTCATGGCCTGGGCCCGATCACGCTCAGCGTGCCGGAACTCGGCCGCACCGAGCTTGTGCTCACCCATGTCATGGGCATGGAGAAGAAGCGCGAAGTGGGCAATGTCCACGTCTATGGCATGGATGCCAGTGGCCCTGTCGCTGAAGTCCACGTCATCGAGGACAAGAAGCTGAACCCGCACATGCTGGGTGCCGGCGGCGTCCATCACGTCGCCTTCAACATCCCGCTGGCGGACTACGATGCCTGGGCCCAGCGCCTGCGCGATCTCCGCGTGCCCAATTCCGGGCCCGTGGACCGCTACTGGTTCAAGAGCCTCTACTTCCGCGAGCCCAATGGCATTCTCTTCGAGATCGCCACCGACGGCCCGGGCTTCCATGCCGACGAACCCATGGAAAGCCTCGGCCAGACGCTCTCGCTGCCGCCCTTCCTCGAACCCCGCCGGGGCCAGATCGAGGCCGGCCTGAAGAAGCTGTAATTGGTAACGGCCCTCCCCTGCCGCACAATGGCGGGGGAGGATCGCCGCAGGACAGGGGCGCCCTCAAGCGCCCGGCGTGGCTGCGCTAGCCCCTCACCCTCGGCATCAGGATCATGTCCCAGGGACTCGGCATTTCCCCGCATTTCACCTGGATGAGCGCTGGTGCATTGGCCGCCAGCGCGTCTGCCAGCTTGCCTTCGAGCTCCGCAGGTGTCGCCACCGCGCAACCCGCCACGCCGAAGGCCTCCGCCACTTTCACGAAATCCGGGCTCTTGAGATCCGCTGCGATCACGCGCCCGCCATAGCGCTCCTGCTGGATGCGCTTCACATTCCCGAACATCTGGTTGTCGAAGACCACGGCCACCAGTCCGATGCCGTGCTGCGCTGCCGTTGCCAGTTCGCCGATCTGGTACATGAAGCCGCCATCGCCCGCGACTGCAACGACCGGCTTGCCGGGATTGGCGAGCTTCACACCCAGCGCCGTGCCGTAGCCCCAGCCGAGATTGTCCTGATAGCCGGGTGAAATGAAGGTGCGGGGGCGATAGACCGGCAAGATCAGCCGGCTGGCAAAACCGATCTGTGTCACCTCGTCCACGAAGATTCCTTCACGCGGCAGGGCGCGGCGGATGGCCTCGAGATAGGCGCGCTGCGGTTCAAGCCTGCTGATCCGTTCGGCCAGCCAGGCGCGCTGCGATGCGAGATCGAAGGCACAGGCCTTCGCTGGTTGCCCAAGCCGCGCAAGTGCCGCGGCAAGCGCCGCTCCATGGTCGGCGGCATCGCCGGTCAGGGCCACGGCCGGAGCCGTGAAGCGGTCCGCCGCCTCGGCGTCGGCATCAATGCGGATGATCTTGACGTCCTTGTCGAGGCCCCATTGCTGCTCCTGAACGAACAGCCGCGTGCCAATGGCGATCACGAGATCAACCTCCGGCCAGAGACGATGCCCAACCGGCATGTTGATGGCGAGGGGATGTTCGGTCGAGATCACCCCGCGCCCGCGCCGGTAGGAAAGCACCGGCGCCTGCAGGAATTCGGCCAGCGCCTGGACTTCTGCCGAAGCATCGAGCGCGCCGCCGCCAACGATGATCATCGGCTTCCTCGCAGCCAGCGCCAGTTTCGCAGCCCTGTCCACGGCGTCCTGGTCGACGGGCGGACGGAGACGTTCGGCGCCCCGCGCCGGCATCTGCACCGCGCCCGGCGTGACCCATACATCCATGCCGCATTCCAGCACTGCCGGGCCGGGCCGGCCCGACATCGCCGCGGCCAGCGCGGCATTCACCAGTTGCGGCGCCGCCGCCGCGGATGTGATCCGGCGGGCGAATTTCGCGACATGGGCCGCCATGCCGATCTGGTCGCGGATTTCGTGCAGGTGCCCGTAGTTGCGGTTGATGTCCCGCTGCGGAATCTGCCCCATCAGGCCGAGGACCGGTGCACAGGTGCCCTCCGCCGTCAGCAGCGCGGCTGTCGTATTGAGAAAGCCCGGACCCGGCACTGCCGCAAAGGCCTGAGGCCTGCCCGTCGAGAGTGCAGCCCCCAGAGCCATATAGGCAGTCGCCTGCTCGTGCCGGGCGTGGACCAGGCGAAATCTGTTGCCGGCCTTGTAGGCCGCGTCGAAGAGCGGATCATTGTGCAGGCCCGGCACCGCGAAAAGCGTGTCGATGCCATTGAGCAGCAGGGTTGCAATGGTGGCTTCGGCAGCATCCATGCGGACTGGCGCTGCGGCTGCCCCGGCGGCATGGGTCATCGCGTCATTTCCTCCGCCTGCACACGCAGGCTGGGCGGACGGGCAGGTTTCCGGCCGGCCATTGAGGCAGCCTAGGCCTTTCGGGCCGGTGCGGCCAAGCCCAATCCTGTGCGGCGCGCCAGGCCCCGTTCGTTCCACAAGCGACCGCAGGAACAGGAACACCCGGGAAAACAACGGCACGGACATCAGCGCCCGTAAAACTCCAGATCCAGCCATCATGCCTCCATTCATCATGGGGCAATTTATCCATTTATAGGACTTTTGTCAAGAAGTTTTTTCTTATCGTAGGTTCGAGATGTTACGGCAGGTTGTCGCGCATGAAGATATCGATGCGGATGCGCTCCTGCGCCTCGACCAGTGGCGTATTGTCGGCCTTGGCGATCAGCACGCGCACCGCCGAGCGCACTTCGTGGCCCGCATCCTGGTTGATGATGGCGTCGATGGTGCCGCGGATCAGGGCCCGGCGCGAACCTTCCGTTACCTCATGGGCGATGAAGACCACGTCCTTGGCCCGCTCCGATGACTCGAGCCCGGCAACGATGCCCTTGGTGCCGCCACCCACGTTGTAGATGCCGATCACATCGGGATGTTCCTTGACGAGCTGCCTCGTCAGGTCCTCGCTCCGCCCCACGTCGTCGCGCGATTCCCGCACCGGCAGGATCTCGAATTGCGGGAACTCATGGGCCATGACCTGCTCGAAGCCGAACTGCCGCTCGATATGGTCGCGCAGCGAAAGCGAGCCGGCGAAGAGCCCGATCTTGCCCTTGCGCCCGCCGAGGAAGCGGCCGAGGAGGCCCGCCGCCGTCCGCCCCGCCGAGGAATTGTCGATGCCCGCAAAATGCGTGCGCTTCGAGCCCGGCACGTCGGAAACGAGCGTCACGACCGTGATGCCGCGCGCCACCAGCGCATTGATCGCCTCGCGCACCGCCGGATGGTCGAGGGCGACAACGGCCACGCCATCCACATCCTCGCCCATGTCGTCGAGCACCTGTGCCAGCAGCGGCCCGTCGAAAACGTCGACCTTCTTGACCAGGATGGTCACGCGCTCCGCCGCCATGCGCCGGGCAGCGGCTTCCACCTCTGCGGCAATCGACTGCATGAACTCGCCCGCCGTGGTCGGCAGGATGAACCAGAAGCGGTATTCCCGGCCACGCGCCAGCCGCGCCGCGATGCGGTCGGGCTGGTAGTTCAGTTCCCGGATGGCGGTCTCGACCTTCTCGATCGTCTGGGCCTTCACGCCCGGACGGTGATTGAGCACCCGGTCGATGGTGGCAACGCTCACGCCGGCGCGCCGGGCCACATCCTGGATCGTAATCTTTGTCATGGCAGCTTTGAAGCGGAGCCCGCAGGCCTTGTCAAACGCCAGAGGTTGCGGCAATCGCAGTCCATGGCCGAACCTCTCAAGCTCGCCGCCGACATTGGCGGCACCTTCACCGACATCGTTCTCGAACAGGGCAGCAAACGCTGGAGCGGCAAGCTGCTCACCACCACGCAGGCCCCCGAAATCGCCGTGCTGGAGGGGGCCGCGAGCCTCATCGCCGAGGCGGGTTTCAAGCCGAAGGATGTTGATGTCTTCATTCACGGAACGACACTTGCCACCAACGCGCTGATCGAGCGCAAGGGTGCCGTCACCGCCTTCATAACCACCGAAGGCTTCCGCGACGTGATCGAGCAGGGTTACGAGAAGCGTTTCGACCACTATGATCTCAACATCGACCGGGCAACCCCGCTGGTGCCCCGCCACCTGCGCCTCACCGTGCAGGAGCGGCTTGCCGCCAATGGCGACGTGCTGATCCCGCTCAACGAGCATCACATCGCGGGCCTCGCCGAAACGATCCGCCGCGAGAATGCCGGCGCCGTCGCCATCGGCTTCCTCCATGCCTATGCCCATGACGCCCACGAGAAGCGCGTGCGCGATCTCCTGCAGCCCCTGCTGCCGGAAGGCGTCACCATCTGCATTTCCAGCGAGGTCGCGCCGGAAATCCGTGAATACGAGCGCTTCTCGACGACCGTTGCCAACGCCTATGTGCGCCCGCTGATGGCAGGCTATCTCGAACGCCTGCAGGTGGGGCTCGAACAGATGGGCCTCAACGCACCGCTCTACCTGATGATGTCGGGTGGTGGCCTGACCACGCTTGAGACGGCGGCCCGCTTCCCCATCCGCCTTGTCGAGTCGGGCCCCGCGGGCGGCGCCATCCTCGCCAGCCGCATTGCCCAGCAGTGCAAGCTGCCGGAAGTCCTCTCCTTCGACATGGGCGGCACCACCGCCAAGATCTGCCTGCTCTCCCATGGCGAGCCGGAACGCGCCCACCGCTTCGAGATCGCCCGCGCCTACCGCGACATGAAGGGCTCGGGCATTCCCGTCCGCATTCCCGTGATCGAGATGGTGGAAATCGGCGCCGGCGGCGGCTCCATCGCCCGCGTCGACAAGCTGGGCCGCCTCACCGTCGGGCCGGACAGCGCCGGATCGACGCCGGGCCCCGTGGCCTATGGCCGGGGCGGCACCATGCCCACCGTCACTGACGCCAACATCAATCTCGGCAAGATCGAACCCAGCTTCTTTGCCGGCGGCAAGATCCCGCTGCGCGAGGACGACTGCGCGGCAGCGCTGGCCCGCGTCATCGGCGAACCATTGAAGCTCGAAGGGCAATGGGCGGCGGCAGGTGTTGCCGAAATCGTCGAGGAGAACATGGCCAACGCCGCCCGCGTCCACGCCATCGAGCGCGGCAAGGACATCGCCGGCTGCACCATGATCGCCTTTGGCGGCGGCGCGCCGCTCCATGCCTGCCGCCTCGCCGAGAAAGTGGGGATCAGCCACATCATCGTGCCGAAGGGCGCTGGCGTCGGCTCGGCCATCGGCTTCCTGCAGGCCCCCATCGCCTATGAAATCACCAAGAGCGCCATCGTCTCGCTCGATGACTTTGACGCAACCCGCGTCAATGCCCTCATCAGCCAGATGATCCATGACGCCACGGCCGTGGTGAAGCGCGCCCTCGGCAAGGCCAAGCCGCAGGTGCGGATCGTCGCGGACGGCCGCTATGTGGGCCAGGGCCACGAAATCCAGATCGCCATTCCGGGGCGCACCCTCACCGCCAGGGATGGCAAGGTGCTGAAGGCCGCCTTCGAGAAGGCCTATGAAACGGTCTATAATCTCACCATTCCGGGCCAGCAGGCCGAGATCACCACCTGGAGCGTCACGGTGTCGTCGACCGTCAGGGCGCCGGCGCCTGCGAAGCGCGCCGGAAAGCGCAAAGGCCCGGCCCCCCTGCATGTGCGCAAGGTGCATGATGCAGGCGCAGGCAAGGCCCTGCCCACCCCCGTCTACTGGCGCTTCGACCTGCCGCCCGGCACCACCCTCAAGGGCCCGGCCATCATCGCCGAGCACGAAACCTCAACCATCGTCACGCCGCGCTTCTCGGTCACCATCGACAGCGTCGGCTACATCCACTTGGAGCGCCAGTCATGAGCAAGAACGCGCGCAAGGCCAACGGCGCGGGCGCGGCCAAAAGCGCCCTCGAAGCCATCCGCACCCAGGTGATGTGGAACCGCCTCATCGCCGTGGTCGAGGAACAGGCGCAGTCGCTGCTGCGCACCGCCTTCGGCACCATCACCCGCGAGGCGGGCGACCTCTCGGCCGGTGTCTACGACACCAAGGGCCGCATGATCGCCCAGGCCATGACGGGAACGCCGGGCCATGTGAACACCATGGCGACGGCGGTCGAACATTTCTTCGGCAAGTATCCGCCTTCCTCCATGAAGCCGGGCGATGTCTACATCACCAACGACCCCTGGCTCGGCACCGGCCATCTCTTCGACTACGTGATGATGACGCCGGTTTTCCTCAAGGGAAAGCTCATCGCCTTCTTCGCCTCCACCTGCCACGTGATCGACGTGGGCGGCGTGGGCATGACCGCCAAGGCCAATTCCTCCTATGAGGAAGGAACGCTGATCCCGCACCTGATGATCCGCAAGGGCGGCGTCATCAACGAGGAACTGATGGCGGTGATCCTCGCCAACTCCCGCTCGCCCATTGAGGTGCGCGGCGACATCCTCTCGCTGGTCAGCGCCAACGACACCGGCGCGCGCCGCCTCGTGTCGATGATGGAGGAATTCGGCCTCGCCTCGCTGCAGCCGCTCGCCGAGCACATTCTCTCCGCCTCGGAGCGCGGCGCCCGCGAGGCCATCAAGGAACTGCCGCAGGGCGAATGGGACTATGAGATGACGATCGACGGCTATGAGCGCGAGCTGACGCTGCGCTGCAAGCTGACAATCCGCAACGGCAAGGTGACGATCGACTATTCCGGCTCATCGCCCGCCTCGCTCTATGGCATCAACAGCCCGCGCACCTACACGCTCGCCTATTCCGTCTTCGGCCTCAAGGCGGTGATCGCGCCGCATGTGCCCAACAACATCGGCTCGCTTTCGGTCTTCGACATGATCACCGAGCCTGGCACGGTCATCGATCCCGTTCGGCCCTCGCCGGTCACGGCGCGGCATGTGGTGGGCCAGATGCTCGCCGACTGCGTCTTCGGTTGCCTCGCCCAGGCCCTGCCCGGCCGCGTCCAGGCAGAAAGTGCAGGGCCAATCTGGATCCTCTCGCTTTACTCCGCACACGGACGGGTTTCCGCCGAACAGACCCGGGATGCAACGCCCTTCAGCGTCATCGCCATCGGCCTGGGCGGCATGGGCGCGCGGCCCAACAAGGACGGCCTCAACACCATGGCCTTCCCCAGCGGCGTGGGCGGCATCCCGGTGGAGATCACCGAGGGCCAGTGCCCGCTCTGGTTCCGCGAGAAGCAGTATCTGCCGGGTTCAGGCGGGGCCGGCACCTATCGCGGCGGCCTCGGCCAGCGCATCCACATCGAGAACCGCGAGGATGCGCCTTTCGCCATCTCGGCCGCCACCTTCGACCGCATCTACAACGCCGCCAGGGGCCGCGAAGGCGGCGCAGCGGGGCGCAAGGGCAAGGCCCGGCTCGGCAGCGGCGAGGCCCTGCCGGACAAGGGCGTGCATATCGTGCCCAAAGGCGATGCGCTGGTGGTGGAGCTTCCGGGCGGCGGCGGCTTCGGCGATCCGGCCAAGCGCGATCCGGCCATGATCGCCGACGACGAACGGGCCGGTCTGGTCTAGCCCGCCGGACAAGCCAGACATAACGTATTGCGTTATATGACGTGACGCGTTACAAGACGTGCCATGATCCGCAGCTTCGCCAGCAAGGAGACGGAGCGCGTCTGGCGTGAAGAATGGTCGCGGCGCCTGCCCGCCGACGTGCAGCGCATCGGCCTCCGGAAGCTGCAGATCATCAATGCCGTTTCGGATGTGAGCGAATTGAGAGTGCCGCCCGGCAATCAGCTCGAAGCACTGAAAGGCGACAGGAAAGGCCAATGGTCCATCCGCATCAATGGCCAGTGGCGTATCTGCTTTCGATGGGTGAATGGCCATGCTGAAGACGTTGAAATCTGCGACTACCACTAGGCAGCCCGCCGCCATCCCGGTGGCCACCGCTGGCGAGATTCTGCTGGAAGAGTTCCTGAAGCCCATGGGCCTCTCGCAGAATGCGCTGGCCCGCGCAATCGGCGTGCCGCCGCGGCGGATCAACGAAATCGTTCTCGGCAAACGCACGGTGACCGCAGACACCGACCTGCGGCTGGCGCGCTACTTCGGAATGAGCGATGGCTTCTTTCTCCGGCTGCAGATGGACCATGACCTGCGCATGCAGCGCCGCGCCCTTGAGAAGAAGCTTCTCGCCATCAAGCCGCGGGCAGCCTGATGCCGCGACTGGTCAACGCCGAACGGGGCCGCTGACATGTGGAGCAGCTTCGCCCTCGTGCTTGCGGCCTTCCTCATCTTCTTCCCGGCGCTGTGGTGCACCATCGTGCTGTTCCTGAGCTGGGCCGGCGGATGGCACGCCCTCGCGCGGCATTTCGCGGCGGGCAACCGGCCCGTTACCGGCACACGCCATGGCCATGTCACCGGCATGGTGGGCTGGGTGTCCTACCGCTTCGTGCTGACGGTGCACAGGAATGACGAAGGTTTCTTCCTCGACATCAACCCCTTCTTCCGCATCGGCCACCCGCGGCTGTTCATTCCGTGGAGCGCGGTGAAGGATCGCAAGCCGTTCTCAATGCCGTTCTGGAGCGCGACGACGCTGACGATTGGGGAGCCGGTTATTGCGAAGGTAACGCTAGCTTCGCACTTATGTGCAGCTAAAATCAGCTGCTAACTGCTGACGATCAGGTCAAAGTCGACTCTGTTTCTCCACGGGTTCAAATTACCGAACCATCGCAACTCGGAATACTCCACGAGCTTTTACATAACAGAAGCATAAATCTTGATACGCAGGCAATTACGCTAAAATTTCCCGAGGCAATCTGGTGCTCAGAATCTGCAAATCCGATTAACGTGGCGCTGGCCTTTAGTCGGCCTGGCGAAACTCATTATTCTCGGAAGGATAGGCGCTTAGCACTTGACAGATTTATAAAGCAACAGTCGAATCCGATAGCAATTAAATTTAGAATCACACAGGATAGTTCATAAAATTATTTGTGGATTACAACGTGAAGCTCAAGAACCCCACTATTCTTCGTGAGAACGCATCCATCGGTAAACTCTCGGCGGAGCAAGATGACGATTTCCTTGCTGATGCGTTCATCTACCATCCAATGTTTAGCACGCTAACCGACAAGAACTCGCCCACAATGATTTTGCTCGGGAGGACGGGGAGCGGGAAGACTGCGCTGCTGCGCAGAATAGAAATGAAGAACGATCGTGTGAAAACGATTGATCTGGTCGATCTTATGATGGATCACGTCTCCAATTCTGACGTCATCAGATTTCTGTCAGCCTTGGGAATTGATCTCGACTTGTTTTTCCAAACGCTATGGAAGCATTTGCTTTGTCTTGAATTCATTCGGCTTCGCTTCAAAGTTGAGAACGAGCAAGACTCTGGGACGTTTGTTGAGCGGGTCTTTCAAAAATTCCTTGGTGACGGAAAGCGGAAGCGCGCCATTGAATATCTGAAGAAGTGGGAAGGGAAGTTTTGGATCACGGCAGATGAGAACATCAAGGAGATCACCAGACAACTGGAGACAAAGGTGTCTGCCGATCTTGGAGTAGAAGTTGATAAATTTCGCACCCGGGCTGGGTATGAAAGAACTCTAAGTGCAGAGAAGAAATCGGAGGTCATAGGCCGCGCAAAGAAGTTCGTTAATTCCGAGCAGATCGCTGACCTGAGTTCAGTGATGGATATGCTCGGGGAACTAAACAGTGATAGCGGCTATCGATGTTTCTTGTTGATTGATCGCATTGACGAGAAGTGGGTAGATGAGTCGCTTCGGTTTAAATTGGTGAGGGCTCTGATTGAGTCTTTGCGGAGTTTTAGGAAGATTGACAATCTTCGAATAATAGTTGCGCTAAGGACAGACGTCTACGAGAGAGTCATAGTCGAAAGTGATGATGTAGGCTTTCAGCGAGAAAAGTACGAAGATTATACCGCAAAGCTGGAATGGGATGCAAAGCAACTCCACGATCTAGTGGATAGTCGAATTCGTTCACTGTATAGGCGTAAGTATACAAAGCAGGATGTTGACTTTGGAGATTTGTTTTCCCTGAAGGTCGGAGGTGTGGAGCCGCTGACTTACATTTTGGAGCGGACGTTGTTTCGTCCACGCGACATGGTCTCTTTCGTAAATGAATGCCTGCTGCAGGCCGTTGGTCAGAGCGACATTGCACCAAAGCATATCAAGGCGGCGGAGGCGGAGTTTTCGAGGAAGCGACTTGAGGCCCTGTATGATGAATGGAGATCGACGTATCCCAGTTTAGAAACTGTGATAAAACTTTTGCGACGAGACAAAGAGATTTTTGCTGTCGAAGATTTGTTTAGGCGAGACTCGTTTCAGGAAACTGTTTTGGCAGTAGGAACGAGAGACGATTGGAAGATTGACCCACTGTTTAGCGTTTGCCGAGCCTACGTCGAGGACAATGCAACACGCAATCTGAATGAAGTAGGCTTCGCTATCGTGGAAAAGATGTATCGTATCGGCGTGTTTGGAGTGAAGCTGCATCCTGATCGCCGCTATGAGTTTTCGCATCTGGACAACCCTATTCTCCCGAGCGGTCAACTAACCGTCGATACAAAGGTTAGAATTCACCCGATGCTACACAGGGCGCTGGGAATCGGAGCCCAAGTTTAGGATGTTCGGTCTGGGCACCCTAAGATCCCCCTTCGGCATCGAAGTTTCGGTGAGCTACGGCAAAATTTCTAAGTCAGTTATATGACATGCCGTCATCGCACCGTCTCGCAATGACGCCTCAACGGCCTCCTAAATAGCCACATGGATGAGAGCGGCGTTCCGGCACAGTTTATAGCGTAACGAAGGTCGGCCAGAAGTAAAACTGAAGCTCCATAGTGCGCGGGTTGACCAGGTTTGCTTACCTCGGCGTCAGGATTTCCGTTCCCGCGCCATTGGCATTCGCCACCGTCCACATGCCTGAGAGCGTGCCGTTCGCTTCCAGCCGGTAGATCACGAGGCCTGTTGCCCCCTCGCCCACATAGGCTGCGGCGAAACTGTCGCCATTGCGCATGCAGATGCCCTGGAAGGTCTGCGGGCCGGTTTTCCAGGTGATGGTGCAGGTGGTCTGCGATGTCGGCGTGATCACCGCCGTGCCGCCATAGGGCGCGCCGTTGAGGCCCGTGCCCGTTACGTCATAGTTGCCGCCGATGGATTGCGCGGCGGCGGCACCACTTGCCGCCACGGCAAGCCCCAAGGCCAGAAGAATTGCTTTCATGGATGTTCCCCGTCTCAGCCCCCGGGGGAAAGCTAGATCAGGCGGCGCGCCCGCGCAATCGCAGGCCCTGCCCGGCGCGGTCTTTCATGGCGCAACTTTCCTCTCGCAAATCGTTCCAATCTGCTCGGTCCGTTGCGCGCCTTACATCGCCGGCGTCTTGACCTTGTGGATGGCGCAGGCGGCGCGCACCGTGTTGTAGAGCAGGCAGGCGATCGTCATGGGGCCGACGCCGCCCGGCACCGGCGTGATGGCGCCCGCCACTTTCTCGCAGGAGGCGAAATCGCAATCGCCCACCAGGATATTCTTGCCGTCGCGCGCGATGCGGTTGATGCCGACATCGATCACCGTCGCGCCCGGCTTGATCCAGTCGCCCTTCACCATTTCCGGGCGGCCCACGGCGGCGATCACGAGATCGGCCTGGCGCACGATGCCGGGCAGGTCCTTCGACTTCGAGTGCGCGATGGTGACGGTGCAGTTCTCGGCCAGCAGCAGCTGGGCCACCGGCTTGCCGACGATGTTCGAACGGCCGATCACCACGGCATTGAGCCCGTCGAGCTTGCCCAGCACATCCTTCGCCAGCATCACGCAGCCCGTGGGCGTGCAGGCCACAAGCGCCTCCTGCCCGGTGGAGAGGCGGCCCACATTGACCACGTGGAAGCCGTCCACATCCTTGTCCGGGTTGATGGCGTTGAGCACCTTGGCCGAGTCGATGTGCTTTGGCAGTGGCATCTGCACGAGAATGCCGTGCACGACGGGATCGTTGTTGAGCCGACCGACAAGCGCCAGAAGATCAGCCTCGGCGGTTTCGGCGGGGAGCTTGTGCTCCCACGAATTCATGCCGACCTCGACCGTCTGCTTGGCCTTGTTGGCCACATAGACCTTCGAGGCCGGGTCCTCGCCCACCAGCACCACGGCGAGACCGGGCGTCAGGCCATGCTCCTTCTTCAGGCCGGCCACCGCCGCAGCGATGCGGGCGCGCAGGCCTTCGGCATAGGCTTTTCCGTCGATGAGCTTGGCCATTGTATTTTCCCTTTCCTCTCCGGCCCGCCGGGCGGCGGTCCACCTCCCCCGCAGGCGAGGGAGGAAAGACGTATCAGAACAGGCCTTCGATCTGGCCCGATGCATCGAGGCCGATCACCTCGGCGCTCGGCACCTTGGGGAGGCCCGGCATGGTCATGATGTCACCGCAGATGACCACGATGAACTCCGCACCCGCCGAAAGCCTGACCTCGCGGATCGGCACCACGTGGTTCACGGGCGCGCCCTTGAGGTTCGGGTCGGTCGAGAAGGAATACTGCGTCTTGGCCATGCAGATGGGGAACTTGCTGTAGCCCTGGGCTTCCCAGGCCTTGAGCTGGTCGCGCACGCTCTTGTCGGCAACGATGTCATCGGCGCGGTAGATCTCGCGGGCGATGGTCTTCACCTTGTCCCACAGCGAAATCTCGTCGCCATAGATCGGCTTGAACTGGGCCGCACCCTTCTCGGCCAGCGCCGCCACATGGGTGGCCAGCGCCTCGGTGCCCCTGGAGCCTTCGGCCCAGTGCGTGCACTTGAAGGCTTCCACGCCGTGCTCCTTGCAGAAGGCGCGGATCACTTCGACTTCCGCATCGGTGTCGGAGATGAAATGGTTGATGGCGACGGCAATCGGCACGCCGAACTTCTTCACGTTCTCGATGTGGCGGCCGAGATTGGCGCAACCCTTCTTCAGGGCCTCGACGTTTTCCTTCTTGAGTTCATCCTTGGCGACACCGCCATGCATCTTGAGGGCGCGCACCGTGGCCACGATCACTGTGGCGGAGGGCTGCAGCCCGGCCTTGCGGCACTTGATGTCAAAGAACTTCTCGGCGCCGAGGTCAGCGCCGAAGCCTGCTTCCGTCACCACGAAATCGGCGAGCTTGAGGGCCGTCTTGGTGGCCATCACCGAGTTGCAGCCATGGGCGATGTTGGCGAAGGGGCCGCCATGCACGAAGGCGGCGTTATTCTCGAGCGTCTGCACCAGGTTCGGCATCAGCGCATCCTTGAGCAGCACCACCATGGCGCCCGGCGCCTTCAGGTCGCGGGCATAGACCGGGCTCTTGTCCTTCTTGTAGGCGACGACGATCTGGCCGATGCGGCGCTCGAGGTCGGCAATCGAGGTCGAGAGGCAGAGGATCGCCATGATCTCGGAAGCGACGGTGATGTCGAAGCCCGCCTCGCGCGGATAGCCGTTGGCAACGCCACCGAGCGAACAGACAATCTCGCGGAGCGCGCGGTCGTTCATGTCCATGACGCGGCGCCAGGCCACGCGGCGCGTGTCGATGCCGAGCTCATTGCCCCAGTAGATGTGGTTGTCGATCATGGCCGAGAGCAGGTTGTGCGCGGCCGTGATGGCGTGAAAGTCGCCGGTGAAATGCAGGTTGATGTCTTCCATCGGCACGATCTGGGCGTAGCCGCCACCCGCCGCACCGCCCTTCATGCCGAAGCAGGGGCCGAGCGAGGGTTCGCGCAGCGCCACGATGGCCTTCTTGCCGATGCGGTTGAGGCCATCGCCGAGGCCCACTGTCGTCGTCGTCTTGCCTTCGCCGGCCGGCGTCGGGTTGATCGCGGTCACCAGGACAAGCTTGCCGTCCTTCTTGGCGGAAAGGCCGTCGATGTAGCCGAGCGACACCTTGGCCTTGGTGTGGCCATAGGGAATGAGATCGTCATGCGGAATGCCCAGTTTCTTGCCGATTTCCATGATCGGCTTCATCTTGGCCTCGCGGGCGATTTCAATGTCGGACTTGACGGTCATGGACGGCGTTCCTCTGAATTAAAATAGTTTCCTGTAAAGAAATACCCGATCCCCTGGCAGGGTCCAGCAAAAAGCGTTTGCCGCATGTCCCTGCCCGGCCGAGGGAAGGCCACTCCATAGTGGCATTGCGTGACAAAAGCGGCTGCGTTTTCGCCATGGCACCGGTCAACTGCGACACGCAGGAGGATGCCCGGTCAATCGCCGGAGAGCCAGTCGCTCCGCTTCTGCATCTCCGGCCTGAAATAGGCGATCGCGCGGCCTTCCGGCGGCGCCATAGCACCATCCCGCCAGGGCGCCACGCCATGCAGGGCATGACGATGCACGAGATAGGCCTCGCCGGGCCGGGCCTGCAGCACAATCCGCGGACAGGCCTCGAAGGCGCGTTTGCGCGCCGCCTGATAGGCCTCCGTCAGTTCAACCTCGCCCCAACGCTCCGGGGGCAATCCGGCAAGCGCCGTGCGGAACATCGCGGTTATGATGTGGTGCGAGCCTTCCCAGACGGTGAACGGTGCCGCACCTTCACCCACCTCGGTCAGGGGAAGGCCGACAATGAAATGATGAAACTCGCGCAAGTGCCTCCGCTTGGCCGGCCCTTCGCCGTGAAGGCCATCGACATGGGCCGCATCCCGGTTCCGGCGAAAAGCATGGGCAGAGGCTGACTCGTCCTCATCCTGCTTCGGATAGCCCGGGAAGCAGACGGAGAGCTGCGCCCGGTGCCAGGGCCCCTCAAAGCCCAGTTGCTGCTGC
Source organism: Pseudomonadota bacterium (assembly GCA_020161855.1). Classification (GTDB taxonomy): domain Bacteria; phylum Pseudomonadota; class Alphaproteobacteria; order Rhizobiales; family Aestuariivirgaceae; genus Aestuariivirga. The sequence continues at coordinate 200,748 of JAIUNJ010000003.1, forward strand.
AGAAAGGAAATGACGCCTCCCGCCAGCGCCCGCCCGCCGGGCAAGGCGCCGCGCCCGTCATTCGGCAGGGCATCAACCCCGGCAAACCATGTGCCCTGATGGCGGTGCCAGTGGGCATAGGCCGGATCTGCGAGAGCCGCAGGGACAAGGCGCGCTGCATGCGCCGCCCATGCTGCAACTTGCACATCGCTTGCGAAGTGGGCGTAGCCCTTTGCGGCAATATCCTGCCGCGCCGCCGCGAAACTCACGGCGCTTCGTCTCTACAGCGATCAGAAGCGCCAGGAAATGACCGAGCGGATGCTCTGCGCGTTGACGCTGTCCTCAAGGATCCCATCGATGATGTCTTCAGCATCATAGTTCGTATAGCGATACTCGGTCTTCCAGGAGAGATTGTCACGCAACATCACTTCGACACCGCCACCAAACGTGAGACCACCCACGGAGCGCGTCTCAGAGAGCCCATCTTGCGGTGAGTCGTTGCTGTTGACCGATACGTCGAGATCAAAACGGGTCTGGGTATAGCCGGCAAGACCATACCAGAGCACATCCGGGCCGGTGAGCAGACCGAGGCGTGCCAGGGCATCAAAGCTGCGGCTGGCCTTCAGCGTCGCATCGACATCCAGGCCGCCTGCATCTTCCGTCGTTTCAAGCCCGCCTTCGGACTTCACACCCGAGTAGGTGAAGCTTGCCAATGCGCCGACAACGATGCGGTCACCGATCAGATGATCAAGGCCGACTTCAAAGGAAGCCAGCGCGCCATCCGCACCAATGCCGGAGCCTTGCGCGCTCAGATCGTCGATGCCCAGATCGAGTTCGTGGTTGAGCATGCCATAGCCGAGGCCGACACCGGCATTGACGCTGTTCCACTTGTCCTGGCTGCCGTCCAGCACGGCCGCCTTCACGCCCGGCCGGTAGGAAATCACGGCCCGGATCGTCTGGGTCGCCGACATGGCATCGAGAGTCGCGTTCACGTGGGTGTCACCATCGACGTCCTGGTCAAAGACCGCAAGGTTCTCGTCGCGGCCAAGCGTCATGCGATGCTCGAACTTCAGCGTCACATTGTCTGCAATCACATTCTCGACGCCACCGCCAATGGTCACGCCATAGGCGGAGAATCCGTCTTCGAAGCCCGCCACAGTGTCGTCGATCAAGGGAAGATCGAGCAGCTCCAGCCCATCGGTGTCAGCGTCAAAGCGGGAGCGTGTAAGGCCGGCCGTCAGATAGAGCAGTGTTGCATCATTCACGAGGTAGCCGGCGCGGCCCAGCACACTGAAGGAATGGGCGTTCCGCAGATAGCCATTGATGTGCTCGCCAGGACCGCTGCCGCGGACATCCACATTCGTTTCCATCCCGGAAAGCGTGAAATCAGCCTGAATGCCGAAAAGCCAGCCGCCTTCCGTGGCGAAGTCGTAGCCGGCCTCGAGGGTGACAAGCCCACCCTGCCCGCCAAGCCCGCGGGCCGTCGCATCTGCCAAAAAGCCGTCCCCGCCGCTGCCATCGACCGCAACATCGAGATCAAGCTTGTGATTGAGCAGGCCATATCCAGCGCCTGCACCGATATGCCAACCCGTCCAGTCTGAAACCGGCACGTTGGCATCGGCTGCCCAGCCGTCGGAGACACCCGCAAACGCCAGTAACGCCATGGTGGCCATGGTCGATTGAACAATCCGGTTCATGGAAGTGCGCCCCAAATCATCTTCAATCACAAGTAGATGAATTATGGTTACCAATTTATTAAAGGTAACCAATATCTACTTGGATGAGATTGGGAGACACCGCTGACATCGCGACCGCTCGCGATATCTCATGCTACTCGACATGAGTATCACGGCCCGGGGGCATGGCAGGACTGTGCATGTGCGCAGCGCACTTCGGATAGGACTGCGCCTCGCGCGAGACCTGACTAATCCTGATCTTTATGCAGGAACTCAGCGAGCGCGTTGACCGTCGGATTGTCGATCAATTCGGCAATGTCGATCTCACGACCCACAGCCTTCTCGACCAGCATGCAGAAATCGACAACCTTCATGCTGTCGATACCGAGACTGGCAAGCTCGACGTCGGATGCCGGATCGGCAAGCATCCCGGCAGCAGCCTTTGCATCAAGAGCCTCGATTTCGGCCAGTGAAGCCACAACAGCTTTCCGGACTTCCTCATACGCTAGCGCCATAGCTCGACCTTCACTGACTTGTAGAGACAGACATACATTGATTTCCTGAGCTCGTAAGACACAATCCTGCCCTTGAGCTCGAGTTCATTTATCGCTTTCGCGAACTGAGTCCACAGCCTGAGTGTGATCTGCTTGCCGACACAGACGTGAGCCCCCGCACCAAAGATGGCCTGCTGGTGAACGTTCTCGTTTGAATAGCCCAGCGATTGCATCTGCAGCCGCACCGATGTTCCCGCCGGAAACTTGCCACCGTCGATCTCGAAATCGCTCTTTACGTAGCGGGATGTCACAGGCACGCCCGTCTCGACAGGATAGTCCGGCAGCTTGATCGCGCGTGCCTCGCCGGCCTCATCTATGGCGGTGATGATGCTCTCGATGAGCAGCATGGTCAGTGAATCGATGCCGAAAGTCAGGCAGCAAAGCTTGTTGGCCAGTTCTTCACTGCTACCGCAGCGCGGCTTCAGGAATGCGAAGACATGTCCGAAGTCATCATTGATGCGTGCAAACTCGCTGGGCGACTTGCTTCCGGGGAAAACACCGGACAGTTCCCGATCCAGGAAATCGGGGGGCATATCCGCATCGATCAGGACTGATCCAACCTTGAGAACAACGGGACGCACGACCTCCGCGAAAAGATCCACCGTGCTTCCGGCGAGCATGCGCGCAGCAGCGTCTCCGGCGATTGAAGGTAATCCGGGTTCCAGGGCCTGAAGCCTGTTCGCGAGGTAGATCGCAAGCGACTTGCGTGCCTTGGCGTGGGCCTCGTTGTGCATCAGCACGGGCATGAATTCCGAGGCCTCGCGCAAATGCTCCAGGCGGCGCCCGAGAACCCGCTCCGCACCGCCGACAAAATAGTTCCAGTCAGGCAGGCTGCTGTCTGGCCGCCGCAGGACATCCACGACAACCTGCGGCTCCGCAACCACTGTCGCCTTGATGATTCCATCCTCCCACCACACTTTGGGATCGAGGCTGGCAAAGGCGTCCCTCCGGTGACGGAGCTGGTGCAGCTTATGCGATTTGGGATTCATGCCTCTTCCTTAAGGCAACTGCGTCGCGGTTTCGCTGGTAGGTGCGCCAGTCATCAGCGAGCATGCCGAAAACGAGAACATCGGCGCGCTCGCCAGTCTTCCGGTCCAGCAACTGTCCCTGCAACTTCGCTTCCTTTTTCCAGACGCCATTCATCAACAGCCAGAGAACAGGTTTGTTCGTTGGCCGGACAGATGTCTTGGCCTTGACGTAGCCGAGTTCATTGAAGAAGTGACCGCATATCGACGTCGCAGTCTCATCGGCGGTGTTCTTGCCACGCCATGCCTTGTTGCCGATCAGTGTCGAATAGCTGAAGATGTCGTCTGCCGGCCAGAACTTGATGATGTACAGGCCGATCAGGCTGTTGCCCGCATTCGTCCAGATGCCGAGCAGGAGCCGGTCGGAGGCGCGGCCGGCGCTGGCAAAATAATTGCGCTGAGCACTCACAGTCCATTCGTTGCGTTCGACATTGAGCATTTCAGACGCGGTCGCATCGAGCGTCCACCCGGCCTGCAGCTGGCTGGCGTCTGCCGGCACAAGGCAGCGCATGAAGAACTGCTCGGTTCTCAATTCGAGATCGCGCGGCGGGGGCTTGGCCAAGTGGCTATCCGATAGCAATGACAATACCGCTCAGATCGAACGGCAAGAGACTGCAAACAATACCCCTGAAACAGACTGGAGGGCAACCAAGGGGCGCCCTCCAGAAAGTATTGCTTCTATGCTTTGGACGAACCCGTCCTCATCCCGATCAAGGGATGCTGCCACCGATCTCTGCGTCAGCGGCACCCGCCACAACAGAGTCAAACACGCCAGGCAGCTTCTCGAGGAAGAGGCTGGTGTTGTCGATCGGTCCAGTGCGGTCACGCGTCGTCAGAGACGAACCATCGCCGCCGAAGGCAAACTTGATACCAATATAGGCCTGCGTGTCAGCAATCTCGGCATCACCACCCATCGCAACATCATCAATGGTGCGGTTGGCATAACGTACACCACCGAAGACCGACAGGCCCTGTTCCATGGCAACATATTCAGCCTGCAACTGCGCGGCCCAGCCGTTGAAATCAATTTCTTCACCACCACCGCTGAGGGTGCTGATCATCGCATGGCCGGACAGATCGAGGCTGAAGTTCGGCATCACATAATACTTGGCGTTGGCGGCGAGCTCGAAGCCCTCGTGATCGATGTTCTTGAGGTCGACATCGCCATTGAGGTAGTGAGCGCTGGCACCGAAGGTCAGCTGGTCATTGACGAAGTACTGGCCAACTGCGCCGATACGCACATAATCCATGTCCTTCAGGAAGAGCACATCGCTCTTCACAATCGAACCCGACACGCCGAACAGGCCGACATTCGGGTCACGCCAGAACAGCGCACCACCATAATGGCTGGCTTCCGGCGACAGATTGAAGCTTTCCTTGCCGGCGTCGATTTCGGTTTCATGGTTGTAGATGGAGAAATCACCCTGCACGTTGAAGCCATGGCAGCTCACAAGGCCGCGGCCTTCACCGAACAGCGCCGACCAGTCAGGTTCACCCGTGATCGAATCCTCTTCGTCGGAAAGCTTTACGTTCTGCCAGTCCATGAGATAGCCAAGGCTCACATCGCCAGCGAGATAGCAGCCCGGATCGAAAGCGGCATCGGCAGCCTGGCCCGGCGCGGCGAGTGCAGCAACTCCGACGGTCATCGACAGAATGGCAAGAAGCTTTTTCATTTTACGCGTTCCCTTTGTTTGGCGTCCCTATAAGTTCCTTAAGCTGCTTCTAACCGAGTCTGTCGTTCGCAACAGTAGCTTGACGTCATCTTGCCTCAGAAAGCTCGAAACTGTGTCGTCGACGCCACATTTGCGCCACGTAACTACAACTTGAAAACAACTCAAAGGCGACCGAAGCAAACAACATCGACCCGGCCCTGTCCCGATGCGGCGGGAACTTCATTCCGGAGCACGCCTTCTTCGCTCCACCCGAGGGCGACAAGAATAGGCCTGATACTCTTGAAGGTAGCAGGCGTATTGAATGTGAACTTGCCGACTTTGAATTGCTGTCTCAGGCGGTTGCACAGGGCATCGAGCGCAACCCTGAATGCTGCCTCTGACTCCTTGCGGCGCAGGTCGCCGATGAAATTGAGACTCGCAGACAAGTGATTGCGATCCATCTGTACCTCGAACAAGCCGAGCTGCTGCCGGGTCGCCGTATTGAAGATGCCGATGACCGCCTTTTCCTTCGCCGCCATCGTGACGATGTAAGCCGAGAGCTCGTCGCGCGAGAACCGGCGTGGAACGGTGTTCAGTTCCGCCATGATGAAGGGATCCGCAAGCCACGACAGCCAGGCGTCGGTCACCATGTTCGGCTTCAGCATCGTGACGACGTAGTCACCAGCCGCGAAAGACAGTTGGGCGCTCATGATCCTCTGCTACATTTTTCTGCCGGCAAGCCCCGGATCCTTCAAGCCAGGATGCGGGCCAGCGGCGTCCTTCTTACCAGCAACTCAAATGAAAGAAGGCATATGATCGTCACAAAAGCGATCACAAAGAAAAGACTGAAGGCTGCCGGCAACCCGAGACGCGACATCGCCGCAGCGACCAGGAATGTAAAAGGCACATGCACAATGTAAGTCCAGTAGCTTGCCTTGGCGAGGTAGCTGACCACCGGATGTTCAATATTGAGGAAGCGCACAAACACCGCTGTCAGCGCCAGAGCCATGGCCAGCGAAGCAACTGCTGTGGCGACCTGCACGGCCGTCTTGTCCGGCATGATGCCCGACGCAGAGGCAATGCCCGGATCACCAAACTGAATCCAGCTGAGCGCAGCCAGTGAAATCGCACCGAGGACGACAAATGCGGCCCAGTACCGGCCCAGAAGCGGAACGAAAGCCTTTGTGCTGAAGGCAAAGACCCCGATCAGAAAAAAGGCGAAGTAAAATGCAAGGGTTGCCGGATCAATCCTGAAATAGGCCGGCGTGGTGATGTTGGGGCCTGGCATGTAGGTTGCGGCAACAACTGCCACAGCAAAGAGCGGCGCCGAGACGCTCAGAAAGACAGCCATTCCAAATCTGCGCCGCGCGGCCTGCCAGAGAACCGGCAGGGTCAAGGCGTAAAAGACAAGCAGATACATCAGGAACCAGAGATGCGTCGGGCGTGGAAAGGAGAGTATTGCAAGGTGCTCCTCCGAGAACACGCGCTCAAGGGACGCGACTGGTCCCAGATTCTGGCCTGCGAACTCCTACGCGAACAGGATGCTGCTCGTGACCAGAACAAAAATGACCGGCCAGAATATCACCAAAGGCCAGAACACGCGGCGCAGGCGGTTCTGGAGAAAACCAGTGAAGCCATATCGCGCGTAGACAAGTGCGGCGAAGAAACCCGCAATGATGAAAAAGGCCGGCATCCGGAAAAGATGGATGAACCATGCGAGCGGATAGGCAAATGACAGGCCCTCGGAGGCCTGGAAGAAATAAAGGTTGGGCTGATCCAGATAGATGAGGGCGCTGTGCAGGACCACGCCCAGAAACATCAGGAAGGCGCGCAGAAGGTCAAGGCTGTGATAGCGTGTCATGCCGGGCATGGCAGCGGCGGTCTCGTTGCAGCGCTGCGCATCAGCCTACAAAGGCGCGCTCGACCACGAAGCTGCCCGGCGCGTTGTTGGAACCTTCCACAAAGCCCATGGGCTCGATGATGGTCCGCACGTCTCGGATCATGCCCATCGACCCGCAGAGCATGATCCTGTCGAAAGCCGGGTCAAGCGGCGGGATATTCAGTGTACGGAAGAATTCGCCGGTCTGGATCAGCGTCGTGATCCGGCCCGCATGTTCGGCAGGCTCGCGGGTCGCCGAAGCGAAGTGCAGCAGGCGGCCCTGAGCGAATTCGCCAACCAGCGGATCCTCAAGCGTCGATTTCACCGTGTCATACGAATACTTGAGCTCATCGCGGGTGCGGCAGGTGTGGGTGACGACGACCTGCTCGAACTTCTCATAAGTCTCGGGATCGCGGATCAGCGATGCGAAAGGCGCAAAGCCTGTGCCCGTCGAAAGACAGAAGAGGCGCTTGCCCGGCAGCAGCGCATCATTGACCAGCGTACCCGTCGGCTTCGGCCGCAGCAGGATCTGATCGCCCGGCTTGATCTTCTGGAGGTTCTCGGTGAGCGGCCCGCCCGGCACCTTGATAGAGAAAAACTCGAGCTGTTCATCCCATGACGGCGAGGCGATGGAATAGGCGCGCATCACCGGCTTCTCCGCACCGGGCAACCCGATCATCACGAACTCGCCGGAACGGAAGCGCAGGGATTGCGGCCGCGTCACGCGAAAGCGGAACAGCCTGTCGGTATAGTGCTGAACTTCCGTCACCTGCTCGGCCAGAAGGCCTGCCGGAATCTTTGGCGCCGTGACGGTCGTCTGCTGTTCGCTCATGTTTCACCTGTTGAACGGAGCGTTCTTTATACAGAACGCTCCGTAAAGGCAAGTCATACCGCAACGCAGCATGAAAGTCATTGATACGCATCAACCGCAGCCCGAAGCCACGCCGGGCCGATTTTGCGGGGGCTATTCCTTCAGGAAATAGGTGATGGTGGTAACGACACGCACCTTCTTCATCACCTGCTTTTCCGGCCGGTCATTGGGGATCTCGATGGCGGGCGTAATCTCGATCACCCCCTGATTGGCGCTCTGGATGTCGCCGACCTTGGCGCCCGACTCCGCCGCGAACTTCTCCGCCGCTTCCTTGGCCCGCTTGGTGGCCTCGGTCAGCATGTCGCCCTTGAGGTCATTGACCTGGGTAAAGACGAAGGATGGACCGGCGTTATAGGCATCCGCCGAAAACACCACACCTGACTTCAGAAGATCGCCGATCATCCGGGCCGAGGCCTGCAGCTTGTCCACTTCAGTGGAGCGCACCAGGAAATCCTCGGTCAGCACGAAGCGGCTTTCCGGCGGCGTGCCTTGCGCATTGTACCCGGCCATCCGGTCCTCGACCTGGATGTTCTGCACGGTCATGTCCTGCTCGGTGAAGCCATTGGTGCCCAGGAAGCCCTTGACCGCGCGCTCCGAAACCTCAAGCTGCGAGCGCGCCTGCTCCAGCGTGGCGCCGGTAGTGACAAAGCGGATGGGCCAGAAACCGAGATTGGCCTTCACCTCGCGTTCGGACAGGCCTTTGACCGTGACGACGCGATAGCCGAGCCGGCTTTCAACCAGCGACTGGCCGGCGAGGAGACCGCCCGCGGCAACACCGAGGCCGACGAGGCCGCCGGCGATAATTCTGGAGAGGGAAGACATTGGGAAACCCTGAAAGAGATTGCGCCCCCGCGCGTATCGCCAAATCATAGTAGCGAATGTGGTGCGATCAAGGCGTCAATTTACGTTTGCCATCAAGACCCTTCGCACTTCCAACTGTCGTGGATGCGCGGCGCGGGCTCCGCCCTATGTTTTGGTGCGCCCGGGCGCGGCTCATCCGCGATGGCGCAATCTGGCGCGACCTATCTAATCAGATAGTTGTGGCGCACAGAGCCGCTTGGCTAACTCAGGAGCGTTTTTAGATTTCGCTCCTGGGGGTAGTTCGTGGCTTCTCTGTTTTTCTCGGCGACGACTGCTAGCAACGGAACTGAACCCTGGCGCATCGACAACGGTGGCGACGCACTCCAATACGCCAACGTCAGCCCCGGTAGCGGATCTTCCACAAGCGGTGGCGGCGGCCGGTTCGCCGAGATCAACGGCAAATACTATATGACGGCCGTCGAGGCCGGCAATGTGAGCCATGTCTATGACATCACCGGGGCCACACCGGTACGGCTGACAAACTTCACCGCCCACCCGACCTATTCCAGCGGTGCAACCGGCGTCTTCAGCTTCAACGGCCAACCCCATTTCATCTACTATCCACCAGCGGGCGGCGGATCCTACAACCCGCCTGTCCTCTATGCCATCAACGCGGGCGCACCTTCCGTTGTCGGCAACCTGACGAGCAATGTCGGCCACAGCGTCTATCCCGGTAACTTTACCGAGCTTGGCGGCAGGCTGTATTACACCGCCTGGACCGGCAGCAATCCGTCCTTCCCCTATGAATTCTGGTCGATCGGTGCCTCAGGCGACGGCACAAAGCTGACCAGTGTGCCGAGTGGATTTCATCTGGCAGAATCCTCCTCAAACTACGTGGTCAAGTTTGCCGGTGCGATCTACTTTGTCGGCTACACGCCGGACAGCGGCAATGAGCTCTTCAAGATTTCGGCGGCCGGCGACATCTCGCTGGTGAGCGACATCAACACCGGAACGGCGGGTGCGTTCGACACATCCTACCGGTTCTCGCCAGCACTCACCAAGGAGTTCAACGGCTCGCTGTATTTCGGCGCAACAACGGCGACGAGCGGCTTTGAACTTTATCGAATCAAACCCGATGGTGCGGTGGAATTCGTTGCCGACATCAACACCGGCGGTGTCGGTGGTTCATCATCCTCACAGCCTTTTTTCTACAGCACGGCCGTAAATGGCGGGGAACTCTATTTCGTCGCGACAACAGATGCCCAGGGCTCCGAACTGTGGAAGATCAGGGCCGATGGCACACCCGTCCTTGCGGCCGATGTGGCCACGGGAAGCGCCAACTCCAATCCGACCGGATTGATGGCCTTCAACGGCTCTGTCTATTTCTCGGCCGAAACGGCGGAACACGGGAGGGAACTCTGGCGTGTCGGAACAAGCGGAACCGCTGAACGGGTGACCGATCTGGTCAACGGAAGTGGCAGTTCGAACCCGACGCCTGTCATCGTCTACAACAATGCGCTCTATTTCAAAGCTACAACGGCCGCAAACGGGCAGGAGCTCTGGCGCGTACTGAGCAACGGCACCGTTGAGATGGTGAGGGACATCAACCCCGGCACTGGCGACTCCCTCGCGGCGCAGTTCACCCTCTTCGATGGCAAGCTCTGGTTCTCCGCCTATGATCCCGACCATGGCACCGAACTGTGGAGCATCGACACAACCGGAGCCGCGACGCTTCACGACATCAATCCCGGAGCGCCCAGCAGTGCGCCGACTTCATTCACCATCCTCGGTGCGGGTGGCAATACAGCCCCCACAAACATTGCCCTGTCCAAGGCGACCGTCCGGGAGTTCGGCGCCACCGACCTCGCCGTCGGAACACTCTCGGCAACCGATGCACAGGGCGGCGCTTTCACCCACGCCCTCCTCAATGATGCAGGCGGACGCTTCAAGATCGACGGGAACGTCCTCGAGGTGAACAACGGCCTTCTGCTCGACTACGAACAGGCCAAGACCCACACGATCACCGTCCAGGTCACGGATTCCGACGGCCTGACCTTCAGCAAGAACTTCACGATCTCCGTGACCGACATCAATCCGGAGACAATCACTGGAAACAGCGCCGCAAATGTCTTCGTGGGTGGTGCGGGAAAGGATGTCTTCAAGGGCCTCGACGGCGCAGACATCCTTAAAGGCGGCGCCGGGAACGACAAGCTCTACGGCGGGCTCGGCAAGGACACACTGTTTGGTGGAGCCAACAACGACATCTTTGTTTTCGATACTGTTTCCAACACCGCGCTGAACCGGGACACCATCGCCGACTTCTATGCCCCGCAGGATTCGATCATGCTCTACAAGGGGGCCTTCGGCGCGATCGGACAGGTGGTGGCCGTCGGAAAGACAGCGCCCCTTCAGTCGAAATATTTCTGGGCTTCGTCGACCGGTGTGGCCCACGATAACGACGACCGCATCGTCTACAACACCAAGACAGGGGTGCTGAGTTACGACAGCAACGGCAAAGCGGCAGGCGGCGTGCAGCAGATCGCCGTCCTGACCGGGCACCCCTCGCTCACGGCCGCCGATTTCATCCTCTACGCCTGAGCCGCCCGTTAACCATAGTTAACACTTTACTAACGAACTGTGCCAATGCGATACTGTTTGCCACTGCGGCTACGGTTTGATTGGGTTGTTCCATGTTCAGGATTCTTGGTCTCTCGGGCCTCGCGGTGCTTGCCGCAGGCGCTTCAATGCTCGCTTCCCTGCCCGCTGCGGCGCTCGAAACGCCGACATTCACGGCCTGCCGCGACTATGCCTCGGCAACGGCTGACAAGTGGTCGGCCGACGAAATCATCCGTGCCGGGGAGGCCGCCAAGACACGGCCCAACAGCTACGTGGCGATCATCTATGGCAAGAAGTACTTCGTGCCGCTGCAGAACGGCAGCAGGGACGATCTCAAGCCCAAGCCGCTGGGCCAGCGCGCCATTGAGCGCAAGCACGTCTACTACGAGGAACTGAATCGCTGCCTGCAGAATTCGTGACGGTGACCGGGAGCGGGCTCCCGGCCACGGCTGTTGCCAGTCTCTCTATTGCAGGATTTTGAAGGGCAGCGAGAAGGCGCCGCTCTTGCCGTTGTTCACGTCCTTCACTGTCGTGGTCACCACATAGTCACCCGCCTGCAGGCCGGTGAAATCATAGGTGATCTTGCCCATGAACTCCTTGTTCGGGAAGCGGCTGCGCAGCTTCAGGTGGGCAAACTCTTCCTTCTTGTGCAGACTCTGCCCCTCTGGCGTCGTGATCTCGAAATCGAGGCCAAGGTCGATCACGTTGATGTCGCCATCCTTGCCGTAGCCGTAACCCATCGGTTCAAAATAGACGACCAGTGGCTCGCCCGGCTTGAAGCTCGAGGTGTCGCGGATGTCATAGATGCCGAAGCCCTGTGGATCGGCCGCTACGAACAGCGCCTTGCCGAAAGACATCGGCACAGCCTGCCAGATCGACTGTTTGGCCTCCTCGATGGCAGCCATGGCTTCGGCGGTCTTACCCTCCCCGGCCAGGGCCTCCGCCTTGACGGCAGCATCCGCCGCCGCACCGGCCATCGCCGAATGGGCGTTGATGCACAGGCCCGCCGCAAGGGCGAGTCCCTGTAGTGTCTTGAAATTCATGTCGCGCTCTCCCGTTTTCCCCCGGGCGGCGGCACAATTGCACCGGAACTGGCCAGTGGCAATGCAAAGCTCTGGCCCGTTTCACAACCGGGCAGCGATCTGCTAAGGCCGCTTCAATGCCATTGGAAGGCCAAGGAGCCCGTCGCCCATGAACAAGCCCGTCAAGCCGTCGTCCTTCGAGCCGACACCGAACAATCTTGAACCCTTCTGGATGGGCTTCACGCCCAACCGCGCCTTCAAGAAGCGCCCGCGCCTTATCTCCCGCGCCAAGGACATGCACTATTTCGACCTCCAGGGCCGCGCCATCATCGACGGCAGCGCTGGCCTGTGGTGCTCGAATGCCGGCCATTGCCGCGAGCCTATCGTCAGGGCGATCCAGGACTCGGCAGCCGAGCTCGATTTCGCGCCGACCTTCCAGTACGGCCATCCCAAGGTGTTCGAGCTCGCCTCGCGCCTGACGACGCTGGCTCCCGATGACCTCAACTATGCCTTCTTCTGCAACTCGGGCTCGGAAGCAGCCGACTCGGCGCTGAAGATCGCGCTGGCCTATCACCGTGCCCGCGGCGAAGCCTCGCGCACACGCTTCATCGGCCGTGAGCGCGGCTATCATGGCGTCAACTTCGGCGGCATTTCGGTAGGTGGCATGGTCGCCAACCGCAAGTGGTTCGGCACGATGATCGCAGGCGTCGATCACCTGCCGCACACCTATAACCGCAAGGAACAGGCTTTCACCCGCGGCGAACCCACATGGGGCGCCCACCTCGCCGAGGAACTGGAACGTCTGGTGGCGCTGCATGACGCTTCGACGATTGCCGCCGTGATCGTCGAGCCCATGGCCGGTTCAACCGGCGTGCTGCCGCCGCCCAAGGGCTATCTCAAGAAGCTGCGCGAGATCTGCACCAAGCATGGCATCCTGTTGATTTTCGACGAAGTGATCACCGGCTTCGGCCGCCTCGGCCACGCTTACGCCGCCGAACGTTTCGGCGTCACACCCGATCTGCTCACCTTCGCCAAGGGCGTCACCTCCGGCACCGTGCCGATGGGCGGCGTGCTCGCGCGCCAGGGCATCTATGATACCTTCATGAATGGCCCCGATCACGCGATCGAGCTGTTCCACGGCTACACCTACACGGGCCATCCGATGGCCGCTGCTGCCGGTGTTGCCACGATGGATCTCTATCGTGATGAAAAGATTTTCGAGAATGCCAAGAAGCTCGAAGAGACCTGGGCCGACGCAGCCTTCACGCTGCGCGAGAACCCGCTTGTAGAAGACATCCGCACCATCGGCCTCGTCGCCGGCATCGACCTCAAGCCTATCGATGGCAAACCAGGGCTACGTGCTTACAAAGCCATGGAAAATGCCTTCCACGACATCGGCATTCTGATCCGCATCACCGGCGATACCATTGCCCTTTCGCCGCCGCTGATCATCACACCCGCTCAGATTGAAGAAATCCTGTTGGACAAAATGCCGAAAGTGTTGGCCTCCGTCGCAGACCTGTAATAGGCTTGCCGCCTGGGGCACTAAGGACAGAGCAAGCGACCTTGCTCTGTCAGTCAAGACGGGTGGCGTAAATGGGTTTCGGTCGTGAGTTGCCGTGGTTGTTGCTGGTCGCGCTGTGCGCTGCCACTGCCATTGGCGTCGCTGCCTACGCCTTGGGCTCCGGCACCATCAGCGGCTTTCAGATTTCGATTGCCCTTGTTGCGCTCGCGTCGAGCCAGCTGATCCTTTTTGCGCGCGTTGCTTCTCGCAGCGCCAAGATCGAGATCGATCTGCGCCGCATGGCGCATGAGAACGGCAAGGTCGTACGTGAAACCCGTGAAGAGCGCCGCGTCGCTGCCGATCTCGCCGCGCAGGTGAGTGTGATGCGCAGCGAAACGCAGAACTTCACCAATTCCATCGTCGCGGGCCTCAACGATCTGCGCCAGAGCCATTCCGATCTGGCCGAGAGCATCCGCGTCATCAACGCAAGGCCACAGGAACCGGTGCGCCGTGCGCCGCCGCCACAGTCAGCGTATCCTTGGCAGGCCTCGATGCAGAAGGCGGCCACGACAACGTCCTACGAACCGCCGCTGCCACCGAGCCCGGAAATGCCGCAGCCCGTGAGCCGCATCGATGGCAGCACGGCCTATTCGGACTCGCTCGCGCTTTCGCTTGAACCGGTCATCGACCTCTTCTCCGGCCAGACTGCACACTACCGCCTGCACTATGTCATGACCACCGAGACCGATGGCGACATCTCGCAGGAAGTGGTGAGCCATCACGCCGACCAGAACAACCTGCGCCACAGCCTCGATGTGCATCTGGCGCGCGAGGCCATCCGCCTGCTGCAGCGCCTGCGCCGCCGCGACCCGAAACTCAGCCTCTTCGTGCCCATTGGCGCCAAGACGCTGTCGGAGCGCGAAGCCCTGCACCAGATCGTTTCGCTGCGTGTCAGCACACCGGAAGGTGCTGGCCTCGTTGTCGACATTCCGCACGCCGTTCTGGCGAGCCTGCCCGAAACGGCGCTTGAAGGGTTGGCCTATCTCGCGCGCTCCGGCGTTGATCTCAGCCTTAACAACGCCTCCGTCTCGGGCCTCGATCTCGGCTCGCTTGACAAGCTCAATGTGCGCTTCGTCGGCGTGTCTTCGGCAACCGTGGGCGCAGAACCGAAGCTCTCCAAGGGTATTGCCGGTTTCGTTCAGGCCGCGCGCGCCCTTCGCATCCAGGTCATCGTCACCAACGTCGCCTCCGCCCAGCAGGCAACACAGCTGATGCGCATCGCCCGCTTCGCTTCGGGACCGGCCTTCGCGCCGCCGCGCCGTGTGCGCCGCGAAGCAACAGGTGCTGCCAGCCAGGATGAATACAGCGCCGCCGCCGAGTGATCGCGGCCACGGCTCTTCTCCGCCCTTGACTGACGCCGCAGCCTGCGCCACCTCACAGGCCTTTTGGAGCAGACCGGCAGATGGGCAGCATGACCGCAAGCATGAAAGAGCTTTCAGGCAACTATCCGGTCTGGTTCTGTGACATCTGGGGCGTGCTGCACAACGGCGTCCAGCCCTTTCCCGTCACCGTCGACTGCCTGCAGCGCCACCGCCGCAACGGCGGTACCGTCGTGCTGGTCAGCAATTCGCCACGCAGCGCGGCAGGCGTCACCCGCCAACTCGACGACATCGGCGTGCCGCGCGACGCCTATGATGCCGCTGTCACGTCGGGCGACGTCACCCGTGACCTGATGCGCCAGCAACCGGGCCACAAGCTCTTTCACATCGGGGCGGACCGCGACCTCTCCATCTTCGAGGGGCTTGGCGTCGAGCGCGTACAGCTGGCGGACGCGGGCGCCGTCATCTGCACCGGCCTCTATCATGACGACCATGAAACCCCGGACGACTACCTCCAGCTCCTCGCCGATATCCGCGCTCGCAATCTCGACTTCATCTGCGCCAACCCGGACAAGATCGTGCGCAAGGGCGGCAAGCTTATCTATTGCGCCGGGGCATTGGCCGAAGCCTACGAAAGGGCGGGAGGGAAGGTTCTGATGGCCGGCAAGCCCTATGCCCCGATCTATGACCTGGCCCGCCGCCGCACCGCGACGATCCGCGACCACGATGTACCGCTCTCATCCATCCTCGCCATTGGCGATGGCCCGGAAACAGACATCAAAGGCGCCGCCGACCAAGGGCTTGCTTGTGTATTCATGGCCGGGCTGTCCGACCATGCCCATGAGAACGGCGCGGATTTCATCCGCCAGGCCGTGCCCAACGCGAAAGTCCTGCGCGTCGTCAGCGACCTGCACTGGGACTAAAGCGCGGCGCACCGGCCATTGCCGCAGCGCAACAAGATGTTATGCTGCGCCGCCACAACGGAGGCGGCATGCAGAGCTACTACATCGAGGATCTGGAAGTCGGCATGGAAGCGGGCCTGGAGAAAACCGTGAAGGCCTCCGATATCACGGCCTTTGCCGAAATCACCGGCGACCGCAATCCCGTGCACCTGAGCGAGCACTATGCCGCCAAGACCTTTTTCAAGACGCGCATCGCCCACGGCATGCTCTCGGCGGGTTTCATTTCCGCCGTGCTCGGCACCAAGCTGCCGGGCCCCGGCGCCATCTACATGTCACAGACCCTGAAGTTTCTGGCACCCGTGCGGATCGGCGACACGGTGAACACCGTCGCCCGGGTCACGGCCCTTGACTTGCCCAAAAAGCGCGCCCAATTCCACTGCCGGTGCGAGGTTGCCGGCAAGACGGTGGTCGAAGGCGAAGCGCTTGTCTTCGTGCCATCGCGGGCATCCTGAGCACGCCATGAAAAACTTCGGGTGATGATGCGCGTTCTCTTACCGCAGGACCAAGCCACTGCGGACCTCAAAGGCCATGTTGTTGCCATCGGGAATTTCGACGGGCTCCACCGCGGGCACCAGGAGCTTCTGCACATCGCGGCAAGCGAAGCGCAACGGCTGGGATGCGGCTGGGGCGTGCTGACCTTCGAGCCGCACCCGAGATCATACTTCAAGCCCGCTGATCCTGTTTTCCGCCTGACGCCCCAGCCACTGAAGGAACGCCTTCTCAAGGCGCTGGGGGCCAGCTTCACGGCCACCATCACCTTCGACGAGAAAACCGCCAACAGCTCGCCGGAAGATTTCGTTCGGCGCGAACTGGTGGACCGGCTCGGCGTGTCCCACGTTGTGACCGGCTATGATTTCCACTTCGGCAAGGGCCGCCGCGGCAGCCCGGAGACACTGAAGCAACTGGGCGCGCAACTCGGCTTCGGTGTCACCCGCGTGGAACAGGTGACCGACGACGACAGCGATGGCCGCAGCCCGTTCTCCTCCAGCAGCATCCGCACGGCACTGGCCAGGGGACATGTGGACAACGCGGCCCGCGAGCTTGGCTATCGCTGGATCGTCATGGGCGAGGTGGTGCATGGCGACAAGCGCGGCCGCACCATCGGCTTCCCCACCGCCAACATCGTGCTTGAGCCGGGCGCCGAGCCCTTTCGCGGCATCTATGCCGTGGCGGTGCGCGATGCCGGCCTGCCAGGAGCCGAGGCCTGGTGGGGTGCCGGCTACTTCGGCGACAGGCCGACCTTCAACACCAACCGCACTTTCCTCGAAGTCTATCTGCTCGACCGCGACATCGACCTTTATGGCCGGACCCTGATGGTTGAGTTCCACGAGATGATCCGTGGCGACAAGACGTTCAAATCCGTCGATGAACTGATCGGCCAGATGCGCGCTGACTGCGACGCGGCCCGCGTTGTCCTTGCCCGCCACAAGGAGAGCGATCCGCTGGCCGCTTTCCCGCTGGGTGAAAAGCAACGCGCCGGACTGCTCTAGCCCCCAATCGCCCGCCGCCGCCGCTCCAGCTTATCGGCTGGCCACTCTTCCTCGAGCACATAGAAGATATCGAAGGCCTTCTGGTCCGGTGGAATGATCACCCAGGGCACCTTGGAGCGCACAAAGATATGCGCATCGGGCTTGATTGCATGCGGCCTGTCGAGCGTGCCAACCCGGACGAAGCGATAATTGGGCCTGCCGCCATAGTCGCTCCACACGGCAGTCTGGCAGGAGGCGCAACGATGGATGATGTGGGGCCGCCCGCTTTCCGAGGGTCCATCCGTGGTGATGATGTCACCGGAAAGGACCTCGATACTGTCGTTCTCGATGATGATGTTGATAGCGAAAGCACTGCCGCTCAATTGCTGGCACTGGGTGCAATGGCAGCAATGGGTGAACATCGGTTCACGGGCAAGCCTGTAGCGCACTGCTCCGCAGGCGCAGCCTCCCGTCAGGGCAATCCCGTCCATGCTCCCGCCTCCTTCATTCCATGACAAAAGCCTGGCGCTTTTCACGCACACTCTCGACAATGGCACCATGTACCGCGGCCACGCGCCGCGTGTCATGCGTATCCGGATGCGACATGAGCCAATAGGTGCGGGAGAAGCGCATGCCCGGCAGAATGCGCTTCAGTTCCGGGTAGTGCGCTGCCGCGTAGTCATGCAGGATGCCGATGCCCTCGCCGGCCCGCACTGCCTCCATCTGGGCCACGACACTGCCGCACTCATAGTGCCGGCGCATGAGCTTGCCGAGTTCGGCCGTGTAGTCGAGCGCCCGTGAATAGGCGATGTCCTCGACGTAGGTGATGAAGAGCTTGTCGGCCAGATCAGCTTCGGAGCGAATTGTGCCGTGGCGCTTGAGGTAGGCGGCCGTGGCATAGACGCTCAACGAGTAGTCCGTGAGTTTCTTGATGATGGCGCGGCCGAGCTTGGGTCTCTCAATCGTCACGATAATGTCGGCCTCGCGCCGTGACAGCGAGAACGAACGCGGCAGCGGCACAAGCTGGATGGTGAGCTCCGGGTGATGATTTGCCAGCCGCGCCAGCGCAGGCGCCAGATGATAGGTGCCGAAGCCATCCGGGGCACCGACCCGCACCGTGCCGCTCAGGACACTTCCGCTGGCCGGAAGCGCAGCATCGGCCTGCAACAGCTCGGACTCCATACGCTCAACCCGCACCAGCAGGCTTTCGCCTGCAGGCGTCAGCACCGTGCCGGTGGTGCGGCGCTCAAAGAGGCGTGTCCCCAGCGCTGCCTCCAGGGCGTCGAGCCGACGCGCGACTGTGGCGTGATTGAGCTGCAAGGCCTTGGCCGCCGCCAGGATTTGCCCGGCGCGCGCGATGGCAAGAAAGATGCGGAGATTGTCCCAGTCCATGGCGAGTTCTGGAGGCTACTATAAATATTGCACAACGAAACCGCAATTCCTCGCCTTGCTGTGAATTTCTGAAAGGCGCATAGGAGGTCAACCCAAGGGAGGAACTCATGGTCAAGACCATCAATCACTGGATCAACGGCAAGGAAGTGGCGGGCAAAGGCACCCGCAAGTCTCCGGTCTTCAACCCCGCCACCGGCGAACAGACCGGCGAGCTGGTGCTCGCCACCGTGGCCGAGCTCGATGTGGCGGTCCAGGCCGCCCGCAAGGTTGCTGGCGAATGGGCCAACACCACGCCGCTGCGCCGTGCCCGCATCCTCAACAAGTTTCTCAACATTGCCGAAACGCGCGCCAAGGAACTGGCCGCCGCCATCTCCGCCGAACACGGCAAGGTGTTGTCCGACGCCATGGGCGAGGTGCAACGCGGCCTGGAAGTGGTCGAATTCGCCACTGCCGCTCCCACGCTTCTCAAGGGCGAATATACCGAGAATGTCGGCACCCGCGTTGATAGCTGGTCGACACGCCAGCCGCTTGGCGTTGTCGCAGGCATCACCCCCTTCAACTTCCCGGCCATGGTGCCGATGTGGATGTTCCCGACGGCCCTCGCCACCGGCAACTGCTTCATCCTGAAGCCCTCGGAACGCGATCCCTCGCCTTCGCTGCTCATCGCTGCCTGGCTCAAGGAAGCGGGCCTGCCTGATGGCGTGTTCAGCGTCGTCCACGGCGACAAGGAAGCCGTTGACGCCATTCTGCAGCATCCCGGCATTTCTGCCGTTTCCTTCGTCGGCTCGACGCCGATCGCCAAGTACATCTACGCCACCGGCACGGCTGCCGGTAAGCGCGTGCAGGCACTCGGCGGCGCCAAGAATCACATGATCATCATGCCGGATGCCGACATGGACCAGGCCGTCGACGCCCTCATGGGGGCTGCCTATGGCTCGGCCGGTGAACGCTGCATGGCGATTTCCGTCGCTGTACCTGTCGGTGAAGGTACGGCCGAGGCCCTGCTCAAGAAGCTCGAGCCGAAAGTCCGTGCACTGAAGATTGGTCCCGCTCACGATGCCGAGGCCGAAATGGGCCCGCTCGTCACCAAGCAGCACTATGACAAGGTGAAGGGCTATATCGACGAAGGCGTCAAGGAAGGCGCCAAGCTTGTGGTCGATGGCCGCGGCTTCAAGATGCAGGGCTATGAGAACGGCTACTTCCTCGGCGGCACGATTTTCGATCATGTCACCACCGACATGAAGATCTACAAGGAAGAGATCTTCGGCCCCGTGCTCTCCATGGTGCGGGCCAAGACCTATGACGAGGCCGCGCACATGATCAATGTGCACGAATTCGGCAACGGCACGGCGATCTTCACCCGAGACGGCGATGCCGCCCGCGAGTTTGCCCAGTCGATCCAGGTCGGCATGGTGGGCATCAACGTGCCGATCCCGGTGCCAATGGCTTTCCATTCCTTCGGTGGCTGGAAGGCCTCGCTCTTCGGTGACCATCACATGCATGGCCCGGAAGGCATCCGCTTCTACACCAAGCTCAAGACCATCACCTCGCGCTGGCCCACGGGCATCCGCTCGGGTGCCGAGTTCGTGATGCCGACGATGAGGTGAGGAAAGGGCTCCGGCCCTTCATCCATTCGACAAGATTGGGGACGAACATTCGACCGTCCCTCAGGTGACAAGGCTTGCGCCCGGTGGCAGAAATGTCCCGGGCGGATCTTTTTTGGAGGCTTTCATGAAAAGACTTGCTGTATCGGCTCTCGCGATTCTTCTCGCTGCCAGTGGCGGATATGCCTCGGCCGAGACGGTGAAGATCACCGTTCTTGGCGTCGGTGACATCGACAACTTCGCAGGCGGCAAGGCGCGTGGCGGCCCTGCCCGCCTCAATGCCGTGATCAAGGCCGAGCGTGCCGCCAACCCGAACACCATCTATCTCTTCACGGGCGACATGCTCTCGCCATCGCTGCTCTCGGGTTTCGACAAGGGCAGCAACGTGATCGAGCTGACCAATCTCGCACCATTCAATCTGGCAACACCCGGCAACCACGAGTTCGACTTCGGGCCCGAGAATTTCGCCGCGCGCCTGAAGGAGTCGCAATATCCCTGGGGTGCCGTCA
Organism: Pseudomonadota bacterium; assembly: GCA_020161855.1. Lineage (GTDB taxonomy): Bacteria > Pseudomonadota > Alphaproteobacteria > Rhizobiales > Aestuariivirgaceae > Aestuariivirga. The sequence goes on from JAIUNJ010000003.1 coordinate 221,642, forward strand.
ACATAACGGGCCCTGATGGCCAGCCGGCGCTTGGCCTTACCGGCGTGACCACCGCGATGCTTGGCGGGGTGAAGCTCGCCATTGTGCCTGCTGTCACCGACGAAACACCCGCCATTTCCTCGCCCGGCGATCTTGTCTTCGCCGCCACTGCAGAATCGGCCATCGAAGCGGCCAAGGCAGCCCGCGCCGCAGGTGCTGACATCGTGATCGGCTCGGTGCATGCGCCACACAAGGATGATCAGGCGCTGATCGCCAGCAAGGCCTTCGATGTTCTGGTCTCGGGCCACGATCATGATCTCGTGGTGCAGTACAATGGCGTCACGGCCTATGTCGAAACCTCGAACCAGGCCAACCATCTCGTGCCCATCGATCTCAATGTGACGGTCGAGGAGAAGGATGGCAAACGCAGCGTAAAATGGGAGCCCGGCTTCCGCTTCATCGACACGGCGGCCGTCACCCCCGACCCTGAGACACAGGCGCGCGTCGATGCCTTTTCGACAGAGCTCGACAAGGAACTGAATGTTGAGATCGGCAAGACGGCGGGGCCGCTTGACAGCCGCCGCGCCATCGTGCGCAGCCAGGAAGCCGCCATCGGCAATCTCATCGCCGATGCCATGCGCGAGGCAACGGGCGCCGACATCGCCATCACCAATGGCGGTGGCATCCGCGCTGACAAGGAATATGCTGCGGGTTCCGCCCTCACCCGCCGCGATGTTCTGTCGGAACTGCCCTTCGGCAACACCACGGTGCTGGTGGAAGTGACCGGCCTGCAGATTCTGGAAGCCCTCGAGAACGGTTTCAGCCAGATCGAGGATGGCGGTGGGCGCTTTCCGCAGGTTTCAGGCCTGACCATCGAGGTCGACAAGAGCAAGGGGCCGGGCCAGCGCGTCCTTTCCGTATTGATGGCGGGCAAGCCGCTTGATCCTGTGGCCACCTACAAGCTCGCCACCAATGATTTCATGCTGAACGGTGGCGACGGCTATGTGGCCTTCCGGAAGGGCAAGGTGCTCGTCGATGGTGCCGCCGGGAAGCTCATGGCAAATGACGTGATGGTCAAGATCCGCGCCGCAGGCACGGTCGATGCCAAGGTCGAAGGCCGCATTGTCTTCAGGTATTAGTGCCGCGAAGGCGGCATTTCCTGTCTGTGATGTCAGGTGACAAATCATCCACCCGATGGCAAAAGCTGCCCGCGGGTGGATTTGATTTTTGGAGAACCTGATGCGGACTGCACTTCTCGGCGCGGTACTTTCCCTTTCACTTCTGGCATCGCCAGCACTCGCTGCAAAATGCGGCAACACAGGCGCCGGCTTCGAGGCCTGGAAAAAATCATTTGCCGCCGAAGCCAAGGGCAACGGCATCAACGACAAGGCCATCAAGGCCCTGATGGGCACCACCTACGCCAGCGCCACCATCAAGGCTGACCGCAACCAGAAGAGCTTCAAGTACACGCTCGACAAGTTCATGCAGGTCCGTGGCGCCTCCACCATCGTGGCCCAGGGCCGCAAGCACAAGGCCGCCAACAAGGCGCTCTTCGACAACATCGAGAAGAAGTATGGCGTGCCCGCCGGCCCGCTGATCGCCATCTGGGGCATGGAAACGGCCTTTGGCCGCTTCACCGGCAACCAGAATGTCCTCTCCGCCACAGCGACGCTGGCCTATGATTGCCGCCGCACCGAATTCTTCCAGGAACAGCTCTATGCCATGCTCAAGCTTGTGGGCTCCGGCAAGGTGTCGCCCGCGGCCAAGGGCGCCATGCACGGTGAACTGGGTCAGACCCAGTTCATGCCCAAGAGCGTGTTGCTCTATGGTGGTGGCGGCAATCTGAACGGCAAGGAAGCCGCTCTCACCGCGACTGCACGCTTCCTGGTGGGCCACGGCTGGCAGCGCGGTTCCGGCTATCAGCCGGGCCAGGCCAATTTCGGCGCGATCCAGGGCTGGAATGCCGCGACCGTCTATCAGAAGGCCATCGCCATCATGGGCAAGCAGATCGACGGGCACTGAGAAATTCATCCGCCTGCGGATGAAATTGCCCGGGCTCTCAAGCGCCCTTTGAAATGAACAAATACAGCGAGCCCTTGAAAAAGGGCTCGCGCCGCAAAGAACCGTGTTTCCGGTCCCAGCCACCCGACTGCAGATCGGCTCGCAGCGACGACAGGATCAAGGTGGAAAAGCCCCGTCCGATGGACCCCTGATCGGCTCTGCCTGCGCCTCGATCATCTTTCCGAACCCTGCCATGCCCCGCTCCGCGTCACAGCGTAGCGACGGAACACTCAGAGAAGCCGCTGTTCCACGGGTCCAAATAAATCCGATTGACTAACTCGGGATTCCTGTTTTAATCCGAGTGTATAAGTCGGAATTACCATGGATCGCCTGCCTCCCCTGTCCGCTGACCGGACCCTGTTCGACTATCGCGCCGAGCGCGTCGCCATCATGGGCTATCGTTGCGCCATGGCCGGCTACGACCTGGGCGACAGCTCCTGCTGGGATGCCCTCTGGACCTGCCTGGTCGAGGAGGGTGGGCTCGACTTCACCTGCGAGGTGATGGGCAGCCTGCAGTTCTTCGTGCGCGCCCTGCGCAGCAGCCGCGAAGGCAAATGTGGCTACTACCCGCGCAACTGCAGCCGGGTCTGCGAGGACGAGTGCCTCGTGCTCTCCCTGCTTTCGGCCCATCAGCACGGTGCCTCAGAAGAGCGGGGCTACTGCCTGGAGAAGCTGCAAGGCGAACACTGGCAGGATGACGCCGCCATTCTGCCCAAGGCCGCAGAAGCGCTGGCCCGCGTTCTTTCCCGCAACGGCCATGTGCTGCTGCCTGTCCCCATGGAGGTGATTCACGCGATCACGCAATGCCACACCTGCCCCTTTGCCACCCCACAAACGGTGAACTGACATGAGACTTCACATTTTCCATATGACGAACCTGGCCCAGTGGGCCACAGCCGCGGGCCTCAGCATCGCGGCCATTCTCCTCTCGCTGCCACACGGCTGAGGACGGCCATGGGTCACAACCTGCATTCGCCGGAAGAGATCGAGAAGAAGCTGGCCCAGTTCGACCGCCTGCGGGCTCAGGGCTTTCGCATCTTCGAGATCACGCGGCGGCTCGGCGTCACCGATACAACGCTCTATGCCTGGCGCGCCCGCCGCATGGGCAAACCAACGGCGAAGGACGAGATGAAGCGCCTGCGCGAAGAAAACACGAAGCTGCGCAAGGCGCTGCGCGAACTCCTGCGCTCAAGCCCAGTCCAGCACCACCTTGCCGCTCGCACCCTGCTTCATGAGGGCAAAGCCCTGCGCAAAGTCGGCCGCCTTGAAGCGGTGCGTGATCACCTTGCGGACATCAAGCCCTGACTGCAGCATGGCGATCATCTTGTACCAGGTCTCGAACATCTCGCGGCCATAGATGCCCTTGATGGTCAGCGACTTGAAGATGATGCGGTTCCAGTCCACCGGTGTCGGCCGCGACGGAATGCCGAGCATGGCGATCTTGCCGCCCATGATCATGTGATCGGCCATCTGATCGAAGGCGTTGGGGGCGCCCGACATCTCCAGCCCGATGTCGAAGCCCTCCTGCATGCCGAGCCGGTTCATCACGTCGCGCAGATCTTCCCGCGAGACATTGACCGTCACCGCATCATTGACCTGATTGCAGAGTTCCAGCCGGTAGTCGTTGATGTCGGTGATCACCACATGGCGCGCACCCACATGGCGGCAGACACTGGCCGCCATGATGCCGATAGGCCCCGCTCCGGTGATCAGCACATCCTCGCCAATGAGATCAAAGGACAGAGCCGTATGAACGGCGTTGCCCAGGGGATCGAGAATGGCACCGATCTCGTCATCGACCTCGGGCGGCAGATGAATGGCATTGAAGGCCGGCAGCTTGAGATACTCAGCGAAAGCACCCGGCACATTGACGCCGATGCCCTTCGTCTCCGGATCGAGATGAAAATGCCCGGCCCGCGCCATGCGGCTCTTCATGCCGATCAGATGACCCTCGCCTGACACGCGGTCACCCACCTTCACGGTCCGGACATGCGAACCGACATCGACCACCGTGCCCGCAAACTCATGCCCCACAACCATGGGCACGGGAATGGTCTTACGGGCCCATTCATCCCATTTCCAGATATGGAGGTCGGTACCGCAAATGCCGGTTTTCGCCACCTTGATCAGGATATCGTCGGGGCCGATCTGCGGCACCGGCTCATCACGGAGCAGAAGCCCCTCTTCGGGGACGGCCTTGACGAGAGCTTTCATGAAATCACCTTGAGCGCCCGGCCAACCTTGCTGAAGGCAGCCACGGCCTTGTCGATATCGTCGAATGAATGCGCCACCGACATCTGGGTGCGGATGCGCGCCTTGCCTTGCGGCACCACCGGATAGAAGAAACCGGTCACGTAGATGCCCTCCTCATAGAGCTGGGCCGCCATCTGCTGGGCGATCCTTGCCTCGCCCAGCATCACCGGGATGATGGGATGCTCGCCCGGCAGGAGATTGAAGCCCGCCGCCGCCATGGCACTGCGGAAGCGGCTGGCATTGGCCACGAGCTTCGCCCGCAGATCGTCACCGGCTTCGGCAAGGTCGATGGCCTTTTGGCTTGCGGCCACGATGACGGGCGGCAGGGCATTGGAGAAAAGATAGGGCCGCGCCCGCTGGCGCATCAGGTCAACAATCGTCTGCGATGCCGCGATATACCCCCCCATGGACCCACCAAGCGCCTTGCCCAGCGTGCCGGTGAGAATGTCGGCCCTGATCCCGGCGCGGGACGGCGTGCCACGGCCCTGCGGGCCGATGAAGCCGGTGGCGTGGCAGTCATCGACCATGACCAGCGCGCCATAACTGTCTGCAAGGGTGCGGATGCTCTTGAGGTCGGCGAGATAGCCATCCATCGAGAACACTCCGTCAGTGACAACGATCACCCGGCGCGCGCCGTCGCCACGTGCTGCCTTCAGCTGTGTTTCGAGGTCGTTCATGTCGCCATTGGCGTAGCGGTAGCGCTTCGCCTTGGAGAGGCGCACGCCGTCGATGATCGAGGCATGGTTCAGCGAATCGGAAACAATCGCATCCTCGGCCCCGAAGAGCGGCTCGAAGACAGCGCCATTGGCATCGAAGCAGGCGGCAAAGAGGATCGCGTCCTCCATCTGCACATAGTCCGCGATACGCCGCTCCAGCGCCTTGTGAAGATCGGTCGTGCCACAGATGAAGCGGACACTGGCCATGCCAAAACCATGGCTGTCGAGCGCCACCTTTGCGGCCTCGATCAGTGCCGGGTGGTTGGCGAGCCCCAGATAATTGTTCGCGCAGAAGTTCAGAACCGCACGGGGTCCGGCAACCTCGATATGGGATGATTGCGACGAAACGATCTCGCGTTCCGCCTTCCACAGGGATTGCCCCCGGATGGCCTCCAGTTCGCTGGCGAGGGACGCTGAAAAGTCATGCATGGCGGGCTCCTGAAGCGATTATACTCGCCTCCGGGAACAATGTTCGTGAGAAATCTCAACCACTGAAATCCGCGAAAGGAGAGCCACATGATCAAGCGCCTGAACCCCGAAGGGGCCCCAAAGCCCGCATCCAACTATGCCCAGGCCGTTCTGCACAGCGCCAGCGCCCAGCGCCTGGTGATTTCCGGCCAGGTCGGCATTACGCCAGATGGCAAGCTTCTCGAGAACCTCGAGGATCAGCTACAGCAGTGCTGGCGCAACATCTTCGCCGTGCTCAAGGGCTGCGGCTTCGAGAAGAAACACCTCATCAAGACCGTCACCTATGTGACCGAGCCGGATCACGTGGCCCTGTCGCGCCGGGTGCGCGACGAAGCGCTTGAGGGGCTGCTCGTTGCCAACACCTACATCGAATGCTCCGGCCTCGCCTCGCCCGCCCTGCTCTGTGAAATCGAGGCAGAGGCGGTGAAGGAGGACTGACGCCCGCGCAACTGGCGGCGCTAGAACCTGTCCGGCCGCGAGGCATTCCACGGCGTGGCGTAGACCGGCGGCACCTTCTGCGAGAGAAGGGCCCCCGGTTCCATGAAGGTGAACTGATCGGCAAGCGTGGTGACGCGGCCATCGCCGGCGCGGCGGAAGATGTGATGCGGGCGGAGATCGCTCGGCCGCTCGAAACCGGCGGCGGCGAGAAGCTCGGCCAATGACTTCACTGTTTCCTTGTGGAAGCTGGCGACGCGTTGCGACTTGTCAGTGATGACGACGGCGTTCTGGCGCGCCATGTCCTGCGTCGCGACCCCGGTGGGGCAATGGCCGGTGTGGCAGGTTTGCGCCTGGATGCAGCCAACGGCGAACATGAAGCCGCGCGCCGCATTGCACCAGTCGGCTCCCAGCGCATGGGCCCGCGCCATGTCGAAACCGGTGATGACCTTGCCGGCAGCACCAAGCCTGATCTGGTCGCGGAGCCCTGCCCCGATCAGCGCCGAATGCACGAAGGCCAGACCATCGCGGAGCGGCATGCCGATGTTGTCGATGAATTCGGCGGGCGCTGCCCCGGTCCCGCCCTCCTTACCATCAATCACGATGAAGTCCGGCGTGATCCCTGTTTCCAGCATGGCGCGCACCAGCGCGAAGAATTCGCGGCGGTGGCCGATGCAGAGCTTGAAGCCGACAGGCTTTCCACCCGACAGATTGCGCAGACGGGCGATGAAGGCCATCATCTCGACAGGCGTCGAAAAGGCGGAGTGACGCGCCGGTGAAATACAGTCCTCGCCCATGGGCACGCCGCGGATCTTCGATATCTCCTCGGTGATCTTGGCGGCGGGCAGCACGCCGCCATGCCCGGGTTTCGCACCCTGGCTCAGCTTGATCTCGATCATCTTCACCTGATCGGACGCAGCACTCTCGGCAAAATGCTCATCCGAGAAACTGCCATCAAGATTGCGGCAGCCGAAATAACCTGATCCCAGTTCCCAGATGAGGTCACCGTTGAATTCGCGGTGATAGGGGCTGATCGAACCTTCGCCGGTGTCATGCGCGAAATTGCCGAGCCGCGCGCCCTTGTTGAGGGCACGTATGGCATTGGCCGAGAGCGCGCCATAGCTCATGGCCGAGATGTTGAAGACCGAGGCGCTGTAGGGCTGCCGGCAATCGGGCCCGCCGACGGTGACGCGGAAGGGCGCCACCGCAAGAGCCGCCGGCATCATCGAGTGCAGCATCCATTCATGGCCCTCGGCATAGACATTGCCATGGGTGCCGAAGGGCTTCTTGTCGAGCTCGCGCTTGGCCCGCTGGTAGACGATGGCGCGGCGTTCGCGCGGAAAGGGTGCGCCGTCCTGATCCGACTCGAAGAAATACTGGCGCATCTCCGGCCTGATCTTCTCGAAGAAGAAGCGCAGGTGGCCGAGGATTGGATAGTTGCGCAGGATGGCGTGGCGCGTCTGCGTGAGATCCGAGAGGCCGATGATGCTGAGGAAGGCGGTGCACGTCAGCGGCGCCCAGATGATGGCCCCATAGCCGGGCAGGGTCGCCGCAGCCGCCGCAAGGGCCAGCGTCGCGAGGATGGAAACGGTCAGGGCGAGATACCGCCCCTCCAGTGCGTGCGATAGCCAAAAGGACATGCCGGCTCCCCCAATTGAAGCTGATTCCCTTCCTTCACATCCCAATGTTGCAAGAAGCTGACCGTATGGCGAGGGCCGGAAAGGCCTGATTCCAGACCGGAATATGCTTTTTATGCTTTTTTGCGAATTTAATGCTTGACAGGCGCGCGGTGTTTCACTAGATTTGTGGACAATCCGGAATTGGGTCCAACGCCAGCCAGCAATAGTCCTGCAAGCCGAATGAGGACGACGTGGGTGGCGAAATGGAAACCAGGAGCCGGGACAAGGCCGGATTCCAGCTTGCGCTGGCATGACAGGGCGAGAGACGGAAACGGGCCTCGGGACCAAGCTGCCGTTCTCAAGTGAGGCCCCGCCTTCACTGAATTGACGGCGCAGCAGGTGGCAGGCCGGAACTCTCAGCCGCCCGGCACACGCGGCATGAGATAAATCTCGGCACCGGCGGGAAGCACAGTATCCCACTGGTCGCGGTAGATCTTGCCATCGATCGAGACAGCCACGCCGCGCTTGATATGGGCTTCCATCCCCGGATACTCATCCGAGAGCTTGCGGAACAGCTCGCGGATGGTGGCAGCGCGCATGGGGATCGAGGTTGCCCCGCCAACCAGCGGCCGCAGCGCGCCCCAGAGATGGACGTCGTGCAGATGCGAGGTATCGAGGCTGGCGGTCATCCGCCGGATATAGCATCTGCCCGGCGCATAAAAAAGAACGGGGAGGCCACTGGCCTCCCCGCTTTCACGAGATGTTTGCTGCTGCGAAGCTCAGCGCGCGTCCTTGATCGCCTTCAGCACGCGTGGCGGCGACATGGGCACGTGGTTGAGGCGCACGCCCGCTGCATTCGAGATGGCGTTGCCGATGGCACCCAGCGGCGGCACGATCGAGGTTTCGCCAACGCCGCGCACACCATAGGGGTGGTTGGGGTTGGGGATTTCCAGGATCTGCGTGTCGATGAAGGGGAGGTCCGAGCACACGGGGATACGGTAGTCGAGGAAGCCCGCGTTCTGCAGGCGGCCGTCCTTGCCGTAGATATATTCCTCGTTGAGCGCCCAGCCGATGCCCTGTGCGGCACCGCCCTGATACTGGCCTTCCACATAGGACGGATGCATGGCCTTGCCGGCATCCTGGATGACCGTATAGCGCTTGATCGAGGTGCGGCCCGTTTCCGGATCGACCTCGGCGTCGCAAATGTGGGTGGCGAAGGAAACGCCCGCACCGTCAGCGACGATTTCGGAGTGACCGGCAATGGGGCCACCGGTGTTGGCGGCCTGGGCGGCGATCTCCTTGATGGAGAGCGGCGCCTTGTTGCCGTGCTTCTCGCCAACGGCCTTGGCCTGGCCATCAATCCACTCGACTTCATCGAGGGGGATTTCCCAGATCTTGGCGGCGCGTTCGCGCATGGTGTGGATCGCCTTGCGGGCCGCATCCACCGCCGCCATGGACGAGGAGAAGGTGCCACGGCTGCCGTCGGTCATGTCGTTGTGGCCGAGCGAGGATGTGTCGGCCACGACGCAGCGCACCTGCTCGTAGGCCACACCAAGCTCTTCGGCCACGGCCAGCGCCATGGAGGCGCGGCTGCCGCCGACGTCGATGGTGCCGAGGGCAACAGTGACGCTGCCGTCCGGCGTGACATTGAGGTCAACGCAGGTCTGGCCACCGAAGTTGAACCAGAAGCCACAGGCCATGCCGCGGCCCTGGTTTTCGCCAAGCGGCGCATTCCAGTGGGCATGCTTCTTGGCGGCTTCCAGCGTCGGGCCGATGCCGATGGGACCGAAGACCGGGCCATAGGACGACTTGGTACCCTCGCGCGCCGCGTTCTTGATGCGGAAGTCGATGGGGTCCATGCCGATGGCCTTGGCGGCCATGTCCATGGTGCTTTCGACGGCAAAGGCGGCGATCGGTGCCGAAGGCGCACGATAGGCCGCGCATTTCGGGCGGTTCACCACCGCATCACGCGACACGGTCTTGACGTTCTTGAAGTCGTAGCAGGCGAAGGCCGTCATGGCCCCGAACTCGGCCCAGGTGAAGGGGAAAGCCCCGTTCTGGTAGCGCAGTTCGGCGAAGGCAGCCGTCACCGTGCCGTCCTTCTTCACACCGACCTTGACGTCGATGGAAGCAGAAGAGGTCGGCCCCGTGGCGCGGAACACTTCATCGCGGGTCATGGTGAGCTTGACCGGGCGATTGGCCTTGCGCGACAGCGCCAGTGCCAGAGGCTCGGCCCAGACATGCGTCTTGCCACCGAAACCGCCACCGATCTCGGAGGCCGTGACGCGCAGCTTGTTGGCATCGAGGCCAAGAAGTGCGGCGCAGTGATTGCGGTACACGAAGGGGCCCTGCGTCGTCACCCAGAGTTCGGCAACGCCATCAGGCGAGACATTGGCCAGACAAGCATGGGGCTCGATGTAGCCCTGATGGGTCTGTTCGGTCTTGTAGGATTTCTCGATGACGAAGTCGGCTTCCTTGAAACCCGCCTCGACATCGCCATGGCCATATTCGGCAAGCTTGCAGAAGTTTGAGGGCTTCGTGGGCTTGGGCTCGATGCCATCCGTGAAGATGTCGTCGTGGATCAACGGAGCGCCGGGCTTCAGCGCCTCGTCCACGTCGGTCACATGCGGCAGCACTTCATAGTCGATCTTGATGAGCTTCAGAGCCTGCTTGGCCGTGTGCGCATCGACAGCGGCAACGGCGGCGACGGCATGGCCGTCATAGAGCGCCTTGCTGCGCGCCATGCAGTTTTCGAGAATGTCGCGCATGCCGCGATCACCCCCGGTGAGATCCGGCAGGTCGGCGGCGGTGATGACCGCCTTTACGCCCTGCAGCTTCTCGGCCTTGGAGATGTCGATCTTCTTGATGCGGGCATGGGCATGGGGCGAACGCAGCACCAGGCCGATGAGCTGGCCGGGGGCGAAGGCATCAGCACCATACTTGGCGCGGCCCGTTACCTTGTCGATGCCATCAGGACGGCGAACGCGCGTACCGATGACCTTGAACTGCTTCCTCACGAGCGAGGTATCGAGTGGCATGTCAGGCTCCTCTCATTTCCTTGGCGGCGGCCTGAACGGCACGCACGATCTTGTCATAGCCAGTGCAGCGGCAAAGATTGCCGGCAAGGCCAAAGCGGATTTCCTCTTCGGAAGGGTCCGGGTTCTTATCGAGCAGCGCCTTGGCGGCGATCAGGAAGCCCGGCGTGCAGATGCCGCACTGGAGGGCCGCACCATCGATGAACTGCTGCTGCAGGGGATGGAGCTTCGGGCCATCGGCGAGGCCTTCAACGGTTTCGAGCTTCTTGCCTTCCATTTCCACACCGAGCACGAGGCAGGAGCAGACCAGGCGGCCATCGAGAATGACCGAGCAGGCGCCGCAGTCACCGGTGCCGCAGCCTTCCTTGGCGCCGGTCAGGCCCAGGCGGTTGCGCAGCACGTCGAGCAGCGGCTCATCGGGCTGGCAGACGAAATCGACGGCATCGCCGTTGATGGTGGTCGAGACTTTCACAGACATGGTCACTTGCCTCCGGCGCGGGCATAGGCGAGTTCAGCAGCACGCCGCGCCAGCACGCCTGCAACATCAATGCGGAATTCCTTGGTGCCGCGCTTGTCGTCGATCGGGCGGGCCGCAGCGGAGGCCGCGGCCGTCAGCCGGGCCTTGGCTTCATCATCAAGCTTGGAACCGATGATGGCCTTGGCTGCTTCCTTGACCAGCAACACCGTGGGGGCGACAGCACCGAGCGCCACGCGGGCGGCGGTTATGACACCCTTGGCATCAAGCGTGAGGCTGACACCAGCGCTGACGACGGCGATGTCCATTTCCGTGCGCGGGATGAAGCGCAGGTAGGCATCGCCCGAGCGGGCAGGCTTCTTCGGCAGTTCGATCGCAGAAATGAACTCGCCCTTCTTGAGCACCGTGCGGCCAACGCCGGCCGGCACGTCTTCAACGGCAAGCTTGCGCGTGCCGCGCGGGCCCGCAATCACCACCTTGGCACCGGCAGCAACCAGGCCCGGCACCGAATCGGCGGCAGGCGAGGCATTGCAGAGATTGCCGGCCATGGTGCAGCGGCCCTGCACCTGCTTGGAGCCGATGAGGCTTGCGCCCTCGACGACACCCGGCCAGGTCTTGACCAGTGCCGCATTCTCCTTGAGGGCCGCGCAAGGCACGGCCGCGCCGATCGAGAATCCGGAAGCCGTCTTCTTGATCTCCTTCATGCCCTTGATGCGCTTGATGTCGACCACGAGATCGGGTTCGAGCATGCCTGCTTTCATCTTGACGAGGAGATCCGTGCCGCCTGCAAGGACAAAGGCCTGGCCCTTTTCCTTGGCAAGCAGGGCAACAGCATCCTTGGTAGTGGCCGGAGATTCGTATCGCATCATTCACCTGCTGGGTTCTGAGGAAATCAGTTTGGTCCATGTGCCCTATGCGGGTCAACAGGGGGTGAGCGCAAATGCATAACGCTCTGTTCCGCATTCACGGGCGGTAAAGCGCCGCAGCCTCAGCAAATTCAGCTGTCGAAATAAGGAACCAGAAGGATCTGCGCCTCGCGGCGGATGGCCTGGCTCATGGCATAGTGCTGGGCCTCGCCCTCGCGCATCATGAAGGACAGCGGCTCGCGCTCGCCGAAGACGTCGTTCCAGGTGATCCGGCCGGCCAGCTCGAATGCGGCGCTGCGGTCGCTGAGGGCGGCATAGACATCGGGCGAAAGCTGGCTGACATGGAAAACGAAGGTGGCCTCGCGCGTTTCCCGCGAGGCAATGTCGACCGGCATGGACACGGACGGGTCCGAGAGGCGCAGCGCATCGGGCTTGAGGGCGGCGGATTCCAGCGCCTGCACCGTGGCCGTGATCACGACCTGGAGTGCGGGCGACTGGCCGGAATTGCGCAGGCGCAGCGAGACATTGATCCATTCACCATAGAATTCCGCCACCGCATGAATGACCTGGACATAGGCGCGGACCTGAAGCTGGCCACTTGCAGACGAGAGAGCCACAGGCGCCGCATCTTGAGCGGGCAGTGCCGATGCGAGTGCCAGCGGCAGGACAGGTGCTGCGCCCTGCCGCCGTGATGATGCAAGGAAGCGGAACATGATGGCGGCAACGGCAACCAGCACCAGCGCCATGGCCGCGAGAGCCGCCGCCTGCATCCACACCGCAAACTGCCGCTGCGCGAAGAGACGCCCCTCCTCCGACTTGCGCCGCTCGGTCCGGAGCGCCACGTCCTTGCGGCAGTTCTCGGCATCGGCAATCGCGAGCAGGCTGCACACATCGCTCACATGTTTCCTGGCAACGGCATCGGTGGCGCGTTCCTGCGCGATGCGGCCGGCAAAATCCGCGCGCTCCTGCGTGAACGAGAGGTAGCCGAACCAGCCTGTGGCAACGACTGCCGCAGCGACGACGAGAATACAGAGATAGACGGCCGCGCCTGAAGCACCCGTTTCATCGTCCTCTTCAATAGCACCCCGCGAACCGCGCGAAGGCAAGAGCCAGGACTGGAAAACGAGCACAAGCAGGAGAGGCACCAGCGCCAGCCCCGCAAAACCGAAAGCCCGCGTCCAAACAGCGGCGCGCTTCTGCACCAGAAGCGTGCCCCCGGCCGCCCGCTTCTGATAGGCAAGGTCCTGGGCCTGATAGTTGCAGGCCGCCACCGCAGCACCCGACTGGCGGGCGCAGACATTCTCCTGGGTATCCTTGAGTTCGACATCGGTGGCGCGGGCAGTCCGCGCCCAATAGGGAGTCTCGGCAGCATCGCGGCGCACCGTGTCGAGGTAAAGCCAGGTGATGGCCGCGAGGGCTGTGCCCAGCACCAGCACGAGGAGGAATGCCTTCCCCACCATCCTGAAACCCGCCGATGCCATGACCCGAACCGATACTCCCGCCGCCGCAACCTGCGCGCTCGCGAGTCCTGTCTGAATTCAGTGCCGCTGACAATCAAAAACCACAACGCCGACAGGTGGCAAGGGCCGCACTCAGACGCTTACGGTGAAGCCTTCATAAGCTGATGGCCGGTCGGTAGCCGTGAGCACAGTCACCTCTGCCTCGGCAAGGGCGGCGCGCAGATCGCCATCGGGTGCAGACTCGCAGACGATGTTGTCGATGTCGCGCAGGTCACAGATGCGCACCAGTGCGGTCTTTCCGAACTTGCTGCTGTCGGTGAGGATGGTGAGGCGGTCGGCGCGGTTCATGGCGATGTGAGAGATGTCGGCTTCCTCGAGGGCCGCATTCATCGGGCCATGCTCATGGTGAAGGGCGGCGATCGAGAGAAAGGCATGGCGCACCTTGAAGCGCGAGATGAATTCCACCGCCGAAGGTCCGAAGGCCGCGCCATTGTCGGCCTTCAGCTCGCCGCCCGCCATGTAGACGCGATTGCCGTTCACCGTGGCGAGGGTGCGGGCGATGTCCGAGGAGTTGGTGACGACCGTGAGGCCGCGACGGCTGCGCAGTTCCTGGGCGAAGAGACTGGTCGTCGTGCCAGTGTCGACCACCAGCGTGTCGCCATCCTCGACAAGCTGTACGGCGCGGCGCGCGATGGCGCGCTTGGCCTCGGCATTCTCGCGCATGCGCCGGTCGAAAGGTGCCTCCGCCAGCTTGTATGGCATGGTGAGCGAGCCATGGAGCTTCAGCACATCGCCGCGCGCAACAAGCACCCGGGCGTCACGGCGGATCGTCTCTTCCGACACCTGCAGCGCGGCGGCGAGATTCGACACGCTGACCGTGCCGCCGAGACTCACCTGGCTCAGGATGGCCCCGAGCCGGGCATTCAATTTATGGTTTTTACTGTGGGATTGCGGGATCATGCTGCGATTTTGCGATCAATCCGGGCGATAATAGCCAAATATCGCAGTGCAAAACAACAAAAATCCACAGATTTCTTGACAGCGCTCAATGCTGACCGCAAACATTTCCACGTTACCGGGTCCTTCTGGGGCCGGTCACGACATCGGGTTGCTGTCTCCCGCAAGGGAATGCAGGCTCATCTCAATATCGCCCCCGGTTAGGATGAGCCTGCGTGCTGGGAAACCAGTGACGGCAGCCTCGATGCGTGGGGCCTGGTGCCCCGGGATGCTTCAATGCAATGGCCGCCAGCTGCGCGGCCCCTCTTGAGGGTGACAATGGATGATGCCGAGCGCGTCGTGCGCGCGCTGCCAATCTGGAAAGACATCAAATCACTGGCACCGCTGAAGGGCGGGGTCAGCAACGCCAGCTTCGTCGTCGAGGACGCAGGCGGACGCTTCGTGGCCCGCGTCGGACACGACTATCCCTTCCACCAGGTGTCGCGCGAGCGCGAGGCGGAAGCCGCCCGCGCCGCCTATGCCGTGGGCCTTTCGCCCGAAATCATCCTCGCCCGTGACGGCGTGATGGTGACACCCTTCATCACCGCCAGGACCTTTGCCGAAGCCGATGTCCGCAACGACTGGCAACGCTGCCTTGCCCTCATCCAGCGCTGCCACCGCGACATGGCCCGCCGCATCCGCGGGCAAGGCGCCATCTTCTGGATCTTCCAGATCCTCCGCGACTATGCCGCCACCCTGCAGGCGGCACAGCACCGCGAGACGCCGAACCTTGCCCGCTGGATGGCCGTCACCGATGAACTGGAGGCAGCGCAGGTGCCGATGCCCATCATCTTCGGCCACCACGACCTGCTGCCCACCAATTTCATGGATGACGGCACAAGGCTCTGGCTCATCGACTGGGAATATGGCGCCTTCGGCACGGCCATGTTCGATCTGGCCAACCTTGCCGCTGCCAACTCCTTCACCCCCGGCCTCGAAGCACAGATGCTCGCGGCCTATTTCGGCAAAGCGCCCGATGCCGCCACCACGCGCGCCTACTACGCCATGAAAGTGGCGGCGGCACTGCGCGAGGCCATGTGGGGCATGATCTCCGAACTGCATCTCTCGGCACCGGGCGTCGACTACGTCGCCTATGCCGCCGAATACACCGGGCGCTTCGACGCCATTCTCAGCCAGTACAGGAAAGACTTTCCGTGAACGCGACACACCCCCTGCCCACCCATGCCGATGTCGTCGTCATCGGCGGCGGCATCATCGGCTGTTCGACGGCCTATCATCTGGCCAAGAACCACAAGCTCAATGTCGTGCTGCTGGAACAGAACAGGCTGACCTCCGGTTCCACATGGCATGCGGCGGGCCTCGTCGGACAGCTGCGCTCCTCGGCCTCGATCACGCAGGTGCTGAAATATTCCGTCGAACTCTACAAGAACCTCGAAACCGAAACCGGCTTGCAGACCGGCTGGAAGATGACGGGCTGCCTGCGCCTCGCCAACAACCTCGACCGCTGGACCGAATACAAGCGCCTCGCCACCACGGCCCAGAGCTTCGGCATGGAGATGCAGCTGCTCAGCGCGCTGGAAGCCCGCGAGCTCTGGCCGCTCCTTGAAGTGCGCGATGTGGTCGGCGCCACCTTCCTGCCGACCGACGGCCAGGCCTCGCCCACCGACATCACGCAGGCCCTGGCCAAGGGCGCGCGCATGCATGGTGCAAAGCTCGTCGAGGGCACGCGCGTCGAAAGCTTCAATGTGCTCAACCAGCGCATCGTCTCGATCAACACCAACCGCGGCACCATCTATTGCGAGAAGGTTGTGAACTGCGGCGGCATGTGGGCCCGGCAGATCGCCGCCATGGTGGGCGCGCATGTGCCGCTGCAGCCGGTGAAGCATCAATATGTCATCACCGAGCGCCTGCCCGGTCTAGCAACCGATGCACCGACCATCCGCGATCCGGACCTTCGCACCTATTTCAAAGAGGAAGTGGGCGGTCTCGTTTTCGGCGGCTATGAACCGAACCCCGTTGCCTGGACGGAAGCCGATGTGCCGTCCGATTTCGAGTTCCAGCTTTTCGAAGATGATTTCGGCCATTTCGAACAGCACATGGAAGCTGCGCTGAAGCGCATCCCGGCGCTGGAGCAGACCGGCATCAAGAAGATGATCAACGGGCCGGAAAGCTTCACGCCCGACGGCAATTTCATTCTCGGGGCCATGCCCGAATGCAAGAACATGTATGTGGGCGCAGGCTTCAACGCCTTCGGCATCGCCTCCGGCGGCGGCGCGGGCTGGGTCCTCGCGGACTGGGTGGCGCGCGATGAAGCGCCCATGGACCTGTGGACCGTGGATGTGCGCCGCTTCTCCGGCCTGCACCATGACCGCAGCTTCGTGACGGCCCGCACGCTGGAAGCCTATGGCAAGCACTACACCGTGGGCTTTCCGCACGAGGAATACACCAGCGCCCGCGACCGCATCGTCTCGCCCATCTACAACCGGCTGCGCGACCGCGGCGCCTGCTTCGGCGCCAAGCTGGGCTGGGAGCGCGCCAACTGGTTTGCGCCGAAGGGTGTCGAGGCCAGGGACGTTTACTCCATGGGGCGGCAGAACTGGTTTCCCCATGCTGGCGCCGAACATCGCGCGGTGCGCGAAGCGGCCGGGCTTTTCGACCAGTCTTCCTTCGCCAAGTTCGAGGTCAAGGGCCGCAACGCCACCAAGACGCTGGAATATATCTGCGCCAACAGCATCGACCGGCCGGTGGGATCGGTGATCTACACGCAGATGCTCAACAGCCGCGGCGGCATCGAATGCGACCTGACGGTGACGCGCCTCGGGCGCGAACACTACTATGTCGTCACCGGCACGGGCTTCCGCACCCATGACCTGCACTGGATCCTCGATCATGTGGCCTATGAGAAGGGTGTGACGGTCGAGGATGTGACCGAGGACTGGGGCACGCTGGTGCTCATGGGACCACGGTCGCGCGACATCATCGGCGACGTGACGCTGCACAACATGGGCAATGACGTCTTCCCCTTCGGCCAGTGCCGCATCATCTCAATGGTGGGCCACGACGTTCGCGCTGTCCGCGTGTCCTATGTCGGCGAACTGGGTTGGGAACTGCATGCGCCGATGAATGCCCTGCCGGTGATCTTCGATGGCCTGATGCGCATGGGCGAACCGCGCGGCCTGAAGCTCGCCGGTTATCGCGCCCTCGAAGCGCTCCGTCTCGAAAAGGGCTATCGCGCCTGGTCATCCGACATCACGCCCAATGACAATCCCTTCGAGGCCGGCCTCGGCTGGGCCGTGAAGCTCAAGAACGAGACGGATTTCATCGGGCGCAAGGCCCTGCTCCAGGCCTCGAACCAGGCACCGCGCAAGCTGCTCACTACCTTCACCACCGAACGCGAGGATGTTGTGCTGGTCGGGCGCGAAACCATCCTGCGCGACGGCAAGTTCGCGGGCTACCTGACAAGCGGCGGCTATGGCTACACCATCGGCAAGCCGATCGGCATGGGCTATGTCCGCAACCCCGCGGGCGTGACGCCGGATTACGTGCTCTCCGGCAGCTATGAACTCGTTGTGGCCAAGGAGACGGTGAAGGCAACGCCGCATCTCAAGCCGCTTTACGATCCCGGCAACGCCAGGCTGAAGTCCTGAGGCCCGGGCGCCAGCCGGCGCTCATCGAACTCCGCCTGCACCTCATCCAGCAGGCCAAGAAAGCGCTCGCGCACCTCGGCGACGAAGGGGTTGGTGCGCTCGATCGCGTGCAGCACATCGGCTGAATCATGCCGCACCATTTCGACTGCCTGGCGGACGAGATCGAAGCTCACCGTCGTCAGGCGCGACGGCAGCGGCTCCATGCGCAGCAGGGCCGCAGCGATGAGATGGGTGAGGCCCTGAGCCACCGCCAACTCGCGGTCATGCGCTTCCGGTGTCGTAACGATCACCTGAAGCCCGAGCTTCTGCCGGAAGAAGCGCGAGACGACACCGAGCCTTGCCCCGCGCACCGGACAGAGCGCGATCTTCAGGCCGCGCAGGCCATCTCTGGCACTTTGCGGGCCGAACAGCGGATGCGTGCCGATCACATCAACGCCGCGCGGCAGGCCTTCCGCCATGACGGCCGCGGGCTCCACTTTCACCGATCCCACATCGAGAACCAGTGCACCCTTGCGCACATGAGGTGCGATCTCCCGCACCGTGGCGGCAAGAGCGCGCACGGGCACGGCCAGGATCACGATGCTGCAGCGCGCCGCCTCGGTCAGTGCCACGGCGGCAATGCCGGGCGCCAGCCTTTGGCCGGGCTCATGCTTCGGATCGAAGACGCGAAGCTCCGCATGGCATGCGAGATGCCGTGCCGCCAGTTGTCCGAAGGCGCCGAAGCCCACAAGGCCGATGACCGGCCTTCGTCCTGATTTTTGTTTCTGAGAGAGTGCCATCGCAGTTGTCCTTGGAGTGACTGCGAAAGCTGCTTGTATGTCCCGTGTTCAACCGCATCTTCCGCAGCGGTTGAAAAATCGTCCTCACCCGCGCCGCTATGTCAGCAGCGCGTAATACAGTCCCGGGAAGGTGATGCGGTCGATCATGGCGCCATAAAGCGGAGGCGGCCCCTGACTGTCAAGGCACGCCCGGCAGGCGGATAAGCGGCAGGCCCGCTGCACATGCAGAAGGGCCCGCTCGTCGCGGGCTTGCATTGTTACGAGCCGTACCGCTTTGCATTGCGCTCACGCTGACGTCATACACTGGCCAACACCGTCGGAACACTTGAAAGCAGGGATGAAAGTTTTCAGTAGGCCCGTGTTCCCTCAACATCGGCATAGTTGTCCTCTGCTACCGGTTCGTCAAATTTATACGCCGAGAAGCCTGGGTTGCGCTCAACCGACAGAACAATCTAAAGTCGAGGTGGGGTGCGGGGAGAGTTGGCATGCCTACCGATCAGTGTACGCCAATCTATAACTATGAATTTGGCCCAACCGGTCTCATCGGTTCCAATGCTTTTGTGGATGCCAATGATGACGGTCTGTTGTCGCGCACGGCGCGGGCCGACAAGGGCGGCGGTGTCCTGTTCTATGATGCAGACGGCGACGGTGCGATCAGTGGGGAAGCCCGGTTCACCAGGAGCGACGGCTCAACCGGCATTGTGGCTGACATGTCCTTGGCGACTGACAGCGAAAGCTATCGCGTCGTCGAAGGAACAACAATCAAAGCGGTATCCACAGCGAATTCAATAAGACCAACAGTTTTGATCAGAGCGACAGCAATACAGTTTGGAATGATGATAGACAACGCAATGGCCTACAGGGCAGGCAAGAACCGGGCTGAGTGCTACGACGTATTCGCCCCTAGCCGCTCGCGAGAAGGCTATTTGCAGTAAGTACAACCTAACACACTATGCAGAGCACATTCAAACAGATGATCGACGGGAGATTGTTGCCTGATTCACGAAAACGTGCAGTTCTAATAATATATCTTACTGTAATATTTCAATTATCCATTGTATTTATAGTTTACTATTTATCAGAGTCCATAATTGAACGTCTTGACGAGGTATTTCATTTTGGTGCTTGGGCTTGGCCCAGCGTTGCAAGACTTTCCGAAGAATATGGAGATGCCAATAGAAATCGCGCGCAGTTGATCATACTGGCCAGTCTGATCACTCCGGTTTTAATGTCGACCGCCTTGATCGTCGTATTTAGAAAACGTGTGCTGGAAAATAGAACTTTCTTGAGCTGGCCTCTCCTTAAAACCGCGTCTCTTGCGCTGGCGATGGTTATAATATTGTTCTTCGTGTTCCCTGGGGCATACACGGGGGTCGGAATCAGAACAAAGATTTCCCTGACCAACTCATTTCTAATGCTGCCGGTGACTGCGCTTGGTGGTTACTTTGCGGGTATGGCCCTATTTCCTTTCATCGCTTCAGCTTTAGCTAGAATTCTCAGACCAATTTCGAGGATTAGCGATCGCCATGGCCGATAACAAATTCACCACCTATGGAGGTACTATCTTGGTCTTCTTGTGGCTGGGGCAGCCTATCTCTCTTTGTTTGAGTTTAATCGTCGCTCCAAACTGAAAGACGAGAGGCTGATATGACGATATTGGGATTTCTCTATCAAACAGGCCTCGCGCCACCCGTCATAACGGCCTGGGCCTTCTGGCATTATTTTTCAATGTTCAGGAGGAGATCGGCGCGGGCAAGCACTGAGTTTGGTCGTGCGAAAGATGCGGTAAGTCCAGCGCTCGCTTCAGCGGGAGCGATCTGGCTCGTTGAATTGACTTTCAGGCTTATGGCATTCGAGTGGTTTGGTAGAGTTCACGTTGCCAACCTATATGCCGCAAACATTGCACTGAGCAGCCTCCTAACGACCGCCTTGGTCTGGATAGTCTGGCGGACAAGGGCAGTAAATGTCTTTCTACCCATCCTGAAGCCAAAGAAAAATAACAAATCTATCGCAGGTATATTTTGGCTTTACTTATCTGGAACATCCATAATTTATGGAATTATCATAGTTCTTTATATTCTCATATTGTATCACGATACGAGTTTGGATGAAACTGGGCTGGTCAGAAGTACCGGGCCGCGCCAGTTGTTGGTCCATCCGCTTGTCATAGGAAGGCCGGATGTAGGCTTCCTGTGGGTCCTTACGAGTTTTTTTGGCTTAGTCGTCGCGTTTCATTGTTTCCTAAGCATTCTTTTTACTCGACAAATTAAAAGCAAGTTGAAAGCACGATAAATGGCCGACAGTTCAAATACGATATCAAGATATTTGGACTCCTCTATGAAGCAGGCCTCACGCCACCCGTCATGACGGCCTCGGCCGACAATGGCGAAGGAGTCCTGCTCCATGATGCAGACGGCGAAGGTGCGATCAGCGTGGTCCGGAAGGATATCTTCACCAAGCGGGATGCCAATGCCACGCCGGATATCGAAGTCTTGCGATGACGGATTTACGCTCTCTATAAATCGTTAACTCTTAATAAAAAGGCATACTGCATAAAAATATGATGAAATTTCGATTTATATTCGTAGATAAATATCGGATGATAGCCAGATTTATACTTCGCGTAGATGAGTGTTGGGGTTTTCTAGGGTTGGTAATAACTGGAATTATTATAGGGTTTCCATTTATTGCAGCTCTTTTCCTCGAAGAAAACATGAGAATTGTTAATTCTACATTCGCAAGAATATACGTATTAGTATGGATAACAATTGCTCTGCTATTTTTTGTTCCGTTTTGCGTATTCTTATTCTCTCTTGTGCACGAGCGAATGTTCATGGCGCTTGGACTCTATAAGCTTTTCGGAAAGGAGAATTTTTCCAATAGGTCGGCGCTCATTCAGTGGTCTGGCTACAAGCGGTAAGAATGTAGTCAAATGACCAGAGAAAATTTGTTTAGCGATAGCTTCAGAATCAATGGCCCTGTGTCTGGTGCTGCTACAGTCTCGGGAAGGTGATACGGCCGATCATGGCGCCATAAAGCGGAGGCCGCCCCCGACCGTCAAGCGGAAGGGCGGCACTCACTTGGCGGCCATGCAGGCCTGATAGCGCTTGGTCACGGTTTCGGCGAAGATCTTCGTCGTCATGACGCGCGTGATCTTGGGGCTGCTGAGCCTGATGTCGGGGATCATGGCAAAGGCGGGCTTTGCCTTCGCCACGCGCTGGAAGGCCTCGCGCAACGCCAGGAAGGTCCTTGTTGAAACAAAGCCCTTCTCCTTCTCGAGGAGAAGGTCCTCGCGCACCTGCCGCTCCGAGAGCCCGAGGCCATGCCGCTTCACCGCCTTGAGCACGGCGCGCTCGGTGGCGGTGCTGCCCGGCAGGGCCTCGCCCTTCTTGTTGTAGCTCAGGAGATCGCCATCGAGCGCCAGCTTCTCATCTGCCAGCCGCGCCACCACCGACTGGAAGGCGGCATTGCGGCTGGCATAGCGCCCGGCATTGTAGTCGGCGAAGCGGTAGACCTTGCGGTCATAGCCGCTGTCATAGCCGAGAAGCTGCGCCGTGCCGAAATAGAGCCCGCCATGGCGCGTGTAGAGTTCGTCGCGCACGGCATAGACATCATCGAGCATCATCGGAAGCCAGCGCCGCTTGCGCGCCATCTCAAGAGCGAACTTCACCGACACCTGCATGGAGCCGACAGTCGCCACCTCGTTGCGTTCCTCGATGATGCGGTTGAGGACGCCGGAGCGCAGCACGATGTCGAGCCCCGACTTCTCACCGGCATAGGCCACCATGGCGCGATAAACGAGATCGAGGTCGCGCTCGGTGCGGGCATTGCGCACGCGCGACAGAAAGCTTGTGTCGGGTGTCGGCCTGCTTTCCAGCCAGTTGAGAACGACGCGGCCCGCCACCGGAATGCTGTCGAGCTTCGCCCGCAGGGCCTGTTCGGAGATACGCCCCAGGCCGGGCACGGCGGGATCGGCAACGAAACCCGATTCCTGGTCGACGATGGCGATCACCGCACAGGCATTTTCCTTGGACCTGTCGAAGCGCTGCAACTGCAAGACATCGAGAATGTCGGTGGCCCAGCCGCGCGGATCGTCCACGTTCTTCTCGGCGAGCCTGATCAGCCGCGTCACCTGTTCGACGCTTGTATCCGCCGCAATGGATGGCTGGACCGTCGCCAGAAGCACAAGCCATGCCGCTGCAATTTGCCGGAGGAACATGAAGGCCGCTATAGCACGCGGATTGGGGAGGACCATGCCATGACGAGAGAAGAATGCCTGAAGCGGGATCAGACCGATGAGTTGCGGCACTTTCGTGACCGCTATGCCATCCCCAGGGGCATGATCTATCTCGATGGCAATTCGCTCGGCCTCATGCCCAGGGCCGTTCCCGAGCGTGTCGCCCATGCGGTCAGCGTTCAGTGGGCCGAGGATCTCATCACCTCATGGAACAAGCATGGCTGGTTTCACCTGCCGCGCGTCGCCGGCAACAAGATCGCCCGGCTCATCGGCGCTGCCACCGACAGCGTGATCGTCGCCGATACGATCTCGGTCAATCTCTTCAAGGTGCTCTCGGCCGCGCTGGCGCTGCGCCGCGGCCGCAAGGTCATCCTCTCTGACAGCGGCAACTTCCCGTCCGATCTCTATGTCGCCCAGGGTCTCAACCGCTTCCTCGCCGATGGCCACAGCCTCAAGGCCGTGGCACCCGAAGACGTTCTCGATGCCATCAGCACCGATGTCGCCGTGGTCATGGTGACGGAGGTCGACTACCGCACCGCCCGCCGCCACGACATGAAAGCGATCGTGACCAAGGCCCATGCTCAGGGCGCACTGGTGATCTGGGACCTTGCCCATTCGGCAGGCGCCATCCCGGTCGATCTCATGGGCGCCGACTGCGATTTTGCCATCGGCTGCACCTACAAATACATCAACGGCGGGCCGGGCTCGCCCGCCTTCGTCTTTGTCCATCCGCGCCTGCAGAACGAGGCCGAACCAGCACTCGTCGGCTGGTGGGGCCATGCCAATCCCTTCGCCTTTTCGCCGGAATGGCAGCCTGCTTCCGGCATGGTGCGCCAGCAATGCGGCACGCAGGCCATGCTCTCGATGGTGGCCCTCGATGCCGCACTCGACACATGGGCAGACGCCGACATGCAGAAGCTCCATGCCAAGTCGAAGGATCTCTGCGGCCTCTTCATCGCGCTCGTGGAAGAACGCTGCGCAAGGCACGGCCTGAAGCTCGCCGGACCGCGCGATTTTGCGGCGCGCGGTTCCCATGTCTCCTTCCACTGCCCGGAAGGCTATGCCGTCATGCAGGCGCTGATCGCAGCCGGTGTCGTCGGCGATTTCCGCGCTCCCGATCTGATCCGCTTTGGCTTCGCGCCGCTCTACAACAGCTTCACCGAAACCTTCGACGCGGCAGAGACTCTGGGGCACATCCTCGACACGAGAAGCTGGAACAGGCCGGAGTTTCTGGCGAAGAAGTCGGTCACCTGAATCTTAGCGCAGCAGGGCTCTGGCTTCCGCCGGGCCCAGCGGCTTGGGCCGCGTGCAGGTCGACTTGATCTCCACATACTTGCCGGATTTGCCGGCGGCCATTATCGCGGTCATCACCTCGACCACATGCGCCATGCGGCTGATCGAGCAGCGGATGTCACGGCGCTTGATGATGCCTTCCGCCATGTCGGCAAGTCCCGCCGCCCGGTAGTTGGCCCATTGCAGCCGGGTCTCGCCATCCCAGTTCGGCGTGGCGAAGGGATGATCCCACATGGTGAGTGTCTTGGGCGTGGCATCCGTGCCGGCCAGTTGCACGTCGCCGCCAAAGAAATTGGGGTCGGGCAGGAAGATCGCGCCGTTGGTGCCATAGATCTCAAGATTGGGATGGCGGTGGGCATAGATATCCCATGAGGCGGAGAGCGTGATCGCCGCGCCATTCGCGAAATGCAGCAGCGCATGATAGGTGGTGGGCGTCGTCACCTTGATTTTCTCGCCCTTGCGCGGCGCCGAGGAAATGACCCGCTCCTTGCGCGCCGTCACCTGCAGGGCGGCAACGCGTTTCACCGGCCCCACAAGGTTGATCAGGCTTGCGATGTAATAGGGTCCCATGTCGAGGATCGGGCCGCCACCCGGCTTGAAGAAAAAGTCCGGATTGGGATGCCAGTGCTCCATGCCGTGGCTCAGGATATGAGCCGTGCCGGAAATGACCTTGCCGATATCGCCGTCATCGATGGCCTTGCGCGCCAGTTGCTGCGAACCACCGAGGAAGGTGTCGGGCGCGCCGGCAACCTGAAGCTTCTTCTTTTTGGCGATGCGCTCGAGATCGCGCGCCTCCGCCGTCGTCAGCGTCAGCGGCTTCTCGGAATAGACGTGCTTGCCCGCCAGCAGGATCTGCTTCGAGACCTTGTAGTGCACCGCCGGAACGGTGAGGTTGACGACAATGTCGACAGCGGGATTCTTGAGCAGGTCCTTCACGCTCTGTGCCGGAACACCGAATTCGGCACCACGTGCCTGCGCCACCGCCATGTCGATGTCGGCGACGGCGCGCATCTCGATATGGCGGAAAAGCGGTGCCAGCTTGAGATAGGTGGTCGAGATGTTGCCACAGCCGATGATGCCGGCGCCCAGTTGCCTGTCCATGTTGCTTCTCAGATTTTGGAGATGAAGTTGAAGGAGTTGCGCGCGAAGGAGGTGAAGTCCTTCGGGTCGTCATGCTCGACGATGAGATTGAGACAGCGCGTCTTGCCGACGGCCGCCATCACCTCCGGCCACCTGATCGTGCCGGCGCCAACATCGCTCTGCCCATGCTGGTCGAGGTTCTGGCCCCTGGGCGCATTGTCCTTGATGTGCACCGCCGTGATGCGGTCGCCATAGGCCTTGATCCACTTCACCGGATTGTGCCCGGCGAAGGCCACCCAGGCGATGTCGCATTCCCAGTCGAGCAGCGGGCCACCTTCGAAAATGCGTTCATGCGGCGTCGAGCCATCCTTCAGCCTGATGAACTCGAAATCATGATTGTGCCAGCCGAAGCCGTAGCCCTGGTCGCGCACCCACTTGCCCACTTCGCCAAGGCGCTTGCCGAAGGCCTTCCAGCCCGCGCCGCTTTTCGGGCGCTCATCTTCCGGAATGTAGGGGCAGAAGAGGCGGCGCATGCCGAGTGTCCTGGCGATGTGCAGGACTTTCTTCTTCTCCGACTCGAACTGGCTGAGCGGAAAGAAATGGCCCGTCGGCATGGTGAGACCGTGCTTGTCGAGCAGCTCGCGAAACGTCTCCGGCGCCTCGTAGACACCGCCAAATCCTTCCACTTCCACGTATCCGCACCGCGCCAGATGGGCGAGCACGCCATCCCAAGGTTGAAAATTCCGAGCACTATAGAGTTGAAACGAGATGCGCTGCGGCATGCCTAAAATGCTCCTGAAAAACTGGACCGCCCGGACCACAAAAGTGCGGGTTGCAGGCGGATAAAGGATGGTTGGAATTTTTGCAACGTTTCACACATTACATATATGGCTGATCTGTAACATCAGAAACTCCAATAAAAATGCACCTTGAAACGTTTCATGGACTGCGCTATCGCCTTCAACCATGGATATCGCCACCGACAAGCGCCCCACCCTCCGTTCCCTGGCTGCAATCACAGGTCTTGGCATCTCGACGGTGTCACAGGCCCTCAGGAACAAACCAGAAATTGCAGAGGAAACACGGCGCCGGGTACAACTTGCGGCTCAGCAGGCCGGCTACCTTCCGAACCGCGCCGGGGTCCGCCTGCGCACCGGCAAGACCAATGTGATCTCGGTGATTCTCAACGCCCAGGACGCCGGATCGAGCTTCTTCGCCGATTTCGTCTATGGGGTGGCCCAGGGCCTTTCCAACACCAGCTACCATCTGGTGGTGACGCCGCATGATCCCAACGATCCAATGAAGCCGATCCGCTACGTCATGGATACGGCCTCTGCCGACGGCATCATCATCTCTCGAATCATGCCGAACGACCCGCGGGTGCGCTTCATGGCCGAATCGGGCATGCCCTTCGCCACCCATGGCCGCACCGAGATGGGCCTCGTTCATCCCTACCACGACTATGACAACGAGGCCTTCGCCTATGAAGCCATGCGCCAGCTCGCCGAGCGTGGCCGCAAGCGCGTCGCCCTCCTGTCACCACCACCTGATCTCGCCTTCTTCCGGCACACCCACGCCGGCTATGAGCGCGGCCTGCGGGATTTCGACATGGAATCCTTCCCGCTCGCCGCCTGCACCATCGACATGCCGCTCTGCACGCTGAATGAGGCCGGGCGCACGCTCTCGGGGCATCCCCACCCGCCCGATGGCATCGTCAGTGCGTCGGCAACGGCGGTCTATGCCTTTGCCTCGGGCTTCGGCTCAGGCCCTCTCAAGATCGGCAAGGATTTCGATGTGGTGTCGAAGCGCACCAGCGATCTTCTGCGCATCGCCATGCCCGAGATCATTTCGATCGAAGAGGATTTCGTGCTGGCCGGCCGCGACGTGGCCCAGCTCCTCATTCGCCACATCGATGGTGAACCGGCGGAAGACCTGCAGCACCTGGTCGGCCCGCCGCACTAAAGCATCGCGAGCCCGCCCTTGCGTTCGATCGCGCTTTCAAGCGCGAGGATTGCGTCATAGGCGGCGGTCTCGAGCACCGAGAAACCCTTGAGCAGAAGCCGGCTGCGGGCATCATCCAGGGCCGGATCGGCAAAGGCCGCAGCAAGGGCCGCACGCAGGCGCGGCACATCTCCAGCCACCGTCACAAAGGGCAGCGCCGGCACGCTGGGTGAACGCGCAACGGCCACGAGCCCTTCCAGCAGATCCGGCCGGTAGCGCCGCGCCAGCTCCATGCACACGGCATCGATGGCGCAGACATCGGCGCGGCCATCCCGCACGGCCTCCATGGATTTCACATGGCCGCCGCTCAGCATCACGTCGCCAAAGAAGCGGCCATCGCGCGCGAGGCCGTGAAACACTGCCTTGAGCGCCAGCATGCCTGACATCGAATCGGGCGTATTGACCGCCGCCAGCGCGCCCCGGAAGGCCTCCAGCGGCTTCTCCTCGCGCGCCAGCACGAAGCTGCAATAGCTCGGGCCATCGCAGCCCGGCGCATCATAGTGCGGCGTTGCCACCAGCGTGAGCTTGCCCCGGAAATGATGGGTGAAGGGGTAGCCGCAGGTCTGGCTGAAGAGCAGATCGGGCTGGAGCCAGACGCTCATGAAATCGGCAGGCCGCGACAGCGGCACCGCGACACCGAGATGGCGGGCGAGCCCCGCCCAGAAACGGTCGGTGTCGGCGCGGATTTCCGGCCAGTCATACATGGGAAGGGTGGCGATCATCACCCCATTTGCCTTGCCCGCCCTGCGGCAATCAAGCGATCACTGTTGAGAGAATTGCAATTGCGGCGGGGCCGCGCTGCCCCCTATTTTGCATGGACATTTGCAAGTTCCCATGACCAGCACCATCACCCGCTCCCGCCCTGTCGAATGGCCGACCGTCGGCCTGATCGCCGCCGTCTATCTCGTCATCGCCCTCCTCGTCTGGTTCCACCACGTCATCCCCTGGTGGCTGATCCTGCCCATTGGCGCCTATTGCGCGGCCCTCCATGCCTCCCTGCAGCATGAAGTGCTGCACGGCCACCCGACGCGCCGCCGCCTCGTCAACGAGGCGCTGGTGTTTCCGACACTCACTTTCTGGCTGCCTTACGGGCGCTACCGCGACCTTCACCTCAAGCACCACAACGACCTGCATCTGACCGACCCCACGGAAGATCCCGAATCCTACTATCTCCTGCCCGACCACTGGGCAGCCCTGCCCGGGTTGAAGCGCCTGCTCTTCCAGATCAACCAGACGCTGGCGGGCCGCATGCTCATCGGCCCTGCCATCAGCATCGTCCGCATCTGGTCATCGGAGTTTTCCGCCATCGCCCGCGGTGACCGCGAGATCGCCCGCGCCTGGGCCTGGTTCGCGCTCTCCTGCGCCATCACACTTTTCTATGTGATCGCCGTCGCCGGCATGCCCTTGTGGAAATACATCATCCTCATTGCCTATCCCGGCATCTCGCTGGCGCTGGTGCGCTCCTATTGCGAGCATCAGGCCGCCGATGAGGTGAACCACCGCACCATCATCGTCGAGGCCTCGCCCTTCTGGTCGCTGCTGTTCCTCTACAACAACCTGCATGTCGCCCATCACACCAAGCCGGCGCTCGCCTGGTACAAGCTCCCGGCCTATTATCGCGCCGAACGCGCTGCCCTGATCGCGCAGAACAACGGCTACACCATGCAGGGCTATGGCGAGATTTTCCGCCGCTTCTTCTTCAAGGCCAAGGAGCCGATCCCCTATCCGGATGTCTCCTGGCTGAAGCGCAGGTGAGGCATGGACCGCCCGCCGCAACCATCCTTCACCATCACCTATCGCGAGTTGCCGGATATCTTCCACCGCAACATTCCGCTTGATCCGGTGGCACAGCCCGCCTGGGTGGCGCGCAACGAGGCCCTCGCAACACACCTCGGCATCGATCCCGCCTGGCTCCGCTCCGATGCGGCCCTACAGGCGCTGGCCGGCAATGCGGCGCTGCCGGGCGCCACACCTCTGGCCATGGCCTACAGCGGCCATCAGTTCGGCGGCTTCTCGCCGCTGCTCGGCGATGGCCGCGCTCTTCTGGCCGGTGAATGGCTGGCACCTGACGGCCGGCGCTACGACCTCCATCTCAAGGGCTCGGGGCCTACACCCTTCTCGCGCAATGGCGACGGCCGCGCCACGCTGGGCGCCATGCTGCGCGAATACATCGTCAGCGAGGCCATGGCGGGCCTCGGCATCCCGACGACGCGCGCCCTTGCCGTGGTGGCCACGGGCGAGGCTGTCTATCGCCAGCGCAAGGAGCCCGGCGCCGTGCTCACGCGCGTCGCCCTCAGCCATGTCCGCGTCGGCACGTTCCAATATGCCGCCGTGAAACGCGACCGCAATGCGCTTGTGGCCCTGGCGGAGCGCGAGATCGCCCGCAACTATCCGGAGATATCCGGCAGCGACCGCTATCGGCTTTTCCTTGCGGCCGTGGCGGCGCGGCAGGCGGCCCTCATTGCAGGCTGGATGAGCTTTGGCTTCATCCATGGCGTCATGAACACCGACAACATGTCGATCGCGGGCGAGACCATCGACTACGGCCCCTGCGCCTTCATGGACACCTTCCATCCGCAGAAGGTCTTTTCCTCCATTGACGAACATGGCCGCTACGCTTGGGACAAGCAGCCCGGCATCGCGCTCTGGAACCTGACGCGTTTCGCCGAATGCCTGCTGCCCCTGCTGGCCGAGGATCAGGATCAGGCCGTCGAGATCGCGCGGACGGAACTGTCCGGCTTCATGCCTGCCTTCGAGCGGCATTTCGAAGACGCCATGCGGGCCAAGCTCGGCATCACCGAAGCACGTCCCCATGACGGCGACTTCATCGCCCGCATCCTCACCCACATGATGAACGGCGAGGCCGACTTCACGCTCTTCTTCCGCCGCCTCACGCAACTGGCCGCGGGAGCCTCAGAGACGCCGCTGAAAAAGCTCTTCAACGATGACGCTATCGCCGATGCTCTCCTGGCGGAATGGCGCGAACGCACCGGCACAGCACCCGGCATCGCGGCGATGCAGGCGGCAAACCCGGTGCGCATCGCCCGCAACCATCGCGTCGAGGAAGCCATTGCCGCTGCCAATGCCGGAGACCTTGCCGTCTTCCAGCGCCTGGTGGCCGCCCTGCAGGACCCGTTCGCGGAGGATCCCGCGCTCGAAGATCTGGAACTTGCGCCCCTGCCGGATGAAGTCGTGGCCCGCACCTTTTGCGGAACCTGAGGCCTATGTGCGCGGCAGCCAGCTCATCACATGGGTGGCAACCGCGCAGAGATCGCCCGCCTCGTTGAGAACCTGCACCTCCGCCAGGGTGCGGACCTTGGCTTCGTCCACGGCGCTCATCTTGTAGCGCACGGTGATCGTATCGCCGATGGTTACGGCCTTCAGGAAACGGATGCGGTCATAGCCCAGGGAGACGGGAAAGTGGCTCCCGGCCAGTGCCCCGCACTTCGCCACGATCTCGGTCGAGCAGCGCGACATGAAAGCCACGAGCAGCGCGCCATGGGCGATGCGCTTGCCATAGGGCGTGCCGCGCATGAAGGCTTCATCCACATGATTGGGTGAATGGTCACCTGAAATCCCGGCGAAGAGATAGACATCGCTTTCCGAGACGGTGCGTGAATACTGCGTCTCCGCACCGAGTGCTGCGCTGACATTACTCGCCATAGGGAATCCAGATGTTCTTCACCTGCGTGGCCCGGCGCAGATAGTCGTGGCCCTCGCCCTGCTCGGCCGCGAACCAGTCAATGCGCTTGCCGTTGTTCACCCAGGTGGGTTTGAGATTTCCGGCCGAGGCCTTCTCCACCATGGCGGAGCCCGCAGCGCTGCCAAGATACCACAGAGCCGCCACCTCGTCGTGCTCGGCAAGTGTCCTGGCCAGTTCGTCGCGCGCACCCGTCACGATGTTAACAGTGCCCGCAGGCACATCCGATGTCTCGAGCACCTGATAGAAATCCGTCGCCACCAGTGCCTGCGCCTGCGATGGCACCAGCACCGCGCGATTGCCCATGGCCAGTGCCGGCATCAGCAGCGAGATCATCCCCAGCAGTGGCAGCTCATTGGGGCACACCAGCCCTATGATGCCCCAGGGCTCGTTGAAGGCGAGCGTCGTCTGCTTCTTGCTGTTGGTGGAATGAATGCGGCCATCATATTTGTCGGCCTGTGCCGCATAGTAAAACATCCGCGCCAGGGCCGTATCCACTTCCTTGCGTGCTGCCTGAACAGGTGCGCCGAACTGCTTGATCCGGTTCGCAAATTCATCGGCCCGCGCCGCCAGGTTCTCGGCCAGGAAATACAGCACCTGCGCTCGGTTATGGGCCGAAGCGGAAGACCAGGCGCTGCCCTTCAGTGCTGCTTCCACGGCGTTTCTGATATCCTTGCGGTTGCCAAGCCCCGCGAGCCCGATGCGCGCGCCCTTGGGCGATGCCAGCGCATAGGAGTAGCCGCTGTCGGGGCGGGCCTGCTTGCCGCCGATGAAGAGCTTGGCCGTGCGGTCGATCAGGTCGACGACATTGGCGGCCGCATCGGCAGATGGCGTTGCCGAAACCGGCGCCGCATCCTCTGCGCCAGCGGCAAGATTCTTGCTCCAGGCCGGCACGAGATATTCATAGAGGCCCTCGCGCCCACCTTCCCGGCCGAAGCCGGATTCCTTGTAGCCACCGAAGCCCGCTGCGGCGTCGAAGAGGTTGGTGGAATTGATCCAGACGACACCCGCCTTCATGCGCGCCGCCGCATCGAGCGCCACATTGATGTTCTCGGACCAGACCGACGCCGCCAGCCCATAGCGCGTGTGGTTGGCGATGGCGGCGGCTTCTTCCGGCGTGCGGAAGGTCATGGCCGCAGCCACGGGGCCGAAGATTTCCTCCTGCATCACGGTCGATGCTGCATCGACGTCAACGAAGAGCGACGGCGGAAAGTAGTTGCCCTTTGCGGGCAGCGGCGACGGCGCCTGCAACAGCGTGCCACCTTCGCTCTCGCCCTTCTTCACAAGCGCTGTCACGCGCGCCAGCTGCACCGGCGCCACCAGCGGCCCCATGTCCACCGACTTGTCGAGCGGGTCGCCGACACGCAGGCTCTCCATGCGCTTGCGCAGCTTGGCGATGAAGCGTTCTGAGATGGCCTCCTGCAGCAACAATCGCGTGCCCGCGCAGCACACCTGCCCCTGGTTGAACCACACCGCATCGACAACACCTTCAACAGCGGCATCAAGATCGGCGTCCTCGAAAACAATGAAGGGCGATTTGCCGCCAAGCTCGAGGGAAAGCTTCTTGCCCGATCCCGCCGTCGCCTCGCGGATGAGGCGACCCACTTCGGTCGAACCGGTGAAGGCGATCTTGTCGACATCGGGATGCTTGGCAAGCGACGCGCCCGTTTCACCATCGCCGGTCACGATATTGACGACACCCGGCGGCAGGCCTGCCTCCATGCAGATTTCGGCGAAGGCCAGCGCCGTCAGCGGCGTGAACTCGGCAGGCTTGAGCACCACGGTGTTGCCTGCGGCAAGGGCCGGCGCCACCTTCCAGGCCAGCATCAGCAGCGGGAAATTCCATGGAATGATCTGCCCGCAGACCCCGGCCGGGCCGTAGCCGCTGAACTCGCTCTCCATCAGCTGGGCCCATCCGGCGTGATGATAGAAATGCCGTGCCACGAGCGGGATATCAATGTCCCGGCTCTCGCGGATGGTCTTGCCATTGTCCATGGTTTCGAGCACGGCGAGAAAGCGTTCACGCTTCTGGATATGGCGGGCCAGCGCATAGAGATGCCGGGCGCGCTCATGGCCTGAAAGCCTGGACCAGCTCTTGTAGGCCTTGCGCGCCGCCTTCACCGCGTGGTCGATATCGCCTGCAGTGCCCTGCGGCACCCGGCCGAGCGTCTCCGCATTGGCGGGGTTGCTGACCTCGATCCACTGCTTGCCGGATGACGCCGTGAAGGCGCCCCCGATGAAATGGCGGAAGCCATCCTTGTGGCGGCCCAGCCATTCCTTCACGTGGCTGTTCTGCTCCGGCGAGGGGCCATAATCCATGCTGTCAAGAATCTCGCTCACACTCGGCATTCTGGAAACCCTCAGGCCATCGGATGATGTGACAGGGCCGCATAGCGCCCGGTGACATAATGTTCGAGCTGGCGTTCGATGTCGGCCAGCATGGAGGAAGCCCCGATGCGGAAGAGATCGGGCTCAAGCCAGCGGCGGCCCAGTTCTTCCTTCATCAGGATCTGCCAGTTCATCGCGTCCTTCGCCGTGCGCAATCCGCCTGCGGGCTTGAAACCGATCTTGAAGCCCGTCTGCTCACCAAAGTCACGCAGGGCCCGCACCATCGTGAGCGACACGGGAAGCGTTGCATTCACATCTTCCTTGCCGGTCGAGGTCTTGATGAAATCGGCGCCCGCCTGCATCGCCACCATGGACGCCTTGTAGACATTGCGCAGCGTCTTGAGGTCGCCTGTGGCGAGGATCGCCTTCAGATGCGCCGCGCCGCAGGCTTCGCGCATGGCGGCGATCTCGTCATGGAGCGCTTGCCAGTCCTGGTGAAGCACCTGCTCGCGGAAGATGACGATGTCGATCTCGCCCGCCCCTTCGTCGACCGCATATCTGATCTCGGCGAGCCTGATCTTGAGGGGCGTCAGCCCCGCCGGAAAGCCGGTCGCTACCGAAGCCACCGGAATGCCGGAGCCGCGCAGGGCCTTCACCGCATGGGGCACCATGGCGGGATAGACGCAGACTGCCCCAACTTTCAGGGATTCGCTGAGGCCAAGCTTCTCCTGGATATCCTCGCGCACCGGCCGCCTGGCCTTTTCGCAAAGCCTGTGAACGCGGCCCGCCGTGTCGTCGCCCGCCAGCGTCGTCAGGTCGATGCATTGCACCGCCTTCACCAGCCAGGCCGCCTGATATTCCTTCTTCACCGAGCGGCGCGTGCCCAGCGTGGCGGCGCGGCGCTCGGCGGCGGCGGTATTGACCTGCGCCTTCTCGAACATCGGCAACGCCAGCGGCATGCCGGAATTGCGCGTCAGCGCATTGCCACCCAAGCCATGCGTCATG
The DNA here is from genome assembly GCA_020161855.1 of Pseudomonadota bacterium. Taxonomy (GTDB): domain Bacteria; phylum Pseudomonadota; class Alphaproteobacteria; order Rhizobiales; family Aestuariivirgaceae; genus Aestuariivirga. The sequence goes on from JAIUNJ010000003.1 coordinate 256,036, forward strand.
TCGTTCATCATCTTGGATCCTCGCCCTGCATGATGCCCCGGCGCGCCGCCTCATTGCAAGGCGCGAGAATCCGCAATAGCTTCCGCCGCGCTCAAGGATAGACGTCATGGACAAGCCCACGCCCAACCGCTGGAAGCGCTTCACCGACTGGGACGAGAGGCCGCTCCGCCTCGACAAGTTCGCGGCGGAAGACTGGAAGCATGGCTTTTCCGCCTTTTCCAGCCCGGCCGATCCGAAGCCGGCGGTGAAGATCGAGGGCGGCAAGGTTGTCTCGCTTGATGGCGTGCTCGAGCACGACTTCGACATGATCGACCGCTTCATCGCCACCTATCATCTCGATCCGGACATCGTACCGGAGGCCATGGCGATGGATTCAGCCGAGGTGGCCCGTATGCTGGTCGACATGCATGTCCCGCGTGAGAAGCTTGTGCGCCTTGCCCATGGCATGACGCCCGCCAAGCTTGCCGACGTGGTCTCCCGCCTCAATGCCCTCGAGATCGCCTTCGCCTATTCCAAGATGCGGGCCCGCAAGACACCGGGCAACCAGGGCCATGTCACCAACGCCAAGGACGACCCGCTGCAGCTTGCCGCCGATGCCGCCACCGCCGTGGCGCTGGGCTTCGATGAGGTCGAGACCACCATGCGCGTGGCGCGCAATGCCTGGTCCAATGCCGTGGCCTGTGCCATCGGTGCAGCCGTCGGTCGCTGGGGCACGCTGTTCCAGTGTTCGAGCGAGGAAGCCGAGGAACTGCGCATCGGCATGGCGGGCTTCACCTCCTATGCCGAAACCGTCTCCGTCTATGGCACGGAAAAGACCTTCGTCGACGGCGACGACACGCCCTGGTCCAAGGCCTTCCTCGCTGCTGCCTATGCCTCGCGCGGCATCAAGATGCGTTGCACGAGCGGCGCCGGCTCCGAGCTTCTCATGGGTTTCCACGAGTCAAAGTCGATGCTCTATCTCGAGGCGCGCTGCCTCTGCCTGCAGCGGGGCATGGGCGTGCAGGGCACGCAGAACGGCGGCATCGATGGCGCCCCCGTCACCGCCACGGTGCCCGGCGGCATGCGCGAGATGATGGCGGAAAACCTGCTCGCCGTCTGGCTCGATCTCGAATGTGCATCCGGCAACGATGCGCGCCCGACAGAGTCGGAAATCCGCGTCGGCGCCAAGATCATGCCCTATCTCATCGCAGGCTCAGATCTCATCTGCTCCGGCATGGGCTCGATCCTCAAATACGACAACTCCTTCAACCCTTCGCTCATCAACGGCGAGGAACTGGAAGACTATCTCATCCTGCAACGCGACTTCGAGGCCGATGGCGGGCTCTCGCCAGTGCCGGAGGGCCAGGCGCTGGAAGTGCGCAGCCGCGCCGTGGAGGCGCTCGCCGCCGTCTATGAGGAACTGGGCCTTGCCACGGCCACGCCGGACATGAAGGTGAGCGTCGTCGTGGCCTCGGGCTCCGACGAAACGCGCAGCTTCACCCCGCGCGACGTGGCCCTGATCAGCGAGGAGATCAAGGCCCGCAGCATCACCGTCATCGATGTCATCAAGGCCCTGGCGAGCCGCGGCTACCGTGAGGAGGCCGAAAACCTTCTCAACGTGGTGAAGCTCCGTGTCTCGGGCGACTATCTGCAAACCTCCGCCGTGGTGCGGAACGGCCATGTGGTCAGCGCCGTCAACGATCCCAACGACTATCAGGGGCCGGGTTCCGGCTACCGCCTTTCGGAAGACCGCCGCCGCGAGATGCTCGGCATCCGCGACGTGCTCGACCAGAAGGAAGTGCTGCGTTCCGAGGCCCTGCACCAGCATGATGAATCCCGCAACATCGACTACAAGACGCTGGGCGAAGCAAAGCCCTCGGACGACACAAAGGATGTCGTCATCGGCATCAGCCCCGGCTTTGGCCTCAAGCTCTTCCAGACCACGGCCGGGCACCGCCTCTCGGATGTGCTTTCCGTCATGGTCGAGGCCGTGAAGGCCCGTGGCCTCACCCCCCGCATCGTGCGTTTCCGCCACACGGCGGATACATCCTTCCTCGGGCTCTCGGCGGCGCGGCTGGCGGGCTCCGGCGTCGGCATCGGCATCCAGTCGAAAGGCACTGCTGTCATTCACCAGAAGGACCGCCTGCCCCACAACAATCTCGAACTCTTTTCCAATGCCCCGATCACCCGGATCGAGCACTATCGCGGCATGGGGGCCAATGCCGCCGCCTATGCCCTCGGTGAAATGCCCGAGCCTGTTGTCGTGCCCACACGCGGCGAGGCCATGGGCGCGCGCTATCACGCCCGCGTCGCCATGATCTACGCCATCGAAACCGAAATGACGGCAGAAGGCGCAAGCCCTGTCGAAGTTTCCGTCACCTTCAAGGGAGCACGGTCATGAGCTTCACCAGGCATGATTATCCTCTGGCGGAACATCATCCGGACCGGATGAAGGGCAAGCGCGGCAAGCCGCTCTCGGAGCTGACGCTCGATGCCGTGCTCAGCGGTGCCGTCACCATTGAGGATCTGCGCATCACGCCCGCCGCCCTTCAGGCCCAGGCGGATGTCGCCCGCTCCGCCGGCAGGCCGCGGCTTGCCGACAACTTCCTCCGCGCCGCCGATCTCGTCGATGTGCCACAGGATGTCATCATGGAAGTCTATGAACTGTTGCGGCCCGGCCGTGCCCGCAACAGGGAACAGTTGCGCGAGGCCGCCGCCACCATGCGCGATGTCCACAAGGCACCGCGCATTGCGGACTTCATTGAAGAAGCAGCTGATGTTTACGAGAGGCGCGGACTTTTCTCCAAACGTTTCTGACCAAGGAGGTCAATCGTGGTTGCCCAGTCCTATCCCTTCAATCTCGGCCGCTACTCCCGCAAGATCAACACGCGCAGCAAGACGGCGCAGCAATGGTTCGATCGCGGCCTCGCCTGGTGCTATGGCTACAATCACGATGAGGCGGTCCGCTGCTTCCAGGCCGCCGCCAAGGCCGATCCGGACTGCGCCATGGCGCACTGGGGCATCGCCTATGCCGCCGGTCCCAACTACAACAAGCAATGGAAGGCCTTTGACGTTCTCGATCTCCAGCGTTCTCTGCGCACAGCAAGAAAGGCAACGCTGAAGGCCCAGAAGCTCGCCAGGCGGGCAGGCCCCGCCGAACAGGCTCTCATCGCGGCCCTGCTGCAGCGCTACCCCGGCGACAACCCGGACGAGGTCACGCCGATCTGGAATGATGCCTATGCCGCGACGATGCGCGACGTCTATCGCAGCCACGGCGATGATCTGGACATTGCGGCCCTCTTCGCCGAAGCGATCATGAACCGCACGCCATGGGCGCTGTGGGATATTGCCACCGGCAAGCCCGCCGAAGGCGCCGACACGCTGGAAGCCGTTGCCGTCCTCGAAAAGGCCATGGCGCAGCCAGGCGGAATGAGCCACCCCGGGCTGCTGCACATGTATATCCACTGCATGGAAATGTCGCCGACGCCGGAGAAAGCATTGCGGGCAGGCGATGCGCTGCGCGATCTCGTCCCCGATGCAGGCCATCTCCAGCACATGCCAACCCACATCGACGTGCTCTGCGGGCACTACAACATGGTGACCGACTGGAACGAGAAAGCCGTCGTCGCCGACCGCAAGTATCTCAGGCACAAGGGTGCCGCGAACTTCTATTCGCTCTACCGCTGCCACAACTATCATTTCGTGGTCTATGGCGCCATGTTCCAGGGCCGCTACAAGGCCGCCCTCGCCGCTGCCGACGAGATGGTGGCAACGCTGCCGGAGAAGCTCCTGAAGATCGAGTCGCCGCCGATGGCAGACTGGCTCGAAGCCTTCATCCCCACCAAGGTTCATGTGCTGGTGCGCTTCGGCAAGTGGCGCGAGCTCATCGCCGAACCGTTGCCCGCCAATGCCGCGCTGTTCTGCGTGACGACGGCCATGCTTCATTATGGCAAGGCCGTTGCCCATGCCGCCCTCGGCGAGGTGGCAAAGGCGGAAGCAGAAGCTGAGCTCTTTCGTGCGGCGCGCGAGCGCGTGCTACCTTCGCGCTATCTCTTCAACAACACGGCCATCGACATTCTCGCCGTCGCCAGTGAAATGCTGGAAGGCGAGATTGCCTATCGCAAGGGCGACATCGATGCGGCCTTCGCCCATCTCCGCCGCTCCGTCGAACTTGACGACAACCTCCCCTATGATGAGCCATGGGGCTGGATGCAGCCCACGCGCCATGCCCTTGGCGCGCTCCTCCTCGAGCAGGGCCGCGTTGCCGAGGCCGCATCAGCCTATAGCGCCGATCTCGGCCTTGATGCCACGCTGCGCCGCCCCTGCCAGCATCCGGACAATGTCTGGAGCCTGCATGGCCTCCACGAATGTCTGACCCGGCTTGGCGAAGACAGGGAGGCCGTGTTCATCAAGCAGCGTCTCGACATCGCCGCCGCCCGTGCCGATATCCCCATCTGCGCGTCCTGCTTCTGCCACCAGCGCGCCATGAGCTGCTGCGACTGAACCCGCCACGCTCTCCACAGCCACGAGTAATTGCATGTCCTGGAAAACTGACTTCCGCTCTCTCTACTATCTCGGCGCACCGGAGCCCGATGATCCCGTCATCGTGCCGAAGGAGACAGCGCTCCTCATCATCGACGTGCAGAACACCTATCTCGCGCGGCCCGAACGCAGCACGCTGACAGCCGATGAACAGAAGCGCTACGATCTCTGGACACCCTTTCACGAACGCATGCACAAGTCGGTCATCCCCCGCTCGGCAGAAATGTTGGACTGGGCCCGCCGGCGCGGCATCGAATGCCTCTTCGCGCGCATTGCATGCCACACCCGCGATGGCCGCGACCGCTCGCTCTCGCAGAAGCTTCCGGGCTGGAACAACCTGCTCCTGCCGAAGGACGATGAGCCCTCGCAGATCGTGCCTGAACTTTCGCCTGTGGCTGATGAAATCGTTGTCACCAAGACCACGGACTCGGCGCTGACCGGAACCAACCTCCGTCTCATCCTTCATAATCTCGGTGTAAAAACAGTGATTTGCGCGGGAATTTTCACAGATCAATGCGTCTCCTCGACAGTCCGCTCGCTGGCCGACGAGAGCTATCAGGTGATCGTGCTGGAGGATTGTTGTGCAGCCGCCACCGATGAGCTTCACCGCAAGGAACTGGAGATCATCAACATGATTTACTGTCATGTTATGTCGTCGCAGGAGCTGCGGAAAATTTCCGGATGAGCGCCTTGCAGCGCGCCAATCCTCTTTACGCTGAGGAAAAAATGGTGCTCAATAAGACCCCTGCGGAACAACACAAAGAGCGCAGCTTTTGTCCAGGGAGAGCGACATGACAAGAACTCCGATTTCCAGGCGAAACTTTATGCAGCAGTCGGCCCTCTGGGCCGCGGCCTTCGCCGGTGCCGGCGCTGCCACAACGGGCCTTGCCCATGCGGCGCGCGAGAAGGAACTGAACATCCTCTGCTGGGAGGGTTACAACTCGGCCCAGGTGCTCGATCCCTTCCGCTCCTCGCGCGGTGCCACGGTGAAGGCCGAGAGCCTCACCAACGATCCGACGATGATCAACCGCCTGCGCGCCGGCGAAACCAAGATCTGGGATCTGATCAACGTCAATAATCCCTGGGCCCGCAAGATCATGCTGCCCGAAGGCCTGATCAAGCCGCTCGACAAGAGCAAGTTCGAACCCTTCTTCAACGCCATGATGCCGGAGTTCAAGGCGCCCTATAAGTGGGCCATGGATGAAGCCGGTGCCGAACTCATCGGCATGGCCCAGCGCTTTGGGCCCTACAGCTTCGTCGTCAACACCGACAAGGTCAGCCGTGCTGCCGCCGAGGATCAGGGCTGGAACCTGTGGAACGATCCGGCCAACGCCGGCAAGTATGGCATCCTCGAGTCCGACGACTGGAACGTCTTCTGCCTCTGCGCCATCTCGGGCTTTGATCCGTTCAAGGTCCACAGCGACGATGAAGTGGCAAAGTTCACCGAAACGGCGAAGCGCGTCTTCAAGGGCGCCAAGCTGGTGGGTGACATCGCCACGATGAACCAGGCCATGGTGGCAGGCGAGATCGACTTCCATCTCACCGGCGGCACCTACTCCGCCTCGCCGGCCCGTGCTGACGGCCAGCCGCAGATCCGCGGCATCACGCCCAAGTCCGGCCCCTTCCAGGGCGGCAAGGGCGGCATCGCCTGGATCGAGATCACCTCGGTCGTCAACAATCCGGAGCTTTCGCCGCTGGCCGAGGATTTCCTCGCCTATGTGCAGGCCCCGGATGTCTCGCACACCGTGGCCTTCGCCGAAGGCACCTTCAACCCGGTCACGCAGATGGGCAATCCCGAATGCTTCAAGCTCTTCAGCAAGGAAGAGCTCGATGCCATCCAGTGGGACTCGCTGGCCGAGGAAATGGGCCGCAGCGTCGAGTACGATATCGTTCCGGACTACGACAAGCTGCTCGACATCATGACGGCTGCCAAGCGCGAAGCTTCCGGCGGCTGATCTCTCCTGACCAACAGCAACCCCTGCGAAAAGTCGCAGGGGTTGCGCATTCCTGATGACGCTTTGGACCTATGACTGCCGCTTCTCCCATTCTTTCGCTCCAGGCCGTGCAGAAAATGTTCGGCCCCCATGCCGCTGTTGATTCAATCGACCTCGATATCGCCGAGGGAGAATTCTTCACGATCGTCGGCCCCTCCGGCTCCGGAAAGACCACGCTGCTCCGCATGCTGGCCGGCATGGACCAGCCCACGAGCGGCAACATCCTGCTGCGCGGCCAGTACATCAACAATCTTCCCGCCAACAAGCGGCCCACCTGCATGGTGTTCCAGTCGCTGGCTCTCTTTCCCCACCGCACCGTGGGGCAGAACATCGAATTCCCCCTCAAGATCAGGGGCGAGGATCCGGCCAAGCGCAAGGCCCGCGCCCTGCAGCTGATGGATCTGCTGCGCCTGCCCCAGAACTATTACAGCAAGAACGTCATGAAGTGCTCGGGCGGCGAGCGCCAGCGCGTGGCGCTGGCCCGGGCCCTGGCCTATGACCCGCAGATCCTCTTCTTCGACGAGCCGCTCTCGGCCATCGACTACAAGCTGCGCAAGACGCTTGAGAAGGAACTGAAGGACATCCACCGCGAAACGAAGAAGACATTCGTCTACATCACCCACTCCCTCGAGGAGGCCATGGTGATGAGCGACCGCATCGGCGTCATGCGCGCCGGCAAGCTCGTGCAGGTCGGCACGCCGCACGAGATCTACTCATCGCCCAACACGCGCTTCGTCTCGGAGTTCGTGGGCGACGTCAACGTCATCCCGGTCTCGCTCGGCAGCAAGAACCTGCTCAAGAGCGGGCTCGCACCCAAGGGCCTCAAGCCGCCGCGCGTGCCAGAAGGTTTCGAGAATGGCCATCTGGTGATCAGGCCGGAATATCTGCGCTTCCTCGCCAAGGCGGGCGATGCCGACAATGCCCTCACCGGCCGCCTCTACAATGAATATGCCCTGGGTTCGCGCATCCAGTATCAGGTGCGCGTCGGCGATACGGTCTTCGTGGTGGAAAAGCTGCGCCAGCAGCCCTTCACCGGCAAGCTCGACGATGATGTGATCATCGGCTGGGACGCCAAGGACGCCATCCTGGTGACGGACTGAAGCATGTCGCCCGGCCTCCGCTCCGCCCTTCCTGTCGTGCTCTTCCTGATCGCAGGCTTCGCTGCGCCGCTGATCGCGGTGATCTGGTTCAGCTTCATGCCAGCTCGCACCTTTTCCTTCGGCGGCACGCCGACGCTGGAAAACTACACAACCATCATCGAGAGCAGCAACTACATCTCCTTCCTCTGGTCGCTCGGTCTCGGCGCCGTCACGGTGACACTCCTCGCCCTCATCTGCTACCCGATCGCCTATGGCCTCGTGCGCATCTTCGGCAAGTGGTCGACGCTGATCACGCTGCTCTTCACCATTCCGCTGTTCGTCTCGGAGAACATCCGCCTCTATGGCTGGGTGCTCTTTCTCATCAAGAACGGCGTGCTCCTCGGCACCATCAAGTCGGTGTTCGGCGTCGAGCCTGAAAGCATCTTGTTCACCCTGCCGGCCATCGTCCTCGGCATGGTCTATGTCTACTTCCCTTTCATGCTGTTCCCCATGACGCTTGGCATCAGCATGGTCCCGCAGGACACGCGCGACGCCGCCATGGATCTCGGGGCCTCGCGCTGGCAGGTCTTCCGCGAGGTTGAGCTGCCGCTCTCCATGCCGGGTATCCTGATTGGCTGCCTGCTCACCTTCGTGCTTGCGGTCGGTGCCATTGCCGAAGCCAAGGTTCTGGGCGGCCAGCAGATCATCCCGATCACGCACGACATCGAGATCGCCTTCACCTATGCGCAGAACTGGCCCCTGGGAGCCGCCCTGTCCGTGCTGCTCATGGCCGTGGTCGGCACGCTGGTGCTCATCGTCCTGCGCCGCTTCAATCTCGATCAGCTGCTGGGCCGGAGATAAGCGATGGAAACCCGCGCTGTCCGCCTCCGCCATTCGCTGGTCACCGCCTGGACCCTGGCGGCCATCGTCTTCATCTATATCCCCACCATCTGCATCATCCTCGCATCGCTCACGGCAAGCCGCTATTTCCAGTTCCCGATCGCGCGCTGGGGCCTTGACTGGTGGCAGAAGACCCTGAACTCGATCGAGATCCGCCAGCTTCTCTCCACCTCCATCACCATTGCCCTCTGCGTCACGGTGATCGCGGTGACGCTGGCCTTCTTCGGCGCGCTGGCCTTCGCCCGCTACGATTGGAAGGGCCGGTCGCTCTACCAGAAGATCATTCTTCTCCCGATCTTCTTCCCGCAGTCGGTGCTGGGGCTCGCCTTGCTTCTCTGGTTCAACACGCTGGGCTTGCCGCTGTCGTGGAAGACAGCGGTTTTCGCCCATCTCGTCTGGATCGTGCCGGTGGTGACGCTGGTCATCTCGATCCAGGTCTACAGCTTCGATCCAGCACTCGAGGAAGCAGCCTTCGATCTCGGCGCCTCGCGCCTTCAGGTGCTGCGCGAAGTTACGCTGCCCGTGCTCTTCCCCGGCCTCTTCTCCGGCTCGCTCTTTGCCTTCCTGCTCAGCTGGGGCAATTTTCCGCTCTCGCTCTACACAACAGGCGCCGACACAACGGTACCGGAATATCTCTACGCCAAGATGGTGGCGGGCTACACGCCGGGAGTTCCGGTTCTCGGAACCATCTCCACCATCGGTGCCATCGTGCTTCTGCTCGGCGGCTACGCGCTCATCACCGCGCTGCGCCGCACGCGCGCATCTGAATAGGGAGGACAGATCATGACTCAATCGCTCAAGGGCCGTTCCGTTGCCGTCACCGGTGGCTCGAAAGGCATCGGCAAGGGCATCGCCCGTGTCTTCGCCCAGGCCGGCGCCAAGGTGGGCATCATCGCTCGCAATGCCGGCCAGGCCGAGGATGCCGCCAAAGAGATCGGCCATGGCGCCTTCGGCGTCGCTGGCGACGTCACCTCCAAGGCCTCGATCGAGAAGGCCCTGGCCGAAATCGCCAAACGCAATGGCGGCCTCGACGTGCTCTGTGCCAATGCTGGCATCTTCCCGCCCGCAAGGCTCGAGGAGATGACCGAGGCCCAGTGGGATGAGGTGCAGAACACCAATCTCAAGGGTACCTTCTTCTCGGTGCAGGCGGCGATCCCCTTTCTCAAGAAATCGGATCAGGGCCGCATCGTCCTCACCTCGTCGATCACCGGTCCCGTCACCGGCTTCCCGGGCTGGACACATTATGGCTCCACCAAGGCAGGCCAGCTTGGCTTCATGCGCACCGCCTGCATGGAACTCGCCAAATACGGCATCACCGTCAACGCCGTCATGCCCGGCAACATCCTCACCGAAGGCCTCATCGGCATGGGCGAGGACTACCAGAAGTCCATGGCCGCCTCGGTGCCGCTGGGCAAGCTTGGCACCGTCGATGACATCGGCCATGCCGCACTCTACTTCGCCTCGAAGGAAGCAGGCTATGTGACCGGCCAGAGCATCATCGTCGATGGCGGCCAGATCATCCCGGAAAGCCTCGACGCGCTCTCGCAGGCGTGACGGAACGGTCCAGGTCCGTCATTCCGGCGCAAGGCCGTCATCCAGGCACTGAGCCGTCATTCCAGCGTAAGGTCGTCATTCCAGCGCAAGCTGGAACCCAGCTTCACTTCCGCACACAATTCTCCAAACCTGGCTCAGCCCCATCCCACCCACGTCGTCCTCAGTCGGCTTGCAGGACTATTGTTGACGGCACGAAAAAGGCAGAGGGGCGATTTCCGCCACTCTGCCTTGTCTCTGAACCCATTTCTGGATTGTCCACAAATCTAGTGAAACACCGCGCGCATGTCAAGCACTAAATTCATAAAATAGCAAAATAGTTTATAAGCTGCTGAACCGGCTCAGGTAATCCTCACACAGCCCCACGGTCCCATCGGTGTAGGGAAGGCCCATCGACTTCGCGAGGTCGGTTTCATGGTGCGAACCGATCCACGCCACCAGCAGCAGGCGGCGCAGCATCACGAAGGTCGGGATTTCCGTTTCATCCGCCTTCGACAGCGGCATGACCCGGCGATAGCCTTCCTTCCAGGCTTCGATGAGAGAAGGCACCTGCGGCTCATGCTCGTAGAACGACACAGGTGTTGCCGCGTCATACATGTACCAGCCGAAGCCGCAGTCATCGAAATCAATGACCTTCACCGCAGCGCCGTCGATCAGCAGATTGGCAAGCCGCAGGTCGCAATGGATGAGGCCGAAGCGGTCCGGTGCCTTGCCATAGGCCGCAAGCCGCTTGCCGATCAGATCGACCGCACGCCCGAAGATCTTGGCCTTGCCGGCATCGACACCCATGCCGTCGCGCCAGCGGCCCCAATGCGGCTGATGCTCGCCGAGGCTCGTCTCGAAATCCCAGGTCAGGCGCGTGAACCAGTGCGGGCGGGCCCAGCCGCGCGCATGAAGGTGCATCCGCGCCGTCACCTCGCCCAGCACCTTGAACGGCGCGATCAGGTCTTCGCCGATACCCGGCTCCGATCCTGTCTCCCAGTCGAAAAGCACGATGTTGCGCGGCCGTGGCATCTGCGGATGGCCGACACTCTGGATGATCTCGCCATCCTTGCCCTTCACCGGATGTGGCGTGGTCACCACACCGGTGCTGCGCAGGTCCATCTCCCAGGCCAGTTCCGAGGCAATCGCCGCCTTCGAATGATAGCCGTCGCGGTGAATGCGCAGGGCCCAGCGCTTTCCGCCGGGCGCCTCGACCTTGTAGGTGGCGTTCTCCGAGAGATTGATCAGTTTCACCGAAACGCCCGAAGGCAGATCGTAGAAACCCGTGGCCTTCTCTGCCAGTTCCAGGAGGATCGGCAGCTGTTCATCGTGTGAAAGCGAGTCGAAATCGGTCACGGATCCCCCGTTCAAGTCTTGCGGCCCTCGATTCCTGCCAGAACCCGCTCGATCTCCGCAAGGCCCCGTTCCACATCGGCGGTCTTGCCCGACATGTAGACACGTCCGGCAGCGCCGATCATCTGTACATCGACGAGCGTCAGGCCCGGCGCCACCTTCTCCGCCTCATTGGCAGCGATTGCGGCATAGAGGGCTGGCACCATCTCGCAGACAAGCAGGGTTTCCCCCGGCATCACCATCGAGGCCTGCCGGTTGCGGTTGATGATCACCGCATGCTGGTCGGCAATATCCTCGATCACATCGGTGAAGAGGATGCGCGGTGCGAGCTGGTCGCCCTCGGTCAGGCCCATGCCCTTGAGCACGGCGCGCCCGGCGGCCAGCAGCTTGTCCTTGTCGCTGCCGTGGATCTCGAGAATGCCGAATTGCCGCTCGACAAAGAGAATGCCGGGCTCGAGATCGGGATCGGCCTTGAGGGCAAGATCCATCACCCGCTCGATCATCAGGCCCGGCGCGACCTCGATGATAAGGGCGTGCTGGCCTGTATAGGGCGGGTAGCCCCGCGCCCGTGTCGGCGTTCCCATATAGGCGGCAAACTGCGGCTGCAGGCTTTCCAGCGTCAGGAAAACCCTAAGCTCGCCTTTCGCCGCCGTGCGTGCGGCAGCCATGGCGGACCGGCCCGCTTACTTGGCGGCCGTGAAGTGCTTCGACACATCCGCATGCGGACGTGGGATCACATGCACCGACACCAGCGAGCCCACCTGGCCCGCCACTTCGGCGCCTGCTTCCGTGGCCGCTTTGACCGCGCCCACGTCGCCGTTGATGATGACGGCGACGAGGCCATCGCCCACCTGCTCGCGGCCGATGATGGTCACGTTGGCGGCCTTCACCATTGCGTCGGCGGCGGCCAGCGCGGCCACATAACCCTTGGTTTCGATCATTCCGAGTGCGTTGCTTGACATGTTGTCCTCCTTCAGGATGTCAGGTTAGGTCTTGGTCGCCGCGTCATCGATCGAGCCGATGATCAGCGCATCGATGGGCGGGGCCTTGCCGGGAAACCAGCCCGCCGCCACGGAGCCCGTGGCAACGATTACTTTCTCGCCCTCGCCGCATCCGAGCGGATCGAAGGCCAGAAGCTTTGAACTCGAGTCATCCACGACAACTTCGAGGATGGAACCCGCCGGCATTTCAGTCAGTTTCTTGGTGGACCAGATGCGGCCCGTCACGGTTGCCTTTAACATCTAGCGTCTCCTTTCGATTTTGAGGCCTAGCTTGCGGGCCCGGTCGCGTGCCAGTGGCGTCAGCACCGCATCGGCCGCGAGCACAACAGCGCCGGCGGTAGCATGCTTGTCGATGGTCTTCTCGCTCACCACACCCGAGAGCAGCGCCGGAGATGAAGTTGCCATCGCCGGAGCAGCACCGCCCCCGAGGGTGAAGCGCAGCTTGCCTGCTTTCACCTGGGCTTGCACGGCAGGTTCCATGAGCCGGGCGACAAAGGCCGCCAGCTCATGATCGTTGCCGATCCGCACGGTCTCCACACCAGCCGCTGCGGGAAAGGCTGCCCCCGGCCGTGGAACGACCTCGCGCAGAACCTCGCGCACCATCTCCCGCAACTGGCTGGTATTGGTTGCCATCCTAGATCTCCAGCGCCTGTTCGGCAGCCGTTGCCGCCGCGCGCACTTCCGATTCTGAACCTGACAAATACAGGCGCCCCGTGGCGCCGATCATGCGATAGTCGACGATCTTGATGGTCGCCGCCTTCTCCGCCGCATTGGCCGCGAGGATGGCATAGGCCGCGGGCTCGGTTTCCAGAACGAAGAGTGTTTCACCTTCAAGGATCATGGAGCCGCCCTTGTTGCGGTTGATCAGGAAGGCATGGCCAGCGTCGATGCGGGTCACGATCTTGGAGGCCAGGATCTTCGGCTTCATCGCCTTGTCGGGTGTCAGCCCCATGGCATCGAGAACGGCTTCTGCCGAGGCCTTCACCGCGGCCACATCGCGCGAATGGATTTCGAGATAGCCGAACTGCCGCTCCACCACGAGAATGCCACCCTGAACATGGGCCGCCTTCAGCGCCACGTCCGTCAGCGCCTCGATATCGATGCCGGGCGCCACTTCGATGATCTGCGCCGCCATGTTGCTGCGCGGCAGCGAGCCACGGATCCAGCTGCCGAGATAGCACATGGTCTGCGGCTGCAGTTGGTCGATGAAGATGTATGAGCGGAGCGTGGCCATGGGTGTCAGGCGGCAAGAACTGCCTTCAGTTCCTCAAGAATGATGCGGCGCAACTCGCGGCGCAGTTCGGCATCGCCGCCATTGTCCACGGCAAGCGACAGGGTGGGCGCCTCGCGCTTCGGCAGATGCAGCGGATCAAGCCCCTCGAACTTGCCAAACATCTCGGCGGCATCCTTGTTGTAGGCAATGCGCGTGAAGTTCAGCAGGTGCTGCGGTGTCAGGTTGTCGCCGACCGACGAGCCACCGGCAAAGCCCGTGCCGATTGTCATCGAAGGGCCCAGATTGGTTTCAAAGCCTGAAGCCCCGAGCGAGCAGCCGGCATTGACGGCCACACGCAAGGCCGGAACAGCCGATGCGAAGGCCAGGATATTGGCCTCGCTCTTCGAATGCACCGCCGCCGAATGTCCCCTGCCCGACTTGCGCATCATCGAACGCGCCGAGGAGATCGCCTGGTCGATTGTCTGCACCCGCGCGAAGGCAAGAACCGGGGCAAGCTTTTCGCGCACCAGCTTCTCTTCCGGCTGAACCAGCGTCACAGGCGTCACAAGGATCTTCGCATTGGCGGCACGGAAGCCCGCAGCCTCGGCAATGACGGACGCATCCTTGCCGATCAGGCCGACATTGAAGCCCGTATCGGTGAACAGCACCTTGCGAAGCTTGGCGGTCTCGTCAGGCGAGCAGACATGCGCACCGTCGGCCTTCAAGGCATCGAGCAGCCGGTCGGCTATGCTGGCAAAGGCCAGGACTGTCGACTCATTGGTGCAGAGAATGGAATTGTCGAAAGACTTCGAGGCAACGATGCGCCGCGCCGCCTGCTTGAGGTCGGCGCTTTCATCGACCAGCACCGGCGCGTTGCCGGGTCCGACCCCGATCGCCGGATTGCCGGAACGATAGGCTGCCTTGACCACGGCAGGGCCGCCCGTTGCCACGATGAGGTCGACACGCGCGTCGGCCATCACCGTCTCGATCAGCGGGATCGTCGGCTCTTCGATCACCTGGATGCAGCCGTCCGGCGCACCGGCTGCTGCGGCAGCCTCGGCCAGCACGCGCACGGCGTCGGCACAGCAGGCCCTGGCCTGCGGATGCGGCGAGAGAATGATGGCGTTCCGTGTCATCAGCGCCAGCAGGGTCTTGAAAAAGACCGTGGCCACGGGGTTCGTGACCGGTACAAGCGCGAAGATCACACCGGCCGGCCGTGGCAGCTCGACGATCTTGCGCGCCGCATTGATACGCGGGCTGATGAAGTCATCGCCGCCATAGAGTTCGACAAGGCCCTTGCTGCAGGCTTCGTTCTTGATGCGCTTGTGGGCAACGACACCCATGCCGGTCTCGCGCACCGCCCATTCCGCATAGAACTGTGCCTTGGCATGGCCAGCGGCCGCCACGGCATCAATGATCCTGCGCACCGACGTCCGGTCCAGTTTCTGCATGCCCGACGCGGCCCACTGGGCCCGGTCGAGCATCATCTTGGTACGCTCGAGCCTTGCGTCCGGAACTTTCAGCAGCACATCGCTCATGGCCGTTCCCTCAATTCACTTTCCGCGCCTGAGCCAGAAGCTCGCGCGCCCGCGGCATCGCCGCATCGAAGCGATCCATGATGTCCTGGCAGGTCTCCGCCGACAGCAGCACGCCCGGCTTCCATTGCAGCACACGCTTGTCGAGCGACGAGAAGATGGCCCAAACGCCATGCTCATAGAGGGCGCGCGACACATAGACCGCGCCTTCCGGATGATTGCTGAATTCCAGACCGAGGATGACGCCCTTCTGGCGCACCCCTGTGAACACGTCGCCGTGGCGCGCCATCATCTCGCGCATGCCATCGGCCATGAAATCGGTCACGGTCTGCACATTGGCCACGACTTCCGGCCGCTGCAGCATCTCGATCACCTTGTGGGCCACGATGCAGCCGAGCTCGGCTCCGCCCGATGTCGAGATATGCGCGGCACCATCCTCATGCAGCCATCCCCCCGCCTTCTCGTTCAGCAGGGCGGCACCGATGGGATAGAGGCCACCGGAAATGCCCTTGGCCGTCACCATGATGTCGGGCTGGATGCCATAGGCCTGCCAGCCCCACATCTTGCCGGAGCGCATCAGGCCGGTCTGCACTTCATCGGCGATATACATGGCGCCATGGCGCGTGCAGAGATCGCGGCAGGCCTTGAGATAGCCTTCCTTCGGCATAGGGAAGCCATAGGTCGCGGGGATCGTCTCCATGATGAGCGCGGCAACATCATTGCCCTTCAGCGCCTGTTCCATGGCCGCGATATCGTTGAACGGCACCGAGACGAATTCATCCGGCCTGTCGGCCAGGAAAATCTTGGTGAAGCGCTCGTCGCCTGTCGCCACCGAGAGGCCGGAGTGCCCGTGGTAGCCCTTGATGATCGAGACGATCTTGCGGCGCTTGGTGGCATAGCGCGCGCTCTTGATGGCGATGTCGACAGCTTCCGCACCGCCCGGTGAAAACACAGCATAGGCCATGCCGGGCGAAACCTTGACGAGGGCCTCCGACAAGGCGGCACGCGCCACGGAGGGAAACCAGTGATTGCCCATGTCGAAGTAGTCGAGCGCACCCTTCAGCGTTTCGACAAGCTCCGGGTGGCGATGGCCAAAATTATAGGTGCCACCGTTCAGGTGGAGGTCGATGAGCCGCCGGCCCGACATGTCGTAGAGGAAATATCCCTCGCGCCGGTCGATGACGAGATCGACGCCGACCGACTGCCAGAACTTCGTCTTGTCCGGGTTCCAGAACTTGATCGACTTCTGAAACAGCTCTTCCTTGGACTCGAAACGGAAGTGGCCATAGTCAAACATAGTTGCTCCTTCAGGCACAATATGCCCGATATCCAACAGTTATGATGCAATCACAACACAAACTCGTTGTCAAGCGGGCAAAAACTGTTTCACTTGCGATAGTTCTGTTGCAAGCCAGTCAAAACACGGTCATTCTGTTGAACAACAAGGGAATTGCGCCCGTGAGCAAGTCAGATCGCCAGGCCCGCATCGTGGGCGAACTTCGCGTCAGCCCTGCGCTGCGCGTGCACGAGCTGGCGGCCCTGCTCGATGTTTCGACCGAAACCATCCGCCGCGACCTGACCGAGCTGGACGAGCGTGGCCTGATCAACCGCACCTATGGTGGCGCCACGCGGCCAGTGAGCAGCGAGCCTGCCCTCGCCGAACGCGAGGTGCTGATGGTCGCAGAGCGGCAGCGCATTGCCTCATCGGCGGTCTCGCTGATCGAGCCTAATGACATCTTGATGATCGGCGGTGGGGCCACTACTCTGCACTTCGCCCGCAGGCTCGCTGCCGAGATGAGCAGCATCACCGTCATCACCCATGCTTTCTCGATTGCCGCCACCATTGCCACCAATCCGCTGCACAAGGTGGTGATGCTGCCTGGTCAGTATGATGGGCGTGAAGGCCTCATCCACGGACCCGATACTATCGATGCGCTTCAGCGCTTCCGGGCCCACAAGGCCGTGCTGGGCGCCACCGGATTGACGGACGAAGGCCCAAGCGACGCCAGCATCGGCCCCGGCATGATCTACGGGGCGATGATGCGGCGTGCCGGCGAGAGCATCATCGTGGCCGATCACAGCAAGCACAACCAGCCCTCATTGTCCGTATACGGATCATGGGGACCAGCTGTGACGCTGATCACTGACAGGATGCCGGAGGGCAGCCTGGGCGAGGCCCTGCAGGCCGCCAGGAGCAAGATCAATGTGGCCTGAGGCCGAACTCTTCATCAAGGCCCGGCATCCGCTTGGCGAATCACTCCAGTGGCAGGACGAGAAGAACAGGTTGCTCTGGGTCGATCTCCTCGAACCCGCCCTGCACATGCACGACTTTGCCAGCGGCAGGACCACGGTGCATCCGCTCCCCCTGCCCCGCCCCATCGGCTCATTCGTGCTCACGGATGATCCGGATGTGATCCTGCTCTGCCATACTAAGGGCCTGTCCTTCCTCAACACCGAAACTCGCAAGCTGACGGACTTCTGCGACCCGGAAGCAGGGCGCGACGGCATCATCTACAACGACATGAAAATGGACCGCTTCGGCAGGCTCTGGGTCGGCACATCCCATGCGCTGGAGAAGGAACCGCGCGGCGCGCTGTGGTGCGTCTCAACCTCCGGCGAGGCAACGCTTGTCGATGCAGGCTTTGCGATTTCAAATGGACCGGCCTTCTCCCGCGACGGGCGCACCATGTATTTCAACGACAGCATGGGTTACCAGACCTTGGCCTATGATCTTGATGCCGCCCGGCCCGGCGCATGGAACCGCCGGGTCTTCGCGCGCTACAGCACCGAGGAAGGCAATCCGGACGGCATCGTCGTCGACAGCGAAGACTGCCCGTGGTCGGCGCAATGGCTGGGCGGCCGCCTCATCCGCCTGTCTCCCGGAGGCGACAAGATCGGAGAGGTCATCGTGCCAGCGCCTGTCGTTGCCACGCTCTGTTTCGGCGGCCACGATCTTCAAACCATCTACATCAACACGGCGCGTGAAGGCCTGGACAGCACGGCGCTCGAACGCCATCCGCTGTCCGGCAGCATCTTCAAGGCAAGAAGCCCGGTGAAAGGCCTGGCCGAACCGCGCTTCCCGCTGCGCCGGCGCTGATCAATAACGCGTGGTGAGCTTGTAGCCCGGCCTGTAGCTCAGTTGCACATGGGTCAGCGCCTTGCCCTTCCACCAGGTCGTGCGCTCGGCAGTGAAGACCGGCGCATCCTTTGCAATGCCGAGCCCCCGCGCCACAGCCGTGCTCGCTGCCACGGCCGAGAAGCTGATCTCGACTTCGGAGAAGGGCACGGTGCGCACCAGCCATTCATTCGGCCCCATATCGGCGAAATCAGCTTCGCGTGCCGCAGGCAGTGCTGCCAGGCTGATCCAGCGATCCTCGAACTGATAGGCCGCGTCGTCGGCCAGATGCAGGCATTGCAGGTGTAGTGCCTCAGTACCGCCCGTCAGGCCCAGGTGCCTGCGCAGGTCCTCCGGGCCGCTCTCGACGCTGCGGCGAAGAAGCCGGTAGCCATAGCGCGCGTTCTTCGCCTCGATCTCCTCACGCACCAGTGGAATCTGGAAGCGCGCAGCCCGCAGCGGCGCCTGCCGCACGACTGTGCCTGCCTTGCGGCGGCGGTCGAGGTAGCCTTCGTCGGTGAGTTCGGTCAGGGCCCGGTTGACGGTGCCACGCGCCACCGCAAACTGGCGCGCCAGGTCGATCTCGCCCGGCAGCATATGGCCCGGCCCCCAGTTGTCGTTGAGAATGCGCCGCAGGATCTCGGCCTTCACAGCGCGAAAGCCCGTTGAATCCTTTCTGCTTGCGCGGCTCAGCGCCATTGGGGAATCTCCTGCCCGGACCCCTGGACAACGATCATGCGCATCATTCCGTCAGCGAATTTCACCCGGCAGCCCTGGAAGAATGGCGGCGGCGTCACCCACGAGATCGAAAAGCGCGAGGCGGAGGGAAGCCTGCTCTGGCGCCTCTCGATTGCCGAGGTGGAGCGCGATGGCCCCTTCTCGATCTTCCCCGGGCTGCACCGGATCCTCACTGTCATTTCCGGCGCGGGACTGGTTCTTGCCGCTCCAGACACCACGCTGAATGCCGCAACCCTCGTGCCCGTCTCCTTCTCAGGTGAGACAGCGATTAACGGGCGGCTCGTGTCCGGCGCCATCCGCGACTTCAATGTCATCTTCGATCCAGCGCGGATTGTTGCCGCGGTCGACACGGTCCGCGCCCGGCAGGAACTGCCGCTGCTTTCCGCACCCGGCTTGCGCGGCCTGCTTGCTGTCGACGGACCCGTTTCGCTCAACGGCATCCGCATTGAACAGGGCAGCTTCGCCTTCTTTCTCGGCGGGAGCGTGACGCCTGAAGCGGACGCAACTGCCTTGACCGTATCGCTGCAGGCAAAGTGAGATATCACCCGAGCGCCTCCATCAGCGTCCGCACCGCCCCCCTGTAACGCGCTGCAATCTCGTCACGGGCCACATGCCGCCCCTGCCTGACCGCATGGCGCCCCGCCGACCACACATCCGTCACCACCGTATCGGGGGCGGCAAAGCACAAGCCGTCCAGCAGATGCTCGTCCGGCAAGGCGCAGAGCGAAAGATGCGTGCTGTCGATCGCCATCAGGTCGGCGAGCTTGCCTTGCGCAATCATCCCGGCATCACGCCCCAGCGCCTGTGCGCCGCCCCGCGCGGCCGCATCGTAGAGAAACGCCCCCACAGAGCCCGCTTCAGGTGTCATGACGTTGCGTGCCAGATCGCGCAGGCGTTGCGAATACTCCAGCGTGCGCAACTCTTCGACCACGGAAATACGGACATTGGAATCAGAACCGACGCCGAGGGCGCCATACGCCGCAAGCCATTGCGGCCCGTTGAACGGACCATCGCCTAGATTGGCTTCGGTGATCGGGCAGAGCCCCGCCACGGCACCGCTGCGGGCCAATGCTGCCGTCTCCTCCGCCGTCATGTGCGTGGCATGGATCGCGCACCAGGACTGATCGACAGGTGCATTGGCCATGAGCCAGTCCACCGGCCTCGCACCCAGCCAGGCCGAAATGTCGGCCACTTCCTTGGGCTGTTCGGCAATATGGATATGGATGGGCTGCGCGTCCGCCAGCGGCAGGGCGCGCTTGAGGTCTTCCGGGGAGGTGGCCCGCAGGGAATGCGGCGCGAGGCCAACGCGCGTATCGGCAGGAAGTGCGCGTGCGGCGGCCCGAGCCGCCTCTAGCAAGCGCGCAAAGCGGTCAACATCATTGCCGAAGCGCAGTTGCCCGCCCGCCAAAGGCTGTCGTCCCGCGCCGCCGTAACTGTAGAGAACCGGCAGATGCGTGAGCCCGATGCCCGTTGCCGTGGCGGCGGCATAGATGCGTGCGCTCAGTTCGGCGATGTCGTCATAGGGCTTGCCGCCCTTCTGATGATGAACATAGTGAAACTCGCCAACGGCGGCATAGCCCGCCTCCTGCATCTCCATGAAAACCAGCGCCGCAATCGCCTCCACTTGCTCCGGCGTCAGGTGATCGAGGAAGCGATACATGAGATCGCGCCATGTCCAGAAACTCTCGCGGCCCTGAACCCGATGCTCGGTCAGGCCCGCCATGGCACGCTGGAACGTGTGTGAATGCAGATTAGAAAGGGCCGGCAGAAGCGTGTCGACCGGCACGTCTCCAGCCTGAACGGCCACGCCCTCCTCGATTTGCGCAATCATACCGCCAGACAGGGAGAGCCGCACATTCCGGGCCCATCCATGGCCGAGCAGGGCGCGTTTCGCGAAGATCATGGGGCCTCCATTATGTCTAGACATAATACAAATAGCATTCTATGGTGGCATCCGCAATCCCGCACACCGGTTCTGAATCATGGCCCAACGTTCCTTCGCCCTCGCCAATGGCCGCATCGCCACAATGACCGGCAGCACGCCCTACGGGTTGATCGAGGACGGCGCGATCGCCGTCACCGATGGGAGCATCGCCTGGGTGGGTCCACGGCCGGCAATGCCGGAAAAATACGCCACCCTCCCCGTGCAGGATCTTGGTGGCAGGCTGGTCACACCCGCCCTTGTTGACTGCCACACCCATCTCATCCATGGCGGCAACCGCGCCCAGGAATTTGAACTGCGCCTCAAGGGCGCAACCTACGAAGAAGTGGCCCGCGCTGGCGGCGGCATTGTCTCGACCGTCACGGCAACGCGCGCCGCTTCCGAGGCCGAACTCGTTGCTGCTGCACTACCACGTCTCGATGCCGCCATTGCCGAGGGTGTCTCCGTCATCGAAATCAAGTCGGGCTACGGCCTCGACATCGAAACCGAGCTGCGCATGCTGCGCGCAGCGCGAAAGCTGGCCACGCAGCGGAGGATCACCGTCAAGACCAGTTTCCTCGGGGCTCACGCCATCCCGGCCGAATACAAGGGCCGGGCCGACGCCTATATCGACGAGGTGTGCATTCCAGCACTCCGCGCCGCACAGGCGGAAGGCCTTGTCGATGCTGTCGATGGCTTCTGCGAAGGCATCGCCTTCTCGCCCACACAGATCACCCGTGTCTTCGACGTTGCCCGATCTCTCGGGCTTCCGGTCAAGCTCCATGCCGAGCAGCTTTCCAACCTCGGCGGAGCGGCCCTGGCTGCCGGCTACGGCGCACTTTCCACCGAGCACCTCGAGTATGTGGATGAACAAGGCGTTGCCGCCATGGCGAAGGCGGGCAGCGTCGCTGTCATCCTGCCGGGCGCCTTCTATACCTTGCGCGAGAAGCAGGCCCCGCCGATTGAACTCTTCCGCAAGCACAATGTGCCCATGGCAGTCTCAACCGACATGAACCCCGGCTCATCGCCGCTGAGCTCCCTGCTGCTGGCGATGAACATGGCCTGCACGCTGTTCCGCATGACGCCGGAAGAGGCCCTTGCCGGCGCCACACGCAACGCCGCCATGGCTCTCGGCCTCAAGGATCGCGGCATCATCGCACCGGGCATGCTGGCCGAATGCGCCGTGTGGAACATCGCGCATCCAGCGGAACTCGCCTACCGCATCGCCTTCAACCCGCTCCACGCCCGCATCATGGGAGAAATCGCATGACATCACTCACCCTCATGCCGGGCGAAGTCACGCTCGCGCAACTGGCCCGAATCTATTTCGAAGAACTGCCGTTACAGCTTCACCGTGGTGCCCGCGCCGCTGTCGAGGCATCCGCCGCAATCATTGCGGCCGCAGCCGAAGGCGAAGTGCCTGTCTATGGCGTGAACACCGGCTTTGGAAAGCTGGCCTCGCTGCGCATCGCCCCCGCAGACACGGCCACACTGCAGCGCAATCTCATTCTCAGCCACTGCGCAGGCGTGGGCGAGCCGATTGCGCGCCGCCACACGCGGCTCATGATGGCGCTCAAGCTCCTGAGCCTTGGCCGCGGCGCCTCGGGTGTGCGCTGGCCACTGATCGAACTGCTCGAGCAGATGCTCGCCCGTGGCGTGACCCCTGTTGTTCCTGCACAAGGCTCGGTCGGTGCCAGCGGCGATCTGGCACCGCTTGCCCACATGACCGCCGTGATCATCGGGGAAGGCACTGCGGACTATCAGGGTAAGACCATGCCCGGCGCTGCAGCGCTTGCAGCCGCGGGCCTGACGCCAATCCCGCTCGGCCCGAAGGAAGGCCTTGCCTTCATCAATGGCACGCAGTTCTCCACAGCCTTCGCCCTTGCCGGTCTCTTCGAGGCCTGGCGCACCGCGCAGGCGGCGCTCGTGACATCCGCGCTCTCGACCGACGCCATCATGGGTTCGACCGCACCGCTGGAGCCTGAGATCCACAGCCTGCGCGGCCATCCCGGCCAGATCGAAGCTGCGAAATCGCTGCGTGCATTGCTGGCGGGCTCCGAGATTCGCGAGAGCCATCGCGAAGGCGATAGCCGCGTGCAGGATCCCTATTGCATCCGTTGCCAGCCGCAGGTGACAGGCGCTGCTATCGACGTGCTGCGCCAGGCGGGGCGCACACTGGAGATCGAAGCCAATGCGGCGACCGACAACCCGCTCGTGCTCACGGCCTCGGGCCAGATTGTCTCTGGCGGCAACTTTCATGCCGAGCCGGTGGGCTTTGCTGCCGACATGATCGCACTTGCCATCTCGGAGATTGGCGCCATCGCCCAGCGCCGCATCGCCCTGATGGTCGATCCCACCCTGTCCTTCGACCTGCCGCCCTTCCTGACCCCGCGCCCGGGCCTCAATTCCGGCTTCATGATCGCAGAGGTGACGAGTGCGGCCCTCATGAGCGAGAACAAGCATCTCGCAAATCCCTGTGTCACCGATTCAACGCCGACCTCCGCCAATCAGGAAGACCACGTCTCCATGGCAGCCCACGGCGCGCGGCGGCTGTTGCCGATGGCGGCCAACCTTGATCGCATCCTCGGCATCGAATTGCTCTGTGCCGCACAGGGCGTTGAGTTTCGCGCCCCTCTCAAGACCTCGCCACCGCTGCAGGGCGCCATTGCTCGCTTGCGCAAGGACGTGGCGGCACTCGGCGACGACCGCTACATGGCGGGCGACATGGAAAACGCTGGCAGGCTGATTGCCAGCGGCGAAATTGCCAGTGCCACCTCGGTCGCACTGCCGGATATTGGCGCATGACCCCGTTCACGGTGCGCCGGGGGAATGGTCCCATCATTCTGGGCCTGCCGCATGGTGGCATATCGATTCCATCCGGCATTGCGGCGCGCCTCAATGACAACGGCCGCAAGCTGGCGGATACGGATTGGCACATCGCGAAGCTTTATGACGGCCTGCTGCCAAACGTCACCACCGTGGCCGCAACCTTCCACCGCTACGTGATCGACGCGAACCGCGATCCTGCGGGAACATCACTTTATCCCGGCCAGAACTCGACAGAATTGTGCCCGACCACCGATTTTGACGGGCTCTCGATCTGGAACGATGGCGAACGGCCCAGCCCCGGCGACATCAGTGAGCGGCGGCAGGCATTTCATGTCCCCTATCACAATGCGCTGGCAGCAGAAGTCAGCCGCATCAAATCCATCCATGGCTTTGCCCTACTCTTCGACTGCCACTCCATCCGGTCCTACATCCCGTTTCTGTTCGAAGGGCGTTTGCCCGACCTCAATATCGGCACCAACAACGGCAAGACCTGTGCGCCACTGATTGAATCGACGGTCGTGGAGATTGCGGCGCAATCGCCGTTCTCGTCTGTGCTCAATGGCCGCTTCCGCGGCGGCTGGACCACGCGCCACTATGGCCAGCCACAAAAGGGCGTTCATGCCATCCAGCTGGAAATTGCCCAGAGTGCCTATCTTGAAAGCGAAGCAGCGCCATGGCGCTACAGCGAAGAGAAATCCGCTGCGCTCCGCGAGACACTGCGCCAGATTCTCGAAGCCCTGAACAGCCTCAACCTGAACAAGGAAGCCCTGCCATGAGCAACCCGCGCCACAACACCCGCGACATCTACCCGCCAACGGGCTCGACACTGAATGCGAAGAGCTGGACCACCGAGGCTCCGCTCCGCATGATCATGAACAACCTGCATCCGGACGTGGCGGAGAATCCGCACGAACTGGTGGTCTATGGCGGCATCGGTCGGGCGGCCCGTACCTGGCAGGACTTCGACCGGATCGTCAGCTCACTGAAGACCCTGAACGAGGACGAGACCCTGATCGTCCAGTCCGGCCGTCCTGTCGCCGTCATCAGGACACATGCCGATGCACCGCGCGTGCTCATCGCCAATTCCAATCTCGTGCCGCGCTGGGCCACATGGGATCACTTCAATGAGCTCGATAAGACGGGCCTCATGATGTACGGCCAGATGACGGCTGGCTCGTGGATCTACATCGGCACGCAAGGCATCGTGCAGGGCACCTATGAGACCTTCGCCGAGGCCGGGCACCAGCACTATGGCGGCAGCCTCAAGGGCAGATGGATCCTGACAGGCGGGCTTGGCGGCATGGGTGGCGCACAGCCGCTGGCAGCCGTTTTTGCCGGGGCCTGCTGCCTCGCCGTCGAGTGCGACGAAACCCGCATCGATTTCCGCCTGCGGACCGGATACGTCGATGCCAAGGCCAAGACCCTTGATGACGCGCTTGCCCTCATCCAGAAATGGACCGCAGCGGGAGAGGCCAAATCCGTCGGTCTTCTGGGCAATGCCGCAGATGTCTTTCCGGAACTGGTCAGCCGCATGAAGGCGGGAGGTGCCCGCCCCGATATCGTCACCGATCAGACTTCTGCGCATGATCCGCTTCATGGCTATCTGCCGTCAGGCTGGAGCGTGGCGGAATGGCGGGCACGGCAGGAAAGCGATCCAAAATCTGTCGAGAAGGCGGCCAGGGCCTCGATGAAAGCGCATGTCGCGGCCATGGTCGATTTCTGGAATGCAGGCGTTCCAACACTCGACTACGGCAACAACATCCGCCAGGTGGCGCGCGAGGAAGGTCTCGAGAACGCCTTCGCCTTCCCCGGCTTCGTGCCGGCCTATATCCGCCCGCTCTTCTGCAAGGGTATCGGCCCGTTCCGCTGGTGCGCGCTCTCAGGCGATCCGGAGGACATCTACAAGACCGATGCCCGCATGAAGGAGCTCTTCCCGGAGAATGCCCACCTGCACCGCTGGCTCGACATGGCGCGCGAGCGTATCAAGTTCCAGGGTCTCCCGGCACGCATCTGCTGGATCGGGCTTGGCGACCGCCACCGCGCCGGCCTCGCGCTGAACGAGATGGTGCGAAAGGGCGAGGTCAAGGCCCCCATCGTCATCGGCCGCGATCACCTGGATTCGGGCTCTGTGGCCTCACCCAACCGGGAAACCGAAGCGATGAAGGACGGCTCGGACGCCGTCTCAGACTGGCCCCTGCTCAACGCCCTCATCAACACGGCAAGCGGCGCCACCTGGGTGAGCCTGCATCATGGCGGTGGTGTCGGCATGGGCTTCTCGCAGCACGCGGGCGTGGTCATCGTCGCCGATGGCACCGATGCGGCGGCACGGCGGCTTGAGCGCGTCCTGTGGAACGATCCGGCCTCCGGTGTCTGGCGCCATGCCGACGCGGGCTATGAGACCGCCATAGAATGCGCCAGGGAAAACGGCCTGCGCCTGCCTGCCATTCTGGGCAATTGAGGCCTGCATGGGCATGTGAGCAGCCCGTCGCCTTGTCACCCTTGACGGCGGCGGCCTGCCATCGCAAGAGCCGCTCACCTTTCGGAGCAGACTCTTATGCGTGAACTTGGCATTGGCATCATCGGCACCGGCTTCATGGGCAAGGCCCATGCCTTCGCCTATCGCGGCGCCCTCGCGGCCTTCCCGGATATTCCGGTGCCGCGCCTGGAGATGATCGCCGATGTCACCGCCGAGGCAGCCGCCAAGGCTGCACACCAATATGGCTTTGCGCGGTCGACCGCCGACTGGAGGACGCTGGTCAACGATCCGCGCATCGATGTCGTCTCGATCACCACGCCCAACACCTTCCACAAGGAGATGGTTCTGGCGGCACTTGCAGCTGGCAAGCATGTCCATTGCGAAAAGCCACTGTCACCGACGCTTCAGGATTCCGCGGAGATGGTGAAGGCGGCAGAGGCCCGCGGCGTGGTCACGCAGGTTGGCTATAACTATATCAAGAACCCGCTGCTGAAACTGGCGCGCGACATGATCGCTGCCGGTGAGCTGGGCGAGATCACCGGCTTCCGCGGCATTCACGCCGAGGACTACATGCATGACAGCGAGAGCCCCTACACATGGCGGCTCGATCCGTCAGGCGGCCCGGGTGTGGTGGCTGATCTTGGCAGCCACATCATCGGCATGGCACGCTTCCTGCTGGGGCCTATCGCGGAGATCAACGCCGACATCCGCACCATCGTGCCATCGCGCCCGGTGGCGCCCGGCTCAAAGGAACGCAAGCAGATCCTTGTCGACGACGTGGCCCGCATGCTGGTGAATTTCGAGCGCGGCTGCGGTGGCTCACTGGAAGCAACCTGGGTCAATACGGGCCGCAAGATGAACCTGGCCTTCGAGGTGACGGGGCGCAAGGGCAGTCTCGTTTTCGATCAGGAGCGCTTCAACGAAATCCATTTCTTCCGGGCTGGCGGCGATTCACGGCAGGCAGGCTTCACCAAGATCGAGGCGGGCCCCCAGCATGTGCCCTATGGCGCCTTCTGTGTGGCCCCCGGGCATCAGATCGGCTTCAACGACCTCAAGACCATCGAGATGAGCGAATTCCTGCGCGCGATCGGCGAAGGCAAGCGCTCCTCGCCCGATTTCCGCGAGGCCTATGAGATCCAGAAAGTGGTGGAAACAGCCGTCAGTTCCTCGAAGCAGCGGCAATGGCTCAAGATTGCCTGAGCACGGGGCCGGGCAGAGGTTGAGGGGCGGTTCAGCCATGCTGCCAGGCTGGTTGCACAAGCGGGCGATCTGATACAATTTGCCAAACCTCATGCAGACGTCACGAAGAAGGCCCTGGATCGGCACCAGCTGGAAGATGAACCATTTGCGCGCCAGCGCAGTGGCTTTCGCCGAGACGTTGCGGGATTCGAAGCTGGCGCAGGCCGCCGATGTGCAGCCTTTTGTCATTCCACCCTTCCCTTATATCGCCGATGTCGCCGCCATCCTGAAGGATACAAAGGTGGTTGTCGGGGCCCAGAACATGCACTGGGCCGACCAGGGTGCCTGGACCGGCGAGATTTCGCCGCTGATGATCAAGGAATGTGGCGCCAGCCTTGTCGAGCTTGGCCATAGCGAGCGCCGCGCCAATTTTGGCGAAACCGATGATATTGTGTCGCTGAAGGTCGAGGCGGCCCTGCGCCACAATCTCACGCCGCTGGTCTGCATCGGCGACACCCATGAGGAATTCGCCGCCGGCAAGACCGCCGATGCGCTCGAGAGGCAGGTGCGCGCCCTTCTCTCGCGGGCCACGCAGGTGCAGGCGCGGCGCATCATCATTGCCTATGAGCCGGTCTGGTCAATCGGCGAGAAGGGCACGCCCGCCAAACCCGATTTCGTCAATGCCCAGCACCGCCGCATCCGGCAATTGCTGCAAACACTGCTGGGCCATGCCCTGCCGATCCTCTATGGCGGCAGCGTCAACCCCGGCAATGCCGTGGAACTGGCCAGCGCCTCGCATGTGGATGGCCTCTTCATTGGCCGTTCCGCCTGGGACGCAAAGGGCTATATCGCCATCATGGAATCCGTTGTGACTGCATTGGGAGACAAGACATGAAAATTGCACTGGGCGCCGACAGCGCAGGTAAGCCGCTGCTCGATGTGATCGAGGCGCATCTGAAGGCTTCGGGCAAACATGAGATCACCAACATGAGCAAGGACGGATTCTATGCCGACCTCTCCGCGAACGTGGCGCATGCCGTGGTCGATGGAAAGGCCGAGCGCGCCATCCTGTGCTGCGGCACCGGAATCGGCGTTTGCATCTCGGCCAACAAGGTTCCGGGCATCCGCGCGGCACTGACCCACGATACCTATTCAGCCGAACGCGCCGCCAAGTCCAACAACGCCCAGATCATCACCATGGGCGCCCGCGTCATCGGGCCGGAACTGGCCAAGGCCATTGTCGACACCTGGCTTGCCTCGTCCTTCGACCCGAAGGGCGCCTCGGCCGCCAATGTCGAGGCCATCAACAAGCTCGACGCCGGCAAATAGCCAAAAAGACTGCCGCACCGGCAATGGCCTCGATGTCGCCGAGCCAGAAACTGGCGGCCTTTGCCGTCCTGATCTGTGGCGCACTCTGGGGTCTGTTCTGGATTCCCATGCGCTGGCTCGACAGCCAATCCGTCGGCGGTGGCTGGACCAGCCTTACCTTCGCGGCGATCTCCGCGCTCAGTGCCTTGCCCTGGCTTCGCCGCAAGGAGGCCTGGTCCGGCCTATCCCGGCAATGGCTCTCCGGTTTGCTGATGGGCGGTGGCTTTGCGCTCTACGCCGTTGCGCTGGTGCTGACCGACGTCGTCAACGCCATCCTCCTTTTCTATCTCATGCCGGTCTGGGCCACGCTCGCAGGCTGGGCCTTCCGGGGTGAAAGGCTCACTGCCTCGCGCGTCATTGCCATCATCCTTGGCTTTGGTGGCATGGCCTGCATCCTCGGCATCGACAAGGGCCTGCCGTTGCCTCGCAACGTCGGTGACTGGCTGGCCCTGGCCAGCGGCATCTCCTGGGCAGCAGGCTCGATTTATGCCTTTGCCCGCCCGACGCAGGCGATTGCCTTGCCGGTTTTCACCTTCTCGATAGGCGCCCTTGTCGTCTCGCTGCTGGCGGTCGCCATTGCAGCATGTCTTGGGAGCCCTGTCGCCAATGCTGACAGTATCGCAAACCACCTGCCCGCCATATTCGTGATCGCCATGGTGATCTTCGTGCCGCCAAACGCCCTCGTCCTCTGGGCCACGCAGCGCATCGATCCCGGCCGGGTCGGCATCCTGCTCACGACGGAAGTTCTGGTTGGCGCCATCTCGGCCGCCATTCTTTCGGGTGAGGACTTCGGCAGGTTGGATGCGGCCGGAACGGTTCTCATCGTTGCAGCCGGGCTGACGGAAGTGTTGTCGCGGCGCGGCTAGGCAGTGGCTGTCGCCGCCAGCGTTCTGACGCCTGCAGCATCGAACAGCGCCGTCTCCACCCCGAGCTCGGTCGCCGTGCTTTCAACCGTGAAGACCTGAGGTGCCAGAAGCGGCGCAAGGCAACGATAGATAAATCGGCGTGGCGCCTGTCCGAGCAGTATCGCGGCCTGATTAAGCGCCAGCAGCGCCTGCAGGGGACCATGCACCAGAAGGCCACCATAGCCCTCGACATCGCGCGCATAGGGAAGGTCGTAGTGGATGCGATGACCGTTGAAGGTAAGCGCCGAGAAACGGAACAAAAGCAGAGACGACGCCTCGACACGCCAAAGAACCTGGGCAGGCGCTCTCGTCTCCAAAATCGCCTTCGGGGCAGATGCGACAGCCTCGCCCCGGAACAGGATATCATGCCGCTCCCTGACGGCGAGAACACCAGCGGCATGGATGTCGTGATGAACGGGAACAATGCAAAGGGGTCCCGAGGCACCTCTGCGCTCCGATACCTCGCCCACCCGCGAGTGCCGCGAAATCATGTCCCCGGCTGCAATCGGTGCGAATATCTCAAGCTCGCCGCCTGCCCACATGCGGCGCGGCAAAGGTATAGGCGGCAGAAACAGACCCTTGCGTTCCGCACCATCCGGCCCGAGGTTTTCCGGCGGATGAATGGCTGGGGCCACACACCAATGCAGCCCGAGTGTCCCCGGTTGGTCTGCAACGGGTGTGAAAAGATGGGGCCGCAGTGTTTCGTTGAAAGTAACAACGGTTCGTTCGGTCACCACATCATGGCGAATGGTTTCACGGTCGATCCAGGCTGAATAGTCTGCCGCCATGCCGCTTCTTCTCCCTTGCCAGAGGCCGCCTGCTCATGAAACATGAAGGGCAACGGAAAGCAACATGACGACCCCCTGCATCATCACCGTGGCGATCACCGGCTCCCTGCCGAAGAAGGCCAACAATCCGGCTGTTCCCATCAGCATCGAAGAGCAGACGGAATCGACCCAGGCCGCCTTTGAGGCCGGTGCCTCTCTGGCGCATATTCACGTGCGCAACGCCGACGAGACGCCGACGTCGGACCCCGAGAAGTTTGCACAGCTAAAGGAAAAGCTGAAGAAACATTGCCCCGGCATGATCATCCAGTTCTCCACTGGCGGGCGATCCGGCACGGGCCGTGAGCGTGGCGGGATGCTGGCGCTGAAACCTGACATGGCTTCACTCTCGACGGGCTCGTGCAATTTCCCGACCCGCGTCTACGAGAATGCGCCGGAGCTGGTCGAATGGCTGGCCAGTGAAATGAAGACCCATGGCGTGAAGCCCGAAATCGAGGCCTTCGACCTTTCGATGATCTTCAAGGCTGTCGAAATGCAGAAAGCCGCAAAGATTGAAGGCCCGCTGCATGTGCAGTTCGTAATGGGCGTGAAGAACGCCATGCCGGTTGACCGCGCTTCCTTCGAATTCTTCGTCTCGACCCTGAAGCGCCTCG
The DNA here is from genome assembly GCA_020161855.1 of Pseudomonadota bacterium. Taxonomy (GTDB): domain Bacteria; phylum Pseudomonadota; class Alphaproteobacteria; order Rhizobiales; family Aestuariivirgaceae; genus Aestuariivirga. The sequence goes on from JAIUNJ010000003.1 coordinate 287,134, forward strand.
CCCCTGAGGCCACATGGACAGGCGCCGGCATCGGCAAGGACCAGATCACCCTCAATCACTGGAGCCTCGAATTGGGCGGGCATTGCCGCACCGGTCTTGAGGACAATGTGCGCTGGGATGCAAGCCGGCTGGCAAACTCAAATGCGGAACTGGTCAAGCGGGTGGCTGACCTTTGCGGCAACTATGGCCGCCACCCGGCAACACCTGCCGAGGCACGGTCGCTGCTGGGCCTCCACCCCGTCTGACGTTCAGAACAGACCGAACATCGGCATCGTGTCATCGAGGTAGTCACGGCCCTTGGGCGTATCGGCGCGGCGGCCCCAGGGCAGCGCAAACCACACCGGCTTGCTCAGGCCGGCGGCCGCCAGCAATCCTTGCGGCAAGGACCGTGATGGCTCGATGCCGTCTGTTCCTGCTGCCATGGCGCGGGACTGGGGAAGAAGCGGCTTGCGGCGGGTGACCATGGCAGGAATCCAAGCTGGTTGATCCGAGAGGCCGCTATGGCCCGCCAATATGACGGTTTCAAAACATCCGCATGACCCGGAGGGCCAAGCACGCTTCCCGTCATGCAAACGTCATCGGACTCGGATGGAAGGCGGCATAATCAGGGTATCTGTTACATGACCTATCATGCTGCTGCGCCTCGCCGGTTCCGGGCCATTTTCATCTCGGATGTGCATCTGGGAACGCGGCGCGCACAGACCGACAAACTGCTCGACTTCCTGCGCGCAACCGAGAGCGATCAGCTCTATGTGATCGGCGACCTGATCGACAACTGGGCCCTGCGCAAGCGCTGGTACTGGGACCAGAAGCACAATGACGTGATCCAGAAGCTGCTGCGCAAGGCCCGCAAGGGATCGCGCGTCATCTATGTGCCCGGGAATCACGACGAGAATTTCCGCGCCTTTTCCCGCATGCGTTTCGGCCGGGTGGCCGTGCTGCATGAGACCACCCACATCTCGGCCACCGGCAAACGCTACCTTGTCATCCATGGCGACAAGTTCGACGCCGTCGTCAGGCTCGCACCCTGGCTCGCCAAGATGGGCGACACGGCCTACGAATTCGCCATGGATGTGAACGTCGTGGTAACAAAGATCAGGCGCTTCCTGCGGCTGCCCTATTGGTCTCTGTCGGCCTTTCTCAAGAACAAGGTGAAGCGGGCCGTTGAATTCATCTCGCATTTCGAGACGGCCGTGGTGCGCGACGCCCGCGAACGCGGCTGCTATGGTGTCATCTGCGGTCACATCCACACCGCCGAAAACCGCATGATCGACGGCATCCACTATCTGAACGATGGCGATTGGGTGGAAAGCTGCACGGCCCTTGTCGAACATTTCGATGGCCGCTTCGAGATCATCGACTGGCGCAATATCGCATCCGTCAAGGTCGATCAGCCCGCGCTGGAAAGTCAGCTCCCGGCCATAACAGCGGCTCTGCAATAGCCGGAACACAGCATCGGCCCGTTCTCGCCTTCCTCCGCTTCTTGCTGTATGGCTGCCGGAACGGAACGAAAGCCCCATGCGCAAGACCATCTATATCCTGAACGGCCCGAACCTGAACCTGCTCGGCAAACGCGAGCCCCATCTCTATGGGCATCAGACACTGGCCGATGTCGAGGCGCTTTGCCAGGCGGCAGCCGGGGAACTGGGTGTTTCCATCCGCTTCCGGCAGAGCAATGCCGAACACCAGTTGATCGACTGGATTCAGGAGGCGCGCGATGAGGCCTCCGCGATTGTCATAAATCCGGCAGCCTATACGCACACCTCAATCGCCATTCTCGATGCGCTCAAGGCCTTCGCAGGGCCGGTGATCGAGATCCATATCTCCGACATCCACAAGCGCGAGGCTTTCCGCCAGCATTCCTATGTTTCACTGCGGGCAAATGACGTGATCGCAGGCAAGGGCATTGAAGGCTATGTGCTGGCGCTGCGCCGGGCCGTGGAACTTCTCAACTAGCGAAGTGGCAAGCCACCATCTGGGGGCCGATGGGCCGCAGCAGCGGCACTTCGGCAGCGCAAGCCTCGCGCGCCACCGGGCAGCGATTGCGGAAGGCGCAGCCACTGGGCGGTGACAAGGGTGAGGGCAGCTCCCCCTTCAGCACAATGCGCTCGCGCTTGCGCGCAGGGTCTGCAACCGGCGTGGCCGAAAGTAGCGCCTGCGTATAGGGGTGCTTCGGCCCATCGAAGACGGCCTCGCGCGGCCCCTGCTCCACGACCCGCCCCAGATACATGACCATCACGTCATCGGCGATGTGGCGAACGACGGAGAGATCGTGGCTGATAAAGACATAGGCGAGCTTCAGCCGCTCCTGCAGCTCCGCCAAGAGGTTGAGCACCTGAGCCTGGATGGAAAGATCGAGCGCCGAAACAGGTTCGTCGAGAACGAGGATCTCCGGCTCCAGCATCAGGGCCCGGGCAATGGCGATACGCTGACGCTGGCCACCGGAGAACATGTGGGGATAGCGGTCATAATGTTCAGGCCGCAGGCCAACGAGCTGCATCATCTCGCGGGCCTTGCGTGTCCGCTCCGCAGCAGGCAGCGCGGTATTGACCAGCAGAGGTTCTTCCAGGGCATGGCCGATCTTCTGCCGCGGGTTCAGCGATCCATAAGGATTCTGGAAAACAATCTGCACACGGGGGCGTAACCCCTTCAATGTGCCCCTGTCCGCACCGACAACTTCCGTTTCACCAATCCGGAAGGAGCCGGCGGTCGGGCCCTCAATCATGGTGAGGAGCCGGGCGAGCGTGGATTTGCCGCAACCCGATTCACCGACGACGGCGAGAGTCTTGCCGCGCTCCAGCGTGAAGCTCGCTCCATCCAATGCCTTGAGCGTGGCCTCGCCCGCAAACAAGCCACGCTTGACGCTGTAATAGCGCTTGAGATCCCGGGCCTCGAGAACCGTCGTCATGCCGCCACCTCACGATGGAGCGGGAAATGACACAGCACGCCCGCGTTCAATTCGGGCGGCTGCCGATGGCATATCTCCTGAGCATACCCGCAACGCGGCGCGAAGAGACAGCCCAATGGCCTGTCGAACTGGCCAGGCACCGTGCCCGGAATGGATGGCAGCTTGCGGCCCTTGGCGCGCTCCGGCAGGGCTGCCAGCAACGCTGCCGTATAGGGGTGGCGCGGATTGGCAAAGAGATCGCGTACCGGCCGCTCCTCCACCTTCTGGCCTGCGTAGTGCACGCTCACCGTCTCGGCTGTTTCTGCCACGACCCCCATGGAATGGGTGATGAGCACCAGTGCCGTCTGGGTCTCGCGTTGCAGCTTGGTCAGCAAATCGAGGATTTGAGCCTGGATCGTGACGTCAAGAGCCGTCGTCGGCTCGTCGGCAATGATGAGCTTGGGATTGCAGGCCAGAGCCATGGCAATCATCACGCGCTGGGCCATGCCACCGGAAAACTGGTGCGGATAGGCCCCAAGCCGCGATTCCGGCGCCGGGATGCCGACATCACGCAGAAGCGCAATGGAACGTTCCCTCTGCTCGGCCTTGCCCAGCCCAAGATGAGTCTTGAGGGCCTCCCCGAGCTGGAAGCCCACGGTGAAGCAGGGGTTGAGACTGCTCATCGGCTCCTGGAAAATCATCGTCATGTCCTTGCCGATGATCTTGCGGCGTTCAGCATCGGACAGCTTCAACAGGTCCTTGCCGTCGAAACGCACGAGATCGGCAGTGACACGCGCCGTCTTGGGCAGGAGCCCCATGACAGCAAGCATGGCCACCGACTTGCCCGAACCGGATTCGCCAACGATCGCATGGATGCGGCCGGCGTCGACCGACAACGAAACGGAATCGACGGCCTTGAACCAGCCAGACGAGGTCCGGAATTCCACGGTGAGGTTCTGGATATCGAGCAAGGCCATGATCAGCTCTTCCTCAAGCGCGGATCAAGAGCGTCGCGCAGCCCATCACCCATCAGGTTGATCGCCATGACCGTCAGCAGGATGCAAAGACCAGGCAGTGCCATGACCCAGGGATGCGACAGCATCAGGTCACGTGTGTCGGCCAGCATGGCGCCCCATTCCGGTGTCGGCGGCTGCGCACCAAGCCCGAGGAAGCCGAGGCCCGCCGCTTCGAGAATGGCATCGGAGACGCCAAGGGCCGCCTGCACAATGAGCGGCGCCAAGCAGTTGGGAAGGACAGTCACAGTCATGAGCCGGAAGGGACCGACACCCGCGACCTTGGCCGCCGTCACGTAATCCTTGGAAAGTTCCGCAAGCGCCGATGCACGGACAAGGCGCACATAGCGCGGCAGATACACGATGGTCACGGCGATGATGGTGTTGCTGAGACTGGGGCCGATCATGGCGATGATCAGGATGGCCAGCACCAGCGACGGGATGGCCATGATCAGGTCCATGATGCGGATGATGAGCACATCAATGAGGCCGCCATACCATGCCGCAGCAAGGCCGAGCGCCACACCAACCACCATCGAGACCACCATCACCGAAAGCCCGATGAAGAGCGAAATGCGCGCGCCGAACATCAGGCGCGAGAGCATGTCCCGGCCCACGGCATCCGTGCCCAGCCAGAAGCGCGGGTCGGCCCCCTCCACCCAGAAGGGCGGCAGCTTGGTGGCGCCCTTGACCTGCTCAAGCGGGTCATGCGGGGCCAACAATGGTGCTAGAGCCGCGACAACGCAGATCAACAGCACCGCAAAGAGGCCAATGACTGCGCCGCGATTTTCGCTGAAGGCATTCCAGAAGGCTCTGACCGGCCCGGGAGGAGCCGCTGCAGCAGACGCGATGACCGTATCACTTGGCATGGCGGATCCTCGGATTGATGAGGCCATAGAGAAGATCGACGATCAGGTTGACGACGATGACGCAAGCCGCGATCAGCATGATGCCGCCCTGCAGGGCCGGATAGTCGCGGCGGCTGATCGACTCGATCAGCCATTTGCCCACCCCCGGCCAGGAGAAGATGGTTTCAGTCAGGACTGCGCCAGCCAGCAGCGTACCCACCTGCAATCCGATCGATGTGACCACCGGAATGAGCGCGTTGCGCAGCGCATGAAGCCCGATGACCCGCCGCACGCTGAGCCCCTTGGCGCGCGCCGTGCGGACATAATCCTCCTCCAGAACTTCAAGCATCGATGAACGGGTCATTCGCGCAATGACGGCGAGCGGCACGGTACCGAGCACAATGGACGGCAGAATAAGATGCCGGACAGCGTCGCCAAAGGCACCCTTCTGGCCTGACAACACTGAATCGATGAGCGCAAAGCCAGTGACCGGCTGATAATAGAACTTGATGAGATCGACACGGCCCGAAACAGGCGTGAGGCCAAGCGTGTTCGACATCACCAGAATGAGAATGAGACCCCACCAGAAGATGGGCATGGAATAGCCTGTGAGAGCGACGCCCATCAGGGTCTGGTCATAGACGCTGCCGCGCTTCACGGCGGCAAGCACACCGGCGGGCACGCCGATAAGCCCGGCAAAGAGCATGGCACAGAAAGTCAGTTCCAGCGTTGCCGGGAAGAGCGTCAGGAATTCATGAAGGATAGGTGTCTTGGAGACGATCGAGGTTCCGAAATCGCCGTGCAGCAGCCCCCAGACATAATCGAGGAACTGCTTCCATATAGGCTGGTCCAGCCCCATCTCGTGGCGAAGCTGCTCGAGCCGCTCAGGTGTGATGCCACGCTCACCCCGGCGCACCTCGATGGGATCGCCCGGCACAAGCCTGATCATCATGAAAGTGACGAACATCAGCATGATGAACGTCGGCACTGTGAGTGCCAGTCGCCGCAGCAGGAACCAGATCATTGTCTGTGAAGAGAATGGGGCGGACCCGCAGGCCCGCCCCGCTCAGATACTGTTATTCTGCGATGTCCACGTTCTGGAACTCATGCGAGCCGAACGGGCTGATCTTATAGCCCTGAACTTCCTTGCGCACGGGTTCGAACACCGTGGAGTGGGCGATGTTGAGCCACGCCACGCCATCGTGATGGAGCTTCTGCATCTCCTGATAGATCTTGGTGCGCTCTTCGGTGTCGGAAAGCGAACGGGCTTTCACCATGTCTTCGTTGAACTTGGCATCACACCACTTGGAGATGTTCTGGCCAGCAGGCTTCCCGTCCTTGTCACAGCCGGCAAGGAAGAAGAAGTTGTCCGGGTCACCGTTGTCACCGGTCCAGCCGAGGAGACCAAGCTGGTGTTCGCCAGCCTGCAGGCGCTTGCGGTATTCACCCCACTCGAAGGACACCAGTTCCGCCGCGATGCCGACCTTTGCAAGATCAGCCTGCATCATTTCGGCCATGCGCTTGGCGTTCGGGTTGTAGGGGCGCTGCACCGGCATCCACCAGAGGTCGGTCTTGAGGTTCTCAACACCGGCGGCCTTCAGCATTTCTTTGGCCTTCTCGGGGTTGTACTCCCAATCCACCGTCGAGTCGTCGTAGGACCACATCGTCGGCGGGATCGGGTTCTTGGCCTTCTGGCCGGCGCCCTGATAAACTTCCTTCAGGATCGCATCGCGGTCGATCGCCATGGCGATGGCCTTGCGCACTTCCAGCTTGTCGAAGGGCGGCTTCTGCGCGTTCATCGACAGGTAGCCGATGTTGAGGCCAGCCTGAGACATCAGGTTGATGTCGGCATCCTTGCTCATGGCTTCCAGATCGGCCGGGTTCGGCGCAATCATCACCTGGCATTCATTGGCCTTCATCTTGGCGTAGCGTGCCGTCGGATCCGGCGTGATCGCATAGATCAGGTCATCGATCTTGGGCTTGCCGGCCCAGCCTTCGAAGGCCTTGTAACGGATCACGGCATCCTTCTGGTAATCCACGAAGGAGAACGCACCGGTGCCGACAGGGATCTGGTCGAACTGTTCCGGCGTGCCCTTCTTCAGCAGGAAGTCGGCATATTCAGCCGATTGGATGGTGGCGAAATCCATGGCCAGGTTCGCGATGATCGGAGCATTCGGCTCCTTGAGCTTCATCACCACCGTCAGGTCATCGGTCTTGGTGATCGACTCGAGCAGATCGGGCATGCCCATGTCGTTGAAGTAGTCGTAGGAGCCGCCGGAGATCTTTGCATAGGGATGATCAGGCTTCCACATGCGGTCGAAAGACCAGAGCACGTCATCAGCGTTGAAATCGCGGGTCGGCGTGAAGCCGTTGACGCCCGAGTGGAACTTGACGCCGGGGCGCAGCTTGAAGGTGATGGTCTTGCCTTCGTCCGAAATGGTGAAGGCCTCAGCGAGGGCAGGCTTCGGTGTCGTCGTGCCGGGCTCAAACTCCACAAGCTTGTTGTAGACAGGCCGGGCCGCGTCGAACGACGTACCCGTCGTGTTCATGGACGGGCTGAAGTTTTCTGGCGAACCTTCCGAACAATAGACCAGCGACTTGGCATTGGCCACGCCCGCAATGAGCATGGACGACGCCAGAAGCGCGATCCGGAAGAGGTTGCGTGATGTCATGGTGTTTTCTCCCTGAGACAATCCGTACATTACGGATTTGTCAGTTCTTTAAGCAGGAAACCCGGAACAAGAAAAGCTGGCAAGCGCACACGCTGAAGTGATGGGATTGCAAATCATTGCAAAACCGGGACAATCCGGGAACGATTGGCAACCCTGCGCCGTCTGGCGCAGTGATCCTACCAGTTTGCTGGTGGCGGCTCCGGAATGGAGTTGCCCGTGCCAAGAATCTGCTGGTCGAAATCAATGATCGAGCCTGTCATCAGGCCGGATTCATCGGAACAGAGATAGGCACAGGCCCGCGCCACTTCCGTGGGCTTGAGCAACCGGCCGAAGGGCCGCCCAGCCTCGGCCGACTTGATCCAACCCTCCTCGGCTGAGTGATAGGTCTTCATGATGCGGTCTTCGCCCGGCGTGTCCATCCAGCCGATGTTCAGGCCGTTGATGCGGATGTGATACTTCATGACACTGTAGGCCGCGTTCTTCGTCAGCACCGCAAGCGCCCCCTTGGAGCCGCAATAGGCCGAAATGAAATCCTGCCCGCCATGCCCCGACATGGACAGGATGTTCACGATCGCCCCCTTGGTCTTCGTCTTCTTCATCAGGTGAAGGGCATCCTGCATGAGAAAGAAGGGCGCGCGCACATTGGTGTCGAACATGCGGTCGAAGAGCTCAGGTGTCGTGTCCCAGACCGTGCCGCGATCCGTGATCGCGGCGGCATTGACCAGAGCATCAACGCGGCCAAAGGCCTTCTCGCAGGCCGGCACGATCTTGCGCACGTCTTCCATCTGCGCGAGGTCACCCTGCACGAAAGCAACTTTCGTGCCCTTGGCCTCCAGCGCTGCCTTCACCTTGGCCGCGCGCTCGGCATTGCGCCCGGCAATCACGATGCCGCTGCAGCCACGGTCAGCGAAAAGATGAGCAATGGCTTCGCCAAGCCCCTGCGTGGAGCCGGTAACGATGGCGACCTTGCCATCCATGGAGAGGTTCTTGAGCGAGTCGCTGTTCATGCATGCACCTGCAAGGGAAAGCCGGAAGATGCCACCCTGCCCTGTCGCAGACGATCACGTCCGGCACAGCCTGGTGGCGGTTGTCGCGGCAGGCTCTTAGCAGCAATGCGGAACGGCGAGAAGGTGCTGGAAGCTCAGGCCGCCATGGCCTGCGGCAAGCGCTCGGAAGACCGGCCTTCCGACCTAAGCACGGCATCAAACCAGGCGACCGTGCGCGACAGACCTTCACGCAGGTCGACTTTGGGCTGCCAGCCCAGAGCGTCATGGACCTCGGAGATATCAGGCTTGCGCTGCCGCGGATCATCGGACGGAAGCGCCCGGTATACAATGCGCGAGGACGACCCGGTCAGGTCGATGACAAGCTCGGCGAGCTCGCGGACCGTGAACTCGGCAGGATTACCCATGTTGAAGGGGCCGGTTGTTCCGCGCGGCGCATTCATGAAGGCAAGGAACCCGTCGATAAGGTCATCGACATAGCAGAAGGAGCGCGTCTGCGAACCGTCGCCATAGATGGTGATGGAGTCGCCCTGCAGGGCCTGCACGATGAAATTCGATACCACGCGGCCATCGCTGGGGCTCATGCGCGGGCCATAGGTGTTGAAGATGCGGACGATGCGCGCATCGAGGCCGCGATGGCGCCAGTGATCCATGAACAGTGTCTCGGCAAAGCGCTTGCCCTCGTCGTAGCAGGAGCGGATGCCAACCGGATTCACATTGCCCCAGTAGCCTTCCGGTTGTGGATGCACTTGGGGATCGCCATAAACCTCGGATGTCGAGGCCTGGAAGACGCGGGCATTGTGGCGCTCCGCCAGAGCAAGCACATTGAGTGCGCCAAGAGCGCTGGTCTTTGCCGTGTGAATGGGATCGGCCTGATAGAGTGGCGGCGAGGCCGCACAGGCCAGATTGTAGATTTCATCGACGGCCAGATTGAAGGGATCGATCACGTCGTGGTCATGAAAGCGAATCCTGCCGCTTTCGACATGGCCGCGGATATTGTCGAGATTGCCTGTCAGCAGGTTGTCGACCACCGAGACACGGTGCCCCTGCTTCACCAGCCGGTCCACCAGATGCGAGCCAAGGAACCCTGCACCGCCCGTGACGAGAACACGCTTTGCCTGGGGTGATATATCCATGTTCCTGCTCTCCCTCAGTGTTTATGCGCCCTCGCTCATGCCTGGTGGCACGAGGCTGCTGGGCGTTGCCATTTCTTGTTCCAACACAATACGAAAACTGATGCCGACTGGAGCCGCACGGCGATCCTGTCGATCCGGGCAATACGGCAGGTTTGAGCGGGTGCCGGCCCCTGGGTCACGTCACCCCTGCCATCGCGCATGATGACATGCCGCATGGTCAGGCCACCCGCTGCAGCCACTCGGGCGCTTCCGTTGGATCCGGACTTGATGCTCCAGTCGATCCCACCGCTGCCTGCAACCGGTGAAGATCGGCCTGACTGCCCTTCCGCCAAAGACGATTGTCCGGCAGCAGCGGATAATGGGCGTTATAGGCCGAAAGGGCGATGGCATAGTCCTTCATCGAGACATCTGAAGCCTCGGCATTGAGCGCCAGAGCCACTTCCTCATAGACGGCCAGATTGCGAAGATCAGGCTGCGGCAGCCGGTCCTGGGCGAAGTCTTCCCACATCTGTTCGTAAAGGCCTTCAAGGCTCCGCACCAGAAGGTCCGTGTCGAACAGCACCGAAGAGTTGCGAACCTGTTCAATCTTCTCGCGAAGGGCCAGTGCCGCATCCCGGTCGTTGCCAAGAGCGATGGCCCTGGCGATGTAGTCCTGAAGAGTGGCGCAGACGAGTTCTGGCGCACCGCCGGCGGTGACGAGACTGGCGCAGACGCGCGAAGCAAAGCTACGGCCCGGAACCGTGAGCACCGGAGCTCCCATCCACATGGCATCAGAAGCGGTGGTATGTGCCCCATAGGGGTAGGTGTCGAGGAACAGGTCGGCGAGGCGGTAGCGCGCCAGGTGCTGCGGGTTAGGCCGCTTGGGCGCAAAACACAGGCGCTCACCGGCCACGCCACGTTCCTCGGCCATCTGCCGCAGGCGCACATGGGTGTCGGCGGTCGAGTCGAGAAGCCACAGCACACTGCCCTGAACGCCGCGCAGAATTTCCATCCAGGCATCGAAAATCGCGGCTGTAATCTTCTGGCTGCCATTCAGACAGCAGAACACGAAGCCTTCTTCTGGCAGGTTCTCGCTGGCCCGCGAAGGTGTCTCTTCGGCGACGATGCGCTTCCGGTCGTTCGGCTGGTAGCAGGGGATACGAAGGACTCTCTCCGTGAAGAAAATTTCGTCTTCACGCGGGACCACAATGTCGTCAGCGATGACATAGTGGTGATAGGGTGTGCCCATGGTGCCGGGGAAGCCATACCAGTTGACCTGGATGGGCGCCGGCCGGCGCGCAAAGACAGCGGTGCGGGCATCGCGCGTATAGCCATTGACGTCGATCAGGATATCGATACCGTCGGCTTGGATCGCTGCCGCTGCATCGTCGTCGCTCATCCCGGAGATGTCGGTCCAATGCTCAACGCTGCCACGGATGCGCTCCTTGGTGGCGTCTTCCTTTGCAATGCCGCAATAATAGGCGTGGATGTCGTAACGGTCGGTGTCATGAAGACCCAGGGCCTCGGAGAGCCCGAAGCCCACGGCGTGCTCGCGCAGATCCGATGACACGTAACCGATCTTGAGGCGATTGGGGCGCGCGGCCCGGCGCGCCGCGTGATCGGCGTGGATCGTCTGCGGCCGCTTGATGAGGCTGCGGGCATAGCGCCAGGCGCGGCCGAGCTGCAGCACGGGATCGTCATACATGACGGCCGCCGACAAGGGCGAGATATGAGCGAGAAGCGCTTCTTTGGAAACGCCTTCCCAACCCTGGATGACGGGCCATTTGCACTGCTTCTGGCGCAGCGCAATCCAGTGCTGGATAACTTCGGGCTGGTTTGGGCGGATATCGATCGACTGGCGCAGCGCGTCTTCCGCAGGCCCATCCACATGATTGCCTTCCAGGACACGACCGACCTGCTGCAAGGCCATGATCTTGTGCTTGATGCCATCACCATTGATCTCGGGAAGCGTCTTCACAAAATCGAGCCACTGGCTCACGGCAGTGCCTGACTGGCCGAGATCTTCGAGCAGCCGTCCCAGATTGATGTGAGGCGGCTGGAAATCCGGCTTCAGCCGGATGCAGTCGCGCAGGACGTTGACGGCCCCGACCTTGTCCCCACCCCGCGCCATGACCACGGCATAGTTGAACATGGCAGCATGGAGATGCGGATCAGCGGGATTGAGCGCGATCCAGGTCTTGTAAAGGGAAACGGCGCCGGGTGAATCCCCCGCCGTCTCCAGCTTTTCGGCATTCCTGAAGAGTTCAACGATCGACTGCTGAGCCATCTCCGATGTGCCTGCCTTATGCGTTCGAGGCGGCGATGAGCGCCACGATCTGGTCGTTGTTCATGACGCCGATCTGCGTGCCGGTGAATGCATTGGCCTGCGTGCTGTTCAGCGCGGCGATCTGCGCCGTCGTGATGCCGGCGATGGCCGCCGTACTCAGCGACGGGAGACCCGTGGTGCCACTCAGTGCCGCAAAGTTGGACGTTGTCAGGGCCGTGATCTGCGCGGCGGTCAGCGCTGCTGCCTGCGCCGTGGTCAAGGCGCCCAGCGCGTCCGTCGACAGGGCGTTCAAAGCATCCGACGACATTGCCCCGAACTGGGCCGAGGTCAGAGAACCGATCTGCGTGTCGGTCAGGGCAGCGGCACCCGTGGCGTTCAGGCCTGCAATCTGCGCCGTCGAGAGGTCAGCGGCGTTGAGCGCGTTCAGTTGCGTGGTGCCGAGTGTGTTCAGCTGTGTTGCCGTCAGGCCGCGGACCTGCGTCGAGGTGAGCGCGCCCAATTGCGTTTCGGTGAAGTCTGCGAGATCGGAGGTGCTGAGCCCACCAAGCTGAGTCGCAGTGAGAGCTGCCAGCTGTCCGCCACTCCAGGCCTGGATATCGTCGGAACCAAGCGCACCGATGGCGGTCGCCGACATAGCCGTGATCTGGCTGGCGAGCAGCGACTGGGCCTGCGTGTCGGAGAGATTGCCGATGGCCGTGGCGTTGAGCCCCGCAACCTGCTGGGTCGTGAGGTCGGCCACGTCGAGGGCCTGCAGATAGTCGGTGCTGAGTGCATTGAGCTGCGAGGAACTCAGGCCACGAACCTGCGTGGTGGTGAGGCCACCGAACTGGGCGGTGGTCAGTTCCTCCAGAGCTGTCGTCGTCAGGCCGGAGATTTGCTGCGAGCTCAGGCTGCCAACCTGGCCGGCACTCCAGCCCTGGACTTCGTCTGAGCTGAGAGATTCGAGATTTGTCGAGGTGATGACGGCAATCTGCGCCGTCGTCAGCGACTGGGCCTGTGTTGTGCTCAGGTCGCCGATGGCTGTCGCCGTCATGCCCCTGATCTGGGTGGTGGAGAGATTCTCCACATCCAGCGCGTTGAGCTGCGTCGTGGCAAGGCTGTTGAGCTGCGTGGTGGTCAGGCCCTGCACCTGAGTGGTCGTCAGATCGCCAAGCTGCGTGTCCGAGAAATCGGACAGCGCCGTGGTCGTGAGGCCGGCCAACTGGCGTGTCGTGATCGCACCAAGCTGGCTCGCGTCCCAGGCCTGCAGATCATCCGACGACAGGGCGGTGAGCGCCGTGGTGGTGAGTGCCGCCACCTGAGCGGTGGTGAAGGCGCGCGCCTGCGTGGAGGAGAGGTTGCCGATGCCGGTCTCGTTCAAGCCAGTGATCTGCAAGGTCGAGAGGTTGGCAATATTGAGTGCGTTGAGCTGCGTCGTCTCGAGGCTGTTGAGCTGCGAGGCGGTCAGGCCTCGGAGCTGCGTCGAGGTCAGCGAGGCAAGCTGCGTTTCGGAGAAGTCGGCGATTGCCGTGGTGGTCAGGCCGGACAGCTGCCGCGAAGAGAGGGAGGCGAGCTGTGCCGTATCCCAACCCTGGATTTCGTCAGAGCTCAGGGCTTCGACGCCGGTCGCCGTCAACTGGCCGATCTGCGCCGTGGTGAGCGACTGGGCCTGTGTCGTCGAAAGGGCTTCGATCGCCGTGGCATTCATGCCCTTGATCTGTGCCGTCGAGAGATCGGCAACGTTGAGCGCGTTCAGCTGCGTCGTGGCCAGCGTGTTCAATTGGGCCGTGGTCAGGCCGCGAACCTGCGTCGAGGTCAGGCTGCCGAGCTGTGTTTCGGAGAAATCAGCCAGGGCCGATGTTGTCAGGCCAGCGAGTTGGCGGCTGGTTAGGGCCGCAAGCTGCGTCGTGTTCCAGCCCTGCACTTCGTCGGAGGCCAGGGCATCAAGGCCCGTGACGGTAAGCTGGGCAATCTGCGTTGCGGTCAGCGACTGCGCCTGCGTGGTGCTCAGATTGCCGATGGCCGTTGCGTCCATGCCTCGGATCTGTGCGGTCGACAGGTTGGCAGCATTGAGCGCGTTGAGCTGCGTCGTGCCCAAGGTGTTCAACTGCGTCGCTGTGAGGCCCTGGACCTGAGATGTTGTCAGGCCAAGCAACTGGGTGTCAGTGAAATTGGCGAGCGCGGCGGTGGAGAGACCGCCGAGTTGGCGGCTGGTCAGTGCACCGACCTGCGTCGTTCCCCAAGCCTGCAAGTCATCAGATGCGATCGAACCGATGGCCGTTGTCGTCAAGGCGGCGACCTGTGCGGCCGAGAACGCGCGCGCCTGCGTTTCGGAGAGATTGCCGATGCCGGTGGCATCGAGCCCCATCACCTGCAAGGTCGAAAGTGCGGTGATGTCGATGGCGTTGAGCTGTGTGGTGCCGAGCCCATTGAGTTGCGCCGCCGTCAGGCCGCGCAGCTGTGTCGACGTCAGTGCACCAAACTGTGTTTCGGAGAAGTCGGCCAAGGCGGTGGTCGTCAGGCCTGCCAGTTGCCGGGAGGTGAGGCTGGCCAGCTGCGTCGTGTTCCAGCCCTGGATTTCATCCGAGCTCAAGGCGTCAAGGCCGGTGGCCGTCAGGATGCCGATCTGGGCAGAGGTCAGGGACTGTGCCTGCGTCGTCGAGAGATTGCCCAGCGTCGTGGCCGTCAGGCCCTTGATCTGGGTCGACGAAAGGTCTTCCGCCTTCAGGGCATTGAGCTGCGTCGTCTCAAGGGTATTGAGCTGCGACGTGGTCAGGCCGCGCAGCTGCGTCGAGGTCAGCCCGTTCAGCTGCGTATCTGTGAAGTTTGCCAGCGCCGTTGTGGAAAGGCCGGCAAGCTGGCGCGTGCTGAGAGCTGCAAGCTGCGTCGTATCCCAGGCCTGCAGGTCGTCCGAGGCGATGTTGCTGAGGGCGGTTGTTGATAAAGCCGCCACTTGCGCCGCCGAGAAGCCCCGCGCCTGGGTTTCCGAGAGATTGCCAATGCCGGTGGCATTGAGCGCCGACACCTGCAAAGTCGAGAGATCGGCGACGTTGATGGCGTTGAGCTGAGTCGATTCGAGGGTGTTGAGCTGGGTGCCCGTGAGGCCGCGCAGCTGTGTCGAGGTCAGGCTGCTGAGCTGGGTTTCGGAGAAATCCGCAAGCGCCGTGGTGCTGAGGGCCGAGAGCTGGCGCGAGGTCACGCTGGCCAGCTGCGTTGTGTTCCAGCCCTGCACTTCGTCGGAACTCAGGGCGTCAAGTGCGGTGGCCGAGAGCTGCGCGATCTGCGAGGACGTCAGGGACTGCGCCTGGGTGGTCGAGAGGTTGCCAATTGCCGTCGCCGTCATGCCCTTGATCTGCGTGACCGAAAGATCAGCCACGTTGAGGGCGTTGAGCTGCGTGGTCTCGAGATTGTTGAGCTGGGCAGTGGTGAGGCCGCGAAGCTGTGTCGAGCTCAGGCCACCCAACTGGGTTTCCGAGAAATCGGCGAGAGCGGTCGTTGACAGCGAACCAAGCTGGCGTGAGGTGAGCGCACCGAGCTGGGTGGTATCCCAGGCCTGCAGGTCGGTTGAACTGAAGGCATCGAGTGCCGTTGCCTGCATCACGCCGATCTGTGTCGCCGTGAAGCTCGGCGTCTGCGTATCGGTCATCGCAACGAGCGTATCAGCGATCAGGCCCTTGATGGCCGTGGTGGAGATGCCCTGGATCTGCCCGGTGTTCAGGGCCTGGAGATCTTCCGTCTCCATGGCGTTGATCTGTGTCGCCGAAAGCGCCCCGACCTGCGAGGTGCTGAGCGCTCCGATATCTGTGGTTGTAAGCTGCCGGATTGCAGTGGTCGTCAAGCCAGCGATCTGCCGGGTGGAGAGGTTTGTCACGATCGACATGAAGGGGAGCTCCTGAGGGCCAAGGAAACCGGGAGAAAACAGAGCGACTCACAATGGCCAGACGGGCCAGGTTGCGCGAAAACTAGTAAGGCGAACCTGTCCGAAGCTTGCGGGCTTTTAACATGCGAAGGTTGAGAGAAGTGGCAGGCGCGACAACTTCCAGAAGAAGTACAATGCAGCCTTCAGGGCCGCTCAGGACTCATGATCCCGGTCGTGCTTTGCGCCAAGGCCGAGACCAAGTCCCAGCCCGGCGCCACCCATCCCGGCACCGCCCATGCCGGCACCTGCGCCACCACCGCCACGGCCAGCGCGTGTCTCGCTGCCCCGGTCTTCGCCCTTTCCGCGGCTGCCTTGCGGACTTGGCCGGGTCGGGCCCTGGCGCGGCAACACGACATCGGCTGGGATTGCCGCGAGGTCGAGTGTTTCACGGACGAAGTTGCGCAGCGAGACGACAAGATCATGGGTATGGACGGGCCTTCCCGCTGCCAGTTCCGCCGCCGCCGCCGCTGCAAGCCGGACCTGTTCCTCCGTTCCCAAGAGAATGATGTCGGAGAGAGCGGCCTCGACAGAATCGCGGATACGGCGCGCCCGTTCGAAATGGGAACCCTCTGTACCGTCGCCAGCGCCGCCGCCCTGCTCGGGCTGCGTCTCCGAGGCTGGCGGCGCGCGGCGGAAATCGCGCAGATGCGTGGGGTCCACATGCAATGCGCCGGTAAAAGAACCACCCAGAACCTTGTAAGCCGCAATCAGCGTTTTCAACCGTTCATTGATCTGGCGGTTGCCACGCTCGCGGCGCTGCTGGATGGTGAGCATGGCGATCAGCCGGATGCCAACCCCGATCAGGGTGATGATGACGAGGCCCGCGAGCGTCGTGCCGATGGCCTGCCATGAACTGAAATCGAAACTGCGCATTTCGTCACCCACCTCGCGGCAGCCACAGAAAAACCGACGGCGGCCGCAAGCAGGAGCTTAGTTCAGGGCCGCCGCAGGGTCGAGTGTGGCGCAATCTCGGCACCTTCAAGCATCGCAAGCTGGGAAAGACGCTTCAAGTTTCAGACTGAACGAACCTGCGTGCAGAATGCCTCAATATTAATCAATACCGGCTGATGATCTGCATGAATAATAACGTATCGCATCTCACCGAGAATGATGCATCATGACGAACTGTCAGCTCTATTGAAAACAGTGTGTGGAGGTTCTGGTGGCAACGGCAGGCAAAACGGCAGCGACTTCTTCTCCGGAAGAAATCTTCCTCAACAACGGCGGCACCAAGATATTCGCACGCATCTGGAAGCCTGCCATGAAGCCGCGCGCCATGCTTGTCATTTGCCACGGCGTCAACTCGCACAGCGGACAGTATTTCTGGGCCGCCGAGCAATTCGCTGCGGCAGGTTTCGCTGTTTATGCGCTCGATCTCCGCGGCCGCGGCAAGTCTTCCGGCAAGCGCTATTATGTGGATGACATCGCCGAATATGTTAGCGATCTGTCCACACTCATCAAAGAGGCAAAGGCGCGCGAATGCAGCTTGCCAATCTATCTGCTGGGACACAGCGCAGGCGGCGTTGTGTCCTGCACCTACACGCTCGACAATCAGAAGGAGCTGGCAGGGCTGATCTGCGAGAGCTTCGCCTTCAAGGTGCCAGCGCCGGATTTTGTTCTCGCGATCATCAAGGGCCTGAGCCGCATCGCGCCGGGACTGCCGGTGCTGAAGCTGAAGAATAAGGATTTCACCCGCGATCCTGAATGTCTGAAGGCGCTGGAATCAGACCCGCTGACGCTCGGCGAAGTTCAGCCCGCGGCAACCGTGGCTGCCCTGGTGCGCGCCGACGAAAGATTGAAGCGCGAGTTCCCGAAGATCACGCTTCCCGTGTTCATTCTGCATGGCACCTCCGACAAGGCAACCGTGCCGGAGGGAAGCAAGTTTTTCCACGAAACCGCAGGCTCCAAGGACAAGACCCTCAAGCTCTATGAGGGGCATTTCCACGACCTCCTCAACGACACCGGCAAGGAACAGGTACTTGCCGATATCCTGTCATGGATTGACGCGCGGTTGGCAAAGGCCTGATCCCGCTAACGCTGGTGTGATCAGGCCAATTCTGCCTTGGCCGTGGCCTGGCGCCCCCTGGCCAGCGCGTCACCCCACCAGACGATATCGTCGAGCATCTGGTGGGCCGCCTGATCGAGGTGCGGAAAGTCGGTGATCTTCTTGCCTTCGCGCATGATGCCGATCATCTCGATCATGCCGATATGAACGGCAGGCTTGAGCGTCGCCACATGCTGCTCGGCGAGGATATGCCTCAAATGCTCGACGGCCCGGGCCCCTCCGACGCCGCCATAGCCCACGAATGCCGCCGGCTTCCGGCGCAGTTCCGTGAACAGGTGATCCAGGGCATTTTTCAGCACACCCGTGATCGAGTGATTGTATTCGGCAGTCACAAAAATATAGCCATCGAAGCTGGCCATCTTCGTCGCAAACTTCCGCGCCACCTCGCTGGCGGTCGGGGCGTAGATCAGCGGCAGCTTGTCCTCGAAAAAGGGCATCGGATAATCACGCAGGTCGACCACCTCAAATTCGGCGTCGCTGCGTTGCGATGCAAGATTGAGAATCCAGTTCGTCGGCGTATCCGCAAAGCGGCCCGGCCGGGTTGTCGACAGGACGACGGCGATCTTGAGTTTCGATGACATGTTGCTCTCGCGTGTTTGTTCTGGCGAGAGTGATATCGGCAGCCGTCAAAACTCCACAAGACGGCACGATTTTGTAAGCCACTTACCTTTCAGTAAGTGCTGTCGGCCGCGCCATCGAAGCGCCGCCGCGCTTCCTCGATCCGCTCTAGGTTCGACTTGGCCCACTGCCCTACCGGCTCCAGGGCATTGCGGAGATTCTGGCCCAGGTCAGACACCTGATACTCAACACGCGGCGGAACCGTGGGGTGAACCGTCCGGTGTACCAGTCCGTCGCGTTCAAGCTGCCGCAGCGTCACCGTCAGCATGCGCTGTGAGATTCCGGTCACCCGCCTTTGCAGTTCCATGAAGCGCACGCGCTCGGTACCAAGTGCGGCAAGGACTATGCCTGTCCACTTGTCGCCAATCCGGCCAAGCAGATCAGCAACAGGCTTGCACTCTTCGGCGCGGTGCGCAGGGTTTGCAGCTTCTTCGGCCTTGGCTGCCGTCCCCGGCGCCGTATTGAGATGCTGTTCCATGGCAATGCCCCGTGCTGAAAAACCATAGATAGGCCCTCTTCCGGCAAATGCGAACCCCAGGAAGAGTCTCGCGTCAGAAAGATCAAGGCGGCCCACATGGTGGACCGCCTTGTCATCTTCAGGTTTGGTTGCGGGAGCCAGATTTGAACTGACGACCTTCAGGTTATGAGCCTGACGAGCTACCGGGCTGCTCCATCCCGCGTCAAAGACCGCTTGTTGCGGTGCGGCGTATCTAGTGGGGCCGCCCGGGCAAAGCAACCCCCTTGTCACGCAATTTTTGCAATTCTGTGCGGCTTCCGTACAGCGGCGTAACCACTTGTTCATACAAAACTTTGTTCTGGAAACCGTTTCGAAACCACAACTGGCTACTGTTTCAGTCAAGGCATGCGTTCCCTGAGCGGGGAAATGTCTTCGGATAATCCGGGATTAGGTACTGCGTACCTGGATTGCCAGTTCATGATGGGGAGCCTCCGGCGACGGAAGCTCCCCATTGTCTTTGCCGGCGGCCCTGTCTAGAAGGCCCGGTCAACTTCTGCCTTGCTGTGGCCATCCCGGCTTGGCATTCCCTTGCCCGAAGCTGCTAAGAGACACCGCATGACTCGCTTCCGGCCCCTCGCCTTTCTCGCTCTTCTTCTTTTCGCCTCCGCGGCCCAGGCCGAAGGGCTTGGCGTTTCACTGGCCGGCGGTGGCAAAACGCCGGATGGCTTGCGCAAAGGCCTTGAGCAGGCCGCACAGGACAGCAAGACGCTGATCGATGTCGAGGATGCCGCTGGTGACGCGGACCAGCAGCTTGCACAGTTGCAGGGCTTCATCGTGGCGGGCGTCGATGCGCTCATCGTCCAGCCGGTCAGGCCATCCGATACGGCAGCCCTCACGCAGTTGGCTAACACGGCATCATTGCCGCTTGTCTTCGTCAACCGGGAGCCGACCGATGCTGAACAACTCCGTGGCCGTGTTGTCTATGTCGGCGCAAATGAGGCAGAGGCGGCAACACTGCAGGCCCAGGAGCTCTGCCGGCGTGAGGCCGAAGCTGGGAAGAACCCGGCCAATATTCTCGTGATGTCGGGCGATCTCTCGGACCGGACGGCTGCCATTCGCAGCCGGACACTGAAAGATGTCATCGGCCGCAAGGACTGCAATCAGCTCAAGATCCTTGATGAGCAGTCGGCCGTGGGCGACCAGGCCAAGGCTCAGGATCTGATGAGCAACTGGCTCGTGGCGGGATTTGCGCCGGATGCTGTTGTCGCCCAGAACGACGCCATGGCACTGGGCATTATCGCAGCATTGAAGGCGCAAGGCCTTTCGCCGACATCCGTAATTGTGACCGGCGTTGATGCCACGCCGGAGGCCCTTACTGCCGTCAAGGCTGGCGATCTGGCCGCTACCGTTTTCCAGGACGCCTATACACAGGGCACCGAAGCTGTGCGCAGCGCCCTCAATCTGGTCCGTGGCGAGCCACTTCCGCCCAAAACCTACACGGGCACACGGCTCATCACGGCGGTCAACGCCGATTTCGTGGTGGCTCCGAACTGACCCCCATCAGGGCGCGGACGGCTTTAGTGGCGAGAGCCAGGTCTTCGTCAGCATCATAGAACACGGTCTGCACCCGCTCCTCGCCCGTCATGCGAATGAGGTTCTGGCGCTGCAAACGGCTGCGCAACAGGTTGCGATCAGCAACCGTCTCGATCAGCCCGATATCGAACAGAAGACGCGGGACGGCCGCGAGCGGGAAAGCACCAGCAGCCCAGGCTTTGAGGGTCGAACCAACCCTGACGGCAAAGCTCTGCCGCTGCGGTAGAAGAAAGACACTGACTGGCTTTCGCGCAAGCAGGGCATCGGCCAGCATCGAGACGCTGTCGCTGGTCACCGTGACATGCGAAGCCGTCGCGATCAGGCCGTGATAGTTCGTGGCCGGGTCACCGTAGGCGAGCAGGCGGTGGGGCGGCTTCACGGCTACCTTGAGTGCTGCCACGACCTCTGCCCCGGTGCGCGGGCTCGTGGTGACGGCAAGAGGCAGCGCGCGGGATTCCGTCACGACGCGAGTGGTTTCAAAAGCAGCAAGAGCCGAAGCCGCGTCGAGAATATCCGGCGCGCTACTGCCGCCGAGCAGCAGCAGATCATGAGAAGGGCCAGCAGCGGTGGCCACTTGCTTCGATGGCTCCCCAGGCGGCAGGGTTAGTTCCACGACATTGCCCGCAGCGGGAAGTCCGTATTGCGCTGTCGTCAGAACAAGATCGACATGGCTTGCTGCGCCAAGCGGGCGGCCCAGCGCCACAACCTTGATCCTGCCGCCAGAGCGCTTTCGTATCACTTGAGCCAGGCCGGCACAGGTGGCTTCACTGCACAGGATCAGGTCGGGCCATGTCTCCGACAGAAGTTGAGATGCAGAAGGACGCGCCGTGACATGCGCGACGGCTGGAACGGCACTGAAGCCAAAAGAAATCCTCTTTTCCTCACACGCCCAGCCCAATGCGACGGCTAGTGCCTGCATCTGCTTCAGGTCACCGACCCGCCTGCTCCACAGAATCCAGAGCCGTGGCGAACCTGATCGCTCTATTGGGGAGATGTGGGGCGCATGGACCATGGCAGACCCCTGCCCTACACACTATTCGGCCTCGACTCCATGGGGCCGCTGCGCGGCCATGCTGGCGGGAGTTGCAACGCGATCACCACGGGCATGAAAATCCCGGATGGCATCGCGATAGTTGCCCAGCAGGCCGCTGTTGATTGTCTCCCAGTCAAACTGCTCCGCATGCGCCAGCGCATTGGCGCTCATCTGCGTGCGCAGGCCCGGATCGGCAATCAATTGCTCCGCTGCGGCGATAAAGGCGTCTTCATTCCGGGAGTCGAGAAGATAGCCGGTCTTGCCGGGCGTCACGAGCGAACGGCTGCCGGTGGCATCGGCACAGATGGCAGGCAGCCCGCAGGCCATGGCCTCAAGCGTCACATTGCCGAAGGTTTCACTGTCGCTCGGGAACATAAAAAGATCGGAAGACGCCAGCGCACGCGGCACATCCTCGCCATGCAGAAATCCCGCAAAGACCGAGTTGACGTTCAGAGCCTTCATCATGTCGGCCGCCGGGCCATCCCCGATGATCAGGCCGCGGCTGCGGTTGCCGCGCTTGTGCAGGGCTGCCAGCACACGCATCAGCATGGCCGTGTTCTTCTCCTTCACCAGCCGGCCCGCAAAGCTGATGACGATCTCATCGTCGTCAATGCCGAGCGAACGGCGCCAGGCCATGTCGCGCTTGCCGGGATTGAACCGCGCGCGGTCAACACCCCGGCTCCAGATGCGCATCTGGCCTTCGATGCCTTCGCTGCGCAAAAGCTCCGCCATGGAGTCTGACGGCGGATAGGTGTGCTCGCACCGGTCATAGAAATACTTGAAATACTTCTTCATCAGCGGCTCGGCAAAACCGACACCATAGTAGCGCAGGTAGAAATCGAAGCGTGTGTGATAGGAGGCCACAACCGGCAGCTTCCAGCGCTGGGCGAGATGAAGCGCCTGAAGCCCGGCCATGTCGGGAACTGCAATGTGAAAGAGGTTGGGCCTGAAGTCTTCCAGACGCTTTCTCACGCCCTTGGTGAGCCCCAGAGATATGCGGTATTCAGGCCGGAAAGGAATAGCGAAAGACGGCACCGACATGAGTTCGCCGGTGGGGGGAAAGACCGGGGTACGCGTGGTGGGCGCGACCACCAGAACCTCGGCACCGTTGCGGAGCAGAAAGCCGACGAGCCGGTTCAGGGTGAGCGAGACGCCGTCTTTCATGTAGTTGTAGTTGCCGGTGAAGAGCGCCACGCGCAGCCCCGCGCCGCTCTTCTTTTCGTCCGTCATGTCTTCGAACCCCTGGGGATATGCATGCAGCCGCATGCCCGCAGAATCTGGCCGTCTAATATCGTGCGCAGACTCTTGCCGCAAGGTGACGGTTGCATGACTGGATACGGTCCATGCTTGCCATGCTGATACGGTGTAGGCTAGCGCACAGCCATTGCCATGTGGAACGCCCGTGACCTTATCCCGTAAACATAAGCCTGTAGTGTGGGCCGTTGCCGGCGAACGTGTCGGTGACAACCAACAGCTCTTCCGCGCCGCGGACGCCATGGGGATTCCCTACGAAACGAAAACGGTCATCCTCAAGCCGGGTGAAGCAGCAGTAAAGCCCAAGGTCACGGCGAGCCTGCATCAGGTCGATCTGGCGCGGTCAAGCAGGCTGGAAGCACCGTGGCCCGATCTCGTCGTCACCATTGGCCGCCGCATGTCGCTGGTGGCACTTTGGATCAAGGCGCAAAGCGGCGGGAACTCGCGGATCGCGCTGCTCAATGCCGCCAAAGGCAAGGCGGACAACTTTGATCTGCTGATCGTGCCGGCGCACTATCAGGTGAAGAGCACACCCCGTGTGATGCGGATCGGCCTGCCGTTGATCGCCTTCGATGAAGGCAAGATTGCTGCGGCGCGCGGGCAAACAGCCTCGACGATCGGCGCCATGGCCAAGCCGTTGCATGTGCTCCTGCTGGGCGGCTCAACCAGCCACCAGAAGCTCGATGGCGCTGCCGCTCTTATGATCCTCGATGGCATGCGGAAGACCTTTGCAGGTCAGGGCTCGATCTATGTCAGTACCTCACGCCGTACACCGGCAGGTGTCGCCGAAGCTCTGGCAAGGGAACTCCGTCCGCAGGACAGGCTCTTTGCCTGGACGGCCGGATCAAACGAAAACCCATATGCGGGGCTGCTCGCGCACGGTGAGACCTTCACCGTCACGGGCGACAGCCTCTCCATGCTCACTGAAATCGCCCGCCTTGGAAAGAAACTCGTCATCGCCGAGTTGCCGCGCCGGGATGGGCCTTTTGCAGCGCTGCGTCGCATCGCCGATATGGCAGCAAGCGTGCCTGTCCTTTCAGCCCTTTCGCGCAGCGCATCAGGTGAACTCCGTGATTTCAAAGCTTTTTATAAGGTTCTGACCGGCGGCGGCCATGCTGTCCTGCTAGGGCAGGTGCCCGAAATGCCAAAGCAAAGGCCCTCAGATGACGCGCCAGCCGTGGGCAGGCGCTTGCGAGAGTTGCTTGGCTTGGACGGCTGAAAGCGTGTAGTCTGGATGATGAAGCCCATCGGGTCCCGTTTCCCTCCGGAGTGTCTCAGTCCATGAAACCCTGCATCTTCATCCACACCAACGAAAAGCAGATCATTGGCGCGCTGGTGTCGCAATATTCCTTCAAGCGCTTTGCCAAGAACCCGAATGCCTTTGATGTCAAACTGATCAAAACCGGTGACTATCCATGGCTGACGCAGCATGAGGGCCAGAAATATCTGCGTGACGGCCTCATCCGCACCTGGCTCAACGACGATCTCCAGTCCTTCACGATATTGCGCTTCATGCCGCCCGAGCTGATGGGCTATCAGGGCCGTTCCATCGTCGTGGATCCCGATGTGTTCTGCATTTCTGACATAGGCTCCCTTCTCGAGCGCGACATGAACGGCAAGGCCATTCTGGCCCGCCATCGCGCCGGATCGAAGGACGAGGTGTGGGCCTCCAGCGTCATGGTGCTCGACAACCCGAAGCTCAAGCACTGGAAGGTGAAGGAGAACTTTGAGGAGATGTTCCAGCAGAAGCGCGATTACATGAAGTGGATCACGCTGCTGCTCGAAGATCAGGGTTCCATCGGTCTGCTCGAAACCTATTGGAATGATTTCGACAAGCTGACCAAGGAAACCCGCATGATCCACAATACCAAGCGGCAGACCCAGCCCTGGAAGACGGGCCTGCCGGTGGACTACCGCCCCCCGGAATCAAAGGGTTCGCTCAAGCCGAAGAACATCTATCACCGCGTACGCCGGGCAATTTTCGGCGACTATGGCATGCTCGGCACCTACCAGCGCCATCCCGACCGGAACCAGGAAAACCTGTTCTTCGGCCTGCTCAAGGAATGCCTCGATGCGGGCGTCATCACCGTTGATATGGTGAAGGCCAGCATGGCGGCCAACAACGTGCGCCATGATGCTCTGGACATCGTGAAGGCCGTGCCGCCGCTGGAAGCCCAGGAGCGCTTTGCGGCCTGACCTTGGCGGAAGCGCCTTCTACCTGACTTTGCTCAGCACGAAGGCGCTGCCCAGTTGCAGTTCCTGCGGATAATCCATGCTGGCCCAAACCGGTTCGAAACCATGGGCCGGCAGTTCGGCCACCGCGCCTTTGAAATAGCCTCTCGCATTGACATGCAGGCGAAGCCAGAAGCTGGCATTTGCCTCTGCAAAGGGTTCAAGACCCAGAAAATACCCGGAGGAGACGCGCGCAATTTCCGCAAGTGCCTGCTGCCGCAGGCTCTCCATCTGTTCCAGGGCCAGCACCGTAAAGACAAGGTCGAAGGATTTGGCCTCGAATGGTAGTTTTCCCGCATTGCCCTGCACGAAGTTGATCCGCCGGAAAGCCGTGGGATCCTTCTGTGTTTCCGGCGCGTAGCCTGCAAGCGCCTCCGGCAAGGCTCCCGCCTTCTGAAGACCCGTTGCAACCTGATGGCCAGCATCTGTGAGTTCCAGACCCGAAAAACTGACCTCCGGAAAAGCTCCGGCAAGCTGCAGCAGATTGATGCCATTGCCGCAGCCGACTTCCAACACACGGCGAGGCTTGATCTGCCGGATCACAGCCGCAAGCATGACGCTTCGCATGCGCGCAACGCCTGCTCGATCGAGGATCATCCTCTTGCCACGGAAATGCCAAGGCTCCGGCTTTCGGCAACCGCGCGCCAGATCATAGGCCTCGTAACCCCGGGACCAGGCCACTTGGTACTCGGCCTTGATCTTCTCGGCCTGGCGGCCGTCGGTTTCCTTTTCCCCGCTGAAGGTGCGCTTAAGGGTAGCGCGACGCTGCTTCAAAACAAGCTTCAGATGATCAGCGAACGAGGCGTCCTTGCAGATGAAAGGCGTGAAGGCTCCGAGCAAGGCCTCGCCGGTCAGGCCCAGCCCGATATCTTCGATGCTGCTGAAACGCTGGGTCTGCACTCACTTCGCTCCATAGCCAAAGACGGGAGCAAGTGTCTTTTCAACCACGTCGTTCACGGTCGCGGTCTGCTCATCGGTCAGGTAGTCCTGCCAGCCACCTACTTTGGCGCGCCGCACCTTGAAGCTCGAAGGATCGTTCGCGTTGGTCGGCTTGAGGCGCTGGTTATAGCCCTTGTTGCCGGCATTGCCCTGCTCGATACGCCGCATGTTTTCCACCGAAGCGTAGGAAATGGCCTCGTCCAGCGAGGCGGCTTGAATTTCGGCCCCCACAAAACGCAGCACTTTTGCCAGCTCTTCGTGGGTATTGGTGCGGAGATCCTCATAGCGCACGACGAGCGCTTCCTTCATGTGTGGCAGGCTTTCGGCCCACGCGTTCATGAAGCGGATGATCTTGGGGATCCCGGCGGCCTCTCCGGCAATGAAGTCGTAGAGTTCCGTCTCGCCCAGTGGATAGCCATTGATGATCTTCTTGCGCGCCCGGATGCGCGACTTCCATTGGAAATACTGTGACACCGCCGTGTCGCGAGGATCGCGCACCAGCAAGACGACCTTCTTGCCGGCATAGTTCTTCCACTTGTCATCGGTGCCCGTGTAGTCGGGCAAATAGTTGTCATGTGTGAAAAACAGGATGGGGATACGGCTGTCTCGGCGATGAAATTCATCGAACTCCATCATCGTCTCAATATGGAGACCGTGGCTGTGAGCAAAATAGCGGGAGATCATCACCCGCAGCCAGGTGCGGCCGGCCTTGCCATAAGAGGCGACAACCGCGTCACAAGCCGCAAGCTTGTGCGACTCTTCCCAACCGCGCATCCGCCGCTCAAGGGCAACACTACTGCCTTGTGGCAAGACACGGCCAGCATAGGAGACGGCCATACGCAAACCGGCCCGTGCCTCATGAATGGTCGGAACATGCATCTCAGCGATCCTTGATTGCGGCCTTCACATTGAAGGCAAGAAGTTCGGCGATGCGCTGACGCCCAAGGGGACGTCGCTCGCAGCGCTGATGAATATCAAGATCAGGCTTGCCATTGCCTTCGATGATCATCGGGCCATCTCTCAGCATTGCCACATCCCAGCCAATTGCCGTTCGCCACGGGAAAGCATCTCCTGCCTCACAGGCAAGCGCGATCGCCTCTTTCCAGAATGGCAACTCGCGGCCGGCAAAATGAGCCCCGCTGACAGGATGGATTTCACGCCAGCCGATATCAGGATAACGGCCGATATCGGAAGCAGGTCCAATCGTACCCGTTGACAGGTCAACAGGGGCTGCCAGTCCGCCCTGATGAAAATTGTCGACAACGTTGTTTGTGCCGACGGCCATGCGGAAAGCCACGTTGGTGGCAATCGCCTTTCCTGTCTCGTCCTTGCAGGTCAGGACGCGCAACGTCGAGAGAGCGCCATTGGCAATGTCATCAAGTGCGGGATGATTGACCAGCCGCGGCTGGATGATGAAATCCTCACGCAGGGATTGGGCAGCCAGATGTGCGAAAAGAGCATCGCGCGACAGGGTTAGCCCCTTGCTGTTGCGATAGTCGCCTTCGCCCAGGCGATCCCACCGCTCAGCATGATGACCACCATTGCCACTCCGCGGCTTCACAAAGAGATCAGTATCATAGGCAGGGTCGGTGGGCGGCACGACGAAATGCACCGCGCCGCGCGAGACATAAAAGAGCACGGGAACCACTTTGATGCCGAGTTTCAGGCAGTGTTCCGCGAACCACACCTTGTCCGCCATCTGGTCGGCTGTCCCGACGGGTTCAAGCAGATCATAGGCACCGGCAATGGTTTCATGTGCCGTCAAATATTCGCCCGCAATCTTTCCACGGTGCCCGGTGTAGAGTTCGAACATGTAATACCACGGTGGTGCAATCGAATTGCGCCAGGCCTGGCAGGCCTGTTCGAGCATTTGCCGCAACGGGCCCTTACCTGAACGAGTGCGAATGCCGCTGCCGTTCCGCAGCGTGTACTGCACGATGGTGAAGGCGAGCGCGAATGGCCAGAGAACAAGAACAAGCGGGCCGCGCAAAACACTCGACGGCTGGCGCCAGAAATGCCGCCGGTAGTAGTCATGAAGAAACTGGGCATGATGCGCCTCTGGCGGCAGGACCGGGCGGCCAAAGGGAAGCGCCATGGGCAATCCTGCTGCATCATAGGCAAGCTGTTCCGCCAGTTGCAGCAGCTTCTTGCGAAATGCCCCTCTGAACATGCGAAGGCGCTGCCGCCAGGGCGGCAGAGCCGGGGAAGCAGGGGCTGTGGCGTCACTCATCGGCGCTCATAGACCAAACAGCGCGCGCACACGCAACAGGGATTGTTGCAGCTCTGAAACCGGCGGGCCCGGCGGGCTGGTGGCATCCCCTTCACCCAACCAGCGTGCAAGCCCCTTGGTGACGACGGCGCGATGCACCACGCGGAGATCGCGCGACCAGCTGGACGGGGCAAGGCGCATGATCAGCCGGAATGCTGTGCTGTCCAGCGTACGGCCGCGCCAGCCTGGAGCAGCCTCATCTTCTCCAGATAAACCCTTCATTCCATAGCGCCCTTCGTCCGTATCGAAGAGCCACACGGGCCGGCCCGTGGCGATCGCCTCGGAGATCATCGAGATGCTATCGGCCGTCACGATCACCTCGTCAGCATGCGCCAGCATGCCAAGGAAGGGATTTTCGGCCTGTCCATCCTGCCAGCGATGGACGAAGGCCGGCACAGAGATCTCACGCGCCAGGATCTCGGCCACATGCGATGGCGTACGGGCGCTCGTCGTCACAAGCAGCGAGCCACCTTTTGAGGCCGCGCGGGCACTGGCCGCGCTGACAAGCCGCCGCGCCGCATCCACCGTGAAAACATAGGGGCCACTGTTGCCCCCCACCAGCACCACGACATGCGGTTTTGGCAGATGGGCGAAGCGGGCCGCCCATTCGGCCCTTGCAGCGGCGAGCGATTCCTCGCTCACGCCATGAAGCGGCAACGAGATATGTTGCACATTGGATCGCTGCGGCAGGCCGTACTGCGGCGTTGCGATCACCAGATCATAGCCGGCCAACGGCCACATGGGCGTACCAACGAAAACCAGCTTGCATGACGGGTTCAGACTGCGCCTGATCCAGAAGGCTACGGCCTCGTTGGGCCGGCCGCTCAGCAGCACAAGATCGGGGGCTGGTGGCTCCAATGTGTCGGAATTCCGGCGCTCCACGGCAGCAAGCGTGGCAGCCTTCGAAAAGCGCAGCAGCTTCTCATAGGACTTGTACTGCAAACGCTTGATCTCAAAGGGCCATTCGAGGCCGCGCGCCAGCGCAAGCAGCTGCGAATTATCGCCCTGATGAGGGCTTGCAAGCAACCACATACGGGGGTTATCTGGTGAGCGGGAACCGCCTGCCGAACTCAAGGCCTAACATTCCAACGTCGGTTTTTTAAACCACATAGCATCAAGACGATCTCAAATGCCAACTGCAAAGACGAATTCGACCAAGCGACCCCATATCTTCATTCAGTCCAACGACAAGCAGTATGTCGGCGCAATCGCGTCGGCCTATTCGATGAAGCACAATTCCGCGCATGCCGACAAATTCGATGTCACCATCATGCGAAAGGAGAACTATCCGGTTTTCGAGAAGCATGAGGGCGAAAGCTACATGCGCCACGGCGTCAAGCGCGTGTGGAAGAACAACGACCTGCAGTCCTTCACGCTCACGCGCTTCCTGCCGCCGGAATTGATGGGCTACGAAGGCCGCGCCCTGGTGATTGATCCCGATGTCTTCGCCGTCCAGGATGTCTGGGAGCTTCTCTCGCGCGACATGGAAGGCAAAGCCATCATGTGCCGCGGCTCGCATTTCAAGAACGGCGCCTGGGCCACCAGCGTCATGCTTCTTGATTGCGCCAAGCTCAAGCACTGGAACATGGAGAAGTCGTTCGAAGAACTGTTCAGCGGCAAGCGTGACTACCACAACTGGATCTCGCTAATGATGGAGGATCAGGCCACCATTGGCAGCTTCGAGAATGAGTGGAACGACTTCGACAAGCTGACCCCCAAGACCAAGATGATCCACAACACACGCCGCCGCACCCAGCCATGGAAGACTGGCCTGCCGGTGGACTATACGCCGACGGAATTTGTGCCGGTGCTGGGCTGGATCATGCAGATGCGCCGCAAGTTCTTCGGCGAGCATGGCCTGCTCGGCAAATATGCCCGCCACCCCGACCGCAACCAGGAGAACTTCTTCTTCAGCCTGGTCAAGGGTGCCCTGGCTGAAGGCATGATCAGCGAGAGCGACATCCGCGCGGCCATGGCGAAAAACTATGTCCGGCACGACGCGCTGGAAGTGATCGCGCGCGTACCTGACTGGAATCGTTCGCTGCTCAAGGCAGCTTGATCAAAAGGCCATACGATTGTCTCGAGGCCGGCTTTTGAACGCCGGCCTCATGCTTTTCGCCCGGCAATGGCAATCAGAGGTTTTCAGTTGGCGCGCGGCAGCAGCCAGCGTTCAATATGTTCCACGAAGCGCACATGCGCCTCCTGCTGGGCGCTCACCCAGTCAAGCAGATCCACCACAAGCCAGTGGTCATCAATGCCCCCGAGAGGGTGCGGAAAACCCATGCTGTAGAGCCCAGGCAAAACGTCATTGAAGTCGCTGATGGTCTTGCCCAAGGCCGTCGCGATTTCCATACGCGCGACCACACGTCCTGACATGTTGTACTTCCCCCAGATTTCCTGGTCGTTTGCAGCTATGCCCATCTGTTTGCCTGCGCCCCCTTACAAAAAACCCGCAGCATCTGTGAAGTGTTACGATGCCGATTATTGGTGCCACGACGAAAAATCGTTCAGTTTGGTTTAAATACGGAATATATGGACCCGCTCTCTTCATCGCTCTTCTTGAGCATGTTTAGGAAAAATCCAGGCGGCATTCATTCAATATAATTGAACAATATGATTGTAATTTATACCACTGTTCACCTGAGGCCAATCCTGCTGGAGACAGAGCCGCCAGACGACAGGATCGCCTCCTAGTTCGGCAGCATCTCGATCCAGTCCTCGATATGCCGGACAAACGACACGTTCAAATCTTGCTGGCCTGAGATCCACTCGATGAGGTCTGCGATATTCCAGTGCCCTTCCGCTCCTCCGTCCGGCTGCGGAAAGCCGAGGCGGTAGAGGTGCGGTAGCTTCCGCTCGAAGTCTACAAGCGACTGCCCGAAAGCATTGGCCAATTCTGATCGGGTTACGACCCGCGCAAGTGATGTTTCCAAGTTCCCTCCGCAAACCTTGACCCGCCCCCGGGTCAAGCTGCCCATCGCCATCTGCAATTCTAGAATGCAGGGAGGCCATCGCAACACTAAAGCGCCCAGTATTCGGGCGTTCTCCGAGGGTTGCCGGACCGTCGAAACGTTTCAAGTTTCGTGGGCGCAGGCATCAGTACATAAGGAAAAGCGCAAGCCATCTGAAACCTATTCAAAACCATTCACGTCGGCCGGAGGCCATGACCGCTGCCTTCACGGTCCTGCTGAACGGTATGCGCCGGCTGGAGGCGGTCGAGGGCCCGCATTTGATTTTGCAGAAATAACGAAGAGTTCCGTAGCTTTTGTCCGACCAAGCCCCGGTAACGTTACAGACGGCACGGCTCGGAAAGACGCAGAAGCGCACGCCGGGCAGCGTACTCAACGGCAGGCAACTAATGATTTGAAACGATTGAAATGCGCGAAGCCTTGCGTCAACCTGCCGCACACGGGAATGAAAGCGAACGCTCGCCGCGTACAGATCGGCCAAGCTGGCGAACTGCCGATCCGATCAAAATATTGAGCGATTTCATGACATGAAACCGCTCACAGGCACTGCGCAGATAGATCAGAATGCGTCGCTATTCAATGCAACAAAAGACGCGGCAGCCATGCTTGACCACCGCATTTCTCAAGATTGCCAATGCAAGGAGCGCAGTCAGGCCGCCTTTACGAGCTTCAATCCGTCCTTCGGTGTTGCCTTTGCCGCAGCGTCAAGCGCCTGACGGATGTCTTCAATGATATCGTCGGGATGCTCAATGCCGATCGACAGCCTGATGTAGCCCGGCGTCACGCCTGCAGCGAGCTGCTCCTGCGGCGACAGCTGCTGATGGGTGGTCGAGGCGGGATGGATGGCAAGCGAACGTGAGTCACCAATATTCGCCACGTGATAGAGAAGCTTGAGTGCGTCGATGAACGCCTTTCCGGCCTCCACGCCCCCCTTCAACTCAAATCCGACAAGCGCTCCATAGCCCCCCTTCAGGTATTTCTTGGCGCGAGCCTTCTGCTTTCCGGATTGTAGACCCGGGAAGATCACTTCCTTTACCTGCTTGTGACGGTAGAGAAAGTCGGCGACCTTCACGGCATTCTCGTTCTGCTGCCGCACGCGCAGCGGCAGCGTCTCGAGGCCCTGAATGAACTGCCAGGCGTTGAACGGTGAAATAGCCGCCCCGATATCCCGCAGCAGCTTGACCCGGATCCGGAGGATATAGGCGATCGGTCCCAGAGGCTTGGCAGCTTCGGTCCAGATTGCACCGTGATAGGCCTCATCCGGCGTCGTCAGCAGCGGAAAGCGGGCAGCATGCTTTTCCCAGGGGAAATTGCCGCCGTCGACAATCACGCCACCGATGCTGGTTCCGTGGCCACCGATGTATTTGGTCGCCGAATGAACGACGACGGCCGCACCATGTTCAAAGGGACGGACAATCAGTGGCGCCGCGGTATTGTCGACGATCAAGGGAACACCCAGCGCACGGCCGATGTCGGCCACCTCTGCAATCGGAAAGACGTGCAGCTTGGGATTGGGCAACGTCTCCGCATAATAGGCACGTGTCCTGCTGTCGGTGGCCTTCCTGAAATTCTCCGGATCGGAAGGGTCGACAAAGCGCACTTCCACGCCAAACTGCTTGAGGGTCTGCGACAACAGGGTGATCGTGCCGCCATAGAGGTCGGTTGAGGAAACGACGTTGTCACCAGACTGAGCAAGATTGAGCAGAGAATACGCTGAAGCCGTCTGCCCGGAAGCCACGGCCAGCGCGGCGACGCCACCTTCCAGCGCGGCGATACGCTGCTCGAAGGCATCCTGCGTCGGATTCTGGACGCGCGTATAGATGTTGCCAATTTCCTCCAGTGCGAAAAGGCGTGCGGCATGGGCCGTGTCCTGAAACTGGTAGGAGGTGGTCTGGTAGATCGGCACAGCGACGGAGCCCGTCACGGGATCCGCCCGATAGCTGCCGCCATGGAGAGCGAGCGTTTCAAACTTCTTGCTGGTCGTGGTCATGGAATACTCCTGAAAAAATCTAGTAGGCGGTACCGGCGGCGGTTGATATGCGCTCCACCTCGTCAAGCAGGTCGGAGTGGTGCCTGCGCGCCACGTCGGGATGCGACCGCAGTCTGCTCTTGAGGTAATTGCGGGCCACCTCACGGAAGAGGGGGTTGCCGGGATCCTGGGTAACACCACGGGCCTGCGCCTTCAGGGCAGCCGGCAGGTCGAGCAACGGCACGGTTGAATTGAGGTGCGCCCCGAAGAAGAACGCCACTGACAGGCGGTCGACATCTGAAGGCGGCGAGACAACACGGTGCACGTTGGCGCGCAGATAACCGCCCGAGGCCATCTCCAGGAGCTCACCGATGTTCACAATGAAAGTGCCGGGCACGGGTGGCGCGTCGATCCAGCCATCAGGCCCTTCGACTTGCAGTCCGCCAACCTTGTCCTGCAGCAGCACGGTGACGAAACCGGAATCCTTGTGAGCCCCCACACCCTGATTGCCTTCCGTCGCCGAACGCCCCGGATAGCGGATGATCTTGAGAAGCTGGTTCGGCGCCGGTGTGTAGATTGGCGCGAATACTCTGGGCGACTGCCCGAGCGCCTCGGCGAGAAGTTCGGTGATCTGGATCGCGAGCCGCGTGACGGCGCCGAGATACTCGAGGATGACAGGGCGCAACTCTGGCAATGCGTTGGGCCACTGGTTCGGGCCGATCAAGCGCTGCCACGGCGAGGCCTGCGCCGTGATATCGAGCGCCTTCTGCTCCGGGCCGATGTCGACCTGTTCGCGCCAATCAGGCTTTCCGCGCGTATGCTCGAGGCCCGCGCGGTTGTAGCCCCTGAAATAGGGTGAGTTGAGCATCTGGATCTCGAGCTTGTCCTTCTCGGGCAAGCTGAAGAACTGCCGGGTCAAGGCCAGCACATTGCCGATCAGCTCCTGCGGCACACCGTGATCTGCAAGATAAAAGAAGCCCAGCTCACGTGCGGTCTCGCGCAGTTCCTGCAACAGATCGGCCCGTGCTGCAGGCGAGGAAAGCCCGGCCTGCAATGAAAGTGTGGGAAGCGTGGTGCGCGGCATGGACATCCAGACAAAAACTTACTTGTTGGACGGAATAATGGGCCGGTGGCACCAGCCAGCAATTGAAGTTTTTTAGGGCGGGGCCTGAGCAAAGCTAAATTCCGGCTGCAGTAAGAACGGGCGCAGTCAGGCAACACAAGGAGACATGATGACTGAAACCGGCAACCGAAATCACCGGCAGGGATTCTCGACCCGCGCCATCCACCTGGGCTATGATCCTCAGACCGCGCACGGCGCCTTGACACCGCCGATCTACCAGACATCGACCTATACGTTTGAATCCGTGGAACAGGGCGCGCAGCTCTTTGCAGGTGAGCGCGATGGCTACATCTACGGCAGGACCAAGAACCCAACTCAAGCCCTTCTGGAACAGCGTCTGGCTGATCTTGAAGGTGGCGAGGCGGCGGTTGCCCTCGCCTCCGGCATGGGTGCGATCAGTGCAACCTTCTGGAGCTTGCTCAAAGCGGGTGACCGTGTCATCGCCGACAAGATCGTCTACGGCAACAGCTATGCGCTTCTGACCAAGGGCCTGACCAAGTTCGGCATTCGAACCGACCTCATCGACATGACCGACCTTGAGGCCGTCAGGAAGGCCGCCCGGGAGCCATTCGCGGCGGTCTTCTTTGAGACCCCCGCAAACCCCAATCTGCGCCTCATCGACATTGCCGCCGTGAGCGCCATTGCCCGTGCCCGCAATGCCCTCACTATCGTCGACAACACATTCGCAACGCCGGTGCTGCAGCGGCCTATCGAACATGGCGCCGATCTGGTCGTCCATTCAGCCACGAAATATCTTGGTGGCCACGGTGATCTGCTGGCGGGGCTGGTTGTCGGCAAGGCCGAGCTCACGAAAGAGATCCGCATGCATGGCCTCCGCTACATGACCGGAGCCACGCTCTCGCCGCTCGTCGCTTTCCTCATCCTGCGTGGCCTGAAAACGCTCGAGTTGCGCATCCGGCAGCACACCGCATCAGCCACGGAGATTGCCAGGTTCCTTCTGGGTCAACCACACATCGCAGATGTCCACTATCCGGCATTGGCAAAGGGCGAGGCAAAGAGCGTCTACACCCGGCAGATGTCGGGCGGTGGCGGTCTTGTCAGCTTCGAATATGGCGGTGGGCTGGAGAAAGCCCGCCGCTTCATGAACAGCCTGCGCCTCGTGCACCGCGCCGTCAGCCTTGGCGATGCTGAGACGCTGATCCAGCATCCCGCCACCATGACCCATGCAGCCTACGGGGCTGAGGAACGGGCCCGGCATGGCATCACCGACGGGCTGATCAGGTTTTCCGTGGGCCTCGAGAACACCGAGGATATCCTCGATGACCTGCGGCAGGCGCTTGACGCCGCCGCACGGGATGCCCCCTAACCATCCTGCTTGATCTGGATCATGTGAAACGCATGTTGCCCGTGTGAAATGCAAGGCCGAACAAGAGGCCTGCATGTCATTTCTGGTGTTCGCAATTGCCGTTGCTGTCTTGCTGCTCACGCTGGGGCCAACCAATACGCTTCTGGCGCTGGCGGGTGCCGAGCAAGATGCGATGAAGGCACTTCGACTCGTTCCTTTCGAGGCGCCCGGATCCCGCGGTGGGACTGCGCGGGCCCTAGGCCAGCGCCATTGCCGGCGCGGCAGGCAAGCACATTGACAAGAAATCCGGGTCCGACCTTACTGGCTGACACCGGATGTTCCGGATGGGATGGCACAATGAAGCGCGTTTGCACTCTGGCAGCAGTGGCCCTGTCTGCCTTGTTTTTCTCGCCTGCTGCACGGGCCGAGTGTGACGGCAACAATGAATGGCTGCGGCTCAACTGCATGAGCGGCGTGATCGAGGAACTCCGCAAGGCGGATGCCGGACAGAAGCAGGAGATCGCCAGCCTGACGGACCAGCTGACGGCTCTCAACGCGCAACTCGGGCAGCTGCGCGCAGGTCTGGAGGACCTGAAAGCCCGCCACGATGCCCTCGCGGCAGGCTACGAAGCGCTCGACAAGACCCGTTGGCCGAAAGGCGCTGTCATGGCCTCGCTGATTGACGGGCCGGTACCTGCCGGCTGGGCAGTCTGCGACACCCTGAATGATGGCCGCTTTCTGCGCGGCAACAGACCCTTGCAGGGCCAGGGCGGAAGCGCCGAACATGCTCATCCTCTGACGGTCGTTGATGGCATTGATGGACCGAAGCTTGTCCTGAGTGCCGGGCCGGAACTCAGTGCCGCGCATGTCGCCACTGAAGCTGCCGCAGCCCTGCCGCCCTATCAGGATGTCGTCTTCCTCTGCAAGGAAGGCTGAAACGCCGCTAGGCCACGTTCGAGAAGGACGCCGCAGGTGGCTGCCACACGACACACCTGTCGCGGCCGCCGCTTTTCGCGAGATAGAGCGCCTCGTCGGCCCGGAGCAGCAGGCTGCGCACGTCCTCCGCCCCGCTGAGCGCATCAAGCGACGCCACGCCGAGGCTGATGGTCACGATGCCCTTGTCGCTTGCCGCATGCTGCAGGTCGAGTGCGCGCACCGCAGTCCGGATTTCCTCTCCCACCTGCGCTGCCCCGGCACTGTCAGTCTCGGGAAGAATGATGGCGAGTTCCTCGCCGCCATAGCGCGCGGCGACATCGGTTGACCGCTTGAGGCAGGAGCTGACTGCCGTTGCCACCTTCTGCAGGCAGGCGTCACCCGCAAGGTGGCCATAGTGGTCATTGAAGAGCTTGAACCTGTCCAGGTCGATCATGAGAACACTGAGGGGAAGGCCAGACCGGCGGGCCCGCGCCACCTCGCGTTCCACTGTCTCGTCAAAGCCCCTGCGGTTCACGAGCCGTGTGAGGGCGTCTGTGCGGGCGAGTTGCTCCAACTGCCGCGTCATGGAGACGAGATCCGCTTCGGCGCGCTTCAGGCTGGTGATGTCCGAAACAACAACGATGGAAATCCCGTCCATATGAGACCGAATCCTGATTTGCAGCCAGCGGCCATCAAAGAGTTGGACGATATCGTCGCCACCTGTCTTCAATCTTTGCAGCACCCCGGCAATCCAGCGGGAGCTATCATCCCGTCCGGCCGTAGGCTGCTCGTCGGTGGCAAGCACCTCAGCCAGGATGTCGGCATAGAATGCACCGGCAACCCTGAATTTTCCCGTGCGCGGGAAGAGCGCGCGATATTGCTCGTTCGTCAGGACAATCTGGCCATCGTGGTGGATCAGTGCCACGCCATCCGACATTTCTTCAAGGACAAATGAGAGCGTATTTCTGCTTTGCTCGATCTCGCCCTGCGTCTTCCTGATCGCCGTGATGTCGGTGGTAACGCCGACAAGCCCGACGACTTCACCATCAGCAAGCACGACCGGCGACTTGGACGTGACAAAATATTTGTCCTCGCCGTCCGGCCCCTTCAGTTCTTCGAGCTTCTCGCTCACGGCACCAAGACCGCTCAGGATATTTTGCTCTTCGCGATGCAGGCCGGCCGCGCGCAGCTTGTCCGTGAGATCGAAGTCACTCTTGCCGACCATGTCTTCGGAAGACGCGAAGCCGTTCGCGGCCGCACAGTTCTGGTTTGCCGAAACGAACCGGCCATCGGGATCTTTCACATAGAGATAGTCCGGCGCCTGCTTGATTGCGCCCAAGAGGAGTGCCCGGCTGCGCGCGAGAGCGATGCGGCGGAGGGTGATGAAACTGGCAATCGCCAGTGCAGAGAGCGACAGCAACGCCATGCTCGGCCCGGCGCCCAGCAAGGCGTCATTGCGAACGGCATCGGGCAAAGCCAGCATCGCAGCCACTGGCGACAGGCCTGCCAGGGCGGATACCAGCATGACCGGTGTCAACGCCCCGTTGCTCCGCCTCTTCATTGCATAGTGCCCGACGCAACCGACGAGCACAGCCGCGCATATGCCGATGACGCCGCTCCAGACACCGGAGCCGCCCAGATGGATGCGATATGCAGCAGCGATTGCCCCGGAGATGACACCGGCGACCGGGCCACCGAAGACCGCCGAATAGCTGACGGCAACATTGCGAAGATCGAAAAGCACCCCGGAATAGAGGTTGACCGAGAAGAGCATGGCGGCAACAGCCGCCGCCCCCATGTAGAGGCCGAGCATGACAGAGCGCCGCCGCCGGGTATGCAGCAGTGCCCATTCCTGGCTGTTCGCCCAGATCGAGACAAAGAAGCCGATGATGGCGAAGTTGGCGAGAAGTGACGCGAACAAAATATGTTTTCCAGTTTCGTGGACACATAGCCGCTAGGCGCTAGCAGCACGTAACCAACCACGGTCCCGGGCGCCGTGGCGATTAGAGAAACGGAAGCATGATTAACCCGGCGTTAAAGGCAGCGCAGTGAACGAACGGCCGGGATGCCTTGCGCCAGATCAAGCGAAGTCTGCGGCCAACGGCCACTTGCAGCGGTACGAATACAAACCATCTCGGAGCAAGCCCGGGCAATACGGGAAGAGGCCGGGCTTTCCCAGAAGGGTCTGGCCTCTCCTTATTTTCGGCAGCACCGCAGATGGTGGCAGACATCAGTGCTTGCGATATTTTTTCAATTTTATTTCAATGTCTTGTCTGGAATATCTGACAGGGTTCCATCGGCATTTTTTCCACGCGAGAAACGCGCCAGCCCGGAATTTTCGCCACAATCTGACGTTTAGAATTCGTGTTGAAGTCATCCGGGGGAATCAACAATGCAGCAGACAGAGAGGTGAACCAGCAACGAAGGGCTTGATGGGAGGCGTTCGGCGAAGCGCACCCGCAATCATCTGATTCAAGGGAGAGAATCATGAAACGTATTGTTGCTTGTGTTCTTGTGTTTTTTTTCAGCACCATCGGTTCGGCATTGGCCGAACCCAAGCTGGCAAAACAGCTGACGCGCAGCATGCGCAGTTTTGAAAATCAGCTCTGCCAGTCATTCCAGTCCATCAAGTGCAAGCGGGCCAAGCCGGCAAAGGCAGCCGCGAAACGCACCAAGACCAAGCAGTCCAAGGCTGTTGCCAAGCCGAAGAAGATTGTTCCGGCAGTCGCAAAGCAGACGAGCACACAACAGGCCGCTGCACAGGATCAGCAGCCCGCCACGCCTCCAAAGGCCGAAGAGCAGGCGCTGCCGGAACAGAAGGTTCTCCTGCCTGTCCTCAAGCCAAAGAAAATCTCTGAGGTGGCTGAGACAGCGGAAGCCGATGCCGCCCCCGCAAAGCCTGAGAAGAAGGCCTCCGCCCCCGAACCGGCGATGACCACGGTGAACAAGACGCCTCCCGCGGCCAAGCCGGCAAAACCTGAAATCGAGGTTGCCTCCGCAACCGTGCGCAAGCTCACGCCCCTGCCGCGCAATGCTCTCGACATGGAAAAATGCCTGATGGAACTGCAGAAGGCCGGCGCCTCATTTGCGCCGACCACGGCAGAAGATCCGGAACAGGGCTGTTCAGTCCCCAATGCCGTACGGATCAACTCTGTCGTCATCGCCAAGCGCACGACGAGATTCCCCGACCAGCCGGTTCTCGCCTGCGACTACGCCCTGCAACTGACACGCTGGACCGCGGAGAACCGCGTGCTTGAGGACGGACGCTACATCACCTCGCTGTGGACAGGCCCGGGCTACCAGTGCCGCGGCCGCAATGGCGACGTCACGGCAAAGCTGAGCGCCCACGCTTTCGGCAATGCCGTCGATATCGAGCGCTTCAAGCTGTCCGACGGATCAACGGTCAATGTCGTTCAGGCCCTCAAGCCGGGCAGTTCCGGATTCAAGCTGCTGCAGAAGCTGCGCGACTCCGCCTGCGCGACCTTCACCACGGTCCTGGGGCCGGGCGCCAACACCGCGCATGAAAGCCACCTGCATTTCGATCTTGAGCAGCGCAAGAGCGGCTACCGCATCTGCCAGTGAGGATGGGAAGTGCCGGATGTCAGGAGAAGTGGTGCCGCTTAGGTGACTCGAACACCTGACCCCATCATTACGAATGATGTGCTCTACCAACTGAGCTAAAGCGGCGAACCGGAACGGGTGCGGGATAGACGGTTTCGCCGCCCATTTCAACCTCCACGCTGAAAGCCGCAAACAACGGTGTTTCAGGCCTTGTCGTCGTCGGGAATACCGGGGTCGTCCGGCGGCCTCTGGAACGGCAGCGTTGCAACGTCGCCGGGCTTTGCCGCCAGCGCCGGAGGCGCAGCAGCTGGCACCGCCACAGGCCTGTCCTCAACCACCAGCAGGTGCTCAGGCGCCTCAGTCGCAGGCAGCGCCGGCATGTCGAAGGGCACCTTCCATTCGCACGGAACGATTTCGCCGGTCACCGGCGAGACAGGAACCCAGCGCGGGCTCGCCACACCATCCGACACCCACATGGGATCGCGCGGCGCATGGATGGCGCGGGCCAGCCATTCGCGCGAGCGGCCCTTGTCGCCATCGGCCTCCTCGATGTCAGCCATGAGCGCACAAAGCCGTGCCTGCGGCCGGTCCGCCACATGGGGCGAAAGCGCCTGCCGCGCCACGTCAAGCCGCCGGGCCGCGAGCGCCGCGCGGGCCAGCGCATAGGCAGCCTCGACGCTGTCGTCGCTCTTGCCGACAAAATCGCGCACCCGCTCGAAACGCGACTCGGCGGTGTCGCCAGGCTGGCTGCGCGAGGCCAGTTCGGCCAGGTCTGCGTGTCTGGCTGCACCCCAGGTTTCACCGAGCACGCGCATGGCGCGCCGTGCGCTGCCGTCAGCGATGTGGCAGCGCGCGGCAACGCAGGCTGCAGGAACCAGCGCCGGATCAAGCTTGTGGGCTTCGCTCGCGAGCTCGAGCGCCCTGCCCCTGTTCTCATCCTCGATGCCGAGCGCCTCGGCCGTCAGCATGGCGGCGCGTTTGCGATTGGCCTCGTCGCGCTTGAGCAGGCCGGAGCGCCCCTGCTGGTCGAGGGTCTTGCCCGCATCGAGCCAGAGCTTGCGCGCCGTCTGCACCTGCAGGACGGCACTCGAGGCCCAGGGCAGGCGCGGATTGAGCGCCAGCGCCTTCTCGGCATGGCCCAGGGCCGCCACGAGATCGCCGGAGCGTCGCGCTTCGGCAAAAAGCCCGCGCAAGCCCAGAACCTCTGTTTCGGGCGAGCGCGTCATTTCCTCGAAGACGCGTTTCACATTGGCATGATCGCCCTTGAGTTGGGCGGCCTGGGCGGCAAGCACATTCACCAGCGGCTCATCGGACAGGATGTTGCCGGCGATGGCAGCATGTTTCGAAGCGGCATGGGCATCACCGGCGCCGGCGGCGATGATGCCTTGCGACAGCGACTCATAGGCCTTGCGGTGACGGCGGAAGCGCCAGAACTCGCGCGCTGCGGTCGGGCTGCGCCACAGCCGGCGCACCACCTGCCAGAGAAAGGAGAGTGCCACGAGGCCGGCGAGCAGCAATCCTGCCGCAACCACCACGGACATGCGGATCTCGCGGCCCAGCCACTGGATGGAAACAGTGCCCGGCCTGTCGGCCAGCCAGGCAAAGAAGATGGCGAGCA
The DNA here is from genome assembly GCA_020161855.1 of Pseudomonadota bacterium. Taxonomy (GTDB): domain Bacteria; phylum Pseudomonadota; class Alphaproteobacteria; order Rhizobiales; family Aestuariivirgaceae; genus Aestuariivirga. The sequence goes on from JAIUNJ010000003.1 coordinate 328,779, forward strand.
GCAGAAGCAGTCCGAAACGCCAGAGCAGCCGCACCATCGCTAGGGCCTCGCTGCCAGATCGCGCTGCACGGATTGCGATACTTCAGCCAGCGCCGCCTCAAGGGCGATACGGCCCGAGGCGCGGTCGCGCCACTGCTGCAAGTCCGGAGGCTTGGCTTCCTGCACGGCGTCAATGGCGGCGACGGCCTGCGCCAGGTCGCCTGCCTCGGCAAAGGCGATGGCCTGATCGGCCACCTGCTGCCAGTTGGCCGCATTGAGATCACGGATGGTGATGACGCTGGAAAGCACATCCAGCATACTGTCCACCATGCCGGGCTCATCATTGGGCACGGGAACCTGGGGCAGAGGCAATGCGGGGCGCAGGGCCGCCAGTTCACCCGCAAGCCCCTTCGCGGCCGGAAGGCCCTGAGCGGCATAGGTGGACAGCGTATCGAGGCCAGCAGCCGCAGGCACCATGCGGGCGATGCGCGCCTGCTCGTCGGCAAAGGGCACACCGGCTTCCACCTTGGCCTTGAGATCGGAAAGCGCCTGGGTCAGCGCTGCCGCATCGGCCCGTCCTGTCTCCTGCGTCTTGAGCGAGGCCATGTCCTTCTCAAGCGCCTCAATGCGCGGAATGACATCGGGCGGCAGGCTCACCACCGTGCCGGAAGGCGTTGCCGCCGTCACCGGCTGTGCCTGCAGCGCAGCCACCAGGGCCTTGAGTTCGGCATTGGCCGTTTCAATCGCGGCCAGCCGTGTTTCGAATTCTGCGATCTTGTCGACATTGGCCTGTACCTTGGCCTGGGCGCCCGCTTCATTCGCCTCGATGGCATCGACATCAGCCTTCAGTTGCTCGGCGAGACGGTCCAGTGCCTGCAGCTTGGTCGTCACTTCCTCATGCGAGCTGCCGACAAGATCGACGCGCGCCTGCAGAGTCTTCACCTGATCAGCCGGCCAATAGGATGACAGCGTGTTGCGATAGAACCACGCGCCAGCGGCAGCGCCCACCAGCAAGGCCGCCAGCACCAGCGGCCCGACACGGTTCGACGATCTTGCGGCAGCAGGCTTGGGCGCAGAGCTGCCCGCCTGATCGTCACGCTTGGTCTGTTCCTCGCGCTTTCCCTCGTCGATCACCTGATCCGGATCAAGGTCGATCACGGTGGGTTTCACAGGCGATGTCTCGGATTCCATGCTCATGGGAGATGTGACTAGTGGCCTTCGTGACTTCGTTCAAGGCTTGCAAGAATGCCAATTTCGTCGGGTGTATCGGCGATGCGCAGCGGCCATGATTGCGGCAGTTGCCGGGCCACATTCGCAGACAGGCACACGTGACACAGGCGGGACGCATCGCTCGCGATTGCCGCCACGGAATCAGCCCACAGCCGTGCCGTGCGTGGCGAATAAAGCATCACGGCATCTGCCCAGCTGACAGCCGCGGCCAGGCCTTCGGGCCGTTGCGGAACAGCATCGTAGCAGATCACCCGTTCGACAGTGAACCCCGAGGCCTTCAACCGGCCCTCGAGATCGCCCGATGTCTCGGCCCCCGAAAGATAGAGAAGCGGACCGTTGCGCGGCGACAGCGTCTCGCTGACATAGGCGGCAAGCCCTTCCACATTGCCACCATGAGCCTGTACGGACGTGAAACCATAATTGCGCGCGGCGGCAGCCGATTGCGGCCCGACACACAGCAAGGGCAGGCTGAGGAGTTCGGGCGTCGGCTTCAGTCCGGTGAGGCCGTTTGCGCTGGTGATGCAGATAGCCTGCCAGGGCATGGGCGGAATGACGGCGGTGTCGCGCGCGACAATCGCCAGCAGCGGCAACACCCGTCCCATGTGCCCGCGTTCTGTCAGCCTTGCCAGGAGCGGCGCGGCGTCAGCTTGCGGTCTGGTGACGATCACCTTCATGAAGCAATCAGGCTGCCTCCCCGGGCTTTCACATCCAGTGCTGCTTCCCGGCCGAGCCGCTCTGCATCCGCCGGCGCACCTGAAATGCGTGCCGCAAAAACCTTCTTGCCGTCAGGCGTCAGGGTTTCGCCACCAAAGCGCAGCTCCCCGCCCGAAAGCGTGGCATGGCCGGCTATGGGCGTGCGGCAGGAGCCGTCAAGCGTCGCAAGGAAGGCCCGCTCGCAGGCAACAGCCGTGGCACTCGCCGCATGGCTGATGCCACCCACCAGTTCAGACACTCTGTCGTCATTGCTGCGCACCTGCACGCCGATGGCCCCCTGCGCGATGGCGGGCAACATCTCATCGATCTCGACAACACTGGTGATCTTGTCCGCCAGGCCCAGGCGCTTCAGCCCGGCCACCGCCAGGAATGTTGCTTCGGCCACACCTTCCGCAAGCTTGCGCAAGCGCGTTTCCACATTGCCGCGGAATTGCACGGGCCGCAGGTCAGGGCGGAGGCGAAGTGCCTGCGCCGTGCGCCGCACCGAGGATGACCCCAGTCTGGCGCCTTGCGGCAAGGCGCGCAGATAGGGCGCAGCCAGCGACAGGAAGGCATCGCGCACATCTTCTCGCGGCAGGATGGCGGCAAAGGCAAGCCCTTGCGGCACGATCGCCGCCACATCCTTCATCGAATGCACGGCGAGATCGATATCATTGGCGAAGAGCGCCTCCTCGATTTCCTTGGTGAAGAGGCCTTTGCCCCCGATCTCGTTCAACGGCCTGTCGCGGATGCGATCGCCCGTGGTGGTGATCACCTTGATCTCGATTGCTGCGGGATCGAGTCCGTGAGCGGCAACGAGTCTTTCCTTCGTCTCGTTGGCCTGGGCGAGGGCAAGCGGCGAACCGCGCGTACCAATGCGGAGTTTCATGATTTGCAAAATCTAGGGTGCGGGTGCTAGTCGGGCAACCACAATCCACCAGCTTCCCGAAACCACAGACCGGACGCATGGCCGCAGGCGCAACCCTTATACTTGGTATCGAAACCTCATGTGATGAAACGGCGGCAGCGATTGTGCGCCGCAATGACGACGGCCGCGGCGAAATTCTCGCAAATGCCGTCCTGTCGCAGACGAGGGAACATGCGCCCTATGGCGGCGTCGTGCCGGAAGTGGCGGCCCGTGCCCACATCCATCACCTGCCGGGTCTCGTGCAGCGGGCCTTGTCGGAGGCGCAGGTCAGTGCTTCTGATCTTTCTGCCGTTGCGGCAACGGCGGGCCCCGGCCTTGTCGGCGGGCTGATCGTCGGTCACACCTTTGGCAAGGGCTATGCGCTAGCCAGGGATCTGCCCTATCTCGCCATCAATCATCTTGAAGGCCATGCCCTCACGCCGCGGCTTCTCGGCGAATGCGACTTTCCCTATCTGCTCCTGCTGATCTCCGGCGGCCATACGCAGTTCCAGCTGGTGCGCGGGGTTGGTGACTATCTGCGCCTCGGCACGACCATCGACGATGCGCTGGGCGAGGCTTTCGACAAGACGGCGAAACTGCTCGGCCTCGGCTATCCCGGCGGCCCGCAGGTCGAAGCCTTCGCGCGTAATGGCAATGCCCGCCGCTTTCCCCTGCCCCGCCCGTTGAAGGGCCGGCCCGGTTGCGATTTTTCCTTCAGCGGCCTCAAGACGGCGGCGCGCGACACAGCCCAGTCCCTTCCCGCGCTGAATGATCAGGACCGCGCCGATCTCTGTGCCGCCTTCGAGGCCGCTGTCTGCGACACGGTGGCCGACCGCCTCTCGCACGCCATGGCCATGTTTCACGAACACGCAGATGATGCCGCACGGCCCGCTCTCGTTGTGGCGGGTGGCGTTGCCGCAAACGCACGGCTGCGCCAGACGCTCGGCGAGATAACCCGTGAGAACGGTTTTGATCTTCACGTTCCGCCATTTCATCTGTGTACGGATAATGCGGCCATGATCGCATGGGCCGGTGCAGAACGCCTGGCGCGGGGCGAAAAAGACACACTCGATGCGCCCGCGCGGGCGCGCTGGCCGCTCGATCAGGTTTCCGCTGCGGCCTATGGCTCCGGCCGCCTTGGGGCCAAGGCATGACGACACTGGCCGTCGCAGGGGCCGGAGCCTGGGGCACGGCCCTTGCAGAGATGTGGAAGCGCAAGGGCCATGAGGTGATCCTGTGGAGCCGCCGTGCAGCCGGCCCCGTATCGCTTGCGCCGGCGGAGGCGATCATCATGGCAGTCCCGGCCCAGGACCTGCGTGGCGCTCTTGATCGCATGGAGTTGCCGCCTTCCGTTCCGGTCATCGTCACCGCCAAGGGCATCGAGCGCAACAGCGGCCTCTTTCTCGATGACGTGGTCCGGCAGACGCGGCCCGGCCATCCGATTTTCCTGCTCTCCGGCCCAAGCTTCGCCGCCGACGTGCTGGCCGGCCAACCCACTGCCGTGACGCTGGCGGGACCTGACCTCGAGAGCGCCATGGCCTGGGCACAGGCCCTCTCACTGCCGACCTTCCGTATCTATGGCTCGGATGACCTGCGCGGCGTTGCCATCGGCGGCGCCCTCAAGAACGTCCTCGCCATCGCCTGCGGCATCTCGGATGGCGAAGGGCTCGGCGACAGCGCGCGTGCGGCCCTCATCACCCGTGGCTTTGCCGAACTCGCGCGCCTCGGCGAGGCCCTTGGCGGCCGGCGCGAAACACTCTTCGGCCTCTCCGGTCTGGGTGATCTTGTCCTGACCGCATCAAGTCCGACCTCTCGCAACTACAGTTTCGGACGGAGGATCGGAGAGGGCCACACCGTGGCGGAGGCTTTGCGTCTCTCCAGCGGCACGGTGGAAGGTGCTGCCACGGCTGCGGTCGCCGTGCTGCTCGCCGAACGCCACGGCGTCGAGCTTCCCATTGCCGCCGCTGTTCATGCCATCGTCGACCAGGGCTCGCCGCCCCGGCGCGAGATTGAACGTTTGCTGTCGCGCCCCATTTCGGTAGAACAACGCCCGATCAGGAGACCATGATGCTTTTTGCCCTCATCTGCACCGACAAGCCCGCCAGCCTCGACTTGCGCCTGAAGGTCCGCCCCGAACACCTCGCCTATCTCGACAGCCTTGGCACCAAGCTCAAGGCTGCAGGCCCCTTTCTCGGCAGCGACGAAAAGCCCAACGGCAGCCTTGTGATCATCGAGGCTGATGATCTCGCCGGCGCACAGGCCATGGCCGCCAAGGACCCCTATGCCATCGCGGGCCTGTTCGCCTCGGTCGAAATCCGCCCGTGGAAATGGCTGATCAAGAATCCGGAGAACGCCTGATGGCCTATTGGCTGTTCAAGTCCGAACCCGATGTCTTCTCTTTCGAGATGCTGAAGGTCAAGGGCGCCGCAGGCGAGGAATGGACCGGCGTGCGCAACTATCAGGCGCGCAACAACATGCGGGCCATGAAGCTGGGCGATCGGGGTTTCTTCTATCACTCCAACATCGGCAAGGCGGTGGTCGGGATCGTCGAGGTGAGCAAGCTCATCCATCCGGACTCGACGGCCGACAACCCGGCCTGGGAATGCGTCGACGTGCGCGCTGTCGCCGACCTGCCGCGCCACATCACGCTTGATGAGATCAAGACCGTGGCCGAACTGAAGGAGATGGTACTGGTCAAGAATTCCAGGCTGTCGGTGCAGCCGGTCTCCGCGGCCGAGTGGAAGGCGATCTGCAAGCTGGGCGGCCTCAAGGGCAGCGCATGAGCCCTGATGCCCGCGCGGCCTTCATCCGCGCGAACACGGAAGTTCTTCCCGTCCCGCTCGTGCGCGAGATCCGGCTCCACCTTGCCCATGAGGCCCTGCCCATCTGGCAGAAGACCGAGGAAGAACTGGGCGAGATGGGCCTGCCACCGCCTTTCTGGGCCTTTGCCTGGGCCGGTGGCCAGGCGCTGGCACGTTTCGTGCTGGACAATCCGGCAACCGTACACGGCAAGCGGATCATCGATCTGGCGTCAGGCTCCGGCCTTGTTGCCATCGCAGCCATGAAGGCAGGAGCCACCTCTGTTCTGGCAGCTGATATCGACCGGTTCTCGGCGGAAGCGATCCTGATCAACGCAGCAATCAATGCCGTTGCTGTTGAAGCCACCGCCGACGACCTGTTGCTTGCCCCCGCTCCTGCAGCGGATGTGATCCTCGTCGGTGATCTCTTCTATGAGAAAGGCCTCGCCGCGCGCTGCCTGGCATGGCTGCAGGCGGCAAGGGCGAAAGGCGCGGATGTGCTCATCGGTGACCCGGGCCGCAGCTACCTGCCGCGCAGCGAACTGATCCGCATTGCCGACTATGCCGTGCCGGTGACGCGCGAACTCGAGGATGCAGAAATCAAGAAGACGGCCGTCTGGCGGCTGGCCTGACAGCCCGTCTCACTCCGCAGCGACAGCCTGCGTCTTTCGCGCGGAGCCCGAATTGTTGAGCCACAGGGCGAACATCAGCAGCAGCAGCGCCACCCAGAGCCACAGATCGCCGGCACCACCGAACGCCACCACGGCGATGAGCACGGCGGCCGGCGTGGCCAGATAGATCGCCTGCGAAGTATAGGTCGCACCCTTCTCGCGGATCAGGGTGAAATAGGAAATGCGCTCCGCCACCCACATGAGCGTGGCGACAACGATGCTCCAGACCGCAAAGGACCCGCCATAGGGTGTGGACCACGGCGGGGCGAGCACCAGCATGAAGGGCACAGCGAGGAGACCTGACCACAGCGACTCCGCCGCACCGATGCCGAGCGTCGTTCCGCCCTTGGGCCAGTGATGCTGCGCATACCAGTTATAGGCCGCCCACAGCACGGGGTTGATGAAAGCCGCCAGCAACCACCAGGACGCCTGCCCCGACACCATGCCCTCGCGCGACAGGATGAGCACTGCGCTTGCCGCAAAGCCGAAGAGAATGGCGATCACCCGGCGTTGCGTCACCGCCTCGCCGCCGAACAACGCCCCGGTGATGAAGTTGATGAGCGGTGAGATCGAAAAGACCAGTGCCAGCTCCGGCGCCGGGACATGCCGCGCCAGGGTGAGGCTCCAGGAAAACGGCACATTCATCAACACGGCGCAGACGAAGCCATAGCGCAGGATGGCCGGAGACCAGGCGGCATTGCCCTCCCACCAGCGCGCCAGCAGGCCCAGAAACAGCGCCAGTGCCAGGCCGGAATAGGCAATCACATGGCTCGCCGGAACGCCCACCTCGCCCCAGTATTTATACAGGCTGGGAGAGGCACCCCAGAACAGGCCAAGGGCGATGAAAAACAGGACGTGGCGCAGGGAATGCATGGAAGAACGCGGCGGATCGGCCTTAGACAGGAGTCGGATTGCAGGCTATAGGCCAGAAGATCAAAAGAGCCACCAAAATCGGCGTCACGTGGGAGGAAAGCGTCTATGTCCGAGAAAGTCTATGCGGTTCCGGCTGCCTGGAAGAAGCGCGCCTATGTGGACGACGCCGGTTACAAGAAACTTTATGCCGAGTCGGTCAAAAGCCCCGACAAGTTCTGGGCCAGGCACGCCAAGCGCATCGACTGGTTCAAGGCCCCCAGGAAGATCCAGAACACCAGTTACGAATACCCCAAGGTCTCGATCAAGTGGTTCGAGGATGGTGTTCTCAACGTCTCCTACAACTGCATCGACCGGCACCTGAAGAAGCGCGCCGACCAGGTGGCCATCATCTGGGAAGGCGACAACCCCTATGACGACAAGAAGATCACCTACCGCGATCTCTATGTGAATGTCTGCCGTCTCGCCAATGTGATGAAGAAGCATGGCGTCAAGAAGGGCGACCGCGTCACCATCTACATGCCGATGATCCCCGAGGCTGCCTATGCCATGCTGGCCTGCACGCGGATCGGCGCCGTCCATTCCGTGGTCTTCGGCGGCTTCTCGCCGGAGAGCCTCGCGGGCCGCATCGAGGATGCCAGCTCGCATTTCATCATCACGGCCGATGAAGGCCTGCGCGGCGGCAAGAAGGTGCCGCTCAAGGCCAACACCGACGCCGCCCTGAAGAAGACCGGCTCCAGCGCCAAGGTGCTGGTCGTCCGCCGCACCGGCGGCCAGGTGGGCTGGGAACCGGGCCGCGACCTCTGGTATCACGAAGAAATCACCAAGGTTCCCGCCGACTGCAAGCCGGAGAAGATGAAGGCGGAAGACCCGCTTTTCATCCTCTACACTTCGGGTTCGACCGGCAAGCCCAAGGGCGTGCTGCACACGACAGGCGGCTATCTCGTCTATGCCGCCATGACTCACGAATATGTCTTCGACTACCATGACGGCGACATCTACTGGTGCACGGCGGACGTGGGCTGGGTGACGGGCCACAGCTATATCGTCTATGGGCCGCTCGCCAACGGCGCGACCACGCTGATGTTCGAGGGCGTGCCCAACTATCCCACGGCCTCGCGCTTCTGGGAGGTGATCGACAAGCATCAGGTCAATATTTTCTACACGGCACCCACGGCGATCCGCGCCCTCATGCAGCTGGGCGATGCGCCCGTCGAACGGACTTCGCGCAAGTCGCTGCGCCTGCTGGGCTCGGTAGGCGAGCCGATCAATCCGGAGGCCTGGGAATGGTATCACCGCGTCGTTGGTGACGACCGCTGCCCCATCGTCGACACCTGGTGGCAGACCGAAACCGGCGGCATCCTGATCACGCCGCTGCCCGGCGCCACAAAGCTCAAGCCGGGATCGGCCACGCGGCCCTTCTTCGGTTGCCAGCCGGCCCTTGTCGACGAGAAGGGAACGATCCTGGAGGGCGCGACCTCCGGCAATCTTGTGATCCTCGATTCATGGCCGGGCCAGATGCGCACCGTCTATGGCGATCACGACCGCTTCGTGCAGACCTACTTCTCCACCTACAAGGGCATGTATTTTACCGGCGACGGCTGCCGCCGCGATGCCGACGGCTATTACTGGATCACCGGCCGCGTCGATGACGTGATCAATGTCTCCGGTCACCGCCTCGGCACGGCGGAAGTGGAATCGGCACTCGTCTCCCACGCGCTCGTCTCCGAGGCCGCCGTGGTGGGCTACCCTCACGACATCAAGGGCCAGGGCATCTACTGCTATGTGACGCTCATGGCCGGAGAACAGGGCTCGGACGATCTCCGCAAGGAACTCGTGGCCCATGTCCGCAAGGAAATCGGCCCGCTCGCCACACCTGACAAGATCCAGTTCTCGCCGGGCCTGCCCAAGACACGATCAGGCAAGATCATGCGCCGCATCCTGCGCAAGATTGCCGAGGATGATTTCGGCGCGCTTGGCGACACCTCCACGCTGGCCGATCCCGCCGTTGTGGAAGACCTGATCAACAACAGGCAGAACAAGAAGTAGCCTGCCGCGACATCATGGAACAGCAATGGCCATCCGCGAGGGTGGCCATCTTGTTTTCAAGGACGGAGCCTTCGGTTAGTCTCGGCGCAATGTCCCTCCCGCGCTACCGCCCCTATGAAGCAACTGCTGCCGATTTCCAGATTGGCCTCAAGCCCATGGACAAGAGCCAATGGCTCGACCTGAACGGCTATGCCAGCTACCTGCCGCAGAAGCGAGCACGGCTGGCGGCGGATTCGCAGCGCTACTATCGCAGCCTTCCCTCATCGCTGGCCGCACAAGGCGAACTTCTGCAGGCGGTGACCGCCCACCTGCTGGAACATCACGGGGCGGAGTTCGCGTCCGACGGCCGGAGACTCACCTGCCGCATCGACGGCGTCACCCATGATCTTGAGGCAGCACAGGAGCCGCTTCTCACGCTCAGCCAGTTCATCGTTGAAGATTTCGTGATCCTCCAGGAAGAGGCCGGCAAGATCGTCATCACCGCCGCCGCCAACCCCTACACAAGTTCGGGCCGCATCATCGCCTCGGTGGGTGGTGGCATTCCCTGGGCCCATGAACCCGTGCCCGGCCTCAATGACAAGCTCGGACCCCGCATCGACCGCATCCTCGTCAATGTGCGCGAAGGCGTTCCGGCGGAGCGCTTCAACTGGCTGGTGACGGCCATCGGTGCCCTGCTCTTCCCCGCCGATTCCCATGCCGCCAATGCCGCAGCTTCCGCCGAAATGGCGCGCATTCTGGCCGATGATCCTGGCCGCTGCGGCGAACTTCTGTTCATTCGTGCCGAGCGGCAGACCCTGCTGCGCCTGCCGCAAACGGGGGCCGTTGCCTTCAGCATCCACACCTATTCCGATCCGCTGTCATCGATCGCGCGGCACCGCGAGAGCCTCACCGGCATGGCGGCGGCCCTTGCTAGCTACAGCCCCGAACGCCTGGGCTATTCCGCCATGACCGGGTTGCGCGATCCGGTGATCCGCTGGATCGAACAGCAGCTTGCAGAACTTGCTGATCCGCTCCCGGCCTGAAACAGGTCAGCTGCTACCGGGCCAGGCAGGTATCCACCATTCGCGGCCACGCGCCGTCGTCACATATTCCGGCCAGCGGAAATGAATGGGCGGCGGATAATCACACAGCGGCGGCACCCAGCGCGTACCGCCGATACCACCACCTGTCCTGTCCTCGAATTCACGCCGCGCCGCCTCGCGCGCACTCTTGTCTTCCAGGAGGCGCAGCGCCGAAGCCGCCAGAACCTTCGAGGCCGTGATGACCATGGGATCGATGGTCTCGGGGATCCCGCCGAGCGCATTCATCACCCAGGCCGGATAGCTGTAGCCCGGCGGCGCCTTCAGCGCCGGGCGGGCGATATAGAAGCGCACCGTCGGTGCCTGCCAGCTCATGTCGGTGTAGTCATCCGATGTTGAGTTGAGCTGCGACGGCGGCAAGTCCCGGCGCAGGATGGCCTCAGCCTCCTGTGGTGCAATGAGGCGCTCGCATTCAGGGATAAAGGGCTCGTTCATCGGCTCAAGCCCGAGATTGGTCTGGATCTCCCGGGCAACGGCACGGGCCTTCTCGTTCCAGTGTGGTGCACCGACGGCCTGCAGGGACTCCCATACGACGTTTGCCATGGCGTGATTGGCCAGGCCGGGCCGCGACTTCGATACCCAGTGCCGTTCATGGCGGCAGCCTGACATGGCAGCCGCTGCCGCCGCATTGCGGTCGAGCACGGCCGTCACCTGTTCCGCCATCGCAATCGTCGGTACACGGATGATATACTGGATCTCGGCAAGGCTGGCCGGAAGATTGTCGGCCGTGGCCTGCCCCGCCGTCAGGATCGTTTCCGAGATCGACCAACCCCCTGAATGTGTGAGCATCGAGTCGCGCAAGGCCTTCGACGACAGATACATCATCATCAATGCATCATTGGCGCCGGGCGCCCTGACCGCCGAGTGAGACTGCGCGATGGGCGCGCCATCGCTCCGTCCCCACCTCTCCGGCTCGCCACAGATGAAACGGTAGATCATCGCATAAGCCGCACCGCAATGCGTGTCCCAGCGCACCGTGTTGCACATCGGCAGCATATAGAAGGGATGGAAGGACAGCATCGCATCCAGTCCGTCATAGTATCCCTTTACGGCATGGATGGGCTTCGAGCCGCGCACCTTTTCGGCAGGCTCGCCGGTGAAGCGCAGCGTGCCGGTTATGCCATGCTTCTCCATGGCGGCCTTGGCGGCAAGCAGGCCACCGAGGCCGGACATGCCAAGACCGGAATGCGGATCGGTATGGCCACCCGCCTCGGGGCTCAGATTGCCTCGTGGTTCGCGGCGCGTGGTTGCGGCCTGGCAATTGCCCGGCACGGCGTCATATTCGGCATAGAGTCCGATCGAGGGGCCGGGGCCATTGCTCCACTGCGCCGCAAAGGCTGTGGGCATGCCGCCGGAGCCTTCCTCGACGGTGAAGCCCTCGGCCCGCAGGCGCTTCACATACCAGGCAGCGCTTTCATATTCGCGCCAAGCCGTTTCGCCAAAGTCGAAGATGGTCTTGCACCAGCGCGACAGGTCGGTCGCCCTGTCATCGACAAAGGCAAGGGCGGATTTTTGTGCGGGTGTCATCGGAAAGAAAAGGGCCGGAGAAAACCTCCGGCCCCATATCAGGTTCAGGCCTTGAACCACCAGCGTTCGGCAATCCTCATGCCGTCAAGCTGCCAGTTGGCCGCCATGTCGCCGTGATCGAGCGTGTTCACACCGGCTTCGACATAGGAGTTGAAGAGGAGGTTCACGAGACCGCCATCGTCATGCACCAGCTGCTGCATTTCGGCGTACATGGCCGCACGCTTGGCTTCATCGGTTTCAGAACGGGCTGCCAGGAGCAGCTCGTTGAAGCGCGGATTCTTCCAGAACGTGTCGTTCCATGCTGCATCGGCGGCATAGGCCGTGGTCATCATCCAGTCGACCGTCGGACGGCCGCTCCAATAGGAAGCAACGAAGGGCTTCTTCAGCCAGACGTTATCCCAGTAGCCGTCATCCGGCTCCTTGATGACGTTGATCTCGATGTTGCAGGCCTTGGCATGTTCTTTCCAGAGCAGCGCCGAGTCGACGGCGCCGGCAAAGGCGGCATCAGCAACGGAGAGATCGATCTTCAGGCTGTCGAGACCTGCCTTCTTGAGCAGTTCCCTGGCCTTTTCCGGATTGTAGGAGTGGATCGGCTCGGGGTTGGTCGCGAACTTGACCGTCGGAGCGATCGGGTTGTCGTTGCCCACCGTGCCGTGGCCGAGGAACACGTTGGCCAGAACCTGCTCGCGATCCACAGAGTACTTGATGGCATTGCGGATGTCCGGGTTGTCGAAGGGCGCCACCGTGCAGTTCATCGGGAAGATGTAGTGGCCGTAGCCGGTCACTTCCGAGACGACGATGTTCGGATTGGCCTTGAGCAGGTCGAGCGACTTGAGATCGCAGCGGTCCATGTAGTGGACTTCACCGGCCATCAGGGCGTTGGTACGGGCGGTCACGTCCTTGATCGACAGGAACTCGACGCGCTCGAACCAGCCGCGGTCCGACTTGTAGTAGTTCGGGTTCTTGTTGAAGGTCGCCGACACACCAGGCTCGAACTTGTCGAGCACATAGGCGCCGGTGCGAACACCCGACTCCCAGTCCACCGAGCCGTCGTCGCGCTTCGGCATGATCGGCATGTGATAGTCCGACACGGTGTAGGGGAAGTCGGCGTTGCCGCCATCGAGTTCGAAGACGACCGTTTCAGCGCCGTCGGCCTTGATGCTGGTGACCGACTTGAGCAGCGACTTGGCGGCAGACTTGGAGCCTTCGCCGAGGTGATGCTGGATCGAAGCCACCACGTCATCGGCGGTGACGGTCTTGCCGTTGTGGAAGGTCACGCCCTTGCGGAGCTTGAAGACCCACTTCTTGGCGCCGTCCGAGGGTTCGAAGCTCTCGGCGAGATCAGGCACAACGTTGCCCTTGGCGTCGATCTCGGTAAGGCTGTTGGAGAGCGTGCCCCAGAGTGCCGTACCGGTGAACTGGTCCGGATAGGTGCCCGGATCCAGCGTGTCGGTCGTGGCACCATGGCCAAGGCCGATCTTCATGGTGCCGCCCTTCTTGGGTTCGGCGCGGGCTGACGAGATGAAGGCCTTTTCGGCCACGGCGGCGGTCACGCCGGCGGCCATCGCGTATTGCACGAATTCGCGGCGATTGATCTTGCCCTTGGCAGCAAGGCCTTTCAGCTGTTCGAGTTTGTTGTTCACTTCCACTTTTACCTCCTTGGGGTTTTCTCTTCTTGTCGGGGCCTTCGGGCCCTCTTGTTACGTCAGGCGAATGTCTCTCCTGATGTCACTTCACGCGGCCTCGCGGCGCAGCGGCTGGCACATGCAATGCACGCCACCACCGGCCTGCAGGAACATGCTCATGTCGGGGTCATAGACCTCGAAGCCGGCAGCCCGCATTTTGCCGTTCAGATCCTTGGCGCTGTGGGTCGAGAGCACGCGGTCCTTGCCAAGCGCCACGACATTGCAGCCCAGCGCCATGGTTTCCTTGAAGGTGGCCGGAATGATCTCGATCTTCTTGGACTTGAGCCAGGCGATGATGTCGTCCTCTGTGGTCTCGAGGCAGACGGCGGCGCAGTGCTCGTTCAGCATGCAGACCATGAGATCGATGTGCACATAGAACTGGTCGATCGGTGCGTATTTGATCTCCCAGCCTTCCTTGGTGAACCACTCGGCGATCTGCCGGGCCGAGACTTCCTCGGAGCGGTGATCGGTGTATCCGACAAGGGCAACACCGGGCTTGATGATGTTGAAGTCGCCGCCTTCGAAATTGCCGGCGCTGACCATGTCGTAGATCGGGATGTTGTTCTCGAGATAGAAGCGCAGCACCGCTGCATACTCGCCGCGGCGGCGCGGATTGGCCAACTGGCAGAGCACCGCGCCATAGGGCGTCATGAAGGATGAGTCGCGGGCATAGACCTGATAGGGATTGTTCATGTCGACGGGCAGGAAATGGGTGGTGACACCTGCCGACTGATAGGCATCGACCATCTCGCGGTGCTGGCGCATGGCCAGTTGCTTGTCGAACTTGTAGCCCTTGCGCAGCGTTTCGCGGACCAGCGACGACCACGCGGCATTCTCCATGCCCATCCAGCGGAAGCTTTCGGCAGGACCCAGCAGCACATCCTTGAGCGCACCCGTTTCGGACTTGATGTACCAGTCGGTCATCAGCGGCGTTCCACCGCCTTCAACACGCGCCCGCAACGGTACCGCTTTCGCCATCCAAATTTCTCCCTGGGACGGCGGGAGATTGCCACGCCCGCCCGGTTGCGCAAGTGAACATTCTGGCACGGTGGCAGAAGGGCGTATTGATCGAACCGGCATACCGGTGCCTGAAATCGACCAGTGATGAAATTTCTGCGACGGCGGCGCGACAGGCCGGGGCGAGATCACCCTGCCATATTCCCGCCAAGCCCCAACTTCATGGAAAGGCAATCATGAAACGGCGCACACTCATTCTCGGATCACTGGCAGCAGCATTGGGCGCAACGCCGGGGCTTGCCGCCACGAAGAAAAAGCGCGTGGCCTACCAGGGCGCGGAGGTCGTCGAGTTCTGGACCCCGGAGCGGCCCGGGACGGTGATCGTCAATGCCTATGAAAAGACGCTCTATCACATCCTCGGCCGCGATACGGCGATCCGCTACGGCGTGGCCGTTGGCAAGGCGGGCTTCGACTGGTCGGGGATTGCCACCATCGGGCGCAAGACCGAATGGCCGACCTGGACGCCCCCGGCCTCGATGATCCGCCGGCGACCGGAACTGGCGCGCTGGGCCAATGGCATGCCCGGCGGCATCCCTGAAAATCCGCTCGGGGCCCGGGCCTTGTATCTCTACGCCAAGGGCCGCGACACGCTCTTCCGCATCCATGGCACCAACGAGCCCGGATCGATCGGCACGGCGGCCTCTTCCGGCTGCATCCGCATGCTGAATGAGGAAGTTTCGGAGCTTTATGACAGCGTCCGGATCGGCACCAAGGTGATCGTGCTCTGACCTGCCTGTTTTTCCGGCAGACACATGACAGTTCTGTAACTTTCGGAATGCTAATTCATACTTTTCAGCGCGGCATGTGACGGCTATTGAACGGTCCTCACTGTTAGGGATTGAGGCAACATGGAACGTCACTTGAACCGCCGCGGCCTTTTGGCCGGTCTTCTGGGTATTGTTGCAACCGGAACGCTATCCGTTCCGCAAGCAATGGCCGAGCGCAGCCTGATCGACGTGCTCTTCGGGCGCGATGAGAATGGCCGCCCGCTGAAGAAGAAAAAGAAGCTCGACGACAAGCGCGCGATCAAGGCCCCGCAGCCGCGCAAGAAGACCACGGTTGCCCAGAAGCGCCCGGCCTACAAGGGCCGCGAGACGGTGTCCTTCGCCAGTAGCGAAGCCCCGGGCACCATCATCATCAGGACACATGAACGCGCCCTCTATCTCGTGCTCGGCGGCGGACAGGCCGTGCGCTACGGCGTCGCCGTGGGCAAGCAGGGCCTTTCCTGGTCGGGCACCGCCGTGATCGGCTCCAAGGCCGTCAACCCGCGCTGGACCCCGACCGCCTCGATGATTCGCCGCACGCCACGCTATGCCAAGTGGGCCAAGGGCATGCCGGGCGGCATTCCGGCCAACCCGCTGGGCACCCGCGCCCTCTACCTCTACCGCGGCGGCCGCGACACAATGTACCGCATCCACGGCACCAATGCGCCGTCCTCGATCGGCACGGCGGCGTCTTCAGGCTGCATCCGCATGCTCAACAGCGAAGTGGCCGAGCTCTATTCCAAGACCCCGATCGGCACGAAGGTGATTGTCCAGTAATCGCAAGTACTTGCGATTTTTATGCCTGTTTTGTGAATTTAGTGCTTGACAGGCGCGCGGTGTTTCACTAGATTTGTGGACAATCCAGAAATGGGTTCAGAGACAAGGCAGAGTGGCGGAAGACGCCTCTCTGCCTTTTTCATGCCGCCAACAAGAGTCCTGCAAGCCGACTGAGGACGACGTGGGTGGGATGGCGCTGAGCCAGGTTTGGAGAAGTGACGCAGCCTAAGACGAAGCTGGGTTCCAGCTTGCGCTGGAATGACGGTCTGGCGCTGAATTGACGGCGTAGACGCTGGAATGGCGATCTTGCGCTGGAATGACGTTCTTACGTTGAAATGACGGGCGGAGGTCAGGCCGTTTCCACATGCCGCAGCCGGTATTGCTGCGGGGTGAGGCCGACGGACTTGCGGAACTGCCGGGTGAAGGCCGCCTGATCGGCATAGCCACAGACGAGCGCCACCTCGCTGATGGCAAGGCCGCCACGGCGCAGCAGCACGCAGGCCTCGGTAATACGCGAGCGGATCACATACTGTCCCGCCGACAGGCCGAAGAGCTGGCGCAGCCGGCCATCGAGCTGAAAGACGGAAAGCCCCGCCAGGGCGGCGAGGCTTTCCAGCGACAGGTCATCTTCGAGATGCTCCTGGATATGATCGAGCACGCGGGCCAGTGTCCGGTTGGCGGATTTCTGCCGGGCCGGAACCTGGATATCGCGTGACAGGCCGGCAAGCCCGGTGATGCGCCCGCCGCCGTCACGGAGCGGCGCCTTCCAGGTGAGGCACCAGCCCTCCGAGAGATCGGGATAGATGTGAAGCTCAAGGGCGCCGTTGATGGTGCGGCCGGTGGCGAGCACCGCCTTGTCCTGGGCCGCAATATGCCGGGCGATCTGCGGCGGAAAGAGATCGGACGCGCTGCGGCCCAGAAGCTTCGCCTTGTCGCCGCCACCGATGCGGTCGGCCAGGGTCTGGTTGACGCTGGTGTAACGCCCGGCGCCATCCTTCACGAAATAGACGGTATCGGCGACGAGATCGGCGAGGCCCGAGTCAAAGACGACATTGGCGCTCATCGGCGGGGCTTCCGCCACTTGTGCAGAAACTGCAGGCGCCACTGGGGTTTGGGACAAGACATCGCCGGGCTTTGCAAGCACACTTCCGGACACCGCTCAAGCACACCACACAGGAGGACTGCACCATGGCCAGCAGCAATGTTTTCACCGGAACGATCCCTGCCCTGATGACGCCCTGCACGGCAGAGCGCCAGCCGGACTTCGACGCCCTTGTGCGCAAGGGCAAGGAACTGATGGGGCTCGGCATGAGTGCTGTCGTCTATTGCGGCTCCATGGGCGACTGGCCCCTGCTCTCCGACGAACAGCGCATGACAGGCGTGGAGCGGCTGGTGCGGGCCGGGGTTCCGGTGATCGTCGGCACGGGCGCACAGAGCACGGCGCGCGCCGCGGCCATCGCCGCCCATGCCAAGCGCGAGGGCGCCAAGGGCCTCATGGTCATTCCGCGGCTCCTCTCGCGCGGCACGTCACCGGCCGCACAGCTTGCTCATTTCGAGGCGGTGCTCGAGGCCGGCGTTGACCTTCCCTCGGTCATCTACAACAGCCCCTATTATGGCTACGAAACCAAGGCACCGCAGTTCTTCGCGCTGCGCGCCAAGCACAAGCACCTCGTCGGCTTCAAGGAATTCGGCGGGGCCGCCGCCCTCCGCTATGCCGCCGAGCATATCACCGGCAGCAACCCGGAACTGACGCTGATGGTGGGCGTGGACACGCAGGTGTTCCATGGCTTCGTCAACTGCGGGGCAAAGGGCGCCATCACCGGCATCGGCAATGTGCTGCCGCGCGAGGTGCTGCACCTCGTGCGCCTCTGCGAGCAGGCCGCCAAGGGTGACGCCGATGCCCGCCGCCGCGCCCTCGAACTGGAGCAGGCACTGGCCGTGCTCTCGTCCTTCGATGAAGGTGCTGACCTCGTGCTGCACTACAAGTATCTCATGACGCTGCGCGGCGACCGCGAATATGACCTGCACTTCAATGCCAGCGACGCCCTGAGTGACAGCCAGAAGCAATATGCGGCGGGCCAGCTGGCGCTCTTCGAGCGCTGGTATGGCACCTGGAACACGACGCTGAAGCAGGCGGCCTGATCCATGGAAGTGATCGACAGCCACACGGAAGGCGAGCCGACACGGCTCGTCGTCGCCGGCGGACCCGACCTCGGCCGTGGCAGCGTGGCGCGGCAGGCCGGGCGGCTGGCACAGGACTTTGATGCGCTGCGCCGTTTCATCGTCTGCGAGCCGCGCGGCCACGAGGCCATGGTGGGCGCACTCCTGTGCGAAACCGCCGAGCGCGACTGCGCCGCGGGGCTGATCTTCTTCAACACCACGGGGCTTCTCGGCATGTGTGGCCATGCCACCATCGGTGCCGCGGTCTCGCTGCATCATATGGGGCGGCTGGCGCTCGGCCAGCACAGGTTCGAGACGCCGGTGGGCAAGGTGGCGGTGACGCTGAAGGATGCCAACAGTGTCGAGATCGAGAACGTGCCGGCCTACCGCCACCGCAAGGATGTGAAGCTGGAGGTGCGCGGCCTCGGGCCGGTGACAGGTGACGTGGCCTGGGGCGGCAACTGGTTCTTCCTGTGCAAGGATGCACCCGCTGCCATCACGCCGGAGAATATCCCGGCCCTGATGCAGGCTTCGCAGGCGCTGCGCGCAGCACTCACGGCAGCAGGCATCACCGGCGCAGAGGGCGCCAGCATCGACCACGTGGAATTCTTCGGCGCCCCCGGCGCGGCGGAAGCGCATTCCCGCAACTTCGTGCTTTGCCCCGGTTCCGCCTTCGACCGCTCGCCCTGCGGCACCGGGACAAGCGCCAAGCTTGCCTGCCTTGCCGCCGACGGCGCGCTCAAGGCCGGTGACACCTGGGTGCAGGAAGGCATCATGGGCGGCCGTTTCAGGGGCCGATACCGTGAGGCCGGTGACGGCCGCATCATTCCGATGATCGAGGGCCGCGCCTTCGTGACCGGCACGGCAACGCTGCTGCGCGATCCCGCTGACCCCTTTCCGCACGGCTTCTCCGCAGCGGCATGAAGTGTAGCGGGGTTCCATCTCGCGCCGCTTCGCGGCCCGGATGGAATGACGTTTGTGGTGGGATCACCGGCAGCTGCGGTACCAGCCCATGTCGAGATGGAAGTGGTCGGCATGATCGGCGTTGTAGTCAGGGCTGAGGACAAGGTTGAACCAGTCGCAGGCGCCATCGCGCACCGCCCGCAGGAAACGGCCTTCGCGCAGCGTGGACCAGTCGCGCTTCAGCGAGATGAGCTTGCCGCTTTTCAGGCGGAAGCCCGCCACGTCGAAGGCATTGGCGGTGGCATGCTCGCTCATACTGCCACGGCCCCGGATGGTGCGGCAGCTGTAGGAGCCGAAATGGATGATCTCGGCCACCGGCTCGCCAAAGGCCCGGCGCGCGGCGGGCTGCACCACATGGCGTTCCCACATGTAAAGCCGGGCAGCGATGGCGCAGCGCGTCTCCTCGGTGCGGAGCCTGGAGGCTGACAGGCCGCCGATCTTGACGGTTCCAGCGCGCTCGCACTGGCTGCCCAATCCCTGCGCCGGCTGCAAGGGGGCATTCACGCCTGCCCGGCGCAAGGCTGTTAGGCAATTTTGCTGATCGAAATCGACCAGCTTAAGCTGGTAGGACGTCAGCCAGTGAGGTGTTTCCGTCAGGTCCGGCAGGGCCAGCGGATCATACTGGCGGGGCCATTCAAACAGGCCCTGGCGCGAAGCGAGGTAGGACCCAGCGATGAAGATGACGGCGGCAAGAAGCAGGCGGCCAAAAACTGAGCGCCAGAGTCGTGATCTTCCCGCCATGAAACGTCTGATACCTGAGGGGAGCACGTCCCGCCAAAGTGAATTCCACTTTGGCGACAAGGATTTGCTCCAGAAGTTGACTTGGCGCGATTCCCTTTCAGCCAGACGATGCCGCCTGGCTGGGAAGCGCGCCGGTTTGCCATTGTGCAGCGCAGAAGCTAAAACCCATCCACAGAAAACGGGGCAAGAGAATGGCTGAGCAAAAACAGGTGGCGCGACCGCTCTCGCCGCATCTGCAGATCTACAAGCCGATGCTGACCATGATGATGTCGATTACCCATCGCATCACCGGCGTTGCCCTCTATGGCGGCACGCTGCTGGTGGTCTGGTGGCTCGCCGCGGCGGCCCATTCCGATGCCTATTTCGCCGTGGTGCAGGGCTTCTTCGGCCATTGGTTCGGCAAGCTCATCCTCTTCGGCTTCACCTGGGCACTGGTGCACCATGCCCTCGGCGGCATCCGCCATTTCATCTGGGACATGGGCCGCGGCTTCAAGCTGCCGACGGTCGAATGGATGGTCCGCGCCAACGTGATCGGCTCCATCCTGATCACCGTGCTGCTCTGGCTCATCGCCTATGGGGTGAAGTCATGAACGAGATGAGCAACGCCTCCAACATGAAGACCCCGCTCAAGAGGGTGCGGGGCTTCGGCGCCTCCAAGACCGGCACCGAGCATTTCTGGCAGCAGCGCGCCACCGCCGTCGCCAACCTGCCGCTGATGGCGGTTCTGGTGTGGTTCCTGATCGCCCATTTCGGCGCAACGCGCGCCGAGGTGATCGCCTCGCTGCAGAACCCGATCATAGCGCTGCTGCTCATCATGGCCCTCGCCTCGGCCTGCTGGCACATGCGGCTCGGCCTGCAGGTGGTGATCGAGGATTATCTCCACAGCCATCTCGCCAAGTTCGCGGCGCTGGCGCTCAACATCGCAATCGCGACGAGCTTCTTCGCCATTGCCGCCTACTCCATTCTCAAGATGAGCTTCGCACCCTGATGGCTGTTACCGACACGAAGAAGAAGGCGCCGAAGAGCGTGACCATCGGCGGCCGCGCCTATCCGATCACCGACCACAGCTTCGACGTGGTGGTGGTGGGTGCAGGCGGTTCCGGCCTGCGCGCCGCCCTCGGCGCATCGCAATCAGGCCTCAAGACGGCCTGCATCTCCAAGGTCTTCCCGACGCGTTCACACACCGTGGCGGCCCAGGGCGGCATTGCCGCCTCGCTGGCCAACATGGGCGCCGACGACTGGCGCTGGCACATGTATGACACGGTGAAGGGCGCTGACTGGCTCGGCGACCAAGACGCCATCGAGTATCTCTGCCGCAACGCGCCGACCGCCGTCTATGAGCTCGAGCATTTCGGCATGCCCTTCAGCCGCACCGAGGAAGGCAAAATCTACCAGCGCCCCTTCGGCGGCCATATGATGAACTTCGGTGACGGCCCGCCGGTGCAGCGCACCTGTGCCGCCGCCGACCGCACCGGCCACGCCATGCTGCACACGCTCTATGGCCAGAGCCTGCGCTATGACACGGCCTTCTTCATCGAGTATTTCGCGCTCGACCTGATCATGGAAGACGGCGCCTGCCGCGGCGTGATGGCCATGGCGCTTGAGGATGGCACCATCCACCGCTTCCGCGCCCACCAGACCATTCTCGCGACCGGGGGCTACGGCCGCGCTTACTTCTCGGCCACCTCGGCCCACACCTGCACCGGCGACGGCAACGCCATGGTGCTGCGTGCCGGGCTTCCCTGCCAGGACATGGAATTCGTGCAGTTCCATCCGACCGGCATCTATGGCGCGGGCTGCCTGATCACCGAGGGTGCGCGCGGCGAAGGTGGCTATCTCACCAATTCCGAGGGCGAGCGCTTCATGGAGCGCTATGCGCCTTCCGCCAAGGACCTCGCCTCGCGCGACGTGGTTTCGCGCTCGATGACGCTGGAGATCCGTGAGGGCCGCGGCGTCGGCGCACAGAAGGATCACATTCACCTGCACCTCGAACATCTCGATCCCAAGGTGCTGCATGAGCGCCTGCCGGGGATCTCGGAAAGCGCCAAGATCTTCGCCGGCGTCGATGTGACCCGCGAGCCGATCCCGATCCTGCCGACCGTGCACTACAACATGGGCGGCATTCCCACGAACTATCACGGCGAAGCGCTGGCTGGCGACCGGAAGGACCCGGAGAAGACCGTGCCCGGCCTCATGGCCGTGGGCGAGGCCGCCTGCGTTTCGGTGCATGGCGCCAACCGGCTTGGTTCAAATTCGCTGATCGACCTCGTGGTCTTCGGCCGGGCGGCGGGCCTGCGCTGCGCCGAACTCATCAAGTCCGGCAGCAACCATGCCGACCTTCCGGGCGATGCCGGCGAGGCCTCGATTGCCCGCCTCGACCACTACCGCAACGCGGCAGGCCACACGCCGACGGCCAAGCTGCGCGCCAGCATGCAGCGCGCCATGCAGGATGACGCGGCCGTGTTCCGCACCGGCGAGACGCTCGAACAGGGTTCGAAGAAGATCAACGAAATCTGGAAAGGCATCGCCGATGTTGCCGTCAGCGACCGCTCGCTCGTCTGGAACAGTGACCTGATCGAAACGCTGGAGTTCGAGAACCTGATCCTGCAGGCTTCGGTGACGGTCGATTCAGCGCTGGCTCGCAAGGAAAGCCGCGGCGCCCATGCCCGCGAGGATTTCCCCAAGCGCGACGACAAGACCTGGATGAAGCACACGCTGGCCTGGACCGACAGCGCCAAGAACAAGGTGACGCTGGGCTATCGCCCGGTGCACGACTTCACGATGTCTGACGACATCGAATACATCAAGCCGAAGGCGCGGGTGTATTGATGGAAGCGGTTGCGGGCCCGTTTCGCAACACTGCTCCCTCCCCCTTGTGGGGAGGGTTGGCGTGGGGGTCTGTCCGAACCTCCCATTCAGATACCTCCGCCCGAAAATTGCCGACGCAATTCTCGACCTCCCCACATGGGGGAGATGACAGGGTCGGAGCCAGTTGATGGCCAATCAATTCGCACGCACCCTTCGCAACAACGCCACACCGGCAGAACGGATTCTCTGGCAGCAGCTGCGGCTTCTGAAACCGGAAGGCCGTCACTTCCGCAGGCAGGTTCCGGTCGGCCGCTTCGTGGCCGACTTCGCCTGCCACGACCCCAAACTCGTCATCGAACTCGATGGCGGCCAGCATGCCGCAGCGGCCGCCTATGACGCCGCGCGCAGTGAAGTCATGACTTCGCAGGGTTACCGGGTAATCCGCTTCTGGAACGGCGATATCTACAATGACCTCGAAGGTGTCGTTGACCGAATCCGGCATGAAGCCCGGCTGCCCTCCAGCTTCACTTACGCACATTTGAGAGAATCCCAGACCCCCACCCCGGCCCTCCCCACAAGGGGGAGGGAGTGAGAAATAGACATGGCTGAATTCGCACTCCCACAGAACTCGAAGATCGGTATCGGCAAGACCTGGCCCATGCCGCCGGGCGCCAATATCCGCTCGTTCAAGATCTACCGCTGGAACCAGGACGACGGGCAGAACCCGCGCATGGACACCTATCACATCGACATGGACGATTGCGGGCCGATGGTCCTCGACGCGCTCATCAAGATCAAGAACGAGCAGGACCCGACGCTGACCTTCCGGCGCTCCTGCCGCGAGGGCATCTGCGGCTCCTGCGCCATGAACATCGACGGCACCAACACGCTCGCCTGCCTCAAGGCCTGCGAGGATGTGAAGGGCGACGTGAAGATCTATCCGCTGCCGCACATGCCGGTGGTCAAGGACCTGGTGCCCGACCTCACCCGCTTCTATGCCCAGCACCGCTCGGTGGAACCCTGGCTCAAGACCACGACGCCGACGCCGCAGACGGAATGGAAGCAATCCAAGGAAGAGCGCGAACTGCTCGACGGGCTCTATGAGTGCATCCTCTGCGCCTGCTGCTCCACCTCCTGCCCGAGCTACTGGTGGAACGGCGACCGCTATCTCGGCCCCGCAGTGCTGCTGCAGGCCTATCGTTGGCTGATCGACAGCCGCGACGAAGCCACCGGCGAACGCCTCGACAATCTCGAGGACCCGTTCCGGCTCTACCGCTGCCATACGATCATGAATTGCGCCAAGGCCTGCCCCAAGGGCCTGTCGCCGGCCAAGGCCATTGCCGAAATCAAGAAGATGATGGTTGAGCGCAGGGTCTGAGCCAGCCTATTAAGCGGCCATGACAGACAGCCTCGCGGCCTGCCGCAGCGATATCAACGCGATCGACGATGCCCTCGTCGATCTCCTGGCCAAGCGCTTCCGCGTCGTCGACCGTGTCATCGCCATCAAGCTGCGCGACGGCTTGCCGGCAAGCATCCCCAGCCGCATCGAGGAAGTGGTGTCGCGGGTTCGTGCCCATGCCGAAGAGGCCGGCGTGCCGTCCGATGCCGCAGAGGCACTGTGGCGGCAGCTTATCAGTGCAACGATCGCCTATGAGAAGGCGAAGGCCGTGAAGGGCTGACCTACGCCGCAGCGATGCCCATGACCGGCAGCGCCTTGCGGGCCAAAGCCTTGGTGGCATCGACGCATTCCTGGGCGGCGTACCAGTAGCGCAGCTGCAGTTCGATGTTGAAGATCGTGCCGTTGGGGAAGCGGCAGTTCTGCATGAGTGACGCCCAGGGAATGTTGCCCCAGCCCACCGGCAGATGCAGGTCGCCATGGCCGAAGGCAAGGCGCTCGCCTTCCGTGTACATCCAGATGTCATCCGGCAGGCCGAAGCTGTCGTGCATGTGCAGATGCTTGGCATAGGGCGCGAGCTGCACGCATTCGCTTTCGAAGTCACCGCCGACAAAGATGGTGTTGAGATAGCCATGGCTGAAATCGAGCGTGGCCCAGACATGGGGATGCGCCACCGCAGCGATCTCGCGCGCCAGCCGCGACGGCGAGGCCGTGTAGGTGGTGTTGTCGAATTCACAGAAGACATTCTCGACGCAGACATAGAGATTGAGATCGCGGGCCAGCTCACCGACCTTGCCGAGCCATTCACGCTGGCGGGCATAGGCATCCTCGGTGCCGGGGTTCTGGCCGACCAGCTTGATGCCGCTGTGCATCACATAGTTGATGGCACCGATCTCGGCCGCAACCTCCATCGAGGCCTTGAGCACATCGAAATGGCGCTGCAGCCGGTAGGGCGCATCGAAGAAATTGACAGCCAGCGGGCCATGCACGGAATAGACAATCTTGCGGCCAGCCGTCGCCCGCTTGAGTGCTGCAAGCTGGGGGGCCCGGATCCGGCCGCCGACCACGAGGTCCATGTCAAAGGTCGGGATTTCGATGGTTTCGACACCCAGCTTCTGGAGATCATCCAGCTCGGCGCCGAAATCCGACAGGTCAAACGCCCGCCTGTTGGCCGAAATGCCCGTTCCGATCACATGATTGCTCATCATAGCTCCTCTGGCGCCAGCCATTCGGCCAGCCTGTTCCGGCGGACATTTGCCCGGGCCCGGCGGCGCTGGCAATGGCTCGCGCGTTGCCCACGAACAAGGCAGCTTGCGCAGGCCTTGCTTGCGACTTTCGTTCACGCCCAAAAGCCCGATCCAGATTTGTTTTGCGGCGCGAAGCGGTCTATATGCGGCGCACAGTCCAGCCCGAACCCAAGAGGCCCCATCCTATGCAGCTCGACTCCTTCAAATCCCGCAAGACGCTCAAGGTCGGCCGCAAGACCTACGTCTATTACAGCCTGAAGGCAGCCGAGAAAAACGGGCTCAAGGGCATTTCCGCCCTGCCCTATTCCATGAAGGTGCTGCTCGAAAACCTGCTCCGCCATGAGGACGGCCGCTCGGTGACCAAGACCGACATCCAGGGCTTCGTCGCCTGGCTGACGAACCGCGGCACGGAAGACAAGGAAGTGGGTTTCCGCCCGGCCCGCGTGCTGATGCAGGATTTCACCGGCGTTCCCGCCGTGGTCGATCTCGCCGCCATGCGCGACGGCATGAAACTCCTCAAGGGCGACGCCCAGAAGATCAACCCGCTGGTGCCCGTCGATCTGGTCATCGACCACTCCGTCGTCGTGGACCACTTCGGCAACGCCAAGGCCTTCGGCGAGAACGTGAAGCGCGAGTATGAGCAGAACGAGGAACGCTACAAGTTCCTGAAATGGGGACAGGGCGCCTTCCGCAATTTCCGCGTGGTGCCGCCGGGCACCGGCATCTGCCACCAGGTGAATCTCGAATATCTGTCACAGACCGTCTGGACCCGTACCGAAACAGTGACCAAGGGCAAGAAGACCAGCAAGGTCGAGGTCGCCTATCCCGATACGCTGGTCGGCACCGACAGCCACACCACCATGGTGAACGGCCTCGGCGTCCTCGGCTGGGGCGTGGGCGGCATCGAGGCGGAAGCCGCCATGCTCGGCCAGCCGCAATCCATGCTGCTGCCACAGGTGATCGGCTTCAAGCTGACGGGCAAGCTCAATGAAGGCGTTACCGCCACCGACCTGGTGCTGCTTGTGACCCAGATGCTGCGCAAGAAGGGCGTGGTGAACAAGTTCGTCGAATTCTACGGCCCGGGCCTCCATGCCCTGACGCTCGCAGACCGCGCCACCATCGCCAACATGGCGCCTGAATATGGCGCAACCTGCGGCTTCTTCCCGGTCGATGCCGTGACGGTCGACTATCTCAAGTTCTCGGGCCGCGCCAAGGAGCGGATCGCGCTCGTCGAGAAGTATTGCAAGGCGCAGGGCCTCTTCGGTTCCAAGACGGCCGCCGATCCGGTGTTCACCGATACGCTCGAGCTTGATCTCGGCAGTGTCGTTCCGGCCATGGCCGGCCCCAACCGCCCGGAAAAATTCGTGCCACTCCCCGACATCAAGCCGGGCTTCCTCTCCGCCCTCGAAACACCGAAGGACAAGGCAGGCTTCGCCAAGGCCGGCGAAAAGGAAAAGCGCGTCAATGTCGAGGGCAAGAACTTCGACATCGGCCATGGCGATGTGGTGATCGCCGCCATCACTTCCTGCACCAATACATCAAATCCCTCGGTGCTGATCGGCGCTGGCCTTCTGGCCCGCAAGGCAGCGGCACGCGGCCTCACGTCGAAGCCCTGGGTCAAGACCTCCTTCGCCCCCGGCTCGCAGGTGGTGAGCGAATACATGGCCAAGTCCGGCCTGCAGAAGGATCTCGACAAGATCGGCTTCTATCTCGTGGGCTATGGCTGCACGACCTGCATCGGCAACTCGGGCCCGCTCGATCCGGCGATCTCCAAGGCGATCAATGACAACGGCATCGTTGCCTCCGCCGTGCTCTCCGGCAATCGCAACTTCGAAGGCCGCGTGAGCCCCGATGTGCAGGCAGCCTATCTCGCCTCGCCGCCGCTCGTCGTCGCCTATGCGCTGGCGGGATCAACACAGATCGACATCACCAGCGAACCCCTCGGCACCGACCGGAAGGGCAAGCCTGTCTATCTCAAGGACGTCTGGCCCACCAACAAGGAGATCGACGCCTTCATTCGCAAGAACATCGCGCCGAAGATGTTCAAGAAGCGCTATGCCGACGTGTTCAAGGGCGACAAGAACTGGCGCGCCGTGGCCACGGGCAAGGGCGAGACCTATGGCTGGGATTCGAAGAGCACCTATGTGCAGAACCCGCCCTATTTCCAGGGCATGACGATGCAGCCCAAGCCGGTGACCGACATCACCAAGGCGCGCATCCTCGGCCTCTTCGGCGACAAGATCACCACCGACCACATCTCGCCGGCAGGCTCCATCAAGGCCGCTTCGCCCGCGGGCCGCTACCTCACCGACAATGGCGTGAAGCCCATCGACTTCAACCAGTACGGTACGCGCCGCGGCAATCACGAAGTGATGATGCGCGGCACCTTCGCCAACATCCGCATCAAGAACCACATGGTGAAGGGCCCGGACGGCAGCGTGAAGGAAGGCGGCCTGACACTGCACCAGCCCGACGGCACAGAACTGCCGATCTATGATGCAGCGATGATGTATGCGGCAGAAGGCACGCCGCTCGTCGTCTTTGCCGGTGTCGAATATGGCAACGGTTCATCGCGCGACTGGGCGGCCAAGGGCACCAACCTGCTCGGCGTGCGCGCCGTGATCGCCCAGAGCTTCGAACGCATCCACCGCTCCAACCTCGTTGGCATGGGTGTTGTTCCGCTGCAATTCCAGGAAGGCCAGAGCTGGCAAACGCTGGGCCTGCGCGGCGACGAACAGATCACCATCAAGGGCCTCGCCGACGGCCTCAAGCCGCGCGAGACGCTGACCGTCGAAATCCTCCGCGCCGATGGCACCACGGCCACCTTCCCGGTGCTCTGCCGCATCGATACCCTGGACGAGATCGACTACTACAAGAACGGCGGCATCCTGCACTACGTGCTGCGCAATATCGCCAAGGCGGCGTAACAGAAGTTGGGGCCACCAGAGCGGTGGTGGCCCCAGCGCCCGCTCCACAAGGGGTGTTGGAACGTTCGCATTCAAGTCATCCGACGGTCAGAGGAACTTGCCGTCCTTGATGGTGACCTTCTTGAGTGCGGTGCCGCAGGTTTCGTGATCGTCGCCGAGCATGACCTGGCTTCCCGTCTTGCAGGCGTGGTTGATCGTGGCATTGGCCTTGACAGAAACCTTCAGTTCCTTGCCGTGCAACGGCTTCAGCATCACGGTGTAGTCCTTCGCATCCGTATTCTGGATGGTGAGGGCATTGGCGGCCGAGGCGGCCAGCGTCAGGCCAAGCAGCGCTGACACGAAAACACGAGTCTTCATGGGAAATCTCCTGGGAGATGAATGTTTGAATTGTGAGAGAGGGAGAAGGAGGCAATGGTGGCGGCGTTGGACGGGCCGCGCCTCTTGCCTGGACGTTCACGCATTGCGCCATCAATGCGTGGGGGTGCGATCGGGCTTGGGATCCTGTCGCTGCGTGCCGGAAAGCTTACTGGCCGGAACGCGGGGGCTCGGCAGACTTGGGCGGGACATGGCCCGGCTTGTGCTGCGGCGCATGCGAGGCCGGAGGGTCGCGGTGATCATGAACATGCTGCTCATGCTTGGCCGCGACTTCCGGCTTGTTGGATTTCGTCTTCATGGTTTTCTCCATTCGTGTCCGTTGGGGACACGCGTGCGAAGCTAGGACTCCGCGGCCTCTGCTGTGGAGTTAACTTGCAGTAAGGAGGCCCAGCATTATGCCACAGGACAAGCGCCATCTTTCCGCCGCAGCACAGGGCAGGTGCCACGCGATTTGCCAAGACGAAGCCACAAAGATTGCTTCCTGAAATCATTCCAATGAGGATCACCTCATGACCCGCAAGCCAGCCGAAGCCGCGGTGCCCAGCCATGTTGCCTTCCTGCGCGCCATCGGGCCTGCCACACACAAGGCCATGCCGCTGGGCAAGCTTGTGAAGGCAGCGGAGGCTGAAGGCCTGCATGCGGTTTCAAGCTATATCGCCAGCGGCAACATTCTCTTTGCTGCGCGCCAGGACGAGGCAAAACTGGCCCGGCTGTTCGGCACGCTCATCGCAGGCTTCGGCCTCGATCTCGATGTCTTCATCCGCGATGCGGCGAGCATGCCGGGTATCATCGCCGCAAATCCCTTTCCGGACGCAGCACAGGCGCGGCCCAACCATCTGCTGGTCATCATGTTCGCGGAGACGCTCACGGCGGCAGACGCCGCGATCCTCGCACAGCATGGTGGACCGGAACGATTGCAGATCGCCGGGCGCGAGATCTTCGTCGACTATCTGGAAGGTGTCGGAACCTCGAAGATACAACCGGGCATCATCGAACGGCGGCTGAAGCGGCGTGGCACGGCGCGCAACTGGAACACGCTGCTCAAGATCAATGCCTTGCTCAATCGCCCGGCGGTCATTTGAAATTGTTCAAATCCGATTTGCGGCGCCAGTGATGCGTTTTCAACCTGCCGTATGTGACGCAAGCAGCTTTCAAACAGGCACCTGCGCGGCAACAAAATCTTGACGCAGCGGCACATGGCGGCGCACCTTGCCGCGCGGCCTCACCCCAACGTGATTGGTATGTGTTTCCGCGCCACATCATAAGGACCACATGACAACAAGCCTCTCCCGCCGCCGTGCGCTTGCCCTGGCTGCCGCTAGCCTGGCATCGCCCCTGTGCGCGCGCGCGGAAGAGGAACCGGCGCCGGTGCTGCTGGAACTGTTCACCAGCCAGGGCTGCGCCAACTGCCCCGCGGCCGACAAGCTGCTCGGTGAACTCTCGCAAGTGCCCGGCATCTATGCCGTGTCCTTCAACGTTGATTACTGGGACTATCTCGGCTGGCGCGACACGCTGGCGCGGCCCGAGTTTTCTCAGCGCCAGTTCGACTACGGAAAATCACGCGGCGACATGAAGGCCTATACGCCCCAGGCCGTGATCAATGGCCGCTATCATGTGGCAGGCAACAATCGCGCGGAAATCGAGCGGCTGGTGGCGCAAGCCCGCGCCGAAACGCAGCTCATCCCCATGACGCTCGTGGCCCGGCAGGATGATTTCACCGTCGAGATGGCCGCAGCCGAATTGCAATCGCCCGCAACTCTCTGGCTCATGGCCATTTCGCCGAAGAAGGAACAGCTCATCGAGCGCGGCGAGAATGCAGGCAATACCATCACCTACAATAATGTGGTGCGGAACCTCGTGCCGGCGGCCATGTGGGAAGGCAAACCCTTCTCGCAGATGTGGCGCAAGGATGCGGTGCTCACAGGCGATTGCACCGGCTGCCTCGCCATCCTGCAGCAGGGCAAGACCGGCCCTGTCATCGGCATCGCCGACTGGGGCAGCACCTTCTCCTGAAGGCCGCTCAGGCCGTGTCGCGATTGACCGCGAAGACGGCGCTTCCGATGCGAGCAACGCCATCGCGACAGCCTGTCTCACCCGGCACAAGGCCTTTGATCCCTTGATCTTGAGGGCTGCTTTGGGGTCTGCTGCTGCCTCATAAAAAGGCAGCCCATGACCCGCGACCCCCGCTACGACATTCTCTTTGAACCCGTGCGCATCGGCCCGGTGACAGCGCGCAACCGCTTCTTCCAGGTGGCCCATTGCAACGGCTTCGGCTGGACAGCACCACAGGCCCTGGCCGAGATGCGGGGCGTGAAAGCGGAAGGCGGCTGGGCCGTGGTGACGACGGAGGAAGTCGAGATCCATCCGTCGAGCGACTGCGAGCCCTATCACGAAGGACGGCTCTACAGCGACGAGGATATCCCCGCACTCGCCCTCATGGCGGAGGCCGTGCATTTCCATGGCTCGCTCGCTGCCATCGAGATCATGCATCATGGCCCCTCTGCCGCAAACCGGCAGACGCGCGAGGTGCCGCTTGGGCCTTCGCACCGGCCGGTGACGCTGAACGATCCGGTGCAGGCGCGGCGCATGGACAAGGACGACATCAAGGCCCTGCGCAAATGGCACCGCGACGCAGCCATCCGCTCGAAGCGCGCGGGCTTCGACATTGTCTATGTCTATGCCGGCCATGAGCTCGGCATTCCGATGCACTTCCTGGCGCGCCGCCTCAACGACCGCACCGACGAATATGGTGGCTCGCTGGAGAACAGGGCGCGCCTGCTGCGTGAACTGGTCGAGGATGCCAAGGACGCCGTCGGCGATACCTGCGCGGTCGCCGTGCGCCTCGCCGTCGATGAACTGATGGGTGACTACGGCATCACCAGCGACGGCGAAGGCCGCGATGTCATCGCCAT
The DNA here is from genome assembly GCA_020161855.1 of Pseudomonadota bacterium. Classification (GTDB taxonomy): domain Bacteria; phylum Pseudomonadota; class Alphaproteobacteria; order Rhizobiales; family Aestuariivirgaceae; genus Aestuariivirga. The sequence continues at coordinate 360,354 of JAIUNJ010000003.1, forward strand.
GATGGCGGAACTGCCCGACCTGTGGGATGTCAATGTGTCCTCCTGGTACAATGACAGCGCCACCTCGCGCTTCAAGAAGGAAGGCTATCAGGAAGACTACATCCGCTTCGTCAAATCCCTGACCAGCAAGCCGGTTGTCGGTGTCGGGCGCTACACTTCGCCCGACAAGATGGTGTCGCTGATCAAGGGCGGCGTTCTCGATTTCATCGGTGCGGCGCGGCCGTCCATCGCCGATCCGTTCCTGCCCCGGAAGATCGAGGAAGGCCGCCTCGATGACATCCGCGAGTGCATCGGCTGCAACATGTGCGTAACCAGCGACTTCACCATGACCAACCTGCGCTGCACCCAGAACCCGACCATGGGCGAGGAGTGGCGGCGGGGCTGGCATCCGGAACGGATTGCAGCGAAGGCCTCGGAGAATTCCGTGCTCGTGGTCGGCGCCGGCCCTGCGGGGCTCGAGGCCGCCCTGTCGGCGGCGCGGCGCGGCTATGAGGTGCATCTCGCCGAGGCCAGCACGGAGCTGGGCGGACGGGTAGCGCTGGAAGCGAAGCTGCCGGGGCTCAACGAGTGGATACGCGTGCGCGACTGGCGCGTCGGGCAACTGACGCCAATGACCAATGTCACGATCTATCGCGACAGCCTGCTTTCCGCTGATGACGTAACGGGCTTTGGCGCAGGCCATGTGGTGCTCGCCACGGGCTCCACCTGGCGGCGCGACGGCGTGGGCCGCGAGCACGGCTTTGCCGTGAGGGGCTTCGATCATCCCAATGTATTCACCCCCAACGACATTCTTGAGGGACGGATGCCGGACGGGCCGGTCGTGGTCTTCGACGATGATCACTATTACATGGCCGGTGTGATCGCCGAGAAATGCGCAGCCGCGGGGCTCGCGACCACATATGTGACCCCTGCCCTGCAACCCTCGGACTTCACCTCCAACACGCTCGAGGCCACCCACATCGCCAAGCGGCTGGTGAAGCTCGGCATCAAGCTCTTCACCCGCGCGGCAGTCACGGGCTTCGACGGCGCGGAAGCCGAAGTGACCGATCACCTCTCGGAACAGAGCTACAGGATTGCGGCGAAGGGTCTTGTCACCGTTACCGCACGCTGGCCCAACGACGCGCTCCATGAGAGCGTGAAGGAGCTCATGGCGCGTGGTGCGGCCCCGCACATTGTCTCGCTCAAGCGCATCGGCGATTGCCATGCGCCGAGCACCATCCAGGCCGCAGTTGCAGCGGGCCATCGCTGGGCCCGCGAGCTCGACGATCCGCAGGCCAGCCCCTATTTCCCGCGCGAACTGCCCAAGGCCCCGAGCCTCAAGCGCTTCTGGGGATAGAAAAAGGGCCGGTTTCCCGGCCCTTGTTCGCTCAGCTTGCGGCAATGAGGATCAGGCGGCCTTCTTCACAAGGCCGCGGTTGATGATCGACTCGGCGATCTGCACGGCATTGAGGGCAGCACCCTTGCGCAGGTTGTCGGAAACGATCCAGAGATTGAGGCCGTTTTCGATCGTGGCGTCCTCGCGGATGCGGCTGATGAAGGTGGCATAGTCACCCACGCATTCGACCGGGGTCACGTAGCCGCCATTCTCGCGCTTGTCGACGACCATGCAGCCCGGCGCCTCGCGCAGCATCTCGCGCGCTTCCTCAGCCGAGATCTGCTTCTCGAACTCGATGTTCACGGCCTCCGAATGGCCGACGAAGACCGGCACGCGCACGCAGGTTGCCGTGACCTTGATCTTGGGATCGAGGATCTTCTTCGTTTCGGCCGACATCTTCCACTCTTCCTTGGTGTCACCGGAGTCGAGGAAGACGTCGATATGCGGGATCACGTTGAAAGCGATCTGCTTGGTGAACTTCTTGGGCTCCGGCGCATCGGTAACGAAGATGCCCTTGGTCTGGGTCCAGAGTTCATCCATGGCATCCTTGCCCGCACCAGAAACCGACTGATAGGTGGCAACCACAACGCGCTTGATGACAGCTGCATCATGCAGCGGCTTCAAGGCCACGACGAGCTGCGCGGTCGAGCAATTGGGATTGGCGATGATGTTCTTGCGGTTCGCCTTCTTCATGTAGTCGACGAGAACGCCGGCATTCACCTCGGGCACAATGAGCGGCACCTCCGGATCGTAGCGCCAGCAGGAGGAGTTATCGATGACGATGCAACCGGTGGCACCGATCTTCGGCGACCAGTCCTTGGACACGGCCGAACCGGCCGACATGACGCAGAAATCGACCTTGGAGAAATCGAAGGTTTCCAGATCCTTGCACTTCAGGATCTTGTCGCCGTAGCTCACCTCGACGCCGATCGAACGGCGCGAAGCCAGGGCATGGACCTCATCAGCCGGAAACTCGCGTTCGGCCAGGATATTGAGCATTTCGCGGCCGACATTGCCGGTGGCACCCACCACTGCAATCTTGTAACCCATTGGGAACTCCTGATACTTCTGTTCTTCTTGGCTGGCTCCCCGCAGGGCCCTCAAGGCCCGGCTTGCCAAAATGGCAGCGCCGCCACCCCTCGCGGGGGATGGGGCCCGAGGGATGACGTCAAACCGTTTTGGTTTTCGTCGTGGAAGACATGGCCGGGGCTCTTACGGACGGGCGGAGCGCAAGTCAACCGGGGCGGCAAGGCGGCCCGGCCCCGCCCGCCAGCTCTTTAAACAGGAATTAACCCGCTAACGCCAAGGTAGAGTAGCCGCGCCTTGGGGGGAGAAAAGCACATTGAAGTGTGACGCCATCAAAAGCCCTGGCGCGCACCAACCTGAGGGCAGCGTACAGGACTTGTTCAGTCTCACGAAACTTGCAGAGGGACAGCAGAAGGGCGAGCTTTTCAAGAGCATCGTCGACAACCTGCCTGTCTCGGTTTTCGTCAAGGATGATGCCCTGCGCATCATCTACCTGAACCAAGCCTGCGCCCATCGCGTCGGCCTGCCCCGGGACGCCATTATCGGCTGTTCCGACCTGGAGCTCTTCACGCCAGAGCACGCCGGTGTGTTCCTGGCCCGCGACCGCCGCATCATGGATACGGGCGAGCCGCACCATACCGAGGAAGAAACCGAGGACCGCGACGGCGTGCTGCGCGTCTGGTCCACCACCAAGGTGCGTTTCACCGGACCCAACGGCAAGCATTACATGGTCGGCGCACAGTTCGATGTGACGGGCGAGCGCCGCCGGCAGGCCCAGTTGCAGACCCTGACCGAAACCGTGCCCGTGGGCATCTGGCGCGTGGTCAAGGACGGCGAGACACAATTCGTCAACGAGCAGTTCCTGTCTTTCCTCGGCATGACACGCGAAGAACTGAACTGCACGAGTGCGGCAGCTAAGTTCACTGGCCTCGACCGGGACATCCTCGCCAGTGGCGGGCAGTTCGAGGCCGATCTTGTCGGCCCGGACGGCGAACGCCGCCGCATGCTGATCGTTTGCTCCGAAGCCGAAAAGATGCCGGGCGAGCCACATGCTGCCCACACGATCTGCCTGTGCGATCTCTCGGAACTGAAGCAGCTCAAGAGCATCAATGACGAGATCATCCGCCTCAACGGCGAACTGGCGGCCAGCCTCGAGCGGCTGAAGACGGCGCAGGACGAAATCATCCGCAAAGGCAAGCTGGCGCAACTGGGTGAACTCACAGCCACCATTGCCCATGAGCTGCGCAACCCGCTGGGAACGGTGAGGACCTCGGCCTTCCTCATCCAGAAACAGGCCAGCCCCGACAACGAGAAAATGCTGTCGCATCTGCAGCGCATCAACAACGGCATCCTGCGCTGCGATGCCATCATCACGCAGCTGCTCGATTTCGCCCGCAACAAGCCGCCGCGCATGCAGGATGAATCGCTGGATGACTGGCTTGAGACCGTGGTGCGCGAGGAGGCCGAGAAACTGGCCGCCGACATCACCTGCACACTCGACCTCTGCGGGAATGGCCGCAAGGTGGCCTTCGATCCCGCCCAGATGAGCCGCGTGGTCATCAACCTCATGTCCAACGCGGCCGAAGCCATGATCGGCCGCGGCGAAGCAGAACAGGACGCCCCGCGCTTCATCCGCATCGCCACGCGGATCACCGACGAGATGGCGGAGTTCAGCGTTTCGGACAATGGCCCTGGCATCAGTCCGGCCAATCTCAAGAAGATCCTCGAGCCGCTTTTTACAACCAAGAGCTTCGGCACGGGCCTGGGCCTGCCCGCAGCGCGGCGCATCCTCGAAAGCCATGGCGGCGGCCTGCGCATCGACTCCGTCGAAGGCATGGGCGCAACCTTCACGGCCTATTGGCCCCTGGCGGTCGGTAAAACCACCGACGAACTGGCCGGCGCCGCCTGAAACGCGGCACAAGCAGGCCTTTTCGCAGCCATCACAAGGGGGTTGGCAGAAGCCGGGAGCTTCGCTAAGAGCCGGGCCCACGACCCGGGTTCACCCGTCAAGCGGAGAGGTGGCAGAGTGGTCGATCGCGTCGCACTCGAAATGCGAAGTACTCGCAAGGGTACCGGGGGTTCGAATCCCTCCCTCTCCGCCATTCTCGCCCATTGCCTCATGATGCGATGCTGCCGCCGATGATCGTAGCTCAAGTTTCCGATATCCATGCCGCGCCGAGCAACGACAACATGTTGCGGCTTACCCGAGCAATATCGTGGCTCACCGACCTTAAGCCTGATGCTCTGGTGGTGTCAGGAGATCTTATTAATGACGGCTGGACCGAAGGTTACGCTGAAATAGAGGCGCGCCTCAGTACGTTGAATTGCCCTGTGCTTTTGGTGCCGGGAAACTCCGACGACAGCCGAGCGATGAGAGGTGCATTCACAAAACGCTTCGGTGCGACCGATGATAGCAATCCCATGCATTTCAAGGCAAAGATCGGCGGACTTCGGTTGGTGGGAATTGACAGCTGCCTGGCTGGATCTGCGGGCGGCGATGTTGCTCCGCATCTGGGCTGGCTGAAAGAAGCCTTGGGCGCACAAGGTGAGCAACCCACGCTCCTGTTCTCACATCATCACTTCGTGCCAAGCGGGATCCCGCCCATGGACGACGTGATGGCGAAGGGCGCCACGCAATTGGGTGAGCTGCTAGCGCAGCGCTCCCATAGACCCCTTGCTATCTCATCTGGCCATGTCCATCGACCGATGAGTGCCATGTTGGCAGGATTTCCTGCACATATTTGTGGCTCGATTTGCCCCGCCAATCCCCTCTGGCTTGGAGGTAAGAACGTGCCCGCCGCGAACGAACCACCAATGATCATGGTTCATCATCTAACCAGAGCTGGGTTGAACAGCAGTCATGTCGCCGTCTGAATGGCAAATAGCATTGGTTTATCTCCGAGAACCGGGAGACCGACCTCCATCCTGCAAAATATTTCAGCAGGTCGAGCAACCTAGAAGGACGAGAGTGCAGGTGTCGCTTTGCCGCCTCTTCGTCTTCAGCGCGAGCCTCTACTCCGGCCTGATCTCCTTCATCGCCGCATCGGCGAGGCCGACCAGAACATGGCTGCCGTTGTCGGCGAACCTGAACACGCCATATTTTGCCTGCTCGTAGAATTTTGCGTGGCCTTCCTGAAACAGGAAGGAGTCGGGAACGATCTGCAGCTGGCTGTAGTTCCGGATGTAATGCAGCAGCTTCTCATTGGGCGCCAATGCGCCGCCCGTATAGAAGCGGTTGAAGGTTCCAACCTTCGCGGCGTCGAGCGCAACCACCATATAGCCGCGTTCCGCTGGCGCCTCCTCGGCATGGCCCTGCTCGATGGCATAGCGCAGGCGCATGTAGTCTCCCTGCATCAAGGAGCGTGGATCGACCGGGGCCAGTTCCAGGAACACGGTTTCGCCACGGGCTTTCACCTGCTCCTTCTCATAGATGGCGTAGTTGAGGGCAGCGAAAACCAGCGCTACCGAGATGACGAAAAGCAGCTTCCTCATGCAGCCTCCCGGTCAAGCTTCCTGAAGGCGAGGTAGCCATAGCCTGCAAGGAGGACGAGGCCGCTGCCCACCAGCACACCGGACTTGGCCATGAGGCTGATATCCAGATTGTAATAGTAGAAAAAGATGACGACCGGGCACAGCGCAATTCCCATGAACAAAAGCAACCGCTCATGCCGGGCATATCCCAGAACCATGAGATAGACGGACAGGATCACACCGGGCGCTGCAATGACGCCCAGCAGCACAGCGCCGAAGAGGGCCACCAGCAACGGCTCCGACTTGAGCTTGTCCACCCCGCCCGCTGCCCAGGCAATCAGTCCGGCAAGTGCCGCGGTGAGCGAAACAGTCATGAGAAGGGAACCGTGCGGCTGTCCATTGCCTGACAGGCCGATTGTCGACTCGGCGGCCAGATAGACCACCGTGATGCACAGTGAAAAGGCGGCCGCATAGGCAAGTGGCACGAAGATGCGGTTTGCCCTTGCATCGGTGAACAGCACCGCCGCGAGCACAAGCTGGCCGAGAAAGAACAGGTTGAGAAGCAGGCTGGCCACAAGTCCGGAATAGTTGGTCAGCACGATGTTAAAGAGGATGGAACACAAGACCGCCAGCGAAGACAGGAAGCGGTCGATCGACAGATCATAGAAGCGATAAAGCGCCGCCGTGATGAACAGCAGGGCGGCGGTTATGGCCCATGTGCTGTTCGTGGCAAACATCTGGGCAAAGCCGGCCACAAACAGGCCCTTGCCCATGGCCATGGCGCAGAAGGATGTCTGGACGAGAAAATCATGCCTGACGGTGCCATCCTGCTGGCCCGCCGACTTCAGCAGAAACTTCGCGACAGCAACGAAAACAAGACCCCAGACGATGGGTCCGGCCTTCGAGTCGAAATCAATGACACCTGAAACGCCAAGAGCAATGATGAAACAGAGAGCGGCGATGAAGGCACCAAGCCCGACCAGGGCCCGGAGATAGAGCGGAAGCTCCTTCCCGCGATGCTGTGACTGGATGAACTGTTCCAGCCGTCCTTGATTGTCAGGCGACAGCATGCCGGAACGGCGCCACGCCTCCAGAAGCTGGCGCGCGTTGATGTCGGTCATGAACCTAGACATGGCCAGCCTCCATTTCCCGCAGGATGGCGCGCAGCCGGGCGATCACAGCGGCAAAGAGACCAAGGGTGATGAGGCCTATCAGCAGGAAGGGAAAAACATCGCCATCCGAGAGCAGCTCCGTCAGCACCTTGAAGATCGCGGCTTCCACGATGATGCAGCCTGAGAAGGCGGTTACCGCCAAGGCCCAGATATCGGGAAGCCTGAAACGATAGATGAGATAGAAGCCCACATGAAAGATGACGGCCAGTGCAGCGCCGAGCAGCAGCGCAGAGTTGTCACGGTTCGATTCCATGATGAAGGTGATGGCCGGAATGAGGAGGAGGCCGAGGATGGAAACAACCAGCACGGCCCGCGTCCACCGGCCCTGCAGCCATTGCGCGCCACGGCCCGCAACATATTCCCGCAGGCCAAGGAATACGGCACTGAAAAGCGCGAGCCCCGAGAAGATGAGCATCTCGTCTGCGCGTTCCGGAAGCACGGCCTGATCCCAATAGAGCATCAGGAACACGTTGCAGATCACAAGCCACACCAGCCACAGCGCCGCGAACTCCGCCAGAATGACCCAGGGCAGGATCAGCAGCGCCCAGACCATGAACAGGCTGTAGGCGTCCGCACCTGTCTGGTAGATTTGCCCGAACACAGCGAGAAAGACGCCGGTGAGTACCGCGCCGCTCAGTACGGCGATCTTTCCGGAAAATCGCGTCAGCCCGAAGAAAAATGCGAGGGCAAGGCAGGCGAACATGGCAAGCTGTATCGATCCAAGCTTGATGCCTGGAGCAATTCTCGCCCAGTTGAAGGCGAAGAAATAAACAATGCCAGACAGGATGAGCGAGACACCGAGCGCAAGCAGCATGCGGGAGGCCCACAGCCCCCAGTTCCGCGCCGGATAGAGCAGACCGAGCGCATGGTTCCGGGCCTCAGGCGAGATCAGGCCCTGCGACAAGAGCCCGTCAATCATCCGGCGGTCGGCCGGGATGGTTTCCAGCGCCGGGCCATTGTCCTTGTCGGCACTCATGTCGCGATGTGCTCCTGGCGGGAGGGTTGGTTACAATCCTGTAGGGTGAGCCATGTCATGGCATACAACATCGCCGTTTGTCCAACCCGCAGGCCATTGATCTCAAAGAGTATCTCGTGCGCCGCCACGCAATGAACCATAGCGCGAGGGTGGCGCGTGCGGCCTCTTTGATCATCGTGGCCCGATCCCCTATGATACCCGGACTATGGCCTATTTCGAAATCCTGACCGTCGTTGCTCTCACCTTCATCAATGCCTTGCTCGCCATGTCGGAAATGGCAATCGCTTCTTCGCGCATGCCCAAGCTTCGGGCCCTCGCCGAACAGGGCGTCTCCGGCGCCAGGCGCGCCATTGCGCTCGCATCCGAGCCCGGACGCTTTCTCTCGACGGTACAGATCGGCATCACATTGATCGGCATCCTTGCCGGTGTCGTTTCGGGTGCCACGCTGGGCGAGCGCGTTTCGTCGGTGTTTCTCGGCTACGGCCTGTCTGAATCGATGGCCGAGGCCCTTGGCTATGGCATCGTCATCGGCGGCATCACCTATCTTTCGCTGATTATCGGCGAACTGGTGCCCAAGCAGGTGGCCCTGCGCAATCCGGAGCGCATTGCCTGCCTCGTGGCACCCGGCATGTCGCTGCTCGCCAAGGTCGCCGCGCCGATTGTCTGGCTTCTCGACAAATCCGGAAAGTTCGTCCTGAGACTGCTGGGCCAGGGACGCGCCAAGGAAGAAACGGTGACCGACGCCGAAATTCACTCGCTCATCGCTGAGGCAGAAACAGCGGGCGTCATCGAGCCGGAAGAACGCGCCATGATCGCCGGTGTTATGCGGCTGGGAGACAGGGCTGTGCGCTCCGTCATGATTCCACGAACCGAGGTGGCCATGGTCGACGTTTCGGAACCGGCCGCCGCCATCGCGCGCAAGATCAAGGATACCGGGCTCTCCCGCTTCGTCGTCTATGACGGCAACCAGGACAATATCATCGGTGTCTTGCAGGCCAAGGATCTCGCCATTGCGGCCTTCCGCAAGAAGATGCCATCCATCCGCTCGCTGGTGAAGGAAGCCCCTGTCATCCACGATACGGTCGACGCCCTTGATGTCGTGAACAAACTGAAGGAGGCCGAAGTTCAGTTCGGCCTGATCTACGACGAGTATGGCCACTTCGAAGGTGTCGTCACAGCGCTCGACATTCTTCAGGCCATCGTCGGCGCCTTCCGCGAGGAGAAGGGCGAGCCGGAGCCGGAAATGGCGGCCCGCGACGATGGCTCATGGCTGGCCGCAGGCTGGGCGCCCGTCGACGCGGTGATGCAGAAGCTTGGCCTGCCACCACCGGAGCGGCGCGACTACCAGACATTGGCAGGCTACATGCTCGACAAGCTCGGCCACCTGCCATCGGTTGGCGAATCCTTCCAGGACCGCAACTATCGCTTCGAGGTGGTCGATCTTGATGGCCGGCGCATCGACAAGGTACTGATCGAGCCGGCAGGCCCTGCCATGCGCCGCGTCGCAGCGTGACATCATGTCAGTCAATGCAGGCATACCCGCAGGCCAGGTAGCGTGATTGCAGAGTTATGCAAGCTGTGGCGAGGAGAACTCGCCTTTGCGAGGGCGTTCTGGGGTTACCTGGTGCTCACCGGGCTTGCCGTCAATGGCGCGTCATCAGCCGCCGGGCTGCTCATCTATGCACTGACCAAGTCAGTCGGCTGGATGCTGTTCCTTCACTTCCTGCCGACGGCCTATAATGCCTTTGCCTGCATTGGCGCGGTTCGCAGCGCAAAAGCGAGGATTGCAGATGCCTCAATGCGGAAAGGCGCAATCGCTGCCTCTCTTCTGGCCTTCGCGCTGCTCCTGCTCGTGTAGCGTTTTCGTGAGTCGCTGAACTGTTCGTCCAGATTTGGAGATTGGCGCCTTCTGCCCGAGCATGCCCGGCAGATATCCCTATCACCACGCCATGCTTCACCACTTCATTTACGGTGGCAGCTGTTTCTGGCGTGATGAACCGGACGAAAGCCACGTCTTGCACTGGCGGCGACCGCGGCCCGTGAGCGTGGGTCACGACACCTGGAGTGAGAGCGTTCCTGTTGAAGGTGGCGTCAACAGGAACAGCACCACAGCCATTCGACAGTCCGGTTTAAGAACTATGACAAGCCACCGGCCATGCCGATTGCACCATCAATTGAACGGCGAGGCTGCAAATCTCCTGGCCCTGACCGATTTGTCAGCAAGAATATCAAAGCACCAGTAGAGCTTGCTGTCGGCCACGTAGCTGCATTGTGGCTGCCCATCGAGCGGAATCCCGGTCGATTTCCAGTCCGCAAATCCGGTCTCGGACTTCCATGTGCGATGCCAAAGCACGCCATCGGTGCCCTTCACCAGAACACGCACCAGTTTCTGCGTTGCGCCAACGATGACAGACGGGCGCTTCTCGGTCTGGCCGCCCAGATCAAGAGCCGATCCACCCTTGAGCACTTCTGGAAGTTCGATCGTGTTGCCGTTCTCCTTGCGCATATAGCAATCGACATGATCACCACCCATGAATGTGCAGCTCGGCGCACTCCACAAGGTCTTCTTAAGGCCCCTATAGTCGGCCCAGCCGAAAAGTTCTGTGTCCTGATCTTTCAGATAGGCCCTGACGGACAGTGCGTTGTTTGTCGTCCGGACAAAAACATAGAGTGCATCGCTCCCATTGCCATCCTTGGCGGCGACTGCGGATGGTGAGGCATTGACGAAGCCACCCAGGCTTTTGAATGGATACCAATTGCCGTCCTTGTCCTGCGACGTGGTCCACAGCGCATCATCCTGCCCGACGACAAAACAATGAATGCGCTTCTGGAAGCTGGTGCACGACGGTGAATACTTCATCACACCACCGACCTGCTCCCAATTCGCTGCCCAGGGCCCCGAACCGCTGCCCGGCCGCCACCAGAGGGCGCCATTGGTTCCCCGGGCAAAGAGAGCAATCCTGTAACCATTTGGCTTCCAAACCTGGCTGACGCTCAAGTCGCCCGTGACCTGACCGCCCAAATTCTGCTCCTTGGCGGCGGGGGCGGCCTGCTGGTCAGGCGGTGGATTGCCGTCACCTCCTTGCTGGGCGACGCCGCCATCGTCTTCATCAAAGTTTGTCGCTTCCCCTTCTTTCGAGGCGCACACAATCTTCTTGAAGCTGGCACAGTTGCCACCATCGCAGACTTCACCGGTCTTGATGACCTGGGTCGGGCCATCAGGATCGGGATCCTGCGCAAAACTGACAACCTTGCCCATGTCGCGATACCAGCAATAGGCCTGCGCCGCCGGGGCGCCACACTGCTCGCCCCAAACCCTGCACCAATCCAGCCTCTTGCCCTGAATCTTGGGATCGTTAAACGTCTTGTTCGCTGCAAACGCCTGCCCACAGGCAAAGCCGACAACCGCGAGGCCCATAGCCATCGCGATCAATATCGAACCCTTCTTCATGACTCACTCCGAGAATGAGCCCCCACATGCCAAGCTGCGCCTGCGCTGAAATACAGTCAAGCCACCGGCCTTAACTGCAACCTGAATTGTACTAGAGCTGTGCCACTTCCTCGAAGAATTTGACCTGCTCCGGCAGAAGCTCCCGTTGCTTGTCACGGCGAACGAAGACCTTGAACATCGCATTACCGTCCTGGTTCAGAAACTGGACAGAACACGAGCGCCGTCCGTGGAACGGCCGGTCAACGACCGCAATGGCCTTGCAATTGGACGCCTTGATATGGCCACCAATCGGACTGTCGCCATGGATATTGAAGTACCCATGCCCATGCTTTCCCTCTGGCAAGGCACCAACGCATTCAAGGACGATGTCATCCGTGTGCACGGTGAAGAGGATATCGCCCCACGCCCGCAAATTGTTCCAGATGTCCTCGAAGCGCTCCGGGGGAAAGAGCTTCACGCCATGACCCGGCAGCCGCTCCAGGACTTGAAGCAAGCTTGCGCCAGCACTCTGGGCGATGGCCTCCAGGATGCCATCCGGCTTCGCTGCGAGCGCCTCGTCAATGCGTTGGGCAATGACCGATCGGACATCCGGATTGCTCACGCTGCACTCCGCTTGCTCGAGTACTGGCTCTGCACCACCTCGAAACCCTCAAACTGCGGATGGCCAATGAAGGCCCGGGTGGTTGAGTTTCCGGCATTTGCATGTGCCTTGCGGAAGGCATCGGATTTCGTCCAGTTCACAAAGTCATCCTTGGTGGCCCAGACGGTATGCGACGAATAGAGAATGTGGTCCTCATGCTCCGGGCCCTTGAGCAGATGGAAGGAAACGAAGCCAGGCATCTCATCCAGATAGCTCTCTCTGCTAGCCCAGATATTCTCGAAGACGGCGGCATTGTCCTTGGTCACCTTGAAGCGATTCATGGCAATAAAAGTCATTCTCTTCTCCTCACTTATATCGAACAGGAACGCCAAACGCAGCCTTCTGCAGTCCGTGGATCACTGTCGAAAGGACAGCAGGTTCAAATTATCCAAGCGCATGAAAGGGCCGAGGAAGAAAATGATCCTCAGCCCCTTCGATCTACGTCGCGGCATCCTGATTCAGTTTCATTTTCCGAGTTCCGGCGCACCGTAGCCAAGCCGTGCTTCGAGCGTCAGCATCACCGAGCGGCCCGGCGAGTCGCTGCCGTCAAGATAGCGCCGGTAATCCTCGTCGAAGACGTTATTGACGTTGAGCGCGACATTGACCGACTCGTTGACCCGATAGGTAGCGAACAGATCGACGACATTGTATGCGTCACTGGTGGGATAGGGACTGCCCTGGACATCGACCATTCCAGCCACGCTATCCTGCTCAGCCACTGCGAGCCAGCGCGCGCCCAAGACTGCCTTCTCTTCGAGGAAGCGGAAGCCCAAAGTTGAAACGACCTTGTCGGCCGGCACGGTGACGAGAGGATCATTGGTCGACATGTTCTCGCCACGGATGATGCTGGCAGCCACGCTGGCGAAGATCCAGCCGGCATCGTAGGAAATCTCACCCTCAAGACCCCAAAGCTCTGCCTTGCCAATGTTGATATACTGATACGACATGGGCCATGTTGTCATGTCGAAGGTGGCGTCGATGTAGTCCTTGATCCGGTTCTTGAAGATGTTGCCGCGCAGCTTCAGGTTATCGTCTGCGGCGATCACATTGCTGAAATCGCCCGTGATGCCTGCTTCGACCGTACGCGCCACTTCCGGCTTGAGATCCGGATTGGGCAGAAAATCAAAGCTGAAAGACCCGGGATGCGTGCCACTGATGAGTGTTTCGGTGATTGAGGGTGCGCGATAGCCCTCCGCATATGTACCGTAGAAATGCAGGCCGGATAGCGAACTGCCCTCAAACGGTTTCAAGACCACTGTCGCCTTCGGAGAGAAGTGTGAGCCGTCACTTTCAGCGGCCTCGCTGGACAACTGATAGGTATCATAGCGGCCGGCCACAATGAACTGCAGCCATGAAGACAAATCGATCTGGTCCTGAACGAAGGCACCCGCCGCTGACCGCTTGCCTGACGGCGTATAGAGAGATGCTGTACCGACAGGATCCACCACCTCCACCTTGTCGCGGAAGGCATCAACGCCATAGGTGACCGTATGCTTGACCGTTCCGGTTTCGAACACGGAAGTGTTGTAGACGTCGATACCGGTCGTAGAGATATCAAACACGCGATGCTGGCCGGGCGCCGTCGGGTCATAGACAGGCCAATACACAGCGGTGAGATACTCCTGATCATGGTTGGTGCCCGTCCAGTAAGTACCGATCGTCAGGTTGATCAGGTCATTGTCTGCCGGATCCCACTGGAATTTACCGGAGAGCGTTTCAGCCTTGACCACGCTATGATAGCTCGTGGTGCTGAAGTCGTTGTTGTTGACGAGATAGCTGAAATCGAAACGGGTGTCGGCGTTCGGCGTCAGCGTCAGCTTGGCAAGGCCAGCCTTGAGTTCGCGGCCGCTGTTGGCAACGGTGTCACCATCGCCATCCTTATAGTTGTCACTGTTGCGATAGACAAAATTGCCCAGAAAGCCGCCGTATTCACCGAAGCGGACAGCGCCTGTCGTGCTTGAGAGCCACGCATCACCATTGTCGGTGTAGCGAAGTCTCTCGGCCAGTGCGATGGTTTCGCCATCGCGCAGAAACGACAGGGAGTCCATCGTTTCAAACGAGACAACACCCCCAATGGCACCCGAGCCATAGACGTTTGAAATCGGGCCGCGCGTGACGGTCACCTGCTGCATCTGCTCCGGCTCGAAGTAGAACATGCCATCGGCATTGTGACCGGTACGCTGGAAGTTCTGCCTGGCCCCGTCGATCGTCACGGCGACGCGGCCGAAATCCTGCAGGCCGCGGACGTTGATCGCCGTCGCCGGATCGTCGGCGTTCTGGCTGATATCGACAGACGGCAACGGCGTCAGCACATCGGAAACGGAGTTGGCTCCATGCTGACCGGCTTCGGTCTTTGTGGCGACCGATACGCTGCCGGCAACATTGCTCAAGGCCTGTTTCATCTTGAGAACGGTAACGGTGATCAGGTCGAGGGCAACAGGCTCCTCCGCCCTTGCCGAATGTGCGACGGAAAAGAGTGCAGTCCCGCAAAGGAGAGCGCACGAGAAAGTGCCAAGACGCATGACAAGCCCCATCAATGTATTGAATTGTTTTGGGCTGGCGGGGCTGCAGCCTGACAGAATTCAGGATCACAGCGTTGCTGGCAATTTCACGGAGGTCTCAGGCCTCCTGCTTGACTTGATACTGAAATCCGACTTAGTTAGTCAACAAATAATTTCAGCCAGTTCACTGGCTTACATCCACGGGACTAGCTGATTGCCACGATCCCCCAAGAGATCATGACATGAGCCACTCCCCTTCGCACGATAGTACCGCGACCTTTTACGTGACCCGCCGCATGGCGCTGGCGGCAGTCGTAGGAACGCTTTTTGGTGGTATTACGAGAGCAAGCGCGGGCGAGGTTACAGATGCTGCGGGCCAGGCCGTTTCCGCCAAGGCACCGCGACGCATCGTTACAATCGGCAGCGCTGCAACCGAGATTGTCGTTGCTCTCGGCGCTGGTGACCGGGTCGTCGGCATCGACACGACAAGCAAAGGTATTCCCGGCACAGAGAACCTTCCCGACATCGGCTACATGCGCGCCCTCGCCGCCGAAGGTATTCTCGCTCAGACGCCCGACCTCATCATCGCCACCATGGATAGCGGGCCGCGCGAAGTCATCGAGGCACTGCGTCAATCGGGCATTCCGCTCGCACAACTGCCCATAGCGCCAACCATTGAAAGCATCCGCGAGAAGATTGCGTTGATTGGTACACTACTCGACCTCCCCGACGCGGCGGACACGTTGTCGAAGGATATCGGGAACAAGGCGCAAGAGCTGGCCGCCCGCATTGCCCAAGTGAAGCATCGGCCGAAAGCACTCTTTATCCTCGGCATGGCCAATGGCCGGATCACCGTCGGCGGACACGGAACGGCCGCAGATGCGGTGCTTGCCCTGGCAGGTGCCGAAAACATTGCCAGGGACGTCGAGGGCTACAAGCCGTTTTCCCCCGAAATGGTCGTAGCCGAGCCACCCGAAGCCATCATCCTGATGAGCGCCGGCGGGCACGGTGCCGACACATCCCGCATCAAGAGCAACGACGTGCTCTCGGCCACACCGGCGGTCAAAGCCGATGCCGTCTTCGCAGTGGATGGTTCAGCGCTTCTGAGCTTCGGTCCGCGCACACTTGACGCTGCCGCGGAACTCGCGCAGCGCCTGCATGGGAGCATCTGACCTTTGAGTGCGGACGTAATCCCTTTCCGGCTGGCGATCCGGCACCCGGCACATCAACTCAAGCTCAAGCTGGTGGGCCTCTTGTGCCTCTCGGTTCTCCTCGCGGCAGCGTCGGCCCTGTCCATCTCACGGGGTGCCGTGCTCATTCCGGTGGCTGATGTCATCCAGAGTGTTCTTGGCCACGGGACCCAGCGCAGCGATCTGATCATCTGGACCATCAGGCTGCCACGGACGCTGATGGCGGGTGGCGTTGGAGCCTCGCTTGCCCTGTGCGGAGCGGTGATGCAGGGGCTATTCCGAAATCCACTGGCCGATCCGGGCCTTACCGGCGTCTCATCCGGCGCCGCATTTGCGGCCGTTGCCACAATCGTTCTCGGCCAGAACGCCTTCGGCATGGCGGCAACGAATTGGTTGCCCGTGACTGCCTTCACCGGCGGCCTAGCCGTGACGCTGCTTCTCTACGCAATTGCGACGCGAGGTGGCAGAACATCTGTGACCACCATGCTGTTGGCAGGCATCGCCATTGGCGCCGTCGCGGCCGCGGCGACCGGATTGTTGATTTTCATGGCCAGCGAACAGCAGCTGCGCGAATTCACCTTTTGGACATTGGGAAGCCTCGCTGGCGCGACCTGGCACAAGTCATTCATTGTTTTTGTCTTGCTGGCGATATCAATACCGCTATGGCCCTATCTTGCCCGCGGCCTCGACAAATTGGCGCTGGGTGAGGCCGACGCTTCTTTTTCCGGACTCCGGGTCGAACACACCAAGGCCATCGCCATCATTCTCACTGCTCTGCTCACGGGAGTTGCGGTATCCGTGAGTGGTATGATCGGCTTTGTCGGCCTGGTCGTGCCCCATATTCTGCGCCTGACTATCGGCCCCTCTCATGGCCTGATGTTGCCGGCATCCGCCCTGCTTGGTGCAACACTGCTCATCCTCGCCGACACCTTCGCTCGCCTCGCCGCAGCACCGGCAGAACTCCCGATTGGGATCATTACAGCCTGTCTCGGCGGCCCGCTGTTCCTTTGGATGCTGCTGCGGGATCGCCGTCTGATGTCGATTTGACAGATGCCCCACATGATCACAGTCGAGAATGCCAGCTTCACCCGCGGCCGCAGGACAATCCTGAGAGATGTCTCGCTTTCGCTCGGCATCAACGAGCTGGTTGCAATTGTCGGCCCGAATGGCGCCGGAAAGACAACACTGCTCCATCTACTGACCGGAGCCCTCGAGCCGTCCAGTGGACGTGTGTTGTTCGAAGGTATGCCGCTCCATACATGGCGTAAGGACCACCTCGCAACGCGCCGCGCCGTTCTTTCCCAGTCGCGCAACGTGAGCTTTCCCTTCACGGTCTACGAAATACTGGCCTTGTCAATGCCCGACCGCACAAACCGAAGGCATCTGCAAAGCCTCAGCGAAACCGCTTTGGCCAGCGTCGGGCTGGCTGGCTTTGGTGCGCGGGTGTTGCAGGAACTGTCAGGCGGCGAACAGCAGCGCGTTCACCTCGCCCGGGCTTTGATGCAGCTTGCGGCGACCCGCTCGGCGGCACCACAGATGCTGTTTCTCGACGAGCCCGTATCGGGCCTAGACCTGCAACATCAGATCCAGACCATGCAACTGGTCCGACAGATGACCGGCGACGCGTTCGGTGCAATTGCAGTCATCCATGATCTCAATCTGGCTCTCTCATTCGCCGACCGGGTCATTTGCATTTCAGAAGGGAAAGTTGCCTGCGACGGGCCCCCGGCCACGGCCCTGACAAGCGAACTGATCTCGCGAGTATTCAAAGTGTCCACCCAGTCCCTTCCCGTGCCGGGTGGAGGCCGGGTCCTGGTGCCAGACATGCATCCAGCCAAGCAAAGTACGACAACCGACCATCCAGCCAAGGTTATCTCTTGACTCTCGTTAATTATTGAGTGATTTAGTCGGATATAAGATATTCATCTGGAACTCGCCGGAAGCCACGTTCCTCCAATGTTTTCGTGGTCATGCAGAAGCTGGATGAGAAGCCTCAGAATATGGAACAGCAGAATGAAGTGCTGCGGGACAGCAGCCTTGCCGACGTCCCGCGCTACCTGAGCAAAGCCCTTTTCGCCAAGGGAAACGAAATCCGCATTGATCACAACGGCGCTGTCTACACACTGCGCATCACGCGCAGCGGCGGCCTGATCCTCAACAAGTAAAGCAAAAAGCCTGCTATCTGCTCAAGACAACCTGAGCTGAGGACCTGATGCCGCCCGGCACAGGCACGTCAGTTGCGCCATAGTTTGCGTTCAGTACCAGTTCCGGCCCCTTATCGACAAAAATAGTGTTTGCGATAATCGCTGTGTAAGCGGATTCTTCAGCGACCTTTGAGCCGGGGTCCACAAGCAGCGCCCCGTTCGGCAGATAGATGGTCCCGGTCAGGTTCTTGGCCTTCTTGGCCCGGATGGTATGCACGATACCAAGCTTGGCATTGCGATCCTGATAGATCAGGAGCCCAGCCAACGGCCCGGCTTCTGCACCGGAAAGATTGATGGTCGCGTCATCAAGAAAGACAATGATGCCGCAAAGACCGGTGAGATAGAAGACAACGTCCTTTCCTGTAACCGTAGCCGTGCCCGACACGGTGAGGGGGCCGTCCTTTATGATGTAAGTCCCCGGTTTGAGGGTCACCTGGGCCGTGCCGGAAATCTGCAGGCCACCGCAATAAACACCGGGCGAGAGAGATACGTTTCCAGTGGCCACGATCTTCAGAAGGTGGTCGCAGCCGCCAACCGATGGCCCGGATCTTCCTGCAAGCGGATCTTCAATAGCCGGGCAGTCAGTCGTCGCATCGGGCGTGATCGTGCCCTTGTTCATGATGCCGCCGACAGCACAGGTGGACTCCGCCTTGATTACGGACTTGTTTTTCAGGGAGATCGCCTGGGACGCCTTGGAGTTTGCAAACACACCACAGGACTTGGCTGTGATCTGGCTCCCATTCTGCAGCAGGATCGCATTGGTGATAGAGGGGTTGAGGGCGAGTACGCAGATGTTGGAACGACCGGCCAGCGTAGCCGTCGCAGAAACAGCAATGGGCGTAATCTCAGCGCCGAGAAAATGAGCAAAGAATGGAGGCCACTGCTCCATCAGGGAAACGGTGACGGTGTCGGACTTATCGTCGATTTTCACATCGACCGCGACCTTCCGTTCTGCCGCATCGACCTGCGCAAGGACAAAGTTCCGCGCGACCTCCTGTATGGTCGACGTCTTTGAATTGGCAAGGCCAAGCTCTTTTGCCCCCGCCAGCGCCGCATTGTCAGCAGCGGCCTGAAGCTCTGACTGCTTGAGATTGAAGGTCGCGAAATCAACCGCGATGCCCATAACACCAAGGACAGCCGGCAACGCCATGGCAAACAACGTCGTCATCGAACCCCGGTCGAACCGCAGGAAGCGGCCGATACAGAGGATAGCCCCGCGCAAAATCCGGCCCAATAACATCGTGATGCTCGTCAGAGCCATATAACGCCGCCCTATGAGGCTGGTTCTGATCTGCCAGCCGGTCAGCATGTTTCTAATTCAAAATCGGAAAATTTCCGTTGATTTCAAGTGAATAAGCCGTTCTCTCAAGGGTTGCAAAAAGCCACTGGCTCACGCCTAATGATTTAGGCAGCAGCAAAATCAGGCAAACGAGACAAGAATCCTCAGAGTTCGAGGCGAATTTGCAAGGCCTTGTTAAGCGCTATTGCACGCGGCCACGCGCATCGACCTTGACGGCACCCAGAACCTCCGTGCCACGGACGAAAACAACTTCGTCAAAGAGATTGACCACTGGGCAAACATGGTTCGGCGTGATCATCAGCCGGTCCCCCACTGCAGGCTTGGCGCGCAAGCCGCGGATATCCAGATAGCCGTGCTCTTCGTTTGCGGTGTAGATCTTTGCATCCGCAAGATCATGCACAACGCCATAGCCTTCCAGGCCGAGCAGGTCACTCGTGAGCGACTTCGTTCCGGCATCAACAAGGGCCCGCTCCAAAGTCGGACGACTGACAACAGTTGTCAGCACATGAAGCGCACAATCATCATAGCCGCAGGTGCCGCGCACTGCGAGTGAACGGTCGAAATAGATATAGGTCCCTGCTCGATACTCGGTGACATGCGCCAAGCCGTCATCCTTCCACATGTCGGGAGATCCCCCGGTCGACACCACAGAGGCCTGCAACCCTGATCGATTGAGCAACTGCCGCGCCTCAATGAAAAATGCATCTGCTGCCATCCGCTGACCGGCGTTGGTATATGTCATAAGGCCACCAAAGCGGAGCCCCTGTGGCTGATCAATGGCTTGCGCAAGCCGGAGCGCGTCCTGTGGCGACTGAACACCGTTGCGCCCTGCCCCCGTGTCGCATTCAACGAGAACAGTGATATCGCGACCGGCCACCCGAGCCGCATCCGAGAGACCAGCGATCATGTCGTGATTATCGGCAACGACAGAAATGGCACTCCGCTTCACCAGCGCCGCCAAACGATCGAGCTTCTGCCGGCCGACAACGTTGAAAGTCAGAAGCATGTCGCTGATGCCGGCATCCGCCATGACCTCGGCTTCACCCAGCTTCTGGACAGTTATGCCTCTGGCACCCTTCTCAATCTGGTAACGCGCAAGACCAGAAAGCTTGTGCGTCTTGATATGAGGCCTGTTCGCAATGCCAAGCGCATCGCAACGTTCCTGCCAACGGCTCAGGTTGCGCTCGACGACATCAATATCGATGACAGGAACAGGCGTCTCAAGGTCATCAATATGCCGCCCCACATCGCGAAACTGCAGGAAGCTGGAGATATCCATTGTCTTACTCCGGAGGTGCCAGGCGAAAATCCTTGCCTTCCGGCAGGGTTTGTCCGCCGTCAACGATGATGGTCGTCCCGGTGATATAGGCTGCTTCGTCCGAAGCCAGGAACAGAACAGCGTTGGCGACATCGCGCGGCGTGCCGAGCCGGCCGAGCGGCACCGCCTCTTCCATCATCCTGATGAATGCCGCAGAGCGATGCTCCTTCATGCCATCCGTCAATATATTACCTGGTTCGACGCCGTTGACCGTGATGCCATAGTGCGAGAACTCGAGGGCTGCAGCCTTGATAAAACCATTGATACCGGCCTTCGATGCCGAATAGTGCCCATGCCCCGGACTGGTCACCCGCGGCCCCGTGATCGAAGATGTGAAAACCATCCGCCCAGCACCTCTGGCCTTCATGGCAGGCAAGGCGGCACGCGCCGCGAGGAAAGTGCCTCTGAGATTCACCGCCAGCACCTGATCCCACTCTTCCGGTTCGATGTTCTCGATCAACGTCCATGGATAGATGCCGGCATTCTGAACGAGAATATCAAGCCCGCCATAAGCCGAAACGGCCTTGGCAACGACCGCTTCCGCGTCCACTTTCCGGGAGATGTCGGCTGCGACGAAAATGCCTCCGAGCTTCCGGGCGGTCTCCTCCCCGGCGGCCTTCAGGCCATCGACGATGACGACGTTGGCTCCCTCTTCCACAAATCGTTCAGCAATACCGGCACCAATGCCGCGTGCCGCACCAACGACCAGAGCGACTTTGCCTGCGAGCCTTTTCTTCATGTGAATCTCTGCCGGATCGAATGCTTCACTGTGTCAAGGAGAACGGCGGCCAGCACCAGCAATCCAAGAATGACTTGTGTGTAGTGGGCCGGCAGCCCCATCAGATTGATGGCGGTGTGGATGGACGACAGCAGCAGGACACCGGCATAGACACCGGGCAGCTTTCCGACGCCTCCCTTCAGGCTCACGCCGCCGATCACGACAGCAGCAAATGCGTTAAACAGCATGCCCGTGCCAAGGTTGGCTGTCGCGCCTGAGGTGCGGATTGCCAGCAACCAACCGGCAAGACCTGCAATCGCGCCTGCGATTACAAAAGCCCAGATCAATAGCCGGTCGACCTTTATGCCAGCACGGAAGGTCGCGATCGGATTGCCCCCGATCATCGTGATATGACGGCCGAAAGGCGTCATCACCAGGATAAAGGTGAACAGTGCAAAGACGAGAATGGCGATCCAGGCAATCAACGGAACATGCAGAATGGTCTCAATGCCGAGCCAGCGGAGGGAAGGCGAAAGATCCTGGGCGGAACGCCCGCCCGACAGAGCCACCACGAGGCCCCTCACCCAGATGTAGGATGCCAGCGTCACGATGAAAGCGTTCATCTTGAGGCGCACGGTGAAGAACCCGTTCAATAAGCCAAGAGCACCGCCGACAAGAAGCGAAAGCAGCAATGAAATTGGAACGACGAGCCATTCCGGCTTCGTCGAGAAGCCAAGGCCGATACCGTGAGAGCAAAAGAGAATGCCAGTGACCATGGCGGAAAGGGCTGCAACGGACTCGACCGACAGATCCATATGGCCAGATATGATGATGATCGCGAGGCCGACGGCCATCACACCCACAAAGGTCGATTGCTCGATGATGTTGGCATAGATGCCGATCTGGGCGAACTTCGGAATGAAGATCGAAAACGCGATAAGAACGGCGACGAGCATGAACCATACCAGATGGTCCAGCACAAAATTCGCAATACTACGTTGGGAGAGTGAAGTCATTGTCATGGAGGCCGGCGCCTGAAAAGGCGCCGGCCGCATCTCGCATGGTTACTCGACAGATTTCACGGGATCAGCCGGCGCCTTGAGATTACCCCAGAAGCGCGGCTCATCAACGTTGTCCTTGGTGATGGCGGCGCCCGGAATCTTCAGGTTCGGACCCCACGCCTCGATCGCCAGGTTCGATTCAAGGCCGAGCACATTGTAGGTGCCGGGCTTGATCTCCTGCTTGTTCACCACCTTGTCGGCGAACATCGCAATCGCTGCGGCTTGCGCATAAAGCGGCTGCTCCACTTCAACATTGAGCCAGCCCTTTCGGATCAGATCGAGACCGACCGGCGCACCGTTTGACGACATCATCATCACTTCGCCGGGCTTCTTGCCCTTGGCTTCGAGCGCGGCAACCGCCGCGACCGAGAGATGAGCGGCGTGGTTGAAGATCAGATCGATGTCAGGATTGGCAACGATCTGGTCAGCCACGATGGTGCCGGCATTCGAGGCCTCCCACTGCATTGCCGGCAACGAAATGATCTGCACGTCCGGGAAGGGCTTCATCTTCTCCTCGAACCCCTTCTGGATATCCAGCGTATAAGGATCCGCCGGATCGCCAAGCACCTGCAGGATCTTGCCCTTTACGCCGCCCTTGCGCTCCGTAAGAAGCCTTTGGGCTTCTCCCGCAGCCACATAGCCGATCTCAACAGTTCCCGCGACCGAGGTAAAATCACACATCGTCGAAGTGATCTGCCGGTCAAAGATCATGACCGGAATGCCCGCAGCCCGGGCCTTCTCGATTGACGGCTGAATGGCATTGAAATCGACGGCGGCCAGCACGATCGCCTTTGGCTGCAGCAAGATGGTATCGTTCATCTGGCTTTGCTGCAGGTCGGTCTTGTTGTCAGCGTTGAGCGTTACTGGCTCATAGCCGACATCCTTGAGGAACTTCTCGATGGCGCTCACCGATTCCGTCTGGAACTCGTCCAGCAAAGTCGGAACCATGTAGTAGATTTTGCCCTTGCTCTCGGCGAGTGCTGGCGTGCCAACCGCGGCTGCGGCCAACGCCGCCACACTGGCTCCCATAAACTGTCTTCTCTTCATGTTTACCTCCTCGTTTCCGGGCTTCATGCCCTTGCCTTTTGGGCCAGGCCCGGAAGGGCCTCGCCGGTGATCATTTGAACGACATCGTCCGGGCTGGTTCTGGCGCTGGCCACATCGCCAACAACCGTCCCCTGGCGCAAAACCACAATCCTGTCTGCGACCTGGAATGCCTGCGCCATGATGTGTGTAACAATGACGACAGAAATACCTTGGGCAGCAATCGCCTTGATCATTTGCAGGCCGCGGCGGGTCTGCTCTACGCCCAGCGCCGCAAAAGGTTCGTCCAGCAACACCAGCTTGCCACCCCAATGAACGAAGCGGTTAAGCTCAATGGCCTGGCGCTGCCCCCCGGAAAGATGCTCGACATTGGTCCGCAATGATGGAATGCGTGTGCCCGCGTCAGCAATCGCCTTGGCCGTCGCACTAAACATGGCCTGTTCATCCAGGATCGGAATGCCAAACCAGCGCTTCACGATTTCCCGGCCCATGAAGAAGTTCGCCACGACATCGACATTCGTGCACAACGACAGATCCTGATACACGGTCTCGATGCCGGCGGCCTTGGCCTCTGCCGGACTGGCAAATTGCCGCTCATGACCATCAAAGACGATCCGGCCGGAGGTCGCCTGAAGCCCGCCGGAGATGATCTTCACCAGCGTCGACTTGCCGGCGCCATTGTCGCCCAGCAAGGCGACGACTTCGCCACGGCCGATCGAGAAGGTGATGCTGCGCAAAGCCTCAATGGCACCGAAGCTTTTCGCTACGTTTTCAAGCTGAAGCAAAGGCTCAGACTGCAAATGCATCCCCTCGGGCATTGAAGGGAAACTGTCTGACAGCCGGACCGGACTGTCAATTGCAATTCAATGGTGCCACTTTGCCTGACAATGCATGCCAGCATAGAGGAGTTACAGGCAGGTTCGCATCTGCCTTTAGTCTATCTGAACTTCAGGCGGCGTCCTGCTTCGCCCAGAGCAGTTCCATCTCTTTGTGCAAGGCATCAAGCAGCACCCTCGGGTCTTCGGTGCCAGATTCGAAGCGCAACAGGCCAAGTTCAGCGCGATGGGCGGCATCGCTGATTGCGTTGAAACCGAATACGCCTGCGGCACCGGACAGAGAATGCACAGTTCGCGCTATCTCTTTGACGACAGCCGTTGAACCATAGCCCTCCAGGTCCCAGCGTTCGCGAAGCTCCCGCACAACATCGGCATCGCGTCGTGTCCTCTCAATGAAGCGCACGCGGAGATCGGCCATCCGCTTCTGGAGCGCATCGGTCTCTGTAGTTCCTGCCGGAGAGGGATGCACAGTATCCATCATCGTTCAGCTCCTCGCGATCATTGATCGTCTTTGCCGGGGTTCATATCAGTCACACTGGTTTCACGTCTTTCGGCAAGCCAATCTGCGATTGCAGAAGCGGTAAGTGGTCGCGAAAAGAGATAACCTTGCACGCGGTCAGCACCAAGTGAACGCAGGTGCTCGAGGTCAGCAGCTTCTTCAACGCCTTCAGCTACGACAATTGCACCTCGCATATGAGCAAGTTCTATCGCACAACGGCAGACTGCCGACCGGAAACGGTCGTGAGCGCATCCTGCAACATAAACGCGATCGAGTTTCAGTTCATCGAACGGCAACTGCACAAAGCGATCGATATTGCTGTAAACAGTGCCGAAATCATCGAGCGAAAAGCGCAGCCCTTGCAACACCGAGCTTGTTGTCACACGGCGGGCGTCGGAGAGATCTTCGAAGGAATCGAGCTCAGAGACTTCAAAGGTGATGGGTGTGGCTGCATCTTTGATCCTCGAGAGGATCGATCCAAAGTGCCGGCGCTGCACAAGGCTCGATGGAACATTGATTGCAACCGGCAAGGGCCCGATTCCACGCTCCAGAAGCTTGGAGTTCAGGCCGTCGATCGCATCGATTGCAACGCAGGCCAAGCCACGCAAGTCCTCGGCCTCGGCCGTCTCGATTGCAGAGATCGCCGAAAGCTCGCTCCCTGACGAGTCAATGAGCCTGGCAAGAAGCTCCAGCGATACAACCTGCTCCGACCTAACATCCAATATCGGCTGAAAATGAAAGGTCACCTTGCCCGCGGCAAGCGCCTGATTGAGTGTGACCGCTTCACGACGGACAAGCGGAAAGATTGCGCCCCGAGGCCGCCGTGAAGAGAGCAATGATTCGAGGCGATCAAAAACCAGCGGCTTGCGAAGCGCACCAATGATATTGAGCCCAAGGTCGGTTCCGATCTTGCTGGCTGCTTCGACGACCGATTCCGGAAAGGCACTGATAAGAACAACGTCTCCCAGAAAACCTATCTTCGCAAGATACTCCAGGACATCAATGCCATCACGGTCCTCAAGACACAGGTCGAGAATGACGAGATCATGGCTTCCGATGCTACGCAGGGCATTCAGGTTCGAAGGCTGGCATGGAACCACACGGTGCCCCCGCAAGGACAGCCAGGAGGAGAGCAGCGACAGGACCAGATCGTGGTCTTCAAAGACATAGGTCTTTCCCGGCAGATAGATACCCGCAATCGGACGCAGCGAACGTTCCTGAACATCCACGGCAGGCGGGCGGCCATCAGCAGAACGCGGCTTCTTTAATCGAGCTCTAGCCATTTAAACCTCTCAAGCCCGTTACCACCCGCAGAGCTTGCAACAAACAAGACCATAGCATTCACGTAAATAAGGCGTTAAATTCATATTATATGATTGTTAGCTTATTAAGCTAAAGGTTGCACACATATGCAACCTTAATTTACATGTCACCCCTGATTTATCGTTTGAAAGTCAACTAAGCTATCTATAGTTATATATTTTAATCGTATTCTATTAGAGCACGAGCACATTAATAAATCACAAACTATTCGCGCCTTACGTTCAATTGAACAGAATTAACCGCAATAGTGGTGTAAACTCTTGGATCGGCGCTAATGCCTGCTCGTGCCTGCCCATCTGCGGCTCCGAAGCCAGAATACCGGTTGCCCAAGTCGCGAAGCTTCCTTGGGGCCAGCCGGGTGTGGCTTCATGTCATCGCAAGCGACGGACTGATGGCAACTCTGCAGCCAATTCTCCGGCAGCTCAGCTACGTAGAGACTCTGGGCGAGGCATCCGGGCCGTCGGACCTGAAGGAAGTGTACCTGGTCGACGATGCACTACCTGATGCCCTCGAACTCTGCCGCGCCTTGCCTCCGAGCACGTCAAAGATTCTTGCCTCCAAAGACACTACCTTCGCTCATCACAGGCGCTGCGCCGATGCAAATATCGATGCGCTGATCGCCAGTCCCGTTGGGCCGCGCGAACTTGTGGACTGGATAGAACACTTCGACGCCCGAAGTTCCGACAGACGTGCAACCGTGCTCATCATCGATGACGACGAACTGGCTGCGGAGGGCGTCGCAGCACTGCTGACCATGCGCGGCATAGAAGCAGAGATCCTGGGCGATCCCACAAAAGTCTTCGAGGTGCTCGATCGCAGCAGTTTCGATCTCATCCTGCTGGATCTTGAGATGCCGCAGGTGAATGGCGTCGACCTGGCCCGTATGATCCGCCTGAATAGAAGCTATCTTTCTGTGCCGATCGTGTTCCTGTCCGCAGGAGGAGATATCGAAACCCAGATGCTCGCACGGCATTTTGGGGGGGATGACTTTATCTCGAAGAGAACCCCACACGGCCAACTCGTAAGGTTGGTCGAACTCCGGGTCGAGAGAGCCAGGGTTCTCAGGCTGTTGATCGAACGCGATGGCCTGACGGGGCTCGTCGATCATGCCAGGTTCGTGGAAAGAGCCGCCCAGGAACTCGCGCGCTGCCAGCGCACGGCCAGCGAATGCTCGTTGATCATGATTGATATTGATCATTTCAAAGAGATCAATGACACGTGGGGCCATCAGACGGGCGATCTCGTCCTTCGGCGCCTTGCTTCAGCGCTTGTATCGTGGTTGCGGCGCACAGACATCATTGGCCGCTACGGTGGTGAGGAATTTGGTGTGCTCATGCTCGACACACCGCCAGAGCGCGCTGCACCCGTCATCGACAGCTTTCGCCGTCATTTTTCAGCTCTCGACATGACATCCGGCAACGCGACATTCCGCGTCACATTCAGCGCTGGCGTAGCAAATGCCCGCGAGGCTGGAGACGTCGCCTCGCTCATCGCCGCATCTGACGCTGCCCTCTACCGGGCGAAAGGTGCCGGCCGGAATCAGATCGTTTTGGCGAATGCGGTACCCGGAACGAGAAGCGAGCCCACCGAAACTGTCCCGAGGGCTGAAACGCCAAAAAGGAAGGCAAAGGCGAAAGCGCTTGCACTCCACAAATCACAGACGACGCACACACGCCAGGTCGTGACCGAGGTTGAGTAACGGAAGGCCAAAGATGTCAATGGAAACACTCGAAATCAAAGAACGCCAACAGGATGTCGTTCTCGATGGCCGGGAAATCTGCATCGTGGATGATGACGAGCTCTGCCGGGCGCAGGTCTCGCTGTTGCTCGGCCAAAAGAAGATGCGGGTTGTCGAGGCGGGCGATACAGGCCAGCTGCTTGAGGCCCTCGATCAACGCATGCCGGATTGTATTCTTCTCGACTACAATCTCGTCTCAGAGAACGGGCTCTTCGTCCTCGAGCGCCTGAGGAAGATATATCCGGTCCTTGCGCCGATCGTCATGGTCTCCGCTGACGAGACACAGAAGACAGCAATTCAGGCCTTCCGCGCCGGCGTCACAGACTTTGTCTCAAAGCGCAATCTGAAGGTTGATGAATTATCAGGTGCCATCAGGCGGGCGCTCTCCCTCCGGCTCAGGGATGAAGCGCGGATCAGTGAGGTTGACCGGTTGCGCAGGCACGCAAGGTTTGACGATCTCACAGGCCTGCTGCAGAAGAATGCCTTCGAGCAGCGTCTTGAACTCATCGCCGAATCCGCCCGCCGCCTCAAACGCCGCTGCGGCATAGTTGCCTTTCATGTAACACGGATATCTGAAGTACAGGATCGCTTTGGTATCATCGCGACTGATCGGGTGTTGCGGGCATTCGGTCAGAAACTAAAGGATATCGCAAAATCCACTGAACTCTGTGGCGTCTGGGATCGCGGCACATTCGTCCGCATCATTGACATGGACGCAGCACCAGCAGCCTTCGCTGAGCTGGCAAAGCGCCAAGCCGAACAGATGGCAATGGACTTTGACATTGCTGCGGCCCATCTGTCTCTCTCAGTCATTTCAGCACATGCGCTATACCCAGACGACGGAAACACGATCAGCAGCCTCATTGACACCCTCAACTCCCGCCTCAATGCCGAAAGAGACGGTTTCAACCTGAATGAGGCATCATCTTCCGACTGGGTCCAGCTACCTTCATCGCAAAGCGACAATTCTGAAACAGAGCGCAGGCGCGATACCCGTGCACGCACGCTCAAGCCCGGGCGCATCTATCTGAGCGATCTCAACTCGACCATCGACTGCACAATTCGCAATCTATCATCCGGTGGAGCAGGGGTTCGTCTGCTGGGCCCGATGGCAATTCCCGAATTCTTCAACCTGAAAGTCTCCGACAACGGCGCGATCCGGAAAGTCCGGAAGCGCTGGCACGTCAACAATGATCTCGGTGTGGAGTTCATCTCCGAGTCATCGTCCTAGAAGCCTCAATTCTGCATAGACAGAGGTCGCATGGCACACGCACACCCCACTCAAGGCACGTTGTGGAACGACCTCGAGGATCCCTCCCCATTTCAGGGAAAGGTGAGGAGCATCTGGACGCTCTGCGCCCTTGTCGTAGCCGCCGTTTGCTTCGACAGGCTGGCGGGAGATCCCATGAGCCTGAACTTCGGCTGGGGTCTCACGATTGCCCTCATTCTCTACCGACCAGACTTTTTCCGGCCGGGATTGGGGGTATTCTTTCTCACTACGCTGCTGGCTGCGATCCCACTTTTTGGAGCGGCTTCTGCGCTTGGCTCAACAGCCATTACAGCCACAGCCCTTGCAGGAGCAGTATTTAGCGTCCGCCGCCTTTCACAGAAGCAGGGAGAACTGCCCTCTACAAGGGGGTTGCTAGAAACTATTGCGATAGCCGCGATCGGTGCGCCGCTGCTTCTGGCGGCAATTGCAGCATTCAGCACGAATAGCAATCTCGACTCTCTGCTCGACCTGACACACTGGGCCAATTGGCCAAAGACCGTTGTCGGCGCAACCGCAATCATTCCAATTGTTGCCCTTGCTTCCTCCACGACACGAGGCACAGGCATCGAGCGCACTGAATTTCTGCCTTTCATGCTCATGCTCGCTGGAAGCATGATCGTCGCCTGGATGGCGGACAACTGGCTGCCATTTCCCTTCATCGTGGTAAGCATCCTCCTGCTGCTTGCTGCCTCTCGCCTTTCGCCGCTGGCAGCCGCCATACTGGGTGCCTGCATCATCATCGAGATGACCGTAGCCGTACCGCAGAACGCCAACTTTCAGGGCAGTGTATCGCCAGGAGCGAGGGCTATTGCCGCAGTGCTGGTTGGCATCCTTCCCACAGTGCTAGCCCTTATCATTCAGGAACTGCGCACTGAACGTAAGCGCCTAACAGAGACAGGGCTGCGCCTTCGCCAGGTTCTGGCCGGTATCGAGGATCATGCCTTTTGTGCCCTTGATCGGCACGGCGTGATCGTGAGCTGGAACAGCAAGATTTCCAGCATGACGAAGGCAATGGCCGACGTGCCAAAGGGCCAATCGTTTGCAATCTTTTTTTCGCCGGAAGACCGCTCCGCCGGTGTTCCAGAAGATTTGCTGAATCGTGCCGTGCAAGCGGGGCGCGCCGAGAGCGTTGGCTGGCGCATACGGCTGGACGGTACCCGCTTCTGGGCGAGGACCACGATCGAGGCAACCATCGATGAGAACGGAAGCATCATTGGCTTTGTGAACTCTATGCAGGATCAGACCGAGCTTCAGCGGTCACAGAATGCACTGCTTTCTGCCGAACGGCGCTGGGGTTTTGCATTGGGATCTTCAGGTCAAGGCGTTTGGGACCTCGACCTGGACACAAAGACCATGCACTACTCCCATATTTGTGCAGCGCTTTTCGGGCTGACAATAGACGCACTCGGCAAAGATCCGGAGGCTTGGAAGGCTCTTGTGCATCCAGACGATGTCTCCCGCATTCCAGCGGACTCATCGGAGGAAACCGGAGAGACGGAGTTGCGCATACGTCACGCTGACGGTCGTTGGATCTGGATTACGGAGCGCCGCCGCGTCGCAGAGCGCGACGACAAGGGCAATCCAACCCGGATCATGGGCACGATCACCGACATCACGGCCCGGAAGCACGCTGAAGAGAAGTTCCGCCTTGCGGTGGAAGCGTCACCTATCGGCATCCTCATGGTCGATTCCAGCGGTAAAATTTCACTCGTCAACTCCGAGGTCGAGCGCATGTTTGGCCGGGAGCGTGACAGCCTGCTGGGCCGTTCGATCGACATCCTCGTCCCTGACTCAGTGCGTGCTGGACATGCCCAGCATCGTGCCGCCTATGCCGCAAAGCCAACGGCCCGCCGCATGGGCGCCGGCCGTGAGTTGAACGGACGCCGGCAGGACGGTTCTCATTTCCCGGTCGAAATCGGCCTCAATCCAATCACGACAACAGACGGCTTACAGGTCCTTTGCACGGTTACCGACATAACGGCGCGCAAGCAGGCCGAAGCGGAACTGGCCTTGAGTGAGGCCCGCTACCGCAGCATGGCCGAGAATTTCGTCGACCTCATCGTGCAGTTCGACCTCAGCTTTACACGGACCTGGGTGTCGCCTGCGAGCATGGACATTCTGGGAATTCCACCAGAAAAGCTGCACGGCACCAAGCCTTCCGACATTGTTCACCCCGATGACCTTGCCAGCGTCGAAGAGGTACTGAGCGCCGTCGCAGCGGGCACCGATCGCGGCAGCTACACGGCAAGATATCGTCACGCTGACGGGCACTGGGTCTGGCTCAGCGTGTTCCTGCGCCTCGTTCGCGACTACTGCGATGAGCCAATGGGCATTTTTGCCGTCGCCCGCGATATCACGCGCGCGCGCGCAGCCGAAGAAGCGCTCAAGGCCAGCGAAGTCACATTCCGCGGTGCCATGGAGGGAGCTTCCATCGGCATGGCTCTCGAAGAACTCGATGGCAACCGGACATCAGTGAACCGCGCGCTATGCAACATTCTCGGAATGACCGAAGACGAACTTCTGGCCGTCGACCCGGCGGAGCTCACCTATCCGGAGGACATCGGGATCGATGATGAACAGCGGCAGCAGTTGCTCGCCAATCAAATCTCCTCCTACCAGATTGAAAAGCGCTGGTTCCACCGCAGCGGCCGCATCGTCTGGACCCATCAAAGCATTTCGGTCGACAAGGCTTCTGATGGGACCCCCCGCCGCCTCATCCTCCAGATTCAGGACATCACCGAGCGCCGGCAGGTCGAGCAAATGAAAAGCGAATTTGTCTCGATGGTGAGCCACGAACTTCGCACTCCTCTTACCTCCATTCGTGGGGCGCTGGGCTTGATCCTTGGGACGATGAAGAAGGACCTTCCGCCCCAGGTCGTGCGGCTGGTGGACATTGCCCACAAGAATAGCGAGCGGCTGATCCCGCTGGTGAATGACATTCTGGATCTGGACAAGATCGATTCAGGCATGTTGAGGGTTGATCTCATCGAAACCGACGCAGCCCAGCTGGTGAGCCAGGCGGTGGAAGCAACACGGTCATTTGCCGATCGCTATGGCGTCAGCATGACGGTGAGCGGCGTCAAGGACCAGATTCGCGTCCGCGTCGACGAAGGCCGGTTCAATCAGGTCGTGACCAATCTCATTTCCAATGCAGCAAAGTTCTCGCCACGGGGCGCCAATGTGGAGGTTACTGTCGCTGCTCTGGATACACGGTTGCGCATTTCGGTGAAGGACCAAGGACCGGGCATTCCCGAAGAATTCAAGGCGCGTATCTTTGGCCGGTTCGCCCAGGCCGACTCCGCAACAACACGTGCCAAGGACGGCTCCGGCCTCGGACTCCACATCTGCAAGCAGCTCACGGGTCTCATGGGCGGCGAAATCGGCTTCGAGAGCACCGTGGGTGTGGGTTCCACATTCTGGGTCGAGTTTCCTCTTGCGAACGCCCAGGTCAAAGCGCTGCCGCAGCCTTCGGCTGGCCCGGCAGAAGCAGACGCAAAGATCATGATTCTCTCCGACGATCAGGCGTTCACCGAGCTTCTCATCTCTTCAGCCAAGCAGGCAGGTCTCAATGCGATTGTCGCGAGCGCGGAGAACGCGCCGAACCAGCGGCCAGGCGAGGAGATTGAAGCGGCCCTGGTCGATGTGGCGCTGGCCGCGTCTGACAAGGGCGGAGGCATTCTCGCCCAGCTTGACGAACTCGCCGGACAACGTCCACCGGTCATCCTTGTCGGCGACGCCGATCCAGCAATCGCCAAAGCGTGGAGAGCCCACGATGCATGGGGCATCGCTCCAGATGCTCCCCATGAGCTTGTTCGAAGGCTCGCTGCTCTCGTGGCTCCCGCAAGCAACAGATTGCCAACGGTTCTACACATCGAAGACGACTCCGACCTCGCAGCAGTGATTGCCGCCGGACTCAGCGGCCACGCAAAGGTCTTTGGCGTTGCGCGCATCTCACAGGCACTGAACACAATCCAAACGCGCAGATTCGATCTGGCTATCATTGATCCCATCCTGCCGGATGGCGATGCCTTGGCAATATTGACACCACATCTGGAGCGCCTGGGCATACCTGTGCTCGTGCTCTCAGCAGATGAAACCAGCGACCGTGACGTTGCTGCAATCGCGCGCATCATCAAGTCTCGCGTCAGTGAACCACAAATTGTCGAGAAGATCGTCTCTCTGCTCGCTGAATGCCGGAAGCCCAAGGAGCCCGAGAAAAATGTCGCATGAACTTTCAAGGATCATATATGCCGATGACGACGAAGACATTCTGAGCGTCGCAACACTCTCTCTTGAGGTGGTTGGCGGATTGTCCGTCAGTACATGCGGTGGTGGACAAGAAGCACTGGAAAAGGCGCGCGATATGCGCCCCGATCTCATAATGCTCGATGTCATGATGCCCGGGATGGATGGCCCGACCACGCTGAAGGCGGTGCGCGCAGACCCCGAACTGGCAGCCACTCCGGTCATTCTTCTGACGGCACGTGTCCGCAACACGGAAGTCGACGAATATCTCGACATCGGCGCCGATGGCGTCATTGCAAAGCCCTTTGATCCCATGACATTGGCGGATGAGGTTCGCGCCATCTGGGCGACAGCCAAAGCAAGAGGCCCGAAGCCAGCTAAGGGCGACCTGGGCCGGGTCGCCTGAGCAAACGCGCCGCCTGCTCAGCGGCCTGTTGGCCGGGTGACCAGCACCTCGTGGTGAAATTCCCTATGGCAAGGAACAATAATCCATGTCAGCTTGCTGCATTGCAATATAGCAGCGGACACCTATGGCAATCACGGCAAGCATACGGCACCTGACCCACTATCAATATGACCAGCCCGTCATGCTTGGTCCGCAAATCATCCGCCTGAGGCCAGCCCCCTATAGCCGCACTCGCGTCATCTCACATTCACTGAAAGTCAGTCCTTCAGGCCATTTCGTCAATCACCAGCAGGATCCTTACGGAAACTGGCTGGCCCGGTTTGTGTTCCCGGAGCCCGTGCGCGAATTCAAGATCGAAGTTGATCTCCTCGCTGATATGACGGTCTACAATCCCTTTGATTTCTTCGTTGATGAGACAGCCGAGAAATGGCCATTCGAGTATCCGGAAGAATTGCGAGACGACCTGTCAATCTATCGCAAGCCAGATCCGGCTGGTCCGCTCCTCACGTCTCTGCTGTCTACAATCACGAGAGACACGACCAACACTGTCGACTTCCTAGTCGCGCTCAATGCGCGACTATCCCGGCAAATTGGTTACATCATCCGGCTTGAGCCCGGCATTCAGACGCCAGAAGAAACACTTGAACTCGCCAAGGGCTCCTGCCGCGACACGAGTTGGCTGCTGGTAAACTTGCTGCGTCATCTCGGTTTTGCTGCGCGCTTTGTCTCTGGCTACCTCATCCAGCTCAAGCCCGATCTCGTGTCTCTGGATGGTCCGCCCGGCACCGACAAGGATTTCACCGATCTTCATGCCTGGGTCGAAGTCTATCTGCCCGGAGCAGGCTGGATTGGCCTTGACCCTACATCGGGCCTCCTGACCGGCGAGAGCCATATTCCGCTCGCCGCGGCACCTCACTTCAAAAATGCCGCCCCGATCGCAGGTGGCTTCTCGGCGCCACCCGGAACCCGGACCACGTTCGACTTCCAGATGGAAGTTCGCCGCGTTGCGGAGCATCCCCGCATTACCAAACCCTTCTCCGACGATGCGTGGACCGCTCTCAACGACCTTGGGCACAAGGTCGATGCTGTCTTGGCTGAAGGAGATGTGCGGCTGACTATGGGCGGTGAGCCGACATTCGTGTCGATTGATGATTTCCAGTCCGCAGAGTGGAACACCTCGGCAGTGGGGCCTACGAAGCGAAGCCTCGCCGACACGCTGATCCGCCGGCTTCAGGCACGTTTTGCGCCAGGAGGCTTCCTGCACTACGGGCAGGGTAAATGGTATCCCGGAGAAACTCTCCCGCGCTGGACTTTCTCTCTGTATTGGAGGAAGGACGGAAAGCCGATCTGGCGAAATCCTTCTCTCATTGCCGAAGAGGGCGCGAAGACCAGTGCCACGGCAGCTGATGCCGGCAATTTCCTGCGCCACATGGCCGAAGGTCTGGGCATCGCATCTGAGATGGTCCAACCAGCCTTTGAAGACCCGGCCGAATGGGTACTGAAGGAGTCAAACCTTCCCGAGAATGTCACACCCGCAGATTCCAAACTCAAGGACCCAGAGGAGCGAAGCCGCATTGCGCGGGTCTTTGCGCGAGGTCTTACAGAGCCTTCAGGCCATGTGCTTCCTGTGCAACGCTGGCAGGCCAAGGCCGCTGGCCTGAAATGGCGATCAGAGAAATGGAAAACGAGGCGTGGTCATCTGTTTTTGGTGCCTGGCGACAGTCCTGTGGGCTATCGGTTGCCGCTGGGCACATTGCCTTACGTTCCGCCGGCCCAGTATCCTTACGTTCACATCACCGACCCCACCGTGCCGCGTGCGTCACTTCCGGAGTATCCCGCTGTTGCAGCGGCTCCCGATACCACTCACGACCAGCCGATCGCGCAAATCACGGCGGGCTCCGAGGTGCAAACCATTATAGAGCAGGAGTTGGGAAGCGACGCCGTGCGTACCGCACTCTCAGCCGAACCACGCGACGGCAGACTATGCGTTTTCATGCCACCGGTTGAATCACTTGAAGACTATCTTGAGCTTGTTGCCGCCGCAGAGTCAGCAGCCGACGCCGTTGGCTTGCCGGTTCATATCGAAGGCTACGCACCACCCCACGATCCGCGGCTCAACGTTATTCGCGTGGCCCCTGATCCGGGTGTATTGGAGGTCAACATCCACCCGGCGGCAAGCTGGGACGACTGCGTCGCCATAACGACAAGCGTCTATGAAGAAGCGCGTCTTTCGCGCCTTGGCGCCGACAAGTTCATGATCGATGGCAAGCATGTCGGCACTGGCGGCGGCAATCATGTTGTTGTCGGCGGGGCGACCACGCTTGATTCACCATTTCTGCGCCGCCCGGACCTGCTGCGCAGTATTGCTCTGCACTGGCTGCGGCATCCTTCCCTGTCATATCTCTTCTCTGGCCTCTTCATCGGACCAACGAGCCAGGCCCCACGCATTGATGAAGCCCGCCATGACTCGCTCTATGAGCTTGAGATTGCCCTGTCGCAGATACCTAATCCCGGCGAGGCAACCCCTCCCGCCCCATGGCTGGTTGACCGGTTGCTACGCAACATCCTGATCGATGTCACAGGCAACACGCACCGGGCCGAGATTTGTATCGACAAGCTCTATTCACCGGATGGCCCCACAGGGCGGCTTGGGCTCATTGAGTTTCGCGGCTTCGAAATGCCTCCGGATGCCAAGATGAGCCTCGCCCAGCAGGTGCTCATACGCGCCCTCGTGGCACGCTTCTGGAAGTCGCCCATCAAGGGCGCGCCGGTGCGCTGGGGGACAGTTCTCAGCGACCGGTTCATGCTGCCACATTTCGTCTGGTCTGATTTCATGGATGTGTTGCGAGATCTTGGCGACCATGGCTTTGCCTTCCGCTCGGAATGGTATGAGGCACAGGCAGAATTCCGCTTCCCCTTCTGCGGCGAGGTTGAATATGAGGGCGTACATCTTGAATTGCGCCAGGCCCTGGAACCATGGCATGTTCTTGGAGAACGCGGCACCATTGGAGGCACTGTGCGCTACGCGGACAGCTCAGTGGAACGCATGCAAGTCAAACTGACCACGACCAACCCCGAACGCTACATCGTGACCTGCAACAAGCGCAGCGTGCCGCTTGCCAACGCGGGTACAAGCGGTGTCAAGGTTGGCGGTGTGCGCTTCAAGGCATGGCAGCCATCAGAGGCTCTGCACCCGGTTTTGCCTGTCAATGCACCGCTCACTTTCGACATCTTTGACATGTGGTCAGGCCGCGCTCTGGGCGGCTGCACCTATCATGTGGCCCATCCCGGCGGGCGCAACTACGAGACATTTCCGGTCAACGGCAATGAAGCCGAAGCACGCCGCCTCGCGCGCTTTGAAAAGATGGGGCATACGCCGGGCACCTTCTGGCCTTCGCCGGACGCGCCTCACCCGGAATTCCCCATGACGCTCGACTTGCGGCGCCCGGTTGGACTTTGAACACATGAACGGCCAAGCAAGGGCACAGCTTGAAAGCAGCTTGCAGTTTCTGCAGAGCTACAGGCCACCAATTGGTGTTACCGACGAGTTGCTGCAAAGGGACGGTAGCCTTCGCCCCGTCTGGCGCCCATTGATCGAGTTGCTGGCGAGCCAGTCGCCTGAAGCCATGGCGCGCCGTATGGCTGCGGGAGATCAGTATCTCAATGATGCCGGAGTCTATTTCCGCCAACTCGCCCAGGGCGCTTCCACCGAGAGGGCGTGGCCTTTAAGCCACATCCCCGTCGTCATAGCGGGAGCAGAATGGCAACAGCTTGCAGAGGGTATTGCCCAGCGCGCCGAACTCCTCGAACAGGTCATGGCAGATCTCTACGGCCCTGCCCGGCTGGTGCGTGAAGGACTATTGCCGGCCGAACTCATCGCACGCAACTCGGAATGGCTGCGGCCACTTGTTGGCGTACAGCCGCCGGGCGGCCACTACCTGCATTTCCTGGCCTTTGAGATCGGGCGTTCACCAGATGGCGGCTGGTTTGTTCTGGGTGACCGCACCCAGGCGCCATCCGGCGCCGGCTTTGCGCTTGAAAACCGCATGGCCACATCGCGCGTCTTCTTTGATCACTATCCCAACGCCAATGTTGAACGGCTCGCCGGCTTCTTTCGCGGCTTTCGGGACGCACTGAATGACCTGCGCCAGGACATGGATGGCCGTGTTGCAATCCTGACGCCCGGACAGGAGACAGATACTTATTTTGAGCACGCCTATATCGCCCGCTATCTCGGCTTCATGCTCCTGGAAGGAGAAGACATAAAGGCGGAGCGCGGGCGCCTGAATGTCCGCACGATCTCAGGGCCGGAACCCATCAGTGTCATGTGGCGCCGGCTGGACTCTCGTTTCGCTGACCCGCTCGAACTGGATGAGTCATCGGCCATCGGAACACCCGGAATGGTTTCCACGCTGCGCGATGGCGCTGCCACGATAGTCAACGCCTTGGGCTCAGGCGTCCTTGAAGCCCGTGCGCTTCTGGCCTTCCTCCCACGCATTTCCCAGGTGCTGACGGGAGCTCCATTGAAGTTGCCCAACATTGCAACGTGGTGGTGCGGCCAGCCGCAGGAGCGCGCCTACGTGAAAAGTAATCTGGCGCGCATGATAATCGGCCCTGCGCTCTCGACCCAGCTTCCATTTGACGCCGACTCCGCGACATTCCTGGGTGGCTCGTTCCGAACGGCCGCACGGCCATCGATTGAAGAGTGGCTTGTCAGCGATGGTGCCGGCCTCGTTGGCCAGGAGTCCGTATCACTCTCGACGACGCCCGCACTCGTCAACGGCAGCCTCGTACCTCGGCCCATGACAGTCCGCGTTTTCGCGGCCCGCACATCCAAGGGCTGGATCGTCATGCCGGGCGGCTACGCCCGTATCGGCCAGAGTGATGACCCCACCGCCCTTTCCATGCAGAAAGGAGGGTCAGTAGCAGACGTCTGGGTTATCGGAGAGAAGCCTGTTGTCACCGATAGCCTGTCGGATCAGCCTCAGGGGCCCTTTGTGCGCCGCATGCCGGGCATTCTTCCAAGTCGCGCTGCCGACAACCTCTACTGGCTTGGCCGCTACGTTGAACGTGCAGAAGGCGTGATCCGGCTGGTCAGGGCCTACAACCGGCGACTCGCTGAAACAGGTGATCCAGACCAGCCCCTGCTTGCGGCTCTCGCGCAGTTCCTTGACCGTTTTGGAACAGATGTCTCTCAGCCAGTACCGGAGAACGTTCTCAACCTGCTGGACTTCGCGCAGAACTGTGCGGGGAAAATACGGGACCGCTTCTCGATCGATGGATGGTCGGCACTTGCAGATCTCTCGCGTACAGTCCGCGACATGTCGCGAACAGCGCGAACTGGTGATGATGCGTCGCGCGCCATGTCCGTTCTGTTGCGAAAACTTGCAGGCTTCTCGGGCCTTGTTCACGACAACATGTTCCATTTCATGGGGTGGCGCTTCCTCACGATCGGCCGTGCACTGGAAAGAGCTGATCGAACCTCGGCCTTCCTTGCCGAATTTGCTGACGTCGCAAGCCCACCCGGAGGTTTCGATCTCGCAGTCGAGGTCGGAGACAGCGTCATGACGCACCGGCGTCGTTATGCTGTCGAAACCAACCGCAGCACCGTGATCGATCTCCTTGCGCTGGACATCAATAATCCGCGATCCATCCTGTTCCAGCTTGAGCAGATCAGCCGGCAGGATGCCTACCTGCCAAAATCCACGGTCAACGGTCAGATGTCGCCCTTCTCCCGCACGGCACTGCGCCTTCACACCGAGCTTTCTGTGGCCACGCCCGATGAGGTCAATACCGCGCGTCTCTGGAATCTGCGCGACGAGATCGCAACGATGTCAAACGATCTGACTCATCTCTATCTCGACTGACATGAGCACGATGTACGACATCACCCTTTCGATCTCGTATCACTACGACAGCCCGGCCGCCGTCAGTCACAACATGCTGCGCATTCTGCCGCGCACCCTCCCCGGACAACAACTCATCACTGGCTTGATCACGGCCGATCCGCGCCCCTCGTTCCGCCGGGACAGTCTCGACTTCTTCGGCAATGTCATCACCGAGATCGGCTATGATATGCCGGTTAAGGACGTGTTCTTTCGTTTTGCCGGGCGGGTGCGGCGCAATGTTGAAGCCTCAAATCTCGACCTCTCGCCGCAGGTCGGCAAGCTTGCCAGTGATCTCTCAGCCGCAGCAACCTTGGATTCGATCTCGCCACATCATTTCACTGGGCCCTCAGACCGGATCCACTTGCATCCAGAGATCGCCGCTTTTGCCCGACAACAAGCCAGTTCATCCATGTCGGTCGTATCTGCCGTGCAGGCCATTTCGCAAGCGATACACCGCGAGCTGATATTTGATCCGGAGGCGACGGAAGTTGCCACGCTGCCGATCGAAGCCTTCCGGGCCCGCCGCGGCGTCTGCCAGGATTTCACCCACATTATGATCACGGCGTTGCGAAGCCTCGGTATCCCGGCAGGCTATGTCAGCGGCTTCCTGCGAACCATTCCACCAACGGGGCAAGAGCGGCTTGAGGGCGCTGATGCCATGCATGCATGGGTACAGGCCTGGTGCGGCATGGAAATGGGCTGGATGCAGATTGATCCGACCAACAACATCGTCGTGGGCGGCGATCACATCGTCGTTGCTCTCGGCCGCGATTATTCCGATGTAGCCCCCATTAAGGGCGCCATACGAACTGTCGGCAAGCATGAGACAGAACACGAAGTAAACGTCATTCCCTTGTGACGCTGTAAAGCTCAGGCAGGAACACCAAGGCCCATGATGTGTGTGCCGCCAACAACAAAGGCATGTGTGATGGTCCACAGGACATAGCCTGACTCCGGCGCGACAACTTCGCCGATGACTTGGCCGAAGGTGTTCTCGGCGATCGCCAGGACGGTCCCAGCGGATACCCGTTGGCCAGCTTCGACCCTATAGCGGTAAAATCCATCCACCGGCGCCTCGAGCCAAAGGTAGCGTTCGACAATCTGCGGTTCTCGCCTCGGCGGCGGTGCGGACTCGATCATCCCGAGATATTTGGCCACACGCAAAACGCCCTCAAAATGAAAATCAACATTAGCTTCTTCGATCAGCCCGATGCGGCCCGCCTCCGAGAACGCGGCATGCTGTCCGCGCGTTGCGCGCCCTGTGCAGCTTCGTCCTGGCGCCTTGAGATGGCTCGGATCAAGCCTGACAATAAGTTCTGAGTCGAAACAGCAGGCGAGCGCCATATTGTGCGCGTCAAAGCCTTCATCCCCGATGGTCTGGCACACCGTAAAATGAGATACATTCTCGCAAAGGTCGCCACCATGCATGTCGATCAGGCAGTCGGCGTCGGCAGCCCATTCGTCCAGAAGAGCATGAGCGATGGCTTCGGAAAATGTGCCGTCGGCCTTGCCCGGGAACGAGAAATTGATGTTCTTCTGGTCGAGAGGACATACGTACTGGGAGCGATGTGGCACGGCCGGCAGGTTCACAACCGGCATAATCGAAACGCGGCCCTTGAGTGTCTCCGGATCAAAGGCGCGCTGAAGACGGATGGCTGCCTCAATGCTTGAGGTTTCATTCACATGGACGCCTGCAATCACAGCGAGCCGCGGCCCAGCGTTCTTTCCGACGACATCGAAAACCGGAAACGACCAGTCTGCGAGTGCGGCATGACTGAAACGAACCTCATGAGTCGACATACCTGACTTCACCACCAGCATGGCCTCCTTCATTGACAAGCTGTGGACGGTATAATCTAGTGATGCACGTATTTGGTCCGAAAATTGCGGAGAACCTCCATGACAAAATTGCGTGTGCCACGCCGCCAGGTGCTGCGTGGTGGCTTGTTTGCAGCAAGCGCCGTCTTCATGCCGAGCCTGGCACGTGCCGAAACCACACTGGAGAGAATTAAGTCCTCTGGAACGGTTTCCGTCGGTATCGCCAACGAGAAACCCTATGGCTTTGTGGAAACCGATGGCAAGCTAGTTGGCGCCATTCCGGATATCATTTTTGCGGCACTGGAGCCTCACGGCCTCAAGGAAATGAAGGCCGAAATTCTGGAGTTCAACGCGTTGATCCCTGGCATCAATGCCAATCGCCTCGATATCAT
Organism: Pseudomonadota bacterium; assembly: GCA_020161855.1. Classification (GTDB taxonomy): domain Bacteria; phylum Pseudomonadota; class Alphaproteobacteria; order Rhizobiales; family Aestuariivirgaceae; genus Aestuariivirga. The sequence continues at coordinate 402,216 of JAIUNJ010000003.1, forward strand.
CGGCGCCGGCATGTACATCAGGCCGGCCCGTTGCGAGGCGGTTGCCTTCACCAATCCGGTTACGCGAGCAGGCTATGGCTTTGCAGCCCTGAAGGGCAATCCCAAGGGCCTTCAGAGCATTGCCGACGCTGCAAAGCATGCCGATGCGCTGGTCGGCACCCAGAACGGTTCGGCCCAGGTGGAAGAGCTGGCCAAAGCGGGCGTTCCCCAGGAACGCATCGTGCTCTTCAGCAACGCCACTGAAGCCCTTGCCGGCCTCAAGGCTGGCCGTGTCGATGTGATCTACTTCCCCGGCCTGGAACTGGGCGACCTTCTCAAGACGGCCAACGATCCAGCATTTGAACGAGTCGATCCGTTCAATCAGGTCATCGGCGAGGACGGTACGCCACAATACGGCTACTCAGCGCTGGGTCTCCGCAAGGGCGATACTGATCTGAAGCAGGTTCTCGATGAAGAGATCGCCAAGATGCTCGCCTCGGGCAAGCTGCTGGAGATCATCGGCAAGTACGGTTATGGCAAGGACGAGCTTCCGCTCACCACCGATACCGCCGAGCATTTGTGCAAAGCTTGATGTCACGTGTGGGTTAGTTTCGGCCCACCCTTCGATCTGATGCCGCAGCTCCTCAAAGGGGCTGCGGTTACGCTTCAAATCACCATGATGGCGGCCGTGCTTGCGCTAGTACTGTCCTTCATCGTGGCCTTCGGGCGCATGGCATCGAACAAGGCCGCGCGCATGGCATCGACAATATATGTCGAATTCCTGCGAGGAACCTCCGCCCTCGTACAGCTCTTTTATCTGTTCTTCATGTTGCCCGCCTTCGGCATCACGCTGGGCGCCATGACGACGGCGATTGTCGGACTTGCCCTCAATATGTCAGCTTACGGCGCCGAAATTGTCCGCTCGGCTATTCAATCCATCGACAAGGGACAGCATGAAGCCGGTGCCGCACTCGGCCTGTCTCGCCTTAAGGTGCTGAGGCTTGTCGTCATTCCGCAAGCCTTCCTTCTGATGCTGCCATCGTTTGGCAATCTCTTGATCGAGCTGATCAAGGCAACGTCGCTCGTGTCCCTCATCACCCTCACTGAGCTTACATTCTCTGGCCGCCAGATGGTGGTAACAACAGGCCGGACATTCGAGGTCTGGGGACTTGTGCTGCTGATGTATTTTGCGATGGCCTATCCGCTGACATGGATCGTGCGCCTCGCTGAAAACCGCGCTGCCAGATACAGGTAGCGCAGCGATGTTTGATTACAGCTTCGCGCTCAGCCTGCTACCCGAACTGTGGAAGGGTTTTGAGGTCACAGTCATTGCCACAATCGGCGGCTTTCTCATTGCGCTGCTAGTCGGCGGAATTCTCGAGGCTGGGCGCCGCAGCGGCTGGCGCATCCTGAAGCATGTCAGCAATGGCTACATCGCCTTTGTACGCTGCACACCACTCCTTGTTCAGCTCTATTTTGTGTTTTACGTCCTCCCGGCCTATGGCATCCGCTTCAGTGCGCTCACCACTGGCATCCTCTGCTTGGGCCTGCATGTCGGCGCCTATCTGGCGGAGGTCTACCGGGCGGGCATCGACTCAATTGCAGTCGGGCAGTGGGATGCTGCAAAGGCCCTTGGCCTCCGCCGTCACGCAATCTGGCTCAAGGTTGTCCTGCCCCAGGCGCTTCCTCCCATGCTGCCGCCACTGGGCAATTTTCTGATCGGCCTCTTCAAGGAAACGCCTTTGCTGGCGGCGATCACAGTGATCGATCTCTTTGGCGCCGCCAACGCCATCGCCGGGCGCACGTTCAAATACAATGAGCCATATACATTGGCGGCGATCTTACTGCTGCTCGTCAGCCTCATTGCTGCCTATGGAGTACATCGGCTGGAGCGCCGGTTTGCGAAGGTCCAGCGATAGCTGAGATGTACCGCTTGGCACGGCGAGCCATTTGGCGGCCCGCGGAGTCGTGATCCATTTACCAGACACGACACCGACCGTGCCCGCGCGGTTGCAGCGCAGCATCTATTTTCCTTGACGGCCAGTCCGATCTGAAAAATATTGCAACACAAGAAAAATAATTCATCAGGAATGGGACGCCTTGAACCAGCATGTTCTCGCTTTGCAGTCAGATGCCGAAGCCGCCTTGGCGGCCCGTGCGGCGTGGTTGCATTTCTCAGCGGGAAAGACCCAGGGCGAGGTTGCTGAGCTTCTCGGCGTGCAATCAACCAAGGCCCACAGACTGATCGCCCGTGCGCGTAACGAAGGCCTGGTGCGGGTTTTCGTCGAGGGACCGATTGCCGGCTGCATCGAGCTCGAAGAACAACTCAAGGACACCTTTGGCTTGGGCCATTGCGAAGTTGTACCAAATATCGACGATGGCCCCCTGCCCCTGAGGACCCTTGGGACGGCAGGCGCACGCTATTTGCGGAACCTCATCGAGAGCAACCGCTACAGCATGATCGGCATAGGTCATGGCAGAACCCTCGCGGCGGCCGTCGAACTTATGGCGAGCGTTGACGACTGCAAGACGCGCTTCGTGTCTCTCCTTGGCGGCCTGACGAGACGTTTTGCGGCAAGTCCTTTCGATGTGATTCACCGTCTCGCCGAACGTACGGGGGCCGAGGCCTATGTCATGCCCGTTCCCTTCTTTGCCAACTCAGTGAAAGACCGGGAAGTGCTGGAATCGCAATATGGCGTCTCTGATGTCATCGGAATGGCGCGCAATGCCGATATCTATATCGCTGGCATCGGCGAAGTGGATCGCAACAGTTTCATTGCCTCGGGCGGCATGGTCGAAGCCGAGGATGTTGACTCAGTCGTCAACTCGGGCGCCCGCGCGGAAATTCTTGGCCACTTCTTCCACGATGACGGCACGCACATGCCGCATCCTCTGTCGGACCGCGCCATGGCGCCGCGGCTTGCAGATCTGAGAGCGCACAAGATTGTCGCCCTTGTCGGCGGCACATCCAAGATTCAGGCCACACAATCCATTCTGGCGGGTGGACTACTGCACGGTCTGATTACTGACGAGGCGACGGCACGCCGTCTCGTCATTGCCAAATCCGGTCGAGGAACCGGCAACAAGAACGGGAAAGCCGCATAACGCCAACCAGGATACCATGGAGGATCCAAATCATGTACGATAAGGAAAAGGGACTCTTTGAAGCCTTTGTGGCCGGCAAGATGAGCCGCCGCGAGCTTCTGAGAGCCACCGGCAAGCTTGGCCTTAGCGCCAGCGCCGCTGGCATGTTGATCTCTTCGGCCCAGACCAAGGCCATGGCTGCCGACTTCGACTGGATGAAGTACAAGGGCACGAAGCTCAAGCTTCTGCTGAACAAGCATCCCTATGCCGACGCCATGATTGCCAACATCGAGACCTTCAAGTCGATGACCGGCATTGATGTGGCATGGGATATTTTCCCGGAAGATGTCTATTTCGACAAAGTGACGGCGGCTCTGTCGTCTGGCTCCGGGGAATATGATGCATTCATGACCGGTGCTTACATGACCTGGACCTATGGTCCGGCCGGCTGGATCGACGATCTCAACGAATACATCAAGGACCCGGCCAAGACGAACCCAACCTACAATTGGGAAGACGTTCTGCCCGGCCTGCGCGCCTCCACCTCATGGAACGGTGTTCCGGGTGGCGAACTCGGCTCCGCTGATGCAAAACAGTGGTGTACGCCTTGGGGCTACGAACTGAACAACATCTCCTACAACAAGGTGATGTTCGACAAGGTCGGTGTGCAGCCTCCGAAGAACATTGATGAAATGGTGGCAACGGCGGCCAAACTGACAAAGGATCTGGGTGGACCTTACGGCATAGGTGTGCGCGGTTCGCGCTCATGGGCCTCCATCCATCCTGGCTTCCTCTCCGGCTATGCAAACTTCGGAGAAAAGGACTTCAGCGTGACGGATGGCAAGCTCAAGGCGGCCATGAACTCCGCAGGCTCGAAGGACTTCCACAAGAAGTGGGTACAGATGATCCAGGAGTCCGGTCCGAAGGACTGGGCGAACTACACCTGGTATCAGGTCGGCACAGACCTCGGCGCCGGCGCCTCGGCCATGATCTTCGACGCCGACATTCTCGGCTACTTCATGAATGGCGGCGACAACAAGGAGAAGGGCAATCTGGGCTATGCACCCTTCGCGGCCAATCCGGCTGCGGCAGCGCCGACGCCCAACGTCTGGATCTGGTCGCTGGCTATGGCTTCGGCCGGCAAGCAGAAGGACGCCACCTGGTACTTCCTGCAATGGGCGACCTCGGTCGAACATGATCTGTTCGGTGCCCGCAAGATGGACTTTGTGAATCCGGTGCGCGCCTCGGTCTGGAAGGACGAGGAATTCCGTGCCCGTATCGACAAGTCCTATACGGGCTATCTGCATCAGCATGATGTGTCGGCCCCGGGTGCGAAGATCTACTTCACGGCTCAGCCGCTGTTCTTCGATCTCACCACCTTGTGGTCGGAAAACCTGCAGAAGATGGTGGCCAAGGAAATCCCGGTCGATGAGGGCTTGGACAAGATGGCAGCAGAAATGGACCAGAAGCTGGTGGAAGCTGGCCTCGGCTAAACACCGCACAGGATGCGGGCGGCCCCTTCAACCTCCCTTTGGAGGCGCCGCCCCGTCTCTCTATTTTTCAGACGCGAGGACGAGTGGATCCATGGCAACAGGGACCGCGAAGACAGCACCAGCCGTGAAGCAAAGCCGACTCGCGCGGAAGGCACTTCCCTATTTGCTGAGTCTGCCTGCACTTCTCATGTGCATTGGCATCCTCATTCCATTCTTCACGGCGGTCTACTATTCGCTGTTGCGCTACCGGCTGAACCTGCCGGCCATGAAGGGGTTCATCTGGTTTCAGAACTACATCAACTTCTTCAGTGATCCGAAATTCTGGAACACCCTCAAGATTTCTCTCGTCTATGCCGGCCTCACGGTGATCGTCGAGTTGGTATTGGGCCTTATGATTGCGCTGCTTCTGCAGCGGCGCACGCGCTTCAACAATTTCGTTTCCATTCTCCTGCTTCTGCCGCTGATGACTGCGCCCGCACTTGCAGCGCTGATGTGGAAGCTCATGACCAATCCGAACTTCGGCATCCTGAGTTACCTTGTGTCGCTGCTGGGCTTCCCGGACATGAAGTGGGGTTCCGATCCGGCCACTGCGCTCTTCACGGTTACGCTGGTCGATGTCTGGGTCTACACGCCGTTCATGATGATCTTGCTGCTTGCGGGCCTGCGCTCTTTGCCGCCCGCCCCTTTTGAAGCGGCAGCACTCGACGGCGTGCCGCGCTCCTTTGTCTTCTTCCGCATCACGCTTCCAATGCTGATGCCGTATATTCTGACGGCAACGCTTTTCCGCCTGCTCGACTCAATCCAGCAGTTTGACATCATCTATGCGATGACCCAGGGAGGGCCCGGCGACAAGCTGCTCGTTTTCCAGGTGCAAGCCTATCTGGATTTCTTCCAGGCAACAAATGTAGGCCGTTCAGCCGCCCTCATGATCATCCTCTGGGCCATCACCTACGCCCTCTCGAATGTCTTCATCAAGCAGTGGCTAAAACTGCGCGAACGGGCTCACGGAGTAGCCTAGGTCATGGACCATACATCTCCACTTGAGAAGCTGATACGTGCGGCCCTGCTCGCAATCGTCATCATCTTTTTCATGTTTCCGATTGCCTGGATCGTTCTCATGTCCTTCCAGACAAATGAGTCGATACTGCGCATTCCGCCATCGTTGATTTTCACGCCAACCATCGAGAACTATGTCGCCCTTATCACTGGGGAAATGCGCACGGCCGCGGGCAGCCTGAAGCTCGACTTCATGCGGAACCTCTGGAACTCAGTCCTCCTGTCATCCGCCTCAGTGGCCGTGTCTTTGTTGCTGGGGGTACCAGCTGCCTATGCCTTTGCGCGCTTCAAATTCCGGCTCGGTGAAGATATCGCCTTCACATTGCTTTCTTTCCGCTTCGCACCCCCCCTGCTCGTGCTCCTGCCCCTGTCGCTTTATTTCAAGACACTCGGTCTCACCAACACCTATATCGGCCTGATCTGGGTCTACCAGTTGATCTGCCTGCCGTTGATCCTCTGGATCGTTCGCGGGTACTTCGAAGACTTAAGCCCGGATATTGAGCATGCGCATCGCATTGCGGGCTACAACTGGTTTCAGACCTTCTGGAAGATCGCGATCCCGCTTGCACTCCCGGGCATCGCAGCCGCGGGCCTGCTCGCCTTCATCTTTGCCTGGAACAACTTTGTCTTTGCGCTGGTCCTCGCCTCGGCCGACAAGCAACCGGTCACGGTTGGCGCCCTCGCTTTTGTGACGGCATCGGGCATCCAGTATGGGCAGATCGCCGCGGCGATCATTTTCTCCATTATTCCGACCTTTGTGCTCGCCATGTTTGCCCAGCGCTATCTGGTTGAGGGCCTGTCTCTTGGAGCCGTCAAAGGATGAACCAGCTCGCAATCAGATCACTGTCCAAGTCCTTTGGCGCTTTCAAGGTGTTCGAAGGCCTCAACCTCGCCGCCGATTCTGGTGAGATTGTCGTCATCTTTGGTGGCTCCGGTACCGGTAAAACCATTCTTCTGCGCATGATAGCGGGCGTAGAAGAACCGACGTCCGGTCACGTGGAAATTGCCGGGGAGAACGCCACCGATGTCGCGCCAGAACACCGCGGCATTGGTATGGCCTTCCAGAATTTTGCTCTGTTTCCACATATGTCTGCATCCGAGAATATCGCAGCGCCGTTGCGGGCAGCCCGGGCAGCGGAAGCAGAAGTCGAATCCGGTGTGTCGCGCGTCGCCCGGTTGCTGAAGATTGACCATGTGCTCGGCCATACGCCACGTGAATTGTCCAACGGGCAGAAGCAGCGAACCGCGCTCGCCCGTGCTCTCGCAGCGGAACCGAAGATCCTGTTGCTGGACGACCCTCTGCGTAACGTAGACGCCAAGTTGCGTTTCGAAATGCGGCTTGAACTGCCGCGCCTGCTCCGCCAGTCAGGCGCGACGGTGCTCTACGTTACGCAGGACTACAAGGAGGCCATGGCCTTGGCCGATCGCATCGCGGTCCTGTCAGGCGGCAAGTTTGTCCAGGTGGCGGCACCCGAAGACATATACATGGCACCAGCCACACTGACGGTGGCCAAATTGTTCGGTGATCCCTCCATCAACATGGTCGAAACGACAGTCAGAACGGCTGGAAAATCGGCAACTGTCGATATCCTGGGCGAGAGCGTAGAAATTCCGGCGAGCTATGCAGCATATGCCGGTCGCAAAGTGGCGTTCTGTGTTCGCCCGGAAGCCGTGTCTCTGGCTCACAAAAGTGATGGGCTGCACTGCGAAGTGCAGGCCGTAACACCGCTTAACGAACGCGTGGTTCTCCTTTTGAAATCTACGGGGGGATGGGAGTTCTTGTCATCGTTGCCGTCCTCAGCGGCAATACCAACAACCGGTGAGAAACTGCGCGCCAGCTTTGCCTCCAAAGGCACACATCTCTTCGATCTGGAAACGGGTGAGCGTCTCGATGGCTGAACTTGTCATATCCAACGTGGACAAGATCTATCGCCCGCGACGCAAGAAGCCTGTGCATGCGGTCAAGGACCTGAACCTGAGCGTAAACTCAGGTGAGATCGTCGCCCTGCTCGGTTCGTCCGGCTGCGGCAAGACATCGACCTTGCGTATGATCGCAGGCTTCGAGGATGTCTCGAATGGCAGCATCACCTTGGACGGCAAGGCCATACATACACTGCCACCATCCAAGCGTGGCGTTGCGATGGCCTTTGAAGCCTATTCGCTCTATCCGCCTCTGACCATCGGCGACAATATCGCCTTTGCCTTGAAATCCTCGTCTTTGCCCACGGTCGAGCAGCAAACTCGTGTCAAGGCCATGGCCGAGATGCTCGACATTGGCGGCATTCTCAACCGCTATCCATCCTCAGTATCAGGTGGCCAGCAACAACGCGCCAGCCTCGGCCGGGCGTTGGTGCGCGATGCTGGCCTGTATCTTCTGGATGAACCCATGGGCCAGCTGGAACCGCAGTTGCGCGCCATTCTGCGCGGGCGCATCAAGGCCTATCTGCGTCAGCACAATTGCACCACCATTCTGGTGACACATGACCAGACAGAGGCAAACGCCCTCGCCGACCGGATTGCCGTCATGGAGGGGGGTATACTGCAGCAGTATGCAACACCGGCAGATCTGAAGGCGCGCCCCGCAAATCTCTTTACAGGCACTTTTGTCGGTGAGCCACCGATGAACGTGTTTCCGGCAGAGGTCACTGCCACGACGAAGTCCGTAGCTTTCCGCATTGGTGAGCGAACCTCACTGACATACCCGCGATCAGACTTCTCGTCGGAAGTCGTGCAGGCGCTGTCTTCCATCAAGAAGCTCGCTATCGGTATCCGGCCCTATGCCCTGCATGTTGGGAAGGGTCCTATCGCCGGGCAGGTCGTCGCATGCCAGTGGCTCGGCGACCAAACCCATGTGGCAATAGAAGTAGAAGGCAGAACGGTTGTCTCCGTTGCACACGAGCGCATCAAGGAGAAGCCGGGTAGCTCGCTTGCCCTTGAAGTTTCTGCCAGTGATCTGCACCTGTTTGATGCTGAGAATGGCAATGCAATTGCTCATGGCGGTCAACTGGCATGACGAACGGCATCCTCATTGGCATTGATGCGGGCACTTCGGTCATAAAGTCCGTGGCCTTCTCGGTCGATGGTGTGCAACTGGCGTCGGCCGCAATTCCCAACCAGTACACCACGCTGGCTGACGGCGGCGCCGAACAGGATATGGCACGCACCTGGTCGGATACAGCAACAACGCTCCGCATGCTCGCGGACCAGATTCCCGATCTTGCATCTCGTGTCATCGCGCTGGCCGTGACCGGACAAGGCGATGGGATGTGGCTGGTCGACAAGAGTGGCATGCCCGTCGCTCCGGCATGGCTGTGGCTTGACGCACGCGCCGCCGATATCGTCGAAGAATTCACCTCGTCGCCCGACTATGCTGCTCACTATGAGCGCACGGGCACCGGCGTGAATGTTTGCCAGATGAGCGTGCAACTGACCTGGATGCTGCGCCACCGGCCGGAGGTTCTGGCCAAAGCCAGCCATGCTTTCCATTGCAAGGACTGGATTTACTTCAATCTGACCGGCGACCTCGCCACGGATCCATCCGAAGCGAATTTCACCTTCGGCAGCTATAAGGACCGCAGCTACAAGCCCGACATTCTGGATCAGTTGGGCGCTGGCAAAGCGAAATCGGTTCTAACACCCATCGTTGACGGCACGGCGGCATGTGGTCATGTCACCGAAGCTGCCGCCATGGCCACTGGCCTGAGGTCGGGAACACCCGTATGCCTCGGCTACGTCGATGTGCTCTGCACCGGCCTTGGTGGCGGTCTCTATGATCCTTCGGGCCGTTCAGGCTGCACCATCGTGGGCTCGACCGGGATGCACATGCGCTTGCAGCCGGATGCATCGAAGGTGCGGCTCAACGCGGAAAAGTCCGGCTACACAATGGCATTTCCCGCGCCAGGCACGGTGGCCCAGATCCAGTCCAACATGGCTTCGACGCTTAACATCGACTGGCTGCTTGATCTTGCCCGCAATCTCTTGCGGGAAGAAGGACTCGAACGTGGGCGGGCTGATATTCTGCGGGGGCTGGACGACAAGCTTATGGCGCGCCAGGCCGCCAAGATCCTTTATCATCCCTATATCTCGAAAGCCGGGGAACGCGGGCCTTTCATGGAACCCTCCGCCCGGGCCATGTTCAGCGGTCTGGATGTGACAGCAGACTACTACGACCTGATGCGCAGCATATTCGAAGGTCTGGCATTTGCAGCGCGCGATTGTTACTCGGCGATGGGTTCAATCCCTGAAGAGGTTCGTATCACCGGGGGAGCCGCTCGTTCAAATGCCCTGCGTGTGATACTCGCAAGCGCTCTCAATGCCAGGGTGCGCAGCGTCTCTCGCGAGGAAGCAGGCGCCGCCGGCGCGGCGATGATCGCAGCCGTACAACAGAAGGTTTTTTCCGACATGACGGCTTGCGCCGATATCTGGGTTGAGCCCAATCTTGCAGCAACCACTGAACCTGATCTTCAGTTGGCCGAAACCTACAAAAAGGCCTTCCCCGCCTACGTCGACGCCCGCAAGGCCATGCGTCCAGTCTGGCGTGAAATGGGAGCATTGTCATGATACGCAAGGTTGCAGTTATCGGTGATCGCTTCATGCTCTCGCAAATCTTTGCGGAAGCATTGCGAGAGCGCTGCAAGCTCTTTGACCTCGACATCTCGACCCATGATCTTCCCTGGCCAGATGAACCCATGGAACATGGCTATGCCGTCAAAGGCATGGATGGCTTGAAGGAATACATGGGAACGGCAGAGGAAGTCATCCGGCTGACAGGCAACGCCGAGATTCTTGTAACACAACTGGCACCGCTCTCAGCCACGATCATGGAGCAGCTGCCAAACCTGAAATTCGTGGCCGTCTCGCGTGGTGGCCCCGTGAACATCGACATGAAAGCCGCCCGGGACAGGGGCACCATCGTCGTGAACACGCCGGGACGGAATGCGTCTGCCGTGGCTGAGTTCACCATCGGCGCGATCCTCGCCGAGACGCGAAACATCACAAGGGGTCACGACGCCTTACGGAAGGGCGACTACCGTGGAGATCTCTACCGGGCAGATGTGACGGGTCGCGAACTGCACGAGATGACAGTTGGCCTCATTGGATACGGCGAAGTCGGTCGCCGTGTTGTAAAGCTATTGAAGGCCTTCGGTTGCCGCATCCTTGTGAGCGACCCCTATGTGCAACTGTCGGCAGATGATCTTCGCGACGGCGTAACACAGGTTTCTTTTGAAACCATCCTGGCTGAATCTGATGTGATCTCGCTTCATGCCCGCGTCACACCGGAGACCACACGCATGATCAACGAAGAAACTCTGCGCAAAATGAAGCCGGATGCGACCCTTGTGAACACGGCGAGAGGGCCGCTGATGGATTATGACGCTCTCACGCGTGTGCTGCAGTCAGGCCATCTTCGGGGCGCCATGCTGGAAACCTTCAGCATTGAGCCTGTTCCGGCGGATTGGCCTCTTCTGAAATTGCCGAACGTGACCCTCACGCCGCATATCGCTGGTGCGTCAGTTCACACGGTTCGCTATGCGGCCGGACTCGCAGCCGAGGAAGTGCGCCGCTACCTCGCGGGTGAGGGCCAATTGAACCGTTGCTGATGGGGCCCCTATGATGGATCTCGGCGAGGTTGATCTCGTTGTCATCGGCGGCGGCATAAACGGCACCGGCATAGCGCGCGATGCGGCGGGGCGCGGCCTCTCCGTCATCCTGTGCGAGAAAGGCGACCTCGGGGAAGGAACGTCTTCGCGGTCTGGCAAGCTCATTCACGGTGGATTGCGGTATCTCGAGTACTATGAATTCCGGCTGGTTCGTGAGGCGCTGATTGAGCGCGAGGTACTTCTGCGTGCTGCTCCCCACATCGTCTGGCCCATGCGTTTCGTTCTTCCGCATTCACCGGAGCAGCGGCCAGCATGGATGGTGCGTTTAGGTCTCTTTCTCTACGATCACCTTGGGGGACGCGGAAAGCTGCCAGGCTGCCGCCGCATCAATCTCCGGCGGGATCCGGAGGGCGAACCTCTCCGGGACGAATTCAAGCTTGCCTTTGAGTATTCCGATTGCTGGGTCGATGATGCACGGCTCGTCGTTCTCAATGCGATAGACGCTGCCGAACGTGGAGCAAAGATACTGGTGCGCACGGCAGCTCGCAGTGCGCACCGGGAATCCGGCCGCTGGATTGTTGAGTTTATCAGCGACGGGGGTGACGTTTCTTCCGTGCAGGCAAAAGCAGTGATCAACGCTGCAGGTCCCTGGGTCGACGATGTCGTCCAAGCTGTTGCGAGTTCCAACACGGCACGGCGTGTCCGCCTCGTAAAAGGAAGTCACATCATCACGCGCAAATTCTGGAATGGGCCACACGCCTACCTGCTGCAGAACACCGACAGGCGTGTCATTTTCGTCAATCCCTATCAGGGAGACATGGCATTGATCGGCACCACAGACATTCCGTATGAAGGACGCGCTGAAGATGTCGCTATCACCGCGGACGAGATCGATTATCTTCTCGCAACGGTCAATCGCTACATGAAGGTGCAACTTTCGCGCATCGATGTGGTCTTCAGCTATTCTGGTGTGCGGCCACTCTATGACGATGCATCAGCGAACCCGTCTGCTGTCACCCGGGACTATGTGTTCGATGTTAGCGGTACGCCGCCATTGCTATCGATCTTTGGCGGCAAGATCACCACGTACAGGAAGCTCGCCGAGCATGCGCTGGCAAAGCTTAAATCAAGCTTCCCGGCCATGCGACAGGAATGGACAGGCAACTCACCCCTGACCGGCGGAGACCTGCCAGACTCCGATTTTGATGCATTCCTGGCGCGGATGCAGGCTGAATATCACTGGCTGCCGGAAGACCTTTGCCGCCACTACGCACGCCTCTACGGCACTCGCATGCCCAGGTTGTTGAGGGGTGCATCTTCTGTTGCACAGCTTGGTCGCCATTTCGGCGGCCTCTGCTATGCAGTGGAAGTCGTATACCTGCGCGATCATGAGTGGGCGGGATCAGCGGAAGATATATTGTTCCGGCGGACAAAGCATGGCTTGCATCTGTCAGATGCTCAGAAGAATGCGGTTGCGATGTTCCTGAGCGAACAACGTGATAATAGAGAAATTCTCTAAAATCCCACTTTGCGGCCGTGGTATCGTTAACCGTGTAGCTGGCCCAGTGCTTCTCACCATAAAGCGCCTCTGTGATCTTCTGGCTGACGCCGGGCATGCTCCTCGGCAGGGCGAGTTGAAATTTGGCCTAAAGCAATGCCCCCCAGATCATGACGACACCAGTCAGTCTTTCCGAAGCAGTCAAAATGATCACTTTCTTAGAGCCACGGCGGCAGCTCGAAAGGCTGCTCGATGTATGGCTCTGGTGCAATAAGGGCCGGCGATTCCCCGGGACTACGCAGTTGATAGAAGAGATGCGGTATTCCAAGCGATGGATCTTGCGTTGCATCCGGATAGGGTACCGCAGCCTGCCATGTCGGATGATAGTGAATCATGCCTACGACGCTGCGGTAAGGAATATCGATCAATGCCTTTGCAATGCGGCGGTTGATTTCCCCATTGCCGGGTTCGCCCGTGCCTCCGGCAACCGCCGCCGCAATGGCATAATGATGCAGCGAGGAGTAGGGCTGGCATCCGATTTCAGGAGTCGATAGCGGCCCGAAACGCGCCCGATAGTTCGCCGCGAACTTCTTGCCGATCTCATCGCGCGGCAGGCCGATCACCGTGCAGGTGATAACGCCCCTCGCCTTCTCTCCCGTAATTTCCGAGAAAGCACTGTGCAGTGCGCCATACTGCAAATAGAGCAACGATGGCAGCGGCTTCTCCATGAATTGCAGATGAAATCGTGCCAGGTCACCGGCATGAAAATGCGTCATCGCAACGATGGCCGGATCATGAACACGAATCTTTTCAAGTGCCTCCCGCCAGTCGGCATTTGTCGGATGGATCTGCGGAGCAATTGGCAACTCCCAACCGAATTTCGGCGCAGAGACCGCCATCGCATTGGCGATGACAATGCTGTAGGGCTTCGGACCCGAAATGATCGCAACCCGGCGGTTGCGCGGCCGCCAGCGATGGCTGTCGCGCAGCCACGACAGGAACTTGATGAAGCCCTGCCCGTACCAGTACTCGGCAGGATCGCCCATGAAACAGCCGAAATAGCGCGTCGGATCACTGGCAACTGTGTCGTGATGCTGCACCAGAGTATTGTGATGGATATAGATGATGCCGGCATCGGCGATTGGCTCGTACTCAGCATTTTGCGGACCGATATTGTAGCCATTGATGATGGCCGAGGCCCGGTGCTGATGGATAAGTTGCCGCGCGGCCCTCACAACCTCAACAGCGGACTGGTTTCCGGTGTCGACGAACTCAGCTTCGAGTCGGCGGCCAAGAATGCCTCCGCGTGCATTCACCTCGTCGATCGCCATGCTGAGCCCATTGCGGAACTCGCGCCCATCATTGGCCGATGTTCCCGTCAGCGGAACCATGCTGCCAATGATGATCGGAGCCGTGCTCATGCGTTAAGGCAACTCCGCCATGAGACCGGGCTCGAACAGCAGATTGTGCATGACAACGCGTAGCGAGGGTGGACTCACCGGTTTGATGAGCAAGGGAAAGCCCTGCGCACGGATTGAAGCGATCACCTCCGGGGCCGTATCGGCTGTCATGACAATCGCCGGGCATGGCTTGTCGAGAAGATCGTTGAGTGTGCCCACAAGATCTGTGCCTTGAATGCGGCCACGCAAGCGGTAATCGGTGAGGATGATGTCGGGCTGACCGTCCAGTGTGCTGACGGCTTCAGCAACATGGTCAAAATCATCGATGGTGACGACCGTCATTCCCCAGCGCTCGAGCAGAGAGATGATCGCCTCCCGCAGTATTCTGTCGTCCTCCAGCACAAGACAACACAGGCCTGCGAACTCGCCGCCAATTCTTTCGCTGATCTCCGGTTCATCGCCACCGCTATGCCAGACATTGCCGATGGGGACATCGATGAAAAACAGAGATCCTCTGCCCAACTCGCTTGTAAGCCCCAGCGTATGGCCAAGAATAGCCGAGAGGCGCTGCGCAATGTTGAGCCCCAGCCCGAGGCTGTGGCGGGCCTGAGCCTGCGTATCACTGACGCGATAGAACTCGGCAAAGATGGCGTCGTGATGCTCCGGTGCGACGCCAATTCCTGTGTCACCCACCATGATCCTCAGCAGGCGGCCATGCCGTCGGCAACCCACAAGCACGCGGCCAACCTCTGTGTAGTTGATGGCATTGCTGACAAGGTTGGAAAGAATCCGCTCGAGGAGCACCCGGTCACTGACAACAGCGAGCTTGGAGGGAATGATCCGCAGGTCCAGTCCCTTTTCACGCGCCTGGTGCGCAAACTGAACCTGCAGCCTGGTGAGAATGGCCGATATCTGGAATGTGGCCACCGAAGGCTCAATCTTTCCGGCATCGAGTTGGCCGATGTTGAGCAAGGCTCCAAGCAAATCCTCCATGATGGAAACGGAGACTTCCATTGCATGAAGCGCTTGTTTGCGATCAGCCTCTTTGTCTGCGACAAGGCAGGAATAGACAAGAATTTTCAGCGATGCGAGCGGCTGCCGGAGATCATGATTGGCGGCTCTCAGAAAGCGCGACTTGCTTTGATCCGCTGCTGTCGCCTTGTCTCTCGCCTGGACAAGCGCCATGGAATTGCGGCGGGCTTCGGTCACGTCAGTCAGCAGCGAGATGGCGCCACCAGAAGGCAGGGCTGAATCGATTGCAGAGAGAACACGCCCATCGGCACAGATCAGAAGCATACCGTGAAGGCGCAGCACCGGGGCGCCGTTCGGAGACTCAAAACCGATCAAGGTGCCCTGCCGCTTCGTGAACTCAAGCAGTTCGGACACATTCAACCCAACGAGAGCTGACTGCGGAACGCCGAAGCTCGCAGCGAAGGCGGAGTTGCAATATTCTAACTGGCCGCTGACGGACCAGATGCCGAGACCTTGCTGCAGGTGACGGAGCGCGGTGGCTTCATGGCTTGACTGATCTCCCTCCGGGCTCTCAGTGATTGCCATCAGCGACCGTCGTTCTTGGCAGAGCGATTGACGGCAAAGAGAATGGCCGCCTCACGGCTCTTCAGGCCAAGTTTTCGCATGGCATTGCCGAGGTGAACGCGAACTGTTTGCGCTGTGATGCCAAGCATTTCCGAGATATCGGGAATGGCGCGCCCCTTGCCCAACAATCCGATGATCTCGTCTTCTCGCCTGCTGAGGCGCGGGCCGTCTGTCCGGTCTGGCTGAGGTGCATGTTCAGTTGCCACGGGCCAGGAGCGTGTGAGCAGTTCACGCGGAAAATAAACCTCTCCGCCAAAGATCCGTGTGAGTGCGCGGCGTATCTCCTCGGCATCGGCGGATTTCGGAATGTAGCCGATGACACCATTCTGGATAGCCTGGCGCACATAATCCGGATCCTCGTGGATCGAAACAACGGCCACAGGAACACTGGGAAAACGCCGGCGCAACAACTCAAGCCCCTTGAAGTCCTTTACGCCCGGCATGACGAGATCAACGAGAATGAGGCTGATGTAGGGATCGTGATCAAGGATCGTCAGGGCTTCCTCGAATGTCGCAGCCTCCTTGATGTCGATGCTGGCATCAATACCACGCGCCACCTGCTTCAGCGATTCACGCACGACCCAGTGGTCATCGGCAATGAGAATTGTGAAGGCTGGCAAAGGCTTGGGGAGAGGGGCGATCATCGGAGGCTCATCCATGACGGAGATTCGCGTGTTCGCTGTTCCTAGCCAAGCTTGTCTCTCATCGCCAGACCATCAGTCCACACCTTATTGAGGATGGGAAACGATCTCAGCGCTCAAAATCTGGCCTGACAGTAGCTTGATATTATCGTTATGTCTAGACTCGTCGGTAGATATGAGTTTTCTCTGTGTTCAATATTCTTTACCGACGTTCATGTCGTCTTTCCGCGATTAAACGTATGAAAAGTGCCCAAAAATCGCGCAAATACGGGCTATTTTTGATGCTTTGTGCATGGGCTGCATCAGCATTTTGCTAGGTCAGTCTGTCTGAGAGCCGCTTGACAGCCTCCTGTCGCCAGCACATACTTTCATAAAAACAAGAGAAGGCCAACACGGAACTATGCGTTTAATCTAGACGTTTTATCCGGATTCGGTTCAAACTGGAGGAAGAGAAGAAAATGACGCTCAAGAGCATTAACAAGGGTGTGCACTCATTGGCGGGCGTGCCGCTCACGAGGCGTACCGCTTTGAAGGCCGCGCTCGGTGGCGCCGCCTCAACATTGGCTGCGCCCAAGGTCATTGCATCTGGCAACGACAAGCTCATCATCGGTGTTCCGTCGTCACTCTCCACGCCCTACGGCGTCGCCGACGACACCGATCACCTGAACGGAACCAAGCTCGCTGTTGAGGAGATCAACGCTGCGGGTGGTGTTCTTGGCAGGGAGATCGAACTCTTCGTGCCCGACATCGACAAGCTGTCGCCGGAAAGCTGCCGGCAGGCCATTGCAGCATGCATTGACAAGAAGGTGCATGCCATTTCCAACGCCTTCGTTTTCGCACCGGTCCCCGCAATGGATGAATCGGTGAAATACAAGTGCCCATACTTGCAGGGCAATACGCAGCGCGACGCGACGCTGGCCTTCAAGGCCGACCCGGTGAAGTACAGCCACGTCCTCCAGACCGATCCTTCTGAAGTGAACTATGGCTGGACCTATCCGCTCTGGCTGACAAAAATGGAAGAAACGGGCGTGTGGAAGCCCAAGAACCGGAAGATTCATATTGTTGCCGAACAGGTTGGCTACTGCCAGACCATTCTGAAAGCCGCGAAGGAGGCGATTCCGAAGTACAACTTCGAACTCGCCGCAGTCACCGACATCCAGTATCCCGTGAACGACTGGAGCCCGGTCATTCAGAAGCTCAAGGAAGTCGACGCAGCCGCGATCATGATCGATCACTGGGTGGCTGCCGAATATGCAGCCTTCTGCAAGCAATTCAGCGAAGACCCGGTGCCGGGCTCCATCGTGTATCTGCAATATGGTCCATCGCAACCCGAGTTCCTGCAGCTCGGCGGCGCGGCGACAGAAGGCTTCTGCTGGAGCACGGTTCTGGGCGTCTATGGCGATCAGACCGGCCAGGATTTCCGAAAGAAATATCTCGCCAAGTACCCCGAGTTCACTGGCAACATGGGCCTTGTTTACACTGGCAATGGCTACGACATCGTCCAGTACCTCAAGCGCGCCTGGGAGGCCACCGGCAAGCCGGAAGATTTTGCAGCAAACTGCAAGTGGATCCGCGAGAACCCCTATCGTGGCGTCTGCGGCATGATGGACATGAACAACGAATATCAGGAAGCCCTGCACTACCCGGACAACGGGTTTGGCAACCAGGCTGCCGAGCTCGAGAAGGGCATGAGCCAGCTCTTCGTTCAGGTTCAGGACGGAGAACACAAGATTATCTGGCCTGGCGAGATTGCTGAATCCAAGCTTCGTCCTTCACCTTGGTGGTGATTGGACGGTGCGGGCAATGAAGTTCAAGTCCACGCCTATCTTCACGTGTGAGGGCCTGTCGCTCGACTTGGGCGGGCGGGAGGTCCTGCGCGACATTGGCCTTGAACTTCACCCAGGCGAAGTGCTCGGAATCATTGGCCCGAACGGCGCCGGCAAGACAAGCTTGCTGGAGATCCTTTCGGGCCGTTATCGTCCCAAGACGGGCAAAGTCACCTTTGAGGGACAGGACATTACCAGCCTGCCCCTGTTTGAGCGCGCCAGGCGCGGCATTGGCCGCACTTACCAGACCCCGCTGGTGCCGGAAGACCTGACGGTCGGTGAAACATTCAAGGCGGTGCGGCAGGCCTTCCGCCCTTGGCTTACCCGCTTTGATGCCGAGTACGGCGCAAATCTCGTGCACTTTCGCACCCCTCACGACAAACCAAACTCTGGTCTCAAGACATTCGAGCGGCGCAAGCTGCTCTTGTCCTGCCTGCTGATGCGGCAGCCGAAGGTGTTGCTGATGGATGAACCGGCGGCGGGACTGATCAACGCGGAGATAGACGAGATTGATCAGATCCTTCGCATGCTCTCCAAGGAAATGAACATGGCTGTTCTTATAGTCGAGCATCGCATCGAGCTTCTCGAGTCGATCGCCGACCGTGTCATCGTCATGGACGCTGGCGAAATCATCGCACGCGGTGAACTGGAAGAGATCATCGATAGCCCCGCAGTCCGTGCTGCATATTTTGAAGCGCATTGAGGACAGCAATGAACGAGGTTCTCAAGGTTGAAGGTTTGTCCGCAGGCTACGGTCCTCTGCGGGTCATCCACGATCTCGACCTTGTTGTGAATCCAGGCGAACGCGTCGGCATCGTAGGCCTCAACGGCCACGGCAAGACCACGCTTTTCTATGCCATCGCAGGCCTCACCGGCTGGCAGCGCGGTTCGATTCTGCTGACCGGCAAGCAGATTGGCCGCACGCGCAGCCAGGGCCCGGGCCGCTATACCCACCAGATTGTGCGGCAGGGTCTCGCGATCATGCCGCAAGGCGATGAGATCTTTCAGGGCCTCACCGTCGAAGAGCACCTCGATTCAGGGGCTTTCACACCCGATGCCTGGCGAACCCGCAAAGAGCGGAAAGAGCGCGTACTCGATATCTTTGAACCTCTCCGCAAGCTGATGCGGATGCCGGTAGGCAGATTGTCGGGAGGCGAGCGGCGCATGGTGTCCATCGGCCGCGGCTTGATGACCGATGCCAAACTCTACCTTGCCGATGAACCTTCACTGGGGCTCGCACCAAAGATCGGCATGGCTGTGATGGAGGCACTGCTCGCCATAAATCTCAAGGACAGCGCCATGTTGATCGCCGAGCAGAATGTCGCCCTGCTTGAAGGCAAGGTCGACCGCGTCATCGGCATGCATGCAGGAAAGCTGAAAGGCGAAGCCTCATCTTCATTCCGCTTGTCGGGAAATCGCTGAGGACCAGTTCATGGATATAGCCTTCATCTTCGTCAACGCCATCACAGTCGCCGCGATCTACGGGCTCATCGCTGTCGCCGTATCGATCACGTGGTCCAGCCTTGGCCTCATCAACCTGGCCTATGGTTTTATCTATTCATTTGCTGGCTATTCAGCCTGGCTGGTGGCGACCTATGTCGCCCGCCAATACCTGGATCCAGCGCTGCATCCATTCGTGATCGCCGCCACCGGCATCCTCGCGGGCGCGCTCGGAGGCATCCTCGTCTGCCTCGTGGTGTTTATCCCGCTGCACGACAAGCCTGCTTTCACCTCGCGCGGCATGATCGCCACCTTGGCGATCAGCCTTATCGGCAGCCAATTGCTCCTGATGGCGTTCGGCCCCACGGCAAAGTCCCTGCCTGAACTCTTCGGCCGCTGGCGCGTCAAGTTCATGGATATCACGCTGACCGCCGACAAGATCGGCATCGTCGTGTGCTCGGCGCTCATGCTCGCCGTCGTTGTCATGTGGATGCGCTCAAGCCGTCGCGGACTTGAGATCAGGGCGATGATGATGAACCCGCATGCTGCCTCGATTGTCGGCATCGGCATCCGCCGCACCGGAATCTACGTGATGGCGCTGACGGGTGCCATGGCGGGGTTGGCAGCAGTCTTGCTTTCACAGACTTACTTCATCTCACCATTCTCCGGCCTTACCCCTCTCATCAAAGGCGTGTCCATCGCCTTGTGCGGCGGCCTTGGCTCAATTCAGGGCGCGGTCATCGCCGCCATACTTCTTGGCCTTGTAGAGGCGCTGACCAACAAGTTCATGGGCGGTCAGTATGTTCTGATGACCCAGTTCCTCTTCATCATCCTCGTACTTATCGTCAGGCCGCGCGGCATCTCGGGCCTGCTGGACAAAGCCCGGGAGCAATAAGTCATGAGTGACGCCACAACCCCAAAGACTTATCGCTGGAAAAATCCATTGTCGGCGTGGGAAACAACGACCGGCAATGATGAAGCAGATTCAATCACCGTTGCCGATCCCGCCATGCCGTGGCAGGCGAGCAAAGGTTTCAAAGTCGAAACCCATCCCGTCGGCCGGTTGAAGTATTTCGTTGTCTGGCCAGCACATGGTGCACGTACATGGGACCGGGCACGCTGGTGGCCGACGCGGCGCAACTTTCTGAACATCAAGGGCCTCTATAATCGCAAGACAGCTGTGGCCGAGAAGAAGATTCTCGACCGGAAGCCGATCTATTGGTTGCTCTGCCTCATTGCGCTGGCTCTCGGCCCCATCCTCTTCCCCGAGAACCAGACGAACGCATTGCTGACGGCAGGTGCAACATTCGGAATCTTCGCCGCCATCAACGTCTGCTGGACCCTGATCATCGGGACCGCGTCGATCTTCTCGCTCGCAACCTATGCCGTCGTCGGCACAGCAGCTTTCGTCACCTCGTTCCTGTCAATCCAGTATGGCGTGCCGTGGTACTTTCTGATGCCTGCCGGGGCCCTCATCGGCCTTGCCTTTGGTGTGCTCATTGCCATCCCGGCCCTGCGGCTTGACGGCTTCTACTACGCCCTCCTCACCCTTGGGCTGAACGAATTGTTCCGAGTGTTTTTCACCACATCAAAGCAGTTTGGCTCCGCTTCCGGAGGCCTCTATGGCGCCGATTCCTTCATCAATCCGGACTGGGAGCCGTTGACGCAATCCTATGTCGCTTACTACGCGGCATTCGGGCTTCTCGTCGCCAGCCTGTTTCTGTTTCGCTTCATCAATGGCAAGCGTCTCGGCCGCGTGCTGCGCATGGCGCCGGAGAAGCGAGAGGCCTTCGCCGCTGCCTGCGGCGTCGACTACAAGCGTGCTCGCATCACGATCTTCCTTGCAACGTCGACGGCCCTGGGCTTCATCGGCGGCTTCTACGCGGCACAGTACCGTGGCGTGGCCTATTCGATCTTCGACTTCCAGACGGTGTTGCTCGGCCTCGCCATGGTGACCATCGGCGGCATCGGACGGGCGGAAGGGGCAGTTCTTGGCACACTGGTCGTGATCTTCCTGAGAGATGTGCTGATCGAGTTCGGTCCCATCCGCTATTTGATCATTGGTGCCGCCATGCTCGCCGTCGTCCTGTTCCTCAACAACGGCTATTTCGGCATTCGCAAGCAGTTCAACGCGTGGCGCGCCAAGAAGCGCGGAGAATGGCGTTCAACACGCGCCGAGAAGGGCGGCGAACTGCTTCCGGAAGAGGCAACAGAGATCGATGACAAGGATCACCTCTACTTCCGCCGCTACGACAAGATGCAACGCGACTATCTGAAGACACTGATCAAGCCGGAGATCATCGAAGAACATCGCCGCCAACCCCTTGGACAGCACTCGGAGGCCCTGGAACGCGTCCTGCTCTATTTCCGCCGCGCAAAAATGGAGGACAAATACGCCTTGCGCAGCGCAGGCCCTCACGGTCCCTACAAGATCATCGCCTTCTCCGGCACACGGGGCGTATCGCCGCGTCTGGTCGATGACCGTGAATTCGTGACGCTCGATGAAGCATACCACGGCGTATTCATGCGCCGCGTGCACGATCTTCTGGAAAGCTGAGGCTGGCGCCATGGTGAAGGCAAAGGCAAACAAGAGCGACGCCTCCGTTCCTCCGGCCGACAAGGACATCCATGTCCGCGATCACTTCGACCAGATGACCCGGAAGTACCTGTTGAGCGTGCTTTCCGACGAGTTGATTGAGGAGCATCGCCGCGGACCTTCGCATATGAGCGAGCCGCTTGCCCGGCTTCTCGCCTGGAGCCAGAGGCGGCCGCTTGCCGAACAATATGCCGTGAAGGCCGAGGGCGATGGCAGTTTCCGCCTGATTTCCTTCAGCGGCCTGCGCCACCGTAAACCGGACTACGTCGGCGATGAAAGCTTCGCCACACTCGCGGAGGCTCGCCATGGCGTCTTCCTCCGCCACATCAAGGATCTCACAGGGAAGTAAAGATGGCTCAGCAAAAGATCTTCGGCTACGCAAACCGGATATCGGTCAAGCCCGGGGAAGAGATCACTTTTCATGTGAACTGTGATGGTGCGAGCGAGGCCAAGGCCCAGCTTGTCCAGTTGATCCATGGTGACACCCACAAGGACGGTCCCGGCCATATCGAACGCGAAGTCGACGGACCGGCCAACGGCACCTGGCAGGTCAAGAAGCAGTTCACGCAGCTCGGCAGCTTTCTCGAGGTTGACGATCCCCAGCAGAAGCTCGCAGTCACGGGCGCGCTTTCCCTCATGGCCTTCATCTGGCCAACCCGAACGAAGAAGGGAATCCGTCAGACAATTCTCGGTCGCTGGGATACATTCCGGAACGCGGGCTACGCCCTTGGAATCAATCCAGCCGGCCATCTTGAGTTCTGGGTCGGCGACGGCAAGGAAGTTGACTATGTCACCGCCGAACTGCCGCTGCTCGACAAGGTCTGGTATCTGGTCGGCGTCTCATATGACCCTGCAACGGGCCGCGCCGAAATCTACCAGGAAGGGGTACTGAACCGCTACAATTCTCTCATCGGCAAGGTGGTTCCCTATGAATTTGCCAGCCACACTTCGCAGAAATTCCGCTTCAAGCCCTCACATCTTCCGGCAACGCCGTTCCTGATCGCAGGCGCGCGCGACCAGCATGAGCTGCGCGGCCCCTTCGTCAGCGATCATTTCGCCGGCAAGATTGACCGGCCCGCGATCTGCATGCGTGCCCTGAGCCGCAAGGACTTTGATGAGTTGAAGCAGGGCGCTTTGCCGCCAAAAGACAGCGTGCTCGCCTACTGGGATACGGCAGCGGGCTACACGGCAGATGGTATCGGACCCGATGTCATTGACACCGGTCCCCATGGTCTCACGGCAAGGGGTGTGAACCATCCCGTCCGCGCCATGACTGGCTGGAACTGGAACGGCAGAGATGACTGTTTCCGTCTTGATCCCTCGCAGTACGGTGGCATCGAGTTCCACCCTGACAGCGTCACTGATTGCCGCTGGGAGGTGACCAGCCGCATGACGGTGCCTGAAAATCTGCCAAGCGGAATCTATGCCATGCGCCTGCGCGTAGGTCCCGGCACAGGCATCGCAGAGGAATACATCGTCTTCGTCGTGAGGCCACGCACGCCCAAGGGCAAGCTGTGCTTCCTCGTCCCCTCGGCGAGCTATCTCGCCTATGCCAACGAGATGTTGAGCTTTGAAGCCCACATCATCCAGCCGATGACCGGCCAGCCGCCCGTCGTCACGGACCTGGATATCGAGACCTACGAGCACGGTGAATACGGCCTCTCGACCTACGATCATTTCGAAGATGGTGCTGGTGTTTGTTTCACGTCCTATCTGCGCCCGATCATCAACATGCGCCCCAAGCACCGGATGTCGGGCATGAACGTGACCTGGCAATTCCCGGCTGACCTGTCGATCGTCGCCTGGATCGATCACATGGGATATGATTGCGACTTCATCACCGATGAGGATCTCCATCGTGAAGGACTGGACATTCTCACCCCCTATAATTGCGTGATCACGGGCACGCATCCTGAGTATGTGTCCGAGCGGATGCTGGACGCGCAGGAGGACTATGTGGCTGGCGGCGGGCGCCTCATCTATATGGGCGGCAACGGATACTACTGGGCCGTAGGTTTCGCCGGGGACAATCCGGAATGCATGGAGGTTCGCAAACTCGATTCAGGCATGCGTGCCTGGGCCGCGCGGCCTGGCGAACACTATCTCCAGACAACCGGAGAAAAGAGCGGCCTTTGGCGAAATCGCGGACGCGCGCCCCAGAAGCTGACAGGCGTCGGCTTCATTGCTGAAGGCTTCGAAACGGCCGCACCCTACCGGAAGATGCCTGATGCCTGGCATCGCACTGTGTCCTGGATCACCAAAGGTGTGGAAGGCGAGATCATCGGCGACCAGGGCCTGGCCTATGGCGCTGCTGCCGGCGTCGAACTCGACCGCTATGATCTCTCGCTCGGCACGCCACCGCACACCAAGATCATCGCGTCATCAGGCGGGCATTCGGATAACTACGTGCTGGTCACAGAGGAGCTGCTGTATGCCTATGCAGGCCTCGTTGGTTCGCTAGATTATCGCATTCGCGCCGACATGACGTATTTCACGGCACCAAACAATGGCGCTGTCTTCTGCACAGGTTCAATCGGCTACGGACAGGCGCTTCCGGCGAACGGCTTCGATAACTCGGCAGCCAAGGTGCTTGCCAACGTGGTGAACGCCTTCCTCAAATCCGAACGGCTGCCCGGGCAGCAATGGTCTCTGGAAGAGAAGCAGTGGCGCTGAGCGGCCTGTTTTAGCTCTCAGAGGAATTGACACGCGCGGCTTTGCCCCCATAGTCCTTCCGTTGGGGCGGGCCGAGTTTTAGCGCGCTTCGATACGCAGCTGTGAGTTGCTCATCCCCACGTGCGCGGGGAACAGGTCCGGGCAGGTCAATATCAATGTGCCTCAAAGGGCCCAAGATCGGCTGGCGTTGTGCGAGGCGTAGCATTCCAATCTTGCACTGCGTCCATCAGGAGCGCACCGGCGTCAAGGTAGGGCGACTTTGAAGTTGGGATGTACCCATTGACGTTGCCGGTGACAGAAGCCGGAAACGCTGCAAACCACTCGGCGCTGAACTCCGGCATCTCGATCTCACTGCTGTTGGGGCTGCGTCCCTCGAGGTAGCCAGCGCCGTAAAAATTGGACCCGAAGACACTCTCTTTTGCCGTGTCATCCACTTCCATAAGCAGAGCCCTTGGCTCCTTGGCAGCTGTACCCGAATTGATTGTGACGCCGAGAAGCACGTTGTTCTTGAAAATGTTACGGCTGGAATTGTTGATGAACTGTACGGCATGTTTGCCGGAGGACAAAAACAGGTTGTGCAGTATGGCATTATCACTGGAGCCGAGCTTGGGATTCTCCGTCTCCTGCCAGAAGGACACATTATGACGGTTCTGTAGTCCGAAGACGTTGTTGCGTATGACGCTTCGCCTCAGGCTCGTGAAATTCGGGCCAACAGCATCGTGATGAAAGTGGTTGGCTTCGATTAGAAAGTAGTCACTGGCGCCGCGGCCACCCTCACCGGTACCAGCGTAAGCGTCACAAGAAGGGTCGTCCACTGCCACGCCGTCTTCGCTGCAGGTGGACATCGGATCAGCATTGATCTGAAAGCCACTTGATGCGTTGGAATGAGTCTCATTGAATCGAACAATGTTCCAATCACTGCCATTGCTTATGTAGAGCCCATGCCCATCTCCATCCTGGGCATCGTAGGCGATGTTGTTTTCCCAGATGTTCCAGTCGGATTGCGCTGAAAAGAAGGGGTCCCGCTCCTGGCCATGACCACTGTTGTTCATCACCAGTATGCCTCGGGAATGCTGGCTGGCGTCATACCCCGAACCCACTGCGCGAACGCCGTAGACGCCGCCAATGAGCTCGAAGCCGCGGATGGCGACATAGCTCGCGCCCTCCAGATTGAAGCAGGTCTTTCGCTTGCCTGCCTCACAACTCATCTGGACACCAGGGCCCCCGTCATCGGCGGGCTCACCCATGATGACGATTGGATCGTCGTAGCTTCCACTGGATTCTGCCGTCAGTTCCAGTCCGCCGGCATAGGTGCCTCGCAGAAAATGGATCAAGGTGCCGGGCTTTGCGATGCGGAGTGCATCAGAAGCCGCCATGGGAGATTGCGGGCTTGAACCATCACCGCCTCCAGACGGACCAACAAACAATTGCACAGACGGCACCCAGGAAGGGTCAGTATATGAACGATTGAAGGCCTCCTTGAAGCCCATGTAGGCTTCCCCCCTCGAAATGGCACGATCGATTGAGGAGCCTGCCGACGCAGCACTTGTTTCGACTGGAGAGGCGACTTGCTGTTCTACCGGCGCCGGCAAGGGCAACTGGGCATTCGCAGTGGTAGCCTCCGTTGAGTTGGCGCTGGCGGAAGGCGCGGCGCCGCCATCGAAAGGCGGCACCGTCGACGGATCGGCCGGCGGCAGATTGTCGGCAGCGAAGCGGATGAATATTGTGCCGTCACCATAGGTCTGCTGCACGCGCGACGATTCGACTGTGACAATAACCTTCTCACAGGGCGTGCTGGAACCGCAGGCAACGCCGAAGTCGGCATCCTTGGCGTTTCCCCAGAACACCGAGCTTTTGAAGCTGTGTTGATCCCGGGGGTTGATCTCACCATTTTCAATCATCACGCCGACCCCTGGCGCCTGGCAATCCACGGAGAGAGCAAAGATATTTGTGATGTGGTCAAATGTGGATCGTGTTGGATCGGAGCCGTCCGGTCCACCGTCGAGCAGTATATTGCCGCCGCAGTTCTTTTCGTAGAAATCGTTGGTGACATTGCAGACGGCGCCATCGTCGCAGAAGAAGCCACCACCAGCGTTACCTGCGCGATTGCCACGAAAGACGTTGTCTGAGAGCGTTGCAGTGGTCGGTTGATTGCCCGCAGTATAGGCACCTACATAGAGACCGCCACCCCACTTGGTCACAGAGTTGTTGAGGAATGTGTTGCCGGAAATCCGCAGCGTGTTACCAAAAAAGTAGAAGCCGCCTCCATGCGAGCTGTCAGGTTCTGTTCCGGCATTGCCTTCGACCCAATTGTTCTCGATAACCACCGCGTTCTTGTTCGTTGAATCATTCAGAAAGCCTGCGCCACCGCGCCCGCACTTGTTGTCATGGATGACATTGCCTGAAATCGTCCCGGAAATATTGACGAGGGCAAAAGCCGCACCGGCCAAGGCTTGGTCCGAACACACATTGTCATGAATGAAGTTGTTGGTGATATCGAAGCGCTGGCTTTCCCAGAAATCGCGGACAATGGCTTGCGAGAAGCCGGAGATATCAAAGCCATCGACGGCTGTGAGTTGCTCTCCAGTGGGAGCAGGATCAACGACCCGAAGGAATATGCCACCATTGCCGGACAGTTTGCTAACGAACCGCGCGCTGTCCCTGACCTGAAAATTGCTGCCGGACTGGAAGCCGCCGGCGAGAGAGAAATACTTCTCTCCAGGAGCCAGCTGTTCCTGATAGATCCCCTCCGCCACGCAAATGACAGCACCGCTGGCGACGGCGTCGGCAGCTTCGGAAATGCGTTGCCATGGCTTTGCCGATGTACCGTCGCCCTGGCCTGGAACGTTGCCATCCACATAGGCCGTACATGCGGGCACTTCAGTTGCGCGGGCCACGGTTTGAGCTTTGGCAGCCGTCACCAGGCCGACCACCAGAGAAAGCGCCCCCATGACAGTGACTCCCATAAGGGAGTGAATTCGCCGGCCTGTCATAAGGGACCTCTTCTTAGCGATAACTATTGAACCGCAAGCTTACAGTCCTTGGGGAATGTATCGATGACCAAGTCTGCACCAGTAGGTGTTTTCACATCGACATAACGCCGCTTGATTTCCACAATCACATCTGTGGCACCATTTTCCCCCGGCCAGATCCCAAGCCGCACCACAGCAGCCGTCCGCACGCCTTCGGCGCTGAGCTTTGCCTTTGGCGCGCAACTCATGATCGACACGGCTTCCATATCTGCATCGCCCTTGAATTCGGGCTGCGTCGATGCCGCCACGCAGGCGAACACATCGGCCACGTCAGGCATGGCCAGCGCTGCCTCGCCTGAGCCATTGATGTCTATGACGCTCACTTGCTGGCCATCGATCTCCGTGGTTCGTTCAGACATCGAGGCGGGGATTATAAAATCGACGTGATCCGACTTGACCGAGATCTCTCCCTTTGGCCCACCTGAATAGGATACGGAAAGCGCACTGTCCCAGCCGGGATGAATGACGTCTTCATCTGCACAGCTGGCAGTGATTGGTTCGGCACTGGCCGGCAGAGACGAGGAGAAGCCGGTGGCGAGGAAGACAAGACAAAGGATTTTCAGTTTCATTGTACAACCAGTTCGACGCGTCTGTTCTTGGAGCGGCCCTCTTCGGTATCGTTGGATTCGATGGGGCGGGAAAGACCGGCTCCTTCGAATGTCAGGCGCGCGGGATCAATCCCGTAGCCACCCGCCAGCGCCGCAGACACATTGGCGGCACGGCGTGTCGAAAGATCAAGATTATAGGCTTCTCCGCCCTGATTATCGGTATGCCCGATGATCTTGAGATGCAGAGACGGATTGCCGCTGAGCACGGCAGCTATTTCGTCAAGGGCGGGCTTCGATTCCGGCTTCACGGTGTCCTGATCGTAATCGAAGAGAATGCCGTACACATTGGCGCTGCCTGTTTTGGTCAGCGACTCGGACAGGTCTTCGGCAGGCGGGGCGGCTGCCTGGACCTGATTTGACTCCATGGCCTTCTCTTCCAGAATGCGCAGGAATGCGACGGCGACGTCCTTGTCTTCGCCCACCAGGATGCTTGCGTGAACGCTGCCTTCGGGGCCCTTGCGCTCAGCAAGCAGATAGCGCGCGTGATCAAAATAGGCAGTCGAGAGGCCGTTGGAGGGGTCGAGCAGTTCACCCATCACATACAAGTCTTTGAACGAGCCACTCAGGCATTCCTGGTCATTGCAGGCGAAGGTGACCTGAAAGCCCTTCGCAGTGAGATCCGCCTTGTAGTTGGCGATCACTTCCAATGATGATCGATTGGCCGGCAACTGGTAGCGGAATTCCGATGCCTTGCCCTGAAGCTTGATCCATTCCGGTCCCGACTTGTCCGTCGTGGCGTTACGCGCGAGCAAAGCGCCATAGTCGACGGGGGCCCGCATGAAGGCGAGCTCGTCAAACTCCTTGACCTTGCAGTAGGCGATGGTTGAGCCGGTGAAGCGGCCGACCACCTGACTGTCGACGCAACCCTCAGCGTCCTGGGCCTGCGCTGGCGTTGCAACCGAAATCAGCAGTCCGAGCGCCGCGCCGGCCCAGGCCAAGCCTGTCCGATTAATCAGGAACACACTCACGGTTCACCTCTCCGTTGTCATCGGTGACGTCGGCTTCGTGGAAGCCTGGCTTGCAGGGGACGCATCTGCCCTTGGCCGGATCGAAGTGATCGTTGTGCGAACACGAGAAACCACCGCCTGTGTTCTGGCCCGAATTCTGTCCCTCAGGACCATCCTCGATCTCGGGGAATTCTGACTTCTTGGGAGCCTTTGGTGGGCGGCACTTTCCACTCCTGAATTCGGTGCCTTCAGGGCAAGACTTCTTGCTCTTGCTGTTTTTCTTGTTCGGAACACATCGATCGCCTTCCACATGGAAGCCGGCCTTGCAGGGCACGCATCTGCCCTTGGCCGGATCGAAGTGATCGTTGTGCGAGCACGAGAAGCAGACTCCAGAATTGGGATCGCGATTTTGCCCGGGCGGGCAGCTACCGGCCTTTTTCTTGAGCTTCTTCTTTTTCGTCTTTCCTCCTGAGTTCTTTTCTCCTGAATTGATCTGGAGCTTGCCGGGGCCGATCTGGATCTCAATCGTTGCAGCGAGTTGCTCGAAGACCGGACCGGCCGCTTGATCCTCATATGATGGTGCAATGCTCATCATCGGTTGACTTTTTGCCGCTGCGGTATGCGGCGTGAAAGCCGCCGAAATCATCACAGCTAGAAGAACGACAGCGAGCTTGTATGAGCGTCTCATGCAAAGGCCTCCCGGTAACATGCCTCATCTGACGATGGGATAGCACTGCCCATCATCACTCATCCGTGTACCCGAGGGACATTTCGGCTTCTCAGGCGCGGCTGGGCCTGGCACCGGAATGATCTCGCAGTACGCACCATATTTGTTCGGCTTGCTGAGTACTCTGTAGCCATCAGGGCAGCTGCGCATGACCGGCTTGTCGTCCGGGCATTGCGTATACTTGCCGATCACAACCGAGCCATCAGGGCAAGTCTTCCTGACTGGTCCTTGGTCATTGTTCTGCTCAGGCTGCTGCTGCCGGTCGCGACGGCACTTGCCCCGGGCAAACGAATACCCATCCGGGCAGCAGTTGGGATAAACGCCGTTGGGGCGATCACCCTCGCAGAATTTCTGCTGCTCCGGCTGCTGCTGGCGCGGAGGCCGGCACTTGCCGTTGCGGAACTCGTAGCCGTCCGGGCAACAGTTCGGATACTGGCCGTTTGGACGGTCGGCCGGGCACACCTTCTTCTGTTGCTGCGGCTGCTGTTGCTGGCGCGGCAGGCGGCACTTGCCGTTGCGGAACTCATAGCCCTTCGGGCAGCAGTCCGGGTATTTGCCCACGGGGCGGCCAGCCGGGCAGACCCTGGGCTTCACGGGAGCGGGCGTGGTCTTCTGTGGCGGAGGCTCTGCCGTATCGGGAATGGGTGCTGACATATTGGAGCCGCCGGTTCCTTGTCCGGCGCACTCCTTGCCATTCCACTTGGTATTCTCGGGGCATGCGCACAAGCCACTGCTCGCCAAGACCATGCCGAACTTGCAGGCTTGGGCCGGCGGCGTCAAAACGGGCTGGGCATCATCAATTGGCTTCGATGTATTGAAGCCACCAGTGCCAGTGCCTTGGTCTTTACAGGTCGGGCCGCCCCCAAAAGCGCCGGCAAGACAAGCGTCGGCCTTGAACGGCGGTGGTTCCACCTTGGCAATGGGAACTGTAGCGCAGGCGGTGGCGCGGCCAGGCCGCACCCCTTCAAGCGTGGCGCAGTTCTTGATCTCGGTGGCCGTGCCTGCCGAACCCGGCTGCGGCTGGACGCCGACTGACATGAGGAGCGAGGCGCCAGGTGCCAGCGGCCCTGGATGCGTGCAGGTCATGCCGGGTGCTGCAGATGACAGGCAATACCAGGGCGCTTCCGGCTCGATCACCAGATTGGCCTGGGTCGTCGGCTGGCCGTTAAAGCTCTGCACATCATAGAGCGTGATGGGGCCTTTGGCCTCTCCGTTGCCCTGATTGGTGATTGCCACTTCAAACGTGCAGGGCGTCTTGGCGTCATCACACTGGGCCGATGTGGCCCGCTTGGTGATGGCAAGCTGCGGTTCACCAGCGGTCTCGAGGGGCGTCGAGCACAACGGGGAATCGATGCTCGCGGAGGCCAAGGCATCGAAGCTCTGGCCTGCCAGTGGGCCTGCATCGAAGCTGAGCTGTGCCCGGTTGCTTACCGTGCAAGCGCCAGGCCTCACCAGGCTTTCAGGAATATGGGCCGTAACCGACATACGCACATTGCTGCCCACAGGAATGCTGATGAACGGATGCGTGCATTCCTTCACATTACCAGTTCCGGTGCAGCCCCAAGGCGCCGATACTTTCACCAGCTGTGCACCGGCGGGAAGCGTCTCCGTGATCTTGAGCGGCCCATGGAACGGATCGGGACCCATCGACGTCACGTCGATATCGTACGAGCAATCAAATCCATCGCCTGCCTTGGCGCAGATCTGCGGATTGGCCACCTTCGTCAACTGCAGCGAAGGTGGATCACACGGAACCTCGCCGTTCGGACCAACGACCATTGGAATGCGCGCGAAGGCTAGGGAAAGATCATCCTTCGGATCGAAATTCAAACTGGTCATCGAGTCGGGCTTCGATATCCCCGCAAAGTTGATGGCCTTGCAATTCTCCGGCCTTGGGCTCGGTTGGGAAACTTCAAAAGCGAGATCAATTTCGAGCGGCGCGCCAAAGGGCTCCATGACAACTTCAGCGTTGGTTTTACAGCTAACGCCCATGGCACCTTGGCCCTCAAGTTCAGGTGCCATTTCCTTTTTCGTACACGACCAAGGACCTGGGGAAGGCTGGGAGAACGACAAGAATTTTGCTCCCGGCATATTGATACTGTCGCTGACCTCCAGAACACCCTTGAACGGATTTGCAGACGGGTTCGAAACCGAGAGCTTGAAAGTGCAGATATGATTGCCAGCGGCATTCCGGGCGCAATCCGGTGCTGCAGTCTTTGTGATCGCAAGATTGACGGGTGGAGCGCAATCCGGGTTGGGAACAATGGCTGTGGCGGTGCCAAGGCGACTTGAACCGAAGCCGTCATCTGCATTGCCCGATGCTGCCGGAGGCTCCTTCAAGCTTGCTACATTGAGCACGACACATGCGTTTTTCATGTCGGTGGGGACGGTCACTGTTATGGGCAGCGTGATAGACGCACCGGCATCAATGGAAGCATCGCGATTTTCACAGATCCGGCTTCCGTTGAGCGGATCCCCTTCCGATGGGCACGACCAGGGGATGCCGGCCGTGAAACCAACCTTGAGACCGTCGGCCAGGGGTGTCTGATCCGCAATCTTGACAGGGCCTTTGAAAGGGGCCGTGCCCACATTTGTGACCGTGATCAGGAAATTGCACTCGAATCGTCCCTTGGCGTCGTTCCTCACACAGGGATCGGCCCGCTTGGTGAGCTTCAGATCGGCGCCCTGCGGAGCGGGTTTGAGCGGAACAGTGATACAGGACCTGGCGGCCGTAGCATCACCGTTCTTCAACACGGCGCAGTTCTCCATCGATTGAGCGGTCGCGTCTCTTCCAGGCGTAACCGAGGCGGAAATTGAAATGGTACCGCCAACGGGCACGGGGCCGGGATGGGTACAGGTTGTCTGTTGCCCCGGGGCGCAAACCCACGGCGCAAGCGGCAAAATCTTGAAGCCGCCGGCAAAGTCTGCGGAAATTGCCCCGAGCTCTGCTCCGCCCTTCGGAAGCGCCAGATTGCCCCCGTCTGCCGCTCTTGGAACATCAGTGATGACGATCGGGCCCTTGATGTCGGCCGCAGTCGTATTCTTGATGGAAATGGTGAACAGGCAAGCCCTGCCGGCTTCACATTTAAGTCCGGCCCCAAGGGGCCTCTTGGAGATTTCCAGCCCATTTGCCGCCTTTGCAGGTACCTGGTCCTTCGCCGGCTTTTTCAGGGGCGCGGTCGCGCATGACGCCGCATTCTCATCCAGAACTGCACAATTGGTGAGCGTTTCCGCAGCTGCAGCATCCACAAGTTTCATATTCATTGTGGCAGTCAAGGCTGCACCGGCGGCAACAGGGCCTGGGTGCTTGCATTCAAATTTGTCCAACTCGTCTCTTAACGTACAGGTCCAAGGTGCATCTGGCCCGGAAGTGATCTCGGTTTTGAAGGGATTCGGCACCTTGCCGATCTCCCCTGTCAGTTGTTCAAAGAAGCTGATTGGTCCCGCGATTTCAGCATTGGTCGTGTTCTTCACGGTGATCCGGAAAACGCAACCGTCCGCCGTGCAGGCGCCCGGGATGATCTGCTTGGTGACCTCCAGACCGTTGGCTGCCTTGGCAGGTTTGCCATCGACCGGCTTTTCTGCGACGGGCGCCGGTTCATCTTCTGCAGGTTCTACAGGTGGGTTGGCATCATCGATGGCAACCGTCGCGCACTGCTCCGGCGCCGGTTCCTGCGCTTGTCCGCCACCAGCGCCACCGCCGGCATTTCCAGCATCACCACCTTTGGCTTTGACCTCGGCCCTGCATTCCGCCACGACCTTCCGCATCGGCTCCTTCAGCTTTTGAAGAGCGTCCGAGGTAAACAGGGGCGTGTTTTTCATGCACTCCTGCTTGATTGCTTCTTGATCCAGGTTGGCTGGAACTGCCGCTTTGGCGGCGCAGTCAAGTTTGCTGATTTCCCCAAATGTAATGAACTTTTCCTGGGCAAAATCGCCGCAGAACGTATCGTTTGCTTTCGCAGCCAAAGCAGCATCCGCTGCGGCCTTGTCTTTTGCGGCTCGGTCCGCCTTGCAATCACTCAGCTGTATTTCCATCTGCTTTGCGAACGGGTCGATGAGATCGGGCCGTTTAACGCACGTTCCTCTGACATCGCCCAATTTGTCATTGGACGCGAAACAATTGAGACCGCGAATTTGCTCTTGAATGTCATTCATTGACTTGGCGAATGCATCGCATTGCCCCTCAGTCACTTGGCAGGCAAAGTGGCGATGAGCAGCGATGCTACGGAAAGTGGCCTTTGCGCCGTCTTTGCCAACCGTGGTGCCAAAGGCCTCGCCATTTGCATCCATGTCGCCGACGTAGTGGCCGACGTTTCCATTGTCCCAGGCCACTGTAAGATCAAAATGCAGACCGTCGAATTTTCCGGTGACGTTGCCATTCATTGTGCCCGCGCCATTGGGGTGGCGCGCACGTCCGGTCACATTTCCAAGGCCGTCCCTTGTAAGCGATACAAACGAAACTGGAATATTGTTGCTCTGCTGGACCGAGAAGCCGCCACCTGCTCCTATCCACTTCCAGTTTGCACACTTGTTGTTGATACCCCCGATGTTACCACCCGGATCATCAACGAAGTGCAGAAGGCTGCTGCGCTTGCCTATCGATTGAGACCGAAACGCCGCCTTGCTGAACATCTGGGGTTCTTTGGCAGGGACGAAAATCTCTGCCTTCTTCGCCGGTGGAGCCAGCGGTCCCTTCACGATCGCGCAGTTCTTGAGCGTCTTTGTGCCGGGGGGAAGCTTGGGCGCAAAGGAAAGTGTCAGATCAACGGCTGACTTGGGCGGCAGCGGCCCGGGATGGGTGCAGGTAAAGGGCGCTGCCTTGCTGCATTGCCATGGCGCATTCGGCTCGCCCAGCAAGGCGGCGCCAGGCGCATCAAGCTTTTCATCGATGACAATCGGCCCAGCCACGACCTGGTCGGTGGTGTTCTGTACCGAGATGCTGAATGTGCAGGGACCATCGGCCGTGCATTTCGACGCCCCCTTCTTCGAAACAATGATCGGGCCTGATTGCACAGGTGCATTCGGATCAAGCGGAATCGTTGCGCAAACGGGAGCAGCCGCTTCCTTGCCTGCTTCAACCGCCTGAACGGCACAGTTTTTGATCTCCTTGGCGTCCGCAGCGAGGTTGGGCGCGAAGACCACACGCATGTCGAGCTTGCCATTGGCAGGCACAGGACCTGGGTGCGTGCAGACGAACGGTGCTGCCTTGCTGCATTGCCACGGTGCGTTGGGCTCGCCGGTCAAGACTGCGTCTGGAGCCTCAATCAGCTCGTTGACAACGATGGGGCCCTTGACCTCGCCGCCATCATTGCGAACTTCGATGTTGAAGGCACAACCGCCCTTCGGATTACAGACAGGCACCGTGGCAGTCTTTGCCAGGGTGAGATTGCCGGGCCTGGTCTTTCCGCCGCCGCCTTGTTCGACGTCCGGGAAACCACCACCGCCGCCGCCTTGTTCAACACCCGGAAAGCCAGGAGCACCACCACCTCCGCCGCCAGCCTCCAGGCCGGGGAAGCCGGGATTGCCGCCATCAGCAACGGCCGGGAAGCCATCGGCCCCGGTACAGGCCATGAGAGCGGCAACAGCGCCCACATGACCACGGCCGAGAAGATTGTCTTGTTCCGGGCTCAGGGGCAGAAAATCAGCGGCCGCAGCGAGGCCGGGCGCAGATTGGAACTGGTTCACGGGGCCGATTTGCAGGCCATGCGACACGCGCGATTGACCAAGCGCATCAGCAGAGGCCAGCAGCGTTCCCTAGCACGACGAGAGATCCAGGGTTCCGTCCGGCTTGTAGGCATATTGCAGGGCGACACCACCGCTGGCATCGCGGTGTTCGGGAGCGTTGCCGGTGCCATAAAATTCCGCATCCGGCAGCCAGGCAAAAGGTGTCTGCGGATCATCCGGCGATTCAGGCGTGAAGCGCATCACATCGGAAGGGCCGCTTGCAGTCAGGGCGACAAAGTCGCCGGTGTTCTGCGGCGCATTACGAATGGCCAGCAGCATGCGGCCTTCACCGTCAAAGGTGATGGCCGTGACCGTGCCAGGCAGGAGAAGAGGAACCGCAAATTCAATGCGTGCGTCTTCCTGAAAGCCCCCATCAGGCCCCAAACCAACAGACCAGATCTCCGGGCCGTCGGCGGCGGCGTAGTAAAGCCTGCCGCCATGCACGGCGAGCGCATCCACGCGGCGTTCAATCTGCGTGGAGCCCCAGGTTGCCGGATCGGCGGAGTTGAATTGGGGTGACGAGATGTCAAGCAGACGCCCGTCATCCGG
Source organism: Pseudomonadota bacterium (assembly GCA_020161855.1). Lineage (GTDB taxonomy): Bacteria > Pseudomonadota > Alphaproteobacteria > Rhizobiales > Aestuariivirgaceae > Aestuariivirga. The sequence goes on from JAIUNJ010000003.1 coordinate 438,685, forward strand.
CACCGCAGTCTTGCCTCCGAGCGGTCTCGCATCCACGCCGTGATCAAACTGGCCCAGACCATTGCCTGTGGCGGCACCGCCCAAATGAACGATGACCCCCGTATCCAGATCCGAGGCATAGAATGTGCGGCTCGCCGGATCGAAGGCGAGACCGCCGAGACCCGGGCCACTATTCTTGATCTCAGCGTAGAGGCTCAACTGGCCTGTCGCCTGATCAATCTTCCAGATGGCCCCGGCGCCACCATCAGCGGATGGGCCAAACTGGCCTTCCATGAAGCTGGCTCCGGGCGCCCCTGCCGAAATCCGGTCGGGCATGCCGTCCTCGTCACCATCAGGTCCCACAATGTTCAGACCGAAAGCCGATGTGGCGCCAGCATAAAGCCCGGGTGTGCCACGTTCGTCAGGTGGCAGCATGTCATAGGCGAGAGGAAATACATGGCCGAGCTGCCTGGCGGTGAAGTTCAGGCGCATGGGCAGATTCAATTGCGTGCCCGCACCTGAAAGAGGTACATTGGCAGCATTGAAGATCGTCAAGGTTATGCCATCGGGATCAATGACGGTCTTGGTGACGGGATCAACATTTGGCGGAAGGGCTTCCGTCTGAAGCTTTACGCCAGCAAAACTGGAAACTGCCACATCGCCCGGCAAAAGCACATCTTCAGCTTCGGCAGAAGCAAACTGCAGTGGATGCAGCAGTAACGCCGCGCAAACAAGGGCGGCCTTCCTCGCCTTGGACCAGAGTGGATGAACCCGCGCGTGCATGAGGCCTCCGCTGCCAATAGCAAAACTGCAAGTAAACCACGGAATCAAACCATGATTTTGCAGTCACTACTATGAAGTACCCCCACGCACGAACCACTATAGCCTGGGAATTCGGGAGGGCAAGGTATTAGTGCGCGCGGCCGAGGAAGAGGGATGCGGCGCACAAATAAAACGGCATCGCCACTCCCAGCAAGCATCTAGTGAACTGATGAGCTCACATTAATGTAAGTTTTCTGTTTGGCTTCCAGGCATCTGACTTCACTCTCCAGGCCCGCTGTTGCCATTTCCCTTGTCGGAGAAACAAACATGAAAACACGAAGAGGCAAACCTACTGCATCGAGTATATGGGCTGCCCGAAGATATAAATCCCGTTTCGAGAAACACCGACCAAAAGAACTTGCCGACTGCTGCGGGTAGTCAACGCTGCCATGTCTCATCATGGAGATTCTTCCATAGCTACAATGACGCTGATGGCTCCTGCGAGGCGCGCCGGTTCGCTGCTGGTGGCAGGCGCACATGTTTTGCATGTTTATCTTTGAAGGTGCGGGCATCGGCAGAATGCTTTGGCATTTCGCCAGATGAGTTTCGATGTTGTCAAATCTGCTTGGCTCGACCGGTTCGTCTATCGCAGGCAAGAATAAAGCCACCGAAAGCGGACCTTTTGCAAAGGATCGCAGAAACCTGGCCCGCCACAGAACTGCCTGGTGGAGCGAAGGGGGATCGAACCCCTGACCTCGGCATTGCGAACGCCGCGCTCTCCCAACTGAGCTACCGCCCCTTCCACGAAGGCGTCTGGCTTTTAGGATTGCGCCCCTGCCCCGTCAAGAAGCCCGCCTTGCGTGAAAGGCCCGGCCCGCCTACATCTTGAGGCCGAAGGAGACCTCCATGGAAGCTTTGATCTGGCTCATCAATACGTTGTTCTCGATCTATTGGTGGCTGATCCTGCTCACCGTGATCATGAGCTGGCTCCTCGCCTTCAACATCGTCAATGTTTCGAACCCCTATGTCCGCCAGTTCAGTTATTTCCTGCGGCGCGTCACTGATCCTGTGCTGGAACCCATACGCCGCCTCCTGCCTGACCTGGGCGGCATCGACATTTCACCGATCCTTGTCCTGATCGGCCTCGAATTCCTGCGGCGCATCATTGTCAGCCAGCTCATCGCCTTCCTGTGAATGGTCCCCTGCGCTTCACGCCAAAGGGCCTCTTCCTTGACGTGAAGGCGACACCCAAGGCGGCACACGACGAGATCGCAGGCATCCGCAACGGCGAACTTCTGGTCAAGATCACGGCCGCCCCTGACAAAGGCAAGGCCAATGCAGCGGTCTTGGCCCTGCTGGCAGAGAAAACCGGCGTGCCGAAATCAGCCTTCGAGCTCGTGAGCGGAGAGACGGCCCGCAACAAGGTGTTCCGGCTTGCCTCCCATGGTGAGGCAGTCCAGAATTGGCTCTCCACACTGAAGGACTGACCCATGATGCTGCGCCCGCTTGCACTCCTCACGGCCATGCTGGCCTTGTCGCTTTCCGCGTCTGCGGAAAACACAAGCACCTACACGACTTATGATCTGGACAAGTGCCGCGTCATCTCCGAGCCGGCGCAGGATGAGGAGTTTGCGGGCACCTGGGGCTGTGCCGGCTATCAGAACAAACCGGACTATCAGATTGTTTTTTCGGAGGGCGATCTGCGCTCGCTCGTCTCCTTCGGCAAGGATGGGAAAACCCATTGCGCCGCCAGTGAAACCTTCGGCGGCTTCAACAGTGTCAACAACACGGTGGAATGGCGCGCGAAGGATGGAAAGCCCTTCGCCGCCATCCAACGCTGGCGCGTGTCCTATGATCCGGATGACTCAAGCAAGATCCGCGAGTGGCTGGTGGTGACGCGCATCGAGCCCGGCAACTCGTGCCACATCGGCTATGTTCTCGGCGCCCTGCCCAAGGCCAATGAGCTTGCGCGCACGCTTGCGGATTCCGTTGCCGCCACGACAAGCTGCATGGCAGCCGAGCGCGTCGTTCTTGGTTTCGCAGGCCGCGACTGGTCGGAAACGCCGGGCGGTCCGGCCTGCCCGCAAAACTAGCGGCCAGTCAGGCCTCAGGCTGCTGCTTCCTTGGCGCGGCTGATGCGCTTGCGCTCGTGCGGATCGAGAATGGCCTTGCGCAGCCGGATCGATTTCGGCGTCACTTCCACATATTCATCCTCGCCGATATAGGCGAGCGCCTTCTCAAGCGACATCCTTATGGGCGGCGTCAGGATCATGGCCTCATCCTTGCCCGAGGCGCGCACGTTGGAAAGCTTCTTCTCCTTGAGCACATTGAGCTCAAGATCGTTGCCGCGCGTATGCTCGCCCACGATCATGCCGGCATAGACCCGCGTGCCCGGATCAATGAACATCGGGCCACGGTCCTGCAGGTAGAAGATAGCATAGGCCACCGCTTCGCCTTCGGCGTTCGAGATCAGTGCGCCGGTATGGCGCGTGGGAATATCGCCCAGATGCGGCGCATAGTCATGGAACAGCCTGTTGAGGATCGCCGTGCCGCGCGTATCCGAGAGCAGTTCCGACTGGTAGCCGATCAGGCCACGGGTGGGTGCGTGGAACACGAGCCGCTGGCGTCCCGTGCCCGAGGGCCGCATGTCGCGCAGTTCGCCGCGGCGCTCCGAAACCTTCTGCACGACAACGCCTGAATAGGCCTCATCGACGTCGATGATCACTTCCTCGATGGGCTCAAGCTTCTGGCCTGTCGCCTCGTCGGTCTTGAACACCACGCGCGGGCGGCCCACGGTCAGCTCAAAGCCTTCACGGCGCATGGTCTCGATCAGGATGCCGAGCTGAAGTTCGCCACGGCCGGCCACCTCGAAAGCGTCGGTCTCGGTTTCAGATGGCGTCACGCGCAGCGCGATATTGCCCTCCGCCTCGCGCATAAGCCGGTCACGGATCACGCGCGACTGAACCTTGTCGCCCTCCTGTCCGGCCAGCGGGCCGTCATTGATGCGGAAGGACATGGCCAGCGTCGGCGGATCGATTGGTGTTGCTGCGATCGGCTCGGTTACGGCCGGATCGCAGAACGTGTCGGAAACGGTCGCCTTGATGAGACCGGAAATGGCGACGATGTCGCCGGCCTGGCCTTCATCGATCGGCTGGCGCTCAAGCCCGCGGAAAGCCAGCACCTTGGAAACACGGCCGGTTTCCACCACGCTGCCGTCGCGCGCCAGAACCTTCACGGCCTGGTTCGCCTTGACCGAACCCGAGCGGATACGGCCCGTGAGCACACGGCCGAGGAAGGCATTGGCCTCCAGCGTCGTTGCCAGCATGCGGAACGGACCTTCTTCTACGGCGGGCGCCGGCACATGCTGCACGACGAGGTCGAACAGGGCCTCCATGTTGTCCTGCGGCCCTTCCGGCTTGGCTGCCATCCAGCCATGCTTGGCAGAACCGTAGATGATCGGAAAATCGAGCTGCTCCTCGCTTGCATCGAGCGCCGCAAAGAGATCGAAGACCTCGTTCACCACCTCGATGTGGCGCTCGTCCGGCCGGTCGATCTTGTTGATGCAGACAATCGGGCGCAGGCCAATCTTGAGGGCCTTCTGCAGCACGAACTTGGTCTGCGGCATCGGTCCTTCTGCGGCATCGACCAGCAGAACGGCGCCATCGACCATGTTGAGAATACGCTCCACCTCGCCACCGAAATCGGCGTGGCCCGGCGTGTCGACGATGTTGATGCGGGTGTCTTTCCACATCAGGGAGGTGACCTTGGCCAGGATGGTAATGCCGCGCTCCCGCTCCAGGTCATTGGAGTCCATGACGCGTTCGCCAACCTTCTGGTTGTCGCGGAAGGTGCCGGACTGGGTCAGCAGCCGGTCGATAAGGGTCGTCTTGCCGTGGTCGACGTGGGCAATGATCGCAATGTTGCGCAGATCCATGGAGGGCGCCTGACTTTCTCGGACGTTGTGGAAATCAGGGGCCGCGTTAGCACATGCAGCATGGATTTGGCAATTTATCTGCCATTGAGGATTTTCCCCTATGAAACCGGGCCCGGATTGGAGTGACCATGTTTGAAAACGCCCCCCCGCCACGCGCCCTGGTTGCTATCACGCTGGCGGACAAGTCCACGCAGATCGCCAGCGTCAGACTGCCCCTCTCCGGGCGCCTGGTCGACCTTCTCAATGGCACAGATCGCTTTCTGGACGCCGTTTCGGGCGATGGCGAGCAATTCTACATTGCCAAGGCGCATGTCGTCCGGATGGCCGTCACCAACCCACCCAAGGCGTCCCTCAACCTCAACCGGCGCTCCTCCGACCGCAGCCACTTCAATCCCTATGCGGTTCTGGGCGTCGACCGTTCGGCCAGCCCAGAGGAGATCAAGCAGGCCTATCGCCACCAGGTGAAGGCCTACCACCCGGACCGCTTCGCCAATCTCGACCTTCCGCAGGAAATGAAGGACTATGCCGAAGCCATGCTCACCCGGCTCAACATCGCCCATGAACAGCTGATGGCCGGTCGCTGAGCAGGCCGCTCAGTTCGGTTTCACATCGAGATAGCTGTCGAGGGCCGCAAAGAATTCGGCCCGGATCATGCTGCGCTCCATGAGAATCTCGTGCAGCGCATCGCGGATCATCACGAAGGACATGCCCGGAACATGCTTTGAAAAGCCGAGCGTTGCGGTGTTGTCGACCACGCGGTCCCGCCCCGCCAGCACCATAAGCACCGGGCATTTCGGGCCTTTCGGCAGATAGACACTCTGCATCCGGTCAATGCTTTCCATGGCGGCATTGAGCCAGCCCATGGTCGGCGAGCCGATGCCCAGCTGTGGCGTCCGCTCCAGCGTCTGCATGTCCCTGATCCAGCGGTCCCGGTCGCTTGTCAGCGGATTGCCGTCAAAGTCATCGCGCGTCATCGGCCCGCGGCGCATGCCGGGCAGGCGCACCCAGGAGAAGCCGCCACGCACGAATGTGTACGACAGAAAGCGCGCGACCCAGCGCGGCCAGGCACCATAGTTCAGTTCCATCAGCGGCGCCGTGACAATGCACTTGGAGAACCAGGCATCGCGCACGATGTTGCGCAGAAGCACGTGGCCACCGGTCGAGTGGGCCAGCGCATAATAGGGGCCAGGGCAATGGGCCCGGACCAGTTGCTCCATTGCCGTGCGCAGGTCTTCATCAAAATACTTGAAGCTGGTGACATGGCCGCGCATCGGATCGTCGAGCAGCCGTTGCGAGCCGCCCTGTCCGCGCCAGTCGAAGCTGGCGACGCAGAAGCCGCGCGACACGAGATCGCGCATGGTCTCGAAATAGCGCTCAAGATAGTCGGCGCGCCCGTTCATGAGCAGGATTGTGCCGCGGCCGGCACCCGAACCGCATTTCATGGCCCTGAGGGTCAGGCCATCGCCCGTCCGCAAGGCCATGACCTCGGCCTTGTCCGGCAGGCGATTCTCAAGTGTCGGGTGAAGTTCCATCATCCTGCCCGCCTCTTAACATGTAAGGCGGGAGGGGCAAGTATGGCTGCAGCAGCCTGCCTTCGGCCAATTGCGAGCAATCGACCTGCACAGGCTGCTGCAGTCCATGGGATTAAGGGAACCTTCGCATCTTGCATTCACAGGTGTCGCCACCTGTGAACGGGATGCATCAGTTCACCTTTTTGACGTCCGTGATTTCCCCGGTCGCGGATGACAAAGTGATAAGATAGGCATTCTGGGCCCGCTTCGCGTCGTAAGTGAAGGTCGTGCCCGTGCAGGCCTTGGGCTTCACCGAAGAAAAGCCGTAGCCGGTAATGATATCGGCACCATTGGTGCAGCCAATCTTCTGGCCAGAAGGCTTGGCCACGGATGCTGTCTGGCTCGCCGTCTTTGGCTCGCCATTGACGGCTGGCTTGCTGCCCAGAGATGCAACTTGCGAATCCGTCTTCACAGCAGGCTTCGCTGCCAGGTTGGTCTTCGGCGCTGTTGCGGCCTGGGCGCTAGACACCGTCACAGAAGATTTCTTGACGGTGTTGCTGGTGGTTCCGCTCGCCTGCTGCTGCACCGGCTTCTTCACGGCCGACGACAGGCCGGTTGGAGCCTTCGCCGTGGTGGTTCCGGCCACAGGTGCCTTCTTGGCGGCCTTGGCAACATTCGGCTTCTTGGGCTTCTTCACGGCTGGCTGCTCGTCATAGAGCGGCACCCAATCGTCAAGGGTCTCGTCATAGACCATGCGGCCACGCATGCGCTTGCGCGGCACCCACTCTTCAAGATCGTCGTCATAGACATAGCGCTTGCGCAGGGCCTTGCGCGGAACCCATTCGTCGAGGTTCTCGTCATAGACCATCTTGCCGCGGCGCTTGATGAAGACCTCATCGCTGTCGCGGTCATCCTCATCATAGACGCGATAGTGGCGCTCACGTTCCGGATAATAGACGCGCGGCATCACCAGCTGGAAATCCCAGCCGTCACCCGCCTGCACGGCAGGGCCACCGAAGGTGGCTGCCAGAAGGGCAAGAGCGGAAGCAGCGGTCAGGGAACGAAAACGCATCGGAAACCTCGAAGGTTGAAGGATCCGCCGCATTCACGGAGAATGCGGCGGCATTGCTGTAGGCAGCTGACTACCTGCGCGATACCGACATGTTGCCGGTGCGCGAGTTCACGCTGATGAAATAGCGCTTGCCATGCTTGCGCGCCTTGAAGCCGTAGGTCTTGCCTTCGCAATCAATGGCGGTCACGGCATTGAAACCACGCTTGCGGATCTGCTTGCCGGCCGAATAGCACGACAGGCGCCGCGAACCATAGTTCTGATAGTAACCATAGTCATCGTTGTAGAAATGGCGCTTGTGATGATGCGGGCGCAGCATCGGCCCGCCAAAGCAGCGGTAGCGGCCGCCGGTCCAGAAGCAGTCGTCGCTGTAGGACGGACCGCCAAGATAGAGTCTCACATCGACATCGGCCTTCGCGGCCGGCGTGAAGCTGGAGATGGAAAGGGCGGCAAGACCCGCCACAAGGAATGAACGCAACATTGTAGTGCCCTCCGGTACTGCCAGAACCCGGTAAGGTTCTGTCTATGGAGGGATGATGGCAGAATGTTGCTGAACGTTAACCGACAATGCCGTTCATCTGCCGTTCAGCTTCACGGCAGGAATGGGGCAAGCACCGGAAAAGACAGGAAAAACAAGGGGCACGCCGCAGCGTGCCCCTTGCAGGATCGATTTAGAGCATGTTCACGGAGATGATGTTGCCGGACCAGCGGCTCACCGTCACGATGTACTTGTTGCCGAAGCGCTTGCCGACATAGGTGAACTTGGAACCGTAGCATTCCTTGGTCTTCACGTTCTTGTAGCCGGCGCTCTTGGTGATCCAGCGGCCTTCGTTGCAGCTGATGCCAGACTTCACATAGGGCTTCTTGTAGCCATAGCCGTAGCCCGGGCCAACATAGCCGTAGCCATAGCCGTGGCCGCCACCGACGTAGACGCCAGGTCCGTCAAGCATGACGCCGAGGCCGATGTTGACGTCGACACCTGCCTTGGCAGGGGTGGCAGCGATGCCGGCGGCCGAGAGGGAGATGACGGCGGCGGTGATAAGGGACTTCATCATGGGGTAGCTCCTGTTTGATCGTTTGACGGCCCCTATTGGCCATCGTTGAAACAGAAACTAGCCGCCCCAACTTGAACACCACCGGAAGGGCAGGTTCATCAGGCATTCATTTTTCCGGCCATGCCCCCTTGAAAGCGGGGAGGCTCCACCTACTTAGAAAGCGTGGCCGCCAATCGGGGCCATGTTCCGGAAAACCCGGCCATTCCGGCGGGTTGGAAGAGATTGCACATTGCTTCATGGAGAGTGTGAGATGTTTGACTATACCCCTTTCTATCGTTCCAGCGTTGGCTTTGACCGCCTGTTCCGTCTGCTCGACGAGGCCGCCAACGGCGAGACCCCCACCTATCCGCCCTACAATATCGAACGCCTGAGCGAGAACGCCTACCGCATCAGCATTGCTGTTGCAGGCTTCAGCCCCGCAGACCTCGCCATCGAGGCCAAGGGCAATACCCTGACCGTCTCCGGCAAGAAGGGCGACAAGACCGATTCGAATGTCGAAGTCCTGCATCAGGGCATCGCCGGCCGCAGCTTTGAGCGCCGCTTCCAGCTCGCCGACTATGTCGAGGTAAAGGGTGCGGATCTGGCCAACGGCCTGCTCCACATCGCCCTTGAGCGCGTTGTGCCCGAGGCCATGAAACCCCGCCAGATTGCCATCGGCGGCGGTGACAAGCCCAAGGTCCTCGAAGCCAAGGCTGCCTGACCAGCCCGGCTACTGATCCCCTGCTTGGTTTCTCCGGGGCGTCGCCAGCAATGGCGGCGCCCCATCCATGTCAGCGCAGTGCGTGCGCTTGCGCCTGGCGGAACGTCAGGACGATGATCGAAAGTGCCACCGCGGCCACAAGGGCACAGGCAGCAAAGACAGCGCCGAGCGAATACTGCGCCGCCAGTACACCCAGAATCCATGGCAGGACGATGCGTGGCGCACCGCCAATGGCAAGCACATAGCTCATCGCAGCGGCCCGGCCCTCGGGCACGAGCCTTCCGGTCAGTGACAGGAGGCAGGGGAAAGTGATCGACAATCCAAAGCCGACGGCCGCAAATGCCAGCACCGAAATCCAGAAGCCTGGCGAAAGCCCCAGCACGGCAAAGCCCGCGATGGCGCTGAAGAGACAGGGCAATAGAAGGTTGAAGTCCCCGAAACGGGTGCGCAGCCGGTCACCCAACAGGCGCATGGTGCCACCGCAGATCCCGTAGAAGGCCACGCCAAGGCCGGAGATCGCGGCAAGTTCGGGCGAGACCGTCACCAGCAATTGTCCCGCCCAGTGAATCGCAGCCACCTCGCAGGCGACATTGAAGCCGACGGCAAGCCCCAGGAATGTCAGAACCCGATGCGGCAGAACGGTCGTCTTTCGCGTCCCGTCTTCATGGCGGACGGCCCGGTGCGGCACGTGCTTGTAGATCGCACCCCAGGCCAGCATCAGCATGGCGCCCGCAAAGACCAGGCAGAACCACGGAGCCAGCAGGGCCGAGACGAGGCTTCCGAGAATGGCAAAGGCGGCAACACCCAGCGAAGCGGCTCCATGAAAGCCGCTGAACACGGATCGGCCCACGTCCTGTTCCACCACTGAGGCCTCGGCGTTCATGAAGATGTCGAGAATGCCAAGCCCGAAGTTGAACAGCACGAAGGAGGCCATGAAGGCCAGAACCGACTGAGCCAGCAGCGCAAAACCAAGAAGCACAAAGAGCACCGGCACGATCATGAGCAGCACGCTGCGATGATCGGCGTGGCGGTTGATCCACCCGCCCAGCCCCATGGCGATAATGTTCGCCAGCATGGCAAGCGTACCCGCAACGCCAAATTCAAAGGGCGTGATCGCAGAGGCCTTCACCAGAAAAGGCAAGGCGCCCACCTGGGCGCCAAGCGTCGTGCCGAATGCCGCAAAGACCAGGAGAATGGTCTGCCGTGTCGAAAGGGTCACCCGATCATCCCCGTCCGACGAAGGGCATCTTTGTCGCCATCACCGTCATGAAGAGCACATTGGCATCGAGCGGCAGGCTCGCCATGTGGACGACAGCATTGGCCACGTTGCGCACATCCATGGTCGGCTCCGGCCGCAGCTCGCCATCGGCCTGCGGCATGCCGGTCGACATCTTCGAGGTCATGTCCGTCCCCGCATTGCCGATGTCGATCTGCCCGCAGGCAATGTTGTACTTGCGGCCATCGAGCGAGGTGGATTTGGTCAGGCCGGTGATGGCATGCTTTGTCGAGGTATAGGGTGCAGAATTGGGCCGCGGCGCATAGGCCGAGATCGACCCGTTGTTGATGATGCGCCCGCCCATCGGTGATTGCGCCTTCATGATCTTGAAGGCTTCCTGCGTGCAAAGGAATGGCCCGGTGATGTTTGTATTCACAACGGCTGTCCACTGCTCGAAGGTCAGGTCCTCGAGCAGGATTGTCCCCGGAGCACCCGTCCCTGCATTGTTGAACACCACGTCGAGCCGTCCGAAGGTCTCGACAATCTTGGCGAAAAGCGCCTTCACGCTTGCCGGATCGGCAATATCCGCCGCAACAGCAAGAGCCTTGCCCTTGATTTGCGCTTTCGTCTCTTCAAGCTTGTCGAGGCGGCGCCCCGTCAACACCACGGCATAGCCTGCTTCTCCAAGCGCTATGGCCGTGGCCCGGCCGATGCCGGAGCCTGCGCCTGTCACCAATGCTACTTTCATGTTGTCCTGCCCATAATCTGTGACGTGTTTTCGGTGCCCTGCCGCCGTGGCGGCACGCCCTTCTTTCATGTTCCGGGATCGAATGCCACCCGTCAGACGATGCCAGCCGCCGCGCCGATCGCATGCAGGCCATGCACAATGGCAAGGGAATCGCCAAAGCGGGCTTCGACCCCTGCAATGGCAAGTGCCGAGACATAGGCGCCACCTATTCCGCGCGAGGCCAGCACGACGTAACCGGCCTTGGGATCGCGCGTCATCAGGGCATGGGCCACCTCCGCCCCGACGATGAGGCCCGACATGTATGACGCGATCTTGTCTCCCGGGAGTTCATTATAGAGGCCGAGGCTCCGTGCGGAGAACAACACATGTGACAGGCCTGCAGGATCGGCGAGCGATTTCTCCACGCCGTGCCGGAAGGCTCCTTCGTCCGGTGCATCACCGGTGATGAGCCGGCCGAGCAGGCTGTGCGCCTTCATCACCGCAAAGAGCTCACCCGTCACATAGGTTGAGAAGCGCGTGATGCGCCCCTCCTCCACATCGATCCACTTGGAATGCGTGCCCGGGGTGATGAAATGCCTCGCACCCGTTGCAAGCGCACCGAAAACCTGCGTCTCCTCGCTGCGCATGACGTCATGCCCGAGTGACGGGCTGAGAAAGTGCAATCCGGTCGAGAAGTGAACGACGCGTCCTGACTTCATCTCATGACGGTGCAGGGCTCGAGCCATGTCGGCGGCCCCTGCCGGGCAATCGAGATAGGGCAGTTCGATCCACCCCTGGCGGCTGGTGATCATGCCCGCTGCCAGGATCGGCAGTGACTTGTCCCAGGCCCCGATGTGCCGCTCGAGCGCGCTGTCGAAATCGCCGTCCTTGACCGAAAGGATACCCTCGGAGGCCGCGATGTCTTCGACGGCCTTGCCGCTTGCATCGATACGGTAGGCGCGGAACGAGGTCGTTCCCCAGTCGACAGCGATGAATGGCCGTGACATCAGAGCGCCTTCACGGCTCCGGGCTTGTGGTCGGGCTTCATCACCTTCAGCGGATTGCGCAACGGCGCACCGAAAGCCGGGGCCTCGATCTCGAAGATGTCGCCGTCTTCCGTGGCAATCCCGTCGGCAATCGAAAGCGTGGCCGTGCCGAAATAATGGACATGCACGTCACCCGGCTTGCGGAAGGGCTCATACTTGAAGTGATGATATTCAAGATTGGCCAGCGTGTGGGACATGTTGCCCTCACCGGTCAGGAAGGGCTTCTCCCAGATCACCTTGCCCTTGCGGATGATGCGGCTCTTGCCTTCGACGTGGTTTGGCAGAGCCCCCGTGATCATTTCGGGCCCGATGGAACTGTGCCTCAGCTTCGAACGGGCCAGGAAGAGATAGTTCTGCCGCTCCGTCACATGGTCGGAATATTCATTGCCGAGGGCGAAGCCCACACGCACAGGACGGCCCTTGCCGTCGATGAGATATAGGCCCGCCACTTCCGGCTCCTCGCCGCCATCGAGCGCGAAGGACGGCTTGGGCAGGGGCGCGCCCGGAGCCACCAGCCAGCGGCCGTCGCCTTTGTAGAACCATTCCGGCTGCACGCCGGCGGCACCCTTGGCAGGCTTGCCGCCTTCAAGGCCCATCTTGAACATCTTGAGTGAATCCGTGAGGCTCTCTTCGCCTGCATCGAGCTTTTTGTGCATGGAGTCGCGGGCCGAGGCCGAGCCCAGATGGGTCAGGCCTGTACCGGTGACGATGCAATGTGCCGGATCGGGATGATCGAGCGGAACGAGGGCCCGCTTGTCCTTGAGCACGGCGGCAAGGCTCTCGCCCTTGCTTCCGGCCAGGGCACCGGCAAGCGATGCCAGAGATTTGCCGTCCTTGAGCGCCTTCTGCGCCAACGCATAGGTGGTGGCGACGGATTTCAGACGGAAGATCTGCCCGTCTTTCACCACGCCGACACGGCGGGCCGACTTTTCATCAAGATACTGGATGAGGTTCATGGAGTCTGGTCCTTTCAATGGCCGAAAGCATGTTTGGGCAATCCGGAGATGCCCGGGTCGAAGCAGAACAACCCGCCCTGCAATGGATGGCGGGCGTGGGAGTCCGAAGGGAGAAGCGCGCGCGACGAGGTGACATACATTACATCCATGCGCGGGCCTCCGAAGCAGACGCAGGTGGGCCGTTCCGCAGGCATCGGCACCACGCGGTCGATGCGGCCCTCGGGATCAATCCGCAGCACGCAAGCCCCCTGCCAGCGCGCACTCCACACGCAACCTTCCACATCAACGGTGGCCCCGTCGGGATAGCCGTGGTCCTTGCTGTCATTGAAGACGCGCCGGTTGCTGATCACGCCATCATCAACATCGAAGTCATAGGCGAAGATCACCTGGTTCCTGGAGTCAGCGAAATAGAAAGTCTTTCCGTCCGGCGACCAGCACGGCCCGTTGGATACGCCAACGCCCGTTTCCATCGCCTGTGATGAACCGTCTTCGTCCACACGATAAAGCACGCCCGAGTTTCGCGTGATCGGCAGGTCTTCCATGGCCGGGCCGATGTTCTGCTGCATCGTGCCGATCCACAGCCTGCCTCTGGCATCGCAGGTGCCATCATTGAAGCGATTGCCGGGCCTGTCCTTCTCGGGAAAACAGAAGGGCGTGATTGCGCCCGTCGCAGGATCGAAGAAATAGACGCCATCCTCGCCGCCGAGAACAAGGCCGCCCCGCCGCAAGGCCGCCGTCGTCACCAGCAGCGAAGATTGCCACGTGCGATGCGCGCCGCTGGACGGCTTCAACCGGTGAATGCGCGAGGGCCGTGCGATATCGATCCACCAGACAGACTGGCTCTCCGCATCCCAGAGGCATCCTTCCCCCAGGCTGTCGCGGCAATCGGCCAGGCACGTCACAGGCGTATTCATCATACAAATGCGAATAGCCCGGCCCATGTCCAAGTCCAAGGGGGAGCCTGTGCAAAGATGACGATTCTTTAATCTGGCGCCGCCTTGAAAATCCACATTCGCCTCACATCTCCTTGAGGACGGTGCCGGGCCCCTCTGGCATCGGTATCATTGTGCTTTGCACAATGATACCGGTGCGATGTCGGAACCTTCGACAAGCAATAAGCATCAAGGCCCCGCATGGAACTTCTCAGCGCTCTTCTCTTTGGCAGCTTTCTTGGCACGCCCGGATATTTCTGGCTGATCTTCATCGGCCTTGTCGCGACACTGCTCGCCTTTGACCTCGGTGTTCTGCATCGTGGCAATCACGAGATTTCAGCCCGCGAGAGCTTCATGCTCTATGGTGGCTATGTGGCCGTTGCCGCCGCCTTCGGCGCCTGGGTCTGGTGGTCGCGCGGCGCCCAGGCCGGCCTTGAATTCTATACGGGCTATATCATCGAGCAGTCGCTCGCGATGGACAACATCTTCGTCATCGCAACGATTTTTGCGTATTTCTCCATCCCACGCATCTACCAGCATCGCGTGCTTTTCTGGGGCATTCTCGGCGCCATCATCATGCGCGCCCTGATGATCGGCCTCGGCGCGGCTCTGGTCATCCAGTTCAACTGGATTCTCTATCTCTTCGGTGCCTTCCTTGTGTTCACCGGCTACAAGATGTTCAGCGCCGGCGAGGGCCACGCCGACCTCGACAACAACATGGTTCTGCAATGGCTGCGCCGGCATTTTCCGATCACACGCGAAATGCATGGCGAGCGCTTCACCGTGCAGCAGCCCCACCCCAAGACCGGCAAGATGGTCACCTGGCTGACGCCGCTTGCCGTGGCGCTCATCCTCGTTGAAGTGGTGGACCTGATCTTTGCCGTGGATTCCGTGCCGGCGATCTTCGCCGTCACGCTTGATCCCTTCATCGTCTACACCTCGAACATCTTTGCCATTCTTGGCCTGCGTTCGCTTTATTTCGCGCTCGCCGCCGCCATGCACCGCTTCAAGTATCTCAAGGTTTCGCTGGCCGTGATCCTGATCCTCGTCGGCATCAAGATCTTCCTCGTGCCGATGGGTGTGAAGATTGACACGCTGCTGTCACTGGTCGTCACGATCGTCATTCTGGCTTCCGGCATCCTCTATTCGCTGTGGAAGACGCGCAATGAACCGGCAGAAAGCCAGGCCTGAAGGCGCAGGCCTTGCCTTTGCAGGGACCAGCGCTAAAAGTCGGGGCTGAAAGCGGGGAAGTAATGAAGCCAGCAGTGCCGAAAGCCAGCAAGATGGCGGAACGGGCCATTGAACGTATCATCATGGGATCGCGCTGGATCCTGGTGGTCTTCTACCTCGGACTCACCGTTGCATTGGCGCTCTACGGCATCTCCTTCCTCTACAAGCTCTGGGATCTGCTCCTCAAGGTGAACGAGATCGGCGAGACGGATGCCATTCTCAAGATTCTGAGCCTCATCGATGCCAGCCTTGTTGCCAGTCTGGTCGTGATGGTCATCATCTCGGGCTACGAGAATTTCGTCAGCCGCTTCGACGAGGCTGACGCCCAGAACGCCGAGCTGTCCTGGCTCGGCAAGCTCGATGCCTCATCCCTCAAGATCAAGGTGGCCTCGACCATCGTCGCGATTTCTTCGATCCACCTGCTGCAGGTCTTCCTGAACTCGAACCAGTACGACAACATCAAGATCATGTGGCTCACCGTCGTCCACATGGCCTTCGTCGTGTCGGCCCTGCTGCTTGCCTATATCGACAAGATCATGGCCGGCACGAAGAAGAACAAGGATATCTAGGCGGGGCGGCCTACACCGCCCGCAGATACCACTCGAAGTCGCGGGCCGTCGGCTCGGCGTAGAAGCGGTCGGCCTCCACTTCCTTCAGCGTGCAGTAGGTATCGACGAACTGCTTGCCGAAATATTCCTTGAGGATCGAAGCGCGCCAGAAGGCGTCGATCGCGTCGAACCAGTTGCCGGGAATATACTTGGCCCGCCGCTCGTAGCCGTTGCCGGTCACAGGCGTGCCGGGATCTTCCTTCTCGCTGATGCCATAGTGCATGCCGGCCATGATCGCCGCCATCACCAGGTAGGGATTGGCGTCGGCACCCGATGGCCGGTGCTCGATATGGCAGGTGTGGGCCGCACCCGCCGGAATGCGCAGGCTCACCGTGCGGTTGTTGATGCCCCAGTTCGCGGCCACCGGTGCATAGGAGTTGCGGCGGAAGCGGCGGTATGAATTGGCATTGGGCGCAAAGATCAGCATGGATTCCGCCATGGCTGCCTTGAGGCCGCCGATGGCATTGAGGAGAAGCGGGTTCTCCGTGGGGTCGGCCGCCGCAAAGAGGTTCTTTCCTTCGCCATCGGCAAGGCTCACATGCACATGCATGCCCGAGCCCGTCCACTGCGAATAGGGCTTGGCCATGAAGGTGGCACAAAGGCCATGCTTCTCGGCCGCCGCCTTGATCACGCGCTTGAGCATAATGGCCTCGTCACAGGCCTTGAGCACATCGGACCGGTGGCGGAGGACGATCTCCATCTGGCCGGGCGCATATTCCGAGATCAGCGTCTTGGCCGGCAGGCCCTGCACATCGCAGAAGGCATAGAGGTCCTTGAAGAACGGGCCGAAATCATCCGTGTCTTGAAGATAATACGCCTGATAGTGCTGCGGCCGCGCCTCGTTGATGAGGGATTGCGGCGCCAGCGGCTTTCCGGCTAGCGCCGACTTGCGGTCCATGAGGAAGAATTCGAGTTCAACAGCGCCAACAGGCGTCATGTTGAGATCCTTGGCAAACCGCTTCACCAGCATGTCGAGGGCATTGCGCGGATCGGCGTAATGCGGCTCGCCGTTCAGGTCATGGACATGGGCAATATACTGCGCCGAAGGCACTTCGAGCCAGGGAATGCGCTTCAGCGTGCCGCTCACCGGCCAGAGCAGCACGTCACGGTCGCCTTCATCAAAAACCAGCCCTGTTTCCGGCACATCCTGCCCGGTCACATCGAGCACAAGTGCCGAGATCGGAAGAAAGCGGCCGTCGTTCCAGGCCGGAACCACTTCATCGCGCCGCAGCACCTTGCCGCGCTGCACGCCGCAGAGGTCGGTCCAGACCACATGGATGCTCTCGATGTCCGGATTGGCATCGAGAAAGGTCTGGGCTTCGGTCCCCATGCGCGGGGTCACATACTTTGTCATTCTTGTCTCCCGCTTCCCCGCGTGGGGAAGCCTGTCATGCTGTCAGTTCGGCGATGCAGCGGTCAAGTCCGCTGATCAGTGTGTCGACCTGGGCATCTGTTGTTGCCGGGCAGATCAGCATCATGTTGTGGAACGGGGTGATCACCACGCCGCGATTGAGAAGATAGTGATGAATGGCTTCATCAATCGGCTGATGGATCAGTTGCGATGCCTCGAAGCCGTTTTTCGGCGGCCTGGGGCAGCACATGAACTCCACGCGGGCGCCCACGCGGGTCACATGCCATGGCACGCCATATTTGATGATGACATCCGCGATCCCCCGCTCGAGCCGCTTGGCCCGGGTAATCAGGGGTGCGAAAGCCTCCTCTGTGAAGAAAGTGGTGAGAACAGCCTTGATCAGGGCAAGCTGTATCTTGGATCCCGAAAGCGTCGTGCCGATGCCGGAGCGGCCCTCGCCGCGGTTGCGGAGATAGGCCTGGATGCGCGTTGCCGCTGCCTCGGAGAAGCCATAGGCCGCTGCCGGTATGCCGCCCGCGATGGGTTTTCCGAAGACCAACGCATCCGGCTTCAGGCCCATTGCCCCGGCATAGCCACGAGGCCCGGAAGAAAGCGTGTGCGTTTCATCGAGGATCAGCAGCGTGCCATGCTTTTCCGTCAGCATACGGAGTTTTTCGAGGAAGCCTGCTTCCGGCAATACCATGCCGACATTGGTCATCACCGGCTCGGCCAGGACACAGGCCACATCGCCAGGCGCCAGCGCCTGCTCAAGGGCCGCGACGTCGTTGAACTCGACCACGCGTGTAAAGGCCGTCAGGTCTCGCGGCTCGCCGACGAGCCCCCCGACCATCTTCACTGCGCCATGATCGGCGGTGACGAAGGTGTCGTCGACGCAGCCGTGATAGCAGTGATTGAATACGAGAATGGTCTTGCGGCCCGTGATCGCCCGTGCCCAGCGCAGCACGGCGCGATTGGCATCCGATGCCGTTGCGGTGATCTGCCAGAACGGCAGGCCGAAGCGGTCCTCCAGCAGTTCGCCCACTTCAGCTGCATCGACGGAGGGCAGCATGGCTGTGAAGCCGTTGGCGCCTTCTTCCTCCAGGGCCTTCACGACGGCAGGCGGCGAATGCCCGAACATGGCACCCGTGTCACCGAGGCAGAAATCCGCATAGCTGTGGCCATCGGCATCGATCAGAGTGGCGCCCTGCGCCTTGCTCACGAAAAGAGGAAAGGGCGTGCCCCAATCGACCATCCAATGCATGGGCACGCCGCGCAGCCAGTTGCGTGCTGCCTTTTCGGCGAGCGCCTTTGATGCGGGATGACGCTGGGAAAACAGGTCTTTTTCTCGGCGGAGCAGGGCTTCGACAGCCTTGCCCGGGATCGATGAAGTCAAGATATACCTGAACGCTGTTGACGTTGACCCTTGCCTTAGCGGGGTTTAAGGGGGCCGAACAACCCCTTCATATTGCAGCGCACAAGATTCGCATCGCAGAGAACTCATGACCCGCATTGTTTACGTCAACGGTGAATACGCTCCCGAAAACCAGGCCAGGATCTCGGTCTTTGACCGCGGCTTCCTCTTTGCTGACGGCGTCTATGAAGTGACGCCGGTGATCAACGGCAAGCTCGTGGATTTCGGTCCCCACATGGAGCGTCTCGAGCGGTCGCTGAAGGAGCTGCGCATGGCATGGCCTTGCACGCTCGAGGAACTGACCAGGGTTCACGAGGAGATCATCGTGCGCAACGCGCTCAAGGAAGGCATCATCTACATGCAGGTGACGCGCGGCGTTGCCGACCGCATGTTCAACTTCCCCAAGGAGACGCAGTCCTCGCTTGTCGTCTTCCCGCAGGTGATGACGCTTGTCGACACAGCCAACGCACGGACCGGCGTCAAGGTTGTGACCACGCCGGATATCCGCTGGCTGCGCCGTGACATCAAGACGGTGATGCTGCTCGCCCCCGTACTGGGCAAGCAGGAGGCAGTGGAAAAGGGCGCCAACGAGGCCTGGATGATCGAAGATGGCCATGTCACCGAGGGCACCTCGTCCAATGCCTATATCATCAAGGACAATGTCGTGATCACACGGCCGCTCTCAAACCGCATTCTCGCAGGCTGCACGCGCCGCGCCCTGTTCCGGCTGGCAAAGGAACACAATGTGAAGATCGAGGAACGCACCTTCACGCCCGAGGAAGCCTATGCCGCAGACGAGGCGTTCCTGACCTCCGCCTCGCAGTTCGTCATGCCCATCGTCGAGATCGACGGCCGGCGGGTCGGCGGCGGCCAGCCAGGCCCCATCACCCGCAAGCTGCGCGAGATATTCCTGCAGGAAGCACAGGCCTGATGGTTTCGCTCAGCGCTGGCTTGTCCGCCACTTCGGATTGATCCAGGGCTCCAGGTTGGATGGTGGAAGCGGGTCGCGGCCGAGGATGTGATCGGACGCTTTTTCGCCGATCATCAGCGTCGGGCCGTTGAGGTTGCCGTTGGTCACTTGCGGCATGATCGAGGAATCCGCCACGCGCAGGCCTTCGATACCGATTACCCGGCATTCGGAATCGACCACCGCCATGGGGTCGCTCGCAGCCCCCATCTTGCAGGTGCCGCAGGGATGATAGGCACTTTCCACATGCTGGCGTAGAAAAGCGTCGATCTCTTCATCCGTCTGCACCTTGTCGCCGGGCTGGATTTCCTCGGCGCGGAATGGCTCCAGCGCCTTCTGGGCAATGATCTCGCGGGTCAGGCGCACGCAGGCGCGGAATTCCTTCCAGTCGTCCGGCTGTGACATGTAGTTGAAGAGGATGCGCGGGCTGACCTGCGGATCATTGCTCCGTACCCGGACAAATCCGCGTGACTTCGTCCGCATTGGCCCCACATGCACCTG
Organism: Pseudomonadota bacterium; assembly: GCA_020161855.1. Classification (GTDB taxonomy): domain Bacteria; phylum Pseudomonadota; class Alphaproteobacteria; order Rhizobiales; family Aestuariivirgaceae; genus Aestuariivirga. The sequence continues at coordinate 458,640 of JAIUNJ010000003.1, forward strand.
GAAGCCGTGGCCCGGGAAAGCTGCCTTGCCATCATAGCGGACCGCCGCCGGAATGAAGTGATACTGGATGTCCGGATATTCGATCCCGGCTGCCGAGCGGATGAAGCCGCAGCTCTCGAAGTGGTTCGTTGACCCGAGGCCCGACTGGAACAGCATCCATTCAGCGCCGATCATGCCCTTGGAAAGGAGATTGAGTTTGCCGTTCAACGTGATCGGCTGCGTGCATTTCACCTGGAAATAGACTTCCAGATGGTCATGCAGGTTTTCTCCGACGCCGGGCAAGGCATGCCGCACCGGAATGCCCGCCTCCTTCAGCACATCGGCAGGACCGATGCCTGAAAGCTGCAGCAGCTTCGGTGAATTGATGCTCGAGGCCGCGACAATCACCTCGCGCCGCGCCTTCGCCACCAGTGTCTTTGCGCCCCGGCGGTATTCAACGCCCACGGCCCGCTTGCCGTCCAGCATGATGCGCTGGGCATAGGCGTGCGTCACGAGCTTCACCTTGCGGCTCTTGGTGGCTGGACGCAGATAGGCATTGGCGGCCGACCAGCGGAAACCGTTGTGCACGGTCATTTCCATGGGGCCGAAGCCTTCCTGCTGGTGGCCATTGTAGTCGTCGGTCACGGGATAGCCCGCCTCGCGGCCCGCATCGATGAAGGCCTGGTAGAGCGGATTGAGGCGGCTGCCCCGCTTCATGTGCATTGGGCCGTCGGTGCCGCGCCAGCCATCTTCGCCGTCCTTGGAATTCTCCATGCGCTTGAAGTAGGGCTGCACGTCGGCAAACGACCAGCCGGTGGCACCTTCGTCGGCCCAGTGGTCAAAATCGCACGCATGGCCGCGCACATAGACCATGCCGTTGATGGACGAAGAACCACCCAGCACCTTGCCGCGCGGTGTGGCGAGAACGCGCCCGCCCAGATGCGGTTCGGGCTCGGAGTGAAACCCCCAATCGTAGAGGCTCATATTCATCGGGATCGACAGCGCCGACGGCATCTGGATCAGCGGGCCGTAGTCGGTGCCGCCGTGCTCGATGATGATGACGCTGTGCTTACCATCTTCCGACAGACGATAGGCCATGGCGCAGCCGGC
>JAIUNJ010000011.1 GCA_020161855.1 Pseudomonadota bacterium
AGAATCTAAGTAAGGGAAATATTAAAGGCCTCACCGCTCTTTTGATTGACGACGAAGCAGATCAAGCCAGCCCTAATACAAAAGAATCGAGAGAGGATGGCACCAGGAGCAAAATCTATAGCCAGATTTCACAGCTCCGGTCTTTTTTTGAGCGGAATACTTATCTACAGGTCACCGCAACGCCGCAGGCACTTTTCCTTCAATCTCGGTCGCATGAACTACGCCCAAAATTCACAGTACTCAGTCGGCCGGGCAGTGACTATGTTGGTGGCGACGATTTTTTTGCCGAGAACTCTACTCTCATACGAATTTTTGATCCGAATGAGCTTGGCATGCTCTCGGCTGGCACCCAGCCAAATCCCAATCTGCGGCTTCCCAAGAAGCTAGTGTATTCTCTTGACACCTTTATGCTGGCGGCGACCTATAAGCGATTGCACGACGCGAGCTCAAAATGTGCATACTTGTGCCATGTAAGCACTCGAAAGAACGATCATGAACACCTTGTAGACCTGCTTAGACAGTACAAGCGCGAGCTATCCGATGGCATAAAAAATGCCGACGCCGGGATTCGAGACCGGCTTCGCTCGGCCTATGAAGATTTATCAAAGTCCGATCCGGGATTTTCCGGTTCTAGTTTTCAGTCTCTGGTTGACGGAATAGGCTTTTACTCCCCAGGCATTGCGATAAAACTGGTCAACGGGGACACCGATGAGGATGTAGCTCTCAAATCCCCATACAATCTTTTTGTGGGTGGCAATAAGCTGGGACGAGGTGTCACCATCAAGAACTTGCTTGTCAGTTACTATGGTCGAAGCCCGAAGTCCCCGCAAGCAGATACCGTTCTGCAGCACGCCCGTATGTTCGGCTATCGGCGGAAAGATATTGGGTTGTTGCGGTTGTTTTTACCCCAACAGCTTCTTGATACCTTTCGCGCGATCCATAAAATGGAGAAGGGACTTAGGACACTTATAGCTGAAAGGCCGGGCGAAGAATTTCGAGGCGTATTCCTTGAGAATGCAATTAAGCCAACACGAAGAAATGTGCTTTCGCCTACTGCACTGGGTATTTACTCAGCTAGCTCTAATTACAATCCTGCCCAAGTACTAAGGACGCCGAACGTACAATCCGACATGAATAAAATCGATTCATTACTATCGAAATATTTGAACAAATCTGTGACGCAAGTTCCTATAGATTTGTTTGTCGAAATTATTAGACTGACACACCATGATGAAGCGTTTTCTGAGCAGATATGGAATTTGAACGCAATCGAGCAGTCGTTGATTCAGTATAAAGAGCTCAAACACAAAACACATGGCTCGTTGTTTGTTGATCGAGATAGGGGCCTCGAAGCAAGCCGCAGAGAGACACAAGGTGTTTTGGATGGAGGAGAAGTCGCTAGAGTGCCAAGAGACGAGCTCTCTCTGTTTCTCTTGCGAACAAAACCCGACCCAAAGGGGCTTTTTGCTTGGTGGCCTCAGATCAGGTTTCCGGATGGGAACTACGCATTTGCATTTGCGGTCTAGTTATGAGGCGAGAGAAGAGCAACAAGCTCCAGTTAACTGCCGTTGACCTGTTTTCGGGTTGCGGCGGTCTTACGACAGGTTTGAAGATTGCTGGCTTTAAGGTTTTAGCAGCGGTAGAGGCTGATCAAACCGTCGCTGAAATTTACCGCAAGAATCATCGTTCGACGCTGATGTTCCAGCGGGATATTACTGAGCTTACTCCAACAGTCCTTATGCAGGCAGTCGAATTGCTTCCTGGCAAACTCGATCTACTGGCAGGGTGCCCCCCGTGCCAAGGTTTTTCTAGTCTTAGGACAAGAAATGGAGCAAGTCGTAACAATGACAGGCGCAATGCACTTGTTCATCAGATCGTGAGGTTTGCCAAAATACTTAAACCGAAGGCGATCATGTTGGAGAATGTGCCGAGACTGCTGACCCATTCCTCGTTCAAGGAGGTTCAGAGCGCCCTGAGAAAGTTGGGATACAGAGTAGAATCTCGAATTGAGAATGCTTCAGATTTTGGGGTGCCTCAGCGGCGCAAGCGCCTGATCATGCTAGCTACGCGAAATTTCAGCCCCAGATTTGCCGAGCGGAATCAGAACCGAGTTAGCGTTAGACAGGCGATTGGAGGTCTTCCGCCACCAAATTCCAGTAGCGACAAGCTGCATACAAGCGATATGTCGAGGCGAAGTAAGAGGGTTAGGGAGATTATTGCTCACATTCCCAAAGATGGAGGCAGTCGAAAGAGCTTGCCGAAGCGGCTGCAGCTAAAGTGTCATCGGCGAGCAAAGGGATTCAGCGACGTTTATGGCCGCATGAGTTGGGACGATGTATCTCCCACAATCACGGGCGGATGCTACAATCCTTCAAAAGGTAGGTTTTTGCATCCAATCCAAGACCGCCCCATCACACTTAGAGAGGCCGCGCTTTTACAGGGCTTCCCACCCAAGTACTACTTTGACCCCAGCATAGGTCAACAGCCGATTGCATTGATGATCGGCAATGCGTTGCCCCCGCCATTCGTTGCGCAGCATGCCAAAGTAGTTGCTAGATTGCTTCGCTCCGACGCAAAAAGAAAACCCGGCGCGAAGGCCGGGTTTCCGTAATCGTATTGGAAGGATGGATCAGAAGTCCATGCCGCCTGTTTGGCCCGCAAGCGGGCCAAACCATTTTTCAATGATGGGCGGCTTCTGGATTCTCCTCAGAAATCCATTCCACCCATGCCGCCGCCCGGAGGCATGGCAACCGGAGCCTTGTCCTTCGGACGCTCGGCGATCATGGCTTCGGTGGTGATGAGGAGCGACGACACGGAGGCCGCGTCCTGCAGCGCCACGCGCACGACCTTGGCCGGGTCGATGATGCCCTTCTCGATCATGTCGCCATATTCTTCGTTCTGGGCGTCGAAGCCGAAGTTGCCGGACTTCTCCAGCACCTTGCCGACAACGATCGAGCCTTCAACACCGGCGTTCTCGACGATCTGGCGGATCGGGGCCTCAAGGGCCTTCGAGACGATGTTGATGCCGGCCTGAACGTCGGCGTTCTTCGAGGTGATGGCTTCCACGGCCTTCTTGGCACGCAGGAGAGCCACGCCACCGCCCGGAACCACGCCTTCTTCCACCGCAGCGCGGGTGGCGTTCAGGGCGTCGTCAACGCGGTCCTTGCGCTCCTTGACTTCCACTTCCGTGGCGCCGCCCACCTTGATGACGGCAACGCCGCCCGCAAGCTTGGCCAGGCGCTCCTGGAGCTTTTCCTTGTCATAGTCCGAGGTGGTTTCCTCGATCTGCTGCTTGATCTGGGCAACGCGGCCGTTGATGTCGGCCTTCTTGCCGGAACCGTCAACGATCGTGGTGTTCTCCTTCTCGACCTTCACGCGCTTGGCGCGGCCGAGCATGTCGATCGTCACGTTCTCAAGCTTGATGCCGAGATCTTCCGAGATCACTTCGCCGCCCGTGAGGATGGCGATGTCTTCCAGCATGGCCTTGCGGCGGTCGCCGAAGCCCGGGGCCTTCACGGCGGCAACCTTCAGGCCGCCACGGAGACGGTTGACCACGAGGGTGGCCAGCGCTTCGCCTTCGATGTCTTCGGCGATGATGAGGAGCGGACGCGAGGTCTGCACCACGGCCTCGAGGATCGGCAGCATCGACTGCAGCGAGGAGAGCTTCTTCTCGTGCAGGAGGATGTAGGCGTCTTCGAGTTCGGCCACCATCTTGTCGGCGTTGGTGATGAAGTAGGGCGAGAGATAGCCACGGTCGAACTGCATGCCTTCGACGATGTCGAGCTCGGTTTCGGCGGTCTTGGCTTCTTCAACCGTGATGACGCCTTCGTTGCCAACCTTCTGCATGGCCTTGGCGATCATGTCGCCGATTTCCTTTTCGCCGTTGGCGGAAATCGTGCCGACCTGGGCCACTTCGTCAGAGCCCTTCACCTTCTTGGCGCGCTTCTTGATGTCCTCGATGGCGGCAGCCACGGCGAGATCGACGCCGCGCTTCAGGTCCATCGGGTTCATGCCGGCGGCCACGGCCTTGGCGCCTTCGCGCACGATGGCCTGGGTGAGAACGGTCGCCGTGGTGGTGCCGTCGCCGGCGAGGTCATTGGTCTTGGAAGCCACTTCGCGCACCATCTGGGCGCCCATGTTCTCGAACTTGTCCTCGAGTTCGACTTCCTTGGCGACGGTCACGCCGTCCTTCGTGGTGCGCGGGGCACCGAAGGACTTTTCGATCACGACGTTGCGGCCCTTCGGGCCGAGCGTCACCTTGACGGCATTGGCAAGAATGTCGACGCCACGGAGCATCTTCTCGCGGGCATCACCTGCAAAACGTACGTCTTTCGCAGCCATTGGCTAACTCCTTGAATCTTTTGAAATCTGTGTACTGACAAAAAAGACGTGCCTGGAATTATTCCAGCACGCCCATGATGTCGCTTTCCTTCATGATCAGCAGCTCTTCGCCGTCGATCTTCACTTCCGTGCCCGACCACTTGCCGAAGAGCACCTTGTCGCCCTTCTTCAGGTCGATCGGAATGAGCTTGCCGCTCTCGTCGCGGCCGCCCGGGCCAACGGCGATGATCTTGCCCTGCATCGGCTTTTCCTGGGCCGTTTCGGGGATGATGATGCCACCCTTGGTCTTGGTGTCTTCTTCAACCCGCTTGACGACCACGCGGTCGTGCAAAGGACGGAACTTCATCTGCAATTCTCCTCTAGAGCTTTGATTTTATTGAGTTCAGCGGTGAGGCCGTAAGCCCCGTTTACCGCCCTGCTAGCACTCACGGAGGGAGAGTGCCAACAGCTGACGGGGGAGATAGGGATGGGCTCCGGGAGAGTCAAGGGGAGCTGCAGCATCAACGTAAAGACCGGCGGCGGCAGGGCCGGCACTTATCCACACAGGCGCAGGCTGCACACATCCTGTATACCCCTGGAAAGACGGGATATTGCGCCAGTTTCCCAAGATAACACGCGGCAGCGCATCTTCTACGGGCATATCCCTCCGGGAGCGCGACAGTGTTTGCGCGCAGAAGAATCTCAGACTCAATCAAAGAGGGTATAATTCTGTGTTTTCAACGTATTGATTGACTCTACTGAGAATCCTTTGCCATTCTTGCCGTAGCGAAGTGGGTTTGGGGACGGGTCTTGAGATGTTAAAGCGCTTTATCTTGGCGTGCGGTGCCGCCGTGTCGTGCCTTGCGGTGTCTTCCGGGGCGCAGGCCGCGATGCCATCCGCCCAGTGCGTCGACTATTCGAGCCCGCAACTGTTGGCCGATGAGCTTGAGCACGACAATGGTTCCTATACGATCCTGATCCAGCCGGAACTCACCACCGTCTCGGGCGACAAGGTCAAGTTCACTGTCGTGTGGTCCTCAAGCATGCCCACACGAACCGTCAAGGATCTCAAAGCCACGGTTGTCGATGATTTTGGCGCAACGATCATCTCCAATGCATCGAGCCCCGAGAATGAAGGCGATACGGATTCGGGCACATCCACCTTCACCGCCACACTGACCGGTCCCATCGGCGAGGAATTTAAGTTTACGCTTACCCCTGAGTTCACCGGCGCACCCGCGATTGTTGAATACAATGTCGCCCTCGAGTGCATCCCCGTCGATGACGGCGGCGGTGATGGCGGTGGTGAAGATCCGGATGACACCAACGCCGACAGCAAGCAGATCAATGCCGTGCAGCAGGCGGGCACAGGTGTTGCCGCCCAGATCTCCTCGGAAGTGATCACCGATGCCACCGGCAATGCCATCACCGGCGCGCTCTCCGGCCAGATCCAGGTGCTCTCGGCCAGCGATGGCCGCGTCGGCCTGCAATATGCCCCGGACATGCGCCGCGGCGGCACCATCATCACGCCCACTGCCGATGTCTCGGGCCTCACCTCGGAAAGTGCCCTGCGCTTCTGGGCCGATCTCCGCTACACCGACTGGGACGCCGATGGCCTTGACGGCAACCAGGTCAACGGCCTTGTCGGAGCGTCCATCCTCTTTGGTGAAGGCAAGGTGGCCGGCCTGGTCGTCGGCTACGAAAACCTCAACTATGAAAATGACGCCGGCGCCACGCTCGATGGCAGCGGCTTCTCCTTCGGCGGCTATCTTGGCGGCACGCTGGCTGGCCGGCTGCGCTTCGACACGCAGCTTCACTATGCCCTGCTCGGCTATGATGTGGAGTCAGGCGCCGTCTCCGGCGACTTCGATGCCGGCCGCCTCATTGCCAGCGGCGGCTTCACCCATGCCTTCGAGCTTGGTTCCCTCACCTTTGAGCCCACGTTGCGCGCCACCGGCACATGGGAATGGCAGGACGGCTACACGGATTCGGCCGACACCGAGCACGACAGCCAGAACTTCAGCTTCGGCCGCGTCTCCGTCGGGTCGAAGGTGTCTCGCGCCCTGGAGCTGGGCAGCGGCGGGGCGCTGGTGCCTTTCGTTGCCGTCCATGCGGACTACCGCTTCTCGGAGGGCGACACCACTGTTGATGCCTATCTCGACGGCATGAGCGTGCGCCTCGGGGCCGGCTTCGACATCCGCACGGCGAGCGGCATCACGGCTGGTGTGCTGGCCGAAGTCTTCGGCCTCGGGCTCGATGACGACGTCCTCGCCAAGTCCGTCAGGGCCAATCTCAACATCCCGTTCTGAGGGCGCCACCTCCCGAAACACGCTCTGGTTCGTTGACAGGCCGGGGGTGCTGCTTCTTTCATCGCGCACCCTCAAAGAGCCGACAGGACCGCCGCATGCGCTGCCTCATCGTTGCCGATCTCCACTATTCCCTGCCGCAATATGACTGGGTGGTGCAGGAAGCGCCGCGCTACGACCTCGTGATCCTGGCCGGCGATCATGTCGATCTCTCCTCCGCCGTCGATGGCCGGGCGCAGATGGTGGTGCTGGCCAAATATCTCGAGGTGCTCAAGGGCAAGACCCGCATCGTCACCGTCTCTGGCAACCATGACCTCGACTCGCGCGACGAACAGGGCGAGAAAACCTCGCGCTGGATGAATGAGCTGCATACGATCGGTGTGCCCTCGGACGACGGCAGCATCGAGATCGACGGCACGCTAATCACGCTCTGCCGCTGGTGGGATGGCCCCCTCGCCCAGGCCCGCCTCGGCGAACAGCTGGCGCGCGATGCGCAGAAGCCCAAGCAGCGCTGGTTCTGGGTGCATCATGCGCCCTGCTACGACTCGCCCACAAGCTGGTCGGGCAGCAAGTCGCTGGGCGACAAGGCGCTGCTTGAGTGGATCAACACCTACCGGCCCGACATGGTGTTCTCGGGCCATGTGCACCAGTCACCCTTCACCAAGGCGGGCTCGTGGGTGGACCGCGTCGGCACCACATGGGTCTTCAATGTGGGCCAGCATCCGGGCGTGCCGCCTGCGCATCTTGTCTATGACAGCGAGCATTATGAGATTGTGTGGATGTCCATGGCCGGCATCCAGTCGGTGAAGCTCGACCATCCGCTGGTGCGGCCCGTGCCGCGCCTGGCGATGCCGCCGGCCTGGGCGCTGGAAAACGAAGTCAGCGCGACGGGCTGATCAGGTCCGTCTCCCGGTCCGAGCCGGGCTCATAGTCACGCGCAGGCTGGTTGACGAGGCTCGCCAGCACATCGCTGACCATGGCAAGCCCGCTGCCCGCTCCCGCATACTGGCGCTTGAGATCGACCAGATAGGTGGTCGCGGAATTGAGGCGCTGCGCCAGCAAGGCTGCAACGCCAAAGGTGATCTCGGGATCGGAGCGCATGAAGCCCGCCGCGTCCTCGTAGAAATAGGTCTCGCAATCGCTGAGGGCCCGCACCGTGGCCGTGTGCGGCGTGTCGAGCAGGATCGACATCTCGCCGAAGACCGCGCCCACGTCGCCGATCACCGCCACCTGTGTGTCGCCACGCAGTACCTCGACCTGCCCTGAGGCCAGCACATGCAGCCGGCCGGTGCGCTTGCCCTCTTCCAGCAGCACCGCACCCGCCTTGAACAGGCGCCTGCGGCTCTCGTCGCATTTCTCGATGATCGAAACCATTCCACATCCCTGACGCAATGCGCCGATGAAAACGCAGTTCGCGGCCATCTTCAAGCATGAAGCGTTGGGCAGACTGCCTCAAGTTTAGGCGGACCTCGCTGGAAGACCGCCTGAATAGGCTGTCCAGGGGTCGATCCCACTCCGGCCTTGCGGCTCTCGACCTTTGTGGCGCAAGCGGCTTATCTCTGTTTCCAGGATGGCACTGGCGGTCAAAGGCTCGGATTGGAACGAGGCGGAAGTTCAACTCTGCGTCGATGCCTATTTTCAGCATCTGGCGCTGGAACTGCGCGGCGGCACCTTCGTCAAGGCCGAGATCTACCGGAAGCTTTCGGACGATACGGGCCGGACGCGCAAGTCGATCGAGTTCAAGTTTCAGAACATCTCCGCCGTTCTGGATGCCTTGGGCCGGGAATGGATGCGCGGCCTGGCGCCTCTGGCCAATTTTCAGGAACTGTTGGCAGAAAAGGTCGCCCGGCATATCGACGCGATCGACCACATTCCGCTTGTGCCCGCCGGAGATGCAGGCACCCCGGACCATGGCTTCAAGGATCCGGCGGCATTCTACCTGGAGCCGCCGCCCGAGTTGAACAAGGCGCCGCTGCCCGTTCCCGATTTCATTGAACGGCTGGCTCGCAAGTTTGATCCGGTGGCGCGGGACACCGCCAATCGCGCCCTCGGTCTTGCGGGCGAGTCCTTCGTCGTCCAGCATGAGCGCCGCTTTCTCGACCTGATCGGCAGGCCGGACCTGGCGTCCAACGTGCGTTGGGTTTCCCAGGAGGAAGGCGACGGCGCGGGTTACGACATTCTGAGCTTCAGCGACCGTGGCGAGAAGAAGTTCATCGAGGTCAAAACCACGCTTGGCGGCAGCCGCACGCCCTTCTTCGTCAGCCGGAACGAATTTGACTTCTGCCGCCAGGAGGCTGACCGCTACCGCCTCGTGCGCCTCTACGACTACCGCAAGGGTCTGCGTGGCTTCGAGATCGCCGGGCGCATCGACCGCTACGTCAATCTTTCGACCGAGGTCTACCGCGCCGAATTCCGGGCGCGGCAGGCAGCGCAGGATGAAAGCCCCCAGCAGGGGTAGCAGAAAGAGGAAGACCATATCGTAAAAACTATTCATGGGAACGGATATAAATCCTTTTTCAACCCATGTCAACAGTTTTTTCCTATAATTTTCTTTTCATCCTTTCAGGAGTTTGCCGCTTCAGGGCGTGATGACGACCTTCGAGGCCTTGCCGGTCTTCACCAGTTCGAAGCCTTCCTGCGCCCTTTCGAGCGGCAGGCGGTGGCTGATCAGCGCTTCGATTCCGGTGAATGACTTGCCCGCGAGCAGCGCCATGGCGCGGCGCAGGCCGTCGGGTGTGGCCGAATAGCTCGTGATGAAATTGATCTCGCGCAGGAAGGCGTCCCAATAGGCGAGATGCAGCGTGCCGCCGGGCTTGCCGCCGAAGAGCATCACTGTGCCTCCGTCGCGCAGGCAGTCGAGCGCCAGCTTGAGTGTGGCATCATTGACCACCGTAAGGATCACGGCATCAACACCCCGGCCCTCGCTTGCGGCCTTGCAGATGGCGGGCAGGTCATCCTGGCCGCTCACGCCGCCTGCGACAGCGCCCCAGTGCCTTGCTGTTTCGATCCGGTCAGCGCGCACATCGGCCGCGATTGCCGAAACACCGCGATCGCGCAGCAGCGGCATGAAGAGCATGCCGATGGCGCCGACACCGACGACCAGTGTGGTGTCACCCTCCTTCAGGCTCATGCGGTCCATGGCGCGCAGGCAGCAGGCCAGCGGCTCCATGAAGACGGCGCGCTCATCGGGCACATGGGCGGGAATGGCTACCACCGTGTTCTGCACATGGAGTGCCGGCACATGCACCAGCTCCGAAAAGCCGCCGGGATCGATGTTGGAGCGCTTGAACTGCGGATCCATCGTCTCGCTGCCGCGCCGCGCATAGTGCGACGAGTAATCCGGCACATGATGGGCCAGACCGACGCGGTCACCCTTGCGGAAGCGCGTCACGCCTTCGCCCAGTTCATCGACAATGCCGACAACCTCGTGGCCCAGCTTCTGCGGCCGCGGATAATCCCCGAAAACCTTGAGCGTGTCGGTGCCACAGACACCGCACATCACCAACTTGACGGTCATTGCGCCGGGCCCGGGCCGCTGCACTTGCGTATCAGCGAGGGTCACGACGTCGGCGGTGGTGCAGGTCAGGTATTTCATGGCCGGTTCAATCGCAGAATGGGGCGGGCGGTGCAACGGCTCAGCGTTGTTCCTTTTCACCGCCTGCTATGACGATGACAACGATGATGATGAGCCCGGTCAACACCAGCCGTATGACGGCGCTGGCACCAAAGGTGTTCAGCATTGTCACCAGCAGGTACATGAAGATCGCCGCGCCCCAGATGCCAGGCACGCTGGCGCGCCCACCCGCAACGGACGTACCGCCGATCACCACCACGGCGATGGAGGCGAGCAGGAATTCCTCGCCCATGTTGAGTGCGGCCCCGCCGGAGAAGCCTGAAAGCACGATGCCGCAGACACCCGCCAGCAGGGCGCTCAGCACATAGGTGCTGAAGCGGGTGCGGTCGACGTTGAAACCGGCAAGCCAGGCCGCCCGCATGTTCTGGCCCACGGCGGAGACACTGCGGCCATAGAGCGTGCGGCTCAGGAGAACGGCGATGGCGATGGTGAGCAGCAGCACGAAAAGCGCCACCACGGGAATGCCGAGCATGCGCATCGTGGCAAATTCCGCCAGTGGCGGCGGCGGCTTGATGCGAAGGCCGCGGCCATAGGAAATCGCCGTCGAGAGCACCAGGAAGCTTGAGGACAAGGTGGCAATGATCGGTGGAATACGTAAGAGACGGATCAGGCCGAAGTTGAAGCAGCCGACGACAAAGCTCGCCGCCAGTGCCGCGACAACACCGATGAGCAGGCGGCTCGTCTCGGTATCCATCACCTTCATGGCGACGACGCCCGAGAGTGTGATGGTGGCCGGGATCGAGAGATCGACATTGCCGGGGCCGGTGGTGATCACCAGCATCTGGCCGAGCCCGACGATGATCGTGAAGGTGGCGAAGGACAGTGCGGCCGAGAGGATGGCGCCGCCACCCTGCCCGCCGGTGTAGGTAATGGTGGCGAGCCAGACCAGCGCTGCGGCCACGAAGGACCAGATCCACGGCTTTCCTGAAAGAGCGGCGGCAAGGTTCTTCATGCGCGCTTCTCCCCGTAGGTGACGGCGGCGCGGAGCGCCAGCACGATGATCAGGATCGCGCCCTGCGCGCCGATCTGCCAGTCCGGCGAAATCTTGAGGAAGATGAGGAAGGAACCGGCCAGCGCCAGCGTCAGCGCGCCGACAACTGCCCCCAATGGCGAAACCCGGCCACCGACAAATTCGCCGCCGCCGAGAATCACGCCGGCAATCGAGTACAGCGTGTAGCGGTCGGCGACATGGGCGTCGGCAGAGGTTGTGAGGCCGAGAAGCGACAGGCCCGAGAGCACGCCGAAGAAACCGGCTAGCAGATACATGGACACTTTCGTCCACAGCAGCGACCAGCCGGCCCGCGCCAAGGCCTTGGGATTGCCGCCCGCACCGCGGGCGATGACGCCAAAGGACGAGTTCATCAGGGCCACATGCACCACAAGCCCGATCACCACGGCAGCGACAATCGGAAACGGCACATAGGGAAACTGGAAGGACATGATGGCTTTCAGCCAGTCCGGTGCCTTGCCGCCGGGCGACGGCAGGATGAGCACGGCAATGCCGAGCCAGACGAAGGAGAGGCCGAGCGTCACCACGATCGATGGCAGGTTGCGCAGGTGGATGAGCGCTCCCACCGCACCATAGCAAGCGATCAGGGCGAGAAGCGCCAGCACCCCAAGGAACGGATCATTGTAGAGCAGTGTGGCCGAAACACAGCCGACGAGGCCGACGAAGGGGCCGATCGAGAGGTCGAGATCGTTCACCGTGATGATGAACATCTGCGCGATGGTGGCGAGCGCAATCGGCACTGCATATTGCAGCATGAGATTGAGCCCGAAATAGCTCATGGTGCGCGGCTGCACATAGAAGGTCGCCGCCAGCACGACGGCGAGCGACAGGAAAGGCAAGGCCTGGCGCAGGAGGCTGCGGTTGATCATGCCACGGCCTCGGCAAAGGACGCCTGCAGCACGCGCTCCTCGCTCAGCTCACTGCGGTCAAGCGCTGCCACGATGCCCTGATTGCGGAACACATAAGTCCGGTCGCAATGGTCCAGTTCATCGAACTCCGTGGTGTACCAGATGAAGGTACGGCCCGCCGCCGCTTCGCTGCGGATCATGTCATAGACTTCCTGCTTGGTGCCGATGTCGACACCGCGCATCGGATCGTCCATCAGGATGATCGTTGCATCGGAAGCAAGTGCGCGGGCGAACAGCGCCTTCTGCTGGTTGCCGCCGGAGAGCGTCAGGATATTGTTGTTCACGTCGTCGGTGCGGATGGCCATGCGCTTGCGCCATTCGCCCTGCAGGTTCTGCTCGGCTTTGACGTCGATCAGGCCGAGGCGGCGCAGCGCCGCAACGGAACGTACCGACATGTTGTGACCGATGGACCAGATGTTGAAGACACCGTCGGACTGGCGGTCGCCAGCCACGAAGGCAACGGCACCTTTCACCTCGGCATTCTTGCGGCCATAGATCTGCAGCAGCATGCGGGTCTGGCCATGGCCTGCGAGCCCGGCAAGGCCGATCACCTCTCCCTTGCGGGCTTCCAGTGCGATCGCACCTGCTGTCGTCACCCGCACCGCCATCCCGGCTTCTGACTTGCCCGTCTTTGCGGTGGCGGTTTTGCTGTGGCGCACCTCTGAGCCCATGGCGGCAACGAGGCTGTCACGCGTGAACTCCCTGGCCGGCTTCTCGGCGACCACCTTGCCATCCTTCATGACGACGATGCGGTCGCTCGCCGCGAGAATTTCGCCGAGGAGATGGGAAATCAGGATGATCGAGGTGCCGCGCCCGGTCTCCTGCCTGACGAAAGCCAGAAGCTGCTGGGCGGTGACCGCATCAAGCGACGACGTCGGCTCGTCAAGGATCACCAGCCGCAAGGGTTCCGTCGTCACGGTGAAGGCGCGGGCGATCTCGGCCATCTGGCGCTTGCCGATGGGAAGATCAGAGATTTCGTCATCGGGCCTGATGCCGTGGCCCGGGAAAATTTCATCGAGCTTCGCCGCAATCAAGGCCCCGGCGCGGGACTTCCAGCCCATACCGCGGATCGCGCCATGGGTGATGCGCACATTCTCGGCCACACTGAGATTGGGGCAGAGCGACAATTCCTGGAAAACACAGCGCACGCCGTCGCCCTGGGCTCGCGAGGCGGTCCACGTGCCTTCGATATTTCGTCCGCCTACGGATAATTCGCCCGCGCTCCGTTGCAGGGTGCCGGCGAGGATGTTCATGAGGGTGGACTTGCCGGCGCCATTGTGGCCGACGAGGCCCACGCATTCGCCGGGCCGCACCGAGAAATCCACGCCCGCCAGCGCGCGGACGGCGCCGAATGATTTTTCGGCGCCGTCCAGTTTGATTACAGTACCGGTCAAGGCTTACTTGCCTGCCACGACCTTGGCGGCATCTTCAGCGCTGTATTCCACATTGGCCACGCCGCCCTTTTCAGTACCGGCGAGGTTGGCTTCCAGGTTGTCCTGGTCAATGCGGAGGAAGGGCACCGTCAGATCCTTCGGCACTTCCTTGCCGTCAAGGATCATCTGCGCCACCCAGAAGGCGAGCGTGGACACGCCGGGAGCGATCGAGACCGACATGGTCTCGTAGCCGTTGGCGTCCTTCTGTTCCTTCCACCACTGCAGCTCATCCTGGCGGTTGCCCATGATGATGGTCGGCACCGGACGTCCGGCCGCCGCGATGGCCTGGGCCGCGCCATAGCCGTCACCGCCCTGGGTTACGACAGCCTTCAGTTCAGGCAGCGACGGCAGAATGCCGGCCACGGCCTTCTGGGCCACTTCCTGGGCCCAATCACCGTGGACGGAGCCCACGACCTTGAACTGCGGATACTTGGCAACGGTTTCGTTGATGCCCTTGGAGATTTCGTCATCGACGAAAACGCCAGCGAGGCCGCGGATCTCAAGCAGGTTGCCACCTTCCGGGAAACGCTTGGCGAGATATTCGACTTCCGAAGCGCCCATGGCCTTGAAGTCGACGGCGATGCGCCATGCGCACGGCTCGGTGACGATGCCGTCGAAGGAAACAACGACGATACCGGCGTCACAGGCCTGCTTCACCACGCCGTTCAGCGCGTCAGGCGAAGCGGCATTGATGACGATGGCGTTGTAACCCTGCAGGATCAGGTTCTGGATCTGCGATGCCTGTTCCGTCACCTGGTTCTCGGAGGTGGTGAAGGGATCAGCCGCGGCGACAATGCCCGCTTCAACGGCAGGCTTGGTCACCTTGTCCCAGCTCTTCAACATCGCCTGGCGCCAGGAATTGCCGGCATAGTTGTTGGACAAGGCGATCTTCTTGTCCTTGGTGTCGGCAAATGCGGTGCCTGCCGCCAGCAGGGCCGTGGCCGCAACCGTGACAGTCAGCAACTTCTTCAACATGGAGGTCTCCCATTTCAAGATTTCATTTTAACAGGGCCTCGTGGCGAGCCCTCGCGGCGACACTAACACGTCTGAAAGAGAAGGCAATAAACTGATATATCAGACATCGCAGATCGGCCCGCGATGCCGTGACGCCCGGTTGAGCGCTGCACGGCAAAGAGGCACATTGTCGAAAATCGCGTGACGCTGCCCCATTCCTGTCACGGACAATCTGCTAGAGCATACCCCATGCCGATCCGTATCCTTGCCAGCCTCTTGCTGCTCATTCTTTCAGCCACAGGTCTACATGCACAGGTGTTGACCACCGCCAACGTGCAAATCGAGTGGAAAGTCAGCAATCGCTTCCGCCTCTTTGCCGATGCGGAGGATTTCAAGCAGCAGGAGCGCTCCTGGCGGCAGTATCTTTCGCATGTGGACGGCCTGGGCAAGCCGCAACCCGAGCGCGATGCTTTCGTGGCCACAACATCCGTCATCGGCATCGAGCATGTGCTGAACGACCGTTACATTCCGTTCAGCCAGCACCTGCGCACCAAGTATCAGCCGCGCGGCTGGGCCAGCACCATGACCGGCAAGATTTGCTATGATTCCAAGACGCGCAAGCACTCGGCCTGCGGCAGCGTCGAGGACTATGTGATGCCCAAGGCGCATGACATCGAAGTCTGGCTGAAGCCGCTGCAGGCCGACACGCTGTTCGCGGAGTATAATTGCGAATGGCGCATCAATGACGGCCCGGCCTTCACCGTGCCTTGCGACGAGCCGGCAACACTGACCCTTCCCTATCCTGATGGTGGCACGGTCTCGGTCAATGTCGAGGGTGAGCGTCCGATCTCGCAAGCCATTCAGGTGAAGGACCTGCTCATCGTCGGCCTCGGCGACAGTTTTGCATCTGGTGAAGGCAACCCGGATGTGCCGGTCGCCATGGCGCAGGACTTCCGCAGCCGCAATGTCTTTCCGCGGCGCGAAAGGAACGACACGTCGGGCAACGCGCAATGGACTGACGAGCTATGCCATCGCTCGCTCTACAGCTACCAGCTCAGGGCCGCCTTGCAGATCGCCATCGAGAACCCGCAGAGCGCCGTCACCTTCCTGGGCTATTCCTGTTCCGGCGCCAGCGTCGAGGAAGGCATACTCGGCCCGCAGACACACATGGACTATGTGAGCCGCACCCAGGGCGGCGGCGACAGCATCATCAACTCGGTCAAGGGTGGCAGCAACGACAACCAGATCTACTGGCTGTTGCGCGACATCTGCCTGAAGCGGCCGCAGGAAGAGAACGGCTTCAACTTCTGCCCCGGCAGCGCCTTCCGCCGCAATGTCGACCTGGTGCTGCTGTCGGTCGGCGGCAACGACATCGGCTTCTCGCAACTCGTCACCTGGGCGACGCTGCGCGACAACACCTCGGCAAAGGTGGCGAAATTCTTTGGCACCGCCGCCTCACCGAAAACCTTCGCCGACAACATGCAGAAGACCTTGCCAAAGGCCTATGCCCGGCTTGCAAAGGCACTGGAGATCGCCGTGCCCCTGCGGCTCGAGGGCAATGTGTTTGACGCCTCGCGTGTGGTGCTGACCGCCTATCCCGACATTCTCGAGGACGAGAACGGCGATGTCTGCCCGGCCGGCAAGGAGGGCGAAAAGGAAATGAGCTATGCCGCCAACCAGACGCTCAACGTCTATGGCGACTGGCTGGTGGTGACGGCACGGCGGCTGGGGCTTGCCCATGAACAACTTGAAAAGCTGCACAATCGCATGCGCGAGCTCTCCGAGGATCATGGCTGGACCTTCGCAGGCAAGGCCTATGAAGGCCGCCCCTTCCGCGGCCATGGTTTCTGCGCGCGCAATCCCAAGGCAGGGCAGCAGCCGACGGAGCAGCTGGTGTTGCCCTGCTGGATCGCCCCTGGTGAAGATCCGGCAAGATGCAGCACGTCATGGAGTGGCGGCGAACGAATCTGGGCACCCTATAATCCCGCGACCGAGGCCTACCCCTATGCCTTGCGGCAGCGCTGGGTGCGCACCTTCAACGACGCCTACATGATCATCAATCAGAAGGTGACGAACCGTGCGGGCCAGATCGATGAGCGAGCCTCGGGTGCGGTCTTTTCCGAAACAACAGGTGCCATGCATCCGACAGCCGAAGGCCACGCCGCCATGGCCGATGCGGTGCTGCTCGATCTGCGCGGCAAGGTCGCGGAAATGCTCAATCCGGATGGCGAGCCCTGAAACAGGGAAGCTGGCGGTGCAGAACACCGCCAGCTTCAGCCGGGCTTCAGAGCGCCCCCGATATATAAGCCCAGCAGGCGCAAAGTCCCGCCAACACATAAAAGCCTGGCTGCCGCTTCTGGGTTCGGCATTCAGGGCACTTCCAACATGCTGAGGGACAATTGCTGTCAACTCGAGCTGACTGAGGCTCATATGATGCGATGCACAACGAATGTCAACTGAATTGACAATCTTCTCGGCAATTTTTTCCACAGAAAAGGTTGAAACTGCAATATCGTGTCCTGATTTGACAAATGTATGAAATATAAGTCAAAAGTCAACCATGGTTGCTGATCCGCCGTCCAGGCTCTCCCCTGACCATATGAGAAATCTCCTGCATGCCTTGGGCAGCGAGATGGACTTGCGCTTTGCCGCCCTGCGCAAGGGGACAGGCTATGAGCATGTCAGGCCCTCCGATGTCCGGGTCTTCGGCCAGACCGCGATCGGCGTCAGCACCATTTCCGATATCGCGCGCGCCCTGCGCATCTCGCGGCAGGCCGCGCATATGTCGGCGCGCCGGCTGCAGACATTGGGCGTCATCGAGATCGCCGCCGCCGCCAACAAGCGCGATCGCATTCTGCGCCTCACAGAGAAGGGCCGCGAGGCGGCCGGAATGGCACAGCGCCACACTGCCACGGTCGATGACGAGTTTGCCGAAGTGATCGGAAGCGATGGCGTTGAAACGCTGCGCAAGACCCTCAAGATCCTGCTGCAGAAGGCGCGCGCCGACAATGAGCGCGATGGCCTCAGGCTACTGGAGTGAAGCCTTCGTCGGGCTGCTCGTCCATCAGGTCACGGATGATTTCGAAACCGCGGCGCGTCTGCCAGCCATCCTGCGGCGGTCCGAAACAGATGCGAATGTGGCGGCCTTGACGCTCGCCATCAAGCCGGAACGCCCACTCCGGCGTCACCCGCACATTGAGGCCGGCGAGAACAGAGGCAAAGCGGTTGGCCGACCAGTGTTCCGGCAAGGCCAGCCAAGCATAGGGCGCTGAAGGCTCGCAGCGGAAGGACCTGCCCTTGAAGACCTGCAGGAAGGATTCGCGGCGCGCGGCCAGTTCATTGCGTGAGCGCGTCAGGATCGACATGGCGATATCCGTTTCGATCCAGTAACGCGCAATCTCGCCTGTGAGCCCGACGGTGCGGGCACCCGTGCTGCGCATGTGATTCTTGAGGATGCGCTCCTGGCCGCGCGGCGTCACCACGATGCCGATGCGCAGGCCCGGCGCCAGGGTCTTGGAGAAACTGGTGACATGGAAGGTGCGTTCCGGCGCCAGGCTGTAGAAGGTCGGCGGCTGCGCCCTCGGATCCAGAAGGCGGAAGATGTCGTCCTCGATGATTGTCACACCATACTTGCGGGCAATCGCGACAATCTCGTCGCGGCGGCGGCGGCTCATGGTGTGGGTCGTCGGATTGTGCAGCGACGGCACGATATAGAGAACACGGGACTCGCCTGCTTTCGCGGCGCGCTCGAAACCATCGGGCGACAGGCCGTCTTCATCCATGGGCAACCCCAGCGGCTCCACATGGGAGTTGCGCATGGTGCCGCCCAGCAAGGCGTAAGTGACATTCTCCGCCATCACCTTCTCGCCCGGGCCACACAGGGCCTGGATCACGGTGACGAAGCCCACATGGGCCCCGGCGGTCATGACGATATCCTGTTCCCCCACTTCAATGCCGCTGTGCTTGAGCCAGGCCACCGACATTGTCTTGTGCAGCGGGAAGCCGTCGGTCGGCACATAGTCGAGAAGATCAAGCTTGCGCGAATCGCGCATCACCGAGACCAGCGCAGCATCGAACTCCTCGGTGGTGACGACGGGCGCCGGCACGGCATGGCTCAGATCGATGACCGTGGTCTGGTCCGGATTGGTCGGCGGCATCGGAATGGCCTGGCGCTGCCGACGCACATAGCTGCCGCGGCCCACTTCGCCCGCCAGCAGGCCGCGTTCCTCGGCTTCCTTATAGGCCCGCGTCACCGTTCCAAGCGTCACGCCGAGGCGCCAGGCCAGGTCACGTTGTGGTGGCAGACGGACCCCCTCCGGCAGCGTTCCTCCCTCGACGTCCTTTGAAATGGCATCGGCTATGGCGATGTAGAGCGGTTTCGATCGGTCAAGAACGGGAGTCCAAATTGTCATCGTGACAATTCTCCAATTGCGCTATTGTTCCCCTTATTGTATCAATCATCTCGCAGCATGCAAGGGGGTATTTTCTGCTGCAATAGATACAAATGGTACAAATGGAGCCGATCATGCGCGATTACATTCTTCACGAAGCCCAGTCCCGGCAGGCCTATGGCCGCCTGACGATGCTCGTTCGCGTGATCAAAAATTGGCGCGAACGCCGCTCCCTCCGGGCCCTCTACAACATGGATGATTACCTGTTGCGGGACATCGGCCTCACGCGCGGTGAGATCGACAGCATGATCAGACAGCCGCTCACGCTCGACACGCAGTGGGAAGCGGAACGGCTGAGACTGATCAGCGACAGGTCGCGCAACCGCTGACCGTATTGGTCTTGCGGGCAGGCATTGGTTTCTGCCCGCAAGGTCCATCACGTCCGGCTGCCCTTGAAAAGTTCACCCAGAAGGTTCATTGCTCACGCCGCTTCCGGGCACCCGCTTGAGTCCGCCCGGAGAAGGAAGAGGCATGGCCAAAGAAGAACTACTGGAATTCGAGGGCACCGTATCGGAGTTGCTGCCCAACGCGACGTTTCGCGTGAAGCTCGATCACAACAGCCACGAGATCATCGCCCACACTTCGGGCAAGATGCGCAAGAACCGCATCCGCGTGCTGGCAGGCGACCGCGTCATGGTTGAAATGACGCCCTATGACCTGACCAAGGGCCGCATCAACTACCGTTTCAAGTAATCCCATGGCGGAGGACAAACCCCGCGCCAAGCTTGTTCTGGCCAGTGCCTCGCCCCGGCGCCTGGCGCTTCTTGAGCGCGTCGGCCTTGCACCCGATCTCCTCTGCCCTTCGGAAGTGGACGAGACACCGTTGCGCTTCGAGACGCCGCGCCGCCTCGCCATCCGGCTGGCGGAAGCCAAGGCGCGCGCAGTCGTTGACCTGCCGCTGGTGCGCGAACTGGGTGAACTGACCTTCGTGCTGGCCGCCGACACGGTTGTCGGTGTCGGCCGGCGCAATGTGCCGAAGCCCACCCGCGAGACCGACGTGCAGGCGAGCCTCGCCCTGCTGTCCGGCCGCTCGCACTGGGTCTATTCCGCCGTCTGCCTGATCGATGCCAAGGGCAAGATGACCAGCCGCTGCAACGAAACGAAAGTGCGCTTCAAGCGCCTGTCGTCGGAAGACATTGCAGCTTATGTCGCCAGCGGCGAATGGCGCGGCAAGGCGGGCGGCTACGCCATTCAGGGCCGGGCGGAAGCCTTCGTGCGCCTGATCTACGGTTCCTATTCCGGCGTCGTCGGCCTGCCGCTCTATGAAACCGTGAGCCTGCTCGAAGGGGCCGGCTTCCCGGTCTATCACCACCTCATGCACAAGCCTTCCGTGCTGGTCTGAGGCCGCGCCATGGTCGAGCCGGTGATGCTGAGACCCCGGCGGCCCTGCCCCATCTGCAAGAAGCCGTCAGCGCAGAAATATCATCCCTTCTGCTCGGCGCGCTGTGCGCAGGTCGACCTCAACCGCTGGCTCGGCGGGCAATATGCCATTCCGGCCGCCGAGACCGACACACCGGACGAAGAGGATCAGAGCTGAGGCTTGCGGCTCCGCGCCACCGTCACCGTGCAGGGCGCTTCCGCCGCCACGCGGCCTGACACGCTGCCGAGGAACTTGCGCATGGCGGAATTGTCGCGTGCGCCGATCAGAATGTGATCGACGGTGTTGGCGCGCGCATAATCAAGAATGGCCTCCGCCGGATCGAGTGCTTCCAGCACATGGAAGCTCAGCCGGCTTTCCGCGAGGCCAAGGCCGCGAGCCCAGTGCTGCAGCTTCACAATGCGCTGCACATGGCGGCTATGGCCCTCCTCATCCAGCGACTGGTCGATGGTGATGCGAGACAGCTTCTGCACATTGAGACAGGCGATACGCGACTCCGGTGTGCGTTCGATGATGCGTTGTGCCGTCTGCCGCAAAGCGGCGGAAACATCCTCAGGCAGGTTGTCGAGATCAATGGCGATGGCAACGATGGGCGCCTGTGCAAGCCCCGCCGCAGGCGATGGCGGATGATCGACAAGACTCCGCAGCGGTTCCGACTTGCGGCGCAAGCGCTCAAAGAAACTGTCGCGCCGCTCCTTGTGGGCCCGTTTGGTGAGCGTCACCTGCGAAGGATGCAGCAGGTCGAAACGCAATTGACTGGCGGAGGGGTAGCGCCGCGCGGCATTGACCTCGAGACAGCGCAGGATGATTTCCTGCAGCCAGAGATGAATGGCAGGATTGAGAAGCCGCGGCGGTTGCGGATCATCCCAGATGCGGCGCTGCAATCCCTTCAGCCGTTGCGGGTCACCGAAGGGCCGCTCACCCGTGGCGAAGAAATACATGAGCACACCGAGCGCAAAGAGATCGCTGCGCGTGTCATGGCGGATGCCGAGCACCTGCTCCGGCGCCATGTAGGGTGCGGTGCCATAGGGTAGCCGGAACTCCTCGGCCATGAGATCGGGCAGGTCGAGATGGCGCGACAGCCCATAGTCGATGATCACGGCTTCGCCGCTTGGCCGGAACATGATGTTGGAAGGCTTGATATCGAGATGGACGACGCGCTGGCCGTGCAGGCTGTCGAGCGCCACGGCAATCTTCTCCGCCAGACCCGCCACCTCCTCCGGCTTGCGGGGCAGACTCTCGAGCATGGGCAGCAGTGATGTCCCGGCAATCTGCTCCATCACGACATAGGGCTGCCTGTCAAAGCCGCCATTGGCAACGAAGCGCGGCACATGCGGGCCCTTGAGGCGCGGCAGGATCATCTGCTCCATCTCGAAGCTGACGATGGCAGCCGGATCCTCGCCTTCCTGCAGCACCGGCACCTTCATCAGCAGCGGCTCGTCCGCGCCCTGGCGCGTCACCTTCCAGAGCCGCGCCATGCCGCCCTTGTGCAACAACTCCCCCACGACGAAACCGTCGATCACCGTGCCGGTCTGGAGATGGGCCTTCACCATCTCAACGCCCCTTCAGCAGGCGCGCGGCGAGGCTCTCCGGCAGGCCGCAGGCCCGGACACGGGCCGCCACGGATTCCACATCGTAGGGAACGCGCCGCAGTGTCAGTTCCGACGTTGCCGTATCGAAGAGAGAAAAAGCCGCCGCCGGATCGCCGTCGCGCGGCTGGCCCACGGCGCCAAGCACGGCAAGCCAGCGGCGGTTGGCCAGAAGCGGAATGGCAATGTTGGGCCCGGGCGAATGGCCAACGGCATGGCCCTGCGGAGAGAGGGTGTAGATGGCGGGCACATGCACATGGCCGCAGAAGGTGATGCGCGCGCTGCAGGCCGACAGACTGATCTGCGCTTCCAAGGGACTGGTCACATAATTCCAGGCGGAGGGCTGCGAAGCATCGGCGTGAACATAAAGCCTGTCATCATCTGCCACTGAGAGGGGCAGCTGCGCCAGAAAGATCCGCGCGTCCTCACTGAGATGATCGCGCGTCCAGAGAATGGCTTCGCGCGCTGCCGCATTCATGCGGTTCGTGGGCGCGACGGCGGCCTCATCGTGATTGCCCCGGAGAACAATTGCACCAGAAGCGGCAAGCTTGGAAATGCGCTCCACCACAGCTTCCGGATCAGGACCATAACCCACCAGATCACCGAGAAAGACGAAGCGCTCCGCGCCAGCTTCGCGCGCCGCCGCGAGGCAGGCCTCAAGGGCCGGGAGATTGGCGTGAATGTCGGAGAGCAGGGCCAGTCGCATGTCATGCGCCTCATTCTTTCGTCGCTGACCTGTCTTGTTCCAAGTCAAAACGCAAACGGACAATAGTTGAAGCTGCTTCATCAAGATGATTGCGCAATGCAGCGAAATTATTGCGGCGCAACGAATGAACATGCGCCGAAAGTTGCATCGTCAGCATTGGCGCCGGACCCTAAGAACACCCATCCTGGCCGCTCTGCGCAACGTTCCGTGGAGGATGGTCTGGGGCAACACACTTGCTTCGGGAGGGAGCTTCATGACAACGACAGCCACCGCTTCACAGCGTGGCAGTGGAATGACGAAGGACGAGAAATTCGTCATCTTCGCATCATCCACTGGCACCGTTTTCGAATGGTATGATTTCTATCTCTACGCCACGCTGGCGCCGTTCTTCGCGGCGTTGTTCTTCCCGCCGGGCAACGCCACCTGGGCGCTCCTCGGCGCGCTGGCTGCCTATGCCGCCGGCTTCCTGGTGCGCCCCTTCGGCGCCCTGCTCTTCGGCCGCCTCGGCGACATGCTGGGCCGCAAATACACCTTCCTCGTCACCATCCTGGTGATGGGCGTCTCCACCTTCCTCGTCGGCCTGCTGCCGACCTATGCAGTGATCGGCGATCTGGCACCTGTTCTCCTTGTGCTCATCCGCCTGCTGCAGGGCCTGGCACTCGGTGGTGAGTATGGCGGTGCCGCAACCTATGTGGCCGAGCATTCGGCCCATGGCCGGCGCGGCTATGCCACAAGCTGGATCCAGACAACGGCCACGCTGGGCTTCTTCCTCGCCCTGCTGGTGATCGGCACCCTGCGCCTGAGCATGGATGCCACGTCATTCCGTGAATGGGGCTGGCGCATTCCGTTCCTCGGTTCAGCACTGCTGCTGATCTTCTCGGTCTGGATCCGTCTGAAACTCCATGAATCGCCAGTGTTCCAGCGCATCAAGGCGGAAGGCAAGGGTTCGAAGTCACCGATCCGCGACTCGTTCTTCAAGTATCCGAACAACAAGTATGCCCTGCTGGCGCTTCTCGGTGCCACGATGGGCCAGGGCGTCGTCTGGTATACCGCGCAGTTCTATGCGCTGTTCTTCATCGGCGGCCCGCTCAAGGCAACCTTCGACTCGACCTACATCATCGTCGGTGTTGCACTTCTGATCGGTACGCCCTTCTTCATCTTCTTCGGTGCGCTCTCCGACAAGATCGGCCGCCTGAAGATCATCCTCGCCGGCTGCGTGATTGCGGCACTCACCTATTTCCCGATCTTCCACAAGCTCGCGGAATTCGTGAACCCCGATCTCGCCGCCTTCACGGAGAGCGCCAAGATCACGGTGACCTCCGATCCTGCGAACTGTCACTTCACCATCTTCCCGATCAAGGGCTGGACGGTTGAAGGCGACTGCGACCAGGGCAAGAACCTGCTGACCTCGAACGGCATCTCCTTCGTTTCGGCTGATGGCCCTGCGGGCTCACTGGCCACGCTGGACGTGAACGGAACCAAGGTTGAAGGCTTCAACGCCTTTGCCTGGTCCAAGACCCTCGCCGATGCCGGCTATCCGCACTTCTCCGTTGCCAGCGCCGACGTGACGCTGACCAAGGAGCAGACGGATGCGC
Source organism: Pseudomonadota bacterium (assembly GCA_020161855.1). Taxonomy (GTDB): domain Bacteria; phylum Pseudomonadota; class Alphaproteobacteria; order Rhizobiales; family Aestuariivirgaceae; genus Aestuariivirga. Next base: position 24,284 of record JAIUNJ010000011.1, read on the forward strand.
TGGTGCAGGCGCAGACCGACAAGAACGCTGCCGAAGTGGCAAAGATCGTCAATGCGGCCCGCACCGCAGCTGACGCTGCTGCCAAGCCGCTGGGCACGCCCAGCAGCATCGGCGCACCGGTGATCGCAGCCGACGGCACGGCAACGGTGACGGCCGCCGAGATCAAGACCTCGAGCGCCAAGCCGGAGAACATCAACTATGTCGGCGCCATCGCGCTGGTGTCGCTGATGATGCTCTACGTGACGATGGTCTACGGGCCGATCGCGGCCTTCCTGGTCGAGATGTTCCCGAGCAACATCCGCTACACCTCCATGTCGCTGCCCTATCACATCGGCAACGGCTGGTTCGGCGGCATGCTGCCTCTCTTCGCCACAGCCTATGTGGCCTATACGGGCAACATCTTCGCTGGCCTCTGGTATCCGATCATCTTCGCGGTGATCACGGCCATTGTCGGCTTCCTGTTCCTCAAGGAAACCAAGGACGTCGACATCGCCAAGACCTGACCAGGGCCTTGCTGCAAGCTTCGAAACCCCGGCTCTGGCCGGGGTTTCTTTTTTGCCCGATGATGGTTGCATGGCCCGGGGCTTTCTCATATACAGCCCCCGCCCGCCGGGGTTCCCCGGCCTTGTGGCCCATGCCCAGGTAGCTCAGTTGGTAGAGCAGCGGACTGAAAATCCGCGTGTCGCTGGTTCGATTCCGGCCCTGGGCACCATCTTTTCTTTCTCCTGAAAAACGCCGCGCGACACCCATGCGCGAAAAGTATGGTTCCGTGCATGGCGCTTTTGCGCAGCCGCCGCTAGTTTGCGGCACCAGTTTTCAAGCCAATGGGAAAGATGAACACAATGGAACAGCGGCAACTCGGCAGATCAGGCTTCATGGTTCCGGCGCTGAGCCTGGGCACGGCCACCTTTGGCGGCGGCACTGATTTCTTCAAGGCCTGGGGCGATACGGATGCCAAGGGCGCAACGCGCCTCGTCGACATCTGCCTCGACAATGGCATCACGATGTTTGACTCAGCCGATGTCTATTCGCGCGGCCTTGCCGAAGAGGTTCTCGGTGCTGCGATCAAGGGACGGCGCAACAAGGTCATCATCTCGACCAAGGCGACCTTCCGTTTCAGCGATGCGCCGAATGACGTCGGCTCGTCGCGGGCTCACCTGACCGAGGCCGTGAACGGTTCGCTGAAGCGGCTGGGCACGGATCACATCGACCTTTTCCAGCTGCACGGCTTTGACGCGAAGACGCCGATGGAAGAAGTGATGGGCACCCTCGACGACCTCGTGACCGCGGGCAAGATCCGCTACACGGGTTGCTCCAATTTCTCCGGCTGGCATCTGATGAAGTCGCTCGCGGTCTCGGAGAAATACGGCCTCACCCGCCACGTCGCGCATCAGGCCTACTACTCGCTTGTCGGCCGTGAATATGAATGGGAGCTGATGCCGCTTGGCCTCGACCAGGGCGTCTCGGCGGTGGTGTGGAGCCCTCTGGGCTGGGGACGGCTCACCGGAAAACTGCGCCGTGGTGCGGCTCTGCCTGCCGTGAGCCGCCTGCACAAGACCTCCGAGAACGGACCGCCAGTCGAGAACGAATATCTCTATCGCGTGGTTGACGCCCTCGACGAGATCGCAAAGGAAACGGGCAAGACCATTCCGCAGATCGCGCTGAACTGGCTGCTGCAGCGCCCCACCGTGGCGAACGTCATCGTCGGTGCCCGCAACGAGGCGCAGTTGAAGGACAACATCGGCGCCATCGGATGGAACCTCACGGCCGCGCAGGTCGCCAAGCTTGATGCGGCCAGCGCCGTGACGCGGATCTATCCCTACTGGCATCAGACAGAATTCGTGGAGCGCAATCCACTTCCGGTCTGAGCGCGGCACAGCTTCGGCAGAGAAGGATATTCAGGGCGTGCTCTGCCGCCGCACGATGCTGTGGTCCAGCTTCACGGTCCGGCGCTCGCCGGGCTTGCCGGTGTTGAGCAGGCGCAACGCATATTCGCCTGCGAGCTTGCCCATCTCGTAGCGCTGGGTTGCGACTGATGAGAGCGACGGCGAAGCGCAGGCCGCAAACTCGAGATCATGAAAGCCGAGGATGGCGATATCGCCCGGCACCTTGAGGCCGATCCTGCGGCTCTCCTGCAGCGCGCCGAGTGCCAGGTTGTCGTCAATGCAGAAGACCGCCTCCGGAAGTTGCGCGTGTGTGGCAATCTCCGACATGACGCGCGCGCCCAGCGCGATCGAGCTGGTGCCGGTCTGCGAGAAGATCAGGTTCTCGTCAAAAAGGCCTGCCTCCTCCATGGCGAGCTGGTAGCCGCGCAGGCGCTCAACAGCGCGTTCATCGCGCTGGCCCAGCACGAAGCCCACGCGGCGATAGCCATGCCCCAGCAGAAAGCGCGTGGCATCTGCACCGGCCTGAATCTGATCGAGGCCGACATTGATGCCAATCGGTTCCGGTGCGATCTGGAAAGCCTCGACCACCGGAATGCGCGACTGGATGAGCATGCGCCGCGCCAGCTTGGAGTGATTGACGCCAACGATGACGATGGCTTCGACACGCTGGCCCAGCAGCGTGCGGATGGCGTTTTCCTCTTCCTCGATGGAGTAGCGGCTGTTGACCACGATGACCTGGAAGCCCACCGGCAGAAGCACCTCGTGCAGCGCCTGCAGAAATTCCGCGAAGATCACATTGTAGAGCGTCGGCACGATCACGCCGATGGCATGGCTGCGCGACGAGGCCAGGCGGCTGGCGGCAATATTCGGCACATAACCGAGTTTATTGACAGCGCCATCAATGCGTTGGCGCAATTCGTCTGACACCATATCGGGGTTGCGCAGGGCGCGCGAAACCGTGATCGGGCTCACTTTGGCGAGCCTGGCAACATCATCTAAGGTTATGCGTTTACTGCTAATTTTGCGGTTTTCCTGTACGTTTCAGCGGCCTTCGGCACATTGTTTCATATCTCAACATGGCACTTCTGCACAACTCCCGCAGCTTGGAAATGATGCGAGATTGACAGCGCTGTCATATCTGATAACGTCTGCTCAATTCACCGCGCAGGCCGCCGCCGACGGCCCGCCGGCTACAACAAGATATCGGCAGAACTCTAGGGAGGATTTCCATGACTTTCACGCGGCACAAGCGCCATCTTCTGGCGGCCGGTCTTGCAGCAACCATGTTCGCCGGTCTCACAACCGCGAATGCAGAGGTCGTCAGCGGCCCCGCCTCGGATCCAAACTGCATGGTTCCATGGGCAGCCGACACCCAGTTCCATCAGTTTGCCAAGAAGGACGGGCCATACCGCATCGCCCTGGCAAACGGCTACATCGCCAACACCTGGCGCATCCAGATGATCCAGACGGCCAAGGCCTATGCGGCCCAGCCGGATGTCGCGGCCAAGCTCAAGGAGTTCAAGGTCGTCTCGACCGGTGAAGACGTGCCGGCCCAGATCTCGGCGATCAACAACTTCATCGATGCGGGCTATGACGCCATCGTCGTCAATGCGCAGAACCCGACCGCCTTCGGCCCCGTCATCAAGCGTGCCAAGGAAGCGGGCGTTGTGCTCGTGGCCTTCGACAACATCCTCGACACGCAGGATGCGATCAACGTCAACGTCGACCAGAAGGGTCTCGGCGTGCTGTGGGGCAACTGGCTCGTCAAGCACCTGCCCAATGGCGGCAAGATTCTTGAAGTGCGCGGCGTGGCCGGTACCTCGGTCGACACCGACCGCCACAACGGCGTGAACGAAACGCTCGCTGCCTCGGGCAAGACCTTCACCGTCACCGAAGTGGTCGGCAAGTGGGATGACGGCGTGGCCCAGAAGGCCGCTGCCGACGCCATCGCCACGAATGGCCCGTTTGACGGCATCACCGCCCAAGGCGGCGATACCGGCATCGTGCAGGCCATGCTCGACGCCAAGCACCCGATGGTGCCCTTCGGCGGCGAGACCGAGAACGGCTTCCGCAAGTTCTGTGCGAAGTTCGCCGGTGAAGGCCTGAAGTGTTCGTCGGCCGGTACAGGCCCCGCCCAGGTTGCCGTTGCCATCAAGGTGGCGATCGCGGCTCTTGAGGGCCAGGTGGTGCCGCAGTCGATCAAGCTGCCGACGGCCATCGTCGAGGATCCGAACTTCAAGGAAAACGAAGACTACTATCCGGATCAGTCCGACAACTTCTTCGTCGGCAACGCCTTCCCGACATGTGGCATCAACTTCACGGCCCAGGAAATCATGGGTCAGTCGAAGGAAAACCAGTAACTCTCCCTGCCAACTGGTGTACCGCGGGCTACACTGGCCCGCGGTACGCCTGTCTTTGGGATGAGGTGGAGCAACATGTCCGAGACCAAGCCTCTGCTCACCATGCGGGGTGTGACCAAGCGTTATGGTGGCGTGCTGGCGTTGAAGGATGCCGACCTCGACATCATGCCGGGGCGCATCCACGCGGTTCTGGGTGAAAACGGCGCCGGCAAGTCGACACTGATCAAGATCATGGCAGGCGTTGTCTCGCCGGACGAAGGCCAGATCAGCCTCGATGGCGAGGCGGTCAGCTTTTCTTCGCCGGCCGCTGCCAATGCCGCAGGCATCGTCTGTGTGTTCCAGGAACTGTCGCTCATTCCTGACCTTTCGGTTGCCGACAACATCGTCATCAGCAAGCCGCCGCAGCTTCTCGGCCTGATCAACAGGCGCAAGCAGCGCGAGATCGCCGAGAAGGCACTGGCCGACGCGGGCGCCACCGACATTCATCCTTCGGCGCTGGTCAAGGACCTGTCGCTGTCGCGGCGCCAGATGGTCGAGATTGCCAAGGCCCTGGCGCGCAAGCCACGTGTGCTCATTCTTGATGAGGCGACCTCCGCTCTCACCTCCGCCGACGTGGAGAAAGTGTTCTCCGTCATCAAGCGGCTGCGCCAGGAGGGCGTTGCCATCATCTACATCTCGCACCGCATGCATGAAATCGCCGAACTGGCCGATGACTGCACGGTGTTTCGCAATGGCCGCAAGATCGCCACCTACAAGGCGGGCACCAAATCCGACACCGAAGTGGTCGAACTGATGATCGGCCGTGAATACAAGAACGTGTTTCCACCGAAGTTCTCCGGCGAACGCGCCTCCGTCCCCGCCCTCTCCTGCAAGGGTCTGTCCTGGGCAGGCCGGTTGCGCGATGTCTCGCTCTCCGTCTATCCGGGTGAGGTGATCGGCCTCGGAGGCCTTGATGGCCAGGGCCAGCGCGAGTTGCTCCTCGCCCTGTTCGGCGTACTGCGTGGCGCGGAAGGCCGGATCGACATCGACGGCAAGCCCGCCACGGTCGGCGATCCAAGTCGGGCCAAGGGCGACAGCATCGGCATGGCGCTGATCCCCGAAGACCGCAAGACGGAAGGCCTGATGCTGCCCATGAGCATTGCCGAGAACCTGTGCTTCTCGTCACTCGGCCGCATCTCCTCCATGGGGATCATCGACAAGGCCGAAAGCGAGGCAAAGATTGCCGAAATGATTGAGCTGCTCTCGATCAAGGCGGAGAACCCGGCACTGCCTGTATCCTCGCTCTCCGGTGGCAATCAGCAGAAGGTGGTGATCGCCAAGTGGTTGATGAACGAGCCGCGCATCGTTCTGCTCAACGACCCGACGCGCGGCATCGATGTCGGCACCAAGCAGGAGATCTATGCGCTGCTGCGCAAGCTCGCTGACAAGGGTGTGGCCATCCTTTTCTATTCAACCGACTATGACGAACTCATCGGCTGCTGTGACCGGGTGCTTGTCATGTATGATGGTGCGGTCGTCCGCGAGCTCGCAGGCGATGCAATCACGGAACATGCGCTGGTGGCCAGCGCCCTCAATATCGGCGAGGTGGCACGGGCATGAAAGAGTGGCGTTTCTGGCTGACTGAAAATCAGGGCACGCTCATTGCGGCAGCCACCTTCGCGGTGATGTTTGCGATCTATGCCGGCAATCATCCGGCAGGCTTCACGCCCAATGTGGTGCAGACGGCAGCCAACAAGGCGACACTGCTTGCCTTCGTTGCCATGGCGCAGGCCCTCGTCATCATCACCTCCGGCATCGATCTTTCGGTCGGCATGATCCTGACCCTGTCGAACTGCCTCGCTTCATGGATCGTCGTTGGCACGGCAGGCGAGACGACCCTTGGCATTATCGGCGTGCTCATCGCGGGCGCCATGTGCGGAGCGCTCAACGGATTGATTGTCATTTTCGGGCGATTGCAGCCGATCGTGACCACGATTGCGACCGGCGCCATGTTCTATGGCATCGCGCTGTTCCTGCGCCCGTTCCCGGGCGGCTCGGTCAATGAAACGCTGGCCGATTTCCTGACAGGCAAGCTCTTCAAGCTCATCCCCATGAGCTTTGTCGCCCTTGCCGTGGTCATCCTCGTGGTCTGGGTGCCCTACAGCCGCTCCGTGCTGGGCCGCGCCGCCTATGCCGCAGGTTCCTCCGAGCAGGCCGCCTACATGTCGGGCATGCCGGTAAAGATGGCGAAGTTCATGGCCTATGTATTGTCAGGCCTGCTCGCCTCGGTCGGCGGGCTTTATCTCACCTTCTTCTCCTATACGGGCGAGGCCGCCTATGCGAGCGGCAACACCTACACGCTCTTCTCCATCGCGGCCGTGGTTCTCGGTGGTGTGTCGCTCATGGGCGGCCGGGGCAGCGCCATCGGTGCCGTCTTCGGCGCACTCGCTTTCCGCACCATCGGCGATCTTCTCTTCGTCTTTGACTTCGATCCCTTGTGGCAGCCTCTGTTCCAGGGCGTGGTGCTGCTCTTCGCCGTGAGCATCAGTGCCTTCGGCCTCTTCCGTGTCCGCAACAAGCTCGACTGGTTCCCGTGAGCAAGATGCCATGAGCAATGCCTCCTCTCCCATCGAACGGCTGATGCCCCGCTTTCTCTCGGGCGTGGACCCTGCCGTGGTGCTGGCCTTTGCCTGCATCATCCTGCTCCTGCTGGTGGGCGCGCTGTATTCCTCCAGCTTCCTCTCGCCCACCTATCTTCTGCAGCAGCTCAAGGTTGCGTCCTTCCTCGGTGTCATCGCCACGGGCATGATGCTCGTCATTCTCCTGGGGCAGATCGATCTCTCGGTGCCCTGGGTCGTGACCACCGGCGCCATGATGGCCTGTGCTGCCGCAAGCTTCGGCCCGCTCGGCGCGGCACTGGCCATTCCCTTCGGCATTCTCTGCGGGGCAGCACTTGGCCTCGCCAACGGCTTTGCCACGGCCTATCTGCGCATTCCCTCGATGATCATCACCCTCGCCATCAATGCCGTGGCCCAGGGCCTGATGGTTGTCTACACGGGCGGCTTCTCGCCGCAGGATTCTGCAACGCCCGCCATGCGCTATCTGGCAACCGGCGAACTGATCCCCACCGTCCCCAATGGCGTCCTGATGTGGCTCCTGGTCGGCGCGGGAGCGGTCTATCTCCTGACGCGCACCACCTTCGGGCGCTCAGTCTATGGCATCGGCAACCGCGAGCGCGCGGCCTATCTCTCCGGCATCAACACACGGCGCATCGTCATGCTGTCGTTTGTGATCTCGGGTGCACTCAGTGCCTTCGGCGGCGTGTTGCTGGCGGGTTATGCCTCAAAGGCGGCGCAATCCATGGGGGATGCCTATCTGCTGCCCGCCATCGCGGCCGTGGTGCTCGGCGGCACGCATGTGCTCGGTGGCCGCGGCTCCTACTTCGGCACAGTGGCCGGCGTCATCCTGATCACGCTTCTGCAATCCATCCTTTCAGTGATGCAGATCGAAGAAGCCGGACGGCAGCTCATCTTCGGCCTTGTGATCGTCGCCATGCTGCTGCTCTACGGCCGCCAGAAGCCCGCCTGACCCTGCGGCGAAGGTGCCCTTGACTCCGGGCGTTAACTGATCAATTTAGTCGGAATTGGAATCCGACCCCTGCCATGATCATTTGCCAGTGTAATATCCTGAGTGATGACCTCGTTGCCGAGGCCGTAGCCGACATGCGCGCTCGGACAGAGCCGGCAATCATCACGCCTGGACAGGTTTTCAAGTGCTGCGGAGCGAAATTCCAATGCGCTGGCTGCATGAGCCACGTCACGGAGATCATCGCCAAGAGCTTTGACGTCGATGTCACAGGCCTGCCCGGTTGCGGCAGCAAGCGGACGCGTTCATATTATCTGTCGTTGAAAGACAAGTCCTCGAACAAGGAGACGACAGATCATGAAGGGCGACAAGAAAGTCATTGAGTACCTGAACAAGGGCTTGCGCTCCGAACTGACTGCAGTGAGCCAGTACTGGCTGCATTACAGGCTGCTCGAAAACTGGGGTTTCAGGAAACTGGCCCAGAAGGAGCGCGCCGAGTCGATCGAAGAGATGCAACACGCCGACCGCCTGGCTGACCGCATCATCCAGCTCGATGGACATCCCAATTTCCAGACCCTTGATCCGCTGAAGATCGGTGAAAGCCTCAAGGAAGTTCTCGAAAGCGATCTGGCCGCCGAATACGGCGCCCGCGAGCTGTACAAGGAAGCACGCAAGATCTGTAACGAGCTTGGCGACTACGTGTCCCAGAAGCTCTTTGAAGACCTGCTGGCCGATGAGGAAGGTCATATCGACCACATCGAAACAGAGCTTGGCCTGATCGAGCGCATCGGCATCGAAAACTACGGGCTGCTGCAGGCAGGCGGCGAAGAGAAGAAGTAACAGCTCTTCCGTTTTGAGACCTTTGAAGCGCCGGTGCCGCAAGGCCCGGCGCTTCTGCTTTGTGCCATGCCGCAGCGCATGATGGCAGTCTTTACATAACCATCTGGTTACTTCATGATCCGTGGCGTGGGGCTTGTGCCTGCACGCCTGACCGCTTCCAGCCATGGGCCCTGATCATGAGCCTCGTTCTGCCAACGCCTTCTCTTTCTCCGGATGTCTATGCCCAGATCAGGGAGACGGCGCGAAAATTTGCCGAAGGCCGTGTGAGGCCGCAGGCTGCCTCGCTCGATGAAGCAGAATCCTATCCTGCCGAGCTCTATGCAGAGATGGCCGAACTGGGGCTTTTCGGCATCACCGTGCCAGCCGAGCTGGGTGGCGCCGGGCTCGACACGCTCTCCTATGCGCTGGTGATCGAGGAACTGTCACGAGGCTATGCTTCGGTTGCCGACCAGTGCGGCCTCATTGAACTGATCTGCACGCTTCTGTCGGTGCACGGAACGGCAGAGCAGCAGGCCGCGCATCTCCCGGATGTTCTCGGCTACCGCAGGAAGATCGCCTATTGCATCACCGAGGCGGAAGCGGGCAGCGATGTCTCCGGTGTCAAAACAACGGCGCGGCGCGATGGCAGCGACTGGCTCCTGTCCGGCTCCAAGATCTGGATCCACAATGCCTCCGTCGCCGATACGGGCTTCGTGCTGGCCCGCACCGATCCGCAGGCCGGGCATCGCGGCATGTCGATCTTCATCGTCGATCTCCATGCCAGTGGCGTCAGCCGCGGCAAGAAGGAACACAAGATGGGGCAGCGCGCCTCGCCTGTCGGTGCCCTGCATTTCGATGAGGTGCGCCTGCCCGCCACGGCCCTGCTCGGCAAGGAGAACCGCGGTTTCCACATCATGATGAGTGTGCTCGACAAGGGCCGCATCGGCATCGGCGCCCTGGCCACCGGCATTGCCCAGGCGGGACTCGAGGCTGCCGTCTCCTACGCGCGGACGCGCAAGCAGTTCGGCCGGGCGCTCGCCGAAAACCAGGGCCTGCAGTGGCTGATGGCCGACATGCAGAAGGACATCAGCGCGGCACGGTCACTCGTCCAGCGTGCGGCCATGATCATGGATGCGGGCGGCAACGCCACCATGGACTGCTCGATCGCCAAGTGTTTCGCCTCTGACTGCGCCGTCAATCACACGGCAAATGCCGTGCAGATATTCGGCGGCTCCGGTTACATCCGCGGCTTCGAGGTGGAGCGGCTCTATCGCGATGCCAAGATCACGCAGATCTATGAAGGCACGAACCAGATCCAGCGCACCATCATCGCGCGCGAACTGCTCAAGGACTGAGACGAAGGAGGATCGCCGCCATGGGTGCCATCAACACACGGAAGTTCGGGCGCGCCGGCTTCGACATCACCGACATGGGTTTCGGCGCTGCCCCCATCGGCAACTTCCTGAAGCCGATCACCGAAGGCGAAGCGGAGGCCATGATCAACCGCGCCTGGGATGCGGGCATGCGTTACTTCGATACAGCGCCCTACTACGGCCATGGCTTGTCCGAGGCCCGCGTCGGGCAGTATCTGCGCTGGAAGCCGCGGCAGGAATTCGTGCTGTCCACCAAGGTCGGGCGCGTGCTTGTTCCTGCGGCACGGCAGAGCATATCCTTCAAGCCCTGGGTCGATGGCCTGCCCTTCAACTGCCGCTTCGACTACTCCTACGACGGCACCATGCGCTCCTTCGAGGATTCCCTGCAGCGCCTGGGCCTCGAACACATCGATATCCTCTTCATCCACGATTGCGATGTCTTCACGCACGGCGCGGAGATGCAGAAAGTCTATTTCAAGGAGGCCATGGATGGCTGCTACCGGGCCCTTGCCAGCCTGCGCGACCAGGGTGTCGTCAAAGCCATCGGTGCCGGTGTCAACAACTGGGAAGTGATGCTTGATTTCATGAAGGCCGGCGATTTCGACACCTTGCTGGTGGCGGGGCGCTACACGCTGGTGGAGCAGGACTCCCTCGATGAGCTGTTGCCACTTTGCGAGAAGCGGAAAACCGCCGTCGTCATCGGTGGTGGCTTCAATGGTGGCATCCTCGCCACGGGTGCCGTGCCCGGCGCCAAGTGGAACTACGCCCCGGCGCCGGAACCCATCATGGAGAAGGTGCGCCGGATCGAAGCCGTCTGTGCCCGGCACAAGGTGCCTCTGGCCGCCGCTGCCCTGCAGTTCCTGCTGGCCCATCCCGCCGTGGCGACGCATGTGCCGGGGACCCGCAATGTGGCACAGATGAACCAGAACATCGCACTTGTTGCCCATCCGATTCCCGGCGTGTTCTGGCAGGACCTCAAGGCTGAGGGCCTGCTCCGTCCGGATGCTCCTGTGCCTGCCTGAGGTTGGGCGCTGGCGCTTGCGGCGGCGGCCCCGCTGGGCGATGAAGGATCGCAAACGGGAAAAGATCATGAGCGCAGAAGCCAGACTGAAGGAACGCGGAATCATCCTGCCGGCGCTGCCGCCTCCCGGCGGCAACTATGTTCCCGGCATGATTCATAACGGCATGCTGTTTCTGGCCGGCCAGGGACCGGTGCTCGAGGATGGAAGCCTCGCCACTGGCCAGGTGGGCAAGGATGTGAGCATCAGCGATGCGCATTTCCACGCCCGGCGCACCGGCCTCGTGCTGCTGTCAGCGGCGCGGCATGTGCTCGGTTCGCTCGACAAGGTGGAGCGGGTCATCAATGTCTTTGGCATGGTCAATGCCGTTCCCGGCTTCGGCCAGCACCCGGAGGTGATCAACGGCTGCTCGGAACTTTTCATCGAAGTCTTCGGAGAGAATGGCCGTCATGCCCGCGCCGCCGTCGGCATGGGCTCGCTGCCACGCAACATCTCGGTTGAGATCACCGCCATCTTCGCGGTGAAGCCATGAGCCTCTACGCCGCGCTTGGCGTCAAAACCATCATCAACGCCAAGGGCCCGGCAACGCGCCTGTCTGGCGGGCTGATGCGGCCCGAGGTGGCGGAAGCGATGGTGGAAGCCTCCCGCGCTTGCGTCGACATCGCGGAATTGCAGGCGGCGGCCTCACGGGAGATCGCCAAGGCGACGGGGGCCGAGGCCGGCTATGTGGCCTCCGGTGCATCGGCCTGCCTGCTGCTGGCAACGGCGGCCTGCATGGCCGGGCTCGATCCGGGACGCATGGCGCGCCTGCCTGACTCGCGCGGCCTGAAGAACGAAGTGATCATGGTGAGAAGCCAGCGCAATCTCTATGACCACGCCATCCGGAGTGCTGGCGCAAGCATTGTCGAGGTCGGCCTGCCGGACCGCTATTCCGGCGCCGGCGTCCGCGATGCCGAGCCCTGGGAAATCGAGGCTGCGATCGGAGAGCGAACAGCTGCCATCTTCTATGTCGCCGATGCCCAGTCGGAGCCGCCGCTCAAGGCCGTGACGGCAGTGGGCCGGCGCCATCGCATTCCCGTCATTGTCGATGCTGCGGCGCAGTTGCCACCCCAGGCCAATCTCAAACGCTTCATTTCAGAAGGCGCCGATCTGGTGGCTTTCTCCGGCGGCAAGGTGCTGGGCGGGCCGCAGGCGAGCGGCATTCTCTGCGGGCGGCGCGATCTCGTGATGTCGGCCGCCCTCCAGCATCTGGACCTTGATGTCTATGAGGATCTGTGGGCGCCACCCAAGACCTTGATCGACAGGCGCAAGCTCAAGGGCCTGCCGCAGCATGGCATCGGCCGCACCTGCAAGGCGGGCAAGGAAGAAATCGCCGGCCTGCTCACGGCACTCCGGCTTTTCATCAAGGAAGGTGACAAGGCGCGGCATGAGCGCTGGCTGAAACGGCTCAAAGTCATTCAGAAGAAACTCGCCAAGGTTTCAAAACTCGCGACCGAGATCGAAGGTGAGAGCGATTCCGGCAGCGTTCCACAGCTTGTGGTGACGATGTCGGCCAAGGGTGGTGCATCGGCGCTGATCAAGCGCCTGCTTGATGGAACGCCGTCGATCCATGTCGATCCTTTCCGGCGGGCGCGAAACCAGCTTGTCATCAATCCCGTGTGCTTTGCCGATGACGACGCGCCGGTCGTCGCCGACCGGATCGCAAGGTCAGTCTCCTGAGACGAGGCCGAGAAGGCCACCCACGTGCTCGGCAATGGCGAGCGATGAAGTGAGCCCCGGGGATTCGATACCGAACAGATTGATGACCTTCGGGATGTCTCCATCGCCGGCAGGCTGGATGACAAAATCAGCGAAGCCTTCCTTGGGCCCGTGGATCTTCGGCCGGATGCCGCAATAGGTTGAACTCACATCGCGCGTAGTGATCCCTGGCCAGTAGCTACGGCAGGCGGCCTGAAACTGCGCTGCGACATCGGGGCGCACAGTGTAGTCGAGGGCATCGACCCACTCGACGTTGGGCCCGAGCCGAATGCGCCCCTGCAGGTCGAGAGTCACATGGATGCCCAGTCCGCCGGGTTCCGGGACCGGATAGATGAGGTGCCGGAAGGGCGACCGGCCTGAGACGGCACAATAGCTGCCCTTGGCCAGGAAGCGCGGCGGCAACGCAGATGGATCAACACCCTCGGTCGCCGTTGCAACCGCATGAGCACCATGGCCCGCGCAATTGACGATGCGGGCGCAGGGCAGTTCCGATGTCTCGCCCTGTGCGTCCCGCGTTTCCACCACAAAGCCATCACCCTGCCTGCGCGCCCTGACGAATGCCGTATGAAGGACAACAGCCGCGCCGGAGGCCTCGGCATCGCCCTGAAGGGCCAGCATGTAGTTGCGGCTGTCGACGATGCCTGTCGATGGTGAATGCAAGGCCGCGAAGCAGGACAGTTCGGGCTCCATCTCCAGTGCTTCCGCACGCGACAGCCAGCGCAGATCGGTCACGCCGCTTTTCAGGGCCGTGTCCTGCAATTGCGTGAGCTTGACCAGTTGCGCCTCACTTGTGGCAACGATCAGCTTGCCGATGGCGCGGGCCTCGACCCCCTTATCGCGGCAATAGCGATAGAGGCGTTCCTTGCCGCGCACGCAGAGGCGCGCCTTCAGAGATCCGGGCGGATAGTAGATGCCGGCATGGATCACTTCGGAATTGCGGGAAGAGGTCTCGCTGCCAATGTCATCAGCCTGATCGATGACGATGACCTCGCGCCCTGCCAGCGCCAGCATACGGGCCACCGCCAACCCGACGACGCCAGCCCCTATAACGATATACTCGATCCGATCCGTCACGGAGGCGGAAAACGCCGCTTGAGATCGGCGATCTGCTCATCGTTCAGATAGCGCGTGGGCCGGCCGTGGAGCAGGAGATAGAGCCGCGCCGTCTCTTCCAGTTCCTCGATGGCATCGACGGCAGCGTTCAACGACGAACCGGAAACCACGGGCCCGTGATTGGCAAGCAGCATGGCGGCATGTTTCGCCGCAACCCTTCCGACAGCCGCGCCCAGCGCCTGGTCGCCCGGCGCGAAATAGGGAACAAGCGGCAGCTTGCCGACGCGCATGACATAGTAGGCCGTGATCGGTGGCAGCACATCTTCATGATCGATGTGGTCGAGACAGGACACCGCCACGGAATGAGTGGAGTGAAGGTGCACCACGGCACCGGCCTTGGGCCGCTCGCGATACATGGCAAGATGCAGGAAGCTCTCCTTGGTCGGGGCATCGCCGGCAATAAGCTTTCCGGCATCATCGATCTTGGAGAGCCTTGCCGGATCGAGACGGCCAAGCGACGAACCTGTCGGCGTCATGAGCCAGCCGTCATCAATGCGCAGGCTGATGTTGCCCGAACTGCCAAAGGTCAGCCGCCGCTCAAACATGGAGCGGCCAATTTCACAGATGAGATCGCGGGCCTGGGCTTCGTTCATGAGATTATCCGGACTCTGCCAGCCGGCTGTTGCAACGGCTCAATAACCGCCGGTCGGCACATAGGTGTAGGGTACTTGCACATAGTGCAGTGTATTGCGGAGAGCCTTGCCCGGGATCGTTCCATCGAGCGGCGTCTCCCTGAGGATCTCGTTGAGGTTCAGGCCGACAGCAACGAAAGTCTCGCGCTTCTGATCCTCGTCCTCTTCACGTCCCTCATCAGTGTAGCCGCGCGCATAATAGCCCGCCTGAAGTTCGAAGAAGCGCAGAGGCGATTCCTTGAACTCGTCAAAGCCTGCAAGCTTGAGGGCAAGAACGTATTTCTGCCCGGCATAGTCGGTGGCCGGTGAAAAGCCCACTTCGCCGGACGGGATATACTCCATGCGATAGTCGATCTTGTCGGCAAGGCCGGGAACGGCGCTGCGCACATAGGAAAACAGGGCACCCGAGGCATCGGCCACAAAATCCTCCGGCGAGAAACCATGCCCCCCTGAAAAGCCGTCAAAAATCTCGATGTAGGTCATGACGCCCATGCTGAGAAGCGCGCCCGAAACATTGGCGCCCGACGGATCGCTGCTCGAATGCGCGATGCGCTGGGCAAAATAGTCGGACAGCAGATAAGCCGTGTAGGCATGGCCCAGCTTATCGACGCCGGCATATTTGGTGTCATCACCAAACCAGCCTTCGCTCTTCACCTGAAAACCGGAGTCGCCCCATTCCCAGTTCGACAGGCCAAAAGCCGTGGTGAGTCCATAGACCGCCGCCACGTCCCAGCCGATCGACAAGGTATGGTCAATGAACTTGCCACCGCTGTAGTTGGCGGGACCGGTGAGGTCGATGGGATCGAGATTGTAGTCGAGCCAGCCAAGAAACCCGCTGCGCTCATAGCTGCTGTAGTCGTCTGCGACAGGCGTAATGTTAAAGCTGTCGAGTGCCGGGGCCGTATTGACCGGTATCTGGGAAATCTCGAAACCTGGCGCCAGATCCATCATGTACAAGGGTGATGGCGCAGTGCTCTCCGGTCTATGTGGCAGATCAGACTTCGCGGAGGCTACCGGCCGGTCATGCTTTCCGGGCGTGCTCATCTGAGTGGCGGCGTGAACAGGCAAAGCACCGCTCATCGCGATGCACAATGCTGCTGCGATAGTCCCCTTCACCCACATAACTGCCCGATTCGCCGCTTTGGCTGTTGCTTACCCCGAAAAGCAGCATACCAGCCGAAGCAACGCAAGTGAAGACTGCTTCCCCTGCATGAACCCCGGGAACTGTGACCAAACCCGTTCATTATCCACAGATTCTGGTCTTTTCATCCTTCCGCCGTTCCGGGTAAGTCCGATCTGTGTGCGCCAAGGTCAAGGCTGGTGCGGATTTCTGAGAAGAACCCATGCGTCTCAAGGACAAGGTTGCCATCATCACCGGCGGTGCGAGCGGCATCGGCGCCGCCCTTGCCGCAGGCTATGCCCGGGAGGGCGCCCGGGTTTGCGTCGCTGACATTGACTTCGAACTGGCGCAAAAGACCGCCGCTGCCATCGGCCTAGGCGCTTTCGCGGTTCGTCTGGACGTGACGCAGCGGGCATCCATTGACACCTGCATCGCTGCTGTCGAAGCGCAGGCTGGCGGCATCGACATCCTCGTCAACAATGCGGCCGTCTTCGACATGGGGCCGCTGACCGAAATCTCCGAGGCCAGCTACGAACGAGTCTTCGCCATCAACGTGAAGGGCGTGCTCTTCATGATGCAGGCGGCGGCCAGGGCCATGATCAGGCAGGGCAAGGGCGGCAAGATCATCAACTTTGCCTCGCAGGCCGGCAGGCGCGGCGAACCGCTGGTGGCCGTCTATTGCGCATCCAAGGCCGCCGTCATCTCGCTCACCCAATCGGCGGGCCTCGCGCTTATCAAGCATGGCATCAACGTCAATGGCATCGCACCCGGCGTGGTCGATACCCCCATGTGGGACCAGGTGGATGCCCTCTTCGCTGAATTCGAGAACAGGCCACGCGGCGAGAAGAAGCGCCTCGTTGGCGAAGGCGTTCCCTATGGCCGCATGGGAAAGCCTGAAGACCATGTGGGCTGCGCAATTTTCCTTGCCTCCGCCGAGAGCGACTATGTGGTTGCCCAGACCTACAATGTCGATGGCGGCCAGTGGATGAGTTGAACATCATGCCGAAACTTTCCCTCTCTTCTGTCCGTGGCCTCGATGCGACTGTGGCGACACCACGCTACAGCCGCAGCTCGCTCACACCCGGCATCGTTCACTTCGGCGTGGGCAATTTCCATCGTGCCCATCTTGCCGTCTATCTCGACGACCTGTTCAATCTGGGCCTCGATCACGACTGGGCCATCATCGGCGCAGGCGTCATGCCATCCGATGAGGTCATGCGGCAGAAGCTTGCTGCCCAGGACTACCTCACAACCATCGTCGAGCAGGACGCCAATTTCACAGCGGCGCGGGTGACCGCCCCGATGATCGACTTCATCCCGCCTGGCGACAGGCCGCGCCTGCTCGCCACCCTGTGCGACCCTGCCATCCGCATCGTTTCGCTGACGGTGACGGAGGGCGGCTACATGATCGATCCCGCCACAGGCCGCTTTGATCCCGGCCACCCGGCCCTGCAACGCGATGCCAAAGCTCCCGATGATCCCACCTCGGTCTTCGGGCTCATCCTGCTGGCCTTGCGCAAACGCAAAGAGAATGGCCTGCCGCCGTTCACCGTCATGTCCTGCGACAATGTTCCCCACAACGGTGCTGTGACGCGCAATGCGGTTGCCGGGCTTGCCCGACTGATCAACCCGGCACTTGCCGACTGGGTGATCGAGAATGTCGCCTTCCCCAATGCCATGGTTGACCGCATCACGCCGGCAACGACGGACCGGGAGCGGCAGATCACCGCCAAGCGGTTCAACATAGAGGACAACTGGCCCGTCTTCTGCGAAGAGTTCAAGCAGTGGGTGGTGGAGGATCATTTCCCGACAGGACGGCCCGCCTTCGAGAAGGTGGGGGCGCAGTTCGTGCCCGACGTGACGCCGTTTGAGTACATGAAGATCCGCATTCTCAACGGTGGGCATGCGGTGATCGCCTATCCGGGCGGCCTTCTCGACGTGCATTTCGTTCACGAGGCGATGGAGCACCCCCTGATCCATGCCTTCTTCGAGAAGATCGAGCAGGACGAGATCATCCCCACCGTTCCGCCCGTGCCCGGCACTGACCTGCAGGACTACTACCGCCTCATCGACAGGCGTTTCTCCAACCCGAAGATCGGCGACACGATCCGCCGCCTCTGTCTCGACGGTTCGAACCGGCAACCGAAATTCATCGTTCCGGTCATCGCCGACCGGTTGAAAGCAGGCGCCTCCATCGACGGGCTGGCGCTCGAGTCGGCCCTCTGGTGCCGCTACTGCTTCGGGGTGAGCGAGAGCGGCAAGGAGATCGCAGCCAATGATCCCAGCTGGGACCGGCTGCAGGCCCTTTCGCGCAAGGCGAAAGACGACCCGCTGCAATGGCTCTCCATGGCGGATATCTATGGCGAGGTGGCGCAGTCAGAGGTGATGCGCGACAAGTTCAGTGCGGCGCTGACATCGCTGTGGAGCATGGGCACGGAAAGAACGCTGCGGCGCTATCTCGGTCTGTGACGGCTTCGCCGTTGCGCCCGCGCCCCGGCATGTTCTAAGGCCTGCCGCCAGGAGGACGACATGGCCGCAAAAGTCATCATCTCATGTGCAGTTACGGGTTCGATCCATACGCCGACCATGTCGGAGCACCTGCCGGTGACGCCGGAGCAGATCGCCACATCGGCGATTGATGCGGCCAAGGCGGGGGCCGCGATCCTCCACCTGCACGCCCGCGACCCGCAGAATGGCCGGCCGACTGCCGATCCCGCCGTCTACATGCAGTTCCTGCCGCGCATCAAGCAGGCAACCGATGCGGTGATCAACATCACCACCGGCGGCAGCATGCTGATGACGGTGGACCAGCGGCTCGAGGGGCCGCAGCTTGCCGCCCCCGAAATGTGTTCGCTCAACATGGGCTCGATGAATTTCGGGCTCTACCCCCTGCTCGAGCGCTACAAGAGCTGGAAGCATGAGTGGGAGCCGCAGATGCTGGCGGCTACGGAAGATGCGATCTTCAAGAACACCTTCAAGGATATCGCCCGCATCCTCGCGGTGATGGGCGAGAAGCACGGCACGCGCTTCGAGCACGAATGCTATGACGTCGGCCATCTCTACAACCTCGCCCATTTCGTCGACCGTGGCGCCGTGAAGCCGCCTTTCTTCGTGCAGATGATCTTCGGCATCCTGGGCGGCATCGGCGCCGACATGAAGAACCTGTTCTTCATGAAGGAGACCGCCGACAAGCTCTTCGGCAAGGACTACCGCTGGTCAGTGCTGGCGGCCGGACGGCACCAGATGCCCTTCGCCACGCAGGCCGTGATGATGGGCGGCAATGTGCGCGTGGGCCTGGAGGACTCGCTATACATCGGCAAGGGCAAGCTCGCCGTCTCCAACGCCGAACAGGTGAAGAAAATCCGGACGATCATCGAGGAACTGGGATTCGAGATCGCATCGCCGGCAGAGGCCCGCGAAATGCTGGCACTGAAGGGCGGCGACCGGGTGGCGTTCTGAGAAAGCCCGGAAATCGTTCCATCTCAATGGGTTGTAATATTTTTCCTATTTAAGCAATTTAGTGCTTGACAGGCGCGCGGTGTTTCACTAGATTTGTGGACAATCCAGAAATGGGTTCAGAGACAAGGCAGAGTGGCGGAAACGCCCCTCTGCCTTTTTCGTTCCACCAACAACAGTCCTGCAAGCCGACTGAGGACGACGTGGGTGGGATGGGGCTGAGCCTGGTTTGGAGAAGTCGGCGCGGAAATGAAGCTGGGTTCCAGCTTGCGCTGGAATGACGGTCTGGCGCTGAAGTGACGGCGTAGACGCTGGAATGACGGCCTTGCGCTGGAGTGACGGCGTAGACGCTGCAATGGCGATCTTACGCTGGGATGACGGAGTGTTGCGTGCGGGGCGCGCGCGCTACGCCTTGCGGAGCTGGTCCCGGAGTGCAGCGACCTCGTCCCGCAGGCGCACAAGTTCGGCAATGCCCATGCCGGACTTCTCCAGGATACAGCCGGGCACATGGCGGGCCTTCTGCTTCATGGCCTTGCCCTCGCGGGTGAGGGTGATGAGCACCTGGCGCTCGTCCTCCCGGCTGCGGCTGCGCTTCACGAGGCCCTGCGCCTCCAGGCGCTGCAGCAGCGGCGTGAGGGTGTTGGAGGCCAATTGCAGCTGGCCGCCGATGGCGCTCACGGTCTGGCCGTCCCTGTCCCACAGGGCGGTCAGAACAAGATATTGCGGATAGGTGAGGCCAAGCCCATCCAGCAACGGCTTGTAGGCCTGCTGCATGGCATGGGTTGCCGAGTAGAGCGTGAAGCAGATCATGTCGTTTGGGGCGAGCGTCATGGAAGCAAATATAAATCGCGCACGATTTAATCGCAAGGGGTTGACAGGCATCTGGCAATCCCATATTAGATCGCGTGCGATTTAATCTTACACGAAAGGAATACCCATGTCTGTCGATGCAAAGTACTGGACCGAAGCCCAGGCCACCGGTGGTGGCCGCAACGGCGTTTCCAAGCTCACCTCCGGAATGCTGACCGTGACGCTTGCAAGCCCCAAGGAACTGGGCGGTTCAGGCGCCGGGCACAATCCGGAAGAGCTTTTCGCGCTGGGCTATTCCGCCTGCTACCTGGGCGCCATGCGCTTTGCGGCCCAGTCTGAAAAGCTCGGCACGGTCCCAGCGGATGCAACCGTCAATGCCCATGTCGGCATCGGCCCGCGCAGCGACGGCGGCTTCGGCATAAAGGTCAAGCTGGTCGTGACGATGCCCGGCGTCGACAGGGCCGTGGCCGAGAAGATCGTCGAACGCGGCCATTTCATCTGCCCCTATTCCAACGCGACCAAGGGCAACATCGAAGTCGTCACTGAACTGGCCTGATACGCCACTGCGGAAAAAAATGGAGCCCGGACCGAAAGGTCCGGGCTTTGTCATTGGTTCCTTCGCCCTGCCGGGGGAAGGCTTGCGACTCACTTGAACTTCAGCGCCTTGAAGGCCCGCGTCTGCTCCGTCAGCGCGGTTTCGACCGGCAGCCGCTCCATCGAAGACGCGCCATAGAAGCCATGGCAGTTCTTCGTATTGTCGAAGATGTACTGCGCGTCGTCAGGCATGGAGACGGGCCCGCCATGCACGATGATGATGGCGTCCTTGTTGACCTTGAGGGCGGCCTCGGCCCACTCATCGACAAGTGCAGGGCAGTCCTTGAGCTTGAGCGAGGTCTTGGAACCAATGGCGCCACCCGTCGTCAGGCCGAGATGGCAGACGATGATGTCGGCGCCGGCCTTGGCCATGGCCGCCGATTCCGCGGCGTTGAAGACATAAGGCGTGGTCAGCATGTCCTTGCTGTGGGCGAGCTTGATCATGTCGACCTCAAGCCCATAGGACATGCCGGTCTCTTCAAGATTGGCCCGCAAGACGCCATCGATCAGGCCGACGGTCGGGAAATTCTGTACGCCCGAGAAGCCGAGATGCTTGAGATCGTCGAGGAAGGCATCAAAGATGCAGAAAGGATCGGTGCCGTTGACACCCGCTATGACGGGCGTGTGGCGGGTGACGGGCAGCACCTCGCGCGCCATCTCCTTCACGATGTCATTGGCGTTGCCATAGGCCAGAACGCCTGACAGCGAGCCACGGCCGGCCATGCGATAGCGGCCGGAATTGTAGATGACGATGAGGTCGATGCCGCCCTCTTCCTCGCATTTGGCCGAAAGCCCGGTGCCGGCACCACCGCCCACAATGGGCGCGCGGCGGCGCTTCATGTCCTGGAACTTCTCCATCAGGGCCTTGCGTTCAAAACGTGGCACGGGTCTTTCTCCTTGGTCTTTCCGTTGAAGGCGTCAGGTGGTTTCGGCGGGTATGCCACCCGGGTTCTCGACAAAATCGAACTTCTCGACGTCGACGATGCCGCGATCAGTGATCTTGAGATGGGGGATAACCGGAAGCGGCAGGAAGGCCACCTGCAGGAAGGGCTCGGCCAGCTTGGTGCCGAGCGAGCGCGCCGCAAGGCGCAGGGGCGAAAGCGCCAGCCGCACAGCCTCGAAGGTCTTGTCGCTCATGAGGCCGGCGATGGGCAGTGCCAGTTCCGACAGGATCTCGCCGTTGCGGACCACGACGAAGCCGCCATCAAGGGCGATGAGGCGGTTGACGGCGATAGCCATGTCAGCCTCGCTGACGCCGATCACCGTGATGTTGTGGCAGTCATGGCCGACAGTGGAGGCGATGGCGCCGCTGAGAAGGCCAAAGCCCGAGACGAAACCGGTGTTGATATTGCCGTTGACGCCGTGACGCTCGACGACGGCAACCTTGATCACATCCTGCTTGGTGTCGTGGCCGACGATGCCGTTCGAGCAAGGCAGGTTGCGGCGGAATTTCTGGGTGATGATGCGGCCCGGCGTGACACCGATCACGGGCACACTGTTGCCGGTGCCGCGGACGATGAAATTCATCTCGCTGACCGGCGTGGCTTTGACGCTCTTGAGGCCGACGGGCGGCATGATCTTGCGGGTTTCAAAAATCTTGTCGGTGACCAGCCGGCCCGCGGCAAAAACCTTGCCGACCTTGCAGCTTTCGAGAGAGTCGATGATGCAGAGATCGGCGCGCCAGCCGGGCGCCACAAGGCCGCGATCACGCAGGCCGAAGATACGGGCGGCCGAGATGCTGGCGGCACGGTAGGTAGCCAGCGGCTGCGCGCCCGAACGGATGGCGGTGCGGATCATGAAGTCGATATGGCCCTCGTCGGCGATATCGAGCGGGTTACGGTCATCGGTGCAGAGCGCGATGTAGGGCGAATGACGCTCGGTGATGAGGGCGGCGAGATTGCGCAGGTCCTTCGAGACAGAGCCTTCGCGGATCAGGATCTGCATGCCCTTGGAGAGCTTCTCCAGCGCCTCCGGCATGGACGTGGTTTCATGGTCAGTGCGGATGCCGGCGGTCAGATAGGCGTTGAGGTCATTGCCGGTGACCAGCGGCGCGTGGCCGTCAATATGCTTGCCCTGGAACAGCGCGAGTTTCTCGAGGCAGTCATTGTCGGCGTTGATGACGCCGGGGAAGTTCATGAACTCGGCGAGGCCCAGCACCTTCTTGTGATAGATGAAGGGGGCAAGGTCAGCGGCGGTGAGGCGCGCGCCCGAGGTTTCGAGATGGGTGGCCGGCACGCAGCTCGAGAGCTGGACGCGCAGGTCCATGATCATGTTCTCAGCGGAGAGCAGGAAGTAACGGATGCCTTCTGCCCCCAGCACATTGGCGATCTCATGGGGATCGCAGATGGCGGTGGTGACACCATGGGGGAGCACGCAGCGCTCAAACTCCTGCGGGGTGACCAGCGATGATTCGACATGGAGATGGGTGTCTATGAAGCCCGGCACAATGATCTGGCCGGTGACATTGATCTCGGTCTTGCCCTGATAGGTGCCCCTGGTGCCAACGATGCGGTCGCCCGCGATGGCGACATCCGACGGCACGAGTTCCCCGGTGACGAGATCAAAGATGGTGCCGCCCTTGAGCACCAGGTCGGCGGGCTCACGCCCTGCCCCTTGCGCAATTGCAGAACGCAATGCGGTCTTGTTGAACACGTTTGCCGTCCAATCGAATAAGTTGCCCACGCCCGCCACAAGGCACGACCCGGACAGCACGGCATCACGCAGGGCACAGACCGGACCGCACGCCTCCCACCGGCATGACGGACAGGCCGCTCATAGCACCATTTCCGCCTGCGAGTCTTGCCGGACGGCCAGGAATCCTGCGCGTCATGTCGCATTGCAACAGAAAGCTTGCCAGCAGCAACTCCTGCCTCTTTAATCGCATCTGTTTCAACACTGGGTTGGGGAGCCCCGATGGCAGCTAAATCCGCACAAACGCAGGCCGAAAAGGTCAAAGCGCAGATTCTCGACAAGCTTACCTATGCCATTGGCAAGGATGCCATCGTGGCCAAGCGCCACGACTGGCTCAATGCCGGCATTCTTGCACTGCGGGATACGATCATCGACCGCTGGATGACCTCGACCCGGGACTCCTACAAGGCCCAGAGCAAGCGCGTCTATTATCTCTCGCTCGAGTTCCTCATCGGCCGCCTGCTGCGCGACGCCCTCAGCAATCTCGAACTCACCGGAGCCTATGACCAGGCCTTCCGCGAGCTCAACGTGGACCTGAGCCTCGTGGAAGAACTGGAGCCCGATGCGGCCCTCGGCAACGGCGGCCTGGGACGGCTCGCAGCCTGCTTCATGGAGAGCATGGCGAGCCTTGATATCCCGGCCTACGGCTATGGCATCCGCTACAGCCACGGCCTGTTCCGCCAGCTCATTACCGACGGCTGGCAGACGGAGCGCCCGGAGGACTGGCTGGAGAACGGCAACCCCTGGGAATTTCCGCGCCGCGAGGCCGCCTACAAGGTGGGCTTCTACGGCCACGTTGCCGGTGACGCGCTGGCCGACACGCGGCAGCGGCATTTCTGGCATCCGGGCGAAATGCTCATGGCTTCCGCCTATGACACGCCGATGGTGGGCTGGCGCGGCAAGCGCGTGAACACGCTGCGCCTGTGGACGGCGCGGGCCATCGACCCCATCCATCTCGATGCCTTCAACGTCGGCGACTATTCAGGCGCCCTCTCGGACTACAACAGGGCCGAGATCATCTCGCGCGTGCTCTACCCCGCCGACTCGACCCAGGCCGGGCAGGAACTGCGGCTGCGGCAGGAGTATTTCTTCACCTCGGCCTCGCTGCAGGACATCCTGCGGCGGCACCTGCAGCAATACCCCGACCTGACCAACCTGGCCGACAAGGCCGCGGTGCAGATGAACGACACGCATCCGGCCATTGCAGTTGCCGAACTCATGCGGCTGATGGTCGACGTCCATGGCGTGCCCTGGGCCAAGGCCATGGAAATCACCACGGCGGTGCTCTCCTACACCAACCACACGCTGCTGCCGGAAGCGCTGGAAAGCTGGCCGGTGCCGCTCATCGAACGCATGCTGCCGCGTCACATGCAGATCATCTACAACATCAACGAGGACCTGCTGAAGAAGGCCAAGGCCCTGCCGCAGGCAACGACGGAATTCCTCGCCTCCGTCTCGCTCATCGACGAGCACAACGACAAGCGGGTGCGCATGGGCCAGCTTGCCTTCGTCGGCTCGCACAGCATCAACGGTGTTTCGGCGCTCCATTCCGACCTGATGCAGAAGACGGTGTTCCGCAATCTCGATGCGGTGCTGCCAGGGCGCATCAACAACAAGACCAACGGCATCACGCCGCGGCGCTGGCTCAATGGCTCGAATCCAGAGCTTTCCAAGCTGCTGCATGAGGCGATCGGCGCAGACTTCCTCGGCAATGCCGAGCTTCTGGCCAAGGCCATTCCCATGGCCAAGGATGCGAGCTTCCGCGAACGCTTTGCCGCCATCAAGCGCGACAACAAGGCGGAGCTTTCCAACCTGATTGCCGCGAAGATCGGCGTGGCGACGAGCCCCGACTCCATGTTCGATGTGCAGATCAAGCGCATCCATGAATACAAGCGGCAGCTGCTCAACATCCTGGAGACGATCGCTCACTACGAGTTCCTGCGCGACTATCCCTCGCAGCCGGCCGCACCACGCGTGAAGATTTTCGCGGGCAAGGCAGCGGCAAGCTATGCCCAGGCCAAGCTCATCATCAAGCTCATCAATGACGTGGCCCATGTGGTGAACACCGACAGCCATGTGAAGGACCGGCTGAAGGTGGCCTTCATCCCCAACTATAATGTGAGCCTTGCCGAAGAGATTGTGCCGGCGGCCGACCTCTCCGAGCAGATCTCGACGGCGGGCATGGAAGCCTCGGGCACAGGCAACATGAAATTCGCCCTCAATGGCGCACTTACCATCGGCACGCTGGATGGCGCCAATGTCGAGATCCGCGAGCATGTGGGTGCCGACAACTTCTTCCTCTTCGGGCTCGAGGCCCATGAGGTGGAAGAAATGCGCAAGAAGGGTGTCGATGGACGGGCCGCCGTGGAGAACACGCCGGCCCTCAAGCGCGTCTGCGAGGGGCTGCTTTCGGGGCGCTACTCCGACGGCGATACCGGACGCTACCGGCCCATCGTCGACAGCCTCTACAATGGCGACTGGTTCATGGTGGCGACCGACTTTGCCGCCTATGCCCGGACCCAGGCGGAAGTGGCCAGCCTGTGGGGCAATCATGACCGCTGGACAGAGAAGGCGATTCTCAATACGGTCAACATGGGTTGGTTTTCTTCCGACCGCACCATCCGGGACTACGCCCGCGACATTTGGGGCGTTCCGGTGGCCTGAGGGGTGTGCGTATGGCCGGACCGAAGTGGGTCTTGAGTGAATCTGCCGTCGAGGCCATTGCGCTGGGACGACACAACAACCCCTTCGATGTTCTCGGCCTTCAGCAAAGCGGCAAGACCTGGGTGGCCCGCTGTTTCGTGCCCCATGCCGAAGAGGTCACGGCCTGCACGCTGGACGGCAAGGAGATCGGCAAGCTTGCGCCACGCGGCAAGGACGGGTTCTTTGAAGGCCAGGTGACGCCTCCGGGGCGCGTGCCGCTGCGCTACCACTGCCGCAACGGCGGCGGCGCATGGGAGGTGACCGACGCCTATTCCTTCGGGCCTGTGCTGGGGCCCATGGACGACTATTACATCGGCGAAGGCAATCACCTGCGGCTCGATGACAAGCTCGGTGCGCATCTCATCCAGCATGAGGGCGCGGATGGCGTACATTTCGCGGTGTGGGCGCCCAATGCCGAACGGGTCTCGGTCAGCGGCGACTTCAACAGCTGGGACGGCCGCATCCATGTGATGCGGCGGCGGCTCGATACCGGTGTGTGGGAAATCTTCGTGCCCGGCGCCACGGAAGGCCAGGGCTACAAGTTCGAGATCCTCGGGCCGGGCGGCGTGCGCCTGCCGCTCAAATCCGATCCCTTCGGCTTTGCCGCTGAACTGCGCCCCAACACCGCCTCGAAAGTGGCCCGCATCGACGGCTTCACATGGACGGACGCCGGCTATCTGGCGGAGCGCAGCCGGCGCGACCAGCGGCGCGTGCCCATGTCGATCTATGAGGTCCATGCCGGATCATGGCGGCGGGGCCGCGATAACCGCTTCCTCAGCTATGACGAACTGGCCGCGCAACTCATCAGCTACGTTACCGACATGGGCTTCACCCATATCGAGCTCCTGCCCGTCACCGAGCATCCCTTCGATCCCTCCTGGGGCTATCAGCCGACGGGGCTCTTTGCGCCGACCTCACGCTTCGGCGATCCGGCGGGCTTTGCCCGCTTCGTCGACAAGGCCCATGCGGCGGGGATCGGCATCATCCTCGACTGGGTGCCCGCGCATTTCCCGACGGACGAGCACGGGCTGGCGCATTTCGACGGCACGGCGCTCTATGAGCATGCCGACCCACGGCAGGGCTATCATCCCGACTGGAACACGGCGATCTACAATTTCGGGCGGCGCGAGGTGTCGTCCTTCCTGCTCAACAACGCGCTGTTCTGGTGCGGCAAGTATCACATCGACGGCCTGCGCGTGGATGCCGTGGCCTCGATGCTCTACCTCGACTACTCACGCAAGGAAGGCGAATGGGTGCCCAACAAGCATGGCGGGCGCGAGAACCTTGAAGCCATCTCCTTCCTGCAGCGGGTGAACCACGAGGTCTACGGCCAGCATCCGGGTGTTGTGACCATCGCGGAGGAATCGACCGCATTTCCCGGCGTCTCCAAGCCCACCAACAGCGGCGGCCTCGGCTTCGGCTTCAAGTGGAACATGGGTTTCATGCACGACACGCTCAATTACATGAAGCGTGACGCCATTCACCGGAAGCACCATCACAACGACCTGACCTTCGGCCTGCTCTATGCCTTTACCGAGAACTTCGTGCTGCCGCTGAGCCACGATGAGGTGGTGCATGGCAAGGGCTCGCTGCTGAGCAAGATGTCCGGCGATGACTGGCAGAAGTTCGCAACACTGCGCGCCTATCTCGCCTTCATGTGGGCCTATCCCGGCAAGAAGCTGCTCTTCATGGGCCAGGAATTCGCGCAATGGACCGAATGGGCCGACTCGCGCGGCCTCGACTGGCACCTGCTCGACGGCCTGCCGCATCTCGGCATGCAAAGCCTGGTGCGCGATCTCAACAAGACCTACACGCGAATCCCTGCCCTGCACGCCCGCGACTGCGAGGGCGAAGGCTTCGAATGGCTCATTGTCGACGACTACGAGAACTCGGTGTTCGCCTGGGCGCGCCATGCCGGAGACGGCAAGCGGCCCGTGGCGATCATCAGCAACTTCACGCCTGTGCCCCGCGAAAATTACATCCTGCCGCTGCCCAAGGCAGGGCGCTGGCACGAGGTGATCAACACGGACGCCCAAAGCTATTGGGGATCGGGCCGCGGCAACTTCGGAAACATCGAGGCGCGGCCAGAACCCTCACACGGCAAGCCAGCCTCGGCGCAGCTTTCCCTGCCGCCACTTTCAACGCTCTACTTCGTTTCAGAACAAGAATGACGACAATGGGGGAAATCAATGACAGGAAAATCGAAGCACGCGCCGCTTGCGCGTGATGCCATGGCATATGTGCTGGCGGGCGGACGCGGCTCGCGGCTGATGGAACTGACGGACCGGCGGGCCAAGCCGGCCGTGCCCTTCGGCGGCAAATCGCGCATCATCGACTTCGCCCTTTCCAACGCCGTCAATTCCGGCATCCGCCGCATCGGCGTCGCCACGCAATACAAGGCCCACAGCCTGATCCGGCATCTGCAGCGCGGCTGGACCTTCCTGCGGCCCGAGCGCAACGAAGGCTTCGACATCCTGCCCGCCTCACAGCGCGTTTCCGAGGACCAATGGTATGCCGGTACGGCGGATGCCGTGTACCAGAACCTCGACATCATCCTCACCTACAAGCCGAAATACATTGTGATCCTTGCCGGCGATCACATCTACAAGATGGACTATGAGCTGATGCTGCAGCAGCACGTGGACTCAGGTGCTGATGTCACCATTGGCTGCCTTGAGGTGCCGCGCATGGAGGCCACGGGCTTCGGCGTCATGCATGTGGACACCAAGGACCGCATCACCGCCTTTGTCGAGAAGCCAAAGGATCCGCCGGGCCTGCCCGACAATCCCGACATGGCGCTGGCCTCCATGGGGATCTACGTCTTCGAGATGGACTTCCTTGCCGGCCTCCTGCGCCGCGATGCCGCCGACAAGAAATCGTCGCGCGATTTCGGCAAGGATATCATCCCCTATGTGGTGAACAACGGCAAAGCCGTGGCGCACCGCTTCAACAAATCCTGCGTGCGCTCCGACCTCGAACTCGAATCCTACTGGCGCGACGTGGGCACGGTCGATGCCTATTGGGAGGCGAATGTGGACCTCACCGATACGGTGCCGAAGCTCGACCTCTATGACCAGAACTGGCCGATCTGGACCCACGGTGAAGTGACGCCACCCGCCAAGTTCGTGCATGACCTGGAAGGGCGGCGCGGCCTTGCCGTGGCCTCGCTGGTGTCGGGTGGCTGCGTGGTTTCGGGTGCCGCCATCCGGCGATCGCTGCTGTTCACCAATGTGCGGGTCAACTCCTTTACGACGCTGGAAGAAGTGGTGGCGCTGCCGCGTGTCACCGTCGGGCGCAATTGCATCCTAAAGAAGGTGGTGATCGACAGCGATGTGATCGTGCCGGAGGGCCTTGTGGTGGGCGAAGATCCGGAAATCGACGCCAAGCGCTTCCGGCGGACGGAAGGCGGAGTGTGCCTGATCACCAAACCGATGTTGGACAGGCTCGGCTGAAGGAGAACTGGGGAGAAATGGCCGGCGGGATTGATGCCTTTGGGGGTGATAGTGACTGCACGTCAGGGAGCCCTGCTGCCGCTGCGGAACGCCGCTTGAATCTGCAAGGCCAAGGACGCAAAGCTGGATCCGGGTTTCGTGCCGCATTTGCACGGACTGACGAGATGAAAGCCGCTCCCTGATGCACGTTCTCTCCGTTGCCTCCGAAGTCTATCCGCTGGTGAAGACCGGCGGGCTTGCCGATGTGGTGGGCGCCCTGCCAGCGGCATTGAAGCCGCATAAAGTGGACATGCGTGTGCTGGTGCCGGGCTATCCGGCCGTTATGGCAGCGCTGACCCAGGGCAAGGTCATCCATGGCTATGACGATCTTTTCGGCGCGGCGGCAAAGATCATAAGAGGCGAAGTCCATGGCATGGACATCCTCGCCATCGATGCACCCCATCTCTACGACCGGCCCGGCAACATCTATCTCGGCCCCGACGGCCGCGACTGGCCCGACAACGCCATCCGCTTCGCGGCCCTTTCCACTGTTGCCGCCGACATCGGCCGGGGCGCCATCGCCGGATACCAACCCGATCTCCTGCATCTGCACGACTGGCAGGCGGCCCTTGCCGCCGTCGACCTGCGCTACCGTGGCGGACCGCGCAGCATGCTGACGGTGCACAATATCGCCTTTCAGGGACAGTTCCCCGCTTCGATCTTCCCGCGCCTCGGGTTGCCGGTCGCGGCCTATGCGATGGATGGCCTCGAATACTACGGCAATGTCGGCTTCCTGAAGGGCGGACTGGCAACGGCTGATCTCATCACCACGGTGTCACCGACCTATGCCCGGGAAATCTGCACGCCGGAATATGGCATGGGGCTCGACGGGCTGCTGCGGGCGCGGCGGCAGGTGACGCATGGCATCGTCAACGGCATCGACACGACTGTCTGGGATCCGGGCAAGGATGAAAGCCTCGCCGCCACCTATACGGCGCGCAGCCTGAGCAAGCGCCCCATGAACAAGCGGGCACTGGAGGCGCAGTTCAATCTTGAATCGGGTGACGGCATCATTCACGGCGTGGTGAGCCGCCTCACCTGGCAGAAGGGTCTCGACATCCTGACGGCGATGCTGGACGGGCTGGTGGCGACGGGAGCCCGCCTGGCCCTGGTGGGCACCGGCGAGGCCGGTATCGAGAATGCCATCAAGGCCGCTGCACAACGGCATCCGGGCCGCATCGGCGTGATCATGAGATATGACGAGGCCATCTCGCATCTCGTGCAGGGCGGGGCCGACACGATGCTCGTGCCATCACGCTTCGAGCCCTGCGGCCTCACCCAGCTCTACGGACTGCGCTATGGCTGCGTTCCCATTGTGGCGCGGACCGGCGGGCTTGCCGACACGGTGATCGACGCCAACGAGGCGGCCCTTTCGGCGGGCGTTGCCACCGGCTTCCAGTTCTCGCCCGTGGACGAGCCTTCCCTGCAGAACGCGCTGCAACGCGCGGCCACGCTTTTCGCACAGCCAAAGCAATGGAGTCTCATGCAGCGCAACGGCATGGGTGCCGATGTCTCGTGGGAGAAGAGTGCTGAGCACTACACAGCGCTTTACCGGTCACTGAAGGAATGATGCATGATCCTCACTGTTGCAACGACGCCATTCCCTGACCAGAAGCCGGGCACATCGGGCCTGCGCAAGAAGGTAAAGGCCTATCAGCAGAAGAACTACGCGGAGAACTATATCCAGTCGATCTTCGACAGCCTGGAAGGCTTCGCGGGCACGACACTGGTGATTGGCGGGGATGGCCGCTACTTCAACGCCGAGGTGATCCAGCGAGCCATTCGCATGGCGGCCGCCAATGGCTTTGGCCGCGTTCTGGTGGGCGGTGGGGGATTGCTTTCGACACCGGCCGCCTCGCATGTGATCCGGCACTACAAGGCCTATGGCGGGCTCGTGCTTTCCGCCAGCCACAATCCCGGCGGACCCGATGGCGACTTCGGCATCAAATACAACATCGGCAATGGCGGGCCGGCGCCGGAGAAGGTGACCGACGCCGTGTTCGCCCGCTCCAAGGCGATCACCGCCTACAAGACGACCGACAGCGCCGACATCGATCTCAACCGCCTGGGCGACAACAAGATCGAAGGCATGACGGTGCGCGTCATCGATCCGGTGACGGATTATGCGGCGCTGATGGAAAGCCTCTTCGACTTCGCGGCAATCAGGGCGCTGTTCGCCTCGGGCTTCAAGATGAAGTTCGACGGCATGGGTGCGATTACCGGCCCCTATGCCACGGAGATTCTCGAGAACAGGCTTGGTGCGCCGAAAGGCACGGTGATCAACGGCACGCCACTCCCGGATTTCGGCGGCCACCACCCCGACCCCAATCTCGTTCATGCCAAGGAGCTTTGCGACGACGTGATGCTCGGCACAGCCTATGACTTCGGGGCTGCTTCCGATGGCGACGGCGACCGCAACCTGATCGTGGGGCGCGGCGTCTATGTGACACCCTCCGACTCGCTTGCCATCATTGCCGCCAACGCGGCGCTGGCGCCGGGCTATGCCGGCGGCATCGCCGGGATTGCGCGCTCCATGCCAACCAGCTGCGCACCCGACCGCGTGGCGGCGAAGCTTGGCCTCAAATGCTACGAGACGCCAACCGGCTGGAAATTCTTCGGCAATCTTCTCGATGCCGGACTTGCAACCGTCTGCGGCGAGGAAAGCTTCGGCACCGGCTCCAACCATGTGCGCGAAAAGGATGGGCTCTGGGCTGTGCTCATGTGGCTCAACATCCTTGCGGCGACGCGCAAGAGCGTGAGTGACATCGTGACCGGGCACTGGAAGGAATACGGCCGGAATTTCTATTCGCGCCATGACTATGAGGAGATCGAGACCGACGCCGCCAACCGGCTGATGGACGGATTGCGCGGCAAGCTCGGCGCGCTCAAGGGCCAGAGCGGCATCGTGACGGCGGATGATTTCGCCTATGACGACCCGGTGGATGGCTCGCATACAGCGAAGCAGGGCGTGCGCCTGATCTTCGGCGATGGTTCGCGCATCATCTACCGGCTCTCGGGTACGGGCACGGCAGGCGCCACCTTGCGGGTCTATATCGAGCGCTATGTGGCCGATCCGGCCAGGCACGGCACCGAGACGCAGGAGGCACTGGCCGATCTGATCGCCCTGTCGCGCAGCCTTCCGGATATTCCCGGGATCACGGGCCGGCAGGCGCCGACAGTGATCACCTGACAGCCATGGTGGTGGCCCCCGGCGTTACGCTGACGGAAGATGGCATTGCCGTTGCCATTCCCTCGCAGCATGCAACCGCCGTCTATCTCTGCCTTTTCGGCCACAGCGGCGACACGGAGCAGCACCGCATCACGCTCGAGCGGCAAGGCACGCAGTTCACCGGGTTCGTGCCCGGTGTGAAGGCCGGCATGCGCTATGGCTTGCGCGCGGAAGGCCCGTGGGCACCCGAGGCCGGGCATCGCTTCGATGTGTCGAAACTGCTCGTCGATCCCTGGGCCGCGGAGATTGACAGGCCCTATGCCTATGACCCGGTGCTCGGCGTGGGCGGCATCGACACGGCGGCGCATGTGCCCAAGGCCATCGTCCGCAAGCCCATCAGCCCTGTCTCCCGCAAGACACCGCATGCGCCGCGCTGGATCTACGAATTGCCAGTGAAAGCGTTCAGCAAGCTCCACCCCGATGTGCCGGAAGAGAAGCGGGGCACGGTGGCAGCACTGGCAGAACCGGCCCTGCTCGCCCATCTCGCGCGCATCGGCGCCGACACAATCGAACTCATGCCGCTTGCCGCCTGGATCGACGAGCGGCACCTGCCGCCACTCGGGCTGTCCAATGGCTGGGGCTACAATCCCGTCACCTTCTTTGCCGCCGATCCGCGCCTTGCCCCCGGTGGCTTTGCCGAGATCGCCCGAACGGTGAAGGCGCTGCACGACAAGGGCTTTCAGGTAATCGTTGACGTGGTGCTGAACCATACGGGCGAGAGCGACATTGACGGCCCGACCCTGTCCTTCCGCGGGCTCGATCACCGCAGCTGGTATGCCCATGCAGGGGGCAATCTCATCAACGACACGGGCTGCGGCAACACGGTGGCGCTGAACGAAGCCATGGTGACGGGCTATGCCGTGGCGGCGCTGCGGCACTGGGTGGAGGCAACCGGCATCGACGGCTTCCGCTTCGACCTCGCCACGGTGATGGGACGAATGGCCGATGGCTTCTCCCGCGATGCACCGCTGTTCCAGCGGATTGCCAATGATCCGGTGCTGCGCGACTGCGTCATGATCGCAGAACCCTGGGACATCGGCCCGGGCGGCTATCAGCTCGGGCATTTTCCCAGGGGCTGGCCGGAATGGAACGACCGCTTCCGCGACGA
This sequence comes from Pseudomonadota bacterium, assembly GCA_020161855.1. GTDB lineage: Bacteria > Pseudomonadota > Alphaproteobacteria > Rhizobiales > Aestuariivirgaceae > Aestuariivirga. The sequence goes on from JAIUNJ010000011.1 coordinate 58,010, forward strand.
CGTGCGGCGCTTCTGGCGCGGCGATGCCTATGGCGCCAACGCCATGGCGACGCGGCTCGCGGGTTCATCCGACATCTTCCAGGCGGCGAAATCCCCGGCGGCGAGCGTCAATTTCATAGCGGCCCATGACGGCTTCACGCTGGCCGACCTGACGCGCTACACGCAGAAAGACAATTTTGCCAATGGCGAGGACAACCGCGACGGCAAGTCCGACGAGGTGACGACACCGGGGCGCAGGCCCGAAGCGCTTCTGGCCAGCCTGTTCTTCGCGCGGGGCACGCCAATGCTGACGGCCGGCGACGAATTCGGGCGCAGCCAGCAGGGCAACAATAATGCCTATGCTCAGGACAATGCACTCACCTGGCTGCACTGGGGCCAGGCCAACCAGATGCTGATCGATACGGTGGCGCTGCTTTCGCGGCTGCGGCAGGCCCATCCCCTGCTCGCCGCCGACCGCTTCCTAAACGGCGAGGGCGATGCCCTGTGGTTCAATGCGGCTGGCTCAGCGCTCGACTGGACGGCGGCCCAGAACCGCTTTCTCGGCCTTCTTCTCAGCGGCGATGGCAGCCGCATCGCCATCGCCGCCAACCTTTCCGAGACTGACCTGCCCTTCCCGCTCCCGGCCGCCGAGGGGCTCGCCTGGCGCAGGGCCTTTCCGCCCGGTGCCGCCAGCCTCACCTGCCCTGCCGGAAGCGCAAGCCTCTTCATCGAGGAAAAGGCATGACGGAGCCGAAACATTTGATATGAAGGGCTGAAGACCGCCACCCCGAGGGGCCGAAGGCGGCCAACGGGAGGATATGGCATGGGTTTTTATGGTGAACCTGAGGGCACGGGCTTTCAGGCCCTGGACAAGCGCTTCAACGCTCTTCTGACCGGCCATGGCCGCGTCGAGCGGCTGTGGACCGGGGCGCGCTGGAGCGAGGGGCCGGCGTGGTTTGCAGCCGGGCGCTATCTCGTTTTCTCCGACATCCCCAACAACCGGATGATGCGCTACGACGAGTGCGACGGCAGCATGGCGGTGTTCCGCAATCCGGCCAACAACTCGAACGGCAACACCACCGACCCGCAGGGCCGGCTCGTGACCTGCGAGCATGGCGCGCGCCGCGTGACCCGCACCGAGCATGACGGCTCGATCACGGTGCTGGCCGACAACTACAAGGGCAAGCGCCTCAACTCACCGAATGACGTGGTGGTCAAGTCCGACGGCTCGATCTGGTTCACGGATCCCTCCTACGGGATCATGTCGGACTACGAGGGCCACAAGTCCGAAAGCGAGATCGGCAACTGCAATGTCTACCGCATCGACGGCAGCACCGGCGAGATGACCATCGTTGCCGACGACTTCGACAAGCCGAACGGCCTCGCCTTCTCGCCGGACGAGTCGATCCTCTACATCGCCGATACGGGCGCCTCGCATGAAGATGGCGGCCCCAAGCATATCCGCTCCTTCAAGGTGAAAGCCGACGGCAAGGGACTGCAGGGCTCGAAGGTGTTCGCCGTCTGCACCGCAGGCCTGTTCGACGGCTTCCGCATTGACCGCGACGGCCGGATGTGGACCAGCGCTGCGGATGGCGTGCACTGCTATCTCCCCGATGGTGCGCTGATCGGCAAGATCCTCATTCCGGAGATTGTCGGCAATGTGTGCTTCGGCGGAGCCAAGCGGAACCGGCTCTTCATCTGTGGCACGACCTCGCTTTATTCGGCTTTTCTTTCGATCAGCGGATAGTGACGCATGATCGCCATGCCCCTGCCGGATGAGTCCGTGCTGGCCCGCCGCAGTGAAATCGCGGCGGACCTGCGCAAGCTCGTTGCGGCAGAGGGCGTGATCGATGCGGGCCCGCTGCTCAAGGTCTATGAGTCGGATGGCCTGTCCGCCTACCGGCAGCCCCCCATGATCGTGGTGCTGCCGGAAACGACGGAACAGGTTTCGCAGGTGCTGCGCTATGCCCATGAGCATCGCATCAAGGTGGTGCCGCGCGGCTCCGGCACATCGCTGTCGGGCGGGGCGCTGCCACTTGCCGACGGCATTCTCCTCGGTCTCGGCAAGTTCAACCGCGTGCTCGAGATCGACTATGAGAACCGTTGCGCCGTGGTGCAGCCCGGCGTCACCAACCTCGCCATCAGCAAGGCGGTGGAGCACAAGGGCTTCTATTATGCGCCTGACCCGTCATCGCAGATTGCCTGCAGCATCGGCGGCAATGTTGCCGAAAACTCGGGCGGCGTGCACTGCCTGAAGTATGGCCTGACAGCCAACAACATCCTGGGCATCGAAATGGTGCTGATCACCGGCGAGGTGGTGCGGCTCGGCGGCAAGCATCTCGACAGCGAGGGCTATGACCTGCTCGGCCTGATGACCGGCTCGGAAGGCCTGCTCGGCGTGGTCACGGAAGTCACGGTGCGCATCCTGCAGAAGCCGGAAACGGCACGCGCCCTGCTGGTAGGCTTTGCCTCAAGCGAGGAGGCCGGCCAATGTGTGGCCGACATCATCGCCTCGGGCATTATCCCCGGCGGCATGGAAATGATGGACCGGCCCGCCATTCACGCCGCCGATGATTTCGCGCGCTGCGCCTATCCCCGTGATGTGGAAGCGCTGCTCATCATCGAGCTCGATGGGCCGCAGGTGGAGGTGGACCACCTGATCGAACGCGTGAAAGCACTGGCTGAGAAGAACAAGAGCCTGACGCTGAAGATCTCGAACAGCGAGGCCGAGCGGCTGTCCTTCTGGGCCGGGCGCAAGTCTGCCTTTCCGGCGGTCGGGCGGATTTCGCCTGACTATATCTGCATGGACGGAACGATCCCGCGCAAGAAGCTGCCGGATGTGCTGCAGGGCATGTTGCGCCTCTCCGAGAAGCACCGGCTGCGCGTGGCCAATGTCTTTCACGCCGGCGACGGCAATCTCCATCCGCTCATTCTCTTCGATGCCAACCAGGCGGACGAACTGGAACGGGCGGAGGCCTTTGGCGCCGATATCCTGCGGCTGTGCGTCGAGGTGGGCGGCGTGCTGACCGGCGAACACGGCGTGGGCGTCGAGAAGCGCGATCTGATGCCGGCGATGTTCTCGGAAGACGACCTCGCACAGCAGCAGCGGGTGAAATGCGCCTTCGACGCCAAGGGGCTGCTCAATCCCGGCAAGGTGTTTCCGGTGCTGCACCGCTGTGCCGAACTTGGCCGCATGCATGTGCGCGGCGGCCAGCTTGCCCATCCGGACCTGCCCCGCTTCTGATGGCAAAGATGCAGACCCCCGCAAGCCAGGATGAGCTTGCCGAGATGATCGCTGCGGCGGAGGCGCCGCTGGCACTTGAAGGCACGGGCAGCAAACCCATCGGCCACACCGTCGAAGGCCAGTGTCTCTCGCTCAGGAAATTCTCCGGCATCATCGCCTATGAACCGGAAGAACTGATCCTCGAGGTGAAGGCGGCAACAGCACTTTCCGAGATCGAGAAGCTGCTCAGCCAGCGCGGGCAGATGCTGGCCTTCGAGCCGCCGGACTATGCCTCTCTCTTTGCTGCGCCATCTGCAGGAACGCTCGGTGGCCACATGGCCTGCGGGCTTTCAGGCCCCCGCCGCATCAAGGCCGGCGCCGCGCGCGATCATATTCTCGGGATATCCGGTGTCACCGGGCAGGGCCTCGCCTTCAAGTCGGGCGCACGCGTCGTCAAGAATGTCACGGGTTATGACATGCCCAAGCTTCTGACGTCCTCCTACGGCACGCTCGCCGCCATGACGTCGATCATCGTCAAGGTGCTGCCCGCACCGGAGACAGAGGAAACGCTGGTGTTCCAGGGGCTTTCCGATGTGGAAGCTGTCTCGCTCATGTCGGCTGCGATGCAATCGGCAGGTGAGGTGTCCGGGGCGGCCCATGTGCCGGGTGAAGGCACCTATCTCCGTGTCGATGGCATCGCCCCTTCTGTGGCTTTCCGCCGCGACGGGTTGATCAAGCTGCTGGCCCGCGATGCCGGTGTTCTTGAAGAGGGCGCTTCCCGCAAGCTGTGGCAGGGACTTCGTGATGTGAAGCCTTTCTGGCCGCTGAAGGACCATGTGATCTGGCGCCTCAGCGTGACGCCGAGCGAGGCGCCCGCCATTGTGAAGCGGGTGCAGGAACACCTCGACCTGCGCCGCTACTATGACTGGGCGGGCGGCCTGATCTGGCTTGCGGTGAGCGGCAGCGAAGACGGCGGCGCTTCGGCGATCCGGGGTGCGATCACTTCGGGCCATGCCACGCTCCTGCGCGGGCCCGCCGAATTGAAAGCGCGCGTTGCCGTGTTCCAGCCGCAGGCCCCGGCATTGGCGGCCCTTTCGGCCCGCGTGAAACATTCCTTCGATCCGCGCGGTGTTCTCAATCCCGGCCGGATGTACAAGAGCGCCTAGATGCAGACCCATTTTTCACCCGCACAACTCAAGGACCCGGCAATTGCCGATGCCAACGGCATTCTGCGTTCCTGCGTGCATTGTGGTTTCTGCACCGCCACCTGCCCCACCTATGTTCTGCTCGGGGATGAGCTCGACAGCCCGCGGGGCCGCATCTACCTGATCAAGTCTATGCTGGAGAAGGGTGAGCCCGCCACGGCAGAAACCGCCAAACATATTGACCGCTGCCTCTCGTGCCTCTCCTGCATGACCACATGCCCTTCGGGCGTGCACTACATGCATCTCATCGACACGGCGCGCGCCCATGTCGAGGACACCTACCGGCGGCCCATTGGCGATGCGCTTCTGCGCAATCTGCTCGCCTTTGTCATGCCACGACCCGGCCTGTTCCGCTATGCGCTGGCCACGGCCTGGTTCGGCAAGCCTCTCGCGGGCCTTCTTGAACGCATCGGTGCGAAGCGGCTTGCCGCCCTCACGCGGCTCGTGCCTGCCAGCCCGGCGCGCGAAGACCTCGGCCGCCCGGGGCTCTATCCCGCCGAAGGCAACAGGAAGGGGCGCGTGGCACTGCTGCGCGGCTGCGTGCAACCCGTCATCGATCCGGCGATCAATGCGGCCACAATCCGGCTGCTGACGCGGCTGGGCTATGATGTCGTGGTGACGGGTGGCGAAAGCTGCTGCGGTTCCCTGACCCATCACATGGGCAAGGAAGACGATGCCCTGTCCCGGGCGCGGCGCACCATCGATCAGTGGACGGAGCAATCCTGCGATGCTGTGATCATCACGGCATCGGGCTGTGGCACCACGATCAAGGACTACGGACACATGTTCCGCAATGATCCAGCCTATGCCGCAAAGGCGGCGGCTGTTTCGGCCAAGGCCAAGGACATCACCGAGTTTCTGGCCGGAGCGGGCCTGCCCGAAGCCCGGCAGGACTTGCGCGTGGCCTATCATTCGGCCTGCTCGATGCAGCACGGACAGAAGATCAAGGCAGAACCGCTGGCCCTGTTGCGGCAGGCGGGCTTCACCGTTGCGGAAGTGCCGGAAGGCCACCTCTGCTGCGGCTCGGCTGGCACCTACAACATCCTGCAGCCGGAGATCGCCGAAAGGCTGCGCGACCGCAAGCTTGCCAATATCGCCAGCACCCGGCCCGACGTGATCGCCACGGGCAATGTGGGCTGCATCACGCAACTGGGCAGCGCCGCCGCGGTGCCCGTCGTTCACACCATCGAATTGCTGGACTGGGCCTATGGCGGACCTGCGCCAGCCAAACTGACAAAGGTTTCACACCATGCGCATTGACAGGCACGGACTGAAGGTCGACCCGCTGCTCGACACATTCATCACCACAGAGGCCCTGCCCGGCACCGGCATCGCGCCAGAGCATTTCTGGGCCTCTTTCTCAGCGCTCATCCATGACCTGGCCCCGGAGAACCGGGCACTGCTCAAGACGCGCGATGACATGCAGGCCAAGATCGACGCCTGGCACAAGGCCAATGGCGCCCCTTCCGATCCAGCGGCCTATCGCGCCTTCCTGACGGAGACCGGCTATATCGTGCCGGAAGGCCCTGATTTCCACATCGAGACCGCACAGGTCGATCCGGAGATCGCAACGATCGCGGGCGCGCAGCTCGTGGTGCCGGTGATGAACGCCCGCTATGCCCTCAATGCCGCCAACGCGCGCTGGGGTTCGCTCTATGATGCACTCTATGGCACGGACGCCATTCCGGAGACCGATGGTGCGGCCCGCGGCAAGAGCTACAACCCGCTGCGTGGCGCAAAGGTGGTGGCCTGGGTGCGACAGTTCCTCGACCAGTTTTTCCCGCTGAAGGCCGGAAGCTGGGTGGATGCCGCCACGGTTCCGCAGTCCGGTGGTGACCTGAAGGACGGCAGCCAGTTTCTCGGCAAGCGGACGCTAGCGAATGGTGCAGGCGGCATTCTGCTCCAACATAACGGGCTGAAGATCGAGATCGTATCAGACAGCGCCAGCCCGCTTGCACAGGCCGACAAGGCCGGCATCTCCGACGTGCTGCTTGAATCAGCAATCACGGTGATCATGGATTGCGAAGATTCTGTTGCAGCCGTCGACGCCGAAGACAAGGCGCTGGTTTACCGCAACTGGCTTGGCCTGATGAAAGGCGACCTGACCGAGACGCTGGACAAGAACGGAAAGACGATCACCCGCCGCCTTCATGCCGATGCGGAATATGCGGGGCCTGACGGCAAGCGTTTCACCGCGAGGGGACGCGCCCTGATGCTGGTGCGCAATGTCGGCCACCTGATGACCACGCCTGCAATTCTCGATCGCGAGGGCCGCGAAATCCCGGAAGGCCTGATGGATGCCATGGTGACATCGCTGATCGCGCTGCACGACATCGGCAGCAACGGGCGGCGCGCCAACTCGCCGGCGGGCTCGATGTATATCGTGAAGCCCAAGATGCATGGCCCTGCCGAGGTGGCCTTTGCCGTGAAGACGCTTGACCGGGTCGAGGATGCGCTTGGCCTGCCGCGCAACAGCCTGAAGATCGGCATCATGGACGAGGAGCGCCGCACCACCGTCAATCTCAAGGAATGCATCCGCGCGGCACGGCAGCGCGTGGTCTTCATCAACACGGGCTTCCTCGACCGCACCGGCGACGAGATGCACACATCCATGGAAGCGGGCCCGATGATGCGGAAGGGCGACATGAAGTCGTCAACCTGGATCAAGGCCTATGAGGATTGGAACGTGGACAAGGGCCTCGCCGCAGGCTTCTCGGGCCATGCGCAGATCGGCAAGGGCATGTGGGCCATGCCCGACCGGATGGCCGACATGCTGGCCCAGAAGATCGGCCACCCCAAGGCCGCCGCCAACACAGCCTGGGTGCCATCGCCGACCGCAGCGACACTGCACGCCACGCATTATCATGCCGTCGATGTCTTTGCCTTGCAGAAGACACTGGCCGGCAAGGCGCGGGCCAAACTCGAAGAGATCCTCGCGATCCCCGTGGTGCCGCGCCCCAACTGGACGCCGGACGATATCCAGCGCGAACTCGACAACAATGCCCAGGGCATCCTCGGCTATGTGGTGCGCTGGGTGGACCAGGGCGTGGGCTGCTCCAAGGTGCCGGACATCAACAATGTGGGCCTGATGGAAGACCGCGCCACGCTGCGCATCTCCTCGCAGCATATCGCCAACTGGCTGCATCACGGCGTCTGTTCCAGGGCGCAGGTGCTGGAAACACTGAAGCGCATGGCGGCCGTCGTTGACCGGCAGAATGCCGATGATCCACTCTATCGCCCGATGGCTCCGGATTTCGACGGGTCGATTGCCTTCCAGGCGGCCTGCGATCTGGTCTTCAAGGGGCGGGAACAGCCGAGCGGCTATACGGAGCCGCTGCTCCATGCCGCACGCCTCAAGGTGAAGGCCCGGGCCTGAGGATCAGGCCAGTTCGAGTTCGCCCCGTTCGGCGAGGCGCGCACGTTCCTTCATTGCAGAGGCCGCCGCTTCCTCGCGGCGCTTCAGCACCTCATAGATGACAGCACCTGCGAGCGAGAGCCCGATGATGATCACGGCCAGCGCCGAAAGCGCAGGTGTCGTGCCCTGCCGGACTTCGCCTGCGAGCACCGTCACCAGCGTCTTGTCGGCCAGGATGGCGAAGGTCGTGGTGTTGTAATTCTCGAAGGATGACAGGAAGGCGATGACACCGGCCGAGAACAGCGCGGGCTTCAGGAAGGGCAGAAGGATGTGCCAGAAGACCTGCGGATAGGTGGCGCCAAGATCAAGAGCCGCTTCCTCCTGGGCCCGGTCAAAGCGGGTGAGGCGGGCCATGATGATGAGCAGGCAATAGGCCGCCACGAAGGACGACTGGCCAAGGATCGACAGGATGATGCCCTTGTAGAAGGTGTCCTTGGTGAATTCGGTGAGGCCGAAAGCATCCTTCCAGAAGATCACGGTCGAAATGCCGATGATGACACCGGGTGTGAGCAGCGGCGAGATCGTCACCAGATAAAACAGGCTGCGGGCGCGATGATAGATCTGGTTCATGATGATCGAGGCGGCAAGCCCGATCGGCACCGAGAGCACCACGACGCCGAGGCCGATGATGATCGAGTTGACGAGGCCCTCCATCATAGCCCGGTGGTTCCAGAGCTTCACGAACCAGTCGAGTGTGAAGCTCTCGAAGGGCACGGCCTGCGGATAGGACGGCGTGTTGAAGGCCGTAACCCCCATCACCATGAGCGGGCCGAAGAGATAGAGGAAGAAGAGGAAGATGTAGAAGCCCAACATCCCCTTCATCACCGTGCCGGAGGTCATCGTATGGCCTCCCCGAGCTTCACCTTGAAGAGACGCAGCATGAACATGACGAAGGCGATACAGGCGGCCAGCAGGATGAAGGCATAGGCCGAACCCCGCGGCCAGTTGAAGGCCTGGAAGAAGAAGTCATAGACGATGCTGGTGAACCACAGCGTACGCGGGCCACCGAGGAAGAGCGGAGCCGCCAGCGAGCCGGCCGCCAGCATGAACACCATGGTGCAGCCCGAGGCGATGCCGGGCTTGGCATAGGGAATGACGACATCGCGGTGGATCTTCCACCAGGGCGCACCAAGATCGCGCGCGGCCTCGATCTGGTTTTTGTCGAGGCTCTCGATGGCGTTGTAGAGCGGGAAGATCATGATCAGGAGGTTGGCGTAGGAGAGGCCGACCCACATACCGGTGTTGTTGCCAAGGAAATCGATAGGAGCATCGGTGATGCCGATGCCCATGAGGCCCTGGTTGATGAGGCCCTTGGAGGCGAGCAGCAGACGGATGGAAAAGGCCCGCAGGATCTCGTTCACCCAATAAGGCACGATGAGGCCAAGCATGAGCAGGCGCACCTTCTGCGTCGTACCCGACTGCGCCATGTAATAGGCGAGCGGATAACAGATGCAGAGATTGATGAAGGTGACGGCCGCCGAGACCACGATCGTGTAGACGAAGGCATACATATGCGTGGTGTTCCACGCGCCATCGGTCGGGTTCACGAAGAAGGATGTGTACTGAGCGATCGTGGCGATGTCTTCCGGCCCGCCGCGCTTTGCCGGAGGCAGGCGGGGGTGGAAACTTTCGACCACCATGTAGAGATAGGGCAACGTGACGAGGAACAGCGTCCAGAAGGCCACCAGCCCGACGAAGGCGATGCCCAGCACGGTGCCATTACGCTCGAAGAAACTCTTGTGCGTCGGATCGTGGCCCTGACGCGCTTCCCAGCGCGACATCAGCCAGAAAGCCAGAATGACGATGGCCGGAACGAGGAAGGCGAGGGCGCGGCTACTCACGGGCCATCTTTCCTTCCGGGAGCACCAGGCCGAGGGCCGGATCGTAATGGACCGTGCCGTTCTCGCCAGAGGCCGGAATGGCGGTGCCGCCGTGGCGGCCGACCGTCACGGTGATGTTCTTCTTGCCGGCACCTTTCATGAAGACATGGGTCATGTTGCCTTCGAAGGCCGCATTGAGAACGGGCGTTGCAAAAGTGGAGCCGTCGGGGCCCTTGCCCAGCTTCAGTGACTCCGGGCGGACAAAGAGAATGGCGTTGTCGCCGGCCTTGAGCTTTTTCGGATTGAGACCGCGCAGCTTTCCAAACGGCGTTTCAATGATTGCACTGTCGCCGCTGGCCGAAGCCACCTTGCCGGGGAACGGATTGTTCTCACCAACGAAGGACGCAACGAAAGCCGTTTCGGGACTGTCATAGACCGACTTGCCGTCCGCGACCTGCTCGATAACGCCATCGCTCATCACGGCGATGCGGTCCGACATGGTCAGCGCTTCGCCCTGGTCATGCGTGATGTAGATGAAGGTGATGCCGACGCGCTGCTGGATAGCGCGCAATTCGTTGCGCATGTGCTGGCGGAGCTTTAGATCGAGCGCCGAGAGCGGCTCGTCAAGCAACAGCACCTGCGGTTCCACCGCAAGAGCGCGGGCGATGGCCACACGCTGCTTCTGCCCGCCCGATAGTTCGCTCACCAGTTTTTGGCCCTGGCCCGGCAAGGCAATCAACTCGAGGAGTTCGGTTGCACGCTTGTCGCGATCCGCTCTTGAAAGCCCGCGCACACGGAGGCCATAGGTGATGTTGTCGGCGACCGACATCAGCGGGAAGAGTGCGAGGTTCTGGAAGATCAGCGCGGTGGGCCGCTTGTTCGGGCCGATGCCCGCCATATCCTGGCCGCCGATGCGGACATGACCTGCGGAAGGATCGAGAAAGCCTGACACCGTGCGGAGGATCGTGGTCTTGCCGCAACCCGAAGGGCCAAGGAAGGAGAAGAACTCGCCACCCTTGATGTTCAGGTTGGCATTGTTCACAGCCGTGAAGTTGCCAAAACGGACCGTGACGCCATCAAGCTCAACGCCTGCACTCATTCAAATCGTCCCCTGCCCTAGCCTGATGTTCCGTGTTTGCGGCAACAGTGTGCGCCACTTTCCCCCGAAAGTGTAACAAGATCAAGTAGCAGTCAGTTGCAGTCACTGCCTAAAAAGAAGCCAGCCCCGGAGGCCGGGGCTGGCAAATACTTGTTGACCCAATAGCGGGTTCAGTGGCCGATCAGGCGGCCTTGAACTTGTCCGCGTACTGGCTGCGGATTTCGGCGTACCACGAGGGTTCAGCCGGCCAGGGCCAGAGGTTCTTGAGGGCATCGCCCGGGAAAGCTTCCTGGAAGTTCTTCTTGAACGTGTCCGAGGTGAAGGCGTCAGCGCCGGTGACCACCGGGTTGTAACCCGAACCGTCAGCGGCCATGCCCGAGACTTCCGGCGTATACAGGTAATCGAGGAAGGCATAGACCTGATCGATGTTCTTCGCAGCCTTCAGGAGGGTGATGCCGTCCATCCACACGATGGCGCCTTCCTTCGGCGCGGTGTAGTTGACGGGCTTGCCTTCCTTCTTGAGCGAGAGAACCGGACCATCCCAGGTCTGGCCGATCCACACGTCGTTCTCCATGAGGCCCGACTTGGTGTTATCGGCAGAATCCCAGAACTGCTTCACCCAGCTCTTGTGCTCGATGGCGAAAGAGAGGATCGGATCCCACACCTTCTTGAAGGTGTCTTCGTCCTTGTAGCCGTCAAGCATGCGGTTGGACGGCGACTTCCCCGTCGCATCCATCCACAGGCCGATGCCGAGGAGGAAGGAGTGACCACGGCCCTGGGTGTGACCCTTGACAGCATCATCCCACAGCGAGCCGTACGAGAGGTTGGCAAGGTCGCCCTTATACAGGTCGGTGCGGTAGGAGAGAGCTTCCGAACCCCAGAGATGCGGCAGGTGATGCAGGCCGCCATCCCATTCCCAGAGGGCCTTGGAACTGGCCATCATCGACGGCAGCACATTGCCGGTGTTCTTCAGCTTGCCGAGGTCAAACGGAGCGGTGACTGCCAGATCCTTGAACTGCGGCGCGCGGTTCACGGTCGGCTGGCAGAGGTCGAAGCCATCGCCGCCTGTCGCCTGCAGCTTGTTGATCTGCTCTTCGTTCTGCGAGAACGGCGTCTGGTTCACCTTGATGCCCGTGGCCTTCTCGAAGCCCGGAATGACTTCGCCCGGGAATTCGTCAGACCACATCAGAAGATTCAGTTCGCCCGAAGACGACAGCGCGCTCTTCGAGACGATCGGGGCGGAAAGGCCGACCGCGCCGACGGCGGCGGCCGACTTCAGCAGGCTGCGGCGCGACACGCTCGCGAGACGCAGCAGCTCAAGCGTCGACTTGTTATTGCTCATAAAATGTCCTCCAAAAGGGAACATGCACCATGCCGTCCCCGAGATTACTCCCATAGTGTCCGGTTTCCCCGGCTTCTGGCTGAGTATGTCTCCACTATGAAGCGATTGTGACGGTCGGGCAATGGGGTAGCCGGGCGCCCGCGGGCTGGACCTAACGGGCCAGCCATTGTGGCTCCAGCTTTCAAATTCTACCGCGAGTTGTTCTTGTAATAGACGTCCAGGAACACGGCGAGCATCAGGACCACCCCCTTAATCACCTGCTGCCAGTCGATACCTACCCCCATGATGCCCATACCATTGTTCATGACGCCCATGATGAAGGCTCCGATGACCGCTCCCGTCACCTTGCCGACGCCGCCCGTGACGGCGGCCCCGCCAATGAAGCAGGCCGCGATGACATCGAGTTCGAGGCCCTGACCTGCCTTGGGCTGGGCGGAATTCAGGCGCGCGGCATAAACAAGTCCGGCCAGAGCGGCGAGGGCGCCCATGATGGCGAAGATCATGACCGTGATGCGCTCGGTGTTGATGCCGGAGAGCTTGGCTGCTTTCTCGTTACCGCCCATGGCATAGACCCTGCGGCCGAAAGTGGTGCGTGTGGTGATGAACATGAAGAGCGCCACCAGCGCAAACATGGTGATCAACACATTCGGCAGGCCGCGATGACTGGCCATGATCCAGGAGAAGCTCAGGAAGGCTGCCGCGATCAGGGCGTTCCGGGCATAAAAGAGCTGGATCGGCTCCTCAGCCATGCCATGGGCCTCTTCCAGCCGGCGGGCGCGCAGGTTCGACCAGAGCACCAGCACGGTCACAAGGGCTCCCGCTGCCAGGGCAAAGAGATTCAGGCCCGGTGGCGCCATGAAAGCCAGAAGATCCGGCACATAACCGTTGGAAATGGACTGAAAGGTCTGCGGGAAAGGCCCAAGATTTCGGCCGCTCAACATGGCAATCATCAGTCCACGGAAGATCAACATGCCGGCGAGTGTCACGATGAAAGCGGGGATGCGGAAGCGCGCGACAAACCAGCCCTGCAAGGCGCCGATGAGTGTACCCATGAGGATACAGACAACAATGGAAGTGACGGTATCGAACTTCATGGAAACCATCAGCACACCGGCTATGGCGCCCACGAAGCCCGAGAGGAAGCCGACCGAAAGGTCGATATGGCCGGCAATGATGACCAGCAGCATGCCCAGCGCCATGATGACGATGTAGCTGTTCTGCAGGATGATGTTGGTCATGTTGAGCGGCGTGAAGAGGATGCCGCCGGTGGTGATCTGGAAGAAGACCATGATGGCCAGAAGCGAAAGCAGCAGCGCGTAGTCGCGCATGTTGGCTTTCACAAAGCGCATGATCGACGGCCGCTCTGCCCTCGCTGCAATGTCTGTCATGTCAGGTTCCCCATGATTTCATGATGGCACGCATGATCTTCTCCTGCGTGGCCTCCTTGGCGGGCATCTCGGCCACGAAACGTCCCTCGTTCATGACATAGATGCGGTCGGTGATGCCCAAGAGTTCCGGCATCTCGGACGAGACTACAATGACGGCCTTGCCCTGGGCCGCAAGCTGATTGATGATTCCGTAGATCTCATACTTGGCGCCGACGTCTATGCCGCGCGTCGGCTCATCAAGGATCAGGACCTCCGGCTCGGAAAAGAGCCACTTCGACAGCACGACCTTCTGCTGGTTGCCGCCGGATAAATTGACCGTGGTCTGGTAGATGCCTGATGAACGGATGCCGAGATCCTTGCGGTATTTTGTGGCAACGCCGATTTCGCGGATGTCGTTGACCACACCATGGTCCGCAACGCCCGGCAGATTGGCCAGCGAGATATTGTGCTTGATGTGATCGATCAGCACGAGGCCGAAGGTCTTGCGGTCCTCGGTGACATAGGCAAGGCCAGCAGCCTGCGCCTTCGGGATGGTCGACACGTCGACAGGCTTGTTGTGCAGTAACACCTCGCCGCTGACGCGTTTGCCGTAGGATCGCCCGAAGAGTGACATGGCGAATTCTGTCCGGCCCGAGCCCATGAGGCCCGCGATGCCAACGACCTCACCGGCCCGCACATTGAGATTAACGCCCTTGATCACCTGCCGGTCGGCGTGGATCGGATGATAGACAGACCAGTTCTTGACCTCGAGCAGGGTCTCGCCAATCTTCGGCGTACGCGGCGGATAGCGCTCCGACAGCTCACGGCCGACCATGGCCTTGATGATGCGATCCTCGTTCACGGCGCCGGTGTGAACGTCCATTGTATCGATGGTCTTGCCGTCTCGGATCACTGTGATGCGGTCGGCCACCTTCATCACCTCATTGAGCTTGTGGGTGATGAGGATGCAGGAAATGCCCTGGGCCTTGAAACCCTTCAGCAGTTCGAGAAGCGCGTTCGAATCTTTCTCGTTGAGGCTTGAGGTCGGCTCATCAAGAATGAGCAGCTTGACCTTCTTGTTGAGGGCCTTGGCAATCTCCACGAGCTGCTGCTTACCGGTGCCGATATTGGCAATAAGCGTGTTGGGATGCTCTTCGAGGCCCACCTTGCTGAGCAGTTCCCGGGTGCGGGAGAAGGCCTCGTACCAGTTGATGATGCCATTGCGTGACGTCTCGTGTCCGAGAAAGATATTCTCGGCGATGGAGAGTAGCGGCACCAGCGCCAGTTCCTGGTGAATGATGATGATGCCGGCATCTTCCGAATTGGCGATCGTGCGGAAGTGGCGTTCCTTGCCCTCGAAGAAGATGGCGCCATCATACGTGCCGGACGGATAGACGCCGGAAAGCACCTTCATCAGTGTCGACTTGCCCGCACCATTCTCGCCGACGACGGCGTGAATCTCGGCAGGCATGACCGACAGGTTGACGTCCGACAGCGCCTTCACGCCCGGAAACGTCTTGGTGATGTTGCGCATTTCTAGGATCGGCGCAGCGCCCATCCCGCTTCTCCCAGCCCTGGTTCTCTTTGTCGTTGTGCAAAACTACACATGAAAAAGCGGGCCCCGCAAGTGAACTCGCGGGGCCCGCAGATCAGTGCAGCTTACTGCAGGTCTTCGGCCTTGATGTAGCCGGAGTCGACCAGAAGCTTCTGGATGTCGTCCTTGCCCACGTCATAGGGAACGAGGAGGTTCGACGGTACGACCTTGACGCCGTTGTCATAGGTCTTGGTATCGTTGATCTCGGGTTCCTTGCCCTGCATCACGGCATCAACCATGGCAGAGGTCACCTTGGCGAGATCGCGGGTGTCCTTGAACACGGTCGAATACTGCTCGCCGGCCAGCATGGCCTTGACGGAGGCCACTTCGGCGTCCTGGCCCGTGACGATCGGCATTTCAGCGCCTGGTGCATAGCCCACGCCCTTGAGCGAGGAGATGATGCCGCGCGACAGGCCGTCGTAAGGCGCCAGCACACCATGGACCTTCTTGTCGGTGTAGTTAGCCGACAGCAGGTTATCCATGCGGGACTGAGCCACCGCGCCGTCCCAGCGCAGCGTACCGACCTTGTCCATGCCCATCTGACCCGACGGGATGACGATATCGCCCGAGTCGATCAGCGGCTGGATCACCGACATGGCGCCATCATAGAAGAAGAAGGCGTTGTTGTCGTCCGGCGAACCGCCGAAGAGCTCGACGTTCCAGGGCTTCACGCTGCCGAAACGTTCCTTCAGGCCCTTCACGAGCGAGTTGGCCTGCAGCACGCCGACCTTGAAGTTGTCGAAGGTGGTGTAGAAGTCGACATTGGCCGAGCCGCGGATGAGGCGGTCATAGGCGACAACCTTGGCGCCGGCATCATGGGCCTTCTGCAGCACGTCGGTGAGCGTGGTGCCGTCGATCGAGGCGATGACAAGCACCTTGGCACCCTTCGTCAGCATGTTCTCGATCTGCGAGAGCTGCGTCGGGATGTCGTCCTCGGCGAACTGGAGATCGACGTCATAGCCGAGATTGGTGAATTCCTTGGCCATCGACTCGCCGTCAGAAATCCAGCGCGTGGATGACTTGTTCGGCATGGCGAGGCCGACGACGCCCTTGCCTTCGGCAAGTGCGGGGCCAGCGGCAGCGACGATGGCGGCGGCCAGCGACGCCATCATGAATTGTCTACGATTGGTCACGTTGAAAATCCTCCCTGGAGTAGCCGGCAGGGTTGGCACCATGCCTCCCCACACAGCCACGGCGCGGGAACATAGTTCCGCAAATTGGGCCGATCAAGACTTTTGTATGACAAATAGATGGGTCAAAGTGCTCACCATGATGAGCGGAAACCGGAACCAAGA
Source organism: Pseudomonadota bacterium (assembly GCA_020161855.1). Classification (GTDB taxonomy): domain Bacteria; phylum Pseudomonadota; class Alphaproteobacteria; order Rhizobiales; family Aestuariivirgaceae; genus Aestuariivirga. The sequence goes on from JAIUNJ010000011.1 coordinate 74,349, forward strand.
TGGCTAAGGACAGCCTGCATGCACGGGTCGAGCGCGCCATCGGCGAGCGCATCCTGGGGGGCGAGTTCCCCCCCGGCGGTCTCCTGCCGAATGAAGCCGACTGGGGGCGCACCTTCGGCACCAGCCGCACCATCGTCCGGGAAGCGATCCGCAGTCTGACAGCCAAGGGCCTGATCCGGTCGCGTCCCAAGATCGGCTCGCGGGTACAGCCCCGCAGCCAGTGGAACATGCTCGACCGCGACGTGCTGGAATGGCACCGCTCGGCCATGGACAGGCGCGCCTTCCTGCTCTCCACACAGGAAGCCCGCCGCCTGATCGAGCCCGGCATCGCCGAGCTTGCCGCCCGCAAGCATACACCGGAGCAAGTTGAGGGGCTGGTGACGGCCCTCGCGGCGATGAAGTCAGCCAAGGGCATGACACAGATCGTCGCCTCCGACGTGGCCTTTCACGAGGCGCTGCTGGTCTGCGCCAACAACGAGCTGCTGCTGCCTTTCGGCATCATCATCGAGCAGGCCCTGAGCAATCTCTTCGACTTCACGACCCAGAACAACCCGCACTACAGCTTCGCCCTCAAGCTGCACGAGGCCATCGTCAAGGCGGTAACAGCCGCCGACGGCACCGCCGCCCGCGAAGCCATGCTGGCGCTGCTCAGCGACACCGACGAGGTGATCGACCACCGGGCCGCCAAGAAAGCCAAGAAGAAGCGTTAACGGCCCCGCCCGCACCGTTTGACAAAGACGTGACGGCGCCCGCCTGCTCTGCTATCTCGCGCCTGCGAAAGGACGCTTTTCATGCGCACGGCCAGCATCACCCGCAAGACGACCGAAACCGAAGTCGCCTGCACCGTCAATCTGGACGGGTCCGGCAGCTATGAGATCAAGACCGGTGTCGGCTTCTTCGACCACATGATGGAACAGCTGGCCCGCCACTCACTGGTCGATATCACGCTCACGGCCAAGGGCGACCTGCATATCGACGACCACCATACGGTGGAGGATTCCGGCATTGCCCTGGGCCAGGCCATCGCCAAGGCCCTGGGTGACCGCAAGGGCATCCGCCGCTATGCCTCGTGCGATCTCGCCATGGATGAAACCCTCACCCGGGTGGCAATCGATGTGTCCGGAAGGCCATTTCTGGTCTTTCGCTGCGAATATCCGCGCCACAAGATCGGCAGCTTCGATACGGAACTGGTGCGCGAGTGGTTTCAGGCCTTTGCGATGAATGCCGGCATCACGCTGCATCTCGAAAACACCGCAGGTGGCAATGCCCATCATATCGCCGAGTCGAGCTTCAAGGCATTGGCGCGCTCCCTGCGTGACGCCCTCGAGATCGACCCGCGCCAGAAGGACCGCATCCCGTCCACCAAGGGATCGCTGGCAGGCTGATGAAAACAGTCATCATCGACTACGGGTCGGGCAATCTGCACTCGGCTGCGAAAGCCTTTGAGCGGGCCGCGCGCGACAGTGCCATCAAGGGCACCGTCTCGGTCTCCAACCGCGTCGCAGACGTGACCTCGGCCGACCGCATCGTGCTCCCCGGCGTGGGCGCCTTCAAGGATTGCCGTGACGGGCTGCTGGCGCTCGACGGCATGCGTGATGCTTTGCAGGAGCAGGTCATTGCCCGCGGCAAGCCCTTCCTCGGCATCTGCGTCGGCATGCAGCTCATGGCGACGCGCGGCCTCGAGCACGTCACGACACCGGGGCTTGGCTGGGTCGCGGGCGAGGTGAAGCGTATCGCGCCATCGGATCCGTCGCTCAAGATTCCGCATATGGGCTGGAACACCATCCGCATGGAACGCCCCCACGCGCTGATGGCTGGCATCCCCACAGGCGAAGACGGCCTGCATGCCTATTTTGTCCATTCCTACCATTTCGAGACCACGCTGCCTGAAGACCTTGTCGCCACTTCCGACTATGGCGGCCGGGTTACGGCCATAGTGGGCTATGACAATATCGTGGGTACCCAGTTCCACCCGGAAAAGAGCCAGGAACTCGGGCTTCGCCTCATTGCCAATTTTCTGAAGTGGCGGCCATGATCCTGTTTCCCGCCATTGATCTGAAGGATGGCAAGTGCGTGCGCCTCAAGCTGGGCGACATGGCACAGGCCACCATTTACAACGACGATCCCGCCGCGCAGGCCCTTGCCTTCGAGCAACAGGGTTTTACCTGGCTCCATGTCGTTGACCTGAACGGTGCCTTCGAGGGCCAGTCGGTCAACGGTTCGGCTGTGGAGCGCATCCTTGCTGGTACGCGCAATCCTGTGCAGCTCGGCGGTGGCATCCGCTCTCTGGCCCATATCGAACACTGGCTGGCAAAGGGTGTGCGCCGCGTGATCCTCGGCACTGTGGCCGTGCGTGACCCTGCGTTGGTGAAGGAAGCCTGCAAACGTTTTCCGGGCCGTATCGCGGTCGGGATTGACGCAAAGGGCGGCAAGGTTGCCGTCGAGGGTTGGGCGCAATCATCGAGCCTCGGCGCCATCGAACTGGCCCAGCGCTTCGAAGGGGCCGGCGTTGCCGCGATCATCTACACCGACATAGACCGGGATGGCATCCTGAGCGGCATCAACTGGCCAGGAACCATAGCACTTGCCGAAGCTGTGAACATTCCGGTGATCGCTTCGGGCGGGCTGGCTTCACTGGCGGACATTCGCCGCATGCTGGAACCCGATGCCCGCAAACTGGAAGGCGCCATCACGGGCCGCGCCCTCTATGACGGACGGATTGTTCCCAAAGACGCTTTGGCCCTGATCGCGGAGTCTCGCTCATGAGTGGAAAAGTCATGCTGGTCACCGGTGGCGGGCGGGGCATTGGGGCTGCAACCTGCCGCCTGGCAGCCGAGCAGGGCTGGGCCGTGGCCATCAACTATGTGGCCGACAAGGCACCGGCCGAAGCGCTTGCGGAAGAGATCCGCCTCAACAACGGCAAGGCACTGGCCGTCCAGGGCGACGTTGCCTTCCTGGAAGATGTGGAGCGGCTCTTTGAGCAGACCGAGCGGGCCTTTGGGCCGGTCACGGCAGTCATCAACAATGCGGGCATCACAGGCAAATCCAGCCGGCTCGACGCGGCAGCACCGGAAACCATCACCAAGACCATCGCCATCAATGTGACGGGCGCCATCTTCGTCGCCCGCGAGGCGGTGAAGCGCATGTCAACGCGGAACGGCGGTGCAGGCGGTGTCATCGTCAATCTCTCTTCGGGTGCTGCAACACTCGGAAGCCCCGGCGAATACACCTGGTATGCCGCCAGCAAGGGTGCCATCGACTCCTTCACCATCGGCCTCGGCCGCGAAGTGGCGGAAGAAGGCATCCGCGTCGTTGCCGTAGCACCGGGCCTGACGGAGACGGAAATCCATGCGCGCTCCACCGGCGAGCCGGGCCGGGTGCAGCGCATGACACCCGCCATTCCGATGAAACGCGCGGGCAGCGCTGAAGAAGTGGCCAACGCCGTCATGTACATGGTGTCTGAGCAGGCGTCCTACATCACCGCGACGACCTTGCGCGTCTCCGGAGGACGGTGATGCTGAAGGCCCGCGTCATTCCCTGCCTCGACGTCAAGGACGGGCGCGTGGTCAAGGGTGTCAACTTCGTCAATCTCGTGGATGCCGGCGACCCGGTGGAGGCGGCCAAGGCCTATGACGCGGCAGGGGCTGATGAACTCTGCTTCCTCGACATCAATGCCACGCATGAAGGCCGCGGTATCATGCTCGATGTGGTGCAGCGCACCGCTGAAAACTGCTTCATGCCGCTCACCGTTGGCGGTGGCGTGCGCGCATTGGAGGATATCCGTGCCCTGCTGCTGGCTGGCGCCGACAAGGTGTCGATCAATTCGGCAGCCGTTGCTGACCGGCAATTCGTGAAACGCGCCGCCGAGAAGTTCGGCAACCAGTGCATCGTCGTTGCCATCGATGCCAAGGAGGTTTCGCCGGGACGCTTCGAGATTTTCACCCATGGTGGCCGCAAGGAAACAGGGATCGACGCCGTCGCCTTCGCACGCGAAGTCGAAGCCCTGGGCGCCGGTGAGATCCTTCTTACCTCCATGGACCGTGACGGCACTGGCAAGGGCTTCAATATCGCCCTCACGCGCGCCATCGCCGATGCCGTCTCGATTCCGGTCATTGCCTCCGGCGGGGTCGGCACGCTGGATCACTTGGTCGAAGGTATTAGGGACGGGCACGCCACGGCGGTGCTCGCCGCCTCGATTTTCCACTTCGGAACCTTTACGATTGCACAGGCAAAGGACGCCATGGCGAAAGCGGGAATACCCGTGCGCGGGGCGATGGGGGGCTAATGGGGGTTTTCGACCAGCTCGAGGCGCTGCAGCAGGACATCACGGCCAAGGCCGGTGCCTCGCCTGAAGCGTCCTACACCGCACAGCTTCTCGCCAAAGGCGTCGAGAAATGCGCCAAGAAATTTGGCGAGGAAGCGGTTGAGCTTGCATTGGCGGCGGTGCAGGGCAAGCGCGACGAGGCTACCAAGGAAGCTGCCGATGTGCTCTATCATCTGCTTGTGCTGTTGCAGGCAGCGGGCGTGGCGCCTGACGATGTGATGGCGGAATTGCGCCGCCGCGCCGGCACCTCGGGCCTTGCCGAAAAGGCCGCACGGCGGACATGAGCCCCGAGCAGCAATTCGAAGAGGATCTGGCGCGCGCCGTTTCTCCGTTCCGCCGCTTCGGCCGCGAGGAGTGGGCCGACCTGCGCGCCGATACGCCCATGACGCTGACAGCCGCCGATCTTGACGAGGTCCGTTCGCTGAACGACCGGATTGATCTTGCCGAAGTCGAGAAGATCTATCTGCCCCTGTCGCGCCTTCTGAACCTCTATGTGCAGGCCAGCCAGAAGCTCTTTCACGCATCCAACCTGTTCCTGCACACGACCGATCTGAAAGTGCCCTATGTGATCGGCATTGCCGGAAGCGTGTCGAGCGGCAAAAGCACCACGGCGCGCATTCTGCGCCGCCTGCTCTCGCGCTGGCCGTCGCACCCCAAGGTCGATCTCGTCACCACCGACGGTTTCCTGCTGCCGAATGCAGCCTTGGACCGGGAGGGGTTGATGGGCCGCAAGGGTTTCCCTGAAAGCTATGACCTGCCCGCCATCCTGCGGTTCATGTCTGCGATCAAATCGGGTGAGCGCGATGTCGAGGCTCCGGTCTACTCGCATCTCACCTATGATGTGCTGTCCGGGCAGACTCAGGTTGTCGACCAGCCCGACATCCTCATCGTCGAAGGCATCAATGTGCTGCAGACCGGACGCCCGCCGCGCGATGGCCGCGGCATTCCCAACGTCTCGGACTTCTTTGACTTCTCGATCTTCATCGATGCCGACCCGCAAGATCTTCAGGCCTGGTATATCGAGCGCTTCTTCTCGCTGCGCAACGGCGCCTTCCGCGATCCCAAATCCTACTTCCACCGCTACGCCAGCCTGAGCGACGACGAAGCTCAGGCCTTTGCCACGCGCATCTGGAACACCATCAATTTTGTGAATCTGCGGGAGAATATCCTGCCCACGCGGCCCCGTGCCGACCTTGTCCTGCGCAAGGGGGCAGATCACAAGGTGCGCAGCGTCTTCCTCCGCCGCCTCTGATATTGCCTTCACTTTTCCATGGTGACGCCCTACATGGCCAGCCATGGCAGACATTCCACAATGGCACGGCACCACCATCCTGACGGTGCGCAAGCAGGGCAAGGTCGTCATCGCCGGTGACGGCCAGGTGAGCCTCGGCCAGACCATCATCAAGGGCAACGCCCGGAAAGTGCGGCCGCTCGGCTCCGGGCGCGTGATCGCCGGATTTGCCGGGGCCACAGCCGACGCCATGACGCTGTTCGAGCGGCTGGAAGGCAAGCTGGAGCAGTTTCCGGCGCAACTCACCCGCGCCTGCGTGGAGATGGCCAAGGATTGGCGCACCGACCGCTACCTGCGGCGGCTCGAGGCCATGATGATCGTGGCCGACCCACAGGTTTCACTCGTGCTCACCGGCACTGGCGACGTGCTGGAGCCGGAGGGTGGCGTCATTGCGATTGGCTCGGGCGGCAATTATGCTCTGGCGGCAGCACGGGCCCTGATCGATACCGATTTCGATGCCGAGACCGTGGCGCGCAAGGCCATGAAGATTGCCGCCGACATCTGTGTCTATACCAACAGCAACCTGACACTTGAAATTCTGGATGCGGTTTGAGTGGCGCTTGTGAGCTTCGTTCCCGTGACCGAAGAACACCGTGACCTTCTCCGACGCTGGCTCGCCGCGCCACATGCGCGAGCGTGGTGGGACGACCCGCAGACGGAGCTCGACGGCATCTACGACAATGCGGCCGAGCACAAACCCTTCATCGCCCTGCTGAATGACGACGCTGTGGCCTATGTTCAATCCTGGCGGCCAACCAACCATCCGGACTACCCCTGGCAACACGGTATGGACGCCGGCACCCGCGGCATCGACATCACCATCGGCGAGGCCGGCAACCTCAATCGCGGCATAGGCACCCTGATCCTCAAACATTTCGCGGCGAAGCTTTTTGCCGAAGGCGCGAGCCGGCTTGTCATCGATCCGGACATGCGCAACGAAAGGGCAATTGCCTGCTATATGAAGGCCGGTTTCACGCCCTATGACTCATATGAACAGGACGGTGGGACGAGCCTGCTCATGGAATTGCTCCCGCAGGACTTTGACTATGGATTTGGCTACAGAAGCTGAGAGGGCCACATGGCTGGCGACAACCTGACTTCAGGCAATATCGATCTTGATGCCGCTGTCGCGGCAGGTGTCATCGACGCGGAGACGGCCGCAAGGCTGCGATCCTTCGCGCAAGGGCGCATGGAGGCCGCTGTCTCTCCGGATGACGAGCAGTTCCGCCTCCTGACCGGCTTCGGCGACATCTTCGTCACCATCGGACTCGTTCTTTTCCTTGGTGCTCTCGGCTATCTGTCCGGTGGCTTGTGGGCCATCACCCTGCCCCTGGCATCCTGGGGGCTCGCCGAGGTTTTCACGCGTATCCGCCGCCAGGCCCTGCCCAGTATCGCGCTGCTGGTGATCTTCGCAGGCTCGGTCTTTGCGGCTGCCCATGCCTTCATGTCCGGCAGTATGGAGGCGAGTTCGATCTTTGATAACAAGGATGGCCTGGCTGCAGCCGGCGCCGGGCTCGTGGCGGCCCTGGCCGTCGGGCTACACTGGTGGCGCTTCCACGTACCGATCACCATCGCGGCGGGCGCGGCGGCTGCCGTTGCCATCATCGCTGGCCTCGTGGAAGCCGCCTCACCCGGCATCATTTCCGCAACCACGGGATTCATCTTCCTGCCGCTCGGCCTTGCCGTCTTCGCCCTCGCCATGTTCTTCGACTCTTCCGACAGGCTGCGCCAGACGCGCCGCACCGACATCGCCTTCTGGCTTCATCTGCTGGCAGCGCCGATGATTGTCCATCCGATCATGCAGCAAGTGGCGCATACGGATGCGATGCAGACGGGCAATGCTATCACGATTGTTGCCGTCTTCCTCGTCATGAGCTTCGTGGCACTGACCGTTGACCGCCGCGCCCTGCTCGTGTCCTCGCTCATCTATCTGGGCTATGGCCTGCTCAACTTCGTCAGATTCACCCAGATCGGTGAATCCACGGCCGTCGCCGTCCTCCTGGTGGGGGCAACAGTGCTCGGTGTCTCCATTGCCTGGAAGCCGCTGCGCGCCGCCATCCTGAAAATGCTGCCACCCGTGATCACCAGCCGTGTGCCGCCCGCCGGCGCCACCTACAGCAAGCCGAAAGCCACCTGAAGCATGAGCAATTTCTCTCCCCGCGAAATCGTCTCCGAACTCGACCGCTACATCATCGGACAGCACGAGGCGAAACGGGCCGTCGCCATCGCCCTGCGCAACCGCTGGCGCCGCCAGCAGCTCACGGGTGCGATGAAAGAGGAAGTGAGCCCGAAGAACATCCTGATGATCGGCCCCACCGGCGTGGGCAAGACCGAGATTGCGCGGCGCCTGGCGCGGCTCGCCAATGCGCCTTTCATCAAGGTGGAGGCGACAAAGTTCACGGAAGTGGGTTATGTCGGCCGCGATGTGGACCAGATGATCCGCGACCTGCTGGAAGCAGGCATCGGCATGATCAAGGCCGCCCGCCGCAAGGATGTGGAAGCGCAGGCCCATGTCAATGCCGAGAACCGCGTTCTCGATGCGCTCGTCGGAGCCAATGCCAGTGAGTCGACACGCGAGTCTTTCCGCAAAAAATTGCGCGCCGATGAATTGAACACACGCGAAATCGAGATCCAAGTGGCCGACAGCGGCGGCTTGCCGAGCTTTGATATTCCAGGAATGCCCGGCGGTTCGGCATCGGTGATCAACATTTCCGAAATCATGGGCAAGGCCTTTGGCGGACGCACCAAGGCGCGCAAGCTCAGCGTGGCACAGGCTCATGCCGTGCTCATCGCCGAGGAAAGCGACAAGCTCCTCGACCAGGAGAAGATCATCGCCGAGGCCATCGAGGCCGTCGAGAACAATGGCATCGTCTTTCTCGACGAGGTCGACAAGATCTGCGCCCGCAGCGAAAGGGCGGGCGCCGACGTCTCCCGCGAAGGCGTCCAGCGCGATCTGCTGCCACTGATCGAGGGCACGACCGTCTCCACGAAGCATGGCCCGGTGAAGACCGATCACATCCTCTTCATCGCCTCCGGCGCCTTCCACCTGGCGAAGCCGTCCGACCTGCTGCCGGAACTGCAGGGGCGGCTGCCGATCCGCGTGGAACTCGCCGCCCTCACGCGCGACGATTTCCGCCGCATCCTGACCGAGCCCGAGCATTCCCTGCTGAAGCAGTACACCGCGCTGCTCGGCACCGAGGGCGTGACGCTCGACTTCGATGCGGATGCGGTCGATGCGCTCGCCGACCTCGCCGCAGAGATCAATGCCAGCGTCGAGAACATCGGCGCGCGGCGCCTCGCCACCGTGCTGGAGCGGCTGCTGGAGGACGTGTCCTTCACCGCCTCCGACCGCGGCGGGGAGACGGTGCATGTGGATGGCGCGATGGTGCGCGGGAAGGTGGCGCCGCTCGCGGGCAGCGCCGACCTGTCGCGCTTCATTCTGTAATCGATTCTGATGGCGGAGGTTTCACGCGACATGCGTGGAGCCTTCCGTCATTATTTGCGAATGCTTCGCAATCGCGGAAGATGCCTGCCGTGACCTCCCACGCCTTCGACGCCGGCCTGATCCTGTTCCGCGAAGGGATGGAAGCCATCCTCGTCCTCGCCGCGCTCGCGGCCTTCCTGGGCCGGGCGGCGCCGGACCGGATGCGCGCGCTCGGCCTCGGCGCCGCGGCCGGCGTGGCGGCGAGCCTGCTGGCCGCCGCCGCCTTCATGGCCTGGCGCGACGGCGCCCATGACGACCGGATCGAAGGCGTGGTCTGCCTGCTCGCCGCGGGGCTGATGCTGTGGACCGGCGGCTGGCTGGCCCGCCGTTCCGACCCGCGCGCCTGGACCGCGGAACTGCGGCGCCGGACCGAAGCGGCCATGGCCGCCCCGCGCGTCGGCCTGGCTGTGGCGCTGATCGGCTTCCTCGCCGTGTTCCGCGAGGGTGCGGAGACGGTGCTGTTCCTCGCCGCGCTGCTGGGCGACGCG